>NZ_RFFM01000002.1 GCF_003696365.1 Stutzerimonas zhaodongensis
ACCACCTCTTTCAACCGCTTCCGATCAACCTGACCAGAGCCACCAACAAAGCTCAACCACCACCTTGTCAGCCCGGCGCATTCTACTCGAATTCGCCACCCGTGCAAGCCTTAAATTTCGCTAACTTCTTGATTTACAAGAGATTTCGCTAAAGGCCTGCGCCGGAGAAGGTGCGCATTATAGGCACTGCAATTCTCACGTCAACGGTTGTTTCAAATTTAGCTTCTGCTGTCTGTTCAACATAAGCAATCTGCGCTGCAGCAATCGACCTTCTATAGTGAAGGGTCTAGTTTCTTCTAACGAAGCCCTACACGCTTTACACTTATATATCCCCCGCGAATCTGCCCAGATGGCCTTCATGCCCCATACAGATACCGACCCGCTTGACCTATTACTGTTACCTACCTGGCTTGTTCCGGTGGAACCGGCCGGTGTTGTACTCACGAACTACGCGCTAGGCGTCAGGGATGGACGCATAGCGCTCATTGCTCCACGTGCGGAGGCAGCTCAATACCCTGCCCGAGAAACTCGCGAGCTTAGCGGAATGCTATTGGCACCCGGATTGGTGAATGCTCACGGCCACGCAGCCATGACCTTGTTCCGCGGGCTCGCAGACGACCTCCCCTTGATGACCTGGCTCCGCGATCATATATGGCCAGCCGAAAGCAAATGGGTGGACGAGGCCTTCATTTATGCGGGAAGCGAGCTGGCCATTGCGGAGCAATTGCAGAGTGGCATCACCTGCTTTTCCGATATGTATTTCTTCCCCGAAGTCGTCACCCAGCTTGTTCACAAGCACGGCGTAAGGGCGCAAATAACCATTCCGGTATTAGACTTCCCCATTCCAGGCGCGCGCGATGCCGACGAGTCGCTGCGCAAAGGCGTAGCGTTATTCGATGATCTCAAGCACCACCCGCGCCTGAATATCGCATTCGGCCCGCATGCCCCCTACTCAGTTGCCGACGACAAGCTGGACAGCATTCGGACCCTGGTGGCGGAAATGGACATAGGCATTCATATGCATGTCCACGAAACGGCGCATGAAGTTGAGGAAGCCATAAGCAAACACGGTGAGCGCCCGCTCGCTCGCCTGGCTCGCCTGCAACTCCTCGGCCCACGCTTCCAGGCCGTACACATGACCCAGGTAAACGACGAGGACATCGCACTGCTCGTTGAGCACAATTGCAGTGTCATTCATTGCCCGGAATCCAACCTTAAGTTAGCGAGTGGTTTTTGCCCTGTCGAGCGCCTGTGGGAAGCAGGCGTGAATGTCGGCATTGGGACCGACGGCGCCGCGAGCAATAACGATCTGGATTTGCTAGGCGAAACGCGGACCGCAGCGTTGCTTGCCAAAGCGGTTGCGGGGTCTGCGACTGCGCTCAATGCCCATCGGGCGCTACGCATGGCTACTCTCAATGGCGCACGCGCTCTAGGGCTGGAGGAACATACGGGCACACTGGAGGTAGGCAAGTTTGCCGACATGGTTGCATTCGACCTGTCACGCTTGGCCCAGCAACCCGTTTATGACCCGGTCTCACAACTGATTTATTCCAGCACTAGAGACTGCGTACGTCATGTATGGGTAGGCGGAAAGCAGCTGCTAGATGATCGCAAACTCACCCGTATCGATGAGGAGCGCGTAATCGCTACGGCCAAAGAATGGGGCGAAAGGATAGGCTCCAGAAAATAAACACGTGCCGATGACCACCCACACCGCGACAAACTGACCTACTCGCAGAGCCTCCATCAGGAGCTCTTCGTCTGACGGAAGCTGGCACCATTAGCGATTAGCGCTCAAGCTTCTCCCTCAAGCTTTCAAATGGAACACACCATGAGCAATGTCGACCACGCTGAAATCGCCAAATTTGAAGCATTGGCCCACCGCTGGTGGGACCGCGAAAGCGAGTTCAAACCGCTGCATGAGATCAATCCTCTTCGGGTTAACTGGATCGACGAGCATGTGTCCTTGGCGGGTAAGAATGTTCTTGACGTGGGGTGCGGCGGCGGAATCCTCAGTGAAGCCATGGCCCAGCGCGGCGCCGCCGTAACAGGAATCGACATGGGCGAAGCCCCGCTGTCGGTTGCGAGGCTGCACCTGCTTGAGTCCGGCCTGGAAATCGACTATCGACAAATCACTGCCGAGGCATTGGCCGAAGAGCAACCCGAGCAATTCGACGTTGTCACGTGCCTTGAAATGCTTGAGCACGTGCCCGACCCCGCCTCCGTTATTCGCGCCTGCTACAAGATGGTGAAGCCCGGCGGCCAAGTGTTCTTCTCCACTATCAATCGCAACCCCAAGGCCTACGCATTCGCCATTATTGGCGCTGAATATGTGCTGCAGCTGTTACCGCGCGGTACCCATGACTATCGCAAATTCATTCGACCATCAGAGCTTGGTGCCTGGAGCCGTGACGTCGGCCTCGAGGTCAAGGATGTCATTGGCCTTACCTACAATCCGCTGACGAAGCACTACAAGCTTTCACCTGATGTGGATGTGAACTACATGATCCAGACAGTACGGGAGGCCTGATGCGTCTGCGCGCAATATTGTTCGACATGGACGGCACGCTGCTCGATACCGCACCCGATTTCATAGCGGTTACTCAGGCCATGCGCACCTCTCGCGGCCTTGATCGCGTTCCTGACCAACATGTACGGGATGTCGTATCAGGTGGCGCGCGGGCAATGGTGCTGAGCGCCTTTGCAGTCGACCCGATGTCGGACGAGTTCGAAACCTTGCGACTGGAGTTCCTGGATCGATATCAAGAACACTGTGCCGTTGAAAGCTGTTTGTATGAGGGAATGGCGGAGCTGCTCGTCGAAATAGAGCAAGCAGGCCTTATATGGGGCGTAGTGACAAACAAGCCGTTGCGATTTGCAGAGCCGATCATGCAGCAGCTGGGTCTGGCATCCCGCTCTGCCGTGCTGGTCTGCCCTGACCATGTCAGCAAGAGCAAACCCGATCCGGAACCGATGACCCTGGCTTGCGAGCAGTTAGGACTGGACCCGGCGACCGTACTGTTCGTAGGAGACGATTTACGCGATATCGAGTCCGGCCGGGCGGCAGGCAGCCGCACTGCTGCTGTGCGTTACGGCTATATACACCCAGATGACAATCCAGACGCCTGGGGTGCGGATATCGTTGTAGAACACCCGCTCGAATTGCGGGCGTACCTCAATCAAGTCTCCACCAGCAACTGACATTCTCATCTTTTTTCCGACTTCACTGTGGGCTTTTCCCACGATCTGCAATGAGGCCTCAGATGTTCCAGTATTCCTCCCGCCCTGACCTGCTCAAGGGTCGGATCATCCTGGTTACCGGCGCTGGCCGGGGAATCGGTGAAGCAGCAGCCAAAGCCTACGCGGCTCATGGGGCGACTGTCCTGCTGATGGGCAAAAGCGAAGAAAATCTCAATCGCGTCTATGACGAGATCGAAGCTGCTGGCTGGGCACAACCGGCAGTGATACCGCTGAACCTTGAGACCGCACTACCCCACCAGTACGACGAGCTTGCCGCGACCATTGAGCGAGAGTTCGGCCGTCTTGACGGATTGCTTCACAACGCCGGAATCATTGGACCGCGCACGCCTATCGAACAACTGTCAGGTGACAACTTCATGCGTGTCATGCAGGTCAACGTCAATGCCGCGTTCATGCTGACCAGCACATTACTTCCTCTGCTCAAGCTGTCAGAGGATGCATCTCTAATTTTCACGTCGAGCAGTGTCGGGCGCAAAGGCCGTGCTTATTGGGGTGGATATGCCGTATCCAAGTTTGCCACGGAAGGCTTGATGCAGGTGCTAGCCGACGAACTCGAGGACACCGGAACCGTCCGCTGCAACAGTATCAATCCGGGCGCAACCCGAACTGATATGAGAGCTAAGGCTTATCCTGGCGAGAACCCAAACGTCAATCCGCTTCCATCGGACATCATGCCGCTCTATCTGTATCTAATGGGGCCAGACAGCATCGGCACAAACGGTAAAGCTCTGGACGCTCAGTAACGCAGACAGGCAAGCGCCTGTTTCCCGGCGCTTCGCTTGGGGTGCCATGTCAATTTGGCATCATTTCGCCGTTTCGCTGGCAGCCGTTTGCCACGTCAGCTGTCAATACACCAGTAACCTGCTGTTTCTTAACGGTTTTTCAAATTGGCATCAAATTCGCATTAGATCAACTACTAGCGCAAACTGCGTTCCGAGGTTGATCCCATGCTGCCCAATAAACAGGACCATTCCACAGTAAACATCCGCGCCGCACATGTCCGTCGGCTGGAGTTTCACGGCAGCCGGACGGCAGCACCCAGTAGGCGGACACTTGCGGAAGTGTTGCTAAGCCTTCCATTGCGTCTGCAAACCAGCCTCGAAATTGACCGGATCCTGGGATTCTTCCTAGAAGAAGCTCAGCACCTGCTGCCGCTTAGTGGACTTACTTACCACCATTCCGAGACGGACTTTCATCTTCAGCTCGGACAGCCAGTCGAAAGCAACGACGTCAGCTATTCACTTTTCCATCAGGGCGAGAGCATCGGTGAACTCAGCCTATTGAGTAATGAAGCCATTCCCGAGTGGGCATTGGATCAGGCTGAGCAGCTGATAAGCTGTACGTTGTTCCCGCTACGCAACGCGCTGCTATACCGCAGGGCGATCCAGGCGTCGCTGAAGGACCCACTGACCGGCGCGGGTAATCGCATAGCGTTGGAGCAAGGACTGGTGCGGGAAACAGAACTGTCGCGGCGACACGACCAGTCCCTGTCAGTCGTGATGCTCGACATGGACCATTTCAAAGCCTTGAACGACACATATGGCCATCAGGCAGGCGATGCTGCGCTGAAAGCAGTGGCGCTGCTGCTCAAAGAACAGTTGCGCAATGTCGATATGGTGTTTCGCTTTGGCGGCGAAGAGTTCGTTCTCGTGCTATCCAACACTGGGGCCGAGGCGGCTTTAGTCGTAGCGGAACGTATAAGAGCTGCAGTACAAACGCTTTGCCTGCTTGTTGGCGAAAAACAGGTGCGTCTGTCGGCCAGCCTCGGGTGCGCCACCTTTATGCCAACCGAATCTCACGAGCAATTATTGAGACGCGCTGACGTTGCCTTGTACCAAGCCAAACGGGACGGCCGTAATCTCACGCGTATCGCCTCAGCATAGGAAGCCTGTCCGCGAAAGGTGCCAAAAAGGCGGGCCATTACGGCACCGCCTTACACATTTCGGCGCTAACGCAAGATCAGGGACGCTTGCCGCGGTCGCCTCGGCCGAACCCAGGTCGCTGACCTTCTGACGCGGGCGGGCCGCCGCGCTTGGCAGGGGATGGCTTGCCACGGCCACGTCCTGCTGCGCCAGGACGCTCCGCAACAGGCGTACCACGACTCGGCTTGCTGCGCTCGTCTGCATCGCGAGGCTTACGGACCGGCTTATCGTCACGCGAACGACGGCCGGCGTCGCCGCCACTGGGTACATCCGCCTCGTGTGAAGAACGAAGGACTCGAGGCCGACGATCGCCACGTCCGATAGGCTTGGCTACCTTGCGTTGCATTCGATCGATCTTTTCCTTGGTCTTGGCCTTCATGCCCGGTAGCGCGACTGGCTTGAGGCCAACTTCCTCGCTGAGGATGTCAACTTCGCTCTGAGACATTTCGCGCCAGCGGCCCATGGGCAAATCGGATGTCATGAACACCGGACCGAATCGCACACGCTTCAATCGGCTGACGACAAGCCCTTGGGACTCCCACAGACGGCGGACTTCACGGTTGCGACCTTCCATTACGACGCAGTGATACCAGTGGTTAAAGCCCTCACCACCAGGCGCTTGCTGGATGTCAGTGAAGCGTGCCGGCCCGTCTTCAAGCATGACGCCGGTCTTCAGACGCTCGATCATCTCGTCATCGACCTCACCGCGTACCCGGACCGCGTACTCACGGTCCATTTCATACGAGGGATGCATCAAACGATTCGCCAGTTCGCCATCGGTCGTGAACAACAGCAAGCCGGTCGTATTGATATCGAGACGGCCGATGTTGATCCAGCGGCCCTCTTTCGGGCGCGGCAGGCGATCAAAAACAGTGGGGCGCCCTTCCGGGTCGTCGCGCGTACAGATCTCGCCATCGGGTTTGTTGTAGATCAGCACACGGCGGACTGTCTCAGAAGCTTCTTCGCGCTTGAGCAGGCGGCCGTCAACAGCGATGGCGTCATGCAGATCGACACGCTGGCCGAGCGTTGCGATGGTACCGTTGACCTTTACACGGCCAGCGGCGATCCAGTTTTCGACATCGCGGCGCGATGCAAGGCCGAGACGAGCAAGGACCTTCTGCAGCTTCTCGCCGTGAGCAATATGAGGGGTTGTATCTTCGTGTTCGGTCATCTGGGCACCTCCCGGTGTGGCAGTTCCGATAGAAAGGCCGCGCACTATACGCGGGCCGGCCTGCCAAAGCACTAGGGAGGTTAGCAGCCGAACCGCGTTACGTTCGAGCGCGGCCAGTCCTACCGTCGATTGATCAAGCGTTATTCAGCGCAGCCAGAGCGTCAGCTGTAGCTTTCTGAATGCTGGCCCAGTCTCCATTCTTAAGCGCTGCGCCGTCGATCATCCAGGTTCCACCCACACACATGACGTTCGGAAGCGAAAGGTACTGAGCGGCATTTGCCGCATTCACGCCTCCGGTGGGACAGAAGCGCACGTCAGCGAATGGCCCGCCCAGCGCTTTAATGGCGGCAACACCACCGCACACTTCGGCTGGGAACAGCTTGAAGCGACGATATCCCAGTGCATAGCCACGCATGATGTCGGACGCATTGCTGATCCCAGCCAGCAGCGGCACAGAGCAGTTCACTCCGGCTTGCAGCAGCTCGTCAGTAGCGCCGGGCGATACGATGAACTGCGCACCAGCTGCCTCGACCTCATCCATCATGCGCCTGTCCAGCACCGTTCCTGCCCCAACGCAAAGATCAGGGCGTTCCTGGCGAAGGCGCCGTATCGCCGTCAGGCCGTGAGCAGAGCGCAATGTGATTTCAAGAGCCTTGAGACCACCCGCCGCAAGCGCATCGGCCAATGGCAGGATCTGCTCCTCGCTGCCAATCGTGATTACCGGAAGGATGCGCGCTTCGGTACAGATCTGTTCGATCTGAGCGTTTTTCTGTTCCATGTTCATGGGCAAAGATCCTCGGCCCTCAGGGGCACCAATAGATTTCCAAAGGAGAATGCAGAAATGCGCGAATGGGCATTTGCATCGGTTCGAGGCTCAGGGCCTGTTGCAGTGTTTCGAGCTTTTCCGATCCCTGAATGGACAGTATTTGCGTGCGTGCCGAGACCAGGAGCGGATAGGTCATGGTGATGCGCTGTTGCGGCTTGGACGGCGCCAACATCGGCAGGCAGCGCTCTGTGCCGTCCGGATCCAATGCCTGCTCGAGCATCGGACTGGCAGGAAACAGCGACGCGGTATGACCATCGCTGCCCATGCCTAGTACCAACACATCAATGGGCTGCCGAAGGCTGGAGAGCTTCTGACCAGCCTGGTGTGCGGCCTGATCGAGTGATTCGGCGGGCTGAGACAATCCAATCAGCTGCGCTTCGGCCGCTGCGTTCTGCAACAGATGCCGACGCAGCAGACCCTCATTACTGTCTGGATCGCTGACGTCTACCCAGCGCTCGTCGGCCAGGCTGACCTGGACGCGCGACCAGTCAAGTTCGCATGTGGACAGCGCCTCGAAGAACGCAATGGGGCTTCGCCCACCGGATACCACCAAACTCGCCCCGCCCTGCTGGCTCACCGCATCATCAAGCGCGCGAGCGACACGCTCAGCCAGCGCCTGCGCCATATGCGCTGCGTCTTTGAAGCTTTGAGATCCGACTTCAGCCGGAAGCGGCAAATCAGAGATCGCCATACCAAGACCTCCCGTCACGAGTGATAAGTGCGATGGATGCAACTGGACCCCAAGAACCTGCCGGATACGCTTTTGGCGCATCGCCCATGCGTGACCACCCATCGATCAGCTGATCACACCATTTCCAGGCGTACTCAATTTCATCCTTGCGGACGAAAAGATTCTGGTTGCCCTGCATTACCTCGAGCAGCAATCGCTCGTATGCATCCGGAATGCGGGAGCTCTTGTAGGTTTGGGAGAAGTTGAGTTGCAGAGGCCCGCTGCGTAAATGCATTCCCTTGTCGAGGCCCTGCTCTTTGGTCATTACCTGCAACGAAATGCCTTCGTCCGGCTGCAAGCGAATGATCAACCGATTACTGATCAGCGAGCGCTGTTCGGGGGCGAAAATATAGAAAGGCGGCTCTTTGAAATGAATGACAATCTGCGAAACCTTTTCGCCCATGCGTTTGCCCGTGCGCAGGTAGAACGGCACGCCTGACCAGCGCCAGTTGCAGATGTCAGCACGCAGAGCAACAAAAGTTTCGGTGCTGCTCTCCGCATTGGAGTTCTCTTCTTCGAGATAGCCGGGCACCGCCTTGCCGCCGACCGAACCCGCGACATACTGGCCGCGCACTACTTGCTGGCCGATGCGCTCGGGCGTGATCGGAGCCAGCGCTTTGAGCACCTTCACCTTCTCATCACGGATGCTGTCGGCAGTGAGATCGCTCGGCGGGTCCATCGCGATCAGGCACAGGAGCTGGAGCAGATGGTTCTGGATCATGTCGCGCAGCTGTCCGGCCTGATCGAAGTACCCCCAACGCCCCTCGATGCCAACTGTCTCCGCAACCGTGATTTCCACGTGGGAAATATGGTGCTGATTCCATTGCGTTTCGAACAGACTATTGGCAAAGCGCAGCGCAATCAGGTTCTGCACAGTTTCCTTACCGAGATAGTGATCGATTCGGTAAATCCTCGTCTCCGGGAAGTACTGGGCAACCGCATCATTGACCACTCTGGACGATTCGAGGTCATGGCCGATTGGCTTCTCCAGCACTACGCGGGCCTGATCAGCCAACCCAGCCGCTGCGAGATTTTCACAAATAGCGCCGTACACCGAAGCAGGCGTAGCGAAATAGGCAATCAACGGCAAGTCCGGCGACACCACCTGAGCGAGGGCCGTGTAATCCTGGGCATTACGGAAATCCATTGTCAGATATTCCAGCCTTGCGCCGAACCGGGATAGGGTCTCCTCATCTAACTGCGCCGCTGGGACATACCGACGCAACGCCTGTTCGATCCGATCGAGGTGTACCGCTGAATCTCCGATATCGCGCGAGAGCGCCAAGATGCGGGTGTCACGATGGAGCAGCCCCGCTCGATCAAGCTGGTAAAGTGCTGGGAACAGCTTGCGTAGCGCCAGGTCGCCCAGCGCGCCGAACAAAGCAAAGGTAGTTGCGTCAACAGTAATAGCAGGCATGTTTTTTATACTAACCAAATTAGGCTGCGTGACAGGTTGTTGCGCACATTTTAAGCACATAATGTTGTTATTAAAACAACATATCGTGATTTTTTCGCGTCATGAACAGCTGCCGAAAGCCGCTGCAAACGCGAGCCCTTGAAAGAAGAGACATGGATCGCATGAAAAATCTCTTGGAACAGATAAAAAATCGGCTAGACGAACTGAACAAGGCCGAACGGAAAGTTGCGGAAGTCATCTTGAGCGATGCGCAGCAAGCCACGCGTTACAGCATCGCTGCACTGGCGCAGGCGGCAAAGGTCAGTGAGCCGACCGTCAATCGGTTTTGTCGGTCATTCGGCGCAGCGGGTTACCCTGCTTTCAAGATCCAGCTGGCACAGAGCCTGGCTAGTGGCGCGGCCTACGTCAGCCGCGCCGTGGAAGCTGACGACGGCCCGGAGGCTTACACGCGAAAGATCTTCGGCAGCACTATCGCTTCGCTCGACAGCGCCTGTCAGGCGATAGATCCGCAGGCAATCAGCCATGCCGTGGATCTGATGATCCAGGCGCGTCAGATTCACTTCTTTGGGCTGGGCGCATCATCCTCGGTGGCACTGGACGCACAACACAAGTTCTTCCGATTCAACTTGCCAGTAACTGCCCATAGCGACGTGCTGATGCAGCGAATGCTGGCATCGGTTGCACATACCGGCGACTTGTTCGTAATCATTTCGTACACGGGGCGTACCCGCGAGCTGGTCGAGGCAGCGACGATGGCGCGCGACAATGGCGCCTCGGTACTGGGATTGACGGCAGCAGGCTCTCCCTTGGCGAAGGTCTGCACCCTGAGCCTGGATATCCCCCTGCCGGAGGACACCGATATCTACATGCCGATGACGTCGCGCATCATCCAGCTGACGGTGCTCGATGCACTCGCGGCGGGCGTGACACTGCGCCGTGGGGTCGATTTTCAACCGCACCTGAGAAAGATCAAAGAGAGCCTGATGGCGACTCGCTATCCGGCCGAAGAAAACTGATTTACTTCTTTTTCTTCTTCGCCTTGCCAAGGCCTTTGAGCCGCTCGGCGGCCACTTCGTTGACCGCCTTGCGCTCTTTGTTCTTCATGCCTTTCCAGGCCTTCATCTCGTCCCGGCTGCGACCGCAACCGATACAGATGTCGTCCTTGAGCTTGCAGATACTGATGCACGGATTTTTAGCCTTGTCGCCCAAAACCACCTCCGGTAAAGCTGGGACCCTACCGCTAAGTAGAGGCCCACGCTGCCGGGAGGTTCTAAGCGATTTTGGCTATCGTTCCGATCAGTCCCACCAGTACTCGACCTGAACACCGAAGTTGGAGCCGTGCTGGGCATTGCCAAACGCACCGGTTTCAGACAGTGCGCTACCGGCTGCCATCAAGTTGGCCGCTTGCTGCGCCGCATCGTTCCACTGGGCATAGGTGTAATACAGACGCACTTCAGGACGTGACCAGAAGTCCGGGCCGGCAGGCGACCAGGTTGGCGCAACGGTGAACTTGGTCAGCTTACGGGTTCCTTCCGGAGCATCGATCTGGTCGTGGCCAACTTCTGCCACCAGCTTGAATTGATCGGTGAGTGCATAAACCGGCCGGACGCCCACGGAGATCCAATCCTGATCGCCGCCATCCTGACGCTTGTCCTTCTGATAAACAGCTTGGAACTGCCCACCGAAACGGGGCGTGACCTGCCAGTCGAAGAACTCGACCACGCGCCAGCTCTTATCGCTGCTACCAAGCGTGACGTCTCCGGTGTAGCCCAGCCCGGTGCCGGGACCTTCCCCATATTGAACCGCAAAGGTATTGCTGCCACCCAGGAAGCCAACCTGCTGATGCTGAGCCGTTACAGCCCAGCCGCTATTGGAGTCGCTCTGATCAGGATCATCGATGTAGCTGACCCCGAACTGCAGCTCGCCGTCAGGATTGGATTTGAAGCCCCCAACGTTGAAATCGTGACGGTTGATGTACTCCTTCTGAAACACGCTGTCCTTACGGGAGAAGGCATAGCTATATTTCAGACCGCCGATTTCCATATCTTCGATACCGGCACCGGTGGCGCTCTGGTTCCAGTAATAGAAGTCGGAAATGTGAATATCGTTCCGCTTGTAGAATCGCCGTCCGGCCCACAACGAACCGCCGTTGAGCGCAGGCATCTTGCTCCACTCAGCATAGGCCTGCACCACGCGGGCAAAGCCATGATCGCCAGTGAACCTGGGCGTGTGGTCGTACTCGTTGTATAGCGCAGCCATGCCCTCGATGCTGAATACAGAACCGTCGTTCATCGTGACCAGGTCATGGCGCAAGCCCAGCTCCGCGTACTGCTCGCACTCGTTACCAAGGCGAAACTTTGAAGGTGCGCCAGGCAATTGGAAACAGGCCTGCGAATCACTGCCGCTCGATTCGCCGACGCCGCTGCGAACATATCCGTTGAAGTCCAGTGCATGGACCGCAACAGGCATGGCGAGGCTGGCCAGCGAAACCGCGAGGCCCAGGCGTGTGGTTTTTTTCATATCCGCTCCAATTAGCTTCTTATTGTTGTTACTGCTGTTGGATCGAGCCGAACACGGCTCTCCTTACGATCCGCAAGCTCGCACAGGCGAGCTGCGTTTCGACTTTCTGGCATTTACGGTGTTCGCCCGTATCGCCGAAAAACCATGCACATCAATAACATTCGAATGAAACCTGTGCCGGTACGCAGATATACCGCGACCAAGCCTTTTTCCCACTCGAACTCATCGGGCCATCAAACGGGTAACGGTGCCATTTTGCCCGGTCGAGCCATTGTTTCTGACGACCCCCAGCCTCTCGCCTGTTTTGGCATCGAACAACAGCACCTTGTCCGGTTCGAATTGCAGATTCAGGCTGACACCCGGCGCAGGCGCCGAATCAGGCGCAAGCCGGACGCAGACCTTTGTCTGGTTCAGCTCGACGAAAACCATAGTGTCCGGGCCTGTAGGTTCCACTACCTGCACTTCTGCGCGCAGAGCAGGCAGGCCTCCCTCGGTGCCCAGACTGATCTGCTCGGGGCGAATGCCTAGAATCACCTCGCGACCTTCAAGCGATTCGCCTTCGGCAAGCTGCAGCGGCAGCTCGCAGCGATCCTGCCCACTGTCGAGCACCGCACGCCAGGTCGAACCTTGCTTGTTCAGCCTAAGGGGGATGAAGTTCATCGGAGGAGATCCGATGAAGCTCGCCACGAACAGATTCGCCGGGTTGTTGTAAATCTCTTTCGGCGTGCCGAATTGCTGGACGATACCGTCCTTCATGACCGCCACCTTATCGCCCAGCGTCATGGCTTCGATCTGGTCATGGGTGACGTAGACCGTGGTGGTTTTCAGACGCTGATGCATCAGCTTGATTTCAGTACGCATCTCGACGCGCAGCTTGGCGTCGAGGTTGGATAATGGCTCGTCGAACAGATAGATCTTCGGTCGCCGCGCAAGTGCCCGGCCCATGGCCACACGCTGCTGCTGGCCGCCGGATAGCTGCGAGGGTTTACGACCCAGCAAGTGTTCGATCTGCAGCAACTTGGCGACGCGTGATACTTCTTCCTCGATCTTTGCCGCCGGGATCTTGCGCATCTTCAGGCCGAAGGCAATGTTCTCCTGCACGGTCATGGTTGGGTAAAGCGCGTACGACTGGAACACCATGGCGATGTCGCGATCCTTCGGGCTGGCAGAGCTGATATCAGCCCCATCGACCCGAATCTCTCCTCCCGAAATGTCTTCGAGCCCTGCGATGCAGTTCATCAGCGTCGACTTGCCGCAGCCCGACGGGCCGACCAGGATCAGGAATTCACCATCCTCGATTTTAAGATCGATGTCTTTCAGCGTTTCATTGGCGCTGCCGGGATAACTCTTGCGGACGTTACAAAGTTCTAGTGCAGCCATGGTCGCTCTCCTAACCCTTGACCGCGCCGGCCGTAAGCCCGCGCAGGAAATACTTGCCGGCGAGGATGTACACCACCAGCGTTGGCAGCCCGGCGATCATCGCCGCAGCCATATCGACGTTGTATTCCTTGGCGCCCGTGCTGGTGTTGACCAGGTTGTTCAGCGCCACAGTGATCGGTTGCGTGTCACCGCTCGCAAACACCACACCGAACAGGAAGTCGTTCCAGATCTGGGTGAACTGCCAGATCAGGCAAACCATGATCGTGGGGATCGACATCGGCAGCAGAATCCGCCCGAATATGGTGAAGAAGCCCGCCCCATCGAGGCGCGCCGCACGGATCAGCGCGTCGGGGACGCTCACGTAAAAATTTCGGAAGAACAGAGTGGTGAACGCCAAGCCGTAAACCAGATGCACCAGCACCAATCCGGGGGTCGTGTTGGCGAGTCCGAGCTGACCCAGGGTGAATGAGGCTGGAAGCAGGATCACCTGGAACGGCAGAAAGCAGCCGAACAACAACAGTCCGAAGAACAGCTGCGAGCCACGAAACCGCCACATGGCCAAGACATAGCCATTGAGCGCGCCAAGCAGCGTCGAGATGATCACCGCCGGCACCGTGATCTTCACCGAGTTCCAGAAATAACCACCAACCGCGTCCCACGCCTTGATCCAGCCAATAGCGGTCATCACATCGGGCCACGACAGGAGATTGCCGGTACGGATGTCTTCCGGAGTCTTGAAGCTGGTCAACAGCATTACCACCAGCGGCACCAGATACACGGCTACCGCAATCAGCAAAGTCGCGTAGATCGCCACCCGGCTAAATGTCAGGCGCTTGCGCCCTACCAGACTAGTCATGGCGCTTGTTCCTCAATTCCGAATACAGGTAAGGCACGACGATTGCCATAACGGCCCCGAGCATCAGGATGGCGCTGGCAGCGCCGAGTCCCATTTGCCCACGAGTGAAGGTGTGGGCGTACATGAACATCGCGGGAAGATCCGAGGCGTAGCCGGGGCCACCTGCTGTCATTGCAGCTACCAGGTCGAACGCCTTGATGGCGATATGCGCAAGGATCATCAATGCGCTGAAGAAAACCGGACGCAGGCTCGGCAGAACGATACGAAGATAGATACTCGGTAGGCTGGCGCCGTCGATCTGCGCCGCGCGCACGATGGACTGGTCGACGCCACGCAACCCGGCCAGAAACAACGCCATGACGAAACCCGACGCCTGCCAGACGGCAGCGATGACCAGGCAGTACACGACCCGATCCGGATCCACCAGCCAGTCAAAACGAAACCCTTCCCAGCCCCAGTCGCGCAGCATCTTGTCGATGCCCAGCCCGGGGTTGAGCAACCACTTCCATGCCGTACCGGTGACGATCATCGATAGCGCCATCGGATACAGGTAAACGGTGCGTATGAAGCCTTCACGGCGTATACGCTGATCCAGCAAAACGGCGAGCAGCACGCCGATGGTAAGGCTGATGGTGATGAACAACCCGCCGAATACCAGCAGATTCTTGCTTGCCACCCACCAGCGATCATTGTTCCAGAGGCGCTCGTACTGCAGCAGGCCGACCCATTTATAGCTGGGCATGAAGCGTGAGTTGGTGAACGAAAGCAGGAACGTCCAGAAGATGTAACCGTAGAAACCGACCAGCACGATGAGCATGCTCGGCGCCAGGACCAGCTTGGGTAGCCAGGACTGCAATGCATCGAGCGGCGAGGCCTTGGTCAGCCGGGACGGCTTGGTGATGACAGCGGTTGAGCTCATGGTTGGCTCCGGACGAATACAGATCGCATGACGCGGTTCCAATGCTGATTACGAGGCATGACCTTCCCATCGCGGCCGATCATCGATCGGCCGCCGGGTTACGATGCCGAAGGCATCAGTCGTGTGTAAAAAAGGGCCGCGGAATGCGACCCAAAGCCCTACTGAACCGCTTGAATCGCCGCAGCCAATTGCTGCGCCGCCTTCTTCGGATCGGCAGCAGGGTCGTTGAAGAAGTTGGTGACGACGTCAAAGACCGCGCCCTGGACGTAGCTGGATGCTGCCATCCCATGGGCCAGACTCGGCACCAGACCCGGCCCTTGCGCTGCCGACTTGAAGTCCTTCATCGACTGCTGGGCGCAGACGTCGAATTCGCTCATGTCCTGATCCAGGCGTACCGGAATGGAGCCTTTGTTCTGGTTGAAGAATTGCTGGAATTCAGGCTCCAGAACAGTCCGTGCCAGGTCCTGCTGCGCTTGACGGTTATCGTCGTTGCTGAGTTTGAACATGGCTAGCGAGTCGATGTTGTAGGTAAAGCTACCTTCAGTTCCGGGGAACGGCAGGCACTTGTAATCTTCACCTGCGATCTTTTCTGCTGCGCTCCATTCGCTCTTGGCCCAGTCGCCCATGATCTGCATGCCGGCCTTGCCGTTCATCACCAGCGCGGTAGCACTATTCCAGTCACGGCCTGCAGCGTTGTTGTCGACATAGCCACGCAGCTTCTTCAGCGCGGTAAAAGCTTCGACCATCTTGTCGCCGGTCAGCACGTTGCGGTCGAGATCGACGAACGCCTTGCGGAAGTCTTCCGGGCCGAGCACCGCCAAGGCAAGGTCTTCGAAGACGGTACCGTCCTGCCAAGGCTGACCACCGTGGGCCAGCGGCATGAAGCCAGCCGCCTTGAGCTTTTCTGCCGCAGCAAAGAATTCGTCGAGGGTGGTAGGCGGCGTAGCGCCCGCCTTTTCGAATACTTCGGGATTGATCCACAGCCAGTTGACCCGGTGCACGTTGACCGGCACCGCCACGTAATCACCGTCATATTTCATGGCGGTGGAGACCTGCTTGGGCAGTAACTCGTCCCATTTGGCTTTCTCAGCCACATCATTGAGATCGGTCAGCAGACCCAGCTCGCCCCATTCCTGGATATCGGGACCCTTGATCTGGGCAGCGGCAGGCGCGTTGCCGGAAACGGCACGGGTCTTCAACACGGTCATGGCGGCTTCGCCACCGCCGCCGGCTACGGCGAAATCCTTCCAGGTATGGCCCTGCTCTTCCACGAGTCGCTGAAGGGTGTCTGCGGCGCGCTTCTCGCCGCCCGACGTCCACCAGTGCAGAACTTCAACCTCACCGGCGTGAGCAAAGGGTACGAGGGAGGCCAGGGAAACAGCAGTAACAAGACGATGTATTGCGTTCATTGGTTTTCCTTTCTTGTTGTTATCGATGCAAGTCTTCGCTTGCGCTGCACCGATTCTAGGCGCGAGTTACATCGCGCCGGGTAACGAAGGGATATCGAATCGTCACCGCTCCGTTACAAAGTGAGGGGTCGTTATGACGGCACCACGTGGTGGTCGACTTCAATCATCGTGACGAGGAAGGCTGAGCGTCACGCGCAGACCTCCCTGTTCCAGATTCCGCAGGCTGACTTCACCGCCATGGGCATGGGCAATATTTCGCGCGATACCCAAGCCAAGGCCGTATCCAGGCTGCTTGGCCGCAAGCCTGAAGTTCGGCTCAAACACCTGCTGCAGCCACGCCTGCGGCACCCCGGGGCCCTCATCGTCGACGTGAAGAACAAAGGTGCTCTTGTTGTCCTCAATCAGCAGATGCGCGCGCTCGCCATATTTGAGTGCATTGTCGAGCAGATTGCCGATGCAGCGCTTGAGCGCCAAGGGTTTGCCTGCGTAGGGCGCTGTCGCCCTGCCCTCCACTGTCACTCGCCCATTGCCGCCCGGCGCCAGGTAGGGCTCGGTGACGCAATCGAGCAGGAGATTGAGGTCCAGCGGCTCGATGTTCTCGTGGATATCGGTGTCCTTGACGCATTGCAGAGCGCCCTTGACCAGTAATTCGAGCTCGTCGAGATCACGGCTGAACTTGCGCTGCAGGGCTTCATCATCCAGCAGCTCGACTCGCAACCGCAGCCGTGTGATCGGTGTGCGCAGGTCATGGGAAATGGCGCTGAACAGTTGGCTACGTTCGGTAAGGTAACGACCGATGCGCTCACGCATGCTGTTGAAGGCTCGACTGACCTCAATTACCTCGCTACCGCCCCGCTCCGGCAATAACTCTACCTCGGTGCCAAGAGACATCTCTCGCGCGGCCTGAGCCAACTTCTTGAGCGGTCGGCTTTGCCAGTGCACGAGGATGCCAATGAACAACAGCAGAAAGCTGGTAGTGAGAAAGACGAACCAGAGCTGCTGAGTCGGAATGCCGTCATCTTCCAGGCTCACGTACGGCGCAGGCATCAGGGATGCGAGATAGAGCCACTCTCCGGGCGCAATCTGGATCTGAGTGACCAGCACGGGTGGATTCAGCGGCTCGAGACTCAACGCGTAATGCGCCCAGGACCGTGGCAATTCATCAAGCTTCACCCCGCCGTTGAAAATACGCAGATCATCCGGGCTTACGAAGTTAACCGACATATCCACGTCATTCCCAAGGCGCTCGCGCAGCACTTCATCCACTTCGGCAAGCACAGCCTGCTTGCGCTCGGTGGGCGGGAGAATCTGCATGTCCAGCGGCTTGTCATTTAACGAGACGAAAAAGCGTGTGCCGCCCATGCTGCGCAACTGGTCGAGCACCAGTGGCCGATAGCCGAGCGGCAGAGAGCGAAAGTAGCTGACGCTGGCCGACATCGACTGCGCGACGCTGCGAGCGCTGGTCAGCAATCCTTCCATCTGACTCGCGCGCAACTGGGAAACCCAGATGAAGCTCGACAGCGCCTGCGCCATCAACACCACCAGGAGCGTCAACAGCAGCATCCGGCCGAGCAGAGAGCGCGGGACCGGCAACCATCGGCGCTTAGCCGAGCGCGTCATGGTGCGGGGCCACCTGGGCTGCGAGCAGGTAACCGCTGCCTCGTACGGTGCGGATCAACCGAGGGCACTTGCCGGTATCCCGCAACCGCTGGCGAAGTCGGCTTACGGCCATGTCGACGATTCGTTCGAGCGGCATCACTTCCCGACCCCGCGTTGCGTTGGCAATGGTGTCGCGGTCTAGGATCTGTTGTGGATGATCGAGAAACAGCTTCAGCAGCGCGAAATCGGCACCTGATAACAGAACTTCCTCGCCGTCCTGATGAAACAGTCGATGGCTGATCATATCCAGCCGCCACTCATCGAACGCCAGCACGTCGCTTGCGCGCTCCTGGCCAAAGTTGACACGTCGAAGCAGTGCTTTGATCCGGGCAAGCAATTCTCGAGGGCTGAAGGGCTTGCCGAGGTAGTCGTCGGCACCAAGCTCGAGACCGATGACACGGTCGGTCTCATCTGAACTTGCGGTGAGCATGATGATAGGCATCTGGGCCAGACGTTGATGACCGCGCACCCACCGGCAAAGGCTGAATCCATCTTCGTCGGGCAACATCACATCGAGGATGACCAGGTCAGCCGGATCGCGGGCCATGGCCTCCCGAAACTGGGCGCCGTCCGCCACCGTGCGGACCTGGAAGCCGGAGCGGCTGAGGTAGGCATCCAACAGTTCGCGAATGTCCTGGTCATCGTCGACCAGCAAAATCGATCGTCCAGCCTGGTTCACCTGGCATCCCTTCTCTTGTTATGTATGTGCGTCTGGCCGTCAGCGGCCGCCGAGTGAGCCCTCCAGCAACTGCTGCAAAGCAACCCCAGCGCCTTCCAGCCCCGGGTACTCGGCTGTCACCACCCACACGGGGACCCTGTCAAAGTACCGGCTCATGTTGCCTTTGTCGCGGAAGCTTTTACTGAAGCCACTGCGCGCGAAGAACTCAACGAAGCGCGGCACGATCCCACCAGCGATGTATACGCCACCCTGTGCACCGGTAGTCAGTACGTTATCGCCGGCGATACGACCCAGCCAGACACAGAATTGTTCCAGCACAGCCTCGGCGTATGCATCGCCAGTCAATGCCGCAGCGGTTACTTCGGCAGGAGAGGTGAATCGAGGCGCTTCGCCATCCAGTGCGCAACTGGTCCGATAAAGCTCAAGCAGACCACCACCGCTCAGGATCGCCTCAGCATTAACATGCCCGAGTTTCTCATGCAGACGTGCCCACAGCGCTGCTTCCCGGGTGGTGCCGATTGGCAGACAGACATGCCCGCCCTCGCCCGGCATCGCCTGCCACATCCCGTCACCCACCGGCAGCAGTGTCGCAACACCGAGCCCGGTGCCTGGGCCAATCACGAGGCGCGCACGCCCGGCTGCCGATTGGCCTGGGCAGACCTCGATCAGCTCGCCTTCACGCAGGCGCGTCATACCCAGCGCCATCGCACTGAAGTCATTGATCAGCAACAGATCGCTGAGCCCCAGGTCCTGGCAAAACGAGGTTCGACTCAGGCGCCAGTGGTTGTTGGTAAAAGCAAAATCATCGCCCGATACCGGGCCTGCGCATGCCAGACAGACTGCCTGAAGTGCCTCAACGCTCTGCCCGACGCCTTGCAGATACGCGCGAATGGCGTCTTCGGGGCGCGGATACTCAACTGTCGGCAAGACCCTCACCGACTCGAGCTGACCATCGCGCCAGAGTGCGAAACGTGCATTCGTACCGCCGATGTCTCCTACCAATGCCGTCACTTGAGCGCCTCCAGCTCCTCGGTGAACACACTCGCGCCTTTCTCTGCCGGACTGAAGGCCGAACGTAGAAAGCCGAACAGTTCGCGGCCGCAACCGATCCCCAGATCACTTGGCGCCATGACTCGCTCGCGACTGTCAAACTCAGCCTGGTCAACCAGAACCCGTAACTCACCTGTTTCACCATCAACACGGATGATGTCGCCGTCGCGCACGCGGCACAGCGGGCCGCCGTCCAGCGCTTCCGGGCTGACGTGAATCGCCGCCGGCACTTTGCCCGAGGCCCCTGACATGCGGCCATCAGTCACTAACGCGACCTTGTGGCCACGATCCTGAAGTACGCCAAGGAACGGCGTCAGCTTGTGCAGCTCCGGCATGCCATTGGCCTTCGGTCCCTGGAAACGCACCACTGCAACAAAGTCCCGCTCCAGTTCGGCGTTTTTGAACGCCTGGGCCAGTTCAGCCTGATCACTGAATACACGCGCTGGCGCTTCGACCACGCGGTGCTCTGGAGCCACAGCGGAAATTTTCGTCACGCCGCGACCGAGATTGCCCTCCAGCACACGCAACCCTCCCTCTGGCGAGAAAGCGCGCTCGACCGGGCGCAGGATTGTCTCGTCCAAACTGCCTTGTGGTCCTTCTCTCCAGACCAGCTTGCCCTCCTCCAGAAATGGCTCCTGCGTGTACTGCTTGAGCCCCTTGCCCATTACGGTGAACACGTCTTCATGTAGCAACCCGGCATCTAGCAACGTCCGGACCATGAACGGCACACCGCCGCATGCGTGGAAGTGATTCACATCGGCCTGGCCGTTGGGATAGACCTTGGCCAAGGTAGGCGTGACGGCCGAGACGTCAGCCATGTCCTGCCATGTCAGCTGGATACCAGCCGCCTGTGCGAATGCCGGAATGTGCAAGGTGTGGTTCGTTGAGCCACCCGTAGCGTTCAGGGCCACCACCGAGTTGATGATCGATTTCTCGTCAACGATCTTGCACAGCGGCAGGTAGTTACCAGATTGCGGCGTCAGGCGCGTCACCTGCCGTGCGGCTTCGCGGGTCAATTCGTCACGTAGTGGCGTGTATGGGTTTACGAACGACGAGCCCGGCAAATGCAGACCCATGATTTCCATCACTACCTGGTTGGTGTTGGCCGTGCCGTAAAAGGTGCAGGTGCCGGGGCTATGATAAGAAAGCATCTCCGACTCCAGCAGCTCCTCGCGGCTGGCCTTGCCTTCAGCGTAGCGCTGCCGAACCTCGGCTTTCTGCTTGTTCGGAATGCCAGAAGGCATCGGCCCACCGGGTACGAATACCGCAGGCAGATGGCCGAAACGCAAGGCGCCGATCATCAACCCAGGGATGATCTTGTCGCAGATGCCCAAGTACAGCGCCGCATCGAACATGTTGTGCGACAGCGCAATAGCGGTGGCCATGGCGATCACTTCGCGGCTGGCGAGGCTCATTTCCATCCCCGGGTCACCCTGGGTCACGCCGTCGCACATTGCCGGCACGCCACCGGCGAACTGCCCCACCGAACCAACCTCACGCAAGGCCTGCTTGATGATTTCCGGGAAATGCTCATAGGGCTGATGCGCGGACAACATGTCGTTGTAAGCCGAAACGATTGCCACGTTGGCCTCGTTCATCAGGCGAAGCTGCTGTTTGTCGCTGGTCGAAGCGCAACCGGCAACGCCATGTGCGAAGTTCGCGCACTGCAGCTTGCCGCGTTGCGGCCCGTCGCTCGCCGCACCGGCCATCTGCGCCAAATAGCGTTCGCGCGTCGGGCGGCTGCGTTCGATCAAACGTTCGGTAACTTCTTGAATCCGCGGGTGCATGCCGTCACTCCTGCTTTAATCTGTAGTTTTATCAACAAAACAACTTACATTCGGGCTTGATTTCTATTTTGACAGGAATAATCTTGTAATTCCCACAACAAATTCCGCCCAGGACCTTCTTATGACTATTCGCATCGCCATCAACGGCTTCGGCCGTATCGGACGCAATGTCCTCCGCGCCCTGTACAGCCAGGATTACCGCGAGCACCTTCAAGTCGTGGCGATCAACGATCTTGGCAGCCCGGCGATGAACGCTCATCTCCTGCAGTTCGACAGCGTGCATGGCCATTTCGACGCAAAGGTCGAGGTCAGCGAGTCGGAAATGCGCGTTAATGGCGACACCATTGCCGTCACCGCAATCCGCAATCCAGCCGAGCTACCCTGGCGCCAGCACAAGGTCGACGTTGTATTCGAGTGTACCGGCCTCTTCACCTCCCGCGAAAAAGCCAGCGCACATCTGGATGCTGGCGCCGGCAAGGTAATCATTTCCGCACCGGCTTCGGGCGCCGATGCCACCATCGTCTACGGCGTCAACCACGATATTCTTCGGCAGTCGCATCAGATCATTTCTAACGCTTCCTGTACGACGAACTGCCTTGCGCCTGTAGCCCAGGTGCTGTCGCGCGAATTCGGCATCGAACATGGCTTGATGACCACCATCCATGCCTACACCAACGATCAGAATCTGTCGGACGTCTACCACAGTGATCCTTATCGTGCGCGCTCGGCGACCCAATCGATGATCCCAACCAAGACCGGAGCGGCAGAAGCCGTTGGATTGGTCCTTCCTGAGCTGGCCGGAAAATTGACCGGAATGGCGGTTCGGGTACCCGTGATCAACGTGTCACTTGTCGATCTGACCCTGGAACTCAGCCGCGAGACGACCGCAGAGGAAGTGAATGCACTCATGCAGAACGCCAGTGAGCGCTCGCCAATAATGGCCTGTAACTCGTTACCACTGGTGTCATGCGACTTCAACCACAATCCGATGTCCTCGATTTTCGACACCAACCACACCAAGGTTAGCGGAAGACTGCTGAAGGTGATGGCCTGGTACGACAACGAGTGGGGGTTCTCCAACCGCATGCTCGACACTTGCCGCGCCCTGCACGAGGCTGCGTAAGCGGCCTGCGGCCCATTTCAGTCACTACAAGGAAGAACATGAACCGCATTGATTTCATCAGCGCGACACTGCCAGCACGCAAGCGCATCGCCCTGGTTGCTCACGATCACTGCAAAGGACGGTTACTGGAATGGGCCGAGCGACAGAAAACTCGACTGGAGCGACATGAATTGCTCGCCACCGGCACTACCGGATTGCTGCTGGGGCAGCGCCTGGGACTGCCGGTGGAGTGCATGATCAGTGGTCCTTTAGGTGGGGACCAGCAGATAGGGGCACGCATCGCCGAGCGCCGGATCGACATGCTGGTGTTCTTCTGGGATCCCTTCGAACCCCAGCCACATGATCCTGATGTAAAGGCACTGCTCCGTGTCGCCGCAGTGTGGAATATCCCCCTGGCCGCCAACGAAAGCAGCGCAGATTATCTGCTGTCCAGCCCTATGCTGGATCAGGCGCATTCGCTGAGCATTCCGGACTACGGTAATTACCTGGCAGCTCGCCGACCAGCTGATCAGTAGTCTCGGCTGCGTTCGCTGGGGAAGCCGCTCTCTTCTTCGCTCTTGGCTTCTTCGGTCTCCGCTTCATCGTTCTCAGCTTCGCTGCGCAGATCGTCGAAGTCGGTCTTCAGCCCGGTTTCCATGCTGTCCAACTCTGCCAGCAGACTGCGGAAACTGGTCTGCTCGCGCGGCGATTCCGGATCCTGCTGGAGATCGGCGCGGGCTTGCAGCGCTGCTGGAACAGGAGGGTCCTCGACATCGACTGGCAGCGGTTCGGGCTCCATCTCGCGCAGTACCGCCAAGGGCGGTAGCTCGTCGAGGTTCTTCAGGTTGAAGTGATCGAGAAACTGCTTGGTAGTCGCGAACATGGCCGGCCGCCCCGGAACGTCGCGGTGACCGACCACCCGCACCCATTCGCGCTCTAGTAACGTCTTGACGATCTGACTGTTGACCGCCACGCCGCGTATATCCTCTATCTCCCCCCGGGTGATGGGCTGCCGGTAGGCGATCAGCACCAACGTCTCCAGCAATGCACGCGAGTAACGCTGCGGACGCTCTTCCCACAGCCGGCCGACCCAGGGCGAGAAACGCTCGCGAACCTGCAGACGATAGCCACTGGCAACCTGTTTCAGCTCGAAAGCCCGCCCCTTGCACGACTTCTCGAGTATCTCAAGCGCTTTGCGCAGCAATGTCGGTGATGGGCGCTCGGACTCCTCAAACAGCTCGGCCATTCGCTCGATCGACATCGGTTTACCAGAGGCCAGCATGAAAGCCTCCAGCAGAGACGCGAGATCTTTTGGCTCAGACAGGTTCACAGGCTTGGCTCCATCAGCACGTCCGCCGACAGCGACGACTCCTCGGTTCGCGTCCGGACATGAATTGGCGCAAAGGGCTCGTTCTGTACCAGCTCAACCAACGACTCCTTGATCAATTCGAGCACCGCCATGAATGTCACCACGACGCCCAACCGGCCTTCTTCGAGCGTGAATAACGCCGCAAACGGCACGAAAGCTCCGCCCTTCAAGCGCTCGAGCACATCGCTCATGCGCTCGCGGGTCGACAGGGTTTCGCGGGTGACCTGATGACTCTCGAACATGTCAGCGCGACGCAGCACCTCAGCCATGGAAATGAGCAATTCCTCGAGGCTGACCTCGGGAAGCAGCTTTCGAGCCCGCGCCTCAGGTGCATCCAGGCGCGGCACATGCAGATCACGTCCGACCCGTGGTAGCTGGTCGAGGTCTTCCGAGGCGGCCTTGTAACGCTCGTACTCCTGTAGTCGACGGATCAGCTCGGCACGGGGATCGAGCTCATCTTCCTCGACCTCTGCCGAGCGCGGCAGCAGCATGCGCGATTTGATTTCGGCCAGCATTGCCGCCATCACCAGATACTCGGCCGCCAATTCCAGGCGTACGGCTTTCATCAGCTCGACATAGCCCATGTACTGGCGGGTGATTTCCGCAACGGGAATATCGAGAATATCGATGTTCTGCTTACGGATCAGGTACAGCAAAAGGTCCAGCGGACCCTCGAAGGCTTCGAGGAATACTTCGAGCGCATCCGGCGGGATGTAGAGATCCTGCGGCAGTGTATTGAAGGCCTCCCCATAGACGAGCGCCAGCCGCAGCTGTTCGCCGGGCTGCTCGACCATGGGTACGACTGGGGGTTGCTGCATGATCTCTCCATGAAAGGGACTGTGCTGTAAGGGGCGGCAGCCAACATCGGCGATCCATAGCACCCTAGCGGTGGTTCAGGCCCATCGCCTGCCGCACGACTACCAGGGTTTCACGCGCTTCGTCGCGGGCATGCTCAGCGCCTTCAGCCAGAATGCTTCGCACCAAGTCCGGATTCTGCTCGTAGTCCTGAGCCCTTTCCTGCAGCGGCGCAAGCTCCGTCTTTATCGCTTCGATCAGCGGCGCCTTGCACTCCAGGCAACCGATTCCTGCGCTACGACAGCCTTGCTCGGCCCATTGACAGACATCCTCGGCCGAATGCGCCTGATGCATTTGCCAGACCGGGCAGCGCGTCGGCTCACCCGGGTCGTGACGATGCACCCGCGCTGGATCGGTCGGCATGCGTTTGATCTTTTCCTCGATTTCCGCAGGGGTATCACGCAGAAAGATCGAGTTGCTGGCAGATTTTGCCATCTTCCCACCGTCCAGGCCGGAGACCTTGGGCGTATCGCTGAGTAATGCCTGCGGCTCAGGCAACAGCAGCCGACCTCCCCCTTCCAGATAGCCGAACAACCGTTCCTGGTCGCCAATGGTAATGGTCTGCTGATCCTTGAGCAGTGCGCGGGCTGTATTCAAAGCGTCGAGATCGCCTTGTTCCTGGTAACTCTTGCGCAGACTTGAATAGAGTTTCGAACTTTTCTTTCCAAGCTTGCGAATAGCCGCTTCGGCTTTCAGCTCGAAATCTTCTTCGCTGCCATAAAGGTGATTGAAACGCCGGGCCACGTCACGCGCAAATTCGATATGCGGTAGCTGGTCCGCCCCCACCGGCACTACGCCGGCGCGGTAAGCCAGGATGTCGGCTGCCTGCAACAGCGGATAGCCAAGAAATCCGTAGGTGCCCAGGTCCTTGTGCTGCGCGTCGAGCTGCAGCTCCTTGTAGGACGGTACGCGCTCGAGCCACGACAAAGGGCAGATCATTGAAAGCAGCAAATGCAGTTCGGCGTGCTCTGGCACCTGGGATTGAATGAACAGATTTGCAGAGCTGGGGCTGATGCCTGCTGCCAGCCAGTCAACTGCCATGTCCTGCGCATTGCGGGCAATCTCGGCGCCCGAAGCATAATCGGTCGTCAATGCGTGCCAATCGACGATGCAGAAAAAGCACTGGTACTCGTGCTGCATCTTTACCCAGCTCTTCAATACGCCGTGGTAGTGACCAAGGTGAAGACGGCCGTTCGGCCGCATTCCGGAAACTACACGTCGCTGAGAATCCATGGAGCTCAAAAGGGTTTCCTTCGTAGGTTATAAAAAGGCGAACAAGGATCAGCCGCCAAAAGGTGCGGGGTCGCCGCAACCGACACGAACCACCTCAGGATCGCCATCCACCAGGCTGATTACCGTAGAGGCTTCTACGCCACCGTAACCGCCGTCGATGATCAGGTCCACCTGATGTTCCAGCGCGTCACGCATTTCATATGGATCGCTCATCGGCTCGGCTTGGCCGGGCAGAATCAGGCTGACGCTCATCAATGGCTCACCGAGTTCGGCAAGCAGCGCTTGGGCGATGGGTTGCGCGGGCACCCGCAGGCCGATGGTACGTCGCTTGGGATGCAACAGCATCCTTGGGACTTCCCGAGTAGCGCTGAGAATGATGGTGTAGGGACCGGGCAGATGAGTCTTGAGCAACCGGAAAGCCGCAGTATCCACCTTGGCAAACAGGCCGAGCTGGGACAGGTCGCGGCAGACCAGTGTGAAGTTGTGCTTGTCATCCAGCTGTCGCAACCGACGGATCCGCTCGATGCCTGTCTTGTTTCCCATCGAACAACCAACGGCATATGACGAATCGGTGGGGTAAACGACCACGCCCCCGTTGCGAATGATCTCGACCGCTTGCTTGATCAGCCGCGCCTGAGGATTGTCGGGATGTATCTGAAAGAACTGACTCATTGGAACTCCCTGCTCAGCCGGCAACAGCCGCGCCTGGTTCATGATCGAAATGTCTCCACAGTGGTTGCAGATCTTCGGGCAAGGTCCGGTACATTCCCAGCTCCGACCAATCGCCCGGCGCGTGAAAATCACTGCCAATGCTCGCCATCAAACCGAACTCGCGCGCCAGGATCGACAGACCACCGACCTGCTCCAGCGGCTGCATGCCATTGACCACTTCCAGCGCATGCCCGCCGGCCTGAGCAAACTCGTTCACCAGCCGGCGCCGTTTGCTGCGAGTGAAGTCGTACTGCCAGGGGTGCGCAAGACTGATCCAGGCGCCAGCATCGCGCAATGTGGTTACTGTCTGCTCCAGCGTTGGCCAATGCTGCTTGACGTCCCCGAGCTTGCCCGACCCCAGCCATTTTCGAAACGCCTCGGCGCGATCACGTACGTGGCCGGCGCGCACCAGATAATCAGCGAAATGCGGGCGCGCCGGCGCGTTGCCGCTGTCTCCCAGCTCCTGTTGAATCGCCCGGGCACCTTCCAACGCGCCAGGCATGCCTTTGGTTTCCAACCGCTGAGCGATCATCTCGGCCCGTCGCCAACGACCATGGTGGAGCTCGCCAATGGCCCGCTGCAACGCCTCGGCATCAGGGCGGAAGGCATAACCGAGCACATGAATGGTGGCGCCACTCCAGACGCAGGACAGTTCAATCCCATTGACGAGGCGGATGCCTAGCGAATCCGCTGCGGCGCGGGCGTCATCCAGGCCTTCCACCGTGTCGTGATCGGTAAGAGCGAGCAACTCGATGCCTCGCGCATGAGCGCGCTCCACGAGCATCGCTGGGGCCAGCGCGCCGTCAGAGGCGGTGCTATGGCAATGCAGATCAACAATCATTCAGAACAGGTTCTCCAGGGGCTTGACGGCACACATCTTGTGACCGTCAGTGCCGACGCTCGTGCAATCGTCCAACTTGGCAAAGCTTGCGCGATGTCGTGGAAATGGCTGGCGGACAGCGTTTCGCCAAAAGCGCGGTTTGTTATTATGCCGGCCACTCCCGCCTCTGGCTTGCCTTGTGAAACAAATCATCGACTTCGTTCCGCTGCTGCTGTTCTTCATCGTCTACAAACTCGAGCCGCAGACGTTCGAGATCTGGGATATGAGTTTCAGCATTGGCGGGATCTTCAGCGCGACGGCCGTACTCATCGCCAGCTCGGTGATCGTCTATACGGCATTCTTCATTCGTCAGCGCCGCCTCGAAAAGAGCCAGTGGCTTACCTTGGCCGCGTGCGTGCTGTTTGGCGGTTTGACGCTCGCGCTCCACAGCGAAACGATACTGAAATGGAAGGCGCCGGTACTCAACTGGTTATTCGCCTTGGCCTTCGCCGGCAGCCACTTCGTCGGTGACAGGCCACTTATCCAGCGCATGATGGGTCATGCGATCCAGCTGACTCCGGCGCAGTGGGCGCAGTTGAGCATCGCCTGGATACTGTTCTTTCTCGTCTGCGGCTTCGCCAACCTGTTTGTCGCGTTCGTCTATCCGGCTATCTGGGTAGACTTCAAGGTATTCGGCAGTCTTGGGCTGACCTTGCTGTTCATGGCAGGCCAAGCCGTGTATCTCGTGCGTCACATGCAACCCGAACCTGAACAATCATAGGAGTGACCATGCTTTACGCCATCATTGCCACCGATGTCCCCGATTCGCTGGAAAACCGCCTTGCGGCGCGCCCTGCTCATCTGGCCCGCCTGGATGACCTGAAGAATCAGGGCCGCATGGTTCTGGCCGGCCCGCATCCGGCAGTCGACAGTAACGACCCCGGCACCGCGGGCTTTACCGGCAGCCTGGTAGTCGCCGAGTTCGACTCCCTGCAAGCGGCCGAAGAATGGGCCGCTGCCGATCCGTACAAGGCTGCCGGCGTATACGGCAACGTAATAGTCAAACCCTTCAAACAGGTTTACCCCTGAGTCGAGCGACTTACACGCTCAGGTCAGTCTGGCCGTAGGGTTTCCCCGGCCCGTTGAGGAAAAAGGAGTTCCGATGCGCCAAGGTCTGCTGTCCCTACCGCTGGTCCTTATGCTGGCCAGCCCACTGCTTCAAGCCGAGCAAGCCCCGGCCGCTCAGGGCCCGATTGTGGATACAACTGATCGACAGGCAGAGTTGGAAGATCGCCTGAGCGAAAATCTGCAACAGCGCCAGACTCTGAAAGAGAGCCCGGATGTGACAGCCAGCGCCGCAGGCCAAGCGCAACTAGCCAGACTTCGGCAGGAAAACCATCGGCTTCGTTTGCAGCTCGAGGAATTGCAAGCCCGTCCGCAGGCGGAGCCACAACTGTTGAACGATCAGCAACAATGGTTTGCGGTCGGTGGCGGCGTTGGCGTACTGGGTTTTTTGCTGGGCGTACTGACGACCCGCGGCCGACGTCGCCGGCAATGGCTGAACTGAACCGACAAGAGTGACCCATGAGCGAATTGCTGCTGATAGACGACGATCAGGAACTCTGCGAACTGCTGGTGAGCTGGCTGGCCCAGGAGGGATTCGTCGCCCATGCATGTCATGACGGACGAAGCGCACGTGCCGCCCTGGCAGAACATCAGCCATCAGCCGTCGTGCTAGACGTGATGCTTCCAGATGGCAGTGGCCTCGACCTACTGAAGCAACTGCGCAGCGAACACCCGGACCTTCCGGTGCTGATGCTATCCGGACGCGGCGAACCGCTCGATCGTATTCTCGGTCTGGAGCTTGGCGCCGACGACTATCTGGCCAAACCTTGCGATCCTCGCGAGTTGACTGCCCGCCTCAAGGCCGTGTTACGCCGTAGCCAACCGGCCAGCGCGCCGACCCAGCTGGAACTGGGCGACCTCTGTTACAGCCCCGCACGCGGCGTCGCGAGCATAGGTGGGCATGAAGTTACGCTGACTCTCTCCGAAGGGCGAATTCTCGAAGCATTGCTCAGCCAGCCTGGGGAGCCACTTGAGAAACAGGCGCTCGCTCAACTGTCGCTGGGCCGTAAGCTAACGCTGTATGACCGCAGCCTGGACATGCATGTCAGTAATCTACGGCGCAAACTCGGCCCCCATCCGGATGGCCGCCAGCGCATCGTCGCGCTACGCAGCCGCGGCTACCTTTACGCATCCTGACGGCCTTTACCCTGCCTTTACCCTGCCCTGACGGCCGCTGACCTTGCGCGCCCTAGACTGAGCTCATCCGATCGAAGCCAGCTGAAGCCTGATCCACAGCGATGGCCAGAGATCGGTTTTCATACTCAGGAGATACCCACGATGCGCAAGACACTCATCGCCGTACTGTTCGCTTCCGCTCTTCCAGCTTTCGCCATGGCAATGCCAGACGGCAGCGGCTACCGCCATCATGGCGGCAAGCACGCGCCCTTCGAGCAACTGGACCTGACCAAAGAGCAGCGTGCCGAAATGCGCAAACTGATGGGCGAGCAGATGAAAAATCATCGCGACATCACCCAGCGCTACCTCGACAAGCTGCCCGAAGCCGAACGTAAGGCCATGCAGGATGAGCTCAAGAGCAGCAAGGAAAAGACTCACAAGCAGATGCGCGACCTTCTCAAGCCTGAGCAGCAGAAGAAGTTCGACGAAATGCACGAGAAGATGGAAGCCAAACGGGCCGATCGTGCCGAGTTCGAACAGTGGAAAGCCGAACGCGATCAGAAGAGCTGATCGACGACTGAACGACAACCCACCCGGCCCACGGCGCCAGCAACAGGCGCGCAGGTGCCGGGCTCTGCTTTGGAGTAGCTGACAGGTGCGATCACTGTTCTGGCGAATTCTTGCGACATTCTGGTCAGCAATCGCACTGGTGGCAGGCCTGGCGATGCTGCTCGGCCATGCGCTCAATCAGGACAGCTGGATTCTCAACCGCCACCCGGGTGTCAGCGGTCTGGCAGAGATGTGGACTAGGGTCTACGAGCGCCAGGGGCCGATCACAGCGCAGTTCCTGCTCGAACGGCACCGCAACCGATTTGGCGTCGATGTGCAAGTGCTCGCGGAAAATGGACAACCCATCATTCGTGGCACCTTCCCCCCTCGCGCCGCAGCCTTCGAAGCGCGTCAGGCACACCGCGACGGACGCCTGCCCTGGCGCCGCCTGACCAGCGATTACACAAGTCCTGATAGTGGCAATACCTACCTGTTCATCTATCGGATCCCCAATCAGGAGTTGCAGGCGTGGCACCGCGGCAGCCTGTTCTGGCCGCTCAGCGCCATCGCCATCGCCCTGGTCGTGCTGACAGGGTTCAGCCTCCTCCTCACCCTTTCCATCACTCGCCCGCTCGATCGCCTGCGCGGCGCTGTACATGATCTCGGGCAGACCACTTATCAGCAGAATTCACTGGCGCGGCTGGCCAAGCGACGCGATGAACTGGGCGTGCTGGCCAACGACTTCAACCGCATGGGCGCGCGGCTGCAAAGCCTGATCGGCAGTCAGCGGCAATTACTACGCGACGTCTCTCACGAGCTGCGCTCACCATTGGCACGCCTGCGCATCGCGCTGGCGCTCGCCGAACGGGCGACCCCCGCTGAACGCGAAGTCATCTGGCCACGCCTGGCGAAAGAGTGTGATCGGCTGGAAGCGCTGATCAGTGAGATTCTGGAGTTAGCGAGGCTTGACGCCGAACCAGGGCCGCCCAGCCCTGTCGACCTGCGTTCGATGTTCATGCAACTTGAAGACAACGCACGCATCGTTTCGCCGAACCAGCGTATCGAAATTCAAATCGAGACCGAAACCCAGCTCCAAGGCTGGACGGACATGCTGGAACGCGCCTTGGACAACCTTTTACGTAACGCGCTGCGCTTCAACCCGGAAGGGCCTCCGATAGAATTGCGCGCCAGCAGCGATGAGCAACATCTGCTGCTTAGCATTCGCGACCATGGCCCCGGGGTGGACGAAGCGCACCTTGCGCAATTGAGTGAGCCATTCTTCCGTGCTCCCGGCCAGACCACAGCTGGACACGGACTGGGCCTGGCTATCGCGCGTCGGGCTGCCGAGCGACACGGCGGAGAATTATTGCTGGGAAATCATCCCGACGGCGGTTTCGTTGCCAGTTTAAGGCTGCCCTTGAAAACTCCGCCTCAGCCAGCACGGCTGCCAGAATGAATCACTGCAGGCCGTCCCATGAGCCTACGAATTCGGCGGGATCAAGTTCTGGCGGTGTCCTCAGCTTCCCGTCTGGCGTGCCGAGGTAGATGAAGCCCAACATTAGCTCGTTTTCCTCCAGGCCCAGCGCTTTCGCCAGATATCGGTCGTACGAAAACTCACCCGTTCGCCACACGGCTCCGAGCCCCTGTGCGTGGGCAGCCAGCAGAAGACCGTGCGCCGCGCACCCGGCAGCCAGAACTTGCTCGTTGTCTGGCACTTTCGGATGCGGTACGACTCGCGCGATAACAACCACCAGCAACGGAGCACGCAACGGCATCTTGCGCGCTTTCTGCACCGCCTCCGGTGTTGCTTCCGGCTGACGAACCAACAGCGACTCAGCCATGACATCGCCCATCCGTTCGCGGGCTTCACCCTGAATTGTCAGGAACCGCCATGGCCGAAGCTGGCCGTGGTCGGGTGCTCGCAGCGCTGCGCGAAACATGATGTCCAACTGGGCGGTCGTTGGCGCCGGGTCCGAAAGTCGCGTAACGGATACACGGTTGAGCAACAGATCGAGAGCTTCCATCCAGCCACCTCCAAAAAACGAATCGGACATTCTAGAGCCGCAACCCGTTCGTTGGCAGTGCAGTTTCGCTGGCTTCGGTGGCGCCTCTTTCTCAAGCCACCCGATCAGGGGAAAGCTGCGGCTCCAGTGGCGGTGTCAGAGGAGGCAGGCCATGCGCTGCCCGAGCCGTGTCGCAATGGGCATTGTGCTGACCGTCGACCCATGACGCTTCGAATTCACGGCATGTGCTCGAGCGCTGCTCATACATGGTACAGCGCACGCCACACCCGACATCACCCATCAAACCGACGCAACGCGCGGGCTTTGATTCAGTGCCGAGCATCGCGACGTGGAACGGGCTCACCTGCACCGTCACGTTGTCAGGCACCACACCGCCGGACGAGGCGCATTCGCCCCAGAAGAAGGACACACGAAAGTACGCGCAGCAGGCGCCGCACGTGAGGCAAGGATTTTCGATGGACATGGTAGGCGGACACCCAGAAACCGGCAAAGGGCCGGCACCGAGCGGCTATTCTAGTCATCGCCAAGAACTTGGGAAGAGGGCCGACGGGGGCTTTGCGAAAGATTTTCCAACAAGCCGATCGCCGGTTTACTGCCGCTCCCACAGGGGTAGAATGGCGCCCTTCATTTTCAAGCCGAGCAGCAATAACACATGGCCTTGCCGACCCTGCGCATCATCGGTTTCATTCTCGGCATCTTCCTGATCACACTCGCTGTCAGCATGATCATTCCGATGATCACGTTGCTGACGTTCGATCGCACTGATGACCTGCAGGCGTTCATCTGGGCGAGCCTGATCACTTTCAGTAGCGGCATAGCCTTGGTAGCACCCGGACGCCCAGAGCTAACTCAGTTGCGGCCTCGGGATATGTACTTCCTCACCACGGTCAGTTGGCTGATCGTGTGCTGCTTTGCTGCCCTGCCCATGATGCTGATTCATCACATCAGCTACACCAATGCATTCTTCGAAACGATGTCGGGAATCACAACCACGGGCTCGACGGTCTTGTCCGGCCTCGACTCGGCATCGCCAGGCCTGCTGATGTGGCGATCAATGCTGCAGTGGCTCGGCGGCATCGGCTTCATCGGCATGGCGGTAGCCATTTTGCCGCTGCTGCGCATCGGTGGTATGCGTCTGTTCCAGACTGAGTCGTCTGACTGGTCGCAAAAAGCGATGCCGCGCTCGCACGTGATGGCGAAGTCGATCCTGTTCGTCTATCTGGCACTGACGCTGATCTGTGGAGTGGCTTATTGGCTCAGTGGAATGACGCCATTCGAGGCTATCAACCACGCCATGACGACGATCGCCACCGGCGGCTACTCAACCTCTGATAGCTCGATGGCAAAGTTTTCACCTGCCGCTCACTGGGTCGCGATCTGCTTCATGCTACTAGGAGGGTTGCCCTTCATTTTGATGGTTTCGACCGTGCGCGGAAATCGCTACGCATTGGTTCATGATCAGCAGGTTCAAGGCTTCGTGGGCATGTTGCTGATCATTTGCTTTGCGTTCGCAATCTGGCTGACGATGCATTCCGACTATGCCTTTCTGGACGCATTACGGATTGTGTCGCTAAACGTCGTGTCAGTTGTAACGACAACGGGTTATGCATTGGGCGACTACACACAGTGGGGTGAGTTTGCAGTTCTTGCCTTCTTCTACCTGACATTTATAGGCGGATGCTCAGGCTCAACTTCCGGGGGCTTGAAGGTTTTCCGTTTCCAGGTGGCTTATGCCTTGTTACGAGCCAACCTGGGGCAGCTCGTACATCCGCGAGCCGTCATCAAGCAGCGTTATAACAAGCACACGCTCGATGAGGAGATCGTACGATCCATCCTCACGTTCTCTTTCTTTTTCACAATAACTATCGGTGCGCTAGCGTTAGCGCTGGCACTGCTGGGACTAGACATGCTCACCGCTCTCACGGCGGCGGCAACGGCAGTCTGTAACGTGGGCCCAGGACTTGGGCCTATCATCGGGCCCGCCGGCAACTTCTCCACGCTGCCGGACGCGGCCAAGTGGCTGCTGTCGTTCGGCATGTTGCTAGGGCGTCTTGAGATCATCACCGTACTCGTGATGCTGACGCCCTCGTTCTGGCGTCACTGACAGCTTCAGGTCTCGCCAATGTCCTCGTTCCACAGCTCGGGGCTGTTGGCGATGAAGCTGCGCATCATTTCGACGCAGCTCGCATCCTGCACAACCTGCACGTCGACGCCCCGGCCACGCAGCAGCAGTTCCTCGCCCAGGAAAGTCTGATTCTCGCCGATGATCACCTTCGGAATGCCATAGAGCAGGATCGCTCCACTGCACATGGCGCACGGCGAGAGCGTGGTATAGAGCACCGATTCGGCATAGACGCTGGCTGGCTGGCGACCCGCATTCTCTAACGCATCCATCTCGCCGTGCAGCACGGCACTGCCCTGCTGGACACGCCGGTTATGCCCGCGCCCGATGATCTGGCCCCGATGGACGATCACCGAACCAATAGGTATGCCGCCTTCAGCGAGCCCCTGCTTAGCTTCATCGATTGCCGCCTGCATGAATGGGTCCATCGTTTCGCCCCCGTGTTCAAGCCTTCGTTAAAGTAAGCCTGAGTATGGTCAGGCTGCGCTGGTCTTGTCGCCACCTTTGAACAATCGGCCGCCCAGGGTTACAACCGCTAGAACCAGGCCTCCGACGAGTATGCCGAAGGCGGCATCTAATAGTGTCGGCAGCAACCCTGCCAGCACCGAGCCTATGTAGGGCAGCGCTACGGTGTTCTGCGCGCTGTCTTCGATGAAGTGGTGGATCGCCTTTATGCCATGAGTGAGGATGCCGCCGCCTACCATGAACATCGCCGCGGTGCCGACGACCGACAAGGTTTTCATCAGCCAGGGCGCTACGGTAAGAATCCCTCGCCCGATTGCCTGCGCCGCCCCGCTGGCACGCTTGCTTAGCGCCAGCCCGGCATCGTCGAGTTTGACGATGCCTGCCACCAGGCCATAGACGCCAACCGTCATGATGATCGCAATGCCAGCAAGCACAGCGATCTGTTGCGTGAAAGGCGCCGCCGCTACTGTGCCCAGCGTTATCGCGATTATTTCGGCAGACAGAATGAAGTCGGTGCGCACCGCACCGCTGATCTTGTTCCGCTCGAAGGCCACCATATCCACAGTGGGATCAGCCAGGGCATCAAGCTGCTGGGCATGGTGATCGTCGTCCTTATGCAGGAAGCGATGAGCAAGCTTTTCGAAACCTTCGAAACAGAGAAAAGCACCACCGAGCATCAACAGCGGCGTGATCGCCCAGGGAATGAATGCGCTGATCAACAAAGCCGCTGGCACCAGGATCAGTTTGTTGCGCATCGACCCTTTCGCCACTGCCCACACCACTGGCAGCTCCCGGTCGGCCTTGACGCCAGTGACCTGCTGGGCGTTGAGCGCAAGATCGTCGCCGAGTACCCCGGCTGTTTTCTTTGCGGCGATTTTCGTCATCACCGAGACGTCATCAAGAACTGTCGCAATGTCATCAATCAGAGCAAGCAGGCTACTGGCCAAGTCGGGCGTCCTTCGTCGTAGAAGCTAATGAGCGTGGCGCGAGCGCCGCAACAATTGGTAATAAGGCTATTCTCACCGGTCACAAGTTCCGGCGCTCCAGCGATAGCGTGAATCAACCCTCAATAGGCCGGCTTGACCCCGGCAGCGCGTAACCACCTGTCCGCGGTGTTCAGTGGACACCCGCGGAGCCATAGCCAGGAAGTGGCGAGCGAAACTAGACTGTGGTTTCAAAATAAGAGGAGGTGCAGCATGAGCACTCGAACCGCTGAACGCTTTACCCGGTTTGCAGATTTCTACCCCTTCTATCTGGCCGAACACAGCAATCCGACATGCCGCCGGCTGCACTTCATCGGCAGTCTGCTGGTGCTTTCGATCCTCGCCTACGCGTTGATCACTCAGCAGTGGCTATGGCTACTGGCAATTCCACTGGCCGGTTACGGTTTCGCATGGGTCGGGCACTTCATCTTCGAAAAGAATCGCCCTGCGACCTTCCAGTACCCGCTTTACAGCTTTCTCGGCGATTGGGTGATGCTCAAGGACATGCTCACCGGAAAGATACGATTCTGACGAATTCAAGCGCTACGGTGCTGTGGCCGATCCGCGGGCCGTCACGGATTGGACGGGTGGTTTGGCGCAATGGTGGCGACTTGGTTATCATCCGCGAGCCAGCGCCGGCTCACGCGCTGTCGCCTTCAACGGTGCATGTCAGCGCGCCGGAATTTCTCAGGGATAGCAACCACGATGTCAACCGTGACCGGTGAACGGCGTAACGGCCTTGCAACTCGCCCGCTGCGTGAGTATTACGCTCGCGTTTTTGCCTATCTGATATGCGCCGCAACGCTTGCCGCCGGAGTCTACACCCAGCAATTTGCCCTCAACCTGCTGTGGATGGTTCCGTACGCCCTCCTCTACCCCCATTTCGCTTATCACCTGAGCTACCGATTCAAGCGCGAACACCCAGAGCGAACATCGCAGACGCTCTTGTGTCTTGACGCGCTGAACGCTGGCGCCGGCATCGTGCTACTCGGGTGCACCCTCGTGCCGAGCATGATGTTTGTGCTGACGCTGACCTTCAGCGCGCTGGTCATCGGCAGTCTGCGAAACCTGTTGATGACGATGCTGATGGTCGCTATCGGCGTTGGCCTGACTAGCCTGCTGGTGCCTTTGCGCTTCGACAACGACGCATCGTTTCTGGTGTCGGCCGTCAGCATTCTGCTCACTTCGCTCTATGTCTGCGTCACGGCTTACTACGTGCATCAACAGGGTGTACGGCTGGCCCAGGCGCGCAGTGAAGTGGAAGCGCAGCAGGCGAAAGCCGCAAAGCTGGCTCGCAACCTGGCCAAGTACCTTTCACCCCAGGTTTGGGAGTCGATTTTTTCCGGCAAGCGCACCGTCCGCCTGGAAACCCAGCGCAAGAAACTCACGGTGTTCTTCTCCGACATCAAGGGGTTTACCGAGTTATCTGAAGAGTTGGAAGCGGAAGCTCTCACCGATCTGCTCAACACCTATCTCAATGAAATGTCGAAGATCACGCTCAAATACGGCGGGACCATCGACAAGTTCGTTGGCGACTGCGTGATGGTGTTCTTTGGCGACCCGGCCAGCCAGGGAGCGAAAAAGGACGCCGTAGCGGCCGTCTCGATGGCAATCGCCATGCGCAAGCACATGAAGGTGCTCCGGCAGCAATGGCGTGCCCAGGGCATCACCAAACCGATGGAAATTCGCATGGGCATCAACACTGGTTACTGCACTGTCGGTAACTTCGGTGCTGACACGCGCATGGACTACACCATCATCGGTCGGGAGGTGAATCTGGCCAGCCGGCTGGAGAGCTCAGCCGAGGCAGGCGAAATCCTGATCTCCCACGAAACCTATTCGCTGGTCAAAGACGTCATCATGTGCCGCGACAAGGGGCAGATCACCGTCAAAGGTTTTACACGTCCAGTTCAGATCTACCAGGTCGTGGATTTCCGGCGCGATCTGGGTGCGACCAATAGCTTCGTTGAGCACGAGCTGCCTGGCTTTTCGATGTACCTGGATACCAACGGCGTGCAGAACTTCGACAAGGAGCGGGTCATCCAGGCGCTCAATCAGGCGGCCGACAAACTGCGTGACAAGGTGATCATGTAGTAACCGACATTGGCTGGATGAGATGCGACTGCATATTCGGCCAGCCCTGATGGCCACTCCATCACAAGCAGCCGAGGACACCATGCCACCGATCCTGTCGCTGCGGCATTACAACCAAGACCAGATTATCCACAGCCATCAGCACACTCAGCTGGTATTCGGGCTTCAAGGACAACTGGACTTCGAAATCGATGGCCGCGGCAGTCGCATCCATCAACAGCTGCTCGCAGTGGTGCCAAGCGCTGCTCAACACGCTTGCGACAGTGTGAACGGCAGCCTTTGTCTTGTGGTGGATTTGCCTGATCTCGATTGGATGCGCACTCGCCTCGGGCATCACGCCGACTCCGCACGGCGCATGCTTGATCAAGCTGCAGCGCTGCGCCTGAGTGCAACGCAAAACCAGTTGGTGACCTGGCTTTCAGCAAGCCCGATCAATGACCCCATCATCGCCGAGCAAGGCGCTGTTTTATTGCTGGCAAGCTTGGCCTCAGGTTGCGAACCGATTGGTCGTAGGTCCCCGCTGCCTCTGGACGCGATACATGCTCACATCGACCGCCATTTGGCACACCCATTAGAAGTTCGAGATCTGGCACGGCTGACGGGCCTTTCCGTGCAACGCTTTCATCATCGTTTCGTCAACGAAACGGGTAAGACGCCTCAGGAGTTCATTCGATTACGGCGCCTTCATGAAGGACGAGAGTTGATAGTAAGCACCCAGCTGCCGATCGGCGAGATAGCTACACGGGTCGGATACTCATCGCAGAGTGCCTTCACCGCGGCCCTGAGCCGTGAATACGGTTCGACGCCACGGGTGCTCAGACGCGAGCCACGCGACAAAACGCGGGGGTAGCGCGACAGACTGCCCGCCGCGCGGTCCTTATCATGGATGCCCAAGTCTGCACGCTCCTTACACCGAGGCTCCATGTCCGTTATTTGCTCTGCTTCGTTCCGCCATCCCATACCGGGTTTGGTCCGGTGACCATGACCCATCGCAACGCGCTGCTCGCCATTCACTTCGGCGCGCTGATGTTCGGGCTGGCCGGCATCTTCGGTAAGCTCGCCGAGAGTTCGCCGCTCATCATCACCCTTGTCCGAGCCGGTTTTGCCGTGATCGCATTGCTGCTGGCCGCGAAATTTCTTCAGAGCAACGGAGCGTTACCTAACGGCCGACAACGAGCAGGCCTACTGCTTGGTGGATTATTATTGGGTGGCCACTGGCTGACCTTCTTCATGGCCGTGAAGATCGCCGGAGTGGGCATCGCCACGCTGGGTTTTGCCAGCTTTCCAGCCTTTACTCTGTTGCTTGAAGGGCTACTGTTCCGAGAGCGCACCCGGCCGGTGGAATTCGGCATGGTGGCGCTCGTCTGTGCGGGTTTGCTGCTGGTCACACCTCACTTCGATCTAGCCAACGAAAGCACCCTGGGCCTGCTTTACGGGATTCTTTCGGGACTGATGTTCGCCCTGCTGTCGCTGCTCAACCGGGCGGTGACGCGCGGCGTCGATCCAGTTCAGGCCGCCCTCTGGCAGAACGGCATCATTCTGGTGTGTCTGCTGCCCTTCACTTGGGCCTCGCTACCGGCTGTTCCGGCCATGGACTGGGTATGGCTCGGGTTACTGGGGGTGCTCTGTACCGGCCTGGCGCACAGCCTGTTCGTGGCCAGTCTGAAAGTCCTGAACGCACGTACGGCCTCGGTTATCTTCGCGCTGGAGCCGGTTTATGGAATCGCGTTCGCATGGTGGCTGTTCAATGAACAGCCCACACTACGAATGCTGATCGGCGGCGCCTTGATCATCCTCGCCTCGGTCATCACCAGTCGATTGAAGGCGCCAGCCGCGAAAAATGAGGCAACTCCGCTCGCAAGTCCTCAGCCTGCCTCAGAACGACAGTGACAGCGGCAGCCGCACAAAATACGGCCGCGCTATGGCGATCAATGCGAATGGCGCGGCACCTCGGCGCCGCGGCAACCGACCAGGAAGTCGAAGTCGCACCCCTCATCGGCCTGCAGCACGTGATCGACGAACAGGCGCCGGTAGCCACCGTCCCACAGCAAACCCTGCGGAGCCTGCCAGGAAGCCAGTCGTTCTTGCAGTTCAGCATCAGAGATATCCAGGTGCAGGCGACCAGCAAAACAATCCAGCTCGATGAAGTCGCCGTTGCGCACCACCGCCAGCGGGCCGCCAGCAGCGGCTTCGGGAGCGACGTGCAGCACCACGGTGCCGTAAGCCGTGCCACTCATGCGCGCATCGGAGATCCGCACCATGTCGGTAATCCCTTTGGCCAGCACCTTCGGCGGTAGCCCCATATTGCCGACTTCGGCCATGCCCGGATAACCCTTTGGCCCGCAGTTCTTCATGACCAACACGCAGGTTTCGTCGACATCCAGCTCCGGATCGGCGATGCGCGCCTTGTAGTCATCGAAATCTTCGAAGACCACCGCGCGCCCGCGGTGCTTCATCAGTTCAGGGGTCGCCGCCGACGGCTTCAGCACCGCACCGCTCGGCGCAAGATTACCCCGCAGCACACAGATGCCGCCGTCCTCGCGCAGTGGATTGTCGAGCGCACGAATCACTTCGTCCTCTCCGTAAATGGGGGCCTGTGCGCAGTTGTCCCACAGCGACTTACCGTTGACGGTGAGCGCATCGGGATTGGGCAACAGCTGATTTTCACCCAGACGCCGGATGACTGCGGGTAATCCACCGGCGTAGTAGAACTCCTCCATCAGGAAGCGTCCGGAAGGTTGCAGATCGACTATGGTCGGCATGCCCCGCCCGATGCGCGTCCAGTCATCCAGATCGAGTTCGACACCCATCCGCCCGGCGATAGCTTTGAGGTGGATCACTGCATTGGTCGATCCGCCGATAGCGGCATTGACCCGAATTGCATTCTCGAACGCCTGCTTGGTCAGCACCTTCGACAACCTCAAGTCCTCTTGCACCATATCGACGATGCGCATGCCCGACAGATGCGCGAGCACGTAGCGGCGGGAATCCACCGCTGGTATCGCCGCGTTGTGCGGCAGTGAAGTTCCCAGCGCTTCGGCCATGCAGGCCATGGTTGACGCCGTGCCCATGGTGTTGCAGGTTCCGGCTGACCGCGACATGCCGGCCTCGGCAGACAGGAACTCATCAAGGCTGATCAGGCCCCCCTTATAAGCTTCGTGCATCTGCCAGACGATGGTACCGGCGCCGATGTCGCGGCCGTTGTGCTTGCCATTAAGCATCGGACCGCCGGTGACGACTATCGCGGGAACGTCGCAACTAGCCGCACCCATGAGCAGCGCCGGCGTGGTCTTGTCGCAGCCGGTGAGCAGTACCACGGCATCGATGGGGTTGCCGCGGATCGACTCCTCCACATCCATGCTGGCGAGATTACGCGTGAGCATGGCGGTGGGCCTGAGATTCGACTCACCGTTGGAGAACACCGGGAATTCGACGGGGAAACCACCTGCTTCCAGCACGCCTTTCTTCACGTGCTCGGCGATTTTGCGAAAGTGCGCATTGCAGGGCGTCAGCTCTGACCAGGTGTTGCAAATGCCGATGATCGGCTTGCCCTGAAACTCATGGTCGGGGATGCCCTGATTCTTCATCCAGCTGCGGTACATGAAACCATTCTTGTCGGTGGTACCGAACCATTGAGCGGACCGCAGGGGGCGTTTTTCAGTCATTGCAATGCACCTGTTTTCGTCGATGGGCCACAGGGCCCGCCAGATTGAACGTTCGGGTTGGTTAGAGCAGCCAGGTCGAGATTGCCGGGACGTACAGCAACAGGCCGAGCACAGCGATCTGAATGACGATGAAGGGGACCATCGAGCGATAGATATCGGTCAGGGTGATATCTGGGGGTGCCACGCTCTTGAGGTAGAAGGCTGCCGGCCCGAAGGGTGGCGAGATGTAGGAAACCTGCATGCTCACCGCGAAGAGAATGCCGAACCACACAGGGTCGTAGCCGAGCTGGACGACGATGGGAACGAAGATCGGCAGGCAGAGCATGGCGATTCCGATCCAGTCGAGGAACATGCCCAGCAGCAGGAAGATCAGCATCATCACCAATATGATGACGAACGGCGCTACCTCGAGCCCAGTGATCGCCGACAACACGAATCGGTTGCCGCCCATGAGGTTATAGACACCCACCAGGCAGGCCGCACCAATACCGATCCAGACGATCATCCCACAGGTTTCCAACGTCTGCGTCAGGCTTTCCTGTAGCAGCTTGAGGCTGAACTCCCCCCGTACCAGCACTGCCATCAGGACGCCCAAGGCTCCCATGGCCGCCGCCTCGGTAACCGATGCGATACCACCATAGATGCTGCCAAGCACCAGCCCGGCAATGGCAATCGGAAAGAACATGCCCTTGAAGGCTTCAACCAACGTGAGCCGCGGCTGATTGACGTCCTTCTCAAGATGCGCGCCGCCCATATGCGGGTAACGCATGCACATGATCACTACATAGAGCATGTAACTGCCCATCAGCAGCGCTGCGGGCATGATCGCCGCCTTGAACAGGTCAGCAATGGAGACGCTGGCAATCAACCCGTAGATGATCAGCACGATCGACGGGGGCACCATGGTGCCCAGCGAACCGCCTGCGCAGACCACGCCGATGGCGATGCGCTTGTCGTAGCCAAGCCGCAGCATCTGCGGTAACGCCAGCACACCCAGCAGCACGATTTCCCCACCGATAATCCCGGAGATTGCGGCCAGAAAGAATGCGACCACAATGGTCTGCACCGCGACGCCACCCGGCAGCCGCCCGGCAAAAAAGCGCATGGCATTGAAGAGGTCGCGCGCCAATCCGGATCGATCCAGCAGCCCCGCCATGAATACGAACATCGGGACGGCGACCAGCGAATACTCGGTGATGAAACCGAACATGCGGCTCGCCACTAGCGGCACGCCAACCGGGCCGAACCAGCCCAGGGTGAAACCTGCGGCGACCAGACCGGTGACAAAGGCCAACGGCAGGCCCAGAACCAGCAGCGCGAAGATGGCAAAAATCATCAGGTAGGTAGCGATCTCGATGCTCATTTGGGCGCATCCAGATCAGAGCGCGCACGCCGGTGAGTGGCGATCCGCACCACTTGCTGCACCGCCATGAGCGCGATGGACACCAGAATCACGATCTTGGTGAAGGCCGGCAGCGGCTGATTCCATGAAGAACCGGAGGTTTCCAGGCGCCAACTGCCATCCGGCGCATGTGTCGCGTTATAGGCCAATACCCAGGCCGCATAGCCGATAGCCAGGCAGAACAGGACTCCCAACACCAGATTCAGCAGTTCCAGCCAGCTCCGCTTACGCGGCGAAAGCCGGTCAAGCAGGATGCGAATCTGGATATGCCGATTGGTGGCCAGCGCGTAGGGCCCGCCCAGCGCAAAGATACTGGCGACCAGAAACGTGGTGGTCTCGTGCGCCCAGTCGGTGGGCGCGCCGAAGCCATAGCGCATGACAACTTCGAACACGCTGACCAGCATTGCCAGGAATACCAGCCAGGCAATCAGCTGACCACCGCGTCTGATACCGCGATCGAGAACGCCTTGCCCGGGCTCGGGGGCAAAGGCGTCGAGATGATCGTCAGACGAGGGTTGGGGTTTTTTCACAGCGAAACTCCTCGGACAGCCCGGCTATACCGGGTGTCGTTGGTCATCGAACAGACTGCCGCTGAACGCGGCTCAGAGCATGCCCTTGTCCTGCAGGTAGGCCTGGATGGAATCCACTGCCTCCTTGGCCTGGGGGCTGCGGTCACGCCAACGCGCCCACTCTTCGCGAGCGGACTGACGGAATTTCTTCAGCTCGTCCTCAGGGAGTGAGGTCAGCGTCACGTCGCCTTTCTGTTTCGCCAGCGCCACCTGCTCCTCGTCTTTCTTCTGCAGGTCACTGACCAGCTGCTCGGTGAAGGCATCGACCGAGTCTTCGAGGATTTTCTGCTGCTCGGACGACAGGTCGTCCCAGAGCGTCTTGTTGACCGAGATATCTTTCATCGGCATCGAATGAAAGCCCGGATAAACCGCGAAGGGTGCGTACTTGTGATAACCCTGTTGGTAGTTGGTCGAGAACACCGTGTAATCGGCGGCGTCGATCACGCCCTTTTCCAGCCCGGTGTACACCTCGGAGGTAGGCAGATTCACCGGGGTGGCGCCGACAAGCTTGAAGATGTTGGAAACCATCCCCTCTGGCGCACGGACTTTCAGGCCCTTGAGATCATCGAGTGACTCGATATTGCGCTTGCTGATAAGGGCTTCCGCACCGACCGCACCGGCGCGAATGAGGTGCACGTTGTAAGGCTCGACGAGCCGGTTGTAGCCCTCCTCGCCGCCGGCGTTGCGCATGTAGTCGAGGAATGGAGCCGGGCCGGTCCAGGCGCCGACCATATTGCCGTACACCGCGAACGCCGGGTTCTTGCCTGAAAAATAGCCAGGATCGGTGATGTGGCCCTGAATGATGCCCGCGCCAACGGCATCAAGCGTCTCGTTATTGCCTACGATGGTGCCGGTCGGTAGCACCTCAATGGTGATTTCACCATTGGTCTTCTCACCGACGCTTTTCGCCCATTGCTGAGCAATCTGATATTCGTCGTCCCCCGCGTTGACGTTGATCTGGAATTTCCATTCCTGCTTGGCGAAGGCACTGCCAGATGCGAGCACCAGAGTTGCGGCAAGGCCGAACCCGAAACGTTGGACGTTCGATTGCATAGCTGCCTCTCCAATTATTTTTATAAGGCATTTGATCTCGAGCGAGGCGCAGGCCGTAAGCATGCGCCCCTCGTTTAACCAGAGCCTAAGGAGACAAGGCATTATCAACAAATATATATTTCGGTCTTACCCATACATGAATGGATATGCCAAATGAAGCCGATCAACAGCAACTGGTTCGTCCGGGCAAGGCTCAAGAGCCGCCACATCCCGCTGCTGGCGGCCCTTGGCGACACCGGAAATCTCAATCGAGCCGCTGTTGGCCTGGGTATTTCCCAGCCCGCCATTTCGAAGCTGCTCAAAGAGTTGGAGGACGGGCTTGGCGTCGAGCTGTTCGAACGCCATGCACGTGGGGTGGTCCCGACGCTGTATGGCGAAGCGATGATCCGCCACGCCAGGCGTATGTTGAACACCCTCGACAGCGCCTACAGTGAAGTCGACGCTCTGCGACACGGGCAACAGGGGCATGTGCGCATCGGCACCATCCTGACGCCCTGCGCAGAGCTGCTGCCCGAGGTGATCCGCCTTGCCAAACAGCGTTTTCCAGCCCTGGAGATAACCATCCGCACCGGGTCCAGTCGCGACCTGTTGGCGATTCTGGATGACGGGGAATTGGATTTCCTGGTGGCGCGGTTCTCCGCTGGCAGCCACCAGGACAATCTGTACTTCGAGCCATTGGCCAAGGAGCCGCTACAGATCTGCGCACGTGCCGGGCTTATTGAAGGCCCCATGTCGCGCGCCGAGCTGAATGCTGCGGATTGGGTGCTGCCACCGACTGGAAGCGTGTTGCGCCAGGAGTTCGATGCGCTATTCCAAAGGGTCGGCATGCGCCCGCCTAGAAAGGTCGTGAACGCGGAGAACCTGTTGATGGTGACTACACTGGTCGAGAAGGACGACATGCTCACCGTCCTGCCGCGCGACGTGCTGGCCCACTATGCGCGCTATGGCATGTTGGCGGAGATCGAGGTTGACGCGAGCATCGACGCCGATCTCAACCAGGGCCTGATGGCATACGGCATTATCACCAAAACCCCACACCAGCTCTCGCCAGCCGCCGTTGGCGTGCTTGATCTGCTTCGCACTACCGCAGCGGGAATGGGGTTGGGAACGAAAGAAAGCAGCTCACCCGTAGCCGAGTGAGCCGCTTTGCGCTCAGAGCGCTGCGTCTGAGGTTTCACCGTCCACAAGGCGCTTGATGCGCAGCGGATTGGCATTTTTCAGCGCATCCGGCAGCAACGCATCCGGGAAGTTCTGGTAGCACACGGGACGCAGGAACCGGTCGATCGCCAATGTACCGACCGAAGTACCCCGCGCATCCGACGTGGCAGGATAAGGCCCGCCATGCACCATGGCATCGCAGACTTCCACACCGGTCGGATAGCCGTTGAGCAGCAGTCGGCCGGCCTTTTGCTCCAACAGAGCCACCAGGTCGGCGGCTTCGGTCAGGTCACCTGGTTCGGCAATCAGCGTCGCGGTCAGTTGGCCATGCAGGCCCTGGAGCGCGCGCATCAACTCGGCCTTGTCAGCAACTTCGACCACGACGGTGGTCGGGCCGAACACCTCCTCCTGCAGCAGCGGATCCCCTTCGATCAGCAGTCGCGCATCTGCCTTGAACAGCTGCGGTTGCGCCTGGTTGCCTTGCTGCGCCTTGCCGGCAAGATGGCTGATCCCGGTATGGCCCTTCAGATGTTCCAACCCGCTGCCGTAGCTGCTCAGCGTACCCGCGTTCAGCATGGTTTGTGCCGGCTGCTCGCTCATGAAACCGACCAGTTTCTCCAGAAGCGCGTCGAACTCAGGGGAGCGCACACCGATAACCAGGCCTGGGTTGGTACAGAACTGACCACAGCCCATCACGACTGAAGCGGTCAGCTCGTTGGCGATAGCATCGCCGCGATTCTTGAGCGCATCGGGCATCACCACCACAGGGTTGATGCTGGACATCTCGGCAAATACGGGGATCGGTTGCGGGCGCGCCGCGGCCATGTCGCACAGGGCGCGGCCGCCGCGCAGCGAACCGGTGAAGCCCACCGCCTGGATGGCCGGATGCTTGACCAGCCACTCACCAACTCCGCCCCCATAGATCATGTTGAACACGCCTTTGGGCATGTTGGTTTTTTCAGCTGCGCGGATCACCGCATCGGCGACGCATTCAGCCGTGACCATGTGCCCGCTATGGGCCTTGAATACCACCGGGCAGCCTGCAGCCAACGCCGATGCGGTGTCACCGCCCGCCGTGGAGAACGCCAACGGAAAGTTACTTGCGCCGAACACTGCTACCGGGCCAAGGCCCATGCGGCACTGACGAAGGTCCGGTCGGGGCAGTGGCTTGCGCTCTGGCAGCGCACGATCAATCCGCGCGCCATAGAAGTCGCCCCGACGCAGCACTTTGGCGAACAGCCGCATCTGGCCGCTGGTACGGCCTCGTTCACCCTGAATGCGGGCGGCCGGCAATGCCGTTTCGCGGCATACCAGCGCGACGAAATCATCGCCAAGGGCATCCAGCTCGTCGGCAATGGCGTCGAGAAACTCGGCTCGCCTGCTCGCCGATAGTGAACGGTATTGAGGATAGGCGCTGGCCGCCGCTTGCGCGGCAGCATTCACTTCTTCTTCGGTGGCTTGATGGAATTCATAAGGCAAGGCCTCCCCGGTGCTGGCATCGAGACTCTGCACGATGACTGTGCCTTTCGCACTACGAGCGCCGGCGATGTAGTTCTGACCGCTGATATCGGGCATGGAATGTCTCCTCTGATTGCATGGATTCATGAGGCTTCGCCCTGTCCGCTACGAGCGAAGAGCTTGAAACGAGCAACCCGGCGTACTGTGCACGCCGGGTTGTGTTGCGGCCTATCAACCGCCTGGAAGGACGTCAGAGTGGCGTTACGCCGCCCGGAGAAATACCCGGTTGGCAAACGCTGATGCCGTTGCGCAGCGGCGCGCCGAACTCGTCCAGACTGACCTCGAACTGATCACCCGGCTGGGCTTTGATCCCGTCGGCAAACGAGAGCGTTGCCGTGCCAAAGAAGTGCACGTGTACATCACCCGGACGCAGGAACTGCGCATACTTGAAGTGGTGGTACTCCAGATTCTCCAGGCTATGACACATGTTCTCCTCGCCGGATAGGAACTCTTTCTCCCAGAGCACTTCACCACCGCGACGAATACGACTGATACCCGCCAGATGGGCTGGCAATGACCCCACTCGCAATTCGGGACCGAATGAACAGTAGCGTAACTTCGAGTGCGCCAGGTACAGGTAGTTCTTGCGCTCGAGCACGTGGTCAGAAAACTCGTTACCCAGGGCAAAGCCCAGCCGGTAAGGCCGCCCATCCCCCCCAATCACGTAGAGGCCGGTCAGCTCGGGCTCCTCACCGTAGTCCTCTGCAAACTCCGGTGCCGGGAAGTCTCCGCCCGGGCGCACCACGATGCTGCCATCACCCTTGTAGAACCATTCGGGCTGCGCCCCAACGTTACCCGACTGTGGGCGGCCGCCCTGAATGCCCCAACGGAACATCTGCATGGAGTCGGTTAGCTTTGCGTCGTCCTGTTCGCCCTGTTGATGCATCTTGTCTCGTGTCGCTGCGCTACCCAGATGGGTCAGACCGGTGCCACTGACGAGGCAATGAGCGGCGTCGCTATGATCGAGTGGCGGTAGCACATGGCCTGCTTCGAGCAGGTCGCGGTATGGCGGGCCTGGTTGGCGTTCTGCCATCTGGATCTGCTCACCCAGGCTACGTTGCCCGCGGATTGCCTCCAGTGCCAGCTCGCGAGTGCTGCCAACCCCGGCAAGCACCTCGATGCGCTCACCGGCAACCACGCCCACCTGCCTGTGACCCTGCTCGTTTTCGAATTGAATCAACCGCATGCGCACCTTCCTCTTGTTGTGTTGCCGCCCCACCTCATGGAGGTTTGTTGTGATCACTTTAAAAACCGCTCTCGCTGGTGCCTAATGACGGCTTCTGATTGAGTGATAACTTCCAGTCATCCCATGATTGCCGCCCTGCCCTCCATCGTTTCCCGCCTCCGGCTCAAGCAGCTGCGGTTATTGATCGCCCTCGACGAACAGGGGTCGCTGCATCGCGCCGCCGAGCAGGTGTTCATCAGCCAGCCCGGCGCGACCAAGTCGCTGCATGAGATCGAAAACACCTTTGGCGCAGAACTGTTCACCCGCAACAGCCAGGGGTTGGTGCCAAACGACCTGGGCCGCTGCGTAATCCGCTACGCCCGCCTGATCCACAGCGATCTGGCGCACCTGCGAGAGGAAATGGTCGGGATACTGCAGGGCCAGGGAGGACGGCTCTCTGTGGGCACGATCATGGGCGCCGTTCCGATGCTGATGCGTGCCCTGGGCCGGCTACGGCGCAAGCAACCCGAGCTTTCAGTGGAGATCGTCGAAGACACCAGCGCGCGTTTGCTGGGACTGGTCGAGCAAGGCCGGCTGGATCTTGCGATCTGCCGTACCAGCGTGAGCCAACGGCCGGACGCCTACGACGCCCTGACGTTGCATCCTGAGCAACTGACCATTGTGGCTCACCCGGACCACCCAGCTGGGCGCGCAGGCATGCTCTCCCTGGCCGACCTCAGCATTTACCGCTGGGTCGTCTATCCCGCCAACATGCCCATGCGGCTGCTGCTCGAACGTGAGTTCAGCCAGTGCGCTTTGGAATTCCCGCGCTACCCGGTTGAGACCGCTTCTACTTTTACGATGCTCAGCCTCCTTCAGGAAGACCCGGAGCTGGTCGCGGTGATGCCATTGGCGGTCGCGGAGTTCAGCGAAAAGTTCGGCATTATTCGCCGCCTGCCCCTGAAGCTGCAGTCACGTAGCGAACCTTATGGCGCCGTCGCCCGGCGTGGCAGCAGGCTGTCTGCTGCGGCTCTGTTGTTGCTCGAAGAATTGCAGACCGAGCAGCTCTCGGCCTGACTGCTGCGCCAATGAGAGTTGCCGGCCGCTCAAGGCCGATCGTTATGCCCCAGGCTACGCTGAGGATCGATCTGGTCGCGCACCCGTTGCTTCAACTCCTTGGCCTCGGGGAAACCGCCGTCCAGCTTGCGTTCCCAAATCTGAACGCCATCGCAACTGATGTGGAAAGTGCCGCCAGTGGCCGGCACCAATGAAACCTTGCCCAGATCGTCGGCAAAGGTGGAGAGCAGCTCCTGAGCGAGCCAGGCGGCACGAAGCAGCCACTGGCACTGAGTGCAATAGGTGATGACGATTTCCGGCTTGGTATCTGCCATGGTAGAGCGCTCGGATCGGTGATCGGACGCCTATAATAGCCGCCATTTTCGCGTGCTTCCGTTCGGTACTGCCATGCTGCGCATCCTCTGTTTCTTCTGCTTGCTACTGCCGCTTTCAAGCTTCGCCGACACCCGCCAGAGCACAGGTCTGGTGTTGTCGGGCGGCGCCGCACGCGGGCTGGCTCATATCGGTGTATTGAAAGCACTCGAGGAACAGGGTGTGCAGATCGATGCGATTGCCGGCACCAGCATGGGCGCGGTGATTGGGGGTCTTTATGCAGCAGGCTATAGCGTTCATGAGCTGGAAAAGCTGGCACTCGAACTGGATTGGCAACAAGTGCTCTCCGACGATCCACCGCGCCAGGACATCCCTTTCCGACGCAAGCAGGATGACCGGGATTTTCTGGTCAAGCGTAAACTGAGCTTTCGCGATGACGGCAGCCTCGGCCTACCGCTCGGTGTGATCCAGGGCCAGAATCTGGCGCTTCTGCTCGAGCGATTGCTGGTTCATGCCAGCGATACACGGGACTTCGATCGGCTTCCTATTCCGTTCCGTGCTGTGGCAACCGATATCGCCAATGACAAGAAGGTGATATTTCGAAACGGTCACCTCCCCCAGGCCATCCGGGCCAGTATGTCGATCCCAGCGGTTTTCGCTCCGGTAGAGATCGATGGAAGACTGCTGGTGGACGGCGGCATGGTCGACAACATTCCCATGGACGTCGCGCGGGACATGGGCGTGGATCGACTGATCGTCGTCGACATCGGCACGCCTTTGCAGCCCCGTGAGCAACTGCTGACCGTCGTTGACGTACTCAACCAGTCCATCACCATGATGACCCGGCGTAACTCGGAAGCGCAGCTGGCGACCTTGCGTCAGGAGGACATTCTGGTCCAACCGATGCTGGCCGCTTTCGGCTCCACGGACTTCGAGCGCGCCGAGCAGCTGATCGACGCCGGTTACCGTGCTGCCGATGCTCTGCAAAATCGACTCGCCGGCATGCGCCGGGAAAGTGGTGGCAATCTTGCACTGAGCCTTGCTCGCTCCGCCGAGCCGCGTACGCCACTGATCACTGCCGTTCGCATCGAGAACGACTCGAAAGTTGGAGACGCAGTGATCCGTCGCTACATCCGTCAGGAGGCCGGAAAACCGTTGGACCTGCAGGATCTGCAGAAAGACATGGGCACTTTGTACGGACTGGACTACTTCGACCAGGTCGAATATCGCGTCGTGCACGGCGAGGCTGGGAACACGCTGGTGATCACAACCCGAGAGAAACGCTCAGGAACCGACTACCTGCGCCTGGGCATTAACCTCTCGGATGATTTTCAGGGCGACAGTGCGTTCAACATTGGCGCGAGCTTCCGCAAGAACGGTATCAACGAATTGGGAGCCGAGTGGCTGACTCGCCTGCAACTTGGCGACCGACAGGAACTTTTCAGCGAATTTTATCAACCACTAGATGCGGGCTCGCGCTGGTTCGTCGCGCCTAACCTGATCGCCGAAGCGCGAAATGTCGACGCGATTCTGGATAACGACCCCATCGCCGAATATCGGCTGCAACGCTACGGCTACGGGCTGAACCTGGGACGGCAGATTTCCAACAATGGCGAAATACGCTTTGGAATAGGACAGAGCTGGGGCGAGGCAAACATTCGCGTCGGCGATCAACAAATGCCGGACTTCAGCTTCGAGGAAGGTTATTACCAGCTTCAATACGCTTTCGACACGCTCGACAACGTCGACTTCCCTCGCGAAGGAGAAGATATAGGTCTAGGGCTACGTCAGTACGATCCTGCGCTCGGTTCGGATGAGCGATACCGGCAGTGGGAGATCAACCTGGACAAGGCAGTCAGCCATGGCGTGAATACGTTCGTTCTGGGCGGTCGATACGGCCGCACCCTGGACGAGGCTGAAGTGATCACATCGAGCTTTCAGCTCGGCGGTGCGCGGCAGCTATCGGGCTTTCGGCAAGACGCCCTGGCCGGTCAGAACATCAGCCTGGCACGAGTGATCTACTTCCGGCAGATGACACCGCGGTCATTTCTGCCTCTGGATTTCCCACTGTATCTAGGCGCCTCGCTTGAACGCGGGCGGGTGTACAACGACAACGAATTCGACAGCGGCTACATAAACGCCGGTAGCATCTTTGTCGGTTACGAAACACCCCTCGGCCCTCTGAACTTCAGTTACGGGCTGAACGATGAAGCCGAACGCGCGCTTTACATGAACCTGGGACGCAGCTTCTAACTGCGTCCAGACCATGAACGGCCGTCAGGCGATCTGTGCGAGCAACTCGTTGACCTGTTGGCGCTGCGCTTCGTCGCCTTCTGTCGCCAGGGTTTCGAGAATGATGCACGCACTTTCCATGTTGCCTTGCTTTATGTAAGCAACGGCCTGGTTGAGCCGTATCAGATGCTCCGGGTTCGGCTCGAGCTGCCGTAGTTCCTCGGCCGTCGGTTTCACCTCGACAGTTTCTGAATTTCCCAGCAGCGACGGCAATTCGCCTAGCGTCAGGGCTTCGTCGAAGCCATCGATTAGTGGTTGCGCCGGATAAACCCGAGTGGCTTGCACCGATGGGTTTTGCTGATCAAATTCGAACGAAGGATCCAGAAAGTCCGCATCCAGCGTTTCATTCAACACGAAGGTTATGTCCGGATCCAGAATCGGCTCAGCTTCTGCCGGCTCGGCGGCCGCAACTGCAGACGCCAAAGCCGGATGCAACGCCAGCAGCTGATCGAGCTGCGCACGCGCACCGCCAACGTGCAAGAACCCGGCAGCTGCCGCGCTGTAGCTTTCAACATCGCCAGATTCGGCCAGAAGCCCGAGGTAGCGGAGGCGTATATCCAACTGATCAGGCGTGCGCTCGATGCCGCGCTGCAGTACATCGAGCGCCTCATCGCGACGGCCATAGGTGATGTAGATGTCCGCTGCTTCAAGGACATCTGTCTCGCTGACAGAGGCCTGCGCGGGCTGACGCGGCATTTCCACTGCAGCTTGTGTGGCCGCGTTGGGCACACGCTGCGCCTGCACGGGTGCTACGAATTCCGGCTCGAGTGCCTTGGGTCTGTTCCGTCGACCAAGCCAGAGCGCCCCAAGTAAGAGGGTTGCCAGCACCGCACCGCTTGGCAACGCCCAGTCCTGCCACCTCAACGGCGGAGTTGACTCGACCGACATCATTGCGGGAGTCGGTTCTGCCACTGCTTGGGTCACGTTTTGCACCACCGGCTGAGGTGCAGCGGACTGCGCACTTCTCTGCTCGACCAGTTGGGCAGTTACCGTCTCCATCTGAACCTGCATGTCCATCAGCATTTGCTTGAGCTGCTGATTTTCCTCGCGGCTGGCGGCGAGCTCTTCGAAGAGCTGGCGCCGCAGATTCGCGACTTGGTCGTCCACTGGCTCCGCGTCGCCTGCCATAGCAACAGTAGCCGGCCGTGATTCAAGGGGCTCGGCCAGCGGTTCACGCTCAGCGATCGCAGCCTTTGCCGGCTCAGCCGAATCCGGCAGGAGCAGGTTCGCACCGGCTTTGATACGCGCAGCATCACCGCCTGCGAACGCTTCTGGATTCAATGCTTTGATGTCTCGCATGAACTGCGCCTGGGTCCCCCGAGCGCCGCCCGCGTAAAGACTGGCAATTGTCCAAAGGCTCTCGCCATCCGCGACCCGGTGACGCTTGCCCTGCCCCGCTTGAGGAAGTTCGGCTGGAGGAACGAAACGCGACGGTTCGGTGCGCAAGGTAGAAGTGACGCTTTGTGGAACACTGGCAGCCACTTCACTCACCGCATCCGGCATGCCTGGCAGGGGATCGAGGAGCACCGTGTATTCCCGAAGCATCCGGCTCTTGGCCCGGGTGATCTCGACCAGGAAATTAAGGTATGGCTCACGCACCGGCTTGCTGGAAACCACTTGAATGCGGCTGCGCTGGCCATCGATCACAGGTGTGAAATTGAGGTCCTGAAGGAAATCCACGCGCTCTACACCCGAGCGCGTAAAATCAGCGCTGGAGGCCAGCACGACGCGGACGTCGTCCGCCGACAGATCGCCGACGTCCAGCAGATCGATATCAGCGCTCAGTGGTTGATTCAGCGCAGAATGGAGTGTGATATCACCCATTCCCAGCGCCGATGCCACGCCCGAATAGACCAGCGAGCCGAAAGCTACGGTTAACAAGACTCGACGACCTAGTGCCATGGCATCTCCGCGAGCGGCCGGGCGTGTGTTCGCCGGGTCCACTGTTCGATTGTTGAACTGTGACGCGGTTATCGACTGAATCGGCAAAAGGTTGATGCAGTTCGTCGGCTAGCGCTTGAAGGCATTGTGCCATCACGCAATGGCGCAGCCTAGCTGCAGAAGACAAACGGTGGCGGACCGGGGTAGCCAGAACAGACTAAGTGCTGTACCGAGCTGCTGGGGGCGTACGCCGGTGCGTAGTTATGCCCAGCTTGGCAAAGGCTCGCGGCGGTGCGTTAGCGCTTGGCTGTAACGAGATTGGCCAGGATCCGTTCATGCACCTGCTGGCACTTGCGCAGATCGGCTTCATCGATGCCATCGAACAGCTCCTGCCGGACTTGGGTAGAGATCGCTTCGATTCTCTGGATTAGCGGGCGGGCCGGGGCGCCAAGGGTGATCAGTTTAGCTCGCCGATCTCCGGGTGCCGGTTTGCGATGTACCAGCCCTTGCGCTTCTAGACTATCGAGCAACCTCGCCAGTGTAGGCCCCTCCACTGCCACGCTCTGTGCAAGCTCGCGCTGGGTGGGGTCGTGATCGAATCGTGCGAGGTGCAGCAAAACCAACCAGCGGGCCTGTGAAAGGCCTAGATCGGCCAGCCGACGGTCCAGTTCAGCGCGCCAGCCACGCGAGAGTTGTGCGAGTTGCATCGCGAAGCGGTGTTGGTCGGGATACATGGAGCAGTCTTTCCGGAAATACTAATTATTAGCGAGCTAACCACAGCTCCCGGATACAGGCAAGACCACTATTGGCGGGGTGCGTAACCCTGTGTTGCAAAGCACCGCGCCAGAGCGCGTGCCGTCCAAGCGAAGCGACAGCAGGTCGCTCCCATTTGCGAATCAAAGTTCGAATTCGGCCTGCAAGGACGCGCGAACACAGAACAGCACTGCCTCGGGCACACGCCCGGCGAACTGCTCTGCGACTGCCGCAACCGGCGGTAGCTCGCCCTCCCCGTCAAGGAAGGCCTCCTGGATTTCACTCAGCAGGTCCTCCGGTAGATCCAGCGCCTGTTCCAGACTGAGCTGTTGCTGACCGATAGCTTCAGCGAGCATGGCGTAAACGTTCTTTTCACTGCAGTCCAGCTGCCGGGCGATCTGCGCTGGCGTCATCCCTGCACGGGCAAGCGTGATCAGCTCATGACGAATATCAGCGGGCGATCTGACTACTTTTGCATCGCCCTGCAGCACTTCCAGAAACGCCTGGCCGTAGCGTTCCAGTTTGCGTGCCCCGACACCACTGATTCGCGCCATGTCGCCCAGAGTACCGGGTTGACTACGCAGCATCTCCAGCAAGGTCGCATCGGGGAAGATCACATAGGGTGGTACGCCATGCTCTTCGGCCAGCTTGCGGCGCAGGGTCCGCAGCGCCTCCCAGGTCTCGCGCTCCTCGCTGCGCACCAGCTGGCTGGCTGCGCTGACGGCAGACTTGGGAGTCTTTGCCGTCAGTTCACGGCGCAGCTCCAGTGTCACTTCGCCGCGTAGCAAGGAACGACAGCTGTCGCTCAGACGCAGACCACCGAAGCCCTCAAGGTCCACATCGGCCAGCCCACGCGCAACAAGCTGACGATATAGCGAACGCCAGTCACCTTCGGACAACCCTTTGCCAACGCCGAATACAGAGAGGTGCTGATGTCCGAGGCTGCGAATCTTTTCGTTGTCGCGGCCCAGCAGGATGTCCACGAGATGCCCGACGCCGTAACGCTGGCCGCTACGGTAGATGGCCGACAGCGCCTGTCGGGCCGGCTCGGTCGCATCCCAGGTCTGGACGCCGTCGACGCAGTTGTCGCAATGACCGCATGGCTCAGGCATTTGCTCGTCGAAATAGGCGAGCAAAACCTGGCGGCGGCAACGGGTCTCCTCGCACAGAGAAAGCATGGCGTCGAGCTTGTGTTGCTCGATGCGCTTGTGTCGGTCGTCGCCCTCTGAATTGTTGAGCATCTGCTTTAAAAAGATCACGTCTTGCAGCCCGTAGGCCATCCAGGCGTCTGCCGGCAGACCGTCCCGACCCGCGCGGCCGGTCTCCTGGTAATAGGCCTCAAGGGACTTGGGCAGATCCAGATGCGCAACGAAACGGACGTTAGGCTTGTCGATGCCCATGCCGAACGCAATGGTTGCCACCATGATCAGGCCTTCCTCATTAAGGAAGCGCTTCTGATGGAAGGCTCTGAGCTCGTTTGGCAGGCCTGCGTGATAAGGCAACGCCGGGAAACCCTGCTCGGTGAGAAAGGCGGCAATGTCGTCGACCTTCTTGCGCGACATGCAATAGATGATGCCAGCATCGCCGCGACGCTCCGCCAGAAACGCCATCAACTGTTTGCGCGGCTGCTCTTTGGGCACGATGCGATAGAAGATGTTTGGCCGGTCGAAACTGGAGAGAAAGCGCTCGGCTTTCTCCAGATGCAGTCGCTGGACGATTTCTTCCCGGGTACGTTTGTCGGCGGTTGCGGTCAGCGCAATCCGCGGCACGCTGGGGAAAAATTCTGCCAACTGACCCAGCTGCAAATACTCGGGGCGGAAGTCGTGCCCCCACTGGGATACGCAGTGCGCTTCGTCGATGGCGAAAAGTCCGATCTGCAGACGTTGCAGGAAGGCCAGCATGCGCGGTTGAACCAGGCGCTCCGGCGCCAGGTAGAGCATCTTGATTTCGTTGCGGCGCAAGCGATCGGCGATGTCACGCTGCTGCTCGGGCGTCAGGGTCGAATTGAGCGCAGCAGCAGAAACGCCGAGCTCTTCCAGCGTGGCGACCTGATCGTCCATCAGCGCGATCAGCGGCGACACCACGACGGCCAGGCCATCGCGAAGCAGGGCCGGCACCTGATAGCAAAGCGATTTGCCGCCGCCCGTGGGCATCAGCACCAACGCATCCTCGCCATCTGCCACACGCTGGATGATCGCACCCTGGTCGCCACGAAACGCGTCGTAGCCGAATACATCTTTGAGAATGCGCTGTGCCTGATCGAGCATGCCGGTCTCCGAAACAAGACGCGCGAGTATACGCGACACGGCGGCGGGGTTCAGGCAGAACCCTTCGTCGATGCGATAACCGGGTCGGAAGCCGTGTCGCGGAACTCCGACGCCATTTGTTCATCTGTCGAAGGCGAATGGGCGAGAAATGTCCGTCGCCGCGTCAACCATCCGGCTGCGCGGTAGCCGGGGAACCATAGCTCGTCTAGAATCAGCGCTGTTTTCTCTCCAAGGTAGCCACCGATGTCATTCGCCGAGCAACTCGCCCGCCTGCAAGTGTTTCTGGATGCAGATGATCTGCACGAAGAGGCGCTCGATTACATCGCCGCGCACGGCTACCTGACCGCCTTGTGCATCTGCTCCGAGCAGGTGCCGGAGCGGGAGTGGATAGATGCGCTTTTCGCCGAGCCGCCGAAATACGCGGACGATACCGAGAGGGAATCGATCGAGGCGACGCTCATTCAGCTCAAGGCACATATCTCTCGACAACTCGCCAGCGACGAAGACATGGAGCTGCCCTGCGACCTAGAGATGGGCGACGAGCCTGACGAGTCCGATCTGCGGGGTTGGTGCATCGGCTTCATGGAAGGGGTGTTCATGCGTGAATCAGTATGGTTCGAGGATTCCGAAGAGGAAGTCAGCGAGCTGCTGCTACCGATCATGGTCGGCTCTGGGCTCTTCGACGAGCAGCCCGAGTTCAGCGACATAGCCACTGACCCTGACCTGGTCGCGGAGATGGTTTCGCAGATTCCGGAGATCCTTACAGCTCTGTATCTGATCTGCCACGCTCCCGAAGAGAAGCCCGCACTTCTCAAACCACGCAAGCACTGACGCCGGCCCCCTCTTGGCTCACCGCGATATTCCAACGTATCGCAACCCGGTAGTGCGCTACGCGCTACTGGGGATCGGTTGGCTAAGCGTTGCGCTCGGGGTTATCGGAATATTCCTTCCTGTTCTGCCGACGACACCCTTTCTCCTCCTGGCCGCGGCATGCTTCGTACGCAGCTCTCGGCGCTTCTACAACTGGCTCGTCATGCATCCGTGGCTGGGCCCGTGGTTCAAGGACTATCTGGAAGGCAACGGGATACCGCGCAAGGCCAAGATATACGCAATCGTCATGATGTGGCTTAGCATCGGGTTTTCCTGCTGGCTCGTACCGCTGGCCTGGGCCCGGTTCGGCATGCTGCTAAGCGCGACGCTGGTAACCTTCTACATTCTCCGCTTGCGAACGCTGCCGACCCGCTGACAACTCCTCTAGCCCTTTAAAGGCAAGTGATTGCGCTGAAATACGTCGCTGCCCATGGCCTCGATCTGCGCGTCGATCAAAGCCTCGAATGGTTTGAGCAACGCTTCGAAACGGATGCCACCTTCAAGACTGTTAAGCGCCACCACGATTGCCTCTATCGTCGACAGCGCACCAGGCATCGGTGCTTTGCGCAGGCGATAACGAGAAACGAGCCCCTCAGGTAAAGCTACCCGTGGAAGACTGGCTAAGCGTGGGTTGAGATGCAGCACCTTGCGCGCCTTGCGCCAAGTGCCGTCCGGAACGATCAACCTACGCGGCTCGGGCCGCTCTACCAGCTCCTCAAGTGACAGCGCATCTTCGCCAGGAAACAACAGATAGCTCTCCACCCCGTCGTCCATAGGAAGGTCTTTATCGAATTGCTCACCGATTCGCAGCTCTGCGTTTAGCAGCCCTAGCACTGCAAGTCTCGCTGTATTCAATGCATGCCGGGACTCACTCGAGTGCTGCAGGATCAGCACGGAGGTTTTGCTGGGCAGCGACGGAATCAAAGGACACAGACAGTGGCGTTGGGGGCGCTGACAGCGGGCACACTGCGGACGTGGCATAACTTCCTCCTGATGGGGGACGAATTTTGCCATACGGGTACAAGCCAGGGAGGGTGAACTAAGCTAGTCGCGGTCACCACCCCAAGGAGATATAGATGCTCACCCTGCACCATTTGGAAAATTCCCGTTCGCAACGCGTGCTGTGGCTGCTGGAAGAGCTGCAACTGCCTTATGAAATCAAGCGCTACGCTCGTGATCCGAACACGATGCTGGCACCGGTCGAGCTGAGAAAAGTGCATCCTCTGGGCAAATCACCAGTCATTACTGACGGCGAATTGACCTTAGCCGAGTCAGGCGCCATTCTTGAGTACTTGGTTGAACGCTACGGCGAAGGTCGCCTCGCTCCTGCTGCCAATACGGCGGACCAACTGCGCTATCGCTATTGGATGCACTATGCCGAAGGCTCGGCCATGCCGCCTTTGTTGCTGAGGCTGGTATTCAATCGGATATCCAACGGCCCAATGCCGTTCTTCATCCGCCCCGTGGCCCGTGCAATTGCCAAAGGCGCCAACCAGGCATTCATAGGGCCTCAGCTAAAGCTGCACCTTGATTACATGGAAAGCGAACTGGACAAAAGACAGTGGTTCGCTGGAAAGGACTTCAGCGTTGCGGACATTCAGATGAGCTTCCCGCTTGAAGCAGCACAGTCACGCGGAGGGCTGGATGAGCGCTACCCGAACCTGACAGCGTTCTTGCAGCGCATACGAGAAAGGCCCGCCTATCAGCGAGCCATCGAAAAAGGTGGGCCAGTGATGCCGGGACGTTGAATACTCAGCGCCCGGCTCGCATTTGGTCAGCGACGCTGGGCCGCTGCCTTGTCACGTTGAGCACGCACCGGTATAGGTTGCAACCGAGGCGGTTCGACAAACCCAAGCGCCACTGCCAGATTCCAGCACACACTATTGAGCCATGCTTTCATGGTCTAACCCCTCCTGCTTGATACGGGTCTTGGTGGAGCCCGGGACTTCGAGATCAGCATAACCCAACATTCGCAGCGCCGCCTGTGGCAGGTGTTGCAGATTGTTCAGACACTTCATCGTTCATCCGTCCCTTGATAATAACGACCCTTGCCGCCGCGAAGCGTTCGTGTCCCCCTCTCTATTGAATCGCTTCCTGCCTGCGACGATAGGGAAACACGTCGATAACCTTGCCGTCGCTGATTGCCTGCTGAAGCCCCTTCCAGTAATTGGCGTCGTACAGCTCTCCGTGAAGTTTGGCGAAAAGGCGGCGTTGTTTGAGGTCTGCAAACAGGAAGCGCGGAAATTCTTCGGGAAATACATCGTTCGGCCCGACTGAATACCAAGGCTCCGATGACATTTCGTCCTCTGGATAACGAGCTTCAGGGATGTAACGGAAATTCACCTCAGTGAGAAAGCAGATCTCGTCGTAATCGTAGAACACCACGCGCCCGTGCCGGGTTACGCCAAAATTCTTAAGCAGCATGTCGCCCGGAAAGATATTGGCCGCCGCCAGTTGCTTGATTGCAAGTCCATAATCTTCTAGTGCTTCCTCGACTTGCTGTTCGCTGGCGCTCTCCACATAAAGGTTCAGCGGGGTCATGCGTCGCTCGGTCCAGCAGTGACGCACAAGCACGGTATCGCCCTGCACCTCCACTGTGGACGGCGCGACTTCCAGCAACTCAGCCAGGCACTCTGGATCGAACTTGGACGTGGGAAAGCGGAAATCAGCAAATTCTTGGGTATCGGCCATCCGCCCTACCCGGTCAACGCTCTTCACCAACCGATATTTCTCGATCACCGTGGCGCGATTGACGTTCTTGGCGTGAGAGAAGCGATCCTTGATGATCTTGAACACGGTGTTGAAACCGGGCAGCGTGAACACACTCATCACCATGCCGCGAACGCCTGGTGCCATGACGAAGCGGTCGTCAGTGGTCGCCAGATGATTGATCAGTGAGCGGTAGAATTCAGACTTTCCGTGCTTGTAGAAACCAATCGAGGTGTACAGCTCAGCGACATGTTTGCCTGGCATTATCTGCCTGAGGAAGCCGATGAACTCCGCGGGAATGGATACCTCGACCATGAAATACGAGCGGGTGAACGAAAAAATGATCGAAACCTCCGCTTCATCTGTGATCAAGGCGTCGGCAACCAACCCCTCACCTTCGCGGTGCAGAAGTGGAATCACCAGCGGCCACTGTTCGTCTCGCGTGAAAATGCGCCCGACCAGATACGCGCCCTTGTTTCGATAGAGAACAGAGGTGAAAAGCTCGACGACCAGCTCCGGATCCTTGCATACCCAGTCGGGTAGCGACACCTGTAGCTGCGCCTCCAGCCGCTCCAGATCGCCGCTCAGGTCGCCGTACGGGACATCGAACGCGAAGTCACTGAGGATCTGCTCCAGCACGCCACGCAAATCTCCACTGGGTTGGTAACGTCTCGTCTGCGCCATCCGCTGGGCACGGTTCGCGGGCCGGGTGGTATGGATAAACATGGTGTCATCGTTGATGCAGTCGTGACTGAAGAGCGTGCAGAAAATGGAGTTATACCAAGTCTCCGAAAGCTCATCATCGAAGCGCGGGTTGATCAGCCCGATGTACTCGCTCTTGACCCGCGGCCAGCGCTCAACATCGAGCAGCACCTGCGACTCCACAGCCGAGCGCAATGCCGAAGCGGTTTGGCTGACCTTTTCCTCGTACAGGCTGATCCGTGCAGCGGACGCCCGCTGGGCGTCCTGCCACAGGGCCTGCTCGAAGCGAGATCTGGCGCCTTCGGTTATTAGCCTGAAATGTTCGCGATAGTCATCGAAGCCCAGAAGAATCTGGCGGGCTATCTCGACGTCCGGCGAATGCTGCGCCATATCATTGCTCTCGCTGCATGAAAGCCTCGAGCTTATCCAGACGTTTCCCCCAATGAAAGCTGATCAGCCCAACGGAAAGTTTAAAAGCGTGAATCGTGTTGTCAGCCCTCGGCGCCTCGCCAACACTATCGCGTCAACTCATGGAGCCCCGTTATGCGCCTTGTCGACTTGTTGCGTCTGCTCAGCCTCGCCGCGATCTGGGGCGCCAGCTTTCTCTTCATGCGAATCATCGCGCCGGAGCTCGGCACCTTTCCCACTGCCTTCTTTCGGGTGCTGTTCGCCTTTGTCGGGTTGCTCGCAATTCTGCTCTTGATGCGCAGTCGGTGGGATTTTCGCGGAAAGCTGAAGTTGTGTCTGATCCTGGGAATGATTAACTCGGGGGCACCTTTTGCCCTCTACGCGTTAGCCGCGCAATTCCTGCCGACCGGGTATTCGGCCATTTTCAATGCCACCACGCCAATGATGGGCGTCATCATCGGTGCACTGTTCTTTGCCGAGTCGCTGACGGCGTCGAAAATGATCGGCGTGGTGTTCGGTCTCGGTGGTGTGGCCTTGCTGACGCGAACCGGGCCCGTCGCATTCGATGTAGACCTTTTGATTGGCGCAATCGCTTGCCTGGGCGCAACAGCCTGCTATGGATTCGGTGGATTTCTGACCAGACGGTGGATCAATCAACAGGGCGGCTTGAGTAGCGAATTGGTCGCCTTCGGCAGTCAGGCCGGAGCCGCACTGTGCCTACTGCCACTCTTTGCCCTATCGCTGATTACTGCGCCACCCGTTTCCTGGGGTAACGGAAGCGTCTGGCTCAGCCTGCTGGCGCTTGGCATCGGCTGCACGGCTTTCGCCTACATCCTCTACTTTCGCTTGCTGTCGGACATCGGGCCGGTCCGGACGCTGGCGGTCACCTTCATCATTCCGCCGTTTGGCGTCCTATGGGGTGCTCTATTTCTGGGTGAGCCGCTGGACTGGGCCTATGTCTATGGAGGGGCACTCATTGGCGTGGCGCTGTGGCTTATCCTGAGGCAGGCGCCCGTAACGACGGTGGTGCCTGACGCGCAGCGCAGCTAGCGGCTGGTCTGCCGGTTGCTACTCATGACCAGCTGCCGGCCGAGGCGGCCGTGCGAAATGACGGCCACGGCCGAAGGACACGCGCCGGGGTTGCCAAAGCACCCCGGCGCAGCGGATCACTGCTGTAGTTCCTGTTCGCCGAACATGTCGGAGAAGAGCATCGAAGACAGATAGCGCTCACCGGAGTCAGGCAGAATCACCACAATGTTCTTGCCTTGCATTTCCGGCTTCTCCGCCAGTCGGACCGCCGCAGCCATTGCTGCACCACAGGAGATGCCGCAGAGGATTCCCTCCTCCCGCATCAGGCGCAGAGCCATTGCTTTTGACTCATCGTCATCCACACGCTCGACCTGATCGACAATGGACAAGTCCAAATTTTTCGGCACGAAGCCAGCACCAATGCCCTGAATCTTGTGCGGGCTCGGTTTGACTTCATCCCCAGCCATCGTTTGCGTGATAACGGGAGAGCTGTGCGGCTCCACCGCAACGCTGAGAATCTGCTTGCCTTTAGTGTTCTTGATGTAGCGTGACACGCCGGTAATGGTGCCGCCGGTGCCAACTCCTGCAACCAGCACATCAATGCTGCCTTCGGTGTCATTCCAGATTTCCGGACCGGTTGTTTTCTCGTGGATAGCCGGATTCGAAGGATTCTCGAACTGTTGCGGCATGAAGTACTTGTCCGGGTCCGTCGCGGCAATTTCTGCTGCCTTTTCAATTGCGCCCTTCATGCCTTTTGCCGGCTCGGTAAGTACCAGTTCCGCGCCAAGCGCCTTCAGCACCTTGCGGCGCTCAAGGCTCATTGAGGCCGGCATCGTCAACATCAGCTTGTAGCCGCGTGCCGCCGCGACGAATGCCAGGCCAATACCAGTGTTGCCGGAAGTGGGTTCGACCAGGGTCATGCCCGGCTTCAGGCGTCCGCTTTCCTCGGCATCCCAGATCATCGCCGCGCCGATGCGGCATTTGACCGAGTACGCCGGATTGCGACCTTCGATCTTGGCCATGATGGTGACGCCCTTAGGGCCCAGTCGATTGATCATTACCAATGGCGTATTGCCGATGGTTTGCGCGTTGTCAGCAAAGATGCGGCTCATGACAGTGTCCCTGCGATGTAAAAATCAGACTGATGAGCCTAAGCGCAGTCCCAGATCTCGTCCAGCCGAACTCACCAGGTGCCGCTGGGTCCACCCTTTTGGTACGTAACCATCCTTGAACTCAACCACCAGGCTCGTTATGAAAAAAAGCTACCGTTTGCCGCTCTGGATTCTGCTCGGCGTCGCATTGCTCCTGCTCGTAGCGCACCTGCTGCTTCCGCACCTCGTGCTGAACTACCTCAACGACAAAATGGCAGACATGGGCGATTACCGAGGCCAGGTGGAAGATGTAGACCTGGCCTGGTGGCGCGGGGCGTATAGCGTCGACGGTTTGCGTATCGAGAAAAAGCAGGAGCCAGTTCAAGCTCCGCTGTTTACTGCTGCCTCCATCGATATTGGCGTCAGCTGGCGAACGCTGTGGCGTGAACGTGCCCTCGTAGGCGAGGTGATTCTCCATGAGCCGCACCTCAATTTCGTTGACGATGACGAGCCAGAAAGCGACCAGACCGGCGGAGGTCTGGACTGGAGGGAGCGCGTGAACGAGCTGGTCCCCTTCACGCTGAATGAGGTCAGGGTGATTGACGGTCAGCTTTCATTCCGGAATTTCGATGCCGATCCGCAGGTGCATGTCTATGCGAACGCTATCAACGCCAGCCTCTACAACTTGACCAATTCAGCAAAAGAGGAACAGGGCCGGGTCGCGAGATTTGAGGGCGAGGCGAAGTTCTTCAACCAGGCGCCGATCGAAGCCACTGCGCACTTCGATCCATTTACCGACTGGGAGGATTTCGACGTGAGTCTGCGCATGACCGGCCTGGAGCTTACGAAGCTGAACGACTTCAGCAACGCGTACGGCAAGTTCGATTTCGAAGCCGGGACTGGCGATCTGGTGGTTGAGGTGCAGGCGCGCGATAGCCAGCTGGACGGTTACATCAAGCCGCTGCTGCGCAACGTGCAGGTGTTCGATATCGAGCAGGACATCAAGAATGAGGACAAGGGTTTCTTTCGCGGCATTTGGGAAGCCGTCGTCGGCGGGAGCGAGAACATCCTCAAGAATCAAAGCAAGGACCAGTTCGCTACTCGGGTCGAGCTTTCCGGCAGCACGAAAAACACCGAAGTCAGCCCCTTCCAGGCGTTCATTGCAATCCTACGCAACGGCTTTGTCGAAGCCTTCTCGGCTCGTTTTGAGCGCTCTCTGGCGGAGGATGAAGGGTGATGAAGACCAACAGTTCGGCCGACGCCCATTCAGTGACTGAATGATCCACTTACGTTCACACTCGTTCATCCTTCACTTATAGTCAGCCATCTAAACCAACACGAGTGCCTGCGTGCCAGGCCCGATCAAGGATACTCAGATGAAGTTCGAAGGCACCCAGTCCTATGTCGCCACTGACGATCTCAAGCTCGCAGTCAACGCTGCCATCACGCTAGAGCGTCCGCTACTGGTCAAGGGCGAACCTGGCACCGGCAAGACCATGCTGGCCGAGCAACTGGCCGATTCCTTTGGTGCACGCCTGATTACATGGCATATCAAGTCGACCACCAAAGCTCACCAGGGCTTGTATGAATACGACGCCGTGAGCCGACTGCGTGACTCGCAACTTGATTCCGATCGCGTTCACGATGTCCGCAACTACATCAAGAAAGGCAAATTGTGGGAGGCGTTCGAGTCCGAGGAGCGCGTGATCCTGCTGATCGATGAGATCGACAAGGCCGATATCGAGTTTCCTAACGATCTGTTGCAGGAACTCGACAAGATGGAGTTCTACGTCTACGAAACCAACGAGACGATCAAGGCAAAGCAGCGCCCGATCATCATCATTACGTCGAACAATGAGAAAGAACTGCCGGATGCGTTCCTGCGCCGCTGTTTTTTCCATTACATCGCCTTCCCCGATCGCGAGACGCTACAGAAGATCGTCGACGTCCATTATCCGAATATCAAGAAGGATCTAGTGGCAGAAGCCCTCGATGTGTTCTTTGATGTACGCAAGGTGCCTGGCCTGAAAAAGAAGCCGTCGACCAGCGAATTGGTCGATTGGCTGAAATTGCTGATGGCCGACAACATCGGCGAAGCCGTTCTGCGCGAGCGTGATCCGACCAAGGCCATTCCGCCACTGGCCGGGGCGCTGGTAAAAAACGAGCAGGACGTGCAATTGCTGGAGCGTCTGGCGTTCATGAGTCGTCGCGCCAACCGCTGATTGCGGCGGTTCAGCGGAACCGGCCGCCTCACGTCATTGGAGGAAGAGCCATGCAAACCCTTACCGGAAGTTGCCTGTGTGGCGTCGTGCGTTACCGCATCGATGCACCGATAAACGAGCTGACCCACTGCCATTGCAAGATGTGCCGAAAGGCCCACGGTGCGGCATTCGCCACCTACGCAGGTGTGCCACTCGAGGCGTTTCACATTCTCTCCGGCAAGGACCAGCTAGGCGTTTATCACTCGTCCGAACACGTGACTCGTACGTTCTGCATTCGCTGCGGCTCCAACCTGCAATTCGTCGATAACCGAGAGCATGAGCTCGGCGTCGCTGCCGGCACGCTCGACTCGCCGCTACCTGCCCCGCCACAGGCGCACATATTTGTGCGCTCCAAAGCGGACTGGTACGAGATCCGCGACGGTCTCCCGACTCACGACGAAGATCGCTGACCCATTCATGCAAGGTGCCGCTAGCGCGGCACGCTAGAGGTTCTGCCATGTTGCTTGGCTTGTTCAATGAAATGCGCGCTGCCAAGGTTCCAGTGTCAGTGCGCGAACTGCTCGATCTGGTCAATGCGCTGAAACACAATGTCGTGTTCGCCGACATGGACGAGTTCTATTACCTGTCCAGGGCAATCCTGGTGAAGGACGAACGACACTTCGACAAATTCGACCGTGCGTTCGGCGCCTACTTCAAAGGCCTTGAGAATCTCGATCAGCATATCGAGGCGTTGATTCCGGAGGAGTGGCTGCGCAAGGAATTTGAACGGTCGCTCAGTGACGAAGAGCGGGCGAAGATCGAATCGCTAGGCGGTTTGGACAAGTTGATCGAGGAATTCAAGAAGCGCCTGGACGAGCAGAAAGGCAAACACGCTGGCGGCAACAAGTGGATCGGCACCGGCGGCACCAGCCCATTCGGCTCAGGCGGCTACAACCCCGAGGGCATTCGCATCGGTGATGCCGGCAAACGCCAGGGCAAGGCAGTTAAGGTCTGGGACCAGCGCGAGTACAAGAATCTTGACGATCAGGTCGAGCTTGGGACGCGGAATATCAAAGTCGCGTTGCGTCGGCTGCGTAAGTTCGCACGCCAGGGCGCTCAGGACGAGCTTGATCTGGACGGCACCATTGACCACACCGCGAAAGATGGCGGCCTGCTCAATATTCAGATGCGACCCGAGCGACGTAATGCTGTAAAGCTGCTGATTCTGTTCGACATCGGTGGCTCGATGGACGCGCACGTGAAGGTCTGCGAAGAGTTGTTCTCGGCCTGCAAGACCGAATTCAAGCATCTAGAGTATTTCTACTTCCACAACTTCATTTATGAATCGGTGTGGAAAAACAATTTCCGTCGCACGTCCGAGCGTACCTCGACCCTGGATCTGCTGCATAAGTATGGCGCGGACTACAAGGTGGTATTCGTTGGCGACGCCGCTATGGCGCCCTACGAAATTACCCAGGCCGGCGGCAGCGTCGAGCACTGGAACGAAGAAGCTGGCTATGTCTGGATGCAGCGCTTCATGGAAAAGTACAAGAAACTTATCTGGATCAACCCCTACCCGAAGGACACCTGGGGCTACACCTCCTCCACCGGAATCGTCCGTGATCTCGTCGAAGACCGGATGTATCCGCTGACCTTGAGCGGCCTGGAGGAAGGCATGAAGTTTCTGTCGAAATAAGTACCCGGCCCTCGACAATGGGCGCTAGCAGGCAACAAATAGTGACAAGGCTGCTGTTAGCCGCTTGGCTAGGCTATTGCGGGGGCGGAAGCGGCTTAGCGATACGCCGCCGCTTTCGATAGCGCTGCGGGAACAGAGCTTGCTGCAGCAACACGAAAATGCTCTCGATAACCCAAGCCAGCAGCAACGCGCTACACAACCCCCAGGCAATGGCCTCGGGCGCCAGCAGCACCTGGAACTTGTAGCTGCTCCAAACTTGCGCTTTCAAGCTTTTATCGGCCCCTACCAACACGTGCCATGCCTGCGCGTACCAGGGGCCTTGCATGATTCGCCATTCGCGGTCCAGCAGCCGCGCACGTTCCACCAATGCAGAAACGCTACGAGCATCACTTTGGATCACCGGGTCTTCACTGGCGCGGTAATGGGCGACCAGCGCATTGAGATCACCGTTGAAGAATCGGCCGGCCGTTTCCTGAAACCCGGTCAGCCCTTGCTGGGCTTCCAGTCGCCGCGCTTCCACATTGTTGGCGTAGGCCTGAATGAACCCGGGAACCTGGATTCCGACCAGCAGCCCCAGGGCGAACAGCGTCAATCGCAGATAGCTTCTGAGCATCAGGCCACCTGCCCACGTGCAACGCACTCGCCCAGGCGCCATAACGTCCATTCGCCCGACTGGTGGATATCCCACTGCTCGTTATCGGTTAGCGGCTCGGTCGCCAAAACGGTCACCACATCGTTTGGCGTAGTTTCAGCAGTGAAATCGACAGTCAACTCTGCATCCTTCAATTGCGCCGGGCCGAAGGGAGCGCGACGTGTGATCTGAGCCAGCTTGGTCGAACAGAAGCTGAACAGCCATTCGCCATTGCTGAGCAGACAGTTGAATACCCCTTTGGCCCGATAAGTTGAACAGGCATCGAGCAGATGAGGCAGCAGATCCTCGGCGGCGACCCGCTCAGGGAAATCGCTGCGTATGCGATTGAGCAGATCGCAGAACGCGGCTTCACTGTCGGTATCGCCAACTGGCCGATAGAAACTGCGGGCCGGTTCGAAATCAGCCAACTGCCCATTGTGGGCGAAGCACCAGTGCTGGCCCCACAGTTCGCGCACGAAAGGATGGGTATTGACCAATGCGACCTTGCCGACATTGGCATGGCGAATATGGCCGATGACCACGTTGCTTTTGATCAGATAGTGCTGAACCATCTTTGCAACTTCCGACTCGCAGCTGGCCACCGGGTCCTGAAACAGCCGCAACCCTCGGCCTTCATAGAATGCGATGCCCCAGCCATCCTTGTGCGGCCCCGTACGGCCACCGCGCTGCATCAGCCCGGTAAAGCTGAAGTGAATGTCGGTAGGCACATTGGCACTCATGCCGAGCAGTTCACACATGGACTATCTCCCGGTGATCGTCGAAGGACGGCTTTGACCTCAGAGCCTGGGCTCGGTCCGCGTCTGGTAACGGCTCGCGGGGCGATAATCATCATCCTCGTCTTCTTCGAGCCGTTCGCGCAGGGTGCGCGGATCCTCATCATCGGACGAGTCGCTGCGGCCCTGCGGCCTGCGACGCTCGACGAGGAATCGCAAACCGACAAACAGTGCATACAAAGCGAAAGCGATCAAGCCGTATAGCGCGAGATCGGCGACCGCCCGCCAGGCGTTGTTGCCCACTTTGAACAAGAGGTCCAGAGCCGTGATCGCGACCGCGGGGGCGAACAGCTCTTTTGCGGGGTCGACAATCGTCGGCGTCAACAGCAAGACCGCCATGATCAGCCGCAACGGCTCCCGTAGCCAACGCCACATGGGACGGGTGATGCGGAACCAGACCAGCAGACAGCCCAGCGCGGCGATACCGTACGCCGACCAGGCAAGCAGATATTCATTGGCAAACAGGAACATGGTGATCTCTAGACAGGTTGGCAGACACGCCGGCATAGGTGTTGCGCATGATAACAGCCGGAAACCTTTGCACGGCTATTCAGCTGATGTAATGCACACTGGCCATTGTTCATCCAACGCCGTATAAACGCTGAAAAAAAACGCTGCACCCCTATTGCGTGCTGAGAAGCCATACTTGTCGTAACCGACACATCAGGAGATTCACCATGACCTATCAGCATATTCTGGTCGCTACCGACCTGAACGATGAATGCCATCCGGTCGTAGCACGCGCTCAGGCGTTGGCGACCGCCAGCGGTGCGAAGCTTGCGTTGGTCCACGTCATCGAGCCGATGGCCATGGCCTTCGGCGGTGACGTGCCGATGGATCTTTCGATGCTCCAGCAACAGCAGTTCGACCAGGCCCGAGACCGCTTGGCGGTGTTTGCCGACCGTTACCCGGGTTTGACCGCCGAGCAGCGTCACATCGCCTACGGGCAGCCCCGCCAGGAAGTGCACCGCCTTGCCAAGGAGCAAGGCTGCGATCTGGTGGTGGTTGGCAGCCACGGCCGTCATGGTTTGGCCCTGCTACTCGGCTCTACCGCCAACGACATTCTCCACGGAGCGCCCTGCGACGTACTTGCGGTCCGCTTGAAGAAGGCCGAATAACCCAAAGCAACACCGGCCTGTTCCATTGATGATCAGGCCGGGTCTGCACCCTCGCCCGCACTCATCACCATCGGCCTGATCTTTTTCAGTTGGGTTTCCAGCGAATAGGTAAGACTGGACGCCATGGAGAAAAAGGTTAGAAAGGCCTTCAGATTCGAGTCACCGTGGCAGGTGTCATGGATACGCTGCCAGAACGCTTGGTTCACCAGCTGCAGCTGCTGGAAGGAACGCACCAGCCCGCGCAGCTCCCAATCGGCATGCCGCCCCTCACGCAAGTTGAAATATTGCCTTGCCAGATAAAGCGAAACCGCACGCAGCACGAACTCCTGATTGCTGGCGAACGGCAGATGCTGGTGAGCCATTGGTTTCAAGGTACCGAGAATCGGGCAGGCGCTGGTGGCCATGATCACGCCCAATAATGCACGCAGCCCCTCGTCCAACCCGACCAGCTTGTTGTATTCGCGCTCAGGTGTGCGTACACGCACTTGCGCTTTTTTGAAGGCTGGCAATCCCTGAAAGTCTTCGACTACCTGATACAGATCCACGGCCGCCGGGCAGTGAGTGAAATTCTCACCGCTAAGTGGACAGTTATTGCATCGCTGATGATCGAGTCGTGTCCATTTGGGCGCCAACGCAGCGGCATCGGGATCGTACGTGCGGTCCAGCTCAATTCTGTAGCTGAACTCATGCTCGTCATCCAGGACGATGCGGTAATCAATTGCCATCTATGCCCCGTCCAGTGCTGACAGATGTCATGGTTAATGGTGCTCAGTAAAGTTGAGGTGCTCAGCACTGAAAGCGACGGTTGCAACCGAATCAGGTTGTCAACTTTCGAGTTCCGCCCAGCGCTCCAGCAAATCGTCGAGCTCTTTTTGCAACGTTTCCAGCCTGGCTATCGTTGCGCCAGTAAGCTCAGCTGGCTGCTGATAGAAATCGGGCTTGGCAATTTCAGCCTGTGTAGCAGCTATGCTCTTTTCAACGGCGTCTATCTTTCCGGGTAACGAGTCCAGCTCACGCTGCACCTTGTAGCTGAGCTTCTTCTTCGCTGGCGCAGGTTCGACTGCTGGCGTAGCGGTGGCTTGGGGTGTTTCGACCTTGGCTTCTTTTCCTTCCTTGCTATCGGCTACCCCCAGCAACCTGGGCGAACCTCCCTGACGAAGCCAGTCCTGATATCCGCCGACATACTCGCGCACAACGCCATTGCCCTCGAATACCAACGTGCTGGTCACGACGTTGTCGAGGAATGCCCGGTCGTGGCTGACCATCAGTACCGTTCCCTGGAAGTTGAGCAGCACTTCTTCAAGCAGCTCCAAGGTTTCTACGTCGAGATCGTTGGTCGGCTCGTCGAGAACCAGCAGGTTGGCCGGCTTGCTGAACAGCTTGGCGAGCAAGAGGCGTGCCCGCTCGCCACCTGAAAGAGCTTTGACAGGGGTCCGGGCACGCTGAGGGCTGAAGAGAAAATCACCCAGATAGCTCAGCACATGTCGGCTCTGCCCATCGATAGTAATGAAGTCGCGACCTTCGGCGACGTTATCGATGACGGTCTTTTCCAGTTCCAACTGGTGACGCAGCTGGTCGAAATACGCCACTTCCAGACGCGTGCCGGCCTCTACCTTGCCACTCGTGGGCTGCAGATCTCCAAGCAGAAGTTTAAGCAGCGTGGTCTTTCCGGTGCCGTTGGCACCGAGCAAGCCGATGCGATCTCCTCGCTGCAGCACCGTAGAAAAGTCGCGAATCAGCGGAGCACCACCCGGATGGGCAAAGCTCGCATGTTCGACGACGATGACCTGCTTGCCAGATTTTTCCGCTGCGTCGATCTGAATATTGGCCTTGCCCTGATGCTCGCGACGTTCACTACGCTCGGCGCGCAATGCCTTGAGCGCACGCACGCGGCCTTCGTTGCGGGTGCGTCGGGCCTTGATGCCCTGGCGGATCCAGACTTCCTCTTGCGCGAGCTTCTTGTCGAACAATGCATTGGCTGTCTCTTCGGCCGCCAGCTGCTGCTCCTTGTGAACCAGAAAGCTGGCGTAATCGCCGTTCCAATCGATCATGTGGCCGCGATCGAGCTCTAGAATGCGAGTAGCGAGGTTTTGTAGAAATGCCCGGTCGTGCGTGATGAAAAGTACGGCACCATTGAATCCGGTCAATGCCTCTTCAAGCCAGGCGATGGCACCGATATCCAGGTGGTTGGTTGGCTCGTCCAGCAGCAGCAGGTCCGGCTCGGAAACCAGTGCCTGGGCCAACAGCACCCGCCGGCGCCAGCCTCCGGATAGTTCAGCCAAAGTCTTGTCGGCTGGCAGCTGCAAGCGGCTCAGGGTACTGTCGACCAACTGCTGCAGGCGCCAACCGTCCTTTGCTTCGAGCTCCTGCTGCACATGCATCAGCTTGTCGAGGTCGGCGTCGTTCTGAATGTTCTGACTGAGGTGGTGATAGTCGGCAAGCAGCTGACCAACACCCGCCAACCCTTCAGCCACCACATCGAACACCGTGCGTTCGTCAGCGAGGGGTAGCTCTTGAGGTAGCTCGCCAATCTTCAGCCCTGGAGCGCGCCAGATTTCACCATCGTCTGGCAACTGGCTACCCTTGACGAGACTGAGCATGCTGGACTTTCCGGTCCCGTTACGGCCGATGATGCACACCCGCTCACCCCGCGCGATCTGCCAGGACACTCCATCGAGCAATGGATTGTTGCCATAGGCGAGGGACACATTGGTCAACTTGAGCAGGGTCATGACTACCTCCGGAAAACTGGGCGCGCAGTCTAGCAGAACGGGCCCCCATGACGGTTGCCGACCAGCGCCCTCCTGTCCAGTTGATACGTCTTAACGAGCGCTGGGCATTCACCTCTCTTCTAGATCAGGCGCTGGAGATAACGTTGGCCGAAATAGCCCTACGGCTCGTTCGTCGGAACCAATGAGTTTGTTTGTTTCAAGAGCTTAATCCGCGTTTAACTGGCCGACTCGCCGAGCTAAGCTAGCGGCCAGCAACTTCATGCCTCCCCCGTTTTCGGAAGTCTCATGCGCGGTCGACTCTCCAGTATCTGTTTCAGCCTTCTAATCGTTGTCGTCACCCTTGAGACTACTCAAGCCGCCAGCCTGCAGCAGCAACGTCAGCTTTATGACGAAGCCAAGCGTGCGTTGGACAAGGGCGATGCCGGCCCCTATCGCCGCAATGCCAGTGCGCTGCGCGATTATCCTCTGGAACCCTATCTGGCTTACGACGAGCTGACTGCTCGACTGAAGACCGCCAGCAACGCAGAAATCGAGAAGTTCCTGGCCGAGCACGGCGACCTGCCTCAGGCCAACTGGATGAAACTTCGCTGGTTGCGCTTGCTTGCCGCGCGAGGGGATTGGCAGCCCTTCCTGGCGCACTACGATCCGAAGATGAACTTCACCGAACTGGACTGCCTGTTCGGCCAATACCAACTGTCCAGTGGTCAGCTCAAAGAGGGTTACCAAACGGCGGAGCGCCTATGGCTGGTCGGTAAATCTCAGCACAATGCGTGCGATGCGCTGTTCGATCGTTGGGCTGCTGCAGGGCAGCTCACAGAATCGATGCGTTGGAAACGCACCAAACTGGCAGTCGAAGCGAACAATACCGGGCTCGCCAAGTTTCTGGTGAAAGGCTTGCCCACACTGAAAGCCGAGGGCGAGTTGCTGCTGGACGTGGCTGAAAAGCCGGAATTGCTGACCCAAATCGCTCGTTTTTCGCCGGCTACCGAAGCGATGGGGGACGTCGTCTCCATTGGCCTGCGCCGACTGGCCCGCAAAGACCCCGAGAAAGCGCTCGGCCTACTCGATGCTTACGCTAAACGGATGTCATTCTCTGCCGACGAAAAGGTGTCCATTGCTCGGCAAATCGGACTCACGCTTGCCAAGCGCTTTGACCAACGCGCACTGAAGGTCATGGCCGAATATGACCCCGAGCTGCGCGACGACACCGTCAGCGAATGGCGCGCCCGCCTTCTGTTGCGTCTGGGACGCTGGGATGAAGCATTTGAGCTGACGCAGCGATTCAAGGGTGAGCTCGGCGAAAGCAACCGTTGGCGCTACTGGAAAGCCCGTAGTCTGGAGTTAGCCAAACCCAAGGATGAACGGATTCCTCAACTCTATCGACCGGTGGCCGGCGAACGGGATTATTACGGCTTTCTCTCGGCGGATCGGATCAAGGCGCCTTACAAGCTCAATCATCAGCCACTTGCCCTTGATGCGAAGCTGGTACAGAAGGTGCGCAATACGGCAGGTATTCGCAGGGCCATGGAATTTCATGACCGCGGACAGATAGTCGATGGTCGTCGCGAGTGGTACCACGTCAGCCGGCTATTCAGCCGCGACGAGCTTGTCGCTCAGGCACGCTTGGCCTACGACATGGAATGGTATTTCCCAGCAATCCGCACCATCAGCCAGGCCAAGTATTGGGATGACCTGGATATCCGATTCCCCATGGCCCATCGCAACAGCCTGGTCAACGCCGCTAAGGCGCGCGAGATTCACCCCAGCTGGGCGTTTGCCATTACTCGCCAGGAAAGCGCTTTCATGGCCGATGCTCGCTCTCATGTCGGTGCCACCGGCCTCATGCAATTGATGCCGGCGACAGCCAAGGAGACCGCCAAACGCTATGGAATTCCGCTGGCCTCACAGCAGCAGGTACTCAACCCCAATACCAATATTCAGCTGGGCACCGCTTATCTGAGCCAGATTTATGGTCAATTCAAGGGAAATCGAGTCCTAGCCTCTGCTGCGTACAACGCAGGTCCGGGTCGAGTTCGGCAGTGGCTGAAGAACGCCGAGCATCTGCCCTTCGATGTCTGGGTGGAGAACATTCCATTCGATGAAACCCGGCAGTACGTTCAGAACGTCCTGACCTACTCGGTCATCTATGGCGAGAAACTCAACGCGCCGCAGCCGCTGGTGGAATGGCACGAACGCTATTTCGACGGGCAGCGTTAATCCTAGTAGCCGGCGGGTCGCCAACTTGGCGTATCCGCCGGGCTGTTTTGAGAAGGTCGTAAGTATGGATCAAGCCAGACCGCACTGGCTGGCTTGATCGCAACACCAAATTAGAGAGTTACTCGAGGACTTCGACAGGCATGTCCACGCGCAGCATGCCCGTCCCTTCGGCAATGAGATTCTGGCCGAAAAACACGCCTCCATCCCCCTTACGGTACTTCATGAGTGTAGCCAGCGGCTCACGAGCCGGGTTCCGCACGCCAGTAATCGGATCGATCGTCGGAATAATGCAGCGAGAGCAGGGCTTGACCACTCGAAACTCGATATCGCCGATGCGGATGCGTCGCCACGTATCTTCGGCATAAGGCGCAGAGCCGGCGACAACCAGATTTGGCCTGAATCGGCGCACATCAAGTATCTGGCCGACCCTGGCCGAAAGGTCGTCAAGGGATCGCTGACCAATCAAAAGATAAGGAAATCCGTCACTGAATGCAGTGCGCTCACCGGGCTGGGCGTAGTCCAGATCGACCTGTATTCCACGTGATGCGGGCAGATAGACCAACCGGCTGGAATGATCAAGCAAACGCGTCAACCATTGCGCCGCAGCATCGCCAGCATCCGGTACCTGCAAGCTTTCACGCCAGATCTGCACGCCGCGCGCAACATTGTGCGTATCCGGCACCGCGACCCTCAGGTCATCCATACCTGGGGCGCTCAGCAGCAGTGCTGCTTCGCCTTCCCAGCGAGCAGTCAGTAAAGCCATACCCGGCTGCGCCCGCTGCGTCAGAAACTTCCCGGAACTCGCATCAACCACCATCCAGCGTCGATCGCCGCTCAGGCCGAGCTCGTCGCATCGCCCCTCATCAAGCAATTCAGCGGAACCGGACTTGAGTGGGTAGCGATACAACGAGGATAGATGCATGGATGCCTCGATCAGATGAAGGGTCAGCTTCGGTCTTCCAGCAACAGGCGTTCGCGGACGACGTCTACCAGTTTCTCCGGTTGGAATTTGGAAAGGAAGTTGTCGCACCCAACTTTCTGCACCATCGCCAAGTTGAAGTTACCAGACAAGGAGGTGTGAAGGACTACGTAGAGATCACGCAGGCGTGGATCATTACGAATCTCTGTTGTGAGCCGATAGCCATCCATTTCCGGCATTTCGGCATCAGTGAACACCATCAGCAGCCGGTCGCTGACGACTTCACCTGCATCAGCCCAGGCCTTGAGCTTATTAAGGCCTTTGGCACCATCACTCGCTGTGTGGATGGTGATACCGAGCTGGGTCAGCGTCTCACGCAGCTGTGACAACGCAACGGTAGAGTCGTCCACGCACAGCACTTCGCGTCCTCGTGCCCTTTCGAGTACCGGGTCGGTCAAGCGCTCAGGTGCGATGCTGGTGTTGTAGGGGACGATCTCGGCCAGTACCTTCTCCACGTCGATGACTTCAACAAGCCTGTCTTCGACTTTGGTAATCGCGGTGAGATAGTGCTGGCGTCCCGCTGTTGATGGCGGCGGCAGCACCTCCTCCCAATTCAGGTTGAGGATGCGTTCCACGCCGCCGACCAGAAATGCCTGAATCGAACGGTTGTATTCGGTCACGATGATGGTGCTGCGCTCATCGGGCACCAGCGGCCGCAAGCCTATCGCACGGGACAAGTCGATGACTGGTAGAGTCTGCCCGCGGAGATTCACTACGCCACATACCGACCCATGACGGTGCGGCATGAGCGTCATCTTCGGCAGCTGCACCACCTCCTGGACCTTGAAGACGTTAATCGCGAACTGTTGCCGTCCCGAAAGCCGGAACATGAGGATTTCCAGACGATTCTGCCCCACCAAGCGGGTGCGTTGATCGACTGACTCTAGAATGCCGGCCATTTGCGGGCTCCTTGGCGAGTGAAGGGGAACTTAGGAGCTATCGGCCGCAAGTGGTGATGCTTTATCTAGACAGGCAAGTTTTTCTGCGCATTGACCTGGCCGCTGGCAAGAGCCACAGCGGCCACAGGCATCGGTCAAGCGGTCTGATCGTCGCCTAGAACGAGTTCCTCGTCGCGCAGCAATGGGCTGTCGGCCGGAAGGTGCAGCCGCAGCGCACGCCGCCTCACCGAAAACCGCATCCGCTTGGCAGTAACAGGCTCGCCGTCTAGGTTGATGTCGATCGCCTCCGGCGCGTCGACTTCGAGCCATGGCACCCGTGCTTTGACGGACACAGTATCTATTCCCAGAAGGCCGCCACTGAGCAGGGTTCCGATAGTGCTGACCGCATCGGCCGGTGCCGGGACGATGCAGATGTCCAATAGGCCGTCATCGATCGACGCTTGCGGGCATAGCTGCTGGCCACCGCCAGACTGACGACCATTACCAATGCCCAGCGCGAGGAATTCGCCTTCCCAGGTGAAGTCGGGCGCAACGAACCTTCCCCACGTCGCCCGCAGCTCACTGAAACGCGACAAACCAGTAAGCAGGTACGCGCTGCCCCCCAGAACGCGCTTGAGCTCCTGCGATGTAGTCGCAGTGACTTTGGAGCCGAATCCACCAGTCGCCATGTTGACGAAAGGTTCGCCATTCATCTCGCCAACGTCCACTGGAACGGGTTCCCGATCGAGCAGAGTCAATGCGTCGAAAGGCTCAAGCGGGATTTCGGCGGCTCTTGCGAAATCGTTGGCCGTACCCAGGGGCAGCACGGCCAGGCTTGCGTCCGAGCCGCTGCTCAGCAACGCATGAGCAATTTCCCGCACGGTGCCGTCGCCACCGCCAGCAACCAGCGTTTTGCACCCCAGGGCAAGCGCCTCCAGGACAAACCGCTCAGTGTCGCCAGGCTCCCAGGTCACGCGCACAGCCAGTTCATTACCAAGCTGCCGCCACTCGTTGACAGCTGCTCGCACTTCTTCGTTGAGCCCTTGCTTGCCATGAAGGACGAGCAATGCCTTGGGTACTTTCATGCCAATTGTTCCAGTGATCCGTTTTGGTATGCGCAGATAGACCTGCTGCCGGGCCATAAAGTTGTCTACGTCGAGCATCAACGCGGGTTAAGCCGGCTGTCCGAACGCCCTTACCACCGGTCAGCATTGCACATGAGATTAGCGTCCCCATTTTTTTGTTTTGAAACTTAACCGTATATATATCAACAACTTAAAAGCCGCATTTAATCCTTTTGAGCTGCACGACACTTTGCAGCTGGCCTGTGAACTCATTCCAAAGAAGGCGGTCCGAGCAGGTGTCCAGGTGAAGGTTGCGATAGCGGCCTGCCATCAGAACCGCGGATCGCGGCGATCAAATCGAGTATTGAGCTAGTAATAGCCGTAGGAAGGAGCCTTGTATGCGCTTACAGTCCGTTGGAACCCTTGAGTACGCCCACCCCAGTTTCGTCGATTACTTCCTCGCCAGCATTCGCCTGATCCATGGGCTTACTGCTGTGTTGCCGGGCGTACTTCTGCTGCTGTTTCTTCCGCTCGAGCTTCCAGCTGGTGGCGGCACATTCAGCACATTCCTGATGTTCTTCGGAGTGATCAGCGTCGTAATCTTCCAGTCCGTCGGAATCTACAGTGAGGAAGTGTTCAGCACCCTCCTTCGCTTTCGCACCATGCTGGTCGCTTGGGCCGCTGCGTTCAGCCTGCTGATCTTCATGCATCAGGGCCTGAGCATGTTCAGCTATCTGGAAGCCAAGCACCTGACTTTCTGGTTCCTCACCAGCGGCATCCTGTTCGGCGCTGAGCGGCTGATGATGCTGGCGCTGTTCCGCCGCCTCATGTCCAAGGGCGTTTATCTGCAGAACGCGGTAATCCTGGGTGGCACCGACAATGGAATTCGGGTCGCTGAATACCTGGCGCATCATCGCGACATCCGCACCGGCGTTCTAGGCTTCATCGATGACCGCCTGGAGCGTCTACCCAAGACCCTGGCTGATCTGCCGCTACTGGGTAATACCCGCGATCTGGAGCGGATGATCCGCGAAGAAAAGGTGACTCAAGTCCTTGTCGCCCTTCCCTGGTTCGCCGATAGCCGCATCGGCCAGGTCATCAATGAGCTGCGCAAGTTGCCGGTAAATGTGCTGCTCGTTCCCGACATGGTCGCTTTCCGCCATGCCAACAAGCGCATTACCGAAGTTGGTGGTTTGCCCACGCTGATCGCGTCAGACCTGCCACTGCGCGGGTGGTCGCCAATGTTCAAGCGCATCGAGGACATCATCCTGTCCAGCCTGGCGCTGCTGGCCGCCGCACCCGTGATGCTGCTGCTCGCACTGGCCATCAAGATCGACTCACCCGGCCCGATTCTGTTCAAGCAGAAGCGCTACGGCTACAACAACCGCTTGATCGAAGTTTTCAAGTTCCGCTCTATGTATCACGCCAAGTCGGATGCAAACGCCGAACGGCAGACTACCCGCGACGATGATCGTATTACCCGCGTTGGCCGTTTCATCCGCAAGACGAGCCTGGATGAGCTACCTCAGCTGCTCAACGTGTTCCTTGGCAGCATGTCTATGGTCGGCCCCCGTCCTCACGCCACTGCAACCAAGGCTGCCGGCGTGCTGTTTGAAGATGCTGTCTCAGAGTATTCCGCTCGCCATCGCGTCAAGCCTGGCATCACTGGCTGGGCGCAGATCAATGGCTATCGCGGCGAAACCGACACCCTCGAAAAGATCGAGAAACGCGTCGAGTTCGATCTGGATTACATCGAGCGCTGGTCGGTCTGGTTCGACATCTACATCCTCGCTCGGACCATCCCTGCCCTGCTGTTCAACCGGGACGTTTACTGACTGCCTCACGCATCGAGCAGCTTTAAGGCAACTACGCCACATTACATGCGCGAGCGCAGCAGGAAGATTGAACTAATGAAGCAAGGCAATATCAGATTTGCGTTCTGCATTAAGCAGGCCCGTACGCCCATGAAAATCAGGGCTGCGAGGCTGACTTAATGTTCAAGAATATATTGATCGTCTGTGTTGGAAACATATGCAGAAGCCCCGCGGCTGAAGCTTTGCTAGCCCACGGACTCCAGGGAAAAGGCCTGAGGATTAGTTCAGCAGGCATTGGTGCATTAGTAGGCAACCCAATGGACAAGACCGCACATGAGGTGCTCAAGGAACACGGCCTGGACCATACGGCCCACCGTGCTCGGCAGGTCGATAGCGAGATGCTGCATCAGGCTGACCTGATCCTCGCGATGGAGCATAGCCACATTCAGCACATTCGCCAGATAGCGCCCGAAGTACACGGAAAGACCTTCCTGCTGGGCAAATGGCTGGACGATACGGAAATCCCCGACCCCTATCGCCAATCAAAGCCCGCATTCGAACACGTTCACAGCCTTCTGACTCAGTCTGTCGAAAGCTGGCTTCCTTACCTGAAATAAGAAGAAGGAACTTCAATGACCACCATGCCACGACCAATATATGAAACCAAAGAGGAGAAGGACATTGACCTTGGCCACCTCTTTGACACCTTCCTCAATAACCGCGGGCTCATTCTCACCATAACCGGTTTCTTCGCCGCGCTTGGTGTTGCCTATGCTTTGCTTGCGACGCCAGTCTATCTGGCGAGCGCGATGATCCAGATTCAAGCCAAGGGCGGACTTCCAAGCCTTACTGATGTGGTTGGTACGGCACCTGCCGTGTCGCCTGCGCAAACAGAAATCGCGCTGCTCAAATCGCGTTCTGTTGTTGGTAGCGCCGTAGAAGATCTGAATCTCGACATCATTATCGAGCCTCATCATTTCCCGGTGATTGGCGGCTACATCTTCCGCCGGTTCGAACCTTCCGAGGAAGGCGAGCTGGGCTGGTATCCAGACGGATTCGAATCCTACGCCTGGGGCGGCGAGTCACTTCGCATCACGCATCTGATCGTGCCGGACAAAATGCACGGTGAGAAACTGACACTTGAAGCTGCTGAAAACAATGGCTTCATCCTCCGGGATACGGATGGCGAAGTCGTTGTCCAGGGCGCCGTTGGCGAACACATCGAGACTCCGGATTACGGCGTAACCGTAGCGGAACTGAATGCCCGCCCCGGCACGACCTTTACCGTTGTAAAGAACCGGACGTACGCGACCACCGAGGACTACCAGAATCGCCTGAATGCGGGTGAGCGCGGCAAGCTGTCCGGCATTCTGAACGTGACGCTGGAAGACACCGATCCGGAAAAAGCGGTGAAGGTACTTGAAGCCGTTGCTCAGCGCTATGTTGATCAGAACATTGCTCGCAATGCGGCCGAAGCGACCCAGAGTCTTGAGTTCCTGAGCGAGCAGGTGCCCGAGGTTCGCAAGAAGCTCGACGCTGCTCAGACTGCTTTGAACACCTTTCAGACTGGCAACCGCTCTGTCGACATCAGCGCCGAGACGCAGTCGGTCCTCGACCGCATTGTTGGCCTGGAAAACCAGATCTCCGAGCAGAACCTCAAGCGCACCGAGATGGAGCGTCGCTTCACCCGACAGCATCCAAACTTTCAGGCGCTTATGAATCAGATCAGCCAGCTGCAAGCGCAGAAGACTGAGCTTGAAAAGCAAATCGGCACCCTGCCTTCCACTCAGCAAGAACTGCTGCGTCTGAACCGCGATGTCGAGGTTTCCTCCGAAACCTATTCGATGCTGCTGAACAAGACTCAGGAACTGGACATCATTCGCGCCGGCACCGTCGGTAACGTTCGAATCGTCGACCATGCTGCCGCCGATATCGACAAACCAATCAAGCCGAACAAGCCGCTGATCGTCATCGCTGCCATCCTACTGGGCGGTATTATTGCGGTCGCTTTCGTTTATGTGCGCGAAGCACTCAAGCGCGGCGTTGAAAATCCGGAAGAAATCGAGCGTGTCGGCATCCCGGTCTATGCCGCAATCCCGTTCAGCGAGAAACAGGGTCTGCTGGAAAAGCGCCTGGCTAACTTCAAGCGAGACAAGAGTACCGCCTCGTATCTGCTCTCGATCAATGATCCCGCGGATCTGGCAACCGAAGCGATGCGCAGCCTGCGCACCAGCCTGCACTTCGCGATGATCGAAGCCAAAAACAACATCCTGATGATTACCGGGCCAAGCCCAACCGTCGGCAAGTCGTTCGTGACCAGCAACCTCGCTGCGGTGATCGCTCAATCAGGCAAGAAGGTCCTGCTGATCGACGCTGACATGCGTAAAGGCTATCTGCACAAAGTCATGCGCTGCCAGGGCGAAAAGGGTCTCTCAGATATCCTGTCTGGCCGCATCACTCTGTTCGATGCTATCCAGAAGACTCAGCTGAACAATCTTCACGTAATAACCCACGGTCAGCTTCCGCCCAACCCGTCCGAACTGCTGATGCACGAGAATTTCTCTCGCTTCGTCAAGGAAATCAGCAGCATGTATGACCTCGTGATCTTCGACACCCCGCCGATCCTGGCTGTAACCGATGCGGCACTCGTGGGCAGTCAGGCTGGCACCACTCTGATGGTGACCCGCTACGGACTGAACGGTGTCAAGGAAATCGAGTTCGCGAAGCGTCGTCTTGAGCAGAATGGAATTCTGGTCAAAGGCGTGATATTCAACGCTGTAGTGCGCAAGGCATCGACGTACAGCGAGTACGGTTACTACCAGTACGAATATCAAAGCAAGTAGCAAGTAACAGGTGCCCGGCTGATGCCGGGCAAATACAGCGCGCTCAGCTCAGTCACCTCTCCCACCGTTGATACGTTCTTCCCTCATGAGTGGAAGAACGCATCGCCTTGGCATCGACTGACCCCCTATCGTGCCTCACCTGAACACTTGGAGACAAAGACATCATGGAAAGTCGCTTCTTTACCACTTTGTTCAAGACCATAAAGTTAACCGCTGGCCTGGCGATTATTAGCAGCATATCGCTAGGCTATTCCCAAGCCGAGGAAAGCGGTTCCGGCATAGATTTGGTCGGGATCAACATGTCGGGCGCCAATTTCGCCCCGCACATTACCCCAGGCAAAGTAGGCACGAATTACTTCTACCCAGAGAAGAAATACTTCAAGTACTACGCCGAGAAGAATATTCGCCTGATTCGTTTCCCATTCATTTGGGAACGTGTGCAACACGACTTGCACAAAGGCATCAATTTCGACCAGATGCGATTACTTAAAAGAACGCTCGATTACGCCGCTGAGCATGACCAGAAGATCATTCTGGATATGCACAATTACGGGCGATACAAGGGCAAGCTCATCGGCTCCCCTGAGGTTCCTTACAAAGCCTACGCGGACGTATGGCGTAAGCTCGCTGAAGAATTCAAGGGTCATCCTGCATTGCTCGGCTACGACATCATGAACGAGCCCCACTCCACGAACGGCCTATGGCCTGGCGCTGCGCAGGCAGCTGTCGACGCGATACGCGAAGTCGATATGGACGCCCTGATATTCGTTGAAGGTGACCGCTGGGCCAGCACCTTCCACTGGCGCTACGTCAACGAGGATTTTCTTATCAAGGATCCCGCCGACAAAATCGTCTACGAGGGCCATCTGTACCTCGACAAGGACTTTTCAGGTCGCTATGCCGCTGACGAGACGGTCGATCCGATGCTGGGCATCGAGCGTGTTCGGCCGTTTGTCGAATGGCTGAAGGAAAACAATCTCAAAGGTTTCTTAGGCGAGTACGGTGTGCCTGCCCATTCCGAGTCGATGCTGGTCGCCATGGACAACCTGCTCGGCTTTCTCAACGAAAACTGCATGCCCAGCGCATATTGGGCTGGTGGACCGGGTTGGGGCGAGTATGTGCTCGCGGTGGAGCCGATCGATGGCAAGGACAGGCCGCAGATGGACGTACTGCAGAAACACATGTCAAATAATTGCACCGAATACGGTCCTGCCGGTAAGCACTAACGGTGCGCAGTCCTCAGGCAGCCCCACGGGGGCTGACCAGGGTGTTAAGCCGTTCATAAATTTTTTGATGAATCCTGAGCTATGGACGCAACCCAGCCATTAACCGGTTGTCCAAATCCAACCTCACGTCGAGCGGGTTAATGCGAGCGGAACTCAAAGGACAGTGCAGCTATCGAAGCAAGCGTTGTCAGCCCTGGGCTGATACAGCATTTTCAGCGACACGAAAGTGACGAAACGCCGGTGCACATCATGGCAATGCTGAAAGCTTGAGCTAGTTGCGACGCGGTAATCTGGAATGGAAATGCACCTAAGGACCCAGGTGATGACAAACATCAGCTCGAAATTATTCTTCTTCCCGTTGACAGTGCTAGCCATCATCTTGCACTTCTCGATATTTGGCGACAGCACGCACAACCCCATCGGATTCAAGTTCCTTAACGAAGCTTATCTCGCCGTTTGCATGGGGCTGTCTTTTCTGCTCATTCTTGCCAGCACTGAAAGCTCGAGCCGGGAATTTCGCATCCTGATGTACTACGCGTTCTATAGCGTTGTGGTATTCACGGTGCTGCCGGCGATATTTGCGTTTTACACTTTTGGTCAACCCATCACTTACGGCTTGATCGAAGAACGAAGAATTCTGTTTGCGTTCGGTTTCGTACCGTTGTTGCTGCTTGCCAAATACATCACCACCCTCCAATTCGAGCGTGCATTTATCTACGCAGCGCTTCTGGCAGTAGTCTTGTCATGGTGTTTCAAGTTCGGTTTGGTTCCAGACCTGCGTGAAGAACAGACCTCTTGGGACCGCCCTGACCGCTCATCCATCGGGCCATATCTGATTTGCTTCGCGTACTTCTATTGCATTCAGATCTGGGCGCAAGGCGCATCGCCGATCAATGGTGAAGCTCGACAGCGTAATTTTTATTTGATCGTTGCGGCTATTTTGCTGCTGACTCTGGTATTCGCAACGCAAACCCGACAGCTCATCGTCCTGTGCCTGGCATTTACTCTCTTTTCGTTGCGAGCCAAGGCAATTGTATGGGCGGCGTCACTTTGCGTGCTGTTGTCTCCTTTCTATTTCTATCCTGAGCTACTCGAAATACTTGGGCTCAATACCGAGTTTTACCAGAGCAACATTGAAGGGGGCGTAGAGGACGGCGTCCGACCTCACACGATCGCATCCGTCTTCAGCCACCTCGATCTGGTGAGCTGGTTGCCAAGCGGATCACTGTCATTGATGTGGCAGGACGGCTTCATTCCATACTTCGGAGAGCATTTCTTCCTTTCCGACATTGGAATAATCGGCACGCTGTTCCGCTTCGGCTTTCTGACCTTCTTGTTAGTACCGTTGTCGCTGTACATCTATCAGCGTATCGCTAAAAACATCCATCCGGACATGGGCTTCAGCTACGCCGTGGTGCTTGCTTTTTTCGTGATCTGGCCGCTCCAGGGATTGTTCGAATATTTGCAGCCGGTCATCTGTATGCTTTTTGTTTTGCATGCTCTTCGGGCACGCCATCTACGCAGCAAGGAACGAGTACATGAACGTCGCACTTATTCTCAACTACAAAGCTGCTACTGAAACTATCAGCTGCGTTGAAAGCCTGCTCGAACATTGCGCGACGATCGACCATATTGTGGTCATCGACAATGATTCCCAGGACGGCTCCGCCCTCGCCTTTCAACAGTGGCTTGAGGAAAAGGCTTACCCGAAGGTGACTCTGCTCTGCAATCCCGAGAACAATGGATACGCGGGTGGCAATAACTACGGTTTGCGTTGGGCGATGAAGAATCTGCAGCCGGAGTATTTCTGGGTGGTCAACAACGACACCTACGTAGACAGCGATGCCTTCTCCCCCCTGCTGGAGGCGCTGCGGCATAACGACCGGCAGTTCGTCGGCTCGTTGGTGCTCAGCGCCGATACCGGGCGACTTGAGTGCTACGGTGGCGGCAAACTGTATCCAATACTCGGCAAGGCTAGATTGCTTGGCAAAAACCAGAGCATCGAAGCTTCTCAGAGGCAAAATCCACAGCACGAACCGGATTACATAATGGGTTGCAGCCTGGCGTTTTCCGCCGCACTGACGGAAGAAATCGGTCTTATGGATGAAGACTATTTCATGTATTTCGAAGAAGTGGACTGGCAATACCGAGCGAAGCGTTTTGGCATCACGTCCAAGGTCATCCCAGGCAGTCGGGTATTTCATTACGGCTCTCTCAGCCTGGGCAGTCGCTCGGCGTTCTACCACTACTACCGCAACCGCGCCGCCACACGTTTCAACAAACGTTTCTACGGACCGGTTTTCGCGATCGTTTCCGCGTTTCTTCTTTCGGCTGTCACAACGATCAAGGAATACAGGAATCCCACACTCGCCTGGTCAGGTATCAAAGGCGCCTTCAAGGGAGTAGCAATGAGTGTCGAGTGATACTAATGCGTTCGGAATAGACTTCTATTCCGGCAATAAGAAAGCTTTATTGACCTGCATCCGTGAGGGAGTGAAGCAGCCCTATTCGTTTGTTGTGACGCCGAACGTTGACCACCTCGTTCAGCTGGAGCATGACGAACAGCTGCGTGACGCATATGCCAAAGCGCGGTGGCGTTTGTGCGACAGTCGCATTTTGCTCTCGTTGCTGACCCGGCTGGGCGTTCATTTGGATGAGGCGATCCCCGGTAGCGATCTGACTCTCGACCTGCTCAAATGGGCCGACGCAGAGCGCCTGCGTGTTGTGTTGATTGGCTCGGTGGAGTCCGAAGCGGAAAAGCTGCGCGCGCTTTACCCTGGCATCGATCTTTATCACTACAACCCTCCGATGGGCTTCATCAAGAATCCGGAAGAGGTGCAGCGCTGTCTCCAGTTCGTGCGTGAAAATCCCTCTGAGCTCGTGCTGTATGCCGTCGGGACACCACGTGGAGAAGTGCTTGCCGCGGCTACTCAGCCCAGCGAACGCACCGGTATGGGTTTCAGCATTGGCGCATCCATCTCCTTTGCCACCGGCACTATCAAACGTGCCCCGAAGTGGATGCGCGAGTACAAGCTCGAATGGCTTCATCGCATGTGCATGGAACCACGCAGGCTAGCCAAGCGTTACTGGATCGATGCGTTGTATATCGTCCCTGCATTCCTGCGGGAAAAAAACGCCAGGCAAAAGACCAGCCCTGCCAAGCAGGAGTCCTGAACCAATTCAATTAGTCGGCATCTGACACTTCCTCGTATCTGTTGCGATGCTGACTAGCACCATTCACGCTTATTGCAGATGCGTGATCACTTGTTGACGCCTAGTGCCAGGCATAAGCGAAGTGATCGCATCTCCGAACAAACCTAACCTCAAACAGGGAAGAAAATGAAAGCGATCATCACAGGTATCACTGGGCAAGACGGCGCCTATCTGGCAGAACTGCTGCTGGAAAAAGGCTACACCGTTTATGGCACGTTCCGTCGCACCAGCTCGGTGAACTTCTGGCGGATCGAAGAGTTGGGCATCGACAAGAATCCCAACCTGCACCTCGTTGAGTACGATCTGACCGATCTGTCTTCCAGCATTCGCCTCTTGCAGAACACCGGCGCCACCGAGGTATACAACCTGGCAGCCCAGAGCTTCGTGGGTGTCTCGTTCGAGCAGCCCTTGACCACGCTGGACATTACTGGCGCAGGTGCGGTCAACCTGTTGGAAGCCATCCGTATCGTTAACCCGAAGATTCGCTTCTACCAGGCCTCGACTTCTGAAATGTTCGGTCAGGTACAGGCCATTCCTCAGCTCGAAACAACCCCGTTCTATCCGCGTAGCCCCTACGGCGTTGCCAAGCTCTATGCGCATTGGATGACGATTAACTACCGCGAGTCCTACGGAATCTTCGGTTGCAGCGGCATCCTGTTCAATCATGAGTCCCCACTGCGCGGCCGCGAGTTCGTGACCCGCAAAATCACTGACTCGGTTGCCAAGATCAAGCTGGGTCAACTGGATGTGCTCGAGCTGGGCAACATAGACGCCAAGCGCGATTGGGGCTTTGCCAAGGAATACGTCGAAGGTATGTGGCGCATGCTGCAAGCCGATGAGCCTGATGTTTTTGTGCTGGCGACCAACCGCACCGAAACCGTGCGTGATTTCGTCACGCTCGCCTTTAAAGCTGCCGATATCGAGCTGCAATGGAAAGGCAGCGGTGAGCAGGAAGAGGCTATTGATGCCGCGACCGGCAAGGTAGTCATGCGGGTCAATCCAAAGTTCTATCGCCCAGCCGAGGTCGACTTGCTGATCGGCAACCCGCAAAAAGCCAAAGAGGTTCTGGGTTGGGAACCGAAAACTTCGCTGGAGCAGCTGTGCCAGATGATGGTCGAAGCAGACCTTCGCCGTAATCAGCAAGGCTTCTCCTTCTAAGCGAGTAGCCACATGAGAATGGGCCGAGATTGATTGATCGCAGTCTGGCCCGTCCTCAGGATCTCAGGGTCGCCGTCGTCTGGCCAGCCCGGATCCCGGCACTACGGCAACCGTTTATCCCAGCGGCCAGTGCAAGTTTCTTATCAGGCAGCTGATCCGAGACCTTGCGATACGTCAGTCGACGTTAACCTGGCCGCAACATCCTATGGCTATACGGGGATACGGCGCCGCTGAAATTGGATTCCACCCTATCGGGAAGATCATGCGCAAAGTGCTGATTACCGGCGTTACCGGTTTCACCGGACGCTACATGGCAGAGGAACTCGCGGCCGAGGGTTACGAAGTCCATGGCCTCAGCTATCGCCAGCCCTTAGGTGCGCTGCCTGCGGCTGTTTCAGCCATTCATTGCTGTTCATTGAACGACGCAGAGACGCTGCGGACGTTGCTGACTGAGATACGACCGACCTATGTCGTACACCTCGCGGCGGTCTCCTTTGTAGCCCATGCCGATGCAGATGCCATCTATAACGCGAACCTGCTCGGTACGCGTCACCTTCTGGAGGCGCTGCGCACCGCACCTGCAGAGCTCGAAGGTGTGTTGCTGGCAAGTAGTGCGAATGTCTACGGCAACGCTACTGAAGGTGTACTGGATGAGTCTGCGCCGTTCGCGCCCGCCAATGATTACGCTATCAGCAAGGCGGCAATGGAATATCTGGCACGGCTTTACCAGAGTCGTTTGCCGTTGATCATCACCCGCCCCTTCAACTACACAGGGGTCGGTCAGGCCGAACAGTTCCTCATCCCGAAAATCGTCGCGCACACGCGCCGTCATGCGGAGGTAATCGAGCTGGGCAACCTGGATATAGCCCGCGACTTCTGCGATGTACGGCAGGTCGCGCAAGCCTATCGTCGTCTGCTCGAGTCGCCCGCTGCTATCGGCGAAACCGTGAATATCTGCTCGGGCTTTGCGTACACACTTCAATACGTGCTCGAACAGGCAGCCGCCATTTCTGGGCACTCCATGGAGGTCAGGGTCAATCCAGCCTTCGTGCGCAGCGCAGATGTCAAAAACCTGTTTGGTAATCGAACCAAGCTGGATTCGCTGATTGGCGATTTGCCGCAGATTGAACTGAAGGACACATTGCGCTGGATGATCGAGTACTCCGGTAGCTGACTTGCGGTCCATCTGTCGCCGCGACGGTCGTATGACTTGCACTCCACCCTCGTTGAGTTGCGTGCTACAGGATTTATGGGCGGGCTTTAAGCGGCCCGCAGTCCAGCTCGTTTAGTCAATGTGTCAGAGGAACCCGCGACCTGGGCATAGCGATCACATTCCGATTCATCACGTTCTCAACGCAATCACTGCTCTACGCCTCATTTATGCGCACCGCCGTGAACCCCGGAGAAACGAAGCGGTCTATGGCTTCTGTGAGCAGCACAGGCCTCCTTTTTTCAGCAGAGTCAAAGGCGCTGGGCAGAGTTGAGCAGGATGTTCGGAAGCTTGTCCGTCACCTGTCTCGCTTTGAGTCTGGAAGCTAGACCTTCCAAAGCTTGCGGTAGTGACATCCGGAACGGCAGAACCGGGATCGCTTATCTCCGCGGATGAATGTTCGACGGCTGATAAACAAAAAACGGTTCGCGTTCCTTTAGCTAAACGTGAATTGCGCTGTTTCACTTTGTAAAAACAACTATTCCGTCAAGGATGAAGAAACCATGAAACCACTATTTGCTCTCGCTTTCTCCTCCGTGCTGGTGCTGCAGGGATGCGTTTTCTCACCTGGCCAACATCTTGATCCAGACCAGTTCAAGAAAGGTGCGGAAACGGAAGACGGCACTGTCCGGTTGATGCAGATCACCCCTGAAATGCTCAAGGGCGAGCTACCGTCCGACCAGGGCACCTCAAGCAAGCAAGAGCTGCTGGGCTTCAAGCCTGAGGCTTATCGCATTGGCGCCAATGACCTCCTGTACATCACCGTTTGGGACCATCCCGAGCTGACCGCTCCGTCCGGCCCGCAACAGCAGCTGGATGCTAACGGCCGCCTCGTTCGCCCTGACGGCACCCTGTTCTACCCATACATCGGCAACATCGATGCCGCCGGTAAGACCATCGAGCAACTGCGTGCCGACATCGCCAAGCGTTTGGCCAACTATATCGACAGCCCGCAAGTAGACGTCAGCCTACTGCGCTTCGGTAGCCAGCGCATTGTGCTTTCAGGCGCATTCACCACAGCAGGCCAGGTTGAAGTAACCACCGCGCCGATGACCGTCGTTCAAGCCATCGGTCAGGCTGGGGTCGACACCGACACAGCCGACCTCTCGGGTCTGATGCTCAAGCGTGATGGCCGTGAATACCTGCTCAATCTTGATGACATGAACCGTCCGGACTCGTGGCTGCATCAGGTGTACCTGAAAGACGGCGACCAGCTTCACCTGCCTTATAACGATCAGAAGAAGATCTACGTATTGGGTGAGGTTGTGAATCCGCAGGCCATGACGTTCAAGGCAACCAGCCTCAACCTGATGGATGCCATTGGTACAGCTGGCGGTATTCGTCAGGAAACTGCTGATGGCGAAGCGGTTTACGTCATTCGTGGCGCTGAGAACATTGCAACCGAGAAGGCTACTGTTTTCCAACTGAACGCCGCCTCCCCTGCAGCTTTCGCCCTGGCCAAACACTTCCCGCTGCAACCGCAGGACGTTGTGTTTGTCGGTCCAGCAGGCATCACCCGCTGGAACCGCTTCATCAGCCAACTGCTGCCTTCGGCTAGCGTCATCGGAACCGGTGCTGCGTTCAACCGTTAATGCCGGGCACTTCCTCAGGCTGACCAGAGCCTGAACAAAAACCGCAGTCAGCCCCCGAGCTGCTGCGGTTTTTTTTCGCCCATCGTTTGAACCAGCTCCCGACGCTCTTGCGTTACGCAGCGCACGCTCAAAAACGATTATTCAGCATTCAGCGGCTTCGCCCACCTCAGCAGGAAGACGATTGCTCAATGCTTACGCAAAGATGATGATCTTTAAAGCATCGCTTTTAAAATCTAACTTATTCGCATTAACATACCCATCCTCTTGCCGACCGAGTGTATATGCACGTGCGTATTCGATTGATGTTGCTCGCATCTACTTGGACGCTTGCTCAGGTTCAGTCGTGAACATGGCAGCAGATGGGGGCACTCGTGCAACCGCTTTGCGGCGTTTTGTATTTCAAGCGTGAGCTACTCATGCACCGTTCGGAGGGCTATTTCAATGGCCACACTCGTGTCTCCCCGCGTCACCAACCTGGTTGGCCGCATCTCTGCGGCGCTGCTGGGGGGCTATGCATTGGCCTTTGGTTTTACCGCATTCTTTTCCGTGTACCTGCCCATGTCGCGCCCTGATCGGGTCGTCACGGCGAGTCTTTTATGCTTTGCCGTCTGGGTAGCTGCAGCTATTTACGCATTTGCCGCCCGGAGCGCGTTATACGCCTGGCTGCTCATAGCCGTGTTGACTGCCCTCTTCTGCCTAGGCGCTTACCTACCGGTCGATTTGAGGACCCGCCCATGACTCTTCGCCAATCCATGGCTGGCCTGCATACCTGGGGCGGTTTGCTGCCGAGCTGGCTGCTGTTCGTGATTATCTTTGCTGGCACCCTGGCCTGCTTCGACAAAGAACTGGAGCGGTGGATGCGACCTGCTCTGCATATGCCATCGGCCACGACGATGACGGCCGACGATGTAAGCCAATGGGTGCAGACGAATGTGAAAGAACCCCTGCACGTCTACTGGCTGCACGGGCCGACCACGCGCGAACCTTATTGGCGACTTGGCTGGGAGGAGGATGAGACGGGTACGCGCGGCCGTGCTGCGTTCGATCCCCACACCGGCAAACCCATGCCTGAAACGGTGGGCGGAGAGTTCTTCTTCACGCTTCACTACAACCTGCAAGCAGGCACCGTAGGCATGTACATCGTCGGCCTGGCCGGTATGTTCATGCTGGTAGCCCTGGTCTCGGGCATCATCATTCACCGGCGAATCTTCAAAGACTTCTTTACGCTGCGCCCGCAGGCAAACGGGCAGCGCGCGTGGCTTGACGCCCATAATCTGTTCGGCGTCATCGGGCTGCCATTTCACCTGATCCTGGCTTACACGGGGGTGGCCATCTTTGTCGCAACCTATATGCCAGCGGGTGCGATGGTTGCATACAACAGCGACCCGCTCGCTTTTTTCGAGGAGGTGCAAGGCGGATACCACCGCAACGAGCTCGATCAGCCAGCTGGCCAACCGGCCTCTTTGAACGGAATGCTTGCCAATGCTCGCCAGCATTGGGGTAACGGAGAGCCGGGCTGGATGATCGTCGAGCACCCGGATGACGCCTCATCCGTCGTCAGCATTCGTCGTCTCGATCCGACACGAATCGGATCTCCTCAGGATGCCCTGAGCTTCGATGCATTCACGGGCGAACTGCTCGACGAGCAACAGGCACCAACGGGCTATCGGGCTTACATGTGGCTGGTGGGGCTTCACATGGCGCAGTTCGGCGGGACCATCGTGCGAGTACTGTACGCGCTGCTCGGGCTGGCAGGATGCGCCATGCTGGTCGCGGGCACGAGCGTCTGGCTGCGCAAACGCGAAGAGCGACAGATTCGCGGTCTAGCCATCGTTCGTGCACTCAACGGTGCAATCTTCTTCGGCTTGCCCATCGCTTCACTCGCGCTGCTGTGGGCAACCCGACTGCTGCCGGACGGGCTGTCTGCGCGGGCTACGGTCGAAACCTGGTGTTTCTTCCTGACCTGGTTAGCCGTAGCCGGCTTCGCCTATATCGGACGCCACAAGGTTGTTGAACTGCCACGTCGGCTGTTTGCTTTACTGGCCGTCGTTGCGATGGGTCTCCCCTTGCTCAATCTGGTAACGGCTCCCGAAGGGCATCTCTTAGCGACAGTCGCTAGGGGCGACATGTTATTGGCAGGCGTAGACAGCGTGTTGCTGATCGTGGGCCTGGTGTGTGCCTGGTGTGCACTTCGCCGACCTACCGTGAAGAGTCCAGCGCACAAGCGAGCGCGCTCCAGAGCTGGAGAACAGGAGCTGGCACCATGACCACACTCGCTTTCGGAATGGCATATCTGGGAATGCTGGCCCTGTGCTTGGCCATGAGTCGACATCACCGTGATCTCTTCAAGACTTCGCCATCGCTCAGCAAGCAGCACTTGCTGCGGCTGATCGGAGCTTGCCTGTTGATCGCGAGCCTCATGCTGAACGCGCAGTCCTTCGGGATTGCCATTGGCTTGGTCATTGGCATGACCGAGCTGATGTTCGCTGGGGTAACGGTTTGCTTGGTCCTAGCTTGGCGCAAGCGTTGGGTTATGCCGCTTGGCGCCATACTTGGCCTGACCGGTGCGCTTACCGCCATCACCGGTTGGTAAAAGGATCAGAAAAAGTCACCCGCCCAGCTCGATAACAGCTGGGCGAGTCAACCAGACTAAGATGGATCGTTACCGGGACAAAGGTGGCGTCCGTGGCGGGATCTGCCGTTTACTTCCGGTAGCTTCGTAGGCTGCTGCCAGGCGCAGTAGCGAGGAATCGTCATACGCGCGCCCGGCAAATGTCAGGCCCACTGGCATGCCGATGTCATCCATGATCCCCATGGGCACCGTCACCGTTGGCACCCCCAGGTGTCGAATCGCGAGGTTGCCGTTAGCGACCCAGACTCCATTGCTCCAGGCGATGTCCGCGGATACCGGATTGACATCCGAGTCCGCTGGCGCGACATCGGCCACCGTAGGGAAGATCACTGCGTCGAGGCTCAACTGATCCATCCATTGCTCAAGGTCGATTCGACGGGTTTCCTCAAGCCCACGTAGACCATCAGGCAGCGTCTCGATCTGGTCCCATGGCGTTATACCGCGCTCAGCCATCCGCACGTATTCGTCCATTCCAGCGGCAAGGTCACCCTCGCGGTTGGGCAGCGTGCCAGGGTCATGCGGGAATATCTGTGGGCCGTCGACGTCCACCAATCGGTTCAAAGCCGGATCGCCATTAGCCTGGAGGAAATCGTCGAAGGCCCATGCGGTCAGATCCCATAGTTCGTGGTGGAGAAACTCCTTCGATACCAGGCCACGATTGAATACGGTTGGGGCACCTGGGCGATCGCCCTCGCAATTGGAAACGAGTGGAAAATCGACCTCAATCACTTCTGCTCCCGCAGTCTCGAGCGCCTGACGTGCTTTCGTCCAGAGCTCGATAATGGAGGCGCGAGTATCAATGCGCTGCCCCGTGGGCCCACCGATCCCCGGCTCGGCACTTGTGCCGGCTTCAGGGTCGGCATTGATGTACATCCGGGGCACACCAAAGCGTTTTCCGGCGAGTGCGCCAGCTTTTGAAGCCAGATCTGCATAGGTCGATGGGCGAACGGATGCAACATCAGGCAAAGGCACCCAGGGTTGCATACGCCACAAGTCACCGCGAGTATCGGGGTCCTCGGCAACGATGACATCGAGTATTTCGAACAGATCCGACATTGTTCTGGCGAAGGGCACAACCACATCCATGGTTGGCGTCAGCGGCCAGTTACCACGGACCGAGATGACGCCTCTAGATGGGGTGTAGGCGCACAGACCGCTGTTGGAAGCAGGCCCCCGCCCGCTAGACCAGGTTTCCTCTGCAAGGCCGAACGCCGCAAAGCTGGCGGCGGTCGCCGTGCCGGCTCCGTTGGACGAGCCCGAAGCAAAGGGCGCAGGCAGGAAGCGGGCGTTATAGGGGCTCTCTGCCCGTCCGTAAACGCCGCGTTGCATACCACCGTTCGCCATAGGCGGCATATTCGTCTTACCAAGGCAGATCGCGCCCGCCGCGCGAAGGCGTTCGACCGTAAACGCATCACGGTACGCCTTAAGATTGGCGAAAGCTGGGCTGCCAGAGGCGGCAGTAAGCCCTTTCACCAGATAGCTGTCCTTGGCGGTATAAGGAATGCCGTCCAGCGGTCCCAGGCTTTCACCCCGCGCGCGACGATCGTCTGAGGCTTGCGCCTCCTTCAGCGCATCCGGGTTCCGCACCACCACAGCATTAAGCGCAGTCGGCGTCTCGGGTCCGTCATACGCATCGATTCGCGCAAGATAGGCTTCAACAAGCTCAACCGCAGTGACCCGTCCAGACTCGAGCGCCTCGCGCAAATCCGCAATGGACGTTTCGGTGACTTCGATCGGTGTATTCATTCGGCCCTCGCAGACAGCGTTGCGTAAATTTCTGTGGCGACAATATAGCGAGATATCGTGCGGCATCCGAGGGGCTGACCCGCTAGCTGTATCTTCGCCCACCGCACATCGCGATTGCCCCTAGATCACTGGACGTAGCCGAGCCCCCAGTAGCACGCCGCCCTCATCGAAGAATCGCCATTGGACCAAATCCAGATTGACTGCACAGCAGCTTAGGCGTTGGATAGCGCACGCCACTCGGCGTACCGCTTTTACAACCTCCCTTCGTTTCTGAGCTACCACATGAGCATCTATCAAATCGTACTGTGCACCGTCCTTAGTCTCGGCGTACTGGGCACCGGCGCACTACTGGACTATCGAAACCTGGACCGCGACAGGGCCGCAAGAACGACCGACTTCGCCAATCCGAACACCCTGTTGACAGGTCGGGCCAAACAAAAAGAAGACCACACCAAGGGGAAGGCCACTTCCTAAAACCCGGCTTGCCGCGATCTATCAGAAACATCGACGCGGGCGTGGCAACAGAGAAGCGCGATCCTTGCGATCGCGCGACTTGCGCGCCACTTGGTCCGGAGCTTTCCTGAGCCCCCGGACCTTGGCGCAGTCAGATCCAATCTACTGCGGCTCCAGGCACCAACGGCAGAATCCTACTTGTTGCCCGGAACTTCTAACGGAGAGCATCTCCGCACCTGCCCTCCCAGTTACGAAACCCTCAGCCCGTTAGCCGATAATCGCCCGCTGTTTGTACTACCCCTACCAATAGCTACTCCAACGGAGTGGACGTCCGCCCTTTTTTACGTATTAACTAGATAGTACATTTTCAAGGGTGACTTTAATGACAACAACCATCCTGGTGCTCAACGGCCCCAACTTGAATATGCTCGGCACGCGTGAACCTGCAACATATGGATCTGAAACGCTCGATGACATCGCTCGCCTCTGCCATGTTACGGCGGAGGCCAATGGCCTGGAAGTTGACTTCTTCCAGACGAACCATGAAGGCGAACTGATCGAGCGCATCCATCAAGCGCGCGGCACAGTTGCGGGCATTCTGATCAACCCGGCCGCCTGGACGCACACATCCGTGGCGATCCGAGACGCCTTGGCCGCAGTCGATCTGCCGGTCATCGAGGTGCATCTTTCCAACGTCCACAAGCGCGAATCATTCCGTCACCATTCCTACGTTGCACCCGTCGCGGTTGGTGTCATATGTGGCTTGGGAAGCAATGGTTATTGCCTGGCTATAGAGCATTTCGCTCGGCTGCTGGGAGCGAATCATGAGTGACGCCGCTGCAAAAAGCATTCTGGCCGGCCTGATCGGTTCGGGCATCCAGGCCTCACGCTCTCCTGCCCTGCATGAGCACGAAGGTGACGCTCAGGGGTTGCGATATCTCTACCGCCTCATCGACCTTGATGTGCTCAATCTCGATCTGTCCGAGCTTCCGAGCCTGCTGGAGGCGGCTGAGCGCATGGGTTACACCGGCTTGAACATCACCTATCCGTGCAAGCAGGCAGTCATCCCTTTGCTCGATGAGCTGTCCAAAGAGGCAGCCAGCATTGGCGCGGTAAACACCGTGGTCTTACGCGACGGCAAGCGGGTCGGCCACAACACCGACGCACTTGGCTTCGGTGAAGGGTTTCGCCGAGGTCTGCCCAATGCGTCTCGCCAGCGCGTCGTGCAGATGGGGGCCGGTGGGGCCGGAGCGGCAGTCGCCCACGCATTGCTCAGCCAAGGCGTGGAGCAGCTGACCCTGTTCGAAGTCGACCCAATCCGCGCTCAGGCTCTGGCGGATAATCTGTCTCGCCATTTTGGCAACGGTAGAGCAGTAGTCGGCACCGATCTCGAGACAGCAATGGCGCGCGCAGATGGCTTGGTCAACACCACTCCCATAGGGATGACGAAGCTACCCGGAACTCCCGTACCGCCCGAGCTGCTTCGTGCCGCCCTCTGGGTATCCGAGATCGTCTACTTCCCGCTGGAAACCCAACTGCTGCGTGATGCCAGAGCACTGGGCTGCCAGACATTGGATGGCAGCGTCATGGCGGTCTTTCAGGCAGTGAAGGCTTTCGAACTGTTCAGCGGAAGACAGGCAGACGCCGACAGGATGCTGAAGCATTTCGCTAGCTTCGGTTGAATTCGCATCAATGGGATCAAGCCGGCGGCCTGCATGTCGTCGTCCTTACAAAAACAAGAGGTGCGTGCAAGATGAAAAGCCTCGTCGAATGGTACTTCCGGCTGTTGAAACTGCTGGTCGTCGGCTGCATGGCGGTAATGGTGGTGATGGTTTTCGGCAATGTCGTACTGCGCTATGCCTTTAACTCAGGCATCAGCGTAAGCGAAGAACTGTCGCGCTGGTGCTTCGTCTGGATGGTCTTTCTGGGCGCGCTAATCGCAATGCGCGAACACGCCCATCTGGGTTTGGACAGCATCGTGAAGAAGCTGCCGCCGATCGGCCAGCGTATCTGCCTTGTGATCGGTCACCTGCTTATGCTCTTCGTCTGTTGGCTGATCACAAAAGGCAGCTGGGCGCAGGCGGTCATCAACCTGGAAGTGACGGCGCCGGCTTCGGGATTGTCGATGGCCTGGTTCTATGCGGCGGGCGTTGTGTTCGGCGTCAGCGCCAGTGCCATCCTGGTGGTCGAGCTTGTCCAGGCCCTGCGCGGGAAAGCCAACGGAACTGGCGACGGATTAGCCGCTGATCCTGCCCAAACGCTAACGCTCCCGACCGATGCGAGGACTCAGCCATGACGTTGCTTGTGTTCCTTGGATCATTGCTCGGCACGATGGCACTGGGGATTCCGATTGCCTTTGCGCTGCTGCTAGTTGGCGTAGCACTGATGCTGTACCTGGACTTGTTCGATGCGCAGATCATCGCGCAGAACCTACTCAACGGTGCTGACAGTTTCCCATTGATGGCCGTGCCCTTCTTCATGCTGGCCGGCGAAATCATGAATGCCGGCGGGCTGTCGCGTCGGATCGTCAATATCGCGATGGCCTTGGTGGGACATAAACGCGGTGGCCTTGGCTATGTGGCGATCATTGCCTCATGCCTGCTGGCGTCGCTTTCAGGCTCGGCAGTTGCGGACGCGGCAGCGCTCGCAGCGCTTCTGGTGCCCATGATGGTTTCAGCCGGACATAGTCGCCACCGCTCGGCGGGTCTGATTGCAGCTGGCGGCATCATCGCCCCGATCATTCCTCCGAGCATTGGCTTCATCGTATTCGGCGTTGCGTCGGGCGTATCGATTTCCAAATTGTTCCTGGCAGGTATCGTTCCCGGCTTGATGCTCGGCGCGGCGCTGGCAATCGCCTGGTGGTTCGTCTCTCGGCGGGAAGATGTGAAAACGCCGCCCAAGCGCAGCCGTAAAGAGGTGCTGAAAGCCATAACAGAAGGCTGCTGGGCGATGGGTCTGCCAGTGATAATCATCGTCGGCCTCAAGTTCGGCATTTTTACTCCAACCGAAGCGGCAGTCGTCGCGGCCGTTTATGCGCTGTTCGTATCGGTTGTGATCTACCGTGAGCTGAAACTGGCCGACCTTTATAGAGTGACATTGGCCGCGGCGAGAACCACGTCTGTGGTCATGCTGCTGGTTGCCGCTGCAATGGTCTCGTCCTGGCTGGTAACCATCGCAGACTTGCCCGGTCAACTGGCCGACCTGCTCGCGCCGCTGATGGACAGCCCTACCCTGCTGCTGATTGCCGTCATGCTGGTCATCATCGCGGTCGGCACTGTTATGGATATGACGCCCACTATCCTGATCCTCACCCCTGTGCTGATGCCCGCCATCACGCAGGCAGGCATCGACCCGGTTTACTTCGGGGTGCTGTTCCTAATCAACACGTCCATCGGCCTGATAACGCCACCAGTAGGCACTGTTCTCAACGTGGTCTGCGGCGTTTCCAAACTGAAGATTGAAGAAATCGTGCGTGGCGTCGGCCCATTCCTGTTCGCCCAGTTACTTGTCCTGCTGTTGCTTGTGCTGTTCCCGGTACTCGTTACCGGCCCGTTGAAGTTCTTCGCCGGCTAATCGGCATCCCAGTGCTTCGCCCAACAAAAACAATGGAGATCCACATGAACAACTGGTTGAGAACCCTAACTGCCTCGGTTTGCGCCACTGGCCTGCTTGTCGGCTCGCTACAGGCTCAAGCTGCAGACTACCGCGATCACACGCTGCGCTTCGCCTTTCAGAATGTGAAGGAACATCCGCAGGGGATGGGGGCGCAGAAATTCGCAGATCTCGTGAATGAAAAGTCTGGCGGCAAGATGAAGGTCCGTCTTTTTGCAGGCGGGACCCTCGGTGGCGACTTGCAGACAGTCTCTGCTCTGCAGGGCGGCACGCTCGATGTCACCGTATTGAACTCGGGCATCCTCGCAGCCCAAGTGCCGGATTTCGCACTGTTCGACTTTCCGTTCCTGTTCGAGAGCAGCGAGCAGGCCTACACCGTCATGGACGGGCCGGTGGGGCAGGAGTTGGGCAAGCGCCTGGAAAGCAAAGGACTTGTCGGCCTCGGTTACTGGGACTTGGGATTCCGCCAAGTGACCAACAACAGCCGCGCAATCACCGGGCCGAAGGATCTGGAAGGCTTGAAGATTCGCGTCATCCAGTCACCGATCTATCTGGAAACCTTCAAAGCCCTGGGTGCAAATCCGGTACCGATGCCCTTCCCTGAGGTCTACACAGGGTTGGAGCAGCGCACGGTCGACGGTCAGGAAAACCCGTTCACCGTGATCGAGGGCAGCAAATTCAACGAAGTGCAGAAATACCTGTCAGCGACCAATCACATCTACAACCCGCAGTCGCTGATCATTGGCCAGAAGACCTGGAATCGTCTGAATGCTGACGAGCAGGCTCTGATCCGCGAGGCCGCCGCAGAGGCAACCCAGTACCAGCGAGAAATTACCCAGGAGCGTCAGGGTCGAGCGTTGGAAACACTGAAGCAGTCGATGGAATTCAATGAACTGGATGAGCAGGCGCTTACAGCCTTCCGGGAAAAGGTCAAACCGGTAATTGAGCAATTCTCCAAGGACATCGATCCGGCACTCCTGAAATCGCTACACGAAGCTGTCGGTCAGTAACCATCACCGATAAAAAATAGACGGGCCAATGGCCCGTCTTTTTTTCTCAGAAGTAGTTCAGCGCACAGAGCACCAGCACTCGCTCGATCACGCCAGCACATACCGGATGACCGCGTCGCCGATCATCTGCTTATGACGCTCAAAGACGGAAGCCTCAGAAAGGTCAATCTCGTGAATCGTCGAGAACGTATGCCGATTGGAGACGCGAAAAAAGCAGAAAGAGCTGATCAGCATATGCAGATCGAGCGGCTCGACGTCGCGACGAAATAACCCTGCTGCGACTCCCCGGTCGAGGATCGAAGCGATGGAGGTCAGCACTGATTTGTTGAGCGCTGCGATCACTTGGGATTTGGCGATGTGCGTCCCTTTGTGAATATTCTCGATGCTCACCACACGAATGAAATCCACGTTCCGGTTGTGATGCTCGAAGGTGAATTCTACGAGCCTCCGGATCGCCTCATCAGGGGCCAGCTCGTCAAGCTTCAACTCTTCTTCGGTAGCACGGATATCGCCATACAGCTTTTCCAGGACGGCAAGATAGAGCTGCTCCTTGCTTCCGAAGTAATAATAGATCATCCGTTTGGAGGTTCGGGTGCGCTCGGCAATAGCGTCGACACGCGCGCCGCTCAGGCCTTGCTCGGCAAACTCGGTAACAGCAGCCAGAAGGATTTCCTGCCGAGTTTTCTCCGGATTGTTCTTGCGCGGCAGACGTGTGACGGGTGCTGCTTCGATGGACGTGTCCGACATGTAGGGCTCGGTCGCTCGGCGGATGCGCCGGAATTATTACTGGCGGCCATAGAAAAGTCATCGACCGCCTTGCAGGGATCAAATCCTGGCAGTGCGCCCGGCACGCGCTTGCGCCATGGCCGCCAAACGCACCGCAACATTGGCAGCACCGTAACCCACATAGTCCTTGCGCTGAAGTATCTCGAAGAAAAATCGATCTTCGAACGGCTCGGTATAGACATGGAAGAATTCGCCCCCTTGCCCATCACGATCGTAAAGCACGTTGTAGTAGGCGAGCTGACTGAGAAAGTCGTCGTCAAAATCGAACCGGGCCGCCAAGTCGTCGTAGTAGTTCATCGGGATTTCCAGCAATGGCACTCCCGCGTCTTTGACCTGGCTTACTGCGGCGAAGATGTCATCGCAGGCAAAGGCGATGTGATGGACACCGGAACCGCGGTAATGCGACAGAGCATGGGAAATCGCTGTGTTTCGGTTCTCGGAGATGTTCAATGGCAGTCGCACCGTCCCGCAGCGGCTACGGATGGCTCGGCTTTTCACCAGCCCATACGGGTCCGGCAGCACCACTTCATCATCCGCCTCGAAGTCGAGAACGGTTTTATAGAAAAGCACCCAGCTGTCCAGACTTTCGGCAGGTAACGCCATCGCCAGATGGTCGATGCGCAGAAGCGGCCCGCTGCTCGTTGCCGGCGTCAACTCGAAGTCCGTTTCGTAGATGCTGTCGGTATCGGGATGATCTTCGACCAGATAAAGCAGGCTTCCATCCGGCGCCCGCACCGCAGGGATCTCACGCTCGTTCGGCCCGACGAGGCCGCGATAAGGTTGACCGCCATACTGGCGAGCCCGTTCTAGCGCTTCCCCGCTATCGCGGACTTTGAGAGCCGTCGCGCAGAGCGAAGGCCCATGCGCTTCCAGAAATCCATGAGCGAAGGAGTACGGCTCGCTGTTCAACACCAGATTGATGTCACCCTGGCGCAACAAGCTGACCGATTTGCTGCGGTGCCGTCCGGCTTGAGAAAACCCCAGTTTGCCAAGCAGCACGGACAAACGCGCCCCAAGCGGCTCGTCAACCGCAAACTCCAGGAACTCAACGCCCTGCATCGGCCCCACCGCAGGCGGATGGAAGAGAGGCTGGCTGACGTCGTGGTGTTGATGGTGCAGCAGGTCCGCAGTCTTCTCTTCCAGATAGCGCAGCGAGCGCAGACCGTCGACAGCGTTCTGCCGGGGCGGCGCTGCGCGAAAGCCATCATTGAAGACTTCAAGCGATATGGGGCCCTTGTAACCGGCGCGCAGAATCGGCGCGAGAAAAGCCGGGAGATCGAACTCTCCCTGGCCCGGAAAGCAGCGGAAGTGTCGGCTCCATTCGAGCACGTCCATGGCCAGTAAGGGTGCATCTGCAAGTTGGACAAAGAATATCTTGTTGCCTGGTATCTCGATGATTCCGCTTGGGTCATCCTTCAGCGAAAGCGTATGAAAGCTGTCCAGAAGCACGCCAAGGCTGGGGTGATCAGCTTCTCGTACGATGTCCCATACCTGACGCCAAGTCTTTACGTGACGGCCCCACGCAAGCGCTTCATAGCCGATGCGAAGATTACGGGTCGCAGCGCGTTCAGCCAGCTGCCGCAGATCGTCCACCAAAATGTCGGTGTCCCCGACAGAGTCTGCAGCTACATTGCTGCACACCAGTACCAGATCGGTCCCCAACTCCTGCATCAAATCGAACTTGCGCTCGGCGCGCTCGAGATTGCGTCCAAGTCGATCGCGACGGCAGCCCTCGAAGTCGCGGAATGGCTGAAACAGCGAAACCTCCAACCCCAGCTCTCGGGTCATGCGCCCCACCTCCCTCGGGCTGGCGCCATGGTAGAGCAGATCGTTTTCGAAGATCTCGACCCCGTCGAATCCGGCCGCCGCAATGGCTTCGAGCTTCTCGGGTAGCGTACCGCTCAGGGAAACGGTGGCGATGGAACGCTTCATGGGACCTCCTGCTGGCCAGGTCGCCACTGCGACCCGATATGTTCGGACGTTCCATGATTATTGAAGCCGCCGCTGCTGCAGGCAAGAAAATGTACTAACCAGTTACTTTATTGGGGCGATTATCGAACAACTAAGAATTCGCCTTGCCGGGTCAGCCCACAGCTGTGTGCGATGAGTGATCGAGAATAGCCTTTCGCAGTGCCCGGGCGACCGGCCGAGAGGCTCGTCAAGGCGGTGTGCCAGATAGGCTTCTACGCCGATCTTTGCACTGTTCAGCTTTCTGCCCGTACTGCTGGACGAACGCATGAGCGTCCCTCGGCCAAGCGCTGGGTTGTTGACGGCGCTGGCCAGCGCAGCTAACGCGGTTGGTAATCTGGCAGCTCGCCGGATAGGCAATCTAAGAGGCTATGACGACCTTCATGCCAGATGGAACGTAGCGCAGCAGGGCCGCTGAAATGGGCAGGCAAAACCGCCCAACTTCATCGCTCAGCAGCCCGGAATCACCGCGCCTTAGTAGTTGCAGTTCTCGCGGTACTCGGAAATCCTGAGGTCTGCTGCGTGGTTTGGCCCGCACAGAAATTGGCTGTAACGGCTATCGAAGTCGATGAACCGCTTCATCCAGGAGATTCCGTACATGCCTAGCAGGTCTTCATTGGGATAGCCCGAGTTTGCGCAGAAGTGCGACCCACCGTATATCTCCAGAAAGGCCTTGGGCGTTGCCTCAGGGATCCTGTTGTAGAAAGGTGATGCATGCGAGCCCACGGGCGCGACTACATCGGCACTGCAGGCCAGAATCATGGTTGGCGTATTGATGGTGTTGAATCGGTTTAGGCCTGCGTAATACGGCGCCTGAGGAATGATGGCGTTGAGCGAGCGTTCGGTAGACAGCTTCAATGATCCGCCACCGCCCATGGACCAGCCAATGGCGCCCAGTCGTGTACTGTCGACTTTGCCTGAAATCGGACTTGAGCGACTGTTGCTTTGCTCGATGACGTAATCGAGCGCCCGGCTGAGCTGCGTCGCGCGGCTGTCAGGTTGGTCGTAAATGGTGTTGGTATTCATGGTGATGACCACAAATCCATGGGAGGCCAGGCGTGGTCCCCACCATCTGATGCTGTCCTCATAGGAGAGGTATCCGGGAATGACTGCGATGGCCCCCATCTTCCCCGTGGCATTCGTAGGGTAATGGACCGTGCTGTTGCCAAAGCCTCTCAAATACCCAGACACCGAAAATGTGCTTACTGTAAAAGGACCAGACCTGCTTTGCAGCGAGGCGACTGTTGGGTTTGGGCCGCGCGAACAGTCGGCGCAAGGCGCGGATGGGCCTGGTGCAGCGTAAGCTAGGGAGCTTGCTAAAAGCGACACTGTAACCAGCGAGGTTATTCTTGCCAGATATGCCTTGAGTTTCATGAGTAGCCTCTTGTTATTGTTATTGCGGAATATCAGCCGCGTGTCACCTCAGGTAAGTATCAGCGAGCTGATCGGTTGAAACTATCAAGGGCGCAGACCCGACTACAATCTTCCATTCCGCTCATTTCATACAAGCGTTCAACCGGTTTTTTGCAGCAGCTAGTGATGCCGCAGAGGTTCACGTTTTCCCAATCAGAACACGGACTTTCGCGGCAGACGGGAAAGTTCCGGCTCAGCTCACTCCCACCTCTTACCTAAACATGGTTGGGAGATAACTATTATGGAAAAGTATCAACACGGCGTGATCGCAGTAGATATTGGGCAATAACAACAATGAATGAAGCTCATAAGAGGGAATATTAAGCCCTCAAACGAGTCCTATGACTACTCCCCGTTAATCACCCATGACTATGAGTAAGCAGCCAGATACCGACAAGCCTGTGGCACCCAGCAGCACAGGAACCGGTAACGGCCTTTCCATACGCCCTCATACTCACGTAACTGATCACTTGGCAGAGTCAACCACCGCAATTCAGCCACCGGCGTTGATCTATGTTTCCAAAAGAAGATATATCTACCTTGGACGCAACCAGCTGCGGATCAGGGATTTTCATTCGGCAGCATCCTCACTGCTGGTTTGCCTCGAGGGGTCGATTAGGTTCAGGTCCCAGGGAGACCATCATTGGATTGGCGCAAAAAGTGTTCTTATTCCCGCAGGCAGCAGGATCAGCATCGAGAACAATGGCGGCGTCATGTCAGCCTGTTATTTGGACGCAGCTACGCCTGACTTCCAACTGCTGAAGAAAAAGATGGAATCGGTAGCGGCGGGTATCTATTACAACCTGACGAACGAAGATCAGATGGCCACTGGCCTGAGCCGATTGCGCGAAGAGGCGCCGGATTTCTCTGAAGCACAGCGCCGCGTGGAGCTTCTCATCGGTGAATGTTGTGATGACGCTGGAGCGAGTATCGATCCCAGGATTGCTCATGTAATCAAGCGACTAAGGGACACTGCTGCACTCAATTTGTCGGTAAAAACGCTAGCTGAAGAAGTAGGCCTATCCGAATCGGGACTGATACGGCTGTTCAGCACTCATATTGGTGCGCCCCTGCGCCGGCACCGTCTTTGGTACAGACTGGTCGAGTTCGTGACGTTGACCTTGTCGGGCGTACCCACTGCTATGGCGATAAAACGGTCCGGTTTTACAGATGCCTCACATTTATCCCGATGCTACAGCGGGTTCTTCGGTGTCAGTTTCTCCTATGCGTTTTCCAAGAATACAAATGCTCGATATATCATCGAGGCACCTGAACACAACTCTAGCCACTAATAAACCGGGTCCGGGGGCAACTTTTATCAGCGGCTGGACATCCGGCAGAAATAAAAAAGCCCGCTGTCAGCGGGCTTCAATAACTACTTTCGACTCACTGGCCTTGCACTACCGTTGCGCTGTTGTTCGATCCGTTCTGCAAGATGCTCGCTATATTTGTCGCGGCCCCTTCGACGTTGACGTTCTGTGTCAGCGACGCAAAGTTGGAGTTGCCGGTTTGCGCAACCGTGCCGATGTCGCCCTGCCCCCACCACCCGCCCTGCGTGGCTTGGATCAGGTTGTCGGATCCACTCTGGGCCAGGTCGAGGACGTTGTTGTCTCCCGTCTGATCGATCTCGGCGCGGTTGTAATCACCGCTCGACGTGCCGGCGATGCGGGTGTTGCGTCCGCTTTGGTTGACAGCCAGCTCGTTGCCGTTCCCGGTTTGGGTGAACTCAAGCACGCTCCATGCACCCGTGCCGGCAACCTCGGCGTTGTTCGCCTGCCCGTCTTGGTCCAGCTCTATTCGCCCACCGGGGTAGCGCCCCCCTGCGGTCTGCACGATATCGGCAAGGTTGAACTCACCACTCTGAGATACCGCCATGGACGCGCCAAAGGGCCATGCGGTTTGCTCCACGCTCAAGCTATTGCCCGTACCGCTTTGGCTGGCTTCGGCTCTGGCGCCGCCTTCCTGAATGATCAGTGCCTGGTTGCCCACCCCGCCTTGGTAACCAGTGAAGTCGTTCACTCGACCGGACTGCTGGAGATCGATCCGATGGTCGTTGCCGTCCTGGTTGATGGAAGCCGAGTTCGCTGCATCATCAAGCTGAACAACATTGGCCGTATTGAAGGCACCAACCTGGTCGATTACGGCGCGGTGATTCCCACTATATTCATCGTAGGTGTTGAACTGGTAAACGCTTTGATAGTTGCCTTCGCCTTGCTGAGTCAGCCTGGCCTCGCTGCGCTGCCCCGTCTGCTCGCTGCTGATTTCGTTATTCGTTCCGCTCTGGGAGGTCGTTAGTCCAAGAGCCGTTCCGAATTGAGTGGCATCCAGTTTGTTACCGTTACCGTATTGCTCCGCTGCGGCCAGATTATCGGCCTGCGCATGGCTCGCCAGCACGAGCGAAACAGCGACAGTCAGAAGAGATCGAGTGAACATGGCTCAGAATCCTTTGAGAGGGGGGCGAGGGAGATTCTTCTTCAAATGACAAATGCGGGAAATGGACTGAACGATTGAATCTTCTGCAGATGCAACGGCTGACGCCCAGATGATGCCCATCTGGTCCAGCTCATCAGAGGATCAACTCCGTTCGATGCAGGGCAGTGCGATCGTCTACCGAATGCTTTCTGCGCAACACCTCCAAAGGATCAGTACGGCGATGGATGATCGTCAGCTCTCGATATTTGCGCGAGTTAACAGTTTTGCGTGACCTGCTGCCGCCGTCGATGACAGGCATACACGTCCATCGCATCATGGCGCTCGAGATCGTGACGCCGGACTGAACCCCGCATGCAACCTACTCTTTCTGCTTCGCTGGACTATGCCGAGCAAAGCTCGCCGGGGCGCAGGCGCAGCCACAATGAGGACGCCCTTGTCTGTGCTCCGGCGTTGGGCCTATGGGCAATCGCCGACGGCATGGGCGGGCATCAGTGCGGAGAAGTCGCGAGCAGCCTGGCGCTCGCTGCGCTGCTGCAAGCGATCGAGAATGGAGAATCCCTGGCGGCAGCGCTTCACCACGCCAATCAGGCGGTTTTAGAGGCCTCGGTAGACGACGGAATGGGCACAACCATCGTCGCTGCGCTCTTCGAGGGGAACGACTTCGAACTGGCCTGGGTGGGCGATAGCCGGGCGTATCTGGTTACTTCCAGAGGCATCGAGCAACTGACCCGTGACCATAGCTGGGTGCAGATGATGATCGATGCAGGCGAACTCAGGCCTTCTGAAGCCCATAGTCATGCCTGGCGCAATATCATCCTGCGATGCCTGGGGCGCGAGGAACCACTCGAGATCGGTACAATCAGCGGCAGCCTGAACACCGATGAACTGCTTCTGCTTTGCAGTGATGGTCTGACCAACGAGCTGACTGACGCGCAGATACATGCCAGCTGCACCTTTGCCGATACGCTCGAGCATCTGGTGGAGCAGTTAGTCGACCAGGCTAACCACCATGGGGGGCGCGACAATATTTCATGCATCGTCATCGGCCGTCCTGCTGTAGCACCTGCGGCCGAATCACGCGGTCGCCGCTTCATCAACATGCTGTTAAAACCTCTCAAGTCGTAAGTAGGCGCTTTGATGACGCAACGGATGCTGGAAGTACCGGGCTATCGCCTGCATAAACGACTCGGCAAGGGCGGAATGGCCGAGGTCTACCTCGCCACTCAGTTGTCGCTGGATCGCGAGGTCGCCATCAAGGTCCTGCTGCGCACCGAAGACGCGGCATTCACCGAGCGCTTCATACAGGAAGGCCACATCGTTGCCTCCCTTCGGCACCCCGCCATCATCACCATTCATGACATCGGCCTGATCGCCGACGGCCGCCACTACCTCGCCATGGAGTACATCGGTGGCGGCGATCTGGCGCAGCACCGTGGCATTGTCTTTTCACCATCCCGCGCGCTGGACATCGTCCGGCAGCTCGCCGGTGGCTTGGCCGTCGTGCACGATGGCGGCCTGGTGCACCGCGACGTAAAGCCGGCCAATATCCTGTTCCGAGACGACAGTAGCGTCGTGCTCACCGATTTTGGCGTCGCCAAGGCGGTGGAGCTGGATAACGAGCTCACGCACTTCGGCATCGCCGTTGGCAGCCCCGCCTACAGCAGCCCGGAACAAGCACAGTGCCAGTCTCTGGATGCGCGCAGTGACATTTACAGTCTCGGAGTCATCCTCGCGGAGATGCTTATCGGAACCAACCCGTTTCGTGCAGCAAGCTATCCACAAACGGTCCTCAACCACGTGCAGATGCCACCGCCCGAGCTGCCGCCAGCCCTGGCTCCTTATCAAGCGCTGCTGGACCGAATGCTGGCCAAGCAGCCGGATGAGCGCTTCAGAAATTGCCGCGAGCTGCTGGAGGCCATTGACACGCTCACCGAACCGGACATGGATCTGACTCGCATCGCGCCGGCAGTAGCCATCGGCAACCAACCTTCGCGCCGCCGGCGTGGCCTTCGCGTTGGCCGCTTGGGGGCCGTCAGTGCGGCGCTGCTAGTGATGGTGGCGATGGGTGCCGGGGGCTACCAATGGTTGCAGTTCAGCCGCATCAGCAACTTGCTCGAACAGGGGGCCTCAAGGCTAGCGGCTGGGCAACTGACCGCGCCCGCGTTTGATAATGCCGACTATTACTACCGTCAGGCATTGCGCCTGGATGCCGATAACACTCGAGCGCTTGAGGGGCTGCGACGTGTTCTCGATGCGCGCATCGCCGACGCCCTGGCCCTGGCTGCCCAACGTTTGGCCAGCGATCAGCTACTCGAGCCCGCCGAAGACAGCGCCGTACATTATTACCGCCAGGTACTGGGATGGCTGCCAGGCAACGAAGCCGCTCGCGAAGGACTGATCCAGGTTGGCGAGCGCTATGTTGCGTTAGCTGAAGCGGCCTATGGACGACGCGAGTTTGCGCTCGCATTGGAGTACATCCAGCAGGGTCTTGATGCTGTACCGGAACAGGCAACACTGCTCGCCCTTCGCGACGAGCACCCGAAGCGAGTCGCCAAGGCTCGTGCCCCCCGTGTCGCGGCACGCCCGGCTGTTAGCACCTCCCGCGCGCCGGCTAGCCCTGCTCAAACTGCCCAAGCGCCTGCCAATCCGGTCAAGCGTCTGTGGAACAGGATATTCGATCAGTAATCCAGCTCGGTCGTTACACCCGAACAACGATCAGCCTTCCCGCTCAAGGTATCGCATACATGCTCAGGATCCACTTCGTTGACAACCGTCAGAGCCCCGTCTGGCTTGCCGATGAACGCTTTACCCTTGGCTCGGACGCCAGCAATGATCTGGTGCTGCGCGACGCCGGGATAGCGCCCTTTCACGCCGAGCTGCGGCTGGACAATCGCCTCTACCACCTGACCGATCTCGGCGCGCCGGGCGGCACCTTCGTCAACGAAGAGAAAATCGGCGAGCGCTATCAGATTCGTTCGGGAGACCGAGTTCGCCTGGGTTCGCTCGAACTGGAAATCGTCGATCCAGCCAAGGTGGGTGCAAAGGTGGCAATGGCACCCCGTTGGCTGCTGCAGGTCATCAAAGGCGAAAACCAGGGCCACAAATATCACATCACCGGCTCCATGACTTTTGGTCGCTCCGTGAAGTGCGAGCTTTGCTTCAGCGACGCGGAACTGTCCCGCCGTCATGCCGAGTTCTATCTCAAAGGCGACAGTCTCGAAGTGAAGGATCTGGCATCGGCAAATGGGCTGCTCGTAAACCGGACCAAGGTGACGACCGCCGTATTGCAGCCAGGTGATCAGGTTCAGTTGTGCAGCACGACGCTGCTGGTGATCGGCCCGAAGGTTCACGCGCCTGAGCCTGTCGAAGAAGACGCTACCGTGTTCATGCGAGCAACGGACTTGCCAGCCACGGTGACGACCAAACCGGCCCGAACGCGCCCCGCCGCGCCCAATCCGTTACATGCTGCTGCATCTGCTCCTGCCGGTGCCGTCGCCCACTCCGTGGCCAGTCCGAAATCGAGGTGGCGAACCGGGCTGTTCATAGGCGCGCTGTTAGCGGCGGTCGCCGCCGGTCTCGTTGCGCAGGGATACATCTAGCCTGCCGGCGCTCGTACCCCTTGAGTAGCCTTACATCGCCTACAAAGGCGTCGCCGCCTTCAGAACGAACTGAAGGCGGCCGTTGCGGCAACCTCTCGACCTTCGTCGAACCCAGGCAACTACCCCGACACGGATAGCAACCCGGCGTTATTTCACTTGCCCGGCAAAACGCTGAATCTGCCCCGTGGGGCCCGAGACAATCAACAGGTCGCCAGGCAGGACCATGGTGCTAGGCGTCGCGTGCTGGAAATCGGTATTGGTGCGCTTGACGCCTACGACAGTAATTCCGTACTTGGTCCGTACTTCGGACTCTTCGAGCTTGCGATTGTGGGTAGCCGCCGGAGCATGAACCTTTGCCAGGGCGAAACCGTCATCCAGCTCGATGAAATCGATGAGTCGCCCGGTAACCATGTTCGCAACCCGAACGCCCATATCGGCTTCTGGATAAACCACATGGTGTGCGCCGATGCGTTGTGCGATCTGGCCGTGTTCCTGCGTCAATGCCTTCACCCAGATGTCCTTGATCCCAAGCTCGGTAAGGGCCATCAAGGTCATCAGGCTCGCAGCCACATCCGTTCCGATGCCCACAACCGCATGCGCGAAATCGGCCACGCCCAGTTGCCGGAGCACCATGGCGTTGGTGGCATCGGCCTGGACAGCATGCGTTAGCCGGTCCGCCCAGGCATGCACGGGATCGGACTCACGATCGATCCCCATTACGTCATGACCAAGGTGCACCAACGAGCGTGCTACTGATCCTCCGAAACGCCCCAGTCCGATGACTACGACGCTGTCGCCTTTCGAAAAGGCGTATTGCTCGGAAAACAACAATTTAGCCAACAATGGGATGCTCCTCTGGATAGCGATACGGCATGCGGTGTGCGCCCAATGCAAGTGAGACGGCGAGCGTGATGGTCCCGACCCGCCCGGTATACATGAGCAAACTGAGCATGAGCTGACTGGATTCCGGGAGGGCAGCCGTGATTCCGGTGGACAGGCCGACGGTCCCGAAGGCAGAAATGACCTCGAATATCACCTGGTCAGTGGGAAAGTCGGTCTCGCGCAGGATCACCAGGGTACCCAGCACCACCATTGCGCTCCCCAACACCATCACGGTGATCGCCTGTCGTTGCGACGCAGTGGTTATCCTTCTGCCGAATACCTCGCAATCGGGCCGGCCGCGCACTTCGGCTACGACCATCAGCACGAGAATCGCCATGGTGCCGATCTTCACGCCGCCTGCCGTACCCGCGCTACCGCCGCCAATGAACATCAAAAGATAGTGCAGTGCCCAACTCTCATGGGTTAGCGCTCCGATATCCAGCGCGTTGAAGCCGGCCGTCCTTGCCGAAACCGACATGAAAATAGCCGACAGCAGCTTGTCCACAAGGGCCATGGGGCCGAGCGTTCGTGGATTGGCCCATTCGAAAAAGACGAAAGACACGAAGCCGCCGAGCAGGAGGATCGCCGTGCCACTCAACGTCAGTTTCGTATGCAGTGACCAATGCCGCGAGTCAGTGAATCTGGTGCGCAGATCCTGCAGCACCGGAAATCCGATGCCACCGATGATGATGGCAATCATGACGGGCGTCAGGACAAATCCGTCAGTCGCAAAGCCCATGAGGCTGTCGGCGTGAATCGAGAATCCGGCGTTGTTGAATGCCGAAACCGCGTGGAAGAGTCCGCTCCACGCAGCGCCCGGCCAATCGACGTCGTAAGTGAGGTGGAACCGGAGCGTCAATAGGAGCGCGACAGCTGCTTCCACTACGAGCGTAACCACTAGCACCAACTTCGCGACGCTGGTGACATCACCGACACCCAGTGAGCGACTTTCGACCTGCGCGATCATTTTTGTGCGCAACCTAAACGACCGATTGACGAGCAGCCCCATAAGGGTTGCGACTGTCATCATGCCGAACCCGCCGAGCTGAAACAGAGCGAGGATTACCACCTGCCCGAGTGCCGTCCAGTACGTACCAGTGTCCACGACAACCAGTCCCGTTACACATACTGCGGACACCGCGGTGAAAAGTGCTGTGACCAATGGCGCCGAAAGCCCGTTACTGCTAGCGGCGGGAAGCATCAATAGAGCTGTTCCCAACAAGATTACGCCAGCAAAAATCAGGGCCACCACCCTGGCTGGATGCAGCGAAGACTTCATTCAATCGCCCTTACGATGCCGGAAATCGGTAAGCGGAATCCGCAAGGCGGCTACTTTACTCCCCAATCCCCGACAACAGTACGCTTAAAACAGGCCCGCTTCGGCTCGTCTGGGGATGGCCGCACCCGAGCATGTGAGCCCCAATACGGCGTTTGAAGCCAATGCCTCGCCTCTACGTTCTGAGCAAGCCGCACGCCCAACTGTCCTGAAGACCGGCATTGATTATGTGAGATAGCAGTCAGCCAACGCAGAGGCTCAATGGGAATCGGTGCTCGCCGTTAGCAACTGCGGAAGCCCGACGCAATATCGTTATGATATAACGTCAGCAAAGCAACGACGTTGCCTGCTCTGCTGCGCCGTCACCCGTTCCCATTAACGATCCCTCATAATGAAACCATCACTGCCAAACATCAGCCTGAGACACGCCTTGAGTCTCGGTAGCCTCGCCCTGTTCGTTACCAGCACCCATGCCCAGGACTCCACACAACTTCCGACGATGACGATACGAGCCGAGCAGATGAAGGACGCAGGTTCGTATGCGCCGAGCTCGATCTCGGTCGGTAGCAAGGTGGCGGTGTCGCCTCTGGAAGTACCGCAATCAGTCAGCGTGGTTACGCGCCAGCGCATCGAAGACCAGAACCTGATCACCCTCGGCGATGCACTGAACGAGGTCACTGGCGTCACCGTCTCACCGTGGGATTCGATGACCCATCAGTACCGCTCTCGTGGTTACGTCATGGACATGGCTTACGATGGCGTGCCCTTGTACGGCACCGGTGGACACCAGCAATTCGACCTCGCCATCTACGAGCGTGTCGAAGTGCTACGCGGCCCTGCCGCGCTGTTCATGGGCTCAGGCCAGGGTGGCGGCCTGGTCAATCTGGTGCGCAAGCGCGGGCTGGAGCAGTTCGGTGCATCGCTCACGACATCCGCCGGATCATGGGACAACTATCGGACCGAACTAGATGTCGGCGGGCCGTTGAGCGCTGACGGGCGTCTGCGCAGCCGCTTCGTTGGCAGCTGGCATGAACACGACTATTTCTGGGACGTCACGCATAAGGAAAAGTGGCTCGGCTACGGCACTCTCGACTACGACCTGACGCCCAACACTGTCATCTCGGTTTCCTTTACTCATCAGCAAGACCATACCGATTCCCCCAGCATGGGGCTGCCGGCGTATACAGATGGGCGCTTCCTCGAAGTATCGCGGTCAACGCATGTGTATCCGGACTGGAACATGATCGGTTTCGAGACCAGCGAAGTGGCCTTTGACCTGGAACACCGCCTGGCCAATGACTGGGTCGTGAAAAGCAAATTGCTAGAGCGTCGGCAGGATTGGTTCTACAAAGACAGCTTCCCCGCCGTTGGCGTCGATCCGCAGACAGGGCTGATCGGCCAGTACAACCGCCGTGCCAGTGATTCCGATATCGAACAGAGCGCGTTCGACATCTATACGTCCGGGCCATTCGAGTTGCTCTCCCGCACGCACGAGATGACCGTCGGCTACAACCGAAACCGACTCTTCGACAGTTCGCGTTACGGCAACGCCTCGCCGGTTTTCAATGTGCCGTTGGATAACCCCAGCCTGGTGCCTGAGCCTGCTACCACGTACACCAGCGGATACGAAAACGATACTCGGCAGCAAGGCGTCTATGGCCAGACACGACTGTCCATCAGCGATCCGCTGACACTGGTGCTCGGGGCAAGAGCCAGCAATTTCGAACGGAAATCGCGAAACGTCTCCCCCTCCACACCTACCCAATGGCGTACCGGCTCGAAAGAAACTGGCGAGTTCACCCCCTACGGCGGCCTCGTGTACTACCTCACGCCAAACATCACCAGTTACGTCAGCTACTCGGACATCTTCATCCCTCAGGGTCAGCTCACAGCGGCCGGCGGCACCCTGGAGCCCCGTGTCGGCTCGCAGTGGGAGGCCGGTTTGAAGGGGCAGTTCTTCGAGCAGAAGCTGAATGCTTCCCTGGCGGTTTACCGGACGCGGGATGAGAACCGAGTCATGCAGGACCAGAACAACCCAGGGTTCTTCCTGGCCGCAGGCGAAGTGGAAGTCGAAGGATGGGAGTTCGAGGTGTCCGGTCGGCCTACGCCTAACCTTAATCTTTCACTTGGATACGCCTACGTGAACAGCAAGTATCTGGAAGACCTGCGCAGCAAGGGCGGCAAGTTTTCGCTGTTCGAGCCCAAGCATTCTCTCAAGACGTTCGCAAAATATCAGTTCACCGAGGGTCCACTCGAACGCGCCTTTGTGGGTGGTGGCGTGCATATCAACAGCGGCGGCAACGGCAGCAGCGGGACGGACCTCCGCACTCAAAGCGGCTACGCCCTGTTCAACGCTCAGATTGGCTATCAGGTCGCGTCAAAGACATCAGTTGCCCTGCTGGGCAACAATCTGTTCGATCGGGAGTACTACGCGCGGGTTGGTGGCGTGAACACCTACAACACCTTCGGGGACCCTCGAAACTTCACCCTGATGCTGCGTACCGCGCTGTAGCGATAGGCGAACGATGACAGGGCTCCGGACCGACACCACTTCATGCGGGCGGTTGACGTCCATGTCGTAACGGATTGACCGGTCATCGCAAAGGAGTGCATGACGCCATCCGTTGCAGATACTCGCTACGCCAGCATCGTCGCAACAGCGGCGCTGGCGTAACGACCACTCCGTTCTTTTCAAGACCAGTTTCAGGTGGTCAGCGTTTCGAGGTTCAGGATCCGGAGAACCGTGTCCAACTGATTCATAGACAAAGGCTTGGCGTAGCCGCTGTAGGTGAAATGCGGGCGATCTGTGTTGTTGAATGCGAAGAACTCGTCATCGTCGCTGCTCACCGGCATCTGTTCAAGGTCATTGCCGACCTCATCCAGAGAACGATGGAGGTTGTCACGCAGCGCGCCGAGTCGATCGGTCGGCATGTCATTGATCCATGCCGCAAATCGTTGCTGATCGGTCGTCTCATTCAAATCCAGCCCTCGGCTGTTGGCGTAACGCTCTAGCAATGGCAGCACGCTATGCCCCTGCCCGCTCTGATCGGACAGCACCTGCGCAGCGGCTTCGCTGAAGCCCGAATGCGTCAGGAATTCGACAGTAGTTCCTGTCTGATAAATGTTGGCCTGCTTGACCTGGTCATACTTCATCTGGGCTCCGGTGCCGAGCAACACGATGCCTATACCCACCGGCCCCCATATGCTGCCTGTCCCCACTGCCGCCATCACACCGCCCACGCCGGTCGACGCGTAGATGGCTGCGCCGGCAGTGTCACCGCGATCCGCGGCCACCTTGGCGTTGTAGAAATCGAAAGCCGAGGTCAGCGTTCCAAGAATCTTAACCGGCATGCGGTTGCTGCCCCCGACCAGATTGTCCAGAGTGCCGCCCTTCTCGATCATGCCCGCGCCCATCAGCACTTCGGTGGTCTTCTGCGCCACACCTGCCGCATCCAGCGTCACCTTCAGGCCAGTCCATAGATTCGGATCGTTCTGGTAGTTCGCATGCGAGCTGAACATCACAGCCGTATTGCCCAGTACGCCGAGCAGCCGTAGCGCTTGACCGGTTGGCGTGTCGCGGTTGAAGGCACGAACGCCGTCGCGGGTCGTCGTGAGTTTTTCGAAGTCGGCATCCATCTTCTGCAGCCGCGCCTGCACTTCAGCGACGGTTTCGCCAGGCTGCGGCATGGCGTCTTTGACGACCTTGAGCGCTTTATCGAGGTCGCCTTCCGAGATGCCTATCAGGCGCCCAGTCGCTTCGGTACTGAAGTTGTCCAGCGCTCGCTTGACCTGCTCAACACTCTTTGGATTGGAGGGATCGAGTTGAGCCAACTCAGGCACCACAGTCCGGCGAATGATCTGCGTCGCGGTTTCCTCGACGAACTTGCGTCCGCGCTCGGTCAGTTTTCCGTACTGGCCCAGTAACCGCATACTGTTCGAATCGGTCAGCAGCTCCGGGTCGGAATCGAGCGCAATCCCCATTGCCGTAACCGATTCAGGAGTATCGAAATTCTCGATCAGCTTACGGGCGAAAGCCCGGTCGGCATCGCCTTCGATGGACCGCAGTCGTGTCTCCAGATCGCCCTCACCTTCGAACAACTCTGGATAGCGCGCTTCGATAACGCCCAGGTTGTCGATCAGTTCGCGGCCGTCCGTCGCCACCTGCGCCCGTAAGTCATCAGCTGTCTTCTTCCAGTCATCATTACCAACGATATAGCCATCAACGGCCCCAGCCAGCTGCTCGTCGGTCATGACCGAACCGCCGTTCTGCTCGAGCCAGTTCAGCTCAGCCAGGTGATCGCCATAGGCTTTGATGTCCTCACCCACACGATGTTGGTTCTGTTGAAGACCATCGAGAATTCCGCCCTCTGTCACCAAAGTGGGCAAATCGCCCTCGAACTGCCCGACCAGTGCCAGCGGGTAGTTCAGGCTTCCGCCACTGGCAAGGTAAGGCGCAAAGGCGTGCATGTGATAGAAGCCCATCGCACTTAGGCGATCGAGCGATCGACTGTCCGCCTGAGGATCGAGGCGGCCGGTGAACTGGAGCATGTACTGGGTGCCCAGCGCTTCGGTCCGCAAGGCGCCGTAATCGCTATAGATTGACTCGGCAAACTCGCTTTCCAGCTCGGGCAGGGCGGCCTTGGTGAGTTCGCTGGTCAGTTTTGGGGCTAGGCCGACGCTCATCTCATCCAGGCGGCGAAACATCTCTGCGGTTTTGAACACCTGTGAATCAAACGCGTCCTTGTGCTCTTCCGTCAGCGCGCTCGTGGCTTGGTCGGCCGCGTTCTGGATCACCGCCTTGGCATCCGACGAGCGCAGCATGGCCCGCTGAACCTCATCCGAGGCCGACTTGAAGCCATGGTCCAGACTGGTGAGCGCATCGAGCGGGTTTGTTTGGCCAAGCGCTGCGGCAACACGTTCGCGGGCCTGAGCCTCGACCTCGCTACCTGCATGGGATGATGCCTGCAACTCCACGTCCTGCATCTCAGCGCCCTTCTCGATAGCCATCTGAGCCGGGCCCGCATCGGTCCAGTCCTGGTCGAACAGCCGCTGCGCAGCTTTCTGTCTCGTATTTTCCGGCAATGCCCCAATGAACTCACCCACGTCGTTGGCAAGCGTGTCGATCTCGCTCTGATGATCGATTTCAGACGCATCAGCGTATTCGATCGCATTGCCACGGGCGTGGAGGTCGTCGATGAACTGCGCTTCGCCATCGGGTCGCCGGGCCAGCTCAGTGGGCGAAGGAGCAGGCAGAAACAGCACCTCACCACTCTCGATATGATCGATGTTCTCGATTTGCGGATTGACGTCGGCGACTTCAGGCACCGTCACACCATGACCTTTGGCGATATGAATCATGGTGTCACCAGGCTCGACCATGACCAACCGTTCCAGCGGCCGATGCCTGTTCATGCGAAGTCCGTCGGATGCCTCGGCGCGCTCGTTGACGGCGTGCTGCACGGCCTGCCGAAAACGCTCACGTTCGCGCTCAGCTTGGGCAGGAAGGTTGGGTCGCAAACGGCGAGAATCGAAATCGTCGATCAGTAGAGCCATAGGGTTTCCTCCAAATTGCTGACTGCGAACCAAGCGGTGATGCTGGGCTGATCAGCACACCTGGTGCGCTTCAGTTCATATGAGCAGCAACAGACCGTTCTGCCACTTGCCGAAATAGCGATCCAGTGCTGAAGCATCTGGAGTTGGGTTACCGGACTGATGGGCCGGAGATTGATTGCCGTAGCTCGGCTCGGCGAAGTACGCCGCACCGAACAAGACGGTCGATGGCAAAATTCGCGGCTGATACGGGCCACGTCGCGCGGATCAGAAGGTGCATCGGCTCGAACTTCACCCATGGCCAGACATGATCGGCCGGAGCGATGGGCACAAAAAGGACGCGGGTAAGGATGAACATGCGTTCACTCCTCGGGATGGCGATGCCAGACAACACGACTTCCATCCCGAAGCCGAAACAAGCTGAGGCGAAGCAGCCGTCCCGCCGCTCCTTCACGACTGTGCATCGCCACGATGACAGCGGTATTGCAGGCCGAGTCTCGCTCAGCCGCAATCAGCCCCATGCCGGAGATACGGGGCATGCTCCAATCGCATACCTGTGCACTTGCGTGCACGTTGCCTCAGAACTTGATCAACCGATCGAGCAACCAGGCCGCCGCGGGTCCCAATGGCCGCTGTCTCGACCAGACGGCATCGACAGCCGTCTGCTTGGGCCAGCCGTTCATGTCGAGTTCCTTGAGCCGGCCTGGCTCGTAAGCCTGGACCAGAGACCTCGGCAGAATGGCCCAGCCAAAGCCGAGCGCGGCCATTTCCATCAGCAGTACATGGTCCGGCGCCGTCCAGCATCGGGCGCTGACAAAGCCCATGTCGTCGTCGTTGTTGTCGTTGCCGACAACGGAACGTAAGCGCAGCCGTCGCCACTGAGCCAGTGCCTCGGTATCGACTGATTCAAGGGCGGCGAGATGATGATCGTGCCTCACAAAAATTCCGAAGATCGCACCGTGCGCCAAGCGTGCGTGGCCAATCGAAGCGTCATAGCCGGATTGCGCGGCAATCAGCCCGACGTGGGCACGCCCCTGGCTGACCAGATCAAGAACGTCCGCACCCTCGGCGATGAGGCACTCGAACTCCAGATCGGGATAGCGCTCGTCCAGCTCGCATAGCCGCTCCTCATGTTGGCCGTGCTGATAGGCATCTGACAGCGCAAGCGTAAGCCTCGCTTCCAGCCCACCGGCCAGCATCGCTGCATGGCGTTTCAGGCGCTCGCCTGCTGCCAGCACCTCTTCGGCATGGGCGAGCAGTGTTCCGCCTGCGTCGGTGAGCTTCAGCTGTCGAACTCCCCGCTCGAACAATTCGACGCCAAGGTCGATTTCCAGCCTTGCAATCGCTTCGCTGATAGTTGACTGACTCTTGCCAAGGCGCCTGGCTGCGGCACTGAACGAGCCGCAGCTCGCTGCATGAACGAAAGATTCAAGAGATTCAGGGGAAGGGTTCATATCGGTTCAGCCGATGGTAGCCAACTAGGTATTGAAGGTTTTAGCGATGAATATAGCTCCATCTCAGATCCCGATGCGAACTTGTCATGCAAACTTCTCTCACCGCCCGCAGCTTTACCGAACGTGCAGGCCATGCCGTTGCTTTCGAACTGATCGCTGTCGCCATCTGTGCGCCAGCACTCGCATGGGTAATGGACCGCCCGTTGGCTCACGTTGGTGCTCTGACGGCGATGTTTTCTGCCGTGGCCATGCTCTGGAACATGGCGTTCAATGCCCTCTTCGATCGAGCACAGGCAAGGATTGGCTTCGAGCGGCGCATTGGCATACGGATGCTTCACGCAGTGCTGTTCGAGCTGGGCCTTATCGTGTTGCTCGTGCCCTTGGCAGCGTGGTGGCTGGAGATCAGCCTGCTCGAGGCACTGCTGCTGGATATCGGTCTGATCCTGTTTTTCCTGCCGTACACCCTGGGCTTCAACTGGATTTACGACATCTTGCGAGAGCGATACGTACGACAAAATGCCCGCGCCGTGCGCGGGTAAGAAAAACGGTGCCTCGCCCGCTATTTTCCGAGCCGTGACAGAGGCCTCGCTTCAATCGCCCCCGCTGAGACTGTCGGCTGTGCGACGGCCCCACCTCTACTACCACGGCCGCCGCCACACGAAATCGCCGCTCAACGCTCCTTTCGAATTCATGAACGGCGAAGGGCCCGAGCGGAGCTACCTCATCACGGGTCAGGGCTTGGGCAGATAGCCCGGCAACGCCTCCAGCCGCTTCATCCAGCGGGCGACGTGGCTGTATGGCGTTAGATCCACATCCCCCTCCGGCGCCAGCACCACGTAGGGGTAGACCGCGCAATCGGCGATGGTCGGTCGGGCGATCGCCAGCCAGTCGTGGCGTTGCAAATGATCGTCCAGCAGCTTGAGCACCGCCGGTGCCTTCGCCAGCGCCGCGACCTTGTCCAGCGGGTAGCCGAACTTCTGCACCAGCCGCGCCGCATTCAGGCTCTGCTGGATCTCGTTTGCGGTGAAGGACAGCCACTGCACGATCTCCGCCTGCCCGCGCGGATTGTCCGGCCACCACGCCAGGCCGCCGTAGGTCCCTGCGAGGTAGACCAGAATGGCCTGCGAGTCGCGGACGATATGCCCGCCATCGTCCAGAATCGGCAACTGCCCCAGCGGGTTCAGCTCGGACAGCGGCGGCTTCTTGTGCGCGCCATTGGCGAAATCCACGGCTACCAGTTCAAGGTCGATATTTGCCAGCGCAGCGAACAGCCGCACCTTGTAGCAGTTGCCGGATGGACCCAGGTCGTACAGTTTCATTGCGCACCTCCTCTGATGAGCTGATTGAATTCCAGAACGTTGCCGTCCGGGTCGCGGATGAACAGCGCGATCCGGCGCGGGCCGATGGGATGCGGCCCCTCGGTGATGACGATGCCCTGCGCCTCGAGCCAGTGCTGGAGCGCCGCGAGGTCATCGACGATAAAGGCCGGATGGGTCATGCCGGGCCGCTTGACCGGCGCATCCAGCAGCACGTTGTGCGCATCAGGTGCACGTGCGCCGTTGAAGATCAGGTTGATGCGCACGCCATCCGGGCTGAGCATTTCGTTCGCCTCGAACAGCGGAAAGCTCGCGCTCTCGACGAAGCCAAGCGCCTGGTAGAAGGCCATCGCGCGCGGCCGGTCGCTGACACGAATGCCGATGTGGTCATAGGCGAGAATGCGGGCGGGATTGGCTGTTTGATTCATGTGCGAAACTCCAAGAGACCTCAGTCCCTGTAGTGTCAGCCGCCTAGCGGGTTTCACCTATGCCGCGGGCCTGACAACATCTATGCAGCAATCGCACAAATCCCGGGGTGGCAATGGACAAGCTCAAGGCAATGGCCAACTTCGTTCGCATCGTCGACAACGGCAGCCTGAGTTCTGCCGCCGATACCACCGGGCAATCCGTGGCGTCGGTGGTGCGCTCACTGGCCGCGCTGGAACGCCACCTCGGCGTGCGCCTGCTTAACCGCAGCACCCGGCGCATGGCGCTGACCGACGAGGGCGCGGAATACCTGGCCTGGAGCCGGCGCATGCTGGCGGACTTCGCCGACATGGAGCAGCGCCTGGAGGCTAGCGACGGCGCCGTCCGAGGCCTGCTGCGCATCACCGCACCGGTGGAGTTCGGCCAGCGTTACGTCGCGCCGCTGGTGAACGAATTTCTCAAGGAACATGCCGAGATCCGGGTAGAGCTGAACCTGAGCGACCAGATCGTCCCGCTGCTCGACGAACGCCTCGACCTCGCCCTGCGCATCGGCCACCTGCCCGACTCGGCCATGGTCGCCCGACAGATCGGCAGCACCCGGCTGGTCACCTGTGCCAGCCCCGACTACCTGAGCACCGCCCCCGCCATCGACATCCCGGCAGCACTGGAGGACCACGCCTGCATTCTCTTCGCCGCCCAGGGCCGCCACTGGTACTACCGCCACGGCGAAAAGGAACAGGCCGAAGAAATCACCCCACGCATGACCTGCAACCAGATCCGCGCCGCCAGCATGGCCTGCGCGCAAGGCCTGGGCATCACGCGGTTGATGCACTATCAGGTCGCCGATGAACTGGCTGATGGTCGCCTGGTAAGGGTGCTTAAGGATTACGAACCGAAGGATCTGCCGATCCAACTCGTCTACCCGCACGCCTTGCAGCTATCGCCAAGGGTGCGGGCATTTGTGGAGTGGGCTTGTCCGAGGTTGGAGAGGGTTATGCCGGCGCCGGATGAGGGATAAGGGCCTTAGCGCCAGGAGCGTACGTCTGCTAGTGGCCATAAATTGGCCTAATGGCACACGCAGGGTCGCAGATGTCCGCATTCACCTCATTGAGGATGAGAGATGGCTAAGCGGTAGGCACTGTTCCCCCGTCGATCACAAACTCGCCGCCGGTGATGGAAGCGGCCCGAGGTGAAGCAAGGAAACCAATCAGGTCGGCAACTTCCGTCGGCGTCGAAGGGCGCCCGAGCGGGATACCGCCCAGTGTGCCCATGATGATCTGTTTCCCGCCCTCATAGTCAGTACCCGCTTGCTGCGCGAGTCGCTCGGCCAATGCGACTGAGGCTTCGGTTTCAACCCATCCCGGTGATACCCGGACGACCCGCACTCCCTTCGGCGATACCTCTTTCGACAAGCTCTTGCTGTAAGTCGAGAGGGCTGCCTTGGCCGCCGCGTAAGCGGTCGTGGCTTCCGGCAGAGGCAGCCGACTCTGGATCGACGTCACGTGAATGATGACGCCCTGCCCCCGCGCCAGCATATCCGGCAGCAAGGCGCGATCCAGCCGCACGGCCGGAAACAGATTCAGGTCGAGCTCGCGTTGCCACTGCTCGTCATCCAGAGCAGCGAAGCCTCCACCGGGGGCCGAAGAGCCACCCAGTACATGCACGATGATATCGACGCCTCCCAGTCGCGTTTTTGCTGCGGCCGCCAACGCTTCACAGCCTTCCCGGGTCGAGAGGTCTGCCGCGACCAAGAAGCCACCCGGCATTTCGAGGTCGGACTGCCGGGCCGAGGTCATCACATTTGCGCCCTGAGCCAGGAACAGGCCGACAACCGCGCGGCCGATGCCTTTGGTGCCTCCGGTCACGAGGACTCGCTTGCCACTCAATTCGAGGTTCAGCATGGGATGATCTCCAGCGAGAGGATTCGGCCGTTCTCCAGCCTGAACACTTGGTTCAGCTGGACCGGGCTACCAGGAAAATTACCGGTAAGCCGCGTGATGACAGACAGCCTGCCCTGCCCCTGCACCGCCTGAAGCGGTTCAACTGCAAAGGAGAAAGCCTGCCGAACCTCGTGCTGCCAGGCTACGATGGCCGGGAGGCCGTTATGGGTTTTGTTCTCATCGAACACTGTGGCGTCCGTGCAGAAGCAGTTGGCAAGCTGCGACAGGTCACCACCGTTGCTGATGTCAAAATACGTCTCGACGACGTCCGGAAGCTGAAGGCTCATATGCAACTCTCCTAGAGGGGTTTAAGAGCGATCTTGCGATTACGGTGACAATCAGCTCAATAGGGACAAAGGTTCATTACCAGTCCCTAAAATCAGGACAATCTCTTTGTCGGATGAATGCCAATGGCTTATCAAGCCTTCGTCGCCTGCGGGCAACCTGACCTGTTAAGGGGCGGGCTGAGTTGAGAAAGACGGGCCCAACGGTGCCGCCGAGGGCTTTACGGCGCTAAATTCCACAAGCGAGGTTGGATGTTCAGGACAGATCGCCCCGGCAGATCCCTGGCTACGATTGATGACCAAGGACCTGTCGCTCAAGCCCGTGAATCACTGGCGCGCTCAGTATGCATAGCGGTTTGCCCCTGGCCCGTCAGAGCCACAGGATCGCCCTTATGTCGGGGCGCCAAGATCAAGAGATCAAGCCCAGCGTCCACCCCTTCAGGGCTGCGGCCGCTCGGGTAGAACAATCCAGTTTCCGAAAGATGTTTTCTACGTGGGTGCGAACGGTGCTCGGGCTGATTTCCAGCAGCCGTGCCACCTGTTTGTTGCTAGCGCCACGGCTGATTTCCAAAAGCACGCGGCATTCGCGAGCGCTCAGTAGACCCACCGAATGATCGAACTGGCGCTGGTCGACAGCCGTTGGGTCAACCGCCCCATCAGCAGGGGCCCGGCCTGAGCCGCGGCTGACTTCAGTGCGTATCCCATTGGCTTCGAATCGCTGATGGCTCATTTGTTTTCGTCCTATGTTGGGTTCGCGACGATCTTGCTGCCCACCCAACAATTTGCTCAACTGGGACGGACCTAGATGAGTCATCCCAAAATCCAGGACAAATCATGTCAGACATTCGTCTTGGGCTCGGTGAGCTAGAGGCTGTTATCGCAGTGGCACGCAGGGCTTCGTTTCGACAGGCAGCCATCGATCTCGATGTCTCGACGACCGCGTTGAGCAACACCATCGCCAAAGTGGAAGCGAGCCTCGAGACGCGGCTTTTCAATCGAACCACACGCAGCGTGGCTGTCACCGAGGCGGGCCGGATCTTTCTGGAACAGGTGGGGCCGGCCCTGCAGGATGTACGGGGCGCTCTGGATGCGGTGCGATCGCATAACGCGGGCGCCTCGGGCACGCTGCGCATCAACGCTTTCGCCACTGCCGCACGGGCAACGCTGCTACCACTGCTGGTGGAGTTTCTGAAGCTTCATCCGAAGGTGCATGTAGACCTCGTCACCGAAGGCCGCCTGGTAGACATCGTCGCTGACGGTTTCGATTTCGGGGTACGTTCCGCAAGCCTCGTACCGAGCGACATGATCGTGATTTCGCTCAGCCAGCCCCGGCGCTACGCGGTTGTCGGTACGCCTGCTTATTTCGCCCGACATGGACGGCCTCGCACCCCACCCGACCTTCTCAACCATGCCTGTATCCGCATAAGGCTCCCTAATGGCGCCCTCTTTCCCTGGCATTTCGAACGAGATGATGAAGTTATAAAGCTTGATGTGGCCGGGCCGCTGACCCTCGATGAGGCCAGTGTGTCCAAGGCGGTCGTGCAACAAGGCTTGGGGCTCGGCTTTTTCATGGAGCAGGACGTTCAAGCGGAAATCGATTCCGGAGAGTTCGAGCGAGTGCTCGAAGACTGGACGCCGCCCCGAGATAACCTCTGCCTGTACTACCCGAACCGACGCAACCCCTCCGCCGCGTTCAAGGCATTCATAGCCCTGGTTCGCGCCAGCCAGAACGGCAAAGACGGACTCGCCTAATCCCAATCGCCCGTCCCAGCACGCCGTAGAGCGATCCATCTGCCACCGCCGTATCAGGCGATCAGCCCCAGCGTCAGCGCCTTCAAGGTGGCAGCGGCGCGGGTCGAGCATTCCAGTTTGCGAAAGATGCTCTCAACGTGCGTGCGGACCGTGCTTGGGCTGATGTCCAGCAGCCGCGCCACCTGCTTGTTGCTTGCGCCACGGCTGATCTCCAGCAGAATGCGGCACTCTCTCGCAGTGAGTATTGAAGGTTTCGGCTGATGAACCAGACGCTCGCCCCGTGCGGCTGCAATCACTGCTTCGCAGACATCGTTGTCGAACAGTCCGTTGCCGACGTCCTCTTTGAGCAGCCTGGCTGCCTCTGACTCGTCATAGGCGGACCGCCACGGCCTGGACCCTCTTAGCGCGACCCAGGCCACGGAAGTGGCGAACAGCCGATGCTCGGCACACAGCGCATCACCCATCACGCCTCGAAAATAGCCGCTGCCGTTGAGCCGTTCGTAAGCATGGGCTGCGATCGCTCCGGGCACGGCCAGTTCGCCGATAGGCCGCAGTGCCTGTTGCGTCCAGTACGGCACGAGGTGTACCCGCTCCGCGGCGCCGTAAGGCAACGCACCCGCGGTGTTCCATAGGTGATTGGAAACAGCCGCCCGGCCGAGGCCGTAAATGAGCGCTGCTTTTCCGATCGCGGTCAGCGTTGGCTCACTCAGGCCCGACAAGCGTGCCGCCTCTACGGCAACATGCGCCACCTGCCGGGAATGCCCCGCCAGCCAGGGAAGCTTCAGATCAATCACGTCCCCAACCAACGTCAGCGAAACGGAGCGCTCTGTCTCTGCATGAGGCGGTGGTTGCAAGAGCATTTCGAGATTCGCCAGCCATTCCTTGGCGTTTTCCACGAGCAATGACACGAGCGAGGTCGGATAGCGTCGATCCGACTGGTCGTGAATCCAGCGCAGCGCCGCGTCCAGGCCATGCGCCCGGCTGAGAATGTCCAGATCACCGGCAAGCACCACCTGATAGGCCACTTCCGGGATGTGCTCATGTGTCACGCCCAGCGGCCGACCAGTCCCGTCGTAGGTTTCGAATACGCGGCACAGACCCGCCTCTACAGCCTCACCAAGTTCGAGGGTCTTGGCGATCTCGCCAGACACCTCGCAGTGCACGACGGCAAGTGGAGTTGCCTGATGCACCGCGTTCATTTCTTCCTTGCCCAGGGTCAGGTCGAGCATCGCACGGCGGCCCTCGACGTCGTCGCCGAGCAGATCCGCGAACCCTTCGGCGTTGGCAGTGCAGCCGGACCAGCGCAACAAGGCGACCTGCTCCGCCACCTGCAGGTGCTCGCCATCGCCGTGCGCGGCTTGCGCCAGCATGCGTGCCAGGCTTGCAACGCGCCGGGAATGCCCGAGCGGTTGCCCCATGCTGAGGTCACCGACCTGGGCAATTGCCGTCAGTGCTCCGCTCAGAGAGATGTCCAGCTGCAGTGCGCTATCCATGAAAAGATGCTCCGGGGTCGGATAAATGACCGATGCCCGCGGCGCAGGCCAGTCAGCAGAATTTGAGCTCCCACATAGGAGTTCATCCAATGAAAACACTCAAATCGAAAGTCGCCACAGCTGCATTTGCCCTTGCAAGCACGTTCGCCGCGACCGGCAGCCAGGCGCAAGGTACAACGCCTTCGGTGGTGATCGTACACGGCGCATTCGCCGACGGCTCCGACTGGGCCAAGGTGGTGCCGCGGCTCCAGGCCGAAGGTGTTGCCGTGACGGTCGTGCAGAACCCACTGACCTCACTGGCCGATGATGTCGCAGCGACACGCCGCGCGTTGAACAACCAGCCCGGCAAGGTGGTTCTGGTCGGCCATTCCTGGGGCGGCACGGTGATTACCGAAGCCGGCAATGACGAGAAGGTCAGCGCGCTGGTGTATGTCGCCGCATTCGCACCGGAGGCCGGGCAAACCAGCGGCGAACAAGGCAAAGGGGCGCCCACGCCTCCTGGCATCAGCCAGATCAAGGCAGATGCCAACGGCTTCCTGTATCTGACGCCCGAAGGCATGGCCAAGGACTTCGCCCAGGATCTCCCGGCGGCGCAGACCGCTGTGATGACCGCGACCCAAGGCCCTATCCAGGCATCCGCCTTCGAGGACAAGACGACCGTCGCTGCCTGGAAGACCAAACCGTCCTGGTATTTGCTCGCCACCGAGGACCGGATGATCCACCCGGACGTCCAGCGCTCGGCCGCCAAGCGTATCGGCGCGACCCTGGCCGAGCTGCCCACCAGCCATGTTCCCCAGCAGTCGCAGCCAGATGCGGTAGCTGAGGTGATTCTCGAGGCGGTGCGCAGCGTAGGCGCGCAGTGATCACTGACGCGACTGATAACCCCTTGAACTGGAGCGGACGCATGGATCATCTGCGTGATCGAAACTATGACTACATCGTGTGCGGTGCGGGCACGGCGGGCTGCGTGGTCGCGGCCCGTCTCGCCGACCACGGCAACGCGCGGGTGTTGTTGCTTGAAGCCGGCGACGGGTACACCGGCCGCGAGGTGGTCGAGCCGGCGCAATGGCCGCTGAACCTCGGCTCCGAGCGCGACTGGGCGTTCGAGGGGCAACCCAATCCGCATCTCAACGGCCGTCGCCTTTCGCTCAGCATGGGCAAGGGCCTTGGCGGCGGGTCCAGCATCAATGTGATGGTCTGGGCGCGCGGGCATCGGTCGGACTGGGATCATTTCGCGGCCGAGTCCGGCGACCCTGCGTGGGGCTACGACTCGGCCCTCAACTACTACCGCAGGATTGAGAACTGGCAAGGAAGCCCGGATGCGGGGCGGCGCGGATCAGGCGGCCCCGTGCATGTCGAGCAGCCGGCCTCGCCGCAGCCTCTCGCCTGGGCAACGCTGGAGGCGGCCAGCCGTCTGGGCATACCCCGGTACGACAGCGCCAATGGCGAGATGATGGAGGGACCCGGCGGGGTCGCGCTCACCGATCTGCGCATCAAGGATGGCAAGCGCGAATCCGTGTATGACTCCTACATCCGACCGCGGCTGCATTACCCCAATCTGACGGTCCTGACCGGCGCATTGGTGGCTCGCGTGTTGCTGAGCGGCACACGGGCAATCGGCGTTGAAGTGGTGATCGATGGCGAACGGCACAGCTTCTGTGCCGACGCCGAAGTCATCCTGTCCATGGGCGCGATAAACACGCCGAAGGTGCTCATGCAATCGGGCATCGGCCCGGAAGATGAGCTGCGCACTCACGGTATTTTCCCGATCCATCACCTTCCCGGGGTGGGTCAGAACCTCCAGGACCATATCGCCTTTGGCTGTACCTGGGAGTACATGCAACCTCAGCAAGTCGGCGCCGGCGGATGTGAAACCAAGCTGTACTGGAAAAGCGACAGTCGCCTGGACGCCCCAGACCTGCTGCACTGCCAGCTTGAGTTCGCGGTGCCCTCTCCCGCAGAAGTCGACATCCAGCCGCCGCAACATGGCTGGACGATGTTTGCAGGCCTCGCCAGACCCGCCAGCCGAGGGCAAGTACGCCTGTCGGGTGCCGGTCCGCTGGACGCCCCGCTCATCGAGCCGAACTCGCTGAGTGCCCCCGAGGATATGGCCGCGGCGTTCGCATCGGTCGACCTGTGCCGAGCGCTCGGCAACAGCGAAGCCTTCAAAGGGCTGATCAAGCGCGAGGTCGCACCCGGGCCGAAAGAACACCGCGCGATGCAGCAGTTCATTCGCAATTCGGCCGTAACCTACTGGCACCAGTCCTGCACCGCGAAAATGGGCCGGGATGAGATGTCGGTGGTGGACCATCAGCTGCGCGTGTATGGCATCGAGCAGCTTCGGATCGCCGATGCCTCGATCATGCCGCGCATCACCCTCGGCAATACCATGGCGCCGTGCGTGGTCATCGGCGAACGCGCGGCGGACCTTATCCTCGCGGCGCAGGGTGTTACTGCTACAGCCACAGCACCGAACGAGTAACCCGATGAGAATATTGATAGTGGGCGGCGGTATCGCCGGCCTCGCCATGGCCAGGGCGCTGGAGCTGCAAGGGTTCAGCCCCGATCTGATCGAACGCAGGGCCGGTGCGCCACAAGGCGGGACCGGGCTCTACCTGCCAGGCAATGCCGCAAGAGCCTTGCAGGCCTTGGGACTGCTGGACTCGATTGCGGCGGTCGCCATGCCGATCGCGACCCAGCGCATCCTTGATAGCGGAGGCAAACCCCTCAGCGTCACGCAGACCGCGGATGTCTGGTCGCGTTGCGGTCCGTGCCTGGCGCTGCCCCGTACAGTTCTGCACACCATACTGCTTGACTCGCTACGTGGAACAGACGTGCGCTTCGACACCTCGATCACAGGTGTCGAGCAGCTTGGTACGAGATGTCTGGCGACTTTTTCCGACGGCACCACAAGCGAGTACGACCTCGTCATAGGCGCGGATGGCATCAACTCCTATATTCGGCAAAGCTTGTTCCCTGACGTCAGGCCCTCTTACACCGGCAATGTGTGCTGGCGCTTCATTACCAAAGACATCGTCGGGGTCGAGGGTTGGACCGTAATGCTCGGAGACGGGATGAGTTTGCTGGCCATTCCGATAGGCGCCGGCCAGGTCTACGTCTATGCAGACATGGCGGTAAGCGAGCAGCAGGCTCAGCGATACCTGACCGACCTTCCACACAGCACCTTACTGGCCAACTTCTCGGCCCCCTTATCTCCACTCATCACCCAAGGGCCGACCGACGCTCAGGTTCACGTTTGCCGGATCGAGCAAGTGCTCATGGAGGAATGGGTAAAGGGAAACGTGGTACTGATTGGCGATGCGGCACACGCCTCCTCCCCAAGCATGGCAGAAGGAGCGGCGATGGCGATGGAAGATGCACTGGTACTGGCCGAAACGCTTGGCACAGCCTCGAAGATCAGCGATGCGCTCGCCGAATACACGCGCCGACGCAAACCACGCGTCGATTGGGTCCAGAAGCAATGCGCTACACGGGACAGGATGCGTGGGCTGCCCGGCTGGGCACGTGTCCCGCTGCTTAAATTCGCCGGCAACGCGTTGTACAAGCGAAGCTATCTACCCTTAACGGAACCGACATGACCCGCAGCTGGACGCTATCTCGACGTATTGCAGTTACACTCCTCACCTTGTCGGCGCTATGTGCTGCACTGCTGCTAGGCGCTAACTACTGGGCGACGCCCACGGTCGTCGTTCGAAACCAATCGGGCGTCACCGTGCAGGTTGAAGCTCAATGGAGCGCCAATCGCAAACAGCTTCCTGCCATCGCGCCGGGCGCAAGGCGAACGTTCAAAGTAACCGGCGAGTCGTCGATAGTATTTGCGGTGACTTACCCGGACGGACGACAGCTGACCAGTAGGCCGATGTATTTCACTGCCTTCACAACTGTCACCGCTGTCATCACTGACGGCCTGGTGGAGGTTGATGCGAAGTTCTGATGAAGCAGCTTCTGGCCCTGCCAGCGAAAATCTTGGATGGAAAGCGTACGGGAACAGTTGCCGCAGCTCATGAGAGGTTCGGTTGTCACCTCTATGGTCACGACGATGGGAATCGGCCCGCTGGGGGGCGTGGTGGTCCCGATAGCTGTTCGGGGCCTACTGCTGAAGCCCCGTAGCCTTCGGTCGATGCACCTACGGCAACGACGCGTTGAACTGGATTCGCTGGCCCGGCACCAGGCGATCGCTTTCTATGCTGACCTGCAGCGCCGCCCGCGCATGCGGGCCAATACATGCCTCGGCGGTCCGTTCCGCGCCGGGCAGCAACCCCTTCAACGAAGTGCTCATGCGTTGGCCATCCGCTGCCGGCCAGGCGTCGTAATAGATCGGCGCCACGCCTTCGTTGCGCACCGTCAGTCGCACGCAGTCGCCATTGCTGGAGAGCGCCGTGATTCGGAACCTGTAGCCGGTTGCCATCGATGCCTCGCGAATCCGCCAACGCGGCTGATAGCCGGGCTGATCGTTTCCGATCATGTAGCTGATGTGATATTGCGCCGCGAACGATTCGAAGCTCCTTCCCCAGGGACCGTTGGGCGCCAGCACATGCTTCTGGTCGTAATCGCTGTAGTAGTTGAATTCGCCGCCCGCCGGGCTGTGGCTATAACGCGTGCTGCCGAAGAACAGCCACGAGGCGCGGTTGTATTCCTGATTGCTCTGCGAATGTGTCTCGTGCATGAAGGAATCGTCGAACAGGCCGAATTGCAGCTGCCGTAGGGCCGATACCGCCGAGAACGGCGTATACGTGGCGCTAGCAGCATCTATCGACAGCGACCACGGCGTTTTTACGAATGTGTTGCCCAGGTGCGCGAGAAACTGCTGCTGGAAGGCTTTCGACGGAAACGTAGTGCCTAGCTTCAACGGACCGTCCCAGAGGTGGTACTCGGCATAGGAGCCGAAGCCGACCTGCACGAAGCCAAGACGTGAATCGCGGTCGTAACGCTGAGCAAAGCGGCTGTAGAACTCGAGGATGAACGCCTGTAGCGTGGCCGAACGCCAGTCCGGCACGAAGGTGCGCTGGCCTTCTATGTTGTGGTAACTCAGCGCGTGATCGGGCGCGCCTGCGACCTGGGCAGGAATTGAAACCTTGGTATGCCCAGGATAGGTATCGTGAAAGCGCAGAATCATCTGGTGACCGCGCCCTGCCGAGGACGCCAGCGCTGCATCGACCCGTGACCAGTCATAGACGCCAGAATCGGTGACGACATCGCTGTACTTGAAGTAGGCGAACTCCAGCTGCACGTCTTCGCCGAGCGCGGCGAGGCCACTGGTGTTGTCGTTCCACAACACGATGCCGGTCATAGGTTGCACCCGGTCGATCGAAGCATGCAGCGGTACCGGAACATAGTCCGCGACACGCGGGCGTTTTGCCGCTTCGGCCTGCGATGCGCTCGCGACCGTTAGCAGCGCAGCGGTGATGAACCCGTGCAGCAGGGGACGGCATATCTGCATGACATATCTTCTGTAATTGATGCGGAGCCAAAGTCTAGTCACCAAGCGTCCATGACGGTAGAAGATTGAGGTGACAGATTTATTTATTGGGATGGATGGCCGCTTTTGCCCTAAAGCAGCCATAACGACCGGCCGCTATCGGCCAGAAGCTGCCACTGGCTTCGCTGCTCTGAAGCCCCCTACAGAACTCTCCTGCTATGCGGATCAGCACTCAATTTGCCAAGCTGTAATCCAATGGATTACATTTCATCTATGTAAGCAGCTCTGGAAAGGGACAAATGTTAAAAAAACAAAGTGAACTCTCTCTTCACATATCACCTGAAGATGTTAAGAGAATAAGAGAAAAAACAGAAATGACACAGAAGGACTTCAGTGAAACTTTTGGTGTCAATTTAAGCACCTTGAGGCATTGGGAGCGTGGCGACCGATCACCTTCCGGCGCATCTTTAATTCTCTTGAATCTAATCGACAAAGCTCCGAGGGAGATTTATTCCATTTTAGATGCGCATCCGGAGGAAAAAATGAATAATCCTGATGACAAACAAGCTCTAAAAGAGATTGTAATAGCCGGAGAGCTCCAAGATTTTTACAGTATGGCGAAAGCTAATCCAGAAAAAATAAAACAAATTATTCTTGCATTAATTACCGCAAATGGATTTCCTTACAAAAACGCCACAGAATCCAATGGTGTCATTGAGTTCTACGCGGGACACGAACAGTCTGCGCTAAACCTAATCCTAACTTTCGACGCCCGCAGCTTGATTTTAAGCGGATCACTCAGCAAGACAATTGAGAAGACATATCTCGTTATCGACGCTATTGAAAACGAGCTTAGTAGCGCAATGTATCTTCCGCATGAAATGAGGCAGGCACGCATAAATTCCGTAATTAACCGCATAGGCATTGACGCTTCATTCTACTCTACAATTCTGAGGAACTGGTGAACCATGCGCGGCAAATTGATAACCATCGAGGGCATTGATGGCAGTGGAAAAGGCACTCAAGCCAAAATGCTTTTAGAAAAGCTTCTTGAAAGGTCTATACCCGCAAAATTGTACAGCTTCCCCAACTATGACGAAACTTTTTTCGGCAAGGAAGTTGGCGCATTTCTTCGCGGAGAGTTCGGCTCAATCGAATCAGTAAATCCTAAGCTAGCATCCATCTTATTTGCCGGTGACAGATTTGAGAAAAAACACGAAATTGAGTCTGACCTCAGTAATGGGGTAATCGTCATTTGCGACAGATATGTAGATTCAAATATAGCGCATCAGTGCGCGAAATTATCACTAGATAAGCGTCAAGAGTTCTGTGACTGGTTAGAGAGCCTAGAATACAAAGTATTTGGGATGCCGAAACCCGATATTGTGTTTCTACTAGACGTACCTTTGAGTATCTCAAGAGAGATGGTGCTGAAGAAAAATAAAAGAAGCTACACTGATGCGAAGGAAGATATCCATGAGTCGGCTCACGGGTACCTAGAAGAAGTTTTTTCCATGTACCTTCAGCTTGGTAAATGCAGACTATGGCAAAAAATAGAATGCACCACAAACTCCCATATTCGTGGCGCCGCTGAGATAAATGAGAGCATAGTTAATTTCGTAATAAATCAAGGTAGATAACGAGTGCTTAACGATATTCTAGAAAAATCATACCCTAGAAGAGCTTTCTTTATTACGGTAGCAGCTCTTCTCGGAATATTAGTACTTATTAGATACATTATCCTTCCAGAATTGGAGCCCACCGTCAAAACAGGTTTGGTGATTTTCTTAGCAAATATCTCTGACGGCATTATTGTCTCAATGCTTGTGACAATATTCATAGGCGTTTTCCTTTTCTTTCTTACACCTGAAGCCGTCAAGAAATCACGCATTGAAATAACCGAACCCCGCAACTTACCTGAATTATTTGAAAAGGCTTTTCCTGTTGCAGAGTTATGGTGGTACAAGGGCGGCTGTGGCAGATACTTTCGGACAAAAACACTGCCAGCAATGGCATGCTGGGCTAGAAGGACTAGCCTTTCGCGAGAGGTAAGAGTCGTAATTCTTGATCCATTGAATACAGCGCTTTGCGAAGCGCACGCCACCTATCGAAGAAGCACGGCTTCAGCCGGGCTGGACGAACACACTTGGGATTTAAACAAGGTTCGGCACGAACTATACGCCACAATAGTTACTGTATTAATAACGCAGTCAAATGAGCCTAGGCTTCGTATCAATCTTAGCTTAGCCTCTCATTATTCCGCGTTCCGAATCGATCTTTCTAGCACAAGCGCAATCATCACTAAAGAGGACAGAAAAGCGCCGGCAATAATTTGCCATCCAGAAAACTATTATTACAAATCATACAAAGAAGAAATTATTCTAAGCGAAAGCCAAAGTAGACACGTCCCTCCGCTGGCTCACGGAAGCTATGACCTGAATTATCTAGATAAAAGCTCGGTTGAAAAAATACTGAGCGACTCAAAACTAATCTATCAAGGAATGAGCGAGGAGGATTTTGATAAAATCGCCATAACTTGCAGGGAAAAATTAAATCCATATGAGTGAAATATTTCAGCGCATTTACAACGGAATTTTAGAAGGCCGAGATGTATCCGATATTGCACGTAATGCGATATTTCTACTCGCAAGCGACACTAATACATTTTCCCCAACGTGGCATGCGCTAGGTTTCGTCCACTGCAAGTTACTTCAGATAGATCAAGGTACGCTACGGATCCACATTTGGCCCAAGAAACTTAGAAATGATTCCGAGCAAAAGTACAAAATTCATGACCATATATTTAGTCTGAAAAGCTTCGTAATTTGCGGAGAGATTACAAATAAAACTTACCAGCTAATAGCAAGCAGCGATACTGGCGAACCTAATTACTCGTTATTTCATGTGGAGTACCTTGATTCAGGCTCCCGACTATGCCCTGGCGAAGAGGGCTTTCTCCCAAGCTTAATTGATGAGGAGGTAGTACCAAGGACAAAAATATACCATGTGGAAAGAGGTGTTTTTCATGAATCAGCTGTATCGGAAAATAAGCTTGTAGCCACCTTGGTCGCCACTTATAACCACTGCACTGGAATGCCTAAAATGCTAGGAGCGTTCAATAGTCAGGGCGATATATTTAGGGAGAAAATCAATTTCCCAAACCACAAATGGCGGGAGCTCCTAGTCACAGTGCTTCACGAAATGACCACTGATTTAAATCGTACCTGATTTTATACGCTTGATGACCGCTAATGGCCGATTCTTGCCAGTCGCTTGAGTAAACGCAGACAGGCCTGTTCATGGGCGCGCCTGCTCGTCCCATAGCCTGTCTTAGCCGACCACCGCGTGGAACGTGCGCCGATACTCCGAAGGCGTGGTGCTCAGCTCGCAGTGAACTGCTGGCGCAGCGACAGCGTGGTGCCGAAGCGGAGCTGCGAGGCGACGCATCCGATGGGCATCTCCGTCGTTTCAGCAGCTGCTGAGCCCTTGCCACCCGCTCGTCATTGAGCCAATTTTAAAAGAGGTGCCGATTGCCTCCCGGAATCGCCAGGTGAAGGATCGCCGGCTCATGGGCGACCACGGCAAGGGCATCCAGCGACAACGCCTTCTGCAAATGCTCTCGCGCCCATGTCATTACTTCAGGTAACCGGCTCTCGCTCGGCAACTGAGGCACCGGCTGTTCGATGTACTGGGCCTGCGCGACCTGACGACGCGGGGCATAACCAGCAACCGCGCAATCCGTTTAGCGACATCCGCACCGTGGCGCTGAGTAAGCAAATGCAGGCAGCAGTCGATGGGCGCCACCGTCCCGTTACACAGGATGATATTGGTCGATCGGATCGGCGGTCGGCGGTCTGTAGAGTGAACACATTCATCCAGCAGAACGGTACGGGCACTGTGGCGATCATAGTCTAATGATCTGATGTTTCATCCCGTGCGCTCGCGGTTTGCTAATTGCGAGCCACGCCCCTGCCGCAGGGTTTTGCGTAGTTTGTGGTGCTGCCCAGCGTCCAACCTCCAAGGAGCTAACGCGTATGTTCACTCGCAAACCCCTCATTGCCTCCATCTTGCTCGCATTGAGCTTCAATGCTGCTGCTGAGAATTCGGTTGATCAGAGGCAGACCGGCAACAACAACCAAGTGTTCGCCGAGCAGGCCGACGGCGATAACAACCAGATCGTGCAGTCTCAGGAAGGCGATCTACTGACTTCGACGGTAATCCAGTCCGGCGATGCGAACCTGGCCGAGACTGTTCAATTGGGCCAGGACCACAATGCCCTGATCGATCAGGATGGCGTTGGCAACAGAAGTAGCGTCTATCAAGAAGGCTCTGCTCATAACGCCACCATTACCCAAGTAGGCAATGACAACCAGTCGGACGTCTGGCAGGAGGGGCTGAGCGGCGCTATTTCTTATCAGGAGGGTGTTGGTAACTCCCATATGATCGAGCAAACGTCCTGGGGCAACACAGCCAACGTCTCATCGGTAGGCGCTGAGAACAGCACCATGGTCACTCAGATGGGTGCAGGCGACATGACCAGCGAGCAGACCGGCAATGGCAACGTATTGTCTGTCCTGCAAGACACGCTGTACTACGGCGGCATCGCGGATGTCGTTCAAGCGGGTAATAGCAATAACGCTGATATCCATCAGCATTCCGCCACGCGCTACAACACAGGCCTTGTTCAGTTGAAGCAGCAGGGAAATTCGAACACCGCTCAGCTTTCCCAAAGCGGCGGTGACAATCTCATCGATTTCTTGCAGAACGGCAACGGCAATGACGTCGTGGTCAACCAACGCGGTCGTGGCGTCTCCGTAACGGGTGTATCGATCGGCGACTCAAATTCGGTTGATGTCACTCAGGGCTCTGAGCTGAATACGGTTGACGTCAACCAGAACGGCTCTGAAAACCAGATCACCGTCATGCAGGAAGCCTACAGCAGCCTGAGTGCCAGTCAGATTGGCGATGGCAACCAGATCGCCGTCACGCAAGGCGAAGCAATGTCGTTCTCGGAGTTAAGTGCGACCGTCATGCAGGTTGGCACCAATAACATCGCAACCGTTATCCAGCAGTAATCATCGTGCACCGCCGCTGCGGCGGCGGTGCGTTGCTCGTGAAGCTGACGCGGCTCGCCTAAAGTACTGCCCTTTTCTGATTCAACACGAATATGACCCGTTAAGCCTATCGCCTCGAAATCGGCGCCGCAGTGGCGGCTGTCGATAAGTCAGCTAACTCTACCAACGAGCACGCTCGGAATGGTCATCGGCTAACCCAGGGACCACTCGCGTAGCCCTGAAGCACTCACCCAGCACGTTCGACTTCGATACCTTGAGCGCGCATTTGCGCCAATGCGTCATCTGGCGCGTCGGCTTCTGTGATGAGAAGGTGGATGCCGACCGCCGGCGTGACCACGAAATTCTCAACCGTTCCCAGCTTGTCTGCCGCCACGGCTGCGATGACCTGTCCGGAGTGCTGGATCATGGTGCGCTTGGTTGCGACTTCCTCGAAATTCGAAACGGTGATACCTACCTCCGAATGCAGGCCGCAGATGCCCAGAAAGCAGAGATCGGCATGAACCCCCTGCAACATCGCAACCGCCTGAGGACCGGTAATTGCCATGGCGTGAGGAGACAGCTCACCCCCTACGAGGATCACCCGGACACGCTCGAAGCGGCCCAGCGCAATAGCGACTTCGGGTGAGTTGGTAATGGCTGTAATGTTGATGTCCAGGGGCAAGGCACGCGCGATGTGCAGCGTCGTGGTGCCGGAGTCGAACAACACCACCTGGCCGTCGCGCACATGAGCGGCAGCTCGTCGGGCAAGCGCCTGCTTGATAGCGCCCGGTTGCTGCGCTCGGGTCAGGTAGTCCTTACCCGAGTCACTTGAGCGAGGGAGCGCCCCCCCGTGCACGCGATGCAACAGGTCGGCGCTGGCCAATTCGTTGAGATCGCGGCGAATCGTGTCTTCCGAAACACCGAACCGATGACTCAGTTCGGACGCCATGACCCGTCCATCGCGCTCCAGCAAGAGCAGGATCTTCTGACGTCGGAGCGAAGGAAGCGTGCTGGTTTCTGCTGGTATCTGCATGATGATGCCCGCTTGAAGGATGCTAGCATGCTAGTGCGCTGGCGGGCCTTGAACAAGGGGCGGACTCCGATGTGATGGTACGCTCGACCTACTCCTGGATCCCGGCATCAAGCTATTGGGCCTGAGTCTCCGCCGTAGCGCTGCCAATGCAGGAAAGCTGGAATGACAGCCCTGGCTCCATCCGCTTAACAGTCAGCGTCCAACCATGAGCGGTAGTGATCTCCTGGCAGATGGACAAGCCAAGCCCTGCACCATGATCGCGGCGATGAGCGCCGCGCCAGAATCGGGTGAACAGGTGCTCCAGTTGCTGCTCTTCGATTCCTGGCCCCCAATCACGTAACGTCAAGGTACTGGTGCCGAGTCCAATATGGATCTCGCTATCACGCGGCGCATGCTGGATCGCGTTCTCCAGCAGATTCTTGAGCAATGTGAAAAGCGCACCGCGATCAGCCAGCCAGCGCGCATCGCTATCGCCGGTTACCACCAACCTCACCTCCGCGTTGTCGGCCATTCGCTGGAGGTAACTGACGGCCTCGGTCACCACGTCTCGAATGTTCACATCGGCGAAACGGTAGCTCTGTATCTCGCTCGCTTCGGCCAGGTGCAGCAGCTGGTGTACCTGGCGCGTCATGTGTTCCACGTCGTTGAGCAACGATCTGCGCTCATGACCATCGTCCATCAACTCGATCTGCGCGCGGATCAGCGCGAGCGGTGTCTTCAGCTCGTGGGCGGCCGTTGCGAGAAATTCCTGCTGGACGCGGTATCCGTGCTCCAGCCGTTCCAGCACGTTATTGAAGCTTACGACCAGAGGCGCGATTTCACGCGGGATGGCATCCGTCTGCAGCCGCGCGTGAAGCGAACGGGGTGAAATCTCGGCGGCCGAATTCGAAACGTTTCGCAGCGGCCTGAAGGTGTACTTCAACGTCACATAGACACTGAAACCGAAGACCAATAGCAGCACCAGACTGAATAGCGTTATGCCGAGCCCAGTGAACGGCAAGGTAAAAGCCCGATAGACCAGATGCAGAAAGCGGGTACTGGCGGTGAACTGCAGATACCAGGTCTGCCCCTCGTGCTGCACAGGCTCGGTGGCACCGTGCATGGTCACACCCCTCTGCTGAAACTCGAAGCTCCCGCGCTTGGGCGGTTCACCAGAGGCACTGTCCGGCCAGATGACTTCGCTTCCCGGCGAGGACAGAACCACCCTCCCCGCCGCGTCCAGCACGCGATAAGCCGTCTCGCGCTTCAGGCTTTCGAAAATCCAGTCAACGTCGAAGTCCGTGATATCGAGCCCCACCGGTTTGCCGCTGCTGTCAAACAGCAGGTCGTCGGCCATGTCTCTGGTGGTATCGGCGACCTCGGCTCCCGATATCACTCCACGTTGCGAAGTCGTAAGGGAAAAGACGGCCAGCACCAGCAGCGCTGTGGTCAGGGTCGCGCACGCGACATAAGCAAGCATCACCCTTGCGGCAAGGCTATTGAGGCGCATCTTGCTCATGAAGCGCATAACCATGCCCCCTGACGTTGACGATCTTTTGTTTTGAGCCGATGACGAGCAGCTTGCGTCGAATGCGATGCAAGGCAACGTCCAGCGCGTTCGGCGTGACCGCTTCACTCAGCCCCCAGGCTGCTGACTCCAGCGCGGTGCGTCGTACCACGTCCGGCCCGGAGCGTAAGAACAACACCATCATCTGCATCTCTGCCGGTGACAGGGGAGCACTCTTATCGCCGCACCAGAGCACGCCAGTGTCGGTCCGCAGAGTGAGATCGCCATAACTGGGATCCAGAGCACTGAGCACAATAGGCCGACGCAGGAGCGCGCGCACTCGCGCGACCATTTCGTCCATGGCAAAGGGCTTGGGCAGGTAATCGTCTGCCCCGGCGTCCAGGCCTTCGACGCGGTCATGCAGCGCGTCGCGGGCAGTCAGGACGAGGCAAGGCAGGCCGAGGCCGGCTTTGCGCAGGCGTTGCAGAAGGATCAGGCCATCGCCATCCGGCAAACCCCGATCCAGGATCATCGCCTGGTAGGAAAGCCGTTGGATGGCCGCCCAAGCAGCATCCACCCTGCTGACCACATCGACCGCAACGCCCGCGGCTGCAAGCCCCTTGCATATCAGGCCGGCGAGGCGTTCGTGATCCTCGATCAGAAGAATGCGGCTCATCAGAAGCGGTACAGGTAACCGAAGCGCACGCTGTTTTCGGTGGAGCTATCCACCAGCGGGCTATCTTCGATTTCGCTTGCAAGACGTACGGCTTCCAGATCGAGAAACACCGAATGGTGTCGGTCGACCATGTAGCTTGTACGCACGCCAAATTCAGTATTGATACCGGACTTCCCTTGGTAGGTCGGGCGATCGAAGCGGGCTTCGTCGCTGCGAACGCCGAAATAGTAGTCGACGTATTCCTTGTCCTGCCAGACAGCCGCCAGCCGCGGAGTGAGGGTGATGTGCTCTCCCCACCGCCATGATCGTTCCAGCTCAACGGTCACGCGTTGACCGTCGCTCTTGCTGGATGCATCAGCAAGCCACTCGGCGGACACATCGAAAAGCTCGTGCTCCCACCTCACCACCGCCCCGGCCCAGAAACCACCATCACGGTCGTCCATGCCATCAAGGATTCTGGAGTCGCCCTCTTCATAACCGCTGGAGTCGTACTTGGCCACCAGATTGAATTCAAGCTCGTTCGACTCGCTGATCTGCAGACCCGGCAGCTTGATCTCGGCCCTTGGCCCAAATAGCTGCACATAGTCGTTCTCGAAATAGATCAGTGGTATCGCCTCGTTATCACGATCGATATCGGTATAGGCCTGTTGGCTACTGGCCAGGCCGATGCCCAGCCCCCAGGACGACGTCCCGCTTGCACGCTCTGTTTGAGCCGCGCTGGCAGTAAGGGACATCGTCAAACCGGCCACGAACACCGAAGCAGTCATGGCGTGCATGAGCGCACGGGATCTAGCGAGGACTGAGAGGTGGAAAGAACGCATGGGGCTCTCCAGAGCAAGGATGAAAGGCGCCCCGATCATTGAGAGCTTCTCCTTACTGGATACTTACTGCGCAAGACTTATTTGTTTTGCCGCCCGGTAAGGGTTCGGAAAGTTTGTTCACCCGATAGTCACTTCCCGGCAGCGCCAGGCCAAAGGCCAGGGCTGCCGAGTTCACGTGAGGTGTCGCTCACAAGGAAAGGGAGAAGGACTTTGAACCCACTACCAAGCCGCTTATGGGCAGCACTGTCAGTCATAGCGCTCACCAGCTGCGCCTCTATCGAGCCAGCCCCTACTCCGGGCAGCACCGGTGCGCCGGTCGCTCCTCAGTGGCATGCCCCTGTTGCCCATAACGGCAAGCTCAGTGAGCTGACCGACTGGTGGGAGCAGTTCGACGACCCGCTGATGTTGAGCTTGATCCTCGATGGGCAGCAGGCAAGCGCTACCCTCGCGCAAGCGGTTGCGAATATCGCCGACGCTCAGGCTGCACGCGTCGGTAGCATGGCAGTCCTTCTGCCCACCCTGGATGGAGTCATGGATGCAAGCCGGGGGCGTTCCGAACCGGGTGCCCCGGTTGGATCGTTCTCGTCGGCAGGACTGCAGGCGAGCTGGGAGCTGGACATCTTCGGGGCCAACCGTGCAGCAGCCGGCGCCACACGGGCCGAGCTGGAAGCGAGCATGGCCGGATGGCATGACGCCCGAGTATCTATCGCTGCGGAGATCGCCACCACCTATGTAGAGCTGCGCGCCTGCGAGGCTCAGATCGCGCAAGCCGAACTGGACGTCCGGTCACGTCGTGAAACGGCTCGGTTGACAGAACTCATGGCGAGCAGCGGCTTTCAATCGCCGGCCGAAGCTGATCTGGCACACGCCAGTGCCGCGCAGGGCCAGGTCACTCTTGCCGAGCAAAACGCCCAATGCGAATACCTCATCAAGTCGCTGGTGGCGCTCAGTGCACGTAACGAGACGGAGCTTCGGAAGTCACTTGCCAAGCAGACCGCACGGTTACCCCAGCCGGCAGAGTTTCGCGTCGCCAAGGTGCCCGCCGAGGTGCTCAGCCAACGGCCCGACATCCATGCGGCTGCGCATGATGTGGTGGCCGCCAGTGCCGATTCAGTGGAGGCCCAAGCCCTGCGCTGGCCACGTATCACCCTGAGCGGAAACATCGGCAGTACCCGTATCCCCGAAGGCGGAGTCAGCACTAACGGCACCGTCTGGACCATTGGCCCCGTGGCCGTGACGCTTCCGCTGTTCGACGGTGGCACCCGCAGGGCGAACGCGGAGGCGGCGCAGGTGCGGTACGAGGTGGCAACTGTCGTGTATGCCGCACGCTTGCGCAACGCCATTCGGGAAGTCGAAAACGCCCTCGTCTCGCTGCAGAGCACTGCAACTCGCAGTGATGACGCTCGCCGTGCGGCCGAGGGTTTCACACGCTCTTACCGCGCAGTCGAGTCTGGTTACCGAGCCGGCAACGCCAGTCTCTTCGAGCTTGAGGATGCCCGCCGCAGCATGGTCGCTGCGCAGATAGCACTGATCGAGCTACAGCGCGAGCGTGTCGCCGGCTGGATCACGCTGTACAGAGCGGTCGGGGGCGGTTGGTCCGTCGACCAGCTGGAAGAGATCAGCGGCGCATGACGCCGCGATGAAACCGTTCAAGTACTCGCCCGCCGCCTGCACCGCGGTCATGCCACCCAGCCCTGGACACCGATTCACATGAAAAGAACGACCCGCCAATTGGCTTTCATCCTCATAGGCATCGTTGCCGCCTTCACCGTTGCGATCGGCTTGCTGACTCGCTGGAAACCCGATCAATCACCGCCGAACGAGAAAACAGTGGCCACGGCCAAGCCTGCGCTGACGGTTTCCGTGACTACGCCTCAGCCCATGACACTGCCCGTCCGGATTGCCGCGAACGGCAACATCATGCCTTGGCAGGAGGCCAGTGTCGGTACAGAAGCGGACGGCCTGCGCCTCGCAGAGGTGAATGTCGATGTCGGTGATGTGGTTCAGCGCCATCAGGTGCTCGCCACCTTTGCGGCTGATTCGGTGAACGCAGAACTTGCGCAACGCCACGCCGCGACCGCCGAGGCCGAAGCTGCACTCGCCGAAGCTCAAGCGAACGCACAGCGGGCCCGGCAACTGCAGACCACCGGTGCTTTATCAGCGCAGCAGATCAATCAATACGTCACGGCCGAGCGGACGGCTCAAGCACGGCTGGAGGCCGCTCGCGCCAATGAGCAAACGCAGCAGCTGCGCGTTACCCAGACCCGCGTACTGGCGCCTGATGACGGCGTGATCTCCGCTCGAAGCGCCACCTTGGGTGCGGTGCTTCCCGCTGGCCAGGAACTGTTCAGGCTGATTCGTGGCCGGCGACTCGAATGGCGCGCCGAAGTCGCAGCGTCGGACCTGCCGCGGCTGCAACCCGGCCAGCTTGCTCAGATTCGTTTGACCAACGACCAGGTGGTGGAAGGCAGGTTGCGTATGATCGCCCCGATGGTCGATACGCAGACCCGCAATGGCCTGGTCTATGTGGACCTGCCTCCGGACAGCCCAGCGCGCGCAGGGATGTTCGCGCGAGGTGAGTTCGACGTCGGTACCGATCAGGCAATGACCCTGCCGCAAAGTGCCGTGCTGCTTCGGGACGGCTTCAGCTATGTGCTGCGAGTCGGTAAGGATGCCAAAGTCGCTCAGACCAAGGTTACTGTGGGACGGCGAGTAGGCAAGCACGTCGAGATCACCGGCGGGATCAGTCCGGAAATCCCGGTGGTATTGGCAGGGGGTGGATTCCTCGGAGATGGTGATCTCGTGCGAGTCGTCGAAGAGCTGGCCTCAAGCCGCGACCCGGTAAAGCCCGGCGAAGGCCCAGTGGTGGTCACCCAGCAATCGAGCGGAGGCGCGCAATGAGCCTCAACATCTCGTCGTGGTCGATCCGCAATCCGATACCGGCCGTCTTGCTGTTCATTTTGCTTACGTTTGCAGGGCTGATGGGCTTCGGGATGATGAAGATTCAGGAATTCCCCGATATCGATTTGCCTGTCATCACCGTGACTGTCGAGCTGCCGGGGGCCTCGCCCTCGCAATTGGAAAACGACGTCGCCCGCAAGATTGAGGACTCGCTCGCCACAGTTCAGGGCCTGAAGCACATCAAGAGCACCTTGACTGACGGCACGGCGGATATCGTGGTCGAGTTTCATCTCGAGAAGTCGACACAGGAAGCGCTGGACGACGTCCGGGACGCGGTGGCGCGAGTACGGGCCGACTTGCCGGCCGATCTGCGTGATCCGGTGATCAGAAAAGTGGAAATATCCGGATCCCCGATCCTGACCTTCACCGTCGCCTCGGCGCGCATGGACGAGGAAGCGTTGTCCCGGTTCGTCGACCACGACATCAGCAAGGTTCTACTGGCTGTTCCGGGCGTTGGAGCGGTTTCGCGTGTGGGCGGCGTGACCCGCGAGGTGCGTGTGGCGCTGGATCCGGCGCAGTTGCTCGCGATGAATACCACGGCACTGGATATATCGCGCCAACTACGCCAGGTGCAGCAGGAAGCCGCTGGCGGCCGCGCTTACCTGGGGGGCGGCGAACAGACGGTACGTACCCTCGCAACGGTGCAATCTGCCGAGCAGATCGCCACCCTTGAGATCACCCTGAGTGACGGCCGGCGCGTCAGGCTCGATCAGATCGCCACCATTTCAGATACGGTCGCTGAGCCGCGCTCAGCTGCGCTTCTGGATGGCGAGCCGGTGGTCGGCTTCGAAATCGTGCGGGCGCGCAGCGCCGGAGAGGTGGACGTCGGCGATGGCGTTCGCGCAGCGCTCGATAAGCTCAGGGCCAAGCATCCGCATATCTCCATCACCGAGGCATTCAACTCAGTCGATCTGGTGGTGGAGAATTACAACGGCTCGATGCGCCTCTTGTACGAGGGCGCCGCCCTCGCCGTGCTGGTGGTGTTCTTCTTTCTGCGCGACTGGCGCGCCACCCTGGTCGTCGCTGTGGCGCTGCCACTGTCAGCGATACCGACGTTCGCCGTCATGCACTGGATGGGCTTCACGCTGAACACCGTGACATTGCTGTCCCTGTCGCTGGTGGTCGGCATCCTGGTGGACGATGCCATCGTCGAAATCGAAAACATCGCGCGCCATATGCGCTTGGGCAAGCCGCCGTACCAGGCGGCGATGGAAGCGGCGGACGAAATCGGTCTGGCCGTTGTGGCGACCACCTTCACCCTCATTGCGGTGTTCCTGCCTACGGCGTTCATGAGTGGCACCGTCGGCAAGTTCTTCGTCCAGTTCGGCTGGACGGCGGCCATCGCGGTGTTCTTTTCCCTGCTTGTCGCGCGCATGTTGACGCCGATGATGGCGGCTTATCTGTTGCGCTCGCCGAAGCAGCATGTGGAAAAGCCGGCGAGCTGGTTGGGTGTGTATCTGTCCTGGGCACGCTGGTGCCTGCGCCACAGGGTGCTGACGGTCGCGGCCGCAGCTGCATTCTTTACCGGTGGGCTGATGCTCTCGACGTCCCTGCCTGGCACATTCATCCCACCCGATGATGATTGGCAGACGCAGGTCACGCTTACGCTCGCACCTGGCAGCAAGCTGGACGACACCCTCGCGCTCGCCGAACAAGCACGCCGGCTCATCGAGCAAAACCCGCACGTGAAGATGGTGTATAGCGGGATTGGCGCAAGCAGCGGCGGTGACGGTCCGGGCGAACCGCCTGCGAGCAGCGCAACGGACGTCCGCTCAGCGGTGTTGACGCTCAACATGGCCCACCGCAATGACCGCCCCGGGCTGACCAAACAGCAGATCGAGCGCCAACTGCGCGAAACACTCTCGGTGCTACCCGGCGTACGTGTCCGGGTCGGAATGGGCGGTTCGGACAACTACGTGCTGGTGCTTGCTGGGGAAGATGGTCAGGTACTGGCGCGCCATGCACAGCAAGTGGAGCGAGAGCTACGCGCCCTCCCCGGCGTTGGCGCCGTGACCTCCACCGCAAGCCTGGTGCGTCCCGAGCTGATCGTCCTCACTGATTTCATCCGTGCAGCCGATCTTGGTGTCACCTCCGCCGCCATCGCCGACACGCTGCGCGTCGCTACCATGGGCGATTATGACCAGGAGCTCGCCAAGCTGAGCTTCAGTGAGAGGCAGGTGCCAGTAGTGGTGCGGCTTACAGACGCTGCGCGCGAAGACATTGAGACGCTCAAACGGCTCCCGGTGCCTGGCGCGCGGGGCCCTGTACCGCTTGAGAATGTCGCCACCCTCGAAATCGGCAGCGGGCCCTCCGAAATCTCGCGCTATGACCGCATGCGCAACATCAATATCGAAATTGAGCTGAACGGCGAAGCCCTCGGCGACATCGAGACCGCCGTACTGGCGCTGCCGAGCCTGCAACGTCTTCCTGCGGGAGTTATGCAAACCTCCAGCGGCGATGCCGAGGCGATGGGAGAGCTTGCTACGGGCTTCGGCTTGGCGATGCTGACCGGCGTCCTGTGTATCTACATGGTCCTGGTGCTGCTGTTGAAGGAGTTCATGCAGCCACTGACCATCCTCGCCGCGCCCATGCTTTCGATCCCCGGCGCGTTCGTAGCCCTGTTCTTGACCGGCACCGCGATATCGATGCCGTCGATGATCGGGCTGATCATGCTGATGGGCATTGCGACCAAGAACTCGATCCTGCTGATCGACTACATCATCCTCGCGCGCCGTGACTATGGTTTGTCACGCTGGGACGCGGTTATCGACGCCTGTAGCAAACGTGCGCGCCCCATCATCATGACCACGATCGCCATGGGCGCGGGGATGATGCCGGTCGCCCTGGGCATAGGCGCGGACCCAAGCTTCCGCTCCCCGATGGCCATTGTCGTGATTGGTGGCCTGATCACATCGACCTTCCTAAGCCTGCTGGTGATACCTGTGCTGTTCACCTTTATGGACGACGTCGCGCAGTGGGTAGCGCGCCTGACCCGTAGCTCTGGTGAACGCTCATACGCAGAGCCGGCGGCCAGGTGATAGGCATAGCTGACATTCGCACCGGTGTCGGTCGGCTGAGACGAGGGTTCGCCCATGTAGGCCAGGACGCGGCGGGCGTTACCTACTCCTCCCGGCGTTCCTGGATCGGCAGAACCACCCGTGCATCAGCCCCGCCTGAAAGGACTGCACCGGGGGTTCAAACCCGGCTGCTTCGATCAGAGCCGCGACTTGTGGGGCCGGCAGTATGGCCACGTCCTTGGCATAGGCCGTTCGGGCCCGCTCCAGCATTTGCGGCTCGACGCCAGCCGAGGACATAAGCGTCATCCAGTTGCGTAGCAGGACCTCATACGAAGGCGAGGTTACGTCGGAGGCAAGATCGGCGGTCGCCAGCAGACCACCCGGTTTGAGACGTGATGCGATGGCTTCAAAGAAGGCTGTACGTGCCTGGTGATCGAGCAGGAACTGGGATACCAGAAAACACGTGCCACCGTCGTGGACAGGCTGCAACGGCAGTGTCTCGAGATAACCTTCATGGAAATTGCAGCGCGAGAGGAAGCCACCTTGCGAAGCCCGCTCTCGGCATCGCTCGAGCATCGCGCCGGAAGGGTCCACGGCGGTGAATCGCCAGCCAGGAAAACGATCCGCCAGAAAGGATAATTCTGCGCCAGTACCGACGCCGACACAGAGGATGCTGGCGTCGTCCGGCAGTTCAGAGAAGAAAGATCCGAGCAGCATGTAAAGGGCGTCACGGATGGGCGCCATCCCTGCCCATTGCTGGTCATAACCTTTGGCCTGCTGATCGAACATGGTAGTGAGTTCATCGGGTTGCACAGCGCACCTTCCAGTTAGTAGTTATCGGCTTTACCGCTAATCGCGGCATCAATGCCAGTATTGCAGAGCTGTCAAGCACCCTGGCTTGCCCGCGCGCTGCATACCGTGAGCTGTCCGAAGCTGGGCATCTTGGCAAAGCGTTCGGCCGTCATGCCGTAGCGGTGGGGGATTAACGTATATGGCCGGCTCGCCGCGACCTGCCGTTGACTGCCCTAATCATCCCGGTGCTAGAGTGCCCGCTCGATAGCGGCACAACTCCAACCACATAGCGAGGCCCCCATGCTCAACCATGTAATGGTCGGTTCGAATGATATTGAACGGTCGAAGCGCTTCTACGATGCCGTGCTCGGCGTACTCGGCGCAGGCGAGCCGCTACGCAATGTGGCGCCGTCCGGGCATACCCGCCTGTTCTACCGCCATGATGGCAGCCTGTTTGGTGTCACCGAGCCCATCAACGGTGAGGAAGCAACCGTCGGCAACGGCGGCACGATTGGTTTCAAGTGCAACTCGGCCGAGCAGGTCAAGGCCTTTCACGATGTAGGCGTCGCCCATGGCGGCACCACCTGCGAGGAGCCGCCAGGACTGCGCGAATCCAGCCTCGGCGCGATGCACCTCAGCTATGTGCGCGACCCTGACGGAAACAAGCTGTGCGCCATCTACCGCCCGCAGTAACCTCCCCGCTCTCTCAACTCCGCTCAGCCCATGCGCGGCATTGAAAGCTGAAGCTCATGCGTCGCAGCGCGCCGCGGCGCATGAGGTTTCAAGAGTCGACTACGATTCTCTCCGCGTGCCGCCCCTCGCCTATCAAGGCTTGACGACCATCCCCACTCCACGCCCGCGCGGGTCCGAGCCGGTCTGCAGGCGGGTGCCATCGACGCGTATCGCCTGGATATCACCCATCAGCCAGCCCTGATCCTCCAGCGTGTAGCCCATGGCTTTCAGCTCGTCGGCCACCTTGCCGGTCAAGGGTGCGTGGGCGTCGTAGTAGATGGTGTCCTTCGGCAGGAGCTGATGGTGCACGCGTTGCGCGGCCACGGCTTTTTCCAGCGGCATGTCGAAGTCGTAGACGTTGTTCAGCACCTGGAAGATCGAGGTGAAGATGCGCGAACCGCCCGGTGTACCGAGCACCAGGCTGACCTTGCCGTCACGCGTGACGATGCTCGGGCTCATGGAGGACAGCATGCGCTTGCCTGGCTCGATGGCATTGGCGTCACTGCCGACCACACCGAAGGCATTGGCGACGCCCGGCTTGGCACTGAAGTCGTCCATTTCGTTGTTGAGCAGGAAGCCGGCGCCCTTGACCACCACACCGCTGCCGTAATCCAGGTTGAGGGTGTAGGTGTTGCTGACCGCGTTGCCATCGGCATCGACGATGGAGAAGTGAGTCGTCTGCCTTGGCTCGAGGCCGGGGCGTACTTGTTCGGTTTCGGAGATGGCCGTTGGATTGACCTCGGCCGCGCGCTGCTTCAGGTAATCAGGCGATGTCAGCTTCGTGACCGGTACGTCGGAGTAGTCAGGGTCGCCGAGGTAGTCGGCACGGTCGGCAAACACGCGCTTTTCGATCTCCGCCAGCAAGTGGATGTAACGCGCCGAATTCAGCTCGACACCCTTGAAGTCAGCGGCGCGCTGCTCCTTCATCCCGATCAGCTGCGCCAGAGCGATTCCGCCGGAGCTTGGCAGCGGCGCGGTATAGAGGCTGTTGCCCTGCCAGTCGACACGCATCGGCTCGCGCCATTTGACGCGGTAGGCGGCCAGGTCCTCCTTGCTGATCAGCCCGTCGTCACGCTGCATCTGAGCCACCAGCAGGTCAGCGGTCTTGCCTTTGTAGAAATCATCCGGCCCCTTGTCGGCGATGCGCTCCAGGGTCTCGGCCAGCTCCGCCTGGCGGAAGGTTGAACCTGCCTTCATGGCGCCGAAGTAATCCTCGAAATTGGTCGTACCCTTGAACAGGCCGAGGGCGTCGTCGCGGTACTGGTATTGCTGGTCGGCCACCGTGAAGCCTTCACGGGCATAGCCCACCGCCGGGGTGATGAGCTCGCTCCAGGGCAACTTGCCGAAGCGCTGGTGTGCCTCCCACATGCCCAGCACGGTGCCGGGCACGCCGGAGGCCCTGGCGCCGACCAGGCTCAGGTTCTCGATCACCTCGCCCTTGTCGTCGAGGTACATGGTCTTGCTGGCGGCCTTGGGCGCGACTTCCCGGTAATCCAGAAAGTACGGATTGCCCTCGATGTAGAGCGTCATGAAGCCACCACCGCCGATATTACCCGCCTCGGGGTAGGTGACTGCCAACGTAAAAGCGGTCGCTACCGCGGCATCCACCGCATTGCCACCGGACTTGAGCACCTGCGCGGCCACGTTGGCGCTGTACTCATCGGGGGCTGCGACCGCGCCGCCCTCAAGGCTGGCGGAAAACGCCAGTGGGCCGGTGACGGCAAGCATCAGGGAAAGGGTTGGTCGTGAGATGTGGAGCAGGCGCATGGAGCTCATTCCTTCTTCTTGTGAATTGGCCGATCACGCCCCGGACAAGGGTCAGGCGGGCCAGTTAACAAGGTAGACGAATAACCAGCCCCGCTAGTTGCGGACTCGCTGAGCGATGCGGTCATTTAATCTGGAAATGAAGATGCTTGAGTGCGGCGCACTTTCAAACGCTCAGCCCGATGCAATTCAGAAGGCTGGGGCTGAACGTGATCGATTCAGCTCCAGCACCTTCGGGCATCAGCCTTCGCTTCCGAGACGGCCGGCCTGGCTGAACTCGATCGACCTTACGTTTCCTTGGCTGTCTTCGTAGATCAAGGTGACAGGAACAACACCGGCTTTGTCGCTGGTATCGGTCAGAGAGATGACGCGTTTTATATCGAGTTCCATCCCGTAGTGGTATTCCACAGGTGCGGTCGCTTCAACTTTGAGGTCGCTTTTTGCGAAACCAGAAGTGGCAACCAGACTACTGAGCACGGCTACGCCTATTGATCTGATCATATGGATTCACCTATTGAGTTCCAAGCAAGTTTGTCTGGATGACTGCTTGCGTAGGGAGTATTCAAACAGCCGGCAAACAAATCGGTAAATCGATAGGAACAGTAGTACTAATTGCCGGGCTTGATAATTGACAGACACTATCGAACCGATAGTCCGCACAGGTATAACTGCCCTGCCAATAGTTCTAAATAGGCCCGCAAAGCCAGGCATGGCAATAGCTGCGTTCCGTCATCGATTCTATCGATAACTACTGTTAATGCCTTTTGTTATCGAAACCCCACAACGAATGGCAGCATGACTACCGCTAGATTTTTAGCAGTAATCAATCAAGGAGTTTGCCATGAGAACTTACGCCCTACCCTTTCTAATTGCTTTGGTTTCTTCAGGAAGTGCATTTGCAAGTCAGCCGGCAGATCCTTCAGATAACCAAGTCAGTAATCTCCAAACAAGTGAGGATATTTACCAGATCATTCAAGAAGATAATTCCAAGCGTGCTCCGGAGAAAACGGCGAATGCAGTTGAAGGCGATTCCAAGTCGCTGCAGGAGCGTGAACGCGAGCGCAAAGGCCTCCCTCGTTATTGGAATGGCTAACGGTGCGGCAAACGTTGATGACCTGGCCGGTTACAAGCTACAGCCGGCCAGCCTCGACGGAACGATTGAGCGGGGCTAGGCTCGCCCGCTCCGGTTGCCTATCGCAACTTTGCTTCCGCCTCAATAGAACCGCCTGTGGCGATCCATCTTTCATACATCATCGAGCGACCTCTGCAGCGCTAATGCAGCAACGATGACAATGCCCTGATTGGTTGCGTGAGCCGACAAGCCACGCAGAGGCGGTCGTTTATTCCAACACCCATCATCTCACTTGAGACGGCCTCTACGAGCATTTCCGTTCTCGATGACTCCGAAAACAACCACTCGTTGAACACAAACGGCTCGAACTCCCGCCCCATTAGGCTTCTCTGCATTATCCACAGAACCTGTGGATAACACTGTGCACATATTTGGGATGACTTGCTCAAATGCCCGGCTGACGTGGCCTCGCCACAGATCGGCGAGTTTTTACCCAATTGCAATAACTCAATATAAATCAATGATTTAGAGTTTTACATATTGACGAGCGAAACGCTGGAGGACAGGGCCATCCGATTGTTCGTCCTGATGTGCATAACAATTTCTGTCAACGCCTTTTTAAGAAAAAAAAGCAGCAATAACGCTGGACAAAACAGTTTTTCGGCCTTACTCGATAGCACATTGCCACCGACACCCATCGGCCCTATTCAGTTTTGAGCTTTGGCGACTTCATTGAAGGACTGAGTTCGCCCACCGACTTTGCCGTAGGCGATGGAGAATCAGGATTTCATTCGTCAACGTCACTGCGTTGGAAACTATACCGTTCGGCCCGTTGCCAAAATCTGCGCCAGATGAACGCCTGGTATCGCCCCCTTCCGGACCGAATGTCGTGTTGTCAGCGCCGCCGTCCGCGCCTGAGGAAATTCGATGAGACCTCCAAAAGTTATGCATCACGGCGCCCGAGAAGGCGTCACGGGCTCGTGCCACCAGCTCTGGATGGACGACCACTGCAGCGTTCTGATTGATTGTGGGCAGTTTCAAGGTACGGATGAAAAGACTGGCGACGATCTGTTGGCCCTGGATTTCCCCATCGAGGGCATCAAGGCTCTGATAGTGACCCATGTCCACATCGACCACGTCGGTCGGATCCCTAACCTCCTGGCCTCGGGATTCGAAGGTCCGATACTGTGCAGCGAGCCTTCGGCTCGCCTCCTGCCGATCGTGCTGGAGGATGCGTTCCGCCTCTCCATCAGCCGCGATCAGGAGCAACTGGAGCGCTATCTGAATACGGTCGAGCAGCGGATCATTCCTTTACCTTATGGCAACTGGTTCACCCTGCATGAAGCAGACGACGCGATGTGCAAGGTTCGTCTTCAGCCTGCTGGGCATGTGCTCGGTTCGGCTTACGTCGAGCTGGAGTTCAGCGCGCCGGGCACGGCTGAAAAGCGTGTCGTGTTCAGTGGCGACCTTGGTGCGCCGCACTCGCCGCTTCTGCCTGACCTCGTGCCGCCCGAGCGCGCGGATCTGTTGATCCTGGAAAGCACCTACGGCGATCGCCGCCACGAAGACCGCTCGCATCGCCGCGACCGTCTGCAGGCAGCTATCGAACGTGCGCTTGCTGACCAGGGAACCGTACTCATCCCGTCCTTCAGCATTGGCCGGACGCAGGAACTGCTCTACGAGCTCGAAGAGATTCTTCACGATAAAAACGAATCGACTCAAGCCACTCGCTCCGTCGGTGAACCCAGCGAAGCCGGCAGTGACGGCGCGCCCGATATCGATTGGCCTCAGATCCCTATCATCCTCGATTCGCCTCTGGCTACTCGCTTCACCAAGACCTATACAGAGCTGCAGGGCTTTTGGGATGAAGACGCCCGACACCGCATGGAGGAAGGGAGAAAGCCGCTCGCCTTCAAACAGCTCATTACTGTCGACACCCACGACGAGCACATACGTATCGCCCAGCACCTCACCGACACCGCGCGGCCTGCGATCGTCATTGCCGGCAACGGCATGTGCTCGGGTGGCCGAATCGTCAACTATCTGAAGGCGATGCTTGGTGACTCACGGCATAACGTCGTGTTTGTCGGGTATCAGGGCAAAGGTACGCCAGGGCGAGACATTCAGACGCATGGGCCCGACGGGGGCTATGTCGAACTGGATGGGGAGCGGATTGACATACGCGCCGGAATCGACAGCTTACTCGGCTATTCGGCGCACGCCGACCAGGCTGATCTGGTTGGTTTCGTCACGCGAATGAAGGAGTGGCCCACGGAGATCCGGCTTATCCATGGTGAAGATCAAGCCAAGCGAACGCTGGCTGAAGTGCTCGAGGCGAAATACCAGGAAGCAGGCAAGCAATCGAATGTAGTGATTCCTTGAATGGAGCCCTTGCTGCTGCATGGGGCAACAAGTCAGCGTCGATCGGTGAGTCCGCTGGACCACCGACCGGCCGCGGCATCGATCATCAACTCATTGAGAGAATGGTCAGCCCTAGGCTCTGACGACCATCTTCGAGGTTGTCGATTCGTACTACTTCGGTTAGCGCGTCCAGGCCAGTCAGCTCTGCATGCTCGGAAGGTATCTGAACTCGAATCTTCTCACCCTGCTGGAACGAGCCTGCGACGAGCACCTGCATGCCGGTACTCGAAAGATCATGGCAAACGCCCTGGATGCTCTGACCGCCCTGTGAAAGCGTTATCGGCGCATTCAAATTCATACGAATGAAATCGCGCTTCTCGCTGTAATTCCTTTCTACTTGAAACATCTTTTCGTCCCTAAAGTGAGTATTGAAATCGCCATACGCGCCCTGAATTGGCCTATCAGGCGTGACGTGAGGCGCTCAGCTTGGAACGCATTTGACACGGGAGTTCACTCGGCGACGAAAAAATAACCGATCTGACTCTTGCTGGCCGCAAGCAAGCTCGAAAGGCCTCACGCTTGTACGCCAGCAGCCCGGTTCGGGCTGCTGGCTCGCGAAATGATCGCTCTGAGGTGTGTCGCGAAAGCGGATTAGCGGTTGGGCTGAGGGGTCAGCCTAAGGTACGGCTTCACGGCACGATAACCTTTCGGGAAACGCTGCTTGATCTCTTCTTCGTCCTTGAGCGAAGGCACTATTACCACCTCGTCGCCGTCCTGCCAGTTGGCCGGGGTGGCGACCTTGTGGTTGTCGGTCAGCTGCAGCGAATCGATCACCCGCAGGATCTCGTGGAAGTTGCGCCCGGTGCTCGCCGGGTAGGTGATGGTCAGACGCACCTTCTTGTTCGGATCGATGACGAACAACGAGCGCACCGTCAGGGTGTCGTTGGCATTGGGATGAATCAGGTCGTACAGCTCGGAGACCTTGCGGTCGGCGTCAGCCAGGATCGGGAAGTTGACGCGGGTGTTCTGCGTTTCATTGATATCGTCGATCCACTTGATGTGCGAGTCCACTGGGTCCACGGACAGGGCGATGGCCTTGACGTTGCGCTTGGCGAACTCGTCCTTCAGTTTGGCGGTGAAGCCCAGTTCGGTGGTGCATACCGGGGTGAAGTCGGCGGGGTGCGAGAACAGCACACCCCAGTTGTCACCAAGCCACTCGTGGAAGCGGATGCGGCCTTCGCTGGAGTCTTGTTCGAAGTCGGGGGCGATGTCGCCGAGACGGATGCTCATCGTGTCTTCTCCTTTGCGTGGGTTGCTGCGTTTATCAGGCCAGCCGGCGCTCAGGCGCTCCGGCGACCGTGCTGCTCGATACGGTTCTGCAGGCGGTACAGAAAAGCAAAGCCCTGCTCCCAGCGGTGATGTCCCGACGCGACATTGATATGCCCTGCACCGGACATAATCGCTGTATCGCTGCCCCAATTGCCGCCCATTTCTATGGCACGTGCGGCGCTGGCCGCGTTGTCGTTATCCGATCCGACCAGTTGACTGGCGAAAGGCAATGGCTGGCGCGGTATCGGGGCAAAATTACGCAAGGCTTCCGGGCATCCAATGCGTTCGACATCGGCAGGCGCGACCAACAAAGCGCCGCGGACTTTACCCAGCAGCTCCAGAGGAGCTGCCGCGGCCCAGTGTGCAACGGTGATGCAACCCAGGCTGTGGGCCACGAGGATGACTGGATCAGCACTTGAGGCGATGCTGAGCTCCAGCTCGGAGACCCAACTTTCCCGACGCGGAGTCACCCAATCCTGCTGCTCAACCCTGGCGGTGTTGGGCAACGTGCGGTGCCAATGACTTTGCCAGTGCTCATCAGCCGAGCCTTGCCAGCCTGGAACGATCAGATAACGGATGGATTCATCGCGCATGTCGGCGCACCTCCTGTGATTCATGCCGGCCAGTCTAGATGCTTGCAAACTCCGGTTAAAAGAATAAGAAATTCTTTCTTTATTCTTATTGAGAATATCAATTTTGTAACCTGGTTATTCCTTTAAGATATATAAATGTTCTGAAATATTATTTTTAAGAATAAATCAGTTCCTCCTAATATCCGCTCCACGCCTTGCTGCTGCGGTTTTCCGGCCGTTGCGTAAGGCTTTCACGGAGACGGAAATGACCGCGACCAATCGCAACCCAGAGCTGCAGGACGAAGCCAGCATCCTGCGCGAGATACATAGGGTGTTGAGCGGCCTCAAGTTCGGCTCGGTTGAAATAACCGTGCACAACGGCGAGGTCGTTCAAATCGAGCGCAAAGAAAAGTTTCGCCTGCCGCCTAGCAACAAGAACACCTGACGATTCTAAACCCCGATTTATCAAGCCCGACTGGACCACCGGAGGGCGTGACCATGAGTAGAACCACAGCATGAACACGCACCGGTACTGCAGCTGTCGCCCTCCGCGAATGCGGAGCTAAAAGCCCCGAAAACGAATTCAGTAACAGCCAAAAGCACAATCGATCTGTATTCAGGAGCTGCACCATGTCCATTCGTCGCTTCGCCCTCGCCGCCCTGGCGAGCGCGCTGATCGCCGGCCCTGCACTGGCCGCCGATACCCTGCTCAACGTGTCCTACGATCCGACGCGCGAGCTCTATGTGGAATTCAACGACGCCTTCAACAAGCACTGGCAGGCCCAGGGCCATGAGCCGATCAAGGTCCAGCAGTCCCATGGCGGCTCCGGCAAGCAGGCCCGTGCGGTGATCGACGGCCTGCGCGCCGATGTGGTGACGCTGGCCCTGGCTGGCGATATCGATGAGCTGCATCGCCTCGGCAAGCTGATCCCCGAGGATTGGCAGACCCGCCTGCCGGAAGCCAGCACGCCCTATACCTCGACCATCGTGTTTCTGGTGCGCAAGGGCAATCCGAAGGGCATCAAGGACTGGGACGACCTGGTCAAGCCGGGCGTCGAGGTGATCACGCCAAACCCGAAAACCTCCGGTGGTGCGCGCTGGAATTTCCTCGCCGCCTGGGCCTATGCGCAGCAGAAATACGGCGACGAGCAGCAGGTCCAGGCCTTTGTCGAGAAGCTCTACAAGAACGTGCCCGTACTGGACACCGGTGCCCGCGGCTCGACCGTCACCTTCGTCAACAATGGCATCGGCGACGTGCTGCTGGCCTGGGAGAACGAAGCCTTCCTGGCACTGAAGGAACAGGGCGGCGAAAACTTCGAGATCATCGCGCCGTCGCTGTCGATCCTCGCCGAGCCGCCGGTGGCTGTGGTGGACAAGAACGTCGAGCGCAAGGGCACGCGGGCGGTAGCCGAGGCCTACCTGAACTACCTGTACAGCGAGGAAGGCCAGCGCATCGCGGCGAAGAACTTCTACCGGCCACGCAACGAGGCCGTGGCCGCCGAGTTCAAGGACCAGTTCCCGGCGCTGAAGCTGGTCACCATCGACGGGGATTTTGGTGGCTGGAAGGCCGCACAACCGAAGTTCTTCAATGATGGCGGCCTCTTCGACCAGATCTATCTGACCGAATGAAGCTACTGCGCTTGCTCATGCTGCGTTGAAGACCGGCTCGTGCCTGCTCATTTACAGCCCGTAAACTCCGCGGCCCTCGCCGGTCTTCGCCTTGCCTGAGCTGCGCTCGTGACGCTTCAGCCGAACCTCCTCAATCGGATCGCGATGACCACGGCGGATTCTTTTCCGCCCTGTCGAAGGAATAGTCATGTCCCGCCGAACCTCCCCCGTCATACCCGGCTTCGGGCTGACGCTGGGCTACACCCTGGTGTACCTCAGCCTGTTGGTGCTGATTCCCCTGGGTGCGCTGTTTCTCAAGACCACCGAACTCTCGTGGGCGCAGTTCATCGCCATCGTCAGCGCGCCGCGCGTGCTGGCGGCGCTCAAGCTGAGCTTCGGCACCGCCTTCGCTGCCGCCGTGCTCAATGGCATCATCGGCACGCTGCTGGCCTGGGTGCTGGTGCGCTACCGTTTCCCCGGTCGCAAGATCATCGAGGCGATGATCGACCTGCCCTTCGCCCTGCCGACAGCGGTGGCAGGCATCGCCCTCACCGCGCTATATGCGCCGAACGGGCCGATCGGCCAGTTCGCTACCGACCTGGGCTTCAAGATCGCCTACACCCCACTGGGCATCACCCTGGCGCTGACCTTCGTCACCCTGCCCTTCGTGGTGCGTACCATTCAGCCGGTGCTGGCCGATATCCCTCGGGAAGTCGAAGAAGCCGCGGCCTGCCTTGGCGCCCGGCCGCTGCAGGTTGTTCGCCATGTGCTGCTGCCAGCGCTGCTGCCCGCCTGGCTGACCGGCTTCGCCCTGGCCTTTGCACGCGGCGTCGGCGAGTACGGCTCGGTGATCTTCATCGCCGGCAACATGCCGATGAAGACCGAGATCCTGCCGCTGCTGATCATGGTCAAGCTGGATCAGTACGACTACGCCGGCGCCACGGCCATCGGCGTGCTGATGCTGGTGGTGTCGTTTGTTCTGCTGCTGTTCATCAACCTGCTGCAGCGCCGCATCGCGCATTCCTGAAGAGGCCACCGACATGACTTCCGCCTCCCTATCGGTGACCGCAAACACCACCGCCAATGCCACGCGCCGCGGCAACGCCCTCGGCCGCCGGCTGCTGATCGTCGCCGCCTGGCTGGTCTTCGCGCTGTTCCTCTTGCTGCCCCTGGTGATCGTCGTCAGCGAGGCGCTGAAGCAGGGCTTCGGCACATTTTTCACCGCCATCTTCGAACCCGACGCCCTGGCGGCGCTCAAGCTCACCCTGCTTGCCGTGGGCATCTCGGTGCCGCTCAATCTGGTGTTCGGCGTCGCCGCCGCCTGGTGCGTGAGCAAGTACGAGTTCCGCGGCAAGAGCTTGCTGGTGACCCTGATAGACCTGCCGTTCTCGGTCTCCCCGGTCATCGCCGGCCTGATCTACGTGCTCTTGTTCGGCGCCCAGGGCTATTTCGGCGAGTGGCTGAGTGATCGCGATATCCAGATAATCTTCGCCGTGCCCGGCATCGTCCTGGCGACACTGTTCGTCACCGTGCCCTTCGTTGCCCGCGAGCTGATCCCTCTGATGCAGGAACAGGGCAGCACCGAGGAAGAAGCCGCGCGGCTACTCGGCGCCAGCGGCTGGCAGATGTTCTGGCACATCACCCTGCCGAACATCAAATGGGGCCTGATCTACGGCGTGGTGCTCTGCACCGCGCGGGCGATGGGCGAGTTCGGCGCCGTGTCGGTGGTTTCCGGGCATATCCGCGGGCTGACCAACACCCTGCCGCTGCACGTCGAGATTCTCTACAACGAATACAACCATGTCGCCGCGTTCAGTGTGGCCAGCCTGCTGCTGGCCCTGGCGCTGGTGATCCTGCTGCTCAAGCAGTGGAGCGAGTCGCGTATCGCCCGCCTGCACGCCAACTCCGAGGACTGACCATGTCGATCGAAATCAGCAACATCAACAAGCGCTTCGGCCAGTTCCAGGCATTGAACGCCATCAATCTGCATATCCAGAGCGGCGAGCTGGTCGCCCTGCTCGGCCCGTCCGGCTGCGGCAAGACCAGCCTGCTGCGCATCATCGCCGGGCTGGAAACGCCGGACAGCGGCAACATCGTATTCCATGGCGAGGACGTTTCCAGCCGCGACGTGCGCGACCGCAACGTCGGCTTCGTCTTCCAGCATTACGCGCTGTTCCGCCACATGACGGTTTTCGAGAACGTCGCCTTTGGCCTGCGCATGAAACCGAAAAAGCAGCGCCCGAGCGATGCGGTGATTGCCGAGAAGGTCCATGAACTGCTCGGCCTGGTGCAGCTGGACTGGCTCGCCGATCGCTACCCAGAGCAGCTCTCCGGCGGCCAGCGCCAGCGCATCGCCCTGGCCCGCGCGCTGGCGGTGGAGCCCAAGGTGTTGCTGCTAGACGAGCCGTTCGGTGCGCTGGACGCCAAGGTGCGCAAGGAACTGCGCCGCTGGCTGGCGCGGCTGCACGAGGACGTGCATCTGACCAGCGTGTTTGTCACCCATGATCAGGAAGAGGCGATGGAGGTCGCCGATCGTATTGTGGTGATGAACAAGGGGGTGATCGAGCAGATCGGCACGCCGGCGGAGGTCTACGCCAACCCCGCCAGCGAGTTCGTCTACCACTTCCTCGGCGACGCCAATCGGCTGCAGCTGGACGAACAGCGCAGCCTGCTGTTCCGTCCGCACGAGATTTCCCTGAGCCGCGAAGCGGTGGCCGAGCACTTGGCCGGCGAGGTGCGCGACATCCGCCCGCTCGGCGCGCTGACCCGGGTCACGCTGAACGTCGCAGGGCAGGCCGAGCCGATCGAAGCAGAGGTCCATCGTGACCATGCCAGCCTTATCGATGTACGTCGTGGTGAAGTGCTCTACTTCAAACCCAAGGAGGGCTGTACGACATTTCCTGCCTGACTACCGCATGGCATCGCTTCGAGCGGCGAAATTTCACAAAGGTCAGTCGTTCAGAGATGGCGCAGCAAATAAAGCTGCGCTGCCTCTGGCGAATACATGACATATCGGTAGCATTCACCCGCCGAAACCGCCGAGCGGCCCAGGCCCTTCCAACTCATAAAAAGACCGCTAGCCGCATTTTCGCCCTCATTGAGGGTCAGTGAGCGGCGCTGCGAGCGAGGCACGCCTTGATGACCGATAGCAACCCGTCACCGCTAGAGCAGGCTTCACCAAGTGGTGAATCTGTGAGTCTGTATCAAGCGTTCCTCTTCTGGCTGAAGCTCGGCTTCATCAGCTTTGGTGGCCCGGCCGGCCAGATCTCGATCATGCACCAGGAGCTGGTTGAGCGCCGTCGCTGGATATCCGAACGTCGATTTCTACATGCGCTGAACTATTGCATGTTGCTCCCCGGCCCCGAAGCACAGCAGCTGGCAACCTATATCGGTTGGCTGATGCACCGAACATGGGGTGGCGTGATCGCCGGAGTACTTTTCGTACTTCCGTCGCTGTTCATCCTGATCGCTTTGTCCTGGGCTTATATCGCCTATGGCGATGTGCCTGTGGTGGCCGGCTTGTTCTACGGGATCAAGCCTGCCGTGGCCGCCATCGTGGTGCAGGCGGCCCATCGCATTGGCTCACGTGCGCTGAAGAATGAATGCTTGTGGGCGGTAGCGGCCGCGTCATTCGTGGCCATCTTCGCGCTCAATCTGCCTTTTCCGCTGATCGTATTGGGCGCGGCGGTCATCGGCTTTTTCGGCGGACGTTACGCTCCGCAGAAATTCGCTGTTGGCGGCGGACACGGCGCAACCCAACAATCTTTTGGCCCTGCGCTGATCGATGACGACACCCCCGCACCGGAACATGCACGCTTTCGCTGGCCACGACTGATCGTGCTGGCCGCCATAGGCGTTACGCTCTGGACGGTACCGATAGGCCTGCTGACGGTCCTCTTCGGCTGGGAAAGTACGCTGACACAGATGGCCTGGTTCTTCACCAAGGCGGCGCTACTGACCTTTGGGGGTGCTTATGCTGTGCTGCCCTATGTGTATCAGGGAGCGGTAGGCCACTTTGGCTGGTTGACGCCGGCTCAGATGATAGATGGCCTGGCCCTGGGTGAAACGACACCTGGCCCCCTGATCATGGTGGTGGCCTTCGTAGGCTTCGTCGGTGCTTACGTGCACCAGGTATTCGGCGCGGACCAGGCCTTTCTGGCAGGTGCCGTGGCTGCCAGCCTGGCTACCTGGTTCACCTTTCTGCCGTCGTTTCTGTTCATTCTTGCAGGCGGTCCGCTGGTGGAATCCACTCACAATGAGCTGAAATTCACAGCGCCGCTCACGGCCATCACGGCAGCGGTAGTTGGCGTCATCCTCAACCTGGCACTGTTCTTCGGCTACCACGTGTTATGGCCGCAAGGCTTCAGTGGATACTTCGACTGGCCATCGGCCCTGATCGCACTGGGCGCGGCCGTAGCGCTATTTCGCTACAAGCGCGGCGTCATCCCGGTGCTGGTCGGCTGTGCACTTGCTGGGCTGGCGGTACACCTGCTGCAAGGCTGAGAAGTGCCATTCCGTTGTCGTGGAACGAGCCGACCACGTCGGCAGCACCCTCAGCACCAGCAAAACCCTTCTTGGAAACACGCACTTCGCCGCGCCTTCAGCGCGGCAGTACGGATGCCGTTCGATAATCGCACAGTAAGCGGAATGGCCGATTGATCGGGCAGACGGGAGCCTGCACGATCCATTGCGACACGATCTGCGGTTCCGAGACGGGTACGCCCATCTCTGGCAGCTCGAATATAAAATCAATAAAAAAGGATGACTCGATGCTCAAGCTCCCCAAGACATTGCTCGCCATAGCAGCGCTCGGATCTTTCGTTTTGCATGGAGCGGCCCAGGCTGCTGAGCCGGTGGTCACGTTGAAACTTGCCCACTTCCTACCCGCGCATTCGGTTACCCAGGCGCAATTTCTCGAGCCTTGGGCCAAACGCATCACTGAGCAATCCGACGGTCGTATCCAGTTCCAGTTCTACCCCTCGATGCAGCTCGGTGGCACGCCCCCCCAATTGGTCGACCAGGTCCGTGATGGCGTGGCAGATATCGTTTGGACACTTCCCGGCTACAGCAGTGGCCGCTTTCCGCTTACTGCGGCTTTCGAACTCCCGTTCATGAGCAGTTCCTCTGAAGCCAGCAGCCAGGCCATGTGGGACTTCATCGAGAAACATGGGCAGAAGGAATTCTCCGACATGCATCTGTTGGCGACGCACCTGACCGACGGGGCACTGGTCCATACCGTCGGCAAGCCGATCCATACCCTGAAGGATTTCCGGGGTCAGAAGCTACGCGCCGCCAACCGTACCGCCGCCAAGACCATCGGCCTGCTGGGGGCCACCCCCGTCGCCATGCCAGTCCCGCAGGTTCCCGAATCCTTGTCGAAGGGTGTAGTGGACGGCGCGGTGCTGCCATGGGACGTCGTCCCTGCGCTCAAGCTGCACGAGCTGGTCAAGTACCACACCGAAACCGCCGTGGGCTCTCCCGCCTTGATGCATACCGCCTTGATCGTCGGCATGAACCGCGCGACCTACGAAAAACTGCCCGATGATCTAAAGAAGGTTTTCGACGATAACAGTGGCCGTGAACTCTCCCGGGAAGCTGGGCGCATTTGGGATAACCAGGTTGTCGAGACTGGCCACAAGCTCGCGCAGTCGCGCAACAACGAAATCCACGTGCTGCCCCAGGACGAGCTGGACAAGTGGATGAAAGCCACCGCGCCGGTGAGTAATGACTGGATCAAGGAGGTAGAGCGCAAAGGTTACGAGAACGGCCAAGCGCTGCTCGAGGACGCCCGGCAATTGATTCAGCATTACAACGACCAGCTGTCCCGCTGACCGATAGACAGGCAGTGCTATCCAGTACTGCCCTGGAGATAACCCATGAGCGAACCCGTTGTTCAGGCCGTCCCATCGCCTGCGGATCCCCTTGGCCGATTGCTTGACCTGCTGTCACGCCTGTTGGCCCTGATTGGAGGCCTGCTACTCATGGCGATGACCTTGATGGCCACCTACAGCATCGCCATGCGTGCAGTGTTCGATGAACCACTGCTTGGCGATGTCGAGCTTGTGCAGATGGGTTGTGGCATCGCCATCGTGTTCTTTCTACCGCTATGCCAGCTGCGCCGCGGCAACGTTATCGTCGACGTTTTCACCATGAATGCGCCCCAGCGTGTACGCAACAGCCTTGATGGGCTGGGTGGCCTGCTGATGGCGCTCGCTTCAGCGCTGCTGGCGTGGCGTTCGGCAATCGGCACGACCGATGCCTTCGGAACGGGTGAAGAGTCGATCATCATGGGGTTGCCAATCTGGTGGTCGATGGCCGCGTTCGCCCCTGGTTTTGCATTGCTGGCGCTGGTGGCCCTGTACACCTCCTGGCAGGACTTTCGTGGTGAGGGTAAATCCGCATGAGCAGTGTTGAAATAGGCGGATTGTTCCTCGCCATCCTTCTCGTTCTGCTGGTCGCGCGCATCCCAATTGCGATCGCCATGTTGTTGACCGGCGTAGGCGGCTATGTGGCCATCAGTGGCTGGTCGCCCCTGCTGAGCTATATCAAGACCGTGGCATTCGCGCGCTTCACGGTATATGACCTTTCGGTCATCCCCCTCTTTCTGCTGATGGGCCAGTTCGCCTCGCGCGGCGGCCTGGCGTCAGGTCTGTTTCGAGCAGCAGCGGCGATGATCGGCCATTGGCGCGGTGGCCTGGCCATGTCGGCTGTGGGGTCATGTGCGGCCTTCGGTGCGGTTTGCGGCTCATCCATTGCGACTGCAGCGACCATGGGTCAAGTCGCGCTGCCGGAGTTGAAGAAGTACAACTACTCGGGTTCGCTGGCGGTAGGCTGCCTGGCTGCTGGCGGCACCCTGGGCATCCTGATTCCGCCATCGGTGGTGCTGGTGATCTACGCGATCCTGGCCCAGGAAAACATCTCATCGCTGTTCATGGCTGCATTCATCCCCGGTGTATTGGCGGCCGTCGGCTACATGATCGCTATTGCTGTGTATGTGCGGATGAACCCCGACGCCGGTCCCGCGCTGCCACGCATGACCTGGCGCCAACGCTTCGCCGCACAGAAAGGCGTATGGCCGGTGTTCCTGATTTTCCTGCTCGTACTAGGAGGCATCTACAGCGGCTGGTTCACGCCTACCGAGGCGGCGGCTATCGGCACAGTCGGTACCGGTTTCTTCGCCGTGGTGCTGGGCGGTATGCGTTGGGAAGGTTTCAAGGAGGTGCTCTACGGCACCGCGGTCACCACCGGGATGATCTTCATGATTCTGCTGGGGGCCGACATCATGAACTCCTTCCTCGCCGTCTCACAGCTGCCCGTTGCACTGGCAGAGGCGATAACGAACAGCGGTGTCGGCCCGTTCGTGGTGCTGGCCGGCATTCTGATCCTGTACCTGATCCTCGGCTGTGTGATGGACACCATGTCCATGATCCTGCTGACTATCCCGATCTTCTTCCCGCTGATCATGGGGCTGGATTTCTATGGTCTGGATCAGACCGAGAAGGCCATCTGGTTCGGCATCCTCGCCTTGATGGTGGTTGAGATCGGCATGATCACCCCACCGGTTGGGATGAACGTCTACGTGATCAGCAGCATGGCGCGGGACGTGACTTTGCGTGATGCGTTCCGAGGCGTTGTGCCTTTTCTCATCTCCGACGTGATCCGCGTAGTGATACTGGTGCTGTTCCCGTCGATCACCCTTTGCCTGGTTCGGTGGTTGTCATGACCTCGACCGGCTAACCGAATAGCCGCCAGCGGCGGCTGCGACTCTCCCCTTCGCTTTCGAACATCCGCAACGGCGGCGGGGAGCCTTCAACCTTGAAAAAGGAATACAACAACAATGAAACACCATCCTGCTCAAGCCAATCGCATCCTGGCACCCACAATGCTCGCCGTTTCCATCGCTGCTGTCGTCCCGCTGGCCGCCAGCGCCGAGGGATTTGTCGAAGACACCAAGATCACGGTAAACGCGCGCAACTTCTACATCGGCCGTGAATTTCGTGATGACGCAGTGGACCGTACCAAAGCCGAGGAATGGACACAGAGCTTCATCCTCAATATTCAATCCGGCTACACGCCAGGCCCGGTCGGCTTTGGTGTAGATGTGCTGGCCGGCCTGGCAGTCAAGCTCGACGGTGGACGTGGAACCTACGGCACTGCCTTGCTTCCACGCCACCGCGATGGCCGACCGGCTGACGACTATGGCCGTTTTGGCGTAGCCGCCAAAGCCAAGGTTTCAAATACCGAACTGAAGATCGGCGAAATGATGCCTGTGCTGCCGATCCTGCGGTCGGACGATGGCCGCTCCCTTCCGCAAACGTTCGAGGGCGGCATGGTCACATCGCGTGAGATCGATGGGCTGATGCTGACTGCTGGCCAGTTCCGCCAGAACAGCCCGCGCGACGACGCCAGCATGGAAGACATGACCTTTGGCGGTGGTGCCTCGGACCGCTTCAACTTTGTTGGTGGTGAGTATGCCTTCAACGAAAAGCGCACCACGCTGGGCTTGTGGGCAGCTGAACTGAAGGATGTCTACGAGCAGCGGTACGTCCAGCTTCTGCACACCCAACCGCTGGGGGACGACCTTGCACTGACCGCCAACCTCGGGTATTTCCAAGGCGATGAGGACGGTAGCGCCCGAGCTGGCAAGCTCGACAACAAGACTTACTCCGGTTTGTTCGGCCTCAAAACCGGCGGCAACACCTTCTACGTCGGCCTGCAAAGGGTCAGCGGCGACACCTGGATGCGCGTTAACGGAACCAGCGGCGGTACGCTTGCAAACGATAGTTTCAACAACAGCTACGACAACGCTGAAGAACGCTCCTGGCAGGTTCGTCATGACTACAACTTCGCCGCTGTAGGCGTTCCCGGTCTGACCTTGATGAATCGCTACATCAGCGGCGACAACATCAGAACGGCCACCACTGACGACGGCAAGGAGTGGGGCCGTGAGACCGAACTGGCCTACACCATCCAGAACGGGCCGGCGAAAAACCTCAACATCAAGTGGCGCAACTCGAGCTTCCGCTCACAGGTCAACACGCGCGACCTGGATGAGAACCGCCTGATCTTCAACTACCCGCTGTCGATCCTGTAACCGCTAGACGCCAGCGCTCCCTGTTGTACGCGTTTCTCCTGCGCGTGATTGCTTTGGCCCGTCCTGGACGGGCTTTTTTTATTCCAACCCGAAGACAGGTCGCGCCCGAACCGAGCAGAGCGCAGTCAAGCGTAGGGCCGGAGGTAACCGGCGCGGCGGGCTGCCAGGCGAAACGCATCCGCGCTAAAGAGCCACAGCAGGCTGAGCGCTACCCTGATGCTCGGGCCACGCCGTCAGAACTTCGAATCCATCATCCGTAACGGCAACCATGTGCTCCCATTGAGCGGACAAGGACTGATCCTTCGTGACGACAGTCCAGCCGTCCGCAAGTGTTTTCACGGCACGCTTGCCAGCATTCAGCATCGGCTCGATCGTGAAGATCATCCCCGCCTTCAACTTCATACCCTGGCCGGGATAGCCGAAATGGAGAATGTTCGGCTGATCGTGGTAGATCTTGCCGATACCGTGCCCGCAGTATTCGCGCACAACGCTCAACCCGGCACCTTCCGCACGCGTCTGGATCGCATGGCCGATGTCTCCCAGCGTAGCGCCGGGCCGTACGGCGCGAATGCCGGCCCACATGGCTTCGTAGGTTGTTTCAACCAGATGCCGTGCTTTGGGAGAGGGCTCACCCACGAAGTACATCCGACTGGTGTCGCCGTACCAGCCATCCTTTATCACGGCTACGTCGATGTTCACGATGTCGCCGTCGTTCAATACTGTCGCTGATGGAATGCCGTGGCAGACCACTTGGTTGACCGACGTGCACAAGGTTTTCTGATAGCCGTGATAGCCGATATTGGCAGGAGTGACTTTCAGCACATCAACGATGTAGTCGTGACAGAGCTTGTCGAGCTGATCAGTTGTGACGCCTGCTTTGACGTGTGGGACGAGCATCGCCAGCACTTCAGCAGCGAGCGCCCCTGCGGCACGCGACATTGCGATCTGTTCCGGCTTATGGATAGGAACGCTCATGTTCACACGCTCGCCCTGGTCGCTGATTGCGTCTTGGCATCCGTTGGAAAGCCTGTCTCGATGCAGAGTTTCTGCACATCGAGACCGCCCGCCTGTTCGGCGCGGATCAGCAGCTTGCAGATGTCGTGGTGATTAAGATCAGGGTGCAGCTCGGCGAGCAGACCGATGCGCATCCAATGCTCGGCTTGAGCATTGATCGAGCGGCTAAGCGCGCCGCCTGCAACGCGTAAATTGTCATGCATGGCGTCGGAAATTTTGACAATACCCATAAGGCACTCTCTATATGAAACGTATACGAATCATATAGCAGTCATGACGTATCGTCGCTGGTAAATTTGGCAGGCGTGTCATTATCGAGGTGATCTGAGTCTGAGCATGGCGTTGTCAGAAGCGCTGACAAATCCCGCCCGCTGCTGAGAACTCTCTATTCAGGGCTTATCAACTGTGCCTGCCGTACTCCGCTTACCCCTGCCCCAGTGACTCGACCCCAATCTCGTCAAATATCTCTTCGGCGAGATGGAAGGAGGCGTTGGCGGCCGGAATGCCACAGTAGATGGCACTCTGCAGCAGCACTTCCTTGATTTCGTCGCGCGTAACGCCGTTATTCTTGGCGGCGCGCAAATGCAGCCTCAGTTCGCCCTCGCGATTCATGCCGATCAGCATGGCGATGGTAATCAGGCTGCGGGTGTGTCGCGGCAATCCAGGCCGGGTCCAGATGTCACCCCAGGCATGGCGGGTAATCATCTCCTGGAACTCTTCGTTGAACGAGGAAACGTTTTTCAGACTGCGATCAACGTGGGCATCGCCCAAGACGGCACGACGCACCTGCATGCCCGCTTCGTAACGCTCTTTCTCATCCATAGCTCCGCTCCCGATCGTGTAGGTCATGTCCCAAGGTCAACTGCCCGCCCTTGCAGACGGTGCATTCAATGCTTGTATCAATAAAGGCTGCGATGCTCGGCCACGGCGCGTTCGACCCAGCGCTGGGCTTCACCCAGGTAGAAAACAGGATCCAGCAAGCGATCAAGCTCTGCGTCAGTCAGTTCCTGGCGCACTTCAGCGGTTTCACCTAGCACGCCACGCAAATGTCGCCCGTCTGCAACGGCACGCTTGCAGCATTGTTCGACCAGATGATGCGCCGCATCGCGACCGATCCGCTGCGCAAGTGCGATGCTCACCGCTTCGGCCAAGACCAGACCGCGGGTCTGCTCCAGATTGCCTGCCATTCGGTCAGCGTCAAACTCCAGCCCAGCTGTTGCTTGCAGCGCCTGCTGCAGCGAGCCGGACACCAGGCAGCACAGCTCCGGCAAGGTCTCCCACTCGGCATGCCAGAGGCCCAGGCTACGCTCATGCTCTTGTGGCATGGCGCTCAACATGGTGGCAACCAGGCCTGGCGCACGCGTGGCGGCGCTGATCATCACCGCGCTGCCAACCGGGTTGCGTTTGTGCGGCATGGTGGACGAGCCGCCTTTGCCCGGCGCGGAGGGTTCGAACACCTCACCAACGTCCGTCTGCATCAGCAGCGACAGGTCTCGGCCAAGCTTGCCAAGGCTGCCCGCGATCATTCCGAGCAGGCTGGCAAACTCCACCAGACGATCGCGCTGGGTGTGCCAGGGTTGATCCGGCAGATTCAATTCCAGCTCGGCCGCGAGCGCCTGGCTGACCGGCCATGCTTGCTTGCCCAGCGCCGCCAGCGAGCCGGAAGCGCCACCAAATTGCAGACAAAGCACCCGCGGTTTGATCTCGGCCAGGCGCTGCCGGTGACGGTTGATCGCACCGAGCCAACCGGCGATCTTCATGCCCAGCGTCACGGGGGTTGCATGTTGCAGCCAAGTGCGGCCAGCCATTGGCGTTGCGGCATGGCGCTCTGCCTGGGCGGCCAGCTTTTCACCCAAACTGGATAGATCACGCTCCAGTAACGCCATTGCCTGGCGCAGCTGCAACATCAGCCCGGTATCCATGGCGTCCTGGCTGGTAGCCCCCAGATGCAGGTACTTCTCCGCCTCCGCATCCTGCGCGGTAATCCGTTTGCCCAACGCCTTGACCAATGGGATGGCTGAGTTACCCGAGCTAACGATAGCCTGCGCCAAGGTAACCGGATCATAGAGTTCTGCGCGGCAAGCGGCCTCGATAGATGCGACAGCTGACTGGGGAATCACGCCACACCGCGCCTCGGCTCTCGCCAGCGCCGCCTCGAAATCCAGCATGCCTTGCATTCGGCCCGCATCGGAAAAGATCAGCCGCATATCCGCCTGCATGAAATAGGCATCGAAGAGTTGATGAGTGTTCCGCTCCACTACCTGTACTCCTGTAATGACAATTCAAACACCTGCGTCGAGGGCGCGCGCATCAGCCCACCGCCCAGATGAACACGCTGACGCTTAGAAACGAGAGCACCGTCGCCACCACCAACCCGGCGGCGCAACGCCCTTCCAGCCCGTATCGAGCACCAAGAATCGGATAGATGCTCATCATCGGCGCAGCGGCCATCAGCACGCCCGCCGATGCCAGAACGGGATTGGAGACCGGCAGCAAGGTGAAACACAGCAGCACCATAAGCGGATGCAGGATCAGTTTTCCGACCGCAACTTGACTGACATCCATCACCAGCCCGCCCGGCTTCATCCCGCTCAGGCTGGCGCCAATGACGAACAGAGCCACCGGCGCCGCTGCAGTGGCCAGCATGTCGATGACACGCATAGCCACCGGCGGCGGATGTAGTTCGAGAATCGCCATGAGCAGTGCTGCGGTGATGGCAACCAGCACGGGATGCCGGATCAGACTGCGCGCGGTGCCACGGAGCGCTTTACCCACGCCGCCGCTCTGTCGGCCCAGCTCGGCAAGTGTCAGCGCCAGCGGAATCATCAGTACGTTCTCGATGATCATGCCCAGTGCCAGCGCCACGCCGGCAGGCGAACCCAGCGCCATGGCCACGATGGGGTAGGCGATGAATCCGCTGTTGGAAACCGATACGCCCAAGCCGACCATCGCGCTGCCGCTGAGGCTGTCCTTGCGCACCAACCTGGCGAAGGCGTAGCCCAAACCGAATACCAACAGCGAGCCTAGGCCATAAGCCAGCACGTAGTACCAGTCGAAGACTTCCGCAAGCGGGCGCTCCAGCAAAGCACGAATTACAAGCGCGGGGAGTGCGAAAGTAATGACGAAACGCCCCATACCAGCGGCCTGGTCGCGACTGATAAGCCCGGACCGGCACGCGAAGAAACCAATGGCGATCAGGATGAAAATCGGCGCGGTAATACCCAGAATCGCCAGCATCTAGCGCTGTTCCCCGTGGGTATATTCAGTGCTGATCCGCATGAGTTGCTGCAATCGGCTGTGTGTACGGCAGAAGTCGACGTGAGCGCCTGCAGTGAGCAGCTCCTCGGGGCTCGCCTCTGCCACCAGAATCAGCTCGACTCCGCTGTCGTAGAAAATGTCGATCAGGTTGAGAAAGCGCTGTTGGACATCGATTCCCTCCCCGTCCAGCGTCGGCACGCCCGTGATAACCAGCCGCTCGAATGTGCGGTTGAGCCAGAGAAAGTCCGCGCTGGATCGTGCCGAGCGGCACAGCTCGTCGAAATCAAGCCAAGCCGCATCGCGGTGTCGCGCGCGAACCCATAAGGTGCGTTGGTTTACCTCGATGCTCATGTCGCGCTCGGTTGATCCATCCAGCTCCATACGCTGTGCAACCCATCCAGCCTGGGCATCCGCCACGACCTGAACGTACTCTCCCCAAACGTAGCCGCCCGCGACGCGTTGCCGGTAATCCTCACCTCCGTCCAGGTTGAAGATCTCGAAGCTGCGTTCGATCAGCTCGATGGCCGGTTTAAAACGGTCTCGGTACAGGGGATTCGGGCACAGGGCGCGCGGCTCGTAGTTCGAAGTTGCTATCAGCCCGACGCCCTGGTCAACCAGATGATTTACCAGTCGACCGAGCAACATTGCGTCACCCAGGTCATGCACGTGGAATTCGTCGAAGCAAAGCAGGCGTGTATCTGCCGCGATACGGCTCGCGACCAGTGCCAAGGGATCGGGCTGGCCGCTGATGTGCGAGAGCTCCTCCAGCACCTCTTGAACAAATGCATGAAAATGGACGCGCCGCTTAGCCTCAAGCGGCGCCGCCGCGAAAAAGGCGTCCATCACGAAGCTTTTGCCACGGCCAACACTGCCCCACAGATAAACCCCGACCTTGGGCGCCCGCAGCCAACCCCACCGACCACGCAGCCAGCCCTCCAGCCAGTCGCCGAGCAGCTTGATGGCAGCCAGTTGGACCGGATCGGCGCAGTGCCCGCGGGTTGCCAACTCGGTCCTGAATGACCGCTCCAGTTGACGCGAAACGGACGCGCCTTGCCTTGGACGGCCCGCCTGTAGAACGTCAGAAATCAAAGAATACGGTCTCCCCCTCCCCCTGCAGACGGATGTCGAAGCGATATGCCACCTGACCGTCCACTTCGCAGCGCCGAGCAATCAGCGTTTCGCGACGCTGTACCCATTCGATTGAATTGAGCACGGGATCTATGCCGTTGGCGTCTGCCTCGTCTTCGAAGTAGATGCGGGTATGCAGGTGAATGTTGATACCGCGAGCGAACAACGAGACGTTGACGTGTGGCGCCATGAGCTCGCCTGACCGATTCTTCACCGCGCCCGGCTTGATGGTTTTAACTGTCCAGTCACCTTCATCGAACGTTGTAGCGGTACGGCCAAAGCTGTTGAAGCTCCGCTCCGGATCGAAACGGCTGTGGTAAACGCCGGCATGGTCGGCCTGCCAGAACTCCAGGAATGAGTCTCTCACCAGATGTCCCATTCCGTCGAAGACCTGCCCTATCAGCAGGATGTGTTCGCCCTGAGCCTCAGGCTTGGCCATCTCGTTCCAGATTTCCAGCTCCCGCGGGGTATTGCCCGCTGCCGCAAGTGCCAAGCCGATGTGGACATAGGGTCCGGCAGTCTGAGAAGGCGTTTCCGGTAGAAGTGTTACAGGCATCGTCGTCTCCTTCTCAGCGGTTCGGGAAATGGGTCTTGCGCTGGCCGCGCAGCACGATATCGAAGCGATAAGCCAGGCAATCCATAGGATTGGCCATCCCCATGTCCAGCTTGGCAATGAGACTTTGCACCGCATCCTCACTGACCGTTTTGGCAATCGGGCAAAGGGGGATCAACGGGTCTCCCTCGAAGTAGAGCTGCGTAATCAGGCGTGTGGCGATCGACGGGCCGCTGATAGATACGTGGATGTGGGCCGGGCGCCACTCGTTAGGACCGTTACGCCATGGATAGGGTCCAGGTTTGATAGTGCGGAAGATGTAGTTGCCCTCGCTATCGGTCAGGGCGCGGCCGACGCCACCGAAGTTAGGGTCCAGCGGTGCGATATAGCGATCATTCTTGTGACGATAGCGACCACCGGCGTTTGCTTGCCAGATTTCGACCAGAGTGCGTGGTATTGGCTTGCCGTACTGGTCCATGACGCGACCGGACACGACGATACGTTCACCGATGGGCAGCCCGCCATTGTTGAAGTTAAGCAACAGGTCGTTGTCGTGTGGGCCGAACTTGAGGTGCGAAAAATCCGGGCCGGTATTCTCCGAGATCGAGGGTACAAGCGTTATAAGCGCCTGCTGCGGGGAGCGGGCAACCGATGTCTTGTAGTCAGGCGTCAACGCTCTGGGATGCCGGGTACGGTCACGTGTAACGAACAGGCTGCTGTCCAGTTCGGACATGGCGGGCTCCTTCTTGATCGAGCTAACGTGGTGTCAGATCAGGCAGGCTGAGTATGCGACAAGCCGCCGCAGCCAAAAATTGAAGAAATGGCAAGCATCCATAACCATTAGGTTATGGATAATTAGCGATACTGATTTGCCGCTTCACGCAATGCCTCGCAGCACCACTGCATCGCCAAGCTCGATTGTAAGGTCGGATTCGTGCAAATCCCGACAGAACCACCCGGTTCTTTGATTCCAAGATCCACTTCGTACAGCTCACCACTTGCCAGGTCCTCGCGCACTGCATCGAGCGGCGCTACCCAGACGGCATCGCTGACCCGGACGTAATGGCGGCTTAGCGAGACTGACAACGTTTCCAGCCGCCGAGGCGGCTGACTGATCCCAAGCTGAATGAACAGACTGTCGGCATGACGCCGAATGGTTGTACCGCTTTGTGGCAGCACAAGCGGAAACTCAGCAAGACGGCTCGGATCCCCATCGAGCATCGCATGTCCTGGGCGTACGACGAGCGTCATGGATTCGCTATACAAATGCTCAAAGCTGAGCCCTTCGATCTGCGGCGCATCGGTCATCCGTCCGACCACGAGATCAAGCTCACCACCGCGCAACTGGCCCAGCAGATAGGCACTGGGCCCAGTCACCACGCTGACCACCAGCGCTGCGTGCTGGGCGTGAAGCCGTCGTACCACATCTGGCAGAAGCGAGCTTTCCACTGTCGATAGCGCACCCAACCTCACTATCCCCACCTCGTGCTCGCCAGCGCGCAGGCTGCGAACACCTTCGCGCAACGCTTGCACGCTTGGCCCGGCGTAGCGCAGGAACGCCTGCCCCGCAGCAGTAAGCGTCACGCCTTGCTTGCCTCGCTCGAACAGGCTGGCGTGCAGGACAGTTTCAAGCTCCTTCAGCGTTTTGGAGATGGCCGGCTGGCTGACAGACATCGCCTCTGCCGCCCTTGCCAGACTGCCTTTACGAGCCACTTCAATGAAGCACAGCAGGTGACGATACTTGATTCGGCTGTCGAGGTTCATGGTTCGAGCCTTGCTCGGATGGGGGTGATCAATAGGTACACCGTTCAATCTTGCAATCCCACATACCATAACCAAACAGAATGCTTTCCGCTTGCCGTCAGACCGTTCGATAACCGCACACTGTTTACAAAAGTCCAAGTTCTACGCGGTTCTCGCCATTAACGACATTGGAAGGCGCGAACCAGAATGTCCGCTATCTCGAACCGACAGGCGCCACCCGCCCGAACAACAAAAACGAGAGGCCATTCATGAGAACCAGCGTCGCTATCATCGGTGCAGGCCCGTCCGGCCTGTTACTCGGCCAGTTGCTCCACCGGGCCGGGATTTCCAATGTGATCATCGAACGCCAGAGCGCCGAGTACGTGCTAGGCCGCATCCGTGCCGGTGTGCTCGAGCAGGGTATGGTCAACCTGATGCGTGAAGCTGGGGTTGCCGAGCGGATGGATCGCGAAGGCATCCCCCACGAAGGTGTGGAACTGGCCTTTGCCGGCCGCCGCGAACGGGTCGACCTGAAAGCACTGACCGGAGGCGACTCCGTCCTGGTTTACGGCCAGACCGAAGTTACCCGAGACTTGATGGATGCTCGGCGTGACAGCGGTGCACCGGCGTTCTATGAAGCGAGCGATGTGAGACTTCACGAGCTGAAGTCCGAGACTCCCTATGTCACCTTCATGCACAACGGCGAACAGCTGCGCCTGGACTGCGATTACGTCGCCGGGTGCGACGGTTTCCACGGCGTTTCCCGCAAGACCATCCCGGCCGAATCGTTGGAGATTTTCGAGCGTGTCTACCCGTTCGGCTGGCTCGGGCTGCTCAGCGATACGCCACCGGTCCATGACGAACTCATCTATGCCAATCACGAGAGGGGTTTCGCACTATGCAGCATGCGCTCCACGACCCGCTCGCGTTATTACATTCAGGTGGGGCTGGATGAGGACGTGCAAGACTGGCCGGACGAACGCTTCTGGGACGAGCTCAAGCTCCGGTTGCCTGAAGAGGTCGCGACCCGGCTGGTCACCGGCCCGTCACTGGAGAAAAGCATCGCCCCGCTACGCAGTTTCGTGGCCGAGCCTATGCAATACGGGCGGTTGTTTCTGGTCGGCGATGCTGCGCATATCGTCCCGCCTACTGGCGCCAAGGGGCTAAATCTGGCCGCCAGTGATGTCAATACGCTGTACCGCATTCTCGTCAAGGTATTCGGGGAGGGGCGAACGGACCTGGTCGAACGCTACTCGCCGATCTGCCTGCGTCGCGTCTGGAAGGCCGAACGTTTTTCCTGGTGGATGACATCATTGCTGCATCGCTTCCCCGACACTGACGAGTTCAGCCGCCGGATGCAGCAAAGCGAGCTTGATTACTGCACCAGCTCCATCGCAGGCCTGACCACAATTGCAGAGAACTACGTGGGGCTGCCCTATGAGCCGATCGAATAAACGCCCCGGCCACAGAGCCTCGCTGTGCAGTGTCTACAGGCGGTGTTAGCGTTGTGTCTTCTTTATAGAGGCTAGGCGATAGTGCCACGAGCCGGAAACGTGCCAGTGTTCAAACTGTACGGCGATGGGCTGGAATGGACCATGCCCGACTTGCTGCACTGCGAGTCCATTCCGGAGCGCAGTCGCCTGCATGATTGGGAAATAAAGCCTCACCGTCACGGCGATCTTGTGCAGCTGCTTTACGTTCGCAGCGGCTGGACAGTCATCGAAATCGAGGGAGTGCAGACGCGACTGGAAGAGCCCGCCATTCAGATCGTACCGCCGATGTGCATCCACGGCTTCCACTTCTCCGAGCGGGTGGATGGCTATGTCGTCACCGTAGCGACACCCTTGATCAGTCAGCTCGAAGCGCAGCTCGGTGCACCGCAGCCGCTCCTGAGATCCGCCGGGCTCTACCCCACCGGTGATGATCTGCCATACGTCGATGCGCTTTTCGAAGCCATCGATCGCGAATACCGTCAGCCTGCTCCAGGCCGCGAACTACAGCTGCACTCACTAACTGGCCTCATCAGTGTCTGGCTGCGGCGTCAGTCTCATGAAATTCAACAGCAAGAACGATCATCGCCAGGCCGGGACCATCTACTGGCATTTTCGGCACTCGTTGAGGCCCAGTTTCGCGAACAACCTTCAATCGAGCGATTCGCTCAACGCCTGGGCGTCACGCCCGCACATCTCAACAACCTGACACGCCGGTACACCGGCTTAACGGCGCAGCAAGTAGTCCATCAGCGCGTTCTGCTCGAAGCCAAGCGACAACTCATCTATAGCGCCTTGAGCGCCAAGCAGATCGCAAGCGAGCTCGGTTTTTCCGAGCCCGCCTACTTCTCTCGATTCTTCAAGCGCCTTTCAGGGCAGTCACCCCGCAGTTTTCGAGATCAATATCGAACGCCAGGCCGGCTTTGAGGCAGATTTTTCGTGGCGTGCGCCTGTGTCGATCAGACCAGCTCGACGAAAACATTGGCGGCCTCAATGGCGCCCGGTAGCGATTTGCTGAGGGCGGCACGGTCCATGTTTTCGGTTAAAGGACCTTTGACGGACTCCAACGCCAGATCGATATCGCCTCCGTGGTCCTGTAGCGCCTGAGCAAGCGCGACACTTTGTGCTACCACGTAGGGCAAGGTAGACCCCTTGGGCGCCTGAAGCGGGCGTGCCTGGTAAGCAATTGCCTCTTGCAGGACCTTCGGCAGTTGCCAGCGGCGCGCCAGTTCTGCGCCCACTTCCGGGTAACCGAAGCCCAATTGCAAGGTCTCGTTCGCCGCACGTCCTGGGCTGGAGGTCGTTCGGTCATCCATGCTGCCGACCAGATGAGGCGCGCCGGTCTGGATCAGCAACTCGCCTATGCCATGAAGCATCCCGCAGGTGAACGCCGTTTCTACATCGGCTCCAACCTGTTTTGCCAGCAACCGACTGATGTTCGCTACCAGAAAGCTGTGATACCAGAAGGCTTTTAGATTGAACCCAGTCTGCAGCTTGAATGCCGAGGTGAATGCCGAGGCCAGAACCAAAGTGCGTAGAGTATTGAACCCCAGGCGCAGTGCAGCATCCTCCACGCTGGTCGATTCACGCGCGCCGCGAAAGCGCGATGAATTCGCCAGGCGCAACACCCGTGCTGAAATGACAGGATCACAGGCAATGTTGCGCGCCACCGCCTCGATCGAGGTATTCGGGTTGTCGAATTGTTGAATCAGATCCTGCGCGACTTTAGGAACGTTCGGGAGCTGGTGCAGACTGGCGAAAAGATCATCAACTTGCATAAATTTGAGTCCGATGTGAATGACGTATCTAACACATCGGTTTACAAATTATTTTCTGTACTGGTACCGGACAGCCGGTCATGCAGAACATCGGTGTGTATGAAATCAGCTGGTTTGGCGGTAACCCTAAGGTCGGCGGACGCTTTATTAGCGTGCAAAATGGGTTATGAAAGCTCGAACTCGGACTGACCAACTCTGCCCTGCGTCCTCAGCGACTGATTCATACGGGGCTAGCAAAGCTGCAACAATCATTCAGTATTTTGGCAAGCGAACAAGCGCGTATTGCCCTGAAAGCCGCATCGTTCAAAGCCTTCGCGGCTTATCCACAAATTCTGTGGATAAGTCTGTGAACAGAACTTGGATGACTCGTCCAAACGCCCACCTGACGGGGGTTTGAATCAAATCGGCGGGTTTTTGCGCAGTTGGAGTTATTGCTTATAAATCAATAACTTACAAATTTTGATTCGCTCAACTTGCGTGTGCGTCAGGACAAAGCATAAACGCTGATGCCGGTGTGCATAACAATTCGTTGTCAACGATTTTTTAAGATAATTAGCGGCTATAAAGCTTGATAAACCATGCTGAGCGTTCTATGCAGCGTACCGGCCAGAGCAGTGAATATGAGGGGTGTTACGCCATCTCAATTCGGTTACGCCCACCTTGCTTGGCTCTGTACATCGCCAGATCGGCACGGCTGAACGCAACTTCTATCGTTTCCTCGTTGCGTTTGATGGCAGCACCGACGCTAGCGGTAATCGAAACTGACGCCTCGCCGCACGGCATCGGCTCGGCGAGGAGCGTCAACCGAACACGCTCTGCGAGTAACTGCAGCTCGTTGGTCTGGTTAATTAGCACCAACATCGCAAACTCCTCACCGCCCAAGCGGACAAGCAGGTCATCTGCTCGTAGCACGGCCTTGAGCCGGCGTGCCGTCTGCACCAGAACCTGATCGCCGATAGCGTGTCCGTAACGATCATTCACCGTCTTGAAGTGATCGAGGTCGCAGCACAACACGCCAACCTGCTTGCCTTCGGCGACTTTGTTGAACAGCACGGGGGCGAAATACTCCAGCCCCTGACGATTCCAAACACGGGTCAGTGGATCGGTCATAGCGTTCATCCGCTCTACGTCCAGTGCCTCGTAAAGCGTGCGGATATGTGTGTTCTGCACTCGCTGAACCACATACCCCTCAGCAAGCGTGGCCAGATCTCGCAGTGTTCCCTGCTCCGTGTCACTCAGTTGCCGCGGCTGCGGATGAAGCAGACAGAGTGAGCCGATTGGAAACCCGTTAACGAAGAGCGGGTGCCCAGCGTAAAGACGTACTCGCGGAGCTGATAGCACCAAGGGATTGTCGCTAAAACGTGGGTCATGCAGCGCATCCGGCACTATCAGAGAGTCGGTTTGCAGAATAGTGTGGCTGCAAAAGGAGACGTCCCGAGGCGTTTCGCTGATGTCCAGGCCCTGCCGCGCCTTAAACCACTGTCGGTCCCGGTCGATAAGACTGATCAACACCGTTTCGACGCCAAACATGGTCTGCGCCACCCTGACCAGCGTGTCCAGGTGGGCGTCAGCGGCGGTATCAAGCAAATCCAGGCAGTCGAGCGTGTACTGTCTTAGCGCTTCCTCGGGGTGCATCGGAGCGACGAGCATTGGGTTGGCCAGACAATGGATATGTAGCTGATGCTAGCAGCCAGCCTCTAATCCGGCCATTCAGCGCCCTCCTAGCCGTCTGCCCCGAACGCGACCCGCGTTACTTTAACGGAGCACGGTTTCGCCTAGTAGTCTCAGGGATCGATTTCTATCAGGAGTAACTGCGGCTCTCCTGATAGAATTGCACGCCACTTTTCGATTCGAATTCTGACGGTGCTAACCCCTGGCGATCTGATCCGCGTCCAAGTCGTCCCGACAAATAGGCCTTTCCGTGCGTGGCCAATCTACTAACCCACCGAAGTACAGCTGGCTAAGAAATGACAATTTCCCTCCCAAACCCAGGCCACACGGGACGACCTGTGAACAGGCGCTTTAGCGTCGCCCCTATGATGGACTGGACGGACAGGCATTGCCGCTACTTCATGCGTCAGCTGTCCCGGCATGCCCTGCTCTACACCGAAATGGTAACCACCGGTGCGCTGCTCAACGGGGATGCCGAGCGATTCCTCCGTTATGACGAAACTGAGCATCCACTGGCATTGCAGCTTGGCGGCAGCGTGCCGGGAGATCTCGCCGCTTGTGCAAGGTTGGCCGAGGCAGCGGGCTATGATGAGGTTAATCTTAACGTCGGCTGCCCAAGCGACCGCGTTCAGAACAACATGATCGGCGCTTGCCTCATGGGACACCCCGCACTTGTCGCCGACTGCGTGATGGCGATGCGTGATGCGGTCAGCATCGAGGTGTCGGTCAAGCATCGGATCGGTATCAATGGTCGCGATAGTTACGGAGAACTTTGTGACTTCGTGGGTCAAGTGCGCGACGCAGGCTGTCGCAGTTTTACCGTCCATGCCCGCATTGCGATTCTCGAAGGCTTGTCTCCGAAGGAGAATCGCGAGGTCCCGCCGCTTCGCTACGACGTTGCCCAGTCTCTCAAACGTGACTTTCCGGACCTCGAAATCATTCTGAACGGCGGTATCAAGACGCTGGACGAATGTCAGGCCCACCTTGGGCACTTCGACGGCGTCATGCTCGGGCGGGAGGCCTATCACAACCCATATCTGCTCGCTCAGGTGGATGCCAGGCTGTTCGGCAGCCCAGACCCGGTCATCAGCCGCGCCGAGGCATTGAAACGGATGCGGCCTTACATTCAAAGACACATTGCTGCAGGCGGCTCGATGCATCACATCACCCGACATATGCTTGGCTTGGGGCAAGGCTTTCCAGGCGCCAGACGTTTTCGTCAGCTTCTTTCAGTGGACATCCACAAGACACAAGAACCATTGGCGCTTCTCGATCAGGCGGCTAGCCTGCTGGAAGGCCGTTAATTAGCATTCTTCAGGAACACCCGAGCCCCTTTTCGATCCAACGGCTGTCCGCCCGACCCACCCGCCCTACCGGCTCGGTAATCTCGAGTCAGGTCTTCCAACTCAGAGGATAGAGCGCTCTCATGACATCCAAGCTGGAACAACTCAAGCAGTTCACCACCGTAGTCGCCGACACCGGTGACCTTGACGCCATTGCGCGCCTGCAGCCGGTCGACGCCACGACCAACCCCTCGCTTTTGCTCAAGGCGGCAGCCCTCCCTCGTTATGCGGATCATCTGCAGGCTGCCATGTCGCGCTGCGAGGGTGACATAGGTCTGGGGTGCGACCTGTTCGCCGTTGCGGTCGGCCAGGAAGTACTGAAGCTGATCCCTGGGCGCATCTCGACCGAAGTCGATGCACGCCTTTCATTCGACACCGAGGCAATGGTCCAGCGCGGCGAGCGGTTGATTGGTCTGTACGAACAAGCCGGGGTTTCCCGCGACCGCGTATTGATCAAGCTGGCCTCTACCTGGGAAGGCATACGGGCCGCCGAGCAATTGGAAAAGTCTGGAATCCAGACCAACCTGACCTTGTTGTTCTCCTTCACCCAGGCAGTCGCTTGTGCTGAGGCTGGTGTGTTCCTGATTTCGCCCTTTGTCGGTCGTATCTACGACTGGTACAAGAAGTCCGAAGGCCGCGACTACGTAAGCGACGAAGATCCGGGCGTTCAGTCCGTCAGCCGAATCTACGATTACTACAAGGCGCACGGCTACAAGACGGTTGTGATGGGCGCAAGCTTCCGCAATGCCGGTCAGATCGAGGCTTTGGCGGGCTGTGACCGTTTGACTATCAGCCCTGAGCTGCTCAGCCAGCTGGCCCAGGAAGAAGGTACCCTGGAACGCAAGCTTTCACCGGGCCGGGCATCGGAGACGCGCATCTCCATGGATGAGCGTAGCTTCCGCTGGGGGCTGAATGAAGATCCGATGGCGACCGAGAAACTGGCTGAAGGCATTCGCCAATTCGCGCGGGATCAGGAAAAGCTGGAAGCGCTGCTGCCTACCAAGCTGTAATCAGGAACGTTCCAGCGCAGTGACGAGGTCGCGAAAGGCCTCGCGGTTGGATTCGTTGAGGCTCATCAGGATACGGTGAGCCTCAAGCACCTTGCTTTTCACCACCTCTTCGGATTGGTCCTGACTTGGCAGATCAGCCAGCTGCTCCGGGGATGGCAGGGGCTGATCGACGATATTGAACACCTGATCGAAGCCCATCGACTGCAACAGGCGGGTAATGTCAGCGTGTGTGGTAACCAACGTCGGTAGCATGCCGACTTTCTGCCGAGACAGGATAGAAAGCTTGGCGAGCAGGCCCAGCGTCGTGCTGTCGATGCTACGGCTTTCGGTGAGGTCAATGACGATCGAGGAGAAATCCAGCGAAGAGAAAATCTTTTCGATCGTTGCATCCAGTGCCGAGCAAAGCGTCAGTCGGATTTCGCCGACGAATTTGAGGACGAAGGTCCCGTCCTGCTCAGCGAACTGGATCTTTCCAGTGCTCATGCAAGGTTCCTGCTCAATACCAGCACAGCGATGTCATCAGGCATATCCTCCAGATCGGCCAGGCCCAAAACGCGTTGAAGCCCTTCCAGCGTACCGCCCGCCTCGGTAACCAGGCCAGGTAGTCCCGCTTCCTTTTCTTTGAGGGTGTCTCCGGGCAAAAGGTCCAGAATGCCATCAGAAAGTAACGTCAAGCTGAAGGATTCAGGTAACTCGATCTCATAATTATCGTAGGTGGCTTCGACGAACAGGCCAACCGGCAAGCCCTTTCCTTCCAGATACCTGGAAGAACCGCCGGTATGGATGACCGGCATCGGAAGGTGCCCGCCGATGCTGTAGTGCAGAAGGTTGCGCTCCTGGTCGATCACGCCACCAAGCATCGTCACGTGTTTGCCGAGCTTGCAATTGATCAGCCCACGGTTGATGTGATCGAGCACCTCGGACGGTTTGAAGGCGCGAAGAGCGCCGCCTCGTCGCGACTCATACAGCAGGCGCGTGGTCATGAACTTCAGCAGAACGGTGACGAAGGCAGAGGAAGCGCCGTGACCTGACACGTCGGCCAGATAGAAGCCGATTCGATGCTCATCGACCCGGAAGTAATCGACGAAATCGCCAGAGAGGTAAAGTGAAGGAATGATCTGGTGGGCGAACTGGAATTCATCGAGGTTGCAGGGCGTCACTGGCAGCATGTTCATCTGCACCTGTCGCCCGGCATTCTGGTCTTCCTGGAGTAGATGCAGACTGGCTTGCAGGTCGCGATTGGCGGTTTCCAGCTGCTCGCGATAACGCCGGTTCTCCATTCGCAAGTGTGACCGGTCTAGCGCCCGTCGCACCGAGTGCTCGAGCATCGCCAGGTCTTCCAAGGGCTTGATCAGGTAATCCGCGGCACCCAGGCGAAGGGCTTCCACCGCGTCGCTCATCACACCGGCACCGGATACCACGATGACAGGCAGGTCGACTTGCCGCTCGCTGATGAGCCGGATCAACTCCAGCCCATCCATCTGCGGCATTCGCAGATCGCAGATCACCAGATCCGGATGTTCGGCATCAAACAGCTCGATGCCCCGCGGGCCGCTAGGTGCCTGCAGCACCCTGAAACCGCTGTCATCCAGATAGGCAGCCAGGCTGGCTCGTACCACATCGTCGTCATCTATGATCAGCAGCGTCGCGCTTGGGTTGTGCATGTTCCTACCAGGCGGTATCGCCAGGGTGTTGGCGAAAGCATCGGCTCCGCGAGGGCGCGGGGCAAGGGATCTTTTCAAGGCGCAGACGGTACTCCCATACGTTCTGCGTTTCAAGCCAGGCGCCGCCGCTCCGCCTGCGCTTTACAGGCAGAATTGACGGGCGTTATAAGAAAGGGTGCCATCCAACTCAAAGGACGAAAGTAATGACTCAGCGTGATCGGGACTACAGCGAAAAACGCGACTTCATCCGCATGCAGATCGAAACCTCGATCACCTTGACTCATGACGGCCAGCGCTACGAGGCGACCTGCCTGGACCTTTCCAGTACGGGTATGCAGGTTCTCGCCGCGACCACTTTGCAGATGGGCGACAAGGTCCAGGCGCACATCCCTTCCGAACACAGCGAGTTGAAAGGGTTGGACGCTGAAACTGAAGTGGTGCGGGTGGGTACCCATGAAGATGGGCGGCAGAGCCTGGGGCTGGCCATCCTGTCGATGAATTGAGCATCGCAGACGCAGCGCCTCCGAGCCGAGGCGCTGCTGTCAGACGAACCGCATCGGCCAGGCTCGGCCATGGGATTCGAAGATGTATCAGAAGTCGTCTTCGACCTGACCATCCTGCACGCGGAATTCACGGTTTTGCAGGTAAGCGTTACGCACGAAGATGTACTTGTCGCCAGTGATCATCCGCTCCGCCGAGAGCAGCCCGGCACGCAGATCCACCACGTTCACCGCACGTGTCACGTTGCGAGTGGGCACATGGTCCATGTAAGGATAGGGCTGCAAATAGGCATCCGGCACGCGCCCCGCCGCATCACGCACGGTGCTTGGGCCCAGCAGCGGCAGCACGACGTAAGGCCCGCTACCCAGACCCCAAGCCCCGAGCGTCTGCCCGAAATCCTCGTCATTCTTCTGCAGCCCCATGCGAGTCGCTACGTCGAAGAACCCCAGGACGCCAAAAGTGGTGTTGAACAAGATGCGGCTGGTGTCGATACCCGCATCGCGGACCTTGCCCTGCAACAGGTCGTTGGTCAGCACCACGACATCGCCCAGGTTGCTGAACACGTTGCCGATGCCGTCCTCGAGGAACGCCGGCGTGACCTTCTGATAACCCTGTGCAAGCGGCTTGAGGGTGTAGGTGTCCACCTTGTCGTTGAAGTTGAAGATCACCCGGTTAACGCCCTCCCAGGGATCCTCTTCGGCGGCCTGCAACAACGAAGTGCCGAACATCGCGAGCCCGGCGACGATGGCCGCGGTGATATTTCCGATCCAATCCTTGCTGATCAATGGCATTGCAGGCTTCTCCTTTGTTCGTATGAGGGTGGCTGCCCGTCAAAGCGCAGCAGTATAAATCCATTCATGCCATTACCGGCAGCAGGCAGACATGCGGAGCGGCGAACTTCATCGCGCACTATCCAATCAAAGCAACGACAAGCACGGACCGCTGGTTTAACCTCAATCCATGGCGCCTTGGCGAGAAGCTGGCTCCGAAACAACCAAAGAGGGATGCAATATGCCGGAACATGATCTGCAGTCGCAGCTGGCAGAGCTGCGTAGTCAGCTGGCTCAAGACACACCGCTGACCGAAGAAGAACGCGCATCGCTTCAGGTGATAGCTCAAGATATCGAACTTCGACTGGCCAATCAGGGCGTGGTGGAACAGAACGATTCGCTGGTCGATGGCGTCAATCTGGCGGTCGAGCGATTCGAAGTCAGCCACCCAAACACCGCCATGACCCTGCGTAACATCATGCAGACGCTGGCGAACATGGGTATCTGACCAATCTTCACCGGCAACCGGTCACAGCGAAGCGGTCGGGAATCCGGAACGCTTGCGCTGTGGCCATTATCATTGCCGGACTAACCGTCCGTTGTCTGCGTTCACGTAATCCGTACTGCGATACGGATTGATGTCCAGCCCACCGCGACGAACATAGCGCGCATGAACGCTCAATCTTTCTGGCGCCAGCAATCGCTGCAAGTCGAGAAAGATGCGCTCCACACATTGTTCATGGAAGTCGGCATGCTGTCTGAAACTCACCAGATAGGCGACCAGGCTGGGGTGATTCAAAGCTGCGCCACGGTACTCGATTACCACCGTGCCCCAGTCGGGCTGCCCGGTAACGGGACAATTGGACTTCAGCAAATGGCTATAGAGGCATTCCTCGACCTGCCTGTTGGCATCACAGCGCAACAGATCGGCGCGGGGCGCATCGTAGTGATCGATGGCGACGTCCAGCTCGTCGACGCAATGTCCGCGCAGCGGTGCGATCCCATCCAGGGCTACTTCATCCAAGGTTCGCAAGCGGACGCCCACGGGCTTGCCCGCTGCGGCTGACAGATCACTGATCATCACCTTCACTAGCGCGTCGCGATTCTCGAACACGGACTGATTCAGCGAGTTCAGGTAGAGCTTGAATGACTTGGATTCGATGATATTTGGCGAGTCGGCGGGAATACTGAACTCACCGATTGCCACCACTGGTTTGCCGGACGGCAGCAGCCATGAGAGCTCGTAGCAATTCCAGATATCCACGCCGCCATAGGGCAAGGTGTCGGCCGTAAGCCCGAGTTCCGCCCACTTGGGCGCACGAGGAATGGGAAACAGCTGTTCGGGGCTGTAAGTCGCTACATAGGCGCTGGTTTTACCCAGCGGGGACAGCTCTGCAGGATGCTGCATGACGGGAACCTGTACAAAAAACGTCCGCCAGTGTAGCGGTTCCCGTCTTGTTTATCATCGCGCCGCTGATGCCGAGTGGAGTTCACCCGCGCTAGCACACCGGGTCACTGGCGCATTCCCCGCCCACTGTTGAGCAGTCGGATACACCAGAGGTACATCACGATAGCCGCCACGACCATGAAGGTGATGGCAATGCCGATCTGGATGTCCGACACGCCGAGAATGCCGTAGCGGAACGCATTGACCATATGCAGGATGGGGTTAGCCAGCGACAACGTCTGCCAGAACGGCGACAGCAAGTTGATCGAGTAGAACACGCCGCCCAGGTAGGTCAGCGGGGTCAACACGAATGTCGGAATAATCGAGATGTCGTCGAAGTTGCGCGCAAAAACTGCGTTGATGAACCCGCCCAAGGCGAAGATCGTCGACGTGAGGGTAATCACCAGCAGCGTGATGCCCAGGTGGTGCACTTGCAGATCGGTGAAGAACATCGACAGCAGGGTCACAATCAAGGCCACCGCCAGCCCGCGCGTAATGCCGCCCAGGGCGAAACCGATAAGGATCACGTGAGGCGATACCGGCGACACCAATAGCTCTTCAATGGAGCGCTGGAACTTGCTGCTGAAGAAACTCGAAACCACGTTGCTGTAGGAGTTGGTGATCACCGACATCATGATCAGCCCCGGCACGATGTACTCCATGTAGCTGAAGCCATCCATCTCACCGATCCGTGCACCGATCAGATTTCCGAAGATCACGAAGTACAACACCATGGTGATCGCTGGGGGCAACAACGTCTGTGGCCAGATGCGCGTATAGCGCCTTATTTCCCGGTGAACGATGGTCTGAAGAGCTACAAGATTGGGCCGGAATTCTGCGTTCATTTAGCCCCCTGCGGCAGGTTGTTTTCCACCATCGAAACGAACAGCTCTTCAAGGCGATTGGTCTTGTTGCGAAGACTCAGCACCTCGATACCCTGTGCAGAAAGCATGCGGAACAGGTCCGTTACGCCCTGGCTCTTGTCCACCTGAACTTCCAGAGTGTGATGATCGACCAGCCGCGCCGGATAATTTCCAAGCTCCGGTGGTACGAGCTGTGACTCTTTGAGATCGAGCAGGAAGGTCTCGACATGCAACTGCTTGAGCAGCTCACGCATGCTGGTATTCCTGACGATGGTCCCACGATCGATGATTCCGATGTTGCGGCAAAGCTGCTCGGCTTCCTCCAGGTAATGCGTAGTGAGAATGATGGTGATGCCTTCGCGGTTCAGTTCGGTGAGGAACGACCACATCGAGCGGCGCAGCTCGATATCCACCCCCGCCGTCGGCTCGTCGAGTATCAACAACCGCGGCCGGTGAATCAGCGCGCGCGCGATCATCAGCCGCCGCTTCATACCGCCCGAGAGCATGCGTGAGGACACGTCGCGTTTTTCCCACAACCCAAGCTGGTTGAGGTATTGCTCGGCGCGCTCCTTGGCGATCTTCGCCGGGATGCCGTAATAGCCGGCCTGGGTGACCAGGATGTCGAAAGCCTTCTCGAACTGGTTGAAGTTGAACTCCTGAGGCACAACGCCCAGGCAGCGCTTCAATCCGGACGGATCGCGATCGAGGTCGTGGCCGAACACGTTCACCGTGCCGCCCGTCTTGTTCACCAGGGTGGAGAGAATGCCGATGGTGGTGGATTTGCCGGCACCGTTAGGGCCCAACAGTGCAAAGAAATCGCCTTCGGCCACGTCCAGGTCGATACCCTTGAGGGCCTCGAAGCCGTTTCCGTAAACCTTGGTCAACTGCCGAATGGATAGAGCAGTAGTCATATATAGGTGCACACAACGCAGAGAGATTCAGACTAGATAAGGGCGCGCTCTTGTAATTGCAACGCTTGCTGGCAAACCGGCCCCTCAAGCGCACGCAGATGGCGAAACACGACGTGACGCACTTGGCCGGTCATTTCCGAACTCGCTCACCTGCGTTCGGTCATTATCTGAAACCAACAGCGTCGTCCTGTCCCTTCGCCCACATGCTCCGAAAGCCTATGCTCAGGTAAGACGCCATCCGCCCAACAAGGAATACCACATGACCCTGCTCTGGCTGCTCGTGTTACTGCTCGGCATTGCGCTGATCGCCCATCTACGTGTTTCTCCCATACCCGCACTGGCCATCGTCGCGGCATACCTGGTTCTCATGGGGTCTGCCTACGAGACGCCAACCTGGCTGATGGTCGTGCTCTGGCTCATGCTGATCGCCGTAGCGGTTCCTCTGCTTGTTTCGGACCTGCGCATCAAGTATTTCAGCGGCCCAATGTTCGACTGGTTCAAGAAGGTGCTGCCGCCAATCTCCAGCACCGAGCGTGATGCCATCGACGCCGGTACCGTCTGGTGGGATGGCCAGCTGTTCAGCGGTAAACCTGACTGGGAAGTGCTGCTCAACTATCCGAAAGCGACCCTGACCAGCGAGGAGCAAGCCTTCATCGATGGCCCCACCGAGACGCTTTGCGCGATGGTCAGTGACTGGGAAATTGGGCAACGCATGGATCTGCCGCAGGAGGCATGGGACTACATCAAGGCTGAAGGCTTTTTCGCCCTGATCATCCCCAAGGAATTCGGTGGCAAAGGCTTTTCTGCCTACGCCCACTCACAGATCGTAATGAAGCTGGCCACGCGCAGCGGCGACCTGGCGACCACCGTCATGGTGCCCAACTCGCTTGGCCCGGCCGAGCTGCTGATGCATTACGGTACTGATGAACAGCGCAACCATTACCTGCCCCGCCTGGCCAACGGCACAGACATCCCGTGCTTCGCACTGACCGGGCCTTATGCCGGCTCCGACGCTGGCGCGATGAATGACAGCGGTGTGATCTGCCGTGGCCAGTGGGAAGGCGAGGAAGTGCTCGGCCTGCGGCTGAACTGGGAGAAGCGCTATATCACGCTCGGTCCGGTGGCCACGCTGCTCGGTGTTGCGTTCAAGACCTATGACCCCGATCACCTGCTCGGCGATGAAGAGGAGCTGGGCATCAGCCTTGCGCTGATTCCGACCGACACCGCTGGCGTCGAGATAGGCCGTCGCCATGTGCCGCTGGGCGCCGCCTTCATGAACGGCCCGAACTGGGGCAAGGACGTATTCGTTCCGCTGGAAGCCATCATTGGCGGACGCGACATGATCGGCAAAGGCTGGATGATGCTGATGAACTGCCTGTCGGTCGGGCGCTCCATTTCGCTTCCCGCGACCGGTGCCAGTGCCGCCAAGACGTGCAGCTATGTCAGTGGGCGCTATGCGCAGATTCGCGAACAGTTCAACGTGCCACTGTCGGCATTCGAAGGTATCCAGGAGCCGCTGGCGCGTATCGGCGGCAACGCCTGGCTGATGGACAGCGCGCGGATCCTGACGGCCAACGCAGTGGACCTGGGTGAAAAGCCCTCGGTACTCTCGGCCATCCTCAAGTACCACCTCACCGAGCGCGGCCGTGAGTGCATCACTGACGCCATGGACATTCATGCTGGCAAAGGCATCATCACGGGGCCAAGCAATTACCTGGGTCGCCTGTGGCTATCGGCCCCCATTTCCATCACCGTGGAAGGCGCGAACATCCTTTCACGCAATCTTATGATCTTCGGCCAGGGTGCGATTCGCTGCCATCCGTTCGTGCTCCGCGAGATGGAGCTCGTACACGAGCCTGACCGCGAAGCTGCGATCCGTAAATTCGATGCCTTGCTGATGCAGCATATCGGCTTCGCCGTCAGCAACACCGCCAGCACTCTGGTACTCGGGCTGACCTTCGGGTTGCTGGGCAAAGCTCCAGGCAACGAACTCACACGCCCGTTCTTCCGCGCGCTCGATCGGATTGCCGCGGCGTTCGCCATGCTCGCCGACCTGTCCATGATGCTGCTTGGTGGCGAGCTTAAACGCCGCGAACGCCTTTCGGCGCGCCTGGGAGATGTGCTCAGTCACCTCTACCTGGCCTCCGCCGCCCTCAAGCGTTACCACGACCTTGGCCACCCTACCGAGCAGGCGCCGCTGCTGCGCTGGGCGATGGAAGATTGCCTGTGCAAAGCCGAACAGGCCCTGGCCGACACCTTGGCCAACTTCCCCAACCGTCTGCTCGGCGGCGTGCTGCAGGTCCTGGTGTTCCCATTTGGCGCACGTCACAAGGGCCCGTCCGATGCACTGGACGCTGAAGTAGCGGCCATTCTCGGCCGCCCGGAAGGCGATCCGGCGCTGGAGCAGATTCTTGAGGGTGTCTATAGACCCCATGGCAGCGATCAGCCCCTGGGCGCATTGCGAGATGCGTTCGATACCTTGGCTGGCTCTCAGTCGCTGCAACAAAAACTCCATAAGGCGCTCAAAAGCGGCGACGTCAAACCCACCGCTGGTCAGGACCCGATCAGTGCGGCCCTTGCAGCCGGGGTGCTCGATGCTGCAGAGGCCCAGCAGCTCACCGCGGCTGAAGCGGCACGGCGCAAAGTCATCAGCGTGGATGATTTCGCGAAGGAAGAGCTGGAGCTTGGCGAAGGCCGGATTCGCTAACCGAACGCAGTCGTGACAAGCACTGACCCCACCCGCCAACTGTTCCGCACCTTTGTGCCGAACAGTTGGCGGACTTCTCGAGCGGTGCAATGCCGCCTCAGGTCTTTCCGCCAACCCTCTCCGCACGAACTTACCGTCTGACCGCCCTATCCGACCTGCGTACCGAACCCAAGCCGGGGACTTGAGTCAACTAGACACGCCCCAATCAATCTGCGCGCACTTATAATCGCGCGCCCAATCGACTCAGGTGAACCATGGCCAACCCTTATCACGATCACAATCTGGCACTTCTGGCCCATCTGCGCGGCATCTTGCTTGCCATGGGTGAGACCGAACAGGTATCCGAAGAAAGCCACGCGCTTTTTCTCGAGCGGTTCGACGAGCTGATCATGAATCTGCAGAACGTGCCTGAAGAGCGTCACATGGGCCAGGACATGATCTGTCAGGTCTTCCACCGTTACCCGCAGATTGCCCACCTGGTTCCGCGTGACCTGCTGTGGTATTTCGGCGGCGATTGCCTGCACTTCATGCCCGACGAAGAAATCGAGATATTCCAGCGACTGGAAGAGCGCCGCTATGAAGCCGAAGAGAACGAGGAGCCCTTCGACTGGAACATGGAGCGGCAGCTGATGAGCATGCCCGACGAAGGTCCTCGCCACTGAAGGACACGGAGATCGGGCCATGAATTGAGGCGGCGTCTCGGGTATCAGGTCCTAGCGGCGCGCTATCACGAACACGTCGGCTGCACCGTTGTTGGACGCTGAATCAAGCCGCCTTGCAGGCTATGCAGGCGGCTCAGGTTCGCTCAATGCTGGTTGGCTGCTTCAGCTGCCTTGATCAGATCGACACCAATTTCGCTTTCGAACTTTTTCCAGACCGGCCTCATCGCCTCACGCCATTCGCCCCGCTGCTCTGGCGTCAGCTGAATGATCTCGGTCTTTCCCGATTCGGCGATGGTCCGCTTGGCCTTTTGGTTGAGCTCGTCCGCCTGGCGGTTCACCTCCACCGTCACTTCCTCGACGATGGCTTCCAGCTCGCTACGTACCTCGTCCGGCAAACCGCGCCAGAATTTGGTATTGGTGATCACCATGTAGTCGATCAGCCCGTGATCAGACTCAGTGATGTATTTCTGTACCTCGTGCACCTTCTGGCTCTCGTAGTTCGACCAGGTGTTTTCGGTGCCATTGACTACACCGGTCTGCAGGCCTTGATAAACCTCGGCAAAGCTCATCTTGCGCGGATTTGCACGCACGACTTTGAACTGCTCTTCCAGCACCTGTGAAGCCTGGACGCGAAATTTGAGACCGCGGGCGTCCGCGGGCTCGCGCAATGGCTTGTTCGCTGACATCTGCTTGGTGCCGTTATGCCAATACGCCAGCCCGGTGATGTTCTTGTCCTCCATGGCAGTCAGCAGTGCCTTGCCATGGGGGCTGCTCTGGAAGCGATCGGCTGCAGCGAGGTCATCGAACAGAAACGGCAGATCGAATATCTGAATCGCTTTGGCGTAGTGCTCGAATTTCGCCAGCGACGGCGCCAGCATGTGCACGTCTCCAATGAGCAGTGCCTCCATTTCCTTGCCGTCGCCGAACAGCGAGGAGTTCGGGTAGACCTCGACCTTCACCTTGCCTGGCAGGCGTTCCTCGGCAAGTTTCTTGAACAGCAGGGCGCCCTGCCCCTTCGGTGTGTTGTCCGCCACTACATGGGCGAACTTTATGGTCACGGGATCGGCATGCACCAACCCGGCGACGGTGAAAGAAAGCGCGCAGGCGAGTGCCTTGAGCTTGTTACTCAGCATGGAAGTACCCTCTTGTTTTTGTCGGTTGGTACGTTTCGCGGGCAAGCGTTGCGGTCAGGGCACCGCTTGCCCGGCACGTTGCAGCAGGCGACGGGCACGGCCGATGACCGGGGCGTCGACCATCTGTCCGTCCACCACGAATACCCCATCGCCGGAAGCTCCAGCGGCGAGGATGCGTTGCGCCCAGTCCAGTTCCGTGGGGCTGGGCATCAGGGTTTCGTGCACCACGGCCACCTGGCTCGGGTGGATGCACAGCAGGCCGCCAAAGCCCATGTCACGCGCGTCGGCAGCGGCACGGGCGAGGCCTTCGAGGTTCTTGATGTCGGGAAAGACGCTATCCAGGGGTGCTGCCAGCCCGGCCAATCGCGACTGCAGCAGCAGCGCATAGCGTGCCTGGTCAAGCATGCGCTCGGCGCCGGCGGTGCCGTTGGCCAGGCCGAGATCGAGGCCCAGGTCCAGCGCGCCGAAGGACAGCCGCTCGACACCCTGGGCGTGGGCAATTTCCGCCAGATTGGCCAGCCCGCGGGCACTTTCGACGATTGGCCAGACAGGTTTGCCGCAGCTGGCCGCCAGCGCAACCTGCACTGCGCTTTCGACCTTCGGCAGCAGTACGCCGGCGACGCCGGCATGACGGGCACAGAGCGCCAGGTCCGCGGCCTGCTCGGCATGGGTTGGCGCGTTGATGCGCACCAGCAGGCGCGCCGCCGGGTTGGCAGCGAGGAAGGCATCGAGGTTGCCCCGCGCCTCTGCCTTAAGGTTCTCCGCGACCGCATCCTCGAGGTCGACGATGACCGCGTCGGCGCCGCTCGCCAGCGCCTTGGGAATGCGTTCCGGACGGGTCGCCGGGACGAACAGCGCGCTACGGATGATCGATGCGTTCATGGCTGGCTCCTGGGCACGCTCATACCGCGCCCTGCTCGTGCAAGCGCTGAATGTCGCCGGGGGCGTAACCCAGCTCGGCCAGCAGGCTGTCGGTGTGCTGGCCCAAGGCGGGGATCGGGTCCATGCGCGGGGCGAAGGCACTGTTGCGCCCCGGCGGCAGCAGCGCAGGCAAGGGACCGGCCGGGCTGTCCACCTCGCTCCAGCGCTGGCGCGCCTTGAGCTGGGGATGGGCCCAAACACCGGCCATGTCGTTGACGTGCGCATTGGCGATGGGCGCGGCATCCAGCCGGGCGATCACCTCCTCGGCGCTCAGGTGGCTGAACGCCTCGACGATAAGTGCACGCAATTCGGTGCGATGCTCCGAACGCCGGGCGTTGCTGGAGAAGCGCTCGTCCTGCGCCAGCTCCGGCTGCAGCAGGACCTTGTCGCAGAACGCCAGCCACTCGCGCTCGTTCTGCAGACCGAGCATCACCGTGCCGCCGCCGCCGGTGGGGAACGGGCCGTAGGGGTAGATGGTGGCGTGCGCGGCGCCGGCGCGCGGCGGCGGCGTCGCTCCCTTGTAGGCGTAATACAGCGGGTAGCCCATCCATTCCACCAGGCTTTCGAGCATGGAAACGTCGACGCGGCTGCCCTCGCCCGTCTTGTCGCGCAGCATCAGCGCCGAGAGCACACCGGTGTAGGCGTACATGCCCGCGGCGATGTCGGCGATGGAGCAGCCGGCCTTGGCCATCTCGGTTTCACCCGCCCCCCCGGTGACGGAGAGAAAGCCGCCCTCGCTCTGGATCAACAGGTCATACGCCTTCTTCTGCTCGTAGGGGCCGCCCTCGCCGTAGCCGGAGATGTCACAGACGATCAGCCGCGGAAACCGCTCGTGCAGCGTTTCGAAGGACAGCCCCATACGCGCCGCGGCACCGGGCGCGAGGTTCTGCACCAGCACGTCGGCATCCGCCAACAGCTGGTCGAGCACCTGCGCGGCGGCGTCCTGCTTCACGTCCAGCGTCAGGCTTTCCTTGGAGCGATTGGTCCAGACGAAATGCGAGGCGAGGCCGTCGACCCGCTCGTCATAACCGCGCGCGAAGTCGCCGGCGCCGGGGCGCTCGACTTTGATCACCCGCGCGCCGAGATCGGCCAGCTGGCGCGTGCAGAACGGCGCGGCGATGGCATGCTCGAGGCTGACCACGGTGATGCCATCGAGCGGGCGGGGTTTGGCTTGGCTGTCGTTCATGTTCGGTTCCTGCAAATTCGGCGTTGGGTGGAAAAGGGCAACGCCTTTTCCACGCGTCTGTTCAAGTCTCTGCAACCCTGGTGCTGTTCTGGTGGATGAGGCTTCGCCGTCGGTTCCGCTTCTAGTAGGGTGGGCTTCAGCCCACCGGAGCGTGTTTCCTGTGGTGGGCTGAAGCCCACCCTACGAGCCTGACCACGTGATTCCAGCGAGCGGCGATATTGGCTTGGGTATCGGTTATGTTTGTTTCCTGCAAATTCTGCGTAGGGTGGAAATCGGCGAAGCCATTTCCACGCGTTTGTTCCAGCCCCTGGGGACTCTGGTGCCACTTTGGTGGATGAGGCTTCGCCGTCACCCACCCTACGATTCAGTTTCAGGCCAGCGCGTCCAACCGCTGCAGCTCGCGCAGGCGCCAGACCGTATCGATCAGCACGCCTGCTTCCTCATCGCTGCGCGCCGCGGAGAACTGCACCAGGCGGCGGAACTTGTCCTCCAGCTCGGCGCGGCTCAGCGTGTTGCCCGGGTCGCCCTTCGGCTCGTCGATGGCGCCGTGCAGCGTGCGGCCATCGGCGGTGGTTACTTCGACGCGACCGAGCCAGCGCGCCGGGTAGGCGCCGTCCACCTCGGGATCGAGCGTCATCGAGACCTTTTCGCGGAACTCGCCGACGCGCGGGTCGCTGAGCGCATGGCTGTGGAATTCGGTCAGGCCGGCCTTGCCGTACAGGGCGATCAGCCCCAGCACGGTGCCCATAGAGAATTTGGCTTGATGCACCGTTTGCGGCACCGTCACGCGGCCGAGCACGTCGATCGCGCCCTGGTGCACGCGGGTGGTGACCGAGGCGATGTCATCGGCCCCGAGCCCTTCGCGCTGCATCAACGCCAGCAGCGCATCGGCCGCCGGATGGGTATGCCGGCAGGAGGCGTGGAACTTGAAGGAGGTTTCCGCCAGCGCCCAGCGGCTGCCGAGCCGATCGGACAGCTTGCTCGGCTCGGCATCGCGGGACATGCCCGCCGCCATGCCCTGCTCGCCCTCGAGGATGTTCTGCGCGCCGGTCAGGCCATCGGCGGTCAGGTAGGCGGCGAGCAGGCCATCGGCAGCGGCCTTGGCGGTGTGCAGCTGCTTGGAGTCCGCCGCGTCACGGAGAAACTCCCACAGCCCCGCCGCTTGCGTACCGGCGCTGCCGAGCAGATGGGTGAACTGCTGCTGGTCGAAATCCATCAGCTTGCCAACTGCCACCGCCGCGGCCAGGGTGCCGACCGTCGCCGTGGTGTGAAAGATGCGGTAATGCGAGCGGCCGAGGAACTCGCCGATGCGGATGCCCGCCTCGTAGCCGGCCACCGAGGCCACCAGCAGCTCGCGGCCGGACTTGCCGAGATCCTGCGCCGCCGCCAGCGCAGCAGGAAACACCACGGTGGCCGGGTGCAGCACGGAGCTGTTGTGCAGGTCGTCCTGCTCCACCAGGTGCGAGCTGGCGGCATTCACCAGCGCGGCGAAATAGGCCGAGCTGCTCTGGCCGTTGACCAGAATGCGCGCCGGTCCGTCGGCCGGGCCCATCCTCTGCGCGTAACGCTCGAACAGCGGAATCGGATGCGAGCCGGCGCTGGCCAGGGCCGAGCCGAGCCAGTCGAGAAAGAGGTCTTCGGTGCGGGCGAGCACCGGTTCGGGGATCTGCTCGTAGGCGAGCCCGGCGAGGAATTCGGTCAGGGCACGGGTGTGCTGGCTCATGCGTTGGGCTCCAGCGGATTCTCTAACGGATTGGACAGTTCGATGAGGTTCTGGTCGGGGTCGCGCAGGTACACCGAGCGGATCGGTCCGGTCGCGCCGGTGCGTTGCACCGGACCTTCGATGATGGCGACCTGCTGCGCCTGAAGGTGTGCGATCACCTCGGCCAGCGGTGTGGCAACGATGAAGCAGAGGTCCGCCGACCCCGGGGTCGGCCGCTCGGCCTTGGGCTCGAATTCGCGCCCGGCCTGGTGCAGGTTGATCTTCTGGTTGCCGAAGGCCAGCGCCTTGCGCCCTTCGCCGAAGGTCACCGCCTGCATGCCGAGCACGCGGGTGTAGAAGTCGATCGTTGCCTCGAGGTCGGCGACGGTCAGCACCAGGTGGTCGAGATGACTGATATTCATGACGCACTTCCCTCTTTCGTAGGGTGGAAATAGCGAAGCATTTCCACCCCTTGTGTCGCCTGTTCGATACGCGTGGAAAAGGCTTCGCCGTTTCCACCCTACGTTTGGCTCCGTTAGAACGAGCGCGGCAGCTCGAGCAAGTGCTCGGCCACGTACGACAGGATCAGATTGGTCGAGATCGGCGCCACCTGGTACAGCCGCGTCTCGCGGAACTTGCGCTCGACGTCGTATTCGTTGGCGAAACCGAAGCCGCCGTGGGTCTGCAGGCAGGCGTTGGCGGCCTCCCAGCTGGCCTTGGCCGCCAGGTACTTGGCCATGTTGGCCGCCGCGCCGGCGTTGCGGCCGGCGTCGTATTCCTCGCAGGCGTGCCAGCGCATCAGGTCCGCGGCTTCGATCTCGATATGTGCTTCGGCGATGGGGAACTGCACGCCCTGGTTCTGCCCGATGGGCCGGCCGAACACCACACGGTCGCGGGCGTACTGCGCGGACTTCTCGACAAACCAGCGGCCATCCCCGATGCACTCGGCGGCGATCAGCGTGCGCTCGGCATTCAGACCGTCGAGGATGTAGCGAAAGCCCTTGCCCTCCTCGCCAATCAGGCTACTGGCGGGAATCTCCAGGTTGTCGAAGAACAGCTCGTTGGTCTCGTGGTTGACCATGTTGGCGATCGGCTGCACGGTCAGGCCGTTGCCGACGGCCTCGCGCAGGTCGACGAGAAAGATCGACATGCCTTCGGACTTCTTCGTCACCTCGGCCAGCGGCGTGGTGCGCGCCAGCAGGATCATCAGATCGGAGTGCTGGATACGCGAGATCCACACCTTCTGCCCGTTGATGACGTACTTGTCGCCCCGGCGCACAGCAGTGGTCTTGATCTTGGTGGTATCGGTGCCGGTGGTCGGCTCGGTGACGCCCATGGACTGCAGGCGCAGCTCGCCGCTGGCCAGCTTCGGCAGGTAGTGGCGCTTCTGCTCCTCGCTGCCGTTTCTGAGCAGGGTGAACATGTTGTACATCTGCCCGTGGACGGTGCCGGAATTGCCGCCGCAACGGTTGACCTCCTCAAGGATCACCGAGGCCTCGGCCAGGCCCAGGCCCGAGCCGCCGTATTCTTCCGGGATCATCGCCGAGAGCCAGCCGGCCTCGGTCATGGCGGTGACGAAGGCTTCCGGGAAGCCCTTTTCCTCATCGATCCTGCGCCAGTACTCGGCGGGAAATTCGGCACAGAGGGCGCGCACACCTTCGCGGATGAAGCTCAGTTCTTCGGTCTTGTTCGGGGTCATCTCGGTTTCTCGCTTGTGCGGCACGCGGCCTCAACGGTGGATAAGGCTGCGCCGTTATCCACCCTACGATTCAGTCGAATTCCACTTCGGCTTTCTGCGCCAGGCCGTTGTGGTCGCCGGCCCAGAGTTCGGCCTTGCCCGGCGAGGCGATGCGGCCACCTACTTCGAATTGCTGTGGCACCACCAGCGGACGCAAGCCGCGGTAGGCGAATTTTCGCAGGCGCGCCTCGGGGTTGGCGCGGCAGAACGCTCGCAAGTTGAGCGTGGCGATCAGCGGGCCGTGAACGACCAGGCCGGCATAGCCTTCGGTCTCGGTGACATAGGGCCAGTCGTAATGGATGCGATGGCCGTTGAAGGTGACCGCCGAGTAGCGGAACAGCAGCGTCGGCGTCGGTGCTACCGCTTCGCGCCAGCCACCGGCGACCATGGGTTCGCCGCTGCTGGTCTTCGGCGGGCTCGGCTCGCGGTAGACGATGTCCTGTTCCTCGCGGATGGCCAGACGGCCGTCCTGCAGGTAGTCGTGCTGCACGGTGACGAACAGTAGCGCACCGGTGCGGCCGTGTTTTTCTTCGATGTGTTTGATGGTGGATACCCGGCGCGCCTCGCCACCGGCTTCCAGCGGACGAAGAAACTCGACCCGGCCGCCAGCCCACATGCGGTTGCGGTTGTCGGCCGGGGGCAGGAAGCCGCCGCGCGCCGGGTGACCGTCTTCGCCCAGGCCATTTTCGGCGATGGGCTCCTGGAAGAAGCACCATTGCCACAACGGCGGCAACGCTTCGCCATGAGCGGGGGTGGTCTCGCCCAGCGTCGCGGCGATACGCATCAGCAGGTTGCGGCTGAGCTGGTCGTGGACTTCTTCGCTGCGGCCGATCCAGGCAGTTATGTCGGTCATTCCAGTCTTCCGGCTGTATTGTTTCAGGAAGGATGCACCCGCCTCGGCATATTGAGAATTTGCAATTACCGAGGCCAGCGTTCGGCTAAGCTGAACGCCTATAGTCTTTCTGAGCGTGTCCATGCATTTCGATCTGGCCGACTTGCGCCTGTTCATTCATATCGCCGAATCTCCGAGCCTGACCCAAGGTGCTCGGCGAGCGCATCTGTCTCCGGCAGCCGCCAGCGCCCGGATCAAGGCGCTGGAGGGGCAGCTGGATAGTCGTCTGCTCTACCGCGACAGCCGCGGCGTCGAGCTGACGCCGGCCGGCCACAAGCTGCTGCAGCACGCACGTTTGATCATGCGCCAGGTTGATTACCTGAAAAGCGAATTCACCGAATACGGCACCGACTCGGCCGGACATATCCGTATCTTCGCCAACACCACAGCCGTAACCGAATTCCTGCCGGAGGTGCTGGCCGGTTTTCTGGCCCAGCGGCCGGGCGTAACGGTCGACCTGCAGGAACGCCTGAGCCGCGATATCGTCCGTGGCGTGCTCGATGGCAGCACGGACATGGGCATCATCGCCGGCCCGGTCAGTGCAGACGGCTTGCAGGCCCTGCACTTCAGCACCGATCGACTCCTGCTTGCCGTGCCGCTCGGTCACCCGCTCGCAGAGGAGCCGCGCGTGACGCTGCGCCAGACCTTGAACTTTCAGCACATCGGTCTTCACGAAGGCAGCACGCTACTGACCTTCCTGCGCGATCAGGTGGAGAAATTCGGCGGGCAGCTGTCACTGCGCATTCAACTGTCCAGCTTCGAAGCCGTGTGCCGGATGATAGAGGCCGGCGTGGGCATCGGTATCATCCCGGAGTCAGCAGCGCGTCGGCACAGCCGCACCATGCAGCTGGCACTGGTCGAACTCGATGAACCCTGGGCAATTCGCGAGCGCAGCATTCTGGTGCGCGAGCTCGACGCACTTCCCGGCAGCGTTCGCGCATTGATCGCCGTCCTTGCGCCGGATGCCGGATAAGCCAGTAATCACTGCATGCGCCGAACATTTGCGCCCCGCTACTGCCGAAACCGGTACGTCCTTCATCCCGCCCGAACGGAATCTCAATGGCTACGGCTAACAATCGACTGTTCCGCATCTACCAACGCATCATCAGCAGCATCGCCTTCTACCCCGCCCTGATCACGCTCGGGCTGGTGCTGCTTTGCGTGGTGAGCATCTGGCTGGAGATGACCTGGCTGCAGGTCTACAAGGAAGACCTCAAGCTCGGTCTGGTGAACAACGCCGAAAACGCGCGGCTGATCCTCGGCACGCTGGTGGGCAGCATCGTCTCGCTGATGGTGTTCAGTTTCAGCATGGTGATGGTGGTGCTCAACTCGGCATCATCCACTCTTTCACCTCGGGTCATTCCGAGCCTGATCAGCAGCCGCAACCACCAGATCATCCTCGGCATCTACCTGGGCACTATCATCGATTCGCTGTTGCTGATCCTGACCATCCAGGAAGGTGACGACATCAACGTGCCCAGCCTGGGCATCTTCGTGGCCCTGGGGCTGGGGATCGTTAGCCTCTGCCTGTTCATCATGTTCATCCGGGAAATTTCACAGTCGATCCAGGTCGACTACATCCTCAATAATCTGTTCAAGAAGACCCTTGGCGAACTCAAGGCCCAGCAAAAGAAATTCGAAAGTCTGGATGAGCGCCCGAGTTGGCCGGATGACCGCGACTGGCCTGTGGTGTGCTCAAGCCGCGCGGGTTACTTCAAGGCATTCAACAGCGAAGCGGCGAAGGCATTGCTTGAAAAGCACGATCTGCGCATGACCGTTCAGGTACACAACGGTTTTTTCGTCATGCCTGGACACCCACTGTTTCGACTGAGCAAAGAAGCGGACGACGAGGTGATCGAGACCCTGCTCGATGCCTTCGACTTCTATGTCGAGGAGTACGCCAATCAACACTACTTCTTCGGCTTCAAGCAGATAACCGAGATCGGCAGCAAGGCGCTTAGCCCGGGCATCAACGATCCGGGCACCGCGATCAAGGCCATCGACATGCTTAGCGTGCTGTTCGTTGAACGGCTGAAATTGCCGGGTTTCGACATCGCCTTCGAGCCCGACCAGCCGCCTCGTCTATTCTTTACCGAGCTGGAGTTGCAACAGATGCTGCTCGCCGTGCTGGGGCCGTTGCGCCATTACGGCCAGGCCGACACCCAAGTCGTGCTCAGCCTGCTGCAGTGTTACAAGAATCTGTTGTACTGCGAACCTGATCGGGAAACCGAAGCTGTCTTGCTCAACCATGCCCGTGCAGTGGTCGAGCAGAGTGCGGAAAACATCCATCAGACCCCGGACCGGGTGGCAATTGGCGAAGCCGTGGAGCGCCTCAACGATGTGATACGCCATCACGTCGTGCTTGAGAAACCGAAGGGCGTGGAATCCTGAGGCGGAAATACTGCCCAAGCTGCAACGGGCTTTGCCCGGCGTGATTCATTTTGCGTCATTCCTTTCAATTTCAATCAGTTAACTAATTAACCGGTAATCTAACGAACCGCTCGCGGGTTGCCATCATCTTCTTACTTGCCTAGGGTTGTTTGTCATGAAGTCCTTGATTGCCCCCATCAGCTCGCTGCTGGGAGGAGTTGCATTACTACTGCTCGGCCACGGCCTGTTGAATACGCTGCTGACGCTGCGAGGCGTTGCGGAAGGTTATTCGACGGGGTTGATCGGCCTGTTGATGTCAGGTTATTTCGCCGGATTCCTGATCGGCACCTGGCTCGCACCTTCACTGATCCGGCGCGTCGGGCACATCCGTACCTTTTCTTTTTACGCGGCGCTCGCTGCGGTGGCCGTGCTGTTGCACGTGACGATCGTCAATCCGTGGGTCTGGCTGGTGCTGCGGGTGGTGTACGGGGTCGCCCTGGTGACCCTGTATATGGTGATCGAGAGCTGGCTCAACGCTCAGGTCAGCGGTGAGAAGCGCGGCCAGGTCTTTGCCTTGTACATGGCGGTCAACCTCGGCGCGCTGGCCGCTGCGCAGCAACTGCTGAGCCTCGACAGCCCGATGAACTTCACGCTGTTCGCGCTCGCGGCGATCCTGATTTGTGCGGCACTGATGCCAATCACCCTCACCCGACAGGCACAGCCGGCGCAGCCCGACATGCCGGCCACCGACCTGCTGCAGCTGGCGCGCATCGCCCCGCTCCCCTTGATGGCCGCCGGGATTTCCGGCCTTACGCTAGGCGGTTTCTGGGGCCTTGCGCCGGTGTATGCCTCGCAGAGCGGGTTCGATGCGTCCGGCGTCGGCCTGCTGATGAGTATCACGATTCTCGGCGGTGCGGTGCTGCAGTGGCCGATAGGGCTGTTCTCGGACAAGCATGACCGTCGGCTGGTGCTGCTATGGGTCGTCGGCATCGGTGCGGTAATCGCGGCCGCCATGACACCACTGACGTCCGGGCCTCTGTTGTTGGGGATGATGTTCCTCTGGGGTGGCCTGGCGTTTTCGATCTACTCGATTGCCGTGGCGCAGATGGTCGACCAGTTGCATCCCGACGAGATCCTCTCCGGGTCGAGCGGTCTGCTACTGGCCAACGGATTCGGCGCCGCATTCGGCCCGGTGGTCGCGGGCGGCCTGATGAGCTTCTTCGGCCCAAAAGCGCTTCCGGTGTTCTTTGCCGTGACCTTGGCGCTGCTGGCTATCTATTCGTTCTTCCGCGCGCGCCGCGTGTTCGATCTGGTCACCGAGCCGCATGGTCACTTCACGCCGATGCTGCGTACCAGCCATACGGTATTGGAGCTGATGCCCGACACGCCGGAGCATGAGGTCGCAGAGGCGGACATACTCGACGAAGGGCAGCATCCTCGCGAGGAAGAAGAGGTGATCGAGCCGCGCACCGGCACGCATTGACCAAACCGCCGCCTCAATATAACGAAGCGGCATCAGCTGGCGGCGCAATGCCGCCAGTGCTCAGAAATCAACCTTGCCGCGCCCCGCCTTGATCGCGCCGCGCTTGGTCTTGCCCTCCAGCCGCCGCTTCTTCGAGCCCAACGTCGGGCGCGTCGGGCGGCGTGCCTTCTCAACTTTCGTCACGCTTCTGATCAACTCGGCCAGACGCTCCAGCGCATCGGCACGATTCTGCTCCTGAGTCCGGTACTGCTGCGCCTTGATGACGATGACCCCATCGCCGGTGATTCGACTGTCACGCAGAGCCAGCAACCGCTCCTTGTAAAACGGCGGCAGCGAAGATGCGTTGATGTCAAAGCGCAGGTGCAGGGCACTCGAGACTTTGTTGACATTCTGTCCCCCGGCACCCTGGGCGCGTATGGCGGTCAACTCGATCTCGCTGTCAGGTAGCTGCACGCTGTTGGATATCTCGAGCATCGGCCCTTCGTATTCAAAAATTGAACAGATATTGTCCACGAGCGACGCTGCGCAGACATCTTTGTATATGATTTCGAACCGCTACAGACGAGCCGGTTCAGCTACCGTAGCTCACCCCGGAACTGACGGAATCCTGCATGGACTCGATTACCCAAGCCCTTCTCGGCGCCACGGTTCAGGCCTCTCTGCTTGGCCGATGGCAAGGCCGCAAAGCGTTGCTGTACGGCGCCGTGCTCGGCACCCTGCCGGACCTGGACGTCGTTATCGACTACGGCGATGCGGTTGCCGACATGACCTATCACCGCGGCTTCAGCCACTCGCTACTCGTACTCAGCCTGCTGGCCGTGGCACTCACATGGCTGGCTCGCCGATTCCGTCCGGACCCGAACTATACGGGTACGCGTCTATTCCTGACGATCTGGCTGGTGTTGGTCACTCACGTGGTGCTCGACGCCTTCACCAGTTATGGCACGCAGTTGCTATGGCCCTTGCAGACGCCCCCGATCGCCTGGTCCAGCGTGTTCATCATCGACCCTATCTACAGCGTGCCGCTGCTGCTTGCGGTGCTCGGTGGGGCAATCTTCGGATTGCAGGGCCGCTCGCCCCGCTGGCCGTCCGTTGCGCTGGTGGTCTCGACGCTCTATCTGGGCTCCACGCTGGCAGGTAAGCAGATGGCCGAAGCACGAACAGAACGCGTCATGGCTGAAAACGGCATCGAGCGCGGGCAGGTGTTCAGCACACCTACCCCGTTCAACACGCTGTTGTGGCGGGTTATCGTGGTCGATGGTGACGATTATTACGAAGCCCTGGTCAGCTGGCTGGACGACGACGAGCCAGAGCTGGTGAGGATTCCCAGAGGCGGACAATTAGCCGCCGTGCTGGCGGACTCCCCGCAGCATGCGCGCTTGCAATGGTTTACCGGTGGCGTGCTGCGCTATGACCAGATTGGCGATCAGATCATGGTTACCGATCTTCGCCTCGGCATGACCGGCTTTCATCCATTTCGATTCGCGCTCGCCGAGCGTAACGGTGAGGAGTGGGCCCCCATCCCCTTCGTCGAGCGCTCTCCTGCTGAGCGAGGTGATATGGATCGCTTGAAGCTGATATGGAATCGCATCTGGCATCAGCAGCCTGCGCTTCCCCTCGCGGAATGGGCGGCCGAGCTCAATCGGCAGTAGCCTTTCTGCGCTTCTGCCAACGGCCGAGTGCGTAGAGCACGGCGCCAATGGACATCAACAGCGCGGCACGCAGCCAGGTGCCGCCGCTCTGCTGGGAGAGCAGCAACAGACACGACAGAATCGCCAGGATCGGCAAAATGGTCGGCGTTTGGAAATGCGGCTCATCTACCTTGTCCTTGCGTAGTACCAGGACCGCAACGTTGGTGCTCATGAACACGAACAGCAAAAGAAGGACGACCGTCTCGGCGAGCGCCGTGAGCGTGCCGGTAACGGTAAGAATCATCGCCAGCAAGGTGGTGACCATGATCGCCAGCCAGGGCGTGCGCCGGCCAGGCAATACCTTCGTCAGCATGGATGGCAGCAGACCTTCGTCCGCCATGCCGTAGGCAAGACGGCTCGCCATGATCATCGTCAGCAGGGCGCCATTGGCGACCGCCACCAGAGCAACGGCAGCGAACAAGCCGTCGGGCACCGCATAACCGGTGGCACGCACGACATCCAGTAGCGGCGCGGAGGAACCGACAAGTGCATCGGGCGACAGAACCACCGTCGCAGCGACGCCAACTCCTACATACACCAGCCCAGCGACCAGCAATGCACTGAACAAGGCGCGCGGGTAGTTGCGTCGTACATCCTTGACCTCTTCAGCCACATTGGCCGAAACCTCGAACCCGACGAATGAGTAGAACGCGATCAGGGCCGCACCGAGCACGGCGATTGCCGGCGACACACCCGGCGTGAACTCCAGCGCCCGCGCCGGTTCGCCCTGCCCCGCCATGACGAATCGCGCAGCCAGCACAACCACGAAGATCAAGCCGGATACCTCGATAACGGTCATCACGGCGTTGGCACCCAGGGATTCCTTGATGCCCCGTGCGTTAAGCAGTGCTATCACCGCCAGGAACACCAGAGCCGTCGGCACCGCGGGGGTGTCGAGAAAGGCACCTAGATAGTCACCTCCGAAAGCCAGAGACAAACCCGCCGCGCTGGTGACGCCCGCCGCCAGCATGCAGAACCCCACCAGAAAGGACAGCAGCGGTATGCCGAACGCGCGCTCGGCGAAAACCGCAGCACCGCCGGCCTTCGGGTACTTGGTCACCAGTTCGGCATAAGACGCTGCCGTGAGCATGGCGAACCCCAGCGCCACCAACAGGGGCACCCACACCGCACCGCCCGCCTCGCCCGCCATCTTGCCGACCAGGGCATAGACGCCCGCGCCCAGCACGTCCCCCAGGATGAACAGGAACAGGGCCGGACCAGTGATGGCCCGCTTCAGACGGGATTCCCCAGCAACAAATGCGGTGGTTTTCATGCGTGAATCGCCTCGTTGAGGAGGCTGATAAAGACAAGCTGGCTGGCGTTCAATCGATGATCTCCGGTGCGTGCGGCAATGGCCGCCTCCTCTCTAGATAGGAAGAGTCTCAACGGAGTTCAGCGCCCATAACGACAAAGCCCCGGCAAGGGCCGGGGCTTTGGTGCAGCTGAACGGAAGATCAGGTACGGAAACGCGCCACCAGACCCTGCAATTCGACGCCTAGACGCGCTAGCTCAGCGCTGGCGCCTGCAGTCTGCTCGCTACCGCTGGCGCTTTGCTCACCGATGTCGCGCACGCGCGTTACGCTCTCGGAGATATTTTCGGCTACCGCGCTCTGCTCTTCGGCAGAGGCCGCGATCTGCTGGTTCATCTGTTCGATGGTGGATACCGATTCGGTGATCCGTCCGAGCGCAATACCGGCTTCGCTGGCGAGCTCGACCGTACGCTGAGTCAGGTCGCGGCTGGTCTGCATCTGCTCTACAGCCTTCTGCGCAACGCGCTGCAGGTTCCCGATCAGGCCTTCGATCTCCTCGGTGGAGTCGTGCGTTCGGCGAGCCAGCGCGCGAACTTCGTCGGCTACTACGGCGAAACCACGACCCTGTTCGCCAGCACGGGCGGCCTCAATGGCGGCGTTGAGTGCCAGTAGGTTGGTCTGCTCGGCGACTGCGCGAATCACCTCGAGCACGCTGCCGATACGACCGCTTTCAGTATTGAGCTCTTCAATCGCGTGGGCGGAGTGCTCAACCTCGCCCGACAGGCTGTCGATCTGGCCGATTGCGTCCTTGACGACGAGGTCACCCTGACGCGCCTGCTGATCAGCCTGACGCGCCGCCAGCGATGCCTGCTCAGCGTTATGCGCCACTTCCTGAACGGTTGCGGCCATTTGGTGCATGGCGGTGGCTACCTGATCGGTCTCCTCACGTTGCTTCTGCACGCCGACGCTGGTCTGAGCAGTCACCGCGGACAACTGCTCGGCTGCGGCAGCGATCTGGCCGACGCTGCCACCGATACGGCCGATCAGGATACGCAGGCTGTCGGTCATGCCGTACATGGCCTGTTGCAGTTGGCCAAGCTCATCGCGGCGGGTGACTTTATCGGACTGCGACAGATCGCCGTCTGACACACGCTGCGCCAGCTGCACGGTATATCGCAGCGGCACGACGATCATGCGGGAAATCACCGTTGCCGCGACCAGCCCTAATACCACCGCCAGAGAGGTGATGGCGGCAAGTAACAAGTAAGCATTGCTACTTTGGCTCTGCATGGCCTGGTCGGCATCGGCAAGGGCACGATCAGCGGTATCCAGCACGCGCTGAGCCTGAGTCACCATGGCCTTTTCCAGCGCCACGCGCTTCGATCGGTTACTGCGAAACTCGGTGAACGCGTTTTCGTACGCGACAAGCGCAGCCAGAGCGCCGTCCATGGTGACTTTCTGTTCGTCGTTGAGCCAGGTCTTGAGGCTGCTGCCGATGGTGGTGACGTCTGCGTAGACCTCGTTCCACTGCTCGACGGCCGCTTCCGAACTGTCGCCGATGTATACGTTTTCGAATGTCCGTAGATCCAGGATGCGCTTGGTCAAACCGGACGCGGCCTCAGCAATGGTCAGCGGGTCGCTGCCCTTCAGGTGATCACCTTCCAGACGCAGGACACGAACGGCGTCGTACATGTCGAGCTCGATGTACTCGAACTCTTCGCGGCTCTTCTGTGCCGCTTCATCCATCTTCGAGCGTAATTCCGCGCCTTTTACGATCCGCACGCCGTATTCGGCAAACTGGCTTGCGTACTCAGCCGCATCACTGCGTATCTGCTGCAGCGCTTTCTGCTCCTCGGAGGAGGACATGGCCGAAAGGTCGTCCAGCTCCTGATTGAGCTTGTCCAGTGTGGCGCGCAGCGCAGAAGCGGACGCATCGCTGCGTGTCAGGGCGTAGTCACGCTCCTGGCCACGAGCCTCGAGAATGGCAGCATTGATGGCGGCCAACTGCGTGCTCTGTGAAGAGCGATTGAGGATTGAATCGACAGCAACAAAGCCGGTGGCGGCGACGGCCAATGTCAGCAACAGCACCATGGCAAAGCCGAGCAGGAGCTTCTTACCAACGGAAAGGTTGGCGAAAATATCGACAGACTGCATGGAGGATCCCTAGAGAAAATAAGCGCACGTCTTGGAGTCGGCCGATGTCGACCAAAGTTGAGTGCGATAGCAGAGCAATTTAATCAGCTTATGATGGCTAGTTGCCAGCAACCGGTTAACAGAAACGAGCTAAGCCAACAGATGATGCAAGCGAAGCCGTTTCAATGCTGTTGCAGATGTCCATAAAGCTTGGCGTAGAGCCCGCCGTCGGCAATCAGCTGCTGATGGTCGCCTTGTTCGGCAATGCGGCCGCCATCGAAAACGAGTACTCGGTCGGCCTGCTTAACTGCAGACAAGCGGTGCGCAATGATGAGAGTCGTACGACCTTGCAGAAAGCGGTTCAGCCCCTGGTGCAGGGCGTACTCAGTAGCGGCATCGAGCGCCGAGGTCGCCTCGTCGAGGATGACGACCTTGGGCTCGGCCAGCACCATCCGTGCAACGGCCAGTCGCTGCCGCTGCCCACCGGACAGGCGCACGCCGGAACGACCAACGATGCTGTCCAGCCCAGCAGGGAGTTGCCGAACGGTATCAGCCAACTGGGCGATCTCCAGCGCCTGCCAGCACGCCTGATCGTCCCGTTCCCGGCCCATCAACAGGTTGGCACGTACCGTGTCGTTGAACAGTGCAGGGTGTTGCAGAACCACGGCGACATTGTCCCTGACTGTCGCCAAGCCTATGTCCTTCACCTCCACTCCGGCAAAACGGATATGCCCAGCCTGGGGCTGGTACAGGCCAAGTAGCAGCTGTACCAGGGTACTCTTGCCGCCGCCGCTGGCGCCGACGATGGCAACCTTTTCGCCCGCAGCGATGGTCAGATCAAGGCCTTCGAGCACTGGCTCATCCTGATAGGAAAAGCACAGCCCCTCGACCTCGATGGCAACGGTATCGCGACCGATGAAGGGATCCTGCCCGCCGGCATACTGAGGCTCGTCAGCGCGCGCCAGCAGCTGATTGATTCGGCTCAGCGCGCCGCCCGCCGCATAAAAAGCGTACTGAAGATTCAGCAGCTGCTCCACCGGGCCGATCATGAACCATAGATAACTGAATACCGCGAGCATCTGGCCAATGGAGAGATCGGAGAAAAGTACCGTGAGCATCGCCGCAGCACGGAAGATGTCGATGCCGAACTGGAACAACAGACCACTGGCACGATTGGATGCATCGGTTTTCCACTGCGAAGCCACCGCGTAATCGCGTACTTCCCGCGCGCGCAGACCGAGGCGGCCGAGGAAGAATCCCTGCCGGTTGCCAGCGCGCACTTCCTGAATGGCATCCAGCGTTTCGGTAAGCGCCTGCGTGAACAGCGAGGTGCTGTCGTTTTCCAGTTTCTTCAGGTGTTTGACGCGTTTACCCAACTGAACCGTGGCGTAGATGACCAGCGGATTGAACAGCAGAATCAGTAGCGCCAACTGCCAATGCATCCAGAGCAGTATCGCCGCAGTGCCTGCAATGGACAGCAAGGCCACAAGCAGCCGGCTGAGCGTTTCCCCGATGAATTTGTCGATGGTTTCCAGATCGGTGACAAGATGCGCAGCGACCGTGCCACCGCCAAGACTCTCGTATTCGCTGAGCGCGATGCGTTTGAGCCTCTCGATCAGGCGAATTCGGATGCGATATACCAGATCCTTCGACAACCGCGCGAAAAGCCGCGCTTGCAACACGTTGAAGACCAGCGCGGACGCTCGCAGCAGCAGGGTGATGCAAAGCATCAGGCCGATATAGCCGATAGCGGTTTGCAAGCCCACCGGCAAGAATCTGTCCATCACTTGCAGCGCCGTATCGCCCTGCCCCAGCAGCACCTCGTCGACCAGCAACGGCAACAGCAGCGGGATCGGCACACTGCACAGAGTTGCGAGTACGGCGACCAGATTGGCCAGGATCAATGCTTTGCGATGATGAAGAGCCAACCGCCGAATTTCGGCCCACGACAGTTGGTCAGGCATCGAGATTGTGATCCAGCCAGCGCGCCAACAAGGGTGACAGGGCTTCCAGCGGCTGGAAACCGTTGGTCACCAATGCCAACTGACCTTCATGCTCGGCTAGCAAGGTCGGAAAACCGGCAATACCCAGGTTGCGCGACCAATCGAAATCTGCAGCGGTGGCGTCCCGCGCCGCCTGCGAGTCGAAGCGGTCGGCGAACTCGATGCGTGGAATGCCAGCCGCCTCGGCCAGGTCGACCAGTTCTGGCACAAGTGTCACGTCACGCCCTTCGACATAGAACGCCTGCTGGATCAAGCCCGCCAGTCGCCATGCAGCATTACCATCGAGACCACGCGCAGCAACCAGCGCGCGACACGCAGGTTCGGTGTCATAGATCAGCCCTTCAGGTAGCCCAGCCTCGAAATTGAACGGCTGACCGCTCGCTTCGTGAACAGCGTGCCAGTAGGACGCCGTGCGCTCGCGCGCGGCCTGATCCATGGGTATGCGCTCCTGTCGCAAGCCACCGGCCACCAGATCAGCTCCGACACCGCGCGCCTGCGCCTGCTCGACCAAGGCTTGAACGACCGGTGCAAAGCCCCAGCACCATGAACACATCGGGTCCATCACGTAGATCAGTCGGCTGCTCATCGGGGCTCCGTTCGGTCAAGGGAAGTGAGGGCTGCGCACCTTCACGGCGCTGTTGGGCTATGCATTCTGCTTGCGGTAGTTGTAACCGATCGGGTGTGGCTGGTTGCGCTTGAGTGCCAGCTCGATCTGCTTCTGCCGCTCCCGCGCGCTGTGGCGAGTCTTCTCGCTGAGGTTATCCCAGCAGTGCGGGCAGCTGATGCCTGGAGCGTAGTGCTCCGATTGGCGGTCCTCCACCGAGATCGGCGTGCGGCAGGCATGGCATTGGTCAAAATCGCCTTCGGTTAGGTCGTGGCGCACCGTCACTCGGTTGTCGAACACGAAGCAGTCGCCGCGCCAGCGCGTCTCTTCCTGAGGCACTTCTTCCAGATATTTGAGAATGCCGCCCTTGAGGTGATAAACCTCCTCGAAGCCTTCGCCAAGCATGTAGCTGGAGGCCTTCTCGCAGCGAATACCACCGGTACAGAACATCGCGACCTTCTTGTGCTTGGCCGGGTCGTAATGCGCCTTGATGTAGTCAGGGAATTCACGGAAGGACTTGGTCTGCGGGTCAATCGCACCTTCGAAGGTGCCAATGGACACTTCATAGTCGTTGCGGGTATCGATCAACAGCACCTCCGGGTCATCAATCAGAGCGTTCCAGTCCTTGGGATCGACATAGGTGCCGACGCGCTGATTGGGATCCACGCCCGGTACGCCGAGGGTGACGATTTCCTTCTTCAGCTTGACTTTGGTGCGGTAAAAAGGCTGTTCGTCACAATAGGACTCCTTGTGATCGATATCAGCCAAACGCGCATCGGTGCCGAACCAGGCGAGCAGTGCATCGATGGCAGCGCGGCTGCCGGATACAGTGCCGTTGATGCCTTCTTCGGCAAGCAGCAGCGTGCCCTTGATGCCATTGGCGTTGAGTATTTCGAACAGTGGCTCACGCAGCTCAACGTAGTCCGGCAGGGAGACGAATTTGTACAACGCCGCAACGACGATTTTCTGACTCATGATTATTTCTCCAGTGGTCACCCGCGCAAGGGGCGGACCGGGAATGCGGAAACGACAGCGCCGGCGTGAGCCGGCGCGGAGCGCATTCTAGCAATAAACTCAGAGCGGCCTTCAACCGCCGGGCAAGCGGCTACTTATGACCTCCGGCGCAGACCGGCGACGCCGGCGCGGCGCCCTGCTCCGCCCACTCTTCCGGCGTATAGGTGTGCAAAGCCAGAGCGTGGATTTGCTGCATCAGATCGCCCATCGCCGCGTAGGCTTTCTGGTGGCGCTTGACCGGATTCAGACCAGCGAACTGATCGCTGACGATCACGGCCTTGTAGTGAGTTTCCTGCCCGCGGCTGTGCATGTGGCTTTCATCGAGTACCTGCAGATAGGCAGGCTGCAGGGTCACCTGCAAGGTCGTTTCGATAGTGGCTTGTTTGGACATGGCGAAGGGTCTCTCAGGGCTTTTTCTGGGTATCGAGTTCGGCGGTCATATCGGCCAGCAGCTTGTTCACCTGGGGCACGACCTCCTGCAGTTTCGCCTGTGTGACCTGCGCAGAGCGCGCATTGAGTTGTGGCAGCTGGGTGAGCATCTTCTTACCCAGCTCTGAATCGTAGAACTCGTTCAGACGGCTTAGCTCAGCTTCGCTGAAGGTATCGGTGTACAGGGCGATCAGGTCAGGTTTGACCTGCTTCCAGCCGATGGCCTTGTCCAGCGCAGCGTCGGCCTTGGTCTGATAGCGCTCCAGCAAGGCACGCTTGCTTTCCGGCGCCTGGGTCTGGGCGAAGCGCTCGGCGAACATCTGCTGCACCTGTGCGTAAACCGGAACGGAAATGCGGTCGGCATTGACCAGTTCGAGAAAGCGCTCGGCCTGGGCCGCGTGACTGGCACTGTCGGCACTTGCATGACCGGCGACCAGGGCCATCGACAGAACGCCGCAGAGGCCGAATGTACGTAGACCGAAAGCTCGTAGCTTTGATGTACGTAGCCTGGAAGTACGAGGTGCGCGCATTGGATGATCCTTGCCGAACGAGAGATGAGCATCAATGGACACATTCTGCGCGCAAGGTTCCAATCGCTCAAGGAACAGCCGCGGACCGATTGAACCAGTCTCGTCCATGGGCAACCTAACAGGTAGACCTCATTGATGGAGCACGGCATGACACGCACCGAAACCGACAGCCTTGGCCCAGTGGAAGTACCCGAGCAGGCCTATTGGGGCGCGCAGACCCAACGATCGCTGATCAACTTCGCCATCGGCGATCAGCGTATGCCACTGGCCGTATGTCACGCGCTGGCACTGATCAAGAAGGCAGCGGCACGCGTCAATGACCGCATCGGCGATCTGCCACCAGACATCGCACGCCTGATCGAACAGGCCGCCGACGAGATCCTGCATGGCCAGCATGATGACCAGTTCCCTCTCGTGGTCTGGCAGACCGGTAGCGGGACCCAGAGCAATATGAATGTCAACGAGGTGATCGCCGGCAGAGCCAACGAGCTGGCGGGCGGAACACGCGGCGGCAAGAGCCCGGTACACCCCAACGACCACGTCAACCGCGCGCAGAGCTCCAATGACTGCTTCCCTACCGCCATGCACATCGCCATCGCGCGCGCTATCCATGACGACCTGTTGCCCGCCATCGCTGAACTGTCCGGCGGCATCGCTGAACAAGCGGCTCGCTACGGGCAATTGGTCAAGACCGGTCGCACCCACATGATGGATGCCACCCCGGTCACCTTCGGCCAGGAGCTGTCGGCATTCGTCGCGCAGCTGGATATCGCTGAACAGGCAATCCGCCATTCGATGCCAGCGGTTTTCGAGCTGGCTCAGGGTGGCACCGCGGTGGGCACAGGCCTGAACGCACCGCACGGCTTTGCCGAGGCGATCGCAGCGGAAATGGCAGCGCTCTCCGGCCTGCCGTTCGTCTCCGCGCCGAACAAGTTCGCCGCCCTGTCCGGCCATGAGCCGCTGGTCGCACTGCACGGCGCTCTGAAAACCCTGGCCACCGCGCTGATGAAAATTGCCAACGACTTGCGCCTGCTGGGGTCCGGCCCGCGCGGCGGCTTCGCCGAGGTACGTCTGCCGGCCAACGAGCCGGGCAGCTCGATCATGCCGGGCAAGGTCAATCCGACCCAATGCGAGGCCCTGTCGATGCTGGCCTGTCAGGTGATGGGCAATGATGTCACGATCGGCTTCGCAGCGAGTCAGGGTCACCTGCAGCTCAACGTGTTCAAGCCGGTGATCGTGCACAACATGCTGGAGTCAATTCGATTACTGGCCGACGGCTGCCGCAACTTCAACACTCACTGCATCGTCGGGATGGAGCCGGATGCCGACCGTATGGCCGAACACCTCGAGCGGGGCCTGATGCTGGTCACAGCGCTGAACCCGCACATCGGCTACGACAAGGCTGCCGAGATAGCGAAAAAGGCGTATGGCGAAGGCACAACATTGCGCGAAGCGGCGTTGTCACTGGGATATCTGACCGACGAAGAGTTCGATCAGTGGGTGCGTCCGGAAACCATGCTGGAGTCCAGTCGCAGCTGAGGATGAATTTGCTGCTCGTGTCATATATTCGGTGGGCTGGCGCCAACGGACACTTCACCGAAGAGCAACCCATTCGTACTTTGACTGATATTCATCAGACATGAAAAACCCGCGCCATCTGGCGCGGGTTTTTTAGTCGGGCCTGCGACGACTGATCAACGCACCGCTTCGAACAGTCCGGAAGCACCCATCCCGCCACCGACGCACATGGTCACCACGCCATAGCGCAGATTACGCCGCTGCAGTTCGCGAACCAGATGGCCCGCTGTGCGTGAGCCGGTCATGCCGAACGGGTGCCCGATGGAAATCGAGCCACCGTTGACGTTGAATTTCTCGTTGTCGATTTCCAGCGTATCGCGGCAGTAAAGGCACTGCGAGGCGAAGGCTTCGTTGAGCTCCCAGAGATCGATGTCGCTGACCTGCAGCCCGCGGGCCTTGAGCAGGCGCGGAACTGAGAACACCGGGCCTATGCCCATTTCTTCCGGCTCGCAGCCGGCGACGGTGAAACCACGAAAGAAGGCCCGTGGCTTAAGGCCAAGTTCGAGCGCCTTGTCCAAGCTCATCACCAGCGTCATCGAAGCGCCGTCCGACAGTTGCGAGGCGTTGCCGGCAGTCACGGAGCCGTCATCGGCAAACACCGGCTTGAGCCCGGACAGGCTTTCAAGGGTAGTGTCGGGACGATTGCAATCGTCACGATCGACCACACCCTCATGCTCGGTGCGCTCGCCGGTGTTCTTGTCTTCGGTGAAGTAGCGGACGTTCATCGGCACGATTTCGTCCTGGAAAAGCCCCTCAGCCTGAGCGCGTGCGGTGCGCTGCTGGCTTTGCAGCGAATAGATGTCCTGCTGCTCGCGGGTCACGTTGTAACGGCGGGCAACCAGCTCGGCGGTCTGTCCCATGCTGTGGTACAGCCCCGGAACACGCTCTTGCAGGATCGGGTTGAAGAGGTTGTCGCTGTTGCGGCTCTTGGCCGTCATGGTGATGGACTCGACACCACCAGCGACGATAATGTCGCTGCAACCGGACGCGATCTGATTGGCCGCAATAGCGATGGACTGCAGGCCGGACGAGCAGAAACGGTTTAGAGTCATGCCCGCACACTGGATCCCCAGGTTCGACAGCACCGCAACGTTACGGCCGATGTTGTAACCCTGCGCACCTTCGTTGGAGCCGGCACCGACGATGCAGTCCTCGACCAGTTTCGGATCGAGGTTGTTGCGCGACAGCAGCGCGTTCACGCAATGGGCCGCCATGTCGTCAGGGCGGGTCATGTTGAACTTGCCGCGGAAGGACTTGGCCAGGCCGGTCCGTACGCTGTCGACGATCACTACTTCACGCATGGCATACCTCAAATGATTGTGCAGGCCGCTCTGGGTGCGACCCGCCTGTTGGCGATGTCCCGAGCATAGTTCCTGCGTTTCGGCCAAGGCGACGAACATTCAGCAGGGATATGGGCGGCCATCGTTTGCCAGCCTGGCGCATTTCAGCCGATGGCCGCCTCCAGCGCCTCGTTCAGCGTTCGCAGCACCTTCACACGGGCGAATCGCTTGTCGTTTGCTTCGATCAGGGTCCAGGGCGCGATCTCGGTACTGGTGCGATCCACCATGTCCGCCACGGCGTGCCCGTAGTCGTCCCACTTCTCCCGGTTGCGCCAGTCTTCCTCGGTGATCTTGAAACGCTTGTGCGGCGTATCCTCGCGCTCCTTGAAACGCTCCAGCTGCGTCTCTTTATCGATCGACAGCCAGAACTTGACGACCACAACACCTGCATCGACGAGCTGCTCCTCGAACTCGTTGATTTCGGTATAGGCGCGCAGCCATTCATCTGGTGAGCAGAAGCCTTCTACCCGCTCCACCAGGACGCGGCCATACCATGAACGATCGAATATGGTGAACTGGCCGCGCGCCGGTACGCTACGCCAGAACCGCCACAGCCATGGCTGTGCGAGCTCGTCTTCACTGGGCGCGGCGATCTGTACCGTGCGATACAAGCGTGGATCCAGCGCGCCGGTCACACGGCGAATTGCACTGCCCTTGCCCGCTGCGTCGTGCCCTTCGAACAGCGCCAGCACGCCACGTTTGCGCAGACGTGGATCACGCAACAACTGCGAAAGGCGCGCCTGCTCCTGAGTCAGCTGCTCCTTGTACTCGTCTTTGCTGAGCTTTTGCTCCATGTCGAGGCTTCCAAGCAGGCTCAGCCGATCCAGATTCAACTCCACTGGCGCGGTGTGGGGCTGCGAGGGCTGCTGATCGGCCGCGTCCAGCGCTGCGTTGAGCCCTTCGAGCAACAGGCGGCCAGCGGTCAGACTGCGATAGCGCTCGTCATGGCCTTCGATCACATACCAGGGGGCGAAATCGCGGCTGCTGCGACGCAGGATCAGCTCGCCATAACGCACGAACTTGTCGTAGGTCTTCGACTGCTGCCAATCCAGCGGACTGATACGCCAGCTATGCAGCGGATCATCCTTGAGCGAATCGAGCCGCTGCAGCATGCGGTCCTTGGACAGGTGAAACCAGAACTTGAAGATCAGCGTCCCTTCGGCACACAGCATTCGTTCGAACCGCTGCGCACGGTCGATGGCCAGTTCGAGCTCAGCCTTCTTGATGCGCCCATGGACCCGGTCCTGCAGCATCTTGCTGTACCAATTACCGAAAAAGATGCCCGTCTGCCCCTTGGGGCGCAGCCTGCGCCAGTAACGCCAGGCAGGCGGGTGGGACAGTTCCTCATCGGTCGGTACATCGAAACTGTCCACCCGGATCAACCGGGGGTCCATCCATTCGTTGAGCTGCTTGATCGTCTCGCCCTTGCCCGCGCCTTCGATGCCGTTGATGAGGATCAGCACCGGAAACCGAGCCTGCTCGCGCAGACGATATTGGGCCTGAAGCAGCGCTTCGCGCAGAACGGGCTCTTCGTCTTTATAAGTCGCCTTATCGATGGTGTGGCCGATTTCCGCGGATTCGAACATCGTTTTCTCCATAAAGGGATGCTGCTATGGACCCTAACAGGCGTCGCTATAGAGATGTTGCTGGTCAGACGGTACGTCCGAGCGTAGCGCAAGGGTCAACTCACTTATGAATGCGACAAAGCGCGCCCGCAGCAGGTTTCCCGCTGCTGCTAGAATCGCTTCCCCTTCACCCCAGGAAACGTCGATGCCCGCCCCGATCGCCCCCGGTTTTCAGCAAGCAGAACTCGAGTGGGACGAAAACGACCAGCCACAGTCACGGCTGTACGGCGATGTCTACTTTTCACGCGGCTCCGGTATGGCAGAAACCACGCATGTGTTTCTGCAGCCGAGCCAGCTTGCCGAACGTTTCGCCGCCCTTGGTGCGAACGAGCGCCTGGTCATAGGTGAAACGGGGTTCGGCACCGGCCTGAACTTTCTTTGCGCGTGGGCGCTGTTCGAGCGCAGCGCGCCTACGCTAGCCAGTCTGCATTTCATCAGCGTTGAAAAGCATCCGCTCAGTCATGCCGACCTGCAACGTGCGTTAGCCCTGTGGCCAGAGCTGCAACCTCACGCGCATCAGCTGCTTGACCAATACGTGGCTATCAACCCCGGGTTTCAGCAGTTCCGCTTCGGACGAGTAGCGCTGACGCTATTGGTGGGCGACGCGCTCGATCAACTGACGAGCCTGGACGCCCGGATCGACGCGTGGTTTCTCGATGGTTTCGCACCGGCGAAAAATCCGGAAATGTGGCAACCCGAACTTTTCAATCAGCTGGCGCGGCTGTCTGCGCCAGGCGCAACGCTCGCCACCTTCACCAGCGCTGGCGACGTGCGGCGCGCGCTCAAGGATGCGGGCTTTACCGTAAAGCGGATTCCAGGCTTCGGTCATAAATGGGAAAGCCTTAAGGGACAATTCATCGGCACGGCGGGCGAACAGACCAAACCATGGTTCGCGCGTCCATCGCACCAACCGAAACAGCGTAGAGCATTGGTCATCGGCGCCGGACTGGCCGGCTGCGCCAGTGCAGCAAGCCTGGCTGCGCGTGGTTGGAACGTCACTTTGCTGGAACGACACGAGGCGATCGCCCGGGAAGGCTCCGGCAACCCTCAGGGCGTGCTTTACCTGAAACTTTCCGCACATGGCACAGCGCTGTCTCAGCTCGTGACCAGTGGCTTTGGCTACACCCGTCGACTGCTGCGCAACCTGCAACAGGGCCAGGACTGGGATGCCTGCGGTGTCTTGCAGATCGCCTTCGATGCAAAGGAGGCCTCGCGCCAGGCCGCGCTTGCTGAAGCATTTCCGGCCACCTTGCTACGCGCCGTCGAACGCGATGAAGCTGAACAGCTGGCAGGCGTCGTGCTGGATAACGGAGGAATGTTCTATCCGGATGCAGGATGGGCACATCCACCAGCGCTGTGCCGCTGGCTGATCGAACGGCCGGGCATCGAACTGTTACGGCATCGACATCCGCTCGAGCTACGCCGCGCAGGCGGCAACTGGCAAGCGCTGGCGGAGAACGAAATACTGGCCGAAGCGCCAGTCGTGATCCTTGCAGGCGCCGCCGACGTTTCGCAATTCAGCCAAAGCGCCTGGCTGCCGCTCAAACGCATCCGTGGCCAGATCACCGGGCTACCTACTACCAAGCAGAGCGCCGCACTACGCACTGTGCTCTGTGCCAAGGGTTATGTTGCACCCTCGCGTGATGGCCTGCATACGCTGGGCGCCAGTTTCAATTTTGCCGAGAGCGATCCCGCTGCAAGCGCAGCGGAGCATCGCGCCAATCTGGACATGCTCAAAGAGATTTCCGGGGACCTGTATCAGCGTCTGAATGCCGACAAGGATCATCTCGACGATCTTCTCGGGCGTGTCGCATTTCGCTGCACCAGCCCGGACTACCTGCCAATCATCGGACCGCTGGCCGATCCCGAGCGCTTCGCCAGCGATTACGCTGTATTGGCAAAAGACGCGCGGCAGATACCGCAGACGCCTTGCACCTGGTTGGACGGACTCTACGTCAACACCGCCCATGGCTCCCGCGGCTTGATCACTGCCCCGCTGTCCGGCGAACTGCTGGCCGCATGGCTCGACGACGCGCCTCTGCCAGTTCCTCGCGCCATCGCCGAGGCTTGTCACCCGAACCGCTTCCTCTTGCGCAAGCTCATCCGCCGTACAGAGTAATTAGCTACCGCAGCGCTGCAGCGGGTTGAGCACTGGCACGCAGCCAACGCTACTTCAACGCCGGCGAAAGGGTTCGTCCCAGAACGGGCGGTTCACTTCCGGCTCGATGTCCGCCCGGCTCAGGCCGATGTCCTTGAGCGCTTCGTCACTGAGCGCGGCCAGTTGCTGGCGTTGACGGTGCAGCGCATGCCACCGCTGGATCTGCTGCATCATCCTGCGCGCTACAGAGACCAGCGATAGACGACTGTTTTGAGTTGAGTATCCGACTTTGAAAGACTCTGCATGGCTTTTCATCTGTACACCTCCTGGTGGGGATGGCGTCAGTTTCTGCCTGGCCTTATGATCAATCCAACGAATGTTTCTGATGGTGTCCATCTCGGAGATTGATGAATGGCTAACTACCCCAGCATTGATGCAGAGCTGCTGCGCAGCTTCGTCGCGATCGCGGATCACGGCGGTTTCACCCGTGCTGCAGAAGCGGTGAATCGCACTCAGTCAGCCATCAGCATGCAGATGAAACGGCTGGAGGAAGACGTCCTTCAGCGCTCGGTGTTCGAACGCGACGGTCGGCAGGTCCGCCTCACGCCAGAGGGACAAATCCTGCTCGGCTACGCGCGGCGAATCCTCAAGCTGCACGGTGAAGTGCTAACTACGTTGCGAGAACCACACATGGTCGGTTCCGTGCGCATCGGCACGCCGGACGATTATGTGATGCGCTTCCTCCCGGGCATCCTTTCGCGATTCGCCCAGGCATACCCACTGGTACAAGTTGAGGTGCATTGCGAGCCCTCCTATCAGCTGTTGCAGCGGCGTGACCTGGACCTGTCCATCGTGACCCGGGAGCCAGGCACCGAGATCGGCCAGCTGCTGCGCCGGGAGCGTTTCGTATGGGCCGAGGCACCGGGCTTCAATACCCATGAGCAGCGCCCGATGCCGCTGGCGATGTTCAATACCGAGTGCTTCTGTCGGGCTTGGGCTTGCAATGCACTGGACAGCCTGGAGATCCCTTATCGGGTCGCCTATACCAGCCCGAGTCTCTCGGCGCTGATGGCCGTAGTGAGCGCAGGCCTGGCAGTTACGGCGCAGCTGCAAAGCCTGGTCACTGCGGATATGCGCTTGCTTGGGGAAGCCGAGGGCATGCCGGAACTGCCAATGAGCAGCATCGTCCTGCTGCGCAGCGAACGGAACCAGTCGCAGGTCAGCGAGACCTTGGCAGAACACATCGTTGAGGGTTTCCGGCTGTAATTTCGTGACTGCTGCGGCGCAGGAGGACGTGATTTGGCAGCTCTGCAAAATCCCTGCATCACGCAATAGCGCCGCGTTCATGCCATGCCATGTGTAGTAGCTGTGGCAACGTATCAGGTGTTACTTGCACCTGCCTAACCGACGACCCAGAGCACCGAACACTGGTCAATTATCGTGAACTTCGCGGTCCAGCAGCCGGTCACACTCCCCAACGGCTAAACCGGTAAGGATCTTATGTGTGGCATAGCTGGCGAACTTCGCTTTGACAATCAATCGGCCGATCTGGCAGCGGTTGAACGTATCACCCAATCCCTGACTTCTCGTGGCCCTGACGCCTGTGGCTTCAATAGCCAAGGCCCCGTGGCACTCGGTCACCGACGTCTGAAAATCATGGATCTGTGCGAGGCCTCCGGCCAGCCGATGATCGACTCTGCGCTGGGCCTTTCAATGGTCTTCAACGGCGCGATCTACAACTACCCTGAGTTGCGCGCCGAGCTCGAAGCGCTGGGTTATAGCTTTTTCTCCGGCGGTGACACCGAGGTGCTGCTAAAAGGCTTCCATGCCTGGGGCGAAGCCTTGCTGCCGCGCCTCAACGGCATGTTCGCCTTTGCCATCTGGCAACGCGATGTGCAGGAACTGTTCATCGCCCGCGACCGTCTCGGCATCAAGCCGCTGTACCTGTCCAAGACGGGAGATCGCCTGCGCTTCGCCTCGACGCTCCCTGCCCTGCTCAAGGGCGGCGATATCGCCGGCGTGCTGAATCCGGTGGCGCTGAACCATTACATGAGCTTTCACGCAGTCGTACCGGCGCCGGATACGCTCATTGCAGGTATCGAGAAGCTGCCGCCAGGCACCTTCATGCGTGTCGATGCCAGCGGCAAGGCCAGCCAGCATCGCTGGTGGACCTTGGAGTTCGGCGCCTCGGAAGATGAACAGCGATACAGCTTCGAAGATTGGCAGGAACGTACCCTCACGACGCTGCGCCAGTCCGTTGCACTGCGCCAGCGCGCAGCGGTCGATGTGGGCGTTCTGCTATCCGGCGGCGTTGATTCCAGCCTGCTGGTCGGCCTGCTACGCGAAGCGGGTGCGGCTGACAACCTGCTGACATTCTCGATTGGCTTCGAGGATGCCGGCGGCGAGCGTGGTGATGAATTCAAGTATTCGGACCTCATAGCCCAGCATTACCAGACGCGCCACCACCAGCTGCGCATCCAGGAGAAGGAAATTCTCGAACAGCTCCCTGCCGCGTTCCGCGCGATGAGCGAGCCGATGGTCAGCCACGATTGCATCGCGTTCTATCTACTGTCGCGTGAGGTGTCGAAACACTGCAAGGTGGTCCAGAGCGGCCAAGGTGCCGACGAGCTTTTCGCCGGCTATCACTGGTATCCCCAAGTGGATGGCGCGGATGATCCCGTCGCTGCTTACCTGAAAGCTTTCCGCGACCGCAGCTACGAGGAATACGCCGAGACCGTGCAGCAGCAATGGGTCAAGGGCGACTTCTCAGGCGACTTCGTGCGTCAGCACTTTGCCCAGCCTGGCGCCGACGCGGCGGTGGACAAAGCACTGCGGATCGATAGCACCGTGATGTTGGTGGACGACCCGGTCAAGCGCGTCGACAACATGACCATGGCCTGGGGGCTTGAAGCGCGGGTGCCATTCCTCGATCACAACGTGGCCGAGCTATCGGCGAAGATTCCAGCCAAGTACAAACTGCCGGATGGCGGCAAATACGTGCTCAAGGAAGCCGCGCGCAAGGTCATCCCGGCGGCCGTCATCGACCGTCCAAAAGGTTATTTCCCCGTGCCGGGGCTCAAGCACCTGCAGGGCAACACTCTGAACTGGGTGCGTGAAATGCTGACCGACCCTAGCCAGGACCGTGGGCTTTACAACCCCGCCATGCTGGACAAGCTGCTCAACGACCCGGAAGGCCAATTGACGCCGCTGCGCGGCTCCAAACTCTGGCAGCTGGCTGCCGTGAACCTGTGGCTGAGTGAACAGGGTCTTTAAGAATTCGCTCGTGGCGGGAGGTGGTTAGCACTCCGCCATGACCAGATCCAAGGAATTCATCATGCAGAAGTCTCAAGCGTATGGACAGCGACTGTTGCGGGGCCAGACACCCACTTACGAGCGTCTGCAACAACGCCTCGCCGAGGACGGCAAGGAAGAATCCCAGGCACCCGTAACCCTGCACTGTGGCTGGGGCCGGATACTGATCGGCCATACCTACTCCGACCCGGCAGACCTTGCCGCCGACCTGCTGCACGAGCAGGCAGGCGAGCGGGACATCGCCTTGTATGTCGCGGCACCGCATCAGGTGCTGGCCTATGCGCCTCAGCAATTGTTCCTCGATCCGTCCGACACGTCGCGCATCTGGTTCACCGACTATCGTCCGGCTCGTCGCAGCTTCCGTGGGTTCGGTATTCGTCGCGCTCAGAGCGAGGCGGACTGGAAGGCGATCAACTGCCTGTACCAGTCCCGCGGGATGCTGCCCGTCAATCCCGAACTGTGCACACCACGGGAAGAAGGCGGCCCGGTCTATTGGCTGGCCGAAGATGACGATTCCGGCCAGATCATTGGCAGTGTCATGGGCATCAACCATCACAAGGCCTTCAACGATCCGGAAAACGGCTCAAGCCTCTGGTGCCTTGCGGTTGCACCAAGTTGTACGCGGCCAGGCGTTGGCGAAGCGCTGGTGCGACATCTGATCGAGCATTACATGGGCCGCGGGCTGGCCTATCTCGATCTGTCGGTGCTGCATGACAACAAGCAGGCCAAGGCGCTCTACGCCAAGCTTGGCTTCCGTGATCTGCAGACCTTTACCGTCAAGCGCAAGAACACCTTCAACCAACCGCTTTTCCTTGGCCCAGGGCCCGAGGCGGAGCTCAATCCATACGCCAGGATCATAGTCGACGAGGCACGGCGTCGCGGCATTGAAATCACCATCGATGATACCGAGGCCGGCCTGTTCACCCTGACCCAGGGCGGTCGAAAAGTGCGTTGCCGCGAATCGCTCTCCGACCTCACCTCGGCCGTCAGCATGACGCTGTGCCAGGACAAGAGCCTCACTCACCGTACCCTCGCCCGTGCCGGACTCAAGTTGCCCGCTCAGCAGCTCGCTGGTTCGCCTGAGGACAACGCTGCCTTTCTCGAAAAGCATGGGAGCGTCGTGGTCAAGCCGGTTGACGGTGAACAAGGCCACGGCGTATCGGTCGACCTGCGCAACGGTCAGGATCTGGAAGACGCGATAGCCCGAGCCAGTCAATTCGACCAGCGCGTGTTACTGGAGAGCTTCCACCCTGGCCTCGACTTACGCATTGTAGTGATCGGCTATGAAGTGGTCGCAGCCGCAATTCGCCGACCCGCTGAAGTAGTCGGGGATGGCAGCCACACTATCCGTGAACTGATCGAAGGCCAAAGTCGCCGCCGTCAGGCGGCAACCGGCGGCGAGAGCCGAATCCCGATGGATGACGAAACCCGGCGCTGCATCACCGATGCAGGGTTCGACTACGACAGCGTTCTGCCTCAGGGGGAACACCTGGCCGTACGCCGCACCGCCAACTTGCATACCGGGGGCACGCTTGACGATGTGACCGAGCAACTGCACCCCGACCTGATCGATGCCGCCGTTCGTGCCGCCCGCGCATTGGACATCCCGGTGGTGGGCCTGGACCTGATGGTTCCAGCGGCCGATCAGCCGGACTATGTGTTCATTGAAGCGAACGAACGAGTCGGGCTGGCCAATCATCATCCGCAACCGACCGCTGAACGCTTCGTTGATCTGCTGTTTCCTCTAAGCCACGGCACGCACTAGTGTCGGGGTAACGCCGCGTACTGGCGGGCTCGATATCGATGCCCGCGCCCTGGGCGCAGCCGCATCGGCAGCGCCCGCTTGCGGCACTACCGCAGCTCAACTTCACTCACACGACCGCGGCAGCCTTTATTCGCCGCTGAGGACTGATCATGACTGCAAAACTTCCAGAACCGGACATGAATTATCTGCAGCGCGTGCTGCTCGAAATGCTCGCCATTCCCAGCCCGACCGGCTTCACGGATACCATCGTCCGCTATGTCGCCGAGCGCCTGAAGGAGCTGGGCATCCCGTTCGAGCTGACTCGCCGCGGGACCATCCGCGCCACGCTCAAGGGTCGCCGTTACAGCCCCGACCGTGCCATTGCAGCGCATCTCGACACCATCGGCGCCAGCGTGCGGGAGATTCATGAGACCGGCCGCCTCGGCCTGTCACCGGTCGGTTGCTGGTCGAGCCGATTCGCCGAAGGCAGCCGAGTCAGCGTCTTTACCGACACAGGTGTCGTGCGCGGCAGCGTTCTGCCCCTGCTCGCGTCCGGGCACGCGTTCAACACTGCCGTAGATGAAATGCCAATCAGTTGGGACCATGTCGAACTGCGTCTGGATGGATATACGCAGAGCCGCGCCGACACCGTCGGGCTTGGCATCAACGTAGGCGACTTCGTGGCTTTCGATCCGATGCCGGAATTCACCGATAGCGGCTACATCAGCTCCCGTCACCTTGACGACAAGGCTGGTGTGGCGGCTCTACTGGCAGCTCTCAAGGCCGTGGTGGAAAGTGGCCGCGAACCTCCAATTGATTGCCACCCTCTGTTCACCATCACCGAAGAAACGGGGTCCGGTGCCGCTGGTGCGCTGCCCTGGGATGTCAGTGAATTCGTTGGCATCGACATCGCGCCAACCGCCAAGGGCCAAGCGTCCAGCGAGCACGCCGTCACAGTGGCCATGCAGGACTCTGGCGGCCCCTATGATTTCCATCTCTCGCGCCACCTGCTGAAGCTTGCCGACAGCAACGAGATCCCCGTGCGGCGCGACCTGTTTCGCTATTACCACAGCGATGCACAGTCGGCGATCGCCGCCGGTCACGACATCCGCACCGCCCTGCTCGCCTTTGGTTGCGATGCCACCCATGGCTACGAGCGAACGCACATCGACAGCCTTACCGCCATGACCCGGCTGATCTGCGCCTATCTACTGAGCCCCCCGGTATTCGCCAGCGATGCTCATGTCGGAAAGGACTCGCTGGAAAACTTCAGCCACCAACTCGAACACGATACCCAGATGCAGAACGACACTCGTCTGCCACCTGTGGACTCAATTTTCGACAAGAGATCAGACGACTCGTCGGACTGAGCCTCACATTTCATGATGCGCCGCCAAGTTGAGGCAATTGACGATTGCGACGCGGCGCTGATCCGGGCAAAGTCGCAGCGATTGAAATCTACCTAATGCCCGGGCTAGCCGGGCTCAGGCGAAATTGGCTTGCCATTCGCGTAATTGAAACCGCGCACGATTCATGATCTCGCTGCATCGCCTGATCCGCTGCGACGTGCACGACCCGGATCTCATCATGCTGCCGCGTTTATGCCTGGCTATCTTCCTTTACTGCCTCTGCACGCAGGCCTGGGCGTTTGCTCCCGTACCGGTCGACTCTGAAGACTTCCGCCAGCCGCTCGGTAACTGGACCTATTTTCTCCGCGATCCTGGGGCGGAGCTTAGTGTCGCCGAAGTGTTCGCCTTGCCGGAAAAGACCTTCGAACAGGTCAGCGGGACTCATGCCAACAAAGGCAAGAACAATGCGGTGTGGTGGTTTCGCGTCGATCTCGATAACAGTCTGAGCAAGACTGTCTCAGGCTTCATCGAGGTCAATTACCCGCTGCTCGATCACATCGATCTTTATCTACGACAGCCTGACGGCAGCATAAAGCGGCAGAAGTCCGGTGATAATCAGCCGTTCAGCTCGCGTGAGGTCAAGGTCAGAAACTTCTGGTTTCCGACCGAACTGAAACCGGGTACTTCCTCGCTCCTGCTCCGTATCGAAAGCACCAGCACGTTGTACGTCCCGCTGTATTTCAGTACCTACGTTGCAAACGCGGCGGCAGCCGAAGGCACGATGGGGTTGGCCGGCGCCTTCTATGGCGTGCTGTTCGCGATGTTCTGCTACAACTTCTTCTTGTTCCTTTCGCTACGTGAGCCGGCCTACTTCTGGTATCTCGTCTATAACGTCAACGTGGGTCTGTTCGCACTCAGCTTCGACGGGATGTTGGTCAAGTGGCTGACTGACGACGGGCGCATAATTTCCATGGGCATCTACGCCCTGATGCTCAGCCACTGCCTGATTTCCATCCAGTTCAGCCGGCACTTCCTGCACACGCGCGAACTCTTCCCGCGACTCGACTTTGCGCTGCGCGTGGCGCTGCTGGTGTCTCTCGGCGCCCTGCTCTCGGGGCTGGTTTTCGACCTGCAAACCTGGAGCATCCTCGCCAGCGTCATGGTCATCATCTCCTCGATCGGACTTCTGTTTACCGGTGCGTTCGTCTGGCGCCGTGGTGTTCGTTATGGGCTGTACTACACCCTGGCCTGGGGCGTGTTGCTGCTGACCTTCGTCATCGTTACGGCAGGTTCCCTGGGCATCAATCTGTTCGGCATGTACGGGTCGTCGATCGTGAAGATCGGCATCGCATTCGAGCTGATCACCCTGTCCATCGGATTGGCCGATCGCATCAATCTGCTCAAGGAAGAAGGCTTCAGATCACGCCAGGCTGCGGAACGGGCAGAGAGCGAGAACCAGGCGAAAAGTCGTTTCCTGGCGAAGATGAGTCATGAGATCCGCACGCCTCTCAATGGTGTGCTCGGGATGCTGCAACTGCTTCGCGACACTTCGCTGGACCGTAATCAGCGCTTCTATCTGGACACCATTACAAGCTCAAGCACATCGCTGATGTCGGTGATCAACGACATCCTCGATTACGCTCGAATCGGCGCCGGCAAGCTGGTGCTGGAGGATATCGAGTTCGATCTCGAGGCGCTGGTCTCCGAAACCACCAGCCTGTTTACGGCGCAGGCGCTGGGCAAGGAGGTCCAGCTGCACACCAGCATCTCGACAGGCGTCCCGCGACGGGTGCGAGGCGATCCCACTCGGCTCAAACAAGTGCTGCTGAACCTGTTGAGCAATGCGATGAAGTTCACTGAGAAAGGCTTTGTCATGCTCGAGGTCGGGCGTCAGGGGCCCCATGACGCGCGCAGCCTTGTCTTTTCGGTCACAGACAGCGGTATCGGTATGCGAAGCGAAGTGCTCTCGCAGCTCTTCGTATCGTTCTCCCAAGGCGATTCGAGCACCACGCGCCGTTACGGTGGCAGTGGGCTGGGGCTGGTCATCAGCAAGGAGCTGGTGGAAATGATGGGTGGGCAGATTGAGGTGCACAGCGCTCCGGGTCAGGGCAGTCGCTTCAGCTTCGCGTTACCGCTGCGCCCTGCGGGAGCTGGCCACGATCCGCTTACCGCGCTTCTGGAGGGCCGCACGGCGGTCATTGCGTCCCAGGACATCCATTCACTCGATGCCATGGGCAATCTGCTGACGCGTTGGGGGATGCGCGTGGTGCGCTGCGAAGAGCCGCAGCGACTGCCCCGTTATCTAGGCAGCCATGCCGCAAGACCATTGCTCATCATCATGGCGCCCTGGCCCGGGAAGCCTGAAGAGTGGATGACACCTTTAAGCGGCCAGCTTGAACCGAACCAGCGCGTGATGCTGTTCTGCCCGCCGCAAACCCAGGCTCCGTCGGCGGCCAGCACCCTGCGCTTGGTCCGCTTGCCGCTTCCCCTGCTGCTGGGCCCGCTACGCGACGCCCTGAATAGACTCTATCAACCCACCGGCACCGCTCCGACCCAGACACTCCTTCCGGTCACTGCTGAGAAGCGAACACGCCCGCGCATCCTCGTCGCCGAGGACAATCCCGTCAGCCAGATGGTGGTCTCGAGCCTGTTGCGCAAGCGTGGTTACGAAGTCGCGGTTGCAGAGAACGGCCGCAGGGCCGTAACGGCCTATCGTGACAATCCTTCTGCCACGCAGCTGATCCTGATGGACTGCGAGATGCCTGAGCTCGATGGCTTTGAAGCAAGCCGGCAGATTCGAACGCTGGAAGCCGAACAGGGCCTAACGCCGGTACCGATCGTCGCGCTCACCGCGCATGTGCTTGAAGTTCATCGCCAGCAGGGTCGCGATGCGGGCATGAATGACTTCATCGGCAAACCGCTGGATAGCGAGCAGCTGTATGCTTGCCTTGATCGCTATCTAGGCGCTCCGATCCCGGAACACCACTCTCCCAACTGATCCGACCTCATGCTTATCCCATACGACCAGCTCGAACCCGACACCCTCACGTGCCTCATCGAGGACTTCGTGACACGCGAGGGCACCGATAATGGTGACGAAACGCCCCTGCAAACTCGGGTGGAGCGCGTCAGGCATGCGTTGAACAAAGGCAGCGCGGTGATCGTCTTTGACGCCGACAACCAGCAATGCCAGCTGGCATTGAAACGAGACGTGCCCAAGGAATGGCTGGAGGACTGAGGCTCAGCCCAGCACTCCGCCGTCGCGCTCCCAGGCGCAGCGTATGCGCAAATCGCGTTGGTGCGGGCTATGCGAGCCGCTTTCGGTCTCCCAACGAAAGGTATGGGTGCCGTTGAGCTCGGTTTCCAGATGAACTACCGCGCTCGTCCAGTAGAGTTCATGCAGCAATGCCTCGAAGTGACGTACCCAGAGCGCCCACTCGTACTCGATCGCACGGTAGCTGGCGCCGAAGTGAATAACCTGGGTCTGATAGAGGCCCTCCTCCGCGCAACAGGAAAACATCTCCCGGCCGATGAAGGGCCAGCCGTCGCCCTGTGGCAGGCGATCCAGCGCGCGGCGATTCACTGCACGGCGTTGCCCGCATTCATCAGGGTCGGATGAAGGCCAGCCACGGATGCTGCCATAGAGGATGGATTCCGGCTCCACTGGGCGACTCTCGATTCAAAGACCACGATGGTAGCCAAATTCAGCCCGTCTTCCAGCACCTGCGCCCTATTGAACGAGACGGCGCTGCGCAATAGTGACGCAGACCACAACCTCTCGCGAAGGCCTTCAGCGAGAGCTGCCCGCCGCGGGATCCAGCCGAGGCGCCAGGCGGAAAGCGAGTACTGACATCAATGCCGACATGCCCGCCAGGACCAGAAATGGCCAGCGGTAGTCACCGGCGATGTCACGCCCCAGACCAGTCAACACCGGGCTGAAGCACGCGAGGGAGTAACCGGTACAAAGCATCATCGCCGTCAGCCGACTCACAGCCAGCGGCGTAGTCGCTTCGTACATCGGCAATACGAGCGACATGGAAAATGTCCCGTTCAACGCCACGCCCAACAGCATGCAAGTCATCAGGGGCGTGACCTGAGGAAACCATGCGATGACAAACAAGCAAGCGGTGGCCAGCACCCCGCACCCCGCCATCATCAGATGTCGGTTGCCGAAGCGCTGCGCTAGCCAGGGCATGGCGAAGGCACTCGGCAGCCCTATCAGCATGAAGCCGCTGAAGAAGGCGTTGCTCTGTAGAAGGCTGAATCCGGCTTCGTGATAGCGCGCCACCAGCCAGGTCGCCAACGCATAGAAAAGACCGGCCTGCAGCGCAAAATAGATGCTCACCAGCCAGGCGCGGGGCTGCCCCCAAGGCAGGCCCGCGCGGTGTTCAACGGCAGCTTCAGGCTGGTTGGGCAGTCGGCACCATACGACCAGCGCCAGGAGTGCAGGGATTGCCCAAAGCGCCAGGCCCAGTGTCCAGCGCTGCCCCAGCACCTGAGTGGCGGGCGCGGTCAGCACTACACCGATAGTCCCGCCAACCGCCATGCTGAGCGAGTAAAACGCCGCCGTCTTGCCCATGCTGTCGAGGAAGTACCGCTTGATGAAACCCGACAACAGCGGCCCTGCAACAGCTATACCGGCACCCACCATGGCAGCCGTCCCAATCAACATCACCGGGTTCTCACCAAACAGCCGCAGCAGCAGTGCAACCCCGATGAGCGCTAGGCAGGAAGCGATCGTGCGCTCCAACCCGAAACGTACGGCCAACCGCGGCGCCAGAGGCGCCAGCAACCCCATCAGCAGAACAGGTAATGCAGTGGTGAGGCTGATCAGGCTTCTGCTGAGGCTAAGCTCCTCGGCGATGCGCTCGATCAATGGGGCAAAAGATGTGATACCGGGGCGAAGATTGATGGCGGCAAGCACCAGAGCCAGCATGAGCAGCCAGCGAGATGGGTTTTTCACAGTGAATCCATGAGGTCGGACGGGATCGGACAGGCAACCCTACTCCCGACCCCGGATCACGGCAAGCAAAACGGACCGCCTGGTCAGGTTTTGCTTTTCTTGCGCTTCTTCTCCGCCAGCACCGCCATTTCGTCGTAGATCGCCTGCGGGTTTTGCTGCTTGATCTTCCAGGCCATGCGTCCCTCCTCGTGCGGGAGGATCATGAAGACGCCTTCGGCAACCTGGCCATAGATGTAGTCAGCGATGTCTGCGGCAGTAATGGGCGAAGCTTCAAGCAGCTTGCTGATCTGCGCCTTCATGTTCGGAGTCGGCCCCCGATAGGAGTCCATCAGATTGGTCTGGAAGAATGATGGACATACCACATGCACGCCTACATTCTGCTGCTTCAGTTCGACCAGCAGGCTTTCGGACAAGGCGACCACACCAGCTTTTGCCACGTTGTAATTGCTCATCCCGGGCGCCTGCATCAATGCGGCCATGGAGGCGATATTGATGATCTTGCCATGGCTGGCCTGCACCAGCGGCAGAAAAGCCTTGCAGCCCTTGACCACACCCATCAGGTTGATCGCGATCTGCCAATCCCAGTCTTCCAGCGACAGTTCATCGAAGAAACCGCCCGATGCGACGCCCGCGTTATTGACCACCACGTCGATACCGCCGAGCTTGGCCTCGCAGGCCTGCGCCAGGCCGGTCAGCTGGCTGTAATCACGAACGTCGCAACGTTGAGTGAACCCATCGCCGCCTGCTTCGCGCACCATTTTCAGAGTTTCTGCCAGGCCGGCCTCGTTGACATCCGACAGGGCCAATTGCCAGCCCTCGCGCGCCCATCGCAAGGCGATTTCGCGACCAAGGCCGGAACCGGCACCAGTGACCATCATGCGGTTTTGCATCGTTTGTAACCTTTTGTTCGTTGAGTTGCCAGGAGTCTAGCGAAAGCCAACGCAGGCTCCGGCCTCTATCGAAATGCTGAATGACGGTCATGTCTCGTGCCCGATTTGATGCTTCTTTCTCAAGCCACAGCAATATTCTCAAGGCGAAAAAAAAGGCAGCCCGAGGGCTGCCTCTCAACATATCGCTCAGCGGTCAGTGAGCAACCGCGCCGCTGGAACCGAGCCCGGTCTGCGAACGAACGAACTGCGAGAAGAACCGCTCCCGCTCCAGGTTCGCCGACCTCGACTTGTCGGTGACCGAGAAGAACCATATTCCAGCGAACGCCACGATCATTGAGAACAGCGCTGGGTATTTGTACGGGAAAATGGCTTGGGAATAGCCAAACACATCGACCCATACGGTCGGGCTGATGACGGTCAGGATCAACGCAGTAGCGAGGCCCAGCGAACCGCCGATCAAAGCGCCGCGTGTGCTTAGTCCTTTCCAGTACATCGAGAGGAACAGCACTGGGAAGTTACAGCTGGCTGCGATCGAGAACGCAAGACCGACCATGAACGCGATGTTCTGCTTTTCGAAGATGATGCCCAGCAGGATTGCCAATACACCCAGGCTCAACGTGGTGATCCTGGTAACCCGCATCTCGTCCTCTTCCTTCGCCTTGCCCTTCTTGATCACGCAAGCGTAGAGATCATGGGAAACAGCCGAGGCACCGGCCAACGTCAGACCGGCAACGACCGCGAGAATAGTGGCGAAGGCCACGGCGGAGATGAAGCCAAGGAACAGATTGCCGCCCACCGCGCTGGCCAGGTGGATCGCCACCATGTTGGTCCCGCCGATGATGGCGCCTGCCCCGTCCTTGAACTCAGGATTGGTGCTGACCAGCAGAATTGCGCCGAAGCCGATGATGAAGGTCAGGATGTAGAAGTAGCCGATGAAGCCGGTCGCATAAAACACGCTCTTACGGGCTTCCTTGGCATCCGCAACAGTGAAGAAGCGCATCAGGATGTGCGGCAGTCCGGCCGTACCGAACATCAGCGCCAACCCAAGGGATATCGCCGAGATCGGGTCGGAGACCAGGCCACCCGGACTCATGATTGCCGAACCATTCTCGTGGATGCTCACCGCTTCGGCGAAGAGGCTGCCGAAGTCGAAGTTCACGGCTTTCATCACCATGATGGCCATGAAGCTAGCGCCAGAAAGCAACAGGACAGCCTTGATGATCTGCACCCAGGTCGTCGCCAGCATCCCGCCGAATAGTACATACATGACCATCAGCACACCGACCAACACCACAGCCACGTAGTAGTCCAGGCCGAACAGCAACTGAATCAACTTGCCGGCGCCCACCATCTGCGCGATCAGGTAGAACGCCACCACAATCAGCGAGCCGAAGGCCGACAGGATGCGGATCTGGGTTTGGCCGAGGCGATAGGAGGCTACATCCGAGAAGGTGAACTTGCCCAAATTGCGAAGTCGCTCGGCCATCAGGAAGAGAATCACCGGCCATCCAACCAGAAAGCCGATGGAATAGATCAGTCCGTCATAGCCGCTGGTATATACAAGCGCCGAAATACCCAGGAATGACGCGGCCGACATGAAGTCGCCCGCAATCGCCAAACCGTTCTGGAACCCGGTGATGCTGCCCCCGGCGGTGTAGTAGTCGGCCGTGGACGTATTGCGCTTGGCTGCCCACTTGGTGATGCCCATGGTGAAAACGATGAACGCCACAAACATGAAGATGGCGGTGTAGTTCGTCGGCTGTTTCTCGACTGCGCCAGTGATGGCGTCAGCGAGCAACAAGGGCGACGCAGCCAGGAGAACGGCGGCGAACAAGAGGCGCATGATCATTATTTTTGAGCCTCTTCGAGGATTTCCTGATTGATGCGATCGAACTCGCCATTGGCCCGCTGGACATAGATGCCAGTGAGAATGAACGCCATGAAGATCACACCGACACCCACCGGGATGCCCCAGGTAGTAACGGTATCCGCCCCAAGAGGAATGCCAAGAATCGCGGGTTCGAATGCGATCAGAAGGATGAACGCGAGGTAGGCACCAAGCATTAGCGCCGACAGCAGCCATGCAAATCGACCGCGTTTTGCGACCAGTTCCTGAAACCGCGGGTTGGCATAGATCTGCCGATAGATTTCTTCGTTCTGCATTAGCTTTCTCCACAGTACCCATCTCCGCTGTTGCGGACGAGGCGGCTACTTTAGAGACAGCCAAAGCGAACACCACTCGACCATAGTCTGGTTTTTATTTTGCTGTAATGCCCGTTCTAGACGCATTTGTTCGAATCTAGGGGAATTATAGAGACGCTCAATTCGAGCCATCGAAGAAGGCGATTACCAATGTTCCGAAGGAAAGACAAGACTGCATCTCAACAGAGAATAATTCTCGTATGAATCCAAAGGTGACACCCATGATCAAGACCGTGACCTTCACCCTGATGCACTTTTGTATCGCCTTCTCGGTCACTTATGCCCTCACCGGCAGCCTAGCTGCCGGTGGCTTGGTGGCGGCGATCGAACCGCTGTGCAACTCGGTGGGGTTCTACTTTCATGAAAAGATCTGGCAGCGTCTGGACAAGCGTCAGGCACCGCCCGCCGAGATCCCGGCCCATGCATGGTTGCATCATCAGGCTTGATGATTGGTCTTTGATGGCGCGCTCTGTCAGGCGTCGTTGCCGACCACAGGCGAAGTGAGCGGTAAGGTCACGACGAAAACGGTACCGGAATTGACGTGAGACTCCACCTCGATGCGTCCCTGATGGGCAGAGACGATCTCCCCCGCGATATATAAGCCCAGGCCCAGCCCAGCGCCCGGGCCCCGCTCCTGTGTTGCGTACTGGGAATGCCGGCTCATGGGGTTGAAGATATAGGGCAGTGCATCCTTGGCAATCGGATCGCCTTGATTTCGCACGGTAAACACGGCGTGCCCACGCTTGGCCTGCAGACTGACCCTGATGGGTGAAGCGTCGCGACCGTGCTGAACCGCATTGCCGATGAGATTGGAAAAGACCTGTTCCATGCGCGCCGCGTCGAATTGGCCTGTCAGCTCTGCACTCGAATCGAATACGATTTCGCACTCCGGATGATAAGCCCTTACCTCGTCGACCATGCTTTCGCACACAGCCACCAGATTGGTTTCTGCCAGTTGCACGGGTATCCCAGTGCCGATCTGAGAGCGAGTGAAATCGAGCAAGTCACTGACGATCTTGTTTGCGCGCTTTACGCTGGTATAGATACGCGACGCCATCTTGGTCTGCCGCGGCCCCAGGTCTTCGGTGAGCAGGAGCACTTCTGCACCTAGCAACACCGCGCCCAAGGGAGTTCTCAGGTCATGCCCCAGGATGCCCAGGAAAATGTTCTGCGATGCTCTGACCGCTTGAGAATAACGAGCGATGGATTCCGCAAGTGCCTGGTCGATCGCCTCGTTGAAGCGCGTCATGTCCTCGACTTCGAAATCGGTACCACTCTTGATCTGATTCAGCCACTGCATCAGCACACTGGAACGCAAGGCTCGGTATTCAGACACCATCTGTTCAAGGGAGAACCCGGCCAAAAGGCGGGTCACCGCATGGGTTTGTGCGGCGGTTTCGTCATCCTGGTCGGGGGAGTTGTTGCCTTGGGACTTGCCGATCCGTTCGGCGGTCGTCTGCTCGGAGTTCATGTCCGCGACGATTGCTTTTAGCATCTGTTCGGCGTGGTCGCGCAGATCGCTGGAATCCATGGTCGTGGACGCCGGCACGATCGACTTGGCGAAGTCTTCCCATGCCTGCAGGATGGGCTCGAGATTGTCGAGAATGAACTGGGCAAGGCGCATCGAGTAGAACTCCGCATATATGATCGGGACGTCAAACTCGACGCAGGGGCACTTTGAATTTGGGCACAAGAAGGCTGAGCGGAGTTGGCTAGCAGTTCCCGATGATCGGGAACTGCTGTGCAACCCAGGCTATATGTGACGCAGCGCACACTACCAGCTGACCGCCCACCGAAACGCAACCAGCCCGCTTGCTTGTGGTCAATGATGGACCACCAGACCCGATGTTGCTCACTATTCGCACCGCCTCATATTTCAGAGTGAGCCGCAGGCCTAATCACTCGAGGTTCCGGGGGTGGTTGAAAACCTTCAGATGACGGTCAATACCCCGCTGGAGGGCCTTGTCAGCTCATCCGTTCCAAGCCATGTGGCAGTGGCGGTGATTACCGACACCCTGCAATTATTAGCAGCTGCAGCCAGGACCTACGACTTTGCCGTCCATGACGCGTTTCCTAAGAGAGTTAACTAACATGCGACAGCTGCTGTGCCTGACCGCGCTGCTGACCCTGATCGTAGCGCCCGCCCACGCCGCGGATATCAGCGCCGAGCAGTATGGCTACCCACTGCACAACCCCTTCGAGGCAACCATCGCCACGACGCCTGCAGCTTTACGTATCGAGGTGCCTTCCGATGATGATATCGACCAGGCCGACTACAGCCTGCGCCTTCGACCGGAGCGCGAATTCATCCTGCCGGAAAACTTCTGGGCGGTTAAAAGGCTGACCTACCGGCTGGCGAAGCAACCGGGCCCGGCACCATTGATGTTCATCATTTCAGGCACTGGCGGTAGCTTCTCGGCAGGCAAGACCGAGGCGCTCAAGCGACTGTATTACGGCGCTGGGTACCATGTGGTGCAGCTCTCCTCACCGACGAGCTTCGACTTCATCGCAGCGGCTTCACGCTACGGTACGCCGGGATACAGCCCCGATGATGCCAAGGACCTTTACCGTGTGATGCAGGCAGTCCGCGCGCGGCATCACGACCTGCCCGTCACCGAATTCAACCTCACCGGCTATAGCCTCGGCGCACTCAACGCGGCATTCGTCAGCAAGCTCGACGAGACGCGGCAAAGCTTTAATTTCAAGCGGGTGCTGATGATCAACCCGCCGGTCAACCTCTACACATCGATCAAGAATCTCGACAAGCTGGTCCAGACGCGAGTCGAGGCCATCGACAGCACTACCACCTTTTATGAAGTAGTCCTGGAGAAGCTCACTCGCTACTATCGCCAGCAGGGCGCGATCAACCTCGACGAAGCGATGCTCTTCGATTTCCAGCAATCGGCGTTGCGCCTGACAGACGAACAGTTGGCCATGCTGATCGGCTCGGTGTTCCGCTTCTCCGCCGCCGACATCGCGTTTACCTCCGACCTGATCAATCGCCGCGGTCTGATCGTGCCGCCCGACTACCCGATCAACGAAGGGACCAGTCTCGAGCCATTCTTCCGGCGCGCACTGCTCTGCGACTTCGACTGCTACATCACCGAGCAACTGATTCCTATGTGGCGTGCTCAGCAGGACGGCGGAAGCATGGCTCAGCTCATCCAACAGGTGAGCCTGTACGCACTTGAGGATTATCTGCGCGACAGCCCGAAGATTGGCGTGATGCATAACGCCGACGACATCATCCTCGGAGCTGGCGACCTTGGATTTCTGCGCCGCACTTTTGGTGACCGAATGACGCTATACCCCCTTGGCGGCCACTGCGGCAATCTCGAATACCGGGTCAACGCCCACGACATGCTGGAGTTCTTTCGTGGTTAGACGATCCCTGCTTGCCGCGCTGGTGCTTGCCAGCGGCTTTGCCAATGCCCAGACCGCCACCCCGGACGAGGACGGTTTCACCAATCCTCTGCGTAATCTTGAGTTCAACCCGGGCCTGGACCAGCGCGAGTTCGAACGGGCGACCTTCGACGCCCTGAATATCTACGATCCCTGGGAATCGCTGAACCGGCGTATGTACTACTTCAACTATCGCCTGGATCAGTGGGTGATGCTGCCGGCGGTGCGCGGTTATCGCTACGTCACACCTCGGGTCGTGCGTACCGGCGTGAGCAATTTCTTCAGTAACCTCGGTGAAATACCGACACTGTTCAACAGCGTGGCGCAGTTCAAGGGCGAGCGGGCCATGAGCACTACTGCACGTCTGCTGTTCAACACCATACTCGGCGTCGGCGGGATTTGGGATCCAGCGACTCGCATGGGTCTGCCCCGCCAAAAGGAAGACTTCGGCCAGACCCTCGGCTTCTATGGCGTTCCGCATGGACCCTATCTCATATTGCCTGCACTCGGACCGTCGAACCTGCGCGACACCGCTGGCCAGGCAGTGGATTTCGGGGTTGAGCGGCAGGTCGATTACTTCAGCTACGCCGAAGCCAGCGGCGGCGAGTTCGGTCTCACGGCGTTGCGTCTGATCGACCTGCGGCATACCACCAATCTCCGCTACGGGCAGCTCAACTCGCCGTTCGAGTATGAAAAGGTACGTTACGTCTACACCCGTGCTCGGGAGTTGCAGATCGAGGAATGATCGGATTGCCCGATACGAACCAAAAGGAATTCGCATCCTTCGTTCGGGCGACTCGCTTTACGCTTCGTCCATCCATAATTGAGGACGAGCCCCGATGTCCACACGTGAAATCCTTGCCATCAGTACCGGTCGTGCGACATCCGACGGAGCCGGCGTACGCCTTACCCGTTTGTTCGGCGGCGCAGCCCCGGAGCGATTCGACCCCTTTCTCATGCTCGACGAGTTCGGATCGGATAACCCGGACGAATACATAGCGGGCTTTCCACCCCACCCACATCGCGGCTTCGAAACCATCACCTACATGATCGAAGGGCGCATGCGCCATGAAGATCATCTGGGTAATGTCGGCCTGCTGGAAAGCGGTGGCGTGCAATGGATGACCGCCGCCAGGGGCGTGATTCACAGCGAAATGCCAGAGCAGAAAAATGGCCTGATGCGCGGCTTTCAGCTGTGGCTGAACCTCCCTGCAGCAAGCAAGATGAGCGACCCGGACTATCGCGACTTCGCCCCTGCGCAAATACCTAAAGTCAGGCTGCCGTGCGGCATCGAGGCGGTGGTGATCGCAGGATGTTTCCGCGCCGATGGCCTTGATCAACCGGGTGCAGTCGAGCGTCCAGATACCGACCCGCAGCTTTACGACCTTCAGCTACCTCCCGGCAGCGACATCGAGCCCACCCTTCCTGAAGGTCACCGGCTGCTGCTTTACGTGTTCGAGGGGGAGGTTTCAGTGAGCGGAGAGACAGTTGCCAAGAACCAGCTGGCCAGACTCTCGGACGAAGGCGCGCTGCGCCTCTCATCAGCCAGCGGCGCCCGGGTTCTGCTGCTGGCCGGGCGCCCGATCGAAGAGCCGATCGTTCAATACGGTCCCTTCGTGATGAACAGCCGTGAGGAGATAGAGCAAGCCCTGCGTGACGTGCGCGAGGGTGTGTTTACAGACTGACCGGTTTCTTGGGTCGTTTGCGATACAGACTCGGCTCGCCTTCCGGGCGAGTCTTGAAACGGCGGTGAGCCCAGAGATACTGCTCAGGATGCTGCCGTACTGCGTCCTCCACCCAGTCATTGATGCGGCGGCAGTCGGCCTCCTCGCTTTCACCCGGAAAATCAGCCAGCGGCGGATGGATCACCAACCGGTAGCCTGACCCGTCTGCAAGACGCTCTTGGGTGTAGGGAACCACCCGCGCTCTACCCAACCGTGCGAACTTGGTGGTTGCTGTCACTGTTGCCGCGTTGATGCCGAACCAGGGCACGAACAGGCTTTGCTTGCGACCATAGTCCTGATCGGGCGCATACCAGATCGCTCGACCGGCCCTTAACACCTTGAGCATGGCTCTGACGTCTTCACGCTCGATAGCGCTGGCATCTAGGTTGTGCCGCTCTCGACCTCTGCGCTGGACGAAATCGAATACAGGATTCTTGTGCTCGCGGTACATGCCATCAATGGTGTGTCGTTGACTGAGCAAAGCCGCGCCTATTTCCAGGGTAGTGAAATGCAGCGCCATCAGGATCACACCCTGCCCTTCGGCCTGGGCTTGCTGCAGATGCTCGAGCCCCTCGATATGCGCCAGCCGCTGCAGTCGGGACTTGGGCCACCACCAGCTCATCGCCATTTCGAAAAAGGCGATTCCGGTCGAAGCAAAGTTGGCGCGCAGCAGGCGCTCGCGCTCGTTCTCGTTCATTTCCGGGAAACACAGCTGCAAGTTGCGACGCGCGATGTGCCGCCGAGAGCGGGCAAAGCGGTACATCAATTCGCCGAGGCCACGCCCCAAAAGCAACAGCAGACGATACGGCAGTTGCACAACCAGCCACAGCAAGCCGAAGCCCAACCATAACGGCCAGTAACGCGGATTCATAAATGCACGACTAAAACGGGGGCGATCCATCAGCAAGCTCGAACCGATAAAAGCGGGCATTCTAGCCACAAATCACCTGCCGATGCGGCTGCGTCTCGATGCACGGCATCCATCCGATACCGCCGCGAATACTTGCAGCCTGCGATCCGCCCCGTTATAAGTCCTCGCCATTTACCGCAGCAGGCAGACCATGAGCCAAGCCGATCATCTCGACCAAGCCCCTGTTTTCCAGCTCAAGGGCAGCATGCTCGCCATCACCATCTTGGAACTGGCGCAGAACGACCTGGAGCGTCTCGATCAGCAATTGGCTGTGAAGGTCGAACAGGCACCTGACTTCTTCAACAACACCCCGCTGGTCCTCGCGCTGGACAAGCTACCCGCCGAGTGCAATCTCGACCTACCGGCGCTCATCGCGCTCTGCCGCAAGCGTGGCCTAAGGACACTGGCATTGCGGTCAGCCGATCCGCAGATCATAGGTGCGGCTGGTGCACTCGATCTCCCGGTCTTGCCGCCCTCAGGCGCCAAGGAGCGCAAGCTGGACCTCGCCAGCAAAACGCCCGCTGAACCTCCCAAGCCTGCCGAGCCGAGCTATCGGCCCACTCGCGTGGTGACCACTCCGATCCGCGGCGGTCAGCAGATCTACGCCAGAGACGGCGATCTGATCGTGCTGGCGGCCGTCAGCCCCGGCGCGGAACTTCTCGCCGATGGGAATATCCATGTGTACGGTCCCCTGCGTGGGCGCGCCCTGGCTGGCATCAAGGGTGACACCAACGCACGTATTTTCTGCCAGCAGCTGGCTGCTGAAATGGTCTCGATTGCCGGGCATTACAAGGTAGCCGAAGACCTGCGACGCGACCCACTTTGGGCCGAAGCCGTGCAGATGAGGCTATCCGGCGATGTGTTGAACATCACACGCCTTTAACGGATACTGCCGCGAATTTTCAAGCACCAAAACGGGCGCACTGTGAGCCGATTCGGCAACGGTCCCGACTTCATATTTAGGGTGAATCACCTTGGCCAAGATCCTCGTAGTCACTTCCGGCAAGGGTGGCGTCGGTAAAACGACTTCCAGCGCCGCCATCGGTACCGGCCTCGCCTTGCGCGGCCACAAGACCGTCATCGTCGACTTCGACGTCGGTCTGCGTAACCTGGACCTGATCATGGGCTGCGAGCGTCGCGTGGTGTATGACTTCGTCAACGTCATTCAGGGCGATGCGACCCTCACCCAGGCATTGATCAAGGACAAGCGTCTCGAAAACCTCTATGTCCTTGCCGCCAGCCAGACCCGCGACAAGGATGCACTGACTCTCGAAGGCGTCGGCAAGGTCATCGATGAACTGGCTCAGAACTTCGAGTTCGTCATCTGCGACTCTCCTGCCGGTATCGAAAAAGGCGCTCATTTGGCGATGTATTTCGCCGACGAAGCCATCGTGGTGACCAACCCAGAGGTATCCTCGGTTCGCGACTCGGACCGTATGCTGGGGCTTCTGGCCAGCAAGTCGCGCCGCGCCGAAAACGGCGACGAGCCGATCAAGGAACATCTTCTGCTCACCCGCTACAACCCGGAGCGTGTGGTCAAAGGGGAAATGCTCGGCGTCGAAGACGTAGAAGAAATTCTCTCGATTCGCCTGCTGGGCGTAATTCCCGAATCGCAAGCGGTCCTCAAAGCGTCAAACCAGGGTGTGCCGGTCATTCTTGATGACCAGAGCGATGCCGGTCAGGCCTACAGCGATGCCGTGGATCGTCTGTTGGGCAAGGAAGTGAACCATCGCTTCCTGGACGTGAAAAAGCAGGGCTTTCTCCAACGCCTGTTCGGAGGCCGCGAATGAACCTTCTCGACTTCTTTCGTGAACGCAAGAAGAAGGAAACGCCAGCCAATATCGCGAAGGAACGCCTGCAGATCATCGTCGCCCATGAGCGCGGCCAGCGGACGCAGCCGGATTACCTCCCGGCACTGCAGAAAGAACTGGTCGAGGTGATTCGCAAGTACGTGAACATTGATAGCGACCAGGTTCAGGTAGCACTGGAAGATCAGGGCAGCTGCTCGATCCTCGAACTGAACATCACCCTGCCTGATCGCTAAGCGATCAGGCCAGGCAGCAGGTCAGCGTGTGCTGCACTGGCTCGTCGGCGACTTCGGTCGCCGATGTCGTTTGTGGAATTCATAGATGCCCTTGAGCAACGTTCAAATCGTCCATCAGGACGCCGCGCTATTGGTGATCAACAAGCCCACCCTTCTCCTGTCGGTTCCGGGCCGCGCCGATGACAACAAGGACTGTCTGGTAACCCGCCTGCAGGAAAACGGCTATCCAGAGGCGCGCATTGTCCACCGCCTGGACTGGGAAACCTCTGGCCTGATCGTCCTAGCTCGCGATGCTGATAGCCATCGCGAGCTGTCGCGCCAGTTTCACGATCGAGAAACGGAAAAAGCCTATACCGCGCTATGCTGGGGAAAACCCGAGCAGGACAGTGGAAGCATCGATCTACCCCTTCGCTACGACCCGCCAACAAAGCCTCGACACGTAGTTGATCACGAACTGGGCAAGCACGCCCTGACGTACTGGCACGTGATGGAGCGCTGCGGCAGCTACAGCCGCGTTGAGCTGACACCAATCACCGGCCGCTCCCATCAATTGCGTGTGCATATGCTTTCCATCGGCCACCCACTGTTGGGTGATCGACTTTATGCCCACGAGCAAGCGCTGACAGCGCATGATCGGCTCTGCCTGCATGCCAGCATGCTTTCACTGACACATCCACAAACTGGCCAGCGCCTGCGGTTCACCTGCCCAGCTCCGTTCTGATGCGCGATTTTCTAGACGCAACCCGCGGCGCACCGGCGCATCCTAGCCTGCTAAAGGCGCTCGCCCGTCGCGCTGAAGATCCGGGCCAGGCGCTTGATCTCGGTTGCGGCGCCGGTCGCGACAGCCTGCAGCTGCTAGCGGAAGGCTGGACGGTCACTGCACTCGATCAAGACGTCAGGGCATTGGAGATCCTGCGCGAGCAGGCGGCTTGCTATTCGCCGGATAAGCTCGCCACGCTATGTTGGACATTCGAAGACGTCCGCTCCTTACCTGTGGTGGACTTCGTCAATGCCAGCTTTTCCCTCCCCTTCTGTCAGCCGGAACACTTTGATGAGTTGTGGAGGAGCATCTCCGATTCGCTTGGGCAGGGTGGGTGGTTTTCCGGTCATTTCTTCGGCCCACGCGACGATTGGGCGGCAAAAGGACTCACCATTCACGGACGAGAGGAAGTGCTGAAACTCTTCAAGGGCTGGTCCATAGATGATTTTTGCGAGTTCGAGCGCGATGGCAAGACTGCGGTGGGAACTCCCAAGCACTGGCATCTCTTCGAGGTTGTGGCTCGACGCGATTCAGATGCACCGCTGTCATTGGCGCGGTGCAGATGGCCTTCAGTCCTTGAGCTTATCCCCCCAACGATGAATGCTATAGACTTTGACGCCTCGCAGTCTGGAGCTCGTCATGCGCGAAGAACTCAACCAAGGCCTTATTGATTACCTAAGGGCCTCTCCCACCCCCTTTCACGCCACCGCCAATCTGGCACAGGCTCTCCAGGCCGCTGGGTACAAGCCGCTGAATGAGAGCGAGACGTGGCATACCGAGTTGGGCGGACGTTACTACGTGACCCGCAACGACTCCGCGATCATTGCGTTTCAGCTCGGCACCAAATCAGTCGTCGAACATGGCATGCGCCTGGTCGGCGCCCATACCGACAGCCCCTGCCTGCGGGTCAAGCCGCAGCCGGAACTGCAGCGTCAGGGCTTTTGGCAACTCGGTGTTGAAGTCTACGGTGGTGCGCTGCTAGCGCCCTGGTTCGATCGCGATCTGTCACTGGCCGGCCGCGTAACCTATAGCCGTGACGGAAAGATCGAAAGTCAGCTGATCAACTTTAAACTTCCGATTGCGGTGATCCCCAGCCTGGCTATTCACCTTAACCGCGAAGCCAACCAGGGTTGGGCCATCAATCCCCAGACCGAACTGCCACCGGTTCTGGCGCAAGTTGCCAGTGAAGAACGCCCTGATTTTCGCGCGCTACTGGCCGACCAGCTGAGTCGTGAGCATGGCCTGGTCGCTGACGTGGTACTGGACTTCGAGCTCAGCTTCTACGATACGCAAAGCGCCGCCGTCATCGGCCTCAATGGCGATTTCATCGCCGGCGCCCGCCTGGATAATCTGCTGTCCTGTTTTGCCGGGCTTCAGGCATTGTTGAAAGCCGGCCCAGAGGAAACTTGCGTATTGGTCTGCACCGATCACGAGGAAGTCGGCTCAGCCTCGATCTGCGGCGCAGACGGTCCGTTCCTCGAGCAGGTTCTGCGCCGTTTAGTGCCTGAGGGTGAGGACTTTCAGCGCAGTATCAACCGCTCGCTGTTGATTTCGGCCGATAACGCTCATGCAGTGCACCCCAACTACAGTGACAAACACGACGGCAACCACGGTCCCAAGCTCAATGCCGGCCCAGTGATCAAGGTCAACAGCAATCAGCGTTACGCAACCAGTAGCGAAACTGCCGGTTTCTTCCGTCATCTCTGTCTGGAGAATGAAGTCTCCGTGCAGAGCTTCGTCACCCGAAGCGACATGGGCTGCGGCTCAACCATTGGTCCGATCACCGCGAGTCAGCTGGGGGTACGTACAGTGGACATTGGGCTGCCCACCTTCGGCATGCACTCCATACGCGAGCTGGCGGGCAGTCAGGATCTGGCGCATCTGGTCAAGGTTCTCGCTGCGTTCTACTCAAGCGCTGAACTACCCTGAGGCCATGAACACAGTACCGCTGGTATCTGGTGTATTACGGTGACATCAGCGAACCTTTCCCGCTGCATGACCGGAGCGATGTGCAGCAGTGCAGCTTTCCTGTCAAAGACATGAAAGCTGCACTGCTTCCGTGGCGATCAATGACCTTCATAAGGCCGGTCGCTCACCTTGCAATGCCTCGATGCTGCCTCCATAGTGCTTCTTACTTGCGCCCGCTTAACCGTCGGTAGCAGGCCGCTGATAATTTCCATTTCGAACCAATAGCGATACCCCGGTCTAATCTCGTCAACTACCGATACGGTATCGTGTGGTGCGAAGGGGTCCCCCGCCAGTTCGGAATGGTCGCTGTCACGGCGTGAGCCGTCAGGTGCCATCGGGCTGTGGTTTTTTTCCGCCGGCGAATCTGCCCCGGCGCCTGATTGATGGCCAAATATGCGTTACTACACAGCCCTGCGTCGCCCCCTTGAATTCAAACGATCCTTGACCGTCGGTCTTGTTGCGCTGCTGCTCGGCGTTCAAGCCGCGACCGCCACTGCGAAGCCTGCGGGCAATCAGTGGGATTACCTGCAGCCCGACCGTGATCAAGTGATCGCCAGCCTCAACGTTGTCGAATTGCTCAAGCGCCATCACTACAACAAGCCGCCGCTCAATGATGCACGCTCGGCGAAAATATTCGACAGCTATATAAAGATGCTCGACCCATCACGTAGCTACTTCACCGCCGGTGACTTGGCCGAGTTCAAGGAATGGCGAAACCAGTTCGATGACTTCCTCAAGAACGGCAATCTCGAGCCTGGCTTTGCAATCTACAAGGTCCACTTGGAGCGGTTGCAGTCACGTCTGCAATACGCATTGGGCCTTTTGGAAAAAGGCGTGGACAGTTTCGATTTCACCGTTGATGAAGAACTACTCGTCGATCGTGAGAACGCTGCCTGGTCCAAAGACGAGCGGGAACTCGATGACCTGTGGCGTAAACGCGTCAAAGATGAAATATTGCGCCTGAAGATCGCTGGCAAGGAGTCGAAGGCCATCGAAGAACTGCTCATCAAACGCTACAAGAACCAGCTTTCTCGTCTTGAGCAGACGCGTGGCGAAGATGTTTTCCAGGCTTATATCAATGCCTTCGCGCAGTCCTACGACCCGCACACTCAATATCTGTCGCCGGACAATGCGGAAAATTTCGACATCAACATGAGCCTCTCCCTGGAAGGGATTGGTGCTGTACTGCAGAGCGACAATGAGTACGTGAAGGTGGTGCGCCTGGTGCCGGCCGGCCCGGCAGAGAAAAGCAAGCAGATCGCGCCTGCGGACAAGATCGTGGGTGTGGGCCAGAACAACGAGGAAATGGTCGATGTCATCGGCTGGCGACTCGATGAAGTGGTCAAGCTCATCCGCGGCCCCAAGGGCTCGGTGGTTCGCCTTGAGGTGGTTCCCGCAAGCAACGCACCGAATGACCAGAGCAGCAAGACTGTCGCCATCACCCGTGAAGCGGTGAAACTCGAGGAGCAGGCTGCCAAGAAGTCGGTACTCAACCTTCAGCAGGACGGCCGCGATTACAAGCTCGGTGTGATCGAAATTCCTGCGTTCTACCTGGATTTCAAGGCGCTACGCGCCGGTGACAAGGATTACAAGAGCACTACCCGTGACGTTAAGAAACTGTTGACGGAGCTGGAGCAGGAAAAAGTCGACGGCATCGTCATCGACTTGCGTAACAACGGCGGCGGCTCGCTTCAGGAGGCGACCGAGCTGACCGGCCTGTTCATCGATAAAGGCCCGACGGTGCTGGTCCGTAACAGCGATGGCCGCGTGGACGTTTTGGCTGATGAGCAGCAAGGAGCGTTCTACAAAGGCCCCCTGGCCGTGCTGGTCAATCGCCTGTCGGCCTCAGCGTCGGAAATCTTCGCTGGCGCTATGCAGGATTACCACCGCGCCCTCATCGTCGGTGGTCAGACGTTCGGCAAAGGCACGGTCCAGACGGTTCAGCCGCTCAACCATGGCGAGCTGAAGCTGACGCTGGCAAAGTTCTACCGCGTCTCCGGACAGAGCACTCAGCATCAGGGCGTAATCCCGGATATCTCCTATCCGGCTGACGTTGACACCAAGGAAATCGGCGAGAGCGCTCTGCCTGAAGCAATGCCGTGGGACAGCATCCGCGCGGCGATCAGTCCGGACATGAACCCCTTCAAGCCGTTCTTAGCCGAGCTCAAGGCACGCCACGAAGCGCGAACCAATGAAAATCCTGATTTTGTCTTTACGCGAGATCGGCTCGCTCTTACGCAAGAGCTGACTCACGAGACGACCATCAGCCTTAACGAGGAGAAGCGTCGTGCCCAGCAGGAGCTTATCGAAAACCGCCAGCTGACTCTTGAGAACACGTTGCGCAAAGCCAAAGGTGAAGAGCCCTTGGCCAAACTCGAGCGTGAAGACGAAACGACGCCACACATCGAAGACAAGAAAATCAAACCTGAAGACGATGCATATCTATCGGAAAGCGGTCGTATTCTTCTCGATTACCTGGGCCTGCAGGATGCAATGGCCAAGACCAGCTCCAATGGGCGCTAGCCATCGGCCTGTCATCAAAATGACATCGTAGCGTCGTGAAATACGAAGGGCCGCCGATGTGCGGCCCTTCGCATTTCCACGCCAATATGAGACCAACATGACCGTCACCGAGCAGTTGAGCACGCTGGATTTCATCCTTGCTCACGGCGACATCACCAGCCTGTTTCAGCCCATCGTCTCGCTATCGGAGCGCCGTATTCTGGGATACGAAGCGCTGACTCGCGGCCCCTCCAATACCTCGCTGCACTCCCCCATCAATCTGCTTGCCGCGGCTAGGCACGCAGGGCGCTTGAACGAGTTGGAGATGACCTGTCGTGAAAGCGCGTGCCGCCGGTATGCCCAGCAGCGGCTGCAAGGCAAGCTGTTCCTCAACGTATCGCCGGAGACACTGCTTGACGTGACTCACAGACCGGGGCGTACGCTGGAGCTACTGCACAAATACGGTATTTCCGCAGCCAATGTCGTTATCGAGCTGACTGAACAAACCCCCACAGATGACTTTGAGCTGCTCGATGCCGCGCTGCATCATTATCGTGACATGGGCTTCTCAATCGCACTCGACGATCTGGGTGCGGGGTATTCAGGCTTGCGCATGTGGTCGGAGCTGCGGCCTGACTACGTGAAGATCGACCGCTACTTCATTGACGGCATTCACCGTGACGTCGTCAAACGCGAGTTCGTCGAGTCCATCATGAAAATCGCCCGGGCATCGCGGGCCGTTGTCATCGCAGAAGGCATAGAGCTGAGCGAAGAGCTCGAGATTCTCTCGGACATGGGTGTCGATCTCGTCCAAGGGTATCTGCTGGGGAGGCCTGCAGAACAAGCGGACCTGGATGCGACCGTTCTGTTGCCGGACGCCGGTACTCGTGAAGATGCACTCAACGATGATCAGCCCGGCTTGTCCGCACTGGTTTTGCGACAATCCGCTGTCCTTAGCTCGCACCCGGCAGGTGAGGTATTGACGATGTTTCGGCAACAGCCATCGCTGAACTCAGTCGCGGTGCTTGACGAAACGAATGTGCCGGTCGGCATCGTTCACAGAAATCTTTTGTCAGAAGCGCTGCTCAAACCCTTTGCGACCGATCTGCTCACACGAAAACCAATCGCCAAGCTGATGACTGACGATTTCCTCGCCGTTGAACTTGGGCATTCTCTGCAGCAGGTCAGCCGGCTGCTAACCAGCCGTGCGCGACAGCGCATTGATGAAGAGTTCGTCATCACAGTCAACGGCGGTTACCACGGGCTCGGGCGCGTGATCGACGTACTTAAGCTGATTACGGAAATGAAAGTGCGTCAGGCGCAGCATGCCAACCCTCTTACACTGTTGCCAGGTAACGTTCCGATTCAACAGTGCCTGACGCTGCTACTGCGGCATCGCCGCGAAGCGGTGATCTGCTATGTGGACATCGATAACTTCAAGCCCTTCAACGACCTTTACGGTTATGCGAAGGGCGATGAGATTCTGTTATGCCTCGCCCAATGCCTGAATGAACTGATCGACTCTGGTTCAGATTTTGTCGGCCACATCGGGGGCGACGACTTCATGCTGGTAATCGATTCGAGAGATTGGGCTTCAAGAATCGAACAGCTATTCGAGGCCTTTGAATTACGCTGCAGGCGGTTTTACCGCAGCGAACACCTGGCTGAGGGCTGCTTCATCGCCGAAGCTCGCCAAGGAGGGTCGCAACGTTACCCTTTGCTTTCTCTGTCCGTCGGCGCCGTTCCGCTGAAGCCCAACGCCAGCGATGAACTGGATGCGTCGCTGCTAGCCAGCCTTGCATCGGAAGCTAAACGCCAGGCCAAGCAGGCACCGGGATACAGTCTGCACGTAGTGGACCCCGAACTGCATATCACCGATGGTCACAACCCCAACTTGGCGGCACTGGCCTTGTAATGCTCCGCCTTTTGAGTGTCTCGCTCGAGCCCATGGCCGCCTGCCAGATATAGCTGAGCCAGTCGGGTAGCTGCGAGCGGGTGCCCCGCCTCGACCGCTCGCGACCACCAATGGGCGGCCTTAGCGCCGTCTGGCCCGTGTGTGGCATCTTCGCTCAGGCTAATCACACCCATCTGGTAGGCGGCCTTTGCATCACCTTTCTCGGCAGCTAAACGTAGCAGTCGAATTCCCTCCTGCCGTGCGCCGTAGCCCTGACCACGGAAAAGCAGAATATGGCCGTAGAAGCTCTGCGCCTTGGTATCGCCAATAGCCGCCATCCGCGAAAACTGCCCTTCAATCCAGCGCCACACTCTGGGATGTTGAACGGCCCAACGAGCACTCATCAATTTGCGGGCGACCATGTAACCAACGCGCGCCCGGAATTTATGCAGCATCAGGGCATCTCCGGATAATCAAATTCAAATACGCGGGCTACTTCACCTGCGTGCCACGACGCAGCGGCAGCACCATCCGCAGGACCGGAGAAGCGCCCCAAACGCGTTGCACATTCGAAGAATCCGGTTTTGGGCAATCTGCTCGCGCCTTGACTGATCACTAATGCACTGCGCAACGGCCGATCAGCACGCGCATCGAGGGCAGCCAAATACTCCAGGGCAGCAGTAAGGGTCTGCATCGCAGGAACCGGCAACTCAAGGCGCTCTATCAGAGCGCGATAGGTAACCAGGTGATGCTGACGTCGGGCGTCGGACAATTCGTTCAGCAGTGCCAGCCAATGCTGCTTGCTGATACGTACTGACGGAGCGCTATCGTTCACGCTTGCTGCTCCCATCCGTCGATCTCCAGCGCTCGGGCCAACGCGCGGCGTATTGGTTCTCCGGGGTCGCGCTCGCCGCTTTCGATGAGATTCAGATACACCGGACTTATGCCGGCAGAACGCGCTAGTGCGTCTTGACTCATGCCCTTGGCCTCTCTGATGACAGCAAGGTCATCGAATCGAGGGAGCGTGGCAGGTGAATAAACCGCCGCGGGTACGGCTGTGCTCGGGCCTTGAGCGCCTACCAGCTTTTGATATTCGTCCCAAGGCAGAACAGCGTACTCAGGCACGCCGTCACGCATGATGATCTGAACGCTCATCCGCTACCTCGCTGATTGTTTCCGTAAATGAAATCGGATGTTAACAGCGTGAGAGCGATTTTTTGGTGGACGAAAGCCCACTAAAGCGTGAAAGGCATGGCGCTTTCGATAAACGATTGGAGATTGGCCACTGGTCCTAGACGCCTCGAGCTCCGCCGACGTCATCAGCCATGGGTTCGCCAGGTGCAGGCAGTCGATCAATTTCAGCTAATACATCGGCAGGTTGGCGTCCTTTCCACGTCCGAAATGCTTGCAGTTCATCGGCCCATTTGCGCATCACCCAGGCCAGGACGGCAAGATCGTCAACGAAGCCCAGCCCAGGTATCCAGTCTGGTATGGCGTCCAAGGGCGATAGAAAATAAAGCAGACCCGCGACTACGGCGACCAAAGCGGGCTTACTGATAGCCCTGTACTCACCCCGCCACCACGCGACGCACAGCGCCTGCAGCAAACTTAGGTCTTCACGCAACCCTTTGATCAGCCCGCCTTTGGCGGAACGCTTGCGCGCAACGGCCAAAAGCACGACAGGTAGTCTTCCACGAGCCAGTACACGCTGAGCGAGCGGTAGATATTTCAGGAATTTCCAAGGTGCCTTCATGGTTGACTCCCCTCAAAGCCGCGCCACGTAAGCGCATTGATATTATCCACAGATCCTGTGGATAACCTTGTGAACACATTCTGGATGACCTTCCAAAACGCCCAAACGACGCGGGTTACATACAGATCGACGAGTTTTTGTTCACCCAATAAAAATCTTTAGAAAACAGTAACTTATAATTGTCGAGAGTTTTTTATAAGACCACACAGCTTATTCGGAGATGTCAGCTTGATGAATGTGCATAACCGCCACATGTCAACGTATTTCTAAGTCGAATTTGGCTTTAAACCGTACATCGGTCAGCGTTGCTGCATTCTAAAGAAGACAGAGCTTCAGCAATGTCGTTCCGATTGAACAAATATCGGTACGAGCCAGCCGTAGCAAAAAAAATCCATTGGGTTGATAGAAGCAAAAAAAACCGGTCAAAAGACCGGTTTTTTTCTTTGAATACAGCCGATCAATTAAGGCTGAGTTTGGCCCTGTTCTTTTCCAGCGTTGCAGCGCCGATCCCCTTAACTTCAAGCAGCTCGTCAATCGAAGTAAACGGACCGTGAGCTTCACGATACTGAACGATGGCTTTCGCTTTGGTTTCGCCGATACCCTTCAGCTCGCGGGTCAGGGTTTCGACGTCGGCGGTATTCAAATTGACTGGGGCAGCTTGAACAACGGCTGCTGAAGCGGGGGCTACGGGTTCGGTTTTAGCTGCATAGCTGCTTACTGCGAAGCCGGTAAGCAATGCGAATACCGATGCCGATAGGAAAGTCCTAATCATTTTTCATGTCCTTATGAGTGTGGTTTTACGGCGCGGTACTCCATGCGCCGCAACACCACTCTAATCAGGAACATCGGCATGTCAAACTGAGCAGGCGATTCTGTGATCGATGCCTCTTACAACGTGCAGGTACGACTAGCGCATGATGTTGAACAGGCTCAACCCTGCAATCTTCACGTAGCTCTGTTGTGCAGCCTCGAGAACGACCGTTTGCATGGATAAGCGAGACAGCGCTTCGGCGTAGTCCAACTCTCGCAGCTCCGCCTGAACGCCCTTGTTGACCAAGGCGACATCTTCGTTATCGGTTTGGGTAGTCTCGATCACATTCAAGCGTGCGCCGATATTGCCCCGCGCCTGATCGACACTGACCATGCCGTGGTCAAGGTTTGTCAAAGCCACTGCAACGGCGTCACGCACTCCGTTATTGCCTGTAGCGGGGTTTTCCAAGGATTTGCGGAGACTGGAAATGGTATCCAGAATGCCCTGCTTCTCCATCCCGTTTCGGTTAACGGTGAATGTTTCAGTTCCGCTCGGCACACCGTCTACATGGATCGTCATCCCACGAAAGACAAGCTTGTCGCTCGACTTGTCATCCTCATCCAATCGTCCAGCACTCAAAACGGTGCTGCCGCCCACTTCATAGATTTCATATTTCTTGGGGTCAGCTGGGTCTGCGAAGCGAACTTCGATGCCCCCGGCAGGAAAATCGAAAGCAGCGAATGCCACCTCATCATTAACCAGGGGAGCCGACAACCGCACCGCTGGCGCAACGATCGTGTCTGCCGCCGGGCTCATCGACAAGCGCCCTGCGTTGGTCACGGACTGGAACACGGACTTGCCGTTGTCGCTGATAGCAATATTCAACGAGCTGGCGACCTGGAGTTTTCTTTGGCCTTCGTCACCCTGATAGCTGTAGCTGCCATCGGGGCCGCGGACGAAAGGTTGGGTTTTGCCCTGAAACCCTGAAAATAAATACTCACCGCGTGCATTACGCGTATTCATCAACGATAGCAGTTCATCCTCTCGCTCGCCCAACTCCGCGGCGATGGCCTTGCGATCCTGGGGATCCAGCCCGCCGTTACCTGCCTGCACCGCGAGTTCGCGGACACGCTGAAGCACGGTATTCACCGAATTGAGCGTTACTTCCTCCTGGGTCAGGCTGTTCTTTGCCGCCGTGAGGTTCGAGTTGTACTGACTCAGTACGTTCTGTTGCTGCTCCAGCTGTAACAGACGCACCGATGCTACCGGATCATCAGCCGGCGTCAGGATCCGATTGCCTGTGCTGATCTGCTCTTGTGTCCGCGTGGCATTGGCATAGTTTCGCTGTATGCCGTTGACGCCATTATTGAACGCCTGCAAGGTCGAGATGCGCATGGTCGGGCCCGTTACCTAAAGGTACTAATCAATGTATCGAACATGGAGCGGGCAACTTGAATGATTTGAGCGGACGCATTGTAGTACTGCTCGAATTTGATCAAGTTGGCGGCCTCTTCATCGAGGTTCACTGCCGAAAGTGAATCTCGGTTGTCGGTAGCCTGCTTGAGAATCGCTCCGGTGGCATCGCTGTCCATCCGCGCCTGGGCCGTGAGGGTTCCGACCCGCTCAACCAGCTCGCCGTAGCCATCAGTGAAGCTCTTACCTGAGCCAGGCACAGCGCCATCAACCCCGATTGTCTGTTTTGTCTGAAGATTGACCATCTTCAACGCGTTGCGGTTATCCGAGACGCCATTCTGATTGAATCCAATCGTGAAGGTGTCACCTTGCTGTGGCCGGCCGCTGACCGTGAATTTGAAACTGTGGCCATCGATCGTGACAGACAATTCATTGGTCTGCCCTGGGGTGAACTCGGCAGGGCTTAGCTGAGTGACTCCAGCACCCGTGATGGATGGCGGACTGCCGCTGTTGTAGGTCAATGTAATGTCGGCGGAAAGAGCAGTCTTGAGCGTGCCGATATTCACAGCGCCAGTGGTTTCCGGCTGGCTGATGACGCCGTTGCCGATATTCTGCAGATTGCTCTGCGCTCTCACAGGAGCAGCGAATGCAAGTTGATCCGCCTGGTCGAGCACGGTTTTGATGTCGGTTGCACCACGCCTGGTTGGCTGCAGCGAAAACTTGTCACCCGCATTCGGCGTGCCGCTGATAGCCACCGTGAATCCCTGATCCTTGCCAGCATTATCGGCAAAGCTGAGGTAGGCCGGTGGACCAGCATTGGTACTTACAGTGATGCTGGCGTTGTCGCTCAAACGCCTGGCGGAATAGTTCGAACCATCGAATTCCATGCGATAGTCGCTGATCGTCAGGTTGCCGGTATCGGTGATGCGGAGCGAAGCATCGGCTGCTGAAGTGTTTCCGCGGAACGGCGTTGCTCGCAAGCCCATGAGCGATGCAGCGTTGTAATCGCCGAACAGAGCTTCGCCAACCTGCCCCTTTAGGTCCAGTCCTTGCGTCTGCTGCGAATTGATCTGATCACTGACCGCAAGTGCTAACCGGCCAAGCGAATTCATCGTCGAATCCAGAACCTCTTCGCGATAGCGGATCAACCCACCCAACTCGCCCCCGGTGATCTGCGAAGTGATCCCTTGCCTGGAGTTGCCACTGACGAACTGGATCTCGTGACGATTAGGGTCGCTTTGCCCCGGAACGACCTCAAGACGGCTGACGGTGCTGCCCACCACCAGAGGCTGACCGGTACCGACTGAGACGTTGAAGCTGTTGTCGTCCTGCGGCGTCACGGTGACGCCAATATAGGTCGACAGCTGGCGCACCGCCTCGTCACGCTTGTCGAGCAAGTCATTGGGCTGCTTGCCGTTGGCAGAGGCAATAGCGATCGCCTGATTGAGGCTGCCAATGGTCCCAGCAAGCCGATTGACCTGATCGGTCACCGCTGACATCTGCTTGTTGGTGAAGTTGTTCTGCTCGGTCAGGCGATCCGATACCGTATTGAACCGCCGGGCTAGCCCTTCCGCCTCGGCCAGCACCAGTTGCCGCGCCGGGATGTTAGCCGGATCTTCAGCAGCAGTCTGAAACGCAGAGAAGAACTTCTGCAGCGACGGCGTGATACCCGTTGTGCTGCCTGCCAGCAGAGAATCGAGCTGATCGATCTGGCTCTTATACGCTTCGACGTCGCTGCTCAGCGACGTGCTGCTGCGCAGCTGGCTGGTTAGGAATTCACTGTAGGTCCGGCGGATTTCCACCAGTGTCGTACCTGACCCCACATAGCCAGCGCCGCTGAACTGAGGTACGCGGGTAGCCTGGGAGGCATCCTGGCGACTATAACCCGGCGTGTTGACGTTGCTGATGTTGTGGCCGGTGATAGACAACTGGCTCTTGCTGGCGCTCAGGCCGGAAAGGCCAATGTTCAGTAGGTCAGCCATGATTAACCCCTAGTCCGCATTGCGGGCGACGTGCTGGCGTCGGCAATAGTCTGATAGGTCTGCACTTTGCGAGCGATCTGGTTGATCTTGTTCGCATACTGCGGATCGGTCGCATAACCGGCCCGCTGCAGTTCCTTGACGAAACGCTCGGAGTCGCCGGATACGCTGGCCACCTGGATCGCAGGCTTATAGCGCTCGTTGTTCTCCAGCAGCCGAACGTAATCGTTGAAGCTTTGCTCGAACGAGTCATAAGCCCGGAAGCCGGCTACCTGCTTGGTGGCTTTGCCGTTCACGTATTCGGTCGTGGTGACTTTCGCCGACTCGCCGCTCCAGCCATTCGCCTTGATACCGAACAGGTTGTGGCTGTTGCTGCCGTCCTTCTGCTTGATCATCGATTTGCCCCAGCCAGTCTCCAGCGCAGCCTGAGCCACCAGGAAACGCGGCTCCACACCAAGCCGCTTCGCGGCCTTCTCGGCCATGGGCAGCATGGTTGCGATGAACTCTGCAGGAGAACTGAAGCCTGTCTTGCTGGGCGCACTCGGTGTGCTCGCCTCAACGCCATTGATGGTCAGAGGTGCGTCCTTCGGTGCGGCGAACGCAGTCGCCGGCTTCCAGTCGACGTTGACCAGCGGCTGAGTCACTCCGGCCTGAGCGGGTTGCTCGACCTGAGGGCTCGTAGCCGCCACGTCTGTCTGCACGCGCTCGGCCAGGCGCCCCGGCAGCGCCAGACGACGCTGATTGAGCAGTTGGGAATCATTGCGAGCCGGATCTACCTTGGCCAGCGTGGTGTTGGCGTTAGGGTTGCTCGACCACTTGGCGCCTTCGGTCTGCGCGACCTGAGCAAACGGGTTGGGCTTCTCCTCAGGCTTCTGATCTTTGCTCAACTGGCGGATCAGCACATCGGCCAGGCCGATACCGCCGCCCTCCTTGGACAAGGTGACTGAAAGCTGCTGGTCGTGCATGTCCTGATATTGCTTGCTGGCCTGGCTGTTGAGTGGATTGTCTTGGGACATGACCTCAGTGGCCGAACGCATCGACTTGAGCATCTCGTTCATGAACAGGGATTCGAATTCCTGAGCGACCTTGCGCACGTTCTCAGCGCCGTCACGGTCCTTGCCAACCTTGAGCTGGTTCAGCCGATTCAGGTCGGAGTAACTGCCGCTATCAGGGGTACGACGACCCAGTCCCAGACGATTTTCCATGTCCCGTTCCTCAGATAACGATCAGGTCAGCTTGCAGCGCGCCGGCTTGCTTGAGTGCTTCGAGGATCGCCATCAGGTCGCTGGGAGCAGCACCTACCTGATTCACGGCCCGCACGATTTCATCAAGCGTGGTGCCGGGACCGAACTTGAACATCGGTTTGGCTTCCTGCTCCGCTTTCACCTTGGAGTTGGGAACGACCACGGTCTGGCCGTCCGAAAGTGGATTCGGCTGGCTGACTTGCGGGTCTTCCGAAATGGTCACAGTGAGACTGCCGTGGGTGACGGCCGCAGGTTGAACACGCACGTTCTGACCGATCACGATGGTGCCGGTACGCGAGTTGATGATGACCTTGGCGATTGCCTGGCCCACATCGACTTCGAGGTTTTCCAGGATCGACAGATAGTCGACGCGCTGGCTCGGATCCAGAGGTGCAGTAATGCTGATCGAGCCGCCGTCGAGGGCCTGCGCGACACCTGGGCCGAGCAACTCGTTGATGTGGTCGACGATGTTCTTTGCAGTCGTGAAATCCGGACGATTGAGGTTCATGGTCAGAGTGGTTCCCTGATTGAACGCGCTAGGCACTGGACGCTCGACCGTGGCACCACCTGGGATACGACCGGCAGAAGGGATGTTGACGGTGATCCGCGAACCATCTGCGCCGCCGGCATCGAAGCCGCCGACGACCAGGTTGCCCTGGGCGATCGCATAGACGTTACCGTCGATACCTTTAAGCGGCGCCATCAGCAGGCTGCCGCCGCGCAGGCTCTTGGCATTACCGATGGAGGATACGGTGATGTCGATGGTCTGGCCGGGTTTGGCGAATGCAGGCAAATCAGCATGGATCGACACGGCAGCCACGTTCTTAAGCTGAACGTTGCCGCCAGCCGGTACCTTGATGCCGAACTGCGCCATCATGTTGTTGAAGGTCTGCACCGTGAACGGCGTCTGGGTGGTTTGGTCACCACTTCCATTCAGGCCGACCACCAGGCCGTAGCCGATCAACTGGTTGCTACGCACGCCCTGAATGGTTGCGATGTCCTTCAGCCGCTCGGCATGAACCGGAACGGCAGCCAGGCACAACACAGCAACTACGATCGAGCTGAACAATTTCATTGCGTGTACCTGCTTAGAACGGCCACAACGGGCTGATGAAGAAACGATCCAGCCAACCGGGCTGGCTGGCGTCGGCAAAGGCGCCGGTGCCAGAGTAAGTAATGCGCGCATCGGCGATACGGGTCGAAGGCACGGTGTTGTCAGTGGCGATATCGTCAGAGCGCACCAGTCCCGCTATCCGCACCAGCTCATCGCCAGTGTTCAGGGTCATCCACTTCTCGCCGCGGATCGCCAGGATGCCGTTGGGCAGCACGTCCGAGACGGTCACGGTGATCGAGCCAGAAAGGCTGTTGCTCTGCCCTGCCTGACCGGAACCGGATGTATCGCGCGACGCGTCGTATTCCGCCCCCAGGCTCAGCTTGTCGCCGGTAAGCAGACCGCTGCCGGCGAGCGGATTGGCCATTGCAACTGCACCGCCGAAGAGAGAGCCGAGGCCGATGTTGGCGCTGCTGTCTTTGGAGATCTTGGAGCTCGAGTTCTTGCTCGCCTGAGTTTTCTCATTGAGCGAGACGGTGATGATGTCGCCAACCCGATAGGCTTTCCGGTCGTCATACAGATTGGTTTCGAACCCGGCCTGATAGATCGCACCGTTATTCTGCGCGGCCGGCAATGGCGTGCGCGGCAGCACCGGAGAATAGTACGGGTCATTGGGCTTCGGGGCCGGCGCCATGCAACCAGCCAGGATCACGGAAGACATCAGCGGAAGGACAATCATCAAGCGGCGCATAATCACCTCAATCCAGCGGCTGACAGCTGTTAAAGCTGCTGGGTAACGAAAGACAGCATCTGGTCGGCCGTAGAGATGACTTTCGAGTTCATCTCGTAGGCGCGCTGAGTGGTGATCATGTTCACCAGCTCCTCGACGACGCTGACGTTGGAGTTTTCCAATGTGTTCTGCAGCACGGTGCCCAAACCGTTAAGGCCGGGAGTGCTCACCTGAGGCGCCCCACTCGCGGCGGTCTCCAGGAACAGGTTGCTGCCCATGGCTTGCAGTCCCGCCGGGTTCACGAAGTCAGCTGTCTGCAGGTTGCCGATGATCTGTGGAGCGGGATTACCCAGCGTGGTGACAGAAACGGTACCGTCTTCGCCCACGGTAAATGTCTGAGTTTCCGGCGGCACGACGATCGCAGGCTCCAAGGCATAGCCGTTGGACGTTACGATCTGGCCTTCGGCATTCAGATGGAAGCTACCGTCACGCGAGTAGGAAACCGTGCCGTCTGGCAGCAGCACCTGAAAGAAGCCACGGCCGTTGATCGCCATGTCGAGCGGTTGCTCGGTGGTTTGCAGGCTGCCAGCAGTAAATTGCTTCTGCGTTCCGACTATCCGCACACCGGTACCCAGCTGAAGCCCCGAAGGCAGTTCGCTGTCCTGCGTGGACTGGCCGCCCGGCTGACGTCGGATCTGATAGAGCAGGTCCTGAAACTCGGCACGATCCTTCTTGAAGCCGGTGGTGGACACGTTAGCCAGGTTGTTGGAAATGGTGGTCAGGTTCATGTCCTGAGCGGACAAACCGGTCTTGCTGACCCACAGTGCTGGAAGCATGTTCTTCTCCTCGTGCGCCGGAATTCGGGCGCGCCGCCTAGTTTGTTTAGCTGATCTGCAAGACTCGGGCCGCAGCGGCACCATCTTCTTCGGCAGTACGCATCATTTTCACGTGAAGCTCGAACTGGCGTGACAGCGCGAGCATGGACGTCATCTCGGCTACCGCATTGACGTTGCTGGCTTCCAGAAAGCCCGAGGTCACGCGAACCGCGGCGTCAGCCTCAACGGCCTCACCGGTTTTCATTCGAATCAGGCCATCGGTGCCCTTCACCAGCTGTTTAGGGTCAGGGTTGACCAGCTTCAATCGGTCAACACCGACCACCACATTGGGGTTTTCACCCAGGGCACGAATGCTGATGGACCCGTCTGCGCCGATGTCGATCTTCTCGTCTGGCGGCACGGCAATCGGCCCGGCATTGCCGAGAACCGGCAAGCCGTCGCCGGTCCTCAGCATCCCGAGGGTATCGACGTTCAGGCTGCCAGTACGGGCATAGGCTTCGCTGCCGTCAGGTGCTTGAACGGCGATCCAGCCGTCGCCCTCGACCGCCACGTCCAGATCTCGCCCGGTTTCCTGAAGTGTTCCGGAAGTGAAATCCGTACCGGGGCGCTCGGTCATTGCATAAACCCGAGCAGGGAAACTGTCGCCGAACACCTGCATCGATCGCGCTTGTTCGAAGTCGCGACGGAAGCCCGTAGTCGAGATGTTTGCCAGGTTGTTGGCATGCGCCTGCTGGGCCCGAGCGTTCTGGCTCGCCCCCGTCATTGCCACATAGAGCATCTTGTCCATCGAACCTCCGAAACACGCCAATTGACGCTAACTGGATTACATAACCTGAATTAGCAATAGGCGTGCCACGGAAATAAGTTGAAGTTATGACGTTGATAAATAAGGATTTTTCTAATAAAAAAAAGGCCCTGATGGGCCTTGAAAAAGCGAGGCGGCAATTTACCGCCGCCTCGGTGCGGCTTGGGCATCCATCAACGCAGGTTGATGATCGTCTGGGTGATCGCGCTTTCGGTTTCGATGGTCTTGGCGTTCGCCTGATAGTTACGTTGAGCCACAATCAGATTGACCAGCTGGTCAGATAGCTCGACGTTGGAATCTTCGAGCGCGCCCGCCTGAAGCGAGCCCAGCGTGCCACTGCCTGGCGGGTTGCGCACAGGCTCACCAGACTCGAACGATTGCACCCACTGGGTTTTACCCACCGGCGTCAAGCCTTGAACGTTGGCAAAGTTCGCCAGAATGATCTGCCCCTGCACCTTGGATTGGCCGTTGGTATAGCGAGCGAAGATTTCGCCTGTTTCGCTGATTTCAAGCCCGGCCAATTCACCTGTGGTGTAACCATCCTGACTGACGCTGTTGACGGCAAACGAACTGGCGTACTGAGTCGAACCTCGCATATCGAGCGTCATGTTGAGTCCCCCTGCCGGGGCGGCGTTGTTGAGCGACCAGCTTCCGTCAGTGTTCTTGACCGCTGGCTGCCAACCCGCAATGGGGGTGCTTCCGCTTGCCGGGTTTACAAGGCTACCGGACGGGCTGAACTCGAGGTTCGTCGTACTTGGCGCTGTGCTGTTGACTGGATCCGCCGGGTTTCGCCCGTTCACGAGAACATGCATCTGCCAAGTGTTGGCAGTACCGGTCTTGACGAAGTATTGCGTCATGACATGGGAATTACCCTGCTCATCGAAAACATTGGTCGATGTCGAGGAGTTGTAGCTCAACGGGTCGGCAGGGTCGAACGGCGTGTTGATCGGTTCAATATTGGTGGAGTTGAGATTGAATCCCTGGGTGACCTTAGTAGTAGCTTTGGGCTCCTGGCTTGAGGTCTGGATCTTCAGATCACTCACTCGCCCCGTCTGGATGTTGCCGTTGCCGTCAACAGAATACCCCTGGAGCTTGTAACCAAAGTTATCGACCAGGTTACCTACCTTGTCGGTACCGAAGTAGCCGGCACGGGTGTAGCTCAGCGCGCCGTTGTTACTGACTTGGAAAAAACCGTTGCCGTTAATTGCGAGGTCAAGGGCATTCTGGGTGTAGTTGATATTGCCCTGGTTGAACTGCTGAGACACGTTAGCCAGCAGCACTCCACTGCCCTGCGGGTTCTTGCCGGTACCAAGTACCGATGAGGCGTACACGTCGGCAAACTCCGCGCGCGACTGCTTGAAACCCGCAGTTCCTGCGTTGGCGATGTTGTTACCTGTGACATTGAGATCTTTGCTTGCGGCACGCATGCCGCTGAGGCCGATATTGAACGACATGAACTGCTCCTGTTACCGGATGTGCCGGCGTTTACTGACCAATGACCTGGACTTTTGAAAGTCCGATACTGCCGACTCCGGCCAGGTTGAGCTGCAGCTCACCGCCGTTCTGTCCAAGCGTGACGCTATCTACGTTGGCGGGAAGCATGGTGTACAACCCCTTCGTCTCGCCTTGATAAGTGGCTTGCGCCTCGAATCGATAAGTACCCGGCGGCAAGGTTTTGCCGCTCGAGTCCTTGCCGTCCCACATGAAAGACACATTGCCGGCTTGCTGTTGACCCATGTTGATACGGTTCACTACCGTTCCGGCACTGTCGTAGACGTTGACCGCAACGTTGCTACTGGTGGTCGGAAGCACAAGGCTGGCCTTGAATGTCTCGCTTGTATCCACCACCGCCTTGTCTGTTGGCACTATCACCTTTCGACCAACCAGTGAAGACGCCTGTAACGCTTGAGACGACTGATAGCCAGAGAGCATTGTCGATACGCTGCTATTCAGCTTTTCAACACCTTCTACAGTGCTGAACTGCGCCAGCTGGGCAATGAACTCGCCGTTTTCCTGAGGCTCCAGCGGGTTCTGGTTGTTCAGCTGGGTGACCAGCAATTGGAGAAACTCGTTCTTGCCGAGGTTGTTGTTTTTTACTTCGCGATCTTTGATCTGATATTGATCGAGTACCGAACCGGTACCACCGACGCCGCCTGTCGTGCTCATGGCTATCTCTCGTAAGGGTTACTGGCCCAAGGTCAGAACTTTCTGCAACATCGTCTTGGCCGTGTTCATCAGCTCGGCATTGGTCTGGAACGACCGGCTCGCCGAAATCATGTCCGCCATCTCTTCAACGACATTCACGTTCGGGTAATACACGTAACCTTCTTCGTTCGCCGCCGGATGGTTGGGCTCATAGCGCGCTTGAAGCTCGCTCTGATCCTCAACTATCCCCAGCACCTGAACACCGGCTCCCGCCTGATTCTGTTCGGCGAACAGCGACTGGTCCGGCTGCCCATTGGCCTGCTGAAGCATGGTCGCGAACACCGGATGACGTGCGCGGTAGGTCTGATCAACACTGGACGACACCGTTTCGGCGTTGGCGATGTTGCTCGATATGGTGTTCAGGCGGGTGCTTTGAGCACTCATGCCGCTGCCGGCAATATTGAATACGCTGCTAAGGGACATGGCTTTCGCTCCGTTTATTCGCCGCGCAGGGCGCTCATCAGCCCCCTGAACTTACTGTTGAGCATGGTGAAGCTTGCTTGGAAGTCGATGGCATTTTCTGCATAGGTGGCCTGCTCCACCTGGACATCTACGGTGTTCTGATCGAGCGAGGCATGTGCGGGCGTGCGGAATCGCAAGCCGGGGTCGGCTACTTCCATCCCCTGAGCGGCGATATGCTTGCTACTGGTCGTAGCGACCCCGAAGCCGCCCTGGTTCTTGCTTTGCTGCGCTGCAAGAACAGAACCGAATTCGAGATCCCGAGCCTTGTAGTTCGGGGTATCGGCGTTGGCAATATTATTGGCAAGCACTTCTGCGCGTTGAGCTCTGAAGCCGAGCGCTTTCTCGTGGATACCAAGTGCCTTATCGAAACTGATGCTCATGATCTGGCCCTCTGCCGGATACAGTCTGCTTGGCAAACTACGAGCAAGGGCCGTGCCACTTATCTAGAGCTGTGATTTATCAGGGGTTTACGCGGAGGTGCGAGGGTTTTAACGTCAAAAGCGGCAAAGAACTTCCATTCTCTTGCCGCTTTTGTATGGTAGGGCGACAGATTTCTGCCGCTACCCGCCAGAGGAAGCTACTTGGCTTTATAGATGATACCCGGGCTGCACTGGACCATTTGGTAAAGCTCAGGCAATCCGTTCAAGGCCTCAGATGCGCCGAGAAAGAGATAACCACCAGGCTTCAAGGTAGCGTGGATACGCTTGAGAATATCTTTCTTCACATCGGCAGAGAAATAGATCAGTACGTTGCGACAGAACACGATGTCGAACTTGCCTAACACGGCATAGCTGTCCAGCAAGTTCTGCACGCGAAATTCGACGCGACTGCGGACAGCTGGCTTTACCACCCAGCGGCCCGGCGTCTTGACATCGAAATAGCGCTGCAGACGCTCACTCGACAGCCCTCGGGCAATAGCCAAACTGTCATATTCAGCTGCCTTTGACGCCGCAAGCATGGTTCCCGACAACTCCGTCGCGACTATCTGCACCGCAGTTTTCGGCTGGCTTGGGCTGTTGCGCTCGAACTCATCGATGGTCATCGACAACGAGTACGGCTCCTGCCCCGATGAACAGGCGGCAGACCATATACGTAAGCGCTGCCCCGGCGAGCCCTTGAGCAACTCAGGGAGAACGCGACTGCGCAGCACTTCGAATGGATAGGTATCCCTGAACCAAAGCGTCTCGTTGGTCGTCATGGCATCGACGACCTGCTCACGTAGGCCGCTTCGTGGCTGAGCCTGGATCTTCCTGACCAGATCACCCAGGGTCTTTAGACCTTGCTGCTCCATCAACTTGTTCAGTCTGCTGGACACCAGATACTGCTTGTTACTGCCCAGCAGAATGCCGCAAGTCTTCTCTAGGAACACTCGGAACTGATCGAAATCCGGATCACCTGACACTAATAAAGCCCACCAGTCGTAATGAGAGGACGATGCCTCATTTCCTATCCGTAGCCCGGATCCGTTCTATCACTCGGTTGGCCAGATCGTCCGCCTGAAACTTGGCGAGAAAATCGTCGGCGCCGACTCGCTTGACCATGCTTTGGTTGAACACGCCAGAAAGCGAAGTATGCAGCAGGATATGAAGATCCCGCATGGAAGGATCCTGCCTCACTTCGGTTGTGAGCGTATAGCCATCCATTTCTGGCATTTCGATGTCAGAAATCATCATCACGAATTCTTCCGATGGTTTCTTGCCTTCTGCAACCAGTTTTTGCAGGTAAGTCAGTGCTTGCCGCCCATCATTCTGTGCAACCACTTCAATTCCCAGATTCTGTAGACAACGAATAATCTGCTTCCGTGCAACAGATGAATCATCGACGATGAGCACGCGGCTGGTCGATGCCTTGCTGCTGGTCTCCTCGTCACCGATGCTCACCGAAAGCTGTTCGGAAACAGGTGCCACCTCCGCCAAAACTTTCTCGACATCGATGATCTCGACCATCTGCCCTTCTAGATGGGTCACGGCCGTCAAATAATGGTCGTTACCCACGCCTTTGGGTGGTGGGAGGATCGACTCCCAGTTCATGTTGACGATTCGCTCGACCGAGCGAACCAGAAAGCCGAGAACCTTTGTGTTGTATTCGACGATGATCGCGAAGCTGTTGGGAAGGTTTTCCAGAGCCGGTTTACCCGTCGCCAGCGACAAATCAAGAATCGACAAGGTGTTCCCGCGGATATTGGCAACACCGCGCACGACCGGACTTGACCGGGGCATTACTGTCAAACGCGGGCACTGAAGCACTTCTTTGACTTTAAATACGTTGATGCCATACAGCTGCTTGTCATCCAGTCTGAATAAAAGTAGCTCCAGACGATTCTGTCCGACCAGCTGGGTACGCTGGTTAACCGAGTCCAATACACCGGCCATGCCAGTTCCCTCGTGCTTTGCGATTAGAGATATCAAATGTCACATGCTGGAGCTAACGGCACGCCCTTTGCTTCTGCCATGACATGAAGACACAAATGACTTTATTCCGGCATCCATGCAAGGCGCTTAGGCAAGCGATCCTGATACCGATCCTTTGCGGCCTCATGCAATTCGCCGATGCAGCGAGCGTTACGCGACCTGAACAGCTTATCGACGCAACACGCGATTTTCTTGAGCAAGAAGTAGCCAACTATTTGCAGCGTAGCCAAATTCAAGCTCGGCATGAAATAGAAGTGAATCGATTGGATCCCAGGCTCCGGCTCGCATCGTGCGATCTGCCTCTGCAGGCGAAGCTCGAAAGTCCTATGCAGCCAGTCGGCCGCACGACGGTTAGAGTTAGCTGCACGGGCGCCGCACCCTGGTCTGTTTTCGTACCATCGCAAGTTCATCTGTTTCGCGAAGTAGTAGTCGCACGTCGGCCTTTGGCGCGCGATAAGATCATCGATGAGGCAGATGTCACGCTGGCGGAGCGTGACGTGAGCTCGTTGAATCAAGGTTACTTCACGGCGTTTGATCAGGTGCTTGGCAACAAGGTAAGCCGCAGCGCCCTACCCGATCAGGTGCTGCCGCCGACCTATATTTCGGCTGCAGAAATAATCCGCAAAGGAGATCAGGTAGTAATCAGCGCGAAAAATTCGACGATTAATGTGAGAATGCCCGGAGAAGCTTTAACCGATGGCGCTCTCGGCACGCAGATTCGCATCAAAAATCAGCGATCTGGCCGAACGATCAAGGCGCGCGTCATTGGCCCCGGGCAGGTGGAGGTCGCGATGTAAGCCTTGAGCGCGCGACGCGGCCATTTGCTCGAAATAAAGCTAAAGTTTCCCTTGGCTTTGCCGAAAAGCAGGCAAGCGTCCTGACTTATTCGAGGTTTCGATCATGGCTATCGAGTTCAACCGGCCCAATAGCGCCGTTAATTCATCCGGCACCAGCCGTACCAGCTCCGTACAGAACGCTGAGCGACCAGCTGCTCAACAGAATGTAGATGCAGTCAAAAGCACCGGCAGCACAGCGGTATCTGGCGAGAGCGTAAATCTCAGCCCAGAAGCACAGCGTCTTCAACAAACCACGGAAAAGCTGAATCAACAGCCTGCGGTAGATCAGGAGCGTGTAGCTCAGATCAAACAGGCAATCGCTGATGGTAGCTATCAGGTAGACAGCCAGCGTGTAGCATCCAAACTACTGGCATTCGAAAGCCAGCGCTGACGTTGATCGTGACTGCCGGCAAGCAGTGAATGCGTTAGAGGCCACAATGCACGACACTCAAATGCTCCAGCAGCTCGTTGAAGATATCGGCTCTGCCCGTAAGCTTCTTGAGCTCACAGATAACGAATACCAAGCCCTGGCAGAGCGAAACCTTGCCGGGCTGGAGCAGTTGCTCACGCAAAAGCAGGCGCTATTGGCGCTGCTTAGTCAGCATGGTGCCATGCGCGGACAAACGCTCGCCAAGGAGCAGCTCAGCGCAGACCGCAACGGGCTACTCACATTTGCAGCAGCATCTGCAGTTGGAGACGAAATTGTCGCCCAGGCGAGCCAGCTCGACGAGATCCTTGAGGCATGCAAAAACGCCAACGAGCGCAACGGTAAGTTGATCCGTGCCAACCAAAGCGCTGTGGGCAGCATGTTGAAAGTCTTGCAGGGCACTAGCCAGACGCCAGACTTGTATGACCGTCGCGGTTCTACTGCTAGAAGTACCTATCAAAGGCCGCTCAGCCAGGCCTGAACCTGATACAGCCAAGCGGAATCAAACTGCTATCATGCGGCTGACGTCTTATATGCCGGAGAGCATCATCAGTGTCCAATCCTTTTGCCGAGGATGAAGGCCCCCAGCCTCCTCAGACTCTCAAGACCGCAGTCGAAATACACGCAAACCTCCGCCTCCTGCTGGACCACCGCGTTCCGCTACAGCTCCGTTTTATCCAACGTAGTCAGCGTTATCAAACCTATCTTATCGAGATCAATCGCGAGAAGGGCTGGCTTGCTTTAGACGAGCTGATACCTAGCGACGGGGAGAGGCTGATGGCGTCCGGCGAGCCGTTTCAGGTCGAGGGATATTACGAGGGTGTGCGCATTGCCTGGGATAACCAGTTCCCTGCTCACATCGGCGAGCTGGATGACGCGCGTTGCTATTGGATTCCGGTTCCTGACCAGATTGTGTATCACCAGCGAAGGAATGCCTTTCGCGCCGCTTTGAATGGGCAGCCTATCGCAGTCGAGCTTAGTGGCAAGACGATCAGGAAGCCTATCTCAGGCAAAGTGCTGGACATGTCTGCAACCGGCTGCAAATTGAGCTTCCCGGGGAATCTGCAAAGTGGGCTGCAAGCTGGACAGGTATATGATCAGCTTTCGGCCAAACTGCCGTTCGGCACAATCACCACTGCCGCCGAACTGAGGCATCTGGTTTTCGATGAAAAGCTTGATATCACTTTCTGTGGAATGCGCTTTTACCGCATCAGCGGACTGACCCAGCGACAAATCGAGCGATTTGTTTATCAGCTTCAACGCGAAGCGCGACGCGATCAGGCAAGTGATCGCTTCAGCTAACTGCCGCCGTTAAATTCATAATCTTCAAAATAGGACCGCGCTGGCCCAAGGGCTGGCCGGTGCATTTGACTGGCCGCGATTCGCATCACGCATGGCTGCACTGATGTTGTTAAAGGCTGACTGGTGTCCCAGGCGAGGTTCGAACTCACAACCTTCCCCTTAGGAGGGGGATGCTCTATCCAATTGAGCTACTGGGACATGAAAGGCGGCAGCATGTTAACGATCATCAGCTCGTTTGTCATGTACACCCCGTGCAGAAATGAATTCTTATACGCACGTTGTAGCCCCTAACGAGCAATCTCGATTCCGACAATCTCTGGCGCGGAGTGACCATGACCGAGATATCATTGCATTTTGCACGGGCATAGCTTCAGCATCTTGCATTTCGCATGCACGATGCAATCAACATCATCGTATGCTATTGATTTATAAGGTTTTATTTTCAAACGACTCCTGGCACGCCAGATGCTTATATATCTGGACACAACGCGATGGAGACGCCCGATGCTACGCCCAGCCCACTTTTTGAGCACTGCAGTTATGGCCGCGTTTGCCATGTCGCTTCTGGATTCCGCACCCACGTCTGAGCAGACTTCGGTAACCGCTAAACCATCTCCAGTTGCCATTCACAGAACTGTGATGCCTGCGAACACCATGAGCAATACTGGACCTAACCAACCGGTGCAGCCGCAGCGGTGGGTGTTTTAAAGACAGCGGACGGTAATGGTAGGTTCTATAGGAGATTCAAATGTCGATTTATGGATGTGCTTTTTTAGTCTTGTGTGTGCTGTGCGGGCTGCTCAGCATAGGAACAATCCTGCCGGGACATTGGAGTACGGTTACGGAAGGGTTGACTGCAGTCTTCGGTGTTTTTTTTGTGATTTCATTGGTTATAGGGCGGCGGTTCAAGTTCGATCCAATTCTGCGATAGCATCCTCGTAGTTTTGAAACCCTCATCACAATACAGGCGATTAGCCATCACTCGCCTGCTTTAACAAGCGATACTGTCGTCGTATGATTGACGCCATAAAGTCGCCTTGATCTTTTCAGTAAGTCGTGGAACAGCACGCGCTGTTTGGTGTCAGACCGGTGACTAGAACGGCACTAAGCCACCATCTCCCACCTGACTATCCGGTTTAATATGCGCCCTATGAAGCAGGCAGTTTATTCCAGCCGCACGGCTGACAAATTCGTGGTTCGGCTACCAGACGGGATGCGAGAGCGTATCGCTGAAGTGGCGCGCAACCATCATCGCAGTATGAATTCTGAGATCATTGCCCGCCTAGAGCAAAGCCTCCTGCAAGAAGGCGCGCTTGATGACGATTCAGCGATGCGTTTGGACAGCCCGGACCTGACACTTCACGAACGAGAGCTGCTTCAACGATTCCGCCAGCTTGCACACCGCCAGCAGAACGCTTTGATTGCACTGATCGCGCTAGATACTGAAGCTTCGAAAGACGAAGACTGATGATCTGAAAACAGCCTGCAAGCTCCACTAACGCCCCGGAAAAGTCGGGGCGTTTGCCGTTTACCACAAAGCATATGGCTGGTTGTTGACGACTTGCAGCCGGCCAACCTACAAGCGAAAAAAATGCCTGCATCTCATCGACACAGGCACCCGTTGTTCAGTGGTCGCTAATAGCCGACTCGCATCAACCCACGAAGCTGAGCAGCACACCGGCCGCCACAGCCGAACCGATTACCCCCGCCACGTTTGGCCCCATCGCGTGCATCAACAGGAAGTTCTGTGGGTTGGCTTCCAGCCCGACCTTGTTCGACACGCGCGCTGCCATCGGTACGGCCGAGACCCCTGCCGATCCGATCAAAGGGTTGATCTTGTTCGTACTGAACATATTCATCACCTTGGCCATCAACACGCCGGCAGCGGTGCCCCCGCAGAATGCAACCATGCCTAGCACCAGGATCCCGAGCGTCTTCATCTGCAAGAACGCCTCTGCGGACAGCTTGGAGCCGACCGTCAGGCCCAACGCAATGGTGACAATATTTATAAGCGCATTGCGCGAAGTATCAGCCAAGCGATCCACCACACCGCACTCGCGCAGTAGGTTTCCGAAAGCGAACATGCCAACCAGCGGAGCGGCATCCGGCAACAGCATGCCAACCAACAGCGCGAGCATTAACGGGAACACGATTTTCTCGGCCTGCCCCACAGGTCTCAGCTGCGTCATAACGATTGCGCGCTCCTCTTTGGTCGTGAGCGCTCGCATGATGGGTGGCTGAATCAATGGCACCAAAGCCATATAGGAATAGGCAGCAACAGCGATCGGCCCTAGCAAATGCGGCGCAAGCTTGGCGGTGACAAAGATGGATGTGGGACCATCGGCGCCGCCGATTATGGCAATGGACGCAGCCTCACGCAGAGTGAACTCCATGCCCGGGATCCCCATAGCGGCCAACCCCAATGCACCAAGCAAAGTGGCGAAGATGCCAAACTGCGCAGCCGCACCGAGCAGTAGGGTTTTAGGATTGGCAAGCATCGGACCGAAGTCCGTCATTGCCCCCACCCCCATGAAGATCAACAAGGGAAATACGCTTGTAGGCAGCCCAACCTCATAGAAAAGGTGCAATATCCCAGCACCCTCTGCCATGTTGGCCACAGGGATATTGGCGAGCACCCCTCCGAAGCCTATCGGAATAAGCAACAGCGGTTCGAAGCCTTTACGGATCGCCAGGTAAATCAATGCCAGACACACCACGATCATCAGTAACTGGCCGGCCTCCAAATGATACAAGCCGGTGCTGTGCCATAGCTTGAGCAACTTATCCATGTAGCACTCCTTAAGCGATGGTCAGTAGGCAATCGCCCACTGACACCGCATCGCCGACCTTTACGCTCACACTGGAGACGGTACCGGCCTTGAATGCACGGATTTCGGTTTCCATCTTCATCGCTTCAAGAATGAGGACCAGATCCCCCTCTTGAACCGCTTGCCCTGGCTGCACAAGCACCTTGAAGATGTTACCGGCCAACGGGGCGGGCTGAGGCTCGCCTTTGCCAACTGAAGGCGCAGAAGCCGCTGCAGGCGCTACGCCTGATTCGCTGCCGATCGGCTTGATCCCCTCGATATCGCCGCCTTCATTGACCTGAACCACGAAAGACTTCCCATTGACCTCCACCGTGTAAACCTCAGGAGTATTCGCTTCGCGTGCGAGCAGCTCCTTACCAGTCGGCATCGGCTCGAAGGCAGCAGCATTGCCACGGTTCTCAAGAAACTTCAGCCCAATCTGAGGAAACAATGCGTAGGTAAGCACATCGTCTATTTCGTCCCTGGCCAGCTTGATGCTTTTTTCCTGAGCAATGGCTTTAAGCTCAGCGGTCAGCTTGTCCATCTCCGGCTGCAGTAAGTCTGCGGGACGGCAGGTGATAACGTCCGCGCCATCGAGCACACGCTGCTGAAGTTCGCTATTGAACGGCGCGGGTGCTGCCCCATACTCGCCTTTGAGAATGCCCGCAGTTTCTTTGGTGATGGACTTATAGCGCTCACCGGTGAGGACGTTGATCACTGCCTGAGTGCCCACGATCTGCGATGTCGGCGTAACCAACGGAATGAAACCGAGGTCTTCGCGTACGCGTGGAATCTCGGCAAGCACCTGGTCGAATTTGTCGAGGGCCCCCTGCTCTTTCAGCTGACCCTCCATATTGGTCAGCATGCCGCCTGGTACTTGAGCTACAAGAATGCGGGAATCCACTCCTTTGAGCGTACCCTCGAATTTTGCATATTTCTTGCGTACCTCACGGAAGTAAGCCGCGATCTCTTCAAGCAATTCAAGATTGAGGCCGGTGTCTCGCTCCGTGCCTTGAAAGATCGCCACTACTGATTCGGTCGGCGAGTGCCCGTAAGTCATCGAGAGCGAAGAAATTGCGGTATCGACGTTATCGATCCCCGCCTCTACTGCCTTGAGGATCGCCGCCGTCGAAAGGCCTGCGGTGGCATGGCACTGCATGTGAATTGGAATCGATAGGCTGGCTTTTAGACGCGACACCAGCTCATACGCCTTGTACGGCGTAAGAATGCCAGCCATGTCCTTGATCGCCACGGAGTCGGCGCCCATGTCCTCGATCTGCTTAGCAAGATCAAGCCACATATCAAGGGTATGCACCGGGCTGGTGGTGTAAGAAATAGTGCCCTGCGCGTGCTTGCCATGCTGCTTGACAGAGCGAAGTGCGGTTTCCAGATTACGTGCGTCATTCATGGCATCGAAGACGCGAAACACATCTACGCCGTTGACAGCTGCGCGCTCGACGAACTTTTCGACCACATCATCTGCGTAGTGCCGGTAACCCAGCAAATTCTGACCGCGTAGCAGCATCTGCTGCCGGGTGTTTGGCATGGCCTTTTTCAGCTCGCGAATGCGCTCCCAAGGATCTTCACCAAGATAGCGAATACATGCATCGAAGGTTGCACCGCCCCAAGACTCAACAGACCAGAACCCAACCTGGTCAAGCTTACTGGCAATCGGAAGCATGTCCTCAAGGCGGACGCGCGTCGCGAGAATGGATTGGTGCGCATCACGAAGCACCACATCGGTGATGCCGAGCGGTTGTTTGGCAGAGGTCATGACGGGAACTCCCTGTTCTGGATCAACCACGACGAGCGCGGTGCTGATGGATGGCAGTCTGGATAGCCGCTAGAAGGTCTGCGTCCGCTTCGGTCGCAGCAGGACCATTTGATGCCGGCTGGGCGATAGGCGCACTGTCGAATCTACCAATTACAGCCGACATCAAGCGAATGCAGACGATCAACAACACGAGGAAGACGAAGACGGAGCCTATGCCGAACAGCATAAGCTCGACACCTTCTAGCAGGAGTTCGCTGGGGGTCATGGGATTCCCTTTTAATCAGCAGCTCGGGCCGCCTGTTATTCGCTTAAAGTTGAGGCTTCGCTGATGCGAAACCTCCGAACAGTAGCCCGAATAACAGGCGCAAGGCAAACGCCAAGTCGCCGCAGATAGAAGGGATCAGAGGAGAAAAACGGTAGCCAGGCCCAGAAAAATGAAGAAGCCGCCACTGTCTGTCACGGCTGTGATCATGACACTGGCGCCCAGAGCGGGATCACGTCCCATTCGGGCGAGCGTTACCGGGATCAAAACGCCCATAAGTGCAGCAAGCAGCAGGTTGAGCGTCATTGCGGCGGTCATCACCACCCCCAGCGACCAGCTTCCATATAGCCAGTAGACGACAACACCAATAACCCCACCCCATATCAAGCCATTCAGCATGCCGACCCCGGCTTCCTTGCGCAGCAGCCGCGCACTGTTGCCGGTTCCCATCTGATCCAATGCCATAGCCCGAACGATCATGGTAATGGTCTGATTACCAGAGTTGCCGCCGATCCCGGCAACGATCGGCATCAAGGCCGCAAGCGCCACCAACTTTTCAATGGACCCATCGAAGAGCCCGATGACCCTCGAAGCGATGAATGCGGTGACCAGGTTGACCGCCAGCCAAGCCCAACGGTTACGCAAAGATTTCCACACGGAGGCGAAGATGTCTTCTTCCTCACGCAGACCCGCCATGTTTAAGACTTCGGTCTCACTTTCCTCGCGGATCAGGTCGACCATTTCGTCGATGGTGAGTCGCCCGATCAGCTTGCCGCTCTTGTCGACCACCGGAGTCGACACCAGATCATATCGTTCGAACGCCTGAGCGGCCTCGTAAGCATCTTCATCCGGATGAAATGTCACCGGATCGCTCGCCATGACTTCTGCAACATGTCGCTCGGGGTCGTTGACCAACAGACGCTTGATTGGCAAGACGCCTTTCAGCACGCCGTCATAGTCCACCACGAACAGTTTGTCAGTATGGCCAGGAAGCTCCTTTAGCCTGCGCAGGTAACGCAGCACGACTTCGAGACTCACATCCTCACGGATAGTGACCATTTCGAAATCCATCAGTGCTCCGACCTGGTCGTCCTCATAGGAAAGCGCCGACCGCACTCTCTCGCGCTGCTGCGCATCAAGAGTCTCCATGAGTTCATGGACGACGTCCCGAGGCAGCTCAGCTGCCAGGTCGGCCAGCTCGTCAGCATCCATTTCCTTGGCAGCTGCGAGCAGCTCGTGATCGTCCATGTCAGCGATCAACGTCTCACGTACAGCGTCGGAGACCTCGAGCAGGATGTCTCCGTCCCGGTCAGACTTGACCAACTGCCAGACCGTCAGACGGTCATCGAGCGGCAGCGCTTCGAGGATATGAGCAATGTCGGCGGGATGCAGGGCCTCCAGCTTTCGCTGTAGCTCTACCAGATTCTGGCGGTGCACTAGATTCTCGACCAGATCCTGGTGCTGCCCATCCTGACTCTGACGATGAGCCAGATCTTCAACGATCCGATGTCGCTGGAGCAGTTCGATTACTTGCGCCAGACGATCCTGGAGACTTTCCTGTGGCTTTTTTGCTTCTACTTCGGTCATGGCGCACTCCACCCCAGCGGTCGGTGCGCCAGGGGATCAATCATTCAATACGTGATTGGCAAGCGAAATTGTGATGCGACTACTGGGCAAATCCATGAGAGGGATCCAGAAGCCCGAACGGGCGGACCGCGCAATAATACCATTGCACACGGCAAGCACGACCGTGAAATGCTGGCAATACAATTGGTTGCGTAGCGACGGAAGACATCTGGCTACCAGTGTCGACGTATTCACGTTGCTGGAAGGCACTGCGGCAAGCTAATAAATATTTGGCTAGTCTGAGGCTTGATCAATCGTCAAGGAGGACGACCATGAACAAACTCATCGCAGGGAGCTGCTGCGTGCTGCTCTTATGGGCCACTCCAACAGTCGCCACCAGCATTTATCGTTGCAGTGACGAGTACGGCAACCTCACCTTCACTCATCAAGGGTGTCCAACAGATCAGGCCGCTCGCGTCCAAGAGGCAGTGAACCAGACGCCAGGCTCCGGGAAAGCGGTTCCTTTAGCCAAACCGATTAAGAGAAGCAAAGCTCGCCAGGACGTGTCATCTGGCAGCATTACAGTCGTCGGCACTCAGGACGACGGTTGCGGAAATCTCATCACTGGGAGCGCAAAACGGGACGCACTGATAAAACAACGGGTTCTTCCTGGCATGAATCGCGCAGATGTCGAAAGCGCGTTTGGCACACCAGACTCAGTCACCAGCCGCAATGGGAAAGTGCAGTACCGCTATAGCAACGGAAAAGGCCGAACTCGTACGGTCAACTTCGATCAATACGGCTGTGTTGGTGGCAAAGGTTAAATAGCAGGACGAAAAAAAGGGCCTGCATTGCTGCAGGCCCTTTTTTGATTTGGTGCACTCAGGAGGATTCGAACCTCCGACCGCTCGGTTCGTAGCCGAGTACTCTATCCAGCTGAGCTATGAGTGCAAAAGTGATTTATAACCAGATCACCGCTGGGTACAACATCAAATCACATTAATGCAACCTGACAAAAATGGTGCACTCAGGAGGATTCGAACCTCCGACCGCTCGGTTCGTAGCCGAGTACTCTATCCAGCTGAGCTATGAGTGCACTGAGGGTGCGCATTATAAGTTGCTGATTTTTCTGGTCAAGCTCTTTGAATCAATGATTTACCATCAAAACAAGACCTTAACCGAACCACCACTTACTTCTGCAAAATGGCGGAGAGGGGGGGATTCGAACCCCCGACACCCTTTTGAGATGTACTCCCTTAGCAGGGGAGCGCCTTCGGCCACTCGGCCACCTCTCCGCAACACGGGGCGCATGATACCCATCTTAGCCCCGCTTGCAAAGCCAAAAATCACTTAAATTTTAATGGCTTGGTTCTTGATCTTTTTCTTTCTGGATCCGTTGATAAATCTCCTCGCGATGGACCGCCACCTCTTTGGGTGCATTCACTCCAATGCGCACTTGATTTCCTTTGACACCCAGTACAGTGACAGTCACATCGTCACCCACCATCAGGGTCTCTCCGACCCGGCGAGTCAGAATCAGCATTCCTTTCTCCTTAAAAACGGATTCAATTCAGTAAACAGTCTGCAAAGATAAAAACGGATAATGTTCCGCGAGACAGTGAACCTAGAGCCTTTCACCAGCTATTGACCAGCGACAGCGAGTGTAAAGTTCCTTTTATTCCATCTAAATCGACGGAAGGCGCGAATTAATCGCTTTTTTGCCAGTTCACTCCCCTTTTCCAGCAGGGGCGTCCAGCTCGAAAGCGGTGTGCAATGCCCTTACCGCCAACTCCAGATACTTTTCTTCGATCACCACTGAGACCTTGATTTCAGAGGTTGAGATCATCTGGATATTGATATTTTCTTTTGCCAGCGCCTCGAACATACGGCTGGCAACACCAGCGTGCGAGCGCATGCCTACGCCAACGATCGAGACCTTGGCGATGTCCACGTCCCCAATCACCTCTCGAGCGCCCATGTCGCGCGCTATGCCTTCCAGCACCTGGAGCGCGTTGTGGTAGTCGTTGCGGTGTACGGTGAAAGTGAAATCGGTGGTGTTATCGTGGGCAACGTTCTGCACGATCATGTCGACTTCGACGTTCGCCGAACTGATCGGGCCGAGAATCTTGAAGGCCACCCCGGGAGTATCCGGCACACCACGAATGGTCAGCTTGGCTTCGTCACGATTGAAGGCAATGCCGGAAATGATGGGCTGTTCCATGGATTCCTCTTCATCAAGGGTAATGAGGGTTCCAGGACCCTCCTGAAAACTATGCAACACGCGCAGCGGTACGCTGTACTTGCCTGCGAATTCGACTGCACGGATCTGCAGGACCTTAGAGCCGAGACTTGCCATCTCGAGCATCTCTTCGAATGTGATCTTATCGAGGCGCTGAGCCTTGGCCACGACTCTTGGATCGGTGGTGTATACCCCGTCGACGTCGGTATAGATCTGACACTCGTCAGCCTTAAGGGCTGCAGCCAGCGCAACGCCTGTCGTATCCGACCCCCCGCGCCCCAGCGTCGTGATGTTGCCCGCCTCGTCTACCCCCTGGAAGCCTGCGACGACAACGACACGGCCTGCCTTCAACTCCTTGTGGATCTGCTGAGAATCGATCTGAAGGATGCGAGCCTTGGTGTGAGCGCTGTCGGTGAGAATCCGCACCTGGCTCCCCGTATAGGATACGGCGGGAACGCCGATCTTGATCAAGGCCATGGCGAGCAGGGCAATAGTGACCTGCTCGCCGGTAGACACCATCACGTCCAATTCACGAGCAACCGGCTGTTCGCTGATCTGCTTGGCAAGGTCGATCAAGCGATTGGTCTCACCACTCATCGCCGAAACCACCACGACGATGTCGTCACCGTTATCACGGAATTTCTTGACCTTCGCCGCCACCTGCTCGATGCGGTCGACGGATCCCACCGAGGTGCCACCAAACTTCTGTACGATCAAAGCCATTTCATTGCCGCCTAAGCCCGTCATGGGCGCTTATTAATCAATCTTCTGGCGCTGCAAGGCGTTCCGTTCCGATGAGCGCTACCCGGCTCGCAATCAGCGCGTCGCCACCCTGTGATCACGGCGGGAGGATCGAATCCCCCTCCCTGTTACGCGCCCTGCCCCACGAATACCTGAACAGTCGCGAGCGCTTCTTCCAGCCGAGCCGCATCGCTACCACCGCCCTGCGCCATATCCGGCCGGCCGCCGCCTTTCCCGCCAACAATCGCAGCGGCCTGCTTCATCAATTCCCCAGCCTTCAGACGAACCGTGAGATCCTGAGTAACACCCGCCACGAGCACTACCTTCTCATCCTGCACGCCGCCCAGCAGAATGACGCCGCTGCCGAGCTTGTTCTTCAGCTGATCAACCAACGCCAGCATCGCCTTTCCGTCCAGACCATCCACGCGCGCGGCCAGTGTCTTAACGCCACTCACCTCGACAGCGGAGCCAGCCAGGTCGTCTCCGGTGGCACTGGCCGCCTTGGCCTTGAGCTGCTCGAGCTCTTTTTCCAGCTGGCGATTGCGCTCCAGCATCGCGCCCAGTTTGTCCAGCAGGTTGTCACGACTACCCTTGACCAATGCTGCCGCTTCTTTCAGTTGATCCTCAGCACTGTTCAGATAAGCCAGAGCCTGCTCGCCAGTGACAGCCTCGATGCGTCGCACACCGGCGGCTACACCGCCTTCACTGATGATCTTGAACAGGCCGATGTCGCCGGTACGTTTGACATGGGTGCCGCCGCAGAGCTCGACGGAGAAGCCGCCGCCCATGGTCAACACACGCACCCGGTCACCGTACTTCTCGCCGAACAGCGCCATGGCTCCTTTGCCCTTCGCTGTTTCGATATCGGTTTCTTCGATCTCCACAGCCGAATTGCTACGGATCTCGGCGTTGACCATGTCCTCAAGGGTCTTCAGCTGTTCGGGCTTGATCGCTTCGAAATGGCTGAAGTCAAAGCGTAGCCGCTGGCTGTCTACCAGCGAGCCCTTCTGACTGACGTGATCACCGAGAACTTGCCGCAATGCAGCATGCAGCAGATGTGTCGCAGAGTGGTTGAGCGCAGTGGACTGACGCACCGACGCGTCGACTGTAGCTTCGACCGACGCGCCGACCTGCAGACTGCCGCTATCCAGGATACCGTGATGCAGAAAGGCGCCACCGGCTTTACTGGTGTCGCGCACATCGAAGCGCAGACCTTCCGCAGCTAGATATCCGCAGTCACCTATCTGGCCGCCTGACTCGGCGTAGAACGGCGTCTCGTCTAGCACGACCACACCCTCCTCACCAGCCGAGAGACTCTGCACCGCCATGCCTTCCTTGAACAAGGCCAGTACCTTGCCCTTGCCGGAGGTCCCCAGGTAGCCAGTAAAGCGTGTCTCGCCTTCAACCTTGACCAGACTGTTGTAGTCCATGCCAAAAGCACTCGCCGCCCGTGCACGATCGCGCTGAGCCTCCATTTCGCGCTCGAAACCTTCCTCGTCCAGCTTCAGTCCGCGCTCGCGGGCGATGTCACCGGTTAGGTCGACAGGGAAACCGTAGGTGTCGTACAGCTTGAAGATCAGCTCTCCCGGAATGACGCCGCCCTGCAGCTCAGCCAAATCCTGCTCGAGAATTTTGAGGCCCTGTTCAAGCGTCTTGGCAAACTGCTCTTCCTCGGTCTTGAGCACACGCTCTATATGCGCTTGCTGAGTTTTCAGCTCAGCGAAAGCATCACCCATTTCGGCAACCAGCGCGGCGACGATCTTGTGGAAGAAGCTGCCTCTGGCGCCCAGCTTGTTGCCGTGCCGGCAGGCACGACGCACGATGCGCCGAAGCACGTAACCGCGTCCTTCATTGGAAGGCGTGACGCCATCAGCGATCAGGAAGCCGCAAGAGCGGATGTGGTCAGCCACGACCTTGAGCGAAGCCTGACCCTCATTGCTGCAGCCGATAGCCTGAGCAGCCGCGTTCAGCAAATTCTGGAAAAGGTCGATCTCGTAATTGGAATTGACGTGCTGCAGGACTGCACTGATGCGCTCCAACCCCATGCCGGTGTCCACGCTTGGCGCTGGCAGCGGATGCATCACACCATCGGCGGTGCGGTTGAACTGCATGAAAACGTTGTTCCAGATCTCGATGTAGCGATCGCCGTCTTCTTCTGGAGAACCTGGCGGTCCACCCCAGATATGCTCACCATGGTCGAAGAAGATCTCGGTGCAAGGACCGCAAGGGCCGGTATCACCCATCGCCCAGAAGTTATCCGAGGCGTATGGCGCACCTTTGTTATCGCCAATACGCACCATGCGCTCGGCTGGAACGCCCACTTCCTTGGTCCAGAGGTCATAGGCCTCGTCATCGCTGGCATAAACGGTGACCCAGAGCTTTTCCTTGGGCAGGTTCAGCCACTTTTCCGAGGTAAGAAACTCCCAGGCGTAGGAAATGGCGTCGCGCTTGAAGTAATCGCCAAAACTGAAGTTGCCGAGCATCTCGAAAAAGGTGTGATGCCGTGCGGTATAGCCGACGTTTTCCAGGTCGTTGTGCTTGCCACCGGCACGTACGCATTTCTGGCTGGTAGTGGCGCGGGTGTAAGCGCGTTTTTCCAGACCGAGAAAGCAGTCCTTGAACTGGTTCATGCCGGCATTGGTGAACAACAGGGTCGGATCATTCGCTGGGATCAGCGAACTGGAGGCCACACGCGTGTGGCCCTTCTCTTCGAAGAAGCGGAGGAAGGCTTCACGGATTTCTGCGCTTTTCATAGATTTCTTCCAGAAGACATCGGCCGAACGGCTGTAAAACGACACGACGGAACAGGACCGAACGCCGGTTCACAACTACCCACCTGGATAGCCGGCAAAGGGCCGCATTATATCGGGCGAACGCCGCGCGCATAGGGGATAAATAAGATTGAATCAAGCTATTCGACAGCGATCAGGAGCTATGCCTTGGCAAACGCGGCGAAGGTCTCGACTACAGGATCGACATGCTCGGCTCGCACGTCCAGGTGAGTCACCAGCCGCAGTCGAGGAGCAGCCGTCAGGAGCACTCCACGCTCGGCACAAAAGGCCTTGAGCGCTCCTGCGCGATCCCCAATCTGCACATAAACCATATTGGTCTGCACCGGCTCGACTGGGTAACCCAGCGACATCAGTCCTTCTGCAATGGCCAGCGCGCGCTCATGATCCCTTGCCAGGCGCTGCACTTGGTTTTCCAACGCATAGAGCCCGGCCGCAGCCAGCACGCCAGCCTGCCGCATACCGCCGCCGACCATCTTGCGCAGCCGGCGCGCTTTGGCGATCAGTTCTTCATCACCGCACAGTACGGAGCCAACAGGAGCGCCCAGCCCTTTGGACAGGCATACCGATACTGAATCGAAATGCCTGCTGATGTCCTGGGCCTGACAACCCAACTTGACCACGGCATTGAAGAGCCGCGCGCCATCAAGATGCAATGCAAGCCCGCGCTCACGCGTAAACGCCCTTGCCGCCTCGAGGTATTCGAGTGGCAGAACCTTGCCGTGCATGGTGTTTTCCAGAGCGAGCAAGCGCGTGCGGGCGAAATGGAAGTCATCCGGCTTGATCGCCGCTGCGACACGATCGAGGTCCAGCGTGCCATCCGCTTCCATCTCGACGGGCTGGGGCTGAATCGAACCCAGCACGGCGCCACCGCCGGCCTCGTATTTGTAAACATGCGACTGCTGGCCGGCGATGTATTCATCACCCCGCTCGCAATGCGCCATGAGCGCGAGCAGATTGCTCATGGTGCCACTGGGTACGAAAGGCCCGGCCTCCAATCCGAGTTGGGATGCAAGGGTCTGCTCCAACAGCCGAACCGTCGGATCCTCACCGTAAACGTCATCGCCGGTGGGCGCGGTCAGCATGGCCTCCCGCATTCCTGATGTGGGCTGGGTTACCGTATCGCTGCGCAAATCGATGTGAGTCATGGATTTTCCTTTTGAGTCTCGCGATGAGAAACGCAGTCCTGGCGCTCGACCCGATGGTTTTGTGAGCCTGAGCCATCCACTTCTCCACCCACCAGCCCTAACGCAGCAGTCGCGTATCCAGGACCTTGGATCCACCACCCAGAAGCGATTCACTGATGTCGATGAAATCTTCCGTCGTCACCTTGTTCAGGCGCATCAGGCCGCGGGCGACATCGTCAAGCGAGTGGCGACTTTTACTTCGAGTACGAATTTCGCGATCGAGATCCTGCAACAGCAGCACGGCTTTTGCTGTGACCGGGCCAGTAGAGTGCTCGGTCCGTAGGGTGTCGACCTTGCGGCTCCACTTGGTCAGGTGCTCGCGCACAAGCTGATAACGGTCTTCGCTCATGCCACCAGCACGCCGCACCAGTTCGATTGCGTAGTACTCGGCCAAGCCCTCACTGATCCAGTCGCTCCGGTCGGCATCTGTGATGCGACTGAATACATGGACAAGTTCGTGCACAAGTGAACTGGTGCCATTCTCACTGACCAACGGACGATCAGCGTGCATGAACAAGGAATTTGGCCCGGACAGGCCACCTCGCCACATGGGGTCGCCGGCACCTACCACCAACAATTTTTTCGGATCACGGGGAAATACGCTCTGCAGCTCAGGCCAGACGAAGGTCATCATGGTCACTATATCCATCCGCCTTAGCCCCTCGCCTACCGGCGCCGCCACCGTTACGTCGGTTTCACCGAGCTTGACCCGGCGAGTACCAAGCTTGCCGGCGACGATCCAGCCGGTTGGTCGATCGAACAGGCGCTCGCGATTGTCGATGCGAAAGCGGTTCTTGCCGATGCGCGGCCAGCCAGTCTCCACGCTCGTCCAGCCTTCCGGCAGCACGACCGTCATTCGTGAAGTAAGGCGTACGCCGTCTTTCTGATCTAGTCGTCCGGCAGGCACCAGATCATCCCCGCGCAGTAGCGCCCAGTCTTCGGTCATTCGGGCGTCGAAGCGCCCGCTCTTGCGTTGATGGCTGACCTTTACCTGATAGCTCAATCGAGCCTTGCCCGAGACTGGCCTCCATACGCCTCGTCCTCCGCTTTCCTCCCAACTGCCCTCGGCGTCTGTTTCGAAATCGATGTACGAGCCTTCGTTGCCGAGATTGAAATCAATCTGCCTGACTGCGCTACCGTCTTCGAGCAACAGCTCGACCTCGGCGACGTCACGCTCGGGTACGAATTTCACTACATAATCGAGATCGACCTGCTTGGCCGCATGCGCCGGGGCAACAAATAGCAGGACAAGGGCGGCGATCAGTGGCAACTGACGGAGGGGCATCGAAAGGCTCCAGATTAGGTTCAGAGCTAAGACGGCGCAGCACAAGGGAGATTCAACCAGCCCGAAAAATCAGATGATCTTCCCAATCTTCATCTGCAACGGTGCCCTCGGCAATCATCCGACCGGACTGTGAAATCCCTTCGGTATGTACGGCATCCACATCACCACACACCAAATGATGCCAAAGGGGAAGATCCTTTCGCTCTGCGACCAGCCGGTAGCCACAGGTGGGCGGCAACCACTTGAACTGAGCTGCGTCCGATACGGTCAGCTGAACGCAATCGGGCACGCTGGCACGTCGGTTGGGATAGTCGCTACAACGACAGCTCTTGAGATCGAGCAATTTGCAGGCGATGCGGGTGTAATACACGCTACCGTCATCTTCATCCTCGAGCTTCTGCAGACAGCAAAGCCCGCAGCCATCGCACAGCGATTCCCACTCAGCCGAGTCAAGCTCGGCGAGGTTTTTGCGCTTCCAGAAGGGTTCGACCTTAGCTGCCATAACAGAGCCGTCTCAGATAAAAAAGCGAGTCTAGCCATTGCCATGCATGCGGCCAAGCTTGGGCGCGCTCTGCGGCGCATGAGAGGCGGAAGCGCGACAGGTGGTCAGCCTGCCACACTCATATCGGATCGTTGCGGCGCAACAGCTCTTCGGGAAGATGCTCGATGTAGTCGTCATCAGGCGGTGGCATCTGGAGGTGATAACCCTGTTTTTCCAGATTCTCGAGCACCGTGGTGATGTCTTCCCGCGCGAGCTTGCGCTCGGGCGTAAGCACCATATCGAAGGCTAGCTGCGGTGGACCGAACGCAGCCAGCAGTGCCTCCGGCACTCGCGCCAATGCCTCGCTGCGTTCTACGTACAAGTACATTCCAGCCTTGCGCGGGCTTCTATAGATGGAGCAGATGTATTTCATGATTCGTTTTCCAGCACATCGAGGAGGGCTTGCCCCATTCGTTCGCGACGCCAGCCTCGAAGCGAATCAGGCAATTCATAAGGTCCGTTCGGGTATCCGGACTTCAACAACGCTTCCAGCACTTTCTTGCGCAGCATGAGCTCAGGTGCGATATCCATGGCTTGAGCCTGCTGTTGGCCTACGGCGCGCAGCTTCTTCAACAGACCTGAGGCCTCGAGCGGCAGTGGCTCGGGCAATGGTTCCGGCCAATCCTGCTCGGGTGTCGTGGCAGCACTTCGGATCAACTCAAGCAGCGTCTCGCCATCCTGGCGCACAGTACGGGGATGCATGTCATCTATTCGCGCCAGGCTCACCAGGTCGGTCGGCTGGTTCCGCGCCAGCGGCCATAGACTGTGCTCGCGCAGTACCCTGTTACGCGGCTGATTTCGCGCGCGCGCCTGCCTTTCCCGCCAGGCAGTCAGGACGCGCAGTACGGCCAGCTGCTTGGACTTCAGACGCCAGGCTTGTTTGACTTCTCGATAGGCTTCGTCCGGATCGGTTTCACGCTGCAGATTGGTTACCAGTTCGGCGCCGTCTTCAAGAACCCAGCTCTGCTTGTCCTCGGACAGCCTTGGCAGCAAAGCCTCGTACAACTCGGCCAGATGCTGAGCATCCTCTGCCGCATAACGCACCTGCATTTCACTCAGGGGACGCTGTAGCCAGTCGGAGCGCGTCTCACCTTTGGGCAGCTCGATATCGAGCACGCTCTGGACAAGCCGGGAATAGCCCATGGAAAAGCCGATATTCAGATAACCCGCCGCGAGTTGCGTGTCGAATAAAGGCGCCGGCAGACTGCCAGTCAGCCGCCAAAGCACTTCCAGATCTTCGCTGCAGGCATGAAGCACCTTCACCACGTATGTGTCATCCAGCAGACCGGCAAACGCACTCCAGTCGGTGATCTGCAAAGGGTCGATCAGATAGGCGCAACGCCCGTCGCCAACCTGCAGCAAGGCTGCAATCGGGTAGAAAGTATCCACCCGCATGAACTCGGTATCTACCGCCACATAAGGCAGTTTCCGCCACTCGGCACAAAGGCGGGCCAACTCCGCATCGTCCAGCACCCATTGAGTTTCGATGGCCACTAGGCCCTCCTTGTTGTTCGTAAAACGACCGGCGTGCGGGCGAAGAGGCAGGCAGTATATATCGCGCGTTGCCGTAAGCAGCGCCTCATCGGCCTTGCCGGAAGGCGCGTGGTAACGTTCCCCCGACAATTCAGACGGAGTCCAAACCATGCCGCTTGCTCAACTGATCGACGCTACCGAACTGGCTGAGCGCCTGTCACAACCAGACTTGAGGATCCTGGACTGCCGGTTCTCGCTTGATGACGCGAGCTACGGGCAGCGCAGCTACGCGCAAGCTCATATCCCCCGCGCGATGTTTCTTGATCTGGAGAAAGACCTGTCCGGGCCGGTGACTCCTGAGCGGACTGGCAGACATCCTCTACCCGACCCGGTACGACTGGTCGAACGCCTCCGCGCGGCCGGACTGAACGACGACAGCCAGGTAGTGCTCTACGACGACGGCAACGGTGCCTTTGCCGCGAGAGCCTGGTGGCTACTGGCATGGCTGGGCAAGCGTGACAGCGTGTACTTGCTGAACGGTGGACTGAAGGCATGGCGAGACGCCAATGGCGCAATGACTGACAGCGCTACTGCGCTGGCATCCGGTGATTTCAGTGGCGAGCCGGATGACGGCCTTGTGGTTGATGCATTCCAGGTTCTGGAGCAGATGAATCGGTCCGCCCTGACCCTGTTGGACGCACGCGCACTGCCGCGCTTTCTGGGAAGGGAAGAACCTATCGATCCGGTCGCAGGCCATATCCCGGGCGCGCTTTGCTTCCCGTTCACCGAGAACATGGACGCCAGCGGGCGTTTCCTGAGCGGAGACGAGCTGCGCGAGCGCTTCCGCTCGACCCTCGCAGGACGCCCCGAGGGCACGACAGTGGCTTACTGCGGATCTGGCGTGACGGCCTGCCACAATCTGTTCGCCATGTGTCTCGCCGGATATCCGTTGGCCAAACTCTATCCGGGTTCTTGGAGCGAATGGATCACCAACCCTGTTCGTCCGATCAGCACAAGCGCAACCGATTGACCAGATGGTCTAGTTTTGTCTTCTCGGTTTTATTGCTCATTCGTGTAGGTATCGCCGCCGATCGTCGTCATTTACGAAAAATTGCACTCTTTCGTTTGCGACAGCTCTGCGAAGCTTGATAGGGTCCGAGCCGCTTTTTCCCCTGGAGTACAACAATGAAAACAACATGGTTGAAGACCGCGATTGCAGTTGCCGCAGGCGCCCTTTCTACCCAGGCCCTGGCTGCCGGTTTCGCCCTCAATGAGCAAAGCATCAGCGGCATGGGCACCTCGTTTGCCGGTCGCTCTTCTTCCGCCGACGACGCCACCACGCTGTTTGGCAACCCTGCCGGCATGTCGCGCCTCAAGCGTGAAGAAGTCAGCTTCGGCATGGCCGCCATTCATGCCAATACGGACATCAAGAACACCAGCAGCTTCCCGGCTAGCGGCAGCAATGACGGCGACATGGTGCCGTTCACAGCCGTTCCGATGGGCTACTACGTCAAGCCGCTGGATGATAAGTGGGCAGTGGGCGTAGGCCTCTATGTGCCGTTTGGCCTGATCAGCGACTATGAGAGCGGCTTTCAAGGCCGGTACTTTGGCGACTACAGTGAAGTTCGCGTCATCACAGTGCAGCCCACTGTCAGCTATCGGTTCAACGATCAATTGTCGATCGGCTTTGGTCCGACCATCAACCGCATCGATGGTGAACTTCAGAGCGCTGTTCTTAATGCGGCCACCCCAGGAGCTAATGACGGACGGATCAAAGTCACCGGCGACGATACTGCCGTGGGCTTCAACCTCGGCGTTTTATATGAGTTCACGCCACATACCCGGCTTGGTGTTACCTACCGGTCTAAGGTCGACTACAAGTTAGAAGGCAAGACACGAGTTACTGGCGTTGGCTTCGGCCCGTTCGCAGGCTCTTACGACGCTTCGCTTGATCTCGAGACACCAGAGTCGCTCGACGTCTCGATGACCCATGAGCTGGACGATCGTTGGACCCTGTACGGGGGGGCAATGCGGACCCGTTGGAGCAGGCTGGAGGAGATCCGTATTGAAAGCTCGGGCATGCCCGCTCCGATAGTTCCGCGTGTTGGGACTATTGTCGAGGAACAGGACTGGCATGACACCTGGTCCTATGCACTCGGTGCCGCTTACAAACTGAACAAGGAATGGACCCTTCGTACCGGCTTGGCTTTTGATCAAAGCCCAACCAACAACACGCACCGCTCGCCACGCATTCCTACAGGTGACCGGACCGCGGTCAGCTTCGGTTTGGCTTGGAACCCTACAGATGACGTGACAGTGGACCTTGCTTACTCCTACTTGTGGGAAGAACAGGTCAAGACGCGGCAGACAAGCGCAACACGTGGCGTTTATAACTCTACTTACGAGAACAGCGCACACGGTTTTGGCGCTGCGGTGAGCTACCGCTTCTGATGCACCGTCGCCCCGACCGTTCGGTCGGGGCACACATCCTCGTTACTTGCCCAACGCCTTCTCCACAGCAGCTATCAGACTCGGATCATCCGGCTCCACCTTGCTGGAAAAATAATCCACGACCTTTCCGTTGCGATCGACCACGTACTTGTAGAAATTCCAGCGTGGCGCCCCTCCGGCCTCCTTGGCCAATTCCTTGAATAGCGGAATCGCGTCGCTGCCTCGCACCGGTTGCGTCTGCGCCATCGGAAACGTCACGCCGTAATTTACGTAGCAAACCTCAGCCGTTTCGGCCGCATCGTCCGACTCCTGGAAAAAGTCATCGGACGGCACACCGAGCACCACGAGGCCATCGTCCTTGTACCGCTGGTAGAGCCCTTCGAGGCCTTTGAACTGGGGGGCGAAGCCACAGAAGCTGGCCGTATTGACCACCACTAGCGCCTTGCCCTGAAACTGGTCGCACAGATTGATGGTTTCCTTCGATCGAAGCTTCGGCAACTCATGCTCAAGTAATGCCGCACATTGTTCCGCAGCCACAGGGCCGGCCAGCAAGGCCAGAGCAAGCGAAGCGGCAAGCAGTTTTATTTTCATGACCAGGCTCCAGACGTAATCGACACCACGCTACTCCCGAGCAGGTCCCGAAACAACGGCCGCCTCATTCTTCGACTGCACGGGAAAGAGTTCGCTATATACAGGTCTATATAACGGTTGCCAGAATACTCACTCCTGCCAGGAGCCCCCCATGAGCGACCCCCAACAATTCGAACCGTTACGCATCGATGGTCAGCTCTGGTTCAACCGCGGCGAAAAAGGCTATCTCGGCGGAAAACGCATCGAGCTGCTGGTTCAGATCGAGGAAACCGGGTCGATCACTCGCGCGGCGAAGGCGGTCAAGCTCAGCTACAAGGCTGCCTGGGATGCCGTCGATACTATGAACAATCTTTCCGAACGGCCGCTGGTGGTGCGTGCTGCCGGCGGCGCCAAAGGTGGCGGCACGCAGCTCACCGAGTTCGGGCGAGAAATGCTGCACGTCTGGCAGCGCATGCAGCATGAATATGAAAGGTTTCTCTCGCATGTGGCGCGAGGGATCGATGGGTTCGAAGACATCGACAGGCTACTCAGGGCAATCGCCATGAAAACCAGTGCTCGCAATCAGTTTCGCGGCCGCATCACGTACCTTGAGAAAGGCGCGGTGAACGGCAGCGTCAGCCTCGATATCGGACATGGTCAGACGATCAGTGCCACCCTGACGAATGACAGCATCGACGAGCTTCAATTGGCACCCGGAAAGATGGCAATGGCGCTGATAAAGGCCAGTTTCGTTCTGTTGTCGCCTGATCCGGAGGTCAAGATCAGTGCGCGCAACCGTCTAACAGGCACGATCAGCGGGCTGACGGCTGGCACCGTCAGCTGCGAAGTCAGGCTCAAGCTTGAGGGTGATCGCACGCTGGGTGCCGTGATAACCAATGAAAGTGCCGAAACGCTTGGCCTGGCCATCGGCCAACCCTGCACCGCCCTGATCAAGGCATCCCACGTAATCATAGCCATCGATTGAGGAGCCCTTATGCGCCCCCTTCGCCTGCTGATCATCTCTTTGTTGATCAGCCTGCCCATCGCCAGCCATGCCGAGACCCTGCGAGTCGCGGTAGCAGCCAACTTCGCCGCACCGATGCAAGAAATCGCCTCGCGCTTCGAGCAGAACAGCGGCCATCGCCTGCTGCTCTCTCTGGGCTCGACCGGCAAGCTATATGCCCAGATCCGCAACGGCGCGCCCTTCGATGTACTGCTCGCTGCCGACGACAAGGTTCCGGCGATGCTGGAACAGGACGGCGAAGGTGTCCGGGATACGCGTTTTACCTACGCGATCGGGACGCTGGTGCTCTGGTCGGCGCGAGAAGGCTATGTTGATGATCAGGGCGCCGTGCTTGGTCAGCAATCGTTCAAGCACCTCGCGCTGGCGAATCCAAAGACGGCACCTTACGGAGCTGCTGCACAGGCCACACTGAAGCGACTCGGCCTGGAAGAGACCCTGCGTGAAAAGCTGGTGCAGGGAGAAAACATCGCGCAGACACACCAGTTCGTCGCAAGCGGTAACGCGGAGCTGGGCTTCGTCGCGCTGTCTCAAGTGGTTGATGGTGAAGGGAAGATCGGCGGGGGCTCGGCCTGGGTGGTGCCCGCCGAACTACATTCACCCATCCGCCAGGATGCCGTGCTGCTTTCGCACGCAGAGGACAGCGAGGCCGCACGCGACTTGCTGGCCTATCTCAAGAGCGAAGACGCGCTTTCGATCATCGCAGCGTACGGCTACAACCGGAGCCAAGCCCGCTAATGCTGCTGGACGATGTGGCGATCTCCGCAATCTGGCTCACGCTGAAACTGGCAAGCGTGACCACCCTGATTCTGCTGGTGATCGGGACGCCCATAGCCTGGTGGCTGGCGCGCACCCGCTCACGCTTGAGGGGGCCTATTGGCGCAGTCGTGGCCCTCCCGTTGGTGCTTCCGCCTAGCGTGCTCGGCTTTTACCTGCTGGTAGCCATGGGCCCCAACGGCCCGGTTGGGCAGCTGACTCAGTCGGTTGGCCTGGGTGTTCTGCCCTTCACCTTCGCCGGTCTGGTAGTGGGCTCGGTGTTCTACTCGCTGCCTTTCGTCGTGCAACCTCTGCAAAATGCGTTCGAAGCCATCGGCGAACGCCCCCTTGAAGCGGCGGCCACGCTGCGCGCCGGCCCTCTGGATACATTCTTTACCGTCGTGCTACCCCTAGCCCGCCCCGGGTTCGTCACTGCGACCATCCTGGGCTTTGCACACACCGTGGGTGAGTTCGGCGTGGTGCTGATGATCGGCGGCAACATCCCGGACAAGACCCGGGTACTTTCCGTACAGATATACGACCATGTCGAAGCCATGGAGTATGCCCAGGCGCACTGGCTCGCCGGGGGAATGCTGCTGTTTTCCTTTCTGGTACTGCTGGTGCTGTATGGCAGCCGGCTGCGACAGGGGTGGCGCGGATGAGCAACAGCCTAAGCGGTATACGAGCCAAGCTTCACCTCGACCATCCCGGCTTTGCCCTGGACGTGAATCTGGAAATGCCAGGTCGAGGTATCACTGCACTCTTCGGCCCATCCGGCTCGGGAAAAACCAGTTGTCTGCGTTGCGTCGCCGGTTTGGAGCGCACCGCTACAGGTCAGTTACAGATCAATGGCGAGTGCTGGCAGGATTCTGAACTCGGCCTATTCGTGCCTCCCCACAAGCGCACGATCGGCTACGTCTTTCAGGACGCCAATCTGTTCGCGCACCTGTCAGTGCGAGGCAACCTCGAATTCGGAATGAAGCGCATCAGCCCGCAGCAAAGACGAGTTGCCTGGGACAAGGCTGTCGAGCTGCTGGGCGTCGGGCCGTTACTTGAGCGCATGCCGGAACGGCTCTCAGGCGGAGAAAGACAGAGGGTCGGCATAGCCCGCGCTCTGCTAACGAGCCCTCGATTGCTGCTGATGGACGAGCCACTCGCCGCGCTCGATATGAAGCGCAAGCAGGAGATCCTGCCATATCTGGAGCGGCTGCATGACGAGCTGGACATCCCCGTGCTGTATGTCAGCCACGCACCGGACGAAGTCGCCCGACTCGCCGACTACCTTGTCCTTCTGGACGAAGGCCGGGTGGTTGCTCAGGGTCCACTGCACGAAACCCTGACCCGCCTCGATCTGCCCACCGCGTTCAGTGAGGATGCAGGTGTGGTCATCGAATCCGTAATAGCTGGGCACGACCCGGCTTATCACCTCACTCGCTTGAGCTTCAGCGGCGGTGAGGTGCTGGTCTCATTACGGCACGAGGCACCGGGGCATCGGTTGCGCTTTCGCGTCCACGCTCGGGACGTCAGCCTCACACTGGACCGGGCAGAAGGCACCAGCATCAGCAATCTGCTACCGGTGCGCGTTGAAGAACTCGTGACCGCCGATACGCCCGCCCATGTCCTGGTTCGCCTTAGCGCACAGGAGACTCCGCTATTGGCGCGCATCACTCGCCGTTCGGCCGACCAGCTTGGCGTCGTGGTCGGCAAGCAGCTTTGGGCGCAGATAAAAACGGTGGCACTGCTCGGTTAGGCCAACTGATCAACCCAGTGCCAGCCCCACCAACACTGCACACTCCACCAGTTCCAGCAGCGCACCCGCGGTATCGCCTGTGGTACCGCCCAATCGGTGATTCATGCTCCGGCGGGCCAGCCAGGCGGTGCCGATCGTGAGCAAGAGCGCAACGAAGCCCATTTCGCCTGTCATCAAGCAGCCCACTACGACTGCCATCAGTACAAAGCGGACGCTCGATCGAGGCATATGCGCCGAAAGCGCATCCCCCAGCCCGCCCGGACGCACATAAGCGGTGGTCAGGAACAGCCCCAACAGTGCGCCGCGTCCCAATAGCGGTGCGATCAGCAAGGCCAGCAGGTCTCCATTCTGGAGGAGCGCCAGCAGTGCCACGAACTTCAGCAGCAGAACAAGCATCAGCACCGTAACGGCAATCGGACCGCTGCGAGGGTCTTTCATGATCGCCAAGGTTCGCTCGCGATCCCCGAATCCGCCAAGCCAGGCGTCGGCACTGTCCGCCAGGCCGTCCAGATGCAGGGCACCGGTCAGCCCGACCCATAGGGTCAGGACCAATGCAGCTTGCAGCGGCGGCGCCGCATCTGCAGTCAACAACGCGAGCAGCCAGAGCACGCCGCCAATCAGCAATCCAATCAGCGGGTAATGAAGGAGAGATCTGCCCACTTCCTGAGGCTCCGGCATGCCGCGCAAGCGAACCGGAATACAGGTGAGAAACTGAAGCGCGATCAGAAAGGGCTGCATCGTTCTTCCAGCCAAAGCGTTGCATCGTTGAAGCCGGTCCTCAGCCCGAACAGATCGCCATGACCAACCTCGACCTGCAGCAGCTGCTCGCGCGGCAACCCCCTCGCGTGAGCAAGCAGCAGCCGCATGACACCGCCGTGGGTGATCAGGAGTACACGCTCGTCCGGGCAACTGTCGGTCAACCGCTCAAGTCCCTGAAGTACGCGAGCTTCGAACGCGAGAAGTGGCTCGCCACCCGGCGGCGTGAAGCCGTACGGATCACTCCAGAACCGGCCAAGGGCTTCGCTCTGGTCGACCATCAGGTCGGCAGCACTACACCCTTCCCAATCGCCGAAATCAAGTTCGCGCAGGTCAGGTTCGAGCCGCATGGGCAGTTGCTGCTGGCCCGCTAGCTCTGTTGCAAATGCCGCGCAGCGACGCAACGGCGAGCTGACGACTCTGTCCCATGGACCGCGATCAACGATTGCCGCCCTCATCTGCTGCCAGCCAATCGCGGTCAGCTCATCATCCAGGCGGCCGCGAAAGCCGCCACCGAATTCGGTCTCGCCATGGCGCAGCAGGTCCAGATGCACGCTCATGACTGTTTAGCCGCGACGGCGGCTTCCTCAAAGGTCGCCATCTTGTCGTGCAGCACACAGGCGAGTCGTAGCAGCGGAACCGCCAGCGCAGCGCCGCTGCCCTCACCCAACCGCAAGCCGAGATCGAGCAAGGGCTGCGCGTTCATTTCCGCCAGCACAGCGGCATGTCCGGGTTCGGCGGAACGGTGCGCGAACAGCAACCAGTCTCGCGTGCCGGGGTTCAGCCGTACTGCGCACAGCGCGGCGACGCTGCAGATGAAACCGTCGACCAGCGCTACGATGCCCTGCTGCGCGCAAGCGATATAGGCACCCGTTAGCGCGGCCAGCTCGAAGCCACCCAATCGCTGCATCCATTCAACGGTATCGTGCGAGCCTGCGTGAAACGTTAGTGCTCGCTCAATGACGAGACACTTGTGCGCGACGCCGGCAGCGTCCAGTCCGGTTCCCGGGCCCGCCAGAGCCTGGGGCGCGCAACTCATTAGAGCGCACGCCAGGGCCGCTGCTGTGGTGGTGTTACCGATACCCATCTCACCACCGATGAAGAGCTCGGTCCGCAGCTGCCCTGCCCGCACCACGCTGTCACGTCCAGCCTGCATCGCACGAGCGCAGGTATCGGCGCTCATCGCCGATGCCTGAGTGAAATTACGTGTACCCGGACCCAGCGCAAGGTGCCGCACCTGGGGCATCGGCGGCAGCGGAACCGCGGTTCCGAGGTCGATCACCTCAAGCTCTGCACCGAGCTGGCTTGCAAGCACACTGATGGCTGCACCGCCGTTGACGAAATTGCCAAGCATCTGCCCGGTGACAGACTGCGGATAGGCCGAGATGCCTTCCTCGGCCACACCATGATCCCCTGCGAAAATGGCTATCCATAACTCGTCCAGACGTGGGTGTTCACGGTGCTGCAAGGCTGCCAGCTGCGGAACCAGCGCATCGATGCGGCCCAGCGCACCCGCAGGCTTGGTCAACTGCGCATCCCGCAGACGGGCTGCCTGCCGCGCAGATTCATCCAGCGCCTGACACGCCTCCTGCCACCATTGCTTGCTCAAAGGGTGTCTCCTTTCAGGATCATCGGCAAACCCGCCACGGTGAAGACAACTCGGTCCGCGCGTTCGGCCAGCGCCTGGTGCAGCCAGCCTGCCTCATCGACATAGCGTCGGGTCAGCTCGCCCATCGGCACCACGCCCAACCCGGTTTCGTTGCTCACCAGCAACAGGCGCCCCGGCAATTCCGCGATGCATTCAAGCAGCGCTTTACGTTCTTCATCCAGGCGCATGGGGTCGTCGAGCATCAGCAGATTGGTAAGCCAAAGCGTCAGGCAATCCACCAGAATGCAACGCTCTGCACTTGCGTGTTCACGTAACACTGTCGGCAGATGAATCGGCTCCTCTACCAGGGCCCAGTGGTCCGGGCGACGAGCACGATGATGAGCGATACGCTCACTCATTTCGCCATCCAGCGGCTGGCTCGTCGCGATGTAGGTGACAGCCAGGCCACTGTCCTGGGCGATTTGCTCAGCCAGGCGGCTCTTGCCGGACCGTGCCCCACCGAGAATAAGTTCGATCATTTGCCTGTCTCCGGGGTTAGCCCGCAGAGCGCGCGCAATTGCACCGTGTCCAGATGCGCCTCGACCAGATCGGCCAGGCGCTCGATATCACGTTCACGTAATGCTCGGTAATCGACCTGCTGCGCATTCTCCAATCCTGCCCAGCGCAACAGCTCCATGCTCGCACAAGGGGTTTCGAACAGCCCGTGCAGATAGGTGCCGAGCACCTGGCCGTCCTGGCTGATGACGCCATCGCGGCGTCCATCATCGAGCATCACCGCAGCGCGTTCTAGCGCGGGGCCAGTGCTTACCCCGGCATGGATTTCGTAGCCATTGATCTCAACCTCACCCAGAGCCAAGCGGCCTCTGACATTGCGCAGCTGTTTACTGGCCGCAAGCGTGGTGGAGAACGCCAGCAAGCCAAACCCGTCGCACTCGCCTTGGGGCCCTTCCAGAGCGAGCGGATCGGCGATGCGTTTACCAAGCATCTGCAGCCCGCCGCAGATCCCCAGTAACTTGCCGCCGTAGCGTAAATGCCGCGTGATCGCTTGCTCCCAGCCGTTGGCGCGCAACCATGCGAGATCGGCACGAACGCTTTTCGAACCCGGCAGGATGATCAGGTCGGCAGGCGGAACGGGCTGCCCGGCGCCGACGAAGTGCAAATCGACCTGCGGGTGCAGGCGCAGCGGATCGAAGTCTGTGTGGTTACTGATGCGCGGCAGGACCGGAACTACCACCTTCAGCGTTTCTTTGACCTTGGACGACTGACGCACGTCAACGGCATCCTCCGCCTCGAGATGGAAATCCATGAGGTATGGCAATACGCCGAGTACGGGCTTGCCCGTGCGCTGCTCGAGCCAATCCAACCCGGGTTGCAACAGGGCGATATCGCCACGAAAACGATTGATCACAAAGCCTTTGACGCGAGCCTGTTCGCTTGGGCTGAGCAGTTCCAGGGTGCCGACCAGATGGGCGAAAACGCCGCCTTTATCGATATCGGCGATGAGGATCACCGGGCAATCGACTGCCTCGGCAAACCCCATATTGGCAATGTCATTGGCGCGCAGATTGATTTCCGCCGGCGACCCGGCACCTTCGACCACCACTACCTCATACGCTTCGCCGAGGCGGCCATGTGACTGAAGAACCGCCTCCATCGCCACGCGCTTGAAGTCGTGATACGCCACCGCATCCATGTTCGTCACGGCACGCCCGTGAATGATGACCTGCGCGCCGGTATCACTGTTTGGCTTGAGCAGGATAGGGTTCATATCGGTGTGCGGAGCCAGCCCCGCCGCCTGCGCCTGCACGGCCTGTGCACGGCCGATTTCACCCCCGTCCGCAGTCACCGCACTGTTAAGAGCCATGTTCTGCGGCTTGAACGGCACGACCGATACCCCTTGGCGTGTCAGCCAGCGACACAGTGCCGTCACCAGCGTGCTCTTGCCGGCATCGGACGTGGTGCCCTGCACCATCAGTGTATTCATGCGTCAGTCTCTCGATACGCTGACAGCACGTCAGCCAGCCTCTGCCAATCATGCTCGTTCGCTGGCAACCCGAAGCGCAGGCTCTGCGGATAGCGGTAGCGGCGGGTCAGAATTCCACGGCGCGCCATGAACTCGTAGAGCCGGTCCGACTGTTCGGTGGCAACCCATTGGAACAATCCGCAGCCACCGGTTGGAGGTAGATCGTGCTCCGTCAGAAGCGCACTCAAACGGTGACTGTCAGCAAGCAACCGCTCGCGCTGTTGGTGTTGAGCGTCACGGTCAGCGAGCAACACGCTGCCGATGAAGCGGGACGGGCCAGCGACCGCCCAGGGGCCCAACGCTGCATCGAGCTGGTCAAGCAACTCGGATTGCGCCAGAACGAAGCCAAGCCGTGCGCCGGCCATGGCAAAGAATTTCCCGAACGAACGCAGCACGATCAGGCCGGGAAGATGACTGTGCGGCGCCAGACTCTGCTCAGGGGTCGGGTCCATGAAGGCTTCATCGACGACCAGCCAGCCACCGCGCGAAGCCAAGCGTTCATGCCATTCCAGCAGGCGAGCAAGCGGTACCAACCGTCCCGTTGGATTGTTCGGGTTGACCACCACCAGTACGTCCAGCTGGTCGATGGCACGGGGCACGCTGCCTTCACTGAACTCGAACAGGCGATGACCCTCCCGGCGCCAGGCCTCGGCGTGCTCGCCATAACAGGGCGAGACGACCCCGATCTGGAGGTTGCGACGCAACCGCGGCAGCATCTGGATTGCTGCCTGCGAGCCTGCCACTGGCAACACCGCAGCAGCGTCGTAGTAGTCGCGCGCCGTGCCTGCAAGGTCGTCTTCGGTCTCAGGCAGGCGGGTCCAGGCATCCGCCGGGATGATCGGCACCGCAAAGCCATAGGGCGCAATGCCCGTGGACAGATCCAGCCAGTCCGACAGGGCAATCCCGTATTCACCCGCCGCTGCACGCAAGCGCCCGCCGTGCTCAAGCATGTACCCAGCCTCCCACTAACAGCGCCAGCAACCAGAGGCCCACTCCCCCCCAGACCAGATCCAGCGCGCGCTCGATGTCCTGCGGCGTCGACACCGCACCAATGCCCAACGAAGGACGAGCATGTACTTCACCGTGGTAGATCGCCGGCCCACCAAGCGTGACGCCCAAGGCGCCAGCCCCCGCAGCCATCACCGGCCCCGCATTGGGGCTGTCCCACAGTGGCGCCTGGCGCCGCCAGCAGCGAAGTGAATCCCGTGTCCGTCCCAGCAGGGCGTACGTGAGGGCGACCAGACGGGCCGGAACGTAATTCAGCAGATCATCGATCCGCGCCGCAGCCCAGCCGAAACGCTCGAAGCGCGCATTGCGATAGCCCCACATGGCATCCAGGGTATTGCTTAAACGGTATAGGACGACGCCTGGTGCGCCAGCGACGGCAAACCAGAACAGCGCGGCAAAGACAGCGTCGCTGCCGTTCTCCAGCGCCGATTCTGTCGCCGCACGAGCGACGCCCTGCTCATCCAGATCGCGTGTGTCGCGACTGACGATGAACCCGACGCGCTTGCGGGCTGCCGCAAGATCACCGTTACGCAAGGCATTCGCCACCGGTATCAGGTGCTCCCCAAGGCTGCGAAGCCCAAGCGCGAGATACAACAGCACGACCTCTACCCACCAGCCGACACCGGGCAGGAGGCTGAGCAACCAGGCGATGGCCGTCAGCGGCAGCACCGCCATGCACCAGGCCGTGACGCCATGACTGCGCCAACCGCGTCCGTCAGGCCCATTGAAGTGCTGCTCCAAACGGTCTGCCAGTCGCCCGAAGATCACCAGCGGGTGATTTCGACGAGGCTCACCTAGCAGCATGTCCAGGGCAACGGCTGCCAGACAACCAAGCGCCACACTCACTGGTGCGTCTCCCAGCCGTTTTGGTACAGCAGCTCATCCAGCGGCCGCGGTTGGGTCCAGCCTTCCATTGCCAGCATCGGTTCCGGGTAGAACTCGGCCACCGGCCCCAGGCAAATGATCGCGAGCGGCCGGGCACCAGCCGGCATCTTTAGCAGAGCGGCCAAGGACAGCGGGTCGAACAGCGATACCCAGCCCATCCCCAATCCTTCTGCACGAGCAGCAAGCCATAGGTTCTGGATGGCGCAGGCAGCCGAGGCAAGGTCCATTTCCGGCATGGTTCGACGGCCGAACACATGAGCTTCGCGGCCGTCCATCAGCGCAACCACAAGCAGTTCTGCGCAGTCGCGGATGCCCTCGACTTTCAGCTGCATGAAGGCGCTGCCCCGCTCACCCAGCGCCTGTGCCGTGAGCAGTCGCTCCGCCTCAACCTGCTCGGCGATGGCGTCGCGCAGTTCGCGCTGGGTTATGCGCATGAAACGCCATGGCTGCATCAGGCCGACGCTTGGTGCCTGATGGGCAGCCTCCAGAAGTTTTGCCAGTAATTCTGGCGGCACCTCACCACCGATGAAATGGCGCATATCGCGACGTTCGGCGATCGCCCGGTAGACACCGGCCCGCTGTGCATTGGTAAAAGCATGCCTGGTCATGGTTTGAACATCGCAGCAGCCGCCTCTGGAGCGGACGGCAGGTAGAAATGGATGTAGGACGCCGTCAATCTGCCGTCCCGGTAGACGGCCTCCGCAGTGCGCTTGTAATTGGGGCACACGCCGCGAGCAAGTGGCTGCAACGGCGAATCCAGCGAAGAATGATGATAGGTGTGGCCACGCAGTTTGCCTTCCGGCAGTTCCACTTCCTGCAGCGCTAATGCGGTCAGCCGTTTCTGCATGTGCGCTTCACCGGGCAACAGACCAAGCATGCGTTCACGAACGCCGCTCTGGTCGGTCAGGCCGTCGAGCAAGTAAAGCATGCCGCCACACTCGGCCACTATCGGCTTACCAGCAGCGTGATGCGCACGTATGGCCTCTGCCATCTGCTGGTTGCGGCTCAATGCCGGCATGTGCAGCTCCGGATAGCCGCCGGGCAGATATAGGCTATCTACCGCCGGCAGCCGGTTGAAGCGAAGAGGCGAGAAAAATAGCAGCTCCGCACCCATGGCCCGCAGCAGATCCAGATTGGCCTGATAGACGAAGGCAAACGCTGCGTCGCGGGCGACTCCAATGCGCACGCCTTCCAGCAATTGCGGAAACGCTCGCAGTTCGGGCGGTGGAAAGCTGATCGGCGCAGGCAAATCGTGCTCGGCGCTCGCCTCCAGCGCGTCGGCAGCGGCCTCGAGTCGCGTATCCAGATCCGCCAGCTCCTGGGCCTGCACCAGCCCGAGATGACGGCTCGGCAACTCGACCGCCACAGTACGGGGCAGCGCTCCGAACCAGCCGATCTGCGGCGGCAGGCAATCACGAAGAATGTCGCCATGGCGACTGCTGCCAACCCGATTGGCCAGCACGCCGGCAAATGGAAGATCAGGCTGATAGCTGGACAAACCATGTGCCAGCGCGCCGAAGGTTTGCGCCATGGCCGACCCGTCGATGACTGCCAGAACCGGTATGCCGAATTGTTTCGCAAGGTCCGCAGCCGAGGGGTTGCCGTCGAACAGGCCCATGACTCCTTCGATCAGGATCAGATCAGCGTCAGCCGCCGCCTCCCATAACAGCCGTCGGCTTTCCGCCTTTCCGACCATCGCCAGGTCGAGCTGATAGACGGGATTACCACTGGCGCGGGCCAACACCATCGGATCAAGAAAATCCGGGCCGCACTTGAAGACCCGAACGCGCTTGCCTCGACGGGAGTGCAAGCGCGCCAGTCCGGCAGTAACGGTGGTTTTCCCCTGGCCAGAAGCCGGTGCGGCAATCAGCAGGGCCGGACAATGGTGTGGAGTGCTCATCCTGCAACTCCACTGCCGGTTTCACTTTCAGCTTGTCTGCCGCCCGCAGCGTTGTGCCCACGTGGCCAACCAAGCAAAAACGCCGTAGTCGATATAACGCGCTTCCTATCAAGGCGTCGCATGCCCCTCTTGCTGATTGCTGGCATCAGTACTCCACCCCTTTCTGCGCCTTCACCCCAGCCTTGAACGCATGCTTGATCACATTCATTTCAGTGACGGTATCAGCAGCCTCGATCAGCCCCGGCGGCGCGCCTCTGCCCGTCACCACGACATGCTGCAACAGCGGCCGCGACTCGATATCGGCGAGCACCGGCGCCAGGTCGAGGTAGCCATATTTCAATGCGATATTCAGTTCGTCGAGCACTACCAACCCAATTTCAGGATCGGTCAGTAGCTCCGTGGCCACGCTCCAGGCTTGGCGGGCCTTGGCGATGTCCCGCTGGCGATCCTGAGTCTCCCAGGTAAAACCTTCGCCCATCACGTGATACCGCACCTCATCAGGGAAGCGACGGAAGAAGTTCTCCTCGCCAGTGCTTGCTGCCCCCTTGATGAACTGCACCACGCCAACCTTGATGCCATGCCCCATCGCGCGGGCCACCATGCCGAAGGCCGAGCTGCTCTTGCCCTTGCCGTTACCGCTGTGCACCAGCAGCAGGCCGTACTCGTCCTGGGCCTCGGCGATCTTCTCATCGATCAAGGCTTTCTTGCGCTGCATCCTGGCCTTGTGGCGTTCATCGCGCTCGTTGGATTCACTCATGTTCGTGCTCCTTTATGCTCGGCATGCCTGGCCCGCAACCGAGAGAACATCGTCGCCGCGACGCCGCCATAGTGCGTCATGCTGGTCAACGATGGGGGGATGTAAGTGCCGACGCGCTCAATCGAATGCGCGAGGCTCGATTTCGGGTGGCGACAGAGAAAGACAACAAGCCGCCACCGTAAAACAGGTGACAGACGGATGCGCTGGCTGCGGCGCAACGTTTGAACGTTGCCACGCCACTGACGCTGAGCCGCTCAGGTAACAAGCCCACAGGCCTTTATGAAGAGAGAACAGTGGCCCGCAGCGCAAAGGCTGGAGACCGGAAGACAGGGCTTACTAGTCAAGATGGATCTCCGCCGTGCCCACCGCACGACATGGGTCGATAAAGGCAGTTGAGATCGCAAAAGGAGTGCAGGTGCAGGCAGCCGCACCCCGTTCAGCGCCCGCCGCACTGCCGTGGAATGCGACAGGCCGGTCTCCGGGCTTGCGAGCGGATGCGTTGCAGCATCCCGGAACCCGCGCCTTCCCATGCCGTGAGCACAGTGGCTGTTGCGGTGTCCTGTCTCGCCTACCGTTGCGGGGGCAGCGCCGGAATCTTCGTGGAATGAACCGGCTTCCCTGTTTCACCCATCTGGCGTAAGGCCAGGGGGTACCTGAAGCAGCGCGGAGGGTAGTCCAAGGCCATGCACAGCGCAACCTCGTGCGCCCGAGCCAGGGAATCGGCAACGATCAGACGCATCTCGAAGGCAATCTCCCGGAACCGCCGAGGCTTCAGGCCTTCGAATGCAACAATGCCACTTCGCCTCGCGCCCATTACCTACGAGAAGACACCTGCCCATGACGACCATCGTGCAGATATCAGACACCCACTTCGGCACCGAGCAACCCGCCGTTGTGCAAGCCATGGAAGACCACGTGCGTGAGCACGGTGCCGATCTGCTGATCTTTTCCGGGGATATCACGCAAAGGGCCAAGGCAGAGCAATTTGCCGCTGCACACGCCTTCGTCCAGCGCCTTCTCGAACACGGCGTTGCCCAGACGCTCGTAATCCCGGGCAATCACGACATTCCGCTGTATAACCTGTTCGCGCGGTTCCTCATGCCATATCGGAACTACAGTCGGCACTTCGGTGACGATCTGGAGCCCACGTTCGAGAACGACGAAGCGCTGATCATCGGCCTCAACACAACGCACCCACGCCGGCACAAGGACGGCGTGGTGACCAAGGCCCAAGTTCAGGAGGTAACCCAGCGACTGCGGGAGACTGACCCTAACAAGCTGCGTGTCGTCGTTGCCCATCAACCATTCGGCGCAATGGTGCTGAGCGATCTGAGCAACCTGCAGCACAACGCCGATGATGCGCTGCATCGCTGGGCCGACGAAGGCCTGGATCTCGTGATGGGCGGGCACATCCACCTGCCCTACGTGCTGCCGTTATCCAAGCAGTACCCAGGTCTGTCTCGAGAAATCTGGATGGTTCAGGCCGGCACCACGCTGTCGTCGAGACTGCGCGGCACCTCCCCCAACTCGTTTAACCGCCTGAAGTTGCACGCAGGAACCGAGAAGACCGCCTGTGTCGAGCGCTGGGATTTTCTCGACGACAGCTTCGTGCTGGGGTCGCATTTCAATCTCCACTGGTGATCATCACGGCCGGCATTGCAGACCGGCCGCGACGACCGCTGTCTCAGCCGGCTGCGCCAGCCACCGCGAGACCGGTGATATATACGCCCGCAAATCCCAGATTGAAGGCCATGAACAGATACAAGCTGTATCTGAGGTAGCTGCCAAAGGTGAGCCCAGGCACCTTGCTCATGGCAACGATGCCCGCGGCCGAGCCTATCACCAGCAGCGAGCCACCTACCCCGACCGAGTAAGTCAGCACCATCCACTCTGCGACGCCCATTGTCAGGCCGGACTTTAGCAACGCCGCGGTGAGCGGCACGTTGTCGATCGCCGCAGACAGCACGCCCATCAGGTAATTGGCCATGACCGCCGGAATCTGGTCGTAGATGTGCACCAGCCCGTCGAGCACCTGGATTTCCTTGAGCATGCCGACCAGCAGGAGGATGCCAAGGAAGAACAACAGCGTCTCAAACTCGACCTGGCGCACGTATTCAAGAATCGGATCGGTTTCCATGTCGTCGCTAAAGAACCGCGCCACCAGAAACATGATCGACAACCCGGTGAGGAAGGTCAGCACTGGGGGGATCTGAAAAAAGAAGTTGCCGGCGATGGTGCAGAGGATCGTGCCAAGAAAAATCAGTGCAATTGCAATATCGACCCGACGTACGTCCGTTCTGTGGCTGGTTACCTGCACCTGCCCCGTCATGCCCACTGAGAGCATCGCCGCGAGCAGCATGACCGCGATGAAAGCAGGGATGGCCAGGAGCAGCAATTGCAGGATCTGAACCTTGCCAGCCAGGAAGATCATCAAGGTGGTCACGTCGCCCGTGATCAGCGCAACGCCGCCGGAGTTGACTGAGAACACCACCAGCGCTGCGTACTTGATGGTTTTCTCAGCGCTCAGTTTGAGCGACATGATCAGCGTGATGGATACCAGGGTCGCCGTGATGTTGTCCGCCAGCGACGAGAACACGAAGCAGAACGTCGCGGTCAGGAACAACAGCTGTCGCTCGCTGATCCGCTGCGGGAGCACCAGATAGATGAGATTCTCGATCATGCCCTTTTTGTTCAGATAGGCCACGAAGGTCATTGCCGCCACTAGGAATATCCATAGCCCTGCGATTTCGGCAATGTTCTCGTTGAGGCTTTCGAGCACCCGCTCGCGGCCAGCCCCTTCAGGCGTGAATATGAACAACAACATCCACGCCAGGGTGCCGAAGAACAGCGTCACCTTGGCTTTGTTTACATGGGTTATTTCTTCCAGAACGACGCCGAGCAGAGCGGCCACGGCAAGGCCGATCAGCACGTACTGAAGTACATCAGGCATAGGGCACCTAGGGACAAAGGGAACGGTTTGTGCGCAGGACGCGCACCCGAGAAGTTGGGGCGTCGATCATAGCCAAAGTGCGACAATTCGACACCTGACAAATGTCAAACCACCGTTTATTTCAAGATATTCCGACGTGACGACCCAGTTGCTCGCATACGCTCAATGACGCGGTACGAAGCCGCCTGGTTTGGTGGACAGCCAATCGACGAAAGTGCTCAGGCGCTCATCGGCCAACAGGGCATCACGGCTGTTGAAATCGAGCGCCAGTTCCTTCTCGCTGAACAGGCGGTGGATCTGGTTATGGCAAGGCCTGCAAACCCATAGGGTGGCCGTGATCCGTTCTTCCCTCCCGAAGCGCTTGCGCACATAGGTCTTACCGTGGAGAGATTTGGGAATCAGATGGTGGCGTGTCAGTGGCGTCTGACGCCTGCAAAGCTCGCAGGCTTCGGGCTGGTCTGGGAGCCGCAGAATCGGAGCCATCTAGCGAGCCCGCCGCCATCTCATGGAAGCTAGTGGGTGTTGCGGAAGAAGGTTACGGCCAGTTGCGCCTGTCACATTGGACTCCAGCCAGGCGCAAGCGCGTCAGGGGTTGCGAGCGAGCTGCTCATTGTCGAGGACACGCTTGGCACTGAGGTAGGTTTTCTGCCAGTAGCTGTTGGAGAGGCTATCCAGTCGGACCGTTCCGCCGGTTGAGGGCGCATGAACGAAACGCCCTTCACCGACATAGATTCCAGCGTGGCTGACACGGCGGCCACCACTTGTGGCAAAGAACAGCAGATCTCCGGCTGCAAGCGCCTCACGCTTGACTGTTGTACCGCGCATTGCATTCATCTCGCGCGTGCTTCGTGGCAGTGCGACACCTGCCGCTCCCCGGTAGACGTAGTTGATGAGACCACTGCAATCGAAGCCGCCATCTGGCGTATTACCGCCGTAGCGATACGGGGTACCAACCAGCCCAAGGGCGGTGAACAACACTTCTTCAGCGGTTCCGGGATACTGCTGGGGGATCGGTTGGGGCTTGACCACAATTGGCTCGACGGGCGCTTGGCTTGAGCAGGCAGCAAGCAGTGAAGTGACCAGCACAACAGTCAGGGATCGGGCCAAAGGAGGCATGGCAGAGCAGTCCAGGCAAATGAGCCATCACTCTGCCGGCACGCGCTGGCTGATGCAAGCCCGGCGCACCGGTCTCTCAGCGATCAGTGATGGGTGGCAATGCCGGTCGAATTGTGAGCCAGGGCCAATATACGTTTGGCCTGCATGAAGCTGGGACCCCAGTAGCTGTCGTCAAGGCTGTCGACTCGGACGCCGCCACTGCGGCTGCTTGACGAATGAATGAACTGGTCGCCGCCGATGTAGATCCCGGCATGGCTGACACGACCGCGCCCACGGTTATTGAAGAAGACCACGTCGCCTGGCTTCAATTCGCTGCGTTTGATCTTCGGTGCATCCAGATTGATCATCTCGCGAGTGGAGCGAGGCAGCTCGATGCCCGCCTCCTTGCGAAAAACAAAACCGACGAAGCCGCTGCAGTCGAAGCCGGTCTTGGTCGAGCTGCCACCGTAACGGTATGGCGTGCCGACCAATGTAAAGCCGCGTTCGAGGACGCTGTCTGCCAGCGCGGGGAGCTTGTAGCGCTTACCGCCGGCGAGCTCACGAAGCTGCTGTTCAGTGGGCTCGTCAGAGGACACTTGGGCGTCGCTATCCTGCTCGGAAAGGTCGGCTGGGAAGTCGAACTGGAAGCCCTGCAAGGTCAGCGGGCTTTCGGCCTGCTCCGGCTGAACGGCACAAGCCGTCAGAAGCGAAACCAGAGCGAAGGGCAAGAGGGGTGCAAGGCATTTGCGCATGGCACGAGCTTGTCTGAAGTCGAAAGTGGCGAAACTATGCCTGCTCGATGCCCGATGAGCAAATTCAATCAGGAAATATGTGACGTACTAGCTGCGGCAAAACGTCTGACGCGGCCGCTGCGATATGCTCATCGACCATCCGCGCCAGCTCTCCGCCGGATGGGTCTATCAACGCCGTAAATCCGCCATTTTGACGAGTTCGCAAGATCGGCTCGAGGATATAGGCAAAGCTCGCTGAGGTTCCTACGGCGAGGACAACATCGAAACCCTGGGTCTGTTGAGCCCGCAGCGAGTTAAGCCCAGCCTCCGGTAGCAATTCATCAAACAGCACCACGGGCGGCCGCAGAACACCACCGCAATGATCGCACCGGGGTGGCAATGGTCGTGAGAGATGCCCCGTCAGATCGTCACTTGACCGTCCGCAGCCCGTGCAGAAAAGAGGCCACAACGTACCGTGGATTTCGATGAGTCTTTGCGGCGGGCTGCCGGCTGCAAGATGAAAACCATCGATGTTCTGCGTCAATAGCCAGCAACCCGGCTTGCGCTGTTGCAACTCGGCTATCGCTTTGTGCCCGGCATTGGGAGCCGCCGCGACGCAGGCGCGACCGATCTCGGCAAGGTATTTCCAACACAGCGCAGGATTGAGCTGAAGCATAGGCCCAGACAATGCGGCCTCGATCGGCAGCCCATCTTCGGTGTGCCCGTTATAGAGTCCGCCTACACCCCGGTAGGTTGGCAGCCCGGAGTCAGCAGAAATGCCGGCACCGGTGATGACCAACACCCGTTCAGCCTCCCGTAGCTGGTCAATGACTCGCCCCATCGAATCGTTCATCCACCCTCTCCAGCGCAACCGGGAATTCGGTCGGTCATTCCGAACAGGCCTGGCGATACACCAATCAATGATTGACCGTAAATGCGAGCATCGCTGACAACTGACACATTGGCCGACCGCTTTCGCTGTGCCACTGATTGAAGATCGATTGCACTGCAGCCTGATCTCGTTGGCTGCTGGGCACCTTATCCACGACTTTCTGGGCCTTGAGCGCAGCGACAACATCATTGCTCGGGATAAAGGTGTCTTTTCCGGCCATGCGTAACAAGCGCGGCGCCGACAAGCCGCCGAGCTGGGTCCCATGCTTGGCGAGATAGCGCCACAAGCCGACGACGTCTGTTATCGGCCAGTCGGCAATCAGGTTGCCGAAACTGCCCTTTTCCCTGGCGACATCCAGGATGAACTGCGCGTTGCGCGGCACACTCTTTAGCTTGCCCAGGTGACGAATGATGCGCGCGTCCTGCATCAGGCGCTCGATATGCTCCCCGCCCATCAGCACCAGCTTTTCCGGATCGAAGCGAAAGAACACCTCTTCAAAGGCAGGCCACTTGGCGTCCACCAGGCTGTGTTTGAGACCCGCGCGGAAAATTCGCAGGCTGATCAGAGAGAGGTAGCGATCATCCGAAACTGCGCGCAAATCGTCAGGCTCGCGCGGACGCGGCAACCGACTCTCCAAGGCAGCCGCGGACCTAAAGCGATTGAGGCAATACTCGTGCAGCCATTTATAGTCGTGCATGCAGGCCAGGGACCGTCCATCGAAACGAGCCGCCTAGGGTGCCTCCGCCGTTTCGAGGCCGCAAGCCCGGCCGTCGCGGCCGGGCTCGCACACGTCAAGCGCGCAGCCGCCGCGCAGCCTGACGCAACACTGCTTCGGTGGCATCCCAGCCCAGACAGCCGTCAGTGATGGAAACACCATAACGAAGCTCCGCGGCCAGCGGCTGGCAACCATCGAACAGATGACTCTCCAACATTACGCCACGCAAGCTGGACTCGCCGGCGATACGCTGATCTATCACCGACTCCAGCACCTGCGGCTGGCGTAAGGGGTTCTTGCCGCTGTTGGCATGGCTGCAGTCGACCATGATCCGCGGAGCGATCCCTTGACACTCAAGCGTCGCCCGAGCAGCAGTGACACTTGCCGCATCGTAATTGGGGCCGGCGTGCCCACCTCGCAACACAAGATGAGTGTCGGCGTTTCCGCGCGTCTGTAGCAGAGCCGGATGGCCCAGATCGTCGATACCAAAATGCTGGTGTGGATGCTCCGCCGAACGCATGGCGTCGCAGGCAATGCTCAGGCTTCCGTCAGTGCCATTCTTGAAGCCCACTGGCAGATCCAGACCGCTGACCATCTCGCGATGAATCTGCGATTCGCTGGTGCGAGCACCGATTGCGGCCCAGCCAAGAAGATCGTCGAAGTACCCGGCAGCCAGCGGCTGCAGCAGTTCGGTGGCAATCGGCAGGCCGGTCTCGAGAATTTCCAGCATCAGGCGGCGCGACAGGTGCAGCCCCTCGGCCATGTTGCCGCTGCCGTCCAGATGCGGGTCGTAGACCAGGCCTTTCCAGCCGACGGTGGTGCGCGGCTTTTCCACATAGGCGCGCATCACCATCAGCAGCTGATCGCTGACCTCGGACGCAAGCGCGGCCAGACGCTCGGCGTACTCGAGCGCGGCGATAGGATCGTGCAGGGAACAGGGCCCGACGACCACCAGCAGGCGCGTATCGCGGCCGTCAAGCACGGCGCGGATGGCGTTGCGATCGTTATGGATGCGTGCAGCAAGGGCTTCGCTCAAGGGCAAACGCTGGCGCAATACGACGGGACTGGGCAGCGGCTGCGTGCTGCGGCGAGCAACGGAGGCTTCAACGGTGGTGACGGGTTGTTTGGCAAATACGGTGGCGGAGGCATTCATGATCTGGCGGTTCCTTCTGCCGGCGCGGGTGGTCCGCGGCGGCGCTAGTCGGGTGTTCGTTCGCGTGCTTTGTGTTCGGCGTCGAAACTGCTAAATCGCCAGTCGTAGCGGTAATAACGGTCGGTACGGTAAGTCGTCATGGTGTATTCCTCGGTGCGTTGAGCCATCGAGTGGCCGAAAAAACAAAACCCCCGGTCGGGTGGCCGACCGGGGGTTCGAAAACTGCTCTGGTGGCGACCCTGCTTGCTAGGGCGCCTGTGGGTATCAGGCGCGCCTGTAGCTAAACCAATACCCAAAGTAATAACCAGCAGCCGCGACAATCTGGCCACGCGACAGCGAGGCGCACGTGGCACCTGCGTTGGCAATGGTCAGGATAAGTGAGCTGAGGGACATGCTGATCTCCAGAAGATGACCGAACCATACCCTGCCATACCTTCGGCTTTCAACCTGCATGGCGAAAAAGCTCGTAGGGTGGGCTTTCAGCCCACCGAGGCAAGAAAGAGACGGAGAGCCGACCCACACCCTACAAAACTGGCAAGCGCAGCGATCTACAGGCTCATTACATCGAGGAAGCGTGGAGTGGCATCGTTGTCGATGCGCAGGCTGGTGAAATCGAAAAGATTACGGTCGGCAAGCTGTGACGGCACGACGTTCTGCAATGCCCGGAACATGATCTCGACACGCCCTGGCGATTTGCGCTCCCAGTCCTGCAGCATCTCCTTTACCACCTGACGCTGAAGGTTCTCCTGCGACCCGCAAAGGTTGCACGGAATGATCGGAAATTCCTTCATCTGTGAGTAGGCTTCGATATCCGCTTCGCTGCAATACGCCAACGGGCGGATCACGACATTGCGGCCATCGTCTGACAGCAGCTTGGGCGGCATGGCCTTGAGCGTGCCGCCGTAGAACATATTAAGGAAGAAGGTTTCCAGGATATCGTCGCGGTGATGCCCAAGCGCCATCTTGGTCGCGCCGATTTCGTCGGCAAAGGTGTAAAGCGTGCCGCGACGTAGCCGTGAACATAGCGAGCATGTCGTTTTGCCCTCGGGGATCTTCTCTTTCACTACCGAGTAGGTATCTTTTTCTACGATGTGATAAGGGACGCCGATGGACTTCAGGTATTCCGGCAGCACGTGCTCAGGAAAACCAGGCTGTTTTTGGTCCATGTTCACCGCGACGATCTCGAACTTGATCGGGGCGACCTTCTGCAGATACAGCAGCACGTCGAGCATGGTGTAGCTGTCTTTGCCGCCGGACAGGCAGACCATGACCTTGTCGCCATCCTCGATCATGTTGAAATCGGTGACAGCCTCGCCGGCAAGGCGGCGCAGACGTTTCTGCAATTTGTTCTGGTTGACCGAAAGGTTGCCCATGTCAGAATCCGGTGAGATGCGAAAGGCGCGCATTTTACGCGCAAAAAGTCCCGTCGCCCCACCCCACCGATCCAGCGGATGACAATGCTGGCGCTATGCTAGGCTTTTCGCCATGAACGATGACCTCGATCCCGAAATGGACCTGGCCGAACAGATTCTGGTATTGCTGCGCGAACAGCCGGAAGGTTGCAGCGAGTACCAGCTGATACAGCAGCTGAAGGCCCGCCACAGCACACATATCCCCAACCTGCCGCTGCTCGACAAGCTCGTGCTGTTTCGCACTCACTTTCTGGTCTTCAACGCGCTTTACAGCCTGAGAGACCAGCTCAGAGGCGACAACCGCAATGATATTCAGATCTCGCCTTTATGCGTGCAGCTGCTTCCCTACGCTGCGGCCGTAAGTGCAGTAGCCGAGAGCGATCCAAGTGCAGTAGCCGAGAGCGATCCGTTGCGGGATTACTATCTGGACATGGCCAACCTGCGTGACACGGATGAAGAGGAAGTGGAGCGCCTGCTGGCCAGCTTCTGGTCACGGATGCGCGGTGATCAGCTCGGTGCGCACAACGGCAGCTGGGACCCTGAACAGAAGCGCGCCGCCTTGGAACTATTCGAGCTGGACCAAGAGGTAAAAAGCCTCAACCTTTTGACGATCAAGCGCCGCTACCGCCAGTTGGTCAGCATCCACCATCCTGATCGGGGCGGCAGTACCAGTCGCATTCAGTCGATCAACCTGGCGATGGAAATACTTGAACGCTATTACCGCTAAGGCCATAGCTTCCAATTGCTCTAATCCACCCCGGTGCGCCGTACCGTCAAGTTCCTATACTGCGACTTAAGGTCGCACGCCCGTCCAACTGACGGCACGCCAGGCGAAGCGACCCTCCAAAACCGAGGAGACGCTGGCATGATCAATCACGTTTGGGGACTGTTTGCACATCCGAGCCAGGAATGGCAGGAAATCACTGGGGAAGAACGCGAAGTCGGGCATCTGCATCTGGGGGAAGTACTGGTGCTCGCTGCGATACCGGCCATATCGGCCTTCATCGGAACAACGCAAATTGGCTGGAGCATCGGCGGCGGCGAAGCGGTGAAACTCACAGAGGGCAGCGCGCTGCAGCTCACCTTGCTGTCCTACCTGGCAATGCTGGGTGGGGTAGCTGTCATGGGCGGCTTCATTCACTGGATGTCGCGCACCTACGACGCTAATCCGACGCTGGTCCAGTGCGTAGTCTTCGCTGCATACACCGCCACTCCCCTGTTCGTTGGAGGTTTGGCGGCACTCTATCCACATATCTGGCTGGGCATGCTCGTGGGTACTGCAGCCATCTGCTACACGACGTATTTGCTCTACGTCGGCCTACCTACATTCATGAACATACCCGCCGACGAAGGCTTCCTTTTTTCCAGCTCAGTTCTGGCGGTAGGGCTCGTGGTGCTGGTAGCCATCATCGCGTTGTCCGTCATCATGTGGGGCATGGGCGTCGGCCCGATCTACGTTCGCTAGACTCGGCGGCAAGCCCTGGAGCCGGAGTTTCGAGGAACCACTCACCCCATCGGCCGTTCTATACCGTTAATAGCTGCGCCAACTCTGGCGCAGCTCGCTTTTCACGGCCGCTGGAGATTCCGGATGATTCCGCACTTTTTCACCTTATTGACCCGCCCGGACAAAGCGTGGGCCGAAATACGACGAGACGAAGAAAAGAACAGCTCCAACTACATGGTGCATCTGTTCCTGCTGGCGCTGCTGCCCGCAATCTGCATGTTCATAGGGACGCACTACACGGGTTGGAGCCTGGTTGAGGACGAGCGCATCTGGCTCGACACCCGAAGCGCGCTTCAATTGAGCGGGCTTATCTACGCCACCATCATTCTCGGCACCTTCATCATGGGTTTTTTCCTGCGGTGGATGTCGCGCACCTTTGAAGCCCGACCAACCTACAATCAATGCGTCGGTTTCATTGCCTACATCATCACCCCGTTCATGATCGCCGGCCTCGGCGCGCTCTATCCGACTCGCTGGGTAGCTATCACCGTGATAGTGCTGGCTGGTGTTTACGCCACTTACCTGCTGTTCGTGGGATTGCCGACCTTCATGCGCATCGATAACCGCCAGACCTTCCTGTATGCAGCTTGCACTTGGGGGGTGGGGCTGCTGGTACTGGTCAACCTCAAAGTACCGATGATCCTTCTGTGGGTCCTGGCTCTCGACCCAACATACGAGCGCAATACGGTAGAGAATCAGGGGTACTCCAATGAACAACGCGCTCAAGAGGAACCCGGTGGTCTCTGAGCGGTTGTCAGTCTGCCCCTTTGCGGCATAATTCCGGTCTCTTTCGGAGACCCTTATGCCCGAACAGCTTCATGCACGCGTCGAGGCCTGCTACCAGCAGGCCGAGACATTCTTCAAACGTGGGTTCGAACGTCCCAGAATCAGCTTCAAGCTACGCGGCCAAAAAGCTGGTGTAGCCCATCTCACCGAAAACCTGCTGCGTTTCAACCCACAGCTCTATAAAGAAAACCACGACCACTTTCTAAAGCAGACCGTGGCGCACGAAGTCGCACACCTGATCGCCCATCAAATGTTTGGTGGGGCCATACGCCCTCACGGCGAAGAATGGCAATTAATCATGCGTGGGGTATATGAGCTGACTCCGGATCGCTGTCACACCTATGCAATCACCCGCACTAGGCGCAGTCGATTCGTTTATCGCTGCGCCTGCCCAGAGCGTGACTTTCCTTTCAGCGCGCAGCGCCACGCCCTGGTACGAAAGGGTCGGCGTTATTTTTGTCGCAGTTGCCGCGTCACCCTGGTGTTCAGTGGCGAGCAACGGCTCGAATAGGTCACACACACTCTCTCCTAAAGCCGCTTTGTCGTCCCGATGGCGATCAGGAACAATGCAGCCAGCGCGGCCATCAGCGGCAACCAGCCAGCATTTTCCCATACATATCCGGCCGCATAGCCCACAATACTCGAGCCGAGATAATAGGCACACAGATACAGAGCCGAAGCCTGGGCCTTTGCCTCCCTCGCATGCACTCCAACCTGCCCGCTTGCGACAGCATGCGCGGCAAAGAAGCCCAGCGTGAACAGCGCCAGTCCCATCACGATGGCCGCCAGCCAGGGCGTGGAACACAGCCCCACGCCAAGCAACATCAGAAGAACGCCGCCCTTGAGTACAGTCCTGGCGCCGAGCCGCGGGACCAAGCGCCCTGCCCAGCCAGCGCTGACGATACCTGCCAGATACACAGTGAATAGCAAACCGATAACAGTCGAAGACAGACCAAACGGGGCCGCTGCCAAACGAAAGCCTATGTAATTGAACAGGGCCACGAAGCCGCCCATCAGCAGAAACGCCTGGAGGAATAACGTACGCAGGACGGGATTGCGCAGATGCAAAGCGAAATTGGCCAGCAGCCCCTGGAGCGATAGCGGTTGGGCCCTGAAGTGACGTGATGGTGGCAACAGCCAGACGAACAGCACCAGAGCCATCAACCCCATCGCGGCGATACCGCCGAGCGCCGTCTGCCAGCCGCCGATATCACTCAACAGACCGGACAGCAGCCTACCCAGCAAGCCGCCGAGCGCCGTACCACCGATATAAAGGCCCATCGCTGCTGGCAAGGATTCGGGATCGAACTCTTCACCCACGTAGGCCATCGCAAGTGCTGGCAAACCGCTGAGCGCGAGACCGAGCAATGCACGTAGCACGAGTAATACGCTCCACGATTCCACCATCACGCAGGCCAAGCCAAGCGTACCCGCCAGCATTAGGGCCAACGCCATGACCCGCTTTCGCCCCCAGCTTTCTGCCAAGCCTCCAGAGACCAACAGACAGACCGCAAGCGACAAGGTCGTCAGCGACAGGGCCAGGCTGCTCGTAGCCGCAGACACGGAGAAATGCGCAGCCAACAGCGGCAGCAACGGCTGGACGCAATACAGCATGGCGAAGGTGGCAAAGCCGGCACAGAAGAGCGCCAAGGTGGCACGGCGATAGGCATTAGTACCGCGCTTGAGATGGGTATCGTGCGATGCAGGAGGCATATTGATTAACCGTGCACTCTTAGGAGGCGAGCAAAAGCGGCGCAGCCTAACACGCAGGTAAGGGGTGGAAAGCGCAGCGTGGAAAGCTAAGTTGTGACGTCAGCGACCACGCGACATTTACAATCTCCAAAGATGAAATTTACTTCAATAGTGGCTGTAAGTTGAGCCAGATCAACTAAAGTGAAATTAACCCTTATAACTGCAAGTTAAGGGGCCAAATGACTTTGATTAAGCCTCAAACACTTTCTAGACTCCCAGTACAACACTCGGATTTGAAGGTGAACGCAGTGCCGCACCATACCGATCCCGCCCCTGTCGGCAAGTCGGAAGAAACCCGGCTATTCGTCTTTCTTCTGGTTTTGTTCTTTCCGCTCTTGAGCATCGTTACCGTTTCCGGTTACGGCTTCATCGTCTGGATCAGCCAGATGATATTCGGGCCACCCGGCCCGCCGAGCTGATCGCAGAGCCAATTAATACTGCCCTTAAGCCTGCCTTGTTTTCTAGCGTAGGCGGAGCTCCACAATCCAATGAATAACGCCCTGCATATTGCGAGTTTGCTCGTGCATTGCCGCCCCGACCTGCTCGAAGCCGTGAAAAGAAACCTGGTGCTGTTGCCTGGCACGGAACTGCATCAGGAGAGCGCGGCCGGCAAAGTTGTGGTCGTTCTCGAGGCCGAACATGAAAGCCGCATTCTCGAAACCATCAGCCATATTCAACAAATGCCCGGCGTTTTAAACGCTGCCCTGATTTACCACGAACTCCTCACCCCCGAAGGAGAGCCTGAATGAGCCTCACACGACGTCAATTTGCCAAGGCCAACGCCGCGGCCATCGCAGCCAGCGTGGCCGGCATTCCGATTGCCACCAGTGCCAGCAATCTGATCACCGATCCTGAGGCGACAAACCTCAAGTGGCACAAGGCGCCCTGTCGCTTCTGCGGCACTGGCTGCGGCGTGATGGTCGCCACGGCCGGGGATCGCGTGGTGGCAACCCATGGCGATGTGAAGGCCGAGGTGAACCGCGGCATCAACTGCGTCAAGGGCTATTTTCTCTCGAAGATCATGTATGGCACCGACCGCCTGACACAGCCTTTGCTGCGGATGAAGGACGGGAAGTTCGACAAGCAGGGTGAGTTCCAGTCGGTTAGCTGGGAACAGGCCTTCGACGTCATGGAAGAAAAGTACAAGAAAGCCCTGAAAGACCACGGCCCGAGCGCCGTCGGCATGTTCGGCTCCGGTCAGTGGACCGTCTGGGAAGGCTACGCGGCGAACAAGCTCATGAAAGCCGGGTTCCGGTCCAACAACCTGGATCCGAATGCACGCCACTGCATGGCATCCGCCGCGGTAGGCTTCATGCGCACGTTCGGCATGGACGAGCCCATGGGTTGCTATGACGACATCGAAGTCGCCGATGCATTCGTGCTCTGGGGCTCGAACATGGCGGAAATGCACCCGGTTCTCTGGACACGTGTCACCGATCGTCGCCTGAGCGCGCCGCACGTGAAAGTTGCAGTGATGTCGACGTACGAACACCGCAGCTTCGACCTTGCCGACATCCCGATGGTCTTCAATCCGCAGACCGATCTGGTAATCCTCAATTACATCGCCAACCACATCATCCAGAGCGGTGCAGTCAACGAAGACTTCGTCAAGAATCACACCAAGTTCGCCCGTGGCGCGACCAACATTGGCTATGGCCTACGCCCAACTGACCCCCGGGAGCTGAAGGCGGAAAACGCTGCGGTTGCTGGCAGCTGGACGGACATGAGCTTCGAGGACTACGCCGAGTTCCTCAAGCCTTACACCCTCGAGCATGCTGCTCACGAGTCTGGCGTATCCGCCGAGCGCCTGAAAGCACTGGCCGAGCTTTACGCCGACCCGAAAATCAAGGTGATGTCGTTCTGGACCATGGGCTTCAACCAGCACACTCGAGGTGTCTGGGCTAACAACATGATCTATAACATCCACCTGCTGACCGGCAAGATCAGCGAACCGGGCAACAGCCCGTTCTCGCTCACCGGTCAGCCGTCTGCCTGTGGTACAGCCCGCGAAGTCGGCACTTTCTCCCATCGCCTGCCTGCGGACATGGTCGTCACCAACCCCAAGCATCGCGCCATCACCGAGAAGATCTGGAAACTGCCGGAAGGCACCATCCAGGAAAAACCAGGCTTCCACGCCGTTCAGCAGAGCCGCGAGCTGAAGGATGGCGGCCTCAAGGTCTACTGGACCCAGGCCACCAACAACATGCAGGCTGGCCCCAACGTCATGCAGGAAATTTTGCCTGGCTGGCGCAACCCGGAAACCTTCATCATCGTCTCCGACGTATACCCCACCGTATCGGCCCAGGCAGCAGACCTGATCCTCCCGGCCGCCATGTGGGTGGAAAAAGAAGGCGCCTACGGTAATGCCGAACGTCGCACCCACTTCTGGCATCAGCTGGTCAATGCACCAGGAGAGGCCCGCTCGGATCTGTGGCAGCTGATGGAGTTCTCCAAGCGCTTTACCACGGACGAGGTATGGCCGGCCGATCTGCTCGCCAAGAAGCCGGACCTCAAAGGCAAGACGCTGTTCGAGGTGTTGTTCAAGAACGGTCAGGTCGACCGCTTCCCGACATCGGATATCGAAGAGGGTTATCGCAATCAGGAATCCGAGGACTACGGGTTCTATGTGCAGAAAGGACTGTTCGAGGAGTACGCCGAATTTGGCCGTGGTCACGCCCACGACCTCGCAGACTTCGACGTCTATCACAAGGAGCGCGGCCTACGCTGGCCTGTAGTGGATGGCAAGGAAACCCTGTGGCGCTACCGCGAAGGCTACGACCCGTACGTCGAGAAAGGAACTGGCGTCCAGTTCTATGGGTATCCGGACAAGAAGGCGATCATCTTCGCGCTGCCTTACGAGGTTCCAGCAGAGGTGCCCGATCAGGACTATCCATTCTGGCTCAGTACTGGCCGAGTGCTGGAGCACTGGCATACCGGCAGCATGACCCAACGCGTCGACGAATTGCACCAAGCCGTTCCGGATGCCCTGGTGTACATGCATCCAGACGATGCTCGAGCCCTCAAAGCGCGGCGTGGAAGCGTGGTGAAGGTCATCAGCCGCCGCGGTGAAATGCAGGCACGGATCGAAACCCGAGGCCGCAACAAGCCGCCGAAGGGGCTGATCTTCGTGCCCTTCTTCGACGCAAACAAACTGATCAACAAGGTCACCCTCGACGCAACCGACCCGATCTCCAAGCAAACCGACTACAAGAAATGCGCCGTGAAGATCGAAGTGGTCAGCATCGCCTGAGGAGAGTCGCCATGAAATTCCGTTTACTGCCTTTGACGCTCCTCGCGGTGTTCGGCCTGGCCGTTGCTGCCGGACCGGATTACCCGCTCGATGCTCCTGCCCCAGACGGCCGCCGTCCGGGCGGCACCATCACACAGGAGTTCACCCCACCTCCGCTCAAGGACGAGGAAAACAAGGACCTCAAACGAGAACGCAACTACCCGGAGCAGCCTCCGACCATTCCGCACACCATTCGCGGTTATCAGGTCGACACCAACGGAAACAAGTGCCTGGCCTGCCACAGCCGGGCCAACAGCGCCCGCACTCAGGCACCCATGATCAGCATCACGCACTTCACTGATCGCGATAGCCAGACGCTGGGCGCAGTCGCGCCACGTCGGTATTTCTGCACCCAGTGCCACGTGGTGCAGCATGACGTGAAACCGTTGGTGCAGAACGACTTCGAGAATATCGACGACCTGCTGTATCACGAAAACAAACAGAACGAACAGTGAGGACGCCTGGATGAAGTCGATACTGTCGTTTCTCAAGCGATACTGGACGGTGCTGCGCCGCCCCAGTGTGCATTACAGCCTGGGCGTTCTAACCCTCGGTGGCTTTCTGGCCGGGATCATCTTCTGGGGCGGCTTCAACACCGCGCTGGAAGCGACCAACACCGAAACGTTCTGCATCTCCTGTCACGAAATGGAAGACAACGTGTTCATGGAGATCAAGGACACCATTCACTACACCAACCGTTCCGGTGTGCGCGCGACCTGCCCGGACTGCCATGTGCCCCACGAGTGGACGGACAAGATTGCGCGCAAGATGCAGGCGTCCAAGGAAGTCTGGGGCAAGATCTTCGGCACCATCAACACACGTGAAAAATTCCTCGGCATGCGCCGGGAGATGGCTGAGCGTGAGTGGCGTCGCTTGAAAGCCAATGATTCGCTGGAGTGCCGTAACTGCCACAACTATGAATTCATGGACTTCACCCGCCAGAGCAAACGTGCCGCAGAGTTCCACTCCAAGTCACTCGGCACGGGCGAAGCAACCTGCATCGACTGCCACAAGGGCATCGCCCACCGTCTGCCGGATATGCACGGGGTACCCGGCTGGTAACACAGCTGGAACATCTGCCGCTCCGCTGGGTCGAGCAGAACCGCCTGAACAGATCCAAGCCTGCAATCCGGGCTTGGATTTTGTTCGTCGGCAGCACCATCGCTGTATGACGGTTCGCTCATCAACTACCGCACCACCCCTCACCCAACACTCCTGTTGCACCTGAGTCGAACTCGGGCTATTTATCGGGTCAATTCGACAACGATGAGAACAAGGAGACCACCATGCGCTATCGCCTGCTCGGCGCCCTTATGGCTGCCAGCGCTCTCGCTCAAGCCGAAATCCAGACCCAGGAAATTCCATATACCGCTGCCGATGGAACAAAACTGGTCGGTTATTACGCCTACGACGACGCTATCGAAGGCAAGCGTCCGGGGGTCGTAGTTGTCCATGAGTGGTGGGGGCTCAACGACTACGCCAAAAGTCGCGCCCGTGATCTTGCCGGCTTGGGCTACAGCGCGTTGGCGATCGACATGTACGGTGAGGGCAAGAATACCGAGCACCCCAAAGACGCCATGAGCTTCATGCAAGCAGCCATGGCCGACGCCGATGCAGCCAAAGCCCGCTTCAACGCTGGGGTCGATCTGCTCAAGCAGCAAGAGCAAACCGAGGCGGCCAAGCTTGCAGCTATCGGCTATTGCATGGGTGGCAAGGTGGTGCTGGACATGGCACGTCAAGGCGTACCGCTCGAGGGCGTCGTCAGCTTCCATGGCGCCCTGGCAACGCAAACTCGAGCCGCCCCGGGCAGCGTCAAGGCACGGGTGTTGGTCGAGCACGGCAGCGCAGATAGCATGGTCAGTGCCGACGACGTGGCTGAGTTGAATGCCGAGATGGTCAGAGCCGGAGCCGACTATCAGTTCGTCAACCTTCCTGGCGCCAAACACGGATTCACCAACCCAGGTGCCGACAGGTTTCAAGAAAAAGGCGTCGACGTGGCCTACAACAAAGAAGCAGACGAGCGCTCCTGGAAGGACATGCAGCGCTTTCTCGACGAAGCCTTTGCCCAGTAACCAGGCCTAGCCATTACGGTGAACGAGCCGCTCTTCGCGCCAGATTGCTCCCTCCGCGCGAAGAGAGCTCAGCTGATTCCCCCATGGCTGACGCGGCGGCTGCTTTCGGATTCCGCAGTTCACCTCATGACGTCGGCGGGTCAAGCCACATCCTCTCCATAGAAGGATGCGCCCTCCCCTCGGAGCCCCGCCCACGGCTCCCGTGCTAGCATGACGACCATTGCAAGTCCCTTCTCATTTCAGTCGATCGCGAGTCATGGCCGAACACGATTTCCGTTACAACCTTCTTAACCCCGGACACACCCTTACCGAATGCCGCGCACTTGCGCCGGGCCGCTATCAGGTCACCGGAAATGGCGGGAACGTACGTTCGGGCGACGTGCTGATCGTCACGCTCAAAGGCAGCCGTGATCTCTATCAGCGTTTGACCATCGACAAGGTCCGCCACCTGATCAACCCACCCGGGCAGTGGATGGCGGTCGCGAGCGGACCGGTGTTTCGCGAACTCGCTATTCACAACTGGCAGGTCGACTGCGACGGATGCGGCAAGCAGCTCGATTTTGAATTTGCCGTCGACGCCTCCAAAGGAGAAAGCGCTCGCGCCGTAGCGGCCGAAGCTCGGATCGTTGAACTGGGATGGAAGAACGATGCTGGCAAACATCTTTGCCCCGCATGCAAGAGGGTGAGCGCATGAAGAATCTCACGCTGGCTGCACTGGCCGCATGTTCACTTGCCGGCTGTTCGGTAGAGCCACTGAAGCTGCAGAACGACGTTACCTATATTGCCGAGTGGATCGGCGAGGACGCTGTGGTGGGCCGCAATCCCGTCTCGCTGACCTTCAGCGAAGACCGCGCCTATGGTAATGCGGGCTGCAACCACTGGTTCGCCAGCTATCAGCTTGAAGGACAGAAGCTGCGTTTCAGCCAGATCGGCAGTACTCGCAAGATGTGCGCAGAGCACATCATGAAGCAGGAGCAGCACTTCCTAGAGCTGCTGTCGCGAATCGAACGCTGGGATGTTTCGAATATCGATCAACTGCGTTTCTGGCCTGCCGAGGGCGCTCCAATCCGAGTCTGGCCAGAACAGAACTGATCTGAACCAAGACAGAGCACACGGCTCGGAAAACGCACCGCCTCCATGCGAAAAATCAGTGCTGCATGGGCGGATGAATGCTCCTGCTGAACCCCGCCTCTGCGCTTGCTCTGACCTCCCCGACGGCGAATGAGCGCTGCGAGCCTTGCAGACTACGCATACCGGAACGCTCAAAGACGCGCATAAACGATTCCACCCACTCGCAGTAAACGTCCAGGGGCCATCCATCAAAACTGGCACGACCCATGCAAAAGCATTGGTAACCAGTTTCGGGGACCCTGGTACAGGCAGGCCAGGGATTCCCCTCTTTTACACCATACGAAAAGGGCCGCTCAGTGAGCGGCTTTTTTTGTGGCCGCATCATGCGCTGGTCATTCCATAGCGAAAGCTAGTCGCAGCGACAGGCTTAGAACAAACGCAGCTGCTCGAAGCCGCTGCGCAAGTCAATTAGACGAACTCCGACACCGATCAGCCGCACTGGACGCTTGCCACGGGCAAAGGCGCCCGCTATCAGGTCTTCGTAATCCTCAAGCCCCAACCCGGCCCCGGACTGCTCAAGGGTTGTCTGAGTAAAGTCATGAAACTTGAGTTTGACGAAAGGCTTGCCGGGGCGGTAGCCGCTATCCAGTCTCGCCATCCGCCCGCTCAGTTGCTCAAGCAGTTCCGGCAAACGTTCGAGGCAAGCAGCCAGATCTGGCAGGTCGCGATCATAGGTGTTTTCGACACTGACCGATTGGCGGCGGCTCTCTACCTGAACCACGCGGTCATCGACGCCATGCGCCAACCCCCAAAGCCGCTCGCCAAACGAGCCGAAATCGCGCACAAGATCCATTCGCTTCCATGTACGCAAGTCCGCACAGGTCTGGATACCCATCCTTTTCAGCTTTTCGGCCGTAACCCGCCCCACTCCATGCAGCTTGGTGACCGGCAAAGCCATTACGAAATCATCGACCTGATCCGGTGTGATGACGAAGAGCCCGTCGGGCTTGTTCCAATCGCTGGCAATCTTGGCCAGAAACTTATTAGGGGCGACACCCGCGGACACCGTGATTCTCAGCTGCTGCCATACCCGCCGACGAATGTCCTGAGCGATGCGGGTCGCACTGCCCGCGAAATGCTCGCAGCCGCTAACGTCCAGAAAAGCTTCGTCAAGTGAAAGCGGCTCGATGAGATCAGTATAGGTCCGAAAAATACCGTGAATTTCACGCGATGCTTCTTTGTAGGCATCCATCCGCGGGCGCAGGATCAGCAGATCAGGGCACAGCTTGAGCGCGTGCCCGGATGCCATGGCAGAGCGAACACCGTATGCACGCGCCTCATAGTTGCAGGTCGCAATGACCCCGCGGCGATCGGCCAGCCCACCGACAGCAATCGGTCGGTTCGCCAGACTGGGGTCGTCACGCATTTCGATGGCGGCATAGAAGCAGTCGCAATCGACATGGATGATTTTTCGGGTCGGATTAACGGCGAGTAACTCGTGGGAGTGTCAGTAAACGCTGACCCGCGCAATGTAGCCAGGCGCGAGTGGTAGCGGCCAAGGGTAATTATCGCCGATCCCTGGTCCTTCGAGGACCCCATTCAGCCAGCCAGCTGAGGCGAACAATTTTCTGGCAGCTGAGTCGGAACTAGAGAGGCACAAAAACAAATCAAATCCTGGAGGCACTCATATGAAGACTACCCCCCTCATCGCAGCCCTTTTTTCAAGCGCTCTGGCCACATCAGCTATAGCTCAGGACGACAAGCACGAAACTCATGGTGCAGCCGCCGACACGCATGGCAGTGCAATGAGCGAGAACCATCAGCGCGCCAACAGCGCGGCCGGGAGCGACGGCCAAACTGCGAAAGAAAAGATGAAAACCGAAGTGCAGGACGACTGGCGTGAGGACGCTGAAGAGCGCCGCGAGGCCGACGCCAGCAAACCGGAACAACGCTGAGCAAGAGGCTCAGTTCAGAGTTCGAGGGGGTAAGGCTGCATTAGCGCCTTGCCGTACCCCTCGATGAACTCTTCAGGCATGCGCTTGGGCTTACCCGACGACAACTGAATACATACGAACGTCGTCTGTGCTCGCAGGAGCGTTGTGCCGTCAGCCGGTCTGACCAGCTGAAAGTTGCGCTTCATCTTTAGTCGTTGATCGGAGTCTACGATCCAGGTCGCAAGTTGCAACGTGTCGCCCTTATAGGCGGCCGCTAGATAGTCGATTTCATGCCTGAGCACCGCCATGGCCCTGTCCAGACGCCGATAATCTTCCAGGCCCAGCCCCAGACTCTGTGAATGCCTCCATGCACAAGTCTCCAGCCAGGTGACATAGACAGCATTGTTGGCGTGTCCGAGCTCGTCGATGTGTTCGGCCTGTACATCGAAATCAATGACGAACGCGTCGGCTTGGTCCCAGATCATGCATACCTCCGCTGTGAATGCGTCGCTGGCGCGACCGCGTCTGTGCTATTGGAAGCCACGCAAGGGGCGCTTGTCACGCATGCGAGAACTTTCTATGACGCACCATTCAGCATGCTTGAGCTTTCAGGATGATGACGGCAGCCCTCGCTCCTCCGAACACTCAAATCATGCGCAAAACAAAAAGGGCCATTTCGTTAGAAATGACCCTTTGATGCCCAAAACGGGCAAAAAAAATGGCGTCCCCTAGGGGACTCGAACCCCTGTTACCGCCGTGAAAGGGCGGTGTCCTAGGCCACTAGACGAAGGGGACGAAACCTTCGATTAACAAGCCGCCCAACTAATGCGACCTGTCGTGGATTGGTGGAGCTAGACGGGATCGAACCGTCGACCTCTTGCATGCCATGCAAGCGCTCTCCCAGCTGAGCTATAGCCCCGGATTTAACGTCTCCCGACTCGCAGCGCTTACGCACGGCGTTCTGAATAATGGCGTCCCCTAGGGGACTCGAACCCCTGTTACCGCCGTGAAAGGGCGGTGTCCTAGGCCACTAGACGAAGGGGACGCAAGCCCTTCAAAGGCAACCGATCCAACAGACCGGTGTGGCAATCGAGATTGGTGGAGCTAGACGGGATCGAACCGTCGACCTCTTGCATGCCATGCAAGCGCTCTCCCAGCTGAGCTATAGCCCCATCTCGAGGACGGGGCGCATATTAGGTGCGGGCCTGCAGAGTGTCAACGATATTTTTCCCGCAGCCTGAACATTTTTCGGCATCAGAACAATTACTTACCGCCGACGAGCGGCGGCAAGCGATGTATCGGGCCGGACAGTCAGTGCTCGCTGATCCGCACGCAGGTCATGCCATGGCAGCGAAGAGCTTCTCCCATTCCTTAACTTCCTTCTTCGACGCGCCACCGACCAGCTCCAACGCTTGGCGCAGACGGAAGCGGGTCAGGTCAGGCCCGATGATTTCCATCGCATCGAGCACCGAGACGGAACTGGCCTGACCGGTCATAGAGGCAAACATCAATGGCATGACGTCACGCAGTTTCAATTCGAGATGTGCGGCGACGCCCTGGATGGAATCGGTTATGCGCTCCTTGTCCCACTGGCGTAGCGCTTCCAGCTTCCATAGAGTCAGCTGCAACACCTGGCGAACCTGGGTAGGATCGAGCTTCTTGTGTTCGAACAGCGCAGGGTCGAGATTCAAGGCGCCCGAAAAGAAGAACCCGGCCAGAGGCGCGATCTGACTGAAGGTCTCTACTCGCTGCTGCACATGCGGTGCGATCTTCATCATGTACTCAGGGTTCAGCGCCCACTGCTGAACTTGTGTAGCGAACTCCTCGACCGAAAGCTCGCGCAGCCACTGACCGTTGAGCCAGGAAAGCTTTTCGACATCGAAGATTGGCCCGCCAAGCGATACACGGGTGATGTCGAAATGCTCGATCATCTCCGCCAGAGTGAATTTCTCGCGCTCATCCGGCATTGACCAACCCATGCGACCCAGATAGTTGAGCATCGCTTCCGGCATGAAGCCCATGCGCTCGTAGAAGGTCACCGAAGTCGGGTTCTTGCGCTTGGAAAGCTTGCTTTTATCAGGGTTGCGCAGCAATGGCATATAGCACAGCTGTGGCTGCTCCCAGCCAAAGTACTCGTATAGCTTGATCAGTTTAGGTGCTGAAGGTAGCCACTCCTCACCGCGGAGAACGTGCGTAATGCCCATCAAGTGGTCATCGACGACGTTGGCCAGGAAGTAAGTGGGCAGACCGTCAGCCTTTATCAGTACCTGCATGTCCATACGGTCCCAGCCGATCTCGACTGTGCCACGCAGCATGTCCTGCACCTGGCACACACCCTCGGTTGGCACCTTCATGCGGATCACATGTGATTCGCCCGCTGCGATGCGCTGTTGCGCCGTTTCGGCGGGGATATGCATGCAATGGCCGTCGTAGCGCGGCGTTTCCTTGTTGGCCATCTGTTCTGCGCGCACCTGATCCAGGCGCTCGGCACTGCAGAAGCACGGGAACGCATGGCCCTTTGAGACCAGCTCGTCAGAGTACTTCTTGTAAATCTCGCCACGCTCGCTCTGCCGATACGGGCCATGCGGGCCGCCCACGTCCGGGCCCTCATCCCACTCGATGCCAAGCCAGCGCAACGCGTCGTATATCTGCTGCTCGGACTCGCGGGTCGAGCGCAGCTGATCGGTATCTTCGATGCGCAGGATGAACTGACCGCCGTGCTGGCGCGCGAAGCAGAGGTTGAACAGCGCAATGTAGGCCGTGCCTACGTGAGGATCGCCGGTGGGAGATGGCGCGATGCGGGTACGAACGGTGGTCATGATGTTCTCGAATCGGAGGCGCGGAGAAAACACTGCAGCTGCCGACAGCGGTGTCCGTCAGTCAGTGCATGTAAAGGCGCGATGTTAGCAGGCACTTCGCTAGTGACTCTACTTGGCCGCATGACTCAGCGATGCGTTCGCCACTAACGCCGGACAAGCGTCCGACGCCGTCCTGAATATCGCTGCGCCTGCCCGGAAGGCGCGAGCCGCGCCTGGCTCAGACTTGCAACAAGCGCTCACGCAGTTTGTGGATCTCGTCGCGAGTCTGCGCGGCGGCTTCGAACTCCAGGTCACGAGCATAGGCGAGCATTTTTTCTTCCAGTTGCCGAATGCGCTTGGTGATTTCGCTGGGCGAGCGCAGCTCGTTCTCGTAGCGTGCAGCCTCCTCCGCGGCCTTCGCCTCGCCCCTGCGCTTCTTGCTACGTGAACCTGGCACCGTGGCGCCTTCGAGAATGTCCTGAACGTCCTTGAACACACCCTTTGGAACGATGCCATTGGCCTCGTTGAATGCGATCTGCTTGTTGCGCCGGCGCTCGGTCTCGCCGATGGCCCGCTCCATTGAGCCGGTCATGTTGTCGGCGTAGAGAATCGCCCGGCCGTTGAGGTTTCGGGCGGCACGGCCGATGGTCTGGATCAGCGAACGCTCCGAGCGTAGGAACCCTTCCTTGTCGGCATCGAGGATCGCCACTAGCGACACCTCGGGCATGTCCAGCCCCTCACGCAGCAGGTTGATACCGACCAGCACGTCGAACACGCCAAGGCGCAGGTCACGAATGATCTCGACCCGCTCGACCGTGTCGATATCCGAGTGCAGGTAGCGGACCCGCACGCCATGGTCGCCGAGATAGTCTGTCAGGTCCTCTGCCATTCGCTTGGTCAGCGTGGTCACCAGCACACGCTCCTCCTTGGCCACACACTTGGTGATCTCGGAGAGCAGGTCGTCGACCTGAGTCAGGGCCGGGCGCACCTCAATCTGCGGATCGACCAGACCAGTTGGGCGCACGACCTGCTCGATTACGCGACCGGCGTGCTCCGCCTCGTATGGACCAGGCGTCGCCGAAACGAAAATAGTCTGCGGGCTGATGGCTTCCCACTCGTCAAAACGCATGGGCCGGTTATCCAGCGCCGAAGGCAGGCGGAAGCCGTACTCGACCAGAGTTTCCTTGCGCGAGCGGTCGCCTTTGTACATGGCGCCGACCTGCGGCACGCTGACGTGGGACTCGTCGATCACCAGCAGCGCATCGGCTGGCAGATAGTCATATAGCGTAGGTGGCGCCTCACCCGATGCCCGCCCAGACAGATAGCGCGAGTAGTTCTCGATGCCATTGCAATAGCCCAGTTCCATGATCATTTCCAGATCAAAGCGGGTGCGCTGTTCGAGCCGCTGCGCCTCGACCAGTTTGTTATTGGAACGCAAATAGTCGAGACGATCCTTGAGCTCCGCCTTGATGTTCTCGATGGCGTCCAACAAGGTCTCGCGGGGCGTTACATAGTGGCTCTTGGGATAAAAAGTGAAGCGCGGCAGTTTGCGAATCACCTCGCCGGTCAGCGGATCGAAGGCGGAAAGGCTTTCGACTTCATCATCGAACAACTCGATTCGCACCGCTTCGAGGTCCGACTCGGCCGGATATACATCGATCACATCGCCGCGAACGCGAAAGGTCGCGCGGGCAAAGTCCATCTCGTTGCGCGTGTATTGCAGCCCTGTGAGGCGGCGCAATAATTCACGCTGATCCAAGCGATCGCCTCGATCTACATGAAGCACCATCTTCAGATAGGTCTCAGGGCTACCCAGACCATAGATACAGGAAACCGTGGTGACGATGATCGCGTCGGACCGCTCCAGCAAGGCCTTGGTTGCCGAGAGGCGCATCTGCTCGATGTGATCGTTGATCGAGGCATCCTTCTCGATGAAGGTGTCCGAGGACGGAACATAGGCTTCAGGCTGGTAGTAGTCGTAGTAGGAAACGAAATACTCCACCGCGTTGTTCGGGAAGAACGCTTTGAATTCGCCATACAGCTGCGCGGCCAGCGTCTTGTTGGGCGCCAGCACCAGCGTCGGACGCTGAACATGGGCGATGACGTTGGCGATGCTGAACGTCTTTCCGGAGCCTGTCACACCCAGCAGCGTCTGGTGCGACAAGCCCGCCTCGATGCCCTCGATCATCTGCCGAATGGCTTCGGGCTGGTCTCCGGCGGGCTTGAAACGGGTGACCAATTCGAACTGCGACATATCGACCTCTTCAGATGGCGGGACGACCCTAAAGCCGAACGGTTGGAGCCTTCCTGGCGGCGTGTTTCTGATGTTCCGGCCACTGCTACTGGCGGTTCCGAAAAGGCATCCACAGGCCCATTCAATGAGGGTAGCTTCGGCATTATCAAGTGCGGGGAAGAGCTGGCAGCCCGAGCAAGGAAAATCCTGGCCTCAAACGGGCACAATCCGATAGAAAAACCGCCTTAGCATATCGCGACTGATGGCCGGGGCCGCTATACTCTGGCCCCGTTTGCGCACCGCCCTCAGCGCGAAGCGAGGGTGCTGCATCAGTCACTCCCTTCTCTTCGAGCCTCCCCATCATGAGTTTGTTCTCCGCTGTCGAAATGGCGCCGCGCGATCCGATCCTCGGCCTCAATGAAGCCTTCAATGCCGACTCGCGGCTGGACAAGGTCAACCTGGGAGTGGGCGTCTACTACAACGAAGAGGGGCGAATTCCTCTACTGCGCGCCGTGGCGGCTGCAGAGATGGCTCGCCTGGAGCTGAACGCTCCACGCGGATACCTGCCGATCGACGGTATCGCCAGCTATGACATGGCCGTACAAGGTCTGCTGTTCGGTGCCGACTCGGCGTTGGTGGCTGACGGCCGCGTGGTGACCACTCAGGCGTTGGGTGGCACTGGCGCACTGAAGATCGGTGCGGATTTCCTCAAGCGCATGCTGCCCGATTCAGTCGTTGCAATCACCAACCCCAGCTGGGAAAACCACCGCGCCCTGTTCGAGTCTGCCGGCTTCCCCGTACAGAACTATAGCTACTACGACGCCGCCACCCACGGTATCGACCGCGATGGCATGCTTGAAGACCTGAAAAGCCTGCCGCCCCGCTCCATCGTCGTTCTGCATGCTTGCTGCCACAACCCAACCGGTGTCGACCTGCAGCCGGAAGACTGGAAGCAGATCCTGGACGTACTGCGCGCCAACGACCACGTGCCCTTTATCGATATCGCCTATCAGGGATTCGGTGACAGCATCGAAGAAGATGCGGCCGCAGTGCGGCTGTTTGCCGAGTCGGGCATGAGCTTCTTCGTGTCCAGCTCATTCTCCAAGTCATTTTCGTTGTACGGCGAGCGCGTCGGCGCACTGTCGATGGTCACTCAGAGCCGCGATGAGTCCGCACGCGTGCTTTCGCAGATCAAGCGAGTGATTCGCACCAACTACTCCAACCCGCCGACTCATGGTGCCACTGTAGTATCGGCCGTGCTCAACAGCCCGGAATTGCGCGCCATGTGGGAGACCGAGCTCGGCGAAATGCGTACCCGCATCCAGGACATGCGCATGACCATGGTTCGCCGGTTGGCAGAGAAAGGCGCCAAACAGAACTTCGACTTCGTCGCTAAACAGCGTGGAATGTTCTCCTATTCCGGCCTTACCGCAGCTCAAGTCGAGCGTCTGCGTGTGGAGTTCGGCGTATATGCGATAGGCACTGGACGCATCTGTGCCGCAGCACTGAACCATAACAATCTGGAGCATGTAACCGACGCCATCGTGCAGGTTCTCTGACCGGTCCAGGGGTTGACTTCCCTTTAGTTAACAGTAGGATACGCACCGCTGTTCCGCGATAGCTCAGTCGGTAGAGCAAATGACTGTTAATCATTGGGTCCCTGGTTCGAGTCCAGGTCGCGGAGCCAAATTCGAGCCTCAGGTGAAAACCTGGGGCTTTTTTGTGGCCGCCGGACTCTCACCAGCGACGCTGTCCCAGGTTATTCGCTTCGCTCACCCCTTCGGGGCCGCGCTGAAGCGCGTTCTGCTTCGCAGTCGAGTCCAGGTCGCGGAGCCAAATTCGAGCCTCAGGTGAAAACCTGGGGCTTTTTTGTGGCCGCCGGACTCTCACCAGCGACGCTGTCCCAGGTTATTCGCTTCGCTCACCCCTTCGGGGCCGCGCTGAAGCGCGTTCTGCTTCGCAGTCGAGTCCAGGTCGCGGAGCCAAATTCGAGCCTCAGGTGAAAACCTGGGGCTTTTTTGTACCGGCTGAACAATTGGTAGGCAGAAGAGCGCTAGCTGGCAATGCGCTCTGGCTCGCCGCGGCCTTTATCCAGCCTGCGGTCAGAGCTAGCCCGCTACTAGCGCACTGCCAGGCTGGGCTATGGCCTTAAACGAAAACGCCCCGCATAAGCGGGGCGTTTAGGTAATGCGGGTTGCTTACTGCTCAGTCGCTTCTTCAGCAGCTTCAGGCTCGACTTCCGCAGCTGGCGCCGCTTCAGCTTCGTCACCCTTGATGCCAAGCAGCTCCAGATCGAATACCAGAACGGAGTTCGCAGGAATCAGCGGGCTTGGGCTTTGCTCGCCGTACGCCAGTTCGCTCGGGATATACAGCTTGTATTTTTCGCCGACATGCATCAGTTGCAGACCTTCGACCCAACCCGGGATCACGCCGCCGACAGGCAGGTCGATCGGGCTGCCACGCTTGATGGAGCTGTCGAAGACGGTGCCATCGGTCAGGCTGCCTTCATAGTGTACGGTCACCACGTCGTTGGCGGTCGGTTGAGGACCTTCCGAGGACTTGACCACCTCGTACTGCAGGCCGGATTCGGTCGTTTTCACGCCGTCACGCTTGGCGTTTTCTTCGAGGAACTTCTTCCCAGCTTCAACCGCTTCCTTGTTCATCTCGACCATGCGCTCTTCGGCACGCGTCTGCAGATAAGCGAAGGCTTCCATCAGTTCTTCGTCGGTCAGCTTCTGATCTTTCTTGCCGATGGCATCATCGATACCTTGAGCCACGGCGTTCGAATCTAGGTCGGCCATGCCTTCCTGAGCGAGGCTCTTGCCCATATTCAGGCCGATACCATAAGAGGCTTTCTGCGCCGGGGTTTCCAGCTTGGCGCTGGTGTCCGAATCACAGCCGGCCAGTACCAGGCCAACCAGGGCTATCGCAGACGCCAAACGTTGATGTCTCATTCTTTATCCTTATTACGCTTTGAAGGGGTGAAGCTAAACAGTTGCCGGAGCTTAACAGCCGCCCTCGTCAGTAGCTACCGAACCCACCCGGGGAGTAGGTAAAGACAGTGCAAAGTATGGAAGTGCCGCACGAAACCTAAATCAATCTTCAGCGGCTTAACTTTATTTCCGATGTTAAACAGATCGTCCCGCGCCAAATCACGCGATCAACTATCCCAGTATCTAAAGATGGCCGCTATTGCAGCTCTTCGCGAGGAGCCAGCCGGAAAGGCCGGTGTCATCGTCTTGTCACCGGTAAGCGATTTGATAGGTGGACTAACAGCGTTTACCTAGCTCATCCAGTAGAGAGCTTGCACCTAGCCCATGTGAGCTCAAAGTAGTCACTGCCCTTTCCGGTGCTTCACGAAAAGGCATAGCAATGTCCGTCAAGTCGATAATTCACGCCGATGGCAGTTCGAAAACGGAATCAGGCTCGGCAAAAGCGTGGGAACAGGCGGAGAAGCTGGCAAAGGACGTCGGCATACGTTGGCAAAGACCCAGCGGCGACGACCGCTCGGCGCAGGAGATCATTGACGGCAGTCCGCTGCTCAAGAATCTGGGTAACCAGAGCGGCGTCAAGGACATGCTCAAAGATCGCGTCGGCGATTTCGAAACCGATGCCGATGCCGCTTACCGAGCGATGCAGGTCCTGGAGCACGTCGAGAAGCATGACAGCAAAGGCAATCGGCTGGTGGGCGACGATGTCGGTAACGGCCGCATCAACGGCTTCACCAAAAGTGGTCAGGCCAAACCCCACACCGAAGCAGGACGTCTGCAGGACTTCGGTAAGTATGGGTTCGCCCATCTCAAGGGTGAGCTCGAGCACATGTCCACCGCCGGGGACAACACCGAAGCGCGTCAGCAAGCTGAGCAGCTAGGGTTCAAATGGGAACGCCCCGAAGGCGACGACCGCTCGGCGCAAGAGATCATCGACGACAATCCCCTGCTGAAAAACCTGGGTAACCAGAGTGGCGTCCGCGACATGCTCAAGGAGCGGGTCGGCGATTTCGACAATGATGCAGACGCCGCCTATCGCGCGGCCCAAGTGCTCGAGCACATAGAGACTCTGGACGGCTCAGGCGACGTAATTGCCGGAAAGGATGTCGCCAACGGGCGGGTCGACGGCTTCACCAAAAGCGGCGAGGCAAGAAATGGCACCGAGGCGGGTCGCCTTCAGGACTTCGGCAAATACGGGTTTGCTCACCTCAAAGGCGAACTCAAAGACACCATGTCGGCGGGTGATGACCAAGCAGCCCGCGAGCAGGCAGAAAGCCTCGGCATCGTATGGGTGCGCCCTAAGAACGACGATCGCTCGGCGCAAGACATTATCGACGGCGACCCATTGCTCAGGAATCTGGGTAATCAGAGCGGTATCAAGGACAGGTTGAAAGAACAGGTTGGCGACTTCGAAACGGACGCTGACGCCGCCTATCGTGCCTCTCAAGTGCTAGAGCACATAGAGAAACACGACGGCGACGGCAAGATCTTGTCTGGCCAGGACGTGGGTAACGGCAGCATCAATGGGTTCACCAAAAGCGGTGAGGCGAAGAACGGCACCGAAGCGGGCCGCCTCCAGGATTTCGGCAAGTACGGGTTTGTCAGCCTCAAGGGGCCGGAACCTACCGAAAGCAGTAAGCTGGATTTCGCCCGAGAAAGCGCCGGTCTGCCGCTGAATGCCGAGACCGATGTGGGCAACATGGAAACCACCACCGTTGATTCGAAAGACAAGAATCGCAAGCTCACTGTCAACGAACTCACCTGGCAGACCCTGATCAGCGAATGGAAGGCTGGTATCGACAACGGCAGCATCGCCAAAGATGACGACAGGGCAAAACTGTATAACGCCTTGCGTGCCCAGGCCGCCAGCGAAGAGGGGTTGGCCATGGTCACGCTGGACATGTCGATGGGTCAGAGCACCACGAACGTCAACGGCGAAGATCTGGCCACTATCATCGACCGAGCCAAAGTCGATGACCAGATAGCCGAGCTATTCATCAGCTCAAGCGTTCAGCAAGACTTCCAAACCCAGCAAGACAAAGCCCTCGATGCGCTGCCGGATAAGGACGGCGTACGTGAAAAGCTGGAGAGCATGGCGTTCTCGGAGGCGTACTCAAGCTACATCGCTGAGCTCAAGGAAGCGGGCAAGGGCGAGTTAGCCGAAGCTGACATCGGCAAGACCTATGCGTCGCTGGCAGCGTTCGATCCGGACAAAGCTGCTCAGTTTTCGCAGCACATGATGATCGACGCGATGACCATGGACCTCGATGCGCTGCTGGCGAACCCGTCTGGCATCAACGACGAGAACACCGTGCTTGCGACCCAGGACACCATCAAGACGCTCCTGGCTGCGCTGAAAAAGGGCGGCATCGACATCACGCGGCGTACCGTGGAAACAGAGCGCTTCGTGCAAGAGTTTCTGGGTGACAAGCAAACCGCCAAGGCGTTTGGCGAAGCCCTGAAAGAGCTTGGCGCGACGTTCAACAAGAACGGAACCGTGACCGAAGCCGACATCAATAAAGTCATGGGCAAGGACATTTACAAAACCTTGGGCGAAGGTGCTCGCGGCAGCATGCTGCGGACCATTACCGAACTCAACGGCAATGGTGCGCTGGGTTCCGCTGGCGGCCTGATTTCATTGGCATCGGGTATCTACCAGATAGCCGGCAAGGGCGGCACGCTGGCTGACACGCCGGAGGAGCGGTTGGCCATCGCCAAGGACTTCGTCAGCGTGTTGGGCGCCGGGCAGCATTTCGTCAACCTGGGCAGCAACATCGTCGACAGCGTCCGCGGCACGCAGGTCAACCAGATGCTTGGCCTCGATAAGTCTCTGCCTCAAATATTCGGCAGGGATGTGGCAGAGGGCTCCGGCAGAAACCTCAGCCTGGTTGAAGGCGATCTGAAGAAGATCTTCGAGGACTTCAACAAGGCTATCGACGCCGCCCCGGTTCCCGACAAGGAGAAACTGGCGCAAAAGCTGGACCTTACGCCCGAGCAGTGGACAACGCTCAACACTGGGTTCCGAGACGGCTTTGCCAGAAATCCCGGCCTGAACGGAAGCACGCCTACCAGCCGGGGCATCTCGTCATTCCTGCGTGTCATGGATGCCGGTGCAAACTCCTTTGCCGGCGTTGCTGACCTGGTACTGGGCGGTCTGAAAATCAAATCCGGCCTCAACAGCAATGACAAGGTCGCTGTGGCACAAGGGGCGATCACCGTGGCGTCGGGGGCGTTCAACTTTGCTGGCGGCGGTGCGCAGATCGCGGCGCTCATGGGCTCCAATGCAGCCCGCGCCATCGCGGCGCCTCTGTTGTGGGTGGGCGCTGCGCTCACCGTGGCATTGACGCCCTTCCTGATCGTCGAGGACATCAAGCACAACAATCGCATGGATGCGCACCGAGACGACCTCAATCAGCTGTTCAACGACCTCAACGACCAGGGATTGCTGACCGACGATGGACTGCAGCGTTACGAGTACCTCGACGAATACATGTACACCTATGGCCAGCGCGACGCGCCTGACGACCAGAGCATCTTCGAGTACCGCAAAGACGAGTACGCGTTCTTTGCCGAAGACGACAATCAGAGCGTTGATTACATTGCTCACGCCGACTACAAAGGCGATGGAGATAACCTGCAGACCCGATTGGATAAGGGGAGCACAGTGGGGAGCTAGGTGTAGTTCATGCAGTCGTTTGGCAGACTCGATCGTCTGCCAAACGCTGGCGAGGCTGAGGGCGCCAGCGTCTGGCATCTGGCGTGAAGGATCAAACGTCGCTGGCGCTCACTAGCAGCGGCTCCAGCTAGTTAGCTAGTTGGTGTTCAATCAGCTCAGCAACCAGATTACGTCGATGCCGGGCACTGCACTCAAGCCTGCTGGCGACGACATACAAGCACAGTCCTCGCTGTGTCCAATGCCAGAGCACGGCGCTGCACTCTGCTACGGACCAGCCGTTGCGACTGATCCGCCGAGATGGGCGCGAATATCATCATTGCAATAGCCGCTTGAACAGGCCGCATACGCAAAGGTTTGAATACCGCGTGCCCGCTGCGTCCGCTGATAAGAGCGGGCATCACACCGCAGGCTCAGGCGATACGTACAGTCAGGCTGTCTGAATCGGTGCCCAGCGTGCTGACGTCATCTTTTGGAACCACGTACCCCTCCCCCGCTTCCACGGCCGAGCGGTAATACTCGACTACCGCGTCGTCGAATACTTCCGATGTGGTGGTCTTCTTGATGCCATAGAGATTGCCATCCTGATCCCGCGCTTTGATGCTTTCCGGCGCAGCGCTGACGATATCGTCCAGCGTTCCGGACACGGGACCGCCCTCACTCGGAGTGATGGTCATGCGGGCATTGTTGCCCTCGATATAGCTAACGTCGTAGAAGGTCTGATCGCCATTCACGCCACCGTTGAATGCCACCTCACCCAAGGTGACATGAGCACCGTCGCCAGCCGTGCTACGGAAGTTGCCGGACCACCTTTCAGGGAAGGTCTGCACCATCGTTTCTCCTGGCTGCAACGTCATCGACGGAATATCGGCTTCACCGGCATTCGCGGTGAACTCGATGACCAGCGGCTTTTCACTTTCATTCACGAACGTCAGGCTGTTGCCTTCCGGTGCCACGTGCTCACTGGCGGGCAAAGCTGGTGTGTTCGGCACCACGTAATCCTTCGATAACGGATCTTGCTTGGTGGGCGCGCCTGCCACCGTTGCCGAATGCTGCAGGAGAGGTAGCGGCACCTGCGGGAGATCCGCAACTTTTGGCGGCACAGCCTCGGGCACAGCGCCCGGCATCATCAGCCGCAGTACATCGAGTTCATTCTGAAAATGCTGAGCCAAGGCGTGGTTGCCCGAAGCGCTCGCCTGATCTCGGGCCTGCTCTCGTTGCGTCCACTCGCTCTGCCAAGCACCCGTGACGGCTGCATCGAATACGGCCCCCGGATCGCTCGGTCCCGGGCTGACAGTATTTGGTTGTCCCACATTATCGACAGCCATGGCTCGCAACTCCGATCGCAGTATTGATCAAATGACGTTACCCCCAAGTAACCGGTTTGCCTCGTTAAAAGTTGTTTAAAAGGAGGCTGCTTCCGCCCTGGCCAAGCATCGCAGTGATCCGGCACTGTCGGACTACCTTCGATCTTCTCTAGCGACCTGTAGCAACAGACAAAAACGCCGCGGCAGATATTGACTGAAGATTCTCAATCGATCCTGCTCGCGGCGTTGTTACCTAATGTCGTTGCGGCGTTATCGGCCTGCTGATCAAGGTGTTGCCGGGCAGCAGCCTGTAGGCTTTGTGCTGCCTGGCTCTAACGGACTGATTAGCCCAGCATTGTCCGCCAGGCGGGCTCCGTGCTTGGTTTGTACATATCGCCTTCGGGTTCTTCCTCACCGTGACCGTTAAGAAGGTCCTCAGAATCCCCACTGACGAAGCTCCACCAGTTCTTGGTGGTTTCACCGTTTCTCTCGGTGAAGGCTTCGTACTGTTCGGGCTGTGCTTCCCAGACCGGCATATCGTCGGGGAAGTAGTACTCATACCATTCGTCCGTGACCTCCGGCTCTTTGCTTTCGACGTAGTTGTATTGCACGTTGGCGAGGTAATTGAACTTGTCGCCCCAGTCCTCTTCCATCACGCCCATTTTGTCCAATGCGGTGAAGTAGTCGCGTACCTCGTCGGCAACCTTCTCCTGCTTCTCGTACTGAATTGCCGAAGCGATGCCCAGGCCAATCACGGACAGCACAATGCCGATCGCGCCTAGCGCTGTGCCTACGGTGCCGGCCGCAGCACCCGCGCCGGCCCAGGAAGCAAATCCCGCACCCGCGGCCCCCGTCCAGGCCAATCCTGCTGTCAGACTCAGGGCTGCCTGGGTTTTCTCGATGTCGGTGCTGTCCTTCGTCAGGTTGGATATCGCGTCTGCCCCCATGTACACGCCCAACAATGCACCGCCCAGGTAGGACGTATTGGCGATCAGTTTGAGGCCAGGACCGAACAGCTTGAGTTTCTCCGCCTGGCTGAGATTGGTGTATGCGGCGCCCGCCGACTTGGCCATCTTGTCGACGCTTCTCATGATCGCGTTCTGTTCGCTTTTTGGCATCTTATCGAAGGCGTCGACAATTTGAGTGCCTGCGGGCGTGCGGCTATTAGCGTTCATATCGGCAAAGAGCTTTGAGGCGTTGGCAGGGTTCTTGACGCTCGGGTCGGGGGCATCGAGGTAAGGCCCCAAGCGACCTTTCAACGCATCGGCCATATTTTTGTCGAGACCCAGGACCTGGGTTACGCCGTTCTTGCCAAGCAGTTTGGCCAGCGGATCGCCAATGGCACTGACCGCAGTGGGCGACGAAGACACTGCAAACAGCAGATAGAACGCGGCAGTCATGCGCTCGGCCGGTGTGGCTTCAGCGTTGCCGCCTGCATTGGTCAGCGTCAGCGTAGCTGCGACGATTGAGATCAACGCCCCTGCCGTACCGAAAGCACCGTTAGCGGACAGGGTTTTCAACACTCCGCCAACTCTGCCTTTCGAGGCTTCTGGAACCTTGCCCTTGTCCAATGCTTCGTTGATCTTCTTGTCCAGATCGCTGCTGAGGAAGTCATCGATCGCTTTCAACCAGCTGCGGTCGGTAGGAGACACTTCAACCCTGATGTTGGTCTTCAGCGCATCTTTCATCATTGACGCCATGGCATCACGCGCGGATTTGGCGTCCTTGAGCATGGTCTGTTCTTGGGCGGTCAGCACCTTGCCGCCATCCTTGCGGATGTCCTTGAGTTCCTTGCCCGCCATATAGTCGTCGTACGCGGCAGACAAGCCACCGGCGGCTTCGCCGCCATAGGAGCCCAGCACGGCGGCCTTGATCGTAGTGGTGACCACATCGCCTATAGCGGTATCCAGGGTTTCATCATCAATGCCCTCGGGACCGGCTTCGATGAACTTGTTCAGCTCCTCCACCGTCGAGGTCATCGCCAGCTGCTGCTTCACCTCCTGTGCTTTTTCCGGGTTGAGCATGGACAGGGAGTTAAGATCGCTGCTGTAGCGGATCAATGCGCCGTCCTCGGCCGCCTCATCAGCGTTCTTCAGTTCATCCTTGTAGGTGGGCGAAGTCATGGTCGCGACAATGCGATCTTCCAGGCCTTGCTTATCCTTGATTTCGCCAACCGCGGCCTGCAGCGCCTCCTGCGTATCCGCAGCGATCTCGGGATTCTGCGCGAGCTTTTCTATTTCGGCCTTGAGTTTGTCTTCGTCGACAAGGCCGCGGAAATGGTCCCCGTCCATGATCGCCGACTCGTCGGCATAGATAGTCAGATCTTTGGTTTGTTCGTAGTAATACGGGAGAAAACCGAAACCGCCCGACAAGGAGTTCTGCGCTTGTAGCAGCATAAGGAACTTGGCTTTGTCCGACCCCTCGGGTGCGTTCTCGTACTTCTTCTCGAGATTCTCCATGTACTTCTGATTGACCGTCTTACCGTCGGCCGTTTCGGCATTCATGATGTCCGTGGACGAAGGCGCAAGCAGATTCTTCTTCTCCTCGTCGCTCAAGCCATCCTTCTTCAGAGGCTTGCCTGCCTCTACATAAGCGGCATAGGCCGTTTCGGCCGCTCGCAGGGCGTCCTTGGTGCCGGAGTGCTTGTCCTCATCCCAGTAGTTCTTAACCATGGTGATCTTTTCGTCCTTGATCGCATCGCCATCAAGGGCGTGGTCAAGACGGTCGATCACATCCTTTTTGACCTCGGCGATGGCATCGTCCAGCTCCATCCCTTCCTTGCCTTGGAGCTTGTCGGTGATCAGGTTCTGATAAAGCTTGCTGAGCGTAGGGTCACTCAGGCCCGAGAGTGTGCGGGTTTCGTCGATAGTGCCGTTACCAAGACCAAGCGCCAGGGCATTGAGGTTGTCTTCGTAACTGGGGTTGTCTGTAACGGTGTTTTCGATCAGAAACTTCGCATAGGCCTCACGCGCCACAGCACTGGCATTGGACTTGCCGCTGCGGTTGGATTTGTCCCAGTAGTTGTTGAGCAACTCCATCTTCTGATCAGCTTTCGGATCATCACGCAGGGCATTGGGCAGCCGTTCGTAGAGGTCGCTCTTGACCTCGTCATAGGCAGCATCGAGGTTGACTGATTCGCCACGCTCTTTCTGCTGCTGAAGCTTGTGATAGATCAGGCTGGCATAATCGTCGCGAATACTCTTGTCGGTAAACGGCGTTACGCTGCGGTGCTCGGTATTGGCGCCGTCGGCCATGTCAGAGGCCACGGAGTTGAGGGTGTCGTCGTAATTGATGTCGGTATTGATCTCGGAAACCTGTGACTTCGGCGTCGGCGTGCTCTCCTTGAGCTCTTTAGCCGCCTCACGGGCCAGACCATCAGCGTCGTGCTTGCCGGCATGTCTGTCCCAGTAGCCTTTGATCACATCGACGACATCGCCGGCATCCGCGCCAACGTTCGAGGCGGCGCTACCGAGCCGGTCGAACAGCTCTTTCTCGACTTCTTTGACGGCGTCTTCGAGGTTGGTGGGCGAGCCCTGTTCCTTGAGTTTCGCGGTGATCAGATTCTTGTACAGCTCGGCCAATGGCCCTTTCGTGCCAATCGCGAGCGCCAGAGTGCGGTTGTCTGTGTTGACACCTCCCACCAAGGCAGCCGCCAGCGCATTCAAGTTGTCTTCGTAGTTGCTGTTGCCGGTATCGGGCAGATGAGCCGAGAAGTGGTCCCTATAGGCACTACCGGCGAGCTCGAAAGTGTTATCCCTGCCAGAATGCCTGTCCCAATGGCCTTTGATCACATCGACGATATCGCCGGAATCTGCATCCGATTTCGAGGCTGCGCTCTCCAGCCGGTCGAACAGCTCTTTCTCGACTTCCTTGATGGCCTCTTCAAGATTTGTGGCCGAGCCTTGCTCCTTGAGCTTGGCGGTGACCAGGTTTTTATACACCTCGGCCAAGGGCCCTTTTGTACCGATCGCGACGGCCAGGGTGCGATTCTCCGTGTTGACACCTCCAACCAAGGCAGCTGCCAGCGCGTTCAAGTTGTCTTCGTAATTACTGTTTCCTGTATCGGGAAGATGCTCGGCGAAGTACTCCTGAAAGGCGCGAACTGCCAGATCGGAAGCGTTTTCTTTGCCGGCCTGCCTGTCCCAGTAGCCGTCCAGCACGTTCAACTTATGCTTGCCTTCTTTGCCACCGCCAACGGCATTTTCATAGCGGCCACGCAGGTCCTTGGTTGCCTCCTCCATGGCGGCATCGACACTTAATTGCTCACCGTCTTTGGCTTGCTCCTTGAGCTTGTACTGGACAAGCGCCTTGAACAGCTCCCTGTGCCGCTCGCTGCCATTTATTCCAACGAGGGAGCGGCCATTGACGCTCTCACCCATACTCACGGCCAATTCATTAAGCGCGTTTTCATAGGCCTGCGGGTCAAGTGTTTCTTTCTTTTTAGGCTCGTCCTTGGATTTGACGACAGTCTTCCTAGCTATACCCAGCAAACCTTCAAAATCTTTATCCGATACTGTTGAAGGGTTCGTTACGTCTGCTGGATTAACGCTCGAGGTGCTCATGGAGTGCTCCTGGCTGCTAGGCCGGTGATAGCTGAACGGCCCGCCGCACTCGATCACCAGCCAATGGCGATCAGGCAAAGCTGACCAATGAAACGCCCTAAATACACCTCCGGTTGATCACCCAACTGCACCTGGTACAACCGTGCGACATCTGGGGCCATCCACCACCGCGTGATGAAACTCACAACATCACTTGCATCGTGTCGCTCAAATCCACCAGAGGTTGCTGGCGGATTACTCAACTGCTAAGGATGGGGGCCCTCTCCGGGCTCGCTCACCCGTCACCCCAGGCTCAGCCTGCCATCGAGGCAGGCGAGCGCTGGTGGGTCTGCCGTATAGCGCGGGAGGTCGTAAAGTATTCAAACAGCCGATACAGAGTTGTAACAATCGCCAGGGATGATGTTTCGCAACTTTTCACCGGTGAAAGCGGCCGAACGAAAGGTTGCGGCAACCCCTGCGAAAAAAGGCTCTGGGCGAGGACTTAACGCGCGTTCTGACGTCGCTGACGTTTGGACGTTTCTGTACGCCAGTGATTAGCCAAGAGGTATGCCTGTGAGCACCCCAAGAACCGGCCGCGACAGCTCAGACAAGATACCCCGCACCTCGCAAGAAGCACCCATCCGCTTCGGCCCCTTTACCCTCTACACCCAGCAACATGTGCTGATGTGCAATGGCGTCCCCTTGACGATTGGTAGCCGTGCGCTGGACCTGCTGATATGCATGGCCAAGCGCCCTGGAGAGTTGCTGGAAAAGTACGAACTGATTGCCATGGCCTGGCCGCGCACCGTTGTTGCCGAATGCAACCTGCGTGCGCAGATCGTCGCGGTGCGGCGGGTCCTGAAAGATAAAGATCCTCATCACGAGTACATCACCAATATCCCTGGGCGTGGCTATCGGTTCACCGCCCACGCTGCGCAGCAACCCGTTCACTCACGCACCCAGACCTCCACCATCGTGCGCAAGCCATTACCGCCACGAAACCCGGCTATTGTCGGGCGTGAAGACTTGATAGCGCGATTGACTGAGCAACTACGAAACTCGCGTTTCGTTACCCTCACCGGTGCCGGCGGCGTCGGTAAGACCACTGTCGCCATCGAGGTAGCCCACCGTTTAGAGGATGAATTCCCGGATGGGGTGCTGGTGTTCGAGCTGTTCGACTATCTGCGCCTGGAAGGGATTCTCGCCACTCTGATCGAATCTCTCGGCCTTCGCGCTGATGCTCAATCGAGTCTGGATGAGCTATTCGGGCAATTGGGTGGGTGCCGCCTGCTGTTGGTGATCGACAACTGTGAACAGGCCGTCGGGGCGGTGGCGAAATTGGCCGAAACCATACTCAGATGGGCACCGAACTGCGCAATTCTTGCCACCAGCCGTGAAGCCCTTCGGGCCGATGGAGAAATGATCGAGCGTATCGAGCCGCTAGCACTGTCGCCGCTGGACCGACACGACGCGCAGGCTCTGGCGAAGCAGTCACCGGCTATCCGGTTGTTCATCCAGCACTCACAAATTCACAACCCAAACATCAAGTTCAAGGGCGCCGACCTCGAAACCGTGTCGGACATCTGCGCCAAGCTTGACGGCATGCCGTTGGATATTGAGATCGCCGCAGAACGCGCCGCGTCGCTGCCGCTGGAGATGCTCAATCAATTGCTCGATATGGAATTCCGGCTGCAAATGCACAGCGAGCGCGACTGCGAGCGACAGCGCTCCTTGCGCGCGTCGCTGGACTGGTCATACGACGCCCTGCCCGCGTACGAGCAGCAGCTGATCAGCATGCTCTCCGTAACCAGGGGCTCTTTCACGCTCAACGCCGTATTGGCGCTGGTGGAGGACGATTCGAACCAGAGCCCCGAACATGTGCTGACAGCCCTCGACAGTCTGGTGGAAAAATCCTTGCTGACCGTCAATAAGGGCAGCGAAGCACGCAGCTACCAGATGCTTGAAACCACGCGCTTGTATGGGATGGAAAAACTGCACCAGTCGGGCCAGTTCCAGCGAGTCTCGGCGCAACACGCGGCGTATGCCGTAAGTGTGCTGCAGGGGTTTGCCGAGCGCCTGGAAGCTAGCGCGCCAGAAGCATGGGAGCATCTCTACGGGGCAGAAAGTGAAACGGTTAAAGCCGCGCTATCGTGGGCCGTATCCGATAAAGGCAACCAACTGCTTGGTCTTGACCTGACACTTGCTGCGTTGGGTTTGGCTCGGGGAGACAGCTGACCTCCGAGCCTGGGTCAGCCTGCCCCGCGAAGTCTCTGCACGCACTCGGTGCGCTCATCCTCGGACTGCTGCAGATACTATCTTGAGGTCCTTCCAATACGTTTTTTCCGTGTCATATCAGTGACCGTCAACTGCCACACAAAATGCGACTTCAGCCTCCGTAAGATCTTGCTATACCACCACTTTTCTCACAAAGCTAAGGTCACTTTCACTTGTGTCCGAGGCTTCTCCACGCCCTGTAAAAACGCTGCAACACAGGCCAGTGAACATGCTGGTTGGGCCCATCAGTCATTGATATCGGAGGACTCCTCTGCATAGCCGGACGCGTTCAACCGGGTCACCCGTTGAGCCTGTCGACAGTTTTCCTGCACAGCGTTGCGCTGTGCCGAGCAATGGGATCAGGCGTTTTAGTCGAGGCCGACAAGACCTACGCACGTTGCGCTTCCCCTCAACACAAAGGGCTGTACGCATGAGCACGAGTATGACCAACGCTTTGGCCACTCACCCGTATGTCACCGTTGCGCCGTCGGAGATCGCAGCCCCTGAAATCGAACACGACGTGCTGACCTTCGGCTCGTTCACCCTCCATCCCAGACGTCATCAGTTGTTCAAGAACGGGGAGCAAGTCGCGCTCGGCAGCCGAGCCCTGGACTTATTGATCGCCCTTGCCACGCGTGCCGGCGAGCTGGTGGAAAAAGACGAGTTGATCGCGTTCGCCTGGCCACGAGTCATAGTCGAAGAGTGCAACTTGCGAGCGCAGATAGTCGCGCTGCGCCGCCTGCTCAACGAAGACGGAAACGATTGCATCGCGACGGTGCCCGGACGCGGCTATCGCTTCGTGGTCATCCCCAGCAGACAGAAAGAGCAGGCCAGCCGCTATGGTAGAGGTGACGCTCAGCCCTCCACCCTGCCTACGTTGATTCGCGAGACCATTGGCCGCGACACGGTGATCGAGCGGCTCTGCGAACAGGTCACCGATAACCGCATGACCTCGCTGGTCGGCCCCGGAGGCATCGGTAAAACCACCGTCGCTCTGGAAGTGGCGAAGCGCGTCGAAGCACGCTTCAAACGCGGAGCACGCTTTATCGATCTCAGCGAAGCGAACGACGCAGCTACGGTCAAGTCGGCGGTGAGTAAGGCGTTGGGCCTGACCGCTGACGATGAAGACCTTTGGGATCGAGCCCTGGCGGAAGTGCAGGACGGAGACATCCTGGTGGTGCTCGACAATTGTGAACACCTGCTGAGCGTGGTGTCGGACGTTGTCTGCTGCCTGCGAGAACGCGCACCCGGCTGCCGCATTCTGGCCACCAGCCGCGAACCGCTAAAGGCCGAAGGTGAGTGGGTAGAGCGCCTGCTACCGCTGGCACTACCCAGCAGCACGGAGACACGCCTTGGCGAACTTCTGCGCTCACCGGCTGTGCAAATGCTCGTTGAGCACGCTAGTGCGCAGGACAGCAACTTTGTGCTGCGCGAAGAAGATGCATCGGCACTCAACCAACTCTGCCAACGCTTGGACGGGGTACCGCTGGAAATTGAAATCGCCGCGGCGCGGATGGGCAGCTTCGGTATCGGTCCCCTGCTGAGCATGCTTGACGGTGAGTTTCGTCTGCAAATGGCTGGACGGCGTACCGCAGCAAAACGGCATCGGTCGATGGGCGCAGTGCTTGACTGGTCCTACATGAGATTACGCCCCCGCGAGCAGGCAGCATTGCGCCTGGCCTCGACCTTCACTGGCTCCTTCACCCGCAACGCGATCAGCACATTGATTGCCAGTGAGTTACGGCTCAGCAGCGACGAAGCGCTAACAACCGTGCAACACCTGGTGGACAAGTCACTGTTTTTGGCAGAAGAAGACGGCACTGGACGCTATCACCTGCTGAGCAGCACTCGCCTGTATGCAATGAGCAAACTGGAGGAAGTGGGCGGAACCCAGAGAGCGGTCATCCGTCACGCCGTATACGCCCTTGAAGTCGTGCGGAAAGCTGCCACCGACCGGAGGAGCTTTCCAGAGGCCTGGCAGCTCATACTCGGCGCCGAAGGTGATGTCGTGCGCTCTGCATTGGCCCAGGCATGTTCGGTTCCAGGCGAGGGATCGCCAAGCCTGGAATTGAAGATGGCCGCCCTGGGTCTCACCGTCACAACGCAGAACAGCCCTCTTGCAAATGGCTGACGACACGCCGTAGTCGGCCGGGCCGAAGGTCGCTAGATCAGTCGCGCCGCTACCAGTGCGTCTGCCACCGACTGAAACGCATTGGCTGGAATCGGCTCGCCAGGCTTAGCCATACGACCGATGCGCGCTGCAAGAGGGTCGTCCGCAGACCGTGGCACCCCGAGCTTGGCTGCCTGTTCAAACATTCCACGGGCGTTCTCCGGAGCCGCCGTACAGACCACTACAGGCACCGGCGTTTCGCCGCGCACATAGCGCACGCCGACCAGCCAGCCACCCTCCACACCAATCATCAAGGTGGCATGATTGAGGCCGACCTTGCGGCTGGTCAGGGTTTGCTGTTCGCGCCGCTGACGGTTGCGCTCGCGCTTGATCAATGGGTCACCATCGGCATCGCGCCGCTCTCGTTTCTGCTCGCTCTTGGTCATGCGCATCTCCCGGCTGAACAGCCAGCGCTGCATGAGCAGATCCAGCCCGCCCATGACCAGATAAGTGATCAGGACCGTAGCGACAAGAGGCTTGAGCAACAGGTAGAACACCGACTCCATGCACGAAGCGCCGCAGCGAGAGGACTCCATCAGCGTTTGCAACGCCACGCGCCCCACCACGTAGAACGCGGTGGACAGTACAGCGACTTTTCCCAGCCCCTTGAGAAACTCAATAAAGTTGCGCATGGAGAAGATGCGCTTGAAACCTTCCACGGGGTTGATGCGTTTGAAGTCGGGCTTGATCGGCTCCCCGGTGAACACCATGCCTTTCATGGTAATGATGTTGGTCAGAACCACGCAGCCCACGGTTATCGCCAGGATAGGCAAGGCTGTGGCCAACAGAATATGCTCGGCGGTATCAATCACCCTCGGCCACACCGTGGCAAAGGGTTCGGTGTAGATACCGGCAACCATGTCCAGCAACGCCCGCAGCTGCGCCTCGGTGCCCGATGCCAGATAGGCGATGCTCAGGGTGCATGCCAGGAGCACCATTGCCGACACCATGTCCTGGCTCTTGGACAGCTGCCCTTTCTTGCGCGCCTCGTCGAGCTTCTTGTCGGACGCCGGCTGCGATTTCTCTTCGCTGCTATCGCCGGCCATGATCAATCAGTTCCCGAAAGGGTCTTCAAGACTTCCACTACCCCGCGGAAATCTGCCAGCTGATCGAGCATCAGCGGAATCAGAAACGAGCAATAGATCACCATCAAAAACGTGAAGATAAGGTTCTTCACAGCCAGTGACAGGTCGAAGATATGCAGCTGCGGCGTCATTCGAGACAGGTAGGCCAGCATCATGTCAGCCACTAGCAGGGCGATGATCAGTGGAGCCACGATCATCAGGCCGATACGCATCACCTGGTCCAGAATCGCCAGCACGGCGTCCAGTGATGACACCGCAATGACCGGGGTAAAGGCCATCACCGGCCACAGGTTATAGCTGTGGTAGTAACCATCGACCATCAGGATGAAGCCGCCGGAAAGGAAAAACAGGGTAATCATCACCACCGTCAGGAGCGTTCCTGACACCCCGGCTTCGCCTGAGCCCAACGGGTCTACCAATTGAGCCATGGTCGAGCCGCGTTGCAGGTCGATCATTTCGCCTGCAGCCTCCGCCGCCCAGAAGGGAATGCCGAACAACAGGCCGACGGTCAAGCCGATCAGCAATTCCTTGACCATCAACCCGGCCAGGAAGAATCCGCTGTAATCCGGTTGGGTGGTCAACGCGATGTAGATTGGAAACGTCATGGGAATGGCGATGGCCACCGCCACGCAGCTGCGGATCATCCCCGTCAGGCCCAAGCGATTGAAGGCTGGCGTAATCAGCACCAAGCCCATGGCGCGGGATGCCGCCAACGCCGCTGAGGCGATGATCGGGTAGGCCACTTCAAGAAAACTCAGACCGAGCTCAGCATCCATGTTCTAGCGGTTACCTAGCGGGTCCAGGCGGGAAAACTATCCAGCACCTGGTTCATCAGATTGACCACCTGACCCGATAGCAGCGGGCCCAGCAGCATGACCACCAGCAACACCGCCACCAGCTTTACCGCCTGCGGCAAGGTCTGATCCTGGATCTGCGTAAGGGCCTGCAACAGGCCCACGCCGAGCCCAATGACGATGGCCACGATGAGCGCGGGCGCAGAGAGAATCAGCACGGTCATCAGGGCCTGCTTCATGAGCCCCAGGAATACGTCCTCACCCATGGCTACCCGCCTCCATAACTAAGGATCAACCCGTGCATGAGACGTGACCAGCCACTCACTGCGACGAAAAGAAAGATCTTCAACGGAATGGATATCAGCGTCGGCGAGACCATCATCATGCCCATCGCCATCAGCACGTTCGCGACCAGCAGGTCGATGACAAGAAACGGGATGTACAACAGAAAGCCGATCTCGAAGGCGCGGGTCAGCTCGGAGCTTACGAATGCCGGTATCAGCACCACCAGATCGTCATCGCGCAGGTCGGCTCGAGCTTCCTCTGACCATACGCTTTCAGTGGCCTGCATGAAAAAACCGCGCTCGGACGGGTTGGCGAAGCGTAATAAGTGCTGCTGCAACGGGGTGCGTAACGCCTCACCGAGGTCGCGAAACTCGTCCGCCTGCTCGAAGGTGAGGGAACGCCCCTCTACCTGGCGGTACATGTCCCCAATCAACGGCGTGGTGACGTAAACGGAAAGGATCAGCGCGATGCCATACAGCACCAGATTGGGCGGCGTCTGTTGAATGCCCAAAGCATTGCGGATCAAGAAAAGCACGATGGAGATTTTCAGGAAGCCGGTCAATGTGACGACGGCGAGCGGAATCAGACCGATCGTGGTGACAACCAGAATGATTTCAAGCAAGTTCGGTTGGTAGTCGGTCATCGTTGTCAGCCGATCACAGGCTAGCGAAACGTGTCAGGCGGACTCCCTGTCCGTCCCCCATTTTCACCAACTCGCCACGCCCCACACTGCAGCCATTGACCAACAGTTCGACGAAGTCACTGCCACCGTCTGGCAGCGCCAGCACACTGCCCTCCCCAAGCTGCTCCAGCTCGGCCAGCGACAGCTGGACGCTGCCTACCTGGCAGATCAGGTTCAATTGCACATCCCCCAACGAGACGTCGACGCTTTCTTCCGCTGCGCTTTGATTTTTAGCTCCGTCGCTGAAGGTTCCTTGACTCATCGGGTGCTCCCTTATTGGCTGACTACGATTTATCGCCTCGAGCAAGCGGATGCCCTGCTGCTCACGACGGGCTCGGGCCCGTCGACTATTTGCCAGAGACACCCATAGGTCGGCGTTGCCGGGCACCTCCAGCATCAACACATCGCCAGGACGCAAGCTGCGCAGCTCGCTGATGCTCAGCGCTTGCCAGCCAGCTTGCAGCACGAGTGGCAAGGTCAGACCCGGCATTTTCTGCGGTTGGCTGGGCAGCAAGCGGTCAAGCAAATCGGCGGTGATTTGCGCCGCGGGGATCGGCAACTCAATCAGCAGGGTGTGCAACTCGCCATCGGCCACCTGCACACCTAACCTGAGTGTCAGCGGCAAGATCAGGTCCGCTTCGCCCTGCACATCCACCGTTATCAGTTGCCCTAATTCCGCTTCCAGAGGTTCCAGCAACGGCAACAGCGCCTGTTCGAGCAAAATCGATTGGGCGTCCTTGGCGAGGTCTTCGAAGAACTCCAGCACGTCTTGGCCAGCCAGCAACTGGTTACGCAGGCTGAGGGGCAATAGCACGCGGGCGTAAAACTCACCGCTGGAAAGCCATAGAGGATAAGTACCAGCAGCGACTGCCCCGGCCCCCCCAGCCCAACTCAACGTCATGGCCTGGCCGGCACAGTGCGCATGAACCTTTTGCCGCCGGGCCTGCAAGCGGTTGTGCAAGGCAACGGTGTCAGGGTCAACAGCGTCGAGCAGTGGCCGTATCGCCTGCACCTCTGACGCTGCCAAAGTGATTTGGCAATTCATTGCGGCGCCTCCCAGCGCAGCGCAGCACGCTCGTCATACAGGTCTTCTTCGATGCTCTCATCGACACGCCGCTTTGCTCGCGCATGCTCGTCAAGCAATGGCTCGAGAGCGTCAGACTGCTGGCGACGAAGCATCAGAGCGTGTTGCAAAGCCGCCTTCCGCTGTTGCTCGGCAGCACTGTTCTGTTCCGCGCTTAGCAGCTGCTCATGCAGATACAGGCGATGCTGATCGAGAGCATCCAGCACTTCCAATGCCGCCTGGCAGGTACCCGCAGCCAGCGCGCCGGTACCCAGCAATTGCTGTAGGGCCTCCGCCTCACGTTGCAGTTGTTGCTTCGCCTGATCGATGGCCTCCTGTGCCCGATGCAATCTGGCAGTCGCGGCCATGCATCGTTCAGCCTGGCTGGCGAGTTGATTCTGCGCACGGCGTTCGCGCAGGTGCCGCAGCTGCTGCAGTTGCACAACCGCGTCGGCCTTCATGCCAGCACCGTGCGCAATCGCTGCAGACTGTCGTCAAAGCTGCTGTAGTCATCGCCATCCTGGCGTAGAAATTTCTCAATGGCGTCGTGGCGGGCAATCGCCTCATCGGCCAGAACGTCACTGCCCGCGACGTAGTCGCCGGTGCGCATCAACAACTCGATGTCCGCGTGACGCGCCATCAGTCCGCGCACATGGGCAGCCAACTGACGCTGCTGCGCACTGACGACTTTGTCCATCAAGCGGCTGCGGCTATGCAGCACGTCGATGGCAGGGAAATGGTTACGCTGCGCGAGTTCGGCGCTCAGCACGATATGGCCATCGAGAATCGAGCGGGCCTCTTCTGCTACCGGGTCCAGTCCGGCATCACCTTCGGTCAGAACCGTGTAGAGCGCGGTGATGCTACCGCGCTCTCCCGGGCCGCTGCGTTCGAGCAAACGCGGTAGTGCGGAGAAAAACGAGGGCGGATAGCCGCGCCGGGTGGGCGGTTCGCCGACTGCCAGACCGATCTCGCGCTGAGCCCGGGCAAAGCGGGTGAGACTGTCCAACAGCAACACCACATTGCGGCCCTGGTCGCGGTGGTACTCAGCCTGGGCGGTGGCCACATAGGCCGCTTTGACCCGTTCGGTGGCCGGTCGATCCGACGTCGACACCACAGCCACGGTGCGCGCTCTTGCCCCCTTCCCAAGGTGCACATCAAGCAGTTCACGCACCTCCCGGCCACGCTCACCAATCAAGCCAATGACGATCACATCGGCTTTGCAATGGGTGACGATCGCAGCCAACAGTGAGGATTTGCCCACTCCTGGCTCACCGAAAATGCCCACGCGCTGGCCACGAGCAACCGTCAGCAACGCATCGATAGCCCGAACCCCCAAAGGCATCGGCTCACTGATCAACTGCCTCGTGAACGGCGCAGGGGGCTCAGCCTGCAGGGGATAGCGCAGCAAGCCGGCTGTCGCAGAGGGCGCGCCGTCCAGCCATGAACCAAGTGGGCTGATGACACGACCCAACAACGCATCACCGACCAGGACGCCGGATCGCTCACCGGTGGCGACTATTTCAGTGCGGGTAGACAGCCCTTCCAGCGAGCCTATCGGCGCGAGAATCGCCTCGTCGCCATCAAAACCAACCACTTCGGCTTGCAAGGCGCGCTGACTCAAAGGGTCGCTCAGGTGACAGAGTTCGCCGATACCAACGCCCGCTACACTGGCGTGCACCAGGGTGCCACGGATGCTGCGAATGCGCCCGCGCATGGGCCGTGGCTGAGCATGACCCAGGCGTTTGGCCAAGGTCGGCAATAGGCTGTCCAGTGCAAACGTCATGCTTGCGACTCGGCGGTATGAGGCAACAAGCTCTGGCGGATGGCCCGCAACTGCGCCTCAAGGCCAAGTTCGACGGTGGCGATGGCGCTGCACAGGCGTGCCTGACCGGGTTCGACGGTCGCATCCGCCTCGAGGGTAATGCGTGCGGCCAAAGCCGGCTCGATGCGTGCTGTTAGCGTCTCCAGCTCGGTTGGCGCGACATACAGCGTCAGCGCCTGGCTGTCGCGAAATGCCGCCAGCGCCTTGCGCGTGCACCCAAGCAACAGATCACTGGAGCTCACGGGTTCCAGTACCTGACGGACGATATCCAATGCCAGGTCAGCCATGCTGCTTTCCAGGCCGGCCAGGTAGTTATCTACCTTGGCCGACGTCTGCACCAACAACACTGAAGCTTGCTCCAATCCTTCATCGCGGCCCTGGGCCAGTCCTTCGCTGCGCGCTTTTTCGACGATTTGCCGGGTGTTTGCGCGAATGGTTTTCGACTCTTCGCGCGCAGCTTCCAGAAAGGCATAGCCTTCGACCCACCGGGTCGCATCGTCGTGGCGAATGATCTTCTGCGGCGGCCGGCTCGGTAGTTCGTTCATCCAGCGAACTCCTTGGCCGCGATTTCCCGAATCAGGGTGATACCTTCAGGGGGAAAGTCGCTGAATTGCAGCCACCGAGAATCCAGGCGCAAGCGCAACCAGCGATGCAGGTCATCCGGGAGCGAGCAAAGCCACGCTCTGACACAAGCCTCGCCGTCGCGCTCGATGGCCTCGAGCAGTTGCTCTGCCTCGAAGTGCACACCCACCGCACCAGCCTGGTTGCGATGGGCCAGGGCAAATTCGAATACATCAGAACCCAACTTGTTCTTGAGCGCATGTACGGCGGTCCCGCGGATCTCACGAGCGAGTGCATTGGCATGCCAGGTCGCGCCGCATAGAAGCGCCAAGCGTGGTAGTTGCTCTACCGCGAGCAGCATGATGCGGATATCCGCCTCGACGCGTGGCTGTGAGAGCGGCACCAACTTGAAGTGATCGCTAAGCAGGCGTTCCAACCGCGTGCGGAAACGCGACCTGGCCAGTAACGCATTGAGCTGCTCGGCATTTAAAGAATGGGCGAAACACTCATTCAGACGTTCGGGCTGAACGTAGTTCAGCGGTTGGGCAGCGACGGCCTGCCACCGCTCGACAAGCGTGGGCTGCCCAGTCATTCACTTTCCTTCAATACGTAAATGCCCGGCGTCACCCGTTGCCGCCAGAAGTGCCAGGCAATCGCGCCTGCCATTCCCAACAAAAGAACCAGGCCGGAAAAAAGCATGACTTTGGCCCTCGCAACGCTCGCTTCGAGCATCCATAGACCAAGGAAGGATTTGAGTGGCGGCGTGCTGTCCTGGGAACGCACAACGGCCTTCACGGCAGTAACCGAGACGCCGTCATAGCCCAGCCCGGAAACACTGTTGGCGACGAGCGCCTTGATCTGTGGCACCAACTTGTCGACATCCGTGTTGGCCTCGTAGCGAATCAGTACCGAGGCCGATGACGGCGAGATCACACGCTTCAGCAGGTCGTTATCGGGAAGCACAACATGCACCCGTGCCGACAACACACCGTCAATCTGCGACACCGTATGTGACAGTTCTTCGCTCAGCGCATAGACCATCTGCGCGCGCTCCTGCACCGGCGAGGACACCAGGCCGTTGCCTTTGAACACATCACCCATATTGGAGAACTTCTGCTCAGGTAAACCGATGTCATCCAACAAGGTGACGGCTTGCGAGAGGCGATCCTGCGGCACGGTTACTGTCATCATGCCGTCGTCCTGTACCTTGCGCTGCGCAGCGATGCCATCACGCAGCAATGCGGCGACCATCTTGTTCGCTTCGCGCTCGCTGAGATTGGTGTAAAGCGAGGAATCGCAGCCTTGCAGCAGGGTAGTGAAGACGAGGATCAGCACCAGGTGCCAACTGCGCGTAGCCATGCCTACTGCCCTTTCATCAAGGTATTGGCTGAGCCAGAAATCTGTGTAGCACCACGCACCACCATTTGAGTTTCGATCGAGTAATCGAACACCCGGCTGAGTGCGCTCATCAGTTGATCGACCTGGGCTTCGCTGGTTTTGCCCGGCTCCACCGTTCCCGACTTGTCCACCCGAGTCATCTCAGGGCCACTGTTGGTATAGCGCTGATTGGTGGGTGACGTGCTGGATGCCCGCTCTGAGAAATGCTGGGAACGGTCGATGAAACCGTTAAGACGCTGCATCAGATTCTCGCCAACCTGATTAGGCCCAGCGCCAGCAGGCATGCCCTTGGAGTTGCTCGCCATGTGTTCGAACAGGTTCTGCGAGACGTGCGCCATCGCGTCCTGGCCCGCGACTGGCGGCGTAGCTACAGCTGCACTTGGAAGCATGTGCGACCTCGCGTCTATTCTTCGTCGTCGGCCTGGGCTTCTTTAAGTATTTCCTGAGCGCGCGGCATGATGATGAATTGACCACCTAGCACGATTGCCTGGCTGATCATCTGGTCCATCAGCTCTTCATCGTTCTGCGCGCTATTCAATGCTTCAGCGAAATCATCCGCCGAGTTGACCTGGCCGGCGGATGCGCCATCTACGGAATTCACTGCCATGATTTTCTCCTGGGTAGTAACTGGGTTGTGACTACTGCTTGGATTTCGCTTCCACCAATTCACTGGCGGCGCTGCCGCGGAACACCCTCACACCGTGCTCACGTACCGCCACCGGGCCGGGCTCAGGGCGGGCAATCTGCTCGATGCGTTGCTGGACCAACGCCATGAAGGCAGGAGGCCCTGAGACCATCAGCCCGTCGCCTTGAAAGCTGTTGCGCACGTGCAAGTGCTTTCCGCTGACACCAAGTTCATCGAGGCTGGCCTGCAGATCTTTTGCACTCAGGCCCACCGCTTCGAAGTTGCGAATCTGCAGATCGTCCTCACTGTCGACGTACAACATGTTGCCGTCTGAGAACCACGTAAGCGTGTTATTTGTTGTGAGTTTGTCGAGGAACGCGCCGGCGTTCGCTGCACGAAAGTTGGCCGGTGCCCGGCCTTTGACCTTGGCCGAAATCACCATCGGCACCCCCAGATTACGACCGAACGCCTGAAGTACACCGCGTACATCCTGATCGATAACCACGTAGGCATAAGGCCGAGAGGCCCATTCTGGCTGGTCTTGCGCGCTCGCCTCGGGTATCACCGAAAGCAATCCGACGGCGCAGAGAGCCGAAGCTGATACGCGACGTATCCGGCGATGCCAGACACAGGCCGCACAAATCACAAGTTTTCTCAGGCGGGCAATACGCCCGCCTTGTTGCACGCCGTTAGAATGGCCGCCGCGTTCGGCCAATTGGCCAGTACATTGGGAGTACCGAATTTGTTCAGCCCCGTTGCTTTTCGGCTGGTGTTTCTCGCCGCCAGCCTCGCACTCTCCGCCTGCTCCACAAGCAACAGCAGCCCCACTCTCCCGCCCACGCCAATCGACCAGACTAGCTACGGCCGCCTGATGAAACTGGCAGACGATGTTGACCAGCGCGGCGACCACGGCACCGCGGCTACTCTCTATCTGCGCGCGACTCAGGAACCGGGTGCCGGTATCGAAGCGTGGAACCGGCTGGGCGAGTTGAAGCTGGTAAGTCGCGATGCTGTAGGCGCCGAACGCGCCTTCCAGCAGGCGTTGGCACTGGACCCTGATAATCCGCATAGCCAGCTTGGGCTGGGAACGGCGCAACTGCGCCTTGGCTATGCCGAGCGAGCTCAACCGCTGCTCGCCAGCGCCGCACCGCGCCTGAACAGCGTGGCTGCCTTCACGCGACTGGGCGTCGCCGAAGCTTTGCTCGGACATACCGCCAGCGCTCAGGACGCTTTTTTCAGTGCCAAGACCTTGGCGCCCAATGACCTGGACACCCGCTGCAACCTGGCGCTGGCCTACATTCTGAATGACCAACCGGGCCTGGCTCTGGATGAAATCAACGGAGCCGACACGGCCCCTGCCGCGCAACCGCGCCACCAACGCAACGCCTTGCTGGTGCAGGTGCTGGTCGGCCGTCAGGGCAACCCCGCCGAGGTGCGCCTGGACGGTATTGATGCCCCTCAGCGGCAAGCGTTGATCGACGATGCCAAGCGTATCGCTGCTATCAAGGATCCCGCGACCAGAGCGCAGGCCATGGGTTTGGTTGAACGTCACTGAATGCTCGGTCATTGCCTGCCTGTCCATTGCACCCCTGGTCATTGCAAGCCTCCGGTGTCGCCCATGGCTTCCTGCGCTTCACGGCGGCGGCGCTGCAGTTCCGCCTCACTGCCCTGCAAGTAGTACTGGGCCGCCCGGCCAACGGGCGCAGCCAGGGTGGCGCCAGTGGTACGCCCGCGCTGAAGGTCTTCGCGCTGCTCAACCATCTGCAGCAGGTTGAAACTGTTGGCACAGCCAGGCGCCAGTTTCGTGGTCTCGTGCAGTTGCACCTCGACTTGAGGCGCACCCAGGCAGGCCTCGGGCAACAAGACCTGCCGTCCTTGGGCATCAGTCACACTCACGTAGTCGCGGGAATAGTCAGAGGACTGCAAACTCGTCGCGCAACCAGCAAGCAGTACGAAGATCGGCAGCACGGCCATCGATAGTGGCAGTTGCGGCAAAAGAGGCTTGCTCATGCACGACACCTCATTCCATGTAGAACCCGAACGGGCCGCCATCGCTGATGAGCGCGGCAGTAGTGGGTTGCGGTGGTGTATCGGTGGGTGACAACGTCGCTTTGGCGGTCTGGACGGGCTCGACCAGATACGGAGTGATGAGGATCACCAGTTCGGTTTCATTGCGCTGGAATCGCTTGGAACGAAACAGGTTGCCAAGGACTGGCATGTCGCCGAGCAATGGTAGTTTTTCCAGGTCTTGCGAGCTGTTGCGCTGGAACAGACCAGCAATCGCAAAGGTTTGCCCGCTGCCCACTTCCACCCTGGTATCGGCGCGTCGCACACGGAACGAGGGCACCTGATAACCGGAGACAGATAACGAAGCGTTACCCATCAAGGTACTTACCTCGGGCCGCACCTGCAGGGCGATGCGGTCGTTGGGCAGCAGCGTCGGGCTGAACACCAGCGAGACGCCATAGGACTTGTACTGCACCCCGACCAGGTCGCTGTTGACCGGCACCGGCACCGGTACTTCGCCACCAGCCAGGAAGCTCGCGGTCTCGCCAGTGCTGGCGGTGATATTGGGTTCGGCGAGAATCTCCAGTACGCCGTTGCTTTGCAGCGCCTCCAGCACCGAGTCGATATTGAAATGTCCCGAATCAAGACCCAAACCGATCAGGTTCGACGCCCCGGCAGCAGCCTGCGCCGGTAACGAGCCTCCGGTGAGCAGACCAAAGGAAAAGGTGCCGTTGTTGAACAAGGCATTCCAGCTCACCCCGTAACGCAACAGTTCGTCGCGGGACACCTCGGCGAAGCGCACGCGGATATTCACTTGCGCCGAGCCTCCGGCGAACTGGGCCGTATTGACCGAGCTTTCCCAGTCCTGCCCTTGCGGATCCAAAAGGGCGTTGAGGTTGATCGCCTCGCTGACGTCCCTTACCTGACCTTTAGCGGTCAGACGATTGCCGGCACCCGTCACCTGCACCCGGCCTTCGCTATTCAGCGCGCGGCTGACCGGCTGGGAATTGGCGCCCACATTGAGGCTCATGCCTGCAATCTGATTACTGTCCTTGTCGAGCGCCACCAGAGTGGTGTTGCCCGGGCGCTTACCGAATACGTAGATCACGCCAGGAGAAACCACCTGCAGGTCGGCAATTGCCGGCTCTGCAACAAGCACCGAATCCACGGGTTGGGTAAAGCGAATGACCCTGCCTTCGCCACTGCCCAGTTCAATTTCCGCATCCTGGACCTGAGCGATAGCCAAAGCCGGTAACAGGCTGAACGCAACCCACCAGCGGCGCATCCGCAGGCGGCTCAAGATGCGTTCGCCAAGGTATTGGCTTGGCTGTCAGCAGCCAGTGACGGCCTCGGGGCTGGCGCACTTTGGCTGATGACCTTGATCGCCTGCAGGCTGTATTCGGGCGCTAACTCGGTGAACGACAACACGGCAATCTCCAGTTCATCACGGGCACGCCAGCGCACGATATGGCGGCGCAATTCAGGGTGAACCACCAGCACCGCCTTCTGCGGGTCTGGCAGTGCAGCGCATTGGCTGCGCAGTTCTTTCATGAAGTGGCGGGCAATATCCCTGGGCCGCGCATCACCGCGCGCACTGTCTTGCGCACGCAACGTTTCAAGCATCTGCCCTTCAGTGCGCGCGCCGATCACGAAGGCCGCGATGACGCGATTGCCATCGCCGTACTGGTGGCTGATCTGCCGGGCCAAGGCCTTGCGCAGATGATCAGAAAGGCGTTCGGCGTCGCCGTCTCCATTCCACTCCACCATGGCCTCCAGCAAGGCGCGGCGATTGCGGATCGAGACGTTCTCGGCCACCAGGCGCCGCAGGGCATCGGCCATGCGCTGTACGGGCACTACACGCATAGCTTCTTTCACAAGCTCGGGGGCGCTCTCTTCCAGCTGCCCCAGCAGCTGGCGAGTTTCCTGTATCCCCAGAAAATCCCCGGCATAGCGGCGCAGGGCACGAGCAACCAGTTCCCGCAACAATTCGTCCGGGCGCAGGTAGGCAATGGCTGCCTCATCCAGCTGCGTGCAATGTTCTTGAGCGATCCATAAGGCTGGGCGACGATTGAGTGGCGACAACGCCTCAAGGCCCGGAACGTCGAGGAGCTCCAGATGCATGGGATCGTCCTGAAACAGCACGTGCTCCAGGTGCAAATCACCTTCATCGACGGGTATGCCTTCCAGGGCAATTCGGAAATGCCCCCCTACCCCGGCCTGGTCAACGTGCACCGCCGGCAACGGAAACTCGATACCCAGATCTGCGCGCAAATCGTTGCATAGCTCTTCCAGGCGCTGGCGCAGGGGGTGCAATGGCGCCGCCTCGGCTAGCGCAGGGCTGATTACCAGCAGTACTCGGCTATTGGGGGCGCCAGCGGGCTCGTCCGCTTCGTCCGGCTGGGGCACAGGAACCATTTCTTCAATAGCTTGCAGTGGCTCCTGCGGCTCGCCAGTCATCTTCGACTTTTCTCGGCGATGAAGGGTATACGCGCAAGCGCCGAGCACGCCCGACAAGCTGAGAAACACAAAGGCCGGAAAGCCGGGAATAAAGGCGACCCCCAGCAGAATCAAGGCAGTCAGCGACAGGGCGCGCTGGCTGGCGCCCATTTGGCGCATGATCTCGGTACCGAGGTCTTCTTCGATGTCCTCGTTATTGACACGGGTGACCACCGTGCCAGCCGCTACGGCAATCAGCAGCGCCGGGATCTGCGCGATCAGTCCGTCGCCAACAGTCAGAAGCGAATAGGTATGGGACGCATCGGCGAAGGTCATGCCGCGCTCTAGCATGCCAATCAGCAAGCCACCAATCAGGTTGACCGAGAGAATTACCAGGCCGGCGATGGCATCACCTTTGACGAATTTCATCGCCCCATCCATGGCGCCGAACAGTTGGCTTTCACGCTGCAAGTTGGAGCGCCGACGGCGGGCTTCTGGCTGATCGATATCGCCATTGCGCAGGTCGTTGTCGATGGCCATCTGCTTGCCGGGCATGGCATCGAGCGTGAAACGCGCGGCGACCTCCGCAACGCGCTCAGCGCCCTTGGTAATCACCACGAACTGGGCAATTGTGATGATCAGGAAGATCACCAATCCCACTACCACTTTGCCGGCAATCACGAACTCACCAAACGCCTCGACAATGTGGCCGGCATCGCCTTGCAGAAGAATGAGACGCGTGGTGGTGATAGACAGTGACAGGCGAAACAGCGTGCTGAGCAGAATCAAAGGTGGCAAAGCCGATAAATCGACCGGCTTGGCGATGTAGAACGCGACGATGAGAATGAGGATGCTCAGCGCGATGTTCACGCCTATCAGCATGTCCACCAGATAAGTGGGCAGCGGAATGATCATCATCACTACGGCCATCAGCATGAACGCGGCGATCACGACATCTGTCCGCTTAGCCGCCAGTCGGGCAAAGGCGCTCACACGACTCATCATGCGGCGTTGCTCCCGCGTCGGCTCAGGTATTGGCGAAACAACTGCCGCCCTTCATCTCCACGCCCGGCACGCAATAGCGCGCGGCTGCGCAAGAGCAGCAGCTCTGTGGGCTCATCCTCGCGCGCCCAGAGGCCGAGATGAGCGATGCGGTCCAGAGCAGCCAGCGCACGCTCGCCATCGCCCACCGCGGTGAACACCACCGCAAGGCGCCGCAAGAGTGTCGGATCGTCAGGAATGATCTGCGTAGCAAGCAGCAGCATCACCAGCGCCCGGGGGGACTGACCAGCACGCTGGTAGATATCCGCTAGCCCGTGGAGCAGGTGCGCCGCGTCACGATTCTCTCTGAGCATCATTCCCCCGAGTCCGCGCGCTGCTGATCCAGTGATCGACGGGTGTCGAGCTCGTCTCGCACCAGCGTCATGGCCAGGCTTTTGGTGTCTTCGTCGAGCTCGAGAGACGGCAGGATGCGCTCCAGGATGTCCTCAAGGATTTCGCCAGGGCGAGAGCCGGCAAAGAGCGAAGGATCGATGTTGCCAAGTTCACCGAGGCGCTCTACATCGCGGCGCAGCGAGCGGCCCGCGTGATCACCGACCGGAGTAGGCAGCAATGCATCGAAAAGCGCCGCCCGAGTTCGCTCAACGCGCTGCGCGCCTGCGCCGTCTAGAGGAGTGAGCAGCGTGTCGGAGGGGACGGCGCGCGGATCGACCTTCATCGCTTAGCTTTCGTCCGCCGGGGCTGCAGCCAAGGTGAAAAAGAAGATCTCGTCACCACGAGTCAGCTCCACCATTTCATTTCTGATGTCTTTGATCACCCAGCCGTCGCTAAGCGCCGCTCCTGCGTCTAGGCGAGCGCCAGAAGAATCGATGACATAGGGGTTTTCACCAAACCAAACCGCCTGAAAACTCACCCTTGGCTGAGCCCCTGACGCTCGCACGGCCACCTCGCTGCTTTGCAGGACAAAGTGGCGACCGTAGTGACCATCGAAGTATTGCTGCAGCGCGACCCATTGAGGGCGCTGCTCAGGAGTGATCGTGCCCTTGGCTTTGAGCTGGCCATTGGCAACGAGGAGATTCAGTTTTTTCAGACCAGCCTGGCTCGCTCTGGCGGCGAGATCGGCACGCACCTTGTCCAACGAGGGCACCTGTTCGACAGGGCGATCAACGCTGGTAGCGGCCAAGTTCTCCATAAAGGCCAGCGACTCTCCCGGCTGGGCGTCGCTGAACATCGCGAGCGCGCTGGCGCAAATGAACATGAAGGCGCCAGCGATCAGCCATTGCGGCTTGCCATACCATACCGGCGCTTCCGGGCGCGACGCACCGATAGGTGCCTGTAGTGAAATGCTTGCCTGGCCCACCTGGATTTCAAATGGCAACGCTGCCCGAAAGCCGTGCCCGCGGGCGATCCGCGTCGTCTTGCCGGCCGCGAGCAACTGAATGTCGCCGCCCAGCGCTTCGATGGTGACGTGCGATGCGGAAAAACGCAGGCGCACATGCTTGGTTTCGATGCCTGGATCGCCCAGCACCAGATCATCGCCCGGGCCGGCGCCGATCACGCAAACGGGCGCGTCCATTGGCAGCGACACTCCATGGTGCATGCCAGCGATGACCTGTAACGTCGGGCTGTCGTTATCTGCTTTGGACAAATGGGATGCCATGGCTGTCATTCGACCCACCCCGCCCAACTGCCGAAAACGGCACCAGGGCCTGAACGTACATGCACTCGCTGTGGGGCTTGCATGTACGCATTAATACGAAAAGTGAAGCAGGTTGCAGGCGGTGCAATACACCGCCTGCGAACCTGATTCAGTTCTGCGGACGCTGCTTGGTAGCGTCAAGCTCAGCTTTCTTAGCGGTAGTGATCTCGGTGATCTTGGCCGACTTCTCAATTGCCATATCGAAAACAGCGGCCATCTTGTCGATAGCGGCGTCCGAGTTACCGCTGCTTACTGCTGGTGTATCAGCCATGGGCTATCTCCACTTTCTTGAGGGTGTTTGCATTGGCGGTAACGCCCAGATAGACGCTACCGATTGCCGGCCATCCAACTTGTAATCGAACCGAGTCGAGTAGCTCTGCAACGCCTCAAATCCTAGAAGCAGAGAAACAGGGCGTGTTGTTAAAGGTTGTTAAAGCGCCTGGATGCAGACCACCTTCACGCTTTCGCACGGCCCCTGATCAGCGGTGTTGCCCGTGAACACCTCGTGAAAAAAGTTTGTGGCGGCGCGAGATGTCCGCTGCAGTTCCTGCCGATGGGTTTTCCGCGCTCTGCGCACAACTGCTGTGAAAGGGCCGCCACTCACCGAACGCCGAAGCGCACCGGCAAGCCCCATAGCCAGTTGTCAAAGATCGGCATGCGTACTGATCGACTTTATCTGAGCGACTTCAAGGGATGGATTCGGCGAAATGGTGAGGTCGTTCGCCCACCCTAGATGATCACAATGATTGCGATAAGAGAAAGCAGAGCAATGGGCAGGACGCAGCGCCGCTAATAGATGCAGGACTGCCAGCTTCGTCTCTGGTCAAGCAAAGTCTGGAGCGAACGAATTCGTGGTTGTGCGGGCGTGGTTGCGAAACGATGTGACAGTGTGTGGGGGCGGCTGCGAAGGAGTGCTCAGGAAATCCAGAAATAAAAAAAGCGACCCTAAGGTCGCTTTCTTGGCGCTATCAAGGCGTTCAGTGGTCCTTGATGGCAAATATGGCGCAGCGGACGGGACTCGAACCCGCGACCCCCGGCGTGACAGGCCGGTATTCTAACCGACTGAACTACCGCTGCGCTAAACCTCGAGTGGTGGGTGATGACGGGATCGAACCGCCGACCCTCTGCTTGTAAGGCAGATGCTCTCCCAGCTGAGCTAATCACCCGTTTGCTCTCGAAGTGGGGCGCATTCTAGAGAGGGTTCCTAACCTTGGCAACCCCCTTTTGAAAAAAAAATTGAAGAACTTACAAAGACTTAGGAAACCCTCTGTTTATTGCCGATTTTGCGGTTTCCATCGGCCTCCACGCTTTGCAGGGTTGGCCTGAGCCGCATGGAGGGGAATAATGCGCGCTTTGCTTTTACCGGAGTTTCAAATCGCCATGTGGTTTCGCAACCTGCTCGTCTACCGTCTCACCCAGAACGTCCCTTTCGATGTCGAGACACTTGAAGCTGCATTGGCCGCCAAGCCCGCCCGCCCCTGCGCAAGCCAGGAGTTGAGCACCTATGGTTTCGTCGCGCCTTTCGGCAAGGGCGAAGACGCCCCGCTGGTGCACGCCAGCCAGGGCTACCTGCTGATCTCCACCCGCAAGGAAGAGCGCATCCTTCCCGGCAGCGTCGTCAAAGACGCTCTGAAGGAAAAGGTCGACGAGATCGAAAACGAGCAGATGCGCAAGGTCTACAAGAAAGAGCGCGAGCAACTGAAGGACGACATCATCCAGGCCTTCCTGCCGCGAGCATTCATTCGTAAATCAGGCACCTTCGCCGCTATCGCACCTGAGCAAGGCCTTATCCTGGTCGACTCTTCCAGCCCCAAACGGGCCGAAGACCTTCTTTCCACCCTGCGTGAAGCCATCGGTTCACTTCCCGTTCGCCCTCTGACGGTCAAGATCGCGCCGTCTGCCACGCTGACTGATTGGGTCAAGACCCAGAAGGCAGCAGATGATTTCTTCGTGCTCGATGAATGCGAGCTGCGCGATACCCATGAAGATGGCGGTGTCGTGCGCTGCAAGCGTCAAGACCTGACCAGCGATGAGATCCAGCAGCATCTTGAAGTGGGCAAGCAAGTGACGCAGCTGTCGCTGGGCTGGCAGGACAAGCTGTCTTTCGTGCTAGACGACAAGATGGTGATCAAGCGCCTGCGCTTCGAAGAGCTGCTGCAGGATCAGGCCGAACAGGACGGTGGCGACGACGACCTCGGCCAGCAGGACGCGAGCTTCCTGCTGATGATGTTGACGTTCAAGGAGTTCCTCCCGGCTCTGTTCGAAGCCTTGGGTGGTGAGGAGATTCCGCAGGGCATCTAAACTGCCCTGTGCGCCGTCTGCCTGGCTGACGGCGCTCTCCCTTATAACCACAAGGTAAACCCGATGCGCGCTCTCGCCGCCCTCAGCCGCTTTGTTGGCAACACCTTCGCCCTCTGGGTTCTGCTCTTCGCCGTTCTCGCTTTCTTTCAACCCAGCTGGTTCCTCCCCGCCACCGCCTGGATCGTCCCGTTGCTCGGGCTGATCATGTTCGGCATGGGCTTGACCTTGAAGGCGGCCGATTTTGCCGAGGTCGCACGACGTCCTTTATGGGTCGCACTGGGTGTCGGCTCGCAGTTTCTGATCATGCCGGCACTCGCCTGGGTGCTCTGTCAGCTTTTGGGCCTGCCGGCTGAGATCGCTGTCGGTGTGATCCTCGTGGGCTGCTGCCCTGGCGGCACCGCTTCCAATGTGATTGCCTGGTTTTCGCGTGGAGACGTGGCGCTGTCGGTGGCGATCACTGCCGTCACCACCCTCCTCGCTCCGCTCGTGACGCCGGCTTTGATCTGGCTGCTGGCCTCAGCCTGGCTACCGGTCAATTTCGGCGCGTTGTTCATGTCCATTCTGCAGATCGTACTGTTGCCAATCGCGCTTGGATTGATCGTTCGCAGAGTGCTTGGCGATCGCGTCCATCACGTGGTGGATATTCTGCCGCTGGTGTCGGTAACCAGCATCGTCATCATTGTTGCTGCAGTGGTCGCGGCCAGTCAGGCCAAGATCGCCGAGTCCGGCCTGCTGATTATGGCGGTCGTGGTGCTACACAACAGCCTGGGGCTCGGAATCGGCTATCTGGTCGGACGCCTGTTCGGCCTGCCACTTGCGCAACGCAAGACACTCTCGATCGAAGTCGGCATGCAGAACTCAGGGCTCGGTGCGGCACTGGCCAGCGCGCATTTTTCGCCACTGGCGGCGGTACCCAGCGCGCTGTTCAGCGTCTGGCACAACCTTTCCGGTGCGCTGCTGGCAACCTTCTACCGGCGGATGAAGGACGACGATCAAACCACCCGTTAGCCATGCCGCCGCAGGTCCGGTCAACTTGCCCGGGCTTGCTGGCCATGCACAATGACACTTGCTGAGGACGACCTCAGGCTGCACAGACCCACCGGGGACGGCCCCACCCAATCACCGTCCCGGAGGTGCGTATGTCGTGGATCATCCTGTTCGTTGCTGGCCTGTTCGAGATCGGATGGGCTGTCGGCCTGAAGTTCACCGAGGGTTTCACGCGCCCTGTCCCCACCGTTCTCACCATTGCCGCAATGCTTGCCAGCCTGGGCTTGCTGGGCCTGGCGATGAAGGAACTACCGCTGGGAACCGCCTACGCCGTCTGGACTGGCGTAGGCGCTGTTGGAACGGTTATTGCGGGGATCATCCTGTTTGGCGAATCGATGAGTTTCTTTCGCCTGGGTAGCGTGCTGCTTATCTGCATCGGTCTGCTTGGTCTGAAACTCAGCCATTGATCAGGGACGGCAGCCGGTTGCCGACCGGCTGCCTAACCTTTCAGCCGAACAGTGCTGGCTCTCGATAGTGGCGCGCGCAGGCCGATCCGTCAGCGCGAAACAGGTGGCATTTGTTAGCCAGCAAACCGGTGGCATAGGTCTGCCCTACGGCGACGCGCCGATTGCCATCGCTGGCTACTGCGACCATATCGTCCACACCCTCGAAGTTCAGATGCAACAGGTTGTGATCACCGAGGCGTTCGGCTACGGCAATCTCGCCATTGAAGACGAAGTCAGCCTGTTCGGCGTCGACGAAGTGCTCGGGACGAATGCCCAGCGTCAGAGCGTCCCCAGGCGAGACCTGGCTGCCGTCAACAGGCAAGCGAAGTGAACTACCTCCCGGCATCGAAACCTCGACCGAATCGCTGCTCGCACTTACCGCCTGCACCGGCAGGAAATTCATCTGCGGCGAGCCGATGAAGCCGGCAACGAACTGGTTGTTCGGATAGTGGTAAAGCTCCAGCGGCGGCCCGACCTGAGCGATACGTCCGGCATTGAGCACGACGATCTTGTCGGCCAGGGTCATGGCTTCGACCTGATCATGGGTCACGTAGATCATCGTTGCCTGGAGGCGCTGGTGCAGGCGTGAGATTTCGATGCGCATCTGCACCCGGAGGAAGGCATCAAGGTTCGACAGCGGTTCGTCGAACAGGAAGACTTTGGGCTCTCGCACCATTGTCCGCCCTATCGCCACGCGCTGGCGTTGACCGCCGGACAGATCCTTGGGTTTACGGTCGAGCATCTGGTCAAGCTGCAGGATCTTCGCGACGGAATTCACCCGGCGATTGATTTCGCTTTTCTCGACCTTTGCCAGCTTCAAGCCGAACGCCATGTTTTCCGCGACGTTCATGTGTGGATACAACGCGTAGGACTGGAAGACCATCCCTACTGAACGGTCCATCGGTGGCAGCTCATTGACGCGTTCACCATCGATCTGCAGCTCGCCGTCGGTGATGTCCTCGAGCCCGGCGATCAGCCGCAGAAGGGTCGACTTTCCGCATCCCGATGGCCCGACGAACACCACGAACTCACCGTCGGCAATGTCCAGGTCGATACCGCGGGTAATGGGGACGTCGTCGAAGCTCTTGCAAATATTGCGCAGGGTAACGCTGGCCATTTTTGTTGTTCTCCTTGATACAGCCGCCGCGACGAATCGCGGCGAGCAAAGCAACGGGCGTCGGACTGGTTCGAGACGAGGCAGGCGCCTCGTCACGCCAGTGCAATTACCCGAGCCGGCGGGCAAATCCGAATCCATGCGCCGGCAAATGTACGCCATGACCCTCGAAAACCGCAGTCGCCGATGGCACGTGCAGGCCTTCGACCGGAGCTGACAGATCAAAGTGCCGCGCGCTGTCACCCATATTGAACAGGCACACCCAGACTTCGTCCCCCAGGCGACGCTCGTACACCAGCAGGGCTTCGTCATGGTAGACGGTGCGTATGCTGCCTTCGATCAGCAAGGGCTGATCCTGCCGCCAGGCGAGGAAGCGCCGATAGATGTTGAGCATCGAATTGGGGTCCGATTCCTGGGCGGCCACCGACATCGGCAGATGCCTGTCCGCCATCGGCAACCAGGGTTGCTCTCGGCTGAAGCCACCGTGCTGGTCCTGATCGTGCCAGGGCATCGGTGTGCGGCAACCGTCGCGCCCTTTGAACTCCGGCCAGAAGCGAATGCCGTAAGGATCGACCAGCTGCTCGAACTGCAGCTCGGCTTCATCCAGTCCCAGCTCTTCACCCTGATAGAGGCATACGCTGCCGCGCATGGTCAGCAGCATCGCCATGAACATGCGGCCGCGGGCCAGATCCGGCTGGTTTGCCAGCGCCCAGCGGCTCATGACCCGAACCACATCATGGTTGCCGATGGACCAGCACGGCCAGCCGTCGACGAGTTCGCGCTCGACGCAATCGATGGTGTGGCGCAGGAAGCCCGGACTGCATTGCTCGGTCAGCAGATCGAAGGAATACGCCATGTGCAGCGTATCGCTCCCGCCCGTGTACGCAGCCATGGTGCTCAAGGAATGATCGCAGCCGATTTCCGCGACGGTGGCACTACCGGGATAACGCTCAAGTAGCTGGCGGATGCGGCGCAGGAAATCGAGGTTCTCCGGCTGCGTCTTGTCATACACATGTTTCTGGAAGGCATAGGGATTGTCGGCACGGACCCCGATGCTGCCTTCGCGGATGTCATGGTTGGGCGGGTTGTCCCGTAGTTCTCGGTCGTGGAAGTAGAAGTTCGCTGCATCCAGACGGAAGCCGTCGACGCCGAGCTTGAGCCAGAACTCCATGTCCTCCAGCAGCTGCTGCTGCACTGCCTCGCAATGAAAGTTGAGGTCCGGCTGACTGGAGAGAAAGTTGTGCAGGTAGTACTGCTTGCGGCGGCTGTCCCAGGTCCAGGCCGGGCCTCCGAAGACTGAAAGCCAGTTGTTCGGGACGGTGCCGTCATCTTTCGGATCGGCCCAGACATACCAATCAGCTTTTTCGTTGTCGCGGCTCGAGCGGCTTTCCTTGAACCAGGCGTGCTGATCGCTCGAGTGGTTTAGCACCTGATCAATGAGAATTCGGATGCCACGTGCGTGGGCAACATCGATGACCTGCTTGAAGTCTTCCAGCGTGCCGAACAGCGGATCGACGCCGCGATAGTCGGACACGTCGTAGCCGAAGTCCTTCATCGGCGAGGTGAAGAATGGCGACAGCCAGATGGCATCGACATTGAGGCTGGCGATGTAGTCGATCTTCTCTACCACACCGAGCAGATCGCCGACCCCATCGCCATTGCTGTCGAAAAAGCTGCGCGGGTAAACCTGATATATGACGCCGCCGCGCCACCAGTCATTGCGATTCATACAACCAACCTTCGATGTTTGGGGGAACACGACGCCACTCTAGGTGCGTCAACCCGCCGCAACATCCTCCCGGCTATGCAATAGCGAGGCGTATCGATCGGGCGTAGAGGCATCCCGACCGGGGGGCGTAGAGCGGTCCGCTACCATTTCACCGATCCGAGTCAGTCACTCGTCATAAAAACGTCGACAAACAAGCGAATCGACACTTATCTGTCACGAGCGGCAGATAGGATCGATGCAGTTCCAGGACTGACCCCGCAGTAGCCGCCGCCCAGCAGATCTGCGCAGCCGCCCAGTCAGGAGCGACACGCATTCACAATCCATGGAGAGACGACATGTTCAAGTGCAAGCCCCTCGCAGCCGCCATCATCGCGATTCTGGCCACTCAGGCTCACGCCGACGACAACAGCGCAGAACAGAATCAGTCCGGTGCCGACAACATTGTCGAAGTAACCCAAACAGGCGGCCGGGACAATATTTCCTACCAGTCGCAGGTTGGTGCCAACAACGATGGCATGGTCACCCAGAATCAGGCCACGATGTCGGATGCCGTACAGACTCAGACAGGTAATCTGAATCGCGCAGACATCGTGCAGACCTCGACCGAGCAGACCGAGGCGATCCAGCTGCAGGATGGCGACAGCCATGACGCAAGCATCGTGCAGAACGACTCCTTCGGCGCCACGGCTCGTCAGTACCAGGAAGGCAGCTTCAACACTGCCATCACCGAGCAGACTGCCGCAGACCTGAGCACCGCGGTGATCGATCAGGACGGCAGCGATAACTTCGCCGAATCCATTCAGACCAACACTGAACTGAGCGTTTCGGAGCAGCGTCAGGTCGGCAACGACAACATCTCGCTGGTATGGCAGGAAGGCGGTGCGCGTAACGACGGCATGGTCAACCAGGAAGGTAATAGCAACGACGCCACCATCTACCAGGTGAACGCGTTCGATTCGAGCGCAACGATCGACCAGCAGGGTGATTCGCAGGTCGCATCCGTAGCCCAGGAAGGTTCCGAGCACAGCGCAGACATCCAGTCCCGCGGCCTGAACAACGAAGCCTACATCGACCAGAGCGGCTCGTTGCAAACAGCATCGGTCTACCAGGACGGCACCTCGAACAGCGCTGACATCTTCCAGGCTGGCGATAACAACACAGCCAGCACCGAGCAGACCGGCGACAACAACTACGCCGTTATCGATCAAGCTGACGGCAGCATGCTGACTGCCTCGCTGCAGCAGACCGGCGAGTACAACGAGGCTTACGTCACTCAGCAAGGCACAGGCAACCTGATCGACTTCGCCCAGGACGGCGCTGACAACCTGCTTACCGCCACCCAGAGCGGCAATGGCAACGAGCTGACCGGCTCCAGCTACGGTGACAACAACCGTGTTGACGTCATGCAGGGCGGCGACCTCAACGTAGCTGACATCCAGCAGATCTACGGCTCGGACAACGAAGTCAGCCTGACGCAAGATGGCCAGGACAACCTGGCGACCGTCATTCAGGGCGGCGTTGGCAACCAAGCCATGCTGATGCAGAGCGGTATGGGCGACTCGGCAATGGTGTCGCAGATGGGCTCGGGCAACATGGCCACCGTGACTCAGCAGTAAGTGGTATCGGCAGCCGGCCCAGCGCCGGCTGCCATTTCCCTCTCAATCAACGTGCACGAGCTGGATTACCCACCACCGTCGCCCCCGCCGCTACATCCCGCGTCACCACACTACCTGCCCCTATAACTGCGTCATCGCCGATGGTTACGCCCGGCAGGATGATTGCGCCCCCACCGATCCATACGTTCTCGCCGATCACCACCGGACGACCGAATTCCAGGCCGCTACGCCGTCCCTCGGCATCACGTGGATGGTCCGCCGAATAAATCTGCACGGCCGGGCCGATTTGGGTGCCGCTGCCAATGCGCACCTCGACCACGTCGAGAATCACGCAGTTGAAATTGAAAAACACATCGTCGCCCAGGTGGATGTTGTAGCCGTAGTCGCAGTGAAACGGCGGCCGGATCACTGCTCCCTCGCCGACGTTCCCGAGTAGCTCCTTGAGCAAGGCGCGGCGTAATGCCGGTGGTTCGCCGAGCGCTGCGTTGTAGCGCACCATCCACGCCTTCGCTGCAGCCTGGTCGGCTTGCAGCTCTGCGTCGCCAGGCCGATAGAGTTCGCCGGCAAGCATCTTCTGTTTCTCGGTCATCGACATGTAAGGCTCCAGTGGGACAAAAACGCACCCGATCTTGGACAGGCCGGATGCGCGATCACTCATGCAACGCTATTCGCCCTGGATCTTGCTCAACAGGCTGCGCGCCAGCTGCACGGCTTCGTTGCGATGGGTGATGTTGAGCTTCTGATAAAGGCTGCGGATGTGCGTTTTGATCGTCGTTGGGGCGACGTTCAGGTGCTCGGCGATCTGCTCGTTGGACTGCCCGGCGTGGATCAGGCTAAGCACCTGCCATTCACGCCTCGTCAGCGGCGAATGGCGGATCAGCTCGGGCACGTCCGGGCGATTGATGATGTCCTGTATCACCGCCTCGTCCAGGGTGATACGAATCGCCCGGCTGAAGTCGCGCTGCTGTTGGGCCAGCTGGATAAGCCGGTCGGCACGCTGGGCTTCGAGCTCATCGAGGCGACGTTCGTGCTGAAGGGCCTTGAGCATCGAGATGAGTAGCTTGCCGATGCGCAGGAAGCTGCCGATGGCACCGGTGCTGCTGGCCAGGGTCAATGCCAGCTGCAGGTTATCCAGCGCCTGCTGACGCTCTTCGCGCAACCAATGAAGCTGAGCGAGCAGGATGTGATTGCGGTTCAGATCCATCACCAGACCGTGCTGCTCGGCATCGATCTGCAACTGCCTAAGGATAGGCAGCGCCTTTTCGGTCTGTTTTAGCGAAAGGTAGGCACGCGCGTGGTTACGAGCGTTGTACTGAGCGAAATGATTGAGGCCGCGTTCGAGCGCTGGGGCGGTAAGCAACCACTGCTGGATCGCCGTCTTGTCCTGGGTCGAGTCCCAGTAGCTGAGCATTACCGCATGAGCATTGGCGAGCCAGTCGACGTGGTAATTATCGTCGGCCAGCATGCTCTGCATCTTGCCGATGTAATCCGCGCAGGCGCTCTGCTGGCCGCGGGCGTGAGCGATTCCGGCGAGCAGTGCATAGCATTGCAGCAGCCAGCGGTCGCCCACATCCTCCAGAATCTGAATACCCTGCAAGGCGCACTGCTCGGCCGCATCGAGGTGATGCCACTCAAGCAACACCTGCCCGCGCACCCGATAGATGAACTCCATGATCGGCGTTGCCTGCAACTCGGCCTGCTCGACGTATTGAATCGCCCGTTCCTGCAGCGAATAGGCTTTTTGCAGATAGCCCTGGGCGATGGCAATTTCCGAAAGCTGCCCAAGATTCCACACCACCAGATGCGAGGCGCGGATCTCCCGTGCGCGGCGCTCGGCCTCTTCATACTGCTTTTGCGCTTGGGGCAGCAGCCCTTGAACGAAGTGCGCCTCGGCCAGCCCGGACAGAGCCGCCACCTTGGAGGTTCGCATGATCAACGGCTCACGCTCCAAGGCTTCATGAGCCAAAGCGATGGCCTGCTGCTCGTCTCCCCGGTTCATCGCCACCTGAGCACGCACGGCATTGAATTCGCCGACGATGCGCGCCCAGTCCTCTTCCGAGCAGCTCTGTTGCAGCGCCTGCTCGCCGGCTTTGAACCAGCGCTCGACCTGGTCGAACTGGTATGAGTTCTGCGATACCCAGGCCTGCAGCAAGGTCATCAGTGGCGAACTGGCAATCACGGTTTCCGGGAGGGTCTCCAGGCATTGCTGCAGCAAGCCGAGGCGGCCTTGACGATAGAACTGGCGGCCGTGTCGCTCCAGCACTTCGCCGACCCGGGTTGGGCAGCCCGCCAGCACGGCATGCCGCGCAGCCTCTTCCGGCAGGCTTTCGGCCATCAGCGCTTCGGCAGCCCGCAGATGCAAGTCATAGAGCCGCTGCGGCTGGTGGGTGCGCAATTCTCCCTGCAAAAAAGTGGCGAACAACGGGTGGTAGGCGTACCACTGACGCAAGCTGTCGAGCGATTGCAGGAACAGCCCGCGCCGCTCAAGTTGCTCGATCATGTCGCGGGCGTTGCTGCCCAGGGTAAGGCGATCGGCAAGCGCGGCATTGAAACGATCCAGCAGGCAGGTGGCCTGGAGGAAGTCCAGGGTGGCGCTGCCAAGACTGGCAATCACCTGTTCACGCATGTAATCGCGGATATAGGGGTGGCCGAGCTGCAGGTTCTCCAGAAACACGTCCATGCCGCGGCCGGTCTGCACCTCCTGCAACACGAGCTGCAAGGCGCAGGGCCAGCCACCGATACGCCGGTTGAGGCGCTCGACCTGCTCGCGATTGATCGCGATGGGCAGGCCCAGGTCGAGCAATGCCTGCACTTCATCGGTCTCGAATGCCAGATGCTGAGCGTCGATGGTGAGGAGCTGGTGCTTGACCCGCAGATCGGCAACTCCCAGCTCCGGAAGCCCGCGACTGCAGACCAGCAGTGTCATCCAGGACGGCATGTTGCGAAGGAAGAAACGCAGTGCGGCAATCACCTCGGCGTCATGCAGGGCCTCGAATTCGTCCAGCACCAGCAGCAACGGCTCGTGCTCGCCGGGCAGCTCGGCCAGCAGATGGGTAAGCAGCGTTTCGAAGGCCTCTCTGCCCTGCCCCGCCAGCAACAGGCTACGCGGGCAGCCGTGTTCCAGCTGAGCATCGAGCACGTGCAGCAGATAGCGACCGAGCTGGAGCGGATCGTTGTCGCCCGGATGCAGTTGAAGCCAGGCAACTCGGCCATCGAAGGCCCGCGCCCATTGGCAGGCCAGTGTGGTCTTGCCGAAACCGCTGGGGCCATGCAGCACGGCCAGGCGGACCTCACCCAGGCGCTGGAACCACTCGTCAAGACGTGGCCTTGCCAGCACGCCGCGAGGCAACGAAGGCATGTTCAGTTTGGCCGGTATCAGCGGCAGAGGTGCAGGTATAGCGGCATTCATGGTCGTCTCCCGTGAATCATTCCCTGTTCGGGTGTCATGACGCATCGTGCTGTCCTGGGCAGATGCGCTCGCGCTAGCCTTTAACCCCACCCGCGGTCAGCCCGCCGACGATCCACTTCTGGCAATACAGGAACACTGCGGTGATCGGCAGTCCTGAGAGGACCGCTGCCGCCGCGAAATCACCCCAAAGGTAGTTCTGGTCGTAGAGGTATTGCTGAGCACCCACCGAGAGCGTGAGCTTGTCCACGTCCATCAACAGCACCGAGGCAATCGGGTATTCGGTAATGCTGGTGATGAAAGCGAGGATGAACACTACCGCCAGAATCGGCACGCTCATCGGCAACAGGATGTGCACGAAGGCCTGCCAGGTGGTCGCGCCGTCGACGATGGCCGCCTCTTCCAGCGAGCCATCGATGCTTTCGAAGTAGCCCTTGATGGTCCAGATATGCAGCGCCATGCCGCCCAGCGAGGCAATGATCACTGCCCCATGGGTGTTCACCCCGAGCCAGCTGACATGCTTGCCGAGCTGATCGAACAAGGCGTAGATGGCCACCAGCGTCAGCACTGGCGGGAACATCTGGAAGATCAACATGCCCTTGAGGATCGGCCCCTTGCCACCGAAACGGAGGCGGGCAAAGGCATAAGCGCTGGTTGTAGAGAGCATCAGGATCAGCACCGAGCTGATCAGTGCGATCTTCATCGAATTCCACAACCACGTAAGAACCGGGAACGGAGGGTTACTGACCTCGCCATTCTCATGGACGTATGGAATGCCCAACGCCAGCGACCAATGCTCCAGCGTCGGGTTGTCCGGCAGCAGGCTGCCAGTGGCGAAGTTGCCCTCGCGGAAGGAAATCGACACCACCATCAGCAGTGGAAACACGATCAGCGCGACAAAGGCGAGCAGCGCCGCGTGTGTCATCCAGATGCGGTATTTGACGGATTTTGGTTGAACCATGGCCATGTGCGTAATCCTCAGACCTTGACCTTGGAAAGTTTCAGGTTCAGCCAAGCCATGGCACCGACGACGATAAAGATCAGCGTGGCGATGGCGGCAGCCAGGGCGAAGTTCTGCCCCGAATCCTGGAAGGCGATGCGGTAGGTGTAACTGACCAACAGGTCGGTCGTGCCGGCCGGCGTCGTAGTGCCGAGAATGTCCGGCCCGCCGCGCGTCAGCAGCGTGATCAGCACGAAATTGTTGAAGTTGAAGGCGAAGCTTGCGATCAGCAGCGGCGCGAGCGGCTTGATCAGCAGCGGCAGCGTAATCTTCATGAGATTGTCCAGCGGCGTCGCGCCGTCCATTGCCGAAGCTTCATAAAGGTCGCGGGGAATCGCCTGAAGCAGCCCCATGCAGAGCAGCAGCATGTAGGGATAACCGAGCCAGGTATTGACCATCAGAATCATGCTGCGCGCCAGGGTCGGGTCACTGAACCAGTCCGGCCGCACCCCGAAGATGCTGTCGAGCATCAGGTTGATCTCGCCGAAACTCTGGTTGAACAGCCCCTTGAACACCAGGATCGAGATGAACGCAGGAACCGCGTACGGCAAAATCAGCATCAGCCGGTAGAACGCTTTGCCACGGACCATTTCCCACTGCAACAGACTGGCCAGCACCAGGCCGACGGCGAGGGTGAAGACCACCGTAAGCGCGGCGAAGCAGACCGTCCAGACGAATATCTGCAGGAACGGCCCACGAATCTTCGGATCAGTCAGCACCTTGGAAAAATTGCTCCAGCCGGCGTAGACCGTGTACCCCGGCGCGACTTTCTGTCCTTCGACATCGACGTAGAAGCCGATCTCATCGTTGGCAGTCAGGCGCTCGCCCGTCTGGTTGTTGACCAGCGAGCCGTCGTCGCGCAAGCGGTACAGCGGCTCCACGGCGGCTACTTCGCGCAGACCATATAGGCGCAGCAGCTGACCTTCGTGGCCGCGCATCACCCATTGTTCCAACTGGCTGCGTAGACCAATGACGTCGCGTAGCGGCAAGGCGTCGCCGAGGTCGTCGACCTCGGCTTCACGGCTCATGCCGAGGGGCTCGCCTTCAACCGGTTCGCCCTCCAGCGGAGCCGACACCCAAACGCCCTGCTCGCCCCGATCGACGCGCAGACGCATTTCATCTTCACCATTGTGGTGCAGGCTGAAACGGTAGCGGTCACCCGCCAGATAAGTCTGGTTGAGGTGGTAACGCTGGGCCTGCTCAAAGCTGAGCAGGTTGGTGCCACTGTAATTGGTGAAGCCGATGCCCACGGTATAGATCAGCGGGAATATGACGAACACCAGCATCCCGGCAATCGCCGGAAAGATGTAGCGGTGGGCGTAGGCGCGGCGATTGATGAAGACGAAACTGGCGATCCCCGCGACCACCAGTCCAAGCAGGGCAAACACGGTTTGCCCCTGGGCGTAGAGGGCGACGATCAGATATAGGGCGAAGGCATTGCACAGCAACCAAAGCCCCCATCGCATTGCAGCCGGCAACTTGGGCATGGACAGTTTCGGCACGGCACGGCCGGGCATCTCGGCGGGAACATTCACGGCGGACATCGGAATCTGAGCCTCGGGGCGCGCAGCCGAAGACACAGGTGTCCCCGGCTGCGGCTGCGGGTTGTCGTTACTTGACGATGCGTTTGGCGGCGTCATCCAGGGCGGCATCCACGGGTTGACGACCAGAGGTGATGTTCGTCAGGGCAGGCTCCATGGCCGACCAGAACACGCCCATCTGCGGGATGTTCGGCATCGGGCGGCCCTGCTGGGCGCTTTCGAAGGTGGCCTTGATCATCGGGTCTTCCGAAAGCTCGGCCATGTATTCCTTGTTAACCACGGCGCCCAGCGGCACGTCGGCGTTCACCGCCTTCAGCCCCTCGACCTTGAGAAGGTAGTTTTCCAGGAACTCGACCGCCAGCGCCTGGTTCGGGCTGGCTGCGTTGAGGGTTGCAGCCATCACGCCGGAGAACGGCTTGGACGGGCTGTCGCCAACTGCCGGAATCGGCGCTACGCCAAAGTCGATACCGCTCTTCTTGATGTTCGACCAGGCCCAGGGGCCGCTGATGAACATCGCAGACTCGCCCTTGTTGAATGCCGCTTCGGCCGCGCTGTAATCAGCGCCCTTGGGCATCACGCCTTCGTCGATCAAACGCTTGAGCATCGCTGCTCCCTGCTTGGCGCCGTCATTGTTGACGCCGGTCTTGCTGACGTCGAAACCCGAGCCTGTATCCTCGAACGCATAGCCGCCATTGGCAGCCAGCAACGCCCAGGTGAAGTAGGTGTTGTTGTAGTCCCAGAGGATCGCGCGCTTGCCATTGGCGGCGAGGTCCTTATGCATGGCCAGGACTTCATCGAAGGTTTTTGGAGGGGTCGACACCAGCGCCTTGTTGTAGATCAGCGCGGGTGCCTCAACTGCCATGGGATAGCCCCATAGCTTGCCGTTGTAGCTGACAGCGTCCCAGGCGAAGTCGGCAACCTCGCCTTTGGTCTCGGCGCTCGGAGTAACGGCGGTGATCAGGCCGCTTTGAGCCCATTCACCGAGGCGGTCGTGAGCCCAGATGAAGATGTCAGGGCCGTTGCCGGTAGCGGCAGCCTGCTGGAACTTGTCAGTAGCGGCGTCGGGATGAGCCACTTCGACCGGGATGCCTGTTTCTTCAGTGAACTTCTTGCCCACCTCGGCCAATCCCTTGTGGCCTTTGTCGCCATTTATCCAGACGACCAACTTGCCTTCTTCGATGGCGGCCTGGACGGACAGCGGCAAGCTCAGGGTTGCGGACAGACCGATCGCGGCCGCTGCAAACAGCTTTTTATTCATTTAGGTATTTCCTCGTGGCTTCTTATTTTTTATCCACAACGTTCTGCTTGCCGCCTGGCGGTCTCGCAGTGCATCCATACTCGCCCTGCCGATGGGCTAAGACATCCTCCTCCGGGGGAGGATGAGGGGCGTAGAAGCAGGGCGTAGTTTTGTCTTCGCGCTGTGTTTGCAAAGGCTTTGAATCGCCCATCTCAGCCTGCACGACGTGAAGAAAACAAGCTTGAATATAGCCATCTTCCCGCCAAGCCGGAGCCGGACATGCGCTCTCTGACGCCCCTTAGTCCATCTATCCTAGCCCTTTGTTTCGGTGTGCTCGCACCTGTTGTACAAGCCGAACCGCAAGTCTCTATCCGACTCAATGGTCAGCAGCTGCAACCGAGCTGGGAAACCCTGGCAGACGATCGCTTCGCGGCGGAGTTTGAACTGCCGGAAGGCATACTGCAGTTGGGCGACGACAGAGCAGACGGACAACCGCTCAAGCCGTTCCAACGACAGGAGCTCAACTCCGCCAGCCGCTTCGATTACCAGGTGACGAGACCGGGCCGCTACCGCCTGCTGATCCAGACCGGAGACGACGCCAATCTGCGACTGCTGCCGGTCCGCCAGGAGAGCAAAGCGGTCGAACAGGCGTGCCGTCCATGGAACGGCGAGGCCGTACAGGTGCCGGTCGCCGATGTGTTCGATAACGGCCAGCGCCTGCGTGATGCCTACAGTGGCAACACGGCAACTGTGCAGAACGGCATGATCGAGCTGACTCCAGCCCCGGAGAGCGATGGTTTGCTGTTGATCGAAGTGGCAGACGCGCCTTCGCATCAGCCGCGCGATTGGCGCAACGCGACCGTCTACTTTGCCCTTACCGATCGCTTTGCCAATGGCGACCCGAGCAACGACCGCAGCTATGGGCGAGAGCCTGACGGCGCGCAGGAGATCGGCACCTTTCACGGCGGCGACCTCAAGGGCCTGACGAGCAAGCTCGACTACCTGTCGGAGTTGGGTGTGGACGCGCTCTGGATCAGCGCGCCCTACGAACAGATTCACGGCTGGGTCGGTGGCGGCGACAAAGGCGACTTCCGCCATTACGCCTACCACGGCTATTACGCGCTGGACTACACCCAGCTGGACGCCAACATGGGCAGCGAGGCCGACCTGCGCGAACTCATCGCCGGTGCCCATGCGCGCGGTATTCGCGTGCTCTTCGATGTGGTACTCAACCACCCCGGCTACTCAACCCTCGCCGATATGCAAAACCTTGGATTCGGCACCCTGCGCGAGGGCATGGCCCAATACCTGCCCAAGCGCTGGACGACATGGCGGCCGGAGCCCTATGAAAACCTGCACTCCTACCACAACCTCATCGACTACGATCACCCGTCCTGGTCGCGTTGGTGGGGCAAGGAATGGGTGCGCGCAGGCATAGCCGATTACCCTGCCCCGCCAAGCGTACTGGTGGATCCGGTAAAAGGTTCGCTGGCGTTCTTACCGGACTTTCGCACCGAGTCAGAGAGCCCGGTCGGCCTTCCGGAGTTTCTTAGCCGCAAGCAACCGACCCGTGCTGTCGAGCGCGACGGCTATCGGGTGCGCGACTACCTCAATGAATGGCTGACCAACTGGGTGCGCGAGTTCGGCGTCGACGGGTTTCGGGCCGACACGGTCATGCACGTCGAACCAGCGGCCTGGGCACAGCTGCGCCAGAAGGCGGACGAGGCCCGCAAGGCATGGTCTGCAGCCAACCCGGACGATCCGATGGCTGGCGAGCCGTTCTGGATGGTGGGCGAAGTTTTCGGCCACGGCCCGGAAACCAGTGACTACCAGGCCAACGGCTTCGATGCGTTGATCAATTTTGCCTTCCAGGCGGAGGTCGCCGGCTCGGCCAGTGACTGCCTGCGTCGCGCCAATAACAGTTACGGGCAATACGCCAAGATGCTGGCGGCGACGCCCGGACACAACTTCATGAGCTACGCCTCATCCCACGACACTTCGCTGTTCAGCGCGCAGCACAACGGCGATCTGATGCGACAGCACGGCCTCGCCAGTGCACTCCTGCTGAGCCCCGGCGCGGTGCAGATCTACTACGGCGACGAAAGCGCGCGTCCCTTCGGCCCTACAGGCTCCGATCCCTATCAAGGCACCCGCTCGGATATGAACTGGGACGATCACGCCAAGCCGGAGGTAGCTGCGCTGATCCGGCACTGGCAGCGCATCGGGCAGTTCCGCGCACGGCATCCCGCTGTCGGAGCAGGCAGTCATCGTCAACTGGCCGAATCGCCTTACGTGTTCGCTCGCCAGCACGGCGACGACAAGATCATCGTGGTACAGGCTCGCTGAGCCATGTCGCTGGAGCAGACCATGACACCCGAACAAAACCGTCACGCTGCGCAGCTGGCTTTCGTCGCCAGCGGTGCAGAACTGAACATCGGCACACCTGAAGAGTGCCCGCTGCCGGTGGACCAGCTCGTCGCTACCCGAGGTGATGAGCCCTACGTGCGCGAGCGCTTCAGCGCGGGGCTCACTGCGCATGTCTATCGCATTCACGCACAGGGGCAGGACTGGACGCTCAAGCTCGCCCGCGAAAAATGCAAGGTGCAGAACGTCGACGGGCAGACGAGCTTTCTCAATGAGATCCAGCGCCGTGCCGACCTGCGCCACCTCAAGCACGATCCGCTGCTCACTGATCGATTGAGCGCAATCGTCGACACCCGCTACGCCAGCTTTCGCCATGGCGTGCTGCTCTCGCCGTGGATTGAGGGCGTGGCCATCCAGGCGTGGGACGAACGCCAGCTTCTGCAGCTGTTCGATACCCTGGTTGCGCTCTTGCTGGGGGGCCTTTTCGAGTGGGACCTCTGCACCGGTAACACGCTAGATGACGGTCAGGTGCGGCTGTTCGACTTCGGCTATATGTACCGTTTCGATCCGTTGCGCGCGTTCAATAGCAACGGTACCGCGATGCCACAGTTTCACGCCGCTGAACGCTTTGAAACTCGCCAATATTTTGCTCATCTGCTGAGACTGGAGCAGGACGGCGAACGCCTTGCGCTCGATGCCTTCACCCTGGAAAAGCGCATCGCCGTCGAGGCTTATCAGGGCTTGCGCGCAGAACTTGCAAGCCGCGGCGCCGCGCCTGTGGTGCTCGACTGGCTGGACGGAATCATTGCCACCTGGAAGCGCGCTCTGGTCAACGATGTTTCGGAGTTGTACCTCCAGGAAGCCTGGCGGTCCCACTGGCTGGATCTGCATGACGACCTCAGCGGCCAGACCTGCACGCCGTCGACCCTGGCGCGTATCGGCTGGCTGGAGCGCACGGCGCGCGAGCGCTACGCCGATGTACAGAGGCTCGTCGTGGTGGAGAGCAAGAACAGGCTGTTTGACCAGCTGAGGGAGGCTCGCCAGCTTGCCCAGCGCTGGCAAGTGGCTTGATACCGTCCGAGTCAACTAGCGGCAACAGAAGCCGGGCCCGAACGGACCCGGCAATACAGACTTAGGGGTTAGAACCGGCCGGTGGTGCTCGCACCCACGGCGCTGGTGACGCGGTTGTTGGCGCCCGATTGCCAGGTTTTCACCTGCGTCGGGTTGGCCTCGCTGCGCACGATGCACTTCCACTCAACGGCCTGACCGGCCGGCAGGCTTATCGTGCCTTTCCAGGTGGGGTAGCTGCTGACGTCCGTCAGCCGCACCGCACCCGCAGGGCTCCAGCTGCCGAGCTGGGTCAGGTTGCCGACGGCATAAACGCTGTCGCCCGGCTGAGTCACGCCGTTGTCACAGCGGAAATTGACACTGGCCAGACTCCCACCGCCACCGCCACCGCCACCGTCCGAGCTTCCGGTAGTCCAGATCTTCAGTTGGCCATTGTCCTCGTTCAACGCCTGACTGAAGCTGCCGCTACTGACCTGACCAGGGTTGTTGAGGTTTGAACCCAAGGCGATCACCAGCGTTTGCGCTGTACCACGTACCGTGGCCACCAGGCCTGAATAGCCGCTATGAAACTCGATCGCCGAATCGGCCCGCACACCTGCCGCACGGCGGATCTTGATCAGCTGACGAATCAGCGGTGCCTGACCCCAATCGTACATGTGTGACCAGTACACCACCGGCGTCCCAGGGCTCGAGAGAATGTAGGCATAGGCCTGACGCACCAGACCGTCCCGTAGCGCCCAGTGATGCTGTCCTCCATTCTGACCGGGTGAATAGCCCGTATCGTGGTTGTCGACGAAGGTCACCGCCACTTCACGCCAGCGAGGATCGGGGTTGCCGTTGAGACCGTTCTTCCAGTCGGCGATGGAGCCATTTTGCATACGCTCCTTGAGCGCGAAGTCGAAGACCGGGCACTTCGCGCGATCGGACCAGTCCTTGATTATCTGCTGCCAGCTGGCCGTGTTGCGCCAGTCCCAGCTCGGGTACTCACCAGGCGCTTTCCACAATTCGCCCACGCAGAACGAATTGTCGTGCGCCGCGCTCATCCAGGAGTTGACTCGCTCAGGGGCATAACCTCGGACGAAGTCGAAACGAAATCCTCCGGCGCCGTAATTGCTGCGCAGGTTTGCGAACTCATCGCGGAACATCCCGTACACCTGTGGGTTGGCGGTGTTGAGGTCAGCATCGCCACCCACAAAACGGTCGCCATCGTCGCAGTCATTGGCATAGTTACCCGGATCGGAGCAATCGTTGCGCCAGAAGCCTTGGCCCGCGGGCAGGTTGATTTCCTTGTTCGGATAGCCCCTGTTCATGTGATTGGGGACTGCGTCGTAGAGCACTTTCACCTGCGCACTATTGAGCGCGCCGGCCGCCTGCTTGAGTTGAGCGTCGCTGCCGTAGCGGCCATTCTTGTTGAAGTCATGCCAGAAGTAACCTTCGCCACCGCCGGAGTTGGCGCCATCGCTCCAGCTGGAGAAATCGCGCCAGGGCACTGGCATCCAGATTGCGCTGAATCCATCAGCAGCAATGGTCGGTGCCATCTCGCGCAGGGTGTTGTACCAGTTGTTGGGAGACTCCCGGACCACGTTCCAGTGAAACCCCTGGAGGATGATCTCGTCGCCGCCGTGGTAACGAACCCCAGCCGGGCTCTTTCCAGTGAGATCGGCCGCATGGGCGCCGCTGAGCGTCAGCAGCAGGGAAGACACCGCCAAGGCCAGGCGGGCAGGAAGCAAGGGATGTTTCATCGAAGTAGCTCCACTTTTGTAGTTGTTGTGAGCACCCGACAATGGTCATCGGTTCCCCGGACGACCGGGCGCAGACGGCGTTGAGAATTCCACCGTCCTGGCCAGACTGCCGGGCATTCCCGGCCCGCAATACCTCCCCGGCGGGTTTTTACCGGGATTAGTGGCCAGGCGTAGTGCGCCAGGCATTGCTTGCCGACCTCCCTCCTCCCTCGCTACGCCCTGGCGCTCCGCCTCGAAAAAAAGTTGCCGGGAGGATGTCGCGATCTGCGGCGATCCGCAGGCTTTCGTTCGCCGCCAGCCGGAACCCGTCTCGATCGGGGCGATGCTGGCGCCGCCGCTGGCAGTACTTGAACGGCCCGCATCCGGCCGAGCACAGACCAACAAAAAGAACAAAGGACTTTCGCGATGAACCGGCAACAATCCATGCGTCTTCTGCAACCCACCCTGCTCTGCGCTGCCATCCTGGCGGCCATGCCCTCGCATGCGGTGGATTTTCATGGCTACATGCGCTCAGGGGTCGGCGCAACCGCCGGCGGTGGAGACCAAGCCTGTTTCCAGGCTGCAGGCGCGCCGGCCAAATACCGGCTCGGCAACGAGTGTGAAACCTATGCCGAGATCGGCTTGGGCCAGGAAGTGTGGAAGGAAGGCGAGCAGAGCTTTTACGTCGACAGCATGATCGCCTACAACTCTCGCCAGGCGAACGACTGGGAAGCGACCCGCACCGACACCAATGGCGGCGCCAACAATCCGTTCGACGAAAGTGGCGACGTCGCGATCCGTCAGTTCAACGTGGTCGGCCACAACCTGATAGCAAGTCTGCCGGGGGCTGACATCTGGGCGGGCAAGCGCTACTACAAGCGCCATGACGTACACATCAACGATTACTACTATTGGGACGTATCCGGCCCGGGAGCGGGGATCGAAGACATCGACCTGGGCTTCGGCAAGGGAAGTATTGCCTGGATCCGTAACACCGATGGCGATTGGACCTACCAGGGCTCCGGTACTGGCACCAACATCGCCAACGACACGCTGGACATTCGCGTTGGGGAAATTGACGTGAACCCTGACGGCAAGCTCGAGGTTGGCTACGACTACGGCAAGGCCAATCTCACCGACGAGCAGGAACGCGACCCTGGCTACCTGGATCAGAAAGGCCACATGGTTACCCTCGAACATACCCAGGGCAACTGGTTTGGCGGCTACAACAAGCTCGCGCTGCAATACGCGACTGACGGCATCATTGGCAGCAGCGGTCGTAACAGCACCGGAAACAGCGACGGCGACATGATCCGTGTGGTCAACCAGGGTGTGGTCGGCCTGACCGACAACATCGAAATGATGTACGTCCAGATCTACGAGAACAAAGATTTCGACAACGATTCCGGCCAGCGCTGGCTCTCCTTTGGTGTTCGCCCTGTCTACAAGTGGAACGACACCATGAGCACTGCTCTGGAATTCGGCTATGACCATGTCGACCCACAGGCCGACGGCGAGCGAAGCCGCGATCTGAAGAAACTCACCCTCGCCCAGCAGTGGTCAGCCGGCCGCAGCTTCTGGGCACGCCCACAAATCCGTGTTTTCGCCACCTACGCCCAGTGGGACGGCGGACGTTATCAGGCAGCCAGCGAATCGATCGACGCTGGTGATGACGATGGACTGACCTTCGGCGTTCAGGCGGAGGCCTGGTGGTAAGCGCCAGAGGGTAATTGCCTGAGTGTCGGCGGCAAGGGCGTGCGGTCTCTCCTCCCGTATCGCCCTCCCCTGGCGAGTCTCATATTTCCGCTCCCACCGTCTTGGCGGTGTTTTTACCCCGACCGTGGCTGGCCGGGGTCTTTTTTGATTGGAGTAGCTCCAATGAACAACCCGAAATTCTCCCTGCTTGGCCTCGCCATGCTGATGGTTGCCGGCTGCGGCAGCGAACCTTTACGCCGTGTGGATGCACTGGCGCAGACCCCGGCCCCACTGGAAATGCCGATAGGCACCGCACGTCAGGCGCTGGCGCAAGCACCGATCTGTTGCGATGCAATGAAGAACTTTCCCTTTCAGCCTATTGCAGCAAATTTTTCAGCTGACGTGACGCTGGACGCGTCGGCCCCGGCCTATCGCTTCGACAGTGGTAAGAGCTTCTTCCGCGCCTTCGAACTGCCACGCGAGAGCAAATCCTTCGAGGTCCGCCTGTACAGCCAGGCAGGCGAGACGGTGCTGGCCCCAAGCGTCATGCTGCTCGACAGTCAACTGCGCATGACTCGCCTGCTGAATGCCGATGATTTCGCTTATGTGCCCGCCGAAGGCCTTAAGGGCGACAGCCTCGATGCACGCCTGCGTGTCGACCGCTTATATCTGGATAACCCGGGCAACGAACGCTACCTGGTGCTGTTCACCACCGACTCCGACAGCGCTGGCCAGACTGTTCTCCAGCACCCGGCCAAGGCCTACGCCAAAGCGCTGGGCAACGAGCCGCCCAGCATCCCCGACCCGATCGCCCGGCATTCACCGGTGGGTGTGATCAAGATGGTGCTGATCGAAGACAAGGCCGCTGGGCAGCAGGCCAACACTTACGTGCCCGCCTACAGTACTGGCCGTGAGATGGGTAACGAACTGCCATCGACACCCACTCCCGCTGTCCTGCCGGAGACCCAGGCGTACTACCGCCAAGGGATTGATGCAGCGCTGGCAAGCAAGGACCTGGAGCGCGCGCTGCGCCTGGCCGACGAAGCCGCGAGGGTCGGCGATGCCAGCGCCAAGGCCTATCTACTGGAGCGGATCGAGATCAAATAGCAGCCGGGGCGGCCAGCGCTTAGCGCCGGTCGCCCCGAAGCAGGCTGACCTGTGCCTGAAGCTGTTGACGGTTTGCCTCGCTGGCAGCGATAGGCGCGCTGGCGATCAAGTCCACCTGCGACCAGATCCGCCGAAAGAAGCCTTTATTTGGATCGCGGCTGAAAAAGCTGCCCCACAGCCCCCGCAGGGCCATCGGCACCACGGGCACCGGATTGGCATCGAGAATACGTTCTACCCCGGCCTTGAACTCGTTGATTTCGCCATCGGCAGTGAGCTTGCCTTCGGGAAAGATACAAACCACCTCACCTTTATCGAGATAGCGGCTGACGCGCTCGAACGCCTCTGTATAGATCGCCTCGTCTTCATGACGCGCAGCAATCGGTACCGCGCCTGCGGTACGGAAAATGAAATTGAGCACCGGGATCTGGAAGATTTTGTAGTACATGACGAAGCGCACCGGCCGGCGCACCGCACCGGCGATCAGCAGTGCATCGACGAAGGACACATGGTTGCAGACCAGTACTGCCGGGCCTTCGTCCGGGATGGCGTCCAGCCCTTGCTGGCGCACCCGGTACATGGAATGGCCAAGCAGCCAGACCAGAAAGCGCATGCTGAACTCCGGCACGATGCTGAAGATATAGGCGCTCACCGCCACGTTCATCAGCGAGACCACGAGGAACAGCTGCGGAATCGACAGCCCGGCGACACTCAATAGCACGATGGCGACTATCGCCGAGGCAACCATCAGCAACGCGTTGAGAATATTGTTCGCCGCGACGACGCGAGCCCGCTCGTGTTCGGCGGTACGCGACTGGATCAGCGCATACAGCGGCACTATATAGAAGCCGCCGAACACGCCAATTCCCAGTACCGAAGCCAGAATCCACCAGGCCTGGCCAAAACCGAGCAGCGCCAGCCAGTCATGGGGCACCGCGCCCTGCGGGAACCCGCCTGAGTGCCACCACAACAGCAGACCGAACAACGTCAGACCCATGGCGCCGAACGGGACAAGCCCGATTTCCACCTTGTGACCGGACAGGCGTTCGCAGAGCAGCGAACCGAGGGCGATCCCCACCGAGAATACCGTCAGAATCAGCGTGACGACGGTTTCATCGCCATGCAGCAGATCCTTCGAATAGGCCGGGATCTGGGTCAGGTAGGTCGCGCCGAGAAACCAGAACCAGGAGTTACCGATCAGCGAGCGCGACACCGACAGGCGTTGGCCAAGTCCCATGCGAAGGATCGCACCAGTCTGGCGAAACAGGTTCCAATCCATCTGCAGCGTCGGAAACGACGCACCCGTGGCGGGCACCGCCCGGCTGGCGAAGTAACCGGCGATTGCCACCAGCACTACGCTGCCGGCGATAAGCTGAGCGTAGCCCGCGCTGGCCATCATCACACCTGCCGTGATGGTCCCAGCCAAGATCGCCAGAAAGGTGCCCATTTCCACCAACGCGTTGCCGCCCACCAGCTCGTGATCTTCGAGCAGTTTGGGCAATACCGAATATTTCACCGGACCGAACAAGGCGGACTGGGTGCCCATGCAGAACAGTATGGCGAGCAGCAACGGCAGATTGCCCAGCAACATGCCGGCCGCCCCTGCAAGCATGATGAATATTTCACCAGCCTTGATCGCGCGGATGAGGCGCTCCTTGGGGTACTTCTCGCCAAGCTGACCACCCAGCGCGGAAAACAGGAAGAACGGCAGGATAAACAGCAGCGCACACAGGTTGATCAGCACACTGCTGTCCGCGTTGGAACCGATCTTGTAGAGGATCGCGAGAATCAGCGCCTGCTTGAACAGATTGTCGTTAAAGGCACCTGATAGCTGGGTCAGGAAGAACGGCAAAAAGCGCCGTTTGCCAAACAGGGTGAACTGGGAATGAGGCTTGGTCATCGCTCCGCTTCCATGGAAAAGACGTTGGTTATTTGAGCCTGAACGGTACGCGGAGGGCACATGGCTGTTGCCGCCGTGCAAGGGGCTGCGAGGTCTGTCACAGCGGCAACTGCCCGAACGCCCAGCGCAACAGAAAGAAGAACAGCAGCCCGCCGGCAATGGTCGCCAGCAGGTTTCGCGTGACGGCCGCGATCAGGATCGACAGCACACCGGCCAGCAGGTAGGCGTTGCGCCAATCCAGCGCCCATTCGCCGGTAGGCATCAGCATTCCTGGCACCACGATAGCGGTCAGCACTGCGACGGGCACGTAATGCAGCCCCTGCTCAACCAGGCGTGGAAAGCGCAGATTGGGCCAAGCGAAAAAGCTGTATCGCGTCAGGAAGGTGATGGCGAGCATGCCCAGAATCAGCAGCCAGATTTGCATCAGCAGGCCTCCCCTTGCAGCTGACGCTCGGCCCGACGCTCGAGCCAGACACCAACGACGATACCGGCCAGCGCTGCGGCGATCAGGCCGAGTTTGTAAGGCAGCTCCCAGGTCAGCAGTGCGACGACCGCGGCCACCAGTGCTGATGCCACCTGAGGCCGAGTGCGCATCATGGGAACGGCGATGCCGATGAAGGTGGCAATCATGGCGAAATCCAGTCCCCAGCTGGCGACATTGGGTACGGCCTGTCCGAACGCGATGCCTGCCAGGGTCGCTAGCTGCCAACTGAGATACATGGTCAGACCTGCGCCCAGGAAGTACCAATGTTTGAGCGCGGAAGTGTCGTCCCGCGCATAGCGGTGCTGAATGACGGCGAAGGCTTCGTCGGTCAGCCAGAAGGCCAGCGGCACACGCCAGCGGCTCGGCAGGTGCCGCACGAAGGGCTGCATCGAGGCGCTGTATAGTGCGTGGCGTAGGTTGACCACGAAGGTGGTGAGCAATACCACCGCCGCACCCACGCCTCCGGCGATCAGTGTGATAGCGATGAACTGCGCGGAGCCGGCGAACACGAAGGCCGACATGCCCATTGCCTGCCAGCCGGACAGCCCCGCGCCAATGGCCAGGGTGCCGAAGATGATGCCGAAAGGTACGGCGCCGACAATAAGCGGCAGGATATCGCGGCAACCATGCAGGAACTCTTGCGAGCGGGACATCGGGGCTCCTTAGCTGTGCACCGCACCAAAACGAGCTACGCACCGCCATCGAGGCCGGAGCGTATGGGAAGATGAAGTCGAACAGATGACCACGGGACGAATCGCCCGTGAGGCCATAGACATTACCCTAATGCGGGGGTCGAGGGCGACGGCACCATGGTCGACCGTCCATTTGGCAGGCTGCCCGTCACGACTCGCCCACGGGGGGTTCTGGACACTGCGCGCCGATAGGCCGATTAACCCGCAGCCCTCGCTTCGAGCGCAGACTTTACGTCCGGCCACTCGCGGTCGGTGATGCTATACATCACCGTATCGTCGAGGCGGCCGTCAGCGAGCCGCCGGTGATTGCGCAACAGCCCTTCACGATGGGCGCCAAGTTTTTCGATGGCGCGCTGCGAGCGCAGATTGCTGGCAGCAGTCTTCAATTGCAGGCGCACCAGCTGCCATTCCTCGAATGCATACCTGAGCAGCAGGAACTTGATCGAAGTATTCAGGCCACTGCCATGCTCGGCGCTGTCGAGCCAGGTCCAGCCCAACTCGGCAGCGGGCAGCAGCGGGTTGAAGTCGGCAAATCGCGTAGTGCCGACGATGCGCTCGCCCATGCGTAGGGTGAAGACCACAGCCCGGCTGTCGCGTTGCTCGGCCAGTGCGAGGCGATACCAGTCCGGGCGCAGCGGGCCGCTGAGATAGATGAGTTCATCCCGATTGCGCTCGGCAAGCTCCACCAGCGAAGGGATGTCTGCTTCCCTAAGCGGGTCCAGGCGCAGAGCACCCCTCTGCAACGTGACCGGGTGCGGCGTGAACATCAGACTCTCTCCAGCGATTGGATGGGGCGCAGTTGTGATCGCAACGCCAGCAGGAAGTGCCCGGCGATCTATCGCCTGAAGGTCCATCGGCACCGATCAGCTGCCCATGAGCGCCGATCATGCCGGAACCGCTCATGGTGAGCTTTGCCCTACCGGGCAGATGGTCTAGCTCAACCCTTTCATTGGTTACAGGCGCGACCACTCACCTCATGCGACCATGGTCGCAGCCGCGACACGCCGCCCCCTTTTGCTGCGAAACTTTGCAGATTCTTCTATCAATAAGTGGCAGCGTCCGGTTATCGAAAACGACCGAGATTGAGCAGCGCACCATGCGCAGATCCGAGCGTGAATGGCCTGAGTGCTTCGGCAGCCGCCGGCCCGCCTCATGAGTGTGGTCGGATCACCTTGGAATGACGCTGGCCTCGCTTTGCACGGCCCTGACTGCTCCTCGGAACAGTTGGCTAGCCCGCTTACATATGTGTTTACGGAGTTCGCATGTCGTTGTCTGGTGGGCTGATTGCGCTGGTCGCCTTTACCTACATGGCCTTGCTGTTTGCCATCGCGTTTTATGGCGATCGCAACCGCGGCCAGTTGCCCCCGCGAGTACGCGCGTGGGTCTACAGCCTGTCGTTGGCCGTCTACTGCACGAGCTGGACGTTTTTCGGCGCAGTCGGTCAGGCGGCCGAACAACTCTGGGCGTTCCTGCCGATCTATCTCGGGCCGATCCTGCTGATGCTGCTGGCGCCACAGGTCATCCAGAAGATGATCATGATCAGCAAGCAGGAAAACATCACCTCCATCGCCGACTTCATCGCCGCGCGCTACGGCAAATCCCAGACCCTGGCAGTGGTAGTCACCTTGATCTGTCTGGTCGGCGTGCTGCCTTACATTGCACTTCAGCTAAAGGGCATCGTACTTGGGGTGAACCTGCTGATCGGCAAGCATAGCGAGGCAGTCGCAGGTGCAGGCACGCAGGACACCGCCCTTATCGTTTCCATGGCCCTTGCGCTGTTCACCGTGCTGTTCGGCACCCGCAACCTCGACGTCACCGAGCATCATCGCGGCATGGTGCTGGCCATTGCCTTCGAGTCGCTGGTCAAACTGTTCGCTTTTCTTGCCATTGGCGCCTTCGTCACCTTCGGCCTGTTCGACGGTTTCGGCGACCTGTTCAACAAGGCGCATGACGCACCGGAGTTGTCGGCGTTCTGGCAAGAAACGGTCAACTGGCCGGCCATGTTAGTGCAGACCACCGTGGCGCTGATGGCCATTGTCTGTCTGCCAAGGCAGTTCCATGTCACGGTGGTCGAGAACATCGAGCCACGCGACTTTCGCTTGGCCCGCTGGGTATTTCCGCTGTATCTGATACTGGCTGCCGTGTTCGTCATCCCGATCGCCCTGGCTGGGCAATTGCTGCTGCCAAGCGGCATCAGTCCGGACTCATTCGTGATAAGCCTGCCGCTGGCCGAGTCGCACCCGGCGCTGGCGCTGCTGGCATTCATCGGCGGCGCGTCAGCTGCGACCGGCATGGTGATCGTGGCCAGCGTTGCGCTATCGACCATGGTCTCCAACGACATGCTGCTGCCGTGGCTGTTGCGTCGCAAAGAAGCCGAGCAGCCCTTCGAGGTGTTCCGCCACTGGATGCTTTCGGTGCGGCGCATCAGCATCGTCGCGATTCTGATGCTGGCCTACGTCAGCTATCGACTGCTGGGCTCCAGCGCCAGCCTTGCAACCATCGGTCAGATCGCCTTTGCCGCCCTCACGCAGCTCGCGCCGGCTATGGTCGGCGCACTGTACTGGAAGCAAGCCAACCGCCGTGGCGTATTTGCCGGCCTCGCCGCCGGTGCGCTGATCTGGCTCTATACGCTGATCCTGCCGCTGCTTGGCTGGCCGCTGGAAATGTTCCCCGGCCTGCAGTGGATGTACACCACCAATCTGCCCTTCAACACCAGCGCACTGACCCTTGGCGTCACCCTGTCGCTGGTGGGCAATGCGACACTGTTCTTCTGGGTATCTATCCTGTCGCAGACCCGCGTGGCAGAGCACTGGCAAGCCAGCCGCTTCATCGGCCAGGAAATTCACGCATCCGCCGGCAGTCGTCGATTGCTCGCCGTACAGGTCGAGGACCTGCTTCTACTGGCCTCGCGCTTCGTCGGTGCCGAGCGCGCAGAACTCAGCTTTCAGCGCTTTGCACGGCGTCATGGCCATGATTACTCGCCCAAGCAGCAAGCCGATGGCCAGTGGATCGCCCATACCGAACGCCTGCTAGCCGGCGTACTGGGGGCCTCGTCAACCCGCGCCGTGGTCAAGGCTGCGCTGGAAGGCCGAGACATGCAGGTCGATGATGTGGTGCGGATCGTAGGCGAAGCCTCCGAGGTGCTGCAGTTCAATCGGGCATTGCTGCAGGGTGCAATCGAGAACATCACCCAGGGTATCAGCGTGGTCGACCAGTCCTTGCGATTGGTGGCCTGGAACCACCGTTATCTGGAAATGTTCGAGTATCCGGATGGGCTGGTCTACATCGGCCGCCCTATCGCCGACATCATCCGCTATAACGCCGAGCGCGGACTCTGCGGACCGGGCGACCCCGATACCCATGTGGCCAAGCGGCTGTACTGGATGCGCCAGGGCCGCGCGCATACCTCCGAACGAACCTTCCCCAATGGCCGGGTGGTCGAGCTGATCGGCAACCCCATGCCCGGTGGCGGCTTCGTCATGAGCTTCAGTGACATCACCGCCTATCGTGACGCAGAACGTGCGCTCAAGGATGCCAACGAAGGCCTCGAACAGCGCGTAAGTGAGCGTACCCAAGAGCTGTCCGAGCTGAACAAGGCTCTGACGGCAGCCAAGAGCACGGCCGAAGCGGCGAGCCAATCAAAGACGCGCTTCCTGGCTGCTGTCAGTCATGACCTGATGCAGCCGCTGAACGCCGCGCGGCTGTTTTCCGCAGCGCTGTCGCATCAGCACGACGCCTTGCCGACCGAGGCGCGGGATCTGGTCAGGCATCTGGACAGCTCACTGCGCTCGGCAGAAGACCTGATCTCCGACCTGCTGGATATCTCACGCCTGGAGAATGGACGCATCACCCCCGATCGCAACCCCTTCCCGCTGGCGACACTGTTCGACACGCTGACAACCGAGTTCACCGTGCTTGCCGCCGAACAAGGGGTCGACTTCCGGGTGCACGGCAGCCGGCTGCGGGTCGACAGCGACATCCGGCTGCTGCGCCGGGTGCTGCAGAATTTCCTGACTAACGCCTTCCGCTACGCCAAAGGACGTGTGGTGTTGGGCGTACGGCGCCAGGGTTCATCACTGCGTCTTGAAGTCTGGGACCGTGGCCCGGGCATCGCCGAAGACAAGCTGCGGGTGATCTTCGAGGAATTCAAACGCCTGGACAGCCACCAGACACGCGCCGAAAAGGGCCTGGGCTTAGGGCTGGCGATCGCGGACGGATTCTGCCAAGTGCTCAATCATCCGCTCTCGGTACGCTCCTGGCCTGGTAAGGGCAGCGTGTTCAGCGTAACCGTCCCGATCGCCAGCCAGGTCGTCCGGCAGATCGCGGTCAGGGGCGAAGCGCAACAAACCGCGCTGACCGGCATCCAGGTGCTGTGCATCGACAATGAAGACAGCATCCTGGTGGGCATGAACAGCCTGCTTTCGCGCTGGGGTTGCCAGGTGTGGACGGCCAGCAACCAGGCCGAATGCGAGGTATTGCTGCGCGAAGACGTGCGGCCGCAGCTGGTATTGGTCGATTACCACCTCGACAACGGTGAAACCGGTTCGCAGTTGATGGCCTGGTTGCGCACTCGGCTCGGTGAACCGGTACCGGGCGTAGTGATCAGCGCAGACGGTCGTCCGGAACTGATCGCAGCGATCCACGCAGCAGGGCTGGACTTCCTCGCCAAACCGGTGAAGCCTGCAGCCCTGCGCGCACTGATGAGCCGCCACCTGCCGCTGCATTGAGGCGAGCTGCGCCAGCGCAAGTGCTGGCGCAGCGAGACGGCTAAACTCAAGCAATTCCCGGTTGTAAGCGAACCCTTACCATGACCCTCGAGCTGTTGTTGAACCTGGCCACCGCCCTGGGCGTCGGCCTCCTGATCGGTACGGAGCGCAGTTGGAGCGGAGGCGATCAGGACGGCCAGGAGATGGCCGGCATACGCACCTTTGGCCTCGCAGGGCTGTTCGGTGGGCTGGCGGCCCTGAGCGCCAGCCATTTCGGTGTATCCGCCTGGATTGCGATGTTCGTGGTGCTCGCCTTGCTGACGATTGCCGGCTATGTGATCGAGTCCACCCGCGTCAATGCGGACCGAGGCATGACCACCGAAATAGCGCTGCTATTGACCTTTCTGCTCGGTAGCCTTGCGGTAGCCGAAAGCCGAATCCTGGCCGCTTCGATAGCGGTGGTGGTGGCCCTGCTGTTGAGCCTGAAGTCGCGCCTGCACGGTGCCCTGCGCAAGCTCAACGAAGCCGAGCTCGGTGGCGCGCTCAAGCTGTTGTTTATTTCGGTGGTATTGCTGCCAGCGCTGCCGAACCAGGGCTATGGCCCATGGGAGGCGTTCAATCCCTACACCACCTGGTGGATGGTGGTGCTGATAGCCGCCATCGGCTTCGCCGCCTATGTGGCTATTCGGCTGCTGGGCACGCGCCATGGTCTACTGGTGACCGCACTGCTGGGCGGTATCGTTTCATCCACCGCCATGACCATCACGCTTGCGCGCCTGGACTCGCCAAAATTGCGGCCGGCACTGGCAGCCGGCCTGCTGGCCACATCGGCTTTGATGTTCCCCCGCGTGTTGCTCGAGGTCGGGCTGATCAATCGGGCGCTGCTGCCCACCCTGCTCGCTCCTATGCTGACTGCCGGTTCAATCTACGCTGCGGGTGCTCTACTTTATTACCTGCGCGCCGGCAGGCAGTCGGAAAACGCCGCCGAGCCGCCTTTGAAGAATCCATTCGAGCTGGGTCCCGCACTGCGCTTCGCCGGCCTGCTGGTGGTGATCCTGTTCCTGGTCGAGGGTGCGCGGCAGTGGATGGGCGACGCGGGCGTCTATCTGGTTTCGTTGCTGTCTGGATTGACCGACGTAGACGCCATCACCCTGTCTCTATCCAACAGTGCACGCACGGATCTGAGCGAAGAAGTCGCGGTACGCGGGATATTTCTCGCCGCTCTGAGCAACAGCCTGGTCAAAGCTGGCCTGATCCTGTTCATCGGGGGCCGCGCGGTGGCGATGATGACTCTGCCCTTCATGCTTGGCGGCCTGCTCGCCGGGCTTGCAGTGCTGTGGCTGATCTGAAGTCGGTGGCAGATCCTAGTCCTCGGACTCCTCCAACGGCGTCTCGGCACCAGCGCGCTCCAGCCAGTCAGCCGGCAGCCGCTTGCTCGCTCGCGCGCCCAGCAGCTTGAGCTGTTCGGCACGACCGACCAGATTGCCGCGGCCATCGGTCAGCTTGTTGCGCGCACCCAGGTAGGCCTTGTCCAACTGATGCAGCCGCGCGCCGATTTCGTCGAGGTCCTGAATGAAGGCCGCGAATTTGTCATACAGCGCCCCCGCCCGCTCGGCGATTTCCCGGGCGTTCTGGCTTTGCCGTTCCTGGCGCCAGAGGCTGTCGATCACCCGCAACGTGGCAAGCAGCGTGGTCGGGCTGACGATCACGATATGTTTGCTATAGGCCTCTTGAAACAGCTCGGGGTCGCCCTGCAACGCAGCCGCGAAGGCAGCCTCGATGGGCACGAAGAGCAGCACGAAATCCAGGCTTTGCAGCCCTTCGAGACGCTGATAGTCCTTGAGTGACAAGCCCTTCAGGTGATTGCGCAACGACAGAACGTGCTGCTTGAGCGCCAGTGCACGACTGCCGTCGTCTTCGGCGCAGCTCATCGCCTGGTATGCGGTGAGGCTCACCTTGGCATCCACCACCACCTGCTTGTCTCCCGGCAGCTGGATCAGCACGTCAGGCTGGAAGCGCTCACCGTCCGGGCTCTTGAGGCTCACCTGCGTGTGGTACTCACGGCCTTTCTCGAGTCCCGCGTGTTCAAGAACGCGTTCCAGGATCAACTCACCCCAGTTGCCTTGCGTCTTCTGGCCTTGCAGCGCGCGGGTCAGGTTGGTCGCCTCGTCCCCCAGGCGCTGGTTGAGCTGCTGCAAGCGCTCCAGCTCCTTAGCCAGGGAAAAACGCTCACGCGCCTCGTTCTGATAGCTTTCTTCGACCCTTTTCTCGAACGACTGGATGCGTTCTTTCAGCGGATCGAGCAACTGGCCCAGCCGTTCATGGCTGGTCTCGGCGAAACGCTGCTCGCGCTCGTCGAAGATCTTGCCTGCCAGCTCAGCGAACTGCGCGCGCAGCTCATCGCGTGCACCCTGGAGATCTCCAAGGCGTTGCTCATGTGTTTTCTGCTGCTCATTCAACTCGGCCTTGAGGGCTGCATGGGCGGCGCTCAAGGCGCGCAGCTCGGCCTGCTGGGCGTCGCGCTCGGCTTGCAGATCGTCCAGGGTTTCACGGGTTTCCACCCGCTGTGCCTGCAACCATTCAGCTTCACGACGCAGGACGGCAGCCTCGGATTGCAGCGCGGCGCGGGATTCATGAATGTCGGCAAGGTCCTGGCGACTGGTTTCGAGCTGGGCGCTCAAGCCTTCTTGCGCCATTACAGCCTGGCTCAACCGCTCATCGAGGAGCGACAGCTCAGCTTGCTGAAAGGCCAAGCGCCGCTGCAGCAGCACGGCTACGGCGACCAGTACCAGGCAGAGCACGCCAAGCGCAGCGGAAAGATAGAGGGGATCGAATGGCATGTACGGCTCCGGCTGAAGTGCCGGGCAGTATAGCCAGCATGACAACCCAGGTCAGGCCGGCCCGTCTGCGCTGCAGCTTTTAACGCTTGGCGACAAGCCTTTGAAGCAAACGCGAAGCCTCGACAGAACCCTGCGCAGCCGCCTGCTCCAGCCAGTGGCGAGCCTTGGTCAGCTCCTGGTGTTGCCCCTGGCAGTACAGCTGGCCCAGTTCAAGCTGAGCCTGACGGTCACCGGCACGGGCAGCCTGGCGCAGTAATTCGAAGCCGATACGCCGATCCCGCTGACTGTCGCAATCATGGCAGAGCAACCGTCCCAGGCGGCTCTGTGCTTCGACTACGCCCTCGAGTGCAGGCTGCTTGAGGATGCGGCCGGCAATTCGTTTAACACTCTTGGTCTGTCCTAGACGCTGGCTGTCTAGTAGCCACAACGCCATGCGCATGGGCAGGCGTGGAGAAGATGAAGTGCTCTCGACATTGGTCGAGGCGAGAGGACGCGTTCTCATGGTCACCGAATGCTTCGGGGGGACAAGGGCGGGCACTCTACTCCTTTTTTTCGAGAGTTAAAGTCTTGCAAAAAATCGAAAACCGCGATCTGCGTCACAGTGATATTTAATCCACAGAAGCTGTGGATAACTCAGTGGACAAACAGGGAGCAAATTCACCTAGCGCGTGTATTCAGGGGGCTGCAGTCAATCTGACGGTTTTTTGGTCATACCAAAAAATCGTTATATATCAGTAATTTATTCCCGATCTATAAGACGGCCTGAATTGCGACAGATTGTCATAAGCACTTGACATGAGCAGAGCGAAAATGTGCACAAGTTTGGCGCAGAGAATTTGAATGTGCGTGCAAACAGCTCCCGCGGCGTAAATATCAGCAATTAAGGGAACTTTTCAGTCGAAATCACGTCACGCCCACTACGCGCCACAGCTGATCGCATCCCCAGCTCCACCCGGCTTATGCTACGGCATCGATTTCGACGGGGCAGCTCATGACCAAGCGACGAAAATTCTTCGTCTGGGCGGTAGCAGGCGTGGCTTTGCTCGTTATGGGCGTGGTCATTTACGGGAGCCTTCGCTGGCAACAATTCAAGCACGAACATGGGATCGTATCTCTCGATGTCAGCGGCGTGCGGTTGTCCGCCGATCATTTGTCGATCGGCCAATTGAACCTGGTCAGGCAGCAGTCACCTGACGAACGGCAAGCCGTTGCTGTCCGCACGCTTCGCCTTGATTTCGCCGAGCGCTGGCAGCTGCTCCCGCTACGCTCACTCGTCGTCGATCACGTCGACGCCCATTGGCGGCCGGCAGCTGACACTCCTGAAGCCGGGCAACAAGGAACCCTGCCCAATCGCGAGCAACTGGAGCAGTGGTCAGTCTGGTTGCCTCGTAAAGGACTAGTCCAGTCGTTCTCGGTGACGATGCCGTGCGAACGCGGCGACTGCACTGAAACAGGGCAATTAACTTGGCAACTTGCCGAAACTCAACCGCTTTCCGCGGCCTTTGATCTGCAGCTTCGCCATCAGAGTCACCGCCTGGGTCTTGAGGGTAGTGCCTTCGAGCAAGGCATCGACACTCACGTCGATCTCGCGCTTCAACTGGATGGCCAGCAACGCGTGACCATGCAGAACCATTTCACGCCAGACGCCGATTCGACCTTGTGGCGCGGTACTCTGGCAATGAGCGAACTGCCCGAGGCGCCCTGGTTGCTGGAGTGGCTCGGCAGGTGGTTGCCCGATGAGCCTCAAGCGCTGCCCGAACTGCCCGAGCAGATGCGCCTCGGCGCGGGCTGGGCAACGCACATCGATACCTCTGCCCTGAGCCGTACATGGGAAGCGCTAGATGGCGAATTCAGGCTGTCGGCCAACCTGCCGGCGCCCTGGCCGGTGGTAGGCATCGGCCATGTTCAAGGCCAGCTGGACCTTTCCGCCAGGGCCGATAAGGGTTTCTGGCTGCCAACGGAGTTGTCGGCAGATCTGCGGCTGCGTCCAGAGAAGGCACTTACCATGGAGCTTCCTGCGCAGCTTCGCCCAGATGCCATCAGCCTGAAAATTACGCCACGCACGGCCCGCACGACCGACGCGACGACGCTCCCATTGCAGGTTCAGATATCAACAGCCGGCCCCACGACGCTCTCGCTGGAAGGGCCTGTGTCACTCAATACCGCCGCGCCCTATTCGGTGTCATTCGAGCAGACTCGACTGCGGCTGCGCAGCCCGACGCTGCCTCAGCAGGACTTGGTATTGAGGGGCCTAGACGCAGACCTGCGCCTGAGCGGACGGGTCGCCCAGGACGCCATCAGCATTCGCTTGGACAGGGACTCAAGACTTCTCCTGAACAGTCTTGCCCACGGAGCAGAACTCGCAGCCACCGACTTGCGAATGGAGCTGGCCGGAATCGGCATCGAAGCCGCTATCACCGGTGGAAAGCTGCAAAACCTGGCTGCCAAAGGCAAGGCGTCAGTGGTCGCGGGCGAGCTGAAACACTCAGCGCTGCGCGTTCAAGGCTGGCGCTGGAACGGTAATTTGTCGGCTGATCGGTCGCAGATCTCGCTTGATGGTCCGCTGAGCAATGATGCCGGTCTCACTCTGCCAGTAGCGCTCAAACACAACCTGGTCAACAGCTCGACACGCGTCAGCGCGACCCTGCCTGAAGTTTTCCTTCGCGCCGGCAATCCCCTGGCCGCCACGTTTGCCGACTGGCCACAGGCGTTGGAATTGAGCAATGGGCGGATTCAAGGCAAGACGCAGCTGAACCTGACAGCGAGCGGTCCGCTCGAAGCAACCGCTACGGTCAGCGCCAAGGGGCTGGGCGGCATTTACGACCGCACCGAACTCAGCGGGCTGGATGCAGAGCTATCGGCCAATGTGCAGCGCAATCAACTGCGCTTGGATATCACTGAACTGACGCTGCGTGAGGCCAATCCTGGATTCACATTTGGGCCGCTGAGATTCAACGGCGAATTTTCCGGCCCCCTCAGCGATCTGGCTAAAGGACGCCTGGCCTGGAGCCTTGCCGAAGTGCGGCTGCTGGGTGGCCGCCTGTGGCTGGATCCTGGCGCTGCCGACCTGGCGGCCGAGATTCAGCAACTGCAAGCAAATCTTCGCGGTCTGCAACTGCCGTTGCTGCTGGAAGCATATCCAGCCGAGGGGCTGACCGGCACCGGCGTGATTGACGGCAAGATGCTGCTGCAGCGGGCAGAGGCCGGCATCAGCATCGAGCAGGGCTCGCTCAAAGCGCGAGAGCCAGGTGGCGCGCTGCAGTTCCGTTCAGCCAAAATCCAGGCGCTGGGCCAATCCAACCCGGCCATGCGTCTGGTGACCGAAGCGCTCGATGACTTCCACTATGATCTGCTCACCAGTGACCTGCACTACGGCGCAGACGGCAAGCTGGATCTTGGATTGAAGCTGCATGGCCGTAACCCGGCGCTGGAGGGAGGACGGCCCATCAATTTCTCGATCAACCTGGAGGAAGACATCCCCGCCTTGCTGACCAGTCTGCAATTGTCCGATCGCGTCAGCGAAACCATTCAACGGCGCGTGCAGGAGCGTCTCAGATGAGGCACTGTAGCGGCGACACCGATCAGGAGAAGACCGTCATGCGGTTGAGCAATCCCCTCAGCATCCTGGCACTGGCATTAATGGCCAGCGCCTGCACCCCTCGGGTGGAACTGGCCGTGCCCAACGAGCCGATCAATATCAATCTCAACGTCAAGATCGAGCATGAGATCTACATCAAGGTCGACAAGCAGCTCGATTCGATCATCAACGAAGACAGCGGACTGTTCTGATCATGAAAACCTATCTGAAACTCGGAACCCTGCTCATGGCGCTTTGCCTGGCGCTGCCAGCCACTGCGATGTCACTCAACGAGGCCATGTCCGCCCTCGGCCAGGCCAAGGCCAGCGGCCAGCTCGGCGAAAGGCCAGACGGCTATCTGGGGGTGGTGCAGAGCGGTGGGCAGGCCGAAGAGATTGCCAGCCAGATCAACCAGGCGCGCCGCGCCGAATACCACCGGTTGGCGCAGAAGAACGGCATCAGCGTCAGCGACGTCGAGGCCATCGCCGGCAAGAAAGCCATCGAGAAAACCCCGCCCGGTCAGATCATTCAGTTGAACGGAAGCTGGATCAAAAAATAAGCCAGCCCCAGAGACGGCGCTGGCGTCGTCTCTGGGTTCCATTCAAGGCTTCATGTCATCGCGCAACGTCTCTACGTCTCCCGCGGATACCGGCTCAGCTGCGTTACCCCAGCTATTGCGAATGTAGGTCAGCACTGCGGCGATGTGCTCATCCGACATATTCCATGCGAAAGATGGCATTGCCGGCCCCGTGGGTGCTGCGTCCGTCGCAACCGCACGACTGCCAGCGAGAACCACCCGAATCAACGACGTTGCATCACGACTATTGACCAGAGGCGCCTGCGCCAGTCGCGGGAACAGGTTGGTGATGCCCTCCCCATCCGGGGTATGACAAGCCGAGCACTGATCTTCATAGATGAGCGCGCCCGTACGCATGGTCGCGTCCTCTGCAGCCCACGGCTCTGGCCGAGGCTGTTGCTCATCGCCCAGGCTCTTGATGTATGTGGCCACCGCAGAAAGATCTTCATCTTTCCAGTGCTGGGTCGAATGCTCCACCGCCTCGGCCATGGGGCCGGACGCCATATCGAACCGGTTGGCGCCCGTTTTGAGATAGTGAACGATTTCAGCCTCGCTCCAACTGCCCAGCCCGGTATGGGCGTTCCCTGTGATATCCGGTGCCATCCAACCTTGCAATACGCTACCTGTAAGGAATTCGTCGTTCTTGTCGCCGCCGATCAGGCTCTTGGGCGTGTGACAGCTGCCACAGTGACCAAGACCCTGGACCAGGTAAGCGCCCCTGTTCCACTCGGCGGATTGATTGGGGTCCGGCTGATATTCACCCTCCTTGAAAGCCAGCCAGTTCCATGCGATCAAGCTTGCCCGGATGTTGAACGGGAATGGCAGCTGGTTGGTTTCGACATCGTGCCTCACCGGCTCCAGAGAGTTCAGATAAGCCCAGAGCGCGCGATTGTCCTCTCGGGTCACCTTGGTATAAGCCGTGTAGGGCATTGCTGCATAGAGGCGTTTGCCGCCACGGGCGTGGCCGTTGGACATGGTGTTCTGGAAATCCTCGAACGACCAGCGACCGAGGCCGTTATCAGGGTCCGGAGTGATGTTGGCCCCAAGCACCGTGCCGAACGGCGTGTCGATGGCCACACCACCGGCAAAGGCTGGCTGGCCGGGTAACGAGTGGCAAGCGGTGCAGTCGCCCAGTACCGCCAGGTAACGTCCTCGCGCCACCAGATCATAGGAGTCGCTACCATCGCCTGCCTGCGCCAGGCTTGCAGCGAGGCCTAGCATGCCGGCGTAAAAAACGGGAAGAGTCTTCATACGGCGATCATCTCCCCTGGATTTTTCAGGTAGAGCCGGCGAATCGCGTCGGCCGCCTTGAATGCCAGCGCACCAACTGTCCCGGTCGGGTTGTAACCAGGGTTTTGCGGGAAGGCGCTCGCCCCAACGACGAACAGATTCGGAACATCCCAGACCTGCAAATGCTTGTTAACCGAGCTAGTGGAAGGGTCGCCACCCATAACGAAGCCGCCGACCACATGGGATGACTGATACGGACCGCTGTTCCAGTGCCCGTCCTGGTAAGTCTTGACCACATGTCGGGGATTCATCGGCGCGGCGATTTCGGCCAGCTTTTCTATCGAGAAGCGCGACATCTTGCGATCGTTCTCGGAGAAATCGAAGGTGATACGCAGCAGCGGTCGGCCATGCGGATCAGTGTAGGTGGGGTCCAGCGACAGATAGTTGCTGCGTGTGGTGTAGCTGCTAGCCTCACAGCCGATGGACATGGTGCTGAGGTAGTTGTCTACCGTGGCCTGCTTCCATTTCGAACCCCAGCGCGGGGTGCCCGGCGGCACCGGACGCGTGCCGATAGGCGCCGCACCCACCGGTGTCACCCGGATACTGCCGCCGCCGAAGAAGCCCAGTCCCGAATGATCGAAATTATCATTGTTGAACTCGTCGATACCCATCCCGACCGCACCGGCACCGATGAAGGGGTTGAAGTTCTTGTCATCGAAGAACAGCTGCACGCTATTGGCAGTCTGGTAAGCGTAGTTGCGCCCGGTGGTGCCTGTATTGGTGACAGGGTCGTAGGGTTGGCCAACTCCGGAGAGCAGCATCAGGCGCACGTTCTCAAAAGTGAAGGCACTGACAATCACCAGATCCGCCGGTTGCTCGAATTGGTTGCCGGAGGTATCGACATAGATCACTCCGGTTGCGCGCCTTCCGCTGGAGTCAAGGGTAACGCGCAGCACTTCGGCGTGAGTGACCGCCTTGAAATTTGGCTTACGCATCAGCGCGGGTAGCACGTTGACGATCGCGCTGGCCTTGGAATAGTTGGCGCAACCAAAATTGGTGCAGAAGCCGCAGAATGTGCAGGGCCCCATGGTGACGCCAAGCTGATTGGTGTAGCCCTGCGACGCTAGTGAGGAAGGCACCGGGAAAGGCTTGTAGCCAAGCTCGCGCACCGTGTCTGCAAACAAGGTAGGGCCGTAGGGCTGAGCCAGCGGTGGGGTTGGGTATTCGATCGAACGGCTACCTTCGAACGGGTTGCCGCCTTCCTGGAGCTGGCCGTTGAGATTGCCCGCTTTCCCTGACGTACCAGCCAATCGTTCGAACGCACTGTAGTGCGGCTCCATCTCGGTCCAGTCGGTGCCCCAATCCTGCAACACCAGCTCTTCGGGAATAGCGCCGGCACCATAGCGCTCGGTCAGGTGACTTTTGAGTCGGAATTCTTCAGGTTGAAAGCGAAAGGTGATGCCGGCCCAATGGTTGCCGGCCCCGCCGACGCCATTGCCCGGATGGAACGAGCCCCAGTCACGCATGGGCAGAGCCGTCTGTGACGGATTATTGCGCACCGTCACGGCGTTCTGCATCGGCCGCAGCATCAGCTCCTGGCGACGCAGGTAACGTAGCTCATCGGTAACCGATGCGATGTTGAAATCGCGCGCGGTATCGCGCCAGGGGCCCCGCTCAAGGGCGATGACATCGAGCCCCTCTTCGGCCAGCTCATTGGCGATGATAGAACCGGCCCAACCCAGTCCGATAACCACGACATCCGTTGCAGGCAGCTTCTTTATCATTTCGAAGCCCTCGCATTCCAGGAGTCGCCGCCGATGATCGATATCGGCACCAGGTCCAGCTTCTGGTTGTGCTGCGCGATATAGCGACGATAGTCATAGCGCGCGCCAGGAAAACCGATCATCTTCCAGGACACCATGTCGCGGTTGCCGCCGTAGATCGGATCCCCGAAAAAACCTTCCATCGTGTTACCGAGCACCTGTTCAAAGAACAGTTTCGAGTCCATCCCCTCCAGCGAGATACCGCCCTTCTCGAGCTCGGCAAGCAGCGCATCCTGCTGCTCAGCCGTCAAGCCGCTGAATGACTGCCGATGGCGCGATTGGCACAATTTTTCGAGCCCGGTGAGCCCTAGACGTACCCGCTCACGTGGTGTGAAACGAGACTGGTCGCCCTGCTCCGGTGTGCCTTCCTGAAAAGGTGCCGACATGTAAAGCCGACTGGCATCGCCATAGCTGCCTGCCAGTTGGCGATCCATGAACACCACGCAGCCAGCATCACTGCCACTGACGCTGAGCTCATCAGCCGGGATCAGCCGATCAACCATGGCGGTCACCACGCGGACCTCGTCTTCAGTAAAGAACCGCCAACCAGGCGAGTCATAGTGCATCGGGCCGTTATGATCGAAGGGCTGCCAGGGAGGGATGCCAGTAAGCGTGGCTGCCTTGGCAGTCGCAGCAGCGCCCGCAGCAAGTCCAGTCATTGAGGAGAAGAGAAGCTGACGGCGAGTCAATCCACGAGGAGTATCTGATTTCATGCGGGTCCCTTGAAGTGATGTGCAGACCGAACTGGCCATGCACTCACCAGACTTTGGCGAAACGAAGTGAATTACCGAGAGCGGTTACATTTCCGCCCGCAGACACCTACGTTTCGTCTGGGTATTCAAAAGACTGCCCACGAAATATTTTGTTTCATAAAGTTTTGTTGCGGCTTCGGAGTATAAGACCGAGGACAGTGGAACTGACCGCTTCAAGATCAAATCCAGACTGCGGCGGCAGCTCGCTCCACGCACCCCAGCGCGGAGCGGAACGGCTGGGATGAGCGACTGCGATGCATCAGGTCCCGATGACGCCCCCATCGTCCTTTGTTATGAGCACAGTGGAAGATCGTGGGCGCGACTTGCCGTCGCTGGCGGGAAAGCTCAGCTCTGGGTGCTGCACGTTGATCCACATGGTGCGGTAGTCCGGGCTCCAGGTGATGCCGGTGATCTCGCAGCCGCGCGGGCCGACCAGGAAGCGACGCACCTCACGCGTGCGCGGATCAGCGCAGAGCAGTTGGTTAGTGCCCATGGCCTGCATCGCCGTTTCCTCGTCGCCAAAGTCGGTCTCGATCCACAACCGGCCGGCATTGTCGAAAGCCAGCCCGTCGGGCGAAGAAAAAATGTCGCCGTTGATGGTGCCGGTGAGGTTGGCCGGTACTGGCTGACCCACTGCATCCTTGGCTCCGGGCTGCTCGCCTGCCAGAAGGAAGATCTCCCAGGTGAATGCGGTCGCGGTCGGGTCAGCATCCCTCTCGCTCCAGCGCAGGATCTGGCCGTGCAGATTCGCAGGACGCGGGTTGGCCTTGTCGGTGGGCCATTTCACGCCGCGGTTGTCGTTGTTGGTCAGCGTCACGTAGACCTCGCGGCTGCGCGGGTGCACGGCTACCCACTCAGGGCGGTCCATGGGTGTGGCGCCCACATGGTCACCCGCGGCACGGGCATTGAGCAGCACTTCGGCCTGATCGGCAAAACCGTTCTCGCGGGTCAGCCCGTTTTGTCCGTGCACCAGCGCCAGCCACTCGCCACTGCCATCGGCGTTGAACCGCGCCACGTAGAGAGTGCCGTCATCAAGTAGCTGGCGATTGGCTTGATCATCTCCCGCTACGTAGCGGCCGCTTGGGACGAACTTGTAAACGTACTCGCCTTTTGTGTCGTCGCCCGAATAGAAGGCCATGCGCCCGTTTTCGCCCAGCGAAAGCACCGAGCACTCGCGGCAATAACGGCCGAATGCAGTGCGCTTGACCGGCTTGCTCGCTGGATCGAAAGGATCGACCTCGACCACCCAACCGAAACGGTTCGGCTCATGTACATGACCGCCGTGAGGCTGCGTCGGATCGGGGGTGGCATTGAAGCGCGGGTCGGCCGTTTCCCAGCCGTAGAGTTTGCTCAGGCCCTTGCCCTCGATGCCATATCGCTTGTGAGACACGCGCTTGGCCATGTCCTCGGCGTCATGGTTGACGAAATAGTTGTGCCAGTTCTCCTCGCACACCAGATAGGTGCCCCACGGCGTGAAGCCGCTCGAGCAGTTGTTCAGCGTGCCGATGATTTCGCGCCCGCCCGGGTCGGATGCGGTTTTCATCGCATCGTTGCCGGCCAGCGGGCCGCTGACCGCCATCGGGGTCATGCCGGATATGCGCCGGTTGTAGCGCGACGGCATAACCCGTTGCCATTGCCCCTGTGCATCCTTTTTCACTTCGATGACGCTGACGCCGTGGGCCGCCTGCTCCTTGCGCACCTCATCCAACGGGCGCTTGCCATCGGTAAACGTCATGCCGTTAGGGTGAAGAGGCGGGTTCACGTACTCGTGGTTCATCACCAGCAGGCCGTGGCTATCCGGGTTCTCGGGAAACGGAAAGAAGTGCATGCCGTCATGGTTGTCACCGGCCTGCTTGAGCTGAGCTTGCCAGTCGTCGCTGGCGTCCGGGTTCCACTCCGGGGCGTCGGCCATGACGGCATCACCCCAGGAAAAGAACGTCCGAGCACTGTAGCCCGGCGCTACCTGCACACTGTCGAAGGTCGGGTCGAGCTGCGTCGGGATTCCCTTGAAACCGATCAGCGACTCGGACTGCACGGCGCTGCGACAGGCGCCCAAACTGCCGCCGAGAAATCCCAGTGCTGCAAGGCCCATCCCGCCTTTGAGCAGGTTGCGCCGGCTGCGATCGACAAGCTGCTCCAGCGAGGCGTTGGTGCTCGGGTTGATCGCCTGGTCGTCAAGGGCGGAAAGATTGGTGTGGAAACTCTGGAAATCCTGATTCATCAGTGACTCGTTCTGCAAAGTGGGTCCAGCCCGCATCACTGGATGCGGTAGTGAAAGGTGTTCTTGACCTCGGGAACGGTCACGGCGCGACCGTCGACAATCCGAGGTTGGTAGCGAAAGCTCTTAGCAGCCGTAAGTGACGGTCGGATAAACAGCGGATGGCAGTCTTCCAGCGCTTTCGGGTTTTCGATCCGCCCCTGAGGGTTGACCGAATAAGTGACGGTGCAGGTGCCCTCGATGCCCTTGTCGAGCGCACGCGAGGGGTAGTCGGGTGCGTCCTTGGCGATGGGCAGGTACTGACGGCTGGCTGCGGCTGCCTGGCGAGCCCGCTCTGCAGCGGCCGATGCCTCTGCACGCGCCGCCTGTTGGCGCTGTTGCTCCTCACGGGCCAGCAGCTCGCGACGTTCGGCCTCATGCTGCTGACGCTCAACCTCCAGCCGATCCTGCCGTTCGCGCTCCAGCTGCTCTTTGCGCTGTTGCTCATTGATGCGTTGCTGCTCCCTGATGCGCGCCTCTTCTGCCAACCTTTCCTGCTCGGCGCGCTTGTACGCTACCTCTGCCTGTTCCAGGCGCTGCTGTTCGATCTGCGGATCGACCTGCGGTTCCTCAATAGATTTATCGATCAGCGGAGCCGGTTCCGGTGCCCGTTCGGGCTCTTCGACTGGGTTGGGAGCTGGCAGGCTGATCAGCTGGGTCTTGAGCACCTGCGTCTGACTCGGGGCGCTCAGCTGCGGCGTCCAGCCGTGCAGTAACAGACCGAGCACCCCCGCGTGCAGCGCGAGGGTTACCACCGCCGCACCGGCGTGGCTGCGCCACTGCGCAGGCGCAACCGGGAAGCCCGCCGGTAGCGTCATGGTCAGGCTACTCATGGCTCAGACTGCCCAGGCGGCGCCTCGGTGATCAGACCAAGATTCACCACTCCGCCACGCTGCAGTTCGGCGATCCCCGCGACCACGCGCCCATAATCGGCAGCATCATCGGCGCGTACGTAGACTTGGGTATCGCCCCGCTCGGCGATGATCGCCGCGACCTTCTCGCGCATGTCATCGAGGTCGATGGCACTGTCGGTCTGATCCTCTGCATTCAGCTCGCTGCCCAGGTGCCAGTAAAAGCCCCCGTCAGCCTTTACCGAGAGGGTCAGGATCTGCCGTTCGTTCTCCATGGGCAGCGCCTCGGCGGCGACCTTGGGCAATTCGATCTTCACGCCCTGCACCAGCATCGGCGCAGTCACCATGAAAATCACCAGCAACACCAGCATCACATCGATGTAAGGCACCACATTCATTTCGGCTTTGGGGCCGTGTTTACGCTGCGGTTTGACCAGCATGGCGAAGCTCCTTCAGGCGGCCGCGGCGACGCTGGGCGATCCGGCATGGAGGCGCCGATGCAGGCGCGCCTGCAGCTCGTTGGCGAAGCTGTAGTAGCGCGCGCTCAGGGTCTGGCCACGGGCGGAAAACCGGTTGTAGGCCATCACGGCGGGAATGGCCGCGAACAGGCCGATGGCCGTGGCGATCAGCGCTTCGGCAATGCCCGGAGCAACGGTTGAAAGCGTCGCCTGCTGAACCATGGACAGACCAAGGAAGGAATTCATGATCCCCCACACCGTGCCGAACAGGCCGATATAAGGGCTGACCGAACCGACCGTGGCGAGGAACTGCAAACCGCCTTCCAAGCGCTCTTCCTGCTCGGATATCGCGACATACAGGCTGCGCTCCACCCCATCGATCACCGCATCCGGAGCAATGCCCGGCTGGCGCTGCAGCTGGCTGAATTCCTGAAAGCCCGCGTGAAAGATGTGCTGCAGTGCCGCCTCTCGGGGCAGCGCCTGATCACCGCCTTCACGATACAACTGCGTCAGCTCTGCACCGCTGCGAAAGCGCTGCAGAAACCCTCTCACCAGGCGCTCATTGCGGCGCAAGGACACGCCACGCTGAATGATGATGTACCAGCTGGCGATCGAAGCCAGCACCAGAATCACCATCACAAGTTGCACCACCACACTGGCTTCGCTGATCAGACCCCAGACCGACATGTGTTCACTTTGCATCAGTATTTCCTCTGGCCGTTCCGTGAGAAGGCACTCGTTGATTAGGTTCAGGCAACGCCACGGGCGTCACCTGACGCGCCCATGCGACCGAGGTCAGTCCAGCCCCAGCGCGTCGGCAACCGCTGCCCATGGCAGATACTTGTAGTTCTGAGCGCCTTCGGGCATGCGCTTGCGACCGTCCTGTACCACCACCATGCCGCGGCTCCAGATACCGCCGAGGTTGGCCGAAGTGACCTCCAGCCCATCGGTTTCCGATGCGCCATCGATACCGAACTCGGCATTCAAACCGACGCGAAAGGCGCCGCGAACGGCATAGGGCGCCGTGGCATCGAGCACCAGATAGCTGTCGTTGCCCTGACTCGAGATCACCAGGTAATCGGCCTTCTCACCCTGATAGAGCGCCAGCCCCTCGACATCGTCATGCAACGGGCCGCCGACACCGATGACCTTTTCCAGCTTCGCCGGCGCATCGCCGCGGGCATCAAGTGTCCAGACCGCTTCGTCTTCCTCGCCGACAAAGAGCCGTTGCGCCCGGTCATCGGCCACGCAGCCCTCGGGTTGGCTGCCGACCTTGAACTGCCGTACCAGCTCGCCGCGCGGCGAGCCGCCTGTTCCGTCAAGGCGGTACTGCAGAAAGGTACCGTCCTTGTCGTTGGTGATTGCGTGGATAGCGCCCTCGCGGTCCTTGAACATGCACAGTCCATAGATATCGGTGATCGGCGTGGCGATCTGGCCGATGTCACTCAGCTGGCCGCTCGCTGGATCGATGGCGAACAGATGCAGGCTGTTGTGATCGCGATTGCTGGCCACGGCAAGGTCAACCCGCTTGCCGCCGAGAACAAAGCCGGTGCGCACGTCCACATTGTTCAATCGCCCGACGGACAGGTACTGGAGCTGCTTGCCGGAGAGGTCGTACACGCCGAGCCCGCCCTTCTTGTCGGTGCCCAGCACACGGCTTCGGGCGCGGTCGCTGGCGTTGACCCAGATCGCCGGGTCATCGGCAGCATCCCCCAGGTGCGGCACCGGATCGGTCTGGACCTGAGCCGGCAGCATCGGAATGACAGGCGTCGCGGTGGGCGCTGGAGGCTGCCAATCCAGACGAGCCGAGTGGGCGCCACGCTCATCGGTCAGCAGCAATTCGAGGCCTCGCTCGGTCAATCGAGCGCTGATCTGCTCGGGCTCATCAAAGCCTTCGAGCGGTATTACCGAATGGCTACGCCAGGTGTCGGCGTCTTGCCCATAGAGGTGCAGCGCGCCAGCTTCCGGGTCCAACGCCAGCAATCCGCCCGGCACCAGTGCCATGCCGGCAGCGGCTTCGGCGATCCCACCGAAGGGCTGAACGATGTCTACGGGTTGGCGGACGAGTGGTGCTTCGGCAGCCGCCGCGTAATGCCAAAGGCCCACGCCTTCTTCGTTGACGATCAGCTCGCCGGTTTGATCCTCCACCTGGCAGTAGCCGCTTTCCGGCGGCAGGCTCAGCCCGCGTACGCGCTGGGGAGTTGCGAGTGGGCGCATGTCCGAGGCGACCAGCCATTGCTCGCCGATACCTTCTTCACCGACCAGAAAGAGGAAGCTGTTACGCGCCGCGTCGCGGTACAGGCACAGGCCTTCGATAGCGAAACTTGTCCGCGGGATATACAGCGGTTGGCTCCAGCGATGCTGGCTGTCGATACCTAGCAACATGGCCTGCTGGCGCTTGGAGTCGAGGGTGGCGATCAGCATGCCTTGCGCACCGATACGATGATCCAGCCCTTCGAAGCGGCCTTTGAAATCGCCGATCACCGCGCCTTGGACGTCGAGGATTTGCAAGCCCCGCGAATCCGGCCTGACGACCAGTTGCGAAGCATCCCGCCAGAATCCTGTTTCTGAAATCAGTTGTGCGCTCTCTGCCTCCAGCGGAGTTGTAGCCTTGATGCTCAGGCTCGGTGCAGCCTGGTTGCCAGGCTCGATGTCTGCACCGGACTGACAGGCCGCGAGCGCAATGCAGAGGCTGAGCAGCATGGGTTTATGCAATGTCATGTACATGGTTTTTCCAATCAGCAGCCGCGGGCCGCCACCGCTCTGAAAAGGGGAACAGAGCAGAGGCGAGGCGGCAAAAAAGTCGAAGTTGGTCAGAAGTGCGTCAGGGTCAGGCCGAGCTTGTAGGTCGGGCCGTATTCCTCGTACTGGGCGTTGTAGTTCTTGCGCCCGGTGTAGACGAAGTAAGACTCGTCCGTGAGGTTCAGCGCCTCGAGGGTCACCTGCAGGTTCGGCGTGATGAAGTAACCTGCCTTGAAGTCCACGAACAGCTGATCGTCTGCGTAGAGGTCGTGGGCTGCGTCATCGATACCGGCCACTTCCGCGAGGTACTCGGATTTGTAGTTGGCGGCCAGACGCATGTTGAACACTTCGTTCTCCCAGCCGACCATCAAATTACCGACGGTATCGGAGTGGTTCGGCAGATCGATGCTACGCCGGCTGCCCTGCCCTTCGATGTCGGCATCGGACTTGCTGAAGGTCGCGTTGGCGCCCAGCAGCACGCCGTTCCAGGGCGCAGGTAGCCAATCGAGCTTCTGCGAATAGGACAACTCGACACCATAGAGCTTGGCACTGCTGCCGTTCTCGAAGCTCAGCGCTTCATCGAACCCGGTCCATTGGCCAGTGCCGGCCAGGTCGGTGTTGTAGATGAAGTTGTCGATGTCCTTGTAGAAGAGGTAAGCCGACACGGCGCCCGCACGGCCCATGTAGTGCTCGATGCCAAGGTCGTAGTTGGTCGACTCGAGCGGCTTGAGCTCCGGATTGCCGAACTCCGCGTCGTCCCCATCGATGACGAAGCCGGGCGCCAGCTGCTCGAACGTCGGGCGCACTACGGTATTGGTCCAGGCGGCACGGATATAGGTATCGGGCGTCAGCTCATAGCGAGCGTGCAGACCCGGCAGCCAATGGTCGTAACGGTTGTCGCTGGACACGGCCTCGAACTCACCTTCGCGCAAGCCGGTGCCCTTGGCGCTGAACTCGGTGCCCTCGTAGCGCAAGCCGGCGATGATGCGCCACTTGTCCAGATCCACGGTATTCATGAAGTAGGCCGCGTTAATGTCTTCACTCATGTCGAAGTCACCGATGCGCGACTCTTCTTCGTCGAAGAACTCGCTCGCGTCGAGGCCACCAATCAGGCCCTTCAGACCGCTGGCGCTGATTCCCGAGCCGAAGCGGCCCAGCGCGTAGTCCACATTGCCGCTCTGAAAGTCAGCCAGTGTCAGGTCGTCGAAATCATCGTAGGCCCAGGTCTCCACGTCGTTGGTCTTGTCGCGCCGGCTGAGTTTGCCCCCGAACTTGAACTGCGAGGCGTAGCCCTGGAGGTCGTAATCACGAGCCAGATCCAGACGGATGTTCTTTTCCTTGTCGCGAGCGTCGCTCTTCTCCCACTCGATCTCGTCGAGCTCGAAGCTGGCCGGATCGTAAAAAGACGGATCGACTGTCAGTCGCGGTTTGCTAGTGCTCGAGAAACCGACATCAGCGAAGTCACCCTCGAACGTCGCGCTGGAAATGCCGCCCGGGTTGCGCTCGCGGGCCTCGCTGTAGCCAACCTGACCGCTGAGGGTCCATAGGCCCATCATGCGTTCGCCACCGAACACGTAGGACTGGATGGTCTGGGTTTCCTCGCGGGACTTCAGCTCACGCCAGCCCTCGGCATCGCCCAGCTCGCCGGCCCGTTGCGCATCTTCGAACTCGACACCGGCGGCATTGCGGGTCTCGGTGTCCTTGAAACGGCTGTACAGCGTGCGCAGGTAATAGCTGCTGAGCTCGTCCGGCTGGTAATCGAAGTTAAGGCCGAACCCGGTCCGCTCGCGTGTGATCTCGTAGTCGCGCTGCTCGAACTCTTCCAGCCGGGCGCCATCTTCGAAATCCCAGGCCCCGCCGGTTTCCACGTTATCCGAGCCAAAGTCGCGATCCTGCCAGCTCAGTGCTGCGGCCACTCCGAAGTTGTCGACGCCATCGCCCAGGCTGAAGCGGTTGCTGATGGCACCGGAAAACTTCGGGCTGGTCTTGCCGACGTTCTCGTCGTAGCTGGCTTCGGTGCTCAGGCTGTAGAACAGTCCATCGTGGTCGAAAGCCGAGAGGCTCTCCACCTCAATGGTGCCGCCCAGAGAATTGGCATCCATGTCCGGCGTGAGGGTCTTGACCACCGAGAGCGACTGCACCAGTTCCGAAGGCAGCACGTCCAGTGCTACCGCACGGCGGCCACTCTCCGGCGAGGGCACGAGGGTGCCATTGATGGTGACGCTGTTCAGGTCCGGCGCGATGCCGCGCACGCTGACGAAGCGGCCCTCACCCTGATCGCGCTCGACGGACAGGCCGGGGATGCGCTGTAAAGCTTCCGCAGCGTTGTCGTCGGGGAGCTGGCCGATGCCATCGGCATGGACGACGCTTTTCACGCTGTCGGAGCTGCGCTGTTCCCTCAATGCTTCGTCGATGCTGACGGCCTGGCCGATCACTTCGACGTGCTCCATGACAAGCGGCTCCTCGGCCCAGGCCGAACCGGCGCTGACAGCCAGGGCCAGCAGGCTGATACGGAACCCTGCATGACGGATGCCGCTGCGGTATGTGCTCATGAACAATCCCCCGAACGCTGATTACCGGGTCCATCCCGGAACTGGAGCGGACGGTAGGGTCGGGATATGGCGGTTCTGTGACAGGGGTTGGTGCCAGGGCGCTTGATGGCGGTTATTGGGATGGTTTTGGGTGGGGATTGAGCTGATATGACCTGTTTTGATGGGCTGCGGGGTGAGGCATGTCTGGAGTAGCGGTTCGTGCCGCTGCCCGTTGCCGCGTGGTCCGGGACGCTGGTTTCGCCCAGCAGGGCGAAACCAAGCCTTCAATCAACTCCTCGATCCCGCCCCACACACAAAACTCGAACGACCCCCTAAAAACCTCTGAGCCAATTCAACCCCCACCCCATTCATCCAACCGTCACATCCATCTGTTTCCGTGCCCTCACGCACTGGCACGCCTCGCCACGGAGACCCGATGAAATCCCTGCTGAAACTCCACACCCTGACCCTGCTCGGTCTCGCCTTCGCGGCCAACGCCGGTCTGCAGATCTACCTCGCAACAGGTGAAATCAAAACCTGGGCCGAGATCAACTGGATGGACGTCGCCGGCGAAGGCGGCTCGGCCGTGCTGTCCCTCGTCTGGTTGATCATGCTGCTGCACAGCCGCCCGGCAGGTCGGGTAACGCGGCTGCTCGCGTTGGGTCTTAGCTGCGTGTTCTTTTCCTGGTGGATGGACACGCTGGATGAATTCATTCACCTGCCGGAGCAGGCCATCTGGGACAACTGGCTGGAGACTGCGCCGATGCCCATCGGCCTATTGCTGTTGACGCTCGGCATCTATCACCTGAACCAGGAACAGCGCGCCATCAGCCAACAGATGAGTAAGCGCGAAAAACTGTTCCGCGAGCACCGCCTGTTTGACAAGCTAACGCCACTCGGCGCCGCCGAATACCTCAGGCAACAACTGCAGCGAGCCCTCGCGCAAGCCCATGAACAGGCGCAGCCGCTGTCGCTTGTGGTGGTGGATATAGACGATTTCAACGCCATCAACCAGCGCTATGGCCAGGCCGAGGGCGACGCTGTGTTGCAGGCGATGGCGCAATTGCTGCTGCTCAATCTGCGCCGCCAGGACCTCCTGTGCCGGCTGGCCGGAGACCGTTTCGTGGCAGTGCTGCCCAATACCGGGGAAGCCCAGGCGCGCCTTATCGCGGGTGAACTGCAACAGGCCGTCACCAGCCTCGCGCACAGGACCGAGCAGCAAGGCGAACGGCTGTATATCCATGCCAGCACCGCTGCAGTCATGGCCATCGACGAGAACGCCGAACAATTGCTTAAACGTCTGAACCTCTGCCTGGCGAAAGCCAAGCAACGTCTACCGCGCTGCGCCTGATTATGACCATGCCCCTCGGCTACGAATGCGATACCCGCTTCATCGCAGCGCACCATCAGCCAGCCGTGCTGATTGACCTGGCGCTATCGCGCGGAATCGACAGCCACCAGTTGCTTCGGGGCAGCGGTCTGTTCTACGAGGACGTGACCAGCGGCGAGGCGCGTATCAGCCCCGATCAATTCCGGATGTTGATCAGCAACGCACAACGCCTGTTGGCTGCGGATGACAGCAGCTTTCTGTTCGGCCAGCGGTTGCTGCCGGGCCATTATGGCGAAGTCAGTCATGCCCTGACCCACTCAGCTTCACTGCAGCAGGCACTTGAGCAGTTGCGGCAATTCCGCGCCCTGCTCTGCCCATTGCTGACGCCGCGCATGTTGCATGACGAAAAGCAGCTGCACCTGTTCTGGACAGACAGCTGTGGTACCGGGGAGCAGCAACGGTTCATCACCGAAGCCTGCCTGACTGCAGTGTTTGCCCTGACGCGGCGGTTGTCGGGTACGCGCTTGCCCTGGCGTTTTCACCTCGCCTATGCGCAGCCGCGGCATATAGAGCAGTACTGGGTGCATCTGGGCGAAGAACTGGCGTTCGATAGCCAGATGACGATGATGAGCCTGCCCATGGAATACCTGCACCAGCCATGGCCAAACGCTTCGGCGACTGCTGGACGCGTCGCGTTGCAGGCAAGTCAGGCTCAGCTTGAAAAGCTCGGATGGTCAGGCAGCTTCATCGATCAGCTGTACGATCACCTGCACGCCAACATTCGTTCGCCGCTTAACCTGGAGCGCGTCGCCCAGGCCTTCGACATGAGCCCGGCATCGCTTAAACGTAAATTGCACAAACATGGCACCGGCTTTCAGGAGCAGCTCGATCTGGCGCGCAAGCATGTGGCGCTTTACCTCTACCAGATGAAGGGCTACAGCAACGAAGAAGTCGCGAACTATCTGTGCTTCAACGACACCACTAACTTCCGCCGCTCGTTCAAGCGCTGGACCGGGCTCGCGCCCAGCGGCTTGCGCCAGCTGTTCGACTAGACGAACACCCAGAGCGCCAGCATCCCGCCCAGTAAGGCATAAATCAGCGCTGGGCCCAGCGTACGGCGCAGCACCTCGCCCTCTTGACCGACCAGGCTTACGGTAGCGCTGGCGGCGACGATGTTGTGAGGACAAATGATATTGCCGACCGCCGCGCCAAAGCCCTGTGCGCCCAGCAATGGCAGCGCGGGCATGCCGAGGCGTTCAGCCGTGGCTTGCTGGAAATCGCTGAACAGAATGTTGGATGCAGTAGCCGAGCCGGTCACGAAGGTACCCAACACCCCGACAAAGGGCGCGAACAGCGGCCAGGTACTTCCCGTGGCGCTCGCTGCAGCCAATGCCAACGTATCGATCATCTGCGCGTGCACCATCACACGCGATAACGCCAGCATCGCAGCCAGCGCCAAGGTCACTGTCACCATGCGCCTGAGGACCTGCCCGGCCGATGCAGAAACCTCCGCCAAAGCCGCGCGCTGACAGACTGCGCCGATGAGGAAACTCAGCAGCAGCAAGGTGCCGGGGTGATAGAGCACGGCCATGCTGCCGCTGAATGCCTCGAACTGCCACGCCAGGGTAATGCCCTGCAAGGCCTCGCGTATCGGCGTGATCAGCCGTGTCACCAGCACCAGCGCAACCAGCGCAAGATAGGGTGCCGATGCTCGCAGCAGTTGATGCCCGGATGCGCTGAGCTGCCCGGCTTGGGGGCGGTTTTCACGACGCCGCAAGCCTACGAGAACCGCGACGAAGATCAGCGCACCGAGCAAGGCGCCGCCAAGCGTGGGCAGTTCTGGTCCGATGAATACCGCGATCAGGTAGAAGGGAAGCAGGAATGCCACCGCGGCGAATAGTGGCCACAGCCACTGCGTCAGGGAGATCTGTCGACTGCCGGCAAATGCGCGCGAGACCAGCCACATGACCACCAAGGGCATCAACCAACCCAGCAGCACATGGTAGTTGGCAGTGGCCGCTGCCAGTTCGCCGCCGCTGAACGGCGTGACCGCCAACTGCGGCAGGATCGGCGTGCCCACCGCGCCAAAGGATACGCCAACCGCATGACCGATCAAGGCAATGCTCACCGCCTCCACCCGGCCAAATCCGGCACTCACCAGAAATGGCGCGGCCAGGGCCACAGACGTACCAAAACCTGCGGCGCCCTCGATGAACAGCACGAAAAACCAGGCCACCAGCAGGGCAACGATTCGCGGATCGTCAGACAGTCGCCCCATTGCCTCGCGCAACACGTCGATCGCACCCGTGCGGGACTGCAACTCATGGATGCACAGCGCCGGAAAGATGATCCAGAGGATGGTCAGCGCCAGGAACAGCGCTTCACCCAACGCCCCTGCAGTGGCAACCCCCACGCCCAGCTCCAGGAGTACCCGCGTGCCGTACCCGAATGCGAACCAGGCGATGCCAAGGGCGAGTAACAGGCCGACGCTACCCGAGCGCGCGGCCGACCATCGAAAGCCGACCATCAATACAAGAATTGCAATGATCGGAACTGCCGCAAGCCCGGCGAGCAGCAGACTCGACATCAGGCGATCTTGTCCGCAGCGACCCGATGCAAGGTGCCGCTGCCACTCTCGAAAGCGGTGATGTTGGCGATGGTGGTATCGGCGATGTTGGTCAGCGCCTCGGCGGTGAAAAACGCCTGATGCCCGGTGATCAGTACGTTATGAAAGGTGGTCAGGCGCATGAACTGATCATCGCTGATGACGCGCTGGGACAGGTCCTGGAAGAACAGGTGTTCCTCTTCCTCATATACGTCCAGCCCAAGGCGTCCGATCTTCCCGCTTTTGAGCCCTTCGATCACCGCCTTGGTATCGATCACCCGGCCGCGGCCGGTGTTGATGAGCATCACCCCGTCCTTCATCTGTGCAACTGCGCTGGAGTCAATCAGGTGATCGGTTTCCGGTGTCAGTGGGCAATGCAGGGAGACGATGTCCGCCTCGCCCATCAGGCGGTCCAGCGCAACGTACTCGACGAAGGCCTTGGCGTCCGGACTGGGGAATGGGTCGTAAGCCAGTATCTTGCAACCGAAGCCATGCATGATGTCTGCGAAGATCAAACCGATCTTGCCGGTGCCGATCACACCAACCGTCTTGCCATAAAGATCGAAGCCAAGGAGGCCATCAAGCGAGAAGTTACCTTCGCGCACACGGTTGTAGGCACGAAAGGTCATCCGATTGAGGCTCAACACCAGCGCCACTGCATGCTCTGCCACCGCATGTGGGGAGTACGCCGGTACGCGCGCTACGGTCATACCTAGCCTTTCGGTCTCAGGCAGGTCGACGTTATTGAAGCCCGCCGAGCGCAGGGCTATCAGCCTGGTGCCTTTGGCATGAAGCAGCTGCAGGACCTCGGCGTCGAGCTTGTCGTTGACGAAGGCGCACACGCCCGCAAACCCTGCAGCCAGCGGTGCCGTTTCGGCTGTCAGCCGGGCATCCAGATACACGAGCTCATGGCCGTGGCCTTCGTTGGCTTTGTCGAGAAAGGTCCGGTCGTACGGCTTGGTACTGAATACGGCGATTCGCATGAGCATTCCTCCTGAGTGGCATCTGCGCAGCCCGGCACGGTTGGCCGGCGGCTTATGCATACAAGTTTCGACAAAGGCTAGCAGAGACGGCGGCCCGCCCTGCCCGCTAATTCCCGATGCTAGGGCGTCTCCTTGAGCCATCCAAGCACTGTGCGACGATCGCGACGAGACAGCAGCTGCTCAGTGAATGGGCTCTCGGGTATCAATACGCAATCCGGCTCGCCACGGTCAGCCAATTGAAACCGACGCAGCACGCCTATGGGATGACGTTCAGGCCCGTAAAACGCTACAGCGCGCACCTCAAGGGTGTGGAACTTCCAGTCCCCAACAGGCTTGTAACCGTCCAGCTCGATTCCGTGACGTTCCGCGACGCCTTGCAGCATGCCTTTGAAAGTACCGACATGGATGAAGTCACCGCTGCGTATCGGCCCTTGGTGTGTCGCTTGATAAATGGCCAGGTCGGGCGATGCTGCTGTCTCGTCGTCGATGCTCTGGCGTATATCGGTGACATCGAGTTCCAAAGGCCCCTTGGACGATTCGATGCGCACCACCAACTGGTTGATGAACATGGGTTCAGCGCTCATGTTCGAAATCAGGCAGAGCGAACTCAGCCCATGCCCCGCCCCTCGATTAATGATGAGGCTCGGTTTGCGCTGACGCTGGAAGTTGAGCAACAGAAGTTGGGCATAGAACACCCAAACCAGCAGGGTGCTGGCGGATATCACCAGCGATATCAGCTGGTGATTGTCTTTTAGCCAATCGATCATTTTAGTCCTCGGAGTCGCTTGCTTGCCTAAGACAGCACAACAGCAGCGACGTGCCAGCCCGGTTTCTTTCAGGCCCGGCGATCGCAGGCACCCGAACAATCGCCTATGGGGCAGGTCCCAAACAGAGAGCATCCGCTTATTGCATCGAGGGCTAATAGATGAACATTTCGACTATGACAGCCACGCTTCTGGCTGCGCTGCTGGCGGGCACGGCAGTTCATGCGGCGCCATCGGAGAGCGGACAAGATTCCCGCCAAAGCCGGCAGCAACAGAACGACGACGCATCGGCTCATGGGTATCAGAACCCAACGGGCGAGGACCCGGATCCGCGCATGACCAACCACCCCAACAGCGAACCGGAAGTCACTGAAGAAGACGAAGCCGGCGAGGACGAAGGGGACAGCATGGATTGATGGCTTAGCAGCCAAGGAGATCGGTTGTGTTGTCAAACGCGACCGTGCTGCTGAGGGTTGCAGCTGTCAGGCGACGGTCAGGGTTTGGCGCTTACGGCCTCAGGCATGGAACTGGCCGCTGTAGGTTCGGGAACTAACGGGGCGGATTGACGTTGCTCACTGATTGAGTGCTTTGGCAACACGCTGAATGCCTTCCACATCAAGTAGAAGCTAAGGGCAATAGAACTTGCCATGAGCGTTAGCAGTATCACCGTTCCCATGTTTTTTCTCTCGCGAATTATAGCGACGCGAATGATGTCACAGTGATATCGAGCTGCACATTGGTTGCAGCAAGAAATATCGGTGTTTGAATGGTTGAGCACGGCTCGAACCCCGTCCATTCACCGATAGCAAGATCGAAAACCGGGTATCTAGAGGATTGCTGCCGCTTGTCTATATCTACGTCGGGCTTCGATAGGCATGCAAAACTCCAATCATCAACATCGGTAGTGAACGCCCATGCATACGACTTACAACCTCGCATTGGTCGCCCTTTCCATACTGATTGCAGTCGCTGGCTCCTTTACCGCCCTTGATCTCGCTGGGCGATCGCGCGTCGCGCACGGCTGGCCCCGTCATGTATGGCTGGCCGCCGCAGCCGCCTGCATGGGGCTGAGCATCTGGTCCATGCACTTCATCGGCATGCTTGCCTTAGGCATGCCCGGAATGGACATCCAGTACGATCTTGGTTTGACGGCACTGTCGTTCTTCGTGCCGATACTGGTAACCGCCATCAGCTTCTTCGCAGTAGGAGCCCGCTCTAACCTCATCACGCTAGGCGTCGGCGGCCTTTTCATGGGGCTAGGTATCGGCGCCATGCACTACATCGGTATGGAGGCCATGACCCTGCACGCCGAGCTGAGCTACGACCGAGCATGGGTTGCGCTGTCATTCGGGATTGCCATTGGCGCATCCACCGTTGCGCTATGGTTATCAGACAAGGGAGCGAGACCCTTGCTGCAAGGCGTATCGGCAGTAGCGATGGGATTTGCCATAGCCGGTATGCACTACGCCGCCATGGCTGGCGCTCGATTTGCGCCACTCGACGCGGACATGCCGATGTCCGGCCAAGGGCTGGACCTGATGACGCTTGCCTCCGCGGTATCGGGCGCCACATTCATCGTGTTGTACTTCGGTTTGGCAGCCTCGATGCACGACAGGCGCAAAGCGATGATAAGCGAGCGGGAGGCCTCGTCCTTGCGGCTGAGCGAAGAGCGCTTCCGGGAGCTTTACAGCAAGACTCCCCTACCCCTCCACTCCCTCGACTCGGATGGGCGGCTGGCCTCGGTGAGCGATACATGGCTGGCGCTCGTCGGCTACCGCCGCGAGGACGTGTTAGGGCGGCACCTAGTCAGCTTCATGACGGAAGCCTCGGCTCGGCAGATGCTCGAGCATGACTGGCCGCTACTACTGGAAACCGGTGAATGCCTCAATGCCGAGTACCGTCTGGTCGCCAGGGCGGGCATTTTCGTCGACGTGCTGGCTTCGACGCGAATCGAGGAAGTGTCCGGTGGGTCGCTCATTCTGGGCGGGCTGGTGAACATAAGCGAGCGGCGTCAGGCAGAAGCCGCACTGCGTCAGGCGCAAAAGATGGAGGCGGTCGGCAAGCTGACCGGAGGCATCGCCCATGACTTCAACAACCTGCTTGCGGTAGTAGCTGGGAATCTGGAGCTGCTGCGCAAGCGGGTGCCCCGTGCAGAGGGCCGGATAGAGCACTTGATCGAGAATGCGCTGCTGGCCACTCGGCGAGGTGAAGGCCTGGTCCAACGTCTACTGACATTCGCACGCAAGCAGGAGCTGCGGCCTAGCTCGGTCTCGCTTCCGGACTTGGTGATGGACATGCGCGAACTGCTGCAGCGATCGGTCGACGCCAACATTACTGTCGATATGCGCTTCCCGCTCAACCTGCCGCCGGCGTATGTGGATGCCAATCAACTCGAAATGGTGCTGATCAACCTGGTCGTCAATGCACGGGATGCGATGCCCAATGGCGGTGCGATCTGTATCGAAGGCCAGTGTCGGTCAGCGACGCTAGAGGGCAAAGACTGCAACCGGGAATATGTCGTCCTTGTGGTATGCGACAACGGTTGCGGAATGACCCCTGAAATACTGGCACGCGCAACCGAACCATTTTTCACCACCAAAGGCCCTGGCAAAGGCACGGGCCTTGGCCTGTCGATGGCGCACGGATTGGCTGAGCAGTCTGGCGGCCGTCTACAGGTCCATAGCACGCCTGAAAAGGGTACGACCATCGAGTTATGGCTTCCGCTTTCAACCATGAGCGCGGAAAAGCATGACGTCGAAAACTCAGAAAATAGCGGCAATCACGCTCATGCACTTGCCGTGCCTCCTCGTGCATCCCTCACGGTCCTTGTGGTGGACGATGATGCGCTGGTGCTCGAAAACACCTCCGCCCTGCTTGAGGATCTCGGCTACAGCGTTACTGCTGTCGACAGTGCATTGGCCGCACTGAGCCTGCTGCGAGGTCGCAGCCATTTCGACATCCTCGTTACAGACCACATGATGCCCGGAATGACTGGCGCACAGCTGGCGGACACCCTCCAGACGGAACGCCCCGGGCTGCCTGTCCTTCTCGTGAGCGGTTACGCCGACCTCACAGAAGGCAACCGTCGACGCCATACATTAGCGAAACCCTTCACCCAGGCCTCACTGGTTCAGGCAATGAATCAGGTGATGAATCGGCCAAACCCTGGCGTCGTGGTGGAGCTATATCCCTCTCGTTGAGCCTGTAGCACGTGCGCTAAATGTCCGCGCAACGGACAATCAGATAGCACATTGCCACTCGTCGGCCGTAAGTGAATGCTTACAAGATTAGCAGGCACTTTGCCATTACGGGCTTTCTCATCAGACCCAATAATGGGCATGCACATGACGCATAGGGATGCGCAAGCAACCGGGACCGTTTGCAGGATTGCGGAAATGGAATCCGCAAAAAGGAACAATGGATTAACGTGTGTAAGCCTCGCTTCGGCGAGGCTGCCCTTTATCTTCCCCACGACAGCGCTCAAACGACACTCGTCTGCACCTCGCTGACACCGCCGCTTGGAGTGGCGTAAGCGTATCAGCCGCTTGGCACCTTTCTCGACCCTGGCCGGACCGCTCCTACGTCCGACACCTTCTGCTTGCTCAGGATTACCATGCCTATCACCTTCAAGATGGCCAGCGCTATTGTCGAAACCGCGTTCACGCCGCTCTCTTGTCGCTGCTCGCATGATCTATCAAGCGCCAGGATCCGCATCTACGACGCCGCCACCGGAGAGCCGCGCCTTCTCGTCGCAGGCATTCAGATGAGTGGCTTTGGCACTGCGAAAGCTGTCAGCAAGCTCATTGGCGAACTCCGCCATGAGCTAACCGTGGTCAGCCTCTACACGTCACTGCACCAGCCGTCGCGCCTGAACTCCGATTAGCACCTTCTAAAAGCGCCAAAGCGACGGTTGCCAGCTCGCTCAGAGAATATGAACCACAGGCAGTAGAGCAACCAATAAGGGGGCCACCGGACCTAAAACAAAAAGCCCCGCAACACACTAAGTGTGGCGGGGCTTTCTGTTGTTCAGATTAGTGGCGGAGAGATAGGGAAATTATATTTTTACCCTCCAAACCCAGCAAACACGCGGTCTACGGGGCCTCAAGCCGGTTTTGCTACAAATTTTTGCTACAAATAGCATCAAAGCGATACTACTGGCATCAACAGGGATCAGAAGCAAGGTGGAAGTCAGGTAAACACGAATTTTGCACTGTATTCATGGCCTAAGATGTATTCTAACAGGCTGATTCTCTTAAAAACGTCCGAAAATCTGCGCTATCGCAACGCTACCTCGCCCTCAAAGTGCTTGAGGCCTGCACCAGCCTCGATAAGCAGCACGCCAAAAGCATATATACCCACCAAAAAACCGGCAAATAAGTTTAGTAGCCAGTATCCAAAAACAGGCTGAAAAAACAGTGAACCAATGTAGAACGCTACTGCAGGGGCTATAAAGCATAGAAGCAACGAGACACGAACCAAAAAACTCCAAACCGCCCACAATACTGGCGCGTGAGACTTCAACCAATTCCTTTTTTTGAGCGTCGGATAATAACCAACTGGAAAAACATTTATTACGTGGGGGTGCACGCTAAGAATATCAGCGTGCGTCCTAAAAGCTAGTATCTCCCGGTATCGGGTGTGATATAGGCTCCCTAGCCACAACAGCATCACTGGAGCCAGAGCGACCTGAAGGGCCTGTACAAAATTTGACATTGCAATTTGAATTTTTGTGCCGCCTAGACCAATGGAAGCAACATCCGGCATTTCAATACCATACATCTTTACGGGCTGCTTCCTTAGTTCATCTGCTAATCGCTTCAACTCCCTTACTGTAATATTCGGGTCTCTCTCAAAAAATCGGTCTTCATCGCTTATTGCTTGCCAGCATCTAAAATTTAGGCCGATGATTAATTCAGTCCGAAGGCGTGACCAATAAATCACCTCATCCCCAGATTTTATAGCCACTTCCTTGTCAGTCCTACCACTACTTTTAATTTCAGCCCAAACCTTTGAGAATTCTTCAATATCGTCATTTACGATCTTAGCAGCGGCATCGTAGCAGTTCGCCTTCACCCTATCCGAATAGGTGTTGTAGCCGACAGTGAAAATAAATACGGCAAACGCAGCGAGCGTTATTGGCGCTGCCCAAAAAAGCAATCTCTCATATCTGACACCTGGAGTACTCAAATGCCCGTCCTCACAAGACAGCACACGCAACGTTATCGTTTACATAGCAAAACGCGCTACTACCTGCGGCATGCCGTTCTGTTTATTGCGTAGCAGCAAATCTTCAAAGTTAAACCGATTCTTGCCCACCCAACGCATCCAACTCCGCCTAAGCAAAGTCAAACTCATGACTTGAACGCCGATCTATATAGCCGATCAATACCGGACAGCTGAGCATCGGCACAGCCAATGTTAGTATTCAAATTATCTAGAAACTTCAACGCCATTGTTTCGTGATTATAGGAATGAGCAGGTCGCTCTTCCTCAAACTCTATACTAAATACTTTCAACAAAGAATAAATAGATCGAGCGTGCTCGTCCCTGGAAAACCCTTCAGCACTTCCATAACCTGCACTTCTTGTTTTGATAAATTGACGCAGGTTATTGATTCGCAGCAAATAGTCTCTAGACGGATCGAAGCAACCATCAATCGACCTTGGAAATATCAAATCATAAAGTTCTTTAGCTTGGCTGGTAGTAAGCATGACGCCTGACATTTCAGAGGCAGAACGCACATGCTCCAAGACACCTATCATATGTACTTTTCTTTCCGCCGAAATTCGCGCTCTCACACTATCAATATAAGTCTGAAGCGCAAAATACACACCAATTACCGTGGCAAGTGATGCGCCAATTTCCAGAGTATATTTTGCAAAGCTCATTGAACCTTCAAAAACCTGAACAGCAAATCTGATACATTCTTCCGAGAAACAAAACGAATAGCCACGGATCATCGCGGTACGCACCGCAGAGAAGGTTGCCAAACTCAGGCCGGCGGTTAGAATAAACGCAACAAAAAGGAAAGGCGCTTTAAAATTAAATATCATTTTTGTATGTCGGCTTTAACCCTTTCAAGACCGCCCTCATTCGAACAGCTTCAGCACGATATGAGCGAGTCCGCTGAATTAGGTTCAACCTATTCTGGAGAAGGCAATAACGACGATAGTATCTAAAACTATGAACACCTTTAGCCGCATCAGCAACGACGCCATTATAAAGGCCTATGCATCTGTCATAGTCTTTATTCGAAGGCAGTGGTAATAATTTCTGAAGCCGCTTCCTATAACGATCATACTTCGAATGGCTTAATCTCTTGAGCTTATTGACTCGCCCAGAAGTGCTTTCGAAGAGCTTCCTGTACGCGATACTTGTTCGACAATTAGGTTCTGCCGCCCACTGCTCCACTTGATGTACTGCAACCCTAATATTCCGAGATTCTTCCTGCGTCATCTGAGGCTTAGGAAAGTTTATTCTCAGGCCGTGTATCTTGATATTACTGTTACCTTGATAATGCAGTCCTGTTTTAGCTTCATTTACTGAAAATCCTTTTTCGGTAATAAGGCGCCGTACCCTCTCTTCGTCTTTTGTGAAGTCGTATCCGTAGCTATCACAAGAAATGGTAATATCATCGATTAGCCGAGTATAGCGTAGACCCTGCCGATGCAGCTGCCGGACTAAAGAAGGCTCCTCCCTAAAAAAACACAAGTTAGCAAGATGGCTTGATGTAGGAGCCCCTTGTGGAACCCACCCTTCATGAGTGCATAGATTCGCTAATACGTCCGCAACCGGGAAAGGAAAACTGAAGAAATCTGAATAAATGTCTTCAACAACATTCGCACTAATGTTATCGAAGAATTTAGTTATGTCAATTTTCAAAACACTTTTTGACAGACAGTGGACTTGCGCGCACGAAATATAGTCACGGGGGAAACCAACATCCCGCAATGAACCATATAGATACCGAGGATATCGAACAAGATCAACCAAGATCCTGTTCTTTATTTTTCGCTGAATTTTTCTAATCAGCGGGTGAGGACGATACACCAAACGATTACCGTTGCCGGGACGATGGGGCGTGTATCGTTGATCGCTTGGTAAAGCTAGAGCCTCATCAATCAGCTCTTCAGATACATCAAGAGCGTAAGCAAGGTTAGCAATATTAGATATTGACTGGTTGGTAGTCTTGCTAAAAGAAAATTCGTCCATGATGACCCTAGATTAGGGTATCGACCTGACATCCCCGAACGGAGCAGCAGAGCGAAGCTGTTTACACCAAAACACCCAAAGAAAGCCGCCTTCACTCTGCAAGTCAGGCCGATCACTGGGGGTCTATTGTCGGTCCAAGGCTGAGGCCTGGCCGCCATCCCACGTGGCGCTGCATGCAACACCGCTAGCCTAACAACAGCTAGCAAAATCTCGGGTTTTTTCGTCTTGACTGTCACAGTTGGGCGGTACGCCCATGCGGTCTTGATCATATTACGCCTACTCATCGAGCGCAACGGCAACAGCGCGGTGCGGCTTTCAAAGAAGCGTCAGCGAGCCAACCTACCATCTCGGTATCGTACAGCAGCAGCAATTAGGCTCGCCGGAGAGCAGACGCAAACCACAGACGAAAAAAAACCTCAACTTGAAGCAACTGAGCAAGAATCTGCTACAAAGCGTTGCTACAAATTGAGGTTCACAAATCGCTGTAAGTGCTTGATTTACAACGATTTTTATGGTGGCGGAGAGATAGGGATTTGAACCCTAGGTACCCGCGAGGGTACAACGGATTTCGAATCCGTCCCGTTCGGCCACTCCGGCATCTCTCCAGCGGCGCGCATCATAGCAGTTCACGAACGATTGTCGAACCCCACCGAGCTGCTTTTTTCCCGCTTATCAGGGCTTTGCGTGCCGCTGTGTGCGCACGATATTACAGCCTCGATAAATCAAGTTGGTAGAACTCGCGATCAGGCGGTAAGTCGGGTCAGTGCCTCGCGGTACTTGTCGGCAGTCTTCTGAGCCACGTCAGTGGGTACAGGGGGGGCTGGTGGCTCCTTGTTCCAGCCGGTGGACTCCAGCCAGTCACGTACGAACTGCTTGTCAAAGCTCGGCGGATTGCTCCCTTCACGATAACTGTCTGCAGGCCAGAATCGGCTGGAATCGGGAGTCAGCACCTCGTCCATCAACGTAAGGGTGCCATTCTCGTCGAGGCCGAACTCGAACTTGGTATCGGCAATGATGATGCCGCGGGTCTCGGCATATTTGACTGCAGCGGTATAGAGCGCAATGGAGGTATCACGGACCTGAGCGGCCAGCGTTTCGCCGATGATGGCTTTGCATTGTTCGAACGAGATGTTCTCGTCGTGATCACCCACAGCGGCCTTGGTCGATGGTGTGAAAATTGGCTGCGGCAACTTGGCTGCTTCTTTCAAACCAGCCGGGAGTTCAATACCGCAAACGGTTCCGCTTTTCTGATATTCCTTCCAGCCTGAACCGACGATGTAGCCACGCACAATGGCCTCGACAGCAACCGGCTTCAAGCGCTTCGCCACCACTGCGCGCCCTTCCACCAACGGCAATTCCTCGGCTGAGACGACATCCTCTACCCTGTCACCAGTGAAGTGGTTGGGAACCAGCTCGGCTAACTTGTCGAACCAGAAGTTGGATATCGCGGTCAGGATCTTGCCTTTCTCCGGTATCGGCTCGGCGAGAATCACGTCAAAAGCGGATAGCCGGTCGGTTGCGACCATCAGCATGCGCTTGTCGTCGATCTCGTAGAGGTCGCGAACCTTGCCTGAGTAGATTTTCTTGAGGCTGAGTGAAGGAGTAATGGTCATGGTGACTCTCGCGGCTACCAAGTCATCGCCTGGCTGCGTGATCCGCAGCCTTGGCAATAGGTCTGTCATCAAACGAAACAGGCGAAACCAGAGGTTTCGCCTGCATTGACTGGAACGGATCGATTAGCGCGATCAGTCCAGACTTTCCTTGAGCATGTTCAACACACGACGCGCCACATCTGCCGGGGCAACCGTATCCAGATCCTTGTCGAGCGAGACCTGTACGTTGCCGCTGACATCGGTAAGGCGCAGCTGATACCGCTCGGCCCGTGCATCCAGTTTTTCGCGATCCGGCGCACCGCCGAACAGCCGAGAAAAGAAACCAGGTTTGTCGTCAGGGTTGGCCGCACCTTCAGCCAGGTTGATGTAATAAACACCCAGGCTCCGGTCCAGATCTTCCACAAGAATGTCGCTGGCCTGCAGTGCACGGCCTACGCTCGACCAGGCCCGGTTGAAGTCCGTGTCGAGCTGGAGAACTGGGCTGCCAGTACCTGCCTCGCTGAGCGTAACTCGGCTTGGAGCGTCATATTCACGCTCTGCGAGCAATGAGGCCGAACCGCCCTGCTCGGTGCTACGGTTGAGCCCTGCATGCAACTCATCAAGCAGCACGCGATCGAGTTCGGCATTGATCGGCGCGTCGGGCCAGGCCACGTCAGCACCGCTGCCGGCAGGACGTTGAACACTGACCAGATAGATCTCACTGGTATCTCGCTGCACGCCGGGCTCGATCCGGACCCGCACACGGGTTTCACCATCGCCAAGACCGAGGTTGCGCACCAGCGCCGGCGCCAGCTGATCGCGAGTCTGCCAGGCTGTTACGAACTCACCGGTCTGCGGCCGCTCTTCATCAATCTGAAAGCCATTGTCGGTAAAGAACTGCCGAGCCGCAGCCCAGACCTGCGAAGGGGCACGCATCGCCACCAGCCAGCGAGCACTATCAGAGGTTTGCAGAGAGAATTCGCCAGCTTCCTCCGCGATCAACAGGCGCTGAGGGCGCGGTACTTCGTACTCACCAGTAGAGCGTGAATCGGCCACTTGCTGAGGTATGGGAAGCAGCGGCTCGATAGGACGCAAAGCAGCGCCAGCCGGGACCTGCATCGGCGGCACTTGTTGAGCCTGCAGGTAGTCACTGCCACGGTCGCGGAAATATCCGTCGTCGCCCCACAACCAACCACAACCGCTGGTTCCAGAGATGATCAAGGCTAGGGTCGATAGGCCGGCCAATCGCTTCATGCATGTTCCTTCATTGTTAAATCAGTACACCGGAGACTATTCAGGCCAGTACACCGGACTGACGCATAGCATTGCGAAGCGGCTCCTGACAGCGCTGACTGAGCCACGTCAGAGGCAGGCGAATGCCGTCCGGCATCAGGCCCATCTCGTGCAGCGCCCACTTGACCGGAATCGGATTCGCTTCGAGGAACAAGGTCTGGTGCAACGGCATAAGCAGAGCGTTGATCGCCCGGGCTTTCTCCGCGTCACCTGCAATCGCAGCAGCACAGAGCTCACTCATTGCACGCGGCGCGACATTGGCGGTAACCGATATATTGCCCTTGCCGCCCATCAGCATCAGCTCGACCGCTGTGGCGTCATCGCCGGAATAGACGAGGAAATCCTTGCTGACACGATCAAGCACTTCCTGACCGCGCTTCAGATCGCCTGTCGCCTCCTTGATACCGATGATGTTCGCCACCTTGGATAGGCGCTCGACGGTTTCAGGCAGCATGTCGCAGGCAGTACGGCCGGGCACGTTGTAGAGGATCTGAGGAATTGCAACGGCTTCGGCAATGTGGCGGAAGTGCAGGTACATGCCTTCCTGGGTCGGCTTGTTGTAGTACGGCGTCACCAGCAAGCAAGCATCGGCGCCAGCAGCCTTGGCGTTTTCGGTCAGTTCGACGGCTTCGCGAGTGGAATTGGCGCCGGTTCCGGCAATCACCGGGATACGGCCATTGACTTGATCCACTACACGCCGGATCACTTCGATGTGCTCCGGAACCTCAAGCGTGGAAGCCTCACCTGTGGTGCCGACTGCAACGATCGCATTGGTGCCTTCCTGTAAATGGAAGTCGACAAGCTTGCTCAGGCTATCCCAATCAAGACCACCTTGCGCGTCCATGGGAGTGACCAACGCCACCATACTGCCCGCAATCATGCAACCCACTCCTGCCGGAAAAAGAGAGGCGTAATGGTACAAGGCTCCCGAGCGCTTTGCGAGTACGCTGGACGCATCCTACTGTCGGATGGATCAGACGCCAGCAACGCCCTTCGTCTCACTACGGCTGGCCCGTCATTCCCTCGCGCAACGCTTTTCGCTACCCTTAGCTGTTTTCGGCTTGGCTGGCCGACCGATTCACTACCGCCAGGAACATGAATGTCCACCCCCCCAGTACCCCGAGAACAGTTTCTCGTCATCAGCGCAATGGGTCGCAACCCAATGGCGCTTACCAGCGTGCTTTGCAGGACCAGCAATGAGAACCGCTGCGCCGTCGTCAGCACGCGCTTGACCCGGCATGGCGAATGCTGTGCATTGGTTCTGGAGATCACCGGCACATGGGACGCCCTTGCTCGCATGGAAACGGCACTTCCGGCGCTGGCCAAGAAGCATGAGTTCACCACCAACGTAGTGCGCAGTGAAGCATTGGAAACCCGCCCTCAGGCGCTGCCCTACGTTGCGTATGTAAGCTCGGTTTACCGCCCAGACATCCTCAATGAGCTATGCCAGTTCTTCATCGACCATCGCGTTGAGCTCGAGAGCCTGACTTGCGACACCTACCAGGCCCCTCAGACCGGCGGCACCATGCTCAATGCGACCTTGACCGTGACGCTTCCAGCCGGCACGCAGATCAGCTGGTTGCGCGATCAATTTCTGGACTTTGCCGACGCACTCAATCTCGATGCACTGATCGAGCCCTGGCGCCCGCAGAACCCCTGACAAGGAGGCCGACTATGGCAGTTCAAATCGACCAACACGTCCCGCCTTTTCACGCTCACGCCACCAGCGAATCCCAGGTCAGCCTTGAAACGCTCAAGGGCAAGCAAGCTGTCTTCTATTTCTACCCCAAGGACAATACGCCGGGCTGTACCACTGAGGGCCAGGGGTTCCGTGACCTTCACGAGGCATTCGGCGAGGCCAATACCCTGGTTTTCGGTATATCCAGGGACAGCCTGAAGACGCATGAGAACTTCAAAGCCAAGCAGGGCTTTCCCTTCGAGCTCATTTCCGACAAGGATGAGCAGCTCTGCCAGCTTTTCGATGTAATCAAGTTGAAGAAGCTATACGGCAAGGAATATCTGGGTGTAGATCGCAGCACCTTCCTGATCGACAGCGAAGGAGTGCTTCGTCACGAGTGGCGAAGCGTCAAGGTCCCGGGGCACGTCGAGGCTGTCCTGCAAGCTGCTCAGGCACTTCATCGTAAATGAGAGAAGGCCGGTTCATACCGGCCTTCTTCGCTCTACACGACGCTTTCAACCACAGGAACTGTAGCGGCTCTGCGCGGCCATGCATACAGAACAGCCTTGAACAGCGTTGCCAATGGGATAGCGAAAAACACTCCCCAGAACCCCCAAAGCCCACCGAACAGCAATACCGAACAGATGATCGCCACCGGGTGCAGGTTAACCGCCTCGGAGAACAGCAACGGCACCAGTACATTGCCGTCCAGCGCCTGGATGATGGCGTATGCAACCATCAGGTAGATGAACTGATCGCCCAGCCCCCACTGAAACAAGCCAATCAGGGCTATCGGGATGGTTACGACAGTAGCGCCGATGTAGGGCACCACGACAGAGATGCCTACAAGAAGCGCCATCAACGCCGCGTAGTTCAATTCCAGCGCCGCGAAGACCGCATACGACACCACGCCACATATCAGGATCTCGATGGCCTTGCCACGGATGTAGTTGGCGATCTGCATGTTCATTTCCTGCGACACCTGGGTAATCAACGCGCGCTCGCGCGGCAGGTATCCGCTCAACCAGTCACTGATCTGCTGACGGTCCTTGAGGAAGAAGAACACAAGAATCGGTACGAGGATCAGGTAGATCATCAGGCTTAGAAGCAGTGGCAGGCTGGAAAGCGAAGAAGTCAGCACCAGTTGACCGTAGCGGCCAACCTCACCGCGCATGAAGTCGATGCCCCGCAGCACCTGCTCCTCCGTTAGCAGCTGCGGATATCGCTCCGGCAGCAGCAACAGCAGTGACTGCCATTCGACCAACATCCGCGGCAACTCATTGAACAGTGTCAAAACCTGCTGCCAAAGCAAAGGCACCAAAAACAGAAGGCATATCGTTAACACCCCTACGAACATAAGGAACACCAGCCACACCGCCACAAGATGCGGAATTCGCGCGCGCTCCAGCGCCCCGACCAGCCCCTGCATCAGGAACGCCAGTACCAGGCCTGCAAGAACAGGGGCAAGCATGTGACCCAGGGTGAGTACCGTAGCAAATGCGACCACCAGCAAAACGGCCAGCACCACCGCTTCCTCGTCGGAAAAATAGCGATGGACCCAGCCACGTAACACGTTAAGCATGTATTTCCTTAGCGGCCTCAGGCCTTTCGCAACCAGTATTGATAGACGCCATTATCGACCTCTTCGCGCAGCAAGGTGTGCCCGGCCAGTCTGGCGAAGCTGCGAAAGTCACGCTGCGACCCCGGGTCAGTGGCGGTGACCTTCAAAGTCTGCCCGCTTCCCAGGCGATTGAGTTCCAGTTTCGCCTTGAGTAGAGGCATTGGACACTGCAGCCCCGCGGCGTCCAGCTCGGCATCACAGCCCGCGTCGGACACGCTCTGTTGAGTCATGGTCATCTCCTCGAAAGATTTGCAGGATACCGACCTGCCCCCGCCTCTGGCCAGTAACCAGGCACAAGGCTACAGTACCCCTCCCGTCCTCATGAGCCAGTCTGGATGAAACTGCTGCGCCCTACTCTGCTGACGCTCGCATGCCTGATCGGCCAGCCGGCGATGGCCAATGATCTTCCCTCCCTAGGCGACTCCAGCTCAGGCATCGTTTCGCCGGAGCAGGAACACCAGCTGGGTCGCGCCTGGCTGAGCTTGCTTCGCGGGCAGGTTCCGCAACTTTCGGATCCGTTGCTCAAAGACTATCTTGAGCGCAGCGTGTATCGGCTGGCCGAAACCAGCCAGCTACAGGATCGTCGCCTGGAGTTCGTTCTGCTCGAGAGCCCACAGCTGAACGCTTTTGCGGCGCCAGGCGGCATCATTGGTGTCAATGGTGGGTTGTTTCTGCATGCGCAGACCGAGGCAGAATATGCTTCGGTACTGGCGCATGAACTGGCGCACTTGTCCCAGCGCCACTTTGCGCGTGGCCTAGAGGCTCAAAAGCGTATGCAATTGCCGCTGATGGCTGCAATGCTCGCCGGGGTGGTCGCTGCGGCCGCTGGCGCAGGTGATGCGGGTATCGCTGCCATCGTCTCTACCCAGGCGGCCGCAATTCAGGCGCAGCGACGCTTTTCACGACAGAATGAGCAAGAGGCGGATCGAATCGGCATCGTCAATCTGGAGCGAGCCGGCTATGACCCTCGCGCCATGCCGCAGATGTTCAGCCGACTGATGCGACAGTACCGCTACGACCAGAAACCACCCGAGTTTCTCCTGACCCACCCGGTTACCGAATCGCGTATCGCCGATACCAATAACCGTGCCGAGCAATTCCCCGAAGGCGGCGTCAAGGATAGTCTGCGCTATCAGCTGATGAGGGCGCGCGTTGACCTCAAGTTCGAGAGCACACCAGGGCTTAGCGCCAAGCGCTTCCGTGCGATGCTTGCCGAAGACCAGCAACTGGACGCAGCACGCTACGGGCTGGCGCTCGCACAGATAAAGAGCGGACAGCTCTCGGAGGCAGGTAAAGAACTGGATCCATTGCTAGCGAAAGAGCCAGAAAACGTTATCTATAACCTGGCCCAGGTCGAATTGGACATCACCGCCAACCGGCTCGCCGCAGCCCGCGAGCGGACTCAACGACTGCTTCAGCTCTATCCTGGAAGCTATCCGGTGAGGCAGACCCACATTGATCTGCTGATAAAAGAGAATAAGCTGCAGGAAGCCGAAAGTGAGCTCGACAAGTTGGTCGCGGCCCGCTCGAAAGATCCGGACATCTGGTATCAGGTATCAGAGATTCGTGGGCTCACCGGAAACATCATCGGCCTGCACCAAGGTCGGGCGGAGTATTTCGCGCTGGTTGGCAATTATGATCAGGCGATTGAACAACTGGATTTCGCCAAGCGCCGCTCGAACAACTTTCAGGCAGCCGCTCGGATCGACGCCAGACAGAAGGCCTTGATGGACGAGAAGCGGATGGTCGAGGAAATGTTGCGCTAAAGGCCATTGGCTAAGCTAACTGGACAAGAAATTGCGCCAACGCAGCAGCCCTGCGTGGCGCAACGATCAGGCGTTACCTGCCTGCCTGATCCGGGCCGCCTGGGTAAAGCCCAGCATACGTTTGAGCGGCTTGACTGCCCGAGGCACCAGCGCCGGATCCACGAAGATCTCATTACTGCCCGCTCGCAAGCATTCCAATGTGCGCTCCAGAGTGTTCATCGCCATCCACGGGCAATGGGCACAACTGCGACAAGCGGCGCCGCTACCCGCCGTTGGCGCCTCGATAAACTCTTTGTCGGGACACAGCTGCTGCATCTTGTAAAAGATGCCGCGATCGGTGGCAACGATGAACCTTGAATTTGGCAGAGTCTGAGCCGCTTTGATCAGCTGACTGGTCGAGCCCACAGCGTCGGCGAGCTCGATGACAGCCTCAGGCGATTCCGGATGGACCAACACTGCAGCCTCGGGGTAAAGCGCTCTCATATCCTCCAACTGCTTGGCCTTGAACTCTTCATGAACAATGCAGGCGCCATCCCACAACAGCATGTCAGCGCCCGTTTCGCGCTGCACGTAGCTGCCCAAATGCTTGTCAGGCGCCCAGATGATCTTCTCGCCATTGTCCATCAGGCTTTCGACGATCTCGAGTGCGCAGCTGGACGTGACGACCCAGTCTGCCCGCGCTTTTACCGCCGCGGAGGTATTGGCATACACAACGACGGTACGCTCAGGGTGCTGATCGCAGAACGCGGAGAACTCTTCCACCGGGCAACCTAGGTCCAGTGAACAGGTGGCATCCAGTGTAGGCATGAGCACGCGCTTCTCGGGGTTGAGGATCTTCGCCGTTTCCCCCATGAACTTAACACCAGCGACCACGACAGTCTGCGCCGAGTGCTCATTACCGAAGCGCGCCATTTCCAGCGAATCAGATACGCATCCGCCGGTTTCTTCGGCCAATGCCTGTATCACCGGATCGGTGTAGTAATGGGCCACCAGGACCGCATTCTGCTTCTTCAGCTCAGCGGCAATCTCGCTGCGCAAGCGCAGCTCATCTGCAGGCGTAAGCGGGTGAGGCTGCTTGGCCGCCAGATGAGCCTGGACAAGGATGCGTTCGGGTATTTGCGTCATGTTCGCGACTTCCTGCAAGCACGGCGGAGCACGGATCGCCGGGGTATAGCCATTGAGGCGAGATTTGAGGACGTGTCAAGCAGGAGGTGACACGAAAAGACGAGCATCTCACCCCTGCTGTTTCCAAGGGGGCGGAATACTAGCTGATGCTTTCAGAGAAATGAAAGCGGAGAAAGTGATGACTCAAGACGAGCTGGAAGCGAGAAGCCCGCCAACTCATGTTGACGGGCTTCTGAGCGTGCTACTTGCCCTTGAGCATGTGTCCACGCTCTTCAAGGTTAGTATGCCAATCCATCGCTTCATGCAGCAGATGCGGCGTCTGACCACCCTTCTTGCAAGCAGCATCGAAGTAGGCGTTCAGCGCATCGCGATAGGATGGATGCACACAGTTGTCGATAATCACTCGCGCCCGCTCGCGCGGCGCCAAGCCACGAAGATCGGCAAGGCCCTGCTCGGTCACGAGAATACTGACATCGTGCTCGGTGTGATCGACATGGGCAACCATCGGAACGACGCTGGAGATGTTGCCGCCTTTGGCAATCGACTTGGTGACGAAGATGGCCATATGGGCATTACGGGCGAAGTCGCCTGAACCGCCAATGCCATTCATCATCTTGGTACCGCCCACATGCGTCGAGTTGACGTTGCCGTAGATGTCGAACTCGAGCGCAGTGTTGATACCGATGATGCCGATACGGCGCACCAACTCAGGATGGTTGGAAATTTCCTGCGGGCGAAGGATCAGCTTGTCCTTGTATTTCTCTAGGTTACCGAACACGCGACTATTGCAACGCTCGGACAGAGTGATGGAACAACCAGAGGCGAACACCATCTTGCCTGCATCGATCAGGTCGAAAGTGGAATCCTGCAGAACTTCTGAATACATCACCAGGTTTTCGAACGGGGAATCGATCAGGCCGCACATGACAGCGTTGGCAATATTGCCAATACCAGCCTGCAGCGGGCCGAGGCTGTTGCTCAAACGTCCTGCATCGACTTCTTTCTTGAAGAAATGGATCAGATGGTTGGCGATTGCCTGAGTCTCATCATCCGGGGGAGTTACGGTGGAGTAAGAGTCAGGCTGGTCAGTAATGACAATCGCAGCAATCTTGGCGGGGTCGATTGGGATGGCGCCCGTTCCGATACGGTCATCGACTTTCAGCAGTGGGATCGGCTGACGATTCGGACGCTCACCCGGGATATAGATGTCGTGCAAGCCTTCCAGATTAGGGTTGTGCGCCATGTTCAGCTCGATGATCACCTTGTCGGCGAACAAGGCCAGATTGGCTGAGTTGCCCACGGACGTAGTCGGGACGATATGCCCCTGCTCAGTGATGGCGACCGCTTCGATGATCGCGAGATCAGGCTTTTTGATCTGGTGATTACGCATCTGCTCAACAGTGTGCGAGAGGTGCTGGTCGATGAACATGACCTCACCTCCGTTGATCGCTTTACGCAGCGCAGCATCAGCCTGGAACGGCATGCGACGGGACAGCAGACCCGCTTCGGCCATCAAACCGTCCAGGTCGTTGCCAAGGCTGGCACCGGTGATCAGGCTGATCTTCAGCGGCTTGTCCTTGGCGCGCTTGATCAGCGCCATGGGAACGGCCTTGGCTTCGCCCGCGCGGGTGAAACCACTCATGCCGACGGTCATGCCATCGAGAACGTGGGTAGCTGCCTCGTCGGCGCTCATGACCTTGCTATGCAGGGAGGACAGGCGGATGCGATCAGAATACATTTGAGCCTCGAACCACTGTGAAATCGGAAAACCGGAGTCTAGTACGTTTGAAGACGCTCGGGTCATCTACCAAGGTCGTAGAGGATTGACCTTGATAACCGCACCGCTCGTTCGTTCTTGTATATCTATAAACTGCGGACATAAAAAAGCCGGATGACCTTAGCGGCCTCCGGCTTTTCTCTCTCCTTTAAAAGGAGAATTTGGTGGGTCGTGTGGGATTCGAACCTACGACCAATTGGTTAAAAGCCAACTGCTCTACCAACTGAGCTAACGACCCGTTGCGGTGCGCATGATACTGATTTGATTGATTAAATCAACCAGCTTTTTGAAAAAGTTCAGTAGTAACGAGTTGGATCTTCCACCCCAGCCGCTTCGAAACCAGCGGCCCTGAGGCGACAACTGTCGCACACTCGGCAGGCACGACCGTCATCGTCAGCTTGGTAGCAGGATACGGTAGAAGAATAGTCGACACCCAACTGCACCCCCATCTTGACGATTTCAGCTTTGCTCAAGTTCTGTAACGGAGCGCGGATCGAAAAGCCAGACCCTTCAACACCAGCCTTAGTCGCCAGGTTCGCCATCCGCTCGAAGGCATCGATGAACTCGGGTCGGCAGTCGGGGTAGCCCGAATAATCGACCGCATTGACGCCAATAAAAATATCCTGTGCGCCGAGCACTTCTGCCCACCCTAGTGCGAGCGACAGAAATACCGTATTGCGGGCGGGCACGTATGTAACCGGGATGCCTTCACCGAGCTGTTCCGGCACAGCGATGGCGCTATCCGTCAACGCAGAGCCGCCGATTCCGTCCAGATTGATGCCAATGACCTTGTGCTCTACCGCATGCTGGCGTGATACACGCTCGGCGGCCTGCAACTCAGCGCGATGGCGTTGCCCGTAATCGAAACTCATTGTGTAGCACGAATATCCCTGCTCCTTGGCGATGGCGAGTACGGTCGCCGAATCCAGCCCGCCCGAAAGAAGGATTACTGCTTTCTTATGATTCATTGCGTTTCCCGCGTATTCAGAAGATCAGGACATTGCGAGATCAATGGCCCGGCGCGTCGTTCCAGAGGATTTTATGAAGCTGGAGCTGAAGTCGGACCGGCAAATTGTCTGCGACGATCCACTCCGCCAGCAGGCGAGCGTCGAGCTGTCCCTGACTGGGTGAGAACAACACCTCCGCCACCCGTGCATCCAAGCGATACTCGATAAGCTTGGAGACAGCCCAGTCGTAATCCTCCCGCGAACAGATCACGAACTTGATTTGATCGTTGGCCGTTAGATGGCCAATGTTGTCATATAGATTCCGGCCCGACTCAGCGGAACCTGGTGTCTTTAGATCCACTACACGGCTTACGCGCTCGTCGGTATTGGAGATGTCAAGCGCACCACTTGTTTCCAGTGACACCTCGTATCCCGCGTCGCATAGCTGTCGCAGTAAGGGCAAACAGTTCGGCTGAGCCAGTGGCTCGCCTCCAGTTACGCAAACATAACGGGGATTGTAGGAAGCGACCTGCTGCAGGATCACGTCGAGCGGCATGATCTCCCCACCGCTAAATGCGTAGGCCGTATCGCAGTATTGACAGCGCAGGGGACAGCCGGTCAGGCGGACAAATACCGTAGGTAAGCCGCTGGTACGAGTCTCCCCCTGCAGAGAAAAGAATATCTCGGTTATTCGCAGGGTATGGTGCATATCTGGCCACGGGCGTGACGGCTAAACAGGCCATCCGCCACCGTTGCGGAAAAGGGCGTGAATTCTAACGAAAAAACCCGCCAGAAGGCGGGTCATTTGAGCATCAACAACATCATTTACCGATTGAGTTGCCGCTGGGCCAACTGGGCAGCTGAGCTGTTCGGATACTCCGAGATAACCTGACGAAGGATACCGTTAGCCTTGTCTCGGTTGCCCAGTCGTATCTCGACATCAGCGAGCTTGTAAAGCGAGTCCGGCACCTTGTTATGCTGCGGGTACGACTGACTGACCTTCGCAAAAGCCTGGCCCGCTCCCTGCAGATCACCTTTGGCAAGGTTTACCTCACCCAGCCAGTATTGAGCATTACCGGCGTACGGGCTGCTCGGATACTTGCGAAGAAAAGCAGAGAAAGCTTGGCTCGCCTTATCAAAGTCTTTTGCTTTGATCAGATCGAACGCAGCGTCGTAGTAAAGCTTTTCCTTTTCAGGGTCGGCCGACTCACCACCAGCTGCCTGCTGCTGAGCGCCCCTAGTGGGCGGCTCAAGAACTCCACGGGCGTCAATGGCGCCAGCGGATGAAGAATTAGTATTGCTGGCCGAACCGCCGGAAGCGGCATTCGACAAGCGACTGTCCAAGTCCTGATATCGCTCAAGACCTTCACGTTTCAGACTCTGGATTTCGTTCTGCTGAACCTCAAGCATGCCGCGCAGCTGTGCAATTTCTTCCTGCATCTGCTGCAACTGAACGAAGAGCATGCCCTGCGCTGAGGACGGAGCCGAAGCACCGCCCCCAGCATAAGCACCGCCAGTATCCGCTCCGGAAGAATATCCCGATCCAGACGAGCCACCTTGCTGGGCTTGCGAATCGTAGTCCACTACCGGAACCTGGGCTCCCGCCATAAGCGGCAAACCAAGCGCAATGAGCGTCAGAGCATAACGGTGCTTAAGCATGGCTTATTACTTACGCAGTTCTACGCGACGGTTCTGAGCCCAGGACTGCTCGTCGTTACCCATGGCAACAGGACGCTCTTCGCCGTAGGAAACCAGCTCAAGCTGGGCAGGGGAAACGCCCTGCAGTACCAGGTAGCGCTGGACTGCCTTGGAACGACGCTCGCCCAGAGCCATGTTGTATTCGCGAGTGCCGCGCTCGTCAGTGTGGCCTTCCAGGACTACACGGTTGCCAGCAGACTGCAGGTCCTTGGCATGAACGTCCAGAGCGCGCATGGCTTCCGGCTTCAGGTCAGAGCTGTCGTATTCGAAGTAGAAGGTAGTGATGGCGCGCAGGGCAGCCTCTTCACCGCTCATGCTACCATCAACAGCACCGCTGTTAGCGCCGTAGCCAGCGTTCGGGTCAATGGCAGAAGAACCTTCGCCTGAATCGTCGCCACCTTTGGACGAGCAACCAACAGCTACGGCCATAGCCAGAGCCAGCGCAGCAAACTTACCGAATTTAAGCATTTCCATGTGTAACAACCCCAGGTGTGTTTTTGGTTAGGTAAAGCATTAATACCGCATCAGTTCAGGTAAGGGGACCACGATGGCTCACGGACTTCGCCTTGAGCAGTAGGAAGCGGGAGCCTAACTCGACCATTGATTGATACGAGCATCAAGACTCCCCGGCCCTGCTGGCGGGTCGCGTAGATTAGCATGGTGCCATTAGGCGCAACAGTGGGCGACTCATCTAAACTCGTATCCGTAAGCAACCTCAAATTTCCGCGCTGCAGGTCCTGCGCCGCCACTTTGAAATTAGTGTAGCCGTCCTGACGATGAATCATCACCAGGGTTTTCTCGTCTGCAGACAACTTGGGATTGGCATTGTAGTTACCTACGAACGTAACACGCTCGGCATTGTTACTACCTACGCGCTGCTTGTAGATCTGCGGTTTGCCGGCGCGATCGGACGTAAAGTAAATGGTTTGGCCGTCTGCGCCCCAGAATGGCTCGGTATCAATTGCGTAATGATTCGTCAGCCGCTGCAACTGCCGAGAACCAAGATCCATCACGTAGATTTCCGGATTGCCGTCTTTGGACAGCACGAAAGCAAGGCGATTGCCGTCCGGCGAGAAGGCAGGTGCGCCATTAAGTCCTTCAAAATTGGTGATCTGTTCCCGACGACCGGTATCGATATGCTGCATGAATATGCGCGGCCGCTTCTGCTCGAAGGACACATATGCAATTCGTCCACTGTCCGGCGAGTAGCGTGGCGACAGAATCGGCTCACGTGACTGCAGTAGAGTGACCGCTCGCGCGCCATCGTAGTCGGATCGCTGGAGCGTGTACCGGGTATTGGCACCACCAAGGCGCTCGACAGTCACGTAAAGAAGACGCGTAGAGAAAGCGCCTTTAATGCCGGTCAGCTTCTCGAACGCCTGATCCGATGCATAGTGCGCCATGTCTCTCAATTGGTCCTGCCCACCTCCAACAGTGCCAGTCATGACCTGCTGCTCAGTGGTGACATTGAACACCTCGTAACGGATCTGAAGCTTTCCTGCCGAGGGTTCGATGTTGCCAACCATCACGTATTGGGCGCCGAGTGCTTTCCAGTCACGGAAAATGATTTCGCTTCCACGCGTCGGAAGGCTGATCATATTCTGCTTCGGAATCGGCTCGAAGATGCCGGAGTTGCGCATATCGTTACCAATGATACCGGCCATATCCTCTGGCAGAACGCTACCGCCCTGCCAACCGAATGGCACCACCGCGATAGGAATCGCGCGATCAGCACCGCTGGTAACAACAATGTTCTTCTCTTGCGCCACGGCAGAGCCGAACACGAACAATAGAAGGACGAATAAACCTCGAAGGGGATTGATCACAACGCAAGATCCTCAGGCGTGAATGTCATCGTGAACGAGCGATACGGCTGGAATTCCTGAGCAGTAAGCCCCTGCATCTCGGTCAGCCGACCAATATTCTTGACCGCGGCAACCGCGGAATTATCGAATGGAGCATCTCCGCTGGAGCGGGAAACGGTAACGGCCGTGATGGTTCCATCAGGCAGCATGTTTACTCGCAGCGAAACCGACATGTTGTTACGTGCCGACGGCGGGCGAGACCAGCCTTCCGCAGCACGAATTCGAATCAGATCGTCAAAATTCCCGGAAGTTTGATCGCCTTGCGTGTCAGCCATAGCCTGCTGACGCTGCGTGTCTTCAGATAGCAACTCTGCAAGCGCTTGAGCTTTCTTGTCTTCGGACGCTTTACGTGCAGCTTCTGCCGCTTTCTTTTTGGCGTCCTCGGCAGCTTTTTTCTTGGCTGCTTCTGCAGCGGCCTTCTTCTTAGCCTCTTCAGCGGCTTTCTTTTTTGCTTCCTCTGCGGCAGCCTTTTTCTTGGCCTCTTCGGCAGCCTTTTTCTTAGCCTCTTCGTCTGCAGCTTTCTTCTTGGCAATGTCTGCCTGCTTCTGCTGCTCAGCTTTTTTAGCTTCTTCGGCCTTCTTCGCTTCCGATGCCTTTTTCTCGGCATCTGCTTTTGCTACTTCGGCCTTTCGAGCCTCGTCAGCTTTTTTTTGTTCCGCGACTTTTGCGGCTACCTGCTTTTCCTGCTCGACCTTACGTTGCTCCATCTGCTCGGCTTCGTATTGCTTAGCGGAGGTCTTCTGCGCCTCACCGGCAATTTTCTGGTTGGTCTGAGTCGTAGCCTGGCTCTGTGATTTTAGCTGGTACAGAGTAGCCTGGACGAAAGGCTTGGACGGCGGTAGCTCAGGAGTCATGGCGAAGCTGACGAAAAGCGCCCCGAACAGGATGACATGCAAGCCGACCGCAAGAATGGTCGGCCAATAATAGCTCTCCGAGCGCGAACGTTCCGGCTGCTGCATCAAGGCGCCTCGGTAATCAAGCCGACATTACCTACGCCGGCTTCCTGCAATCCGCCCATGGCGGACATTACCGAGCCGTAGTCCACCGCCTTGTCGCCGCGCACAAATACTTGAACCTGCTTACCCTGGCTGCGGTTCTGATTCATGATTGCCGTAACCGCCTTGGTCATCTCTTCAAGCGTCAACGCCTGATCCTGGACAGTATCAGTATCGACCTCGCTACCAATGTTCCAGAAATAGGTCTTGTCAGCCTTGATCGAGACCGTCAGAACACGAGCATCGTTGTCCTGCGGCAGCACCTCGCTACTGACCTTTGGCAGATCGACCTTCACACCCTGATTGAGCATGGGCGCTGTCACCATGAAGATAACGAGCAGCACCAACATCACGTCGATGTAAGGCACCACGTTCATCTCGGCGACGGGTTTGCGTCTGTTGCGAATTCTTGCCATGGCCTGCGGGCCTCAGTCTTCTGTGGTGTGAACTTTGCGATGGAGAATCGCCTGGAACTCGTCGGCAAAGGTGTAATAGCGGCCGATCAGCATTTCGCCACGAGCAGAGAATCGGTTGTAGGCAATGACCGCGGGGATCGCCGCGAACAGACCAATGGCAGTCGCAATCAACGCCTCAGCAATACCAGGCGCCACCGTAGCCAGGGTCGCCTGCTGAACCTGCGCCAGGCCTCGGAACGAGTTCATGATGCCCCAAACGGTACCAAACAGGCCGATGTACGGGCTGGTGGAGCCGACCGTTGCGAGATATGGCAGGCTCTGGTCGAGCTTTTCTTCCTCACGTGAGATGGCGACCCGCATTGCCCGGTTGACGCCGTCCATGACTGCATCAGGATCCACGCCCTGCTGCTGGCGCAGGCGAGAGAATTCTTTGAAACCGGCACGAAATATCTGCTCGACGCCTGAATCAGGATCAGGATTGCTTCCGGCCTGGCGATACAGTTTCGAAAGATCGATGCCCGACCAGAAACGCTCTTCGAAACTGTCGAGCGAGCGTTTTGCGGCACGGAGCATATTGCCGCGCTGAAAAATGATGATCCAAGAGGTCACCGAGGCGCCCACCAGAATGAGCATGACCAGCTGAACTACAAAGCTGGCGTTGCTGATCAGGCTCCACATGGACATATGATCGACGTTGGCTTCCACGCTTACTCTCCTGCAGGGGGTAGACCCGCCCCGACGAACGCCGCACGCAGCGCCTCGGGAATGGGACGGGGTTTCAAACTCTCGGTGCGCACACAAGCCACCACAAACTGCCCTTCGCAGAGCAGCAGATCATCCTTCGCTCGTCGTACTTGCTGCTTGAAACGCAGGCTTGCACGCTTAAGCCCTATCACCTCTGCCGTAACCAGCAATTCATCGTCGAGACGCGCCGGCGCGTGATAGCGCGCTTCACTTGAGTGCACGACGAAAAGCAGGTCTTCACCCACCAGTTGCGACTGGGCGAAACCCAGGCTGCGCAACCGCTCGGTACGGGCCCGCTCCATGAACTTGAGGTAATTGACGTAATAAACGATGCCCCCCGCATCGGTATCCTCGTAATAAACGCGACACCGATGGAAGAAGGGTTGAGCATGTGATTCCGCGCGCATACTAGTGCCAGGCCCTGCAAATGCCAATCGGGTGAAACAAAGAAATATTTGTCACTCTGTTTCGCTGCTGAAAAGGTCTGGGGTTGGAGAATCGCTCATGCGTTTGGGCAGGTTCAGGCCGAAATGCAGAAAGGCGTGACGCGTGACAACGCGGCCACGCGGTGTGCGCATGATGTAGCCCTGCTGAATCAGATAGGGCTCGAGAACATCTTCAATGGTATGACGTTCTTCGCTAATGGCTGCCGCCAGACTGTCTATCCCTACCGGCCCTCCGTCGAACTTTTCGATCATGGTGAGCAGCAGGCGGCGGTCCTGGTGGTCCAGTCCACGCTCATCGACATCGAGCATGTTCAGGGCAAGGTCTGCAGTTGTGCGAGTGATCTCGCCATTACCACGCACCTCCGCAAAGTCCCGCACCCGACGTAGCAGCCGATTGGCGATCCGCGGGGTGCCGCGAGCGCGGCGCGCAATTTCGACAGCCCCTTCAGGGTCTATCGTAAGGCCGAGAATGCCGGCGGACCGGCCAACAATGGTCGCCAGATCGGGCGTAGAGTAGAACTCCAGACGTTGAACGATACCGAAACGGTCCCGCAGCGGGTTTGTCAGCATCCCTGCACGAGTTGTGGCACCCACCAATGTGAATGATGGAAGATCGAGCTTGATGGAGCGTGCCGCCGGCCCCTCGCCAATCATGATGTCCAGCTGGAAGTCTTCCATCGCCGGATAGAGCACCTCCTCCACGATTGGCGACAACCGGTGAATTTCGTCGACAAACAGCACATCGCCTTCTTCAAGATTGGTCAGTAGTGCTGCCAGATCACCTGGCCGCTCCAATACCGGGCCGGAGGTGCTCTTGATAGAAACGCCCATTTCCTGAGCGATGATATTGGCAAGGGTCGTCTTGCCTAGCCCGGGCGGGCCGAAGATCAGGGTGTGATCAAGAGGCTCGTTACGCGCTCTCGCCGCCCGTATGAACAGATCCATTTGCTCGCGGACTACCGGCTGACCGATATAGTCAGCGAGGCTCAGGGGGCGAATGGCGCGATCGAACTGCTCCTCGCGGTCGCGCCCCGTACCGGCGATGAGACGATCAGCTTCGATCACTAGACCATTCCCTTGAGGGCGCGGCGGATCAAGTCTTCACTACTCAAATCGTCTTCCTGCACGGCGGATACGGCACGGCTCGCCTCTTGCGGCTTGAAACCAAGGGAGATCAGTGCGCTGACTGCGTCTGTCTCGGCGCTTGAGACTGCCACAGTCCCGCGGGGTTCCACCACCAGGTTGGCGATGGACGGCATGGTCTCCCAAGCTTTGAAGCGATCCTTGAGCTCAACAAGCAACCGTTCCGCGGTCTTTTTACCGACGCCCGGTATTTTCACCAGCACGGAGGTGTCCTGCGCTTGAACGCATCGAACCAGCTCGTCGACCTCAAGTCCGGACATCAGCGCCAAGGCAAGCTTTGGACCGACGCCATTGAGCCTGATCAACTCGCGAAAAAGCTCTCGGTCGCGCTTTTCTGCGAATCCATACAAAAGATGCGCATCTTCGCGCACGACGAGATGAGTATGAAGCGTCACCGGCTCACCCACAGAGGGCAGCCGATATAATGTGGTCATAGGCACTTCCAGCTCATAACCGACGCCATTGACCTCAATTATCAGATGCGGCGGCTGCTTCTCCGCCAAAGTGCCACGTAAGCGTCCAATCACCTTTATGCATCCTCGTTCGACCCGCGAGCGGCAGGTAAGCTTTTACTTTTCTAGACCCGACGACACGGGACGACGAATCACAACCGCAGCCGGCCGCCTCTGCGCTTCGCTCCAACCAGCCCGTGCGGAATCAGGCTCTGACGATGGTGGGCATGACATAGCGCAATCGCCAGGGCATCGGAGGCGTCAATCTGCGGCTTCTGAATCAGTTTCAAAAGGTGCATTACCATCATCTGCACCTGCTGCTTATCCGCGCCCCCTGTGCCGGCTATCGCTTGCTTGACCTGCGTGGCGGTGTACTCGGCAATCTCAAGCCCCTGCTCTGCTGCAGCAACAATGGCAGCGCCTCGGGCTTGGCCCAGTTTCAGCGCAGAGTCTGCATTCTTGGCCATGAACACCTGCTCGATACCCATGGTCACCGGACCATGCAGCCGGATTACCTCCGAGACTCCAACGAACACTGCCTGCAAACGTGCGGATAGCTCGCCGCTGCCGGTTCGAATACAGCCAGATGCCACGTACTCACAATTACGACCGGTATCCCGCACTACGCCGTATCCGGTAATCCTTGAACCGGGATCGATCCCGAGAATGAGCGTCATGCAATCGCCGTACTGTCTATTTATCCAGGCACGAGTATAGGGAGCTCATTGCGCTCCGGCCAGAGCCAAAATCCAGACCTCGATCACCCATTGAAAGGCCGGAAGCACACAGGATGTACTTCTGGCCAAGCTCCCCTGAGATTTATTCCAGTTGTTCCAGAATATCGTCCGGGATTTCCGCGTTGTGGTAGACGTTCTGGACGTCATCCAGGTCTTCCAGCGCATCGATCAGACGCAACACCTTCTGCGCAGTTTCGACGTCGCCGAGTGGCGCAGCAATAGAAGGAATCATTGCGATATCCGCTTCTTCGCCTTTGAACCCTGCCGCTTCCAGCGCCTCGTTCACGGCGTGGAAATCGGCAAAGCTGGTGGAGACCATCGCCGAGCCGTCTTCGCCCATCTCGACATCGTCGGCCCCCGCCTCCAGGGCCGCCTCCATCAACGCGTCTTCATCGACGCCTGGTGCGAAACTGATCTGCCCCTTGCGATCGAACATATAGGCGACCGACCCATCGGTGCCCAGATTGCCGCCGTGCTTGCTGAACGCATGGCGCACTTCGGCGGCGGTGCGATTGCGGTTGTCGGTCATGGCTTCGACGATGATCGCAACGCCACTGGGCGCATAGCCTTCATAGGTCAACTCCGCCATGTTGTCGGCTTCGTTGGTACCCGCGCCGCGCGCGATAGCGCGATCGATGGTGTCGCGCGTCATATTGGCGACCAACGCTTTGTCGACAGCCAGACGCAGGCGCGGATTGTCCGCAGGTATCGGCCCGCTCTTCGCGGCCACGGTCAGCTCGCGGATAATTTTAGTGAAGATCTTGCCGCGCTTGGCGTCCTGGCGACCCTTGCGATGTTTGATGTTGGCCCATTTGGAATGACCAGCCATTAACTGCCTCCCTTTCTGATCAACTTTCAGATTGCTGAAACCAAGAGCCCAGGTTTCCCTGGGCTCCGACGCGCCATCATTCGGCTTTTGGTTGCTCGCGCAAGCGGATGTGAAGCTCTCGCAATGCCTTGCCATCCACTGAACCCGGCGCCTGGGTCATTACGTCTGCAGCACTCTGGGTTTTCGGGAAGGCGATCACTTCGCGAATGGACTGCGCACCGGTCATCAGCATCACCAGGCGATCTAGGCCGAAGGCGAGACCGCCATGCGGCGGTGCGCCAAACTTGAGCGCATCAAGCAGGAAGCCGAACTTTTCGTTCTGCTCCGCTTCGTCGATACCCAAAATGCGGAAAACGGTTTGCTGCATTTCCTTGCGGTGAATACGGATCGAGCCGCCGCCCAACTCGGTTCCATTCAGCACCATGTCGTAAGCCCGCGAAAGCGCACCGGCCGGGTTGGCTTCCAACTCTTCTGGCGTGCATTTGGGCGCGGTGAACGGGTGGTGAAGGGCACTCAGCGAGCCGTCATCGTTCTCTTCGAACATCGGGAAGTCGACGACCCACATCGGCGCCCACTCGCAAGTCAGAAGCTTAAGGTCGTGGCCGAGTTTGATACGCAGCGCACCGAGCGCCTCGGAGACGATCTTCGCTTTGTCGGCACCGAAAAAGACGATATCGCCATCGACTGCTCCGACGCGATCAAGGATCACATTGAGCTTGTCTTCCGGGATGTTTTTGACGATGGGCGACTGCAGACCTTCCACGCCCTTGGCGCGCTCGTTGACCTTGATGTATGCAAGGCCCTTGGCTCCGTAGATGCCAACAAACTTGGTGTAGTCGTCGATCTGCTTGCGGGGCATGCTGGCGCCGCCCGGCACGCGAAGCGCCGCGACTCGGCACTTCGGATCGTTCGCCGGTCCACTGAAGACCTTGAACTCGACTTCCTGCAGCTGATCGGCCACGTCGACCAGCTCGAGCGGAATGCGCAAATCGGGTTTATCCGAACCGTACCGACGCATCGCCTCTTCGAACGGCATATGCGGGAAGTCTCCGAACTCAACGCCCAGAACTTCCTTGAACAGCTTGCGCACCATGCCTTCGGTAATGCCGATGATGTCGGACTCATCGAGAAAGCTTGTCTCGATGTCGATCTGGGTGAATTCCGGCTGACGATCAGCGCGCAGGTCTTCGTCACGGAAGCACTTGGCGATCTGGTAATAACGATCGAACCCGGCAACCATCAACAACTGTTTGAACAGTTGGGGCGACTGCGGCAGTGCAAAAAAGTGACCCGGATAAGTACGGCTTGGCACCAGGTAATCGCGCGCGCCCTCAGGCGTCGGACGACCAAGAATTGGGGTTTCGACATCGAGAAAGCCGTTCTCGTCGAGGTAGCGCCTGATGCTGGTGGTTATGCTAGAGCGCAGCTTCAGCTTTTCCGCCATTTCAGGACGGCGCAGATCGATAAATCGATAACGCAAGCGGGTTTCTTCGCCCACATCGCTGTATTCGTTGAGCGGGAACGGTGGCGTTTCTGCCTCGTTCAACACGACCAGCTCGTAACCCAGCACTTCGATGGCACCGGAAGCCATGTTCGGGTTGACCGCGCCAGCCGGTCGCAGTCGAACCTTGCCGGTGATCTTCACGACGTATTCGCTGCGCACCTTGTCCGCTGCAGCAAAAGTTTCGGCTCGATCCGGATCAAATACGACTTGTGCCAAGCCTTCACGATCACGAATGTCGAGGAAGATGACCCCGCCGTGGTCACGGCGGCGATGAACCCAGCCGCAAAGAGTAATTTCCTGGCCGTCCAGGCTTTCGTTCAACTGGCCGCAATAGTGGCTGCGCATCATGGTGGGGTTCGCTTCTCGTATCTTGAAAAATTCGTAGGGTCGCTTGACTCGCGACTGGGCAGACGGCTCCATCGCAGCGCAACCAGGCAGTTTGCCCCAAGCTCAGATGAGGGATAACTGCGGGGTATTGAAACGCGCTTGGCCCTTAGACATACGAGCCGCCCGATACAAGCGCGGGATTATATCTGCATAATCGGCTCAACGCAGCCGGCTGCGATAGCCTCCAGCAATCAGCCTGATAGTCCTCACGTTGGAACCGCAGCGCTGCAGACACTTCAAAAGAACATTGCAACTGGCGACAGTACGCCACTCGCTACCTGCATCTAATTTCTGGCATAAATGCCAGTGAATCCACTAAACGGAGAGAACCATGGAAATTGACATTGGCATCGCTGAACAGGATCGCGCCGCTATTGCCGAGGGCTTGTCCCGCCTGCTGGCCGATACGTACACCCTGTACCTGAAGACCCATAACTTTCATTGGAACGTGACCGGCCCGATGTTCAACACGCTCCACACGATGTTCGAGACCCAGTACACGGAACTTGCAGTGGCCGTGGATGACATCGCTGAGCGCATTCGTGCCCTTGGATTCCCGGCGCCGGGAACCTATACCGCCTACTCCAAGCTCTCTTCTATCAAAGAGCAGGAGGGGATTCCGTCGGCTGATGAAATGATCAAGCTGTTGGTCGAGGGCCAGGAAGCGGTCGTGCGAACCGCGCGCGGGATTTTCCCTCTGCTGGAAAAAGTGAGCGACGAACCTACCGCTGACTTGCTGACTCAACGGATGCAGATTCACGAAAAAACAGCCTGGATGCTGCGCAGCTTGTTGGCCGCTTAATGATCTAGCAGCCACGGCCAAATGTTTATAGCCGCCTCCGTGCGGCTATATCACCTGACCCCACGATCAGTCCCGCCTGTAGTAAGTCAAAGCCTGACAAATTGGCAGATTCTGCTCTCAATGATTGAGGCAGCGATTTGAGCGACGCCCTCCTTTGCTGTTAAATTCGCGCGCGCCGCAGGCTGGCACCATCACGAGCAATCGTTTCATTCCCTGCTCAGCTTTTCGCCTTGCCATTACGCCTGCCGCTTTCTGAAGTGCTATTTAACCGTGAGCAATACGAATGCTTAAGATCATCCATGTTTTAACGGGCGTCGCCGCCCTCATATTGTCCTTCGTCCCCAGCCTGACCGGCGGGATGCCATTCCTGATTCACCCCGATGCGCTTTGCTTGCTATTGCTCGGCCTCCTGAACGTGCAATTCGCGTCAAACGCACAATTGAATGTCAATGGACATAATCGTCCGATAATACTCGGCGCATCTGCACTGCTGATTGCTGCCGCGGCAGTCCAGGCTGCGGTGTTGCTGATACCAGTTGGTACCTTTGCCGGCCAACCCGCGACTCTTGCCAGCATTGTGCTTGCACTCATCGCGGTAGTGCTTCAGCTCGCCACATCTCGATCCAAAACAGCCGTAAAGACCCACCGCAGTAAAGCATCCATACCGCGCAAGCCCCAACAAGCTCACGCATCCACTACAGGGCGCGAAAGAGGCACGGTAAAGTGGTTCAACACCTCTAAAGGTTTCGGCTTCATCTCACGGGACAGTGGTGACGATGTCTTCGTGCACTTCCGGGCAATTCGAGGCGAAGGACACCGAGTACTGGTCGAAGGCCAGCGCGTTGAATTCACCATCATGATGCGGGACAAAGGCCTGCAGGCCGAAGACGTCGTAGCAGCACAGCCAGGACAATAAAAACCTGCGGCAGGACTCCCAGGGTTCTGCCGCCCAGCTCCTCTTTTGCGTCACACCAGACCTGGCATTAATAATGGGGCGGAGGCGCTTCGTCCCCCTCGCCCTCCATCCTGCTCTGCAAGTCTTCCTGTCGTCTCGCCAGCAAACCGAACTGCGCCTCCAATCGCTCTACGCTGCGCTGCTGCGCAACAAGCACATCATTCAACGTTTGTATGGTGTCATCCTGAAAGGCCAGACGGGCCTCCAGATCAGCTATGCGCTGTTCGATATCCATGGCGGTCACTCCGTGAATTTGAAGCTGTTGGTAAGCACCAGTTTCAGCTTGTTTCTGATCGCATGGATCTGCTCTTCGCTATACGAAACGGCTGGCTGACGACCCCAGACGGGCGCTGGCCAAGTTGCGTCATCCAGTCGCCGGCCGATAACGTGCACGTGTAGCTGCGCGACTACGTTGCCCAACGTCGCAACATTCATCTTATCGGCACCAAAGGTATCTTTGACGATCTCGGCCAGTGCGGTCACCTCTTCCCATAACAGCTTCTGGTCCGCTGTCGCCAACTGGAAAACTTCACTGACCTCCTCGAGCCTCGGCACCAGGATGAACCAGGGATAACTGGAGTCATTCATCAACAGCAACCGACACAACCTAAAGTCCCCAATTGAAACTGTGTCCTGCTCTAAACGTGTATCGAGAACGAACATAAGGGCTCTCCGATCCTTGATGGATTCAGTCCGTACCTGAATCGGCCGGTCCGATTTGCGATAAGAATACTCCAGCGAACCGAGGCCTTCATCCGAATAAGGCGCACCAGCCAAGGGCATTGACCTGCCATAGAGGCCCCGCTTTGGCGCGGCACACAGCACCAAACGAGTCGCCGTCTCGCCAAAATCCTGCGATTTCGATTTGTGCACAGTTCTTGCTGTAGAGAAAAAACCACCGCGGGAGGGGGCAGAAAATCGGAAATAGCTGAGTTAAGCTTGCTGGCGCTAGTTTACCCAGCTACACAGTAATTCTCGGAGATACATTCCCAGGCTTGCTGCCGGTCTCCACCGGCTGGGCAAACAAAGGACTCAATTGAGCTTGTATACCGAAAATAAAGATGCCTCTTTCCGGCGCACGCTGGAAAGCAAGCACCAATTTGAAACCAAAGGAGCAATCACGAATGAAAGTGATGAAGTGGAGCGTTATCGCCATGGCCGTTGCGGCCGGTACGTCGCAGATGGCCCTGGCGTCCAGCCAGTCCGAATCGAAAGGCTTTGTTGATGACAGCAGCCTGACCATCCTGAACCGCAACCTCTACATGAACCGTGATTTCCGTGATAACGGTGCTGGCGGCACCGATGCGCGTGGCCAGAGCTACCGCGAAGAGTGGGGCCATGGCTTTATCGGCACCTTTGAGTCAGGCTTCACTCAAGGCACTGTTGGTGTAGGTGTTGATGCAATAGGCTTGCTGGGCGTGAAACTGGACACTGGTCGTGGCCGCCAAGGCAACGGTATCTTCCCGTCCGTCGAGGGTGACGACCATGTCGCCGACGACTATTCGCAGGCCGGTGCAGCAATCAAGTTCCGCGTATCCAACACGGTTCTCAAGTACGGCACTCAGTTTGTCGCCCTGCCCGTGTTCTCCACTGACGACAGCCGCCTTCTTCCTGAAACCGCGGTTGGTAGCATCATCAGCAGCAGTGAGATTGACGGGCTTGAGCTGAACGCAGGCCGCTTCACTGCCCTCAGCGCCCAACGCGAATCGAGCCGCGATTCGCTAAGTCTGAATGAAATCAACTTCATTGGCGGCACCTACGCATTCAGCGACAATTTCAGCACATCGCTGTATTACTCCGACTTGAAAGATGCCTTCGAGAAATATTACGGCAACGTCAACTACAACGTTGACCTTGGAGGGGATCAGTCGCTGGCGTTCGACTTCAACATCTATCAGAGCGAGTATGAGGCTGACTACGTCGGCACAACTAGCGACGAAGACAATACTATATGGAGCCTTGCTGGGACTTACGCGTTCGACGCTCATAAGTTCACGCTTGCATATCAGCAGTCCCATGGCGGTGTAGATGGAGTGGGCTACATCTATGGCGACGATGGTAATGGCACTGTCTGGCTTGCTAACTCCATTCAATACTCCGACTTCAACGGCGAAGATGAGAAATCCTGGCAGGCTCGTTACGACCTGAACATGGCTAGCTATGGCGTACCTGGCCTGAGCTTCATGACTCGCTATGCACAAGGCTGGGATATCAGCACCCCTACCGGTGAAGGAAAGGAACGCGAGTGGGACGTAGAGGCCAAGTACGTCGTACAGGAAGGCGCGGCGAAAGACCTTTCGCTACGCCTGCGTCATGCCAAGTACTGGTCTAATTCGGATTACGCACCAGTCTACCAAAGCTCAGACCTCACCGATGTCCGCTTGATCGTCGAGTATCCGCTGAGCATCCTGTAACACAGACCGCTCAGTTGTAACTGCGTTAAGAGAAGCCCGGCACCCTGCCGGGCTTCTTCGTTTTTGAGGCCAGCAGCCTTCCCCAAGCATTCTGTACGCCACCTTGAGACAGCCGTACAATGCCGAGCCTAATTCTGCTCTGCAAGGACACAACGGCCACATGCGCACCAGTCAGTTCCTGCTCTCGACTCTTAAAGAAACGCCGTCCGATGCCGTCGTCATCAGCCATCAGCTGATGCTGCGTGCCGGCATGATTCGCAAGTTGGCTTCCGGCCTCTACACCTGGATGCCGATGGGGTTGCGCGCGTTGCGCAAGGCCGAAGCCATTGTTCGCGATGAAATGAACAAGGCCGGTGCGCTGGAAGTTCTGATGCCTGCAATCCAACCGGCAGAACTCTGGCAGGAATCCGGACGCTGGGAGCAGTACGGCCCCGAACTTCTGCGAGTGAAGGATCGTCATGACCGCGAGTTTTGCGTCGGCCCCACTCATGAAGAAGTCATTACCGATCTGGCACGCAACGAGCTGAATAGCTACAAGCAATTGCCGATCAACTTCTATCAGATTCAAACCAAATTTCGCGACGAGATCCGCCCACGTTTCGGCTTGATGCGGGGCCGCGAGTTTCTGATGAAGGACGCATATTCATTTCACGCAGACCAACAGTCCCTGCAAGAAACCTATGACCGGATGCATCAGGCGTACTGCAATATATTCACGCGCCTGGGATTGAATTTCCGCCCTGTACAGGCAGATACGGGTTCAATCGGTGGCACTGGCTCCCATGAATTCCACGTCTTGGCCGAATCTGGCGAAGATGACATTGCATTCAGTGACAGCTCCGACTATGCGGCGAACATAGAGAAAGCCGAGGCTATCCCTCGCGAAACCGAGCGTGGCGCTGCCACTGAAGAGCTCCGCCTGGTAGATACGCCGAACTGCAAGACGATTGCTGCACTGGTCGAGCAGTTCCAGATACCTGTCGAGAAAACCATTAAAACGCTGCTCGTGCGCAGCACTGAGAAGGGTCAGTTGGTGGCGTTGATCGTTCGCGGCGATCATGAACTGAACGAGATCAAGGCGGCTAACCTTCCTCAGGTCGAAAGCCCGCTGGTATTCGCAACCGAAGCGGAAATCCGCGCCACCATGGGTGCCGGCCCTGGCTCGCTAGGCCCGGTAAATCTGCCGATCAGCTGTGTGATCGATCGCTCTGTAGCGCTGATGAGCGACTTCGTGGCCGGTGCGAATCAGGAGGACAAGCACTATTTCGGCGTCAACTGGGAGCGTGACCTGCCGCTGGCAGAGGTGGCGGATCTGCGCAACGTGGTTGCCGGTGACCCTAGCCCGGACGGGTCAGGGACGCTGATCATCAAGCGCGGTATCGAAGTCGGTCATATTTTCCAGCTTGGCACCAAGTACAGCCAGGCGATGAACTGCAGCGTGATGGGCGAGAATGGCAAGCCGGTCATCTTGACCATGGGCTGCTATGGGATTGGCGTTTCGCGGGTCGTTGCCGCAGCGATCGAGCAGAATTACGACGATCGAGGAATCCTCTGGCCTGAAGCCCTTGCTCCGTTTCAGATTGCACTCGTGCCGATGAAGTACGAAAACCCGGCCGTTCGCGAGGCGACCGATAACCTGTACGCAGAACTGACTGCAGCTGGTTATGAGGTCCTACTCGATGACCGTGACAAAAAAACTAGTCCCGGCGTCAAATTTGCCGATATGGAATTGGTGGGGATACCGCACCGCATCGTTGTAGGCGATCGTGGGCTTGCCGATGGCACGCTGGAGTACAAACACCGGCGAGATGCAGAGAGTCAGGCAGTTCCCGCCGCAGACATCATTGGGTTCATCAAATCGCGCGCCAATCGCTAACGGACATCATGCTCAACCGAAGTGCTTCAATCTGCGCCGCGCTCAGCGTGGCGCTTTTCATAACTGGCTGCGCCAACCAGCTGCCTCAGCGCAGCGAACACGAAGCCCGTACCGAGCGCAAGCTGCTTGACCACAGCCTGCGCATCGAAGTGGGAGCCCCTCTTCTGGAGCTGCCACAGCGTCGTATTCGCGTGCTTGATCAAAAAACCTTCGAAGTCACCGACTTCGAAGTGACCCGTCGCTATGACAGATACACCCCCTATCAGCCATGGCGCGAGCTCTATGAGATTCCTCTTGGTGCAGTCGCCATTGTCGCGGGCGTGGGCGCCAATGTGCTCAACGTGGTATTGCTCGGCAATTTGCCAGAAAGCGTCACCCGCGACTGGATCAGTTACGGTTTCGCTGGAATAAATCCCTTCGTCAATGCGGAGTCCAATGGTCGCTCGCAACAGAACCTGGCCAGTCTCGAAGAGCAGCGTCGTGACGCTCGACTCGAGTACTCCAGCTTGCCCTGGGCTGACCGTCCGGTGCAGGTGATCGCAGGTAACGAAACCCATGAATTAAGTACCGACCGCAACGGCGTGCTGCGACTGAATCTTCTAGACGGGCCGTTCGCCGAACAGGACATCGGTCAGGTCGGCAAACTTCAGTTGCGTGTCGAAGACCCGCAGGACGCAACCCGAGCAGACGCTACCTTGCTCGTTAGCCGCAGCCTGCGCGGCAAGCTGATCGAAGCCCACGACCTGATATTCGAAGACCTTGAAGGCGACGATGTAAGCGAGTGGGTGCATCGGGTCAAACGCCTTTCCGAACTAGGGCTCGAGGAGGAAGCCAGCGAGCTTGAGCAGAGCTTGATCGAGTTGACTCGCAACGATCCGGACCTACAGCAGGAGTTTCTTCGCAGCCTGATGCAAGACGCCGGGCGGCAAGCCCGCGATCCGGGCGAAGACGGCTAGAAGCACCGTGAAGACCCTTTCCTGCCTCGGGCTGTTGGCTTTACTCGCCGTATGCCCGGCCTTTGCAGCGGTTCGCCAGGCGCCGGAGCCTGAATTGCGCGCATTGATGCAGCGCACCGTGGCGGAAGCTGAGAGTTTTCAGGATCGCTTTGATGCCGAAGTCTGGCTGCTGGATATGTCGACGCGTCTGAAACGATACGTCTCAGACCCTCAGGAGCGCTTGACACTGTTGCGGCTCGTCCATCAGGAAGCAAGCAAGGCTGGGCTGAAACCCGACGTCGTGCTGGCGCTGATACACGCAGAGAGTCGCTTCGACCGTTTTGCCATATCCAGTGTTGGCGCTCAGGGGATGATGCAGGTCATGCCCTTCTGGAAAGCGGAGCTGGGACGCCCACAGGACAACCTTACCGATAACGCCACGAACCTTCGCTACGGTTGCACCATCCTCAGTTATTACCTGAAGAAGGAAAAGGGTGATATGAACCGTGCCCTGGCCCGTTATAACGGAAGCCTAGGCAAGCCCCACTATCCTGCGAAGGTGATCGGGTTCTGGCAGGACTTCTGGTACGTCAAACCCTGATTGAACATCAGATTTGGGTTCACTTCTGTTGCAGCTTCTCCAGGCGAGCGAGCAGCCCCTCCGCCGTCTGTTCGCCGACCAGGCTGTCACGCACCTTGCCATCAGCGTCCACGATATAGGTCACTGGCAGCACCTCACTGCGTGGTAGCTCAAGCCGCTCGGCAGGGTCGACACTCAGTACTCTGAAATCGATGTTCAGCGCGTTTGCCGCCTCCGACAACTCCTTACCCTGCAGGCCATCGAAATTGACGCCGAGGACGGTGATGTCATCTCTGGATTTATCCAGCGCATTGAGCTCCGGTATCTCGGCGCGGCAGGGCCCACACCATTCAGCCCAGTAATTGATCAGCAACCATTGATCATTCAGTTGTTGAGCAGTGACATCAGCGCCGTGCTGATCAGGCCCCCAATCCTCTGCACAGCCAGCAAACATCACAGTTGCCAGAAGACCAAGAAGTCTTAAAGGTCGATTCATCATCTCTATCCTTGCATTGCTGGGCATCATCAATCCCGCCGCGCCTGCAGCCAATCGGCGACACTGCCGCCAAACAGGCTGGACTGCTCTTTGCGAAGCAATTCGAGGGACTGTCGCAGCGTGGGATACCAGGGCTCGTCCAGGTGCTCAGGCAACCCCTGCCTGCCCGAGAGCGGCCAGGGATTGCAGCGCATCAACTGATCGAAGCTGTAATGGTTGAGGTCGCGGCATAAGACCCAACCTGACGAGCCCGTCCTGCAAACCAGCTGCTCGCGTTCGAAAAACTCGAGAATCTCGTCCCACTCGTCCTCAGGAAGCTGCCAGCCGCTGCGGTGAGCGTCACGTAAGCGTACTTCGCGCCCGGCCTGCTGGCTTTCGAACAACACCCTCAACAGGCCCAGCATGACAAGCAGCCTCGGCACTGAACGTCTTCGCCACTGCTGTGACGACGACATGCCGCACACCAGCTCCGCACCAAAGAGGACGATCATCCAGGAGAGGTACACCCAGAGCAGGAACAATGGCACCGCCGCGAACGCACCATAGATCAACTGGTAGCTGGGAAAATAGCTGACGTATAGACCGAACAGCTGCTTGGCCGCCTCGAATAACACGGCAGTAAATACACCCCCGACCACGGCATGGCGTAGCGGTACGCGTGTGTTCGGCACGGCCGCATAGATCAGGGTGAAAGCCGCGACGCTGAGCACAAGCGGCATCCCCTTGAGAATAGTGCGGGCGCCAATCACCGCATGTGGGCCAGAAATCAGCGACAAGGAGGTGATGTAAGTGCTCATGGCGAAGCCTGCACCAAGCAATAACGGCCCAAGACTGAGAATGGCCCAATACAGCAGAAAGCTGGAAATGCCCCGTCGCGGTTGTCGCACCCGCCAGATGACATTGAATGCCTTTTCAATGGTGAGCAGCATCATCAGCGCCGTGGCCATCAGAAACCCCACACCGAACCAGGTCAGCTGACGCGCCTGATCGGTGAAGGCGACCAGATATTCCTGAATCGTTGCGCCAGTGGAGGGAATGAAATTACTGAAAATGTACATCTGGATTTGCTCGCCGATCCCCTGGAATGCTGGGATCGCGGACAACATGGCGAAGGTTACGGTCATCATTGGCACCACGGCGAACAGCGTGGTGTAGGTCAAGGCGGCGGCGCTGTGTGGGCCACGGTCCGCCAGGAATCGTTGCACCAGAAAACGACCGAACTCTACAAAATCCTTGATCCGCTGCTGCATTCCATCCCCTCGGTGGCATCGCGATTGTCGAAGACCTACGTCGCAGGCTTATGACAAACGAAAGCCTACCTTGGCAGACAGTCGTCTGCGAGCAGCGTTTCAGGCCGTGCCGCATAGAAGGGTAGAATGGCCGACAACATTGGCGCGAAGTAACTCTGATGACCGAACTGACGCTCTATCACAACCCACGCTGCTCTAAATCACGAGGCGCACTTGAACTGCTCGAACAGCGCGGCCTGGCCCCGAAGATTGTCCGCTATCTTGAAACACCACCCTCAGTGACCGAACTGGAGCGAATCGTCGCCAGGCTTGGCATCGATCCGCGGCAGCTGCTACGCACCGGCGAAGATGAATACAAGACGCTCGGACTCGCCAATCCAATGCTCACAGACGCCGACATCATCGAGGCCATGGCGAACCACCCCAAATTGATCGAACGACCGATTCTGATTGCCGGTGATGCTGCCGTGATCGGCCGCCCACCCGAGAAAGTACTGGAGGTCCTGCCATGAGCGCACCCTACGTCCTGGTGCTTTATTACAGCCGCCACGGCGCCACCGCGGACATGGCGCGTCAGATAGCGCGCGGAGTGGAGCAGGCCGGTCTCGAAGCGCGCCTGCGCACAGTGCCCTCGGTTTCCGCCGACTGTGAAGCGGTAACGCCTGCAATCCCTGAGCGAGGGGCGATCTACGCCACCCTCGACGACCTGAAGAACTGTTCGGCGTTGGCGCTAGGTAGCCCAACTCGCTTTGGCAACATGGCGGCTTCGCTGAAGTATTTCCTTGATGGCACCAGCGGGCTGTGGCTAACGGGTGAGCTGGTTGGCAAACCGGCCGGGGTTTTCACCTCGACTTCGAGCCTGCACGGCGGCCAGGAATCCACCCTGTTATCCATGCTCCTTCCACTTCTGCATCACGGAATGCTGGTGCTGGGCCTGCCCTACAGCGAAAACGCCCTGCTCGAGACCCGTGGTGGCGGCACACCCTATGGTCCTAGCCACCACGCCGGAGCTGACGGTAAGCGCCAGCTGGACGAGCATGAAATAAGCCTCTGTCGCGCGTTGGGCCAACGCCTCGCGCTAACCGCCAAGCGCCTGGAGAATTCACGTGGCTAGAACGCCCAAGCCCCTTCCGTCGCTCGACTGGCTGACGCCGCGGGTAAAAACCAGCCGCGCTATCAGCTTGGCCAGCTTCATTTCCCTAGGGGCGTTGTTGCTCGTTTGGAATCTGGCATTCGCCGATCTGCATGGCGCACGCATCTGGGTCGTGATTGGAATCCAGCTGATCCCGCTGCTGCTGGTCGCCCCAGGCATGATTTCTGGCAGCCCCCGGGCTCACGCCTGGACCTGCTTCATTGTCAATCTGTACTTCATCCAGGGCGTATTAGCTGCAATAGATCCTGCGCGGATGGTTTACGGCTGGCTGGAGGCGATGATCAGCTTGACCCTGTTCATCAGCGCCCTGCTCTACACACGTTGGTCGTATCAGTACGAACGCAAAGCCGGCGGGGAAAGCTAGAAGACGTTGAACGCATTGGGCGATTGGCTTGGCTTGGCTGAGGCAGGCGACCCAGCCGCTCGCTGTCCGGTTGGCTGCTCACACCTCGGAGAGAAACGAAGGTAAAAAGCAGCCAACAGCCCCCAGGCCCGCCTACCAGCCGAGCGTTTCCTTGAGGAACGGGATCGTCAGCTTGCGCTGAGCTTGCAACGATGCCTGATCCAGACGATCAAGCAGTTCGAACAATGCGCTCATGCTACGGGCGCCGCGGGTCAGGATGAAGCGACCAACATCATCAGGCAGGTTCAAGCCGCGGCGAGAGGCCCTTAGCTGCAGCGCACGCAGCTTGTCCTCGTCGGATAGTTCCTGTAGCTGAAACACCAGCGAAAGACTCAATCGGGATTTGAGATCCGCCAACTGCACGGCAATCTCACGAGGCGAGGCGTCGGCAGCGAGCAGCAAGCGCCGACCACTGTCACGTAGTCGATTGAACAAGTGAAACAGCGCCTCTTCCCATACCGGGTCACCCGCCACGGCATCCAGGTCATCCAGGCAAACCAGTTCGCTCTGCTCCAGGTTGTCCAACAGCGCCGGCCCATACTCGGCCACCTCGGCCAACGGCAGGTACACCGCCAACTCGCCACGCTGCTCGACTCGCAAGCAGGCAGCCTGCAGCAGATGGCTCCGCCCGACGCCGGTGCTGCCCCATAGGTAGATCAACTCATCGGACCAACCGGCCTCAGGCGAGCAGACACGCTCTACGTACCCCAATGCCGCGGCATTGGCGCCTGGGTAGAAGTTGGCAAACGTGGCATCGTCGCGAAGGCGAATACCGAGTGGGAGCTGAATGGGCTTCATGGTTGGCGAGTAGGATCTACCGGGGGCTCTGCGTAAAGGTCAGAGAGTTTATAGAGATCATGAACATGGCGCAGTAGAACCATGATTACGGCCGCCACTGGCAATGCCAGCAACACACCTGTGAACCCGAACAGTTGCCCGCCAGCCAGAACCGCAAATATCACCGCCACGGGATGCAGGCCAATCCGATCACCAACCAGCAAGGGCGTGAGCAGCATGCCTTCCAGCATCTGTCCCACCGTGAACACAGCGGCGACTCCGAGCAACGGGAAAGGCTGCAGTCCGAATTGAAACAGCACGGCGATCACTGCCGCGCCTATTCCTACAACGAACCCCATGTACGGCACGATACTCGCGAGACCTGCGAGAACACCGATCAACAGCCCCAACTCAACGCCCAGTAGCATCAGCCCGGCCGAATAGACGATGGCCAGCGCCAGCATTACCAACAGCTGGCCGCGAAGAAAAGCTCCGATCACCTCGTGACACTCGCGCATCAGTGCCATGACGGTTTCTTCTCGACGGCGCGGCAACAAAGCCCGCAGCTTAGCCATGATCAAATCCCAGTCTCGCAACAAATAGAAGCAGACGACAGGGACCAGCAAGAGGTTGGCCAACCATGCCAGCAACGCAATGCTCGACGCGGTGGCCTGGCTGAGAATCACCGCAACGACGTCCTTGGTGCTGCCAAGGTTGGCGGAAAACGCACTCTTGATCTGATCGAAACGCCAGAACTCATCCTCCAGCCCGAGACGCACCTGAACCCAGGGCAGCGCGGTTATCTGTAGCCAGTCGAGTCCAAGGGGCGCCAGTTGGTACAGGTGCATCAGCTGTTTACCCAACATTGGCACGAGTACGAGCAGCAGCAGCAGGCACACCAGACTGAACAGGGCGAACACCACGACCACCCCCCAGGTACGAGACATCCCGCACCGCTCCAGGCGGTCCACCAAGGGATCTCCTAGATAGGCGAGCAGGATCCCTACAAGAAAGGGCGCAAGAATCGGCGAGAGCTGATAGATCAGCCAGCCAAGCAGCAGCAATGCCGCCAGCCAAACCCAGCGGTTGGTATGAGAAATGGTCGTGTTCAAGACGCCTTGCTCCAGTTGATTCGAGCCATACGGCCACTGCAGGCGAAAATATCAGGGCATGTGAGCGGCAGAGATTCTGGCGCCGCTCAGTTTGCGACAGCTTTGGCAATACGCAGCCTTACCAACGGTAGCGCAGCACTTCTCCCTGCTCGGCCGGCTGGGACTGACGCATCTGCGCCCCGGTCGACTGACCAGAATCGGTCTGACCGCCGACCGATTGAGAATCAGACTCATCAGTCGCGACTACTTCGTTATCTGCCTGGGCCGCAGCTTCTGACTCATCGGCGCCAATCGACTGAGTGTCGATCTCATCGGCTGGTACTTCCTGCAAGCGCGCTAGCGCGAGTTGAGCCCTGAGTTGCTCCTGGCTGGCACGCAGGCGATACACCAGCCGGTCACTTTCGACACGCTGCAACTGAGCTGCGAACGGTTCGAGCAGACGATCGAGCTCGGCAAAACGTGATACATCTGCGCCCAATACTTCAAGCGTGATCTCTGACGTCGCGCCTGGCGCCACCCGGTACTGCGGCGCCAGGAATGTGCTGACGGCCAGCATCACCTTATCGGCAACAGCAGCGCGGCTTTCGCCACTGGCTTTGCCTTGGGACTGCTTGTCACCCAGCCAGAGGCGCCAGCTGGCTTCCCAGTTTTCGTCCGACTGTTTGGCAAGCACCGCCAGCAACCCATCGGCATCGTAACGATCGGAAATCTCGCGTAGCCCTTGCGGATCTTTAGAGCTGACAGCATCGGCAGTCGCGGCGAGCTGCTCACTTAGATCTGCAAGCGGTAAACGCATTGGTAAGCCTCGGTGCTGTGCCGCCGCCTGCAGTGCCGCGGCACTTTCTTGAGCATCGCCCACAAGCTGCGAGCCTTCCGCCGACTCCGTCAGCCACCAGGTCAGAATGCTCGGCCGGTCGGCGCCCCAAAGTGACAGTCCAGCGGTGCGCAGTGCACGCTCGGTTGTCGTCGGATCGAAGCTCACAATCACCGCGTTACCTTCGTACGCATAACGACTGACGAGCTGCTGCGGATCCTCACGCAGCTGCGCGACTGCCTTGTCGCTCGACAGAGGCTCACCGGTGAGACGCAGCACCAGAGTATCGAGCGCCTTGCGCATCGCCTCTTCCCGCTCTTCGGGCTGCTGGCTGGCCACGGGCTCACGCACTTTATAGAGATCGCTGAGAGGCGCTGCTATGCCGTGGGCGGACACGACCGCGCAGCACAGGGCGATAAGACGGGGAATGAAGCGCATGCGGATACTCGCTGGCTGGCCAGTCATCGGGAGCCTGTCAGTCGTGTGGCGACGACCAAGTACGGCTAGGTGGGTCAATCGTTATACCTTAAACAGGCGCCCAAAGCGGGGCAACCACTGAGCTGGCGCGCTGCGGGCTAAGTGGCGGAGAAACAATGGTATCGATTCCCCATACTACTGCTTGGCGCACGGGATGGTCGCTATGCGGCAAGCCTGATAAAATCGCGCGCTTTCCGCAGACCGGTCCGACGCCCTCGCCGCATCGAGACAACAACCTTGTCCCCACCGGTCGCCCCGCACTCTCCTCACAGGTCCGGATTATGAGCAAGCAACCCTCCATCAGCTACAAGGACGCCGGCGTCGACATCGACGCAGGTGAAGCGCTGGTCGAACGCATCAAGGGCGTGGCCAAGCGCACCGCGCGTCCTGAAGTCATGGGCGGACTGGGCGGCTTCGGCGCGCTCTGCGAAATCCCGGCCGGTTACAAGCAGCCGGTACTGGTCTCCGGCACCGATGGCGTGGGCACCAAGCTGCGCCTGGCACTGAACCTGAACAAGCACGACAGCATCGGCCAAGACCTGGTCGCGATGTGCGTCAACGACCTGGTGGTCTGCGGTGCTGAACCGTTGTTTTTCCTCGACTACTATGCGACCGGCAAACTCAACATCGATATAGCAGCGACCGTGGTCACTGGAATCGGCGCGGGCTGTGAGCTGGCGGGTTGCTCGCTGGTTGGCGGTGAAACGGCAGAAATGCCTGGAATGTATGAGGGCGAAGACTACGATCTGGCTGGATTCTGCGTCGGCGTAGTGGAAAAGAGCGAAATCATCGATGGTTCGAAAGTATCGGCCGGCGATGCGCTGATCGCCCTGCCCTCGTCCGGGCCACACTCCAATGGCTATTCGCTGATCCGCAAGATCATTGAGGTCGCAGGCGCCGATATCAAATCGAGCCAAGTCGAGGGTAAATCCCTCACCGAACTGTTGATGGCCCCAACCCGTATTTATGTAAAGCCGCTGCTAAAACTGATCAAGGACACCGGCGCGGTGAAGGCCATGGCCCACATCACGGGGGGTGGCCTGCTGGACAACATCCCGCGCGTGCTCCCCGAAGGTAGCCAGGCGGTCATCGACGTTGCTAGCTGGCAACGTCCCGCTGTTTTCGACTGGCTACAGCAGCAGGGCAACGTCGAGGAGCACGAGATGCACCGCGTACTGAACTGCGGCGTCGGCATGGTCATCTGCGTCGCGCAGAGTGATGTCGAAGGTGTGCTGGCGAACCTGCGCGGCTCCGGTGAGAGCCCCTGGGTGATCGGTCAGATCGCTTCTGCATCTGCCGCTGCCGAGCGTGTCGTGCTGAACAACCTGAAAAGCCATTGATGTCTGCACCCTGCAACGTCGTGGTGCTCATATCAGGGTCTGGCAGTAACCTGCAGGCCCTGATCGATAGCCTCGACGAAGAAAACCCGGTGCGTATCCGGGCCGTTGTCTCAAACCGTGCCGAGGCGTTGGGACTGCAACGAGCGCAGGCCGCTGGTATCGAGACGCACGTGGTGCAGCACAGAGATTTCGCCGACAGGGAAAGTTTCGACGCGGCCCTGATGGAAATCATCGATGTCCATCAGCCGCAACTCGTTGTGCTGGCCGGTTTCATGCGTATTCTTACCCCTGGTTTCGTGCGGCACTATCAAGGCCGACTGCTCAATATTCACCCCTCGCTGTTGCCCAAATACAAAGGGCTGGACACGCATCGCCGCGCGCTTGAAGCCGGTGATCACGAGCATGGCTGCAGCGTGCATTTCGTCACCGAGGAACTCGATGGTGGACCTGTAGCCGTGCAGGCAGTGCTCAGGATCGGAGCCGATGAAGAAATCGGAGCGCTCACCGAACGCGTGCACGCTGCCGAACACATCATTTACCCCTTGGCCGTTCGATGGTTCGCCGATGGCCGCTTGCGCCTTGCTGAGCAAGGCGCGATGCTGGATGGCGATCTTTTACCGCCTACTGGCTACCTGTTAAGAATCTAGGAGATTTTATGCGTCGCGCCTTGCTGCTCGCTCTTGCCGTACTGGCCCTGCCGGTTCAGGCCCTTGAGCTCAAGCCTTTCTCCGCCAGCTACACCGCAGACTGGAAACAGGTGCCTGTCAGCGGCACTGCTCAGCGAAGTCTGGTGAATCTCGAGGGTGATACCTGGGAGATGGACTTCGAAGCCTCCATGCTGGTAGCCAGCTTGAGCGAACGAAGCACCTTCAAGGTCGAGGGCGAAACGCTGGTGCCGCAGAAGTACCGCCTCAAGCGCAGCGGGCTCGGCAAGGGCAAGGCCGTCAAGCATGATTTCGACTGGTCGGCCAAGCAGGTGGTCGGTGAGGACCGTGGCGATCCCGTCAAGCTGCCACTCAACCGTGGGCTGCTGGATAAGTCCACTTACCAGATTGCACTTCAGCATGCCGTTGCGGCGGGCGAGAAGAGCATGAGCTATCAGGTGGTAGACGGCGACGAGATCGAAACCTACGACTTCCGCGTGTTGGGCGAAGAAAAGGTCAATACGAAAGCCGGACAGGTCGATGCCATCAAGGTCGAGCGTGTACGCGATCCGACGCAGAGCAAGCGCCAGACGATGCTCTGGTTCGCTACCGACTGGGACTATCTGCTGGTTCGACTTCACCAGATCGAAAAGGATGGCAAGGAATACCAGATCATGCTTCAAGAAGGCACCGTCGCCGGCAAGAACGTAAAAGGTGACTGACTCCGGCTGCGCCAGCCTGCTGGCGCAGTAATCCCGCCGCAATGCTGAGCCCGCTCATGACCTCTTCTCGCACCTTGCTGTTCGCCCTGCTGCCCCTGTTCGCCGGGTGCCAAATGCTGCCCTGGAGCGGCGAGCCTACTCGGCAAGCCACCGAGCGGCTGCAAGGCGAAATTACACGCAACGATGGCACGCTGGTGATGCGCACCTGTCAGGGGCAACGGCAGGTGGAATTGCTAGACGCCGCTGCCACTGGATTGCCGGACGACGTCATGATGCTGGCCACCGGCGGCGAGCCGCTTTTCGCCGACGTACGTGGGCAGCTGAAGACACAAAGCGACGGCACCAGCCAATTGCAGCTGAGCCAGGTCTATCGGCTCCAGAGCGAAGGTCAAGGCTGTGAAGTGCGCGACTTCAACCAACTGACGCTTCGTGCAGTTGGGCACGAGCCAGGCTGGAGCGTCCGGATCACCACCAGCGGCATGCTGCTTGAGCGTCAAGGTCAGGATCCACTGGCGGTTCCCTATCTGGAAGAGCAGTTGCCCGGCGGACAAACCAACTTTAGCAGCGAAGCCAACCGCCAGCGGCTTGATCTATGGGTGGCGCCCCAGCGCTGCGTTGACGGTGCCACGGGGGCAGTAAGCCACTTGACTGCCGAACTGCGGCTTGACGACCAGACCTTGCGTGGCTGCGCCTACTACGGCGGTGCACGCGGCGTGAATTAACCGAGGCGCGCTTCAGCGCGCCAAACGACGCTTCGAAGATCCCGATTATGAATAACGCTCTGTCCCTGTTGCAGCCCTACCCGTTCGAGAAATTGCGCGCCCTGCTTGCCGATGCCCAGCCGCCAGCAGAGAAGCTTCCAATTTCACTGTCGATTGGCGAGCCTAAACACCCTTCGCCCGCCTTCGTGGCCGAGGCGCTGACCGCCAACCTCGCTCAGCTCTCGGTTTATCCAACAACGCTGGGAATCCCGGCGCTCCGCGAAGCCATTGCTCGCTGGTGCGAAAGGCGATTTGGCGTAGACACAGGCAATATTGACCCGGCACGCCATGTTTTGCCCGTCAACGGCACGCGCGAGGCACTTTTTGCTTTCACCCAAGCTGTAGTCAATCGGGAGCACGGTGCGCTGGTGCTCAGTCCGAACCCCTTCTATCAGATCTATGAAGGCGCGGCGCTGCTTGCCGGCGCCACACCACATTACCTGCCATGTACGCAGGAAAACGGCTTCAATCCTGATTTCGACGCCGTGCCGGCAGATATCTGGAAGCGCACCCAGATCCTTTTTCTCTGCTCGCCTGGAAACCCCACCGGCGCGCTGGTCCCCATGGACGTGCTCAAGCGCTTGATCGCATTGGCGGACGAGCATGATTTCGTTATTGCAGCCGACGAGTGCTACAGCGAACTCTACTTCGACGAAGCCCAACCACCCGCTGGGCTGCTGTCAGCGTGCGCTGCGCTCGGCCGTACTGACTTCAAGCGCTGCGTGGTATTTCACAGCTTGTCCAAACGGTCCAACCTACCCGGCCTACGCTCGGGATTCGTGGCCGGCGATGCGGACATCCTCAAGGCATTCCTGCTCTATCGCACTTATCACGGCTGCGCCATGCCTGTGCAGACTCAGTTGGCGAGCATCGCCGCATGGGATGACGAGGCGCATGTACAGGCCAACCGTCAGCTTTACCGGGAAAAATTCGACGCGGTGCTCGATATCCTCGGCCCGGTGATGGACATACAGCGCCCGGATGGCGGCTTTTACCTGTGGCCGAAAACGCCAATCGACGATCAACGCTTCACCCGTGAGCTCTTCGCACAAGAGCACGTCACGGTTGTACCCGGCTCTTATTTGTCGCGTGAAGTAGATGGTTTCAGCCCGGGTGCTGGCCGGGTAAGAATGGCATTGGTCGCCCCACTGGCCGAATGCATCGAGGCCGCTCAGCGCATCCGCCGTTTCATCGAAGCCTCATAATCGACCTGCCGGACGCCATTGGCGCCCGGCTTGTCCATCAGGCAACACCGGGCGGAATCATGTCCTTGCCGTAGTCTCGCAGCTTTTCCAGATTTTCCGGCTTCATGTGCTCCGGAACATCTGCCTTGGGCTCGTCCTGCTTGTCGTTTTCATCGACGCTGGGCTTTTCCGACTCGTTCATGACTACCTCCGTCAAACAGCGTTTTCTTCCCAGATCAGTTCACCGTCATCACTGACTTCCCGCACCTTGGTCAACGCGGCTTCGGCAGCTACGTCAGCTTCCGATGCCAGATCGTACCGGCGGCCGTTGGCCACCTTAATTACATGTGCGTTTTCGTCGGAGTCGCGACGCTTGACTGCGATAACTGCCTCGAACGCGTCGTCAGCCGGTACTGCCGAAGAAATCGCCTCGTAGTGTTCGAAATGTTTGCGTGCCATTGAGGGTCCTCATCGTTTGCGATTGTGATCAGTGGACAACGGCATGCAGGCAAAAGGTCGAATAAGGCATCGCAACTCCGCTGAACCGCATGGCGTACGGCGACTCCCATCTCTATAGCCAGCCGAGGAGCAAGCGCATGCAGATGAACGAAACCTATACCGGCAACGCCCCGTCACGGGCCGAGGTCGACGCGATGGAAGGCTTGACACTGCTGGAGTTCGGCACCGACTGGTGCGGGCACTGCCGGGCAGCGCAGGCGCCGCTGGCCCTCGTACTGACTGATCAAGAGCTTCGCCATCTCAAGATCGAAGACGGCCCTGGTCGTCCACTCGGCCGATCGTTCCGGGTCAAGCTGTGGCCAACGCTGATTCTCATGCGCCAAGGCGAGGAACTAGGCCGGGTCATACGCCCAACGACTGCCAAGCCTATCGTGGACTTGCTGAGCAAAGCTGGCGCAGCAGCGGATTGAACGCTACAGACGGTGGCGGCTGCCCCGCCAGCATCCAGCGGCCCATCGTGGCATAATCCGCGGCCCAGTTTGTCCGGAGAGCCTGGAGCCCGTCATGTCCGATCAAATCAAAGGTCTATGTCTATACGGCATCAAGGCATGCGACACGATGAAGAAGGCCCGCACCTGGCTGGATCAGCAGGGGCTAAACTATGAATTTCATGACTACAAGAGCGCAGGCATAGACCGCGCCCACCTGGAAGCCTGGTGCAATGAACATGGTTGGCAGACCGTACTCAACCGTGCTGGCACCACCTTCCGCAAGCTAGACGATGGGCAGAAATCCGATCTGGACCAGGCCGCGGCCATCGAACTGATGTTGGTGCAGCCGTCGATGATCAAGCGACCTGTGCTCGATCTGGGTGACAAGACAGTGATCGGTTTCAAGCCAGATACCTACGCTGCCGAACTGGCAGCCAAGAACTGATACCCCGCTCGTATAGACGAGCGCGAATGACAAAAGGATTCCTCATGAGCAACTCTCTTTTCAGCGTGGCATTTGGTGTCGGCACACAGAATCGCCAGGGCAACTGGCTCGAAGTGTTCTACGCACAACCCATGCTGCGGCCCGCCGGCGAACTCGTCGCGGCCATTGCCCCGCTGCTGAAATATGAAGGCGGCAACCAGGCAATCACGATCTCCACTACTCAGGCTGCGCAGCTCGCTGATGCGGTCAAATCCATCGACACCGTTCAGCATGCATTGCTGACCCGTCTCGCCGAAAGCCAGCGCCCGCTGGTAGTGACCCTGCTCGCGAACGACGCCGAGCTGACCTCAACGCCAGAGGCGTATCTGAAGCTGCATCTGATTTCTCACCGCATGGTCAAGCCGCATGGCCTGAACCTGACCGGCATCTTCCCGCTGCTGCCCAACGTTGCCTGGACCAATCAAGGTGCGGTGGATCTTGCCGAACTGGCCGAGCGCCAGCTCGAAGCACGGCTCAAGGGCTACCTGCTTGAAGTCGTCTCCGTGGACAAGTTTCCAAAGATGACCGACTACGTGGTTCCGGCGGGCGTGCGTATCGCTGACAGCGCGCGTATCCGTCTTGGCGCCTACGTAGGCGAAGGCACCACGGTGATGCATGAGGGCTTCATCAACTTCAATGCTGGCACCGAAGGCCCTGGCATGATCGAAGGTCGCGTCTCGGCCGGCGTATTCGTCGGCAAGGGTTCGGACCTGGGCGGCGGCTGCTCGACCATGGGCACTCTGTCCGGCGGTGGCAACATCGTCATATCGGTCGGTGAAGGTTGCCTGATCGGCGCGAACGCTGGCATCGGTATTCCGCTGGGCGATCGCAACACCGTGGAATCCGGGCTGTACATTACCGCGGGTACCAAAGTGAACCTGCTTGATGAGCAAGGCGAGCTGGTCAAGGTGGTCAAGGCGCGCGAACTGGCCGGCCAGACCGACTTGCTGTTCCGCCGCAACTCGTTGACCGGCGCCGTCGAATGCAAGACGCACAAGTCCGCGATCGAGCTGAATGAGGCGCTGCACGCGCATAACTAAGCGCAGCATGACGCAGCCAGGCCGATCAGACGGCCTGGCTGCAGTGCCTCCATCAGGCGTTCTGTCCTGCTTTCAGGAGAATCCATGTCGCTGATATCCCCCTGGCGTGCAGACTTTCCCGCCCTGGCGATCCTCGAGAGCCAGGGGCAAACCTACCTCGACAGCGCTGCCACCTCGCAAAAGCCTCAGGCGCTGATCGACGCGCTCACCGGTTACTACACCTGCGGCACAGCCAATGTGCATCGCGCCCAGCATCTGCCGGCCGAGCGTGCGACCCGTGCGTTCGAGGATGCACGGATCAAGGTAGCTCGATGGCTGAACGCTTCCAGTCCGACGGAGATTGTCTTTACTCGCGGAGCCACCGAGGCGTTGAACCTCCTCGCTTACGGCCTGGAACATCTGATCGAAGCTGAGGACGAAATCGTCATCAGCGCGCTGGAGCACCACGCCAATCTCCTCCCCTGGCAACAACTGGCCCGACGCCGCGGGGCCAGACTCGTCGTGTTGCCCATCGACACCCATGGGATGATCGACCTGGAGGCCGCGGCGGGACTCATCGGCCCTCGCACTCGCCTGTTGGCGGTCAGCCAACTGTCCAATGTGCTCGGCACCTGGCAGCCACTGGCCGAGCTTCTCCCGCTGGCCAAGCAACAAGGCGCGCTTACGGTTGTAGACGGAGCACAGGGCGTGGTGCACGGACGTCACGACATGCAGGCGATGGCCTGCGATTTTTATGTACTGTCCAGCCACAAGCTCTATGGTCCGGAAGGCGTTGGCGCCCTCTACGGACGGGGCGAATCGCTGCTCAAGCTCAAGCACTGGCAATTCGGCGGCGAGATGGTCCGGGTGGCTGATTTAACTCATGCAGATTTCCATGCCGCACCGCTGGGATTCGAGGCAGGCACACCGCCAATCGGGAGCATCATCGGGCTGGGCGCGATTCTCGATTACCTATCGAAGCTGGATGCTGCTGCGGTGACGGGCCATGAACAGGCTCTGCACATGAAGCTACTGGCCGGTCTCGAGGTTCGTGACGGGGTCAAATTGCTGTGCGCTCCACAAACCGCATTGGCCAGCTTCACCGTTGAAGGTGTTCATCATAGCGATCTGGCCCACTTACTCGCCGAGCAAGGCATTGCCGTACGTAGCGGTACACACTGCGCCCAGCCCCTGATGAAAATTCTAGGTATCGATGGCGCAATCCGGGTATCGCTCGGCCTGTATAACGACGGCGTAGATCTTGAGCGCTTCTTCGGTGCTCTCGATCATTCACTGGACCTGTTGCGATGAGCGCGCCAACCGAAGCGGCCGCTGAGACATTACAAGCCTTTCAGCAGGCCGGGGGGTGGGAGCAACGCGCCCGCCTGTTGATGCTGTGGGGCGATCGCCTAGAGCCGCTGGCCGATTCCGAGCGCAACGACGCGAACCTCGTATCAGGTTGTGAAAGCAAACTCTGGCTGGTCGGCGAGCGCCACGACACTGGTCTGCATTTTCGAGGTACCAGCGAGGCGCGCTTGCTGCGGGGATTGCTTGCCGTACTGCTGGTTCGAGCGAACGGCCTGGAAGGGCAATCGCTTCAGCAGCTTGACGTCACCGAGTGGTTTACTCAGCTTGGGCTGTCGCGACACTTGTCGCCTTCGCGCAGTAACGGGATGAACGCGGTTCTACAGCGGATGCGCGAATTGGCATCGACGAGCTGAGTCTTCTCAGGATCGAGTACGCTCTGCCGGGCGTCGTGATCCGGCAACCAGTTTGTCCACGGCTCGCGCAGCGGCCACAAGCCCGAAGCTGGCCGTGACCATCATCGACGCACCGAACCCGCCAGCGCAGTCCAGCTTCACTCCCTCGCCAACGAAACTCTTGCTCTGACAGACCTCACCGTCTGGCTTGGGATACCGCAGCTGCTCGGTAGAAAATACGCAGGGCACGCTGTAGGTGCGGCCTGGTGTTCTTGAGAAGTTGTATTCACGCCGCAGCAGCGACCGCACTTTCGCCGCCAAGGGGTCGTTGAAGGTTTTGTTCAGGTCGGCTACCTGTATCTGTGTCGGGTCCACCTGCCCGCCCGCGCCGCCTGTGGCGATGATCTGGATCTTGCGCCGTTTGCACCAGGCGATCAGTGCCGCCTTGGCTGGCACGCTGTCAATGCAGTCGACAACGCAGTCCATCTGCTCGGTGATGTACTCGGCCATGGTTTCGCGTGTGACGAAGTCGGCCACGGCATGCACCACGCAAGACGGGTTGATAGCCTTGATCCGGACCGCCATTTCATCGACTTTCGCTTTGCCCACAGCACCTTCCAGCGCATGAATCTGCCGGTTGGTGTTGGTGATACAAACGTCGTCCAGATCGAACAGACTGATCTCACCGACTCCGCTACGTGCCAGCGCCTCAGCGGCCCAGGATCCAACTCCGCCAATGCCCACCACGGCAACATGCGCCGCTGCCAGACGCTGGAGCCCGGTTTTGCCGTAGAGACGTGCGATACCGCCGAAGCGCTGATCATCCAAAGTCATGCTGATACCCAAAATGAACGACGGGCAATTATAGGCATTCATGCTCATCAATACCGAGCCTGCAATCAGACCTGCGGCTGGCACAGCTATTGATTGGATCGCAAAGACAGTGGATTACGGCTCGCTTGAACCGCGGCATCAGGCAGGTTTTGCTTTAATATGGCGCCCTTTCCCAGCCCGCCCTGGAGCCGTGATGACCGCTGCCGCCCTCTCCCCAACCCTAGTCCTAGCCTGCGACCTGATCAATCGGCCTTCGGTCACGCCGCTGGACGAGGGTTGTCAGCAGCTCATGGGCGAGCGGCTTGCCGCGTGCGGCTTCACTGTCGAGCCGATGCGTATCGAGGAGGTTGAGAACTTCTGGGCGATCCGTGGAACCGAGGGGCCGGTGCTCTGTTTTGCCGGCCACACCGACGTCGTTCCCACCGGCCCAATGCAGGCTTGGCAGAACCCGCCGTTCTCCGCGCGTATCGATGAACAAGGCATGCTCCACGGGCGCGGCGCGGCTGACATGAAAGGTAGCCTGGCATCGATGATCGTTGCGGTGGAGCGTTTCACCGCCGAGCACCCGAACCACAAGGGACAGATTGCGTTTCTGATTACCAGCGATGAGGAAGGCCCGGCTCACCACGGCACCAAAGCGGTAGTGGAGCGCCTGCGTGAACGTGGTCAGCGATTGGATTGGTGCATCGTCGGCGAGCCATCGAGCACCAAGCTGGTTGGTGACGTAGTCAAGAATGGCCGTCGCGGCTCACTCGGCGGCACGCTGACCGTTCGCGGGAAGCAGGGTCACGTGGCTTACCCACACCTGGCCAAGAACCCGATTCACCTCGCTGCGCCGGCATTGGCAGAACTGGCCGCCGAACACTGGGACGACGGCAATGCTTTCTTCCCGCCGACCAGCTTCCAGATATCCAACCTGAATGCCGGCACCGGAGCGACCAATGTCATTCCCGGCACGCTGGAGGCAGTGTTCAACTTCAGGTTCTCCACTGAGTCCACCGTCGAGGAGCTGCAACAGCGCACTGCCGCAATTCTCGACAAGCACGGCCTGGACTGGACCGTCGACTGGGCGTTGTCTGGCCTGCCCTTCCTCACCGAGCCAGGTGACTTGCTGGATGGCGTAGCCAAAGCCATTCGCAGCGTCACTGGTCGGGAAAGTACACCCTCCACCAGCGGGGGCACGTCCGATGGCCGATTCATCGCGACACTGGGCACCCAGGTAGTCGAGCTGGGCCCGGTCAATGCGACGATTCACCAGGTGGATGAACATATCCTGGCCAGCGATCTGGACCTCCTGACCGAAATCTACTATCACACGCTGGTCAACCTGCTCGCATGCTGATCTGCCCAATCTGTCGCAGCAGCCTCACCAGTGTCGACAATGGCGTGGTGTGCTCGAGCAACCACCGCTTCGACCGAGCGCGCCAGGGCTATCTCAACCTGCTGCCCGTACAGCACAAGAACAGCCGCGATCCGGGCGACAACCAGGCAATGGTAGAGGCGCGCCGACGCTTTCTCGATGCTGGGCACTACGCCCCTCTAGCGACTCGCCTGGCACAGCTGGCAGCCGAGCGCTCGCCGGGTCGCTGGCTAGATATTGGCTGTGGAGAAGGCTATTACACAGCTCAGGTTGCTCAGGCGCTTCCGGACGCGGATGGCTACGCGCTGGATATTTCCCGTGAGGCGGTGAAGCGTGCCTGCAAACGCGCGCCACAACTCGAATGGCTGGTAGCCAGCATGGCTCGCGTGCCTTTGGCTGACGCCAGCTGCGATTTGCTGGCTAGCGTATTCAGCCCGCTGGACTGGAGTGAGGCGCGGCGCCTGCTCGCTCCCGGAGGCGGCCTGCTGCGTATGGGTCCGACCCGTGAGCACCTGTGGGAGCTGCGCGGCCTGCTGTATGACGAGATCCGTGACTATGACGATGAAAAACACTTGTCATTGATCCCGCCGGGCATGCAACTGGTCCACAGCGAGACGCTGACATTCGAACTGCAGCTGGATAGCGCACAGGCCCGTGCCGATCTGCTGGCGATGACCCCACATGGCTGGCGCGCCAGCGCCGAGCGCCGCGCGGCAGTGATCGACGCGACACTGAGGTCTCGGGTTGCGATACGCTACGACTGGATCGAGCGAGACCGCTAAGCGCTCGAAGACACTCAAAAACTGAACTGCAGCGGCGCAAACGAATTCACTCCGGCCCTCGACAATGGCCATCAGGAAAACCCAAGCGAACCATTACCCGAAAGGCTACCGCTCATGCGTCAACCGGATATCGAGATCTACCTGAGGGACGCCAGCCAGGACGCCGTCACGCAATGGCTTGGCCAGACTCTCGGCCCCTGTTCTCCCTGGCAGCCCAAGGGCAAGACATTCAAATGCAGGGCTGGCGATGTTCCCGCGACCTGGCTGCCAAAAGCGGTCGGCAAGTGGCACAGCCTGTTGCTCGAGAGTGACACAACTCCCTGGGAGGACGACATTGCCTGCGCCCGCGCCGCTTACCAGGCGCTGGGGGTTGAAATTCGCTGCGCGCCAGGCGGCTGGCAAGAAGAAGAGTCGGTGGAAGACGCCGACCGCTGGATGAGCATTAGCGAGCGCGGCGAAGCCGAGATCCTCTGGCGCACCGACTGACAGTCCGCGCCAGACCAAAGTCGGCCGCATTGCTTATCGACCCAGGATCACCAAGCGTTCAGACATCACTCGGCACGACCGATCGGGAAGAACTGGCCTTGGCTCCACACGCCTAACCACTTGGCTCCGTCGATTTCTCGCGGCTCGGCCAGCTCTACCAGCTGGTAAAAGACGTTGCGATGAATCAACGCTTCCAAGTTAGCCCGCACATGTACGTAAGGGGCTGGCTCCTGGGTTTCTGGATCGATCTCGACCCGCATCGGATGCGCCTCCCCAGCTTCGGTCTCATCACCTACATTGGTGACGAAGCGCAACACCTGAGCCTCGCCGCTGCCCTCGGCAATCAGCTCAACCGCCACGAAGGGCGCATCGTCGACCGTGATACCCACTTTTTCTACCGGCGTTACCAGGAAGTAATCATCGCCGTCCCGCCGAATAACCGTTGAAAAAAGCCGCACCATGGCGGGGCGCCCTATCGGTGTGCCTTGATAGAACCAGCTGCCATCACGCGCGATTCGCATGTCAAGATCGCCGCAAAAGGGCGGGTTCCAGAGGTGAACAGGCGGCAATCCCTTGTTTTCTGTTTGAGGAATCTGGCCCAGCAGATTCGCGGCTTTTCCGGCATCGTTCATGTGCGCTCCTTAGCGACTGAGACCTGTCAGGCGCCTCGCATAATCGCGCAGCGGCGGTCCTAACAGGAGTTGCGGCGTTGCGTCATAGATATTCAAAAGCCCGCCTCGGCTGCGGATTCGTGCTGTATCGACCAGATACCGAGAGCCGGTCTCGATCAGCATCAACTGCACCACACTGGTGTCGACGCCAAGGCGATCCAGTGCCCGCTGATCGTCGAGCTCATCGAAACTGCCAATGCGGTCGTCCGCGGCGGCAAATCGCGTATACAACAAGTAATGGGCACCAGCAGCTGCCGCCTGGTTCAATGCCTCATCCAATCCGGCCGGATCGGGCGCGCGCCTCACCAGAGGAAAGTACTCTACGAATCCCTTGAACGCTTCTTCAGCGACCACGTTTGGCCGGGGGTAGGCATTTCCCGGAGGGACGAAATGGCCTTGGGCAATGTAGATGAAGGAGTCGGGCTGCAATCGCCATGACGCCGACCTGACGGTCTCGCTGTGGTCCAGAATGCCGGCGTCGCGCAGCTGATGGCGAGTACCCTCTGCCATGTCGCTTACCTTCATGCAGCCGCTCAGTACCAGCGCAGCCACGATAAGGCTAAACACTTTCATCTCATGCTCCTGACGTGACGGAAAACCGACGATTACCGAAGCAATGCAGCAAACACGCCAGTTTGCCAAATGAAGTCTTATAGCCCGCGTTGCCACTCCTGGCGTAGCGATGCACGGCCCGGGTCCTCGATAGCCTGGCGCACCTGCGCCAGCAGCGCTTGCTTGTCTCGGCCGAGCGTTCCTTTGAGTACCAGATAGTTCGACGCGTGATCACTGCGGAACACGGTGTCGCGGAGTTCCAGGGAGTGCAGCAGGGTTTGCAGCTCGGCGAACAACGCCTGACGGTCGAGCGGCTCGAAATCTGCGAATCCTTCGCGGAAACGCGACTCGCCACCTGGGAAGGTTACGACAAGTGTCGACAGGTATTCGGGCTGTGCCTGGTTCATCAATCGGGCGGAGTTCAACGCATGCTGTTCGCTGAAGGTCTTACCGCCCAGGCCGTTAAGTATCATCACGGACCGCGTGATGCCCGCCTGTTGCAGCTTGTCCAACGCGCTGAGCGTCGATTCGTAGGTCTCACCCTTATTGACCCGAGCCAGCACCTCGTCGTCGCCAGACTCCGCACCAACGTAGGCCATCTTGAGGCCCGCATCGGCAAGCTCCTTAAGTTCGTCGACCGACTTTTTGCGCAGGTTCCGCGGCAGGCAATAGCTTGAAACGCGCTCGACATCGGGCAGATGTGTTTGGATCTGCTGGAGAATATTGAGCAATCGACGAGTCGGCAGGACCAGAGCATCACCGTCGGCGAGAAAAACGCGCTGGACGATCAAACGTTCGCCGCATCGCCGGATTTCTTCAAGCACCTGCTCTTCGTCACGCGCACGGAATTTCTTTTGCGGCTGCACATACATCTCGCAGAAGCTGCAGCGATTCCATGAGCATCCGTTGGTAACTGGCAAGATCAGCGAATGAGCTTCACTTGGCGGCCGGAACACCGGCTCGATATAGCTGATAGGAAATGTGCTCATCGGGTGGACTCCCGCCTCGTCAGGCACTGATCGTCGCAGAGCAGGGCTGCTAGTCTCGCTTGCGCTTGTTGCCCATACGCACGCCGATATCCATCAGAAACTGGAAGAAGCCTTCCTGATCCTCCAGCACGTTGCTCCAGAACGGCGAGTGATAGAGCGCGACTGCGCCATGCACCAGCGCCCAAGCCGCGCAGTAATGGAAATAAGGTGGCACGTCCTCGAGCTTGCCTTCGGCGATGCGCCCTTTGATCAGCTGAGTCAGGTGTTCGAAGTTGGACGCCCGGATCCGGTGGAGTTCTTCAACCATCTCCGGCACCTGGTTGCCCTTCACAACCTTCTCCTCGAGACGATCGAACAGGCGATAGCGTTGAGGGTCGCCCATGCGGAATTCGAAGTAGGCGCGAGAGAGGGCCTCCTTGTCCTGATCCAGGCTAGGAGAGTGCAACAGTTCATTCAAATCTCGCTCGTAGTCGAGCATCAGCCGTAGATATATCTCGGCCTTGGATTTGAAGTGCTTGTAGATGGTGCCTTTGCCGATTCCCACCTTGTCGGCGATCATCTCGACAGTGACGCTGTCTTCCCCCTGATCAAGGAATAACTGGAGCGCCGTATCGAGAATCTCTTGTTCGCGACGGCGAAATTCGCGGACCTTACGGGATTCATTTTGCATAAGAGGCTGCGGAGTGAAATCGAAGCAGAAGATTATGCCTGTTTAGTCAAAAAAAGCACGGAACATCGCCCATGAGTACAGTGAATGACGAATTTCCCCAGATCGACGGCATGCGGTACCTGAATCACGCCGCCGTTGCCCCGTGGCCACGCCGAGCGAGCGAGGCAGTGATCGCCTTCGCTCAACAGAATATGACTATCGGCGCACGCGATTACCCGCAGTGGCTCACTGTCGAAAATAGGCTGCGTGATCGACTGGTCAGATTGCTTAATGCACCCAGCTCTGCAGACGTAGCCTTGGTCAAGAACACCTCCGAAGCGCTCTCGTTCGTGGCATTCGGCCTGGATTGGAAACCCGGCGACCAGATCGTTATCAGTGACGAGGAGTTTCCTTCCAATCGAGTGGTATGGGAGGCGCTGCGGTCCCAGGGGGTGGAGGTCATTCAGGTCAGTCTCAAAAGCGGTGATCCCGAAAGCGCTTTGCTGACCGCATGCGGACCAAAGGTGCGTTTGCTCGCAGTCAGCGCCGTACAGTACGCCAGCGGTATAAGGCTGGATCTGGCACGACTTGGAACGGGCTGCGAACAACGCGGTGTTCTTTTCTGTATCGACGCAATCCAGCAACTCGGCGCCCTGCCCTTCGATGTCCAGGAGTATCGCTGTGCGTTCGCCATGGCAGACGGGCACAAATGGATGCTCGGCCCCGAGGGCCTCGGTGTCTTCTATTGTCGCAGCGACTTGCGTGAGCAGCTCAAGCTTCATGAGTACGGGTGGCACATGCTCGAGCATGCGGGCGATTACGACCGCAGTGATTGGCAGCCGGCGTCGAGCGCGCGCCGCTTCGAATGCGGCAGTCCTAATCTGCTTGGCGCCATGGCGCTGGATGCCAGCCTTTCGCTGCTGGAAGAAGTTGGCATGTCGGCCGTGGGAAAGGCATTGACTGAACGCATCGAACATTTCCAGCGCGAGCTTTCAAGCATGCAGGGTATTGAGCTTCTAAGCCCCGCCAATCCACAAAGACGCGCCGGAATTATCACTTTCAGGGTCGACGACTGGGAGAACTCGACACTATTTCAACGGCTCAAAACGGAACAGATTGTCTGCGCGCAACGTGGCGGCGGTATCAGACTCTCGCCGCATTTTTATACCACTTCTGAGGTAATCGAGCAGACTCTGGAGGTGGTTCGCAGCCTCGTCTCGAAGTGAGAAATCAAGGCACGCGCAGCTATTCCAAATCCGTTTTAAAAAGCTGCGAATTGGCCGGCAGAGTGACTTATCCCGACCAATACTTCAGTTACTGGCCGTGCAGTCCCCCCAATGCCCGGCCAGCTGAGGGAGCGAGGAACGTGACCTCATACTCCTAATGGTCTTGACCCGGCTTCTCTTAGACGCCGGGTTTTTTTTGCCCAGCGTGGAGCAGACCTCTCAGCTAAGAGTGAAGCGCTTGCTTGTCAGCCGTATCCGAAAGCAGAACCAGATAAACAACACCCAGAACGGGATAGCGATGATAGATGTACGCAGCCCTGGCATCGACAACATGATAACCGCGATGAAAACCACGAATGCCAGGCACAAGTAATTGCTGAACGGAAACCAGAAGGCCTTGAAGGAAGGCTCGATGCCTTGTGATCGCATCGACTTGCGGAATTTCAGATGTGCCAGGCTGATCATCGCCCAATTGATCAGCAAAGCCGCGACCACCAACGACATCAATAGCTCAAGCGCACCCTGAGGCAGCAGGTAATTGACCAGCACGCAGAGCATGGTAACCAACGCCGAAAGCGCGATGGCCAGCACAGGAACGCCGCGACGGTTCACGCTCATGAACACCTTCGGCGCATCGCCCTGCTCGGCCAGTCCATATAGCATGCGGCTATTGCAGTACACGCCACTGTTGTAAACGGACAAGGCGGCAGTAAGCACCACGAAATTGAGAATGTGAGCCGCCGTATCACTGCCAATCAATGAAAAGATCTGCACGAAAGGGCTGCCACTATAGGGGTCGCCTGCAGAGCCAAGTGTTTGCAGCAAACTGTCCCAAGGGTAAAGAGCGAGCAGCACGCTAAGCGCACCGATATAGAAGATCAGGATTCGATAGACGACCTGATTGATGGCCTTCGGGATGACGGTTTTCGGATCGGACGCTTCGGCGGCCGTTATCCCGACCAACTCCAGCCCACCAAATGAAAACATGATGATCGCCAGCGCCATGACCATCCCGCTGATGCCATTGGGAAAGAATCCGCCGTGACTCCAGAGATTGCTGAAGCTGGCCTGTTCTCCCCCGCGACCACTCAGTAACAGATACAGACCCAGCGCAATCATGCCAATGATGGCGCCGACCTTGATGATGGCGAACCAGAACTCGGTTTCGCCAAAGGTTCGGACGTTGACGAGGTTGATCAGATTGATCAACACGAAAAATGCCGCTGCGGTTGCCCACGTCGGCACGTCTGGCCACCAGAACTGCACATACTTCCCAACGGCTGTCAGCTCGGCCATTCCGACCAGCACGTAGAGTACCCAGTAGTTCCAACCGGAAAGAAAGCCGGCATACGGCGTCCAGTATTTATGAGCGAAATGGCTGAAAGAGCCGGCTACAGGCTCTTCGACGATCATCTCTCCAAGCTGACGCATGATCAGAAAGGCGATCATGCCACCGATGGCGTAGCCAAGAATCATTGACGGCCCGGCGCTGCGTAGCACACCCGCCGAACCCAGAAAAAGGCCCGTACCAATGGCTCCACCCAGAGCGATCAATTGAATATGTCGGTTCTTCAGGCCGCGCTGAAGCGGTCCGGTGCGCAGCGTTTCGCTGGACATGGCGTCACCTTATCTGGTCTGTGACGAATGATTGCCGAGCCCCGGATATGCAACAGGCCGATTCAAGCTCAATCGGCACGTCGACGCTGCAACGGTCGCGGGGTGGTATCGAAGCGGCGCGGATTGTACACGCACGAACGAGCCGTGGCTTGGCTATCACAAAGCTGCGACTGGGCACCGCATCTAGGGATTGATCCGAGCCTGGGGAAAGAGCCGCTTGAAATTAGCGGTGGTCTGCGATGCCAACGACTCGAAGTCAACGCCACGCCAATCGGCCAGGAACTCTGCAACTTCACGCACGTACTGCGGCAGATTCGATTTGCCGCGATAGGGTATTGGCGCCAGGTAGGGCGAATCCGTTTCCACCAGCAGCCGATCGGCAGGTATCCGGCGAGCGACGTCTCGCAGCGCATCGGCATTGCGAAACGTAACGATGCCGGACAGCGAAATATAGAAACCGAGATCCAGCGCGGCCTTGGCCATGTTCCAATCTTCCGTGAAACAGTGCAATACGCCGGCCTGGGGCAGCGCTGCCTCGCGAAGCAGATCGAGCGTGTCAGAGCGTGCGGCGCGGGTATGGACGATGACTGGCTTGCCGCAGATCCGCGCAGCCTCCAGATGCAGGCGAAAGGACTGCTGCTGCAGTGCTGCAGCTTCAGGCTCGTAATGATAGTCGAGCCCGGTCTCACCGATTGCCACAACCCCAGGTGCGTCCAGCTCGCTGAGCAACCACTCCAGCGCGGGTTCGGTGCCTGGCTCCAGATCCAGCGGGTGGACACCTACTGAACAGTCGACGTCCTCATAGCGCTGAGCAAGTGCTTTGACCGCGGCGGTGTTTTCCGCACTCACGCCGATGCACAGGAAATGCCCCACACCTCGCTGACGTGCTGCATCCAAAGCCGTGTCGAGACAGCCGCCGTGTATGGAAAGATCGAGACGATCAAGGTGGCAGTGCGAATCTACCAACATGGAAAAAACACCTGAAACGAAAGCGCGTAATTGTAAGGCAAAGATTGCCAATAAGTCGCATTCAGCTGTCGTTGATGTTGGAGGGGTAAAGGGGGAGGCAGGCGCTTACATTGTGTGGGTTGGGCGATCTGACTTCATCGCTCCGGCAAGATAGGTTTCGATTTTGTTTCGAGCAGTGGAGTCACCCTCGTTGAACTGCACACCGACCCCAGCCGCCCGATTGCCCTGTGCGCCTTTAGGCGTAATCCAGACGACCTTGCCCGCAACGGGAATTTTTTCCGGTTCGTCCATCAGGCTGAGAAGCATGAATACTTCATCGCCAAGCTTGTAGCTCTTGTTGGTTGGGATGAACAATCCACCATGTTTGATGAAGGGCATGAACGCCGCATACAGAACGGACTTGTCTTTGATGGTCAAGGACAGGATTCCGTTACGCGGACCAAGGTTTGCAGGCAAGCTCATGCGGTATTCCTAACAACAATTCCGGTGGATTCTAGCTTGGCCCGGGCAAGCTTGCCCACTGCACCAACAGCGCTTCGAGAAGCAAGACACGGTTGAGGTTTGCTTTGCCCAGCACTTTCTGCCGATGGGCCAACAACCAGTCTTGGAACGCCAGCAGCTTGGCCGCCGAGGTTTTCTGCCCTAGATACTGAATGACCTTTTGCATATCGGCAGCGCCGAGCTCAGCTTTATCGCCGGCCATCTGAAAACGCAGTATCAGGTGGGCCCATTCGCAGAACCAGTCGAATAACAACATAAGCGGTAGCGGATTCCAGGCCTCGGCAAGCTGGCTCGGCGACTGCTGCCGTTTCAGGAGGTTCTTCACCCCTTCCACAACCTGCATACGCATCGCGAGCACTCCGACGCCATGAAGCTTGAGCGCCGCCAGAGGCGAGTTGGCTGCGAGGGTCAATAGCTCTTCCCGCTCACCCGAGGACAGGTCCGGAAGCTGGCCTGCGAGCCAATCCAGGCTCTGCTGGCGGCCCGGCAAAGGACAGGCCTGCTGGACGCAACGACTCTTGATGGTAGGCAGCAAGCGACTAGGCTGATGACTGATCAGCAACAGCACGGTATCGCCCGCAGGCTCTTCAAGGCTCTTGAGCAGGGCGTTGGCGGCGTTAAGGTTCATCGCTTCGGCCGGTTCGAGCAGAACAACCTTTCGCCCACCCAACTGGGCAGTCTGGGTAACGAATCCAACCAGCTGACGAACCTGATCGACACGAATCGCCTTATCGACCTCTTCTGGTTCGAGGATGTAGTGGTCGGGGTGAGTATGAGCTGCAAGTAACATGCAGCCCTTACAGCTTCCGCAGGCTCCGTGCGCATCCGGATGCTGGCACAGCAGGAGCGCCATCAGTTGCTCGGCCAGGGCACGTTTACCGATACCGGCCGGACCGTGCAGCAGATAGGCATGCGCATGCTGGTGACGGTTCGCCAGCAAGCTCCACAGGTCAGCCTGCCAAGGAAGAATGCCGTCAGCCAATTGCACGCTCCAGCAACACCGGGAGAAGTGCATCCAGATCCGACTGCACGGCTGATAAAGTCTGGCCTGCATCGATTATCCGGTAACGCTGAGCGTCCTGACGCGCTCGGGCGAGATAGGAGCCACGAACGGCCTGGAAAAAGTCCAACCCTTCCTGCTCGAACCTATCAAGGCGTCCACGCGCCGCAGCGCGACTCAAGCCAACCTCGACCGGTAAATCGAAAATGAGCGTCAGATCCGGCCGCATGTCACCCTGGACGAAATTTTCAAGTTGCTCGATGCGCTGAACCGAGAGCCCGCGACCTCCACCCTGGTAGGCGTAAGTAGCATCAGTGAATCTATCGCAGAGCACGATTGCGCCACGAGCCAAAGCGGGATGAATAACTTGAGCAATATGTTGCGCTCGCGCCGCGAATACCAGCAAAAGCTCTGTATCGCTATTCATCGTCTCGTCTGCAGGCGCCAACAGCAGCTCGCGGATGCGCTCAGCCAATGGTGTTCCACCAGGCTCACAAGTCAATACAACATCAAGGCCATTTTCGCGAAGCCGTTGTGCCAGATATTCACGATTGGTGCTCTTGCCCGCGCCTTCGGGGCCTTCAAGCGTAATAAAGAGACCTGTCATTGCACCGTCTCGGCCGGCGTAGCTTGCCGGGGTGGAGGGCTTGAGCGGTAATCGGCGCGGCGCTTGAGCTGATATTCACGTACGGCACGATTGTGTTCATCTAGTGAATTGCTGAACACATGGCTGCCATCACCTCGGGCGACGAAATAGAGGCTTTCGCCATCTACCGGGTGAAGGGCTGCATTGATTGCTTCGCGGCCAACCATAGCAATTGGCGTAGGGGGCAGCCCGCTATTGGTATAAGTGTTGTAAGGGGTCGGCTTGCGCAGGTCGTTGCGGGTGATGCGCCCACGATATTGCTCCCCCATGCCGTAGATAACGGTGGGATCGGTTTGCAGCAACATACCTTGGTCGAGGCGACGAACAAAAACACCGGCGATTTCACCACGCTCGGAAGGGACGCCGGTTTCTTTTTCTATGATCGAAGCCATGATAAGCGCCTCATAAGGGCTCTGATAAGGCAAGCCCTCGCTACGCTGCTGCCATTCCTCGGCTAACACCGTCTCAAGGCGAGCATACGCTCGCTGAAGCAGCTCAAGGTCGGTCACACCGCGGGTGAATCTGTAGGTATCGGGAAAGAAACGCCCTTCAGGGTGCAGATCCGGCTGGCCAAGCTTGGCCATCACCTCAGCATCCGATGCATCGCCCAGGGTCTGCTGGACGGTTGGCAAGGCGGCCAACGCTGCTCGGACCTGACGGAAATTCCACCCTTCGACAATGGTCAATGTGTGCTGAACAACCTCTCCCCGTTGCCAGAGCCGAATCATGTCATGCGCAGTCATGGCCGGACGCAGCTGATACTCGCCGCTATGCAGGGTGTATCCGGAAAACTTCAGTCGCCAATGCGCGCGCAACCAAAACGAGTCATTCAACACCCCTTCTCGCTCGAGCCGCTGAAACAGGCCGCTGGGTGTGTCTCCCGACTGGACTTCCAGCGTCTGGGCTTCGCTCAGCTGCAGTGGCTGTTCTAAAGCCGCATTGAGCTTCCAGAAGATCAAACCGAGAGCCAACGCAGCAATCAGAACAGCGCCAAGGAGCACAAAAGACAGTTTTCGAATCACGGATTGCTCGACAGATCAGCTACCAGACGCTGAAGTTTACGTGTGAGCGGACCTACCGACCAGACACTGGTCTCGAATTGCCGGACCGGCCAAACGCCATACAGGCTGTTGCACACAAATATTTCGTCGGCACCGAGCAGTCGCTCCATCGAGATATCCGTGATCTGTGTTTTCACACCAGCCTGGCTGGCTCTGTGGAGAAGCTCTTCACGCATCACTCCGGCGACCCCGCAGCGCTCAAGCGAAGGTGTAAGAAGCTCGCCCGCCTTGACGATGAAGAGATTACTGAAGACCCCCTCGACTACTCGACCAGTCATATCGCGCATCAGGCCCTCGGCATACGCCGAATCCTGCCATTCGGCCCGAGCAAGAACCTGTTCCAGGCGGTTAAGGTGCTTCAAACCGGCGAGAGCGGGCTGCTCAGCAAGGCGAGTCGAGCACGGATAAAGATGTACACCCTGCTCGGCGTAGGCTGGCGGATAGTTCGGAGAGGGTGAACCGAGCGTGATGACCCGAGGCAAAATGGGATTGGGCTGAGCATATCCTCGCCTTCCCTCTCCTCTGCTGACGATTAGCTTGGCGACACCTTCTGCTAGCTCAGCACTGAAGGTCGCGATCTGCTCGCGGACAACGTCAATATTGCAGGGAATACCTAAGCGCCGGCAGCCAAGCTCCAACCTTTGGAGGTGCCTGTCGAGAAGCTCAGGGCGGCCGCCTACAACCTTGATCGTTTCGAACAGGCCGTCTCCGTAAGCGAGCCCCCGATCATGGACAGACAACCCGTCAGCAGGCTGTCCGTCCACCCAGCACAGTGTCACTCCGCGAACCGGCGCAATACCAGCGAGCCGTTGGTACCACCGAAACCAAACGAGTTGGAAACGGCAACGTCGATGGTCCTCGGTTTAGCCTCATGCGGTACGAAGTCGAGGTCGCAGCCCTCGCCAGGCTCATCGAGGTTGATGGTGGGCGGCGCCACTTGGTCGCGAATGGCTAGTACGCTGAAAATCGCCTCGACGGCTCCCGCAGCACCTAGCAGGTGGCCGACCATGGACTTGGTCGAACTTACCGACAAATCATAAGCATGACTGCCAAAAACAGTTCTGATGGCAGCCGCCTCAGCCTTGTCACCGGCAGGGGTCGAGGTACCGTGAGCATTGATGTAGTGGACCTGTGCGGGATCTATTCGCGCGTCCTGGATCGCATTACGAATGCAACGAGCTGCGCCTGCACCGTCGTCTGGTGGCGACGTCATATGAAACGCATCCGCGCTCATACCGAAGCCGATCAGCTCCGCATAAATTTTTGCGCCGCGGGCCTTCGCATGCTCCAGCTCTTCCAGAACCAGCGCACCGGCGCCGTCGGACAATACAAAGCCATCCCGGTCCTTGTCCCAAGGGCGGCTCGCCGCGGCCGGATCTTCATTACGAGTCGACAACGCTCGGGCTGCTGCAAAACCGCCGATACCCAGTCCGCTTGCGGCCATTTCAGAGCCGCCAGCAATCATCACGTCCGCTTCGCCGTAGGCGATGTTGCGTGCTGCCATGCCAATGCAATGAGTACCGGTCGTACATGCAGTAGCGATGGCGTAATTGGGACCCTGCAGCCCTAGATGGATCGACAGAAAGCCCGAGACCATATTGATGATTGAGCCGGGAACGAAAAACGGCGAGATGCGCCGAGGACCTTGCTCTATTAGCGCCTTGCAGCTGCTTTCGATATTCGTCAAGCCGCCAATGCCGGAACCCATGGCTACGCCGATGCGCTCGCGATTGGCATCGGTGATTTCCAACCCGGAGTCACTGACCGCCTGGAAACTGGCTGCGAGGCCGTACTGAATGAAGAGGTCGAGCTTACGTGCCTCCTTTGCTGGCAGATATTGCTCAACATCGAAGTTCTTTACCGATCCGCCAAAACGAGTGGAGTAGGCGGAAAGGTCCATGTGCTCAATCAGGCCGATACCACTGCGGCCGGCGAGAATCCCCTGCCAGCTGCTTGGCACATCGTTACCCAACGGCGACAGCATGCCCATCCCGGTGATTACGACGCGTCTACGCGACACAGCATTCTCCTTGCATTATTCGCCACACTCGTCGCCGCCGGAATCTGCAACGGACAAGGAGTTGGCCTTCACAGACGGCGGCCGTTAAGCACAACCAGCTTTTTCAACTAACTCAAACAAAAGCCGCACTGCCCTGTTCAGGAGCAGTGCGGCTTACTGGTTCGAAGCAGGATTACAACTTATTGCGCGTGCGCGTTGATGTAATCGATAGCTTCTTGAACAGTGGTGATCTTCTCGGCCTGCTCGTCAGGGATTTCAGTTTCGAATTCCTCTTCCAGAGCCATCACCAGCTCAACGGTGTCAAGGGAGTCGGCACCCAGGTCTTCGACGAAGGAAGCGCTGTTGGTGACTTCCTCTTCTTTGACGCCAAGTTGCTCGGCAACGATTTTCTTGACGCGTTCTTCGATGGTGCTCATACCTTGTTTTCACTCCTATGGAAAAATCAGGCAGCTGGTCTGCGCGGTAGTGTATAGAAAGCGTTTTCCGCATTTCAAGCTGAAAGCGGGCAAGCATGACTCCGCTTTCAACCATCTGTCTATAACCAAACCGCAGTTTTATAACGAAACGGACCAGCCTTAATTACAGCAATATGCCTTGGACGTCACGTTAGCTCATATACATGCCGCCGTTCACCGGAACGGTTGCACCGGTAACGTAGCCAGCACCGTCTGAAGCGAGAAAAGCGACAACCTTGGCAATTTCTTCCGCTTGACCGAGACGTCCCAGAGGGATCTGCCCCAACAAAGCGTCACGCTGAGCTTCAGGAAGCTCACGAGTCATATCCGTATCGATGAAGCCAGGCGCAACGGCGTTGACCGTAATTCCCCGTGAACCGACTTCTCGCGCCAGCGCCCGACTGAAGCCCTCGAGCCCGGCCTTGGCTGCGGCGTAGTTTACCTGCCCGGCGTTGCCCATGGCACCCACCACCGAACCGATACTGATAATTCTGCCCCAGCGAGCTTTGGTCATGCCGCGCAGAACGCCTTTGGTAAGGCGATACAAGCTGTTGAGATTGGTGTTGATTACGTCATGCCATTCGTCATCCTTCATCCGCAACATGAGGTTATCGCGGGTGATGCCTGCGTTATTGACTAGAATCGCGGGCTGACCAAGATGCTGCTGAATATGCTCCAACGTGCTGGCAACGGACTCGTCGCTGGTAACATCAAGCACCAGGCCGGCGCCTTCTATGCCGTTCTGTTTCAATGTCTCAGCGATGCGCTCAGCACCCGATGAAGAAGTCGCAGTGCCGATCACTATCGCGCCTTGCCGGCCGAGCTCAAGCGCAATGGCCTGACCGATACCGCGGCTTGCACCGGTCACCAGAGCGACCTTGCCTTGCAGATTCATAAATATCTCCTAGTTCAGACCAGTGCACCGCGAGCCGCGGCGAAAGCTTCTGGGGTGTCCAGATTGTAAGTATTGATACCCTTTACGCAGCGCTTGTTAAGACCGGAGAGCACCTTACCCGGGCCGCACTCAACCAGGTGTGTAACCCCGCGCTCACCTAGCACTACAATAGTCTCGACCCAACGCACCGGACTGTAGAGCTGCGCCAAAAGGTTCTGCTTGAGGACTTCGAGATCAGAAACGATCTGGGCGCTGACATTCTGTACGAGCGGGATCTTGGGCGCTTGCCAGGCGGCTTGAGTGATTGCATCGGCAAAGCGATCGGCTGCAGGACGCATAAGATCACAATGCGACGGCACACTGACCGGCAGGGGCATTGCGCGCTTGGCTCCCTTGGCCTTGCAGACCTCGATAGCCCGCTCCACAGCCGCAACGCTGCCGGCAATGACGACCTGACCAGGTGCATTGAAGTTTACAGCGCTGACCACTTCACCCTGAGCCGCGTCACGGCAAGCGTCCAGGACGTCGCTGTCCTCTAGCCCGAGAATCGCCGCCATAGCGCCAGTCCCAACCGGCACAGCCTGCTGCATGAGCTGCCCGCGAAGTTCGACCAGTTTTACCGCATCGGAGAAGGGAAGACTGCCTGCCGCAACAAGTGCAGAGTACTCACCCAAGCTATGGCCTGCGACGAATTCTGGATTAGCACCACCCTCCGCCAACCACAAGCGCCATAGTGCGATAGATGCGGCAAGAATGGCGGGCTGGGTCTTGTCGGTCTGGTTCAACTGCTCCTCTGGACCTTGCTGACAAAGGGACCAGAGATCGTAGCCCAAGGCGGACGAGGCTTCGGCAAAGGTATCGATGATCAGAGGCTGTTGCGCCCCGTGTTCGGCCAGCATTCCAAGGGCTTGTGAACCCTGACCAGGGAAGACGAATGCAACTGATGCAGACATGAAACGCCTCTCTTATGGTTGTTCGTCAGAATATACGCCACGAGGGCGCACCAAATTTTCAGTTGGATGGCGAGCGTCCGCCCGTGGTCACATCGTCGCCGGCATTAATTGACCGACCGGTCACCAGCAGATGCTCAAGCTGGCTATGCAGCCGCTGTGGAAGGTTGTGCTCCAGATCCGTCGCTGCGCGCAGAATAGCTGAACGAAAGCCCTCGGCACCCGCACCCCCATGGCTTTTGACGACAATGCCCTGAAGGCCGAGAAAGCTAGCGCCGTTGTATCGGGCTGGGCGCAAGTCCGAGCGCAACTGACGTAATAGCGGAAGAGCTAGCACGCCTACGAGGCGTGAAACCACCGAGCGGCGAAAAAGCGCTTCAACACGCACTGCCACCATATGAGCCAAGCCTTCGCTGGACTTGAGAAGAATATTGCCCACAAAGCCATCACACACAGCAACGTCAGTTTCTCCACGAAACAGTCCGTCCCCTTCGATAAAACCTTGATAGTTGATATCGGCCCGCTGCAACAACCCAGCCGCTGCCTTGACCTGCTGATTCCCCTTTATCTCTTCGGTGCCGATATTCAACAACGAAACACGCGGCTGATCGATACCGAAGCTTTGTGCTGCAACCGACCCCATCACCGCAAACTGATAGAGCTGTTCGGCAGTGCAATCTACGTTCGCCCCAAGATCAAGCAGCAAACATGGTCCCTCTAGGGTAGGAATCGCAGTCATCATGGCCGGCCGATCTACACCAGGCAGGGTCTTGAGTATCTGCCTGGCGAGCGCCATAAGCGCCCCGGTATTGCCAGCGCTGACACAAGCCTGAGCTTTCCCATCACGCACCAACTCAAGCGCGAGCCGCATGGAGGCGCGTGGCTTAGATCGCAATACTTGGGCCGGACGCTCATCCATGCCAATCACTTCATCGGCATCGACAATTTGCAGGCGCGAGTAATCCACACCCGGGATTAGGGCGATGATTTCTTTAAGAATGGAGGATTGGCCAACTAGTGCCAGATGTAGCGAGGGGGTTTCGGCCAGACAGCGGAGACTCGCCGGAACAATGCAGTGGGGACCGAAGTCCCCACCCATTGCATCGATCGCTATGACCGGGGCAGACAAGATTTACTCGTCAGCGCCCTTGTCGATCACTTTACGACCACGGTAAAAACCTTCCGGGGAAACATGGTGGCGAAGGTGAACTTCACCAGTGCTTTTCTCTACGGACAGGGCGTTCGGCTCGAGCGCGTCATGGGAACGACGCATGTCACGGGCGGAACGGGATTTTTTGTTCTGCTGAACAGCCATTGGGATCAACTCCTAAACGTTTGGGTCACGCTTTAACTGAGCCAGTACGCTGAACGGGTTGGACCGCGATACCTCGTCCTCATTCGGCTCGGGCTCATCAGGCCCAGCCGGCGGCTGGCAAACTTCTTGGTCATGGAGTGGAACAATCGGAAGAGCAAGCAGAAGCTCCTCTTCAACCAGCGCCAGCAGATCCAGAGGATCCTCTCCCACTTCCAGCACGTCGTAGCCCTTAGGCAGGTGCTGACTGCTCGACCCTTCATTCACAACGGCATAGTCGCACTCGCTGTGGATGGGAAGAACAACCGGCTCCAGACAACGCTGGCAAATCATGGTGACCTCAACATCCAGCTCGCTGTGTATAACCACAGTGCGCTGCTCATCACGCCCGAAATCAAAACTGGCGCGCACCACACCTTTATCGTCCTCTAGAGGATCGACGAGCCGCTTCAGCTCAGACAGTTGCAGCTCACCCTTTAGGGCAGCCGCTCGGTCAGCGAGCTTGCGCGGATCAACGTGCGGAGGTATTGGTCCTTTCAACATAAGCGCGGCATTCTAGGGATGCGCCCCTCGACTGTCAAAGGAATTCAACCCCATAATTCAGGCCGACCGACAAGCAAACAGACACCTATATATAAAGGAAGGAAAATGCGTCGACTGCTTCTCGCATCAGGCTCTCCGTATCGGCGCGAGCTGCTTTCGCGCCTGCAACTGCCATTCGACTACCGCGCACCAGAGATAGATGAAACTGCCCGCCCCGACGAGTTGCCGGAGGAACTAGTGCGCCGGCTGGCGCGCGAGAAGGCTCAAGCGCTGATGGCGGGCCACCAGGATCACCTCATCATTGGCTCTGATCAAGTGGCCGTGTTAGAGCAGCGCATCCTGGGCAAACCCCACACTTTCGACCGAGCCAAGGAACAACTTCTGGCCTGCAGCGGAAAAAGTGTGGTTTTCATGACCGGACTAGCGCTGGTGGACAGCAGCAATGGGGCGTCGCGTGTCGACTGCATACGATATACCGTACACTTCAGGCCTCTCAATGAAGGTCAGATCGACCGCTACCTCAATGCCGAGCAACCTTTCGATTGCGCAGGAAGCTTCAAAGCCGAAGGCCTGGGAATCAGCTTGTTCCGCTCAACAGAGGGAGAGGATGTCACCAGCCTGGTGGGTTTACCCCTGATAAGGCTGGTCGACATGCTTAACGAAGCCGGAGTCCAAGTACCCTGATTTAGGCGCGCATAGCTAGCGAAGCTGCGGCCCTTGGAGTCCCATCCATAGAGCCAATTGGGAACCAACGCTCGCACCGAGCCTCTTGGTGAAACGGTCAAGGGCAGAGTCCTTCACGGTGAAATCCACGAGATTATCCTCCCCGATCACCTCTCGCGCCACGTAACTTGTACTTCCAAGCCCGTCGACCAATCCAAGCTCAAGGGCCTGCTCACCGGACCAGACCAGCCCTGAAAAGAGTTCAGGATGCTCAGCAATCTGCAGGCGCTCTCCACGGCCCTGCTTGACGCTATCGATGAACTGACGGTGCGTCGTAGCTAAGACACTACGCCAGAACTCAGACTCCTCGGGTTTTTCAGGCTGGAATGGATCGAGGAAGGCCTTGTGGTCGCCCGAGGTATACACCCGCCGCTCGACACCAAGTTTTTCCATAGTATCGACAAACCCAAAAGTCGCGGCCGTCACACCTATGGATCCTACGAGGCTCGACTTATCCGCATAGATTTCGTCAGCGGCGCTGGCAATATAGTAAGCACCGGAAGCCCCTAGATCAGTGATCACCGCATAGAGCTTTATATCGGGATGCTCGCCACGCAAGCGGCGAATTTCGTCGTATATGTAGCCTGACTGAACTGGGCTCCCTCCCGGACTGTTTATTCGCAGGACCACCCCTTTAGTACCCGAATCCTCGAACGCGTTGCGTAGCGCCCCGACGATGTTGTCCGCACTCGCGGACTCCTCGTCAGCAATCATTCCGCGCACATTGATGACCGCCGCGTGGCTGTCGCCCGTCGCCTTGCCATCACCCATTCGCAACAATGGCGAGAACATCAATAGCGCACCGAACAAATAAACGAACGTCAGCGATTTGAAGAAAATCCCCCAGCGCCGAGCGCGACGCTGCTCCTGAACACCCGCCAGCACGGTCTTCTCCAGCAGCTTCCAACTGTTGCGCTCTTCGCGCTCCTCCGAATCCGGTGCCTTCCAATCATCAGACATATGCAACAACCCCAGAATCCGCATCAGCGGAGCTCAGCCAGTCACCGAGCTCCGAAAAATGATTGATGGTCAGGCATGGCGAGCAGGCCTGCAGGACTTCGACCGGCTGCGCGCCATAGCAAACAGCAACGCTGTCCACCCCTGCCCGCCTGGCCATCTCGAGATCGAATACGGAGTCTCCGACCATAAGCGCCCGCTCAGGTCCGACCCCACAGTGCTCAAGAATCTCTAGAATCATAAGAGGATCGGGCTTGCTAGCCGTCTCATCAGCGCAACGAGCCACATCGAAATAATCACTCCAACCCTGCCCCGCCAGCGCCCTATCCAACCCCCGCCGACCTTTGCCAGTCGCGACTGCAAGCAGACAACCCTGACTCCGAAAAGCCTGGAGCGCCTGCGCAACCCCCGGAAACAGCGGTGACGGTTCTATTTCCAGCGAATGATAATGATCGGCATAAGCGCGACGAAACGCCTCAACCAGCTTCACATCATTGATATGCGGATAGAGCACAGCAATCGCTTCAGGCAAGCCCAGCCCAATGATTCCCCTTATGGCTTCTCCTTCAAGGATCGGCAAATCGCAACGAGATGCAGCGACCGTGATGGATTCAACGATGCGCCCGATCGAATCTACCAGCGTGCCATCCCAATCGAATATCAATAAATCGTATTTACTCACCCAACCTCTCCAGCGTACGGGCCCAGAGGTCATCGACCGGCGCTTCAAGGGACAGTTCACCGCCGTCCGGTAAAGGCACCTTCAGCGCATAGGCATGCAAAAACAGGCGTTTGCCGCCTAGATCGCGAATGACACTGGAGAATTCTTCATCGCCATACTTATTGTCCCCAGCGATGCTGTGGCCGGCATGACGGGCGTGGACCCTGATCTGATGAGTACGACCCGTTACAGGCTTCGCCTCGACCAGAGTGGCGAAGTCGCCAAAACGGCGTAGCACACGAAAAATCGTAAGCGCTTCCTTGCCATCATCAGTGACTTCCACCATTCGCTCACCCGAGCGCAGCGTGTTTTTCAGAAGAGGTGCATTGACCTGCTTCTTGCTGGTATCCCAACGCCCCCGCACAAGAGCCATATAACGCTTGTCCACGCCGTCACCGCGCAACTCCTGATGCAGATGCCGGAGCATGCTGCGCCTCTTGGCCACCATCAGCAGCCCTGAAGTGTCGCGATCCAGACGATGCACGAGCTCGAGCTCTTTCGCGTCAGGTCGCAACTGACGCAAGGCTTCGATCACTCCGAAACTGAGCCCGCTTCCTCCGTGCACCGCAATACCCGCAGGCTTGTTCAGTACGATCAGCGCCTTGTCCTCATAGACAATCGCTGCCTCCAGCCTCTCAAGAAGCCCTTGCGCCAGGGGAACCGGCTCATCCCTCTCGGCCAAACGCAGCGGTGGCACTCGCACAATGTCGCCTGCCTGTAACTTGTATTCAGGCTTGATTCTTCCTTTATTCACTCGCACTTCGCCTTTACGCAGGATGCGGTAAATAAGGGTCTTGGGCACACCCTTGAGCTGAGTACGAAGAAAGTTGTCGATGCGCTGGCCGGCAAGCTCCGGCGAGACCTCGAGCAATTGCACGCCAGAGGTCTGAGAGGGGGTATTGGTCATGCATGGATGATATCAATTTTCCCTTAATTGAAGCACTTAAACATTGCTGTTATAGTCCAGACGCCGCCAAAAGCGGTCAGGTCAAGGAATGCCAGCGAAGCCGCCATTCCAGGCCCAGCAATGTTCAAGGACGTGAGGCCGTCCGACGGTGCTTCTCTCAAGTAGCCGAAGCACTCGAAAAAAGCCTTGAAGACATGATGCGTGCCCCCGCAGGGGAATCGCGATAATCGATAACCCGCTCCCGGATTCTGCGAGCGGCACCCGATTTTCAAAGTATGAGTGTTGGGTGGAGATGTACAGCCATCGGATTGCGTAGCAAAGGCTTTCATAGACGCTTCATTCCGTCCGCTACCGAGTGCTGATTCCTCCTCCCGAACCATTGCTTCTGTTCCGACAGAAAGCAGGAGACGTCGTCGCGACGCCGGCCCAACTGGCCTCACATCGCTGGACACTGGAGTGCCTTACAACCATTCCTGACTCACCTGACACCGACCGCGAGAGTCGTGTGTGCCGAATGCCGTTTCCGCTGCCTTGGAAACCGACGGTACTACATGAAAAGAATGCTAATTAACGCAACTCAGCCCGAAGAGTTGCGTGTCGCACTGGTCGATGGCCAGCGCCTGTTCGACCTCGATATCGAATCCGGTGCTCGCGAACAGAAAAAAGCCAACATCTATAAAGGCAAGATCACTCGCGTCGAGCCTAGCCTTGAAGCAGCTTTCGTTGACTTCGGCGCCGACCGCCACGGGTTCCTCCCCCTCAAGGAAATTTCCCGCGAATACTTCAAGAAATCACCGGAAGGCCGGGTAAACATCAAAGAAGTCCTGAGCGAAGGCCAGGAAGTCATTGTTCAGGTCGAAAAAGAAGAGCGCGGCAACAAGGGCGCTGCACTTACTACCTTTATCAGCCTTGCCGGCCGTTACCTGGTATTGATGCCTAACAACCCGCGAGCGGGTGGTATTTCCCGGCGTATAGAGGGCGAAGAGCGCAACGAATTGCGCGAAGCGTTGAACGGTCTGGACGTCCCCGCCGATATGGGCCTGATCGTGCGCACAGCTGGTCTAGGACGTTCAAGCGAAGAGATGCAGTGGGACCTGGACTATCTTCTGCAGCTGTGGACTGCCGTCAAGGAAGCCTCTCAGGACCGCCCTGCCCCATTCCTGATCTATCAGGAATCCAATGTCATCATCCGCGCCATTCGCGACTATCTGCGCCAGGACATCGGCGAAGTGCTGATAGACAGCGTAGAAGCCCAGGACGAAGCGCTTTCCTTCATCCAGCAGGTCATGCCGCAGTACGCCAGCAAGATCAAGCTGTACGAAGACAGCGTGCCACTGTTCAATCGCTTTCAGATCGAGAGCCAGATCGAAACCGCCTTTCAGCGCGAAGTGAAGCTGCCATCTGGCGGATCCATCGTGATCGACCCGACTGAGGCACTGGTGTCCATCGACATCAACTCCGCACGCGCTACCAAGGGTGGCGACATCGAAGAAACCGCCCTGCAGACTAACCTGGAAGCGGCTGAGGAAATCGCCCGCCAGTTACGGCTGCGCGACATTGGCGGCCTGATCGTAATCGACTTCATCGATATGACGCCGGCCAAGAACCAGCGCGCCGTCGAAGAAAAGGTCCGTGAAGCACTCGAAGCCGACCGCGCTCGGATCCAGGTAGGCCGTATTTCTCGCTTTGGCCTGCTGGAAATGTCCCGGCAGCGCCTGCGTCCCTCGCTTGGCGAGACCAGCGGCATTGTCTGCCCGCGCTGCAACGGCCAAGGCATTATTCGTGATGTCGAGTCGCTTTCGCTGGCCATTCTGCGTCTGATCGAGGAAGAAGCGCTGAAAGACCGCACCGCCGAAGTTCGCGCGCGAGTGCCTTTCCAGGTCGCAGCCTTCCTGCTCAACGAGAAACGTAACGCCATCACCAAGATCGAGCTGCGTACCCGCGCGCGTATCTTCATCCTGCCGGACGATCATCTGGAAACGCCGCATTTCGAAGTGCAACGTTTGCGCGACGACAGCCCTGAGATCATCGCAGGTCAGGCCAGCTACGAGATGAGCCCAACCGAGGTCGAGGAAGCTCAACCGGTGAGTTCGACCCGCACCCTCGTCCGCCAGGAAGCGGCAGTTAAAACCGCCCCACAGCGTACCGCACCAGCACCAGAACCCGCCGCAGCACCAGCAGAAACCGTAGCGCCCGTTGCTCAGGAGCCAAGCCTGTTCAAGGGTCTGGTCAAATCGCTGGTTGGTCTGTTTGCCGGAAAGCAGGAAACGCCCGCCGTCGAGGTGGAGAAGAAGCCCGCGGCGAGCAGCAAGCCACAGCGCAACGATGAACGCCGTAGCGGTCGCCAGCAAAACCGCCGCCGCGACTCTCGTGGAAACCGTGATGAAGAGCGCAAGCCTCGCGAAGAGCGCGCCACTCGTGAGGAGCGGCAACCTCGCGAAGAGCGCCAACCACGCCCTCCACGCGAGGAGCGCAAGCCTCGCGAAGCGCGCGAACCCCGCGAGACAGTAGAAGCCAGCGATACCTCATCGCAGCCACAGCCTCAGCCACGTCGCGATCGCGCGCCCCGCGAAGACCGTCAGCCTCGTGAAGAGCGCAAGCGTGAATTGCGCGCGCCGCTTGACGACGCCGGCCAGCCAGTCGCTCCTGCGGTAGCTAGCGAAGAAAACACCGAGCGCAAGCAACGCCCGCCGCGCGAAGAGCGCAAGCCGCGTGTTGAGCAACCCGAAGCCACGGATGAACTGCAGGCCGAAGTTGTCGAAGCCGGGCAGGATGACCAAGACTCGTCAGAAAGCGGTGATCGTCCACGTCGCCGCTCGCGTGGTCAGCGTCGTCGCAGCAACCGCCGCGATCGTCAGCGTGATGCCAATGGCAACGAGATCGATGGCGAGGCAGAGAGCAACACAGCTGAGGTCGCCGAAAGTAACGCACCGGTGAAGTCCGAACAGGTGGCCATTGCGGCTACTGCTGCTGCACTGGCGGCGAATACTGCTGATACTGACACTGCACCCTCTATCAATCAGCACGAGGTCGAAGCGGCTGCTGAAGCGACCAAAGCCGTCGAAGCAGAAGCAGCGGCGGAAGTTACAGAAGCTACTGAAGTAACGAAAGATAGCGCCAGTGAAGTCAACGCCAAGCCACTGGAGATGGTCGAAGTACCGGCTAGCAAGGCTGCAGATGCGGTAGAAGCGGACCCCACATCTATCTCTGCGCCGCTCGAAGTCAGTGATCCGGTAGTACCAGCAGCTGCTCCTGCCATTGAACAAGCACCATCAGCGGTATTTGCAGAACAGCAGCCTGAATCTACTGTTGTCGAGCCATCTGCCCCAGCTTTGACCTCTACCGGTCGCGCGCCTAATGACCCACGTGAAGTGCGTCGCCGTCGCCTTGAGCAGGAGCGCCTAGCCAAAGAAGCTGCCGAAGCGAAAGATGCAGCCGATCGATCTGCTATTGAAGCCGAGGTAAAAGCGCCAGCTCAAGCAGCAGAGGAAACGACAAGTCCTGAGATTGTGGTCTCGGGAACGACTGCGGACTTACCGGTTGAAATGCCGGATCAAACTTCCAGCAGTGCACTGCAAGTTAGCGAAGCCGATCAGCAAGCCGTACCGCCGATGGTGGAACCGAAAGCTGAGCTGGCTCCTGCCGCTGCAGATGCGTCAGAGGCAGTGTCGACGCAGTCTGGTAATGGATCCGATTCAGAAGCGGAAGGCGAAGCCGAGCCATCCCAGCAGAACGGGGATGACGGTGATAAGCGTCAGAACTGAAAGGTAAGGCGGTGAGAAAAAGGGATGCTTAGGCATCCCTTTTTTTGAGTTAACTTGAGTCAGAGCTAAATGCGCTTGCTCTTCTGCCAGCTTGAGCTGAGACGTGCTCGAGTGAGCATCCGGCAAGGCAGCGTACTTATTGGGCGATATCGGCGGTAGGCAGACCGGTGATTACAGCTGGACTTTGCCTAGAGAATGTTCGGCTCTACTTCAAGCTGCACACCGAAACGTTCGGCAATGTCAGCCTGGATCTCCCGGGCGAGCGCGAGAATCTGTCTGCCCGTAGCGTGACCGTAGTTAACCAGCACAAGTGCTTGCAACCCGTGAACACCGGCGTCGCCGTTGCGATATCCCTTCCAGCCCGCCTTCTCGATAAGCCAGCCGGCAGCCAGCTTGACCTGCCCATCATCCTGAGGAAACGCAACTAGATCCGCATAGCGCCTGCGCAAAGCCTCCGCGACTGATTCAGACACCACGGGGTTCTTGAAGAAACTACCGGCATTGCCCAAAATCTTGGGATCCGGCAGTTTTTCGCTACGAATAGCAGAGATGGCCCGGCTTACATCCATAGGTGTAGGTGACAGTATGGCGTGCTGCTGCAGCCACTGCCGGACCGGGCCATAATCGAGACGGAGATTGATGGAGCGCGTAAGAAGAAAGCGCACTCTGAGTATGATGAAGCGGCCAGCCTGACGCTTGAAAAGGCTTTCGCGATAGCCGAATTCGCACGCAGCAAGCTCGAAGTCGACAGTGCTTCCGGTCTCCCGATCGAGCGCAGTCAGTCCAGCGAACACATCCTTGATTTCGACACCATAAGCGCCCACGTTCTGAATCGGCGCGGCACCAACCGTACCAGGTATCAGACTAAGGTTTTCAAGCCCGCAAAGCCCAAGCTCGAGGCAATGCAATACGAAAGGGTGCCAGGGCTCACCTGCAGCCGCTTCCACCACGACCCGCTCACCATCGTCCTCAATGATCCGGATCCCAAGGGTCCCCATGCGCAACACCAGGGCATTCACGTCCCCAGTGATCACTAGATTACTGCCACCACCAAGGATCCACAGCGGCAAATTCAGCTGCCTGGACTCGGCAAGGGCTTCGATAACATCTTGATCGCTGTGTGCTTCAGCGAAGCGCGCAGCGCTGGCTTCGACCGCAAGCGTGTTGAACGGCTTGAGAGAGCGATTCAGCTCAATGGACAAACTCACAGGCGGCCTCTTATCTCATCGAGCAAAGCGTCAGAACCCTGCTCGATCAAATCAAGCACCTGCTCGAAACCGTCATCGCCACCGTAGTACGGGTCAGGTACAGCCCCCTTGCCAAGACCGTATCGCCGCAGGAACAGATCAAGCTCAGCCCGACAGCTCGTAGGTCTCAGGGTCTTCAGCCTATGGAGGTTATCTTGATCCATGGCCAGAATCAGATCGAAGCGTTGAAAATCATCAACCCTCACCTGCCGAGCTGTTAGTGCACTCAGATCATAGCCACGCGAAGCGGCCGATTGGCATGCACGCAAGTCAGGATTTTTACCAACATGCCAATCACCGGTACCCGCTGAATCGATGGTGACCCGACTCGCCAGCCCAGCATCCCGTACGTATTGGCGAAACACGGCTTCAGCGGTGGGCGATCGGCAGATGTTGCCCATACAGACAAACAAAACCTTCACGCTTAGACTCCGAGCAGCTTGCGAACACGTTCCAAATCATCGGAAGTATCGACCCCAGGCGGCGGCGCCTCGACCGCATCAGCAACATGTATGCGTACGCCATTCCATAATGCCCGCAACTGCTCCAGACACTCGGTGCTCTCCAGCCAGCATGGCCCCCACTTCACGAAGTCAGCAAGAAAACCGGCCCGATAGGCATAGATGCCAATATGGCGGCGATATGGAACGCCCAACGGCAGTGCAGCTTTATCACGGGCGAATTCATCGCGAGCCCAAGGCAGCGGAGCACGGCTGAATGTCAGCGCCAATCCATTGATGTCGCACAGTACTTTGACGACGTTCGGATTGAACAAAGCCTGCGGGTCTGTAAGTGGCTCAGCAAGCGTAGCGATGGCAGCTTCCGAATGGGATGCGAGGTTGTGCGCTACCTGGTTGATTACAGCTGGAGGAATCAGCGGCTCGTCGCCCTGGACATTTACCACGATAGCGTCATCCGCCAGCCCAAGTTTGGCAGCCACTTCAGCGAGACGATCCGTACCGGACTCGTGTTCGGCACGGGTCAACAGCACCTCCGCGCCGAAGCCCATGCAAGCGTCCTGTATGCGGCTGTCGTCCGTCGCGACCACCACCCGCTGCGCATCGCTTCTACAGGCCTTCTCCCAGACATGACGAATCATCGGCTTGCCGGCGATGTCTTGCAGCGGCTTGCCCGGCAGGCGACTTGACGCATAACGCGCAGGAATAACGACCGTGTAGGCAGTACTCATTTGTCCAGACGCTCATCCACATCAAGAGTGCGAGCTTCGCTTTCCAGCATTACCGGAATGCCATCTCTTACTGGAAAAGCCATGCCGTCGGCCTTGCAGATGAGTTCGGACTTGTCTTCGGCGAGCTTCAACGGGCCCTTGCAGAGCGGGCAGGCCAGAATATCTAGAAGTTTGGTATCCATGCGCAGTCCTTGGATGCAGCCGACTGCACCTGGCAGATCGAGCAGCTTTAGCGGTGTCCGGGTAGCAAACGGTCCAGCTGGGCATCGAACCAGGTTACGAACGCCGCAGAGGGCTCGACTTTCACCTGCAGATAGCTCCAGCCCGGCTGCGCGAATGCCCGGCATTTGACCGCATCCTTCTCGGTCATCACCAACGGTAACTCGGGGCTGAATCTCAGCTGCTCCAGGCTATAGCGGGCGTGGTCGGCGAAAGGATGCGGAACTGGGCGCCAGTGTAGCGCCTCGAGCGTAGTGAAGAAACGCTGTGGATTGCCTATCCCGGCGACGGCGTGCAGCTGCTGGCCCGGAGGATAGTAGTCAAGCGGCCAGCTCTGATTGCTTACCAGCTCTATCAGCCGTGAAGGCTTGAGGGCAAATGCATAGCCAGTGACCATGTCTTCTGATGCGCCATTGAAAAGCACGGCATCGACAGCTTCCAGACGCTCCACTGGTTCACGTAAGGGCCCGGCCGGCAAACAACGCCCGTTGCCCAAGCCACGAGCTGCATCAATCAGCACCAGTTCCAGATCACGGGCCAACCGATAATGCTGCAAGCCATCATCCGAGAGAATGAGATCGACGGCTTCATGCTTGAGCATCTCGCGCACCGCACGTGAGCGATCCGGGTCGATAACAAGCGGCACGTTTGTGCGTTGAGAAATCAGAAGCGGCTCGTCTCCAGCCTCTGCTGCGGACTGCTCAGGCGATACGCGCCATGGATACGAGGGGGGCGTGGCGCCATATCCGCGACTTACCACGCCGACACTCAGTCCGCGACTGCGGCAGTGCTCGATCAGCCATAGGATGAGAGGGGTTTTTCCAGTACCGCCAACCGTGATGTTGCCCACCACAACCACAGGCACCGAGGCTCGATACGAATCAGCAGTGCCCTTGAGAAACCTGTTCCGCTTGGCGATCACTACCCGCCGATAGATAGCCTCCAGCGGGCCAAGTAAAGCCAGCGCCGGATGCCCTTCATACCAGGCCTGCTGGAGACGGTCGGCGAAGGACATCAGGGCTCCGGCTGGGCCTCGACGGTAGTGATGCGCAACTGTGCGAAACCAAGCTTCCCGGCAGCATCCATCGCGGTGATGACAGCCTGATGAGGCGTCTTACCATCAGCGCTGATGATCATCGGCAGGCTAGTGTCTCCGCCGGACTCCTTGCTGAGCGCTGCCATGAGGGTACTGAGGTCATGCTTGATCAATGTCTTGCCATTGAGCGTGAAGCTCCCGTCGACATCGATAACCACCTCCAGCTGCTTGTTAACAGCATCTTGAGGGGGGGTTCCGCTGGCTGCTTCAGGTAGATCCACCTGCAACTGGGTTTCGCGGGTGAATGTTGTGGTCACCACAAAGAACAGCAATAGGATGAAGACCACGTCGATCAAAGGAGCCAGACCGATGTCGACATTTTCCCGCGCCTTGCGTCGGAACTTCACGCCTTGCCCTCACCCAGATCGACGTCACGGTCACCCTGCACCACCTCGACCAGCTTGATTGCTTCTTGCTCCATGCCAACGACCAGCTCTTCGACGCGACGTAGCAGGAAGCGATGGAAGAACAGCGCGGGGATGCCGACCATCAGGCCAGCAGCTGTGGTGATCAGCGCCTTGGAAATACCGGCAGCGAGCAGCGGCGCATTGGCCATGCCAGATCCCATAAAGGCACTGAAGATCTCGATCATCCCGAGCACTGTACCCAACAGCCCAAGCAGCGGAGCGATGCCAGCAATCGTACCCAGCGCATTGAGGTAACGCTCGAGATCATGGACGACACGTGCAGCCGCTTCCTCTATGCACTCCTTCATGATTTCTCGACCATGTTTGGAGTTGGCCAGGCCTGCCGCAAGGATCTCGCCAAGTGGCGAGTCTGCGCGCAGCTCCTTGAGCTTTTGGTTGCTGAGCTTCTTATCCTTGATCCACTTCCACACTTGGCCAAGCAGATGCTGAGGCGTCACGCGGCTAGGACGTAATGTCCACAGTCGTTCGGCGATGATGCCAGCGGCCGCGATGGAACACAGGATGATTGGCAGCATTATCCAGCCGCCTGATTTGACCAGCTCCCACACGAGATGAATCCCCCTCGAAAAAGTGGCGCCACTCTAGCATAGGGCCGGCAGACCGCCGACGGCCCCGGTTCTCATTTTTCCCGCCAGAATCGCCGTTTGGCGCGCAATCCCTGAACAGTGCCGAAACTGCCCAACCGGATCAACATCGCGCCTTGCTCTGCCGTGTCGTGGACCTGTGCTCCAGACGCACGCAGACGCGCTACGACCTCCGGATGCGGATGCCCAAATGCGTTGTGCATGCCACGTGATACAAGCGCACCCTCAGCTCCTGTTGCTTCGATAAAAGCGCTGGAAGAAGAGCTGCGACTGCCATGATGCGGCACCAGCAACCAACGCACATTTATAGGCATTTCGCTTGCCATCAACGCATGCTCCGCTTGCACGTCAATGTCACCTGTCAGCAGCATCCGCTCACCCTTCGCTTCGATCAGCAGCACGCAAGACAACTGGTTGCCGTTACGAGCCATCGGCCACTGCCAAAGCATGAAACTGACCCCATTCCACTCCCAACGCTCACCGGAACGGCAGGGTCCCACGCCCTTCAGCCGAGGCAATCTTTCCGGCTCACCGCTTATCACTCGAGCGGGTGGCATCTGTCTTTGAATGGATAATGCGCCGCCAGCATGATCACTGTCGGCATGACTGAGGAGCATCAGATCAAGCCGACTTAGGCCCAACGACCGCATTGACGGAAAGACAACTCGCTCGCCAATGTCAAAATCGCCGTAGCGTGGACCCGCGTCGTAGAGCAACGCGTGTTCGCGTGTGCGGACCAATACTGACAGCCCCTGCCCGACGTCGAAGACCCATATCTGCGCGAGCCCTTCCGCAGGCCCGCTCGACGGTGGAAATACCAATGGCGCAAGAAACACTACCCCAAGGGCGCGAAACGGCACCCCGGCAGGCAGCAGAATAATGAAGACACCCAGCGCGACCAGCGCCCAGCCCCAGAGTGGTAGAGACGCCGGTAGCCAAGCGGGCTGCCAGCCGGCAAACCACTGCAGCGTGCTGAAGAGAAATTCCAGCAAGCCGCCAGCGATCCAGAGCAAAGGTTCACCGATCGCTGGAAGCCATAGCAACGAAGTGCCCAATAGCGACAGCGGAACGATGACTGCACTCACAAGCGGCACGGCGAACAGGTTGACTAGCGGCCCGCTTATGCTTACCGGTAGTCCCAGCGCCAGCAGAATCGGCAGAAGTCCGAGCGCCATGCTCCATTGTGCGCGCCCCAAGGCGCGCCAAGCGCTCACGCTGCCGAGCCGTCCACGGAATATAAGAACGAGCAAGGCCACGGCCAGAAATGACAACCAGAATCCGGATTGCAACCCCACAAGTGGGTCGAGCAGCAGAACTGCAACCAGCGCGATGAGAAACGGCAGCCAGACACCCAAATGCCGAAACCGCAAGCGCCATACAAGCACCAGCCCGACCATGACCAGCGCCCTTTGGACAGGCACCTCAAATCCCGCCAGCCAGCCGTAAGCAAGCGCACCTAGGAGCGCTAGGGCACATGCAAAAGGAAGCCATGACAATCGATGAGGCCAAAGCCCCCACCGCGCCAGCAGCGCAACCAGCCCGTAGAGCAAGCCAGCCAGCATCCCTACGTGTTGGCCAGAGATCACCATGAGATGCACCGTTCCGGTGTCCTGCAAGACTCGCCAGTCGGATGACGACAGGCCGCTGTCATCCCCCACCACGAGGGCAGCTACGGCACCTGAACGTCCCTGTGCATCGATCATCATCAAGCGTTGCCGCAAGCGGTCCCGCCACGTTTCTCCCTCGCCCGTCTGAGACATCCGCTCACCAGCCTTGACGGTGCCACTGGCGCCTATCCTTCGTGCCAGTAGCCAGGCTTCATAATCGAAGGAATGAGGATTGACCAGGCCCCGTGGGCGCTTCAGCTTGGCAGCCAGCCTCCATCGTTCTCCCGCATTGATGGCAGGGCCGTCATACCAGGCAAGCCGCAATCTGGAGGGAAGTCCGCTGTGCCGAGACGAAACCTCGGTCAGCTCGAAGCGCACCACGCCATCGCGAGTATCAGGCAGGCCAATTACACGTCCTTCCAGCCAGAAAGTCCGGCCATCCATGTCTTGTCCAAGCCGATCCGTCAACGCCCATTGCGCTGAAAGGCAGGCCCAGCCGACGCCGACCAGAAAGCAGCCGAGCAACCGGCAGCGCGACGGCAATATCGTGATACCCACCAGACAGATGAGTACTGAAACCCACACCGGAGGCAGTTGCGGAAGGAAGCGCAGCAGTAAAAGGCCAGCTGCAAGCGCCAGCAACGCTGTACGCATGTGATCTCCTGGATTCCATTCCAGCGACCGGCCACCAGATACAAACGGATACCGAGTCGCCGCGGGTTAGCTAACGTCCTGTCAGCCCTCACAGTGTAGAATTGATGTCACAAACACCGCTCAGCGCCGGGTCTCGTTTCGAGCATAATCGGCGCGCTTCAGCCCGCCAGAGAATCTTCATGCCGCGTCGTTTATTCAAACGCTACATGCCGCACCCTGATCGTCTAAAGGCGCACAAGTCTTTGCGGTTTCTCGGCACCCTGACACACGACCCGAATCTTCTACATCTCAACCGACATTCAGTCTCCAGGGCAATGTCCATCGGCTTGTTCTGGGCGATGATCCCGATGCCGATGCAGATGCTGGCAGCAGCGCTGTTCGCTATTCCGGCACGAGCCAACTTGCCTATTGCTGTAGGTTTGGTCTGGCTGACCAACCCACTGACGATGCCAGCGGTGTTTTATTGCAACTACAAGGTTGGCGCCTGGTTGATGGACACCCCGGTATCGCCGATGCCGATGGAGCTGAGTCTTGCCTGGGTACGCCAGATGCTCAACAGTCATTGGCAGCCGCTGTTTCTGGGCTCTTTCGTAGTGGGCGTCGTCGTCGCCATACTCGGCTATATCGCCACCCAGAGCTACTGGCGCTGGTGGGTCAGCCGTAGTTGGCGCAAGCGGCGAATGGATCGCCGCTCCAGTCACTCATAGCGAAGCGCTTCGGCCGGCTGAGTCTGCGCTGCACGCCAGGCAGGATAGAGAGTCGCCAGAAAGCTCAGCACCAACGCAGCCATAGTCACCAGCAGGACATCCTCCAGACGCAGCTCAGACGGCAAAGTACTGATGAAATAAACGTCTGAACTGAAAATGTGCTGGCCTGTGACTTTTTCAAGCCAGGACACGAGCGCGCTGACATTGAGAGCTCCGAGCACACCTAACACCGTCCCTATCAGTGTGCCAGTCAGGCCGATGATGCTGCCTTGGACCATGAAGATCGCCATGATCTGTCGAGGCGTCATCCCAAGAGTTCTAAGAATGGCGATGTCTGCGCGCTTGTCAGCCACGACCATGATCAGCGTTGCAATGATATTGAATGCTGCAACCGCCACGATCAGCAAAAGAAGTAGACCAATCATGGTCTTCTCCATTTTCATCGCGCTGAAGAGGCTCCCCTGAGTGAGCGACCAATCCTCAGCGCGATAGCCACTTCCAAGCTCTGCCGCGAGCTCTGCCGCAACTTCCGGCGCCCGGTATAGATCCGCCAGGCGAACTCTTACGCCCTCGACCTGATCCGGCTGCCACCGAAGAATGCGCGCAGCATCCGCGCGGTGAATCATCGCCAGACTACCGTCCAGCTCAGCGCCAACTTTGAATACGCCGACCACGTTTAAGCGCTGCATCTTGGGAGTGATCCCACCAGGCGCGTCACTGAGCTCAGGAACAATGAGTGTGAGGTTGTCGCCCAGTTTCAGGCCGAAGCGACGTGCTGTCATCAGACCGAGGATGACCCCTGACTCGCCAGGTCGAAGGTCACCAATCTTGCCGGCGATCATTTTGGAACCAAGGATCGAAACCCGCTCTTCTGCCCCTGGATCAATCCCTTTGATCTCGATGGGCTGCATCGAACCCTTGAACGAAAGCATTCCTTCAAGCTGGGTGATCGGTGCTGCGCCAAGCACTCCGGAATGACCTTCAAGCTTTTCAGCCAGTGTCTGCCAATCCGCTACAGGCTGCCCGTCACCCGCTATCACCGCATGCGGAACCATGCCGAGAATGCGGTTGCTCATCTCGCGCTGAAAACCATTCATAACCGACAGCACCATGATCATCGCCAACACGCCCAGAGACAGGCCAATCATCGACGTCAGAGAGATGAAAGAGATGAAGTGATTGCGACGCTTGGCACGCGTGTAGCGACTACCAATGAAGATGCTGAGCGGCCTGAACATCAGCCTGCCACCAATCGGCCGTCTTCCAGGCGCAGAATGTGATCCATCTGCCCTGCCAGCTGCGGATCATGGGTGACAACAAGGAACGCCGTGCGCAAGGAGCTGCTCAGCTCCAGCATCAAATCCTGAATGCCCTGAGCGGTATGGTGATCAAGGTTGCCGGTGGGCTCGTCGAGTAACACCAGTGCTGGACGATTGGCCAATGCGCGAGCGATTGCCACGCGCTGACGCTCCCCTCCTGACAATTCCGACGGCTTATGCGCCAGCCGGTGGCCCAGGCCCACCCGCTGCAACAGCTCAGTGGCCCGCTTGCGCGCCTCCGGTATCGACACCTTGCCAATCAGCAAGGGCATGCAAACGTTTTCCAAGGCCGTGAACTCGGGCAGGAGGTGATGAAACTGATAGACAAAGCCGAGCGCGCGATTACGCAATAGACCGCGGTCCTTTTCGCTGAGCGCTGAGAGTTCTTCTCCTGCCAGCCAGACACTGCCCTCGCTCGGCGTATCAAGACCGCCCAGCAGATTGAGCAAGGTACTTTTGCCGGAGCCGGAGCTGCCGACGATGGCGACCCGCTGTCCGGGGAACAACTCCAGCTGCAGGCCGGCCAAGACGCTGACCGATTCGGGTCCCTGTTCGTAGCGCTTGCCCAGGTTGCGGCAGCTCAGTACCGCTGCATCCTTCGTAGAACTTTCATTCATAACCAGCTCACTCATATCGTAACGCCTCGGCCGGTTGGGTCCGAGCCGCACGCCACGCAGGATAAAGGGTGGCGAAAAAACTCAGCACGAGCGCCGCTGCACACACTTGAACCACATCGGCGGCTAACAGACGGGACGGCAGATAATCTATGAAATAGACGTCTGCATTTAGAAACTTATGCCCGATCAAGCGCTCCAGGGCCGCGATCCAGCTACTCACATTCAGTGCAGCCAAGATGCCAAGCACGGCGCCCACCAAGGTGCCTACGACGCCGATCACGGTTCCCTGCACCATGAAGATCGCCATGATCTGCTTAGGCGTCGCGCCCAAAGTGCGAAGGATGGCGATGTCCCCTCGCTTGTCGGTAACAACCATGACCAGCGTTGAAATGATATTGAAGGCGGCCACCGCAACGATCAGCAGCAGCAAGAGGCCGATCATGGCTTTTTCCATACGGATCGCCTGGTAGAGATTGCCGTGCGTGCGGGTCCAGTCTCGGGAATAGAAACCCTCACCCAGCTGACCTGCCAGCTCCCAAGCGATGCGCGGTGCCTGAAACAAATCCTCGAAACGCAGCCGCACGCCTTGAACCTGATCCGGCTTCCAACGGTGCAAACGCGCAAGATCCGAAATATTGGTCATTGCCACGTAACCATCGATTTCCCCTGCGCCGACATGAAATATCCCGCGCACGGTAAAGCGCTTCATGCGTGGGAACACGCCAGCCGGCGTGACAGTGACCTCGGGCGCCACGAAGGTGATCTTGTCACCGACGCCCACGCCTAGCTTGTCGGCCGCCTTATCGCCGATGACGATGCCGAACTCTCCGGGCTGTAGATCCTGCAAGGAGCCATCACGGAAAAACCGAGCGATGATGGATACGTCTGATTCGACGTCTGGATCAACCGCATTGATCAGGATTTTGGTCACTTGCCCGCGATGGGTAAGCAGCCCTTGCATCTGGATAAAAGGCGCTACTGCGTCCACCTGCGGGTGCTCCACCAGGCGCTCGCCCAGTGCCGGCCAGTCATCGATAGGCGTCGGGCTTTCGATGGTGGCGTGCGGAACCATGCCCAGCACGCGAGTGCGCATTTCATGGTCGAAGCCATTCATGACCGACAGCACGACGATCATCACCAGAACGCCTAAGGCGAGCCCAATCATGGAGGTGAAGGATATGAAGGAGACGAAGAGGCTGCGGCGTCTGGCGCGTGTGTAGCGCGCCCCGATATATACGGACAACGGTCTGAACATAAATCGTTGGGTTCGCTTTCGCTGGCAGGAATTAACAAGCTGAATGACGTTGCCAGGCGGCCTGATACACTCAAGCCATCACTGCAGCCCAGGGATCGACATGCCCACTGAAGACACCGAAGATCGCCGCGAATACTATCGTATCGAGGACATGATCGCACTGGAAATCCTGCCGCCGGAATACGCCGAAACAGTCTCCGATTGCAACTCGACACAACACTTCGATCTGCTGGCCGAGCTCCATCAACTCGATTTCGAAGCTCAGCATCTACTGCGTCAGATCGCTGAAGGCAATCGCACGCTCGCAAACTACTTGAAAGTGCAAAACAAGCGCATCGATCTGATCGGGCAGGCGCTGGTACAGGATCGATTGAAAGACCTTGGCCCACCCCGTGAGGTGATTCTCTCTGAAGGAGGGGTCAGTTTCTTGAACGATCACTCGCTTGACGAGGGCTCGATCTGGACGCTAAAGCTGATGCTGATGCCACTAGGCCTGGGCATGATGCTGGAGGCGCGCATCGCGACATGCCAAGCGCTGGAAGATGGCAGGTACGCCATTGGTACATCCTTCGAAGCGTTGACTGATGCACAACGGCAACTGCTGGCACGGCATATCCTGCAAAAACAGGCTACAGAAAGACGCCTGGCTCGAGAAAGCCTGCAGGAACCTTGATCATGTACCGAACGCTTATCCCAGTATTGTCTATGGCGCTCTGCTTCTCAGCATACGCCGACACCATCCGTGTTCCCGTTGGGCAGCAGGGACCAGATCAACTGTCCATGCCCAGCCGAGGGGACTCGAAGAACATCGTACTTGATCGCTTCGGCCTAGCTGATGAAGAGCGCCCGCCCGTCGGTCATCCGCCCATCACACGTTGGGATTACCGTTACTTTTCGGTTTACTTCGAAGGTGACCGCGTCATCAATAGCGTGCAGCATCATCAACGCATCGCACCACCACAGCGAGATACACAACCGTGACCTTGATATACGGCCACAGGGGTGCCAAGGGCGAAGCCCCGGAGAATACCCTAGTAGGTTTTCAGCAATGCCTGACGCATGGCGTGCGCCGGTGCGAACTGGATCTGCATCTTTCCAAAGACGGCGAGCTGATGGTCATCCATGATCCGACCCTCAAACGTACAACCGGGCGACGCGGGAAGGTAGTCGAACAAGATGCAGAGGACCTGATCCATTATGACGCCCGCCAGGGTGGACCGGGCTGGAAACATCCCTGCCCAATCCCGAGGCTTTCAGAGCTGTTTGAAAAGTGCGACTTCGATCATTGGCAGCTGGAAGTCAAAAGTGCATCGAGAGTTCGGGCAGCACGCACGGTCCTGGCCATAAGAGAACTGGCCGAGCATCATGGACTGCTGGAAAGAATCACCGTGACATCCGGGTCACGAGAAGTTTTACGGGCATTGAAGCGGCTGACACCTGAACTGTCCTGCGGCCTGGTAGCCGAGTACGCCTGGCTCGACCCACTCAAGGTCGCAAAGCAGTACGGTTGCGATCTGTTGGCCTTGAAATGGACGCTTTGTACCCCGGAGCGGATCGCAAAGGCCCGCCAGCAAGGTCTTCACGTTTCGGTCTGGACGGTCAACGAGCCTGCGTTGATGCGCAGATTGGCCGATTTCGGCGTCGACAGTTTGATTACAGACTACCCCGGGCTCGCTGTCACAACGCTGCGCAATGGATGAAAAGCGAAGCGACCATCAGACGCCCCGCTCCACCTGATTTCAAAAGCTCTCCCGATTCGGCCAACGCCAGTCACGAGTATCCTCTCCGACCGGCTCAGGCCACCGGTCGGAGGCGCTCAAAAAAGCCGGTTTAGCCCATCGAACGCAGCGACGCGGTAGGCCTCGGCCATCGTCGGATAGTTGAACGTAGTATTGATGAAATACTTGATCGTATTAGCCTCGCCGGGCTGATTCATGATCGCCTGACCAATGTGTACGATCTCCGACGCCTGATAGCCGAAGCAGTGGACACCTAGTACCGCCATAGTCTCACGATGGAACAGGATCTTCAGCATGCCTACCGGCTCTGCCGAAATCTGCGCCCGCGCCATGCTTTTGAAGAAGGCCTTGCCCACTTCGTAAGGAATCTTCGCCTCGGTAAGTTCTCGTTCGGTCTTGCCGATCGAACTGATCTCCGGAATGGTGTAGATACCCGTAGGCACATCGTCGACAAATCGCCAGCTGTCATTCTCGACGATGCTACCCGCTGCCGACCGTCCCTGGTCATATGCCGCGCTGGCCAGCGAAGGCCAGCCGATCACATCACCAGCGGCATAGATGTTCCCCACCTCGGTGCGGTAATGCTCATCGACTTTGATCTGTCCGCGACTGTTGACCTTCAGCCCAATGTTTTCCAGTGCAAGCTTATCGGTATTGCCGGTTCGGCCATTACACCAAAGGAACGCATCCGCCTTGATCTTCTTTCCGGACTTCAGATGCAGAATGACACCGTTGTCCACCCCTTGAACGCGCTCGTACTCCTCGTTATGGCGGATTAGCACGTTGTTATTACGCAGGTGGTAACTCAGCGCGTCCGAAATCTCGTCGTCAAGGAAGCTTAGCAACTGATCGCGGTTGTCGATCAGATCGACCAGCACACCCAAGCCACTAAAGATCGAGGCGTACTCGGAACCGATTACACCGGCACCGTAAATGATCAGACGGCGCGGGGTATGGCTGAGCGTCAGGATGGTGTCGCTGTCGTATATACGAGGATGAGAAAAATCGACGTCCGCGGGACGATAAGGGCGAGAGCCAGTAGCGATGATGAACTGGTTAGCGACCAGTGTTTCCACCATGCCGTTGGTATTCACTACCTCGACGGTTTGTTCATCTGCAAAACTGGCGGTGCCAAAGAAAAGATCGATCCGGTTGCGGGCGTAGTAGCCGGTGCGCGAGGTGACCTGCTTTCCGATAACGCTCTCAGCACTTTTGAGTACGTCAGGAAATGAAAACCAGCGCGGCTCGCCGATCTGGCGGAACAGCGGGTTGGTGTTGTACTGCATGATCTGGCGCACCGAGTGACGCAGCGCCTTTGAAGGGATGGTACCCAGGTGAGTTGAATTGCCTCCCACATGCGGCCGGCTATCTACCACGGCAACCTTGCGTCCGGCCTTGACCGCGTTCATTGCCGCGCCCTCGCCAGCAGGCCCTGAGCCCAATATCACAACATCGTAATTGTAGACAGCCATATTCACCCCTGAACATGCAGCAGGCAGCCCTGCCGCTGTTAACAAATTAGGTCGACTGGCAGCAGTGATTACTGGCTGCCGCCCAAGTCATAGCGCTGATGAATGCATCAACGCGAAGTGCAGCCTCGATGATTTACGTCGCAACCAATAGCCCGTGCATCTCGGGTCAGCGTTTGGTTGCGTCGTACGCCAGTTCCGAATCCGCTTCCTCGCTGGCCTGTGCGTTGACTTCATCGCACTTCTCACGGCTACCGCCGCAGATCGAGCATTCTTTTTCGATGCCCAGATTGGCAATACCGCCACAAGATCCAGCGATGGGCTTACGTCCCATGATCACGCCTATGGACATGCCGAACACAACCAACAACATCACAAGAAAAACAATCAACCAGGTCATTGCTCTGCTCCTCCACCAAAAAGCTCATCAAAGGCTTCAGTGCTTTTGCTTAGAAATTCCTGTCCTTCGCGGATAACGAAGAACGCCGCGATGTTCCGCTCTGTCGCATAGGCCAACCCCCGCTCCGGACCCATAACCATGAGCACAGTAGACAACCCGTCTGCACGTAAAGTCGAGGGATCGACGACCGTGACCGCCGCCAGATGGTGATTGATCGGCGCTCCGGTCTGCGGGTCAAGCGTATGCGAGTAACGAATGCCGTCACGTTCGAAATAGTTGCGGTAATCGCCTGAGGTCGAAACAGCCAGGCCATCCAGCTCGACAATGCGCTGTGCGACTCGCTCGTTATCCTTGGGTGCTTCGATAGCGATCCGCCACGAAGCCCCATCCGGCTTCAGCCCCCTCGCCTTGAGTTCGCCGGTTATCTCTACGAGATAACTGCTGACACCCGCCGACTCGAGCATGGCTGCTACCCGATCCACCGCATAGCCAGCTGCAATACTGTTGAAATCGACCTGGACGGCTCTTTCTTTGCAGAGCTGTTCGCCGGAAACCTTCAAATAACGATGGCCGACATCTTCGCGGGCAGCCGCAATTTCATCAGCCGTTGGCACTCGCTCACCTTTTCCTTGAGGGCCAAAGCCCCAAAGATTCAATAGCGGTTCTATCGTCAAGTCGAATGCGCCGTTGCTTTCGTCTGAAAGCTGCTGACCGGCCAAGACCAACTCGCGCACACCCTCGGGCATGGCCATGCATTCGCCCGCGGGCAATGCATTGAATATCTCGATGTCCGAATCGGATCGGTAGGTTGATAACTGCTTGTCGATATCTGCAAGGATCGACTCAGTGTCACGCCAAAGCTGCGCCTTATCGGCAGCGCCGCTACCGGCGACATATTTCACCGTGTAGGTACTACCCATGGTCGGCCCGACGAAACTTTCTATCTTGTCCTGAAACAGACAGCCCGTCAGGGCTGCCGCCAAGGCGGCAACGATGACGGGCTGAAGTAACGCGCGAATCATACTAACCGCCGAAGTCGTCGAGCAGAATGTTCTCTGGTTCAACACCAAGATCGGTAAGCATCTTGATCACCGACGCGTTCATCATCGGCGGGCCGCACATGTAGAACTCACAGTCCTCAGGAGCGGGATGGTCCTTCAGATAGTTCTCGTACAGCACATTGTGGATGAATCCAGTCGGGCCATCCCAGTTGTCTTCAGGCTGCGGATCGGACAACGCCAAATGCCATTTGAAATTTTCGTTCTCGGCCTGCAGCTGGTCATACTCCTCAACGTAAAAGGCTTCACGCATTGAACGAGCGCCATACCAAAAGCTCATCTTGCGGGTCGATTTCAAACGCTTGAGCTGGTCGAAAATGTGCGAGCGCATGGGTGCCATGCCGGCACCGCCGCCGATGAAGACCATTTCGGCATCGGTGTCCTTGGCGAAAAACTCACCGAAGGGTCCATAGACCGTCACTTTGTCGCCCGGCTTGAGGCTGAATACCCAGGATGACATTTTGCCTGGCGGCAAATCGTCCTTGCCTGGCGGTGGTGATGCGATACGGATGTTGAACTTCACCAAGCCAACTTCTTCTGGGTAGTTCGCCATCGAGTAAGCACGGATGACCGTTTCATCTACCTTGGAAACATATTTCCACTGGTTGAATTTGTCCCAGTCGCCGCGATATTCCTCCTGAATGTCGAAGTCCTTGTAGCGGACTTCGTGCGGCGGACACTCCAATTGGACGTAACCACCAGCACGGAAATCAACGTTCTCACCCTCTGGTAGCTTGAGAGTGAGTTCCTTGATGAAGGTCGCCACGTTCGGGTTGGAAAGGACCGTGCATTCCCACTTCTTCACACCGAAGACTTCTTCCGGCACTTCAATTTTCATGTCCGCCTTGACCGGGGTCTGGCAGGACAAACGCCAGCCTTCGCCAGCCTCACGACGGGTGAAATGGGACTCTTCCGTCGGCAGCATCTCACCGCCGCCGCTTTCGACCACACACTTGCACTGAGCGCAGGTGCCACCGCCGCCGCAAGCTGACGACAGGAAGATGTTATTTGCAGCCAGCGTTTGCAGAAGCTTGCCGCCGGCGGGGACAGTAATAGTGCGTTCGCCGTTGATCTCGATGTTCACGTCACCGCTGGAAACCAGCTTGGCGCGCGCCGCGAGGATGATCACCACCAGTGCAAGCACGATGGCAGTGAACATGCCGATGGCGAGGAATATTTCGTAACTCATCAGTTCATCCCGTCCTTACAGCTGTACGCCAGAGAAAGACATGAAGCCCAGCGACATCAGTCCGATGGTGATGAAGGTGATCCCCAGGCCCTGGAGGCCATCCGGCACGTCGCTGTACTTGAGCTTTTCGCGAATACCGGCCAGCAGAGCAATGGCAAGCGCCCAGGACAGACCCGAGCCAACGCCATACACCGTGCTTTCCGCCAAGTTGTAATCACGCTCGACCATGAACAGCGTACCGCCCATGATGGCGCAGTTAACCGTGATCAACGGCAGAAAAACACCCAGCGCGTTGTAGAGGCTTGGCACGTACTTATCGAGCGTCATCTCGAGGATCTGCACGATTGCCGCGATTACGCCGATGTAGCTGAGCAGACCCAGAAAGCTCAGGTCCACTTCTGGCAAACCGGCCCAGGACAGAGCTCCCGCCTTCAGCAGATAGGTGTAGATCAGGTTGTTGGCCGGGACGGTAATGGTCTGCACCACGATAACCGCGATACCCAGGCCTATCGCCGTTTCCACCTTCTTTGAAATGGCAATGAAGGTACACATGCCGAGGAAGAACGCCAGCGCCATGTTCTCGATGAACACGGCCCGGACGAACAGGCTGATGTAATGCTCCATTAGTAAGCCTCCTTGTTAGAGACTTGCGGCGCCATCTTGAACGAAGGCTTCTCGACCTGCTCCTTCTTCCAGGCGCGGATGCCCCAGATGAACAAGCCGATCAAAAAGAATGCGGAAGGCGGAAGCAGCATCATGCCGTTCGGCAGATACCAGCCACCATCATTGACCACCGGGAAGATGGTGTAGCCCATCAGCTTCCCTGCACCAAACAGCTCGCGAATGATGCCGAGCGCGATCAGCATGGCGCTGTAGCCGAGCCCGTTACCCAGTCCGTCGAAGAACGACAGCATTGGTGGGTTCTGCATGGCGAAGGCTTCGGCGCGCCCCATCACGATACAGTTGGTGATAATCAAACCGACGAATACCGAGAGTTGCTTGGACAGCGAAAACGCGTACGCCTTGAGCACCTGATCGACCAGGATTACCAATGAGGCAATGATCACCATCTGCACAATCATGCGGATCGAGCCAGGGATCTGACTGCGGATCATCGAAATGAACAGGTTGGAGAATGCAACCACCAGCGTCAGCGCGACGGACATCACCAGCGCTGTCTTGAGGTTGGAGGTTACCGCCAACGCCGAACAGATCCCGAGAATCTGCAAACCGATGGGGTTGTTGTTGAAGACCGGATTTAACAGGACTTCCTTGATAGTAGGTTGCGACATGATCAAGCCTCCCCAGCGCGCAGGTTAGCGATAAATGGACCGAAGCCGTTTCCGCCCAGCCAGAAGTGCAACAGGTTGTTGACACCGTTACTGGTAAGGGTTGCACCGGCGAGAGCGTCGACCTGATGGTCGGCGCGCGGACTTTGCGGATCGACGCCGCCCTTGACCACCTGAATGGACAGCTTGCCGTCGTTGAATAGCTCCTTGCCCTGCCACTGGCTGCGCCATTTCGGATTATCGACTTCCCCGCCCAGACCTGGGGTTTCGCCGTGCTGATAAAAGCCCAGGCCCGCAACAGTATTAAGGTCACCTTGAACGGCCATGAAGCCATACAGAGTGGACCACAAGCCGTAGCCACGGACCGGCATGATCAGCTTATCGAGCTCGCCATTCTCTTCGACGATGTAAACGACGCTATAGCGCTCGCGGCGTTTGATCGAAGCAATATCTTCACTTCCGGGCAGCGCCTTGGACAGTTCTGGGTCCTTGGCAGCGACCAGCGGATCGAAGGTATTGGCATCGAACTCATCGCTGTAAGCGCCGGTTTCCAGGTTGACCAATTTGGCCACGATGCGCTCTTTGTAAAGCGCCTTGACCTGGTTGGCCGACATTCCGGCCTCACCCAGCCCTGCGATTGCCAGAATGCTGCGCTGCTTGTCGAGCTGACGGTTTTCCAATTGCGTGGGACGCAACGCAACTGCCGCCCCCGCAACGAACACCGAACACACCAGGCAGACCAGCAAGGCCACGACTAGCGTGCGGGCGGTGGATTCTTTTTGACTAGACATTACGTGCCAGCCTCCGCTTGATATTGGCCTGAATGACGAAGTGGTCAATCAACGGTGCACAAAGGTTGGCAAACAGAATCGCCAGCATCATGCCTTCAGGGAACGCCGGATTGACTACACGGATCAACACCACCATCACACCGATGAAGATGCCGAAGATCCACTTGCCGGTATTGGTCATGGATGCAGATACAGGGTCGGTCGCCATGTAGATCATGCCGAAGGCGAAGCCGCCAACCACCATGTGCCAGTACCAGGGCATGGCAAACATGGGATTGCTATCCGAGCCGATCAGATTGAACAAGAAGCTCAGGCCGATCATGCCGATCATCACGCCCGAAACGATGCGTATCGAGGCAATCTTGGTCATCAGCAACACCGCACCGCCGATGAAGATGGCCAGCGTACTGGTCTCACCCAGCGAGCCGTGAATCGTCCCGACGAACGCGTCCATCCAGGTGATGCCGCTGGCGATCACGTTTTCCATCCCGCCAGCGAAGCTGAGGCTGAGTGCGGTTGCGCCGGCAAACCCATCCACTGCGGTCCAGACTTCATCACCCGACATCTGTGCCGGATAGGCAAAGAACAGGAACGCGCGGCCTGTAAGGGCAGGGTTGAGGAAGTTCTTGCCGGTGCCACCGAAGATCTCTTTGCCGATCACGATACCGAAGCTGATACCCAGCGCGACCTGCCATAGCGGAATGCTAGGCGGCAGCGTTAGAGCGAACAGAACGGACGTAACGAAGAAACCCTCGTTGACTTCGTGCTTGCGAATCGAGGCGAAGAGGACTTCCCAGAAACCGCCAACAATGAAGGTCACCGCATACACAGGGATGAAATAGGCTGCCCCCTGAATGAAGTTATCCCACAGACTGTTGGGATCGAAGCCAGCCAACGCACTGATCAGCATCATTCGCCAGCCTTCCTGGTCCGCCAGCAGATCAGGGCTCTGTGCGTAAATCAGGTTGGCCTGGTAGCCAGTGTTCCACATGCCGAAGAACATCGCCGGGAAGGTGCAGAGCCAAACCGTGATCATCATGCGCTTGAGGTCAATGCCGTCACGCACGTGAGCAGTGGTCTTGGTTACGCTGCCTGGGCGATAGAGAAAGGTGTCCGCGGCTTCGTAGAGTGCATACCACTTCTCATACTTACCGCCTTTCTCGAAGTTGTGCTCGATCTTGTCGAGGAATTCGCGAATGCCCATTCCTTACCCCTCCTTCTCGATGCGAGTCAGATTGTCCCGGAGGATCGGGCCGTATTCGTACTTGCCGGCACAGACATAGGTGCACAGCGCCAAGTCTTCTTCATCCAGCTCAAGGCAGCCGAGCTTCTGTGCAACCTCGGTGTCCCCGACGATCAAGGACCGCAGCAACTGGGTCGGCAACATATCCAACGGCATGATTTCCTCGTAGTTCCCAATCGGGACCATTGCGCGAGGACTGCCATTGGTAGAGGTGGAAAAGGCAAATTTCTTGCCGCTCATCAACTTGGAGATATAAATATTGAGGATCGAGTGCTTGTCGGCACCGGCACGCAGGTAGTGCAGCATCTCGCGTTCCTTGCCCTCACGCAGACAGGAAACCTGCTGGTGATAGCGACCGAGGTAGGCAAATGCACCGTGTGCAGTACGGCCGCCCAGCACCGAGCCGGAGACCACGCGATTCGCACCGGGCTGAAGCTCGCCAGCTGTCAGCTCGTCGAGGTTTGCACCCAGGCGAGCACGCACCAGGCGTGGCTTTTCGACGACAGGCCCAGCCAGGGAAACCACGCGTTCAACGGACAACTTGCCTGAGGTGAACAGCGCGCCGATGGCTATGACTTCCTGGTAACCGATGGTCCAAACGCTTTTGCTTGCACTGACCGGATCCAGGAAATGGATATGGGTACCAGCAAGACCGGCGGGATGTGGGCCTGAGAAACTTTCCGTTCGAACCTGGGCGAGCTGCTCGCCCGGTAGGGATGCGCCCTCGGCCTTGCAAAGGAAAAGCTTGCCCAGATTCCCGAGCACCTTCAGGCCCGCTTCAAAATCAGCGGCGCGCTCGGTAATGATGATCGTAGGATCGGCGGCTAATGGATGCGTGTCGATCGCAGTCACGAAGATCGAGTTCGGCACAGCATCGACAGCAGGCACCTTGCTGTACGGGCGAGTGCGCAATGCAGTCCAGAGACCGGATTGCTGCAGATTCTCGCGGACCTTCTCGTCACCGAGCCCTTCCAGCAGCTCAGTACCGTACTGGGCGAACGTGACCTCTTCAGCGCCTTCCAGATCGATGACAACTGATTGCAACACACGCTTTTCGCCACGATGAACCGCGCTGACCACACCTGCTCCAGGTGCCGTGAACTGAACGCCGGGCGACTTCTTGTCGGAAAAGAGCACCTGTCCCAGTTTGACGCGATCACCGACCTGAACTTCCATCGTCGGCTTCATGCCAGGGTAGTCAAACCCTATTACGGCGACGCTTCGTACAGGCCTTCCGGCCTCGATACGCTGCGCCGGCGCACCTGCAATGGGCAAATCTAGCCCACGTTTTATATTGATCATCGGTTCGCCTAACCACTGATTTTGAATGCTTTTTTTAAGAGCCCAGCGATTTAGCTAAAAGTCGAATTGCACGACGCGCGCTGAACATATATCAGCGCGACGCTATGCCGCGGGCCCAGGTAGAAATCCGCCCGATTATAGAGGCCGCGACCCGTGACTGACCACCCAAGGTCTTCCAATTTTTTGACTGAAGACAAGCGGTCATCAACAACCGACTATTGACGCTCTGGCGCTTGAGGCGGTTGAGTCAGTCAATTCGCGACATTCTTGCTAACAAAAAACGGGAGCCTAAGCTCCCGTTTTCATCTACCCGTGTTGATCAGCGGGGGAATGCAGGCGGGTTGACCCCGGCCATGTCTTCCATCACGCGAACCACCTGACAGCTGTAACCGAACTCGTTGTCATACCAGACGTACAATACGACCCGATTATCGCTGCAGATAGTGGCCTCAGCGTCGACAACACCCGCATGGCGGGAACCAACGAAATCGGTGGAAACCACTTCCTGCGAGTTGACGAAATCGATCTGCTTCTGCAAATCCGAGTGCATGGCCATCTGGCGCAGGTACTCGTTGATCTCTTCGCGCGTCGTGGCCTTTTCGAGGTTCAGGTTGAGGATCGCCATGGAGACGTTCGGCGTCGGAACGCGGATGGCATTACCGGTCAGCTTGCCCTTGAGTACCGGCAGCGCCTTGGCTGCGGCGGTGGCAGCGCCTGTCTCGGTGATAACCATGTTCAGTGCGGCACTGCGACCACGACGACTGCCTTTATGGAAGTTGTCGATCAAGTTCTGGTCGTTGGTGTAGGAGTGCACTGTCTCGACGTGACCATTGACGATGCCGTATTGGTCGTTCACTGCCTTGAGCACCGGCACGATGGCGTTAGTGGTGCAGGATGCAGCCGAAACGATCTTGTCGTCGTCAGTGATCTCGCCATGGTTGATACCGTGAACGATGTTCTTCAGCTCACCCTTGCCCGGGGCGGTCAGCACCACGCGAGCAACGCCCGGACACTTGAGGTGCTGGCTAAGGCCTTCGGCGTCACGCCATTTGCCGGTGTTGTCGACCAGCAGCGCATTCTCGATGCCGTACTGGGTGTAATCCACCGAGGCCGGGTCGTTCGAGTAGATCACCTGAATCAGGTTGCCGTTGGCAGTGATGGTGTTGTTTTCAGCATCGATGTGAATGGTGCCGTCGAACGGACCATGAACCGAGTCGCGGCGCAGCAGGCTGGCGCGCTTGACCAGGTCGTTGTCGGCGCCCCTGCGTACTACGATTGCGCGCAAGCGCAGGCCATCGCCACCACCGGTTTTTTCAATGAGGATACGCGCCAGCAGACGACCGATACGTCCAAAGCCGTAGAGCACGACGTCGGTGCCTTTGTGTACGCCAGTGGTGTTGCGCTTACCTGCTACTTCAGCCAGCTCGTCACGTACGAACTGGTCAAGCGTACGACCGTTGCCTTCAGCCTTGAATTTGGCAACGACCTTACCCAAATCAACAGACGCAGCACCCAGATCCATATCGCTCATCGTCGTGAGGATCTGATGTGTTTCGTGTACGGCGAGTTCGGCTTCATCAGCCTGGCGATGGCGTGCAAAACGATGGGCCTTGAGTAGCGCGATCACCGAGCGGTTGATCAGGCCACGGCCGTAGATGGAAGTCACCACGTTGTTGTTACGATACAGCTGACCAATCAGCGGAATCATCGCTTCGGCGAGGGCTTCTCGATCAATCCATTCACCAAGACACTGGTCGGGCTTCTGAGTCACGGGCAGTTCCTTCCAACATGTAGGGGCTGAGAAAAAGGGCTACATTATGACGGCGCACCCTAGCGCCGGCAATCTGTGCAGCGGAAACACTGACAGCGTCCCGCGCGGATAGTTACAATCCGGGCGGTCCATTTTTTCGACCGGAGTCACGCCCACTCGTGTCCGTATTGCGCCTTCCGCCCATGCCTGCCGCCAGCGGCAAGCAAACCTGGGGCAACCTTCCTGGAGCCGCGCTGAGCCTGGCCATTGCCGAAGCAGCCAGCAACGCAAAACAATTCACCCTCCTTCTGACAGCCGATAGCCAAAGCGCCGAACGCCTACAAGAGGAACTCGCCTTCTTCGCGCCAGGACTTCCCGTCCTGCATTTCCCAGATTGGGAAACGCTGCCTTATGACGTTTTTTCCCCACATCAAGACATCATTTCGCAGCGTATCGCCGCGCTCTACGAGCTTCCGGCCCTGACTCATGGCGTGTTGGTAGTTCCTATTACTACTGCGCTACACAGACTCGCGCCAAAGCGTTTCCTGCTCGGATCAAGCCTGGTGCTTGATGTCGGCCAGAAGCTCGATGTCGACCAAATGCGCACGCGACTTGAAGCGGCCGGCTACCGCTGCGTCGACACCGTATACGAACATGGCGAATTCGCCGTGCGCGGAGCGCTGATCGATCTGTTTCCCATGGGCAGCGCCCTGCCCTATCGCATCGACCTGTTCGACGATGAGATCGAGACGTTGCGCACCTTCGATCCGGAAAACCAGCGCTCGATCGACAAGGTCGAATCGATTCGCCTGTTGCCGGCGCGCGAGTTTCCGCTGAAGAAGGAATCGGTCACCGGTTTCCGTGCGCGATTCCGTGAACGCTTCGATGTCGACTTCCGCCGTTGCCCGGTCTACCAGGACCTGTCCACCGGGATAACCCCTGCGGGGATCGAGTACTACCTGCCGTTATTCTTCGACGAGACGTCCACGCTTTTCGACTATCTCCCTGAGGACACCCAGGTGTTTTCGCTCCCGGGTATCGAACAGGCGGCCGAACATTTCTGGAAGGACGTCCGTAACCGTTACGAAGAGCGTCGCGTCGATCCCGAGCGTCCGTTGTTGCCGCCTGCAGAGCTGTTCATGCCGGTGGAAGACTGCTTTGCCCACCTGAAGTCATGGCCGCGTGTGGTGGTCAGCCACGATGATGTGGAGACGGGAATCGGCCGCGAGCGCTTCCCTGCCAGCAGTTTTCCGGAGCTGGCGATCGATGCCAAAGCCAGCGAGCCGCTGGGCGCGTTGCGCCGCTTCCTCGAAGAGTTTTCCGGACGAGTGCTGTTCACAGCGGAATCCGCCGGTCGCCGTGAAGTGCTGCTTGAGTTGCTGGCACGCCTGAAACTGCGTCCACAGGAAGTCGCCGGCTGGCCGCAGTTCGTGGAAAGCAAAGATCGACTCGCGATCACCATCGCACCGCTGGACGACGGGCTTCTGCTGCAAGACCCCGCATTGGCGCTGATTGCTGAAAGCCCGCTGTTCGGCCAGCGAATCATGCAGCGCCGGCGTCGCGAGAAGGGACGCGACGCCGGCGAGAATGTCATCAAGAATCTCACGGAGTTGCGCGAAGGCGCACCGGTGGTACACATCGATCATGGTGTGGGCCGTTATCACGGTTTGGTCACCCTGGAGATCGAGGGTCAGGCCGCCGAATTCCTGATGTTGCAATACGCAGAAGAGGCAAAGCTGTACGTGCCGGTGTCCAGCCTGCACCTGATAGCTCGCTACACCGGCAGCGACGATGCACTGGCTCCGTTGCACCGGCTAGGCTCGGAGACCTGGCAGAAGGCCAAGCGCAAAGCAGCCGAGCAGGTCCGAGATGTCGCTGCTGAATTGCTCGACATCTATGCACGCCGCGCAGCACGTGAAGGCTACGCCTTCGAAGATCCGCAGCTCGACTACGAAACCTTCAGCGCCGGCTTCCCGTTCGAGGAAACGCCGGACCAGCAGGCCGCCATCGAGGCAGTGCGCAACGACATGCTCGCGCCCAAACCTATGGATCGCCTTATTTGCGGCGACGTGGGTTTCGGCAAGACCGAGGTGGCCATGCGCGCGGCATTCATCGCCGTGCACAGCGGCCGGCAGGTTGCAGTGCTGGTGCCGACTACTCTACTTGCCCAGCAGCACTACAACAGCTTCCGCGACCGTTTTGCCGATTGGCCGGTACGCGTTGAGGTCATGAGCCGCTTCAAATCGGCCAAGGAAATCCAGGGAGCGGTGCAGCAGCTGGCCGAAGGCAAAGTGGACATCCTCATCGGGACCCACAAACTGCTACAGGATGATGTGAAGTTCACCAACCTGGGCCTGGTCATCATCGACGAGGAGCATCGCTTCGGTGTGCGTCAGAAGGAGCAGCTCAAGGCACTGCGCAGCGAAGTGGACATCCTGACCCTGACCGCGACGCCAATCCCGCGCACGCTGAACATGGCGGTGGCAGGCATGCGCGACCTGTCCATCATTGCCACGCCGCCGGCACGACGGCTTTCGGTACGCACCTTCGTCATGGAGCAGCAAAACTCCGTCATCAAAGAGGCGCTGCTCCGAGAGCTGCTGCGTGGCGGCCAGGTCTATTACCTGCACAACGATGTAAAGACCATCGAGAAATGCGCGGCCGACCTCGCGGCATTGGTGCCGGAAGCGCGCATCGGTGTCGGCCATGGCCAGATGCGTGAGCGAGAGCTCGAACAGGTGATGGGGGACTTCTACCACAAGCGCTTCAACGTCCTGATCGCCTCGACCATCATCGAGACAGGCATCGACGTGCCAAGCGCCAACACCATCATCATCGAACGCGCCGATAAATTCGGCCTTGCCCAGTTGCACCAGCTGCGCGGTCGCGTCGGGCGCAGCCACCACCAGGCTTACGCCTATCTGCTGACGCCTCCGCGCAAAGCAATGACGCCTGATGCGGAAAAGCGCTTGGAAGCCATCGCCAATGCGCAGGACCTGGGTGCAGGCTTCGTTCTCGCCACCCACGACCTGGAAATACGTGGCGCCGGCGAATTGCTCGGCGATGGCCAGAGCGGACAGATCCAGGCAGTAGGCTTCACGCTCTACATGGAAATGCTCGAGCGGGCTGTCAAATCCATTCAGAAGGGCGAACAGCCCAATCTTGACCAACCATTGGGCGGTGGCCCCGAAATCAATCTGCGTGTGCCGGCGCTCATACCGGAGGATTACCTGCCGGATGTTCACGCTCGACTCATCCTTTACAAGCGCATTGCCAACGCCGCTGATGAAAACGGGCTGCGAGACTTGCAGGTGGAGATGATCGACCGCTTCGGCCTGCTACCCGAGCCGGCCAAGCACCTGGTCAGATTGACCTTGCTCAAGCTGCAGGCCGCCAGCCTCGGCATCACCAAGATAGACGCCGGGCCGCAAGGGGGGCGTATCGAGTTCGCTGCCGACACCAGCGTCGATCCGATGGTGCTGATCAAGTTGATCCAGAGCCAGCCGAATCGTTACAAGTTCGAAGGCGCGACGATGTTCAAATTCCAGGTTCCCATGGAGCGAGCGGAAGAGCGCTTCAATACCCTGGAAGCGCTCCTCGAACGTCTGTCAGCGGGCAAACCTTGACGATGACATCGGCGTTTTTGCGTAGGACGCGGCTCCAAGATGCAGGGTGACTTCCTGCCTCATCTCCCGCCTGCTTGGCGTTTGCCGTTTTCGGAAAACGCACTCGCCAGAGGGCGGCAGTACGCCCTGGAGAATCGGGTCACGATCGTGCGTGAGGACGCACGGTTCTTGGAAGCGACCTGCCGAGGCTCGGGAGGTAATCTGTATCGGCAGTCGCTCCAGCTGTCGCGCGAAGGCAGGCTCAGTTGTATTTGCAATTGCCCGGTCGGGCTCAACTGCAAGCACAGCGTTGCCCTCATCCTCACCCTTGAAAAGCAGAACGATCAGCTGCCGGCAAACCGTAGCGAGCACACCAGCGAGCGCTTCCCGGACAGGCTTGAGCAGTGGCTGTCCCAGCTTCCCCAAGCGCTGAATGATGACCTGCAGATCAGCCAGCAAGGATGCATCCAGTATCTGATAAGACCGGACATTAGGATCGAGGTCTATCGGGTGCGTCAGCACAAGGACGGCACCTGGGGGGAGCGGCAAACCTATTACGGATTCCGCGAGGCCAGCTTCCGCCAGCCGGGATTCATGCAGCCGATGGATCTGCGGATTTCCGCGCTGGTTGCGCTCAGCCGAACCGACGGTCTGGGCTTTGTGCTGCGCGGTGAAAATGGCGCAGAGACGCTTCGCCTGGTACTCGAAACAGGCCGCGCTTTTCTCAGCTGGGATAAGGCACCGTTAAAGCCGGGGTGCTCTCGGCAGGCGCGCTTCAACTGGAGCCAGCAGCCCGACGGCAGCTTTCAGCCGGAACTGAGCATGGCAGAGGACCATGGCGAGCTGCTCACCGCTGTAGACCCGCTGTACTACATCGACACCGCGAATAACGAGCTTGGTCTGGTCGATCACGGCCTGCCTGCACCACTGGCTCGACACCTGCTTGACGCACCTTCGGTGCCATCAGCTCAAGCGGCACTGTTCAGCCTGACATTACATGAGATAGCGCCACAGCTGCCGGCCCCGGCCAGACCCGAGGAGCACGAGGTCGACGACATACTTCCCGTGCCGCACCTGGCCCTGGGGAGTCATCACTCGGTCAACTACCAACCAGGCAGTGGGCGCATGGTGGGTGAATACCAGCACCGTGCCGGGTTGAGCTTCGTCTACGGCAAGACTCGGGTTCACGGCAAGGCCAAGCCTAATCAGCGGGTGCGACACACCGACGATGCTCGCGTCTTGAGCATCGGTCGTCGTCCGGACGCCGAGCAAGCGCTGCGCCAGCAGATGAAGCTGCTGGGCTTTCGCCCGGCGCTACGACAGAGCCTGGCGCTGCCCAACGATTCGGCTGAAATGTTCGAGCTATCCAATGAAGCCGCTTGGCAGCACTTCACACAGACTCATCTGCCAGGCCTGCTTGAACAAGGTTGGCGGATCGATATGCAGCCAGGCTTCGCCTATGACCTGACGCCGGTAGAAGCCTGGTATGCGGAGGTCGACGAACCGCCTGAGCACAGCTGGTTCGATCTGGAGCTAGGCATCATTGTCGATGGCGAGCGCATCAGCCTGCTCCCGGTTCTGCTGGGTTTGATCCGGCGTAACCCGGCGCTCCTCTCGGCCCAGGCGCTGGCTCAGCGCGACGACAGCGAAACCCTCCGTGTACAGCTCGAAAAACGCCGTGACGGCAGCAATCAACCGTTGCAAGTGCTGCTGCCCTTCGGCCGACTCAAACCTATCCTCGCGACGCTTTCCGAGCTCTACATGCGTGAACAGCCGGTTGGCGAAAACTTGCGGCTTGGCCGCGCCGACGCGGCACGCCTGGCGCAGCTCGACTCGCTGGATCTGCAATGGCATGGCGGCGAGGATTTGCGTGGTTTTGCTCAGCGATTACGCGACTACCCTCAACAAGCGGTAAGTGCACCGGTTGGCCTGAATGCTGAACTGCGGCCCTATCAGCTAGACGGGCTTCGCTGGATGCAGACGTTGCGAACCCTGGGCATCGGCGGCGTACTTGGTGACGACATGGGCCTGGGCAAGACGCTGCAAACCCTTGCGCACCTGCTACTGGAGAAAGAGCTGGGACGCCTGGACCGCCCCTCGCTGGTGGTAATGCCGACCAGCCTGATACCCAACTGGCAGGATGAAACCGCTCGCTTCGCGCCGGGATTGAGAGTCGCGACGCTGCACGGCACAGCGCGTCAGCAGTACTACGAACATCTGAACGAGTACGACTTGCTGTTCACCACTTACGCGCTGCTGCCCAGAGATATCGACCGCCTCGCTGATCTACCTCTGCACATATTGGTGCTCGATGAAGCGCAGAACATCAAGAACGCCAGCAGCAAAGCTGCCCAAGCCGCAGGCCGGTTGAGTGCGCGTCAGCGCTTGTGCCTCACCGGCACACCGCTTGAAAACCACCTGGGCGAGCTATGGTCGCTGTTTCACTTCCTCATGCCAGGCTGGCTCGGCGATTCCAAGCGGTTCAACCGCGACTACCGCAGCCCCATCGAAAAAAATGGTGAGGCGGAGCGTCTGCAGCACCTGACCTCCCGCATCAAGCCGTTCCTGCTCCGGCGGCGCAAGGAGCAAGTCGCCCATGAGCTACCGGCCAAGACCGAGATCTTGCATTGGGTAGAGCTGAGTCCGGCGCAACGGGACCTTTACGAGACCGTACGCCTGGCAATGGACAGCAAGGTCCGCGCAGAGATCGACAGCAAAGGGCTGGCGCGAAGCCAGATCGTGATTCTCGACGCGTTGCTGAAGCTTCGTCAGGTGTGTTGCGATCTGCGGCTGGTCAAGGGTGACTTGGCGAAGCCCGCTCGCGGTGGTACTTCAGCCAAGCTCGATAGCCTGATGGAGATGCTTGTCGAGCAGCTGGCTGAGGGGCGCCGCATTCTGCTGTTCTCGCAATTCACCTCGATGCTGGCTCTCATCGAAGATGAACTACGTAGCCGAGCCATCGACTATGTACAGATCACCGGCGAAACCAAGGATAGGCGCACACCGGTCAGGCGGTTTCAGGACGGAGAAGTGCCGCTTTTTCTGATCAGCCTCAAAGCCGGTGGAACCGGCCTGAACCTGACAGCCGCGGATACCGTGATTCATTACGACCCCTGGTGGAACCCGGCCGCGGAAAATCAGGCCACCGATCGGGCGCATCGCATCGGCCAGGTCAAGCCCGTTTTCGTCTACAAGTTGATCGCCCGGGCAACAGTGGAGGAAAAGATTCAGCAACTGCAGCGACGCAAGGCCGATCTGGCGGCAGGCGTACTGGACATCAGCAATCCAGGCGACTGGCAACTTGAGCCTGACGACATCGAGGCGCTGTTCGCGCCGTTACCCTAGGAGGATTGCGTGCGCAGACTGGTTACCCCCGCCGATTTCGATCGCATCTTCGAAATCTATATGCACGAAACCGTCGTGCCTTTTCTTGGGTTCGACCCAATGCCACGTGACGCCTTTGGCAAGGTCTTCCAGCCGTTATTCGAGAGCGGCTGCTTCTACGTCTACGAGATCGACGCCAAGGTGATGGGCTTCTATAAGGCGCAACGGCATGTGGGACGCGCTGCCCATGTCGCCTACCTCGGCACGTTCGCCGTCGCGCCGGAGGCTCATGGCCAAGGTATTGCCGTTGCGATGATGCAGGATGCCATCGCTCGATTACGCAATGCCGGTATCACACGCGTCGAGCTGACTGTCGAAGCGGACAATCCTCGCGCTATCGCATTTTATGAGCGCCTGGGCTTCGTCCATGAAGGGACGCAGCGAGCCGCATATAAACGCGCCACGGACGAGGGCTATGTGGATGAGTTGATGTATGGGTTGCTGCTAAGCCGGTGAGCGGCCTGAAATCTACGCGACGCCGGACAAGCTCAGCGGCCCGGCGTCGCGTTACCGGCGTCAGCCTTTTAGCTTGACCGTGGTCTGAGCCACCAGCTCGCCCTGGTAACGGGCAATGGTGAGCTCCTTGTTGGAGGGTTGACGGGAGCCGTCACCGCCGGCGATGGTCGATGCGCCATATGGCGTGCCGCCATTTACTTCGGAAATATCGAAGAACTCGCCGATACCGTACCCAGTAGGCACGATGATCATTCCGTGGTGCGCGAGGGTGGTCCAGGTCGAGGTGATCGTCATTTCCTGCCCCCCGCCCGTACCGGTAGAGGTAAACACGCTGGCGACCTTGCCGTGCAACGCGCCCTTGGCCCAAAGACCGCCGGTCTGGTCGAGGAAGGTGCGCATCTGGCTGGACATATTGCCGAAGCGGGTCGGAGTGCCAAAGATGATCGCGTCGTAATCGGCTAGCTCGGCCGGGCTTGCCACAGGCGCCTGTTGATCGACCTTGCCGCCAGCATTCTTGAACGCCTCTTCCGGCATAGTCTCAGGTACACGCTTGATCGTTACTTCAGCGCCATCGACTCGACGGGCTCCTTCGGCGACGGCGTTTGCCATTGTTTCGACATGGCCATACATCGAGTGATACAGCACGAGAATCTTCGCCATTTGCAGTTCCTCTTCTTGGGTTGTTTGTGTTGAAGCTATCGGGCGCGCACTCAGCGCACGTCCACCAGTACGACTTCGCTATCATCCAGCGCCTTGATGGCGAGCCGTGTTTCATCACGCACCGCCACGCCGTCACCGGCGCTCGCAGTCTGTTCGCCGATTTCGATGCGCCCGCTTGCGGGCACTAGGTAGACCTTACGGCCGGCGCCAATCTCGTATTCGGCAACCTGTCCGGCAGAAAGTGTCGCCGCGACCAAGCGCGCATCTGCACGAATTTGCAGGGCGTCATCATCTTCGGCCATGCCGCTGGCCAGCGTGACGAAACTGCCGGCGCGCTCGCCAACCGGGAACGGTCGTGTGCCCCAGCTTGGTGGCAGCCCTGATCGGTCCGGGAAAATCCAGATCTGGAAGATCTCGGTGGCCTCATCCTCCCGGTTGTATTCACTATGAGCGATGCCGGTCCCGGCACTCATTACCTGCACGTCCCCCGCTACCGTCCGGCCACGATTTCCCAAGCTATCCTCGTGGGTAATCGCCCCCTTGCGCACATAGGTGATGATTTCCATGTCGCGATGAGGATGGGTCGGAAAGCCCGAATGCGGTGCAATGCTGTCGTCATTCCATACCCGCAGATGCCCCCAATGCATACGCAAAGGATCGTGATACTCCCCAAAAGAGAAATGATGGCGGCTGTCCAGCCAACCATGCTGGGCGCGACCGAGGTCAGCGCGGGGGCGGATTTCAATCATCGATAGCCTCTGGGTCTGGCTCGGCGCTTCGGCGCGCTGAGCATCGGAATGAGGCCATCTTCAATTGGACAGTTGATTAAATGGTTGGATTATTCCGCACAAACTAATCGACAAATTCGATACATAGAAATCAGCCGAGAAAGCCGAACACTTCATCAAGCAGCGCCTCGGGCACTTCTTCAGGTAGGTAATGACCGGCGGCCAGCGCCTTGCCTTGCACGTTCCGAGCTACGGCGCGCCATTCCTCCAAGGGATCGAAACAGCGCTCGACGATGCCGCTGGCACCCCACAAGACCAGCAACGGCGCTTCGATCATGCGGCCTGCTGCACGGTCCTCACGATCGTGGTCGAGGTCGATACTCGCGCTGGCGCGATAGTCCTCGCAGAAGGCATGGACGGTTCCCGGTAGTTTCATGCACCGTAGATATTCGGCGTAGGCCGCTTCGCTGAAAGGGTGCACATGGTCGGCGCGGGTCGCTACAGCGGTACGCAATATCAGTTCGGGGTCGGCCTCGAGCAGGGTTTCCGGAAGCGGCGCCGGGCGGATCAGGAAGAACCAGTGCCAATAGGCGCGGGCGAAGGTTTCGTCGGTCTGGCTGTACATCGCCAGGGTCGGCGCGATGTCCAGCAAGACCAGACGCCGAACCGTCTGTGGATGATCCATCGCCAGACGGTGGCTGACTCGAGCGCCGCGGTCATGGGCGAGGATGTCGAAACGCTCGAAGCCCAGACTGCGCATCAGCTCGACCTGATCGAGCGCCATTTCGCGCTTGCTGTAGGCGATGTGGGTTTCGCCCCCGTCCGGCTTGCTGCTGTCGCCGTAACCGCGCAGGTCAGCGGCAATCACGGTGAAACGCTCGGCGAGCTGATCGGCGACCTTATGCCAGATCACATGGGTCTGCGGGTAGCCGTGTAGCAAGAGCAGAGGCGGCCCAGAGCCACCCTTTCGATAATTGATCCGAACACCGTTGACCTCGCACTCGTCACGCTGAAAGCTCTCGAACATGGGCGGCTCCTTTGGATGAGTCATAAGCCTAGGCGCAGATGGCCTGATCGCAACCGCTCGGCAGACAACATCAGGCCGAACGCGGCCGCTCAGCCCAGCGCCAGAGGCAGGAACAGCGCGATCAGGATGCCCAGCAAGCTCATTCCCAGCGCGGCGAAGGCGCCGCATTCGTCACCCTCCTCCAGCGCTCGCGCAGTACCGATGGCGTGGGCATTGATGCCATAGCTCAGACCCCGCGCGGCGGGATGATCGACACCTGCCCAGCCCAGCAGCAGCGGGCCGAGCGCCGTACCTATCACACCGGTAAGCATCACGAACACCGCAGCCAGCGAAGCCAGGCCGCCCAGTTGCTCGGCGACCAGCATGGCGATCGGCATGGTCGCAGCCTTCGGCGAAAGGCTCATCAGTACGGACAGGTCCGCGCCGAGCGCACCAGCGATAGTCAATGTCAGCACAACGCCCAAAACACCGCCGCTTACCAGTGTGATCAGGATCGGCCAGAACAGTTGCTGGATACGTCTGATATGGCGGTACAGCGGCACCGCCAGGGCTACGGTCGCGGGCCCGACCAGCACGGCGATCATCGAGGCACCTTCCCGGTAACTCGCGTAGTCGATACCCAACAGATAGAGCGTGGCGACTACCAGCGACATGCCGACCATGACAGGCTGCAACACCAGCCAACCGCTGCGTCGGTAAAGTGCCAGGGCCAGCTGAAAGGCGATAAGGGTCAGCGCAACTGAGAATAGCGGGTGATCAAGCGTCATACCCCAGACGCTACGCCAGTCTACGCCGCTCATGGCTGGTCCTCGCGCCGGCGATCCATTCGACGGATCAGCACCTGCATCAACCAGCCACAGAACGGCACGGTCACTATCAGCGACAGGACCAGCCCGGCCGCAATAGCGGGCAGATCAGCAAGCAAGGCATCGCTGCTGGTCATGATCCCCGCCGCAGGGACAATCAGCAGCAGCGGCAGATACTGCAGGAGCAGTGCGGCTGTTTTCTCCAGCGGCTCGGGAATGCCCCGACGCAGCAAGAGCAGGACGAACAGCAGCACCATGCCAATGATCGGCCCCGGCAACGCCGGTAACAGCGAAAGATGAATGACACTGCCCAGCAGCTGCAGCACGACCAGCCAGGTCAGGCCTTTGAGAATCATCGAGGAGTCCTTAATGCAGCGGAACGAACGCGTAATCATGCAGGGAATAGCCGGTAACGGCACGCCTTCGTGACAAGCGAAGCACTATCGCCCGAGCCGGCTGCCATGAAACAGGTGCAGATAGCCTTGAAAAAAACGGATCAGTCATGGCGCAGCGACTGTGACCTGACGCCGCAGGGCTCGGCGACCGGGTGTGTTATGCCAACCCTGATAGGCGCTCAGCTGACCAGCAATGGCACGTCGTCTGGCTAGCTCGACTCTTGGGAGGCTAGGCAATCGTGAAACCCGGGCTATCTGATCCGTATATTTCTGGCTTACCTGAGCCTGTTATGTAACAAGACTCAACCCTGATTATCAGCACCGCCTGATTAGCCTGATAGGGGCGCTGCAATGACCGAACGCATTCCTGCCGCGATCATCGAAACCGTTGACCCGCGCAAACCCATTCGCCTCACACCAGCTCAAGCCGGCGGGCCAATCCATACCCGAAGTTTCACCGGTGTTTTTCGCAATCTGCGCCTACTGGGTGCCGGTCTCCTGTTTCTGCTCTACTTCGGCACCCAATGGCTGAACTGGGGTGATCGCCAGGCGGTGCTCTGGGATCTTGGGAAACAGCAATTTCACATCTTCGGCACTACGTTCTGGCCACAGGATTTCATCCTGCTCTCAGCGCTGCTGATCATTGCTGCGTTCGGGTTGTTCTTCATTACCGTGCTGGCCGGTCGGGTCTGGTGTGGTTATGCCTGCCCGCAAAGTACATGGACGTGGGTGTTCATGTGGGCTGAGAAAGTCACCGAGGGCGATCGCGGCCAACGCATAAAGCTGGACGCGGCACCCTGGTCACCTGCCAAGTTGCTGCGCCGCGGCGCCAAGCACGCGATCTGGCTGGCCGTGAGCCTTGCAACGGCAATCGCCTTTGTCGGCTACTTCACCCCGGTCCGGGAACTGGTGATCGAGCTGTTCACCTTACAGCTCAACCCGACCGCCAGCTTCTGGCTGTTTTTCTTCACCACCGCCACCTACCTCAATGCTGGCTGGCTGCGGGAAAAGGTCTGCGTGCACATGTGTCCATACTCGCGCTTCCAGAGCGTGATGTTCGACGCCGACACCCTTACCGTTTCGTACGATGCCAACCGCGGTGAGCGCCGCGGCGCTCGGCGCAAGGACAGTGATCCGCGCGCGCAGGGCCTGGGTGACTGCATCGACTGCACCCTGTGCGTGCAGGTCTGCCCTACCGGCATCGACATTCGCAATGGGCTGCAACTCGACTGCATCAGCTGTGGTGCCTGCATCGACGCCTGCGATAGCGTAATGGACAAGATGGGCTACGCCCGCGGGCTGGTTCGTTATACGTCAGAACGTGTGCTGGAAGGCGGCAAGTCGCAGCTGCTACGACCACGACTGGTGGGCTACGCTGCGGCGTTGCTGTTCATGGTTGGCGCCTTTGTATGGGCGCTGGATACGCGACCGATGCTATCGCTGGACGTGACCAAGGACCGTACGCTCTACCGCGAGAATGTGCAGGGTCAGATCGAGAACATGTACAGCCTCAAGGTCATCAACAAGACCCAACAACGACGTGACTATCTGATCAGTCTCGGCGAGGGCCCTTTCGAATTGCAAGGCACTCTCGAAATCACTCTGGCTCCCGGTGAAATCTCTAACCTGCCGGTCAGTGTGGCACTGCTCGATGAACAAGACGCCGGCAACCATGAACTGCGTTTTGCGGTAACGGACTTGAGCGACCCGGCAAGTCAGGTGAGTTCGCCAAGCACCTTCATCTCGCCGAGGGTTCGTTGAAGTGGCGTTGACGAGCGGGCGTCAGCGACTGGGATTGCCTGTACGCTGCGCTTTATTTGCATGCTCCGGGGCCCGGGCGCATGGCTCGGCAACATACGCCACTATGCTCAGCGAAACTGGCAGATACGTACTTCGATGAAACGTTACGAGAAATTTGCAGACGAAATTGCCGAGCTGATTCGCAGCGGGATGCTGACGCCTGGAGAAAAGGTGCCCTCGGTGCGTCACGCCAGTCGTACCTATGGCGTCAGCCCTTCCACGGTCTTCCAGGCGTATTACCTGCTCGAAGATAGAGGGCTGATTCAGGCGCGCCCGCGCTCCGGCTATTTCGTTCGTGAACATGCCAAGCGCCCGTTGCATGAGCCGGAGATCAGTCCCCGGCTGAGCGAGACCACGGATGTCGATGTGAGTGAGCTGGTTTTCTCGGTCCTCGCTTCCCTGCGTGATCCAGCCACCGTGCCTTTCGGCTCAGCCTTCCCCAGCCCCGATCTCTTTCCTCTGCCGCGCCTGGCACGTTCCATGGCGCAGACCGTACGCGAGATGCCCGCGCGCGAAGTGGTCGCAGAAATGACCAGCGGCCACCCTGACCTGCGGCGACAGATTGCCCTGCGCTACATGGTCAGCGGGGTGATGCTGCCGATGGAAGAGCTGGTAATCACGACCGGGGCCATGGAAGCGCTGAACCTGTGCCTGCAGGTCGTCACCGAGCCGGGTGATCTGGTTGCCATCGAAGCGCCGGCTTTTTACGCGACCCTACAAGTGCTGGAGCGGCTCAAGCTCAAGGCGGTCGAAATCCCGGTCCATCCCCGCGAAGGCATCGACCTGGACGCGCTGGCAAGCAGCCTCGCTACCCTGCCGATTAAGGCATGCTGGTTCATGAGCAGCTTGCAGAACCCCATCGGCGCGAGCATGGGGGAAGACAAGAAAGAGCGCCTCTATGCCCTCTTGAAGCACCACCAGGTGCCACTTATCGAAGATGACGTATACGCCGAGCTGTACTTCACCCGAGAGCCTCCCAAACCGGTGAAAAGCCACGACCGTGACGGCTTGGTGATGCACTGCGGCTCATTCTCCAAAAGCCTGGCGCCGGGATATCGGGTCGGCTGGGTCGCTGGCGGCCGTTATGCCGAGCAGATCAGTCGGCTGAAACTGATGACCACCATTTCTCCTTCAGTGCCAGCCCAGGCCGCCATCGCCGACTACCTGCAACATGGCGGCTATGACCGTCACCTGCGCAAGTTACGCCACGCCCTTGAGCGCCAGCAGGGGGAAATGCTGGCCTCCGCCGCACGGCATTTCCCTTCTGGCACTCGAGTCACGCGGCCCTGTGGCGGTTATTTCCTCTGGTTCGAATTTGCCGAGCAGGTCGATTCGTTGCAGTTGCTGCAATTGGCACTTGCCCAGGGCATCAGCCTTGCGCCGGGGCCCATATTCTCAGCAACACGACGCTTCACTAACTGCGCACGGCTCAATCACGGCCACCCTTGGGATGAGCGCAGCGAGGACGCCATGGCGCTGCTCGGACGTATGATCAAGTCCTTCTGAACTCGTCTGCCCCTATATTTCGATGGTGCCCTGCAGATATCGCACCGCATGACCTGCGATGAATACCCGCTCGCCCTCGACACGGCAATACAGCAATCCACTGCGACGCGAGGCCTGCAGTGCGAGCAGGGATACTTTACCGAGGCGCTCTGCCCAGTACGGTGCAAGCCCCGCGTGAATCGAGCCGGTGACCGGATCTTCGTCTCCACCATTGGCCGGCCAGAAGTAGCGTGAGACGAAATCCTGCTCACGACCCGGTGCGGTGACCACCACATCCAGCGGAGCGAGCGATTTGAGCAGCACGAGATCGGGTGAAAGTTGCCGGACCTGCTCTTCGTGCTCAAACACCGCAAACCAGGCCTGGCGGCTTTTCAGCACGGCCTGAGGCAATACGCCGAGGCCGTTGAACAGCTCGACAGGCGGATTATCGACCGGCTCAGGCGCACGACTGGGGAAATCCATCTCAAGTCGGCCATCGTCAAGCTGAGCAACGCTGATATCCCCGACCGCGGCTGCGCGGAAAGTCAGCGGCGCGGTCGCCATTTGCTGATCGAGCAGAACGAAAGCGCTGGCCAGAGTGGCGTGGCCGCAGAAATCGATTTCGGTGAGTGGCGAGAACCAGCGGATGTGAAAGGCACCGTCGGGCTCACGAACCAGAAAGGCGGTCTCCGACAGATTGTTTTCCACCGCGATAGCCTGCATCTGCGCATCACTCAGCCACTCGTCCAGTGGCACTACGGCAGCGGAGTTGCCTTTGAAGCGCTCATGGGTAAAGGCGTCGATCTGGTAGATCGGTAGTTTCATGCTGGACGCTCCGTGCACGGCGCCCCATCATCGGTACGCCTGGCGAGCAGTCTGGCCAACCGGGCGGAAACGGGCAATGACGTCATGCAGCGGATGCCGGCGACCTGGGGGTCGCCGGGGCTTCAGCGCTTCGAAGCCATGCTGGCTGTAAGCGTCGGTTGCGCGGGTTCGGCATGCGGCTCGCACTGGGTCTGCGCGCCGACTCGCAGGTACGGTTGCAGGATAGGCGCCATTCCCTTGAGCACCTGAACCGGCAGCGCCGAGGTAAAACGGAAGCTGTCCGCACCGCGGCCCGGGACGTAAGCGGTCAAGGTGCCGAAATGGTTCGGGCCGAGATAGAAGACGAATGTGGCAGTTCGATTGAGCGCCAGGGAACTGATAAGCCGTCCGCCGGAGCCAATGGTCTGGATGCGGTTGTCACCCGTACCGGTCTTGCCACCCACGCGCAATGGTTCTCCATCGACCTGCTGGAAGCTGCCACGCAGACGCCTGGCAGTACCACCCTCTACCACGCTGCCAAGGGCCTCTCGCAATGCGGCTGCAACTTCGCTGTGCAACACCCGTACGCCAGTTTCAGGCTTGATGCCCAACCGTGTCTCATATGGCGTATCGCTGGCAAAATGCAGGCTATCAATGCGCACGCTTGGCAGGCGCACACCGTCATTGACGATGATTCCCATCAGCTCGGCAAGCGCTGCCGGCCTGTCGCCGGAGCTGCCCAGCGCAGTAGCCAGCGAAGGCACCAGATGGTCGAAGGGATAGCCCACCCGCTGCCAACGGCGATGAATATCGGTAAAGGCCTCCACTTCGAGCATGATGCGAATGCGACTGTCGCGCGCGCTCTTATGGCGGCTGCGGAACAGCCAGCCGTAAACCTCCTGACGCTCTGCGGTGCTGGCATTGATGACTTCCGTAATGCCTGCATCGGGGTGCTTGATGAGATAACCCAGCAACCACAGGTCCAGCGGATGCACGCGCGCAATGTAGCCCTGATCCGGCAGGCTGTAAGCGCCCGGCGCATAGCGGGTGTACAACGAGTCGAGTGTCTTTTCGCTTAGCTCAGTGGTCGGCAGGCTCTTCTTGAGGAAGCGATCGAAGTCTGCGCGGTCGGCCTCGGGCATCAGATAACGATGCACTGCAGCAAGCCTAGGCGCCGTCGGACGCATCCCGTCGAGCAGCACTTCAATGCGCTCCTCGGCCGTCTTGCCGCGGTATTTCTTCCAGAAGCGTTGTAGGAACACCGAGCCTTCTCGATCAGCAAAGCGCTGAAGATATTCACGCCGCTCCGGATTATCGTCCCGCTGCAACAACTCGGCGCCGTTGGAAGTCTGATAGGTGCTGTAGCTCACCAGATCTCGCATCAAACGCACAAACGGCAGGTTGATCGATTCCTGCAAGGCTTCACGCATGGTTGGCAGTCGTCCGTCATCTTCACGTCGGAAGTTGCCGAAACGGTGCATGCCTGCGCCGGTGAAGAAACGCTCTGCCGGGCTAGCCGAATACCTGCGCTCCAGCGCTGCGTCGAGCATGGCCGGAAGATTGCGATCCTCATTCTGAATCAGGTAGCCGAGCGCCCAGCGAGTCAGCGGATCGACCGCCTCGGCTTTGCGCAGTTCACCAACACTGCTCTGCGCATAACGGTCGTGCAGCTCAGCAATGACTTCGAGATAGGTGGTGAGCACACGCAGCTTGGCCGTCGAGCCCAATTCGAGTTTGCTGCCTTCGTTGATATCGAAAGGCTGATTGGTGTTATCGGTCTGCACCCGTACGCGGAAGCCCTGCTCTCCACGTTCGAACAGTGTGAAGCTGTAGCGGACATCAGCGGTGCGCTCCGGCGACAGCATGCGTTCGCCGAACAAACCAATCTCGCCGGCGAAGACCGGCTCAGCCAAGCGGTGCAAGTACTCGCTAACCTGAGTCTGCAATTGGCCATGCAATGGCGTGGTGGCCGCAAGGTCGAGGCGATCGAGCTCATAGAGCGATACACCGAGCAGACTGCTCAGACGCATGCGGGCGGCAGTGATGCCCTTGCTGGAGGGCACTTCACGGATACCCGAATCAACTTTCAGGTCTCGGAAAACGACCTTCTGCTGCAAGGCCGCATTACGCAGCCGAGTACTGATCACCCCTCCGTTTGCCAGCAGACGAATATGACTGTCGGTGAGCTCGGCCATGTCATCCCGACCCGCGCCGAGGTAGTAGGAAGGCCGCCGTTGAGCGATCAACAATGAAAGCACCTGACGCAACGCCAGGCCCTGCGCCTCATATGGCGCATCTGCATTGCGGCGGGAATCGAGCAGCCGATTGACCTCGGCAAAGTCCGCACCGAACCAAAGCCGAAGCCCGTCAGCGATACCATGTACCTCACCGTGGCCATAAGCCGCCGACAGCGGCACGCTGTTGAGGTAGTCGCGGACGATGCGCTTGCGAGTCGCCAGGGTTTCCTGGCCTTCGCGATAGGTGCGCACGCTGGCCGATACCATCTGCCGGATCTTCTCTTCGGCGCTTCCGGTACGGCCTTCAGGCGAATGGCGGTACTTCTCCACCTGTGTGGCAAGGGTACTGCCCCCGGCAGCCTGGACCGGCAGCCCAAGTTGCTTCTCCACCTGACTGATCGCAGCCATGGTAAAGCGCGGCCAGTCGACTGCCGGATTGGCCTGAGGGCGACCGGCATTGAGCAACCCGCGATCCTCGATGAACAGCAAGCTCATCGCGATGATAGGCGGCACATCATCGAAGCTCTCATAGTACTGATGAGGATAGCTGGTGGCGTACAGCGGCTCGCCGCGGCAATCGTCGACTGTCAACCCCGCCTGGGACTTTTCCGCATAGGGCACGAAGAAGCCGTGGTTAACGTAGCGCAGAAGCGCCGGAGAAAAACGCACCTGTTCCTCGATATCGAAGCCACGCTCGGTGAGTCGTTCAAGAAAGGTCGGCAAGGCCGCGTAGCCCAGACGACGGTCGAACGGCCCCGCTTCCGGGAAGCGGATGCTGCCACTTGCGCCGGGCTCGATCTGATAATCGAGCTTTTCAGCGTAACGGCTTAACCAGAGCGCCTGCAGTTTCGAGGTCTGCATTTCATGCCAGGCGGCATAGCCACCGCCTGCCAATAATGAAACGCCCAGCAACATGCCTACGCGGCGCGCCAGCCGGCTACCGTGCGGAGGTTTCTTGCCGGGTTTCTTGATCGATGGCACACGTGTGCTGCCACCCTCCCGGGATGTATTGGTTCGCCATACTGCGCCCATCTTTTCTGGCCTGGCTTCCTAAAGAAATCACAGACTTAAGCTTAGCGGGTGGCGCTTCGTTCAGCGTGTCCAAGCAGACGAACGGAGAAGCCTAAAAGTCCCCGCGCTAACGCTAAGCGATCGGCGGCTGCAGGCGGTTGATCAACGGTTCCATGTCGGGTAGAAGCCTAGTCCCTCCTGCACAGGGGCTTTGTGTATCTGCATGACATCGACCGGCAGTTGGATAGGGCTTGGCTCAGCCTCGGCTGCGTCGCCACGAAAGAAAAAGCGTCGACCGTCCTTCAGTGTAAGGAACAAACCCAGCGCGCCGTGGCCCGCTCGATTAATACCAATGCTTGAGGCGCCGCTATATTCGGGACGCGCGAGCCACCGAATCAAGCCCTTCTGGCAAAGGTATCCGCTCGACAATTACTCACGGCCGCCGGCATCTAGTTAGATGCCGGGCGATTGAGTTAGGCCTGCTGTTCTTCCTTGACCCGGAACCAGGCCGCATACAGCGCTGGCAGGAATAGCAGCGTCAGTGCCGTTGCAACGATCAACCCGCCCATGATCGCCACCGCCATCGGCCCGAAGAACACGCTGCGCGACAGTGGAATCATCGCCAATACCGACGCGAGCGCCGTCAGCACTATTGGACGGAAGCGGCGCACGGTCGCATCGATGATCGCGTTGAAGCGATCCTGCCCGGCGCCGATGTCCTGCTCGATCTGGTCCACAAGGATCACTGAGTTGCGCATGATCATTCCCGACAGCGCAATAGTGCCGAGCATCGCCACGAAACCGAACGGCTTGCCGAACAGCAGCAGAAACAACGCAACGCCTATCAACCCCAGCGGCGCGGTAAGGAACACCATGGCCGAGCGCGAAAAGCTCTTGAGCTGGAGCATCAGCAAGCTGACAACGACGATGACGAACAGGGGCATGCCGGCGTTCACGGAAGCCTGGCCCCGGCTCGAATCCTCCACCGTCCCGCCAACTTCCAGCAGATAGCCGCCGGGCAGTGCCTCGCGGACCTCGGCCAGAGACGGCTCGATCTGCTGGACCAGTGAAGCTGGCTGCTGATCGCCATAGATGTCGGCACGCACCGTCACCGTTGGGAGGCGATTGCGGTGCCAGATCACACCTTCCTCGAAGCCGTATTCAAGCGTGGCGACCTGTGCCAAAGGCACGCTGCGACCGTTGGCGGTAGGAATTGCCAGACTCGGCAACATCGACAGCTTCTCGCGCTCACGCGCGGTGCCGCGAAGCTGGATCTCGATCAGTTCATTGTCCTCCCGGAACTGCCCGGCTGTGGTGCCGGTAAAGGTACGCCGCAAAAAGTCCGACAGCTCCAAGGTACTCACGCCAAGGGCACGAGCCCGGTCCTGATCCACGTTCAGCAAGACCACCTTGCTCGGCTCCTGCCAATCGAGGTGCACATTGGCGACATAGGGGTTCTCACGCACCTTGCCGGCCACCTGGCGCGCCAGTTTGCGCACCACGTCGATATGTTCGCCGGTGACGCGGAACTGCACCGGGTAACCAACGGGCGGACCGTTCTCCAGACGACTCACGCGCCCACGCAGGCTCGGAAAGTCGTTACTCAACCGTTCGATCAACCAGCTGCGCAAGGCTTCGCGCTGCTCGATGCTTTCGGCAAGCACGACGATCTGAGCGAAGCTGGTGGCTGGCAGCTGCTGATCAAGCGGCAGGTAAAAGCGCGGCGAGCCGTTGCCGACGTAAGCGACATAGTTATCGATCCCTGCGCGCTCCTTGAGCATCTCTTCGAGACGATGCACTTCGGCCTCGGTCGCTTTGAGCGAAGCGCCCTCGGCTAGCTTCAGGTCGACCATCAGCTCCAGCCGTCCAGACGCAGGGAAGAATTGCTGAGGAACTATACGGAACAGACCGATCGCCCCGACGAACAGCAGCAACGTCAGCACGATCACCGACTTGCGTCGTTGCACACAGAACCGGATCACTCGTCGAACACGCTGATAGAACGGCGTCGAGTACGGGTCATGTCCCTGTTCGCTACCGCCGTGTTTCTGGGCGTGCCGCTTGGCCAGGTCCGGCAGTAGTTTCGCGCCTAATAGCGGCACGAACACGACTGCGGCTATCCATGAAGCGATCAGCGCGATGGTCACGACCTGGAAAATCGAGCGGGTGTATTCACCGGTGCTCGATTGTGCCGTGGCGATTGGCAAAAAGCCCGCAGCGGTAATCAAGGTTCCGGTGAGCATCGGAAAGGCCGTGCTGGTCCAGGCGTAACTCGCAGCCTTGAGGCGGTCGTAGCCCTGCTCCATCTTGATCGCCATCATCTCGACGGCAATGATCGCGTCGTCCACCATGAGCCCCAACGCCAGCACCAGCGCACCCAGGGAGATCTTGTGCAGGCCGATGTCCAGGTAATGCATGCTCGCGAACGTCATCGCCAGTACCAGCGGAATCGACAGCGCGACCACCAGGCCCGTGCGCACCCCAAGCGAGAAGAAGCTCACCAGCAAAACGATCACCAGCGCCTCGATCAGCACCTGCACGAATTCACCAACGCTGGTCTTCACGGCGGCTGGCTGATCGGACACCTTGCGCAGCTCCATGCCGGCCGGCAGTTCCTGCTGCAGCTTGGCGAACTCACCTTGCAAGGCATCGCCAAGCACCAGTATGTCTCCGCCTGCCTTCATCGAGACCGCAAGGCCGATCGCCGGCTCGCCCATGAAGCGCATGCGTGGTGCCGGCGGGTCGTTGAAGCCGCGGTATACCTCAGCCACATCACCAATGCGGAAGGTGCTGCCCGCAACTCGAATGGGGAAGTCGCGAATCTCTTTCACCGTCTCGAAACTGCCGGTGACTCGCAGTTGCACACGATCACTCACTGTTTCGACGAAGCCCGCCGACATGACCGTGTTCTGCGCTTCCAACGCCTGCTTGACGGCTTCCAACGGCACCCCGAGCGTAGCCAGCTTGACGTTGGAAAGCTCTATCCAGATCTTCTCGTCCTGCAAGCCGATCAATTCGACCTTTCCGACGTTCTTCACCCGTTGCAGCTGGAGCTGAATGCGATCTGCGTAATCCTTGAGAACGGCGTAGTCGAACCCTTGGCCGGTCAGCGCGTAGATGTTGCCGAACGTCGTGCCGAACTCGTCATTGAAGAAGGGCCCTTGCACACCGGCCGGAAGGGTATGGCGGATGTCGCCGATCTTCTTGCGGATCTGGTACCAAAGATCGGGAATCTGCTCGGACCGCATCGAATCGCGCGCCATGAAGGTCACGTTGGATTCGCCGGGGCGGGAGAAGGAGACAATGCGCTCGTATTCTCCAGTCTCCATGAGCTTCTTCTCGATACGCTCGGTGACCTGCCTGGACATCTCCTCTGCAGTTGCACCCGGCCATTGGGTCTGGATCACCATCGCCTTGAAGGTAAAAGGCGGATCTTCGCTCTGACCGAGCTTGCTGTACGACAGCGCGCCGACTATGGCCATCAGCAGCATCAGATAGATGACAATCTGCCGGTTCCCCAGGGCCCATGCGGAGAGATTGAAGCGCATGCGAACTACTCCTGCGCTGCCAGTTCGACCGGACGGTTGTCCCGATCGACCGCCCTCACCGGCTGACCTTCGTGGAGCATCTGCACGCCCGCCATCACGATCCAGTCATTGGCGCCCAGGCCGCTGAATATTGGCACCAGGGTTTCGCCAAAGGCACCGGCCTGTACAGCGACCCGCTCAAGCGTGGCGTCATCCTTCACGCGCCAGACATAGGCCTGCCCCTGTTCGGCTGTGACCGCAGACAGCGGCAGGGCCAGCGGCACTTCAGCATTGTTGCGTATCGATACCAGGGCACTCTGTCCCAACTCGGCAGACACCTCGGCCGTGGTGAATGCGACGCGAGCGGAATAGGTGCGTGATTGAGGGTCGGCCGCAGGTGACAACTCGCGAATCTGCCCGGGGTACTGCTTGTCCTTCTGAGACCAGATTTCCACTGTAACCGCCTGACCGACCGAGTATCGATCCAGCGCCTGTTCAGGCAGATTGATCGCGACCTCGCGCTCGCCGTCAGCGGCGAGGATGAATGCGGTCTGGCCTGCTGCAACCACCTGCCCGACCTCTATCCGGCGCTGGGCAACGACGCCATCGTGGGTCGCACGCAGCACGGCGTAATCGACCTGGTTATGGGCGACATCGAATTCAGCTCGCGCCTGTTGCAAGCGCGCCTGAGCCGAACGAAAGGCATTCTCGGAGGAATCGAATTGTGAGCGACTGACCAGCTGTCGGTTCATCAATGTCTTGTAGCGCTCGTGCTCGGCCTGCGCGACGCGCAGATTGGCTTCCGCCGCTGCGACCTGCGCGCGGATCCCTTCGAGCTGTAATTGCACGTCCTGCGGATCGAGCTTGGCCAGCGGCTGCCCCTTGCTCACCCGATCACCGGCCTCAACCATACGCTCGGCAACTTTGCCGCCAATGCGAAAAGCCAGCTCCGGCTCATAGCGCGCATGCACCTCGCCGGGATAGCTCTCGAACGCCTCACTCGCCGGTTGCGGCTGGGTCACCATGACCGGCCTTACAGCAAGGGGCTCGGGTTCACCGTTGTTGCAACCGGCGAGCAGCGCGAGACCAATGACTCCGATGAAAGGAAGGGCATGTCGAAACACGATAGGTCTCTCTCTGTCGCAAGGCGGGTTCTAATACTTATACTGCGCGGTATAGTAAAAATACCGTACTCACCAGTCTAGTATTAAAAACGCCCATGACAGAAAAGCCGCCCGCCTCCGCTGGCCCAGGTCGCCCGAAGGATCTCGCTAAGCGCGAGGCCATTCTCGAAGCCGCCCAAGTCCTATTTCTCAGCAACGGTTACGAAGGCAGCAGCATGGAAGCCATCGCCGCAGAAGCCGGCGTTTCCAAGCTCACGCTGTACAGTCATTTCAAGGACAAGGAAGCGTTGTTCGGCGAAGCGGTGAAGACCACTTGCGAGACGCGTCTGCCGCGCAAGCTGTTCGTGCTTGCGGAGGGCTGCTCGATCCGGCAGGTGCTGCTGGATATCGGTCATGCGTTTCAGGCTTTGGTGAACAGTCCGGAATCCATCGGGCTGCATCGCGTGATGGTGGCAATGGCGACGCAGAATCCGGCACTGTCACGCATGTTTTTCGATGCCGGTCCGCAGCGCCTGCTGTTGGATCTGGAGCAACTGCTGAGCCAGGCGAAGCAGCGCGGTCTGCTGGACATGGATGAACCCATGCGCGCCGCAGAGCACTTCTGCTCACTGATCAAGGGCGCCGCGCATTTCCGACTATTGATCGGCTACGCGGCGCTGCCTGCTCCGGGCGAAGCGCAAGAGCATGTTGAAGACTGTGTAGCGCTGTTCTTGCGGGCGTACGGTATCGGCGAGTCTTCACCCATAGCCGAGAACAGTGCGCAGCGCTGAATACAGGTGCCCGGGAGAAAGTCCGGGCAATTGAATTCGATTTCAGTCGTGGCTCAGTGCGCCAATACGGTGGATCGACAAGTCAGCGCCGTTGAATTCCTCTTCCTGACTCAGACGAATGCCAACCATGGCTTTAAGCAAACCATAGACAACGAAGCCGCCGACCAGCGCTACCAACACGCCTAGCGCCGTGCCGATCAGTTGGCTGAGCATACTGATACCGCCCAACCCGCCCAGCGCCTGCTGCCCGAAAATACCGCACGCCAAGCCGCCCCATACACCGCACAGGCCGTGCAGCGGCCAAACACCAAGTACGTCGTCGATCTTCCATTTGGCTTGGGCAGCCGTAAATGCCCAGACGAACAAGGCGCCTGCCACAACTCCTGTGGCCAATGCACCAATTGGATGCATCAGATCCGACCCGGCGCAGATCGCTACCAGCCCAGCCAGTGGACCGTTATGGAGAAAGCCTGGGTCGTTACGACCGACTGCCCATGCCGCCGCCGTTCCGCCGACCATCGCCATCAGCGAATTGATCGCGACCAGGCCGCTGACGCCCTCTAATGTCTGAGCACTCATCACGTTGAATCCGAACCAGCCCACGATCAGGATCCAGGAGCCCAGCGCGAGAAACGGAATGTTCGACGGAGCGAAAGCTACCAGCCTCCCCTCACGATAGCGGCCATTGCGACGACCTAGCAGCAGCACTGCGCCGAACGCCAGCCAACCGCCCATTCCGTGCACTACAACCGAGCCGGCGAAGTCATGAAACGGCGCACCGAACTGTGCTTGCAGCCAGTCTTGCAAGCCGAAATTGCCGTTCCACATCAAGCCTTCGTAGAAGGGATAGATGAAGGCAACAATCAACAATGTGGCGCACAGCTGCGGGCCGAACTTAGCGCGCTCGGCGATTCCGCCTGAAATGATTGCCGGGATGGCGGCTGCGAAGGTCAGCAGGAAGAAGAACTTGACCAGTGAATAGCCGTTGTCGGCAATCAGCTGATCCGCCGGCTGGACGAAGGTGACACCGTAGGCCACCCAATAGCCGATGAAAAAATAGGCCAGGGTCGACACGGCGAAATCCGCGATGATTTTCGACAGGGCATTCACTTGGTTCTTCAAGCGAACGGTGCCCACCTCAAGAAAAGCGAACCCGGCATGCATGGCTAGCACCATGACAGCGCCCATCAGAATGAAAAGAGTGTTTGCCCCGTGTACCAGCACCTCTACAGCACTGCTTGGATTTTCCATCGACTGCGTCCTACTGATGAATCGCACCAAAACAGCAACTCAAGCCAGCAAGACGCACCAGAATGCATCAACCACAAGCCATGACTTGCCTACTCTCTTTGCAAAGGCTCATGAGTCGATGCGATTTTCATCCCGCATCGTTACGGCCAGGCCCGCAGAGGCTATTTTGCAAAGGCAACGCATGCTTTTTGCGCCCTTTGAGGGCTTGCGACCAAGAATGCGCACCACGCAAAAGCAATTCTTGTACCAGCGAAACGGTGGGTCGAACCAAAGTGATGCAGGCATGCGGAGCACCAGCGGCACGCACGGCAAAGTGATGTGCGACGTGCGCTGGTTTGGAACTAGAGCGCGGAAAGGGTCCGATACTCGTCCTGGGCCAACTGATCGGTCATCCCGCTGACAAAGTCCTGCAGCATCCTGCAGCGGTAATAGAACTCCCATAACGAACGGTCGGAGCTGCCCTCAGGGAGTCTCTTTGTAGCCTCGTCGTAGGCCTTGATCAGCTGACTGGGTAGCCGACGCGCCAGCATTTGCAAATGCGGCTCGCTGCGACAAACGCCCTCGGTCAACGCCTGAAAGGTAGCCGGCGCGACGGTGAGCAGCGGCGCGTAGGTGTCCAGCAACCCTTGCAGGATGCGGTAACCCTGCAGTTGTAGAGTTTCCACTTCGCGATGGCAGAACACACGGTCCATCGCGACATCCTTGAATGTCTGCACAATGGCGTTGGGCAAACTGTCGTCCTCGAGCAGCGCACGATCCAATGTGCCGTGGTAGACGGCGTCTATATGCTCGATGAATTGATGAGCCGCATGTTGCACCAGCGGGTGAACCATGTTCACCCGTAGCCAGATGAAGAACTCACCAACCTTGTTGATTGGCTCCTTGTTCGCACGCGACAGTGCATAGTCGACCATGCCGCGAAAACTGCGGCCCGTGGGAGCGATTGGGTCGTCCGGCGAGGCGTGCTCAGCAAACTTGGCAACCAGCAGCTGCGCCAGTTGCTCGATGGTGAAGATGCCCTTTTCTACCGAATCCTCGATATCAGCCAGGCAGTAAGCAATGTCATCGGCCGCTTCCATGATGTAGGCAACCGGATGGCGAGTTCCGGGCTGCAGCCCCAACGCGGCTTGAAGGTCGGCCACGAAGGGTTCTTCGGACAGGTAAAAACCCGGTTTCTTCAGCAGGTAGGATCCCGGTGCCCCCTTGACCGGTTTCGGTGCATAGGCTGCACGCACGTACTTGAGCAAGCCGGCCGTCTGCGTGTAGGTGAGATTCAGCCGCAGCAGGCTCACTACCAATCGAATCGCCTGAGCGTTGCCCTCGAACTGCTGCAGATCTTTCAGCATGCGACACCGCAATTGCGTGTCGCCCTGCCCGCCCGGCACTGCCGCATCGAACATCGCTTCCAGATTTCGAGTAAACCACTCGCCAATGGCAAACTCGCCGAAATGCCCGAACGGCGGATTGCCGATGTCGTGCATCAGACAGGTCATCTCGACCAGGCTTTCCAGTGCGCCCTCGAGCCCATCAAGACCATAGCGAGCAGCATTGTCACCGAGCTGCTTGTACAGGGTGCGAACGATGAAACGGCCGGTCTGTTGCACTTCAAGTGAATGCGTTAGGCGACTGCGCACCGCGGCATTGCGCTCCAGAGGAAACACCTGGGTCTTTTGTTGCAGACGGCGTACAGCGGCGGAGTTGATGATTCGCCCGCGATCACTCTCAAGCTGATCGATGACCAGTGACAGATCGCCCTCCGAAGCCTTGAGGCCCTCCTCGGCTCGCCCATAGGGTCGTTGGCGGGAAATCTTGTCCTTGAAGTTCACAGACCCCGGCATGGCTCGCACTCGCATATCCAAAGAAGGGCGAGCCTAGCGCGGCCTGAAGGCTTTACCAAGCGATCAGCTCGGTCGGGTGGTTTAGAATCGCGACTTGGCAATAGGAGCAGAACATGAGCCGGTCAGCTTTTCATCAGCAACATGCCGAGCGGGCGACGGCAGAAGCACAACGTTTGATCGATCAACGATCGGCATTGGGCGCACGCTGGTTGTCCTGGGTAGCCAGTGAGCTGTATCAGCTCACACCTCCGGAATATGCGGCCATGGTTCGCCGAGAGCTGGCCAGGTTGAACGCAGGCTGAGCGAGGCGCGATCATCATTCACTCCCATCCGGATGACCTCATGCAATGGTCGGTTGAAGGCCCCTTCATTCGCGAGCGATTGCTACGGCTACCGGGCACTGACAAAGCCTCTGCCATCGATAAACAGCGGGCTCAGGGCGATGTCTGGCTCGACCTAGACGGTCTGCAAGGCGATCGCGTAGCCGACCGCCGTTTTCATGGTGGGCCTGATCGCAGCCTCTGCCATTATCCGGTCGAACATTACCGGGTCTGGCTGGACCTCTTTCCGCATCTTCAGTCACTTGGCCCGGCCGCCTTCGGCGAGAATCTTTCCACACGTGGGCTCGACGAGCGCCAAGTGTGCATTGGCGATCGCTTTGGTTGGGGCGATGCGTTGATTGAAGTCAGCCAGCCACGCTCGCCTTGCAGCAACCTCGACCGGCGCCATAACGCTCGCGGCCTGGCACGCCAGCTGGCGCGTAGCGGCCGGACCGGTTGGCTGTATCGAACCCTGAAACCTGGCGTTATCACTCCTGGCGCTGAGCTGCAGTTGCTTGAGCGCCCATGCCCCAACGCCAGCGTGCTTCGTGTGTGGCGCAGTTTCGTCGATGATGCCGTCAGCGACGCCGACCTCGGCTGGTTGCAGGAGCTGCAGCCGCTGGCCAGTGAATACCGCTCGCGTTTCAGACAGCGCCTCGATGCGAGACGCCGACTACAGGATCAAGGCGCCCTTTTCTGAAATGGCGAGCGGCGTCGTGCCGCTATTCAGCGGGCGCCGTAGCCAGGACAATGCCCGTATCGAAGCGCCCTCATAGAAGGGTGCCGGCTGCATTGGCAGCGAGCCTTGCGTGTAAATCTTCCTGTCCCTATGCGAGGTTTACATGAGCATCACATCCGCCGACATTTGCCAGGCTGCCGACCGCCTGCAGGGTTTCGTGGGCTTCAACGAGAAAAAGGGCAAACACATCGTCCGTTTCAGCGAGGATTCGTTCGGAATGGATGTCGCCGACGCCAGCATCACACCCGCCAGAGAATTTGTCTGGCAACCGCTGGATGGGCAACTGATGACGCTCAAGCGCGAACTCATTCAGCTGCTGATCGACCAGAACGTGAATGACCGCCTTGGCCTCTGCGAACCCCTCATGGCGTACATGCGGCGTGATGATCTTCCCGAGATTCAGGCACAACGGATCCCGCGCTGATCAACCCCAACATCAGGACCGCCTGCCGAATAGTCACACAAGTCATCAGACAACACCTCAAGGAACAGCAGGTTCAGCCGATGTCGTTCTACGAACCATCGTCATCGGCACCCTGCCCTTCTTGAGGAACAACAATGAAAAATCTCAAGGTCAGCTACAAGCTGGCTCTAGGCTTCGCCGCGGTATTGCTGCTCACCATCTGTGTAGCCGTGATCGGCGTGCTTAGCATGGATGCGCTGATTTCGCGCAGTGACAAGGCGCAGACCGCTGAGAATCTGCTCAACGAAGCCAATCAGATCCGCTACGCCCAGGTGCGATTCGAAGAGCATGGCGATACCAAGTTCGTCGCCCAAGTAAACGAATCGGTAGGCAGGATCGCTGAACTTGTCGAACAACGCAGAGCTACGTTCTCCGAGCCGCAAGACCGCGAATATCTGGAGACCATCGCCAGCGAGGCGCGCAACTACCAGAGCGCGTTCGACAAACTGGTGGCACTGCACGCATTGAAGAAGCAGACCCGCGCCAACTGGGTCGAGACCGGCAACACCACTGATAAATTGATCGCTGACCTGGAGCGCCGTTGGAACGGCGTGTATGGCAATCCGGTTCTGCACCCCACAAGCGATGTAGCCAACATTGCCCTGCTCACTACCGAGCTCTCCAAGCAGAACCGCCTGCTGCGCTTCACGGTTCGGGGCTACCTCATGGAGGAGTCGGAGCCGGCGCTTCAAACGCTGAACCAGCAGTTCGATAACCTGACTGCCGCCATCGCGCCGCTGGAGGATGAGTTGATCGGCCCACAGGCCGCAAGCCTGACGGCGCTGAAGGCCAGCGCCACCGCATACGTCGAGCTGGTCAAGAAGCTGCCACCCATCGTTTCCGCCCAACAGCAGGCGCATCAGGACATGGAGGCGATTTTCGCCAAGTTGTACGAACAGGCGCAGGGCATCATTTCAAGCCAGACGAAGAAACGTGCCGAAGACGCCACCTCCAAAAAGCTACAGGTTGTAGTGATCACACTGCTCGCCATTGTACTTGGCGTACTGATCGGCGGTCTGATCGTCCGGCAGATCACGCAGCCGCTCAACCAGGCGGTACGCATTGCGGAGAAAATCGGTTCCGGGGACATGACCGGGCAAGCACCAGAGCCGCGTAAAGACGAGTTCGGTAAGCTGCTGCAAGCACTGGACAAGACGCGTGGCAGCCTGCAATCACTTATCGGGCAGGTTGGCGGTATCACCACCCAACTGGCAACCGCCTCAGAAGAACTTTCGGCCGTAACTGCACAAACCAGCGCCGGTGTAGCCAGTCAGCGTCAGGAGACCGATCAGGTCGCTACGGCCATGCACGAGATGACCGCCACGGTTCAGGAGGTCGCCCGCAACGCAGAGGAGGCCTCGGGTGCTGCCCTTCGTGCCGACCAGCAGGCGGCCAAAGGCAACACGGTGGTACAGCGCGCGCTGTCTCAGATCGACAAGCTATCGAGCGAGGTCACGCTGTCGGCAGAAGCCATGGCCCAGCTCAATCAGGAAACCGACGGCATCAGCACGGTGCTGACCGTCATCAACGGTATCGCCGAACAGACCAACCTGCTCGCACTGAATGCGGCTATCGAAGCCGCACGCGCCGGTGAAGCCGGTCGGGGGTTTGCCGTTGTGGCTGATGAGGTCCGTGGCCTTGCCCAACGTACCCAGCAGTCCACCGCGCAGATCGAGGCGCTGATTGCCAATCTGCAGAAGGGTGCACGCAATGCTTCCGGCATGATGGACAGCAGCAGCAGTCTGGCTCGAGATACCGTCTCGCTCGCAAGGGATGTGGGCGCAGAGCTGCAAGCCATCACTGAAACCGTCTCGGTCATCCAGGCGATGAACCAGCAGATCGCCACAGCCGCCGAACAACAGAGCTCGGTTGCCGAGGAAATCAATCGGAGCGTGCTTAGCGTACGCGACGTAGCGGATCAATCAGCCGAAGCGGCACAGGAGACCGCATCCGCCACGGCCCGCCTGGCTCAGTTGGGCGGCGAGCTGCAAACGCTGATCGGACGGTTCAAGGTGTAAGTCAACACTCACCGGATTGGCTGGACACGACAGAATTTGTCGCTATCCAATCCGGGTTATCAGGCGTAGGCTCGATCCATACTGTTTACCGATCTTCACGCTCACGCCGAGGTGCGCTGGCCACAGAGCAGACCCCACGCAGGGATGCGCAATCAAGCCATTGATCCGCGAGGCAACACCATGAGCAAAGGTATGGACACAAAGAAGAATGCAAAAAAGAAACCCCTGAAGACCGCGCAGGAAAAACGAGCGGCCAAAAAGGATAAAGCGAACGGCGCAACGCCTCTGCTGGGTAGTCACGCAGCCCGCTGAGTAAGATCGCGTTGCAGCGCCCCGCCCGGCTATCCGAGTGGGGCGTTTTGCTTTCACGCGGCCGGGTTGCCAAGGGCCATGCGTAAACGGCTAGCCACCCAGCCTCCTCCCACGTTGACTGCCAGCCCCAACATGACCAGCACTGCGCCAACCCCTTGCAAAAACCCGAGGTGCTCGTCCAACAACAGCGCTGCGGAAGTCAGCCCCACCACCGGCACCAGCAACGAGAACGGCGCCACGGTATTGGCAGGATAGCGCGACAACAAGCGACTCCAGAGACCGTAACCAAGGATGGTGGCGCCAAACGCCAGGTAAAGCAGCACCAGTGCGGAATCAAGGCTGAAGCCACGCAGTGCCGATTCGATTGCGACCGGGCCTTCCAGCATCCATGACAATGCGAAGAACGGGATCGGCGGGATCAGACTGCCCCAGACGACCAGACCGACCAGGTTCACCTTGCCCACCTTGCGCGTGACGATGTTACCCAGCGCCCACATCGATGCTGCGCAGATCGTCAGCGCGAAGCCCGCCAGCGTCATGCTGCGATCACCTTGCATGCCAATCAGCAGCAACCCACCCGCCGCGATCACCAGCCCGACCAGATTGGTCAACCGAAGTCGCTCACCTAAGAACAGCACCGCAAAGAACAAGGTGAAGAACGCTTGGGACTGCAAGACCAACGACGCCAACCCAGCTGGCATACCAACCTTCATTGCGGAGAAGAGAAAGGCGAATTGCCCCAGCGAAATGGTTGCGCCGTAGGCCAGCAACCAGCGCAGCGGCATCTGCGGACGTTTGATGAACAGGATCGCCGGGAAGGCCGCCAGCATGAAGCGCAGACACCCCAGCAGCATTGGCGGAATGTTATCCAGGCCGACCCTGATCACGACGAAATTCATGCCCCAGACGACGATCACGACCAGCGCCAGCATCAGGTCCTTCGGCGACATGGCAGTTCCTCAGACAAAGACGCATTAAAGCCGTCGGGCCCGACATCGTCGTCATACAGCGAGCAGCCATTTGGGCAATACAGTCCAAGGCCACGGCTCCATACATCCTGCCACGCCACGCAGCCCGTGCCTGCTGCAGCGCCAACGGCTAGAATCGCCCAATCGAGTAGACCTTCCAACTCCAGCAGACGAGAGTAAACATGGGCGCACAGTGGAAAGCGAAACATAAGGAAGCGGCAGCCAACGCCAAGGGGCGCACCTTCGGCAAACTGTCCAAGGAAATCATGATCGCCGCCCGCAGCGGTGCGGACCCGGACATGAATCCCCGCTTGCGCCTTGTCGTGGAGCAGGCGAAAAAGGCTTCGATGCCTCGCGAAACATTGGAGCGCGCCATTAAGAAAGGCGCGGGACTGCTGGGCGAAAGCGTCAACTACGAACGCACCACCTATGAAGGCTTCGCTCCGCACCAGGTCCCTGTGATCGTCGAGTGCCTGACCGATAACGTCAACCGCACCGTTGCCGAGATACGCGTACTGTTCCGCAAGGGCCAACTGGGCGCGTCCGGTTCGGTGGCCTGGGACTTCGACCATTGCGGGCTTATCGAAGCAGCGCCCGCCGGCGATGACGCCGATCCGGAACTGGCCGCCATCGAAGCCGGCGCGCAGGACTTCGAAGCCGCGGATGAAGGCGCCACGCTGTTCATCAGCGACCCTACGGACATGGATGTGGTCTGCCGCGCATTGCCTGAGCAAGGCTTCACGGTGCAATCAGCGCATCTCGGTTATCGCCCGAAGAATCCCGTCACCAGCCTGAGCGACGCGCAGCTCGAGGAAGTCGAAGCCTTTCTCAGCGCCATCGACGCCCATGATGACGTGCAGAACGTCTACGTCGGACTGGCAGGCTGACCGAAAACCAAAGCTTACGCACCGGTAGAGGCATAGCGATGAGTACCAACAAACCCCACACCCCCTATGCCCAACGCGAACAGGGCTATAGGGAAAAAGCACTCAAGATGTACCCCTGGGTCTGCGGACGTTGCGCCCGCGAATTTTCGGGTAAGCGTCTGAGCGAGTTGACGGTCCATCACAAGGACCACAATCACGACAACAACCCTGAGGACGGGTCAAACTGGGAACTGCTCTGCCTGTATTGCCACGACAACGAGCACTCGCGCTATACGGACAATCAGTATCACGCTGAAGCCAAGCCAGGCAGCGATCTGGGTCCGAAGGAAACCTTCAAGGCATTCGCCAACCTGGCAGATCTGCTGAAGAAAAAGCCGGACTGATACAGCCCGGCATTTCGGTTCCGGTTACTTGACCAGCAGGACCGGCACCGAGACCTCGTGAATCACCCGATTGGCCACAGAGCCCATCAGCATGCCCTTGAAACTGCCAAGACCTCGGGTTCCCATCACCACCGTATCGCAGCCAAATCGTTGCACGGCATCACTGACCTGTTCTGCAACGTTGCCCAGGATCGCGTGGGTCTGATAATCGACCCCCGCAGCCTGCAACGCCGAAGCCGCCTCTGCCAGAGTCCGCTGCGATTTATCCAGGAAACTCTGATTGAGCTCTTCAACAGTGCCCGCGGTTACGAACTCACCATAGAGCACCGGCTCCTGTTGCACGTTCAGTACATGGACTACGGGCGGCTTAGATGCATCCTGGGCAAAATCGATGATGTAATGCAGCGCCCGCTTGGCGTTTTCTGACCCGTCGAAAGCTAGAAGGATGTTGCGCATGGCGATTCTCCGTTGACCTATTGACGACAGGATAGACCATCGACAAGTCACGCCAGACCACCAGGAGCCCATCCATTGCCGTGGATCAATCTTCCGCCTTACGTCCCTCCATTCGAGCGCTCACATGAGTGAAGCCGGCCCCCTTCCCTATGGCACCGCCGACACGTCCTTCCTCGCCGCGGGCGGTGAATCCGGCATTACCCGGCTGGTCACCGACTTCTATCGGATCATGGAAGATCACGAGGGAGCCGCTTGCGTGCGCCGCCTCTACCCCGATGACCTGAGGGAGCCAAGTGCACGGCTGGCGGCATTTCTTTGCGGTTGGCTGGGCGGCCCGCGCCGTTACGCGGAGCGCTACGGCGGCATCAACATCCCACACTTCCATACTCGTTGGCCGGTGGGTGAAGCCGAGCGCGATGCATGGCTCGAGTGCATGGCGCTGGCGATCGGCAAGCAAGGCTACACGCATGAATTTTCCAGCTACTTGCTGGCGCAGTTGCAGATACCAGCCGAGCGCATTGTCCGTGCCCAACACGCCTGCCCGCATGGCTCATGACACACGATCGGCTCCATAGGCGAACGCTGGGCACGCGGTTGCGTCATAACCATGTGAGCTATCAGATAACGTCGCCAGGGGACTTGCATGAAGATCCGCTTCGCCTCGGTCAATGACCAGAAAATCCGCGACGCGGAGGAGTTCTTAGGGCAAAGCGGTATCGAGATCATCAAGTTTCCTTTGCGTATCCTTGAAACGCAGACCGAAGACCTCAATCAGCTGGTAAGCGACAAGCTGCTGACCGCCTTCAAGCTGATCGGCAAGCCGGTATTCGTGGAGCATTCCGGCCTGTTCATCAATAGCCTGAACGGATTTCCCGGGGGCCTGACGCAGACCTTTTGGGATCGTCTGCATGCGGTGCGTTTCTCCGATCTGATCGGCAGCCTGAACGACCCCTCTGCGGTGGCGCGCACCCTGATCGGCTATTGCGACGGGCGCAAGCGGCATTTCTTCAAAGGTGAAGTGACCGGCAGGATTTCCCGTACACCCACAGGCAACGAAGGATTTGAGTGGGACAACGTTTTCATCCCAGACGGCTATTCGCGCACGTTCGCTGAACTGGGCGGAATTCAGAGTGATCTGTCGACGCGCCGGCGCGCCCTGGATGCCTTCATCAAGCACCTGCGGGGGATCTGATGCAGAAGTTATTGGAGGCGTATCAGCACAACCGCCTGATCCTGTTCGTTGGCTCCGGCGTATCAGCCAACATAGGCCTGCCGCCTTGGAGAGCACTGATCGACGAGATTGCCGCGCAGCTCGACTACGATCCTGATGTCTTCGATACCTACGGCAACTTCCTCTCGCTCGCGGAGTACTACCGCATCAAGAAGGGAAATATTGGCCCGCTACGCAGCTGGATGGATCGCGAGTGGCACAAGGACATCGACATTCGGGACTCTGAGATACACCGACTGATCGTACAGGGGCGCTTTCCTGCGATCTATACCACTAACTATGACCGCTGGCTGGAAAATGCCCACGATGCACATGGCGTGAGTTATCTGAAAATCGCCAATGCCAGTGACTTGGTAAAGGCTCGCGATGGCGTTCGGCAGATCGTCAAGTTTCATGGCGATTTTGATGACGATGACTCAATCGTCCTTGATGAAACGAGTTACTACGAAAGGCTGCAATTCGAAACACCACTCGACATCAAGTTACGCGCCGACACTTTGAGTAAAGCGGTGCTGTTCATCGGCTACAGTCTCTCGGATACCAATATCAGGCTGCTGTTCTACAAGCTATCGAAGATATGGAATCAACATGAGACGCTGGGCGTGCGTCCAATCTCGTACGTTTTCTCGCACAAGCCGAACCCCGTTCAGGAAGAGATTCTAAGTCAGTGGGGAATTCGCATGATCACTTCAGAAGATGACGAGCCGGGACTGGCGTTGCAGAACTTCCTGAAGGAGTTGGTAGAAGGCTGAAATACTCAGCCTTCACTATGACTTTGCAACTACCTGTATTTAACAAGCGAAGCGGAAGTTAGAGCGCGATGCCTTACAAACATCGCACTCATCGCGCTTAATAGTTGTAGCCGATACCAACGCTGTAGAAGAAGGCGCCGTCATCGTAACGGTCCCGCGCATCGCTCCCGCTCTTGAACAGGAACTGATATTCGGCCATCGCAGTGATGAAGGTCTTGTCCTGCACCCAGTGCTTGATACCGATTTCCGGACCGCCCATGAAAGTTTCGTCGACCTGATCACCATAGATCCCGCCGACACTCACACCTACGAAAGGCCGGGTCTGACCGTTGCCGAAGTGATAGTCGTAGAACACTCGGGTGGAGCCGTCGAACTTGACGCTTTCGCCTTCGGAATCGCGAGCGTTAACCGTTTGACGAACGCCCCACATGGATGCTTCGTCCAGATATGTACCCCAACTACCCTGTACGGAGAACACTGTATCGTCGAAGCTCTTATCGCTGCTGCCCGCGCCACCCAGAGTTACTTCTCGATCACCTGCCACAGGTGCGGCAACTGCAATCACTGGAAGCATGGCGGCGACCAGGAGGGAAGTTTTGAAAAGTTTGTTCATGACAACACCTCTTGTTCTTCATAGCATGACGGATACGCAACTTTCTGATGCGTATGTTAATGACATGAGCACACAGAGACTGTTCACTTTATTTTAGGTATATCGCGTAAGTGCTTGATGATTAATATATTTATTATTTGCCGCTACGCTAGTTAATTGCTCTATATTGCAAACAATTCCTATCTATATAACTAGCGAAGCGGCTTTAGGCACTCATATAAGATCAAATAGGGTTTCGTTGATCGACACCCGTGTCATCCAACATGGGTTCGTCTTCCGGGTCGGAGTCGAAGTCTCGCCCTATGGCAATCCGCAACCAGACCGGAATCAACAACAGGCCGATGGCAATACAAACCCAACTGATCGTTGTGGAGCCGCCTGGCGGTGGGAACATCAACCGGCCCACGCCCACCAGCAGAGAGAAGAGCGATACCGCTGTCACTGCGACCGCAAACAGGCGGGTGCCGAGCGCCTTGATCGAAACCGACGCCGCTACGCCATTGAGCATTGCGGCATTTCGCCAGAAACCGAATGGTCGTACGCGACGGTAGAAGCGCTTGATCGTCGCATCGTCGGTTGCAGGCGTAATGAACGTTACAAGGATGGCTGCGGACGTCGTGGTCAGTGCCATGATTCCGAGTCGGATCCATTCCCGTTCTGGATCGGTGCCAAGGTAGTACAAAAGCAGCGGTGCGGTGATCAGCGACACAGCCATCGCCGTGAGTTCGGAATAAAGATTGATTCTCTCCCACAGCCAGCGCAGCACCAGCACCGAACCCATCCCCGCACCGAACAGCAGTGAGATGAACCAGGCGGTCTGGATGGAACCTAGGTTGGCCATGATGATCATCGCAATTGCCAGGATAAGTACGTTGGACAGCCGGGCAACCAGCACCAGCTCGCGATCCTTGGCTTTGCGCTTGAGTACGTGAGGCGCAAAAACGCCGCCGTAGACGTCATTGCTCCAGTACGACGCGCCCCAATTGAGGTGCGTGTCGACCGTCGAGGCCAATGCCGCCAGCAGACCCACCAGCATGAGTCCGCGCACCCCAGGAGGAAGCAAATCCTCGATACCTTGTACGAACAGAGCTTCACGCCCCGCCGTGAAGCCATCCCCTGCCATTTCCGCCGGAGTAAAGGGATAAAGCACCAGCAGCCCCACTGCAATCGCCATCCAGAACAAGCTGCGCAGAAAAATCTGCAGCCAGGTGAATACCAACCCAGCAATCCTCGCGTCGCGATCCGTGGGACAGGCCATGCTTCGCTGTGCAAGATACCCAGTGCCATCAGAGTTCATTTGAAAGAACCATTGCAGCCCCACAATTACGAGGAACGGCATCAGTGCCTCGCCGGCATTAGCGGGCGGTGAAAATGAAAGCATCTTGCTGGCCTGGTCAACGCCGTACAGCTCCACAATGCGATCCGTGAGCCCCCCAAGGCCGCCAGCGGCGTCAACGACGAACCAGGCATAGAGCAGCGTTCCGACCATTGCCAGGCTGAACTGCATGACATCGGTCTGCACGACCGCTCGCAAACCGCCAGTAATTGAATACATCGCAGTGAATGCGAGAATCAGCAGAATGGAGATGAGGTTGTTCGCACTCATCATTGCAGGATCCAGCCCGGTAATGCTCTCGCCAAGCTGAATACCGGTACTGGCGACGAATCCAACTATGGGCTCGTAGATGCCTGAGGGCAGCCATAGATGCCAAGGAAGAAACACTTCGGCGATTCGAATGGCCGCTACCAGCACCATCGCCAACACGACGCAATTGATCACCGTGCCGTAGTAGATGGCTTTTAGTAAACGTAGCGGAGTGACGCCCCGGCCGCTGTAGCGCACGCGCGTGAGCTCCGCATCGGTCAGCACGCCTGCTCGACGCCAACCCACCGCAAATACAAATGCCATCAGCAGAAAGGCTAGACCGTAGATCCACAGTCGCCATAAAGCGAAAACACCGGCTGTCGCAACCAGGCCCGTCACCAGCAGCGGCGTATCGGCAGCAAACTGCGTCGCCCCCATTGAAAAGCCGGCCTTCCAGCCCTTTATCGTCCTGCCTGCGAGGAAGTACTCATCGAGACTCTTGGATGCCTTACCCCGCGCGCGCAGTCCGGAGCTCAGGCCATAGAGAACGAAAGCCATGACAATCAGAAGATCCAACATATTGTTATGTCCTAGTTGGAGGGCTGGTCATTCTGAGAACATTATTTATGACGAAAAATTGCAGCGTTCGGATGAACGGAGTAATTGCGCCTGTACTCAAGCCCAGCGCGGACTGCAGGCCTCTGGATGCATGCCCGGTGCAAGTCGGAAGGACATTCATGAATCAACTTCCAATACGTAATTTGTTACCCGAACTTCGGCCTCTATTGAACAAATTTTACCGATGGCATCGCAGCCACATGCGCGCCCCAGCCGAGGCGTCCTATTGGGTTGCCGGAGATCCGGATATTGTCGCCGGGCTGTGCCTGACCGATGTAGCCAAGGGCAAATGGCTGACCGGATTACTGGTTGCGCCCGACCACCGCGGCCGCGGTTTGGCTAGATGTCTGGTATCGAGGGCACTTTGTGATTGCGACGGGCCTGTATGGCTGTTTTGTGATCCTCGGCTGGTGCACTTTTATCAGGCGCTGGATTTCAATCCCACCGAATCACTTCCAGAGGCCTTGGCATCCCGCCTCGAACGCTACAACCGTCACAAGACGCTTGTGGCGATGCACCACCACAGAGAAACGATATGAGTATCAATATCCTGAGAGTTGCCACTGCCTGTCTATTGGACGAAGTCGGCAGATTGCTCATCGTGCGTAAGCGCGGCACTCGGTTCTACATGTTGCCGGGTGGCAAGATCGAACAGGGGGAAGGGTCGCTCGATGCCCTCAGGCGAGAGCTTCATGAAGAATTAGGTCTGGATATCGGGGCATCAGCACTTCAACCCCTCGGTCACTTTCGTTCCAGAGCTGCAAACGAGCCGGATCACTGGGTCGAAGCCGATGTATTCATAGGCAACCTAAAAGGCCCAGCAAAGGCTCAAGCTGAAATCGAGACGGTGGCCTGGTTGAAGTTACATGCGCAGCTTGAGGGCGATCTCGCCCCGCTACTGCGCGAACAAGTAATTCCTGCGCTACTGCAACGATTGAACAGAGAACAGTGACAGAGATTACGCGGGTATTATTTACGGAGAGATGGGATCGCTGGCTGGGAAAGTTTCCTCCAGTGCCTCGTCCAGCTGATCTTCGTCAGCCTCGTCTGGATGACGCTTCGCAGGGTCTACATGGTCCTGATCGGACTGGGCGGGTTGATTCGGGTTTGTACCGTTCATTGTGAACTCCTCTGCGTTGAGTACCTGAACATAGGACACTCTGTGCCGAAGTCGTTCGGAATGCAGGACAAGCGACTAAAATTGCAGGCAAAAAAAGGGGCGGGGTTTAACCCCCGCCCGCCTCCTTCCTTGCATCCCTTTATTTCCTGCTCATCATCCTGATGAACCGCTTCCTACGGTTGTTCCTGACCGACATCCTTGCCGGCTGTGCTTGTCCCTGAGCACGGATGCGATATTAAGGTTCTGGACGACAACAGCAACTCGGAAAAATGCATGATGGCCACATAGCCACTAGCCAATTAATTTTCAAACGCCATGTAAATCATGCACTTGCACCACGGCGAATTCGTGATTCGTCATCCACGTGGTTAACTTTGCACGCTTTGCTTACACGTTGTGTAAGCAAATGCCTACATTGAGAGTCACTAATACTGAAAACGAAACGGTAAGGAATTAATCCCAAAAGATCAGAATGCGTTGCGCTCTACCAAGTGGGCTGCGTCAGCTTGCATGAATCACAAGAAGCCGGGGAGGATTCCCCTCACCGGTCAGGCGAGGGGAAAGCCAAAGTCAGCGGAACAAGGACTCGCTGGACAAGCCATTACGCTCAAGTATCTCACGCAGCCGCTTAAGTGCCTCGACCTGGATCTGTCTCACCCGCTCACGGGTCAGCCCGATCTCCTGGCCTACTTCCTCCAGCGTGCAGCTTTCATGACCACGCAGCCCGAATCGGCGGATCACGACTTCACGCTGTTTTTCCGTAAGGTCTGAAAGCCATTGATCAATACTTTCAGACAGATCGTCATCGAGCAGTAACTCACACGGATCGCTGGGGCGATCATCGGTGAGCGTGTCGAGCAAGGTCTTGTCGGTGTCTGGCCCAAGCGATACGTCCACGGACGTCACTCGCTCATTGAGCCCTAGCATTCGCTTGACCTCGGCAACTGGCTTCTCGAGCAGGTTGGCGATTTCTTCCGGGCTCGGTTCATGGTCAAGTTTCTGGGTCAGCTCACGCGCAGCCCGCAGATAGACATTCAGCTCCTTGACCACATGGATCGGCAAACGGATGGTCCGTGTCTGATTCATGATGGCCCGTTCGATGGTTTGCCTGATCCACCAGGTGGCGTAGGTGGAGAACCGGAAGCCACGCTCAGGATCGAACTTCTCGACGGCACGTATCAGTCCCAGGTTGCCTTCCTCGACCAGGTCGAGCAAAGACAGCCCTCGGTTCACATAGCGGCGCGCGATCTTAACCACCAACCGAAGGTTGCTTTCGATCATGCGCTTGCGCCCGGCGGGATCGCCCTTCTGCGCAAGCCGCGCGAAGTGCACTTCCTGTTCGGGGGTCAGCAGAGGGGAGAAACCGATTTCGTTGAGATACAGCTGAGTGGCGTCTAGCGCACGGGTGTAATCGACAAATTTGTGTTGTTTGACCGTTGCGGTCTTGGACTTGGCGCCAGCCGAACCAGCGCGGGGGATATCGGTGATCGAATCCACGTCCGCTGAAGGTTCCATGAGTAGAACGGCATCGTCTACGTCAAACTCCGGCACTTCTTTTTTGAGAGCCATTATTGTTTTTCCTGTTCTGAGTTCGACAACAGGCTCGGGCGGCACACCTCCCTGGTATCGCTCAAGCCCCTCCTAGTGCCAGAACAGGCAGCATCAAATCATCGCTTTGGCAGATATTGCAGCGGATCCACAGGTTTGCCTTGGCGGCGAATCTCAAAATGCAGCTTCACCCGGTCGGTTCCAGTCGATCCCATCTCGGCAATAGTTTGCCCAGCTTTGACTTGTTGACCCTCCTGAACCAGCAGCCTGCGGTTGTGTCCGTAGGCACTTACATAGGTATCGCTGTGCTTGATGATCACAAGTTCGCCGTAACCCCGTAAACCACTGCCGGCGTACACAACAGCCCCATCAGAAGCAGCTAAAACAGGCTGTCCTAATTCCCCGGCGATATCAATTCCTTTATTCAAACTGCCGTTTGAGGAAAAACGACCGATCACCGCCCCTCCTGCAGGCCACGCCCAGCCGCTTGCGGAGCGGGCCACCGGCTGGACGGGAGTGCTCGCCGCGGGCGGCTTGGGCGCCGGTGCGCTGGGGCGCGAAAGAGGCGGCGAAGTCGGTACCGGATTAGTCACTACCGTAGGAGTGCTTGAGGGTGTAGGCGGCGGCGGTGTAACCGGACGAGTGGCAGTTGTGCGAGACGGCTGCCCACTGAAACGGATCGTTTGGCCAGGGTAGATGACGTGCGGGGGCTGAATATTGTTGACACGCGCCAGATCGCGCCAATCCCAACCGAAGCGAAAAGCAATTGACCACAGGGTGTCGCCCCGTCGGACAATGTAATGCCCGCTAGTTACGCGGTCTCGGTTATTACGATCGACGACACTTACGCCACCTGACGGCGAGCTAGCGCACCCGGCCAGTAACGAGCCAGCCAATAAGGCTGCAAGCGCGCAACGGAATGACGAACTGCGTATCCACCGCATGCTGGCTGTGAGCTTCAATGCCCGCTCCCTAAGATCGACAAATCGGTTCAGACGCTTTGCGCGGCTGGCTGGTGACGCCCTGCATACCACTCGAGGCCAAGCACGAGTGCGATCCCTGCAAACGCGAGAAGAAGCGCCAGCAGCAGTTGCGGATCTTGTCCGGTCAAATCACCGAATGCACTTGGAGACAGATTCTGTTCCAGCAGCGGTACGCGCTCACCGTGGGAATTGGTGCGCCACGTCAGCGTTTCTTTCCATGGCCAGACTTTGTTCAGAGAGCCGAGCATCAGTCCGGTCAGAAATGACAGGGTCAGGTCGCGCCAGCGACGCAGCACCCAGCTCAGAACACGCGCGAAGCTGAGCAGCCCAACCAGGCAACCAGCAGCGAAAGTCATCATCACCCCGAGATCCAGCGCTTTCACCGCCCCTAGAATGATTGGATAAAGACCGAGCAGCACCAGAATGAAGCTGCCTGAAATGCCAGGCAGGATCATTGCGCAGATCGCAATGGCACCGGCAAAGAAAAGGCTGATGCTGCTGGCGCTCCACTGCATAGGCGCCGCCACGGTAATCCAGTAGGCAAAGCCGATACCCAGGCACAGGCTTATCAACCGTGACAGGGACCGCCTCTTTACCTCTTTTCCAACCAAATGCACCGAGACCAGAATCAGGCCGAAAAAGAACGACCATACCGGTATCGGATGCTGCTCAAGTAGAAAGGTGATCAGCTTCGCCAAACTGAGCACACTGGTCAGAATTCCAGCGAACAGGACCAGGAGAAAGCTCGCATTAGCGGTGCGCCATGCCTCGGAGAACCGCCCCTTGAGCAGTGGCGCCAGGGCGTTCGGCACTGCGCCGATGGAGCGAAGCAACTCGTCATAAATACCGGTAATGAATGCAACGGTTCCGCCTGACACGCCAGGCACGACATCCGCAGCGCCCATGGCCATGCCTTTGGCGTACAACAACAAAGCGTTCTTCATGCTTCCTTCCGCTGAGATCAAACTACAGGTCCATTGAGCAGCGGCACGAAGCGTACGGTATCCAACAGGTGGCGGGAAAAACCCTCTTCCTCTCGAATGATCAGCATCAGTTGCTGGACTTCACCAACCCCCACCGGGATCACTAACCGCCCCCCGGGGGCGAGTTGATCGAGGAGCGCCTGTGGCACGTCGGCAGCCGCCGCGGTAACGATGATGCCGTTGTATGGAGCCAGTGCAGGCCACCCTTCCCAACCATCACCCCAGCGAAAGACCACGTTGCGCAACTTGAGTTCGACCAGCCGTTCCTTCGCCCTGTCCTGTAATGCCTGAATTCGCTCGACCGAGAAGACGCGTTCGACCAGTTGCGCCAGCACGGCGGTCTGATAGCCGGAACCGGTGCCGATTTCCAACACCTTATCCAGCGGACCATCAGCAAGCAGCAACTCGCTCATGCGCGCCACCATGAACGGCTGGGAAATGGTCTGGTTGTGTCCTATCGGCAGCGCGGTGTCTTCATAGGCCCGGTGGGACAATGCCTCATCCACAAACAGATGCCGCGGCGTACGTCGAATCACTTCGAGCACCCGAGGATCGGAGAGTCCTTCTTCATATAAGCGCTGGATCAGACGATCACGCGTACGTTGTGAAGTCATTCCGGTGCCGTGGCGCAGAAAATCGTCAGGTCCGCGGTTCACAACACGCCCTCCAGCCAACTGTCGAGGCCGTCGAATGCCTCATGAAAGGTTCGATCAAGCTGCAGCGGGGTAATCGAAACGTAGCCCTGCATCACTGCATGGAAATCAGTACCCGGACCGCCGTCTTCCACGTCGCCAGCAACGGAGATCCAGTAACCGTCCTTACCGCGCGGATTAGCCTGTCTGACCGGCGGCTTCGCTCTGCGCCGATGCCCCAGGCGCGTCAACTGAATCCCCCGAATATGATCGAGCGGCAGGTTGGGCACGTTGACGCTCAAGACCGTTCGCGGTGGCAGATCGAGCGATGCCTGCTGCTCGACCAGCTTGCGCGCGACATATGCCGCCGTCGGCAGGTTATCGGTCAACCGAGATACCAGTGAGAAGGCAAACGCAGGCTTACCGGTAAAACGACCTTCGATGGCCGCTGCGACCGTACCCGAATACAGCACGTCATCGCCCAGGTTGGCCCCAAGATTAATCCCCGAAACCACCATGTCCGGTGCATCTTCGAGCAGACCATTGATGCCCAGGTGAACACAATCGGTTGGTGTTCCGTTCACACCGATGAAGCCGTTCGGCATGGTGACAGGATGAAGGGGCCGATCCAGGGTCAGCGCACTGCTCGCGCCACTCATATCCTGGATTGGGGCAACCACAATGCACTCGGCAAAATCCGCCAGCGCGTCGTAAAGCGCGGCGAGCCCAGGTGCATACACCCCGTCGTCGTTGGCGATCAAAATACGCATCAGATGTCCGTCTGCCCTGCCAGGCTGACCAGCTCACGCACCACAGCAGTGGCAAAGCATCCGGTCGGCAGGACGAATTCAAGTTGCAGAATGTCAGGCCCGGGATAATGCCACGACAAGCCGCCAATGGGGAGGCGAAGAATGCGCCGTTCATGCTTCATGCCGGCTTCTGCGAGCCACTTGGCGATTGACGGCTCCGCTTCGCCGATTCTTGACTCCAGCGCGCCAGCTTCGCCGCTTGCAGGCGATTGACCCACACCCCAAAGCGGACCGGTAGGGTGAAGGTCCAGAACGGCCAGACGCGGATCGCTACATTCAGCTTCGCCGGCAGGGAAAAAACTGCGACTGTCAGTGAAGGCCAGCAAGTCGCCAATCTGGGCAGTGTTCCAGCTGCCGTCTGCAACTCGCGTGGCCAACACCTGATTGAACAGATAGCTGCGGCCGGCCGATAACAGCCGCGACCTCAGATTACGCTGTACAGGAAGCTCCTGGCGCTCGGCGTATTCTCGAGCACCGTGAACGTTACTGCCTTCGAACCCGAACCGCTGTTGACCGTAGTAGTTAGGCACTCCGTGCGCTTTGATCTGCTCCAGGCGCGCATCCAGCTCGGCTCGCTCTGCCCGTAGCTCGGTCAGGCGCAGGATGAATCCATTCGCCGAATGCGCACCACGCTGCAGTTTGCGCTGGTGCCGACCTGTCTTGAGAATACTTAGCGTCTCGTCTTCAGCTCTGCTTAATTCCGGATCCGTCTTGCCTGGCAGGTGAAGGCTAAACCATTGACGGGTCAACGCCTGTCGGTCCTTCATCCCTGCGTAGCTGATGTTGCGGATTGGGACGCCAGCCGCTCGGGCGATACGGCGGGCTGCTTCCTCTGTATTGAGATTGCGTTTTTCGACCCACAGCCAGAGATGCTCGCCCGCTCCCGACAATGGAATATCGAGCACTTCGTCGACCTGGAAATCCTCCGCGACTGCCTTGAGCACAGCGGTGCCGCAAGCGGCGCCATGCGCCCGAGGGCCGAGTAACTGCTCTTCGGTCATGCGCGGACCAACAGCGCAACGGCGTGGACGGCTATCCCTTCTTCGCGGCCGACAAAGCCGAGCTTCTCGGTCGTAGTGGCTTTGACGTTGACCTGATCGAGGTCGACTTGAAGATCCTCGGCAATCAAGCTGCGCATCGAGTCGATGTGTGGCGCCATCTTTGGCGCCTGAGCGACGATGGTGGCGTCCACATTGCCCACCTTCCACCCCTTTCCCTGCACCTGCTTAAGAACGTGCCTGAGCAGCACACGGCTATCGGCACCTTTGAAAGCCGGATCAGTGTCGGGAAAATGCTTGCCGATATCACCAAGCGCCGCCGCTCCGAGCAGCGCGTCGCTTAATGCATGCAGCAGCACATCGCCATCCGAATGCGCGAGCAAGCCATGCCTGTGCGGAATTCGAACTCCACCAAGGGTGACGAAATCGCCCTCACCGAAACGGTGGACGTCGTAGCCATGACCAATACGCATACTCGTGGACCCCGAAAAGAACAGCCAGCGATTCTACAGGACAGCGAAAGCCGTTGAACCCGCCTACCGCTGATCGACGCCACCGATAAACACCATCAACCGAATCGATCCCATATCGCCTTATACCGATATATAGTTCGCCCCGTTCCGATATACCAAACGGACGAGGCCATGAAAGACGAGTTCGACGGCATCATCAAGGCGATATCTCATCCGTTGCGCCGGGACATCCTGCGGTGGCTGAAAGAGCCTGGGCGCCACTTCTGCGAGCAACACCACTCGCTGGAGAACGGTGTATGTGCCGGCCAGATCGACCAGCGCGCAGGGCTTTCGCAATCAACCGTATCGGCTCACCTGGCGACCTTGCAGCGGGCAGGTCTGGTCACTAACCGAAAGGTGGGCCAGTGGCACTTCTTCAAACGCAATGAACCGGCTATCGAGGCCTTCGTGGCCCGTCTCGGCCAAGAACTCTGAGCTGTACCGACGCTTAACCCTGTTAAGGAGCTGCATCGCTATGCCTACACTTTTCGACCCGATCAAGATCGGCGATCTCGAACTGGCCAATCGCATAATCATGGCCCCGCTGACGCGCTGCCGTGCCGAGCCTGGCCGCGTGCCAGGAGAGCTCATTGCTGAATACTACGGTCAGCGCGCCGGAGCCGGATTGATCATCAGCGAAGCCACGTCGGTCACGCCTATGGGCGTCGGATACCCTGACACTCCGGGTATCTGGTCGGCCGAGCAGGTTCAAGGCTGGAAAAGGGTTACCGATACCGTGCATGCGAAAGGCGGGAAGATCGTCCTGCAGCTTTGGCACGTAGGAAGGATTTCTGACCCGATTTATCTCGACGGCCAGCTGCCGGTCGCGCCAAGCGCCATCAAACCAGCCGGCCATGTGAGTCTGCTACGGCCGATGAAGGATTACGAAACACCGCGCGCGCTGGAAACTGAAGAAATCGCAGGCATCGTTGAGGCTTACCGTAAGGGTGCGGAGAATGCCCGTGAAGCCGGTTTCGACGGCGTAGAAATCCATGGCGCCAATGGTTATCTGCTCGATCAGTTCCTGCAGAGCAGCACCAACCAGCGCACCGATGAGTACGGCGGCTCACTGGAAAATCGTGCCCGCCTGATGCTGGAAGTCACGGATGCCGCAATCAGCGTCTGGGGTCCCGGCCGTGTAGGCGTGCACTTGTCACCGCGCGCAGACCTTCACGACATGGGCGATACCAATCTGGCCGACACCTTCGGTTATCTCGCGCGTGAACTGGGCGAGCGTGGCATCGCCTTTATCTGCTCACGCGAAAAAGCCGGCAACGACAGCCTCAGCCCTCAATTGAAAGAAATCTTCGGTGGCGTCTACATCGTCAACGAGAGCTTCACCAAGGAACAGGGCAATGCATGGCTGGCCGAGGGCAAAGCTGACGCCGTGGCATTTGGTGTTCCCTATATCGCCAATCCCGATCTCGTTGAGCGACTACGTCAGGACGCACCACTCAACGAACCACGCCCCGAGCTCTTCTACGCCAAAGGCGTAGAAGGCTTCACCGATTATCCATCGCTCTAGCTCCTTGCGATGGAAGGCCTGACCGGGTAACCGGTCGGGTCTTTTTTGTTTCGGGTATCGGCTACGCGGCACGCAAGTGCGGCTGGGAACGCCAGCTTGGTGCCGATCCACAATCCTCGTGAATCGGAAAGCGCCCCTATACGAACTCAGGCTTTCAACGCACGCGCATGATGACGCAGGTGGTCGTCGATGAAACTGCTGATGAAGTAATAGCTGTGATCGTAGCCAGGCTGGATGCGCAAGGTCAGCGGGTGCTCTGCAGCCTTGGCTGCAGACTCCAGCGCGCCGGGCTTGAGCTGGTTTGCAATGAAGTCATCGCGATCCCCTTGATCGACAAGGATTGGCAGCTTCTCCTGAGCTTTCCCTATCAGAGAACAGGCATCCCATTCGCGCCAGCGCGAACGATCAGTGCCCAGGTAACCCGTGAATGCCTTCTCGCCCCAAGGGCAGTCAACCGGATTGGCGATCGGTGCAAACGCTGATACCGACTGATAACGACCCGGGTTTTTCAGTGCACAGACCAGCGCGCCATGGCCACCCATGGAGTGACCGCTGATACCGCGCTTATCTGATACTGGAAAGTTCGCCTCAATCAACTCTGGCAACTCACTCACCACATAGTCATACATGCGGTAATGCCGCGACCATGGTTGCTGGGTAGCATTTAGGTAAAAACCTGCACCCAACCCAAAGTCGTAAGCTTTGTCGGGATCATCCGGCACATCCGCGCCCCGAGGGCTGGTATCCGGAGCGACGATGATGAGCCCAAGCTCCGCAGCGAGCCTGTGCGCCCCTGCCTTCTGCATGAAATTTTCGTCGGTACAGGTCAGCCCAGAAAGCCAGTACAGCACTGGCAGCTTCTCGCCGCCTTCAGCCTGCGGCGGCAGGTACACGGCAAACACCATGTCGCAGTTCAAACTGGTCGAACGATGGCGGTAGCGCTTATGCCAGCCGCCGAAGCTCTTCTGGCAGGAAATATTCTCAAGGCTCATGTGCCCTCCGGTCGCGCCGTAGCGTTCGGCATCAACTGATAACGAAGCGCCGCGGCGGTGCGCTGATCAGAAGTGAATGACGGTCCGGATGCTCTTACCTTCGTGCATCAGGTCGAACGCTTCATTGATCTCGTCCAATCCCATGTTATGGGTGATGAAGGTATCGAGGGGAATTTCGCCGGTTTGCGCTTTTTCCACATACCCTGGCAATTCCGTACGCCCCTTCACGCCACCGAACGCGCTGCCACGCCAGACACGGCCTGTCACCAGCTGAAACGGTCGAGTGCTGATCTCCTGACCTGCTCCAGCCACACCGATAATCACCGACTCGCCCCAGCCTTTGTGAGCACACTCCAGCGCGGCGCGCATCAGTTGGACATTACCAACGCACTCGAAGGAGTAGTCCACGCCGCCATCAGTCATCTCAACGATGACTTCCTGGATCGGCTTGTCGTGATCCTTTGGATTGACGAAGTCAGTAGCGCCCAACTCTTCGGCAATGGCGAACTTGGACGGGTTGATATCGATGGCAATGATGCGACTTGCCTTGGCCATCTTCGCGCCGATGATCGCCGCCAGCCCGATCCCGCCAAGGCCGAAGATCGCGACCGTCGCGCCCTCCTCCACCTTGGCCGTGTTGAGCACTGCACCGATGCCGGTGGTTACGCCGCAGCCGAGCAGGCAGACCTTGTCCAGCGGCGCCTCTTTTGGAATCTTCGCGACCGACACCTCGGGGAGCACGGTGTATTCGGAAAAGGTCGAGGTGCCCATGTAGTGATAGATCGGCTCACCCTTGTAGGAGAACCGCGTGGTGCCATCGGGCATCAGGCCTTTACCTTGAGTAGCGCGCACTGAGCTGCACAGGTTGGTCTTGCCCGATTTGCAGAACTTGCACTGGCGGCACTCAGCGGTATACAGCGGAATCACATGATCGCCGACCTGTACCGAGGTAACGCCTTCCCCAACTGCCTCGACGATACCGCCACCCTCGTGACCAAGAATGCAGGGGAACACCCCTTCGGAATCCTCACCGGAAAGCGTGTACGCGTCGGTATGGCAGACGCCTGTGGCAACGACACGCACGAGCACTTCGCCTGCCTTGGGCGGTTCGACGTCCACTTCTACGATCTGCAATGGTTGATTTGAAGCGAAAGCGACCGCGGCGCGGGATTTGATAGTCATCTGAGCAGCCCTGTTGGGGATTGTTGGGGATTGTTGGGGCCAGTGTAGTTTGTAAATCGCTCAGGGTTAATCGGCTGATTGTGGAAACATTATTGCCACAGAGGGACAATCGATTCTTGGTACTAACATCTGAATGCAGCACGCGGAGAGATGATGAAACGCTGGGAAGGGTTGGATGAGTTTGTCGCTGTAGCCGAGTACGGAAGCTTCATGCGCGCAGCAGAGCAGCTGCGCGTTTCGTCCTCGCACGTCAGCCGACAGGTGGCCCGTCTTGAGGAGCGCCTGCAGGCGCGGCTGCTCTACCGCACCACTCGCCGCGTATCACTGACAGAGGCCGGGCATACCTTCCTCGCCCGCTGCCAGCGACTGATTGAGGAACGCGACGAGGCCTTCAATGCTATCAGCGACCTTCACGCTGCTCCGACGGGGCTGCTGCGCATGACGGCTGCCGTGGCCTATGGCGAACGCTTCATCGTCCCGTTGGTAAACGACTTCATGGCACAACATCCGCAGCTGCGGGTCGATATCGAGTTATCGAACCGCACCCTCGATCTGGTTCAGGAAGGTTATGATCTCGCGATACGACTAGGCCGGCTCAGCGAGTCGCGGCTGGTCGCGACCCGCATCGCCCCCCGCGCCATGTACCTGTGCGCTGCCCCTAGCTACCTCGAGCGCTACGGGCGACCGCACACACTGTCAGAACTTTCTCGACATAATTGTCTGGTTGGCACGAGCGACACCTGGATGCTGCAGATCGACGGTCGAGAACAGCCGTTCAAACCTGCCGGTAACTGGCGCTGCAACAGCGGGCAGGCAGTGCTGGACGCAGCGCTCCGTGGCTTCGGCCTGTGCCAGCTGCCTGACTATTACGTTCTGGAGCCGCTGCGCCGTGGTGATCTGGTGTCACTGCTGGAAGACAACCAGCCGCCAAACACCGCGGTTTGGGCTGTCTACCCACAGCGCCGTTACCCGTTGCCCAAGGTCCGTCTGCTCATCCAATCCCTCAAGGACGGCCTCGCCACGCGTCCCGAATATCGCCATTGATGCAACTGAGTCGCGACCGCGCCGCGCGTCCGACTGTGTGGATCAGGCGGAACCCGGCTTAACCCACCACGTCGAAATTCTGAGGCCGGTGCCTCCGGCGCTTTGCTTGAGCGAGCCGGCGATTCAATCAGGAGGACAACATGCAGATTCTGGTGAACAGCAATCACAGCGTCGATGTAACCAGCGCCCTCGAGGAGCACGTAAAGGCCGCGGTCGAGAGTGAGCTGGAGCGTTTCGATGATCAGCTGACCCGAGTCGAAGTTCATCTCAACGACGAGAACAGCGGAAAGAGCGGCCCCCAGGACAAGCGCTGCCAGATGGAAGCGCGGGTCAAGGGGCACGACCCCATCTCGACGAGCCACAAGGCCGACTCGCTGGCCTTAGCCATCGACGGCGCTGCCGAGAAACTCAACCACGCTCTTGCTCATGCGCTGGACAAGAAGCTCAATCACCACTGACAACCGCCCGACGTGACCTGCCACCGCAGGCCGACGCCGTCCATGAGGGACCCATCAACTTCAAATCAACTAGAGAGGCCGTTCATGAACAGATTGCTCGATCGTGAAACCTTGTCCCAGCTACTGGCTAAGCGCGACGCCCCCTGCCTTTCGCTGTACCAACCCACCCACCGCAGCTTCCCAGAGCGCCAGCAAGACCCCATCCGCTTCAAGCATCTTGTCCGACAGCTGGAGGAATCCCTCAAGCAGCAAGGCCGGGCAGACCAAGCCAAAAGTCTGCTAAAACCCTTTCATGACTTAATCGATGATCCTGATTTCTGGAACGCCAACCGCGACGGCCTCGCGGTGTTTGCTGCAAAGGACTATTTCGAGGTATTTCGCCTCCAACGCAGTGTGCCGGAACTTGCGGTAGCCAATGATCGGATGCATCTCAAGCCGCTGTTGCGCATCGCCCAGTCCGCCGATCGTTATCAGATCCTGGCAGTCACACTGGACTCGGTACGACTCTTCGAAGGTAACCGTGACAGCCTCGATGAAGTCTCGCTCGGTGAGGGGGTGCCGAAAAACGTGGAGGAGGCGCTGGGACGTGAACTGACCGAGAAAGGCCAGACCGGCTTTCCACAGGGTTTTGGTCGCGCCAGTGAGCGAGGCGACCCTATGCAAGTCGAGAGTGGCGGCGCTGGGCGCCAGGACGAGATCGACCGGGACCGGGATAGGTTCTTCCGCGAAGTGGATCGCGCCATTCTTGAGCATCACAGCCGCAAATCGAAACTCCCCCTTATTCTGGCGGCACTACCGGAGCACCAGTTTCATTTCCGCAAGCAAAGCCACAACGAGTTTCTGTTCGCTGAAGGCATAGAAAGTGATGTGTCATTGCTGAGCCCCGATGACCTTCGACAGAAGAGCTGGATAGTCATGCAGCCGCGCTACATCAAGCGCCTCGAAGGTTTTATCAACCAGTACGGAGAGTCCCACGGTCAGGGCCTGGCTACCGATCAGCTAGAGCAGATCGGCCAGGCCACTCTGGAAGGCCGTGTCGCAACACTGCTAGTAGAAGCTGAGCGCCAGATTCCCGGTGTAGCCGACAAGCAGCAGGGCAAAGCGATACCTGTGGAAGACGACACGGCCACAACCCCCGACCTGCTTGATGAACTGACCATATGGACGCTGGAACAAGGCGGTGAAGTGATCTCCGTGCCTACCGAGCGCATGCCCACCGAAAGCGGTGCGGCAGCCATCTACCGCTACTAGATCGCTACACTGGACCGGCGATGCAGGGCCGAAGGTTCTGCATCGCCTCTTCGTCGATCAAGACTGCCAGCGCTGCTGCAGCCACGTCAGATCTTCAGGGCGGGTGATTTTCAGATTATCGGCCCGACCCTCGATCAGCCGCGGGTGATGACCCGCCCACTCCAGCGCAGACGCTTCGTCCGTGACAGCCACCCCACTGGTAAGCGCGTCCATCAATGCTGCGCGTAGTGAACCGAGCCGAAACATCTGAGGGGTGAAAGCCTGCCAGATAACGCTCCTATCGACTGTCTCCTGCACTCGCCCATCAGCCCCGGCGCGTTTGAGCGTGTCACGGGCCGGAACCGCGAGCAGTCCGCCAACGGGATCATCCGCCAGGGTGGCCAACAAACGATTCAGGTCATCGAGCGCCAGATTGGGCCGTGCGGCATCGTGCACGAGCACCCAGTCCTCTTCATTGGCACCCAGGCCAGAGAGCACCTGGAGCCCGGCAAGCACCGAGTCGGCACGCTCACTACCTCCAGTGGCACGACAAATACGCGGATCAGCAGCACATTGCAGTTCAGGCCAGTATGGATCTTGCTCCGCCAGGGACACGACCAGACCTTGAAGCTGCGGATGGTCAAGAAAACGATCGAGGGTATGTTCAAGGATGGTTTGGCCGCCAAGCTCAAGGTACTGCTTTGGCCGGTCAGCGCGCATGCGGCTGCCGACACCGGCCGCAGGAATCACCACCCAGAACGGTGGAAGCCGGAGCGCGCTCATTCAGTGAGCTGAAAGAGAGTTTCGCCCTCTTTGACCATTCCCAGCTCGTGGCGCGCTCGCTCCTCCACAGTCTCCATGCCTTGCTTGAGCTCCATCACTTCGGCTTCGAGTATGCGATTTCGCTCGAGCAAACGTCTGTTTTCACCCTGTTGCTCGGCGATCTGTTTGTTCAGCCCACTGACCTGAGCGAGGCTTCCCTCGCCCACCCAGAGACGATACTGAAGACCACCCAGGAGCAGGATCAGGACGATGAACAACCAGTAAGGACTGCGCATGGAAGGCATGGAACGAATTCGGTTGGTTTCAGGTAGCGTAATGTATGCAGCGGTCAGCGACATGGGCTGGCTTTCCTTTGCTGGCGAGCGCATCGCCTTTCTCTGGGTCGACCTTAACAGCGCTGACCGTTATCCACAAAAAAGGGCGACTAACGCCGCCCCTTTTCTAGCATGCCCTGGCTTATCGCGCGATAGCCGGGTCAGCCACGGAACTCGGCACGGCCCTTGTAAGGGGCTTTTCCGCCGAGTTGCTCTTCGATCCGCAGCAACTGATTGTACTTGGATACGCGATCGGAGCGGCACAGCGAGCCAGTCTTGATCTGACCTGCAGCCGTACCAACAGCCAGGTCGGCAATAGTGTGGTCTTCGGTTTCACCGGAGCGATGCGAGATCACGGCGGTGTAGCCTGCGGCCTTGGCCATCTGAATGGCTTCCAGGGTTTCGGTCAGGGAGCCGATCTGGTTGAACTTGATAAGGATCGAGTTACCGATACCTTTCTCGATACCTTCCTTGAGGATCTTGGTGTTGGTCACGAAAAGGTCGTCGCCAACCAGCTGGACCTTGCTACCGATCTTGTCAGTCAGCACCTTCCAGCCATCCCAATCGGACTCGTCCATGCCGTCTTCGATGGAAATGATTGGGTAGCGCTCCGACAGGCCTGCCAGGTAGTCGGCAAAACCTGCAGCATCGAAAACTTTGCCTTCGCCAGCCAGATCGTACTTGCCGTTCTCGAAGAACTCGCTGGACGCGCAATCAAGCGCCAGGGTGACGTCGTCTCCCAGCTTGTAGCCGGCATTGGCAACAGCTTCGGCAATGGCGGCCAGTGCATCTTCGTTAGATGCCAGATTCGGGGCAAAGCCACCCTCGTCGCCGACCGAGGTACTCAGGCCACGGGCCTTCAATACGGCCTTGAGGTGATGGAAGATTTCAGCGCCCATGCGCAGTGCATCTGCGAATGTCTTGGCACCCACCGGCTGAACCATGAATTCCTGAATGTCGACGTTGTTATCGGCATGCTCACCGCCGTTGATGATGTTCATCATCGGCACCGGCATGGAGTACTGGCCAGGCGTGCCATTGAGATTGGCGATATGGGCGTAAAGCGGCAGGTCCTGATCTTGAGCTGCGGCTTTTGCGGCTGCCAAGGACACTGCGAGGATTGCGTTCGCACCGAGCGAAGCCTTGTTCTCGGTACCGTCCAGATCGATCATCGCGCGGTCCAGCGCCTTTTGATCCAGCGGGTCCTTGCCCATCAGCAGATCACGGATAGGGCCGTTGATGTTGCTGACGGCTTTCAGCACACCCTTGCCCATGTAACGGCTCTTGTCGCCATCGCGCAGCTCAAGTGCCTCTCGGGAACCGGTGGACGCACCAGACGGCGCGCAAGCGCTGCCGATGATGCCGTTATCGAGGATAACGTCTGCTTCCACTGTCGGGTTGCCACGGGAGTCGAGAACCTCACGCCCTTTGATGTCGACGATCTTTGCCATTTTTATTAACACTCCGTAGATAGCTTCAAGGCTTCAAGCAGTTTCGATTGGCGAAAAATTCTTGATCAGATCATCCAGCTGCTTGAGCTGGGTGAGGAAAGGTTCCAGCTTGTCCAGACGCAGGGCGCAAGGGCCGTCGCACTTGGCGTTGTCGGGATCGGGATGGGCTTCGAGGAACAGCCCAGCAAGGCCTTGACTGAGGCCAGCCTTGGCCAGATCGGTAACTTGAGCGCGACGTCCGCCTGCCGAATCGGAGCGGCCGCCAGGCATCTGAAGCGCATGGGTGACATCGAAGATCACCGGGTACTGCATACGCTTCATGATGTCGAAGCCGAGCATGTCGACAACGAGATTGTTGTAGCCAAAGGACGAACCACGCTCGCAAAGGATCAGCTGGTCGTTGCCGGCTTCTTCGCACTTGGCGAGGATGTGCTTCATTTCCTGCGGCGCGAGAAACTGCGCCTTTTTGATATTGATCACTGCACCGGTCTTCGCCATCGCAACCACCAGATCGGTCTGGCGGGACAGGAATGCGGGCAGCTGGATGATGTCGCAGACCTCCGCCACCCGCTGAGCCTGATGCGGTTCGTGCACGTCGGTGATTACAGGTACGCCAAAGGCGTTCTTCACGTCCTCGAAGATGCGCATTCCCTCCTCCAGGCCTGGGCCTCGGAAGGAATTGATCGAGGAGCGATTGGCCTTGTCGAAACTGGCCTTGAAGATATAAGGGATGCCGAGCTTCTCGGTCACCTTCACATAGGTTTCGCAGATCTGAAGAGCAAGATCGCGGGATTCGAGGACGTTCATACCACCGAATAGCACGAATGGCTTGTCGTTCCCTATCTCGATTTTACCGACGCGGATAGTCTTCTGGCTCATGCCTTGGTCGCCTTGTGATCGAGCGCGGCCTTGACGAAACCGCTGAACAGCGGATGGCCGTCGCGCGGCGTGGAGGTGAATTCCGGGTGAAACTGGCAAGCCACGAACCATGGATGATCCGGCGCCTCGACCACCTCAACCAATGCACCATCACCGGAGCGCCCGGTAATCTTCAGACCGGCAGCCTGCAATTGCGGCAACAGGTTGTTGTTGACTTCATAACGATGCCGATGACGCTCGACGATGCGCTCCTTGCCATAGCAGGCAAACACATTGGATCCGGCCTCAAGCCCGCATTCCTGTGCGCCAAGGCGCATCGTTCCGCCAAGGTCCGACGCATCGGTGCGGGTTTCCACCGTACCCGTGGCGTCTTCCCATTCTGTGATCAAGCCGACAACAGGATGGGTCGAATCCTTGTCGAATTCGGTGGAGTTGGCGTCAGACCAGCCAAGCACATCACGGGCAAACTCGATCACCGCGACCTGCATGCCGAGGCATATGCCAAGGTAAGGAATCTTGTTTTCGCGCGCATATTTTACGGTGGCAATCTTGCCTTCAACGCCACGCAGACCGAAACCACCCGGGACCAGAATCGCATCCATGCCTTCCAGCAGGCTGGTGCCCTGGTTTTCGATGTCTTCGGAGTCGATATAGCGAAGGTTCACTTTGGTACGGCTCTGGATGCCAGCGTGGCTCATTGCCTCGATCAGAGATTTGTAAGCGTCCAGAAGTTCCATGTACTTGCCGACCATGGCAATGGTGACCTCTTTTTCGGGATTCAGCTTGGCATCGACAACGCGATCCCATTCCGAAAGATCGGCACCGCCACACTCCAGACCAAATCGTTCGACGACGAAGTCATCCAGGCCCTGCGCATGAAGCACACCAGGAATCTTGTAGATGGTATCGACGTCTTCGAGGCTGATGACCGCGCGCTCTTCAACGTTGGTAAACAACGCAATCTTGCGGCGTGAGGAGACATCGATCGGGTGGTCTGAGCGGCATACCAGCACGTCTGGTTGCAGACCGATGGAGCGCAGCTCTTTGACAGAGTGCTGGGTGGGCTTGGTCTTTGTTTCTCCGGCCGTGGCGATGTAAGGCACCAGTGTCAGATGCATGAGCATCGCGCGCTTGGCCCCTACCTCGACGCGCAATTGGCGGATCGCCTCGAGGAACGGCTGCGACTCGATATCGCCAACGGTTCCGCCGACCTCAACCAGTGCCACATCAGCATCGCCGGCACCCTTGATGATGCGGCGCTTGATCTCATCAGTGATATGGGGGATGACCTGGATGGTTGCACCCAGGTAGTCACCACGGCGCTCACGACGTAGCACATCTTCATAGACACGGCCGGTGGTGAAGTTATTGCTCTTGGTCATCGTCGTGCGGATGAACCGCTCGTAATGACCCAGATCCAGATCCGTCTCGGCGCCGTCATGGGTGACGAACACTTCACCGTGCTGGAACGGGCTCATAGTGCCCGGATCAACGTTGATATAAGGGTCCAGCTTGAGCATCGTGACCTTCAGGCCCCGCGCCTCCAGGATGGCCGCCAATGAAGCCGAGGCGATGCCTTTCCCCAATGAAGAAACAACACCACCCGTGACGAAGATGTAGCGCGTCATGAAAAACCCTAGAAGTCTGCGTTAAGCGGCTAGCGCCGCCGGGGAAAAGCGAAGGTGCCACTGCGCCGATGGCGGCAATAGCGAAACTGCCACGGTTTTCGAAGAAAGCCGCAGAAGCTGTATTGGGACGGGAGCGTAGTCTACTCGAAAGACCCCATCAGCTCAAACCTGGCATCTGCAGGCGGCGTCCATATGAGTGACAGGCCCTGGACATCGAACTGGGGGAAATTAGCCAACGCAATGAGTTCATCGTTACGGTAGAGCAATGGCAGACGCGAGCGGACGAAGCCTGGTAGTGTGGTTTCGTTGAGCAGTCTCTTGAGATCCCGGTGCCCGCGCCCGGGCAGCGCTAACGTCTCGCCGCCCTTGCGATAACGCACCTGCAGCCCGGTTTCACCGCTATGGCCTTGAAGTTGCACTCGGCCGTTGGACGGCAACGGCAGATCGTCACCCGGGCGCACCCACGCAACCGCTTCGCCAGGACCGTTGAGCCACGGTCCGGAAAGCCACCAGATCCGTTCATCGCCTCGATGCAACTCGCCGCAAGCCAAGCGCCAGACTGGCGAGGCATCGGATGAGGCGTCACGCAGCGCATTCCAACCAGCCCAATGATCGGTGTCAGGAAGCGACGTGAAGGAGGCGATCCAGTGGCGCAACGCGTTTCGCTGGCGAGCCGGGCTGAGTGCCTTCAATGATCGCAGCGACAAACTTGGCACCGGAAGCCAATCGTAGCGGTCTATACGCCTCGCCTCACGTAAATCAAGCTCGGCCAGCTCGGTCAGCAACTGCTGCGCCTCATCCAGATGGGAGGCGGCCCGAGCCATACTGCGCGAGGCTTCAGGCCAACGCTCTTGCACGATCGGCATGACGCGGTGACGTATAAAGTTGCGCGAGTGATCCGTGCACTGGTTGCTGGGATCGTCTATCCATCGAAGCCCGTGCTCCACGGCGTAGCTGTTGAGCTCATCACGACAGACACTCAGCAGCGGCCGAACCAGCCAACCATCACCGAGCGTACGGACAGTCGGCATGCCAGCGAGTCCGCGCACGCCGGCGCCGCGTAATAATCGGAACAGCAGCGTCTCGGCCCGATCGTCCTGGTGCTGAGCAGTGAGCAATACCTCATCTGGATTGAGCGTTTCGCTGAAGGCTTTATAACGAGCCTCCCGAGCCTTGCTTTCTACGCTCGAACCGGGCCGGACCTCCACATTCAACACTTGAAGCCCTACACCGAGTTCATTGCAGACCACGCGGCAATGCTCTGGCCAAGCGTCCGCCACCGACTGCAAGCCATGATGAATATGTATGGCGCTGACGGGAGGCAGATTGTTGTTAAGTGATCCCAACCTCACCAGTAGATGAAGCAGCACGGTGGAATCAAGCCCGCCGGAAAACGCCACACGCCAACGCGGCGCGGTGCTCCAAGGCTTCAGCACATCAAGAAGGCGGGATTCAAGAGACATCGGATAGCAGCTCAGGTAAGGCTGGCACCAGAATAAACCGGAACGTAACGATCCAAGGCGAGGACATCGCACGACGGCGCATACAAAAAACGGCGGGAAAGCCCGCCGTTCTATTTGAAAGCTCTCACGACATCAGGCGATGCCGTAGCTCATCAGCCGCTCATAGCGACGCGTCAGCAATGCCTCGGTATCCAGGCCTTTGAGCATCTCTAGCTGAGAGGTCAACTCGTCACGCATGGAGGCAGCCGTTACCGCAGGATTGCGGTGGGCGCCGCCGAGCGGCTCGGATATCACCTTGTCGACGATCCCCAGGTCCTTCAAGCGCTCGGCGGTAACGCCCATCGCCTCGGCGGCTTCCGGCGCCTTGTCAGCGGTACGCCAGAGGATCGAGGCGCAGCCTTCCGGAGAAATGACCGCGTAAGTGGAGTACTGAAGCATGTTCAGCTGATCGCAGACGCCAATAGCCAGCGCGCCGCCCGAACCTCCTTCACCAATCACCGTGGCGATGATCGGAGTCTTGAGACGTGCCATGACGCGCAAGTTCCAAGCGATCGCTTCGCTCTGATTGCGCTCTTCGGCGTCGATACCCGGATAAGCGCCTGGAGTGTCGATAAAGGTGAGAATCGGCATCTTGAAGCGTTCGGCCATTTCCATCAGCCGGCAGGCTTTGCGATAGCCCTCCGGGCGCGGCATGCCGAAGTTGCGACGAACCTTTTCGCGGACTTCACGCCCTTTCTGATGACCGATGATCATGACCGGCTCTCCATTCAGGCGAGCCGTGCCACCAACGATCGCAGCGTCATCCGAGAAATGGCGATCGCCATGCAACTCTTCGAACTCTGTGAATAGATGGCTGATGTAGTCAAGCGTATAGGGGCGTTGCGGGTGGCGGGCCAGTCGGGCGATCTGCCAGCTGGTGAGGTTGCCGAAGATGCTCTCGGTGAGCGATTCGCTCTTGTCCTGCAGGCGAGCGATTTCATCACCAATGTTCAACGAGTTGTCGTTACCAACCAGGCGCAATTCTTCGATCTTGGCTTGAAGGTCGGCAATCGGCTGTTCGAAATCGAGAAAATTCGGGTTCATAGGCATCCGTCATGCGTCGACGGCCAGGCGGCCGGGAGGCTGTTCCGTTTTTTGCGCCCTACCTTACGGGACGGACGCATTCAGGTCGAACAAAAAATGTTCGCAATCTTGACCCGATCCAGGATCGGGCCGGGTGTCGGGTGATCGCAAAGCTGCGAGCCACAATGAGCGCACACTTTGCGGCCTCCCTCTATCGGTATTGCAGAAAGACGTTGTCGCGTCCGAACTGGTCACGCAATGCCTGAATCAAGTTATCGGCAGGGTCTATCCGCCAGCTTTCGCCGAATTGAAGAAGCGCTCGCGCATCGCTGCCTGTGTACTCCAGCGTGATCGGACAGGCACCCCGATGGCGCCCGCACACATCGGCAAGCCAGCGCACCGTGTCACCCTTCAACGCATCGCTCGCGACTTTGACCCGCAGGCTTTCTGCCAACCCGGTGCGCGCTTCTTCCAGGCTCATCACTCGTTTGGCACGCAGGCGCAGGCCCCCAGAGAAGTCGTCATTGCTAACCTCCCCTTCGACCACGACCAATGCGTCCGTCTGCAGCAGCGCTTGCGCACTGTTGAAGGCCTCGGCGAATAGCGAAGCCTCTATGCGTCCTGAGCGGTCATCCAGGGTGATGAATCCCATCTTGTCGCCTTTCTTGTTCTTCATCACCCGCAAATTGACGATCAGGCCGGCGATGGTCTGTTCGCCTCGCGCAGGTCGCAAATCGATGATGCGCTGACGAGCGAAGCGGCGTACTTCACCTTCATACTCGTCGATCGGGTGGCCTGTCAGGTATAGCCCAAGCGTGTCCTTCTCACCCTTGAGGCGCTCCTTCAAGGACAACTCGCGAGCCTTGCGATGATTGGCGTATACGTCCGCTTCCGGCTCGGCAAATAGCCCACCAAACAAGTCCATATGGCCACTATCGAGGCTTCGAGCAGTCTGCTCGGCCGCCTGGATGGCTTCTTCCATGGCGGACAGTAGCACCGCACGGTTGCGATCGATATTGGCCTGATAGGTCTTGGGCTCATCGGAAAAATAAGGACCAAGACGATCAAGCGCGCCCCCGCGGATCAACGCCTCCAGGGTGCGCTTGTTGATCCGTTTGAGGTCTACACGGCTGCAGAAGTCGAAGAGATCGGCAAACGGCCCGCCCTCGCTGCGGCATTCACAAATTGCCTCGACAGGGCCTTCGCCAACGCCCTTGATCGCACCAAGACCGTAGATGATGCGACCGTCATCACTCACCGTGAACTTGAATTCGGAATTATTCACGTCCGGCGCATCGATGCGCAGCTTCATACTGCGGCATTCTTCGATGAGCGTGACCACCTTATCGGTGTTGTGCATATCTGCCGACAGCACGGCCGCCATGAAGGGCGATGGGTAATGCGCCTTGAGCCATGCTGTCTGGTACGAAACCAGGCCGTAGGCAGCCGAGTGCGACTTGTTGAAACCGTAACCGGCGAATTTTTCCACAAGGTCGAAGATGTTACCGGCAAGATCGGCGTCGATACCGTTATTGGCACAACCTTCGATGAAACCGCCACGCTGCTTGGCCATTTCCTCAGGTTTCTTCTTACCCATGGCTCGGCGCAGCATGTCCGCCTGTCCTAGGGTATATCCCCCCATGACCTGCGCGATCTGCATCACCTGCTCCTGATACAGGATGATGCCGTAGGTTGGCGCCAGCACAGGCTTCAGGCCGTCGTACTGATAATCCGAGTGCGGGTAGGAGATTTCCGCACGGCCGTGCTTACGGTTGATGAAGTCATCCACCATCCCTGACTGCAGCGGACCAGGACGGAACAGCGCAACCAAGGCGATCAGGTCTTCCAGACAGTCCGGCTTGAGCTTTTTGATCAGCTCCTTCATGCCGCGTGATTCAAGCTGGAACACGGCTGTTGTTTCAGCTTTCTGTAGCAATGAGAACGTGGGTTTGTCGTCCAGTGGGATGAAGTCGATATTAAGCGGATCCAGGCCCTTCTTAGCCTGCTCGCGGTTGATCGTCTCCATGGCCCACTTGATGATTGTCAACGTACGCAGGCCCAGGAAGTCGAACTTCACCAGGCCCGCGGACTCGACGTCGTCCTTGTCGAACTGCGTGACCAGGCTGCCGCCCTCGTCATCGCAGGCGATGGGTGCGAAATCGGTGAGCTTGGTCGGGGCGATTACCACGCCTCCGGCGTGCTTGCCCGTGCCTCGGGTGATGCCCTCGAGTTTGAGCGCCATCTCCCAGATTTCCCGAGCGTCTTCATCGACAGCCAGAAAGTCCCGAAGCGGCTCTTCCATTTCGTACGCTTTTTCAAGCGTCATGCCGACTTCGAATGGGATCATCTTCGACAGCCGATCGGCAAGCCCATAGGATTTGCCTTGGACGCGCGCCACGTCCCGCACCACAGCCTTGGCAGCCATAGTGCCAAAGGTGATGATCTGGCTGACTGCGTTGCGCCCGTACTTCTCCGCTACGTAATCGATGACCCGATCACGGCCGTCCATGCAGAAGTCGACATCAAAGTCGGGCATCGATACCCGTTCCGGGTTCAGAAACCGCTCGAAGAGCAGGTCGTAGGCCAACGGATCGAGGTCGGTGATTTTCTGAACGTAGGCAACCAGTGAACCCGCACCCGATCCCCGCCCAGGCCCTACCGGTACGCCGTTGTTTTTCGCCCACTGGATGAAATCCATGACGATGAGGAAGTAACCGGGAAATCCCATCTGAATGATGATATCGAGCTCGAAATTCAGCCGATCAATATAGACCTGCTTCTTCGCCTCATAATCAGGTGTGTCCTTCGGCAGCAACACTTCTAGACGCTCATCGAGCCCGTCGAACGAGACCTTGCGGAAGTACTCGTCCATCGTCATGCCGTCCGGTACAGGGAAGTCCGGCAGGAAATAGGTGCCGAGCTGCACCTCGATGTTGCAACGTTTCGCGATCTCGACGCTGTTTTCCAGGGCCTCCGGCAGATCGCTGAACAGCTCCCACATCTCCTCCGGGGTCTTCAGGTACTGCTGGTCGGAGTAGTTGCGGGGACGCCGGGAATCATCGAGGGTTCGACTTTCGCCAATGCAGACCCTTGTCTCGTGGGCTTCGAAGTCTTCCTGCCTGAGGAAGCGCACATCATTGGTGGCCACCAGCGGTACGCTGCAACGCTGCGCCAGTGCCACAGCGGCATGGAGGTGCTCCTCATCGTTGACGCGATTGGTGCGCTGCACTTCGAGGTAAAAGCGATCGGGGAAAACTGCCTGCCATTCGGCCAACAAGGCATCAGCAAGCGCCTCCTCGGCGTCGAGCAACGCATGGCCGATCTCGCCTTCCTTGGCCCCGGAGAGTGCGATCAAACCCTCGGCCGCCGCCTTGACCCAATCACGTTCGATGATGATCTGGTCGTTGCGCTGCCCCTCGGTCCAGCCACGCGATACCAGCTCAGTAAGGTTGCGATAGCCTTTCGCGTTCATCGCCAGCAGCGTCAGTCGGCTAAGCGGACCGTCCTCTTCGCCCCCAGCCAGCCAGATATCTGCACCGCAGATCGGCTTGATCCCTGCACCTTGGGCAGCCTTGTAGAACTTCACCAGCGAGCACATGTTGCTTTGGTCAGTGACTGCCACCGCTGGCATTCCTGCCCCTGTAACGGCCTTGACCAGCGGCTTTACGCGCACCAACCCATCGACCAGTGAGTATTCGGTGTGCAGGCGGAGGTGGACGAAGGAAACGGGCATGAATGAACCTTGGACTGGCGAAACGACAAGCGCGGAATTGTACCGTAAAGGCGCCGCGGATTAAGGCCGCAATGGGAAGGATGGATCAGCGGAACAAGAGCGCCTAACGGGCCACTACTCCGGCCGAATCGTGAAAAGCGCGCCGTTCCATGACGTACTGAAAAGAGTCACACCAACAGACTATCGACCACAGCGCTCACCTGAGTACCTTGCACTTGTTCTTCCAGAGCGAATCGCTCGAGCAAGTTGCGCACAGGTGCGAAAGACCGGCGATGAATGATGGTCGGCCCAAGCCGCTGCAGAGCATCCAGGTGAACCGGGGTCGGGTAGCCCTTATGACTGGCAAGACCATACCCGGGATAGCAGAGATCCAGCGCGCACATTTCGCGGTCACGACTGACTTTTGCCAGGATGGACGCCGCCGCGATCGCAGGCACTTGGCCGTCACCCTGTATGACCGGTGCACTTGGCACCGACAGTTGAGGACAGCGGTTGCCATCGATCAGCGCCAGTCGAGGCGTCACGCTCAACCCCTCCACAGCGCGCTTCATCGCCAGCATCGTCGCGTGGAGGATGTTCAACTGATCGATCTCGTTCACCTCGGCACGAGCGATGCACCACGCCAGAGATTTCTCGCAGATCTCATCGAACAGCGCTTCACGCCTTGCTGCGGTCAGCTTTTTTGAATCATTGAGCCCATCGATAGGCCGACGGGGATCAAGGATTACCGCAGCCGTAACCACCGGCCCACAAAGCGGACCTCGGCCGACCTCGTCGACACCTGCCACCAGGTCTTCGACCAGATTGAAATCCAGCCCAATCTGCATCAGCTCGCCTCTACCAATTCAAGCACCGCCTGGGCAGCCTGACTCGACGCGTCACAGCGTAACGTGCGGTGTATGGCGTCGAAGCCCTCGGTCTGGATATCGCCATTATCAAGCAGGGGCGACAGCAGCTGCGCCATCGCCTCTGGTGTTGCGGCATCCTGCAGAAGCTCCGGCACCAGCAGGCGCTGGGCAAGCAGGTTTGGTAAAGCCACATAAGGGCTCTTCACAAGGCGTTTGAGAATACGGAATGTCAGGGGTGCAACGCTGTAGGCAACGACCATTGGCCGCTTGTACAAGAGCGCCTCCAGGGTCGCGGTTCCGGAAGCGATCAGCACTGCGTTGCAAGCGGCGAGCGCTTCGTGGGAATGGCCATCAAGCAGAGTCAGCGGCAAGTCACGGCCTACCAGCAGGTGCTCCAGTTGAGCACGGCGCTCTGGACTGGCACAGGGAACCACGAACCGGATGCCGGGACGCATGGCTCGCAGCCGGTCGGCAGCGCTGAGAAAGAGCTCGCCAAGCCGACCCACCTCGCCGCCCCGACTACCTGGCATGAGCGCCACTATCAACCCATCCTGCGGCAGATTCAGCGCCGCCCTAGCGGCAGACCGATCTGCCTCGAGGGGAATCGTATCGGCCAGCGGATGTCCCACGAAACGCACCGCCACCTGATGCGCGTCGTAGAACTTCGCTTCGAACGGAAACAGAGTCAACATCAGGTCGCAGGCGTCTCGGATCTTCAATACCCGCTTCTGACGCCACGCCCAGACCGAGGGACTGACGTAGTGGACCGTCTTGATCCCGCGGCGACGCAGCTTCAGCGCAAGGTCTAGGTTGAAGTCAGGGGCGTCTATGCCGATGAAGACGTCCGGGCGGGCCTCTAGAAAGGTTTCCAGCAATCGCTTGCGTCGCGCCAGCAGTTCAGGCAGTCGTCCAAGCACTTCGACCAGCCCCATCACCGCGAGGCGTTCGAGCGGAAAATAGGATTTAAGACCCTGAGCCTCCATGCGCGTCCCGCCAACCCCAATAAATCGCACGTCCGGGTGATGCGCTCTCAGCGCCTGCATGAGACCCGCGCCGAGGATGTCGCCGGAGGCTTCTCCGGCCACCAGCGCAACTGTCAGCGGCCTGGACATGTCAGCGGGTTATGCCGCGGTTGGAGGCCTGTATCGAATCCCTGAACAGCGCCACTTCGGGAAACTGCCGAGCATCCTCATCAAGCGCAGCAAGCGCGGCCTCGACCGTCATACCTTTGCGGTAAACGATCTTGTATGCATTACGCAGTGCAAGAATGGCTTCAGGGCTGAAGCCGCGACGTCGCATGCCTTCGAAGTTCATGCTGCGTGCCTCGGCTGGGTTGCCAAAGACGGTAACGAACGCCGGGACGTCTTTGCCGATAGCAGTCCCCATGCCTGAAAAACTGTACGCACCAATATGGCAATACTGATGGACCAAGGTAAAGCCGGAGAGAATTGCCCAGTCCCCAACATGCACATGCCCAGCCAGCGCAGTGTTATTGACCAGGATGCAGTGGTTGGCGATCACACTGTCATGACCAATATGTGCGTAGGCCATGATCAGATTATGGTCACCGATCGTGGTTTCACTTCGATCCTGCACCGTGCCGCGATGAATGGTCACACCCTCACGAATGACGTTGTGATCACCGATTACCAGCCGAGTAGGCTCGCCCTTGTACTTCATGTCGGGCGTATCTTCACCGACTGAGGAAAATTGAAAGATACGATTATGTCGACCTATGCGGGTCGGCCCCTTGATGACCACATGTGATGCGACCACCGTCCCCTCGCCTATCTCGACCTCCGGACCGATTATCGACCAGGGGCCGACCTGCACGTCATCTGCCAGTCGGGCCGCTGGATCGACGATGGCGCGAGGGTCGATCAAACTCATATCTTCTGTTCCGCACAAATAATCTCAGCCGAACATACCGCCTTGCCGTCGACGCTGGCACGACAGTCGAACTTCCAGATCCCGCGTTTAGCACTGATGAACGATGCCTCTAATGCCAGTTGGTCGCCTGGCACGACTGGCTGACGAAAGCGCAACTTGTCCGAGCCGACGAAATAGTAGAGCGTTCCATCAGCAGGCTTAGCGCCCATCATCTTGAAACCCAGCAACCCGGCGGCCTGCGCCATAGCTTCGATGATCAATACGCCAGGCATGATGGGGTGCTGAGGAAAATGACCGTTGAAGAACGGCTCATTGATAGTGACGTTCTTGTAAGCACGAACACGCTTGGCTTCCGTATCCAGCTCCACCACTCGATCAACCAGCAGAAACGGGTATCGGTGGGGAAGGTATTCGCGAATCTCGTTGATATCCATCATGAAGAAAAAGCCCGTAGGAAGTATGGGAGCCAGCTCGGCTATGAAACCGAGCAACCCGATGGCGAAGCCTCTGGGAGAGAACGATCAGACTGCTGGTTCAGCCATCAGAAGATGCATCCCCGCTCGGGGTCACGGAAGCCAGGCGTTTTTCCACTTGTTGCAGGCGACGAGCCATGTCGTCGAGATGCCGAATCCGGGCGGCACTTTTGCGCCATTCAGCAGCCGGCTGCATAGCTGTGCCAGACGAATAGCTGCCCGGCTCGGTAATCGATCGAGTAACCATGGTCATGCCAGTAATGAATACGTTATCGCAAACCTCGATATGGCCAACGAGCCCGACACCGCCAGCAATCATGCAGTTACGCCCGATTTTCGTGCTGCCGGAAACGCCAGCACAACCCGCCATGGCGGTGTTATCACCGATCTGAACGTTGTGCGCGATCATGATCTGGTTATCCAGCTTCACGCCGTTTCCGATCACGGTATCCGATATGGCCCCACGGTCGATTGTCGTGTTGGCACCGATTTCGACATCGTTGCCGATCCGCACCCCACCAAGCTGAGCGATTTTTTCCCAGCTACCACGCTCGTTGGCAAAGCCGAAACCTTCTCCACCAATGACGGCACCAGGCTGGATGACAACCCTCTCGCCAATGGTCACGTCATGACAGAGAGTAACTCGAGCCGCTAGACGCCCACCCGCACCAATGCGCGACCTTGCCCCAACAACCGAGTGGGAACCGATCTCGACGTCTGGACCAATCCAAGCGTTAGCCTCGATCACCACCAGAGCCCCTACGCGAGCACTGGGATCGACGTGCGCACTCGAATCAACGACTGCACTCGGATGCACGCCGACTGCTGCCAGAGGGCGCCGCTCGAACAGGTGCGAAAGACGTGCGTAAGCAAGATAGGGATTGGCCACGATGAGGGCTACGCCCTCATAACCCTCGGCATCCTTCGCCGTAAGCAACACTGCCCCTGCCTGTGTGTCAGCAAGGAACCTTCGATACTGGGCATTGGCCAGAAAGCTCAAATGTTCGGGACCGGCGTCCTGCAACGTCGCCAACCCGGTCACCCGCAGCGTCGGATCGCCGCGCAGCTCCGCATCCAATTGCTCGGCCAAGTCGCCGAGCATATAGACAACACTACTCATCAACGCTGCTGATTCATGCGCTCGATGACTTGGCGGGTGATGTCAAATTGCGGCTTGACATCGACCACCGCACCGCGCTCGAGCACCAGATCGAAGTTGCCCTTCTTGATGACGTCTTCAACCGACTTGTCCAACTTGGGCTTGAGCTGCTTGAGCATGTCGCGGTCGGCAGCTGCCTTGGATTCGTTAAGTTCCTTGGACAGAAACTGGAAGTCACGGGCCTTCTGCTTGAATTCCAACTCCAAACGCTCGCGCTCTGCCTGCTGCATCTTGTCGCCGTCCTTACCCAAGCGATCCTGGATGCGTTTAGCATCGCTTTCCAAGCCCTTTAGCTTCTCGAGCTGGGGTCCGAACTTTTTCTCGGCATCGACTGAGTAGCGCTTGGCTGCATCTGATTCGAGCAACGCCATCTGGTAATTCATAACCGCAATCTTCATTTCAGCGAATGCGGGGGTTGCCGCCAAGGTAACGGCAACAACAAGCAATTGAGTCAACTTACGCACTGTATTTACCACTCTTCATGTAGACACTGGAGCGTCGCTCCAGATGATTAAAAGGTTTGCCCAAGCGAGAACTGGAAGACCTGTGTATCTGCGTCGTCCGGCTTCATGACCGGCATGGCCAGACTGAAGCTTAGCGGGCCCATGGCTGTGATCCACGTCAGGCCGACACCAACGGAACTGGCCATGTCGCCAATATCGATATCGCTGCACTTGGCTGACCCGGACGGACAATTCGTATCGTAGACGTTACCGACGTCCCAGAACACTGACGTGCGCAGCGAGCGCTGATCTTTGACGAACGGCATCGGAAAGAGAACTTCAACGCCACCTTGAATTAATACGTTACCGCCAAATGGGAGCGCATCTCGATCTGGATCGGTGCAAAGTTCTCCTTCGCATTGGCCAGGAGGCAGCGGATTTCCGTTTCTATAGGCAGTGCTAGGAGTGCTGCGCGGGCCAAGACTGCTGTCCTCGAAGCCGCGGACCGAGTTGAAGCCACCCGCGTAGTAATGCTCATAGAACGGCAGGCGAGAGGTCGATCCGTATGCATCGCCATAACCCAACTGTGTATGCAGGCGCATGGTGTAGGTCTTGGTGACCGGCAAGAACAACTGGGCGTTGTAATCGAGTTTGTAGAAGGAGAGGTCGCTACCTGGAATGGTGGTTTCAAAGGAGAGGCTCTGAGAATGGCCACGCGTCGCAAGCACACCACGGTTCAACGTGGACTCGGACCAGCCTACGGATGCCTTGAAGTTGAGGTAGCTGTCACCTTCTTGTTCGATAAAGTCGAAAATCTCGTCGACTGTATAACGGCCACTATCGATGGTGTCCTGCTGTGCGGACAAACCGAACGACAGACGCGACGTTTCACTGATCGGATAACCAATATTGACACCACCGCCAAGACTGTCGACCGAGTAGCTAGAGACGTCGTAGTCCAGCTCATCGTAATCGGTGGTCCGATAGAAAGCGTTGTATCCAAGGCTGACGCCGTCTTCAGTCCAGTAGGGATCCACGAAGCCGAAGTTATAGCGCGACTGGTATTCGCTACGCGTCAATCCCAGACTGACACGATTGCCCGTGCCCAGGAAGTTGTTCTGGCTGATCGAACCGCCGAGAATCAGACCGGCATTCTGAGCGAAGCCTATGCTCGCCATGATCGAACCGGACGGCTGTTCCTCGACGCTGTAGTTCACATCGATCTGGTCGTCGGTGCCAGGAACCTGAGGGGTCTCAACGTTCACTTCCTTGAAGAAACCCAGACGCTCCAGACGAGTTTTGGATTGGTCGATCAGATAGGTCGAGGCCCAGCCGCCTTCCATCTGCCGCATCTCGCGACGTAACACTTCGTCTTCGGTCTTAGTATTGCCTCGGAAGTTGACGCGATTGACGTAGGCTCGCTTGCCCGGATCGACCACGAAGGTGATCGCGACGGTGTTGTCCTCGTCATTCGTTTCAGGCACGCCGTTGACGTTTGCGAACGTGTAGCCCTCGTTACCCAACCGGCGCGTGATCAACTCTGAAGTAGTGGTCATCACCTTACGCGAAAAGACCTGCCCTTCCTTAGCCAGCAGAAGTGACTGGAGCTCTTCCTGAGGCACCTTGAGATCGCCGCTCAACTTGACGTCACTAACCGTATATCGATCGCCTTCGGCAATGTTGACCGTAACGTAGACGTCCTTCTTGTCAGGCGTGATGGATACCTGAGTTGAGGTGATATCCATGTTGATGTAACCGCGATCCAAGTAATAGGAACGCAGACGCTCCAAGTCACCGGAAAGCTTTTCCCGCGCGTATTTGTCATCGTTGCGGAAGAATGAAAGCCAGTTGCTAGTTTTGAGTTCGAAAAGATCGGTAAGGTCTTCGTCAGGAAATACCGAATTTCCGACCACATTTATATGCTTGATCGCAGCGACTGAGCCTTCATTGATATCGATCTTCAACGCAACGCGATTTCGCGGCTGTGGAACGACTTTAGTTTCGATAGTCGCAGAATAACGTCCCTGCGCAACATATTGACGCTGCAGCTCGTTACGAACACCTTCAAGAGTCGCCCGCTGAAAGATCTCGCCCTCAGCCAAGCCTGACTGCTGCAGACCGGAGAGCAAATCCTCGGTCTTGATTGCCTTGTTGCCATCGATCTCAACACCGGAAATCGAAGGACGCTCGACCACGTTGATCACCAGCACGTCACCTTCGCGGCCCAGCTGGATATCTTCGAAGAACCCTGTACGGAATAGTGCGCGGGTGGCGTCTACCAGACGAGTATCGTCTGCCGCCTGACCAACGTTCAGCGGCAAGGCGCCGAATACGCTGCCAGCTGAAACGCGTTGCAGACCGTTGACTCGTATATCGGAGATGGTGAAGGACTCAGCGTGAACTTCGGCAATCATCAGTGCGGAGATAACCGCAGGTAGCAGCAGACGTTTCATGAAGTCCTTTCTTTTCAAACCTGATAATTGAACCTGCGCTTGGCGCAGCGACATCAAGGTATATGGCGATTAAAGGCGGCCAAGGTCGTTGACCAACGCAAGCAGCATCACCCCAACAACCAGGCTGATACCGATCTGTACTCCCCACCCCTGGACCCTGTCCGACAGGGGACGTCCACGGACCCACTCGACCATATAGAAGAGCAGATGCCCACCATCCAGGACCGGGATAGGCAATAGATTGAGTACTCCAAGGCTAATGCTCAGGTAGGCGAGGAAGTTAAGGAAATCGCCCACGCCGGACTGTGCAGAAGCGCCCGCCACTTTAGCAATGGTTATCGGGCCGCTCAAGTTTTTTACCGAGAGCTCGCCGAAGAGCATTTTCTTCAACGAATCGAGCGTCAACACGCTCATTGTCCATGTACGACTCAGCCCCTGACCTATTGCCTCGACAGGTCCGAAGCTGACATTACGAAGCATTTCCTGAGGCCACTCTCCCCCAGCGATGCCCGCCCCAAGATAGCCCCTTCGCTCGTCACCTTCACCACGTTGGGCCAGGTTCATAGGCAGCTCGATCATCAGCCCGCCCCGCTCTACCTGCAGAACAACTGATTTTCCGCCCAGCGGCCTGACGCGATCAATAACCTCCTGCCATTCGCCAAGTGGCTGGCCATCAAGGCTGACAAGCCGATCACCAAGACGCACCCCGGCGGCCTGAGCGGGCCCATCCGGATCTAATTGCGCGACGATAGGAGCGATCACCGGGCGCCATGGGCGAATACCTAGCGAACCTATGGGATCAGGCTCTTCAGCGCCTTTGAGCCAATTATTGAGCTCCAGCTGCAACCGCTGCGTCTGGCCGTCTTCTCCATCCCTGACCAACATCTCTAGCGAGCCGCTTTCACCGAGGCGCCTGATGAGCTGCAGATTCACTTCCGACCAACCAGAAGTTGGCTTACCGTTGATCTCTACAATCTCCTGGCCGGCGGTTAAACCCGCACGGTCAGCCAAACTTCCAATTTCAACCGCGCCGACAACAGGACGTATCTGCTCCGTGCCGAGCATCGCCAGTGCCCAGAAGAACACGAGAGCGAGCAGGAAGTTGGCTATTGGGCCGGCTGACACGATAGCGATACGCTGCCTGACGGTTTTCCGATTGAACGTCTGATCCAACAACGCTGGCGGAACGTCGCCCTCGCGCTCATCAAGCATTTTCACGTAGCCGCCAAGGGGAATCGCTGCAATGACAAACTCAGTGCCTTGTCGATCGTACCAGCGGCACAATGGCCGCCCAAACCCAACGGAGAACCTGAGCACCTTCACGCCACAACGACGCGCAACCCAAAAATGCCCGTATTCGTGAAAGGTGACCAAAACCCCTAGCGCTACCAGGGTTCCGATGATCATGTACAGCGCGCTCATAGTTTCCCCTGCCTCGAAAGGCGATTTAGGCAGCCCTGAACCGAGCCGACTCCATACCAAAGAGCGGCAGCAGATCGGTGCTTCAAAGCATTAGCGATTACGATCGTTCAGCCAGCTCGAAGCCAGAGCACGAGCTCGCGCATCGGCATCAAATATATCTGCCAGACAACGAGCCTCAACGGCCACTTCCCGATCAAGAACGCCCTCGATGATACTCGCGATTTCCGTGAAGCGAATTCGACCATTGAGGAAAGCGTCTACCGCAATTTCATTTGCCGCATTAAGCATTGCAGGGGCAGTCCCTCCCTCTTGAGCAGCTTGTCGTGCGATGCGCAAACACGGAAACCTCTGTTGATCAGGGGCTTCAAAATCGAGGCGACCTGTCTGCAGGAGATCAAGCGCAGAAACGCCCGAGTCGATGCGCTCGGGCCAAGCAAGCGCATGCGCAATTGGAGTGCGCATATCGGGGTTGCCCAGCTGAGCCAGAACCGAGCCATCGATGTAATCGACCATCGAATGAATGACACTTTGCGGATGAATGACCACTTCGATCTGATCTGGACGCGCATCGAATAACCAGCACGCCTCAATGAGTTCGAGCCCCTTGTTCATCATGCTGGCTGAATCCACGGAAATTTTTCGCCCCATGGACCAGTTCGGGTGTGCGCAGGCCTGGTCGACTGTAACTGACGAGAGCTGCTCGATGGGCAACGTGCGGAAGGGTCCGCCGGACGCCGTGAGCAAAATGCGCCTAACTCCTACATTGTGAAGTCCATCTGAGTAGTTGCCAGGCAAGCACTGGTAGATCGCATTGTGCTCGCTATCGATCGGAAGAAGCACTGCATCGCTGTCACGCAATGCCTGCATGAACAGCGCACCGGACATCACCAGTGCTTCCTTGTTTGCTAGCAACACGCGCTTACTGGCTTGAACGGCAGCCAGTGTCGGTCGTAAGCCGGCTGCGCCGACTATCGCCGCCATTACGATGTCGACCTCCGGGTGCGCAGACACTTCACTGAGCCCACCCTCTCCTACCAACACACGGGTCTTGATCCCGTCGCCGTCAAGCTGCGCCTGCAGCTCACGGGCGCGAGCACTATCATCAACGACTGCATAGCGAGGGCGATGCAGATGACAGAGATTGCGCAACTCAGCGATACGGCTGAACGCAGTGAGCGCAAAAGCCTGATAGCGCTCGGGATGCCGCGCTATGACGTCCAGGGTGCTCAACCCGATCGAACCAGTCGCCCCCAGGATGGTGACCTGCAAAGGACTACTCACCAGGGCCCCCAGCCGGCAAGCCACAACAGTACGGTGAATAAGGGTACAGCGGCTGTCAAACTATCGATGCGATCCATTACACCGCCGTGGCCTGGCAACAACTGACTGCTGTCCTTGATACCTGAGCTGCGCTTGAACATGCTCTCGGTCAGGTCACCTACCACTGAAATGACCACTACAAGCGCAGCACCCAGCAGCGCAAGAGTGAGACCTCGCGGCGACCAACCGTGATAAAGACCTACGAGAAGCGTGATCAACAGGCTGGTGATGAGCCCACCAATAAGCCCTTCCCAGCTCTTGCCCGGACTAACCTGGGGCGCCAGCTTGCGACGCCCCAAGGCCTTCCCGGAAAAATAGGCCCCTATGTCGGCGGCCCAGACCAAAACCATCACCGCCACGATGAGCCAATTCCCTTGTGGCCAGTGTTTGAGCAGCACCAGCGCCTGCCAGGCAGGCAGTAGGATCAGCAGGCCGATCAACAGACTGCCAAAGCGTCCGCCCCAGTGGCGTTGACTGTCCGGATAACTGAGCACAAGGGCAGTAGCCACCAACCACCACATCACGCTTAGCGAGAGCAACCAAGGCGCCAGCACGGGGAGCTGATAAAGCAGGACCAGTAACAGTGCCACGACTACGGAATAACCCACCCGAGCAACCTGCCCAGACATCCCCGCCAGCCGCGCCCATTCCCAAGCGCCCAGAACGACAACTACCCCGATGAATAGCGCGAACGCGAGCCCTTCGAGCAGAAAGAAGCCGATCAGCGCGATTGGCAGCAAGATGGCTGCGGTGATGATTCGTTGCTTTAGCATTCGGCACGGACCTCCGTCTCTACCTGATCACCGGTCTTGCCGAAACGCCGCTGTCGCTTGGCGAAATCGGCGAGGGCGGTTCGCATGGCGTCGTGCTTGAAATCCGGCCAGAACAGGTCGGAGAAATACAGCTCGGCATACGCAAGCTGCCAGAGCAGGAAATTACTGATTCGACGCTCGCCGCCGGTACGGATACAAAGATCCGGCAACGGCATGTCACCCGTGGCGAGATATCCCTGGAAGAGTGCGGGAGTCACTTCGTCTGGGTTGAGGCGGCCCTCTTGCGCTTCCCGAGCCAGCCGCTGGGCAGCCTGTACGATGTCCCACTGCCCACCGTAATTGGCCGCTACCTGAAGCACGAAACGACCCGAACCAGCCGTCATTTCCTCAGCCTCGAGCATTGCGATCTGCAGCTCCGGATGGAAGCGAGATCGATCGCCAATGATGCGCAGGCTGATGTCATTATCATTCAGCTTTCGCGCCTCACGCCGCAGCGCAGTCAGGAACAGCTCCATCAAGGCGCCGACTTCCTCTGCAGGCCGCTGCCAGTTTTCGCTGGAAAACGCGAACAGCGTCAGGACCTCGACACCGGCCTCAGCGCACACCTCGATTACGGCTCGTACCGCGTCGACGCCTGCCTTGTGACCGGCCACACCGGGCAGGAGGCGCCGCTTAGCCCAGCGATTGTTGCCATCCATGATGACTGCGACATGACGGGGTACATTCCGCCCGGCAATCTGCCTGACCTTTTCCATGAAACGACTCTACCTGCGCTCAATCACGCTGCGAACAATAGGAGAAATCGCCAGAGGCGATCTCCGGGGATACGGCTGGTTAGCCCCTCGCGCCTCCACCCTTTGGGAGAGGCGCGCTCCGACGTGAGCAGTACGGACGAAGTCCGGTACAGCAACATCAAACGGCCATCAGGTCGTTTTCCTTGCCTTCAAGCGCCTTGTCGATCTCAGCAACATACTTGTCGGTCAGCTTTTGAACGTCGTCCTGGGCGCGACGTTCCTCGTCTTCGCTGATTTCCTTTTCCTTCACCAGGTCTTTGAACTGTGCAATGGCATCGCGACGGATGTTACGCACCGCGACACGAGCGTTTTCGGCTTCTGAGCGAGCCTGCTTGGTATAGCCCTTACGGGTTTCCTCGGTGAGCGCAGGCATCGGCACACGAATGGTTGTGCCAGCAGTCGCAGGATTCAATCCAAGGTCGGAGGTCATGATGGCCTTCTCAACCGCCTGGATCATGCCCCGGTCGAACACGGTCAGGGCCAAGGTACGCGAATCTTCGGCAACTACGTTGGCAATCTGACGCAGCGGAGTATCACTACCGTAGTAGGAGACCATCACGCTATCCAGGATGCTCGGATGCGCGCGGCCGGTGCGGATCTTGGCGAATGCATGGCTAAGCGACTCCAGCGTCTTCTTCATGCGCTCCTGCGCATCTTGCTTGATCTCGTTGATCATTGTTTCTGCTCCTCGATCAGTGTTCCTTCAGCGCCGCCAAGCACGATATTGAGCAAAGCGCCGGGCTTGTTCATGTTGAACACCCGCAGCGGCATGTTGTGGTCGCGGCACAGGCAAATCGCGGTCAAATCCATGACGCCGAGCTTGCGATCAAGCACGTCATCATAGGTCAGTTGCTCGAATTTTTCGGCGTTGGGATCCTTGAAAGGATCAGCCGTATATACGCCGTCCACCTTGGTGGCCTTGAGCACGACATCGGCATGGATTTCAATGGCGCGCAAGCACGCAGCTGAATCAGTCGTGAAGAACGGGTTGCCGGTACCGGCCGAGAAGATCACCACTTCGCCCGTTTTGAGGTGCCGCATCGCCTTGCGACGATCGTAGTGGTCGGTTACGCCAACCATTGAGATCGCCGACATTACCAGCGCCGGGATATTGGACCGCTCGAGAGCGTCACGCATGGCCAGTGAATTCATGACCGTCGCCAGCATACCCATATGGTCGCCCGTGACCCGGTCCATGCCGGCCGCAGACAGCGCTGCACCCCGAAACAGATTACCGCCGCCGATGACCAGGCCAACTTCTACACCTATCCCTACCAGCTGGCCAACTTCCAGGGCCATGCGATCAAGCACTTTGGGATCGATGCCGAAGTCTTCCGACCCCATCAGGGCTTCGCCACTTAATTTGAGCAGAATGCGTTTATAGCGAGGATTGCGTGCACTCATCTGCTGAGCCATTGGCGTTGTCTCTCCTGCGGCGTTGGTATGACTGAGCTGGCTTTTGCTGCCAGAAAAATATCTGCGCTATGACAGCGCTGTCACAAGTTGGTGCCAGGCGATGACTATAGCGTGGCAAAAAACTTTTCCACCCCCCAGTCCGACAAAGAGGCCGCACGCGTGAGCGGGCAGCCTCTTCGAGGACAGCAGAGCAGTCTTACTGCTTGGTAGCAGCGACCTGAGCGGCAACTTCGGCAGCGAAGTCGACCTCAGCGCGCTCGATGCCTTCGCCTACTTCGTAACGAACGAAGGAAACGATCTCGGCACCGGCTTTCTTAGCTAGGTCGCCAACTTTGACATCGGGATCCTTGACGAAGGCCTGCTCGACCAGGCTGGCTTCAGCAAGGAACTTGCTGATGCGACCCGCGACCATTTTCTCGACGATTTCCGCAGGCTTGCCCTTGATCTTGTCTTCGTTCAACGCCAGGAAAATCTCCTTTTCCTTGGCAACTGCTTCTTCAGAAACCTGCGACGGGTCCAGGAACTGAGGGTTGCTTGCAGCAACGTGCATGGCAATTTCCTTGGCCAGCTCGACACTGCCGCCCTTCAATGCAACCAATACACCGATACGGTGACCGTGCAGGTAGGATCCGACCAGATCAGCTTCAACAGTAGTCAAACGACGAATATTGACGTTCTCGCCGCACTTGGCGACCAGCGCTTCGCGATCTGTTTCCTGAGCGGCAATCAGCGGAGCTGCGTCAGTCATCTTCTCGGCGAATGCCTTCTCGACACTGCTGTTGACGAAATTCTTGAAGTCGTCCTGCAGCGCCAGGAAGTCGGTCTGCGAGTTGACTTCGATAATCACGGCGCGCTTGTTGTCGTCAGCCACTTTGACGGCGATCGAGCCTTCAGCAGCGATGTTGCCAGCCTTCTTGGCTGCCTTGATGGCACCCGCAGCACGCATATCGTCAATGGCTTTTTCGATATCGCCACCAGCAGCGGTAAGCGCCTTTTTGCAATCCATCATGCCTTGGCCGGTCCGCTCGCGCAGTTCTTTAACCAGGGCTGCAGTGATCTCTGCCATGTTCGCAAATCCTCTCGATTCGATTTTCGATCATCGCCCATCATTCGGACGATCAATTCGGAAGTGGCAAAAAGGGGGCATAGCCCCCTTTCTGTTCAACGGGTATCAGCTAGGCGACAAATGTGCTCAGCCTTGAGCAGCCTCAGCAGGCGCTTCTTCAACGAACTCGTCAGCACCGCCAGCGTTGTTCTGACGACCACGCAGTACTGCGTCTGCCATGGCACCCAGATAGAGTTGCACGGCGCGGATGGCATCATCATTACCAGGAATGATGTAATCGACGCCTTCCGGGCTGCTGTTGGTATCAACGATGCCGATCACCGGAATGCCCAGCTTGTTGGCTTCGGAGATAGCAATGCGCTCGTGATCGACGTCTACAACGAACATTGCGTCCGGCAGGCCACCCATGTCCTTGATACCACCCAGGCTGCGATCCAGTTTTTCCAGATCACGGGTACGCATCAGGGCTTCTTTCTTGGTCAGCTTCTCGAAAGTACCATCCTGAGCTTGGGTTTCCAGCTCACGCAGACGCTTGATCGAGGCGCGAATGGTTTTATAGTTGGTCAGCATGCCGCCCAACCAGCGATGATCGACATACGGCGAACCGCAACGAGCGGCCTCTTCGCGAACGATCTTGCCAGCGGAACGCTTGGTACCTACGAACAGAATCTTGTTCTTGCCCGCAGCCAGCTTTTCAACGAAACGCAGCGCGTCGTTGAACATCGGCATGGTTTTTTCGAGGTTGATGATGTGAATCTTGTTACGCGCGCCAAAGATGTATTTATCCATCTTCGGGTTCCAGTAACGGGTCTGGTGGCCGAAGTGCACACCGGCCTTCAGCATATCGCGCATGGTGACTTGAGACATGAGACTTCCTCAGATAAGTCGGGTTAGGCCTCCACGCGTCCCGATATCCAACTCTTGCGAGCACCCAGGATACCGTGTCGACACGTGTGTGGGGTCAGGCTCGGCAAGTAGTCCCGCAGAGCGGCGCGTTTTATAGCACAAAGAAGTGGCAGAGGCTAGCGCGGCGGCGCGTCTCCCCACCTATGGCTCAGCAACCGGAACGCCAGCCCTGCCTGCAGTCACTCGGTGCTTTGGTTTATCATTTGCGCCTTTAACATTTCCGCCTGCGCTAGCCGGCGCCAAGAGGGTTGCATGACAGTCTCCATCAAGACGCATGAAGATATCGAAAAGATGCGCGTTGCCGGCCGCCTAGCCGCCGAAGTGCTCGAAATGATCGGCGAGCACATCAAGCCGGGTGTCACCACCGAAGAGCTGGACCGCATCTGTCATGACCACATCGTCAATGTACAGCAGGCCATACCCGCCCCCCTTAATTACAAGGGCTATCCGAAGTCCATTTGCACGTCGATCAATCATGTCGTCTGTCACGGCATTCCGAACGACAAGCCACTGAAGGATGGCGACATCCTCAATATCGACATAACCGTCATCAAGGATGGCTACCACGGTGATACCAGCAAGATGTTCTTGGTTGGCAAGGCGCCTGAATGGGCCGAGCGTCTCTGCAAGGTAACGCAGGAGTGCCTATATAAAGGTATTGAAATGGTTCGCCCCGGCGCCCGCCTTGGCGATATCGGCGAAGTGATCCAGAAGCATGCCGAGAAGAACGGCTTCTCGGTTGTCCGCGAATATTGCGGGCATGGCATCGGCAAGGTCTTCCACGAAGAGCCACAGGTGCTTCATTACGGCAAAGCCGGAACGGGGCTGGAATTGAAAGAAGGCATGACGTTCACCATCGAGCCGATGATCAATCAGGGCCGATCGGAAACACGCCTGCTGGGTGACGGCTGGACAGCGATCACCAAGGATCGCAAGCTGTCTGCTCAGTGGGAACATACGCTTGTGGTCACCGCTGACGGCTACGAAATCTTCACCCTGCGCAGCGATGACACCATACCCCGCACCTCGCCCTAATTTTTTCGATGTTCTGATGGAGGGCCGGCATGCCTCAGCTTGATTCCGAACTGTTCGATCGCAGCCAGTTTCAGGCTGAGCTGGCACTCAAGGCCAGCCCCATTGCCGCCTTCAAGAAGGTCATCCGCAATGCGCGGGAGGTGCTCGACGCACGTTTCCTGGCGGGTGAGGATATACGCAGGCTCATCGAAGGCCGCGCCTGGTTCGTTGACCAGATCCTTCGCGCCGCCTGGGGGCGTTTCGACTGGAATAGCGAAGCCGAGATCGCCCTGGTGGCAGTTGGTGGATATGGCCGAGGCGAGCTCCACCCCTACTCCGATATCGATCTGCTGATCCTGCTCGATAATAATGATCAGGAGATTTTTCGCGACGCCATCGAAGGCTTTCTGACCCTGCTTTGGGACATCGGCCTTGAAGTCGGGCAAAGCGTTCGCTCGGTCCAGGAGTGTGCTGAGGAGGCTCGGGCAGACCTGACCATCATCACGAACATGATGGAGAGCCGGACGATCGCGGGCCCCGAGCGCCTTCGCCAGAACATGCTCAAGGTCACCAGCCCCTCGGAAATGTGGCCAAGCAAGGAGTTCTTCCTGGCCAAGCGTAACGAGCAAGCGGCTCGCCATGCCAAATACAACAACACCGAGTACAACCTGGAGCCCAACGTCAAAGGTTCGCCTGGGGGGCTGCGCGACATCCAGACCATTCTATGGATCGCACGGCGACAATTTGGCAGCCTGAACCTCAGCGCGATCGTCGACCAGGGGTTTCTCACCGAGGGCGAATACTCCTTGTTGGTGGCTGGCCAGGAATTCATCTGGCGCGTCCGTTACGGCCTGCACATGCTGGCGGGCAGAGCCGAGGACCGACTCCTTTTCGATCACCAGCGCAGCCTCGCAGCGCTGCTCGGATATGAAGACAGTGATGCGAAGCTCGCGATCGAGCGCTTCATGCAGAAGTACTATCGGGTTGTCATGAGCATCTCGGAACTCAGCGATCTCGTAGGTCAGCATTTTGCCGAGGTCATTCTCTGGGAAGGCGACAGTGGTGATGCGATACCGCTCAACAGCCGTTTCTTGGTGCGCGATGGCTACCTCGAAGTTCGCGATGACTCGGTTTTCAAACGCCGCCCGTTCGCAATTCTCGAAATCTTCGTTCTGCTTGCCCAGCACCCGGAAATTCAAGGCGTACGGGCCGAGACCATTCGGCTTTTGCGCGACCACCGCCATCTGATCGATGATGATTTCCGCAGTGACATCCGCAACACCAGCCTGTTCATCGAGCTGTTCAAGTGCAAGGAAGGCATACATCGCAACCTGCGACGTATGAACCGCTACGGCATTCTTGGCCGGTATCTGCCTGAATTCGGTCATATTGTCGGCCAGATGCAGCACGACCTGTTCCACATCTACACCGTCGATGCCCATACCCTCAACGTCATCAAGTACCTGAGAAAGCTGAGCAAACCTGGCGTAGCGGAAAAATACCCACTGGCAAGCAAATTGGTGGAGCGTCTGCCCAAGCCGGAACTCATCTACATCGCAGGCCTTTATCACGACATCGCCAAAGGCCGCGGTGGCGACCATTCAGAGCTTGGTGCGGTGGATGCCCAGACGTTCTGCCTGCGCCACAAGCTTCCTGCATGGGACACCCGCTTGGTGGTGTGGCTGGTGGAAAACCACCTTGTGATGTCAACCACGGCGCAGCGCAAGGACCTGTCCGACCCCCAGGTAATCAACGATTTCGCTCAGCTGGTCGGCGATGAAACTCACCTGGACTATCTGTACGTGCTTACAGTTGCGGATATCAATGCAACCAACCCAACTCTTTGGAATTCCTGGCGCGCCAGCTTGCTGCGCCAGCTCTACACCGAAACCAAGCGCGCTCTGAAGCGCGGATTGGAAAACCCTTTAGGTCGTGAAGAACAGATCCGTCAGACGCAGCGCGCCGCATTGGACAATCTGGTACGCAATGGCACGGACCCAGACGATGCTGAACAGCTATGGGCTCAACTGGGTGACGACTACTTCATGCGTCACAGCTCAACGGATGTCGCCTGGCATACAGAAGCTATCATCGAGCACCCCAGTGACGGCGGTCCGCTGGTATTGATCAAGGAGACCACTCAGAGGGAATTCGAGGGCGGTACGCAGATATTCATCTACGCACCGGACCAGCACGATTTCTTTGCGGTGACGGTGGCAGCAATGGATCAGCTGAACCTGAACATTCACGACGCGCGCATCATCACGTCAAGCAGCCAGTTCACCCTTGATACATACATCGTTCTGGACGCGGATGGGACCCCCATCGGCAACGACCCGGTGCGTACGGAGGAAATTCGTCAGGGCCTGATCAACGCGCTACGCAATCCGGATGATTACCTGACGATTATTCAGAAGCGCGTGCCTCGCCAACTCAAGCATTTCGCATTCCCGCCGCAAGTCACCATCCATAACGATATGCAGCGACCACAGACGATCATCGAAGTCATCGCGCCAGACCGACCTGGGCTGCTGGCGCGTATCGGGCAGCTTTTTCTGGACTTCGATCTCTCGGTACAGAACGCGAAGATCGCCACGCTCGGAGAGCGGGTTGAAGACGTGTTCTTCGTGACCAACGCCGACAATGAACCGCTCTCGGATCCTCAGCTGTGCATTCGTTTGCAGCAGGCCATGATCAAACAGTTGTCGCAAGCCAACGAACACCAACCTTCGCCCAGCAGCATCGTAATCTGAGTAGCGGCGGCCGCACGCTGAACGGCCGCGAGCGCCCACTCAATCCCAGGGCTTGCCCCGAGTTCGGGCCGTGCAGGGCAATTTCTGCTGCATGGCTGCCTTGGCCAGGACATGAGCACTGACGGGCGCAGTCAGGAACAGGAACAGGGTGATGAGCACCTCATGCAGGCTGAGGCCATCACCCCGGTGGCTAAAGAAGATTGCAGAGGCGATCACAATGCCCCCCACACCAAGGGTTGTCGCCTTGGTCGGGCCATGAAGCCGCGTAAAAAAATCAGGAAGGCGATACAGCCCTATCGCGCCCACCAACGCAAAAGCGCTTCCGATTATCAGGAATGCGCTTACTACTAGCTCTAACCAGAATGGCATGCTGAATCCTTAGTCGATGATATCGCCATGTAAAAGGTGCTTGGCCACCGCAACGGTACTGACAAAACCCATCACCGCGATAAGCAGAGCGGCCTCGAAGAACAAATCGGATGCCAGCCAGATACCGAACAACACGATCAGGGCCAGCGCGTTGATATAAAGCGTGTCGAGCGCCAAGACCCTGTCCGGCATATCAGGCCCCTGAACGAGCCGCACGACGTTCAGGATGGCGGCAATCCCTATTACCGCCATGCATACCGGTATCACGTACGTGAGCATTCGAAAATCTCCAGCAGCGGGGTTTCATAGCGGCTCTTCACCTCGGCAGCCAATGCATCCATGTCCGGCGCATCCAATGCATGAATCAGCAAGACCTTGTGATCGGCACGCAAGGAAGCCGATACCGTTCCGGGAGTCAACGAAATGATGGTCGTCAGCACGGTAAGAACGAAGGGGTCCTCTATCGCCATTGGCACCTCGATGAAGGCAGGCTGCAGACGATCACGCGGCCCTAGCACGAGCCTCGCCACGCTAACGTTGGCGACCGCTATGTCGTAGCAGACCTTCAGCGAAAATGCGCAGAGCTTCAGAGGGCTGCGGACCCTGGGGATGTCGACCAGAAACCCCCGAACCAATAGCGGAATAACCCAGCCCAGGAAGATGCCGAGCACCAAGTGCCCGAGGTTTAAGGTGTTGTTGAGCAACATCCATAGCGTCGCCAGCAGCACGGTCAGGGCGGGATTAGGCAGCAGGCGCGATCTCATGCGTCACCTCCCCTGATGATCTCCATATAAGGCGTCAGATCAAATAGCTGCGCGGCTGCGGCCTGAACATAAGCTTGAATCGGCGCGGCAGCCAGGACCAGGACCACACTGCCGAACAGTAAACCAAAGGCTGCAGCCACCCGCACGCCGTCAGCTGGCCGCCCAACGCTGACGGCATCACTGGGCCGCCAGAACACCATACTGCCGGCCCGGCTCAGGGCAATAATCATCCCAAGCCCACCCACCAGAACGACCGGCCAAAGAATCGAGGCGTCGACTCCCGGCGGGACGGCTCTTAACAGCATCACCTTGCCTAGAAAGCCGGAAAACGGTGGAAGGCCTGCTATGGAAATTGCTCCGGCGAAGAACAGCGCTCCAAGCATCAGGGGTTGTCTCAGGGCCGGTGCGGAAATCAACTCCGAAGCGGCATCACCGCGCTGGCGGGCAATTAGGTCAGCCAATAGGAACAGTCCGCCTGAAACCAGCGTGCTATGCACCAGATAGTAAAGCGCAGCGCTGAGCCCCGCCTCCGTGCCCAGTGCTATACCGGCTAGCAAGGTCCCGACTGAAACCACCACCAGATACGACAGCAGAATCTGCAGGTTACGCGCAGCCAGTGCACCCAGCACCCCGCCAGCGAGGGTAAGCATCGACAACGGCCACAACCAGTCGAGCACCATGTTGTTCAATACCCCTGCCTCGCTACCGAAGACCAGGGTGAACACCCGAACGATGGCGTAGAGACCGAGCTTGGTCATGATCGCGAACAGCGCTGCAACCGGCGCGGTAGCCGAGGCATAGGCACGGGGCAACCAGAAATACAGAGGAAGAATCGCAGCTTTCAGCGCAAATACCACCAGCAACAGATAACCGGCAGCAGCAAGGAGCGGTGCATCGGCTGGGTCGGCGGCACTGACACGGCCGGCCAGATCAGCCATATTCAGCGTACCGGTCAGGCCGTAGAGCATGCTCACGCCTATGAGAAACAACGACGAACCCAGAAGATTGAGCACAACGTAGTGAATGCCCGCCTGGACTCGCTTTGCACCATGACCATGAAGCAGAAGCGCGTAGGAAGAGATCAGCAGAATCTCGAAAAAGACGAACAGGTTGAAAAGATCTCCCGTCAGGAAGGCGCCATTCAAACCCACCAATTGGAACTGAAAAAGGGCGTGGAAATTCTGGCCGCGCTCGTCGTCGCCTCGCACAGCGTACAGCACCGAAAACGCAGCAAGCACGGCGGTCACCAACAGCATCAGTGCGCTCAAACGGTCAAGCAGGAGCATGATGCCGAACGGCGGCTGCCAGCCACCCAGACGGTATACCGATAGCGTGCCGGAGTCGGCTTGCCAAAGCAGCCACAGGGCCAGCGGCACCAACAGCCAGGTCGCTGTCACCGAGACCAGACGCTTGACCGCTGCCGCCTGACGATGGCCCAGCAAAAGCAGACAGCCAACCAACAACGGCAGCAGGATCGGCATGATCAACGCATGATTCATTCGCGCGGCTCCCGACCGTCAACATGATCGGTACGCAGCTCGCCCAACCCGCGGAGCGCCAGCACCACGACGAAGGCGGTCATGGCGAACCCGATCACGATGGCTGTCAGAACCAGCGCCTGGGGTAGCGGATCTCCGTATTCTGAACTTGCCCCGATGATCGCCGGCACGCCAGTAGAGAGGCGCCCCATTGCGAAGATGAACAGGTTCACCGCGTAGGAAATCAGCGTCAGGCCCATCACCACCGGAAATATTCTGGCACGCAGCACCAGATACACACCGCTGGCCATCATCACGCCAAGCGTGACCGCAAAAACAACTTCCATCAGAGCACCTCCTTGCATGACTCGTCCTGACTGACATGGCCTAGATTGGAAAGAATCAGCAGCGTTGCCCCTACGACGGCGAGATACACGCCGAGGTCGAACAACATTGCTGTAGCCAGTTCGAACTCACCGATCAGTGGAAGATGGAAATGCCCGAAAGCCGACGTCAGGAATGGTCGACCAAATAGCCAGCTTCCGATTCCGGTCAGACCAGCTATGAGCACGCCCAACCCTGCTATGCCGTGATAGCTATAAGGTTGACGCTCCTGCGACCAGACCACGCCGTGGGAAATATATTGAAGTATCAAAGCTATCGCAGTTATCAGTCCGGCAATGAAGCCACCGCCCGGCAGGTTGTGACCGCGCAGAAAGATGAATACAGATATCAGCAACGCCATCGGCAACAGCACTCGCGATAGCGTATCCAGCGCCATAGGATGACGATCGGCGGACCACAGCCGGCCTCCATAGTCGCGTATCGGATGCGGCAAGCGTAGGCCGTGAAGGAGACCATAAATGCCAACGGCGGCAACCGCCAATACGGCAATTTCACCCAAGGTATCGAATCCGCGGAAGTCCACCAGAATCACGTTGACCACATTGGTCCCGCCCCCGCCGGATACACTGTTCTCAAGGAAGAACGAAGCGATACTGTCGTAAGGACGGGTGAGGACCGCGTAGGCCAGCAGCGCTACCATAGTGCCGAATGTAGAAGCAATGATGAGGTCGCGAAAACTGCGCAGGCTGCTCGACTCCACCGGAGTTCGGTCAGGCATGAAGAACAGCGCCAGTATCAGGAGGATGATCGTTACGACTTCCACGGATATCTGCGTGAGCGCAAGATCGGGTGCAGAGAACCGAGCAAAGACCAGTGCAACGAACAGCCCAACTACGCTGAGCACCATCAAGGCCATCAAACGCTGCCGGTGAAATATCACCGTCATGGCGGATGAGAGGGCAAGGATCACCAGCCCGACCACCGTGATTCCATCCAAGGGCGTCAGCGGCGCCGAGCCGCGCAGCGATTGAAGTGGAGTCAGCGCATACACCACGACCAGTAACGAGCTCACCAGCATCAGGGCGAGGTAGCGCTGCAGCGAGCCGTTTTCCATGCGCACCGTTATCCAGCGTGCGGTGGCAGCGATATTGCCGATGACAAGCGAAAAGACATGTAGCGAGTCGACGCGCGGCAGCCCTTCGTACCAGCGGAACGCCCATTTGCGCAGCGAATAGATCAGCAATCCACCCCCTAGCGCGACGAAGCTCATCGCTAGCGGAAGATTGAAGCCGTGCCATATGGCGAGACTGTATTCAGGCACGTCGCCACCAAGGCTACCCGCTACGGCTGCGGCCAACAGCGGCGCCACGGTATAAGCGGGCACCGTGCCTACCAACAGGCAGAGCAGCACGAGAATCTCTACTGGGATCTTCATATAGCGCGCCGGCTCATGCGGCGGATATTTCGGCAGATCGACAGGTTCGCCGTTAAAGAAAACGTCGTGCACGAAGCGTAACGAATACGCAACAGAGAATGCGCTTGCCAGGGTAGCCAAGGCTGGAATGGTCCAATAAAAGCTGCCCAGCAGGTGCTGATCAAGGGTCTCGGCAAAGAACATTTCCTTGCTGAGGAAGCCGTTGAGCAACGGCACTCCAGCCATCGCCAGCGATGCCACCATTGCGAGTGCTGCGGTATGCGGCATGTATTTGAGCATGCCATTCACGCGTCGCATGTCACGCGTGCCGGTTTCGTGATCGATGATTCCGGCAGCCATGAACAGCGACGCCTTGAACGTCGCGTGGTTGATTATATGGAAGATGGCCGCAACCGGTCCGAGACGCGAGTCGAGGCCGAACAGTAGCGTGATCAGACCCAGATGACTGATGGTGGAATAGGCTAGCAGTCCCTTCAGATCGTGTTGAAAGAGCGCCATCACTGCGCCGATCAGCAAGGTGGCCAGGCCGGTCAGGCTGACCATATAGAACCACCACTCCGAATCCGAGAGCGCCGGGTATAAGCGCGCCAGCAGAAATACCCCAGCCTTGACCATGGTGGCCGAGTGCAAAAACGCCGATACCGGGGTTGGGGCAGCCATCGCCTGCGGTAACCAGAAGTGGAACGGGAACTGCGCCGACTTGGTAAACACACCCAGCAGGATGAGGATAAGCGTGACTGGATACAGCGAGCTGCCGCGGATCAGATCACCGGACGCGAGGACTGTAGTCAGCTCGTAACTACCAACGATATGACCAATCAGCAGAATCCCGGCTAGCAATGCCAGTCCCCCACCGCCTGTGACCGTAAGCGCCATTCGCGCGCCTTGACGGGCATCGGAGCGGTGGTTCCAGAAGCCGATCAGCAGAAATGACGAAAGGCTGGTCAGCTCCCAGAACAGCAGCATCAACAGCAGATTTTCGGATAACACCACGCCAAGCATGGCGCCCATGAAGAGGAGAAAGAAGCTGAAAAAGCGCCCCATCGGCTCGCTTTTGGAGAGGTAATAGCGTGCATAGAGTATGACCAGCAGGCCAATTCCCAGGATCAATAGCGCGAAGAGGAATCCGAGGCCATCAAGCCTGAGGCTGAGATTGAGCCCCAGTTCTGGTAACCAGGGCATGGTCACCAATTCCACCTCGCCAGCGAATACAGCGGTGCGCTTGGACATCAAGAGGATCAGAGCCATTAATGGCGCCAGCCCAGCACCAAATGCACAAGCAGACCTGCCGAAACGTTCAAAAAATAGGGGGAGGCAGATTCCTAGAAATGGCAGAGCGATTATCAGCGCAAGCGCCATGAGCAAAAACCCCTTAAGCCGCGTAGTGCGCGGCAGTTATATCCTTGGTCAACCAGATTCAGCCCAATGAGGCGTCGCGGTGTGCGCCGATTATCCATACCGATCACGGCGGCGTCTTGAATTCATGTATTTCGAAAAACAAAAGGCGCTGCCCAACCACCGCATCAGGCAGTAATCAGACAGCGCCCAAGAGCAATTAAAAGCGAGCGTTCAATGTCGACCCGAGCCTATTCCGGCAATCAAGCGGCACGGAGAGCAGACTTGACCTCGTTATCAAGAGGCTGGACAGTCAAGGTGCGATCCGACTGGTTCCATTGACTGTCATGATGCGTACACGCTGACCGACGCGGAACACTTGGTTAGGCTCAACCTCCTGAACATAGGCGCGCATGTTGCCATCGTCTTCCCGCACGGTGATCTCCACGCCCTGAGCACGGGTGATACCCTCCTCCGCCGCCGCGCCGAGCATACCGCCCGCGACTGCGCCAATCACCGCAGCCACAGCGCTGCCGCGCCCGCCGCCCACGCCACTACCGGCTATACCGCCAACTACCGCACCCGCACCTCCGCCGATTGGCGTCTTGGTACCCTCAAGCTTCACGGGACGTAAAGATTCGATAGTGCCGTAACGGACGGTTTGGACCGTCCGCGCCTCGTCACGGGAATAGGAATCCCCAGTTAGATTTGATGTACAGCCACCAACGGCCAAAGCCACCGCTGTAAAGGAAGCAACGAAAATGGAGTTGCGCATGATGTTCTCTCCTGGGAAATAAATGTTCATCCCCGACCGCATTGAGTAGGCTCCCGTGGCGAAAGGTCACTTGGCAACGGCTATGTCCCGACTCAGCATTCGTGCAGTTAGGACCCCACTTTACCCGAGGCGATCCCGAGGCGCATGCCTGCGGTCGGGCTTAGCTGTTTCACGAGACTACTCATGGACTATTTCATCGTCGGAGTTCTGACCCTGGCCGGCCTGGTTTTCCATGCCTGGCTCTTCATTCGTTTCAGGCAATGGGCAGACCGCGACCTGGCTCTATCTTTGGCAGGGAAGGATCACAAGAAGCGGGAATGGGCGTTGCAACAGCTCGCTGCGGCGAAATGCGCCCGCGTAAAAAGGCGCGATCTGCAAGCATGGCTGGAAAAGAAGCTGGAGGGTTACAACGGGAATGACACAGGAGAGCAGCGCGTGGCACGTCGCTCTCCTGACTGACTCAGCGAATCAGGGTGCCAGGCGCTCACGCTGCCAAGTGCTGGCGACGCGGCGATAATTCAAGCGGTCATGCAAGCGACTAGGGCGCCCCTGCCAGAACTCAATACGCTCGGGCAACAGCCGGTACCCGCCCCAATGAGGTGGACAGTGAGGCTGTTGATCCAGAAAGCGCTGCTCTGTTTCAGCAAGCAATCGCTCCAGCTCGGCACGATCTCGAATCACTCGGCTTTGCGGTGACGCCCAGGCACCAAGTCGGCTACCCAGCGGACGCACCTGATAATAAGCGTCTGACTCGGCAGCGCTGACTTTTTCGACACGGCCCTCGATACGAACCTGACGTTCCAGACTTGGCCAGAAGAATGTCATTGCTCCGAACGGGCACGCCTCAAGCTGCTCGGCCTTGGCACTGTCATAGTTGCTGAAAAAAGTGAAACCGCGATCATCCAGCGCCTTGAGCAGCAGTACACGGCAATGTGGTCGCCCTTCAGCGTCTACCGTGGCGAGTGTCATGGCGTTCGGCTCTACCGGCAGCTGCTCGGTTTGAACCGCATCTTCAAACCACTGACGAAAAAGCGCAAAGGGCTGGTCCGGCGCGTTAGCTTCACTGAGACCTTCGCGCGTGTAGTCGCGACGCATATCTGCCAGGGTTTGGGTCATGACGGCGATTCCTGAAAACAGTCGAAGCCAAAGCTTACCGGTTTGCTAACGGGCTCCACTTGATTCAACGCAAAACAAGCCCGGCCGTTGCGGCCGGGCGGTACGAATTTACTTGGCCTTGCTTACCTCTGCTGCGGCCACCTGGGTCGGCGCGGCAGCCGGGCCTTCGCTGTATTGTCCGATAAGGGCCAGCAAGGTAGGTTGCGGCGTCAGGATCATTTCGACCCGACGATTCAAGGCACGCCCTTCCGCAAGCTCATTGGATGCCCGTGGCATATCCGAGCCCAGGCCACGAATACGCAAGCGATCATGCTTCAAGCCGCTTAGCCGGAAAATTGCAGCAACAGCACCCGCACGTTTGCGACTGACATCGCGGTTGATTTCCACCGAACCGGTGCTATCGGCGTGTCCCAATACGACAACTGCCGTCTTGTCGTCATTTTCGACCAGCTTAGCCACACGACTGATTGGCCCAAGGGTCACCGGCAGCAACATGCCAGGGCGGTCGGGGTTGAATGACGCGTCGACAGGCGCGGTCACCACCAATACACCTTCACGCCGCTCAAGCTCGAAACTGCTGTCCTTCAACGCGTCGCGCAGTTGCGGCTCATACTCATCCAACCAGGCATGATTGATGACGGGTTCAGGTGCAACCGCCACTTCGGTCGGTTTTTCGCTCTTGGAGCTACAGCCGGCAAGGACCATGCAAACGATGAGTGAGGTGCTTTTCAGCAGATTCATGAGCCAGATTCCGAGAAAGTTGGTTTTTCGATTACAAGCCGAGCAAGATCAACGCTCAGCTTAAGCAAGGATTTGTCTTAAATTGTGGACGCAGGTCATTGTTATGAAAAGCCCACCCATCACGAACAGACGAGCGGTTCAACCCAAACACGCTTTCACGCTCCGAGCCAATGCTTGCGCCCTGGGGTCCATCAACACGTACGGACCAAGCGTATTGGTGACATACCCGAACGCGATATCCTGCTGCGGATCGGCAAATCCGATGCAACCGCCGGCGCCGGGATGACCAAAGGCGGCCGGCCCCATGCCGAATGTTGCGTTGACCACTTCCGGTTGATCCAGCCAGCAACCCAGCGCAAAACGGGTGCGGGTAAGCAACGTGCGATCCTCACCCTGGCAATGTTCGCGAGTCATCTCGGTGAGTAGCTCGTAATCGAGAAGCTCACCGCGAAGCAATCCGTCATAGAAACCAGCAAGGGAACGCGCGTTCCCATGCCCATTGGCCGCCGGCTGGGACATACGCCGCCACTCCGGCTTATTGGCGCTATTCATGATCGATGGTGGGTTGGTGAATGCACGCGCGGTTAGCGACTGGGGATCCTCCACCAATGCCTTGAACACGCGCTGGGCTGCCGCATCGCCGAAGTTATTCTTCTGGCGGGTCAGATAACCGACGCGATCGAACTCGGCATCGGCCAGTCCGATGTGGAAATCCAGATCAAGTGGGCGGGCCGTGCGCGCAACAATCGCCTCACCGGCTTCACGCCCATCGGCACGACGGATCAATTCGCCAAGTAGCCAGCCATAAGTAATCGCAGCGTAACCATGACCATCGCCAGGATTCCACCACGGGTGCTCTGCGGCGAGCGCGGCAGTCATCGCATCCCAGTCATACAGCGCCTCGGGGGGCAAAGGCTGACGGATTGCAGGCAGACCCGCTTGATGGCTGAGCAACTGCCGCAGCGTAATCCCACCCTTGCCGTTGGCCCCGAACTCAGGCCAGAGCCGGGCAACCGGCTCGTCCAGCTGTAGCCTGCCCTCGCCGACCAGTTGCAGGGCAGCCACGGCAGTGAAAGTCTTTGTGCAGGAGAACAGATTTACCAGCGTGTCACTTTGCCAGGCTTGTTCGCCCGCATTGTCTGCGACCCCAGCCCATAGATCGATGACAGTCTCACCACCCACTTTCACACAGACCGCCGCGCCGCGCTGCTGGGTTTGCTCGAACAGATTGGCAAAGGTCTCTTTGACTGCCTCAAAACGAAGATCGAAATAGCCCTGGATCTGCACGCTCGCACCCCTTGGTTGAAATCATCCACCGCATTGTTCCAGTCATCCTCGAACATGAAAACACGCTCGACGTCGATTGCCGGAGCATCAATTGCCCGAATAGCCTCACATGGCGGGTCGCGCGGCGAATGCGCTCAGCCGATTTCACGCCGGAACGGTGGTAGCGCATTGAGGATGGCTTTGCCGTAACGCTGGGTAACCACCCGTCGGTCGAGCAAAGTGATGGTGCCGCGATCTTCCTCAGTACGAAGCAGCCTCCCGCACGCCTGGACCAATCTTAGCGAAGCATCGGGAACGGCGATTTCCATGAAGGGATTCCCGCCACGGGCCTCGATCCACTCGGCTAATGCTGCCTCGACAGGATCATCGGGCACCGCGAAAGGAATCTTGGCAATCACCACATGCTCGCAATAGGCACCTGGCAGGTCGACTCCTTCGGCAAAACTGGCAAGCCCGAACAACACACTCTTTTCGCCGTCGTCTACGCGGGCCTTGTGCTTGTTGAGCGTTTCCTGCTTGGAGAGATTGCCCTGGATCAGCACCCGTCGCCGCCAATCGCGTTCGAGCCCGTCAAACACGCCCTGCATCTGTTTGCGGGAAGAAAACAGTACAAGCGTGCCGCGCGACTCCTCTACCAAACCGGGCAAATCGCGCACGATCGCTGCCGTGTGCGCCGCAGCATCGCGCGGGTCGGCGTTGAGGTTGGGTACTCGCAGGACGCCGGCATCGGCATGATGGAAGGGACTTGGCACCACAGCGGTGACGGCACAGCGCGGCAGCCCGGCCCGCATGCGATAACGGTCGAAACTGTTGAGCGCGGTAAGCGTAGCGGATGTCACCAGCGCGCCATAGCAGATGTTCCAGAGATTACGCCGTAATGTCTCAGCTGCAAGGATCGGGCTGGCGTTGACCTCTATATCAAACAGCGCACCGCCTTCGGCCAGTGTCAGCCAACGTGCCATGGGAGGGCTGTCTTCAGGGTCATCGACGGTAAATGCCGTCCATAGCTCCCAATTGCCCTGAGCCCGTGTCAGCAGGCTTCCAAACAAGGGGTACCATTCTTCGGCCTGATGGCTGGCGATTCCGACAGCCACTTCGCCATCCATGGCCTGCTTGAGCAGCTCGGTCAGGCGCGTAAAAAGGTCATTGAGCTTGGCGAAGCCTTTTTTCAGCTCGATGCCCAGCTCTATCAGGTGCTCAGGCACCACACCGCCCACAAATCGATGGCGTGGCCGCTCGCGGCCCTCCATATCTTCTCCGGCCCTGAAATCCGCCAACTGTTCGCAAGCGCTGAACATGAATTGCTGCTGGCTGCGCAGATCTCGAGCAATCTCTGGAACGGCCTCGATAAGCCGTCCAAGGTCGCCAGGCAGCGGATGCTGGGCAAGCAACTTGGTCAGGTTCTTTTCGATCTGAGCAAGCCAGTCAGCCGTCGAGCGTAGACGAGTGAAGTGAGCGAAATGGCCGATGGCCTTGTCTGGCAGATGATGACCTTCATCGAAGACATACAAGGTGTCACGAGGGTCCGGCAGCACCGCACCGCCGCCTAGCGCGAGATCCGCCAGCACCATGTCATGGTTGGTGACGATGACATCGACCTTTGTCATACCTTCGCGGGCCTTGTAGAAAGCACACTGCTGGAAGTTGGGGCAATGCCGTCCGGTGCATTGACTGTGGTCGGTAGTCAGCTGGGCCCAGTCCGGATCGGCAAGCTCTTCGGGCCAACTATCTCGATCACCATCCCAGCGATTACCCGCGAGCTTTTCGATCATGTTTCCGAAAAGCTTCTGGCTGCGCTCGTCCACATCGATACGGAAGCCTTCCTCCTCGAACAGTTGAGCCGTTGCGCTCTGCGCCTGCCCTTCCTGCAACAAGACATCGAGCTTGGACAGACAAAGATAGCGACCGCGGCCCTTGGCCAGCGCGAAGGAAAAATTCAGCCCGCTGTTACGCATCAGGTCGGGCAGATCCTTGTGAACGATCTGCTCTTGCAATGCTACGGTGGCTGTCGCTATCACCAGGCGTTTGCCCGCAGCCTTCGCGGTAGGTATGGCCGCCAAGCTGTAGGCGACCGTTTTGCCGGTACCTGTGCCCGCCTCCACTGCAACAACAGCCGGCTCGCCATCTCTACGCCCTTCATCGTCGGCTTTTATCGCGCCGAGGACCTTGGCGATCTCAGCGATCATCAGGCGCTGGCCATAGCGCGGCTTGAGCCCCTTGGCTTCGAGAAATTGAGAATAGGCGCCCTGGATCTGGGACTTGAGTTCAGTGCTAAGCATGGGCGCGCGAGCTGTATATATTTTCAGTACTTCGAATGGGTGGCTATGATAACGCGCGTTTACTCAACCGCCACCGGAGATTTCAATGACTGCGTTCGCCCTGCTCTACTCCCTCCACGTCCTGGCCGCAGTGATCTGGGTCGGAGGCATGTTTTTCGCGTGGATGGTGCTGCGCCCCGCCGCCGTTTCCCAGTTGCAGGCTCCGGAGCGGTTGAAACTATGGGCTGAGGTGTTCCGTCAATTCTTCAGATGGGTATGGGTCACGCTGTTGATCTTGCCGATCAGCGGCATCGGCATGTGGCACATGCGCTTCGATGGCATGGCGGCAGCCCCCCGTTATGTGCACATCATGGCAGGACTTTTTCTGGTGATGCTGGCGCTGTTTCTGCGCATTCAACTGCTCTTGCTGCCTGAGCTCAAACGCAAGATTGCCGAACAGAACTGGCCGGAAGGCGGCGCCTCGCTAGGCAAGATTCGGGGTCTGGTAGGCAGCAACCTGCTCCTTGGTCTTCTGGTGATTGCATTGGCTAGTGCTCGTCCATTGTTCTGATTGTGGCGAAGTAATGAAAAAGCCGGGCAAATGCCCGGCTTCTTTTTTTGCAACACGCGGCTTATGGACGTGCTTCAACCTCGGCTTCTACACGGCGGTTGATAGCGCGACCTTCCTCGGTAGCATTATCCGCAACCGGGCGAGACTCACCGTATCCGACTGCACGTACGCGGTTACCATCCAGACCATGCTGATTGACCAGAACGTCACGCACGGCATTGGCACGGCGCTCGGACAGGCGCTGGTTATAAGCGTCAGTACCCACGGAGTCGGTATGTCCTTCGACCACGGTCGAGGTCTGGCCATACTGCTTCATGAAATCCGCCAGGTCTCGGATGTCAGACATGCTGTCCTGTCTGACCTGAGCGCGGTCGAAGTCGAACTTGACGTCTAGCTCTACGCGAACAGGCTCTGCCATCGGCTCAGGCTCGGCAGCAGGCTGTGCAGCAGGCGCTGGCTCGACCGGCTCAACCATGGCTACCGTTTCCTGCTCGGTGCCGTTGGCCCAGCAGTACGCAGCTGCCATGCCACCACCGATCAAAGCACCGTAGCCGGCATAGGTACTGCTTTCAATCGCACCCAGGGCTGCGCCAGTCACACCGCCAACGGCCGCACAGCTGGGCCAATCCTGCTTCTGCACCCCTGCGCAGCCAGCCAGGAAGGTGGTCATTACAATCACGGGTACTGCTGTCCGTAAGCTACTCATTGGGTAAAACCTCCTAGTTTTGGGATCGGCCAGAGCGCCATGCAGACAGCATAAGTCACTCCAGTTATAACGAGACTAGGACGGCACGCGCCGCCGCGCTAGTCTTTACGCTTCGACAGGTCATATGGAACGCATTCCTGCGGCCAGTAAAATCTGTCTTGAGGATCCCGATTTGGTTGCATCCAGCCCGTCCCAATCGCCACAACAAGCAATCGCCGCATTGCTCGAACTGCATGCCCCGTCACGGTTGTTGCACGTTGGCGGCAGTGACCTGCCTGCAGTACAGGCGTTCGGCGACAGCCACGAAGACTGTCAGATCGATCGCGCAACAACCGCACCATTGCCGGATGAACTTGCCAGCCGCAGGTACGACATGGCGCTCATAGCCGACTGTCTTGAACGGCTGCCCAAGCATGACGGCCTGCAATTGTTAGGTGGCATACGTAATCTGAACGCCAGCCGCGTCGCGGTTTTGATTGATCTGAACGCGTGTGACTGGCATGCCACCGACTTTTATGCGCTGGCTTTGCAAGTCAGCGGACGCTTCGAGCGTGACCAACAGACCTTGACCCTCTTCACCTACGACCTGCTTGATTACAAGCAGGTTCCGGATTGGCTGAATGCGAAGTTCTGGGCCAACCCACAGATGTTCGGCAAATATTGGTGGTGATCGATGACGACCCGCGAGCCAGGTGACACCAGCTGCCCTTGCGGCAGCGGCAATACGCTCAACGAATGTTGCGGTCGCTACCATGCCGGGCTTCCGGCTCCCAGCGCCGAGCAACTCATGCGGTCGCGCTATAGCGCTTACGTATTGAGCGAGATCGACTACCTGCGAGCTACTACGCTGCCGGTCCAACAAACTTCGCTGGATATACAGTCGATGAAAGACTGGAGCACGTCCAGCGTCTGGTTGGGATTGGAGGTCGAAGAAACCCAGCTGCTTGGTGGCAAGCCGGAGCATGCACTCGTCAGCTTCACCGCGCGCTGGCACGACCAGACGGGCGAGCATGCACAGCACGAGCGCTCGGCATTCGTCCAGAACAACGGAAGATGGTATTTCATCGATCCGATCGTTTCGCTGAAAGCGGGTCGCAACGATCCCTGCCCCTGCGGCAGCGGGCAGAAATTCAAGAAGTGCTGTGCGCCCTACTTATAGACACGCCCAATAAAAAGCCGGCAGGGCATTGCCTCCACCGGCTTCATCTATCTGCAGTCGAATCGCTATTTTTCTACGAATGCCCGCTCGATCAGGTAGTGGCCTGGATCACCCATACGCGGTGAAGGCTTGAGACCAAAACTGTCCAGCACATGGCTGGTTTCGGCCAGCATGCTTGGGCTACCGCAGATCATTGCGCGGTCATCGTCAGGATTGATCGGCGGCAGGCCGATATCTGTGAACAGCTTGCCGCTGCGCATGAGGTCGGTCAGGCGACCCTGATTATCGAAAGGCTCGCGAGTTACCGTTGGGTAATAAATGAGCTTTTCCTTGAGCGCCTCGCCGAAGAACTCGTTCTGGGGCAAGTGCTCGGTAATGAACTCGCGATAAGCAACCTCATTTACGTATCGCACACCATGAACCAGTACGACCTTCTCGAAACGCTCGTAGGTTTCGGGATCCTGGATCACGCTCATGAAAGGCGCGAGCCCCGTGCCGGTGCTGAGCAGATAAAGGTGCTTGGCTGGCAGCAGGTCATCCAGTACGAGCGTACCTGTCGGCTTACGGCTGACCATCAGTGAGTCACCTTCCTTGAGGTGCTGCAGGCGCGAGGTCAGCGGACCATCCGGGACCTTGATGCTGAAGAACTCAAGATGTTCTTCGTAATTAGGGCTCGCGATGCTGTAGGCGCGCATCAGAGGACGCCCTTCGACTTCAAGGCCAATCATCACGAACTGGCCATTCTCAAAGCGCAGGCCCGGGTTGCGAGTGGTCTTGAAACTGAACAGCGTGTCGTTCCAGTGATGCACACTGAGGACCCGCTCAACGTTCAGGTTGCTCATGTAAGTGTTCCCCTTTCAGCACGCATGGCGCGTCAATAATTGCGATCAGTTTACCGGGACGGTTAATATCCGTTAAACGAATATTAACGATATATGTTATCGGTTATATAGATATGCACTTTACGCTTCGCCAGCTACAAGTATTCGTGGCCTTTGCACGTTATGAAAGCGTCTCACGCGCAGCTGAAAGCCTCGCGCTATCTCAGTCGGCTACCAGCACTTCGTTAGCTGAGCTTGAGCGTCAATCGGGTTGCCAGCTCTTCGATCGTGCCGGCAAACGGTTATGGCTCAACGCCCTTGGTCACCAGCTCCTTCCGCAGGCCGTGAGCCTTTTGGACCAAGCCAAGGCAATCGAGGACCTTCTCGCCGGCAAGACGGGGTATGGATCGCTCAAAGTGGGCGCAACGCTGACGATCGGAAATTACCTTGCGACCTTGCTCATCGGCAGCTTCATGCAGCATCACCCCGAATGCCGAGTGAAACTGCACGTGCAGAACACCGCGCACATCGTTCAACAGGTGGCGCAGCACGAGCTTGATCTCGGCCTTATCGAAGGTGACTGCCGGCACGCTGATATTGAGGTGCTGCCATGGGTCGAGGACGAACTTGTAGTGTTCTGCGCGCCTCAGCACGCGCTGGCAGGCCAAACGGAAGTGAGTCTGGAACAGCTTTCGCGAGAAGCCTGGATTCTTCGCGAGCAAGGTTCAGGTACGCGCCTGACATTCGAACATGCCATGCGCCATCATCCGGCCAAGCTGAACATTCGGCTCGAACTCGAACATACCGAAGCGATCAAGCGAGCGGTGGAATCCGGTTTGGGAATTGGCTGTATCTCTCGGCTGGCTCTGCGCGATGCGTTCCGCCGTGGCAGCCTGGTTGCCCTGGAGACTCCCGAACTGGATTTGGCTCGGCAGTTCTATTTCATTTGGCACTCGTTGAAGTACCAGACGGCTGCGATGCGCGAATTCGTCGAGCAGTGCCGAGCGCTAACGGCAGGCATTCGGCGAAGTGACGAGATAGTGTTGCCGACCATCGCGTGAAGATCACAACGAACCGCCATGTTACCGATCGACAGGCCTAGCTGCTGGGAATTGAGCCCATTTGCTGCAGCAGAAGCGCGGCCTGAGTGCGGGTGCGAACCCCCAGCTTGCGGAAGATAGCGGTGACATGTGCCTTGATGGTCGCCTCGGAGACACTGAGCTCATAGGCGATCTGCTTGTTCAATAGTCCATCGCAAACCATGGTCAGCACTCGGAACTGTTGAGGCGTAAGACTCGCCAGCCCCTCGCTTGCCGCCTTGGCTTCAGGGCTGACATGCGCGACATCGTCGATGTAGCTAGGCCACCAGACATCCCCGTCCAGCACCATTCGCACCGCTTCCTGGATGGTTTCCAGGGAGCTAGATTTTGGAATGAAGCCGCTGGCACCAAACTCGCGCGAGCGGGCCACGACGGCTGCGTCTTCCTGCGCCGATATCATCACGACCGGCAGCTGCGGGTATTGGCCCCTCAGCAACACGAGACCTGAGAACCCGTATGCACCCGGCATGTTGAGGTCCAGCAGTACCAGATCCCAATCCGTAGTACGGGTCAGCTGGGCCTCGAGTTCGGCGATGCTAGCCGCTTCGGACAACCGAACTCCGTCACCCAGTCCAAGCGTTAGCGCTTGCTGAAGCGCACTACGAAACAGAGGGTGATCATCAGCGATAAGGATTTCGTAAGCAGCCATGGCGGACCTATAGTTTTTATTGGCGCTTTCACCAAACCGAGCCAAATACCGACATCAGGACGGCAACGAACGGCTATATGCTCGGAGGTGGACCGCGGTGATGATATCGCGCCACCACCGGAATTTCGATCATCGCTCCGCATTTAATAAGGCAGCTACCGAGTGAAACGGCAGCGCAGTGGCCAAGCGCAGCGCTTTGATGCAGAGTCCGCGATTTCTCGAAAGAGCCAGAACATGCGCAACCAAGCCCTTCGCGCCGACTTCCTGATGCTGATTACCGCAATGATATGGGGAAGCGGTTTTGTCGCGCAGCGGGTCGGGATGGACCATCTCGGGCCTTTCACGTTTACCGGCCTACGCTTTGCCCTGGGTGCAATCGTTCTATTGCCCTTGTTGCTGCGTCAGGGCCGAGGTGCTGCTCGTTATGAGCCGTTCCTTCAGCGAGGACTGCTGCTGGGTGGGCTCTGCATGGGCCTGGCACTGACTATCGGCATCAACCTTCAGCAGGTCGGCCTGATGTTCACCAGCGTCACCAATTCCGGCTTCATCACAGGCCTATACGTGATTGTCGTGCCGCTTCTTGGGCTGGCAATCGGACAAAAGACCGGCATGGGAACGTGGTTGGGTGCGACGCTCGCCGTGTTTGGAATGGCGCTGCTCAGTATCGATGAGAACTTTGAGGTCGCCTCGGGAGATTGGATACAGCTGGCAGGCGCTTTCGTATGGGGCGTTCACGTGTTGCTGGTGGGTTTTTTCGTCGGCCGCCATGATGCGATTCGCCTGGCATTCATACAGTTCGTCACCTGCGCCCTGGTTAGCCTAGGGCTGGCGGTGATCTTCGAGCAATCCAGCTTTAACAGCATCTTGCTGGCAGCACCGGCACTGATCTATGGAGGAATGTTCGCTGTCGGCGTGGGCTACACGTTGCAGGTCGTTGCACAGAAGCACGCCATCGCCTCCCATGCAGCCATCATCCTTTCGCTCGAAGCAGTTTTTGCCGCGATCGCCGGCGCCTGGCTGCTCGATGAAAGCCTCGATCTGAAAGGTTACGTCGGTTGCACACTCATGTTCATCGGCATGCTCGCTGCTCAACTCTGGCCTCGCAAACAGCTGCTCGTCGTGGCCGCTGATGAGATTCAGCCAACAGCCAGGCATTGATACCGCTCAGCGCTGCCCTAGTGCGCTAAGCGCGCGATGGGTAGCATCATCCAGGTCCGGCATCCGGTGGTGCTTGGCACCCAGGTAGTGATCTGTGAATGCATCGAGCCAGCTGTCCAGTGCGCTGGCTGCCAGATTATCGCCTGCCATTCCCAGGCAAAGCGCGGCAACCTCCGCCGTACAAAGATGTTCACTGCGCGTCGAACGACGCAGCCGATACCGGGACAGCACGTCGGCCTGCAGGCTCAGCACCGGAAGCTGGTTCAGATATGGGCTTTTACGAAACATTTTCCTGGCTTCAGTCCATGTTGCATCTAGCAGGATGAACAGCGGTCGCTTAACCGCCGTCGCATCCACCGTGGAAATTACCCGCTGAGGTTCAGCGTACTCGCCGGGAAAGACGACCATCGGCTGGTACTGGGGGTCGTCCAACAGCGCCAGCAGAGCCGGATCCACGGCGGTCCGCTTCCAGGTGAAGGCATGGGTGTCGGGCACGATATCGGCTATCAACCATCCTGTATTGCTTGGCTTGAGCGGCTCGACATCATGCATGATCAGGCACACGGCGCTGTTAGCCGTAACGCGTGGAAGCAGGCTGCACAGACAATGGCTGATGGCTACGCGACAACGGGCGCAGCGCGGCGTGCGCGAGCCCCGGGCAATAAAGGGTTTGACGCTTTGAGCCAGGCGAGCCTCGCGTAAACGAGCAACGGCATGCGGCATGGGTAATGGTCTGTCTGAGCGGAGCGCCAGTTTACCAGCCCGATCCGAAACCATGGGCAAGCTGAACCGTGAAGAAACACGCGGGTCGAACGACGGCAGTCACCTGGAGATCACTTATGTACCGTCTGACCACCCTATTCACGCTCTGCCTTGCCCTGCCCTTCGCCCATACCGCATCAGCGCAGGATCAGGCACTTGGCCCACTTCTCGACAAGGTTGCCCGTGAGAGCAGTGTAGGCACGCCTCGTGCGATCAATTCCGACCTCCTGGACGAAGGCTATAGCGTTGACGGCAATGAGCTGGTCAATCACCTGAGCGTCCAACCCCGCCATGCCGCACAGATGCGCGACAATCCATCACAGGTCCGCACGCAATTGGGCGCCAGCGTCTGCAGTAATGAGGGTCTGCGCCAGCTGATGAATCAAGGCGCGGTCCTGCGCTTCGAGTTCAAGGAATACGAGAGCAAGACCCCGATCACGACCGAGCGGTACCGCTCAGGCGACTGTTGAGCAACGACGGTCGCGGGCAGCAAGTTGCTACCCCGCGACCACCTAGCTAGCGCAATACTCTCGGATCTCCCTTGCCTGCAACCGCTGCGGCCTCATCAGGCTTGAGCAGGGAGGTTCGCGGCACATCCAGAAGACGAGCGCAGGCTGCCAGTACGTTGGCCCATGAAGCACGATTGGCGAACTGCATACCGGCTTCGTCCAGTGTCCCTCCCCTGTTCCGGTAGCCAAGTACTGAATTACGACGTACGTCAGGCAGAAGTGGCCAAAGGTGACCGCGCGCCACCTCAGGTCGCATATGCGACAACAACACGCGCATTTCCATCTTCTCTGGGAACAACCGCTCGGCAGTTCCATCGGCAGCGAGCGCTTCGATCTCCCAGCGATCCCGCGGCGCCCTGAAACGTCCCGGCTCCTGCAGGTAAATTAACCGGTAAGCGACACCTGCCTCGCTCAGGCGCCCTGCCGCCCGCTGCATTTCGGTGAGCTGGTAACTGCCATTGGCGATCAGCAGGATCGGGTCACTGCCGGACTGCTCATCGACGATGATGGCGCCGTCCTGAGCGAGCTGCTCGGCTTGCTCCTGGTTGAAGACCGCTGGCCGTTCGCGTTTGGGCATCACCAGACAGGCCAGTGCGCCGCGAGCCTGGTAAATCGAGGGAAGCAAGGCGAGCGCGCTGTTATGGTCCGCCGGGAAAAGAACCCTGACCATGTCGCTCATCTCACCCAATAGCGCTTCGCAGAACGTGGTGTCTTGATGCGATTGCTGGTTCTTGCCGTTCTCCCAGGTATGCGAAGTGGCGATGATCGGCCAACCGAGCCAGCCGGCCGGGCGCTCCACTTCCTTTTGTTGCCGCGAGAAGATCAGGCTCTGCCGCACCGCGCCGAGCATCTTTACGCAAAAGGCTTCATAGCTGGCGACCAGATTCAGACCGCCCTGATTGGCCAGGCATGCCGAAACAACGGCCTCTTCGTTTAGCGCGGTGATGATCTTGCCATCCACGGCCTCGAACTCGCTTTCGGGATCGACAACCCGGTGCTTGAGTGCTTTGAGCACGCCCCCCAAACGATTGCTCGCCAGCTCGTCGGGGTTGCCTACTCGAGGGCGCAGCAAGGGGTTGGCCCGGGTCAGTTCTACGAAAAAATCGTCCACCGCGCGCATTGGCGAGCAGGCTTGGTTTCTATAATTCAGGGGTGGCATTACAGGCGCAGCAGGGCGCCTCAGGGCCAAGGCATTGTCACGCTCCGCCGTGCGCCCGTGCCGCGATTGCGCCAACAGGTCCCGAGCCGCGTCGAGCTCCTTCCAAGGTACGAACAGCGGGGCCGCGTGGCTGTTGAACAGCTCACGTGAGCGGTCGTCGACGTGTGGGTTGCCGGGCAGCGGCAGATTGTGCGCCGCGTTGCTTCCAGCTCCATAGAAGCCGAATCCTTTCTCAGTCTCTGCAATACCGTAAGGGATCGGCAATGGGTAACGCAGCAGTCCTCGGGACTTTTCTTCCATACGCCGAGCAAGACGCTGCTCCATTTCCCAAAGGGTGCACACGAATGCAGCAGGATCGCGCCCATCAAAGGTGAGCGGATCGAACCCGCAGCGACTCAGATGCTGGCGGAATCCCTCGAGCCCCTCATGCGTGCCGAGCTGAGTGCGCTGTTCGATGCGCCGACCATTGGCGATCATGATCGGCAATGCCACACCGCAGTCCTCGGCGCGCCACCACCGTGGAATCCAGTCGCTGCCGCGTTGCTCTTCAGCCGCACCATCAGACAGGAACGCCACCAGCGTCTCGCCAGCAAGCGGCAGGTGGGCGTATTGCAGCTCAGCGAAGCCGAGGTAGCCTCCCTCCGCAATGCCGCCGCCGGTATGGGCATTGACATGACTCCCGAGCGGAGCAGACGGGCTGCCATCGGCGCCCTGGGCATAACCGTAAAAATCCTCCAACAGACGATTGATACCGGCCTCGCCGTTGCCATAGACCTGAGCCTGTTCAGGATGAAGATTGTCAGTCAGCAGATTCAACGCTTCGATCGCCGCCACGCAGTGGCCCTGGCCCATCATCCAGGCGCGGGTGCTGCCGGTCAGGGCATTCAGCCCGAGATAACCAGCATAGGCTGGGACCATGTTCAGCGAACCGCCAGTGTGCCCTTCGGGTGATGGTTTGAAATCCTCCGCCGTGAGGGCTGCACCATCGAGCCTGATGCGCCGGGCATAGGTCATGTGCACCACGAGCCAGAGACCAGCCGAGCCTATCCTGTCGATGGCCTGCAACAGTCGATATACGCTGGCGACATCTGGCTGTAGGCCGGCTTGTACCAGCTGATGGGCCAGACGGAACACCGCTGCCTGGGTCTCCAGCGCGTGCTTGAACGGACCATAACCGGCTCGCCAGCATGCGAATTCGGGCTGTGCTTCAGCGTGACGGTCCAACTCGCCTAGGCTGGGGAGTAACTGATTCATAGGGCGCTCCGTTAAGTGGCGGTTGCGACAGTCTAGTCAGCGTTCTCGCCCGCCTCTCTGATATGCATCAAGACGCGTCCTCACAGAGATCTGCACACTCGCCTCAATTTCCAGCGTGGAGACGCCTTATGGCTTTGCTCAGTTTTCTCGGCGCAGTTCAACAAGTGACCGGGTCCAGCTACCTCGTCGAGACCCATGACGGCGCGCGCGTGCTGCTCGACTGCGGCATGCATCAAGGCCGTCGCGAGGAAGAGGAAGGCAATCGGGCCGGCTTCGCCTTCGACCCGACAACCTTGGATGCAGTGGTGCTGTCTCACGCGCACATCGACCATAGCGGCTTGTTACCGAGGCTGGTGGCGTCAGGCTTTAACGGTCCGATTCACGCCACCGATGCAACCTGCAAGCTGGTCGAACTGATGCTGCTCGACTCGGCGAGCATTCAGGAAAAGGATGCCGAATGGGAGAACAAATGGCGGGCCCGCCTCGGCAAACCCCCGATCCAACCGCTTTACACGCGTATTGATGCAGAGCGCATGCTGAAACTGCGAGTTCCGCATGAATACGGTGAAACCTTCGAAGCGGCCCTAGGGATAAATGTGACACTGTTCGACGCGGGACACATTCTTGGCTCGGCCATCGTGCAGGCCGATGTCGAGGACTTTGACGAGAAGCGCCGGCTCGTATTCTCCGGAGATCTCGGCAATTCGTACTCCCCGCTCATGCACCGTCCGACACCGCTTCATGAAGCGGATGTTCTGCTCATGGAGTCGACCTACGGTGATCGCGATCATCGCGATCATGACGAGACCATCGAAGAGCTCGCGGACATTCTTCAGCAGGCGCATCAGGATGGCGGCAACGTCCTGATGCCTTCCTTCGCGGTCGGTCGTACGCAGGACCTGATTTACTACCTGGGCCTGCTCTATCAACAAGGACGGGTGCCTCAGCAGCGGGTCTTTCTGGACAGCCCGATGGCCATCGGCGCAAACAACATCTACTCGCTGTTCCGCGAACAGCTGGCGGTCGATGCCACTTGGCCCGGGGTGCAGATTGAGGGGCACCTTACCCACATCGAGAAATGGCTACCGATACTTCGAGCGACCCCGACACCCGAAGAATCGATGGCGATCAACCGTTTCAAGAGCGGTGCGATAGTGATTGCCGGCAGCGGCATGTGCAGCGGCGGGCGAATACTCCACCACTTCAAACACAATCTCTGGCGAAACGAGTGTCATCTGGTAATTCCAGGCTTCCAGGCGCGTGGCACACTCGGGCGCGCTATCGTCGACGGTGCGAAGACCGTGAAGCTGCTGCATCAGCGCATCGCGGTGAATGCCAGGGTACATACCCTTGGCGGATTTTCGGCACATGCAGGGCAGTCACAACTGATCGAATGGGCAAGTAATTTTCAAAGCAGACCGGAGCTCTACCTCGTCCACGGCGAACGGGAAAAGATGCAAACACTGCAGCAGGCGCTCAGTAACCGCCTGGGCTGGAAGGCAAACATTCCAGAACCTGGCGACCGCATCGCGCTCTGACGTCGCTCTGCCCTGGCTGCAGCTGCCAAACCATAATAGGTATCCATCTGCTGCTGCATGTCTTGAGATGAATGTAGCGCCCGGCTGTTAGTCTTGGGGGGAATCGATACAGAAACGAAGTGCGTAAATGCAGGCTGTCCCGTTACGCTCAGCCATGCGCACTTCACCGAAATACATCGCCTGGCGGCACTGAGCAACACCTCAAGTGCCACTAAATGGGAGACGCTGTATGCCATTCGAACCAGACGACTATCTGTCGCGACACTTCAAGACCAGTGGGCCTGAGCTGACGAAAAAGATCGACGAACTCGCTGCATTGGCCGTTCCGCCCGGCAGCCAGAATCTTCCGTTGTACCGGGAAATGCTGGTGACCGTCATGCGTATGGCACAAGCCGACCGAAGCCGCTGGGACGCCAAGATCCTGCTCCAGACCATGCGCGAAATGGAGCATGCTTTTAGCCGCCTCGATCAGTTCAAGCGTCGGCGTAAGGTTACGGTCTTTGGTTCGGCCCGCACCCCTGTCGAACATCCGCTATATGCCTTGGCGCGTGAGCTTGGAGAAACCCTGGCACGTTACGAGCTGATGGTCATAACGGGCGCTGGCGGCGGCATCATGGCAGCCGCACACGAGGGTGCCGGGACGGATAACAGCCTTGGGCTGAATATCACTTTGCCCTTCGAACAGCATGCCAACCCCACCGTGGATAGCACTGATCACCTTCTGTCCTTCCACTTCTTCTTTGTTCGCAAGCTGTTCTTCATAAAAGAGGCAGACGCCCTGGTTCTCTGTCCCGGCGGGTTTGGCACACTGGACGAGACGCTGGAAGTCCTTACGCTGATCCAGACAGGCAAGAGCCCTCTGGTGCCAATCGTCTTGCTGGATGAGCCGGGCGGCACATTCTGGAAGGACGCGTTGAGCTTTATGCGCCATCAACTGGAGGGCAATCGCTACATCCTGCCGACAGACATGCGTCTAATGCGCTTGGTGAACAATGCTGAAGACGCTGCGGCGGAGATCGACCATTTCTATCGCAACTTTCACTCCAGCCGCTGGCTAAAGGATCGTTTCGTCATGCGCATGAATCACGTGCTGACCGAGCAGGCACTCGCGCATATGAATGAGGCATTCGCCGATTTGTGTCTGAGAGATGGCTTCGAGCAGCAACCCTGCTGCGAGATGGAGCTCGACGAGCCCGAGCTCCAGCCGTTACCGAGGCTTAGCTTCGTATTCAATGGTCGGGATCATGGGCGTCTTCGCGAACTGACCGATTTCATCAACGCGATAGAAAACTGGCGGAGTTAAGCAACGCTATTGAAAGCCAGGAGGTGAGGCTGCTGCGAGAGGTTCTACACCTGGCTTTTAAGGCACATCGTCAAATCAATCGAACGAGCCACCGCGAAGCAAACGGCCAATCATATCTAGGGGATAGCCTCGATAACTCAGAAAACGGCCTTGCCTGGCCCTTTCACGCTGATCGCCGGGCAACTCTCCGAACTTACGTAGCCATACTTCGTAAAGCTGGGCATTCCAGTCAAAGCCGCTATCACGCAGCGTTTGCTCGATTGCTTCACGAGCCAAGCCCCGTTGAGCCAGTTCTTCACGAATGCGCAAGGGGCCGTAACCCGCGTTGGCACGCATGCGTACAAAGCTTTCGAGGTAACGCGCTTCGCTCAACAGCCCCTCATCGGCCAAACGATCCAGTGCCGGATCGATAAGCTCCGAAGGAGCACCGCGCAATCTCAATTTGCGGCTCAGCTCGACGCGGCCATGCTCACGTCGGGCCAGCAGATCCATAGCTGCCCGCCGCACGGCGGCGGGGCTATCGAGCACTACAGGCATAACGATCAGAGATCAGCTTCGGCCAGGTCTTCGGTTACCGGGTTGGCCTTGGTATTCGGCGCAACCACCAACAGCTTGTCACGGATCTGCTGTTCGATCTCGCGACCGATCTCGACGTTCTCTTCCAGGAACTTGGCTGCATTGGCCTTGCCTTGGCCGATCTTGTTGCCCTTGTAGGCGTACCAGGCACCAGACTTCTCGACCAGACCTTGCTGCACGCCGAGGTCGATGACCTCACCATTGCGGTAGATACCCTTGCCGTAGAGGATCTGGAACTCGGCTTGGCGGAACGGCGGCGCCACTTTGTTCTTGACGACCTTGACCCGGGTTTCGCTGCCAACCACTTCGTCGCCTTCTTTCACTGCGCCAGTGCGGCGAATGTCGAGACGGACCGAGGCGTAGAACTTCAGTGCGTTACCACCGGTTGTGGTTTCCGGGCTACCGAACATCACACCGATCTTCATGCGGATCTGGTTAATGAAGATGACCAGGCAGTTGGCGTTCTTGATATTACCGGTGATCTTGCGCAGCGCTTGAGACATCAGGCGTGCCTGCAGGCCGACGTGGGTATCGCCCATCTCGCCTTCGATCTCCGCTTTTGGCACCAGCGCAGCAACGGAGTCGACGATGATTACGTCGACCGCGTTGGAGCGCACCAGCATGTCGGTGATTTCCAACGCTTGCTCGCCGGTATCCGGCTGGGAAACCAGCAGGTCGTCGACATTGACGCCGAGCTTGCCAGCGTAATCGGGATCAAGCGCGTGCTCGGCGTCGACGAAGGCGCAGGTGGCGCCCATCTTCTGTGCTTCCGCAATCACCGACAGGGTCAACGTAGTCTTACCCGAGGACTCCGGGCCGTAGATTTCAACGATTCGTCCCTTAGGCAAGCCACCGATGCCGAGCGCAATGTCCAGGCCCAGCGAGCCAGTGGAAATGGAGGGAATAGCCTGGCGATCATGATCGCCCATACGCATGACCGCGCCTTTACCGAACTGCTTTTCGATCTGGCCCAAGGCAGCAGCCAAGGCGCGCTTCTTGTTCTCGTCCATTACAATCCTCACTTGATCAAGAGGGCCAGAGGCCACGACAACTGTATAAGTAGACAGTATTAGAGCATAGGCAAAAACGACCGCCTAGCCCTCAATTGGATTTTCTCCGGACACCAGCTTGATCAATCCGACAAGCGCCGCTTCTACGCTCTGTTCACGAACCGCCTGTCGGTCTCCGCCGAAATGGAAACACCGGGCAAACTTCTGATCACCACAGGCCCAGGCCAGCCACACCGTTCCAACCGGCTTCTCTGGCGACCCACCTCCTGGCCCAGCCACGCCGCTGACAGCCACGGCATAACGAGCGGCACTGGCCTGTTGCGCGCCGCGCGCCATCGCTTCGACCACTTCGCGACTTACCGCGCCCACATCGACGAAAAGATGCTCTGGCACTTGCAGTTGGCGGGTTTTCTGTGAGTTGGAATAGGTGACGAAGCCGGCTTCGAACCAGGCGGAGCTGCCAGCAATCCGCGTGATTGCCTCGGCTATCCCGCCGCCGGTACAGGACTCGGCTGTGGTCACTTGCGCAGACTGCGAACGCAATGCGGCACCTAGGCGCGCTGCGAGATCGGTGATGGACGACATGTAGCAACTCCAGTACGGCAGGTCAGACGCCAACCATAGCAGGCAATCTCCAGCTTGCTCGATCGAGCGCGTGACCAATTCTGGATTGATCTAGCGCGGCTCCCCACTGTCCCAGTGCCGCTGCATTTCCAGAAACAGAAACGAGGCGGTCCAGGTAATCAGCACAAGTCCGGTCAGGGCCTCGATACCAGTCAGAAACCTGATCGGGCCGACCGGATGAATATCGCCGAAACCAAGGGTGGTAAAGGTAGTGAAGGAAAAATAGACACAATCCATCAGCCCACCATCGACATTGCCGGAGAGTTCGCCCCAGCCAGGCAGCTGGCTCATGAAGAAATAGGCGAAGGCGAAGATCCAGACCTCCACCGCATGCGCCATGAGCGCGCCACAGACGCCAAACACGATCGCCACTCTATGATTGAAGCGCGGCTTGTTTCTGCGGATCGACAGGCGCAGCAGAAACTCGTAGTGAACACCGACGACCGTTGCGACGATCAGCACATTCACCAGGCCCACGATGAGCAGGCTGGGCGCCGCATCCAGTGCTTGGGTCAGCTCTGTCATAAAAGATGCTCACACGGTGGCTGATTGGGCTGATGCAAGGATACTCGGTGAGCCGCGCCCGGCGGCAATGCCGTACGCATGCATGCGGCATCGATAGCACCGCCGCGCGTGCTAACCTTGCCGATTTTATTCAGCCCGCAAAGCGTGGTCTGCCTTAGGGTCGCGCCAGGGCGCCATCGACCCATGCCATGGCAATTACCACCCGCAATCAACTCAAGTTCAAGTATCGAGCCATATGTCGTCACAAGACCTGTCCCATCACACGCCCATGATGCAGCAGTACTGGAAGCTCAAGCGCGAGCATCCGGAACAACTGATGTTCTACCGCATGGGAGATTTCTATGAGCTGTTCTATGACGATGCGAAGAAGGCCGCAAAGCTGCTGGACATCACGCTGACTGCGCGCGGCCAGTCAGGTGGCAACGCGATTCCCATGGCAGGGATACCCTTTCACTCTGCCGAAGGCTACCTCAGCCGACTGGTGAAGCTTGGCGAGTCGGTGGTGATCTGCGAGCAGATCGGTGATCCGGCGACCAGCAAAGGCCCTGTGGAGCGTCAGGTCGTGCGCATCATCACGCCCGGGACGGTGAGTGATGAAGCCTTGCTGGATGAGCACCGCGACAATCTGCTCGCCGCCGTGGTGGGTGATGAAAAGCTGTTCGGTCTGTCGGTGCTGGATATCACCAGTGGCCGATTCAGCGTGCAGGAATTCGGCGGCTGGGAAACACTGCTGGCTGAAGTCGAGCGCCTGAACCCGGCCGAACTGATGATCCCCGATGACTGGCCTGCCGGGCTTCCACTTGAGAAACGCCGCGGCGTGCGCCGGCGTGCGCCCTGGGATTTCGACCGAGACAGCGCGTTCAAAGGGCTTTGCCAGCAGTTCGGCACCCAGGATCTGAAAGGCTTCGGCTGCGAGAAGCTGACCCTGGCCATTGGCGCCGCCGGCTGCCTGCTGACTTATGCCAAGGAGACCCAGCGCACTGCCCTGCATCACCTGCGTAGCCTGCGCCATGAACGTCTCGACGATACGGTGATCCTCGACGGCGCCACCCGGCGCAACCTGGAGCTGGACATCAACCTTGGCGGTGGACGAGAGAACACCTTGCAGTCGGTCGTCGACCGATGCCAGACGGCCATGGGCAGCCGGCTGCTCAGTCGCTGGCTCAACCGCCCATTACGTGACCGCGACATTCTCGAGGCACGGCAGGATTCCATCACCTGCCTGCTCGAGCATTACCGCTTCGAGCAGATCCAGCCGCAGTTAAAGGAAATTGGCGACCTCGAGCGCATATTGGCGCGGATCGGACTGCGCAACGCGCGCCCGCGAGACCTCGCACGACTGCGTGACGCCCTAGCCGCCCTGCCCCAACTACAGGTCGGAATGCAGGAACTGGTAGCGCCTCACCTCATCGCACTGGCCGCCACGATCCGTAGCTATCCCGAGCTGGCCGAACTGCTTGCGAAGGCGATCATCGACAATCCGCCCGCGGTGATCCGCGAAGGCGGCGTGCTGAAAGCCGGCTACGACGCCGAACTGGACGAACTTCAGTCGCTGTCCGAGAACGCTGGCCAGTACCTGATGGATCTGGAGACACGGGAAAAGGCCCGCACCGGCCTCGCCAACCTCAAGGTCGGCTACAACCGTGTCCATGGCTACTTCATCGAGTTGCCAAGCAAGCAGGCCGAGTCCGCTCCCGCTGACTACATCCGCCGGCAGACGCTCAAAGGTGCCGAGCGCTTCATCACCCCGGAGCTGAAAGAATTCGAAGACAAGGCGCTATCGGCCAAGAGTCGCGCCCTGGCACGAGAAAAACAGCTTTACGAGGAGCTGCTAGAGCGCCTGATCGGGCATCTGGCGCCGCTGCAGGACAGCGCAGCGGCCCTGGCCGAGCTGGATGTGCTCAGCAACCTTGCCGAACGCGCGCTGACTCTGGACCTCAACCGGCCCCGCTTCGTCGATCATCCCTGCATGCAAATCGAGCAGGGCCGCCATCCCGTGGTCGAGCAGGTGCTGCAAACGCCTTTCGTGGCTAACGACCTCGATCTCGATGACGACACCCGCATGCTGGTAATCACCGGCCCGAACATGGGCGGTAAGTCGACCTACATGCGACAAACCGCCCTCATCGTATTGCTGGCTCAGATCGGCAGCTTCGTCCCGGCCAAAGCGTGCGAGCTCTCGTTGGTAGACAGGATATTCACGCGCATCGGGTCTTCCGACGACCTTGCAGGAGGCCGCTCCACATTCATGGTAGAGATGAGCGAAACCGCCAACATCCTGCACAACGCCAGTGATCGCAGCCTGGTACTCATGGACGAGGTTGGACGCGGTACCAGCACCTTCGATGGTCTGTCACTGGCCTGGGCTGCTGCAGAGCATCTGGCGAAACTGCGCGCCTTTACCCTCTTCGCCACTCACTACTTCGAGCTGACGATACTGCCGGAAAGCGAGCCAGTGGTGGCCAACGTTCACCTCTCGGCTACCGAGCACAACGAGCGCATCGTCTTTCTGCATCACGTTCTGCCGGGGCCGGCGAGCCAGAGTTACGGGCTGGCTGTGGCGCAGCTTGCAGGCGTGCCCGGAGAAGTAATTCAGCGTGCGCGCGACCATCTGTCGCGGCTGGAAACCACCAGCTTGCCCCATGAAACACCGAAGATGCCCGCCGGGCAGCCCGCACCACCGATGCAAAACGACCTGTTCGCGAGCCTGCCGCACCCTGTCATCGAGGAATTGGGACGGATCAATCCCGATGATATGACGCCGCGACAAGCACTGGACCTGCTATACAACCTGAAAACGCGAGTCTGACTGCCGCTAAAAAGCTGCTAGAATCGCGCGCATTTTTGGATATAGGCGGCATTTGCCTGGTGTCGCCATAGCCCTGCCGAACGGGGGCGTCATTGCAACGCCACCTGAAACGCCCGAGGAGATAGCTAGAATGACCTTCGTCGTCACCGACAACTGCATCAAGTGCAAATACACCGATTGTGTGGAAGTCTGTCCGGTGGACTGCTTCTACGAAGGCCCGAACTTTCTGGTCATTCATCCGGATGAGTGCATCGACTGCGCACTCTGCGAGCCGGAATGCCCTGCCCAGGCAATTTTCTCCGAAGATGAAGTACCAGATGATCAGCAGGAGTTCATCGAGCTTAACGCTGATCTGGCTGAAGTCTGGCCGAATATCACGGAGAAAAAGGATGCACTACCGGATGCCGAAGACTGGGACGGTGTGAAGGACAAGCTTCAACACCTGGAGCGCTGATCGTTCAGCAGCTATAAAAAATGCCCGCATTAGCGGGCATTTTTCATTCGACATATATATGTCAGGCGCGGTCGACGCCTTTTTTGATGGTGTCTTTGGCTTCGCCTTTCACCTGCTGGGCGTCACCTTTGAGTTCCTGACCGCGGCCTTCATTCTTCATCCGCTCATTGTCAGTCGCCTCACCGAGCCCCTGCTTGGCCTTGCCAGCGGCTTCGTTGAGATTGCCTTTCATCTTATCTCCAGTACTGCTCATGGCGTTTACCTCTTGGCTTCATGGGTTACATAAAATTGACCGGGGGGCGGTAGCGTTAGTTTCGTCTTCCCGAGGAACGGTAGGTCAGACGTACCACTCCAGAGCGCTCGTTCAACGTCCTCGCGCCCTGACCAATCGATCGAACAGTGGGCGCCCGGCCAGATGGAGAAACAGTGGCGCGCCCACTATCAGATAGAAGTAGTAGGTCACGAAGCGCCAGATAAGAATCGCTGCGGCCGCGGTGGATTTCCCAACCAACGGCGTCAGCAACGCGGCTGAAGCCAGCTCGGCACTGCCCGCACCGCCCGGCAGCAGGCTCAACTGCCCGGCGGTCAACGCAAGCAGCTGTACGATAAAGGTCCAGGCCCAGGCCAGCTGACTGCCCAATCCCTGGAGCGTCATGTACAGCACGCTGTAGCGCAGCAGCCAGTGCAGGGTGGTGAGCACGAATACACCCAGCAGGACCTTTCGCGGCAGGCGGAAGCAATCCAGCAGCGCATTGCGGAAGCTCAGCACTTTTCTAGCCCATGAGCGCTTACGCGCGCCCTTCACTCCCAGCCGACTCACCAACCAACCGTTGAGGAGAAATACCTGACGGTGGAAACGGCCCAGCAGCGCGAGCACCACCATCAGCCCGATCAGCAACGCAGCACTGAACCCGAGCAGGCTAGCGATATACGCGTTAAGCGAATGGGTGACGGCGTAGATCAGCACGCCCACCAGCGCACAGGCGAAGAACAGCAGGTCGGTCAGTTGCTCGACAGCGTAGGTCGCCGTGCCCTTGGCCGGCGCCACGCCATGCCGGAGCAGCAAAGCCATCATCGTAAGCGGCCCACCAGCTCCCCCCGGTGTCGCGCAGATCGCGAATTCCGTGGCGATGACCACACCCAGTGCACGCCGCTGCCCCAGCCGTCGCCTACCGACCAACAGACGCAGCCGCAGTGCGTTGAGATACCAGCCGAGCACGATCATGCTCAGCATGGTCAGCAGCAGCCAGAACGGAAATCGCAGCAGGCGCTCGAACAGCTCACTGCCACCCAGCACCAGCGGGATTGCCCCGGCCACGACCAGCGCGCCGAGGAGCAGCCACCATCGCCCGCTCATGCTGCGGCACTCGATACCAATACGTTGCGCTTCAACCAATCGATCTTGGTCGAGGCATGCCGCCCATCTTCCAACAGGCGAGTCACCAGACTCAGCCAGTAACGCCGCGAAAAATCGTGGCGCATGTCGACAGGGTGCAAACCGAGACGCAGCACGGGTGCCTGTCGGTGGCGGGCGAGCATCTTTTCACTGACCACGCGTGACATGCCTCGACGCCATGCGCTGCGAGCACTCCAGACCAGACCCGGGGCATCTATCGGCTGATAGTCGGGCAGTAGATAGAAATGACTCGGGTCGCTGGTGTAGGTCAGATTGGTGCCTGCCAGCGCCTGCCGCGCTCCGGGGCCAAGCAACCAGGCCGGTGCCACGAACCCATGCAGCGGCCATTGACTACGCTCGAACAGCTGCATGCCATGCTCCAGCCGCTGCGCTGATTCATCCCGGCCCAGCGGATAGAACTCGCCTTCGTGCGTGAAGACTCGGCGCATGAACCAGTCGCGCGGCGTGCGTGGAGCCGGAGCCTCGTCAGCGTGGTAGCAGCCATGCAGAATCAGTTCATCACCTCGCCCCAGACGCCCGTCGAGCATTCGACGAAATCCCGGATGTGCATCGAGCGGATTACGACGATGGAAATCGGGCACCACCAGCCAGGAAATAGGAACCTGCCCCAGCGCATCGACCTCCTCGACGAACGCCTCGTAGTCCGGCCAGGTTTCGGGCGCCACATCATGCAGCACCAGCATCAAGGTGCGCTCAGCCATGTACGGCAACCGGCAGGTCGGCGGTGCCAAGCACTGCATGGTAGTGCGCCAGCAGGCCCGCGATCACGGCGTCCCAGGCGTGATGCGACTCGACGTGCTGGCGCGCCTGAGCCCCGAGCAAACGCGGATCGTCTTCGAATAGTTCGCGCACGGTTTGCGCCATGGCCTGCGCATCGAGCGGACGGCAGAGGCGGCCGGTATGAAAGGGCACCAGCTCTGGCAGCGCACCTGCACGCGCTGCGATCACCGGAATGCCGCTGGCCATGGCTTCAAGCGCCACGAGGCCGAACGTCTCCTGATTCCCCGCGTGCAGGAGCACATCGCTGCTGGCCATGTAACGGGCGACATCTGCCGCAGGGCAGAAGCGATCGATAACCGAAACGTTTGCTGGTATCCGATGCGGCATGCTCGAGCCAACCAGCAGCAGGTGGTACGGCTTGCCCAATAGCCTGGCGGTTTCAAGAAGCACGTCGATATTCTTCTCCCGCGAGCCTCTACCAGCGAAGATCATCAGTCGCGTGTCATCCGCCAGCCCGAGTTCGCGAAGAATCTGCGGATCACGCCGATCCGGCCGAAACGTTTCAAGGTCGACACCCAGGGGTTGAACGAACACATTGTCGACGCCCAGTAGCTTCAGCTTTTCCGCCATTACACGGCTTGGGGCCAGAACCCGATCAAAGCTGCTATAGAGGCGCGAGACGTAGCCGTTCATGTTGCCGCCCAGCCAGCCACCAATACGGTTGCTGACCAACAATGGCAGGTCCGAGTGATAAAAGCCGATCACGGGAACGTCTAGCCGCCGCCCGGCATCCAGCGCCGCCCAGGCCGTCATGTACGGATCACCTACCTCGATTACATCTGGGCGCAATATGCGCAGCTGATTGCGCCAGGGCGCACGGCGTACGGGGAATCGATAGCCCTTGCCAAAAGGCAGAGCCGGCGCCGGGATCTGGTAGATCCCGCCGCTATGGTTGTAGCTGTCGCCGGGTACCAGGATGCTATGGCGAACCCCCGCATACAGCTGCAAGCGGCGGTGTTTGGCTTCGAGGTAAGTACGCACCCCACCACTGGCGGGTGCATAGAACATGGTCATGTCGGCGATGTGCAAGATGAAGCGTCTCCAATAGGTCTCGATGCAGAGCCTCAGGAAACGATTGTCGGCTAAGGTTTCACCGACCCAAGCCGTGGAAAGCCCGCTCCTGAAAGATTCTGCAATGAAATCAATGGACCATCGCCTTGCACCGTTGTTCGCAACATAGGGTTACGACTACCGCAGCAGTGAATCTCAGCCGTCCAGCTTCTTGTCCCCATCGTCCTTGCCTTCGGCTGAGGCATGTTCTATCACCGCGTTCATTTCAGCGCCGAAGAGCAACACAGCCGCCGATATATAGAAGTACAGCAACAACACGATCACCGCACCAATGCTGCCGTAGGTCGCATCGTAGTTGCCGAAGTTCTGCACGTAGATGCCGAACGCTATCGAGGCAGCGATCCACACAATGACGGCAAGCACCGAACCCGGAGTTATGAAGCGAAACTCCTGCTCGACGTCCGGCGTGACGTAATAAATCAGTGCGACCACCAGCATCATCAGGATCACGATCACCGGCCAGCGCAGCCATGTCCAGAGCGTGACCACAATTTCTTTCAAGCCGATCTGCGAGGCGAGCCACTCCATCACTTGCGGCCCAGTAATCATCAAGCCGGCCGTGGCGAGAAGAATGAGGGCTAAACCGATGGTGTATGCCACCGCCAGCAACATCAACTTCCAGGTAGGCCTGCCTTCCTCTACATCGTATGCCCTGTTCATGGCGTTCATCAGCGATCGGACACCGATGGAAGCGGACCAGAGCGCGACAAGAATACCCACCGATAGCACGCCGCTCTTCTGGTCCTGCATCTGGTCGATTACCGGATTGACCAGATCCAGAGCATCGGGCGGCAATACCAACGAAACCTGTTCGCGCAACCAAGTGAAGAATTCCTGTAGATCCAACATTCCGAGCATGGCTATGAGGAACAGCAGAAAAGGAAACAACGAAAATATTCCGCGATAGGCCAACGCCGAGGCATAGGTCGTCATGTCGTCATTGCTGAACTCCTTCACTGTACGTTTCAACAATTCGAAAGCGCCTACTCCACGCGTCTCCAGCAATGCCATCTTGTTACCCCTGAATAAATCGAACCCGTTCAAGTTGGGACGACCAGCCTCTACAAGAGTTCGACAACTCCGCACCCGACTGTCGCGCACCCGTTAGCACCACTACGCAAGTGCTTACGCCGCCGTGACCGGATCTCGCCCGCCCGGCACCCGATGAGGAACTTTCTGCCTCTGAAGGGCTCTGGATGAAGTCTCTTTTGACGTCGTCGTGGTCAGGAACTCGCGACTTCAATATCTGGAAATCGGAATAGGCCAGCTTCCGAAGGGAGCTATCTCGCCGGCCGACACCGCTGGATACGCCAGACATGGCTTGTGCCGCGCTACTTGCGGCAGCTTGGAGCACTCAATGAAATCGGCATATGCAACGGAAGCCCCACAGTCAGGAATGAAGTCCGACATCCTCAAATATGCCAGGTTGATTCTGACCAAAGGGAGCGGTGCTGGCGCAACGCTCGGCCTGAATATTCTGCTGGCCCGACTGCTGGTGCCAGAACTCGCAGGTACTGTCTTCTTCTGCGTTGCGCTAGGCATCTTCCTTTCGCTAGTGGCACGGTTAGGGTTGGACATAGCCTGTCTGAAAAACATTTCATCGCTGGCCGAAGGTCAGCAGCGTCGCTACTTCCACCGCGCGCTAGGGCTGGCGGCCCTGATGAACATCCCCGCATTCCTGATCGGCCTTGCGGTGGTGTATTTCTCGAAGACCACCCAGGCGTATTTCGAGCACGCCGCAGTACTCTTCGCGGTCACCGCACTCGGGCTATCGCTCCTGAGCATTTCCAGCGAAACCTTGAAGGCGAAGAACAGGACCAGCGAAGGTCTTTTCTGGCAGACCGCCTTTCAACCCGCATTGACGCTCCTGCTCGTAGCACTGACTGGCAGCGATCTGACCAACGTGGTGATCTGCTTTGCGATCAGCTTTGCCCTGGCGATCACCGGCTCGATATGGCGCGCTCACGTCAGCCTCCCCGCTTCGAGCATGGAATTTGCACTGGGTTGGCGAGAGATGTTAATCCTCTGCGTTCCGCTGATGCTCATTGCGGTGATGAACAGCATCATCGAGCTTTCGGACACTTTGCTGCTCGGTGTACTGCGCTCGGCCAGCGAGGTCAGCGTCTATTACGTCGCGGCCAAGATCGCCGCGTTGTCCACTACCCTGCTGTTCATCATCAACGGCACCATCGCGCCAGACATCTCCAGACGTTGGGCGAAGAATGATCGGGCCGGTGCCTTCGCGATCGTGCGTAAGTATTCGCGCTTCATGCTTGCCCTGGCCATGCTGATCCTGCTCGCCATCGGCCTGTTGCGCGAGTACATCCTTGCCGTTTTCGGTCCAGAGTATCGCGAGCAGGGCGTTTACCCGTTACTGGTCCTCGCCATCGGTTACTTCTTCGTCCTGGCCGCCGGACCGCTCGGCATCTTCATGACCATGACCGGCAATCACCGCCGCTACCTGCACAACAACATCGCCGCCTGTGTGATCAACGTCGTGCTCAATCTGATCCTGATTCCGCTCTACGGCGTCAACGGGGCCTGTTTTGCAACGGCCGTAGCGTTAGCGCTGAAGAACACCCTGCTGTACGTACAGTTCAAACATATCGAAAGGAGTCCTACCATATGACTGAACAGGTCAAGGTGATCGCATACGGAGCCTACGATCGGCATAACTATGGCGACCTGCTCTTCGCAATAGTCCTCAAACGTTATCTGGAAGCGAACGGCCGCTTCTCTGTATTGATCGCAGCCACGAAGACGTCCGATCTTTCGCAGTATGGCGCGCTCCCCACCATTCCGCTGAAGCAGGCGCTGGACGAAACAAGTGATCAGCCTAAGACGATGCTCATCGTTGCCGGCGGTGAATGCCTGACCGCGCAGTGGGAAAGCATCATTGGCTACCTTGCACCACAGTCGATCTACTATCCGATCAAGGCAACCCCCTACCTGATCGGCCACAAGGCTTTCATCTACCTGAGCCGGATGCTGACATCCATTCCTTCGGACGTTCCGCTGGTTCTCGGCGAACGTGACCTGCCCGGTTACAAGGTGATGTACAACAGCGTGGGTGGTAACCAGATCAGCAGCAAGGAACCGCTGATCCACGACGCGATTGAACAGAACCTCAAGGACTGCACATATGTCTCTGTGCGAGACCGCGAGACATCGGCTGAGCTTGAAAAGATCGATGTAGAGCACAACCTCGTCCCCGACAGCGCGATTCTGATTTCGGATATCTTCCCGCAGCGGGTCGATCCAGCCGAGCGCGGCCATATCGTCTTTCATATTTCCGATCACCACGCCAAACGACGGATCGAGACGATTGCTCAGCAGTTGACCGAACTCAACGTCAATACCGGTCTCAAAATTGCTTTGCTGACCATCGGCAAGGCTCCTGGCCATTCCGACGACGAGCCTCTGGACAAGCTTCAGAGCCTTCTTGGTGATGAGCGTGCTTATCGCGTTGATAGCGGCCATATCGAAGACATCATCAGTTGCATCGCATCCAGCAAGCTCTACTGCGGCACTAGCCTGCATGGGGCGATAACGGCTCTGGCCTACGCTGTTCCGCAGATCGCGCTGCTCCCACAGAACGTCATCAAGCTGTCGAGCTTTCTCGAGACATGGGTGCCGAAACAGGTATGTGGCTTTGCAGAGGTTCGTCAGATCAGCGAGATCGGTACCAACCTGGTCAACTCATTCGGCGACGCTCAGCGGGCGGAACTTAGAGCTGTGGTCGAGGCGATGAAGGGGCAAGTCAGGGCTAATCTCGATCACATGGTTGCGCTTTACGATGAAGCGCCTGCAAATGACGAAACAGCAGCGGCAAACTCGTCGGATCCAGATCGAATAGCGGTGAACTGACCGCGACACTAGGTGCTTTCGTAGAAATGCCTGCAAGGAATGCAGGCATGTTTGGTACGCAAGGCCTGCCCACTTGCCTCGGCGGAGTACTCACACCGCCCCCTTGCCGCCAATAAAAAGGGCTAGCCGAAAGCTAACCCTTTTTATTGGTGCCGGTGAGAGGAGTCGAACCCCCGACCTTCGCATTACGAATGCGCTGCTCTACCTACTGAGCTACACCGGCGCCGTGGAGCGGATTATGAAATTTCGCCGGTTCTGACTCAAGCCAGAACCGGCGAAACGGGTGCTACTAATTGCTAAGTCAGAGCAACAATCAAGCTCAGACGCCAGCGGAGGTGCCTGTCGAACTGGTGTTCGAGCGATTGCTGTCACCGCTGCTCATGTCCTGCTTGACCTGATGTGCCACCTCTTCACCCTTGGCAGAAACCTTCTGATACCCCTCTTCAGCCTTGTGGCGAAGCTGATCGGTCATACGGTCGCTGGCCTCGCCCAGCATTTCATCCTCACGACGCGAAGGAGGAACAGCCGCGGCAATCAGCGCACCGAGTGCAATGCCGATTGCTCCGAGCGCAAGAGGTTGCTCCTGCAGCAATTGATTGAATCCGCCGCGGGCACGCTCGGCTCCACCTTTGAGTCGAGTAGACGCCTGACGGCTGGAGTCACTGGCGCGACTGCGCGCATTGCCCAGCGAATCGGCAACGTTATGGGTCATCTGGCTGGCTTTCTCTTTCAAACCGGCACCCTGTTGCTTAAGGCCCTCGGTCTTGGCGGAAATCTTCTCGCCCATCGAAGGGCCGGTGGAACCGGCACTGTAGTGGGTCGTGGTCACATTTGAATGGGGCTGGCGATTTTGACCAGCCATCAACCAAATCAAGCCCACAGACGTCAGCAGCGTTGGCACCGGATTGGCCTTGACCGTATTACTCAAGTTGCCGAAAAACTCTCCGCCACCGCCTTTCACATAGCCCAGGGCCGTGTCGATCAACTCGCCTGGAGAAAGCTTGTTCTCCAGAGCATGGACGATGTTGCCAATCTCGGCGCGCTTCTGGTCGATCTCGCGTTCGAGCTCTGCTGGATCCTTTTGCGCTTCGGCATCAATCTGATTACGTGTACTCATGATGTGTGCCCCTTGACTGCTTCTTTATCCTTGTTGACCGAATGAATGGTGCGCTCAGGCTTGAATGAAGAAGCCTCGAACTTCTTCTTGCCGGCAGACACCATGACCAACCCGATAACCACAACCACCGCGCCGACGATCAAGGCCGCGAGCCAGGGCTCAACGACATTGCTCAGGCCGTACACAGCTGACATCAGCAGTACGATGAAGCCACCGAGGAGCACTGCACCACCAGTCGCTACGCTACCCGCGCCAGCCTTGGTGGCACGCAGAGATTCGCTGATCTCGGCCTTTGCCAGAGCCAGTTCCTTAGTGATCAAGGAAGGCACTTCCTGGGTCAGTTGCTTCAGCAACCCGCCAACTGAAGTGTCCGTTTCGGTACGAAGCCCAGGCTCGACCGTTGTGGTCGAGGTAGATGTCGTTGTCTTACGTGCTTCGCTCATGGGAAAAGTCCTCCGTCAGTACCCTTGCCGTCGCGGCTGGGTGTAGAACCCGAGCCGGAACCTGGATTCGAGCCGATGCCCAATCCGTTACTGGTATTAGCGCCTGTGCTGGAGCTACCCGAGCCGGTCATTCCAGAACCAACACCGGTACCCGAACCAGTACCAATACCTGTTCCAACGCCAGTGCTTGCGCCAGTAGTGGGACGGGAACTGCTCGCGCTGGACGGAACGCCCGCGTTGCTAACGCTGCCAACATTGCCTGACTGGCCAGTACTCAGCCGGTCATTGAGTTCATGCTGGCTGGTACCATGAGAACCTGAGGATCCAGCGAAACCACTGGAGGTGTCGTGACGGTCGTAGTCGCCTTGGGATGCTCGCTTGCTGGAAGCACGGGCAAACCGCGTAAGCCCGAATCCAAGGGCGATGCTCCCAGTGATGAACAATGCGGGATTGTTGCGCGCAAGGCGGTTCACATCTTGGAAAAGCTCATCGACACTCTTGCCGCGCAGGCTTTCGGAGAAATGAACCATGTTTTCGGCCATATCCGACACGTAGCCTGACAGGCCCAGTCGGTCATCACCCTCCAGTTGCTCCGCTGCTGCCTTGGCGCTCTGGGCTACTCGCTCAATTTCATCAGCCGCGGTTTCCCGATAGCCTTCCAACTGAGATTTGCCTTGAGTCTTAACCTGATCGGCCGCTTCTTTAGCCTTGGCTTTGACATCTTCGGCTGCATGGCCGGTGGTGCTGGAACCGGTATTAGAACCTTGGTTCACATTGCCGGATTGGTTGATGTTCGAACTTGAATTGGAATAATTCGATCCAGTTGTATTGGATGCCGAATTGGGGCCGGTCTTTGGTTGGCCACCGTAACCAGTAATTTCTTCATCGGGTGTAGTCATTTGATTCACCTTTTATATGGCTTGGCCGGAAGACCACAATCCGTAAATACACAGCAAGAGCGGCGAGCCGCGTGCTGTGTGTTTCGGTGCGCACATATAAGGTGACCGGGGGCAAAATTTTGAGTTCCATTCTTTTGCGGGCTGGCAAAGGCACTCAATTTAGAACCCAGAGGAAAAGATAAGCGCCCTGCTCCACACCGCGGATCATGGCACTTTGGTGAGATCCTTCTCCGAAGCCGCATAGCCAAGGCATTTAAGCGAAGCGGCACAAAACAAGCGAAACGGCAGACTTGGCGCTGCTTGTATGTAAAACCGTTAGCGTGATTTTTTTTCAGCTTTAGCGAGGGCCGGCCTTACCCGACGAGCTGCATCGCTTGTCGCCGCATTAAATCGAAGGCAAAAAAAACGGGCCCCTAGGCCCGTTCTTTTTAGTGGTAGCTGTGATTACAGCGGACCGATGGTGGAGCAAGTCTTCTTGGCTGCCGCGTGCTTTTGCAGTGGCGCCAGTTGTGGACGGTGCTTACCGCTCGCTACGTCCAGTGCCATGATGTTCTCACCCCAGCGAGGACCCGCTGCCCAGTAGCTGCTCGGGATGCAGTTGGCGTTCAGGTAAGCCAGCAGGTTGTCTGTGGCAACTACGGCAGACGGAGAGAAGTCTGGAATGCCGTGCTCGCCAAGGTAACCGCGCAGCTTGTTCGCCTTCAGCCATTCAACCCAAGGCTTGACCCGCTCGACGCCGAGCATCGGAGCATAAGTCTCGTCGCGCCTGGTGTAGGTACCCGAATAATCGAAGTCCAGATACTGGTGAGCTTCATATACAAGATTGTTCTTCGGATCGCGCATCCACGGATCGTTGATCAGTGAGGTGTTGTACTTCTGCCAGTGGAAGGCGCTGGAGTAGCGGTCACCTGCAACCATAATCCACTTGGTCGGATCCACCTTGCGGATGGCCTGACCGGCTGCCTGAGCAGTTTGCGGCCAGAGATTGTTGCCGGTGTTGTACGGCTCGTTCATCAGACCGTAGCCATACATCGCCGGGTGCCTGGAGACCTCTACAGCGATCTTGCGCCAGGTTTCGGCAAACTGCTCACGTGGTACTTCTGGCGAGTTGATGACCTTGCCGTAGTAGCGGTAGTAGTTGTGCATATCAAGGATGACCTTGATGCCGTACTTCTGCGCGTGATCAAGCGACAGCTTGATGCGAGCCAGCTCAGCGGCATCCAGCTCGGTGCCAAGCTTGGGCTGAATACGCTCCCACAGGAAGCCCAGGCGCACCAGTTTGAACCCAAGGCCGGCATGACGCTTGTAATAAGACTCGTCAGCGTAGGTGTAGCCTTTGTTATAGATGCCTGGAACGGTACCCGGATCAAACACACCGGAACCGAAGTTAACGCCAACCAGATCGATACCGCTGCCATCGCTGACAACCGGAACCGAAGGTGCTGGCGCAGGAGTTGGTGCAGGGGTTGGAGCCGGGGTTGGTGCTACTGCAACTGGAGCGCTGGTCGATGTGCCGGAGACAACACTGATGGTTTTCGGGTAGCCAACGCTGGCGGCCGAGAGAACTGAACCGCTGAGCATTACCGACAGATGAGCGCCGACGTCGTAAACAGCTGACACCTTGCGTACCTGGCCGTCAGCCAGCTTCACCGAAGCCCCGACCACGAAGGCAGCTTTGTTTGTGGTGGTTTTCGGAATGGAGAAGCCCGCAGCCTTGCGGTAGATGCCGTTATCCCAATCAGCATTGGTGAAACTGTTCATCGACGCGGTGTAGGTGCTGCTTGGCGCAGCGGGTGCAGTCACTACAGGGGCAGTAACAGCAGGCGCGCTTGGCGCTACAGCCGTCGGTACTACGGTGCTTACAGTGCGCGGCGCGCCGACCTTGTCCCCGTCCAGGAGACCGCCATCTACATAGATGCTTAGATTAGCGCCAACTTTGTAAACGCTGGTGATCTTGCGGACCTGACCATCAGCAAACTTGATCTGGACGCCCGGCTTGAATGCGGCAGTTGAAGCAGAAGTAGCAGGTACGGACAGCGCAGCAGTGCGACGCCATACACCATTAAGGAATTCACTACTTGTGAACTTGTTAATGGGAGATGTAAATGCAGCAGCGGTAGAGGCAGTTACTGTTGTGGAAGCAGCTGCATGACCTGTGAAAGTTACTGCACTGAATACAGCAGCAAGCGCGATGGAGCGAACAAGTGCCTTAGGGGCACCAGTAAATACTTTGATAGACATTCTGTCTCTCCGGAACTTAATACTTCAAAAGGCCGAAGCCTTTAAACAAGTGGCGGGAGTTGTAGTGAGTCGTACAGGCGCTTACTGGGCAGAAAACTGACTTTGCGCAACCGGACGAACCGTGTTGCAAAAGACGCCGGATCACCTTGGGTGGAACCCGGCAATCCGTTGCGTGGTGTCTTTATAATAGGTTTCTAAAAAGACTCAAAATTTATTTGACGGGTTTAGATCGCCAATCCTACGTCACATTTTTGACCGGCCATTAATGCGCTATTAGTTTGTGGCTTTTTGCTATTACTGCCGATAGACGCGCACCCCCCTTAGCTCGCTGGATTACGATATCTCCAGCGTCATTTTTTTGAATTTTTTAATTGAATAAATAGATATCTACCTATCCATTTAGCCGACGAACGGTAGGCGTAGGGAAGCGGTTTTTCCGGTCGGGAGATAGGTGAGGAAGTGTCACTTCCGCATTGATCTGGTTATTTTCTAACCATTTTGGAATGATCAAGAGGGCTGTATGGGTGATGAGCGATTCAAGGTTGGGGACCATGTGCGCTGGAACTCTGAAGCGGGTTATGTGACGGGCCGTGTTCTGGCCATGCACACCAGAGACACCGACTACAAAGGCCACACGCGGCGCGCGAGTCCTGAAGAGCCTCAATATGAAATCAAGAGCGACAAGACCGACCACGTTGCGATGCACAAGGGCAGCGCGCTGAGCAAGATCCGATGAGCGAGCCTCAACCGCAGCAGATATGGACGGTTGGCCACTCGACCCGCACCCGCGAAGCATTCATCGAGCTACTTGAGCACCATTGCATAGAGGCAATAGCGGATGTACGGCGGTTTCCGGGGTCTCGGAGACTGCCGCAGTACATGTCCGACACGCTCCAGGCCGCGCTCCAAGATCACGGTATTTCTTATATATGGATAGAAGAACTGGGAGGCCGACGAAAAGCGCCACCCGGTCCTAGCACGAGCGCGTGGCGGAATACGTCGTTTCGGGGATACGCCGAACACCTGCGCACTGAGGGATTCGCCAGCGGGCTGAGCCATCTTCTGTCGCTGGCGGCTCAGCGGCGCACAGCGATGATGTGTGCCGAGGTGCTTTGGTGGAGATGCCACCGATCCATGATCGCCGATGTGCTGGAGCTCAAAGGCATCGAGGTACTGCACATTCAGGATGAAGATCGCGTGACCCGGCACCCGTATACCTCTCCTGCGCGCCAGCAGGATGGGCTACTGACCTATGACGAAGGAGTCGGTCAACTTTTGAAGGACTCTGGGGAGTGAGCCAGCCGCCTCAGCCATTGGCGGTGGTTAACACGTAAGTCGTGCGTTAAAGCTGTGGAAACGATATTGAACAGGGCTAAACGCAACAATTTGAAACTTTTGTGCCTTAAAAGCTTCACATAGGCGCAACTACATCTTCTTCGGCATCAACCAGCGCTAGAAGACACCTTTATTCTGGTCAATGACCATCCGCATGGACTGCCCCCGCTTTTTCGAGCGGCGCACTCACAGGGAGGGACTCAATTGCCGAGCCTAGACTTATCAGCAAAGCTAACTGCAGCCAGGCAACGCTTATCAGGCGGATCTTCCGCCGGCGTGTTCAAGGGCATGGCGACATTGGCACTCGGCAGTGGGATGGCGAAGATCATCGGCCTGCTATCTATCCAGGTCCTGACCCGGATCTATAGTCCGGAGGATTTCGGCATCCTGTCGGTGTTCACGGCGATGCTCTTGATCCTCACGCCGCTGATGACCCTTCGCTACGAACTGGCGGTACCTCTCCCAGGCAGAGACGGGGCAGCGATGACCCTGATGGCCTTATCAAGCGCTCTCCTCGTCCTGATGACCCTGCTCATAGGTGTGTTTCTATGGCTCGCAGGGCCAAGCTTGCTGACATTAGTATCGATGGAGGCGATCACACCCTACCGCGGCCTGCTCGTGCTTGCCCTGTTTCTAACTGCGCTCTACGAGATACTGCAGATATGGGCGGTGCGCCGACGCGCATACCCGATCATTGCCCGCACCCAACTGCAACAGAGCGTCGTCGGGGCAGTAGCGAAGATAGGTTTAGGGGTGGCGGGGATGATGCCGCTGGGGCTTCTGCTGGGGCACGTGATCGGTGCCGGTGCGGGGATGATGGCGGTGATCCGGGCTTTCCATGGCGACGTAAGACGCTTCTGGCGCCACGTTACGCTTCATCGCGCCAGGACCATGCTGCGGCACTATCGAGGTTTCCCGATCTACCGCTTACCTGCACAACTGCTGCAGATATTCTCAAGCCAGTCTCCTCTCCTGCTGACGGCGGCTATCTATAACTCCGCAACAACCGGTCAGCTCGGCCTGGCACTGATGACCCTGGCCTTGCCAATGAACTTGCTGGGCTACACGACGAGCAAAGCCTATTACGCGGAGATCGCTTCGCTAGGCCGCAAACGCCCCAAGGAAATCCGCGAGGTTACCTACTCGGTAATCAAACGGCTCCTGGCGCTATCGATTGCGCCGGCACTGGTCCTGTTGGCGCTTGGCGAGGATCTGTTTGCTCTGGCGTTCGGCGCCCAGTGGGAGCTGGCTGGCCAACTGGCTTCGATTCTGGCTATTTATCTGCTGTTCCAGTTCATCCATGCGCCAGCATCGCACTTGCTATCACTGTTCGAGCGCCAACGTCTGTTGCTGATGCTGAACGTGCAGCGAACGGCCCTGACCATTGCCTGCTTCACTGCAGCACATGTACTCGATCTGCCTATCGAGTCGGTGGTTCTGCTTTACTCGATCACGCTTTCTGCGCACTACCTGTTCAGCTTGCTGATGTCGCTGAGAGTGATTCCGCGTTGACCCTTCTCAAGCTGATCCGCTAACGGCGCCCGTATATTCGGGCGACCGTTTCATCTATTACTGTTCGCGCTTGAGCGCGCTCCAGCCAGCCACTTGGGGCTTACCCGAAAATGCGTTGCGCAGCAGGTAATAGAAGAAGATCGGGATACCGATCGCGTAGCGTTTGAACAAACGGCGCGGCTCGATCAGCATGCGAAACGCCCACTCCAGCCCGAACTTGCGAAAGATCAGCGGAGCACGAGGGAAGCGCGCAGCCGTGAAATCCAGAATGGCTCCGCCACAGATCAGCAGTGCCTTGGTGTCCATCGCCTGTTGAAGATGCAGAGCCACCTGCTCCTGCTTCGGCATGCCCATTGCCAGAACGATGATAGGGAAACGTCCGGGCACATGGTGCTTACGGTAGAACTTCAAATAGTCTTCGGTTTCCTGAAAGCCATCGATCGCATGAAACTTGCGACTGCCGAATAGATTACGCGCCCCGTCACTCAACCATGGTTCGCGAGTACCCATGGCGAATAGCTCGCAGCAATCTTCCGATTCGCCAACCAGCTCATCGACCAGCTCTGGGATGAAGTCAGAGCCGTTCAAATTGGCTTTCGGATCGATTCCGTTGTAAATGCAAGCAAGCTTGATACCTATCCCATCGCGCAACAGATAGTTGACCTGCATGAAACTTTTGAAAATCAGTTGGTCACGCTGGGCAATGTTGTAACCGTGCTGATTCAAAAAGCCCAGAATCGTAGGACTCTCACGCTTCTTCAGCTCGGACATGAAAGTGCGGGTGTCATCTTCGGTCAGCAACTTCAACTTGTCGATCAGAGGATCCGTTCTTCTGGCGAGCGGGTTTTTCATATGAGCTTCTCGGTCAGTTCTTCGATTCGTCGCCGAATCTGAATATGCATGGAAATCTGGATGGGTAAAGTGCCGGCCGTGCCGCATTCAGAAAAAATGAACATTGGGCGCCAATACCGGACAAACGAAGCAGCTGCAAAAGCGGCTTTTCCGATAGAAAAATGAGGCAGTGAAAATGATAGGGACATGCAGCAAGCCCAAGCGCTCAAAAGGAATACTCCTCGGACTCGCACTTGCGGCTATGAGTGCCACGAGCTATGCAGAAAATATCGATCTGGTCGGTTTGAACATCGGTGGCGCCGCATTTGCCAGCAGTGCCATCCCCGGGAAATTCAACACAAATTATTTCTTCCCCAAACCCGGCTACCTCGAACAGTGGAAGAACAAGGGCATCAAAACCATTCGCTTCCCCATCATGTGGGAACGTCTTCAACCAGAGTTGAACGGTGAGCTTGATGAAGATTACGCGAAGCGAATCGAGGAAACTTTCGAACAAGCCGCCAAATACGATATGCGGGTTATCCTGGATATCCACAACTACGCACGCTATCGCAAACAAATCATAGGCACCGACGCCGTACCAATATCCGCGTACGGTGATTTGCTCGAACGAATTGCCAAACGCTGGAAAGATCAGAAAGGCCTTTACGCCTACGACATCATGAACGAGCCTCATGGCGCCGATAAATACTGGCCTGCAGCTGCCCAAGCCGGAATCGACGCAATCCGAAAGCATGACAAGCAGCGCCCCTTGCTTATAGAAGGAAATTTCTGGTCGAGCAGTTTCCTGTGGCCGAAATTCAATGATCCGCTGCTGCAACTGAAAGACCCCTCCGACAAATTGATATTTTCGGCCCACCTCTACATCGACAAGCACAGCAGCGGGCAATATAAGGAGCCGATCCCGGACGACTTCGACACAATGCTTGGGGTCAAGCGAGTCAAGCCGTTCATTGAATGGCTGATCAAGCATGGCAAACAAGGGCATATCGGCGAGTTCGGCGTCCCGGCCGATGATCCCCGCTGGCTGGAAGCAATGGATAATCTGCTCGCCTACTTGCAGGAACACTGCATTCCCATGACCTACTGGGCGGCAGGCTCTGCCTGGGGCAACTACAAACTGTCAATCGAACCGAAGGACGGGAAAGAGAAACCTCAGTGGGACACTCTTCGCAAGTACGTCGGCAAGGGAGAATGCAGCCGGATAGGACCGAACTCCTGACAATCACCGATTGCAATAGGCTGCGCACCGTGCAGCCTATCTCGATTCAACCATTCGACGGCGGCACCACGGGAGCCAATCTGGCTACCACCGACTTTATCTTCCTCACTACTTTTGCTTTGAAACTGTAAGATTTGCGCAGCGCACTTGCCTTCAAGTTATAAGCCTGACCGGGCACATACATTTCATTGGTTTCAATGCAATACACCGGCTTGCCACTGATTCGCATGATCTCGATAGCCTGCTTGAATTCGCTTTCGATGAACAATCGTGTAAGCGGATGCTTGGCATAGACTTCCGCCTTGAACTTATGATGAATATTCAGTCGTCGGCGCTCTTCTGCAGTTGGAAGATCTAGCATATGCAGCGTTCCATACTGCACGCCATTACGCTGCAGCCAGTCCTCTGTCTCGGCACGATATTTTTCGAGACGACTGGTTACCAGATGCGCGACCTTGACTGAAGGGACGAACAGCGGACGAGCGCAGCTGATGAATTCCTTATAGATAGGACCATCATCGTTCTGCTCCTCGGTAGGGTCCACGCAGAGTACACCGTCGATATCCAGGCACGCATGGACCAAGAGCGGGTGGTGCATGATGTTCCATTCGAATACCCGAGGTTGCTCTACGAGCTCAAGGTACATATCGACGTGATGTCGATTATGCTTCTCAGCGAACACCGCCATCGTCACAACCGTACCTTTGTACGCTGCTTTAACCTGCTCTTCAGCAGCCCGCATCGACTTGGCTGAAGAGATACTGTCGTCAACCAACAGTATCTTCATCGCGTCCTGAGGCTTGCTCAGCTCCGCATGCTTGTACGTGCGGGTATTCCCTTTCTTCAAGTCGTCGTTTCGCAAAAACGAATACAGATCCGTCAACGGCAGGTTCTGCTTGAGTGCAATAACGCTTGCCACGAGCATTCCACTTCTCGGTATGCCCACGACCAGATCGACGTCATTCGGGATCTTGCTGCCGCACTCGGTACTCAGCCGCGATAGATCATTCAAGCTTCGGTAGTTCATCGAACACGCTCCTGCGCCCTGCTCTTATTGGTTCGCTTAATTGGTCGGGAATACGCTTCTACCGGCCCAATGACGCACGCAATTGTTTGGTATGAGTGTGAACGTAGTGCAATACATAAAGCGCTAACGCGTTTGGCTTGGAATATTTAAGAACCCGGGTTCTGATATCCATGTCTTCGCGAATCGCTTCAAAGCGACGTTTGTGCGAAACGCCAGTCGTATCGAAGATACACAATGGAAATGACAACTGAAGGACGTCGGCCTGGAGATCCAGGCCCTGCAGGAATTCCAGCAGCAAGCAGTAATCGGCCGACAGCTTGTAATTGAGTCTGAACTTGAACTGCCTCAGCCGCTCGTTCTCGAAATACATGGTCTGGTGGCTGGCTGGCAGCCCTAAGGGGGCACGCTCGATGGGATGCGCAGCGACGCGCTTCAATGCTCCGGTTTCGTCCTTACGATAGAAGTCTCCGTAAACGAACTTGGGCATTACCGTTGCGCTCGACAACTCTCCGCTGATGCGCTCCAGCACATTCGGGTCAGCAAGTGCATCACCGCTGTTAAGGAACAGGGTGTAGCCGGAAGTCTCGACTGCGCGCCGGCGGCCTTTGTCCATACCGTCATAAATACCCTTGTCCGGCTCAATGGTGATTTCAGCCTGAGCGTCATCCAGGCTTTTCAACCACTCGCCACTGCCATCCTTGGAGGCGCCGTCGATTACGATCCAGCGAAAGTTACGGTAGGTCTGGCTTTGCAGACTACGGTAAGTGTCCTTCAGGCCGTCTAGATTATTCCAGTTTATAGTTACGATACTGAAATTGATCATAATTCACCTGCTCCAAGTTTCTCGTCAAATTTGTATCCGTAGCCTGCAGTTTGGCGTAATAGAGGAATATCGCAGCCGCCATCCCGTAAAGACTGCCATTGAAGGTCAGTCCGTTCGACAACATGAAGTTCATCATGCCAAATACGAACGCTACCTGAACTGCCGATAGTAGGCTTCCTTTGTTCCGACACTGACTCATGATCCAGAGGTAGCCACCGTAATAAATCATCACCGCAGCCAATGCCAGGAAGCCGAATCGATAATAAACGCCAAACACGCCGACATCAGACAAGTAGAAGTGCGAGTTGTATATCCGTGTGAAACCACCGTTCCATTGAAGTGAAAGAGCACCCATGCCGATGTAATTATTGTTGCTGATCGCCTCAACGATCGTCGCCACGGTTACGTCTCGCACGCCGGGTCCAGAGGTGGCCTCGAACAGTAGCGCATGAAACCGCTCGTACTGCTGAACATAGAATTCAGGGACGATGAAGTACGAGATCACCAGCAGGGCGACACCCAATACGCTCATTTTCATCAGAGAGTCGATACGCTTGCGGAAAATCCACAGACCAGCCGCACCCCAAACAAGCATGGTCTGCCTGGTCTGCATGACAAGCCACAAATAGGCTACGAAGTATAGAAGGATGGCCAACCGGGAAATCGTTACTCGATCCCTCATCTTGTACATCAGCATGAATGCTGAAATCGTGACGAAGCCTGAGCCAATCCGGTAGCGATCTGGACGTAACAGATCCTCGAACTGAGTCCAGTCATCTACTGTGTACGACGTAACGGTATTTGTCGGAATGATGCCGAGGTAATACATGAACCCGACCGTGGCACAGATCAGCGCCACGTAAAGAAAGTAGTTCCCAACCTCTTCTTCGGTAGGTTTGGCCATTATCAACAGGAATAGCGTCGGGAAGAACACCAAGTATTCGAAAAAACGGCGTTCTTCCAGTAATCCGTAAGGCAGGGGCTGCCCGAAATTAAGATATGCCAGCGTCGCCGATATCAGTGGCAGCGCTACACCCATGAAGATGATCCAGAGCGAGGTCTTGGACTGATAAACAAACCGCCAAGCAACGAACAGGCAAACGGTCGCTGCGATTACGCATAGCAAAAACAGCTCGCGGAGAAATGGAATTCCGGCTCGCTTGTCATCCGTCAGAAAGAAACAGGATGAGTTGAGCAGAAACAGAATGAACAGCAGATTCTTGTACGCCAGAACTTTCCTTAACAAGCGCTATCTCCAATATCCTAGTTGACGTAGCGAAGAACGAAATGCCGATAGGCCTCGCCCTCTTTAGGCGAATCACGACGCCCCGAGGTTTTCGTGCCATGGATGGACAACAATCAGCCTGAAAAAGTCCCTTCGGCAGAGATCCATCAGACTGATCCATGGTCATTTCACGCATCCGTGCAATCCTGCGCACTGATTGGCGGTGGTGAAGCAAGTTGCAGACCAGTGCAATGCAGCTGGATTACAGCTGCAAATAGCGCCATCGAATCATGAGCGCAGCGACGCGCGGAGGGCACGTCGCTGCGTAGAACCCTAGTGCCGAGCCTTGTCCTGGTTCTCAACGAACCACCGGTAGGCGTCACGCAGACCATCTTCGAGGCTGATGGTGGACTGCCAGCCCAGGGCTTTCAGGCGGGACACGTCCATCAGCTTGCGCGGTGTGCCATCCGGCTTGGTGCTATCGAACTTCAGGTCGCCCTGGTACTCAGTTACACGAGCGATGGTCTCGGCGAGTTCGCGGATGCTGCAGTCGACACCAGTGCCTACGTTGATGTGCGAAAGCATTGGCTGGGTATGCGCCTGGTAGGTCTCGTCATCGAGCTCCATAACGTGAACGCAGGCGGCTGCCATGTCATCGACATGCAGAAATTCGCGCTGTGGCTTGCCGCTGCCCCAGATCACGACTTCGTTGTCGCCACGCTGTGTCGCTTCGTGAAAACGCTTGAGCAGTGCAGGCACAACGTGGCTGTTTTCCGGATGGAAGTTGTCGTTCGGACCATAGAGGTTGGTCGGCATCACGCTGCGATAGTCGCGGCCATACTGGCGGTTGTAGCTCTCGCACAACTTGATACCAGCAATCTTCGCCACGGCATAAGGCTCGTTGGTAGGCTCGAGTACGCCGGTTACCAGCGCCTCTTCCTTCATCGGCTGCTCGGCGAACTTGGGATAGATGCACGAAGAGCCGAGAAACAGCAGCTTGTTGACGTCGTTGCAGTGGGCCGCGTGGATGATGTTCGCTTCGACCATCAGGTTCTGATAGATGAATTCGGCCGGATAGGTGTTATTGGCGTGAATCCCGCCAACCTTGGCGGAGGCCATGTAAACCTGATCGATCTTGTTTTCGGCAAAGAAGGTATTCACCGCCGCCTGATCGACCAGATCCAGATCTTCACGGCCGCGAGTGATGATATTGGTGTAACCCAAACCCTGCAGGCGTCGGACGATTGCCGAGCCCACCATTCCACGATGCCCCGCAACGAAAATACGTGCGTCACGATTCATATTCACTTCTCCACACTCACTGGAATTTCAAAGCCATGCTCTTTGAGCAGGGCGTGGCGCTGGGCGACCTTCAGGTCTTCGCGAACCATCTCGGCGCACATTTCCTGCACGCTGATTTCCGGTGTCCAGCCCAGCTTGTTTTTTGCGTTGCTCGGATCGCCGAGCAGTGTTTCCACTTCTGCAGGACGGAAGTAGCGCGGGTCGATGCGAACGACGACGTCACCCACATTCAGCGCCGGCGCCTTGTCCCCATCAATGCTGGCGACGATGGCGCGTTCATCCACTCCGCTGCCTTCGAAGCGCAGCTGGACGCCGAGTTCAGCTGCCGACCACTTGATGAACTCACGCACCGAATACTGCACGCCGGTGGCAATGACGAAATCTTCAGCAGTTTCCTGCTGCAGCATCATCCACTGCATGCGCACGTAGTCTTTGGCGTGGCCCCAGTCACGCAGCGCGTCGAGATTGCCCATGTGCAGGCACTTCTCAAGACCCTGGGCGATGTTTGCCAGACCACGAGTAATCTTGCGTGTCACGAAAGTCTCGCCGCGGCGTGGTGACTCGTGGTTGAACAGGATGCCGTTGCAGGCATACATGCCATAGGCTTCGCGGTAGTTCACGGTGATCCAGTAGGCGTAAAGCTTGGCCACCGCGTAAGGCGAACGCGGGTAGAACGGAGTCGTTTCCTTCTGCGGTATCTCTTGAACCAAGCCATAGAGTTCAGAGGTGGAGGCCTGGTAGAAACGGGTTTTCTTTTCCAGCCCCAGCAGGCGAATGGCTTCGAGGATGCGCAATGCACCCATGCCGTCGACGTCAGCCGTGTACTCGGGCGACTCGAAGCTCACTGCTACGTGGGATTGCGCGCCCAGGTTGTACACCTCATCGGGCTGCACTTGCTGGATGATGCGGGTCAGGTTGGACGAATCCGTAAGGTCGCCGTAGTGAAGAACGAAGTTCTCATTGTCGACATGGGCGTCCTGATAGATGTGGTCGACCCGCTGCGTGTTGAACGACGAGGCGCGGCGCTTGATGCCATGCACTTCGTAGCCCTTCTCCAGCAGAAACTCAGCCAGATAGGACCCGTCCTGACCGGTAATACCGGTGATCAACGCTTTTTTTCGTTCCATATTGGTTTACCTGTTCAAGGCTGTTGAGAAGAGTGGGTCCAGGTCGAAGGTCAGCTCGACCGAGCGCTCTTGATCATCATCTGGAGGCGCTCGAGGAAGCCGACGCAGATCACCGGCACAGAAGGAAACTTGTAGAAGAAACGGTAGGTGTCGTACTGAGTACGAGCCGCGTTCAGCTCAGCGGCATCAACCTCGGCGGTATCGATCAGAGCGATACCCTCGCCTGCCACGTCATGCAGGACGCTGAGTTCCATCGGCTTCATGGACAAGCTGAAGCTGTGTAGCCCCGGCTTGGTCGTACGGGTCAACTGCAGACCGCTGCGACATTCCTTGCAGCCGAACAGATTGACGGTGAAGTCATAGCTGGCGAGCTTGGGGTTGAGGCGCTTGAGCGTCGCCGGCAACAGTTCGCCGAAGGCGTCATAGATGGCCAGCGAATCCGTGGAGGATGGAAAGTGGTAATCCATCCGCTGCTGCTGAATCGCCACCTGAAAGCGCGAAGATGCGATGTAGAAATGCTCTCCGGGATCCCCGAAGTTCGTGGTCAGCGAGCGATAGGGATACACGAAGTACAGGTCGCGGCTGATGATGTAGGCGTTGTACAGCTTCAGCCACGATGACTCAGGCCAGCTGCGAATATCACCCGGGATGCCTTCGACACGGGAGATGTCCGTGCCGTTCGCGTCGAGCCACTGGCGAAACCCCTGCCAATGCGCACGCGACCAGGCTTGGCCCCAGGACGCGGCCAGTTGCATGAAATAGACATCCGCGTTCCCATCGTCGATGGGCGTGAACGGAAGATTGGCAGTCTGGTTGAATTGCTGGCTATACAGGCTGATGCCGGCGACGCGCGAATCGTTAGCGTAAAAGCTCAACGCCTGTGCGGTGTATTCGTAGAAGAATGGCGAGACGAACAGGTCGTCTTCGAGCACGATGACGTCACCGTATTCCTCGGTGAGGTCGCCACAGGCCAGCACGTGATTGCGAAGTCCCATACGCTTTTCGCGGTGGATCACGCGCTTCTCACCACGCGTCCACGGATAGGCTTCGGCAACTCGGAGCGGTTCCAGCGTGCCTGAGTTGTCCAGACTTATGACCAGGCGAATCTCGCCATCCGGGTAGTGCGCCTTGCTCAGCGAGTCCAGTAGACGTGTGAGGCTTTTCGGCCGGTTGTAGCCGATGACGACAATGGTTGGGAGGGTTGTTGTCATAGGTGAATCCATACCACTCGAACAATTGGGATTACGAGCCGTCTCAAACGAGTCAACTCAAACAACCGCTTGTTGGCGCGCATACCAGCGTCGCGCCGCGATCATGACAATTACCACCAGCGACAGATAAATCACGATGCTGGCTGCTGCGAACGCCTGGACCGTGGCCAGCGCGTCGCCAAGAAAAATGGCGCCGCCGAATAGCGCAAGCAGGCGCAAGCTGGTGCTGAATACTTCGAACAGGAGGAAACGCGCCTGCAACGACAGCGCCGGCACCGCCACTACCGAAGGACGCGAAATGAAAACCGCGAACTCGGCCAGAGCCAACCAACGCGCGTATTCGCCCGCCACTTGCCATTGCTGACCAAACACCGTCGCAAACAGCCATGGGCCGAAGATCGCTACCACTGCAAATGGAACAACCCCCACCAGCCCCAACGCAGAGGTAGCCTTGAACAGCATGGCCGCCACAGGCTCACGGTCGTGAATGGCGCGGCTGATGCGCGGGTAGTAGACGTCAGCGACCGATTTGCCGATGAGGTTGGTCGGCATGGTCAACGCTTGCTTACACAGCGCGAAGAACCCTGCCGCGGCCGGACCGAAGTAGGCTGCAAGCACCAGCGTCGGCAGATGCTGTGAGATCGCGTTGATCAGCATTACCGGGGCGCGGTATTTCGGAAAGTCGTTGTGCTTGCGTGCCATCTCGAGCATGCCAGCGTCGCGCTGCTCTCCTTCATCCGCATGATCTTCCACACGTGGCTTTGAGCGCATGATCGCCAGCCCCAGCATTGCCGCGTGTAACGCCTGTTGCAGCGCAGTGGTGCACACCAATACCAGCGCCGATGACTGCAAGAGGCCGGCAACAGTCCGCATCGAGTTGAACAGCAGCGAATGCCCTACCGCCACGCTTGCCGTGATACTGAAACGCTGCGTACGAAACAGCCATTGCTGGCATATCTCCAACGCTGCGCCGCAAAACATCACGAATGGAACGAGCATCAGGTATGGCTGGATGATCTCGATCTCCAGCGTTGCAGCCAGCTGGTCGCCAAAGAACAGCAACCCAAGGGCCACGACGATGGACAGCGACAGCGCGATGGCCAACCCCAAACGGACCAACCCGCGAGCGTCGCCGTCGCGCTTGGGTAGCACGATGGCGATCGGATAGGTCAGCGCCGCAACAGGTATCAGCATCATAGTGACGCTGAGGAAGGTACCGAGTATCCCGTACGCTTCCGGCCCGTAGATACGCGTGATCACCGGCATGAACGCCAGCGTGAGTGCCTGCGCACCGGCGGTGCCGCTCACTACTGTGACGATGTTGCGCAGCAGCTTGCTGCGTACGCTTCCCCGCAGCAGAGCGGTCAACCGCTCCCGAAACGAGGACGAGCCGCCTGAAACGCTGGGCTGGTCGATGGCGCTCACTCGCAACCCTCTCTTACGCGTGAACCGGCTGGCGGCCGATGCCGTAGTAACTGAAGCCTTCCAGCTTGACCTGCTCGCGGTCGTACTGGTTACGGCCATCGATGATCAGCGGGGTGTTCAGCAGACGCTTGAGCGCGCGGAAATCCGGACGGCGGAATGGCTTCCACTCGGTGACCAGAAACAGGGCATCGGCATCGATGGCCGCTTCATACTGACCTTCGACGATCTGCAGACGACCATCGGCGAACCAGCTCTCGGGGAATTCCCTGCGGGCGGTTTCACGGGCGACTGGGTCGAACGCGCGTACTTTCGCACCGGCGTTGATCAGGCTATTGATCAGCACGACGCTGGGCGCTTCGCGCATGTCGTCGGTGCCGGGCTTGAACGCCAGCCCCCAGACAGCAAAGGTGCGGCCTTTCAGGTCGCCGTTGAAATGGGCGGAGATCTTGTTGAACAGCGAGTGCTTCTGCTGATCGTTGCGGGACTCTACGGCTTGCAGCAGCTTGGGCTCGAAGTCGTTCTGGTGCGCAATGTTGATCAGAGCCTTGACGTCTTTCGGGAAGCACGAGCCACCGTAGCCACAGCCAGCGTAGATGAAGTGGTAACCGATACGCTCGTCCGAGCCGATGCCCAGACGTACGTTCTCGACATCCACATCCAGACGCTCGCAGAGGCTGGCGATCTCGTTCATGAAGGAGATCTTTGTTGCCAGCATGGCGTTGGCAGCGTACTTGGTCATTTCCGCATCACGGATGCCCATGAACATGGTACGCGGACGATTGCGGATGAAGGGTGCGTACAGCGCGCTCATGACTTGGCGAGCGTGCTCGTTGTCCGCCCCGATGACGATACGGTCCGGGTGCATGAAGTCGTCGACCGCAGCACCTTCTTTCAGGAATTCGGGGTTCGAGACCACCGAGAATGCGATGTCAGAACCGCGCGCCTCGAGACGTTCGGTAACCGCTGCACGTACCAGATCGGCAGTACCAACCGGCACGGTGGATTTGTTCACGACGATGGCGGGGCCGGTCATGGTGTCGCCAATCTGGCGAGCGACTTCCAGCACGTAACGCAGGTCGGCCGAACCATCTTCGCCGGGCGGAGTGCCAACAGCGATGAAATAGACTTCACACTGCTCCGCGGCTTCACTGAGCGATGTGGTGAAAAGCAGACGGCCAGAGGAATGGTTTTCGGTGACGATTTCTTCGAGGCCCGGCTCGTAGATTGGCAGAATGCCCTGCTTGAGATTCTCGATCTTGGACTTGTCGACGTCGACGCAGTAGACCGTGTTACCCATTTCCGCAATACAGGCACCGGTAACCAGCCCAACGTAGCCGCTTCCAACGACGGTGATGTTCATAGCAGGATCCTCGATTTATACATTGATACAGGCGTGCCTCGGCGCGGCCCTTTCGGTGGCCGGCGGCACAGAATTCTCTTGCTGGCAGAATCAAATCAGATCAGGTCCGCCCTTGGGCGGAACCTGACCCGATGACCATAAAGCGAGCCGGATCAGACCGTTTGTTGCTCGCTGTATCCGTAATGGTCGTAGTAGCCACGGAACTGACCGTTCTTCTTGGCTTTCTCGATATCGACATGATTGAGCACGACACCTGTTACCGGTGCGTTACTGTTCTGCAGCTGGCTCACGCCCTTCTGCACGTGCGGAATCAAGGTGCTGTCAGATTTGACGACGTAGATCACGGCATCGGCCAGCGTCGAGAGTACGGCAGCGTCGCTGACCGCCTGGCTCGGCGGGGAGTCGATGATGATGCGGTCGTAGCGGCCTTTCACAACCTCGAGCAGCTTGGCGAAGCGTGGCGAAGACAGCAGTTCCAGCGGATTGGACGGCACGGCGCCAGCGGAGATCATGTCGACGTTTCCGACGGTATGGATGCAATCCTCGAGCTTGGCATTGCCACCGATGAGGTTGACCAGCCCTGGCGTGCCCGGCTTGAAGTCAAAGGCCTTGTCCAGCGTGGCGCGGCGCAGGTCGGCATCGATCAACAGTACGCGATGCAACTGCCCCATGGCGAAAGCGAGGTTGGCCGACACCGAGCTCTTGCCTTCACCCGGACCAGTGGAAGTTATGACCAATACTTGCCGAGGTTGACCGGTTTCGCTCAACAGCAGGTTGGTGCGGATGGTACGCACAGCCTCGCAGAAGCGCTTGTCACCGCTACGCTCGAACAAATGGCTGACGTCCTTACGCAGCTTGCGCGAGACCTGCGGAACGATACCCATCACCGGCAGGTTCAGTTTGCTTTCGACTTCTTCCGAGCTCTTGAAGGTGTTGTCCAGGATCTCGCGGATGATCGCCTGGGCGATGCCGAGGATCAGTGCAAGGAACAGCACTACGGCCATGATCAGCGGCACGTTAGGTGCGGCAGGCACAGTCGGCGGTATGGCAGAGTCGACAATGCGTGCATTGGTCGAGCTCAGGTCCGAGGTCGCTGTGGTTTCCTGCAGTCGGGTCATGAAGGTTTCGTAGAGGGCACGGTCACTTTCGACCTGGCGCTGCAGATCACGAACCTTGAACTCCTTGCGGGAGATGTCCTGGATACGGTCTTTGTTTTCATCGAACGAGGCACGCAGCGAGTTCTCATTGGCAACTGCCAACTGATAGTTACGCTCGATGCTCGCCACGACCTGCTCGACTTGCTGACGCAAGCTTGCCGTAGCGGCGTTGAGGTCGGAACGCGCCGACGCCATTGCCGGGTGACGATCACCATAACGACGCGACAGATCTTCTACACGCGACCGGGCATGGGCCTGATCGGCTTTGAACTGTTGGATCAGCGGATGACCAAGAACAGCTGGCACGCTGGCCAGACGCTCCCAACCCTGGCTACGCATGGACTCGACCTGACGGTACTGGCTTTCAGCCTCGGCACGCTGACGACGTGCGTCGATCATCCGATCACCGGTGAGCGAGAGCTCATTGGCGCTGATGGTGCCGACGCCGTTGAGGTCGACCAGTCCTTCTGCGTCCAGATAGGCCTGCAGGCGGTCTTCGGATGCCTGGAGGTTCTCACGCAGGGAAACCAGTCGATCATTCATCCAGCTGGCCGCTGTCATGGACATATCGACCTTGGCTTCCAGCTGCGCCTCGATATAAGCCTGAGCCAGCTGATTGGTGGCTTGCGCAGCCGTCAGGCTATCGGCCATCGAAACCGAGAGATAGACCAGCTGGCTCTTGCCTTCAACCCACACACTGGTGCTGTCCATGAACCGCTGGGTTGCATAGTCCAGAAGCTCAGCCTCGGTCGGCGGCTCGACTTCCTCGCCAGTGAACATCCGCTTGATCGCGCCCGTGTTGATCAATGGCTTGGGCTGCTGGCGCAGATCAAACTCGGGATGCTCGATCAAGGTCAAGTCCCGCACTACACGCTGAGCAACGCCTCGGCTTTGCATGAGGCTGAGCTGAGTCTGGAGGTACTCGCTGATTTCCTTTGGCGCATCCGGCATCTGGAACGAGAGCACGGGGGTGCCCTTGGTTTCGATCAATACGGTGCCGACGGCCTTGTAGATCGGAGTGATACGCGAAACGAAAAACGCAGCCAACACGCCAACTATCGCGACCAGCAGGATGATGCCCCACTTGCGCGACCAGATCGCATGCCAGATTTTTTTCAGGTCTATAAAATCGCTATCCGTTGCCTGCCCTGCGGGGCGCTGCCACGGTCGATCCGGGCGAACTGGGCTATTCATCAAAAGAATCCTTCATCGATGTTGATCGTGTCGCCAGGGCGAACCAGGGTGTCCATGGTGGCTTTCTCGGCGGCTCTGCTGCCTTCGGAACCCCGGACGATGCTCATGCGTTTGGTAGAAGCGCGCTCGGTCAAGCCACCAGCCAGGGCAATCGCCCGATCCAGGGTAAGACCCGGCTGATAGGGATATCCACCAGGGAGCTTTACCTCACCGGCGATGTAGAACTCGCGGTAGTTGACAACCGATACCGAAACACGCGGATCGATCAGATAACCTTCCTTGAGCTTTTCCGTTAGCAGCGAACGCACCTCTCCCGCCGTTTTGCCGTTAGCGTCGACCTCACCAATGAATGGAAAGGTGAAGGTCCCCGCGTCAGTGAGGCGGATCTCATCGAAGGACAGATCCGGCTCTCCGTGGACGCTGATGCGAACCACATCTCCAGAACCGAGCTCATACTGAGCTGCACTGGCAGCGCCGCTTAAAACCAATAAAACCAACAGGGAAAACACTTTGTAGATGTTCGGGATGCGCATGCTTGGCTCCTCCTTATGCACGGTTTTTTACGTCCTTCCTGGCCTAGAGGCTCAGGTCGAAACTCAGCAGGTATACGTTTCTGTCGTAGCTCTCCGAGCTCAGGCTGGAGTCGTTTTCCGTTCTGAGATACGACAGCTTCACGTCGATCCAGCGGTCTGGTGACCAGATCACGCCGGCACCATAAGACGTTCGCTCGTCGTCCCGATTGATGCCTTCGTACTCCCGGTCAGAGAAGCGGTAGTTGAGCTCAGTCGCGATGCGCGAGGTCCAGTCGTGCTCCCAGCTGGCCAGCGTGGTCCAGTCATTGATGGTGCTGGCGCCGTCGTCACCCTCATCGAATGCGCGGCGGGAGGTGAGCTTGAAAGCAGAATAGGAGCGCGGCTTCCAGGTGGCATTCGCCTCCCACATCGGGCTGGTGAAGTCCTTGCGCTGATTGCTGTCGAAGTCCTTGCGCTCAGCACCAACCTTGATGCTTCCCGAGGTTTTCGCAGTAGCGTCCCAGGTCGCACCGCCGAGCAACGCCATGTTGGTGCTGTCGCGCAGGGCACTGGAGAGCTTGTAGTCGTGATCGGTATGGCGAACTTCGACCAGCGAACGGGTCCGGGCGCCAAGACGATGGAACCAGATGGAATTGAACATCAGGCTGTCGCGTTCTTCGGACGCGTTGAGGTTGCCGCTGTTGTGGTAGCGACGGCGTTCGTAATGCGTACCGAACTCGAGCTGGTTGCGTGCAGTCTGCGCACCGAACCTGTAGGCGGCACGTGCGATAGCGCTGCTGTACTTGTCGTTCTCAGTGATGTCTTCGGTATCCGCGGTCTCTTCGACACGGTGGTAGCCCAATCCCCAGCTCAGACGGTTACGGGAGTTGAACTCCATGACGCTTCTGAGATTGAGGTGGTGGTCGGTGTTGCTGGCTTCGGAATCTGAATGAAAGATGTCGCTATTGAAGGAGTACTCAAGCTCGTACTCACTATTTCGGTTGCCGGTTCCCAACAAAAAGGTCGGGTTGATGCCCGTCACCCAGGATGCCTGCTCGTTATCCGACAGCCCGCGATAGTTGTCGTCGTAGCTCTCGCGCACGATCAGCGTAGGGGTGAACTCGAAACCGCCGATGCGAATGTCCTGCGGGTCGTTTACCGCCCAGCTGTTGCCGGACACGACGCACAGTAGCGATACACCTGGAAGTGTGATCTTCCTCATTTGGAATCCCTTCTCGGAGATAAATTATTGTTCATGCCTCAACTCCGGCCGCGACGCTGGCTTATGTGAGGTGGCATAGACACGCAACAGACCGCAAATATCCCGGACAGTTGCAGAATCGATGAATGGTCAGTTTCAAAACCGCTTCAAATCCGCTCACGCCAATAGCTTCAGACACGCTACCGCCCCAGGGAGCCTCCCCTGTAATCAATGATCGGCAGTAAATGCCCACAACCGCTCTCACGCTCGACCAACTGGTCGGCGCTGGCAGATACAGCTAAAGAAGCGGAATCGATGTTTCTTCTTAGAGAGGCGCAACAACACCTTGGGAAACGGGCTGGACGTGCGCCAGGCGCACTTGAACCCGCTGCTGACGATTGAGCACATTCAACAGCAACATCACCCGCTCATCGCCATCCATGGACAGGAATATCGCTTCCATGTCGGCAAACTCACCTACCTGGATTTGCACACGATCACCCGAACTCAATGCGCGATGCGTTTCTGTGTTGGCGCAGCGCTGCCTGAGATGCTCGACGATGGCATCCTGGACCTGACAAGGCTGCCCACAGAATGCGACGACCCGGTTGACCCCGCGCGTGGAGCGCAACGCGAGCCAGCTGTCCTCCATGCCCATGCAAATGAACACATAACCGGGAAACAATGGCTGTTCCTTCACACGCAGCTTTCCAGCACTGATCGTTTGCACCTGGTACACGGGTGCATAACACTCAAACCCCTGCCGCTCCAGGTGCTCCAAGGCACGCGCGTCCTGCCGAGGTTTGCACTGCAGCAGATACCAGTTTCTTGCCGGCAATACCATTTCACTATCCACAGCTTCTCCGAGTAGCCTTCGGCGAAATAACTGAGCCGACTTTCCTTATCCGATATCAAGCGCCCTCTCTGGACCCGAATCGATCGCGCAGAGTTCCCGGCCGTAACACCTGGCAACATTCGAGGGGAGACAAAGGCTCAGTCTGGAGAGGTGCTCTGCACGCCGTGAACGTGAGTAATTCAGCCAGCGTGCGAGTAGCGGTAGTAACGCAGAGGCAAGGTGGAACTGGAGAAAAAAGGCTGCGAGATGGCAACCTGCACAGGCGTGCGGCAGGAGCTTGCCTCCTGCCGGGCCCAATCAGGCGCGTTCGATACGATCCGGGTGAATGACGATGCGGCCCTGCTTATAGAGACCACCAATTGCCTTCTTGAAATTGCCCTTGCTGACGCCGAAAAGACGCGCAATTTCGTCAGCTGCAGTCTTGTCACTCACCGGCAGGCTGCCTCCGTTTTCCTGAAGCTTCTGCAGTATCAGCGCCTGCAGCGCATCACCGGCTTCGCTGCCAACAGGCTGAAGGCTCAGGCTGATCTTGCCGTCCGCACGAACCTCCTTGATGAAGCCTTTCTCGCTCATTCCACCGCGCAGGAACTTGAAGGCTTCGTTCTTGTGGATCAGGCCCCAATGCTTGCCATTGATGATTGCCTTGTAGCCAAGATCGGTCGGCTCGACCACCAGAAGCTCGACGGCTTCGCCCACCTTGTACCGGGCGGGGAGCTTGTCGAGGTAACGATCAAGCCGCGCCGTGGCCGTAATCCGACGTGTGTGTTTATCCAGGTAAACGTGGACGACACAGTAATCGCCTTCGTTCAGCGGGCGCTTTTCCTCTGAATGGGGCAGCAGAAGGTCCTTTGGCAGCCCCCAGTCGAGGAACAGGCCGATGCGATTGATCTCCTTGACTTTCAGACTGGCGAACTCACCTACCTGGACCTTTGGCTTCTCTGTGGTCGCGATGAGCTTGTCTTCACTGTCGAGGTAGATGAACACGTTGAGCCAATCATCCACCTCGGTTGGCGTGTTCTTCGGGACGTAACGATTTGGCAGCAGAATTTCGCCATCCGGACCGCCGTCGAGGTAAAGGCCGAAACCGGTGTGCTTGACGATTTGCAGGCTATTGAAGCGCCCGATTGCAGCCATGTTCACTAATCCTCTAGGTCGAAGGCGGCGATTCTAGCAGGCCGCTCGCTACGAAGCGTGCGGCCCGCAGGGTGCCTGAAACACCGATCGGCTATCGGGGTAGCGCATAGGCGATGATCGAGTCACCTGCCTTGGTACCCAACGACCCATGCCCCCCGGCAACCACGACTACCATCTGCCGGCCCGAACGGCTTTGATAGGTCATGGGCGTGGCCTGCCCACCAGCTGGCAAACGCGATCGCCATAGCTGCTTGCCGGTCGTCACGTCGTAGGCGCGAACATAGTAATCCAGCGTTCCGGAAAGGAACGCGACGCCGCCTGCGGTGACCACCGGACCACCGAGACTCGGTACGCCCATCTCGAATGGCAGCGGAATCGGCGCACGGTCGCGAACCGTACCGTTCTTGCGCAACCAGTGAGTCTTGCCAGTGCGCAGGTCCGCTCCTGCCACGTACCCCCATGGCGGCGCGGTGCACGGCAGGCCGATAGGGGAAACGAAGGGCTTGAGCTCCACAGCGAACGGCGCGCCGAAGTTTTCATTCAGGTAAGGCTCGCTATCGGAAACATAGGTCTCCTCGTCGTTCTCGCGCGGTATCAGCGTAGAGGTAAAAGCCAGATAGGAAGGCGCGCTGAAGACCATCTGCCGGACTGGGTCTACCGCGACGCTGCCCCAGTTGAACACCCCGAAATTGCCTGGATAGATCAGCGAGCCCTGGGTGGATGGCGGCGTGTAGCGCCCGTCGTAGCGGAGCGAATTGAACTGGATGTGACACATCATCTGGTCGATGAAGGTCGCGCCCCACAGGTCAGTGTCACGCAACTTCGGTGGTTCGTAGGAAAGCGCGGATACCGGCTGCGTCGCGGCAACCCAGTCCCCTTCTGCGGCCCCCTGTGGCGCCGGCACTTCACGGACAGGCAGCACCGGCTTGCCGGTACGGCGATCGAGCACATAGATATCGCCTTGCTTCGTTGGCGCCACCAGCGCAGGAACCATTCCGGACGCAGTCTGGATATCGACCAGGCTCGGCTGAGCCGGTACATCCATGTCCCACAGATCGTGGTGCACGGTCTGGAACACCCAGCGCAGCTGCCCAGTTTGCAGATCCAGTGCAACGATCGATGAAGAGAATCGCTCGCTGTTTTCGCTGCGATTGCCGCCCCATTGATCCGGCACCTGGTTGCCCAACGGCACGTAGATCAGCCCCAGCTTTTCGTCAGCACTTGAGATGCTCCAGCTGTTCGGCGTGCTCTCGCTGTAGGTTTCGCCGTCCGCAATAGGCTCTGTCTGCTCAGGATTGCCCGGATCCCAGTTCCACTTGAGCTCACCGGTGACAACGTCATAGGCGCGAATCACGCCCGACGGTTCAGTGGTCGAAACATTGTCGTTGACGGCCCCGCCGATGATCACAAGGTCATTGGCTACAACCGGCGGCGAGGTCGAGTAATAGAAGCCCTCTTTGACGTGCGGCATGTTCTTCCACAGATTCACCGCGCCGTTTTCGCCGAATGCCGGGCAGACCTTGCCGGTTTTGGGATCGAGGGCGATCAGCCGCGCATCGGCAGTGGGCATGAACAGGCGCTGCTGACAGGATTGACCGACGGTTGGCGTCTTGCTGGCGTGGTACGAAAGCCCGCGGCAAGTCAGGTGCTGCCGATTGGACGAATCCGGTACCTGCGGATCGAAGCGCCAGCGCTCCTCGCCCGTTTCGGCGTCCAAGGCGATGACGAAGTTGTGCGGTGTGCAGATATAGAGGCTGTCGTCGATCTTCAGCGGCGTTACTTCATAGGTGGTTTCTTCCGGGTCACCGGGGCGACGCAGATCGCCCGTCTGGTAGTGCCAGACCTTTTCCAAACGATCGACATTGCTGGGCGTTATCTGAGCCAATGGCGAATAACGGGTGCCGTGCTGGGTGCGGCCATAGGCGTGCCAATCGCTGTCTGGCACATCGACCGGGCTGTTCGTTTCAGCAGACGGAGCGGCGGCCAGCGGTGGCGGCAGCATGCCCCTGATGTCGTTGTTATCGGTGGTGATTGCATGAAAGGCGGTCGCACCCCAGAGCACTACGGCGATTAGCAGCGGAATCGCACTGCCTCCCCAGGCTCGCGCGCCGAAATGCTGCCAACCCAACCGCTGACAAATCCACGGAGACAGTAACCATAGGCCCAGAGGCGCGATGATGCTGCCGCGAGGCGCCAGTTGCCACCAGTCGAAGCCCACTTCATGGATGGCCCACCCCAGCGCACCCACCATCACCAACGCATATACCCAAAGCGCAGCGCGGCTACGGACCAGCAGCAATACACCGGTCAGCAGGAATCCCGCTGCGAGCGCCGCAAAATACCAGGTCCCGCCCAAGCTAATGACCTTCCAGCCACCGACCGCAAGTGCAAGCCCGAGAATGATAGATAGAACTGCAGTAATGATGACCGCCACGTTCGGCTCCTTTCTTGTTCTGAGTGGCCGGAGATGACGAACATACCGCTGTTGCAAGCATCCCCTGCCGGAATTCATGCCAGCCGATCCGCTCGATCCGGCCTGACAGTGCAGTGGACCGGTGGTCGGCCCGAATGCTCCCTGGAAAAGCGGAAAAAGCCGGCCGTAGGCCAGCCTGGTGGAGATTCACCCAGCTAACATGTAGAGCCGTGAGAAAATCGAACAAAAATTAGCCAGATCTGTATAATGTCCGGTTCGACTGATCAAAGGAACCAGATGACGATGGCCGCTAAAACCACCACCGCCAAACGTAAACCAGAACCCGCCAGCGAAACCAGCGAATCCCTAGCCAACCAGATGGCTGCATTCCTGAAATCCGGCGGTGAAGTTCAGAAGATCCCCAACGGGGTCAGTGGCCAGACTCAAGGCCCATCTCGCCAGATCACCATCAGCAAGAAGTAACATCCGCGTCACCTAACCTAGCAAGCGAGCCTCCGCTACTCCTGCTTTCTGCAGTGGCTCGCCAGGTTTCCCCTTCCGAAGCACCCGAGCACAACATGACCGACCCGATACGCTTGTCCAAACGCGTTGCCGAGCAAATCGGCTGCTCCCGGCGCGAGGCCGAGCTTTATATCGAAGGTGGCTGGGTCAAGGTCGATGGCGTGATCAACGAGGCACCTTACTTCAAGGTCGGCGACCAGCTTATCGAGCTTTTACCCGGCGCCACCGCCGCAGAATCGCCACCCGTTACGCTGTTGCTGCACAAACCTTCCGGCGATGCCACTGCCCCAGACACGTCCGGCGCACAGTTACAGCTGGCCAAGGCGAGCCACTGGAGCGGGGATGATGCACGACTTACCCCACGTGAGCGCCACTTCGCGCGTCAGACGGCACTGATGCCGCTTGAGCAGGGTGCGTCCGGCCTTGTCGTGTTTAGCCAGCAGCGCGAAATCATCCGTGCGCTGGACGATCCTCGCGGCAAGCTCGAGCAGGAATACGTCGTCGAGGTAGCGGGTGAGCCCGAGGAAAACGGCCTGGCGTTACTGGCCAAAGGGATAGGCCATCGCGGCCGAATCCTGCCAAAGGCAAAAGCAAGCTGGCAGAACGAAACCAAGCTGCGGATCGTGCTCAAGGCCCCGCAACCGGGCGATCTGCAGCAACTCTGCGAAGCGATCGGCCTGAAAGTGCTCGGCTGCAAGCGAATCCGCATCGGCCGTTTATCTATGGCGAAGTTACCTGTCGGCCAATGGCGCTTTCTCGGCGAGCACGAGCGCTTCTAGCCAGCTAACCTCTGTGCATCAGCGCTGATCTTTCTCGCTGTGCCGCCGAACATGCTCGCACTTGGCCAGACAGATGCTGTCCATAGGTCGTACTCGGCGAATCGCGAGCCGGGCGTCAGCCATTCTGTTGCAAGGGTTCATCATGCAGCGACTTGCACTGTTGTTGATGTTTGCTTTGTTGCCCCTAATGTGTGGCGCGCAGCAAAGAGTCGAAGTCTGGACCTATCATCTTGCTCCGCCCTTCATTGTTGATGAAAACCAAGGGCTATCACGCGATTTCGTCAAACTCCTCAACGATGATCCTGGTAACAAGGGCCGCTTCAGATTCGAACTGACCAGGCTTGCCCGCGATCGCGTGGATCTGGAGCTGGAGCGAAAGCGACCCGGGGTGCTCCTCTGGGCTACCCCGAGCTTTTTCTCTGCCGCGCTGGCCAATAATGGCAGGTGGTCACGGCCTCTATTAATGGATCAACAAGTTTTCGTCTCGCTGCCTGACGCGCCGTTCGACTACACCGGACCCGAAGCGCTACACGGTCTAGTCCTTGGAGGCGTGAAAGGTCATAACTACAGGGCGCTCAATTCCGATGTAGAGAGGGGCAGGATCACGCGCCAGGATGTTCAGACCGACGTTGAAAACTTCGCGCAGCTTATGTCCGGTCGTATCGACACACTCCTGATCTCGCGCTCCACTCTGCTCTACTATCTCAAACACGCACAGCACAAGAACTTGTACGTCTCGGATTCACCGCTGTACGAATTCGGTCGACACCTGCTGGTGACCGATGCGCTGGAAGAGGCGGTCAGTTCATTTCTTGCCGAGTTCATCGAGGCTTTGCCAAGCAACCCCGAGTGGCAGATTCTTTTGTTCCGTTACGGACTCAAGCCTATGGCCAGCGGAGGATGAAAGGCTGAACAGATAAGGCCTGCGCCTGTCAGACCAAACGCTGGCAATCAAATAATCAAGAGAACAGGGCAGCAATGAAAAACGCACTGGTGATAGGACTGCTCGCTGTACTGGGCGGCTGCGCTTCCCAGCCATGTGATCAGAATGGCAGCGACGGCAGTTGCCGCGCGGAGCGGATGCTGTATCAGAATGACCTGCTGCAGGCGAAGATACTCATCGCGATTGGCGATGAAGAAGGCTATGAACTTGCCGACGCGCTACTCAAGCGTAGCGCCGCGCTAGATGAGCGCGGCGAGATCGAGTTCTATCAGGCCCTGCTGCTGATTCGCCAAGGCCCTCAACCGGAGCAGGTTGTGAGCCGACTGGAAGAGGCGAGTGCGAAGGGCCATCCACACGCTATGGCCTTGCTGTACAAGATGTATCAGGACCCCTACCTTCTCGACCAGCGTGACGAGGCTAAAGCTCAGGGTTACCGCGAGGCCTACTCCAAGCTGGACGTCGCCCAAAGCGGCTACCCGTCGTTCGACAAGGCGTTGGAGCTGGTTTCCCAGCTCGTCGAGCCGCCGCCTCCGCTCCCCGAGCGATTTGATCCCTGCGAGGACCGTTGCCCCTGACACTCGTCAGGGCGTAGGGGTCTGCGAGATCTTGGGATCCTGATCTCCATCCATCACGGCCTGCGCTTCCTCACGGGTGGCGTAGGGACCTGCGATAGTCTTGCCGTCCACCTCCACTACCCAGCAGGTCACCCAGGTCGGGCGCCAGCCCTGCGGTACCTCATCTCCAGTCAAATGTCGGATCGTTGTCTGCATGATGCTCTCCCCTTCTATGTAGTCGGACGCACAGTTGCGCCTTCTTAATATGAGCTGCCACAGCGATAACGGTTCGTCACAGGAAACAAGCGGTTGCTGTTTTGCTTCGAACTGGCGCACCGCTCAATCGCTCTACTGAATGAGCGAACACGTTTAGCAGACACTCAAGCACGGGGGCACCGATGCAGATCCGTCAGACGCTTCGCTGCAAGGCATGGCTGGTGCTGATAGCTATCACCCTGGTCGTCGCCGGCTGCAGCAGAATGAACCTCGCATACCGCAACCTGCATCTGCTGATTCCGTGGTCGCTCAACGACTATCTGGACATGAATCGCGATCAGCAAAAGGCGTTCCGAGGTCAGCTGCGTGAGCACCTGAGCTGGCACTGCCAGACCCAGCTGCCGAGCTACCTCGATAAAATCGCGCATGTGCAGCAGCAAGTGCGCCAGGGAGAAATTAATAAGGCGGCGTTGCGGACGCATTACCAGTACGCAAAACAGGCGGTTCAGGCCATCGCGCTCGAGATTACGCCGACCACGACGCGCCTGTTGCGCGAGCTCGATGACGGGCAGGTACGCCAGCTCAATGCTGCGCTCGAAGATGAGCGCCGCAAGCGTGAGGAAAAGTACTTGAAGCCGCCGTTGTCCAAGCAGATCAACGACCGTGCCGACCGTATGCGCGAGCGAGTCGATCAATGGCTGGGTAGCACCAATGCAGCGCAACGGCAGCGAATCCTCGAATGGGCAGATTCGCTCGGTCCGCAGAATCGGTTCTGGTTGGATAATCGTGCTCGGTGGCAGCAGTCGCTTGTCGAGGCCCTCCAAAAGCGTCATGAACCTGGATTCGAGGAGCAGATTTCCCGCCTGCTGCAGGACAGGGAGTCATTATGGACGACCGAGTACAAGACCGCCTTCGCCCGTGCCGAACAGGCGAGTATCGATCTCGTTGCGGACCTCTATGACTTGTCTGATACAAAGCAGCGGCGCCACCTCGACAACCAACTCGAAGGCATACGCAAGGATCTGAGCACACTCGACTGCTTGCCCGAACCTCGTAAGCCGTAGCCCAGACCCAGACCACAGCCTCGATCCGAAGATCGGATCGAGGCACTAGTCAATCTCGCTGACTACCGGCCCGGTTAGCGCTTACGGCAGCAGAGCAATAATCCAACCAGGCCTGCCGCCACTCCCCCCGCAACCAGCAAGTTGCGCTGCTTGGAATCAACCTTGCGCCAGTGTCCATAGATTCGCCGCTGACCGAGTGCCGGATGGAAAAGGTTGCCGGACGATGGTGCAACTCGGTCGGCACTGCGTAGTGCAGCACCGGTAAGCAGCCCCGAGAGCTGGTCGAACCCAGGCGTGATGAAGTGGGCCAACCGTAGCAAGGTCGCCGTGATGCCCACCGAGGTGGTATGGCGCGGATGCAATGCCAGGCTCACCATAGCATCGGCAACCCTACGTGGATCGCACAGGGGTGGCGGTGGCTGCAACGAACGCCCGGCGTAGTTACCGCCATCGCGAAAACCGGGCGTATCAACCATTGAGGGGTACACGTCGCACACATGGATGCCGGGCCACTGCGCCAGCTCGCCGCGCAAGGCGTGAGAGAAGCCGCGCAGGCCGAACTTGCTGGCGGAATACGCCACAGCGTAGGGCTGCGGCACCCAACTGCCAACCGACAATGTATTGATCAGGATGCCGCCGTCCTGCTGCTTGAAGTAAGGCAGTACTACATGGGCGCCACGCAGATAACCGATCAGATCTGTCTGCACCACCTGCTCATGGGCGTCCAATGGCGTCTCGTCGAAGGCTCCAACCGCCCCCACTCCGGCATTGTTGATCCAGATATCGATGCGGCCATGCCCGAATTCAGCAGCTGCGCTGGCCAGTTGCTCGACGGAGTCACTCAGCGTCATGTCCGTTGGCACAACCAGCGCTTCGCCCCCTAGCGACCTGCACTCCTCAGCTGCCTCTTGCAATGCCTCTTCGTCTCGCGCGGCAAGCACGACACGGGCGCGTTGACGGGCAAAAGCCTGGGCAGCAGCTCTGCCTATGCCGCTGGAGGCACCGGTGATGACCACCACCGCGCCTTCGAGTCTGGATTCACTCATGTTCGTTCCTCCGTTATGGCTGTCATTCATAGCTGACAGCCACGACGAGGCAAACATTCCCCGCCCGGGGTCATCGATGTCAGACCATCTGCAGCGCCTGCGGCCGATTTGGTGGTGGGAATGCCTCATCAAGCAATTGAAGGTCATCGGCAGTCAACTTCAGCTCCGCAGCCGAGGCATTGGCACGCAGGTGCTCGGGGCTCGATGACTTGGGTATCACCAGCACTCCGGGTTGGCGCAACGCCCATGCCAGCGCGACCTGCGCGGGCTGTACAGCATGATGGAGGGCAACCTTTCTAACAGCTGCGTGGCGCAGCAGATCGCCACCCTGCCCCAGCGGACAATAGGCCATGACCGGCATGCCTTGCGCCTGACACCAGGGCAACAGGTCGTACTCGATCCCTCGTTCGGCCGGGTTGTAGAGCACTTGATTGGTCGCGCATGCGGATGAGTCGAGCTCGTGCATGTCGTCGAGATCGAGGTTCGAGACACCCCAGCGGCGGATCTTGCCCTGCTCCTTGAGGCGCTCGAAAGCTTCGACCGTTTCACCCAACGGATGCTGACCACGCCAATGCAACAGGTATAGATCGATACAGTCCGTGCCCAGCCGGCGGAGGCTGCGCTCGCAAGCCTTCGGCACACCTGTGCGGCTGGCGTTGTGGGGATAGACCTTGCTCACCAGAAATACCCGCTCGCGGCAGTTGCGGATCGCCTCACCCACGACGACCTCTGCACCGCCCTCGGCGTACATCTCCGCGGTATCGACGAGGCTCATCCCAAGCTCGATGCCAACGCGTAGGGCGGCAACCTCGTTCTGGCGCTCAGCGGGGTTCTCGCCCATGTGCCAGGTGCCCTGACCAATCACAGGTACTGCCGCTCCATCAGGTAACTGCAGGGTGCGCATCAATATGCCTCCCGTGGCGCGTTCTGCTCGGCGACCGGCTCGGACCAGGGGTCATAGGTGCCGAAATTCCACAGATGTCCTTCCAGATCGCGGCAGCTGAATCCGCGACCGCCGTAGTCTTCATCCTTCAGTTCGATGACGATTTCAGCGCCCGCAGCCTTCGCCTGGTTGTAGAGACCATCCGCACTGTTGACGATGACATAGGTGCTCTGGGTAGACACACCGCCCACCTCGTCCGGCTGCCTGACCTGACGGCCATACTCGGAATCGACCACCGGACCGAGCATCACCATGCCGCTACCGAAACTGAGCTGCGCATGGATGATGCCGACCTGCTCGTCCTCGATGACGCGCTGCTGCTCGAACCCGAACGCCCGGCACAGCCATTCCAATGCGGCAGGCACATCGCGGTAGCGTAAGCACGGTATCAAGTTGGACGTGGTGTTCTTGCTATACTGGGACATGAATGCTCCTTCCGATTGACGCGGCAGCGCAGTGGAAAAACGCTTCGCATAGCATTCAGACCGAGATCAGCACCGACGTTCCCCAGGTTACGCGCGTTCGGCGAACCCCAGGCGGATCCCGAGACCGATCAGCACAGAGCCGAGGAAGCGATTCAGCCACTGATTCAGCCGCAGATTTCCACGCAGCGCCGAGCTTGCCCGCGCTGCCAGCAATACCATGGCGCATTCGACGATGATCGCCACCAGCACCACGAGCGCACCCAAAAACAACAGCTGGACCGCAACCGCCCCCTGATCCGGACGTATGAACTGGGGCAGGAACGCCATGAAAAAGATCGCCGCCTTGGGGTTGAGGATGTCCACCAGGATGCCTTGCCGATAGGCCCGCCAAGCACTAACACGGGGTGCGGCGCGAAGATCCAGCGCCGCACCCGCCCCTGCCGAGCGCAACGCCTGAATCCCGAGATACAGCAGGTAAGCGGCGCCCACGTACTTGACCACAGCGAAGGCCAGTGCGGACGTCGCGAGAATTGCCGATATGCCCAGGGCGGCAGCTGCCACATGAACCAGCGCGCCGCTACAGACACCACAGGCAGATGCGATGCCGATCCGCCGCCCGCCTGACAACGTGCGCGAAAGGATGAACAGCAGGTCCGGTCCTGGCGAAAGATTCAAGGCCAAGGCAGCAGAGAAGAACACCAACCAGAAAGCCGGATCAGACATGGTCTGCACTCGGGAGACTCGCAAGAGGACATTGAATCTAGGTTAGTCAACGCGCCTTCGCCACCTGCACTCCGCCGTCCAACCAGTGCATTTCGTCGGGAAACTGCCACTGCATCACACTATCGACTTTTTATTGTCACTCGGCTGAACTACTTTCTGTCCAATAATGTCAAAGCGCCAGACCAGGCGAGGTACTGCGTGCAGCTCGGCCTGAGCGCCTACATAAAACAAGTCACTAGCAAAGGATATGCACATGACCGATGAAGCCTCTGTGGCGCTCGTCGCCGCTTCTACGCGTCTTATTCTGCTGTCAAATAGCGAGCCGCTGGACAGCTCTTTGCACCAATTTCTTATGGGACTTCCGCAGCTGCGCCTGATCCGTAGTAACACCCTTCGCACAGGACAGAACGACGCCGACCTTGCGCTGGTCGATGTCGGCAGCTTTGCGGACGCTGAATGCCTGCGGCTGCTACGCCAGTTGCGCAGCATCCCGACAGCCCTGATCAACGTGCAAGTCGACCAGGCACGCCGGATCCTTGAACAGCACCCGTGGATAAAGGGCGTGTTCTACGCAAACACCAACCGGACCAACCTCAGCCGTGGCATTGGCACCCTCCTTGAAGGCGGTGACTGGCTCCCCCGAGCACTGATGGAAAAACTGCTCGGTCGCTATAGACAACTTACCCATGCCTCTCAGGCTATCGATGATTTGTCAGTGCGTGAGAAACAGATTCTCGTGCTGGCCGGCAAAGGGCTCTCCAACGCTGAAATTGCCGAGCGACTGCATCTGAGCACCCACACCATCAAGAGCCATATTCACAACGCGCTGGGGAAACTGGGCGCTTCCAACCGAGCGCAGGGTGCCTCGCTGGTGCTGGGACATGTTGGTGAGGTCGGTATATGAGAGCTGCGGTGCTGATGCTAGTGCTGCTACTAAGCAATCAGGCCCATGCCGATGAGGCCGAGCTTCAGGGCTTCATTACCAACGCAACGGTTTCGCGCTCCGGACAAGAGTTCTATCGCAAGTTCTGCGAACGCATGAATGACACAAGCTCGCTGGACTTCAACCTGGCGGTCAAGGAACGCCCCTCGGCGCGCTGGGGAATTCAGGTCTGGGTCGAGCAGGACAATCAGCCGCTCTACCGTCGCTTTCTCCAGCCTAACGTCAGCGACATGGAACTGACTGCCTACGAGGCGGCGGATTTCGTGTTGCAAGAGATAAACCGTAGGAAAGTCGAAGCACTATTCAAAGACACCATTGACCTTGCGAAGGATGAGTTATGAACCGGCCACAACAAAAAACCACCGGCGTCTTCCTGGCCGGATTGCTGCTCAGCTCCGGTCTCGGTGCGACTGAGCTGGTCTATACACCAGTCAATCCCTCGTTCGGCGGTAGCCCCTTGAATGGCGCGTGGCTGCTAGGTAACGCCCAGGCTCAGAACGATACCAAAGACCCGAACGCCATCGATCGCGCGTCGCTTGGCGGCACCTCGACGCTCGATCGGTTCACCAATCAGCTCGAATCTCGGCTGCTATCCGATCTGCTCGTGGACGCAAGGAATGGCAAGACCGGCTCGGTTACCACAGATGATTTCATCGTCAGGGTTATCAACGACGATCTCGGCAACCTTGTGGTCAACATCACCGACCGGCTGACCGGCGAAATATCCGAAATCATCATCGGTCAGAATTAATCAGGGAGCGTAACGGCCATGAGAAGCCTATTGGTAACCATCGGGATGATGGTCGTTCTACAGGGCTGCGCGGTACGCGAGCCGATGTCGGCAGACCAGGAGACACCCACCCTCACACCGCGCACCTCGACCTACCAGGACCTGCTTGATCTGCCCCGCCCCCGCGGCCCGCTGGTAGCTGCCGTCTACGGTTTCCGCGACCAGACCGGACAATACAAACCAAGCCCGGCCAGCTCCTTTTCCACCGCCGTAACTCAGGGTGCGGCCAGCATGCTGGTCGACGCGATGCAGGCTAGCGGCTGGTTCATCGTGCTCGAGCGTGAAGGCCTGCAGAACGTGCTCACCGAGCGCAAGATTATTCGCGCATCCCAGGCCAAGCCGGACGTAGCGCCGAACATCCAATCCGAGCTGCCTTCGCTGCTGGCCGCCAACATCATCATGGAAGGCGCCATCGTCGCCTACGAAACCAACGTCCGCAGCGGCGGCCAAGGCGCACGGTATCTTGGTATCGGCGTTTCGCAGGAGTATCGGGTCGACCAGGTTACGGTCAACCTGCGCGCCATCGACGTGCGCAGCGGTCAGGTGCTGTCCAACGTGATGACCACCAAGACCATCTATTCCATCGGTCGCAGCGCCAACGTCTACAAGTTCATCGAGTTCAAGGAGCTGCTGGAAGCGGAAGCCGGGTACACCACCAACGAACCGGCCCAGCTCTGCGTGCTGTCGGCAATCGAGGCAGCGGTTGCACACCTGATCGCACAAGGCGTCGACCGTCGGCTCTGGCAGACCGCGGAAAACACCCCTGCCGCCCAGGCCGAACTCGCGAAATACCTCACTACCCGCACCAAGCTATAAAGAACGAACCGGTTCCCATATGCCGGGTGTGCCGAAACGCGGTTGGGTCAGGATGACCCACCGCAGTTCAATGCAGCTTATCTGAAAGCCCTGCCGGAAATGCACGCCGCCGCATCGTCTGGCAGCGGGCTGCCTGTCAGACTCAAGATGCCGTGCTTTATCGGCTAGCTTCAGCGCCCATGGCGCGCGGTGCTGACGTCTACCCGCCAGAGACCTGGCTTTGCCCGCTCAGCCCGCGGACGAGCCTCTACGGAACACCAGCGCTTTCAATCCACTGTCAGGGCTGACGTCAGGAAACTCGGGCGGGTTTTCGAGGCGCTCCTGAAACACCAACTCCGGCGCTGCGGCAAGCATCCCTTCGATAAGAAAGCCAGGGCCGGTGTCCGGGTCATTGATGCAGGCGAGCACAACACCAGTCTCGCTGAGCAGCTCCGGCAGCCGCCTGAGTATTTTCTGATAATCACGGCCAAGCGCGAAGCTGCCCTTTTGAAATGATGGCGGATCGATGATCACCAGATCGTATGGGCCGGTCTTCTTGACCTTGCCCCAGGACTTGAACAGCTCGTGACCGAGAAAGCTCACACGATCCAGATCCTGGTCATTCAACCGGTGATTGTCGCGGCCTCGACTCAACGCAGCGCGAGCCATATCCAGATTCACCACATGTTCCGCACCGCCCGCGATGGCCGCCACTGAAAAGCCGCAGGTATAGGCGAACAGGTTCAGCACCCGCTTGCCTCTGGCGTTCTGCTGAACCCACTGCCTGCCGTAGCGCATGTCCAGAAACAAGCCGTTGTTCTGCTTGATGCCCAGGTCGAGCTTGAAACGCAGGCCGTTTTCGCTGATTACCCACTCTTCGATCGGCTCGCCCAGCAGCTGTTGCATGCGGCTATCGGGCAGGTAGCGATGCTGCAGTAGCAGGCTGTGAGCCCCACTTGCCGTCCAGGCTTGCTCACTGGTCAGCGATGACAGCATCCGGGTCAACCCATCGAGCTCGTCCGCCGCCGGCTCGCGGAACAGCGAAACAAGTACGATGCCCTGCAGCCAGTCCACGGTGACGTGCTCCAGTCCCGCCCAGCAGCGACCACGGCCATGGAACAGGCGGCGGGTTTCATCGGGCACATCCATCAAGGCTTGATTGAGGTGTGAGTGCAGCGTCGCGAGGGCATCCGGTTGCATGGAGTCACGTCATACTGAGAAAGGCCGGCATTCTAAACCTGAACGATCATGCTTGCAGGGAGCCGCTGAGGGGCGGCGGCAGCTCAACCGCAGCGGACACGCGGGACAACTCTAATTTGACCGGATTAGACTGCCCCACTCGGCCGCGTTTAGCACCGTCACGCTAGCTATCAAGGATGGAAATTTTGGAAGCAGCCGAATCCCGCCCGCTCGAGGCACTAAGGTGCGCTGCCCCCGCGGCGCTGGCCATCATTCCCGTGAGCATGTTGTTCGGGGTGCTGGCAGGCCGTTCGGATTGGACACCTGTCGAAGTCGCGCTCATAGGTTTACTGGGGTTTACCGGCAGCGGTCAGTTTGCCGTACTGCCGCTGGCTGATTAGGGTGCAGGATTGCTGACCATGCTGCTGCTCACCGCCTCGATCAATAGCCGTTACCTGCCCATCGCCTACGTTTCCGCTTCGCGACTGCCTCGCCGGCCGGCACCGCGAGCGCTGCTTGCGCATATGCTGGGCGACGAAGCCTACGCCACGGAAACTGACGGGGACACTTGGGAATCGCTGGCGATCATCCGCGGCAGCCTGTTCATCACCTGGGTCGTTGCCGGAGTGGTTGGCGCCCTGCTTGGCGGCATGATTCCAGCCAACTGGCTTGCGGCCGATCTCAATCTGGGCTTTCCGGCAAGTGTGGTGCTGATGTATCTGTCGGTGAGCCAGTTGCGCGCCCGCCTGCCGCGATTCGGCGCAGCACATATGCGATTGTTGCTCACCGCCCTGCTCTGCAGTGTGGTCGCCGTTCTGCTGATCATACTGCTCGGCCCCGTGTATTTCTGGATACCCAGCGTGCTGATCGCAACCTTCATGCTTTCGCGGGCATGGACATGAGTACGCCCGTGCTGCTGGCGATTGCGGCGTTGTGTGCCACGAGTTTCCTGGTGCGCATCCTTCCGGTGTTCGTCACGCTCAATCTGGATGACTCGACCCGACGCATCCTGGAGCGGGTGCTGCCCACCGCCGTATTCATCAACTTCGCGGTGTACATTCTCTACAGTGAAGCCACAAAGGCGCCGCTGGCTGCCACGGTTGCGCTGGTGCTGGTGGCGGGCATCGCCGTCACGACAAGGCTGGGCCTGATCACGACGGCTGTACTGGGTAGCGCTTGCTACTACCTCTTGCAATCCTGGCTCGCCGGCTAGCCACTATCACGCCGAACCGGGTGACTTCGCAGCCCGCCGCCCCTTCGCCGACGCCTTGCGGCCAGCGGACTTTCGCTTCTTCCACGGCGCACCACGGGTTGCAGAGGCGGCAGGCCCGGTGATGGTCAGGCGAACGCCTTTACAGCGTTCCACCTGCTTGCTCATCCAGGCTGATTGCTTGGTGACGAATTCGTCCAGGCTCATCTCGCCGCTTTGCACCATATCCAGCGCCTGCTCCCAGATCGCCGTAGTTCCGGGATCGGCGATGGCGCGAGGCACGGCATCGATCAGGCTGAACGCCGCAGGTGTGGCCGCCAGTGCCTTGCCCTGCTTGGTCAGGTAGCCGCGATCGAGCAGCCCCTGAATGATCCCGGCGCGGGTCGCCTCGGTGCCGATGCCTGTGGTGTCCTTGAGTTTTTGCTTCAACTTCGGGTCTTCTACCAGCTTGGCGACGTTCTTCATTGCCTTGATCAGATCGCCTTCGGTGAAGGGCTTGGGCGGCTGGGTCCAGAGGTCCTTGAGCTGCATATCGAAGATCGGGCACAGCTGCCCCTGACGCAGCGCTGGCAACCTCTGGGGTGGAGCCTGTTCTCGACCACGACTTGCGGCAAGCGCTTCGGGCATGGCGCGTTTCCAACCCGGCTCGCCAACCTGTTTGCCTACCGCTCGTAATGCCTGGCCGGCACAATCGAAATCCGCCTGGGTGCGATCGTATTCATGATTGGGCAGGAATTGCGCCAGATAACGCGCGCGAATCAGCGTGTAGACCGCACGCGGCTTGCCTGTCAGTCGCTCCAACGCATGTGCCGCAGCCGTGGGAATGATGCCGTGGTGAGCACCGACTTTGGCGTCGTTCCAGGCCCGCGACTTGCGACTGGGCTGCAAGTACGCCTTGAGTTCGACCAAGCCGGCATCGGCCCGGGTCAAGGCCGTCAGGATCGCTGGCGCCTCGCTGTGCTGACTCACCGGCAGATAACCGCAATCGCTTCGCGGATAGGTGATCAGTTTGTGTGTCTCGTATAGCGATTGTGCGATGTCAAGGGTTTCCTGAGCGCCAAGCCCGAGCTTCTTCGAGCACACCTCCTGCAGAGTGCCGAGATCGAACGGCAGCGGCGGCGCCTCGCGCACGCGTTCAGTCTTGAGCGTTATCAGATGCGCGCTACCCTCCGCGCGCATGGCATCGGAGGCCTCCAGCGCGAGACATTGATCGAGGCAGCGCCCCTGGTCGTCACAGTGCTCATCAGCCGCCCGCCAATGGGCGGTGAAAGGCACTGGATCGTCGCCGAGCAGCTGCACCTCGATGGTCCAGAACGGCAGTGGCACGAAGTCGGCGATGCTTCGATCACGGTCGACCACCAGCCGCAGTGTCGGGGTCTGCACCCGCCCTACCGGCAGCACACCCTGATAGCCGGACTGGCGCCCGAGCAGCGTGAACAGTCGGCTCATGTTCATGCCGATCAGCCAATCAGCGCGCGAGCGACCCAGCGCCGACTGATAGAGGTTGAAGGTCTCGGTCCCGGAGCGCAGCCCGGCGAGCGCCTTACGAATGGAAGCATCGTCCAACGCCGAAAGCCACAGGCGCTGAATGGGCCCGCGATAACGGCAATGCTCCACCAGCTCCCGAGCGATCATCTCCCCTTCGCGATCTGCGTCGGTGGCGATAACCAGTTCGCTGGCTTCGCCCAGCAGCCGCTTCACGGCCTTGTACTGACTGGCGGTCTTCGGCTTGACCAGCATCTTCCAACGCTCGGGCACGATCGGCAGATCGGCCAGCACCCAGCGCTTGTAGCGCGCGTCATAACTGTCGGGCGGTGCGGTTTCCAGCAGATGGCCGATGCACCAGGTAACGGTGACGCCGGCACCGAGCCAGCAACCATCGCCGCGTCGGGTAGCCCCGAGCACCTGTGCGATATCTTTGGCTTGAGATGGTTTTTCGCAGAGGAACAGCCGCATCACGTTGTCACTGGGTCATTTGCAATGGCCCATAGCATGGGCAGCGGCTGCAGGTCAGGCAAGCTTTATCTGTATGGATATACAGATAAATGACAGCATTGGCATCGTTGCGAATGCACGTGATGCTAGCGAGCCCGTGAAACCACAGAACCTGCAGGAGTTGTCACGTCTGGCGGTAGCTGCTGGGCGTGACCCCGACCTCGCGGCGGAACACCTGCGAGAAATGGCTGGGGCTCGAGTAACCCACCTCCAGCCCGACGTCGATGATGCTGCGGTCAGTCTCCAACAGCAGATGACGGGCGCGGCTCATGCGCAAGCGGATGAAGTAATGCGACGGCGACAGCCCGGTGGCGCGCTTGAACATCCGGCTGAAGTGGTACTCGCTCAGCTGCGCAACCTGCGCAAGATTCGCGAGACTGAAGTCATCGGCCAGGCTTGCGTTCATCGCGTCGATAACGCGGCGTAGCTTGTATGCCTGCAAAGCATTCCTGCGCTGAGCGCTGCAATGCGGGTCGATGTATCGCCGCACCAGATGCACAGCCAGCGCCTGGGCCAGATTGTGAGTGAACAAACGGCTGGGCCGACGTTCGTCGATGAGCTCTTGGCGCAGCTGCTCCAGGATGCCGCTGAGCCGTTCGTCCTGGGCGCCGGAAATATCGAGAAAGGTCACCGGAGCTGCGTGAGCGCCCAATACGTCGCGCGCTGCCTGGTCGATCAGCGGCAGGCCCAGATACAGGTGCATCACATCGAAGGTGTCGCTGCCTTGCGTATGCCAGCGCATCTCGTACGGCTCGGCGGTGTTGGTGAGAAAGAAGTCACCGGCTTTGACGCTGGACGCTTGCCAGTCCCCACCAAGGTCACGCTCTTCCACGCGGGCCTCACCCGACAGCACCCATACGAGAAGCGGCTCAACGACCGCAGGCACCAGAACCGGCTCAACGATGCTGCGATGACTGAATCGCAGCACTACCAGGTCTTGCATCTTCGAGTGCAGCGGCACAGCCAGCGTACCCGGCAGGTAATGCAGCATCGATTCGGCCGTGATGCGCCGAGCATCGCTTGCTGGTTGGTTTTGAGGATCCGCTTGGCGCACAGAATGCTCCATGAACATAGCCCTTTGACGAGCACTGGTGCCTACAGGTTAACGCAGCGTGCAAGGCTTTGAGCAAGACCAGCCGGAGCTGGGTGCGGCTATTCGCACAGCAGCGTGCACTTGCCATATCGGGGTCGCGAACAGCGCCTGCTCATTTTCATCGTTACGGCCGCTCGGTTTGCTCGGGCTTTGCCTGACGTCGACGCCAGCCTCCAACGGATGGCTGCCGTCCCGAAGTACAGGCCCTAAAGAGCGTTCTGCGCCGTACTGACAAACCGACCGCCCCGCTGCCAGATAAATCTCGTGTGCGCTGGCCTTCAAGGCGTGCTGCGCCGATTGGCCGGTGCACTGCACGCCGGCGCAAGATCCCGACAGTCTCGGCAAGCCTGCGAAAGCCGGACTCTGCCCGTTGCGCGACAGTAGACCCGTCGATAACGACAGCGCCTTACGGGCGCAGAGCCGGCGAATGTCTCTTCGGCTCGCAACGCAGGAGAGCACCATGACTGATATCACGCCCAACATTCCCCATGAAGTCGAAGGCAAAGTCGCGCTGGTAACCGGCGCCGCGAGTGGCATCGGCAAGGCGATTGCGCTGTTGCTGCATGCACGTGGCGCCATGGTCGTTGCCGAAGACCTGAACCCCGGCGTGGAAGATCTTGCACGCCCCGGCCTGGTCCCACTGATAGCCGACATCAGCGAAGACGGCGCCGCCGAGCAGGCAGTCAGCCTAGCCGTCGAGCGGTTCGGCCGGCTGGATATTCTGGTCAACAACGCCGGGATCATCATCAACAAGCTGGTCGTCGACATGACCCGCGAAGATTGGGAACGTATCCAGGCGGTCAACGCCACCGCCGCCTTCCTGCATTGCCGCGAGGCGGTCAAAGCAATGATGCCCAACAAGTCCGGGACCATCGTTAATATCGCGTCCTATGCGTCCTACTTCGCCTTTCCGACCATTGCGGCCTACACCGCTTCCAAGGGCGCGCTGGCTCAGCTGACCCGAACACTGGCGCTCGAAGCTATCGAGCACGGCATCCGCGTCAACGCCATCGGTGTCGGCGACGTGGTCACAAACATCCTAGATGACGTGGTCGAGGACGGCCCGGGCTTTCTCGCCAAGCATGGCGAAGCCGCACCCATAGGCCGTGCCGCACAGCCGCAAGAAATTGCCGAGATCGTCGCGTTCCTTGCCTCGGACCGTGCGAGCTTCATGGTGGGATCGGTAGTCATGGCTGACGGCGGCATGACCGTTACCGCAGGGTGATGGCACCGTATGTATTCTGGCCAGCAACCAGCCGCTTTTCTTACCGGCGCAATGCTGGCCGGTGTCGGGTTGCAGAACGCGACGATAGAGTCCCTGAGCTGATGATCATCGAAGGCTGGTGGTTCGAGCGGCTATTACCGCTCTGGCCGTTAAAGCTCATCGTCATTTTGTCCCTCGATAACAGCCGCCGGCTACGCTTGCCGACGTCGACGGATCTAAACCGGGACGTACCGCATGATGCGTAATCCCGGTCTCGTCGCGAGATTGACCGCCCGGGCCTAAAGCGGAATTGGGCAAATCCGGATACGACCCGAGCTGTAGCCAATGGCAAGCACCTTGTCGTCGTGACTCCAAGCCATCGTGGTTACCCCGGAATCATCGAGTAACCCTGCCAGGGGAGCGCCTTGATCGAGATCGAACAGATACACGAGCCCGTCTTCACCAGCGCTTGCGACCCGGCTGCCCGCGTGACTGAAACGCACCGAGCTGATGGCTTTGGAGTGCACGGGCAGTACCGCCGGCTCTTTATTTTGCGGCCCCTTTCCGGAACAGTCCCAAATGATCAGGTCCTGACCGCCGCCGGTTGCGAAGAATCGGCCACTGGCGCTCCAGCTCAGGTGTTTTACCTTGGTGGGATAGCCACTCATCTGGAAATCTTCACCGCTCTGCAAGTACCAGAGGTGGATAGAGTTGTCCTGGCAGCCTGCCGCTATGAAGCGGTTATCGGGGCTGACCGAAAGGCTCAGCAACGAATCCTTCCATGGAAAGAACCGAGAGGGCGCAGTCCGCTCCAGAGACCATCTGTTGACCACTCCGTAGCAGCTGCTCATGAGGGTACCGTCAGGCAGCCACTGCAGTCCGGTCACGGTACTTCCCGTTGGATCGAAAGCATGGCGAAGCGCACCGTGGCTATCCCACAGCTGGATCTGTCGGCCGGCGGCCGATGCGAGAAGGCCGTCATCGGACCAGCAGAGAAACTCGACCCAGCTACGTCCGCTATCGAGCGTATGCAAGGCATGGCCCGTCAGCGGATCCCATAAGCGGATACCCCCCTGCTGCCCGCCGCTGGCGAGCAGCGCGCCATCTGGCGCCCAAGCCAGCGCGCTGGTGCCAAGCCCATGAACGCACTGGCGCCAGAGGAGGCGTCCATCGGGTGTGGCGAAAACAGCTACCGAACCGTCGGCGTAGGCCGCGGCGAGCAGTGTGTCATCCGGCGACCAGCACAGGCTGTTCAGATGTTCTTCGCCTTCGGTTTGCCAAATACTTTGCAGGCGGAGTATCTGTACGGAATCATTCATACCAGGCAACCCTTCAGCCCCGCCGTCAGCTCGTCCCGGTCAAGGTTACGGCCGATGAATACGATTTCAGTCTGGCGTTTCTCATTGGATTGCCAGGGGCGATCCGGCCCGCCGTCCAGCAGCATATGCACCGCCTGGAAGACGAAACGTCTTTTGTCCTTGGCGATGTTCAGGATGCCTTTGGTACGCAGGATGTCCTGGCCCTTAGAGGCGAGCAGCGGGCCAAGCCAGCGGTTCACTTTCTCTTCCGACAGTGCGCCCTCAAGTGTTATGCCGACCGATGTGATCTCGTCATCATGGCTGTGGGCCGCGGCAAACTCTCGATGCTTGCACGGCACCAGTTGAGCGCCTGCTTTCTCCAGCCTCAGCCCAAACTCCTCCGGGCCATGCTCAGTAAACAGCGCGTAAAGTCCATCCGTTGGGATCAACAGGGTCACGGTTCTCTCGCCCGTCTCTGGAACCTTGAGATTCACGACTCGGCGATCCGGCACCCATTTCGCTCCAGCTGATACGCGCTTGCCTTCGCGGCCGAAAGCAAGCTCGGCAATGCTGATTGCCTTGTCCAGGTCGGCATCGCTGTCGCCGTTCAGTGGGATCAGCATCGCGCCGATGAAGGGGTCGGGACCCTCGCCGTAGCGCAGTTCGACCGCACCGGCTGGCAAGTGCCAAGCACCAGCCCATTCGAACGGGTATTCCTTTTGCAAAAAATCTGGCCGCTGTTCCAGTACCCGGTCCAGATCGAAGCCGCCCAGATCCATCACTGTGGGAATGTCGATATCGGCATTGATTGTACGGTGTATCCGCGCCAAGGCATTCATCTTGCGAATGCGCGCTTCGAGTTCATCAAGCTGATCTGGCTCGACCAGGTCGGCCTTGTTCAGCAGGATGACGTCAGCGAAGGCAATCTGTTCGCGGACTTCATTGCTCTGCTCGATGTGCAGCAGGACATGGTGGGCATCCACGACCGTGACGATGCCGTCCAGCCTAAGCATTTCGCGTATTTCGTCGTCGACGAAAAAGGTTTGTGCGACCGGCCCGGGGTCTGCCATGCCGGTTGTCTCGACAAGAATATGGTCGAACTTGTCGCGGCGGCGCATCAGGTTGCCGAGGATGCGGATGAGGTCGCCGCGCACTGTGCAGCAGATGCACCCATTGTTCATTTCAAAGACTTCTTCGTCGGCATTGATAACCAACGCGTCGTCGATGCCGATCTCACCGAATTCGTTCTCGATAACCGCAATGCGCATGCCGTGCTGCTTGCTCAGGATGTGATTGAGCAAGGTCGTTTTACCGGCGCCTAGAAAGCCCGTGAGGATTGTCACGGGCACCTTGTCGACTGATGTCATGATGCGTCTCCGAAAGAAAGCTTCGGTTACGATATAACATTAGCATCCAGATCGTTAATGCTTCGTCAGCTGCCACCCTGCCCTGACCCACACTGCCAGCCCTGCCTGGCTAAGCGGTTGATGATCCAGCAAGGAGCAAACGTCGAGCTTCTTTCAACCACGTCGCTTCAAAAGCAGGATGAAAACAAGCCCACCGAGCGCTGCGGTGACGACGCCTATTGGGAGATCTTCAGGGGCGATGATGGTGCGCGCAACGACGTCGACCCAAACCAGGAACAGCGCACCGAGCAACGCGCTGATGGGCACCAGCCGCCGATGCTCGGCGCCAACTAGCGCTCTTGCCATGTGCGGAACCATCAATCCTACAAAGCCGATCGCTCCCGACAGCGACACCAGCACGCCAGTGAGTAGCGAAGTGCTTATGAATACCTGCAGACGCAGTCGCTCGCAGTTGAAGCCTAGGCTGATCGCCGTCTGCTCCCCACTTACCAAGGCATTCAGCCCCCTCGCCATTACGAATAGCGCGCACACGCTTCCCAGAACGCAGATAGCCGGTAGCCATAGCACTTCCCAGCGAGCGGAGCCGAGACCACCGAGCATCCAGAACACAACGGATGACGCCGCATGATGGTCTGCGGTGTAAAGCAGCAGATTGACAAGCGCCATCATCACGAATGAAACCGCGACACCCGCCAGCAGAAGTCGGTCACTCTCCAGGCGTCCGCCGCGCTGCGCTATTGCCAACACCAGCAGCATGCTGCAAGCCGCACCGATGAAGGCGGCAACAGGCAAGCTGAATACGCCTAGAAACTCACCGAGATAAAGAACTACCAGAACGGCACCGAGCGCCGCCCCTGAACTTATGCCCAGCAAATGAGGGTCGGCCAGGGGATTACGAGTGACCGCCTGCAGAGCTGTTCCGACCAGGGCCAGCCCTGCTCCCACCAGCGCGCCCAGCAATACGCGGGGTGCGCGGATGAGCCAGACGATGTGTTCTTGGCTTCTGCTCCCTGCAACACCGAAGTCCACGCCAAGATGAGCGCCAATGACCCCCCACACGTTTTCGATCGGCACTGCTGCAGGGCCGAATCCAAGGGCGGTGACGCAGGATAACGCCAGGGCGGCCAGCAGGCCGACAAGCCAGAACCGATAGGAGATTGAACGCGTGATGGGGGTCAAGGCACGCGCCCACCGAAGATCCCTGGATGTAATCCGGCAGCAATCTTCTCGATCGCAGACGCATTCATGACCGATGGAGTGACTTCCAGATAACTCAAGACGATGAAGCGGCGCTCGCGGATCGCCTGAACATCCTGGAGCGCTGGTTGCTGAAGCAGGAAGTCGCGCTTCTGCTGCCATGACCGAGGCCCATAGTCGACGATCAATATGACCTCAGGATCGCGCTCAACCACGCTTTCCCAATTCACCTGCGTCCAACTGGCAGACACGTCGCTCATCACGTTGTGCCCGCCCGCGGCTTCAATCAATGCTTGCGGCATGCCCAGCTGGCCGGATGTGGTTGGACGATCTTCGCCACTGTCGTAAAGGAAGACCCGAGGAGTCGTTGATCCCTGCTTCACTGCCGATCGGACGGTTTCGATGCGCTGTTTCAAATTGTCGATCAAGGTCTCAGCGCGGTCTTGAACTGAAAAGATGCGTCCTAGATTCTGCAGATCGTTATACAGGTCATTCAGGCTTGCGCTCTTTTGCTCCATCACCCATGAACAGGATTCGCTGAGCTCATAAACCGGTATTCCAAGCGGCTCAAGGGTCGAGGGGGTAACGGCGCCACCGGCGCGCATTCCATAATTCCAGCCGGCGAAAAACAAGTCAGCATCTACCTCCAGAAGGGTCTCGATAGAGGGATACCGGCTCGCAAGTTCAGGTAAATCGCCCAGCTCGGCAGCGAAATCAGGGTCCAGCGTCTTCCAACCACTGATACCGGTATAACCCGCCATTCGGTCGCGAAGGCCGAGCGTGATCAGCATGCTGGTGAGGTTGATATCGTGGCTGACTGCACGCTGGGGAGCCCGCTCGAAGGTCACTTCGCGATCGCAGCTGCGAACAGTAAGCGGATATTTTGCGGCAAAGAGGGGCAAAGCGAGCATGGCAGCAAGGGCGCCGATAAGGCAGCGAGCAATCATGCTTGGGTGATCCATGTAATACGTGGGTAAGCGTGCAGAGGATGCTGATCAACGAGGGCCTGTACGCCGAATACACTTTCCAACAGCTCCGTGGTTAGAAGCTCGGCTGGGGTTCCACTTGCAACAAGACGCCCTGCAGAAACCACATACAGACGATCACAGAATGCAGCAGCCAGGTTCAAATCGTGAAAACTCGCCAATGTACTGAGACCCAAGCTGCGTAGATGCCGCAGCAATTCCAACTGGTAACAGGGGTCGAGGTGGTTGGTCGGCTCATCGAGAATCAGCAGCCCAGGTTGTTGCACCAAGGCACGCGCCAATAGCACTCGCTGCTTTTCGCCTCCGGACAGGTTGGCGAAAAAATGGTCTCCCATCGAGCTGAGACCGACTTGCCGCAGTGCATGGACAACCAATTCGGTGTCCTCGGCGTTCATGCCATCGAACAGCCCTTTGTGGGGTGTACGGCCCATCGCTACCACATCATTTACCCGCAGGCCGAACTCCTGAGGAAACTCCTGCAGCACCACGGCGATGCGTTGGGCGCTCCACCGCGGCGTCTGCCGCCAGAGGTTCTGGCCGTCGAGGTGCAGGCTGCCGCTTGCCGGCTCACTCGACCGATAAGCACAGCGCAGCAGGCTCGTCTTACCACTACCGTTGGGCCCAATCAGGCCCACGAATTCACCTTCGCCAACATGCAGATTGATGTCCTGCAGTAACAAGCGAGCGTCATTGCGCCCGTCGTTAACGGCCCAGGACAGCGCTTCGATGCTCAACGTCGACATGTTTGACTCCATTTTTGAACGAGGCCAGCTTAGCCAAGGCACTGTCAGAAGCGATAGTCAGCCGTGACGAACAAGGAGCGCGGCTCGCCTAGATACCATTGTTTACCGTTGTTACTGGTAGTGGTCGCGTACTGACGGTCCAGCAGGTTGTTGACTTGCAAACCGAGCGTCAGATCCTTCTGCAGATGCCAGTCGACGTTGGCATCCACCACGGTGTAGCTCGGCACACTGACCCTGTTGGCATTGTCCGCATAGCGGCTGCCCACATAGCGAGCACCAGCGCCCACGCTGAAAGGCTCGGCGAAGTCCTTGCTCAGCCACAAGTTGGCGGAGCGATGCGGCACATTGACTGGGCGATTGCCCTGAAAATCGTTGAGGCCGCTGGCGAATTCATCGTATTCGGCGCGCACCAGCGCGGCGTTGGCCGAAAGCTGCACGGCGTAGGGCAGGCGCAGTTCGAGGCTGGCCTCGATACCGTCAGAAGACTGCTGGCCAACCTGCTGCTGGACGGTCGGGTTGGCGGGATCCGTGCTCAGCAGTTTCTTCTTCACGATGTGATAGGCCGCCAGCGTCCACTCGCCACGGTTGTCGAAAAACTGCTGCTTGATCCCTATTTCCGTCTGCCTGGCGGTGCTCAGGTCCCACTGCTGCTGTCCAGGGCTGAGGGTCAGCAGATTACCGACCCCTTCGGTGCTGGTGGCGTATTGGCCATACAGCGCCAGGTCTTCGGTCACTGAAAACACCAGGCCGGCGCGCCAATTGTTGCCGGTCAGGCTGCGGTCGCTGCGGGTATCTTCCACAAGATCATCACGGTCCAGGTGCACATGGTCACGGCGGACGCCGGTGACAAGCGCCAGTCGCTCGGTAAGCTGCGTGCGGTTTTCGGCGAAAAGCGAAAACTGACGCGCCCGGTTGCCTTCGCGAGAACGATACGGATCGTCGCTGATATAACTCCCGCCACCGGATTGGCCGAGTGGCACGCTGTCGCTCAGGGTATTGCCGAAGTCATGCTTGCGCGCGAAACGGACGGAGTTGTAGTCCGCGCCGACCAAAGTGCGGCTGTCGAGGCCGAACAGTGAGTGCTGCAAGGTGAAAGTCTGGCGATCGCCGATCTGCTCCTGGGTGTGCTTGATGCTTATGAAATCACTGCGCTCCACTACATCACCGGGCTGCCACGAATAGGTCTCGGCATTGCGCCAGCGCCGTTGGGTCTTGAGGAAGTACAACTGGTTGCTGGCGCTCAGGCTGTCGCTGATGGCCCAGTCGGTGACCAGCCGGGTCGACTGATCGTTGTATTGCACCGTTGCGTTGTCGACGTTGTAGTTACGCTCGCGAAGACTTTCACGGTAGCGGCTGTCCACCAGCGGTGTGCCGAAATACCGTTGAGGCTCCTGATCACCGTGGTCGTGACTGAGGGTAAAACGTAGGTCATCCGACGCTTCCCAGCGCAACGCGCCGCTGATGGCCAGGCTCTTGGAGTCACCTCGGTCGACCCAGCCATTGCTGGCCTGCCGATTGAGATTGAAGCGGTAACTCAGGCTATCGCTCAGCGATCCGCCGCTGTCCAAGGCTGCCTGCCTGCGATCATCGGACCCGTAACCCATACGCACACGATTTCGGATCTCGCCCTCGAAGGGTTTCTTGGGCACCGTGTTGATCACCGCGCCAGTCGCCCCCTCGCCGTAGAGCACCGAGGCCGGGCCACGCAGGATATCGATGCGCTCCACCGACCAGGTATCGACTGGGAAGGTAACGGTGCCAGCGCCTACGTACAGACGCGTGCCGTCATACAGTTGCATGGTCGAGCTGTGCTCAGTGAATCCCCGAGCGGACAATGCGGTGCCGCCGTTGCCCGGCGTGCCGATGAAGGTGATACCGGGTGAACGCGTCACGGCATCCTGAACAGTCGCGTTGTTGCGCTCATGAATCTGCGCATCACCTAGGCTGCTGATGCTGGCTGGTGTCTCCAGAGGCGTCAGATTCAAGCGCGAACCGGTTGTAGCAGGGGCATGCAATTCGATAGGTGCCGAATCGGAGGCGGTGTCGATGATCTCTGTAGCAGGTAGCGAAAGTACTTTCTCGGGCTCGGCGGCTGGCGCGGGCGACGCAAATACCAGGCAGCCTGCCAGGCCGACGCGCTGCAACTTGTAGAGGCGCAAGCGTGTGAAAGAGTAAGGCGGCATATCGTTCCACTCGGGTGATGAACTGCTGACGGTTCAATGTTCTCAATCGGTTGGCGTCATCCCTGGATAAAGACAGGTACCTTTGGCTGCCCGTCAGGAACACAGCCAACTGTTCACTTAATGTTATGTTATAACATTATTACTCAGTTGATCTACGGGTTGTTGCTGTGGCGAGAGGTAGCGCGGAAATTGTGATGATCAGCGGCGACTGGCCCCAGCGGTCGCCACGGGCCAAGGTCAGACAGATGTAATTGGCTGCTTCTAGACATAGCGTAGCGCTATGTCTAGAAGCAGCCCATTCTAGCGCCGAGTGCCGATGGGTTTTAACCGCAGTGATACGGCAGCCCACGCCTTTGCAACGAGACTCGAATATCAACGACCGTGAGCTTGATCAGCTGCACGCAACGTAATTCGGGTTGATCTCAACGCAGCAGTACCAAGACGGGCGAACTTGTTGATATGGTATAACAGTACGCAAACTCAGACAGAGGTACACAATGAAGCCAGATATCCACCCTAATTATCGCCCTGTCCTTTTCCATGACACGGCGGCAGACGTTTACTTTCTGATCGGCTCGACGGCTGAAACCACGCGTACCCATCAGCACACCGACGGGAACACCTACCCGTACATCGCGCTAGATGTGTCCAGCGCATCGCACCCGATGTACACCGGCAAACAGCGCAAGACCACCTCCGAAGGCCGCATTGCAGGCTTCAACAAGCGTTTTGCTGGTTTCACGACAAAGAAATAAGGCTCCTGGTCGTTGGATGCAATCCGCTCAACCCGAGCGGATATCTACAGCGCGGCTGGCAATGAGCAGATGCTGTGCTGGTGAACCGGCAACGCATCAGGCTCGCCGCGACGGCGGCGCCTACTGATTGCAGCTCAGGCTCGGTCCAGCCGGAGCGAATACACCTACGCACTCGCGCCAGACGACATGAACCAGAACCTGCCACTTGTACCCACTACCACGGCAGCCCTTCCCCGCTATACGCGTAAAACCCACCGCTTGCATCCGGCCCCAGACCATCGATGACGCGCAGCAGGTCAGCCGCGGCGTCGTTGGCAGCTCGGCCGATCTCGGCACCGCGAAAGGGCTGCGACAGCTTCGAGTTCACGGTGCCGGGATGCAGTGCCAGCAATACGGCATTGGGCTGGCTGCGTTTGATTTCGATGGAAGCGGTCTTGATCAGCATGTTCAGGGCGGCCTTGGAGGCGCGGTAGCTGTACCAGCCACCGAGACGGTTGTCGCCGATGCTGCCGACCTTGGCAGAAAGCATCGCCAGCACCCCGCGCTGCCGATCGAGCAGCCCTGAGAAATGCCGCAACAGCAGTGCAGGGCCGAAGGTGTTGATCTGGAAAGTGGCGAGCAACTGGGCCTGACTGATATCGGCGAGGCGTTTTTCCGGCATGAACTCGTCATTGTGCAGCACGCCGGCGGCATTGATGATCAGGTGAAACGGCCCATGCCCGGCCACCGCAGCCGCGGCTTGTTCGATGCTGACGGGATCGGTCAGATCCAGCGGTGGTTCGGTCGAGCGCCCCAATGCCGTCACCGAGGCGCAGCGTGTGTCCGCGCGCAACGCTTCGACCAGCGCGGCGCCAATGCCGCCAGACGCGCCGATCACCAGCGCGCGATATTCTTCGGGAAACGAATCCATCTGCATCGTGATTGCCTCTGGCCGCGATCGGGCCCGGTTATCAAATTCAGTCGAGCCCTCGGGCGGGCTGCTCGGGTTGTACGCCGGCGCGCTTTCGCTCGATGTGGTTCGCCAGCAGGTCGGCGACCGGCAGGCACGCACCGAGCCGGTAGAGATTCCAGTAGTGGCCTTCCAGGGTTCGGTTGACCAGCAAGGTCCCAGAGGCTGGCTGAAGACTGCCGAGCGCGGACATCGCCAGGGGAAACAGCTCCACCAGCTGCTGATGCAGCGAGGCCCCGCGGAAGTCCCACTGCGCACCCGGCTGGAGCAATGGGTGCAGAAGCTGATGGATGCACCGGTACAGACCATGCGGCGGCGCGCTGTCTGGCTGCCGTCCGCCCAAGGCCTGGAACGCCGGCTCGAGCGCTACGGCGGATGGCCCGCGCAAGGCGGCAAACATCTGCATGTAGGCATCCAGCAATCGAGGTGGTAGCGGCACGACGCTGCCGAAGTCATACACCACCAGCCCACCCGTCTCGCTCCAGGCCAGATTGCCCGGGTGCGGGTCGGCATGCAGCAAGCCCATCCCGAATGCCTGCTCGGCAAGCCATGCGCAAAGCGTCTCGGCCAGCCGCTGACGCACCTCGAGCGGCGCTTGCTCGACCTCGCCCATGGGTCGACCTGGCACCTCCTCCAGCACCAGTACGCCCGCACGGCAGAGCTCCGGAGCAGCAAAGGGAATCTGTACGTCTGGCCAGTCGGCGAAATGCTGTGCGAAGCGCTCGATATTGCGTCGTTCGGCGTCGTAATCGAGTTCCTGATCGATGGCGCGTTGCAGCTCGAGATACACCGATTCGAGGCGCGCCGAGGGTGTACCGAACAGCCGCCCCAACGGCATCAGCCGGCGCAGCTGCCGCAGATCGGCATCGCAGATGGCGCGAATACCGGGGTACTGAATCTTCATGATAAGCGCCCGCCCCTGCCGATCACGGGCGCGATGTACCTGGCCCAACGACGCGGCCGCTGCGGGTTGTCGCTCGATTGACTCGAACAGCTCATACAGCTGGCCGTCGTAAAGCCTTTGCAGATGGGCCTCCAACGAGGCGAATGGCAGGGATGGCACCTGGTTCTGCAACCGCGCCAAGACTTTACTGATCGGCGGCGGCAATACGTCCTGCCACTGCGAAGCCTGCTGGCCCAGCTTGAGCACGGGGCCCTTCATCTGCCCCAGCGTGTCGCCCAACAGCGCGCCAACTGGCTCCCAGTCGACGCGTGACTTACCCGGTGTGATGCGCTGAACAAGCAGGTTGCCAGCGATGCGCGCGCCCGTGCCGCCCAGATGCAGAAAGCGGCCCAGCGCCGACGCTGATGGACGGGAGAATCGAGACATCCAGGATACCCGCAGCAGGCAAAGGTCGATCATGGAGCACGCTGGGCAACGATCCAAGCGCGACGAGTTGCAAACTGTTGCGCCCATGCCCCGCCGCACCGGTCAATGCTGACGGCGGCAGGTCAATGGCCATCGCGTAAGCGTCAGGAAAGGCTCGAAACGCGCTTCCTGCGGGCTTTCAGCAAACCAGAGCTGCGGAACGAGACGGCAAAAGGCGAGTCGGATCAATAGACTGCGCCTCTCCGATTTCGCCTGCCGGAAGCACGTATTGACTGCTTATTCAGTATCATCTGGCGATCATTGGAGAGGTTTCAGCCCGAGCCGCCTACTGGGTGGTGCCTTACGGGCGAGTTCCGCCGCGCCGGCCCGATTTGGACCGCGTCGAGCAGGAACAATAGACGCAGCAGCTTCCATTGGAGAAGCCTGCGTAAAGGAGTACGGAATGACCGATCCAATTGATCTTTCCTTCAACCCGGATGACGAACCCCCTCGTATTTCCACCGGCAGCGTAGGCCTGGATGACATCCTGGGCGGCGGCCTCGACCCCAACCGCATGTACCTTTATGAAGGCAGCCCTGGCGCCGGCAAGACCACGATCGCCATGCAGTTTCTGCTCGAAGGCGTGCGCCAGGGCGAGCGCGTGCTCTATGTGACCCTGTCGGAAACCAAGCAGGAACTGGAACTGGTCGCCAAGCGGCACGGGTGGTCGCTCGAAGGAATCGACGTTTTCGAGCTGGTCACACCCGAAGCCAGCCTCGACCCAGAGCTTGAGTTGACCGTTCTGCACCCGGCCGAGATGGAGCTGAGCGAAACGACTCAGCAAGTGTTCGACCGCGTAACCCAAACCAACCCGAGCCGGGTGATCTTCGACAGCCTTTCGGAAATGCGTCTGTTGGCGCAAAGCCCGCTGCGCTATCGACGGCAGGTACTGGCCCTCAAGCACTTCTTCACCACACGTCGCTGCACCGTGATTCTGCTGGACGACCAGACCTCGGAACTGGGCGACCTGCAGCTGCACTCGATCTCCCACGGTGTGGTGATGCTGGAACAACTTGCCATCGACTACGGCGCTGAGCGGCGGCGCCTGCGCGTGGTGAAGATGCGCGGCATTCAGTTCCGCGGCGGTTACCACGATTTTGTCATCCGCAAGGGCGGGCTGCAGATTTATCCACGCCTTATCGCGGCCGAACACCATTCAAGCTACATCGGCGAACCCGCATCGTCAGGCAATGACGCGCTGGACACCATGCTCGGCGGTGGTCTGGAGCGTGGCACCAACGCCCTGTTCGTAGGCGCTGCTGGCGTCGGCAAGTCTTCGCTGGCGCTGAGCTTCGCGGTTGCGGCCTGCAAGCGCGGCGAGCAGGTGTCCTTCTTCGTGTTCGACGAAAACGTTGGCACATTATTGGCCCGTGGGCGTTCGCTCGGGCTCGATATGGAGCCTTGGATCGAACAGGGCCTGCTGCATCTTCAGCAGGTCGATCCGGCTGAGCTGTCGCCCGGTGAGTTCACCGCAGCCGTGCGTCGCAGTGTTGAAGACCAAGGCTCAAGGCTGGTCATTCTGGACAGCCTCAACGGCTATCTGCATGCCATGCCGGACGGCCGCTTCCTCATCCTGCAAATGCACGAGTTGCTGAGCTACCTGGGGCAGAAAGGTGTGATCAGCATCATGGTCCTGGCCCAGCACGGTCTGGTGGGTCCGATGGATACGCCGATCGATATCAGCTACCTCAGCGATGCGGTTATCATGCTGCGCTATTTCGAGCACGCCGGTATCGTTCGCAGAGCCTTGTCGGTGGTCAAAAAGCGCAGCGGGCGGCATGAAAACACCGTTCGCGAATATCGGCTCAGCACAACCGGCGTCGAGGTCGGCCCACCGCTGAGTCACTTCAGCGGAATTCTCTCGGGCACACCGGAATACACCGGTGATGCGACTCAGCTACTGACAGACGAGCATGACGACGCCCACTAAGCCAGAACACCCAATAATCGTTGTCTATGCACCAATCGGCCGGGACGGCCCGGCCACTGCCGAACTTCTGCGTCGCAGTGGGATGGACGCAGTCGTCTGCCACGGAGTCGATGAGGTTCTCCAACGAGCCGAGACCGATGCGGCTGCGGTGTTCATCGCGGAGGAAGGTCTCTTCGGTCACGACCTCAAATCACTTTCCGACTGGGTAGATCATCAGCCTACCTGGTCGGACTTTCCGTTCGTGGTGCTCACCAGCAAACATCAGCAACCCGCCGTAGCCGCGTGGCGCCAGCGCATGGTTGCCGCGCTGCGTAACGTGTCGCTGCTTGAACGCCCGGTACAAAGCATCACCCTGACCAGTGCCATTCAGGCAGCCGTACGGGGCCGCTTGCGCCAGTACGAAGTGCGCGCCCTCATCGAAGCTCGCGAAAAAGCCTCGCAGGAGCTGGAAGCGCTGGTTGTCGAGCGAACCAGTGAGCTGGAAAAGACCAACCTGGAGTTGCGCACGCAGATGGCGGAGCGCGCACATATCGAAGAAACCCTGCGCCAGACGCAGAAGATTGAAGCTATCGGGCAGCTCACCGGGGGAATCGCACACGATTTCAACAACCTGCTGATGGTGATTTCCGGTGGCCTGGACATGCTTGATCGTCGCGCTGATCCGGAGCGTCGCAAACGCCTGATGGACGGCATGCGGCAAGCCGCTCAACGCGGCTCGGCGCTCACCCGCCAGCTGCTGGCATTCTCCCGACGCCAATCCCTTGCGCCCGAACCGGTCGACCTGGCTCAGCGCATTACGCAGATGCGCGAACTGCTTGACCGCAGCCTGCGTGGCGATGTTCAGGTGAAGCAGGAATTCGCGCCCGATCTCTGGCCGGTCGAGGTGGATCCGGGTGAGCTGGAGCTGGTAATTCTCAACCTTGCGGTCAATGCGCGTGATGCCATGCCTGAAGGCGGCAATATTCTGCTGCAGGCCCGCAACGCACCCGATGAACTGGTCCTGGGCCGCCGCGGTGATTTCGTTCGCCTGGCCGTGATCGACACCGGCACCGGTATACCTGACGAGGTGCGTAACCGAGTTTTCGATCCCTTCTTCACTACCAAGGAAATCGGCAAGGGATCGGGGCTTGGGCTCGCACAGGTCTACGGGTTCGCGCGGCAGTCCGGCGGTACGGTCTGGATCGATTCCGAGTGCGGCCAGGGCACCAGCGTGGTGATGCTATTGCCACGCTCTGCAGACCTGCCAAGCCCGATCAAGGATCAACCCCCAGCCGACGATGCCGTTAACCTATCAGCCGGCAACGTGCTGCTGGTCGATGACGACGAAGAGGTCGCGGCGCTGGTGGCCGAAATGCTCGAACACCTGGGTTATCAGGTAACCAGCGCCGCCAGTGCAGCCGCTGCACTTGGCGCGCTGGCTAATGGTCGGGGCATCGACATCGTCTTTTCCGACGTGATGATGCCGGGCGGTATGAACGGGCTGGAGCTGGCTCGGGAAATCCGCACGCGAAATCTCGATGTGCCGGTGCTGCTTACCAGCGGCTATGCCGAAGCGGTCAAGCGTTCCGCGGAGACAGAAGGCGTGCAGATTCTCGCCAAACCCTATCGGCTCGAAGAGCTTGCCGCCGCGCTTAAAACCGCGCTGGAGCGCATCGAAGCCTGATACCCAAATGCCCCGCTCTACGGCATGCAGTAGAACTTAGCGCAGGTGCGACCGTCGAAACGGCAACTTGGCGCTATCTCTCAGTCCAGCTGCCGCGATCCCCTGCATCGCGTTCATTGCGCCCAATCACAAGGACCGCTCGATGCCCGTTCTGCAACACGTTCATTGTCTACCCGCCTCCCTACGTTTGATGTCACGCACCCCCTGTGCCGCTGCTTTGGCCGGACTCCTGCTGCTAAGCGCGCCGATGCCGGGCCACGCCGATGAGCAGGCCATTGCCAAGCGCGACTCCGAGAACAAACGCTGGAGCCAGCAACTGCTCAAGCAAACCAAAGGCAATCCACCAGCACTGGAGGCGAAGTACAACCACGTCATCACCTTCGGGCAGTCACTCGCTTCCGCGGCAGAGGGCTGGCCGGCGCTGTCGAAGCAGCCTGGCTACGACAACCTCATGCTGGGGGAGGCAACCCGCTCGGCGACTTTCAGCGGTGACCGCTTCGTGCCGGTGGGCGGCCCGGAGTTCAAGCCGTTGCGCGCGGTCGTACAGCTCAAGCGCGACCCTAAGGTCCTGCTCGATGGGGAAGCCGTGGCACAGCTGGAAACGCAGGCTCAGGAAGAAGGTGAATCGGTCGAAGTCGGCGCGCTGAACATGGCCCGCCGGCTTTATCTCGCAAACAAAGGCATCGAGACCGACCCCAAGCACCTGCTCGTCGCCAGCAATGCGGCGACCTCTGGCCGCTCTATCGCGCAGCTGGCCAAGGTTGGCGGCACTAACGAATACCGACGCGTTGTCCAGGCCGTCGATCAGGCCAACCAGGCTGCTCGATCTGAAAATGCGAGTTACAGCTTCAGCGCCCTCTTCTGGCTGCAGGGCGAATACGACTACGCCGAGGTACAAGGCGGCATCAACGAAAAAGCCAATTACAAGAAGATGCTCCGCCAATTGCGCGACGACCTGTACGCCGATACCGCAAAAGCCATTGGCCAAAAACAGATGCCGGCGTTCATCAGCTATCAGACCGATGCCAAATCGTCGGTGATCAACGGCAGCCTGGATATCGGCATGGCGCAATGGGAACTGGCGCAGGAGGAATCCAACTGGTATCTGGCCGGCCCGGTCTACCCTTACGTCGACAAAGGCACTCACCTGTCAGCCAATGGCTACCGCTGGTTCGGTCAGATGCTCGGCAAGGTGTACAACCAGGTCGTGGTGGAGCAGCGCGGCTGGCAGCCCTTATCGCCTCGGCGGGCAACGGTCGAAGGCCGTGAGATTCTCATGGATTTCCATGTACCCCATCCGCCGTTGGCCTTCAGCGAGCCCTACATCGGGCACAAGACGCAGATGATCGAGAACTACGGCTTCGTCATTACCGATGACCAGGGCAAGGTGCCGGTCGAGTCCATCAAGGTGGTGGCCGACACGGTATTACGTTTGGTCGTGGGCCAGGACCTTGTCGGCACTCCGACCATCCGCTACGCCAGCCATGAGGTCGGCGGCGCCGGCGAACTGCATGACAGCGACCCCACTGTGGCGGACGCTAACTATGAATTCCTGCCTGACGAAGGCATGCCGGAGCAAGCCAATATCGAAGCGCTAGTAGGCAAGCCCTACCCTCTGCAGAACTGGAGCATTGCATTCGAAATGCAGGCGGTCGATGGCCACGATTCGGCACCTTGAACCCTACCAGCTGGCGCAGAAATTTCAGCGCCACGGTGGCCGGCCGCCAGAACATCTCGTTCTTCCAGTGGCTGCAGAGCGCGCTGTATCGCGCTATCGGCACCAGCCACCGGACGATCTTCATGCCCAGTCGGGATTTGAGCCCGGCTGAAGCTGAATTAAGAAAAGACATCCAGGCGAGAAGCCGGATAATGGGCGGCCAAATCGTGTTGTTCTGGTAATCGCTCATGGAAATCAAGGTCAACTTTCTCGACAACCTCAGGCTTGAAGCCAAGTTCGATGATTTCACGGTGGTGGCCGATCAACCGATCCGCTACAAGGGCGACGGCTCGGCGCCGGGACCCTTCGATTACTTTCTCGCTTCGTCAGCACTCTGTGCGGCGTACTTCGTAAAGCTCTACTGCAATACCCGCAATATTTCGACTGACAACATCCGCCTGTCGCAAAACAACATCGTCGACCCTGAGAACCGCTACAAGCAGACGTTCAAGATTCAGGTCGAGCTGCCTGCGGACATCTCCGCCAAGGATCGCCAAGGCATCCTGCGCTCGATCGAGCGCTGCACGGTAAAGAAGGCGGTGCAGACCGGTCCGGATTTCGTCATTGAAGAAGTCGAGAACCTGGACGCCGACGCTCAGGCATTGCTGATGCCCATCGCCGAGTCTGGTGAAGGCACACGCGTCCTCGGCAAGGACCTGCCGCTCGAACAGACGATCGCCAACATGTCCGGCATTCTGGCCGAGCTGGGCATGAAGATCGAAATCGCCTCATGGCGCAATATCGTGCCCAACGTATGGTCGTTGCATATCCGCGATGCGCAGTCGCCGATGTGCTTCACCAACGGCAAGGGCGCGACCAAGGAGGCCGCTCTGGCCTCGGCGCTGGGCGAATTCATCGAGCGGCTCAACTGCAACTTCTTCTACAACGATCAGTTCTGGGGCGATGACATCGCCGATGCGAGGTTCGTGCATTACCCGAACGAGCGCTGGTTCAAGCCGGGCCGCAAGGATGCGCTGCCGGCGGGCATGCTCGATGAGTATTGCCTGCAGATTTACAACCCGGACGGCGAGCTGCGCGGTTCACATCTGATCGACACCAATTCCGGTAACGAGCAGCGCGGCATCTGTTCGCTGCCTTATGTGCGCCAGTCGGACGGCGAGGTCGTGTACTTCCCGTCCAACCTGATCGAAAACCTGTTCCTCAGCAACGGCATGAGTGCCGGCAATACGCTGGCCGAAGCACAGGTGCAGTGTCTGTCGGAGATCTTCGAACGTGCCGTGAAACGCGAGATTCTCGAAGGTGAAATCGCACTGCCCGATGTGCCGCAGCAGGTGCTGGCGAAATACCCAGGCATTCTTGCAGGCATTCAGGGCCTCGAAGAACAGGGCTTCCCGGTCCTGGTGAAGGATGCATCCCTGGGCGGCGAATACCCGGTGATGTGCGTCACCCTGATGAACCCGCGCACCGGCGGTGTGTTTGCCTCCTTCGGCGCGCACCCGAGCTTCGAAGTGGCGCTGGAGCGCAGCCTGACCGAGCTGCTGCAAGGCCGCAGCTTCGAAGGCTTGAACGACCTGCCTCAGCCAACCTTCGAAAGCCAGGCCGTGATGGAGCCGAACAACTTCGTCGAACACTTCATCGATTCCAGCGGCGTGGTGTCGTGGCGCTTCTTCAGCGCCAAGGCGGACTACGATTTTGTCGAGTGGGATTTTTCCAGCCAGGGTGAAAGTGCCAATGCCGAAGAAGCCGCAACGCTGTTCGGCATCCTAGAAGGCATGGGCAAAGAAGTGTACATGGCCGTTTACGATGACCTGGGCGCCACTGCTTGCCGCATTCTGGTGCCCGGTTATTCCGAGGTGTACCCAGTCGAAGACCTCATTTGGGACAACACCAACAAGGCGCTGTTTTTCCGCGAAGACATCCTTAACCTGCACAGCCTGGACGATGACAGCCTGCAGGCGCTGATCGAGCGCCTGGAAGAAAGCGAGCTGGATGACTACACCGACATCCCCACCCTCATCGGTATCGAGTTTGACGACAACACGCCCTGGGGCAAGCTCACGATCCTCGAGCTCAAGCTGCTTATCCATCTCGTTCTGAAGCAATTCGATGAGGCGAAAGAGCTGGTCGAGACCTTCCTGCAGTTCAACGACAACACCGTCGAGCGCGGCCTGTTCTACCAGGCTCTGAATGTGGTGCTGGAAGTCCAGCTGGATGACGAGCTGGATTTGCAGCACTACGAGACCAATTTCCGCCGTATGTTTGGTAACGAGCGAATGGATGCAGCAATAGGCTCGGTAGACGGCAACGTGCGGTTCTACGGTCTGACGCCCACCAGCATGAAGTTGGAAGGACTGGACCGGCACCAGCGGCTGATCGATACCTACAACAAGCTGCACGCGGCACGCGCCAGGGCGGCTGGGCTATCGCAATAACTCGCTACGCACTAACGCAGTGATGAGCCGTTGCCGCTATTTCATGGCGCTTCGATTAGCGTGGCGGCAATGCTCATAGGCCGTGGCAGAAGTACCGGAACCAAGATCAGGCGATGCTGCGCAGGCGCGCCATGTCCTTGACCGGTGAAGCGCCGAAGTGTCGGCTGTATTCGCGGCTGAATTGCGACGGGCTTTCGTAGCCAACCCGGTACCCGGCCGCCGATACCTCCAGCCCCTCGGCCATCAGCAGGCGCCGAGCTTCCTGTAACCGCAACTGCTTCTGATATTGCAACGGGCTCATGGCGGTCAGCGCCTTGAAGCGGTGATGCAGACTGGATGCGCTGAGATTGACGCGACGCGCCAGATCATCGATGCGCAGCGGCTCGACATAGTTCTGATTGAGCCATTCGATAGCCCGGTTGACACGGTGGGACTGGCTGCCCTGCAGTGCGACATCCTGCAGGTGCCGGCCCTGCGGGCCGCGCAGCACGCGATAAAAGATTTCGCGCAGGGCCAGGGGCGCCAGCACAGGAATATCCTTCGGCTCGCCAAGCAACCGGACCAGCCGCAAAGTGGCATCGAGTAATGGCGCGTCGATCCTATCCAGATAAAGGCCCCGCCCTACCGCCTCGGCGCAGGCGACCGGAGGTTCGGCTTCGCTGACCAAGCTGGCAATCAGCGACGGATCGATGTCCAGGCGGATACAGATGTAGGGCTCGTCACTGGATGCGCGAATCACGCAACCGGCCACTGGCAGCGTCACCGACACGACCAGATAATGCAGCGGGTCGTAGCAGTACAGTTCATCGGCGAGACGCACTTCTTTACCGCCCTGCACGATGATGCACATCGCCGGCTTATGCACCGCGTAAATAGTCTCACCAGGTTTTTCGCATCGAATCAGGTGCAACGGATCGATAGCGGTGGGATGCATGCCGTCGCCGCTGACGAAACCCTCGACCAGACGTGCCAGTTCGGCGCGCTGGAGGCTGGTGTCATCGGCCGGTGGATTGATGAAGGAATTCATAGCCGGCCCTTGAGAAAAAAGAAGGCCTAAGCTTAGCAGCTCAGCGGTGAGCTGCAGCCCCGCAGAAGGGCAACCAGTCTAATGCGCTGGTGCCAACCGCCAGAATCGATGACACCTGCGCAATGGCTTAGAAACAAAAACGCCGGCACTAGGCCGGCGCTCATTTCAGCTCGATCAACTGCGTGCGCGTTCGGCGTCACGCAGGGCTTTCACCTGATCGTGGTTACGCTGAACGCCTTGGAGCTGACGCTCCACAACGCTGCGAACTTCCATCGGCAGGTCTTTTTCCATCGCTTTGCGATAGCTCTTGAGTGCCACGTCTTCGCCACGCTCACACTCGTTAAGGATGGCTTCGTCATCCTTGCCGGTGATCATCGACTTGAGGTCGACCCAGCGGCGATGCATGTCTGCTGCAACGCTGGTGGAAGTCTCAGGGTCGCCACCCAGGGTGCGTACTAATTGCTGCAGTTCAGCCGCGGCCGTCGCGCAATCCTGGGCACGCTGAGTCATGGTGGTTTTCAGCTGTGGGTTCTTGAGGTCTTCAGCGCATTCGCGGAAACCTTTTTCGCCGTCTTTGCTGGTTTCGATGAGGTCGTTGAGTACGGAAATGGTGTCTTTGTTATCCATTGAGAAAGTCTCCTACGGGCTTGATGAACGGCCGGAGAGAACACGGCCAACCTGTTAAGTCGACTGTGCCGTTTCGATAAAGGTTCAGCCCGCCTGCCCGGTGGAAGGTGCGGTCACCGCGGAAAAGACAAAGAGAAACAGGTGCCCGACGCGTCACTTTCGACCCACACCTCGCCGCCATGCAGCTGCATGATCGAACGCACGATAGCCAGCCCCAGTCCACCCGAATCTCCCGGTTGCGCACGGGATGGATCGCAGCGATAAAAGCGGTCGAACAGCCGCGGCAGATGCTCGGCAGCGATGGGCGCCCCCTCGTTAAATACCCTTACCGACACCCGTTCGACTGCCTGTTCACTGCTGATGCGCAGCACAGTGCCAGCCTCGCCGTAGCGCAGTGCGTTGGCGATCAGGTTCGCCAGCGCCCTTCGCAGCAGATCCGGATCGGCCCGAACGCAGCCATGGGCCTCGTTGAGCAGGCGCATCCCGCGCTCTTCGGCGATCCCTTCGAAGTAATCACCAAGCTGCTCCACGGCATCGGCCAGCTCGATGACCTGAGTATGGATCGCCGCGTCTGCCTGTTCGGCGCGCGCCAGGAACAGCATGTTGTCGATCATCCTGGCCAGACGCTCGTATTCCTCTTGATTGGAGGCCAGCAGGCTCTGGTATTCCTCCAGCGAGCGCACCCGACGCAGGGTCTGCTGAGTTTGCCCCATCAGGTTGCTCAAGGGGGTGCGCATCTCATGCGCCAGGTCTTCGGAAAACCGTGAAAGCTGAGAAAATCCGGCCTCCAGACGCGTCAACATCTGGTTCAGTGCGTCACTCAGCGCTCGTAACTCACTGAGCTCTGCACAGTCATCAAGACGCAGATGCAAACGCTGCACATCGATGGCCAGTGCCCTGCGGGTCAGCTGACGCAACGGTCGCAACCCACGCTGACTCACCCACCAACCCAGCAGGAACGCCAGCAGCGCACCGGCCGCCAATGCGAGCCACAGGGTCAGGCGATAGGCGGCAAGCATTTGCTCACGCTCAGCCAGCAGCTTGCCGGCGATCAGCGTCATACCTCCCCGCGGTCGCTCGATATGGGACCAGGCCACACGAGCCTCGTCGCCCAAATCCCCGAGCTGTGGCAGTTCCGACGGCGGCAATTGCGGAATACCCAACTGGGCCGGATTGATCTCGATCAGCGGTTGGCCAGCGGGCCCCAGCACCCAGAGCAGATTGTCCCGGTTGCCCAGCATGTTGGCATATAGCTGCGGGCGCTCGCGCAGTGCGTCAATGCTGTCGCTGTCATCGAGCAAGGCAGCCATGCGCTCCAGCCGTCCGAGCAACGCCTGATCGTCACGCCAGGCAAGTTCGCGCTCCACTGACTGATACAGGTAGAAGCCGATGGCGCCCAGCAGCACGGTGCCGACCAACGCGAACATCAGCGCCAGACGCAGGCTGAGCGAGCGTGGCAACAGCCTCATTCCGGCGATTCCAACAGGTAGCCCATGCCGCGCACGGTATGAATCAGTTTGGGTTGGTAAGGGTCGTCCACCTTGGCACGCAGCCGGCGAATCGCGACGTCGACCACGTTGGTATCGCTATCGAAATTCATCTGCCAGACCTGCGAAGCGATTTGCGCCCGCGACAGCACTTCGCCTTCCCGGCTGAGCAACAGATGCAGCAGGGCGAACTCCTTGTTGGTCAACGTCAGCCGCTCGCCCTGACGCGTCACCCGGCGGCGTAGCAGGTCCAGCTCAAGATCAGCGACCTTGAACTGCTCGACTTCGCGCGGCGGCCCGCGGCGCAACAAGGTTCGGACCCGCGCCAGCAGCTCAGCATAGGAAAAGGGTTTGACCAGATAATCGTCGGCCCCAAGTTCGAGGCCCTTCACGCGGTCCTCAACCGCATCGCGCGCGGTGAGGAAAAGCACGGGTGTCTGCGCCTTGCGCCGCACGATCTGCAGCAGTTGCCAGCCGTCGATGCCCGGCAACATCACATCGAGAATGATCAGGTCGAACTCGCTCTCCTGAATCAGGTGCTGGCCGTCCAGGCCGTTGAGCGCAACCTCCACCAGATAGCCCGACTCGCTCAATCCCTTGCGCAGGTAATCGGCTGTCTTGATCTCATCTTCTACTACCAGTATGCGCATCTGCTTCCTCCAGGCGAGGCATATAGGCTAGGCGCCCTCGGGCGTTTATCCCATTACAAATACGTAATGCGCAGGCAATGGGTTTGACGGGGCCGGCCGCACAGCATGTGCGACACCTGCTCCACGGAGCTCATTGAGGAGAAACCGATGCGCATTGTTTCCTTGTCACTGATTGGCCTGGCGCTAGCCAGTGCCCAGTCCATGGCAGCTACCCCGCAGCCTGTCAGCCAGCAGAACGTCTCCCTGCAACTGGCCAACGCCCTGCTCGACTCGACCATGGCGGCGTGCCATGCCGATGGGCGTACCGCCGCAGTGGCAGTAGTAGATCGCGGCGGCAATCTGATCGCGCTTCAGCGTGATGACAACGTTGGCCCACACAACACAATCGCTGCACAGCGCAAGGCCTACACCGCGTTGTCCAGCAAGACGCCGACCCGACTGTTCGGCGAGCGCGCCCGCAGCAATCCGGACGCCGCCAACCTCAATACCTTCGACCAATTACTGCTGCTCGGCGGCGGCGTGCCGTTGCGCATGGGAGACGAGGTCATCGGCGCCATCGGGGTAGCCGGAGCAGGCGGCGCCGAGAACGACGAGGCCTGCGCCAACCAGGCAATTGCACAGCTGCTTCCATCCAACCGTTAACTGGAGATCGATATGACCAACCTCAAAACCCTTTGCGCCAGCCTCGTCCTTGCCAGCCTTTCAGGCCTCGCGATGGCCGCTGACAACCCGCTCAGCGTGCATGTGCTCAACCTCAACGATGGCCTGCCATCACCTGATGTGAAAGTTACCCTCGAGAAACAGAACGGTCAGCAGTGGACTGCTTTGAATGACGGCGTGACCAACCAGCAAGGCCGCATCACCGCGTTGTACCCCCAGGACAAGGCTCTGGAGAAAGGCACCTATCGCGTCACCTTCAAGACCGGCGACTGGTTCGAGGCGCACGACACAGCGAGTTTCTTTCCGGAGGTTCCGGTGATTTTCGAAGTCGACGGCACCGTGCCGCACTATCACATTCCGTTACTACTCAGCCCGTACGGATTCTCGACCTATCGGGGCAACTGAACCGCTGAACTGTGCCAGCAGGGACAGGTGTTCGGGCTGCCGAGTCTGCAGCGATCCCTGAACACCTGCACATCAGCTTGCGGCCGCCAGCGGCATGGGGCGGCCCAGTAGATAACCCTGGACCTTGCTGACCTGAAGCTCGCGCAGGATATTCAGCTCCGCCTGAGTCTCGACGCATTCGGCGATGACCTTGCTACCGGTTTCCTGGCCGAAACGGATCAGGGCCGATGCCAGCGCCCGGCAATCGCAGCTGCTGTCGATGTTGCGGATCAGGCTCCCATCAAGCTTGATCACGTCCGGCTTGAGTTTGAGGATGTGGCGAAAGCTGGCGTAGCCCGCGCCAGCGTCATCCACCGCAAGTGCGAGCCCCCTGCTGCGCAACGGCGCCAAGGCGTCGAGTACCGACTCATAATCCGCCACCGAGGTATGTTCGGTCACCTCGAGCATCAGGCGATCGAGTGGCCGTCCGGCCAGGAGTGCCTGGACCGCTCCCGTCAGAATCGTTTCTGGCGAGACGTTGACCGACAAATATGCATCGCCGATATGAGCAAGGCCTTTGAGCGCCTCCTCGATCAACACCATCTCCAGCTCGCTCTGCAGCCCTACCTGGCCTGCTTCGTCGAACCAGAGATCGGGCGTGCGCTGCGGATCGAGCGGAAACCGAGCCAGTGCTTCGTAGCCGACCACCCGATTCTGCAGGACATCGACGATAGGTTGATAAACCACACGGTAGAGGCGTTCGCTCAACACGCCGTGGATTCGGTTTCGCTTCGATTCCTGATCACGCTCACGCTTGGCCTGAACTTCCAGCAACCGTCCGGAAAAGTCAGCGAATACCCGTAGCGTGCCAAGATCTCGGTCATTCAAGGTCTCGTCGGGATGGGAACTGAAGCAGCACATGGTTCCGTACAGCTGCCCATCACTGAAGCGGATCGGGACGCTGATGTAGGCGCCAATGGAGAGTGCCGCCGTGATGGGCAAGGCCACCGCTGCGGGCAACTTGCTGGTGTCGGGAATCAGCTGCGGCAGCCTGCCGTCCAACACACGCTCGCAGTAGCTGTCGCACAGGGGATCCGAGTCACCGGGACGAATGGTAGCGGACTCGTCGTTACCATCGACGAATCGAAAAATGCGCAACCCGCCAGCGAATTCGGCAACGAACGCGACATCCATGCCCAGATGCATACGAACGGAGTGCAACGCATCACAGAGCATCTCTGTGACCGATTGCTCCTGCGTTGGGATATCGATCAACGCCAATGCCGGATCGACCAAACGGCCAAGGGTGTCGGCGTGGACTCCAAACCCGTCGTGCATCGGTCCTCCTTAGTTATGCTGCGCCGCGGACAATCGGGCATTCCATCTTCGCGCCCAGCCGGCGGTGGAGCGCAAGCGCCATGGCTGCGTGCTGAAAAGCGTAGCCGACTTGTCAGCCAGCGGCTTGCAGACGACGGAGCTGATGACCGAACTTCACTTACGCATGCACTTATTGAAGGAGTTGTGCCCTCAAAGGCTGGGGCTGAGAAACGAACGATCAGCGCATGCCAGAGCTGGCGCGACGGCGCCAAGATTTCGTAAGTTCGGCATGCCGCTCGCTTGCGGGCGGATATTGTGACCAATCATTTCGTGCAAATGATTGTCCCAAGTGAGTCGCCGCCGATTCGACATGGGCGCGCCATTCCGTCGTTCCTGTAGCTGAGCCCCCACGATGCCGCAATACCTCGCCCCTGTTCCTCGCTGGGAACCCCACGAACGCCCCTCGATGCCAGGCTCGCCGGCGATCCTCATGCATTCGATGCGGCTGCGGATCGCCTATGCGTGCGTCGCCGTGCTGGTCGGCATCACCGGTGGGCTTGGCAACGCGCTATTTATCGCCAACCTGCCGAGCATTCAGGGCGATCTGGGCCTGACGCCTTCCCAGGGCGCCTGGCTTCCAGCGGCCTACTTCATGGTCAACGTGTCGGCCAACCTGTTGGTCATCAAAGTGCGCCAACAGTACGGTCTGCGCCGCTTCGCTGAAATTGGACTGACGGTCTATGCGCTGCTGAGCATCGCCCATGTATTCGTCGAAGGCCTGGAAATGGCCGTATTCGTGCGCGCCGCCAGCGGCCTGGCTGCGGCGACCACCACCTCTCTTGGCCTGTTCTACATGCTGCAGGCATTCGGCAAAGCCGGATTACCGAAAGGGGTGATCTTCGGCTTCGGAATCTCGCAACTGGGCACGCCACTGGCCTGGTTGATGTCGCCTGCGCTGCTGGACATGGGCGAGTGGCATCGCCTCTACGTGTTCGAAAGCGGGCTGGCACTCTGCTCGCTGGCTGCCGTAGTGGTACTCAAATTGCCGCTGGGCGAGCGCATCAAGGTGTTCGAACCCCTGGACTTCGTCACCTTCGCCTTGATGGCGCCAGCGTTGGCGCTGATCGCTGCAGTGTTGGCCCAGGGCCGGATTCTTTGGTGGACCGAGCAACCTTGGCTGGGCTATGCGCTGATCGCCGCGCTGTTGCTGATGTGCGCTGCTTTCATGATCGAGCATCACCGCCGTAACCCGCTTTTGCATACCCGCTGGCTCGGCACTGGTGAAATGCTGCGCTTCGCCTTTGGCGCACTGGCGTTGCGCCTGCTACTGTCCGAGCAGACCTACGGCGCGGTCGGCCTGTTGCAGACACTCGGCATGGGGACCGAACAGTTGCAGCCGCTTTACGCCGTGATCCTCCTGGGCTTGGCATTGGGCATCACCGCCAGCGCCATGACTTTCAGCCCGGCCACGGCGTTTCCGCAGATTTTGCTGTCGATCGTCCTTATCGCAATCGCCAGCTTTCTCGATATCGATGCTACCAACCTCACCCGACCCCACGACATGTTCCTCAGCCAGGGCCTTCTGGCCTTTGCCAGCGGTATGTTCCTCGGCCCGCTGCTGCTCACCGGGATTGGCAAAGCCCTGCGCAACGGGCCGAACTATCTGGTGACCTTCATCGTCTTGTTCACCATGACTCAGAGCCTCGGCGGGCTGGCAGCACCGGCGCTGTTCGGCACCTATCAGGTGATGCGTGAGAAATATCACTCCAGCCACCTGACAGAGCAGATCGTACCGGGCGACCCCCGCGTGGCCAGGCGATTGCAAACGCAGAATCTGGCGCTGGCATCACGCCAGAACGACGCTCAACTCCGCCAGGCACAAAGCGCGGCGCAGCTGAGCCAGGCTGTCACCCGTGAAGCCAACGTGTTGGCCTTCAACGATGTATTCCGGCTTATCGGCATGCTCTCCATCGGCGTGTTCGGCTGGACGCTCTATCACACACTGCGCATTGCGCGGCAGAACAGGAACGCCTCGTCTTCATGAGTGAACGCACAAATCCAGAGGACCCGCAAAATCTTCCCCCGACAGCGTCGGCACAGTCTGCCTCGGCTGCTACCGACGCCGGCCCCACGCCGGACGATCCGCCTAAAACCATCAAACCGAGCCGGCGCTCCGTTTTCCTGATGGTGCTGGTGGCGTTGGCCGGCGTGTTGGCGATTCTTTATGCCTGGCAACTCTGGCCCTTCAGCGGCCACGTGGCAGTGACGGAAAATGCTTATGTGCGTGGGCAGATCACGGTGCTGGCCCCGCAGGTCAATGGCTATGTGACCGACGTGCTGGTGCAGGACTTCGAGCAGGTCACCGAGGGCCAGCCACTGGTGCAGATCGATGATCGACAGTACCGCCAACTGGTCGAGCAGCGCCGGGCCGAGCTGGCGGCGCGGCGATTCGACCTGGACAACCTGCAGCAGACCCTGGCCTCCAACCGCGCAACACTGGCCTCGCGCAGGGCCGAGCTATCGGCGGCGGAGGCAGAACTTCAACGCATACGCAGCGACGAGAAACGCGTTAACGAGCTGGCTGAACGAGGCTCGGTCTCGATCCGAGAACGCGAGCAGATCCGAGCCACCGCCCGTGCCGATTCGGCACAGGTGCAACAGGCACGGGCCGCCATTGCCATTGCCGAGCAAACGCTGAAAGCCAGCGAGGTATCCCGCGGTGGCTTGCAGGCACAAGTGGAGATCGCCGAGGCCAACTTGCAACGGGCACAGATCGACCTGGACAACACGGTGATCCACGCACCGCGCGACGGTCAGGTCAGTGAGGTGACCGTGCGCCAGGGGCAGTACGTGGCGGCGGGATCGCAGTTGCTCTATCTGGTGCCGGATCAACTGTGGGTGATCGCCAATTACAAGGAAACCCAGACCTTTGCCATGCGGCCCGGTCAACCCGTACAGATCGAGGTCGACGCGCTGGACAACGCGCGCCTGACCGGCCGTGTGCAGCGGCTAGCCCCGGCCACTGGCTCAGAGTTCAGCGTATTGCGACCTGACAACGCGACCGGGAACTTCACAAAGGTGGTGCAGCGCGTACCGGTGCGCATCACCATCGATCCGGACCAGCCACTCGCCAAGCGCCTGCGACCTGGATTGTCTGTGGTCACTCATGTGGACACTTCTGACTCGGGTACTTCTGACTCAGGTACTTCTGCCGAGGACGAAAGGCGATGATCGGCCGCTATTGCCGTCTTCCCCGGCTGCTGCCAACTCTGCTGGTGATCACCCTGGCAGGCTGCATGCCGCCGCGCCAGCCGACGCCACCAGAAGCGCAGGTTACCCCTCCGACTCAATGGCGCGACGCCGCCGGCCACGAAACGGCCATCGACGTGCGCTGGTGGGAGGCATTTGGTGATCCTCAACTGACCACACTGGTCGAGGCTGCTCTGGCGAACAACACCGATGTATTGAGTACTGCCTCGCGTGTCGAACAGGCTCGCGAGCAGATTCGGCTATCGCGTGCTGCCTTGCTGCCCTCACTCGATGCGGCACTGGGTGCACAGCGCACGCGGGAGCTCAGCGTTCTGGGCATCACCCATACCACGGCGATCCAGCCCGCCCTTCAGGTTTCATATGAAGTCGACCTCTGGGGCCGATTGCAGCGGTTGCGCGAGGCAGCCGAACTGCAATACCAAGCGACCGAAGCCGAACGCGACGCCGTGCGGCTGGCCGTTGCCAGCACCACCGCCCGTGCCTACATGTCGCTGCTTTCATTGGACCAGCAGCTAGTCGTCACGCGGGATACCGTCGACTCGCGACAAGAAGCGCTTCGCGTGGCAGAAGACCGCGCCCGCCTCGGCTACACCTCGCAGCTGGAGCTCAGCCAGGCAGAGTCGGAATACGAATCCGCGGCCGAGCTGCTGCCGCAGTTGCAACAGGCGATCCGTGAGCAGGAAAACGCCCTGCGCCTGCTCACAGGGCGCCTGCCAGGTGCGGTCGAGCGTGGCGCCGGGCTGCTGACCATAGCACCGCCTCCTGTCCCCGGCATTCTGCCTTCGGAGTTGCTGCGCCGGCGGCCGGATATCCAACAGGCCGAACTGCTGCTGGCGGCCAGCGACCTGAACATCCAGGCTCAACGCGATCGCTACCTGCCCCAGGTTCAGCTGTCCGCCAGCCTGGGGCGTCTGTTCGTCAATTCGCTGGACTACGACCCGGTGCGGGTCTGGGATCTTGGTGCCAGCGTACTGGCACCGATTTTCAATGCAGGACGTCTGGAGGCCGGCGTGAACATCGCTGTGGCACAACGCAACCAGGCTGCCTTCGCTTACCGCGCCACAGCGTTGCAGGCGTTCAATGAGGTGGAGAACAGCCTCTCGGCCATTGGCAATCTGCGCCAGCAACTCGACCGCGTCGCAGCTCGTCGCGCCGTGCTGGAGCGCTCACTGACCTACGCCGAGGATCGCTACCGGGCCGGCTACTCCTCCTATCTCGAAACCCTCGATGCGCAGCGCAACCTGTTCAACACCGAGTTGGCCGCTGTGCAGTTACGAGAAAGCCAACTGAGTGCGTTGATCAGCCTGTATCAGGTCCTTGGTGGAGGGTGGCGCAGCGAGCGCTAGCCGCTCCGGTCACCCGCAGCTCAGGCCGAGCTGAACGAGGAGTTGTATACGCTGGAAACCGGCGCGGTAATTGGCGCTGGGCGGCCGAGCAGATAGCCCTGCGCTTTATTGACCTTGAGCTCCCGTAATACGGCCAGCTCCGCTTCGGTCTCGATGCATTCGGCGACCACCTTGCTGCCAGTCTCCTCGGCAAAGCGGATCAACGCGGCCGCCAGCGCGCGGCTCTCGATACTCGAATCGATATTGCGGATCAGGCTCCCGTCCAGCTTGATAACGTCCGGCTTGAGCTTGAGGATGTGGCGAAAGCTGGCGTAACCGGCCCCGGCGTCATCCACCGCCAACCGCAGGCCCTGCTTGCGCAGCGGCTCCAAGGCATTAGCGATGAGCCCGTAATCGCCAATGGAGACATGCTCGGTGACCTCAAGAAGCAGTCGGTCGAGCGGCTGCCCGACGAGCGCAGCGGACAACGCTCCGTTGAGCACAGTGGCGGGCGAGACGTTGAGTGACATGTAGGCATCTTCGGGCAGAAAAACCAGCCCTTTGAGCGCCTCCGCAATCAAGGCGATTTCCAGCTCGGACTGCAGACCAATAGAGGCGGCTTCGGCAAACCAGAGGTCCGGCCCGCGTTCGGGCTTTACACTGAACCGCGCCAGCGCTTCGTAACCAACGATTCTGTTCTCCAGCAGGTGCACGATGGGCTGGTACACCACCGAATAGCTCCGTTGCTCAAGCACCGACCGGATCCGCGAGAGCGTGTCGGCATAGCGCAATTCGCTTAGCGCATGGCGCTCCAGCAGCCTGCCGGCAAAGTCGGCAAACAGCCGCAACGTGTTCAGGTCACGTTCGTTGAGGCTGTTGTCCGGGGTTGTGCTGAAGCAACAGAAGGTACCGTAGAGCCGGCCATCGCTAAAGCGCAGCGGAACGCTGATATGGGCGCCGACCGGCAAGGCTTTGGTTACCGGCATGGTCAGCGCTTCCGGCAAGGTTGCCGCATCCTGAATCAGCTCTGGCAGGCGACCGTCAAGCACCCGCTGGCAGTAACTGTCTTCAAGGGGATCGCAGGCCCCTACGGCGAGTTGCAAAGGCACAAAGCTACCGTCGAGATATCGAAACACCCGGCTTCCGCCTCGGAACTCGCTGATGAATGCCACATCCATTCCCAGATGCGCGCGTACGGCATGCAGGGTCTCGGCAAGCATTTCACTCAGCGAAAGATTGGCGTTCTCCAGGCGAAGCAGAATCGACACCGGATCGTCCACTACCGCAAACCGATCGACCTGATTCTGCTGAACGTCATCAGACATGGATTCCCTCCCTCACCTCAACGGCCGATTACTTGCCGTAATGGACACAACTGACAGCGGGTCTGGTACCGGCGCCCTTCTAGGCGCAGTTCCGGAACAGTTGGTCCGATACTACTGTTACAACTGCCACTGCTGTGGTTTCGGCGACGACCGGCCCTACACCGCGCCTATGCGCCCGCAGTTCGATGGAGTTCAGGCATTGCGCCGGACCGATCGGGCCCCGAAACGCCGGACAACCATAGCCAGCAGGTCGACCAGCAAAAACAGCAGCAGGCTGACGCCCAGCACTGGCAGGCAATAACCGAGCAACAACGCAACTCCAAAAGCCGTCCAGCGCTCTCGTCGCGACAGCTCGAGCAGTACCTCAACCATACCTGGACGATCGGCCCGCTGCTGCGCGCGACGCCGCCACCACATCAGGTAACCAAAAACCACCAGGGTCGCGAGCCCGAGCGCAGTGGCCGCAAGCAACAGCTGATTGGCCAGCCCGAACAGCGAACCCATGTGCGCATCGATGCCCCAGCGCGTCAGCTTCGCGGCCATCGGGAAGGTCGTGAAGTCAGTGCGATCAGTAATGCGCAGCGTGCGCGGGTCGACGGCCACGGCATCTACCTGGGTCGGCCAGCTGCGGTCGATTTCGGTCACAGTCCAGGCGCGATCAGGCCCGGGTGCGGCAATGATCTCGACTTTGCCTGCATCTATTCCATTCTCTCGCGCAGCGCTCAACACCGCATCGAACATCTGAGGCTCGGCCGCCCTGGCTATCGGCATGGCCATCCCGCCGTGATGCGCGTGCTCGCCTGCAGGTGCGACCGCTTCGCCATCCAGCGCGATGGACACGCTTGGCGTCGACATGCCCAGCGCTGTCCGGGCCACGCCGATGTTGTCACCCGCCCAGCGCGACCAGGTCAGGCCCGTCGCGGAGAAAAACAGCAGCCCGATCAGCAGGAACAGCCCCACCATCGCGTGCCAGTGCCGCAACCCTTTCGAGCGCACCGCACCCGTGGCACGCCGCCGTCGGATAATCCACAACGCAAAACCGCCCAGCGCGGCAACCCACAGCCAGGAAGCCGCCAGTTCGCTGTATATCCTCCCCGGCTCGCCAAGGAGCAGGCTGCGGTGGAAATGGTCGAGCCAGGTGCGAAGTGGCAACACCCCGGTTGTCCCATATACAAGCAGATCACCACGGACTTCGGCAGTTATCGGATCGATGAAGACCGCGCGACTCTCCGATCCGCCCAGTTCAGGTGAGCTGAACATTACCCGCGTGGTGGTGCCCGGCTTCGGCGCTGGGCGCACCGCGGACAGCGAAGCTGCTTCACCGATATGAGCCTGGGCGACCTCGATCTGCCGCGCCAGCGGCTGCGGCGCGCCGGTGCTATCGGTGTACAGCTGCTCGGCGTAGAGCCGGTCTTCCAATTGTGGCGTCAGCGCGTAGACGAGGCCACTCAGTGCAGCGATGAAAATGAAAGGGCCGACCAGCAGCCCTACGTACAAATGCAAACGAATCAACAGCGCAAGCAGAGGGTGCTGCGTGCGCGAAGCCAGGGGTGACGCCTCGGGATGGGCGCCAGCGATAGGTGAAGACATGCTCGCTCTCTCGATCAGGATGATCGTCGTCCGTTAGCAGCGGACGACAAGGCAGCACGCGGGTCCGCAATGCGGCACCGGCGGGCTACGAAATGGACAGGACGTGATTGATCAGGCGAGCGGGGATGCGCGGGGATTGAGACTGGGCCAGCGATAGCGCGGCGACAACGGCGGCGCAGTGGCCGGCGGCAGGCTGCCAAGCGCGATCACTCGGGGGTGGTGCAGTATCGGCGAGCCGATCGGAATGGCCGCCAGCGAGGCCGACCCCGCGGCACAGCAACATGGCATGCCCTGATGGTGGACCTGCGTTGGCGCCGGCTCGCTGGAATGGCCATGGGCGTGGGTCGCATGGTGCCGGCCCACCTCCTCCATCGTGCAGTGCCCACCCGCAACAGCCATCGTCCGCATGTGAGCAGCCATCAGCGGCATCGAGACCAGATGCAGCAGGACGGCAAATGCCGCTATCCAGATGGGTGCACGACGCTGGCGATGCATGGGTGGCTCCGATGCAAGCGCCAGATCTTCAGTGTCTGGCGCCATTGGTGTCATTTCTTGGCGGCGGTCCTGGCCTTGCTGCGCTTGACTGGCTTCGACGGTTTTTCCGCTGCCTCACCACGAAGGGTAATCCATGTCGGCGCATGATCGCTGGCATGTTCCTGGTCACGCACCCAGCGATCCACGCCGGCGTCCACCAGTCGCGGCGCCAGATCGGCGCTCAGCAGCAGGTGGTCGATTCGCAAGCCAGAGTTTTTCTGCCAGTGCTGGCGGAAATAATCCCAGAAGGTGTAGATACGTTCGTCCGGGTACTTGGCCCGCAATGCATCCGTCCAGCCCTGCGCCAGTAGTCGTTCGAAACACTCCCGACTTTCTGGCTGCAGCAACGCGTCCTTGGTCCAGGAGCGTGGATTGTAGATGTCTTCGTCCGTCGGCACGACGTTGTAGTCACCCGCCAGCACCACGGGATGGCCGCTTTCGAACAGCCCGGCGGCATGCTCGATGAAGCGCTGGAACCAGGCGAGCTTGTACTCGAACTTCGGTCCCGGCTGCGGGTTGCCGTTGGGCAGGTAGAGACAGGCGACGATTACGCCATGGGCGGCGGCCTCCAGGTAGCGGCTGTGAGTATCGTCAGGAGCGCCCGGCAGCCCGCGACGAATCTCGAGTGGGTCGCCCCCTTTCGCCAGGATCGCCACCCCGTTCCAGGATTTCTGCCCCTGCCAGATGGCGCCATAACCGGCCGCTCGGATGTCGTCGATGGGGAAGTCGGCGTCCTGCGCCTTCAACTCCTGCAGACAAACCACGTCGGGCTGCTCACGCTCCAGCCATTCCAGCAGATTGGAGCGGCGGGCACGGATGCCGTTGATGTTGAAGGTAGCGATTTTCAAGGATTCCACGAGCTGCCTCACACCGATACATGACCCTTGTTGTGACTCGCCCCCGGGCGGCGTGGTTCGGTGTATTCCGTTACCCGGCGGGCTAAAGCCCACCCTGCAGACCGGGGCAAGGTAAAACCGCGCGCCAGCCATGACACCTACACCCCGTAGGGTGGGCTTTGGCACACCAGAAGCGCGTGGAGGTTCGACTCAACGAACCTCCCAGTAGCCAGGGGCGTTGTAGATCTGCTTCAGGTAGTCGATGAAGAACCGTACCTTGGCTGGCAGATAGCGCTGCTGCGGGTACACCGCCTGGATGTCGTAGGCCGGCAATGCGAACTCGTCGAGCACGGTCACCAGCTCGCCGCGCTTGAGCTCCGCCTGGATCTCCCACGTCGAGCGCCAGCCAATCCCCAAACCCTGCTTGACCCAATTGAACAAGAGTTCGCCGTCATTGCAGTCGAGATTGCCGGCCACTTTCACCGCCACCTGTTTGCCGTCACGCAGGAAGGTCCAGCCGCGCTGCTGGCCGCCCTGCAGGTTGAACGCCAGGCAGTTGTGCCGCGCCAGGTCTTCCAGAATCCGCGGCACGCCCTGTCGCTCGAAGTAATCCGGCGCCCCGCAGACAACCCGGCGGTTGGGGAACAGCTTGATGGCGACATAGTTGGGGTCGGTCACCTCACCGATGCGAATGCCCATGTCATAGCCGTGGCGCACCAGATCGACAACGCTGTCGGTGAAGTTGAACGATAACTGCAGGTCCGGATAACGCGCTTGGAAGGCCGGAGCATGCGGGCCGATGTGTCGACGCCCGAACGCAGCGGGTGCAGAGATCACCAGGTGACCGCGTACCGAAGTGCCGTGATGGCTGATGCTGGCATCGGCTTCTTCGAAGTCCTTGAGCAAACCGCGAGCGCGTTCCAGGTATTGCTCCCCTAGATCGGTCAACGCCAGCCCGCGTGTCGAGCGGTGCATCAGCTTCACGCCCAGGTGCCGCTCCAGCGCGTCGAGCCGGCGGCCCATGACTACCGGTGTCACGCCTTCCTTCAGCGCAGCGGCAGCGAAACTCCCGCTTTCGGCTACCAGCACGAAGCTTTGCAATGTCGTATAGCGATCCATTCGATACTCCTGATATCGACAGAACTGAAGTCTCGGCCAATTCCCCCGTTCCGGCCAGCCCTTCATGCTTGGGCCACGTATAAAAACTATCGAGTTACCCGTAGGAGGGAATGACCCATGGCCCGAATGAGAGCAATCGATGCCGCCGTCGCGGTATTGCGAAAGGAAGGCATCGACACCGCCTTCGGCATCCCCGGAGCCGCGATCAATCCGCTGTATTCCGCCCTGCGGGCCGATGGCGGCATCCGTCACATCCTCGCTCGCCACGTCGAAGGCGCCTCGCACATGGCCGAGGGCTATACACGCACCAAGGCCGGTAATATCGGCGTGTGCATCGGCACCTCCGGCCCCGCCGGCACCGACATGATCACCGGCCTTTACTCTGCCTGGGCTGACTCGATACCCATCCTCTGCATCACCGGTCAGGCCCCGCGCGCGCGCCTGTACAAGGAAGACTTCCAGGCCGTGGACATCGAGTCCATCGCCAAACCGGTCACCAAGTGGGCGGTCACCGTACGCGAACCGGCGCTGGTTCCGCGCGTGTTCCAGCAGGCCTTTCATGTGATGCGCTCGGGTCGTCCGGGCCCGGTTCTGATCGACCTGCCGTTTGACGTGCAGATGGCCGAGATCGAATTCGACGTCGATACCTACGAGCCGCTTTCGGTCTACAAGCCGGCCGCGACCCGCAAGCAGATCGAAAAAGCCATCGACATGCTCTGCGCCGCGAACCGCCCGCTGATCGTCGCGGGCGGCGGTATCTACAACGCCGGGGCCGAAGCCTTGCTGGTTGAGTTTGCCGAGACCGTTGGCGTGCCGGTGATCCCGACGCTGATGGGCTGGGGCTCGATCCCGGACGACCATCCGTTGATGGCGGGCATGTGCGGCTTGCAGACCAGCCACCGCTACGGCAACGCCAACATGCTGGCCTCGGACTTCGTGCTCGGTATTGGCAACCGCTGGGCCAACCGCCACACGGGTTCGGTCGACGTCTACACCAAGGACCGCACCTTCGTGCATGTGGATATCGAGCCGACCCAGATTGGGCGGGTGTTTTCACCGGACTTCGGCATCACCTCCGACGCCGGTGCTGCTCTCAAGCTGTTCGTCGACGTTGCCAAGGAACGCAAGGCAGCCGGCAAGCTGCCGGACCGCACGCCGTGGGCTGCCGACTGCCAGGAGCGCAAGCGCACCCTGCTGCGCAAGACGCACTTCGACTCGGTGCCGATGAAGCCGCAGCGCGTGTACCAGTGCATGAACAACGCCTTCGGCCGTGATGCCTGCTACGTCAGCACCATCGGCCTGTCGCAGATCGCTGCCGCGCAGTTCCTGCATGTCTACAAGCCGCGCCACTGGATCAATTGCGGCCAGGCCGGCCCGCTCGGCTGGACCATCCCGGCAGCGCTGGGCGTGGTCGCCGCGGACCCGACCCGCAAGGTGGTGGCGCTCTCGGGCGACTACGACTTCCAGTTCATGATCGAGGAATTGGCCGTGGGTGCGCAGTTCAAGCTGCCCTACATCCACATCCTGGTGAACAACGCCTACCTGGGCCTGATTCGCCAGTCGCAACGCGGTTTCGAGATGGATTACTGCGTGCAGCTGGGCTTCGAGAACATCAATGCCGACCACAGCGGCATGGAAGGCTACGGCGTGGATCACGTCGCGGTGGTCGAGGGCCTGGGCTGCAAGGCGCTGCGCGTGTTCAAGCAGGAAGACCTGCGCCCCGCCATCGAGCAGGCCCAGGCCTGGATGGCCGAGCATCAGGTGCCGGTGGTGATCGAGGTGATCCTCGAGCGTGTGACCAACATCGCCATGGGCACCGAGATCGACGCCATCAACGAATTCGAGCCGCTGGCCGAAGGCCGTGAAGACGCACCAACCGCGGTCGCGTTGTTGGATTGATACGAGTGAGTGGACGAAGCGCCACTAACTGTAGGAGCCAGCTTGCTGGCGGTCCCGAGCGCCATTGCCCGCTGATCACCAGCAAGCTGGCTCCTACAACAAGCGCAACACAACAAACCGCAACGCGACACCCAAATGTCCCTACAGACAGACAAGGAGACACCCATGCCCCGTTTTGCCGCCAACCTGTCCATGCTGTTCACCGAGATGGATTTCCTCGACCGCTTCGAGGCCGCTGCCGAAGCCGGTTTCGGTGGCGTCGAGTACCTCTTTCCCTACGACTACCCCGTCGAAGAGATCAAGGCCCGGCTGGACGCCAACAAGCTGACCCAGGTGCTGTTCAACCTGCCCGCCGGCGACTGGGCAGGTGGTGACCGCGGCGTTGCCTGCGATCCGGAGCGGGTCGAGGAATTCCGCGCTGGCGTCGACCAGGCCATCGCCTACGCCAAGGTACTGGGCAATACCCAGATCAACTGCCTTGCCGGTATCGCCCCCAAGGGAGCCGACCTCGGCAAGCTGGAGATGACCTTTATCGAGAACCTGCGCTACGCCGCCAGGAAGCTCGAAGCAGAAGGCATTCGTCTGGTCATGGAAATGATCAACACCCGAGACATCCCACGCTTCTTTCTCAATAACACCTCACAGGCGCAGGAGATTCGAGCCAAGGTCGGCAGCACCAACCTGTTCCTGCAGTACGACATCTACCACATGCAGATCATGGAAGGAGACCTGGCGCGGACTATCGAGAACAACCTGTCGGCGATCAACCATATCCAGCTGGCGGACAACCCCGGACGCAACGAGCCGGGCACCGGCGAGATCAACTACCGCTTCCTTTTCGAGCATCTGGATCGCATTGGCTATCAGGGCTGGGTCGGCTGCGAATACAAGCCGGCCACCACAACCGAAGCAGGCCTTGGCTGGCTGAAGAACCACAACGCCATCTGACCTGAACTGAATCGAATTGAAGGAGATTACTCATGGCTAAGATCGGATTTATCGGCACCGGCATCATGGGGCTGCCCATGGCTCAGAACCTGCAGAAAGCCGGCCACAGCATTTTCGTATCCACCCATCACGATGCCGCCCCGGCAGCTCTGCTACAGGCCGGGGCAGTTGCCCTGGCCAACCCGAAGGAAGTGGCCCAGGAAGCCGAGTTCATCATCGTGATGGTGCCGGACACCCCGCACGTCGAAGATGTACTGTTCCGCGAGAACGGCATCGCCGAAGGCGTCGGCCCTAACAAGCTGGTGATCGACATGAGTTCGATCTCCCCCAGCGCCACCAAGGCGTTCGCCGAAAAGATCAACGCCACCGGTGCGCAGTACCTCGACGCGCCGGTATCGGGCGGAGAAGTCGGCGCCAAGGCCGCTACCCTGTCGATCATGGTCGGCGGCAGCGAAGAGAGCTTCGCCCGTGCCCTGCCGCTGTTCCAGGCCATGGGCAAGAACATAACCCTGGTCGGCGGCAACGGTGACGGGCAGACCGCCAAGGTGGCCAACCAGATCATCGTCGCGCTGAACATACAGGCGGTGGGTGAAGCCCTGCTGTTCGCCGCAAAGAATGGCGCCGATCCAGCCCGCGTCCGCGAAGCGCTGATGGGAGGATTTGCCAGCTCGAAGATCCTGGAAGTACACGGCGAACGCATGATCAAGGGCACCTTCGACCCCGGCTTCCGCATCAGCCTGCATCAGAAGGACCTAAATCTCGCACTGGCCGGCGCCCGCGAATTGGGACTCAACCTGCCCAACACCGCTAACGCCCAGCAGGTCTTCAGCACCTGCGCGGCCATCGGCGGCAGTGGCTGGGACCATTCGGCATTGATCAAAGGCCTGGAGCATATGGCCAATTTCTCGATCCGTAAGGACTGAGTACAGAGTTGAGTTGAGCCGCGCCAGCCATCGCTGGACCCAGACAGCAGCGCTGGCTGGCGCTGCGCTCAACGCCACACACCGATGGCTATCGCAAGCTCAAACCATCCTGCGGGTGAACGCCGCAACACCGGTTCCACAGGATGGCGTTGAGCACGGCGATACTCAACGACGACCGCTTGAATGCACTGACGAGGTGCACCCTTTTCGACCTGCCTGGCAGAAGGAGTCACGGCCCGACTGCCGGGTGGGTCGAATCCAATTTCATACCTTAGCGCTTGCAATGCCGAGCCCTAAGGTCTGGAATCGGGCCCCTGACCTTTTAGATGGAGTTGTACATGAACCTCGACCCGCAAGCTTTCCTGCGCGACCTGTTCACCGCCGCCATCGATGCCGCCCATCCTCGTCAGGTACTGGCCGACCATTTGCCGGCAGACCGCGGCGGCCGCGCCATCGTCATAGGTGCCGGCAAAGCCGCAGCCGCCATGGCCGAAGCCATCGAATCAGTGTGGGAAGGAGAGCTCTCCGGCCTGGTGGTAACGCGGTATGGTCACGGCGCCGATTGCCGCAAGATCGAGGTGGTCGAAGCCGCACATCCGGTGCCGGACGATGCCGGCGAGCGCGTCGCCCGGCGCGTTCTGGAAATGGTGAGCAACCTGAAGGAAAGCGATCGGGTCATCTTCCTGCTCTCCGGCGGCGGCTCCTCGCTGCTGGCGCTGCCCGCCGAAGGCATCAGCCTCTCCGACAAACAAGCGATCAACAAAGCGCTGCTACGCTCCGGCGCCCACATCGGAGAAATGAACTGCGTGCGCAAGCACCTCTCCGCAATCAAGGGCGGCCGGCTGGCCAAGGCTTGTTGGCCTGCAAGCGTCTACACCTATGCGATTTCCGATGTGCCGGGTGATGAAGCGACGGTAATCGCCTCGGGCCCGACCGTAGCGGACCCGACCACCTCCGCCCAGGCGCTGGCAATCTTGGCGCGTTACAACATCGAGATTCCGCAGAACGTGCGCGAGTGGCTGGAAGATCCTCGCTCGGAAACGGTCAAGGCAGACGATCCCTGCCTGTCACGCAGTCATTTCCAGCTGATCGCCAAGCCCCAGCAATCCCTGGATGCCGCGGCCGAGAAGGCCCGCGCGGCCGGTATTACGCCCTTGATCCTGGGTGATCTGGAAGGTGAGTCCCGTGAAGTGGCGAAGGTCCATGGTGGTATCGCCCGTCAGGTGGTGCTGCATGGCCAGCCAATCATCCCGCCCTGTGTGATTCTTTCCGGAGGCGAAACCACGGTGACGGTACGCGGCGATGGCCGTGGCGGGCGCAACGCCGAATTTCTGCTGAGCCTCACGGAAAACCTCCAGGGCCTACCCGGCGTCTACGCGCTGGCGGGCGATACCGACGGTATCGACGGCTCGGAAGATAACGCTGGTGCCCTGATGACTCCGGACAGCTTCGCCCGCGCCGAAGCCCTCGGCCTGACAGCCGCTGACGAACTGGCTAACAACAACGGCTATGGTTATTTCCAGGCCCTCGATGCGCTGCTCATGACCGGGCCTACACGCACTAACGTCAATGATTTCCGCGCGATTCTCATCCTGGCTTCGCCCCGCTAGCGGCACCAGCCTTAACAACCACTGCCAAAGAGACCGCCATGACGCCCGACAAGAAGGTCAAGATCCTTGCCACCCTGGGACCTGCCACCCGCAGCATCGATGATGTGCGTGACCTGGTGGAAAGCGGGGTCAACCTGTTTCGTCTGAACTTCAGCCATGGCGAGCATGCCGACCATGCACTGCGTTTCGGCTGGATCCGGGAGGTCGAGCGCGAGCTGAATCAGCCGATCGGCATCCTCATGGATTTACAGGGCCCCAAGCTGCGAGTCGGTCGTTTTGCCGAGGGTAAGGTGCAGCTGACACGAGGCCAGGCGCTGCGGCTCGATCTTGACCCAACACCGGGTGATAGCACCCGGGTCAACTTGCCGCATCCGGAAATCATAGATGCCCTTCAGCCAGGCATGACCCTGCTGGTGGACGACGGTCGCTTGCGCCTGACGGTGATTGCCAAGCACGCCAATGCCATCGACACCCGTGTCGTAGCCGGGGGCGAATTGTCCGACCGCAAGGGCGTGAACGTTCCCGAAGCGGTGCTGGAGTTGAGTCCACTGACGGATAAGGACCGCCTGGACCTGGCATTCGGCCTGGAGCTGGGTGTCGACTGGGTGGCGCTGTCGTTCGTTCAGCGTCCGCAGGACATCCATGAGGCACGCAGCTTGATCGACGGGCGCGCCTTTCTCATGGCCAAGATCGAGAAGCCTTCGGCAGTGCAGCACCTGCGTGAAATCGCCCGACTCAGCGACGCGATCATGGTGGCTCGCGGCGACTTGGGCGTTGAGGTGCCGGCCGAAAACGTACCGCGCATCCAGAAGAACATCGTGCGCACCTGCCGCCAACTGGGCAGGCCGGTGGTGGTAGCCACACAGATGCTCGAGTCGATGCGCTTCTCCCCTGCCCCAACCCGCGCCGAGGTGACCGATGTCGCCAACGCAGTAGCCGAAGGTGCGGATGCCGTGATGCTTTCGGCCGAGACAGCCTCGGGCGATTACCCGCTCGAAGCGGTCAGCATGATGAGCAAGATCATCCGCCAGGTGGAAAGCGGCCCGGATTACCAGGCACAGCTCGATGTGCACCGGCCCAGCGCTGAAGCTACCTTGCCAGACGCAATCAGCTGCGCGATTCGCCGAATCAGCGGAATTCTGCCGATCGCGGTGCTGGTCAACTACACCGAGTCGGGTCGTTCCAGTCTGCGCGCCTCCCGCGAGCGACCGGGCACACCGATCCTCAGCCTCACGCCCAACGTCGCCACTGCGCGCAAGCTGACGGTGGCCTGGGGCGTGTACTCGGTGATCGATGCGCGGATGCATGACATGGAGCAGATCTGCCTGAACGCGCTGGAACTTGCCCGCGCCCAGGGCATGGCGGGCACTGGCGATACAGTGCTGATCACCGCCGGTGTACCCCTGGGTCAACCCGGCACCACCAACTCACTGCGCATCGAAACGCTCAACTAGCCTGTCCGGGATGCGTGAGCCGGCTGGACCTCCCTGCCGGCACGGCATCGCTCGCCTTATGAAGCTACCCATGCGTTCACTCGTTCAGTATCTGTTGTGCTCGACGCTCAACGGCTTCACCCAGATCTTTTTGCAACGACATCAGGGCTGCGGGCTGTTGATCGCGTTAGCGATCGGCTTCAACGACCATCGGCTGCTCTACGGCGCACTTATCGGCGTTATAACCGCTAACGCCATGGCTAGGTGCCACGGATACTTACGAGCTGACATCGAGTCGGGGCTTTACGGCTACAACGCTGCGCTGCTGGGTCTGATGATCACGTGGTTACTCGGCTTCACGCCATCGGCCATCCTGCTGACCGCGGCACTTTCTGCCCTGTCCAGCTCGCTCCAGCATCTCTTGCTCGGTCACATGCGCGAGCGGCAAGGCCTCGCGGGTTACACCCTGCCTTTCGTACTGATTGGCTGGACAGTGCTGGCGCTGTGCACGCATGCAGACAGCGCAAATGTACGGCCGCTGACCGAGCACAGCCTGAACCAGTGGAGTGCGTTGGAAGGAATCTTGCGGGGGATGGCGCAGGTGATCCTGCTATCAGACCCACTTGCGGGGCTATGCGTGTTCGCAGGCCTACTAGTATCCGACCGGCGCGGAGCGTGCTGGGCGCTCTGTGGTTCTGCTGTCGGCATCTACGCAGCGCTGCTGATCAGCGCCGCCGAAGCCGATGCGCTAGAGGGGCTGGCGAGCTACAACCCGGCATTGGCAGCCTTGGCGCTAAGCCAGGTTCATCGCTCATCCCTGGCTCCGACGCTAGGTATCGTTCTATCGATCATTGGCGGGCAGGTGTTCGGGCGATTCGGCATCCCGCCGTTGACCATGCCATTCATACTGGCTTGCTGGGCGGTGACACTGACGATGCGTCACAGTCAGCGCCAACCGCACCTGCAGCCGGCTGGGTGATCAGCCCTTGGTTGCGCGAGGATCCTGATCACGGGGATAGGTGCGCTCTTCCTCGATCTTGCCGTCGACGGTGTGAATCTTCACCGATGCGGTGCGCAACTTCATGTAGTCGCGGGTCTCGCTGATGATGTCTTCCTTAGTAGATGCTTCAAGCAATGCGCGCTTGTCGCCCTCTTCGCGCAACACCCAACGATCCTGATCGTGCGTGATGTGATAGTTCTCCATATCGCCTCCTTAGCTTATCAATAGTCAAAGTTATAGAACGCAACCGGGCGTAGCGGTTCGATGACCAGTGGGCGAGAGGCGCTATCCAGAGGGTCTCAAGGACCTAGCCGGGTACTTATAACCCTGAAAAGCAGGGTTCAATTCACTTACCCACCTCCATTCACTCTTGATTCTGGTCAATTCCAGCATGGAACGAATATTGAAGAGATGAAGTATCTGTCCAAGTCGCTCAGGTAGCGATGCACCAGAGGCGGGACCCTTCAATCACTGGAGTCTTTCATGCTTTGTGCTGAACAACGTGCCCTGATAACCGCCACCGTCCCGCTGCTGGAAAGCGGCGGTGAGGCGCTGACTACTCATTTCTACGAACTCATGCTGGCCGAGCACCCCGAGGTTCGACCCCTGTTCAACCAGGCTCACCAGGCCAGCGGCGACCAGCCTCGCGCGCTTGCCAACGGCGTACTGATGTATGCCAAGCACATCGACCGTCTGGATCAGCTCGGCGGGCTGGTATCTCAGGTGATCAACAAGCATGTCGCGCTGCAGGTCCTGCCCGAGCACTACCCCATCGTCGGCTCATGCCTGTTGCGCGCTATCCGTGAAGTGCTCGGCGAAGCGATCGCCACGGACGAAGTGATCGACGCCTGGGCTGCGGCCTATGGACAACTCGCCGACATCCTCATCGGCAGCGAGGAAAAGCTGTACAGCGCCACGGCCAGTGCCCCCGGTGGATGGCGCGGTGCGCGGGCATTCCGGATTGCTCGCAAGGTGACAGAAAGCGCAGAGATCACCTCGTTCTATCTGGTGCCGGAAGACGGCGGCGAAGTCGTGGCACACCAACCGGGCCAGTACATCGGGCTGCGCATATGGGTAGACGGCCAGGAAATCCGCCGCAATTACTCGCTCTCCGCTGCCAGCAATGGTCGCGACTACCGCATCAGCGTCAAGCGCGAGCCCGGTGGCGTTGCTTCCAACGCCCTACACAACATGGAAGAAGGTGAGCGGCTAGAGCTGTTTGCACCGGCTGGCGAGTTCATCCTCGAACCGAGCGATAAGCCGCTGGTATTGATCAGCGGTGGCGTGGGCATCACTCCGACATTGGCGATGCTGGAAGCGGCCATCGCAACTGAGCGCCAGATCCATTTCATCCATTGCGCTCGCAACGCGGAGGCCCATGCTTTTCGCGAGACGATTGACCGCCTTGCCGAACAGCACGGCCAGCTCAAGCGCTTCTATTGCTATGACGAACATCACCAAGGCCACCTGCAGCCCGACGCCGTCGGCCTGATGACAGAAGACAGGCTGGACGCCTGGCTGCCGGCCGATCGAGACCTGGATGCCTACTTCCTGGGACCCAAGCCGTTCATGGCAGCCATCCGCCGCCAGCTGAACGCGCTTGGCGTCCCACCAGAGCAGACTCGCTACGAGTTTTTTGGCCCGGCTTCCGCACTGAACTGATCTGAACGGGCTCGCCCGTCGCGAGCCCTGTTCCAACGCATCGAGGTGTCTCATGAACATGCAACGACTCGATCCGCACCGCCTGTTGGTGCTCGCCAACTTCTCCATGATGCTTGGCTTACTCGTGCTTTTGCTGGGTATCGCAGGCGCGTACGTATTCGATCGCCACCTGATGCTCGGCACCATTGTCGCGAGCCACGCGCTGGTGATTCTCGGGCCTACGGCGTTGAAAATCGGTTACGTGATGCGGTTGCTGGCGCAGCGTCACCTAGCGCTGTCAGCCTGATCGGCTAGAGATAATGCACAGATCTTCCCTACTTGAAACTGCGCCGTTTCGTTGTACTTGCCATTAGCCATAATCATTAATCGCTCGCATAACCACTCGTCCGTCATTCATTAAATACTGGAAACTACTGGTACGCAGTTCCGCTCTCAAATCATGGCGGCTGATGACGATGTTCAGCCCGCAACAGTCTGTATCCATTGAGGAGAGTAAGACATGGCGAACAAGAATCCTGGCAACTTCGCAAACGATCGCGAAAAAGCGTCTGAAGCTGGTAAGAAAGGCGGCCACAACAGCGGCGGAAACTTCGCCAATGATCGTGCAAAAGCCTCTGAGGCCGGCCGTAAAGGTGGCCAGAACAGCCACGGCGGCGGGCGCAACAGCAATACCAACAGCTAATGTTTAGACGTTTTAACAAAAGGGGCAAAGGCCAAACCTTTGCCCCTTTTTTTATCCGCAAATTATTCACCTCCCAAAGGCATGAATTAAAACGAGCGAATGACAATAAACTGGCATACGGAAATCGTTGACCAGAGAGACTGCTTATTTATATCCATTTATAACAAGACGCAACTTTCAGCCCTTGGAGATCTCAGCCCAAATGAAAAAGAGAGTTAATGGTTCAGCCTCCAAAAATCCCGGGGATGACGCAGTCCCGGGGACTCCCGGCACTGGGGAAAACATCTGCCGGATTTGCAACGGTAGCGGTCGACTCAATGATGGGGAATGCCAAAACTGCGGCGGCACGGGTAAGGTGATCGAAGGTATCGGCGGAGCCTGATCCGTCCAAACTGTCCAGAGAGTTGCCAATGAGCGTCAGCGCCTTTTCCGAGCGGATCATCCAGAGCCTGCTCGACACCGACTACTACAAGCTGACGATGATGCAGGCGGTGCTGCACCACTATCCTAACGCTGAAGTGGAGTGGGCCTTTCGCAGTCGTTCCGAAGAAGACCTGACACCCTATCTCGCCGCGATCAAGGAGCAGATCGACGCACTGACCGAGCTTCGCTTCGAGCCTGCTGAGCTGGCGTTTCTGGAGCGCATCCCCTACATGCAGCCGGATTTCATCCGTTTCCTTGGCCTGTTTCGCTTCGACTCCCACTACGTGCGGGTAGAGCTCGAGGGCGGCGAGTTGGTGGTCTACCTGCGCGGGCCATGGTTGCATGTGATCCTGTTCGAAGTGCCACTGCTGGCCATCATCAGCGAGGTGCGTAATCGGGCTCGCTACCCCATGGTTACCCTGGATCAGGCGACCGACCGTCTCGAGGAAAAGCTCCAGTGGCTACGCGACGAAGCCACTGTGGAGGAGCTCGCAGGCTTCAACCTCGCGGACTTCGGTACACGTCGGCGCTTCTCGGTAGGAGTGCAGACAGAAGTCGTCAAACGGCTGAAAGATGCATTCCCTGGCAATTTCGTCGGCACCAGCAACGTACATCTGGCTCGCACACTTAATCTCAAGCCCATGGGCACCATGGCCCATGAATGGATCATGGCGCACCAGCAGCTCGGGCCACGACTTATCGATAGCCAGAGCGCGGCGCTTGATTGCTGGGCACGCGAATATCGCGGCGCATTAGGCATCGCCATCACCGACTGCATCACCATGGATGCCTTCACAGCGGATTTCGATCTGTATCTGGCCAAGCTCTTCGACGGCCTTCGCCATGACTCGGGTGACCCGGTCGAATGGGCGGAGAAGGCGATCGCTCACTACCGACACCTCGGGATCGACCCCATGACTCGGCAACTGGTATTTTCCGATGGACTGGACTTCCCCAAGGCGCTTGGCATCTATCGTGCGCTGGCCGGGCGCAGCAACACCAGCTATGGCATCGGCACTCAACTGACATGCGACATTCCCGGCGTCGAGCCGACCAACATGGTGATCAAGATGACCAGCTGCAACGGGCAGCCGGTGGCCAAGATCTCAGACTCTCCAGGCAAGACCATGTGCCGTGACGAAGCCTTCGTCAGTTACCTCAAGCACGTATTTTCGGTGAAGCGCTGACCCGTTCAGGCGGCCGACGTCTCCACTGCCGCATCGTCAGACTCGAAACAAAGGCGGTTGCGGCCTGAGGTCTTGGCCAGGTACATACGCCGGTCAGCGAGCTCGAGCAGTTCCGCAGCGCTCTCGACGAAGTCGGTGCAGCGCTCGGCCAGGCCGATACTGGCAGTAACGGCCTTACCGTCAGGGCGCACGCCCAGCCCTCGGCGAACGATCCGTTCCAGGGCCAGACGCGCCTGCTCGCGATCAGTGTCCGGCATGATCACCACGAACTCTTCCCCACCCCAACGCAGCAAGGTGTCCGTGCTGCGCAGGCTGGACAGCATGTGCTGGGCACAGCTGCGCAGCACCAGATCGCCCGCCTCGTGCCCGTAGGTGTCGTTGATCGGCTTGAAATGGTCGAGGTCGATGAAGGCCACCGCGAGCCCAGTGTCGTGACGGCGTGCGGTGTCCCATTGGAGTGTAAGAATCTCTTGCCCGCTGCCACGCGAGAACACGCCCGTAAGCGGATCACGGATAGCCTGGCGAACGAGTGCAATCATGAACGCCAGTTGGCTGAGGCTCGCCAATGCCGCCACGCCAGCGATCAGCAACAGCAGCCAGAACCCGCCGGCATAAGACGGCCAATTGAGCGTCGCCCATGAGAGATAGCCTGCAATGGCGTGGGCCAGCAACAGCACACTGGCCATCACCAGGTTTTCCAGCAGGGTCAGGGGGAATATCGCGAGACCCGCCATCAGCACGAATGGCAGGAACGCGTACCCGGCGGCCACGACAGCGGACAACTGGGTGAGCTGATATTCGCCCAGAAGCGTATGCGAGGCGATATAGAACAGAGTCGGAACGGCGAACAGCAGCGCAAGCGCTCGATAGGCATCGAACAGGTTACCGCTGGGCCGGTAAAACAGGAGCAAGCAAACAAAGGCTGCGCAGGCCAACAGACGAAACGTCGCCAGGCCAAGCCATAGCGGATAGCTGAAGACCATCACATCGATGATCCCCCAGATCGGGGTGAGGACCGCGAAAAGAAAGGCGAACATCCTGACCCGATTGACGATCAGGGTGGCACGACGCTGCGAAAGCAGCATCGAATGGCGGTGTGGGACGGCTAGCTTGATGAACTCATTGGACTTGAGTTCACTCGGCAGCAGGCTAGCGAGGCGGCTCAACAGCAGATCGATTAACGACAGCATTTCTATAGACACCCGGAAGGAGCAATGCGGAGGCTATTCACGCCCTCGTGTTAGCCGCGCCCAATGGTAGCACTTAGATATCATCTTACGGCTGTCCTGACGGATCATCGCTCCACCATACAGCGCGCGTGGAAACGCCCACCTGATGATCAAGCCAATAGCCCTACGGATCACACGGCCTAGCGCCCATGCCGTATTAGCGGCCGACATCGATGATTCAAAAGTGAGCCGTAACGAAAAAATTTGTAACAGGCGCCTGGCTGAGCCGACCTTCTCCAGTCGCTCCTTCGGGCGACACCTGCACCTCCGATGAATGGTGCTTAAGAGTGCTTATGCCTGCTGTCGAGGGCGTTTAGATTGAGCTGGCCGGTAGTCCATTCGCCGGCAGCCAACAAAACAATAAAGGAGAGACCAGTGCAGAGCACTCTCAAGCCCATCGTGGCGGCGCTGCTGGTGGCAGGAATGTCAGCAGCGGCCAATGCGCAGACAAGCCCGTTCAGCCAGTTCGTCAATTTCGGCGACTCGCTCAGCGACGCCGGAAGTTTCCCAGACTTAGGCAGCCCCTTGCTGGGAGTCTTCCCCACTGGCGGCTTGCGCTTTACCAACCGTACTGGCCCGAATTATGAGGACGACAACACCGAATACGTCGGGCAGGTTGCTACGCAACTACTCGCTGGCCGGCTGGGTCTGCAGTCGCTACCGTCCACCCCGCTATTGCCCGCGCAGGTAACGGGTAACCCGGACGGCACCAATTACGCGGTCGGTGGTTACCGTACGGATCAAATCCTCGATTCACTCGTAGGTCGTTCGACCGTCGCCATCGGCGGGCTTGCGCGCACCCGCCTGGGCTATCTGGTTGAAAATCCGCAGGTGGACCCGAATGGCCTCTACTACCTCAACGGCGGCGCCAACGACATCTTTCAGCTGCAAACCAGGCCGGTAACGATGGCCCAGGCCGCGGGCAACATGGTCACGGCGGTCGGTGCGTTACAGGCAGCCGGTGCCCGCTACATCGTTATCTCCGACCTGCCTGATGTCGGCAACACCCCGTTAGGCACTCTGCAGGGCAACAGCGCACTCCTGAACGGCCTGAGCGATGCCTTCAACGCCGAACTAGCAGCAGGCCTTCGAACCCAGGGCGGCAACTACGTGTTGCTCAACACTCGCCTGCTATTGACCGAAGTACGCGCCGACCTCGCCCGCTACGGCTTCGACCCCACGATCAACCAGACCGCGGTGTGCTTTGATGGCGGCAATTGTCCGCTCGACCCGACCTACGGCCTGGGCACCGCCAATGCTGATCCGAACCGCTTGTTGTTCAATGATGCCGTGCACCCAACCACAGCGGTTCACCAGATCAGTGCCGACTACATCTATTCGATCCTGTCTGCGCCGGCCGAGGTATCGCTCTTGCCAGAGATGGGCCGCTCGGCATTACGCAACCATTTGCAGATGCTTGATAACGAGCTCACGGCCCAGCGTCACAACTGGCAGCCCACCGGCGTCTGGCGCGCTTTCGTACAAGGTGGTTACAACCGACCGGAGTACGACGGGTTTGGCGGCGGTGACGGCGACAGCCCGACCTTGGCAATCGGCGCGACCAATCGAATCAGCGAGGCCTGGCTCGCTGGGCTCAGTCTGGGCCTGGCGCAGAATTCCCTGACCCTTGGCCCGCGTGATTCCGATTACGACATGCGCAGCTATCTGGCGAGCGCCTTCGCCAGCTATCAGCAGGACCGCCTGTTCGCTGATTTCACTGCCAGCGTCGGCTACCTCGACTACGACTCACTGGATCGCACCTTTGCGCTAGGCATAGCGGAGCGCACCGAAAAAGGCAGCACCGAAGGAACGCTCTGGGGGCTGTCGGCGAAGGCCGGCTTCAACCTCATGCAGATCGGCGACCCATTGCAGTTTGGGCCATTCATTGGCGCCAGTTACCAAAAGGTCGACGTGGATGGCTACAGCGAAAAAGGCGCCAGTTCGACAGCCATGAGCTTTGACGATCAGGACCTGGACTCGCTGCGCTTGTCGGTCGGGCTATTCGGCAACTACGCAGTCAGCGAGCGTACTCGCTTGTTCGCCGAGGTGGCCCGTGAAGTTGAGAGAGAAGACGATGAGCGCGAGGATCTGCGCGCATCGTTGAACAGCGTAGAGAACAACAGCTTCGTGCTGCCGAAAACAACGCCGACCGGTGATCAGACCCGCTTCAGCCTGGGAATCGCCCATCAGCTGACGCCAGGGATGAGCGTTCGCGCCAACTACAACTATCACGGTAACGACAATCGCAATCAGGGCATCGGGGTGTCTGTCGCCCTCGACCTGTAGCTTTCACCGTCCTCGTTAGGCTGAATCGCCTGGCCGCTGCGCTCGATACGCAGCGGCTTTTTTTTCGGCTAGCGCTGGTCGAGCTGTTGCTGCAAGTTGGCGATCTGGCCTTGCAGCGTGTTGACGTTACGCGTCATCTGCGCGCGGAAGGCATCGAACTCGGAGGTGTTGACCCCAGGCGTGGCGGCGGGCCGGTTGTCCAGTTCGCTGCGCAGGATGAGTACGTCCTGCTCCAGGCGACTGATAGCCTGACTGGCGTCGCCCCGCTGCTTCAGTGCAGCGACGTCCTTGCTCAAACCGTCGATCCGGGCAGACAGTTTGCCAAGTTCGTCCACGGAGGCTTTCAAGCCGGCGAACGACGATTTCAGCTGAGCCTGCTCACCAGAAACGTTCTTGACCGTCTCGGCAAGCGTAGCGGCAGCGCTCTGCTGACCGCGCACCTCGTTCGCGACGCTCTCGAAACGAGTGTTCTGCTCGTCCAGACGCTTATCCTGATTGCCTTGCTTGCCGGTCAGGCTCTGCTGCTGCGTGGTGATCGCCCTCTGCTGCTCCGCCAGTTCCAGCGTCTGCTTCTCCAGCTGCTTGATCCGCAGCTTCAAGGCTTCGCCTTCGGTGGTGACATTGGATTCGGTTGCCACGATCTTGCCGGAGATGTCCTGGAGGCGCCCGCTGGCATCCTCACTGATCCGCGCGAAACTCTCCTGCGTAGCAACCAGCTGCGCTTCGAGCTTGGACACCTGCTGCATGCTCCACCAGCCCAGCGCTACGAGCAGGCCGAACAGCGCAACGATCAGAGTCCATAGCGGCGCGGTACTGCCGCCACGGCGCTTCTGTCGTGTCCGAGGGCTGTCCGGGTCGCGATCGGCGGGCTTGCGGATCGGCTCGAACTCCGGCGCAGGATAGGGATCGCGGTCACGGCCGGCAGTCAGGCTGGGTACGTTGTCCAGTTCGTCGTGAGCATCATTGCGCATGGGGTACCTTCAAGGGCGCGAAGCGAGAAACAGCGCGCAGTATAACGGTTCAGCAGGGGCACTTCAGCGTTGTGATCACGCCTAAGTGCACCGGCAACTGGCACTCGTTGTCTTGGCGATTCAAGACTGTGCAGTGCAGCGCAAAACCCGAGCCATTCACTGACTACCCAGCCAGCCGCGACGCCGCATGGCTGAGGGCTCCCAGCAATTCGAATGCAATAATCCACAGAGCTGGTATGGCGGTTGCTACATGACTCATGCCAGTGGATAGCGTTCGCCGACAGGGATGTCGGGCCCAGGCGACAAACAAGTCATGTGGAGGACGAATGGTCATGGAGTTCAACAAGGCCGTACTCGATTGCATGCAGCGCCTGCGCCGTCGATTGCGCGACGAGCAAAATCTGGAGATCCGCCTCAGCCAACCCGACGCCATCCAGGCGATGCTCACAGCCTGCCTCTGCTCAGGCGACGAAGTAACCCGCGAGCTCGGCAAACAGCTCGCGACTTACAGCGACCTGGCCCCGTCTCTGGTGACGAAACCTTCATCCGCCACTCCCGCCGCTTTACGCCAACCGTCGGTACGTATCTACCGCGGCCAGCGCGTCATGAGCTGACAGCGCCCTCAAACGACAAGCCATTGCCCTGCCGAACGCGTCAGCTGTTGCGTAAGCTCAGCGAGCAAGTCGCCTCCGTTGCGCCAGTGATGCCAATAGAGCGGGACGTCGATTGGCTTGCCCCGATACACATCTACAAGCGCTCCACTGGCCAGCTCTTCGCGAACTTGAAGCTCGGGCACCATGCCCCAGCCGAGATCGCTCTGCAGCAGCCTCACAAAGCCCTCCGACGAGGGGCACAGGTGATGACTGAACGCACCACTCAGCCCCAGCGACGCAAGGTAGCGGTGCTGCAGCTGATCATCAGGACCAAACACGATGGCAGGTACTCGAACCAACGCCTCGGCCGGCGGATCGCCACACAGATGCCGGGTGATGAAGGCAGGCGTCGCCAGGGCACGATAGCGCATGGACCCAAGGAACTGGCTGCGCGCGCCGGCTAGCGGGCGCTCCACTGCACACACGCATGCAGCCACCTCACCCGCGCGCATGCGCTTGAGGCCTACATCCTGATCTTCCAGCACATGATCGAGCACCACCGCGTTGCCGGTGCAGAACGGCGCGACTGCCGCAGGCCACCATGTCGCAAGGCTGTCGGAATTGAGCGCGATACGCAGTCGCTCCGGCAACCGCCCTTCGTCGAGCTCGGGCACGCGCCCCTGCAGGTCGCGCTCCAGCAATCGCACCTGCTGAACGTGATTTAGAAGCCGCCTCCCTACTTCAGTTGGCTGCGGCGGCGTCGCGCGTAGCAATACCGGTTGCCCTAGCCGCGCTTCCAGCAGCTTGATGCGCTGTGAAACCGCGGACTGCGAAAGACCCAAGGCCTGCGCGCCACGATCAAATCCGGCCTGCTCCACCACCGCCGCCAGCGCAGACAGCAGCTTGTAATCGAACATCAGTTTTCCTTATGCAGTATTACCGTAATTCGTTTCTCTTATAGGTGATCAAGGCCGAGACTGCGAGCCAATCTTTCAAGCAAACAGGCAGAGCAGCATGTGGCAGAGCTACTTCAATGGATTATTGGTTACCGCCGGCCTGATCATTGCGATTGGCGCGCAGAATGCCTTCGTGCTGGCGCAAAGCCTGCGGCGTGAGCACCACCTGCCCGTCGCAGCGCTCTGCATCCTGTGCGACATCCTGCTGGTGAGCCTGGGTGTCTTCGGCCTCGCTGCGCTGCTTGCCGAAAACCCCTTACTGCTGCAAGTGACGCGCTGGGGAGGCGTGATTTTCCTGTGTTTCTATGGCGTCGTTGCGTTGCGCCGAGCGGCACGCCCACAGGCGTTGAAGGAAGATACCCAGGCTGGCCCGCGCTCGCTGCAGCGTGTCCTGCTCGCCGCACTGGCGGTCACCCTGCTCAATCCACATGTCTATCTGGATACGGTCTTGCTGATCGGCTCGCTTGGCGCGCAACAACCCGAACCCGGCGCCTACACGCTTGGCGCCGCGACGTCCTCTACTATCTGGTTTCTGATCCTCGCCCTCGGTGGCGCCTGGCTCGCGCCCTGGCTCGCACGCCCATTGACCTGGCGCCTGATCGACCTCGGCGTGGCCATGATGATGTTTGCCGTCGCAGCGCAGCTGGTGCTCCTTGCCTGAGGAACGCCTGCCCATATCAGAGGTCCACGCAGAGGGCTCGTAGCGCCTTCAAACCACCCGCGAAGTTCATCGATAAGGCTCTGGCCTCGGCTTTTCCCACACAGTTGGCGCGTGGTTTTGCCGCATACCCGGTGCTATGATCCTTGGTTCGCGGGCATGGAGTGGAACGCTTCAGCCCGCCATACGGCCGCCCGTGATCGGCCGCAGAATGCGTAAGCATGTAGCAAGCGAAGGGAAAGACAGGCGTAAACGGACAAGCATCAGTGCAGTAGTTTCCCCGTTCCGCGAGGCGCTGGTCACAGCGCAGACTGCCTCCTTCCGAGCCGCATCTATTCTCGACACCTGAGCAGGAGATACACCATGGCTTTCGAATTGCCGCCGCTTCCGTTTGAAAAAACCGCCCTCGAGCCGCACATTTCCGCCGAGACCTTCGAGTATCACCATGGCAAGCACCATCAAGCCTACGTGACCAACCTGAACAACCTGATCCCGGGCACCGAGTTCGAAGGCAAGGATCTGGAAACCATCATCAAGACCTCTTCCGGTGGCATCTTCAACAATGCCGCTCAGGTCTGGAACCACACGTTCTTCTGGAACTGCATGGCTCCGAACGCCGGCGGCGAGCCGACTGGCGAACTGGCTAATGCCATCAACGCCGCTTTCGGTTCCTTTGACAAGTTCAAGGAAGAGTTCACCAAGACCGCCATCGGCACATTCGGCTCCGGCTGGGCCTGGCTGGTGAAGAAGTCCGATGGCAGCGTCGGCCTGGCCAGCACCATTGGTGCCGGCAACCCGATGACCGCTGGCGACAAGCCTCTGCTGACTTGCGACGTCTGGGAACACGCTTACTACATCGACTACCGCAACGCGCGTCCGAAATTCGTCGAAGCGTTCTGGAACGTCGTTAACTGGGACTTCGTCGCGAAGAACTTCGCAGGCTGAGTCGCCTCGCTTGCAACATGGGCCGACCCTGTCGGCCTGTGACGCTCGCTTGAGAATGCCCGCATCCATTGCGGGCATTTTCGTTTCAGCAGACTTGGGTTAAGACCGGACCGGCTTTTCCAAGGCGAAATAGCGAACCGGGCGGCTCAAAGTAAACGCTGGAACGTCAGGACAAGACAGAGAGCGCAACCAACCCCATTTGGGGCAACTCTGACTTGTCAATAGACAAGACGCGTGTGGCTGCCGCCGACACACACGTATGAAGCATGTAATGCCCCATACGCTTGGAAGTTACGCCTTCGGCAAGGTCACGCCGCGCTGGCCCTGGTACTTGCCGCCACGGTCGCGATAGGACGTCTCACATTCCTCGTCCGACTCAAGGAACAGCATCTGCGCCACGCCTTCATTGGCGTAGATCTTCGCCGGCAGCGTCGTGGTGTTGGAAAACTCCAGCGTCACATGCCCTTCCCACTCCGGCTCAAGCGGCGTCACGTTGACGATGATGCCGCAGCGGGCATAAGTGCTCTTGCCCAGGCAAATGGTCAGCACGTTACGCGGGATGCGGAAATATTCGACAGTGCGCGCCAGGGCAAACGAGTTCGGCGGGATGATGCAGACGTCGCTCTGGATGTCGACGAAGCTTTTCTCGTCGAAGTTCTTTGGGTCGACGATCGCCGAGTTGATGTTGGTGAAAATCTTGAATTCGTCGGCGCAGCGTACGTCGTAGCCGTAGCTGGATACACCATAGGAGATCAGCCGCTCGCTACCCTCGCCGCGCATCTGGCGCTCGACGTAGGGCTCGATCATTCCGTGCTCCTGGGCCATCCGGCGAATCCACTTGTCCGATTTGATGCTCATGGCGGGCGTCCTGATTGGGCTATTAGCGGTTAAAAGAAAGGCGTGCATCTTACCGAGCCACCGGGCCCGTTCAAAGCCTAGCCGCCAGGACCGAGTGCCGCGGCAGGCCAACGCAAGGCAGAAACCTGAAAATAATGCTCGCATTGCTACGGAAATGCGGTATCTTTCGTTGGCTGCTGCTGCATGTGTCACCGTGAATCGCTACATGTTTAGATTTCGATCCGATCATTGCTACGACTCCTTTAACTCCTTGCACACAGTCACCGTTCGGGGTATTTGCCCGTTCAAATCATCTCTACATCGTTCAAGGAGACATTCAAATGTCCAATCGCCAAACCGGTACCGTTAAGTGGTTCAATGATGAAAAAGGCTTCGGCTTCATCACTCCGCAATCCGGTGACGACCTCTTCGTACACTTCCGTGCCATCCAAGGCGACGGTTTCAAGAGCCTGAAAGAAGGCCAGCAAGTTTCCTTCGTCGCTACCCGCGGCCAGAAGGGCATGCAAGCTGAGGAAGTTCAGGTTATCTAACCTGAAGCTTCTCTGAAAAAGCCCCGCTTCGGCGGGGCTTTTTTATGCCTGTGATTTGTCGCGGCCGGCTGTAGCAAACGCACCGCTTGCCTGACGTCGGTGCCGATGGATATCGCTTCGCTCAATGGCTTCCCACGTGTGCTATTAGCGGCACGGTGTCGATCAGTAGGATGGGTTGAGCGTGCGATACCAATCGGGACGGCTCAGTGCCCACAGGTATCGCTTCGCTCAATGCCATCCTACGGGTTTGACCGGGGTAAGGCGTCGCGCTCGGTTTGCGCTACTCCCCGAAACGGTTAACTCTCCCCCTCCACCGCCGTGGCAATCAATCAATCGTCGGAAACGGTGATGTTCGGCATCGACTGCGCAATGATCTGCCCGCTCATCGCGATCCGTGCACCCACGCTACGAGCCATCTGCTGATAGATCATCGCGATCTGGCTTTCCGGGTCGGCAATAGTCGTTGGTTTGCCGGCATCGGCCTGGCTGCGGATCGCCATCGACAGCGGTAACGAGGCCAGCAACTCCACGTTGTACTGCGCCGCCAGCTTCTCGCCACCGCCCTCGCCAAACAGATGCTCCGCGTGTCCGCAGTTTGAGCAAATGTGGATGGCCATGTTTTCCACCACACCCAACACCGGGATGTTCACCTTGCGGAACATCTCCACACCCTTCTTGGCATCCAGCAGCGCCAGATCCTGAGGTGTGGTGACGATCACCGCCCCCACCACCGGCACCTTCTGCGCCAGGGTCAGCTGGATGTCACCGGTGCCCGGCGGCATGTCCACGATGAGATAATCCAGATCATTCCAGGCCGTCTGTGTGATCAGTTGCAGCAGCGCGCCGGAAACCATCGGGCCACGCCAGACCATCGGCGTCTTGTCATCGGCCAAAAACGCCATCGACATGATCTGCACGCCGTGGGCTTCCAGCGGGATAAAGGCTTTGTTGTCACGGATTTCCGGACGGGTGCCTTCGGGGATGCCGAACATGATGCCCTGGCTCGGTCCGTAGATATCCGCGTCCAGCACACCCACGCGCGCGCCTTCGCGAGCCAGCGCCAGAGCCAGATTGGCGGCCGTGGTGGATTTCCCCACACCGCCTTTGCCGGATGCGACCGCGATGATGTTCTTCACATTGGCCATCGACTCGAGCTGATCCTGTGCCTTGTGCGAGCGAATCACGCAATCGACCTGCACATCCGCTCGGGTCACATCTTCGAGCTGCTCGATGGCCATCGCCAACATCTGCGCCCAGCCGCTACGGAACAACCCGGCGGCGTAGCCCAGCTCGATCTGCACGCTGACGCGGTCGCCCTGAATCTCGATGGAACGCACGCAACCGGCGGTAACCGGGTCCTGGTTCAGGTTAGGGTCGGTGTACTGACGCAGTACGGCTTCCACAGCTTCGCGTGTGACGGTCATGACTACTCCCAAGAAAAACCTAGTAAAACAGACGGGCATCTTACCCCGTGGTGCCGCCCCGGCTCATCAAGCGCGGCAAAGAGGCGCGGCACTGGCATTCGACCCGCGCCGCCGGCGCCAGTGCGGATGAAAAAAAACCGCATGACCTTTATAGTGGCCGACTCACTTCGCAACCTCGACTGCAGATTTTCCCAATGTCCGAAGCTCGCCAGATCCTCGTTACCAGTGCCCTGCCCTACGCCAACGGTTCGATACACCTTGGCCACATGCTCGAGTACATCCAGACGGACATGTGGGTGCGGTTTCAGAAGCTGCGCGGCAACCAGTGCATTTATGTATGTGCCGATGACGCCCATGGCTCGGCCATCATGCTGCGTGCCGAAAAAGAAGGCATCACGCCCGAGCAACTGATCGCCAACGTGCAGGCCGAGCACAGCGCCGACTTCGCCGACTTCCTGGTCAATTTCGACAACTTCCACTCGACCCACTCGGACGAGAACCGCGAGCTGTCCGAGATGATCTACACCCGCCTGCGCGACGCCGGGCACATCGCAACCCGCTCGGTGACCCAGTATTTCGATCCCGAGAAAGGCATGTTCCTCGCCGACCGCTTCATCAAGGGCACCTGCCCGAAGTGCGCAGCCGAAGACCAGTACGGCGACAACTGCGAAAAGTGCGGCGCCACCTACGAGCCTACCGAACTCAAGAACCCGCGCTCGGCGATCTCCGGCGCCACGCCCGTGCTGCGCGACTCCAAACACTTCTTCTTCAAGCTGCCCGACTTCGAAGCCATGCTCAAGGAATGGACCCGCAGCGGCAGCCTGCAGGACTCGGTCGCCAACAAGATCGCCGAATGGCTCGATGGCGGCCTGCACGAATGGGACATCTCCCGCGATGCACCCTACTTCGGCTTCGAGATCCCCGATGAGCCCGGCAAATACTTCTACGTCTGGCTGGATGCGCCGATCGGCTACATGGCCAGCTTCAAGAACCTCTGCGCGCGTCGCCCGGAACTGGATTTCGATGCCTTCTGGAAGAAGGACTCCACCACGGAGCTCTATCACTTCATCGGCAAGGACATCATCAACTTCCACACCCTGTTCTGGCCCGCCATGCTCGAGGGCGCCGGCCTACGCAAGCCCACCGCTGTTGCAGTGCATGGCTACCTGACGGTGAACGGGCAGAAGATGTCCAAGTCGCGCGGCACCTTTATCAAGGCGCGCACCTACCTCGAACACCTGAACCCCGAATACCTGCGTTACTACTACGCGGCTAAACTCGGCCGCGGCGTGGACGACCTGGACCTGAACCTCGAAGACTTCGTGCAAAAGGTCAATTCCGACCTCGTCGGCAAGGTCGTTAACATCGCCAGCCGTTGCGCCGGGTTCATCCACAAGGGCAACGGCGGCCTGATGGTCGACCGCAATGCCGCGCCGGAACTGACCGACGCCTTCCAGACGGCCGCACCATCCATTGCCGAAGCCTACGAGAACCGTGACTTCGCCCGCGCCATGCGCGAGATCATGGCCCTGGCCGACCGAGCCAATGCCTGGATCGCCGACAAGGCGCCTTGGGCACTGAACAAGCAGGAAGGCATGCAGGATGAAGTCCAGGCGATCTGCGCCACCGGCATCAACCTGTTCCGCCAACTGGTGATCCTCCTCAAGCCAGTGCTGCCGAACCTGGCCGCCGACGCCGAGCGTTTCCTGAACGTCGAGCCACTGGTCTGGACGGACCTGCAAACGCTGCTGACCAACCATCAGCTGAACGCCTTCACTCCGCTATTGACCCGTATCGAGCCTGCCAAAATCGAAGCCATGATCGAATCATCCAAGGAAGACCTCGCCTCCACCGAAACCGTCGCCCAGCCGACCGGCAATGGCGAGCTGACCAAAGAGCCCATCGCTGCCGAGATCACCTTCGACGCGTTCGCCGCGGTTGACCTGCGCATCGCGCTGATCGAGAAGTGCGAGTTCGTAGAAGGTGCCGACAAGCTGCTACGCCTGACCCTCGACATTGGCGACGCCAAGCGCAATGTGTTCTCCGGCATCAAGAGCGCCTACCCGGACCCAAGCAAGCTGGAAGGCCGCCTGACCCTGTACGTCGCCAACCTCGCCGCGCGCAAGATGAAGTTCGGTGTTTCCGAAGGCATGGTGCTGGCCGCCGGCCCTGGCGGTGAAGAGATCTACCTGCTCAGCCCGGACAGCGGCGCCAAGCCCGGTCAACGCGTGAAGTAAGGATGTGATACGAGAAGCCCGGCGCAATGCCGGGCTTTCTTTTCATTGCCCGCATCACTACACCGCATCAAGCGCCACTGCCCGGAGGCGGTTATGACTGATTCGCCTGATATCAATAAGTGCCCAATTTGTGGCGAGCCCAATCAATGCGGCCTGGCAAATCCAGTCACTGCGACGCGGCCCTGCTGGTGCTTCACCGCTGAGATTGCACCAGCAGCCCGCGATCAGATCCCGGACGACGCGCTGAACAAAGCCTGCATCTGCCCACGCTGCGCCCGCGGCGAGTTGCCTGCAAAACCCTGATGCGCCTCGACCGCTTCCTCGCCAACCTGCCCCACTGCAGCCACCGCCAAGCGCGCCTGTTGCTGGCGTCGGGGCGCGCTTCGGTCAATGGCGAGAAGGTCTGCGACGGCACCCATGATGTCCGCATATTCGACCGTATTGAGCTGGATGGCAAGGTCCTGCAAGCAGGCAAGCCCGCGCGCTTCTTTATGCTGAACAAACCGGCCGGCTGCGTCAGCGCTACGGCCGATCCGCAACATCCCACCGTACTGGATCTGCTGAACGAGCCGGACAAGGACGAACTGCACATCGCCGGGCGGCTGGACTTCAACACCACCGGCCTGATGATCATTACCAACGACGGCCTCTGGTCCCGCCGCCTCACCCAACCGGAAAGCCTGCTGGGTAAAACCTACCTCGTCGAAACCGAAGACCCCATCGACCCCATCTGCGTCGACCGCTTCGCCCAAGGCCTCTACTTTCGCTTCGAGAACCTCACCACCCTCCCCGCCGAACTCGAACTGCTCGGCTCACGCCAGGCCCGCCTGACTCTGCATGAAGGCCGCTATCATCAAGTCAAACGCATGTTCGGCCATTTCAACAACAAGGTCACCGCCCTGCACCGCGAACGCATGGGCCCGCTACTGCTCGACCCCACCCTCGCCCCCGGCCAGTACCGCAGCCTGACCCAAGCGGAAATCGCACAGATCTAAACGCATTTATCAGCCTAAACGCCGCACCCGCTTCTCCTCACCCAACCCTTCTGGTACAAAGGCTGCCTACGCGGGCGTCGTATAATGGCATTACCTGAGCTTCCCAAGCTCATGACGAGGGTTCGATTCCCTTCGCCCGCTCCAAATTTAAAAGCCCTGCATTTGCGGGGCTTTTTCGTTTAGGGTTTGGCTTGTTTCTGACGGGGTTGCTGGCAGGCTTGGCGAACAAAAAAGTAAGTCTGTTCCCTTTTTCGGAGTAACGCAGGCCCTGGACATGCAGCGGTGTCCATCGGGCTGCATGTACCAGGGAAGTTCGACTTCTACAACTGACGAAGCATGCTAGACACTACCTAATAGCACTGAATTCAAAGTGCCCCAATTTTCTTTAAGTACTTCTCAAGCTTATTGGCTTCATTGTAAGAATCTGTCCGATCCCATATCTGGTCTATTCGAGCTGCCAGCTTCAAATCTTTACCATGATTTGTCATGTTTGCGACCATCACCAGTTGGTTATAGATGTGGCGCATATCGCCCCCATAGCCCGGCCCCATTGAATGCCACTCACCGTTTTTAGTGAAGTAGACAACGTCATCCACCACGCGGATTGACGCGGCATCTATCTTGTCCATGTCCTCCTTGAACTCATCCTGATCCTGGTTTGGCACCCTCATAAGGCCCGCCTCTCCGTCCGGAGTCTTATCCGCCCAGGTACGGGGCTTCGGGGGGTCCATGTAGGCTTTTATCTTGCCCAGATCATTATAGTCATCCGTCGCCGCGAACACCCGGTCCATCTCCTTCGCGCGCTCCTTGAAGGACTCATTCTTGGGGTCGGCGATATCGTGCAATCCTTTCAGGTAGCGAATGATTTCCGAATTGGTATCGTTGGTATCGGATATTCGTTGTTTAATGCCATCTTTAACAAAAACGACTGATCGCCCATCATCAGATATGGCAATCGTCCCTACATCCACCTTGTCAATATCTTCAATAAAATCACTAGGGGTACCAATCCTGTTGTGATTCACACTGCCACTATCGTTATAGGTAGTTCCAAACGTAGCGGGCTCCTCGCCATATTCCTTCGGGAATTCCTTTATGAGGTGCTCACGAAGCCTCTTAATATCGTTATAGTCATCGTTCTTGTTGTGCAGGTCCGTGACGTCTTTAGCGATGTTTTTATTGATATTTTTACCATCAGGGCGAATCAGATCATGCAACTCGCGTAGGTAAGTATAAATTTCTTTCGCATGACCACCCTTGAGGCTTCCGTGATTGTCCGTGTCCAACATCCACTGTTTGCCGTCTTTGACAAAATAGATAACGCTACTGTCCTCCGGATCCAGCTTTATTGTGTCAACATCAACACGGTCAACATCTCGCTTGAAATCTTTATAAGTTCCGGGCTTGGTGTCATCCTTGCCTAACATGCTGACAAAGTCGTCACTCAAAACACGCCTTAATTCGTTGATCTCGTTGTATCTGTCGGATTCATTGTGCAGGTCTGTAATGCGCTTGATGATCTTCTCGTCCCGCTTGCCTCCCGGATGAGCCAGTTCGTATAGATCTGTCAGATAACCAATTATCTTTGGGTTAAGCCCAGACTCGTTATTGCCTATCACGGGATCTATGATTTGCTTGACCCCGTCCTTGACAAATATAACCCTACCATCGTCCAGCAACTCAATGGACCCGACATCAACGCGATCCACGTCCTCTTTGAAATCCTCAAAAGTACCGATTGTGTAGGCCTTCCCACCCCCAATTTTGTTTCGGTATGATTTGTCATCTCCAAAACGCGGCAAGCCACTATCATCACCGTCACTCTCATGAGTGATTACTACACCGTGTTTATCGTCCCAGTTGTCAAACCAATCATCACTGGGCAGGTGGTCATTATTTCTCAGGTGTTCAGTGAAGTCCTCATACTGTTCCGGCCGGGCGTCCCACACAGGGATGTCAGCCGGAAAAGCTTCGAAGTATGACTCGGATCCATAGTCGTAATAATAGGCATAACGAGCGTTTTGAGTGTAATTAAGCTTATCCCCCCAATCATCTTCGGTGATGCCCAGCGCGCTCCAGTTATTAAACTGCTCGGCCCGCTTGTTAAGCTCTTCTCCCCTCTTTTCCTTGGCAACTTCACGGGCGATTATCCCTGCGATTACTCCAAAACCGACGCCGACGATGCCCAATGCGCCCGAAGCGAGGCTAAGGCCCGCGGCTACTGCGGGGCCTGCCACCAAAGCCGCCAAACTGGTGCCGGCCATTGCTGCGATAGACGCTCCTCCCAGGACTTGCATTGACTTTTCAGCATATTCAAGCGAGGTGCCGCCGTTCTTCAATAGCTTGTCAATTCCCATCGCCCCCAGTGCCAAATCAAGAAAACCGCCTGCTGTATCAGCCACAACACCGACGGGGCCCAGGATGGTTCCCACGAGCTTCAGTTTGCTGGGGATATCCATGACCTTAGGATCAAGCCCCATGTCGCTGAGAGTGGCGTCAAGTCTCGAGTTGAGTAAAGAACGGCTGTTTGGATCCAGGTCGTCGACGGCAGCCTGATCAATTGATGCTGCTCCCGAACCGGCAGCACCAATGCGGCTGTTGCCATCCTCCATCGCCGTATGAAAACTTAAACCTGTTTCGGAATCGACGTTGGACTTGGCGGTAACAAAGCTCACGTCGCCTGACGCAACGTCATCAAACCAGTGTGTAATATCAGCCATATTTACCGTTGACTGAGACCCATCTGACGACACGACTGAACGATAGTCGTCAGCGCTGTACAGGCCTTTGATTGATGCGTTGTCATCGGCCACCTCAGGAGCCGAGCCAGGGAACCGTTTCTCAAACATCTCGCGCAGCTGCGTGTTATCGCCAAACCCAAGCAAGTCCCTCACGCCCGGTTTATTGAATGCCGCACCGAATATATCTAGAGTATTACCAATCACGGCGGGAGACGTCGCAATACTGATCATGAACAAACGCGCGGCCGCCATGCGGTCTTCAACCGTTTCGCCCTTGTTTTTCGAAAGATTGTAGATGGCCGCCGTTGTAGCCAACACCCCGCCTATGGCCGGTATAACCCCGCGACTCATCGCCGCTTGAATAAGCCCAGCCGCACCACGACGCGTACTTAGCCCATCCGGGTTATTCGAACTGAGAACGTCGGACAGTCGCGAGGATATATCTTTCATGTCAAAGAAACCTTTGCCTTTGACTGATTCATACATCGCGTCGCCTAGTATTTTCACCGCAGCCTTATAGCTATCGAGGCTACGTTTGACATCATCGGATAGGTTGCCGCCACCCTGGTTATTCAGGTAGCCCTGAACTGCCCGGTCCGCGAAGGTAATACCAAATAGGGCAGACCAGGTGCTCGATAACCCCAGGGTTACTGTATCCGTGACTGCTGCCTTTAATGATTCGTCGGAATAGCTTCCGTTTTTAACCATGTCAGCGACATCATTAACCATATCGACGTCGACTTCGACCCCGCCTCCCAACTCGCTGGAAAGTTTGCCAAAAACTTTATCCGCCTTGGTTTCATCCAACATTTTTAACGATTTGAAATCATTAGCAAATCGCACATTGGCGGCTGTTGGATCCATGCTTTTCAGCATGTCCTTGTAGTCATCGCTCATCATGCTATTGTAAATTTTATTGGTCAGCCCGTTCTTGTCAGCGATCTTGTCTATGGCACCTTCCATTAGCTGGTCGACGCCTTTTTTTACGCTGTCATTATCGGATAAAGCTGCCAGCTTCTTGTAAATCTCCTCTTCCTTCAATAAGCCGTAGGTGTTGGCGCTATGCATAACGACGCCATCCCTGTCTTTCGTCTCACTCCAATCACCATCTGCTACGGTTATTGCAGGCTTATATGAATACCCTGTTTCCAAGGCGGTCTTTGCCTCAAGCAGCTCATAATATTGACGCCGTGGATCGCTTATATCGAGCTTGCCCCACTCGTCCTTCATCTTGTCCTGAAATAGCTCGCCAACCGTCTTTCCGCCTTCCGTAGTCTTGGCATTCATGAAATCCGTCGCTTCGGAATCCGGAACAGTTACCGTGATGTCGTTATCCGCTCGACGAATATCACTACCAACTACTTTGTTTTCCAGAACAGAATATTTAAAGGGCGTCAGATGCGCCGATACGGCGAAAGTCTTCCCATCGTACTTATAGGTGTAGGTCGTATCGTCGGCTTTGGTGGGTTTAAGATTGCCGAGCGGGGGCAATGCATCATTTTCTTCAACTACGATCCAGTCTTCTTCTTTGGCCTTTGCTCGAAACTCATCGGCTGTTGCGGGCCCCTTGGATTTATCGCCACCTGTCCCACCAGAACCGCTGTTTGAAGGGGCTTCCCCTTTGTCGATTTCCTCGAGGCGATCCTTTTTTTCCGGCGTGTTGTTGGTGACCCGGGATTGGGTCAGGCCGATAATTGTTTCGAAAATCTCCGCCAGCCGAGCCTCGGCCTTAGTATTGTTATTTGCGACTTTCATTCGAATGCCCTCGATGCCAGCATGAAATCGGGACGATACGAGCCAAGCTCGATCAGCCCTCTCAGCGTCGTCGACGGGCCATGATCATCCGATCCGATGCCATTACGGATTTGATCTGGAACAACCTACCAATCACAGTACGTATAGCTGAAACGTTTGCGCATCAGAATTGAAGCGCTGCTTTCATCAACGCTCAACAATCGAGGTGTTTAATTCACAACGCTTCACACCCGGCACCCAGTCCGCGGTATGACGCCTGTTGGACGGGATTACAGTGGATGACGATAACGCTGGCCAATCGATATTTCGGATTAATGAGCGGGATGTCATGCCTATAGCGACATCTGTAATCAATGCAATCTTGGAGGCACAAAGATTGCGACCACACAGCAGGTAGTTGCCAGCGCCATTCGCCACTCAAGCAAGTACACCATCAGAGGCATACTCAGTTGTTGAAGCGCTCGCATAAAGGGGAACAGAAGCGTTCTGGCGAAAGCTATTCCCAAGTCCTACCGACACCCCACCTTCCACAACTGATCCAATCGCGTCGTAAAGCTCTGGCTCATCAACTCCCGCCGCATGCCCCAATCCGGCGCGGTGGGGATTCGACCGGGTCTGAGCGTGTTGCGACCCCACTTGGCGTTGACGGCATCGAGCACGCCCATGACGCGCTCCGCGGCGGCGGGTTGGGTTTCGGTGAAGAGGTCGTCGGTGTATTCGCCGCGTTGGCAGAGGTCCATCAGCAGTATTTCGGCTTTGCTGAAGGCGAAGCCCTCTCGATAGATAAGCTCCAGCCCGGCAATAGCCGCGCGGGTGATGTAGCGGGTGTCGTCGGTGGGGTATGGCAGTTCGCAGACGATGCCTTTGGCGAACCTGGGTTCGTCCGGGTTGAACATACCGGTGCGGATGCTGACGCGTACGCGCTTGCACAACGACTGTTGGGCTCGCAGCTTTTCACAGGCGCGCGCGGCGTAGGTGGCGACGGCTTCGCGAATGGGGGCGAGTTCGCGCAGGCGGTCGCCGAACATGCGTGAACAGCAGATTTCCTGCTTGAGCGGAGTCACGTCTTCCAGTTCGAGGCAGGGCGTGCCGCGCAGTTCGCGGGCGGTTTTTTCAATCACCACACTGAACTGTTTGCGCAGGGTCCAGGCGTCGGCATTGGCCAGGTCCCAGGCACTGCGAATGCCCATGCTGTTGAGGTGTTCGGTCATGCGCCGGCCGACGCCCCATACATCGCTCACGCTCGTGATGCGCAGCACCTTGTCGCGCCGCTCGGGGTCGCGCAGGTCGATTACGCCGCCGGTCTGCTTCATCCAGCGCTTGGCTGAATGGTTGGCCAACTTGGCGAGGGTTTTTGTGCTGGCGATGCCGACGCCAACAGGAATGCCGGTGAAGCGCAGCACGTCGGCACGGATGCGGCGCCCGAGCGACTCCGCATCCGCCACACCGGTCATATCCGCAAAAGCTTCGTCGATGGAGTACACCTCGACGGCCGGCGCGCGCTGTTCGATGACGGTCATCACCCGCTCGCTCATGTCGCCGTACAGTGCGTAGTTGCTGGAAAACACCACGACGCCCCAGCGCTCCAGATCGAGCCGCACCTTGAAGTACGGCGCGCCCATCTTGATGCCCAGCGCCTTAGCCTCTGCCGAGCGGGCGATCACGCAGCCATCGTTATTGGAGAGGACGACGATGGGCGTAGTACGCAAATCTGGCCGGAAGACACGCTCGCAGGCGGCGTAAAACGAGTTGCAGTCGATTAAGGCCAGGGTGCGCTCAATATTTGCCATGGGTGCGCACGCTGAATGGCACGACGCCCCACACGTACAGCTCTTCACTTTCCAGCAGGTAGCGCGGGGGGAACTTGGGGTTGGCCGAGCGCAGGATGATCTGGTCGCCCTGCCGATCGAAAATCTTCACCAGCGGCTCGTTGTTGAGCGCAGCGATGACGATCTCCCCTCTCTCGGCTTCGCGCCCGCGATCGATGATGAGGATGTCCCGATCGAATATGCCCACGTGGATCATGCTGTCGCCGTCGGCTCGCGCCAGGTAGGTATGCGGCGCGCGGATGTTCATCAGCTCATCGAGCGAGAGCGTGCCTTCCATATGATCTTGCGCAGGACTGGGGAAGCCGGCGGGTATGCAGAAGCTGAAAAGCGGCAAGGCAATGGCGGACGGAGCAGCAGGCCCCAGAAAATGAACGGGCATGGTACAGACCTCATAACTGTATACACATACAGTATGGCGATGTCATGGCGCGGTCAATTTGGGCAGACGTATGGAAGCGTCATCCATGCAGACGCTCATATTGGCGGTTCAATTTGGCGAACCGAGGGCCGCGTCGGTCCGCATCCCGCATACGCCAAATCTTCATAGAAGCTCCATATGGTCGATGCACAGGCCATGGCATCAACGCTACGGCCGCCTGGCTTATCTAGGAAGCCCTATGTCCGCGCCAACCGCTCAGTTGCAATACCGGCCACGCCTGGCTGACCTGCGTCGACTCGCCCAGCCGGGTTCGCTGGAAAACCACGCACTCGAACGTGGGCTACCGCGAACCACACCGGCCGAGGCCCTGACCGATCGGGAGGGGTATCGGGACGATTTTCTCGGGGACTTCCGCGTGCCCTGGCCGCAGCTGGACGAGCTCTTCCGCGCCGACCTGCTACCGGTTCCAGGCAGCGCGCTGAATCGGCTCGACTACACGCACTTTTCGATTGCCATGTCCAAGAGCCGCCGCCTGGCCCTGTTCGTCGGTGTGAACATCATGGGCGAATCGCTGGTGGAGGTTGCTCGGGGCAGGGATCGCTGGAGTTACGACGGGCGCATTCCGGCTGAAGCTCAGATCGGTGAATCTCTATACGCAGACAACCTGCTCGATCGTGGTCATCTCGTGCGTCGCCAGGACCCGAATTGGGGACCCAACGCCGAGCAGGCCAACGCTGACACTTTTCACTTCACCAACTGTTCGCCGCAGATGGCTGGTTTCAACCAGAAGAACTGGCTGGACCTGGAGAACTACCTGCTCGACAACACACGCCGCTGGCAAGCGCGTGCCACGGTGTTCAGCGGGCCCGTGTTCAGCGATGCCGATCGGCACTACCGGGGCGTTCCGATCCCCAGCGCCTTCTGGAAGGTCGTCGCATTTGTCGGTGACGACGGAAAGCCTTCGGCCACTGCTTATGTCATCAGCCAGGAAGGCGAGCTCGACCGCCTGAGCGTACTGTTCGGCAGGTTTCGGACTTATCAGCGGAGCGTGCTTGAGGTCGAGCGGCTCACCGGCATCAATTTCGGCGGCCTAGCTGATTACGATGGATTTTCCAACGAAGAGCGCGCAACCGGCACTCGGATACAAGCTGAAATCCGGGAGATGGGTGACATCCGCGTTTAAATAGCGCAAACGTGCCCAATTCAGGGCGCACTCAGGTGATGCGAATCAGACAAGACCCTGCGTGAGCAGGGCCTTGCATCCGGGCTCAAGCGGAATCAGCTACCAGGGCAGGCCGGCAGCGCTGCACGATTCTGAGTGCCATCGTTACGTGTGAACTGGCAGCCGTAGGCGGGATTTGCGACGGCTTTGGCGTCGAGTACCCGATCGCCCGCCGGCTTGATGCCTTGTTGCTCCCATTGCAGCATCGCCGCCATCGCTTCGACCTGTTCCTGATAGGTGAAATCGCAGTGGCTGGGCGCACGTATGGCTCGCTGCACCAGCAGGTCGCCGTTGCCATTGGCTTCGGCGTTGCGGCGGTAGATCTGCTGATGCTTGAACGGCACGTACAGGTCGCCCAGCGTGTGGATGCTGACCACCGGAACGTTGAACTGGCCGTTCACGACCGGAATCCAGCGCAGGCCGTCCGGGCGGATGCTATTGGCTGGCGGATGGCCGACTACGCGGATGATCGAGTCGTTGAACTCGCGTTCCTCGCGGGACATCGCCTTGTTCGTATCGAACTGATAGCGCGTGGCAAGGTTGCCGGTCAGCGAGTCGGCCAGGATGCCATTCACCGAACCGTCTTGACCGCCCGTACCCAGTACGACGCTTTGCAGGCTGGTACGGAAGCCTTCGGCAAAGATCGGGCGTTCGCCACCGCTGAGATCACGCACGATGCCTTCGAGCTTCTCGCCCTGGGCCGATGGAGCGGTCGGGTACGTATCCCACAGCGTCCCTATGATCTGCGGCAACTTGGCCTGGAAATCGGTCGCCGGGAAGGTGGTCGGCCCCTGGCCTGCAAGGTGCTGGGCGGCCAGGGTGAAGTTCATCAGGTATTCGAATTGATAGACGTCACCCGTGACGCCGCACATCGGCACCGAGCCGTTGTAGCGCACCGGGTTGTTCGCGGTGGCATAGGTTTCAGCCTCCACCGCAGCGGCCGCGACATGGCCGCCCATGGAGTGGCCGGTGATGTAGGTCTTGGAGGGCTCGGCCTTGCCGGTCAGGCTGCTGAAGGCCAGCGCCAGCGCGTTGGTGTCTTCCACTCCGGCCCGCACATCGTAGAAGTTCTTGCTGTAGCTGGACGCGGCCCAGGCGTAGCCCTGCTGCAGCAACCAAGGGCGAATCGCTGGCGGGCTCACGGTCAGCTCCGGCCCCGTGCCTCGATAGCCGTGGGCGTACATGACGAGCATGCCGTTCCAGTTAGGCGGCACTTCGATCTGATATGAAGACCCCTCGTAGACGCCCGTCCAGCGCTCACTGGGCAGGCCCGGAAATGGCGCCAGGGGCGATACAACGGGGAAGAAGGTGCGCGAATCCTGCTCGCGCGCTTCGCTGTTGGATACTGGTGGCTTGATCGGCTTGGGACGTGCCTGGACATCGGCGGCTATTCCGATCGTACCGACCAGCATCACACCGGCGACGGCACGCGCACAGGCTGAAGCCAACTTGCTTGAGAGCATGGATGTTTCCTCGGTTGTTTATTGTTTTTGTTCTTTGCAGGGCGAGCTTTGCCGGGCTTGCCAAGCGCAAGCGGTACACGCACTTCGACTAACCGTGGCAGAAAGCTTGGACCTGTCAAATGGCCCAACGGCTCGGGAGATGAGCGGCAGTATGGTCTTGGAAATATGACGACTGGGGTGTCGCTTATGCCAGCCCTGTTCGCGGCGATGATCGGTAGCGGCGCGAAGCTTCTGGAACGGCTTCAGCGTGGGATGCGGGTAGCGAGGAAAGCAACTGAGTGGCGGCTGCCACCCAGTTCGGTTGGGCTACGGCAGTATCAGCAGTTGCCCTTCTTGGCCTGGCCAGGCGGGCAATGCTTGCCGCCATGACCGCCACCGTCGCCTACATCGATGCCGATGCCCGGCAAGCGCAGGCTGCAGCCAGTCATCAACAGAGCCGCCAGCAAGACGGCTACGGCACGAATCGTCACAGATTGCGCTTTCATTGGAATACTCCTGAATTTCCTAGCGGGAGGCGCGGAAGGTCCGGCACCTGACCAGCAGTATCCGCCGCGGCGAAGCGTAACGACAGCGGATTTCATGCATGAAGCCAAGCGCCGGGATCGTCGCCGCTGTGACGATGATCCGGCGCAAGGTCAGCTGGCGCGGCGCGATCAGCCAGCGCGGTATTCAGCGTCGGCCGCTTCGAAGCGACGCTGGATGGTGGTTGCCGGCTCTTTACCCATCAGGCTGACGACGTAGATGGCGATGCTGGCGAAGATGAAGCCCGGAATGATTTCGTACAGCCCAAGGCCGATGAACTCCTTCCAGACCACCACGGTGATCGCACCGACCAGCATGCCGACCAGCGCGCCGTTACGCGTCATGCGCTTCCAGACCAGCGAAATCAGCACTACCGGGCCAAAGGCCGCACCAAAGCCTGCCCAGGCGTAGGACACCAGACCCAGCACCTTGCTCTGTGGATTGGATGCAATGCCGATGGCGATTAGGGCAATCAGCAGAACCATGCCACGGCCAACCCAGACCAGCTCGGTCTGCGAAGCATTCTTGCGCAGCATGGCCTTGTAGAAGTCCTGCGTGAGGGCGCTGGAGCTGACCAGCAGCTGGGCGCTGAGCGTACTCATCACCGCAGCCAGTACGCCGGAAAGGATGATGCCGGCGACCCAGGGGTTGAACAGAATCTTCACCAGCTCCATGAACACGCGCTCGCCATTTTCGGTGACCGCGCCTGCGCGCCCGGGGTTGTCGGCAAAGTAGGCGATGCCGAGGAAGCCCACGGCCACTGCGCCGGCCAGGGTCAGGATCATCCAGGCCATGCCGATACGACGGGCGTTGGGGATCGTCTTCACCGAATCGGCGGCCATGAAGCGCACCAGGATGTGCGGCTGGCCGAAGTAGCCGAGGCCCCAGCCGAGCAGGGAAATGATGGCGATGAAGGACAGGCCCTTGAACATGTCGAAGTTCGACGGATCCTGCGCGGCGATGGTGTCCATCGCGGTGCCCATGTCGCCCAGCGCGAGGATCACGAACACGGGGGTGATCAGCAGCGCGAAGATCATCAGCGTGGCCTGCACGGTGTCGGTCCAGCTCACAGCCAGGAAGCCGCCGATGAATACGTAGAGAATGGTTGCGGCTGCGCCAACCCACAGCGCCGTGCCGTACTCCATGCCGAAAGTGGACTCGAACAACCGCGCGCCCGCTACCACACCGGAGGCGCAATAGATGGTGAAGAACACCAGGATCACCAGCGCCGAGAAGATGCGCAGCAGGCGGCTGGTGTCTTCGAAGCGGTGGGAGAAGTAGTCCGGCAGGGTCAGCGCGTTATGGTTGTGCTCGGTGTGCACACGCAGCCGCCCAGCGACGAAGATCCAATTGAGCCAGGCGCCAGCGATGAGGCCGATGGCGATCCAGCTTTCCGACAGACCTGCCACGAAGATGGCGCCCGGCAAGCCCATCAGCAGCCAGCCGCTCATGTCGGACGCGCCCGCCGACAATGCGGTAACGAAACTGCCGAGGCTGCGGCCGCCGAGGATGTAGTCGTCGAAGTTCTTGGTGGCGCGGTAGGCGGTGAAACCGATAATGATCATCGCCGCGATGTAGATCACGAAGGTGATCAGGGTGGGGGTACTCACATTCATTGGTTTTGTTTTCCTTGTGCTGCGGGGACCTGGCCCCCGCCTCCACTGACGAAACGCAAACGCTTGTGGCGCAGCGTTGGCAACGGATGGGTCGGGTTAGGCGCGAAAGAATAGCGTCTGGATTGGCTCCGCGCTCGTGACCGGAGGGTTTTGCCGGAAAAAAGTACCCAAACGCTTTTGGTCCGCTGACACACGACGAGATGGCGAGCTGACCGCCGCTAGGGGAACGCTTATTGATCGATAACCTGTCCGCGCATTGGCGCCAGGCGCGCCAGCAAGCGGTTCTGGGTCGGGATCGGCACTGCCTCGGCCGTCATCGAGGCCTGGAGGTTTTCCACCAACGCGTTGAAGTCGGATGGGGTAAGCGCCAGGCCCTTGTGACTCTCCTCCATGCTGTCGCCGGTATAAACACAGGGACCGCCCGCCTCGGCGCAGAACTTCTCGATGAGTTTGTCCCGTACCCGCTGGATGTCGACGCTCTGGAAGTGATCGACGATGCGTGGATCTCCGGCAATGCGCAGCAGCATGCCTTCGACGATACGGGTGATGCCGGGCTCACCGCCCAGCTGCCCGTACAGACTGTCGCTCCGGAGCGGCTGCTGAGTGCAGGCAGCCGACAGCAGACAAGCCAACAGACAACCCAGCCCAATCAGACCACGCATCAGAAGCTCCCCTGGACGGACAGGTAGGCGCCGTCCTGGTTGTCCAGGGTGGCGATTTCTCCGAGCCGAGCATAGGCCAGTACCACTGCGAGGCGCTTGTTGGGAAAGTAGCCGAGAAACAGGTCGGCCCAGTCGCTTTCGCCCGCGAAGGACAGATTGTCCGGCTTTTCGCGGTACTCGATGCCCAGCGCCCAGTGAGGGTTGAACAGCACCGCCGCAGAGCCTTCCTTGAGCAGGCTGCGGGTGTCTCGCCGGTCACCGCCAAAACCGAGCAGGCCGAGTTCATTGGCACGGCTGTAACGCCCCCCCCCATTGAGTAGCAGGTTGTAACCAAAGGCGCCGCCGAGGATCAGCCGGCTGCCGGTGAGATAGGCCTCGGTGTCTTCGTCACGCTGCGCGCCCACCAGAGACGGGATCAGAAAATCCTTTTGCCGCTTGTGCTGCAGGCCCAGCGAGACCTGCGGCAGGCGGTCGTAGATCAGGTCGCCGAACAACCGCACCTTGATGCCAAAGATGTCCTGGCTAAGGCTGTTTTCCGGCAAAGACAGGTCGCGGGCGAGCGTCCCGAGGTCGAATCGCTGTCGAGCGAATGACAGCTCCACCCTATTGTCGTAAGCGAACGCCACGCCGCCGACATCCAGCCGGTAATCACCGGTCTCCACGCGAGTGGCGAAGACATCGCCACCCCACTCGCCGCGCTCGCCATAACCAGCGAGGACGGCCCAGGGAGTGATGCCACCTCCGGCAGTACCCTCGATGCTGGTTGCGCCACCAGTGGCCAGCAAACGGCCTGCATCAGCGTGGGCCAGCAGTGGCGCGCAGCAGGCTGCCAGCAACAGCGCTCGTAGTCGTGTCATGAGTGCTCCTTGCGGGGCCGCGCGGCCAGGTGCGGCTGTTGCTTTAGCCAGGTTTCGAACGCATCGGCCGGCAAGGGTCGGCTGAAGAAATAGCCCTGCAGGGTGTCGCAGCCCCAGCCGCGCAGCAGATCGCGGGTTTCGCCATGCTCGACGCCCTCGGCCACGACTTTCAGACCCAGGGCGTGGCTCATATCGATGGTCGAGCGAACGATCACCGCATCGCCGCAGGTGTCGTCCAGCTCACGGATGAATGACTGGTCGATCTTCAGCTCCTGCACCGGCATGCGACGCAGCTGGGCGAGGGAGGAATAGCCGGTGCCGAAATCGTCTACCGACAGCCGAATGCCCAGCGCGCGCAACCGGTGCAGCATCGCCAGGGCGCGCTCCGGTTCGCGCATCATGGCGCTTTCGGTAATCTCGAAGACCAGCTGCTCGCCGGGGATTACATAGCGCTGCAGCAGCTCGGCCACACGCTGGTCCAGAGTCATGCTGGCCAGATCTTCGGCGGATATATTCAATGACACTTCCATATACAGCCCCCGTCCGTTCCAGACATGGAGCTGACGCAGCACCGCCTCGATGACCCAGGCTGTCAGCAACTGGATGCTGCCGGTGCGCTCGGCCAGCGGAATGAACTCGCCGGGCGACACTACCCCGTACACCGGGTGATTCCAGCGCAGCAACGCCTCGGCCTGATAGACCCGCCCCTGTTCGAGATCCACCTTGGGCTGGAAATGCAGGAGCAGCCCGCCGACCTGGGCAGCGCGGCGCAGGTCGCGTATCAGGGTGATCTGCCGCTGGTGGGCATCGTCGCGCCCGTGCTGGTAGAGCTGTAAACCGTCGGGCAATTGCGCGGCGTCCTGCATGGCGATGCGGGCGCGACGCAACAGCTCGTCGACACTGCCTGCATCGTCCGGATAACCGGCCACCCCGATGTGCGCCTCGATGCGCATTTCAAGCTCGGCGACGCGCACCGGTAGTGCCAATGCCTGCTGCACCGCAACGGCAGCGCTGAAAGCATTGTCAGCCGAGGTGTCGCTGACGATCAGCAGGAATTCGTCGGACAGCATACGTGCCAGGTGATCTCCCGGCTGCAAACCTGCCTGCAGGCGTTGGGTAAGCTCGCGCAGCGCCTGATCGACGCCTTCGGAACCGCCGCTATCCTGCACGGCATCGAGGTTGCCGATGCCGATGTGCAACACCGCCGTGATCCGGCGAGCCTCAACGGCGCTGGCCAGCAATTCAGCGGCCAATGAGCGATTGGGCAGGCCTGTTACATCGTCGTGCAGCATGTTGTGTGCGATCAGATGCTCGCGTTCGGCGATGCCGCGCTGCATCTGGTTCAGCGCCTTGGCCAGGCTCCCGAGTTCATCTTCGCGGTCCAGCTCGATGGGCGTGTGGTAATCACCACGACCGACTCGGTCTGCCGCCCGGGCCAGCGCGTTGACCGGCTCCGACAGGCTACGCGCCAGCAGCAGTGCGCCGATAAGGGAGGCGATCAGACCGGCCAGTGCGATCAGCAGAATTCTGGAATCCAGTTGGTGGAACGCGGCCAACGCTTCGTCCAGCGAGCTGTGTACAAGCGCAATGACGCTATAGCCTGCACCTTGAGACAATTCCACATCTTCATTCAGGTAGCGCTCCCCGCCGAGCGTCAGCGCTTCGATGCCGTTGGCGTGGACATGCCGGCTCCAGCCATCGATCAGCTCAGAATGGGTGCGAGGTTCCAGCGTGGTGGCCAACGTGGCGCCGCCCTCCTCCTTTGTCAGAAAGGAAACGTCCAGGCCGGTCAATTGCTTGAGTTCCCGCGCAAGCGCCTCGTCCATGGCGAAACCCATCACTACCCGAGCGATCGGCAATGGCGCGCGGACTTCAGCCTCGACCAGCAGATGCGCCTGGTTATCGAGCACCACGACCAGCAGCCTATGCTCCTGCCCGCGTGCGTCGCGCAGCTCGGTCGCGTAACGGAAGCTGTCGCCCGACACGGCATTGGACAGGCTCGAGGCCAGCACCCTGCCATCCAGGCCGATCAGCATGGCCTCGCTGGCATTGATACGCGCGGCCTGATTGGCCATTGCCGATTGCAGAGTCGGAGTATCGCCGGTGGCCACCGCTTCCTTGAAACCGAAATCGGCAGCCAGCACCTGCACGCCGTCGCGCAATTGCCGGCCGCGGATGTCGATCAGCCGTTCGAACACCCGCAGGCCGGATTCAAGCCGTTCAGCTGCCTGCCTGCTCACGGCCGACTCGGTTACCAGCCGTACGGAGAAATACAGCGCGGCGATCACCACCAACAGGAAAGCGGCAAGTATCCACGATAGACGCGCGTGGAAACTAAGGCTGCGGCGCGTCACGGGTCGCCTTCCTGAACGCTTCGGCGAAAGGAGTAGGTTCTGGCGCCGAGGGCTGAAGCGCGGCGGTTACCGCGACCGGCAGGTTCAGCTCGATCGGCGCTGCACCCATTTGCAACGTCCCAGCGCTGATGGGCCGCATATCAACCAGCGCCGGGTGCCAGAGCGTCGACGGATACTGGCCGGCAGGCACGTTCAGCTGGATTCGGCCCTGCTCGTCACTGACGGCGAACCAGGGGTCATCGGTGACGTACACATAGCCAAGCATCCAGTCGTGGATGTTGCAGCCCAGCACCACCAGACCCGGCTGATCGAAGGTCACCGGCGCACTGGGGGTGCCTTCATAGAGCCGCAGCTCGAAGCGTTTGGCGGATGAAAAGGAATAGACCTGATGACGAATGCCATCATGGTTGGGGAAGCTCACTGCCGTACCCGTCGCAACCGCAAGTACAGCTGGCGAGAACTGCTTGTCGATCTGATCCATCACCGCAAGGCCGACGGCGTTTCCGGCCGGACTGCCAGCGAGGCTGAGGACGGCACCCGCGACCGGCTGCCCCTGAGAATCGAAGATTTGCACACTAACCGGCCGAGCCTGCAAGGGCGCAGAAAGTGCAAAAAGCATGAGAAAACAACTGAACCGCAGAACGCTCATGACCATACCCCGACTCCGTCTTTGCGAGCACCGTGGACTGCAGCCTTTCCCTGGCAACCTTTTGGCCTGCCCAGGCTAGCCTATTGCCATCACTTGATCAGCAAAATAATTGCAACTTGATCCATCGATCCGACCGACGAGGCCCGATCACTGAAGCTCTACCTAAACAGATCGCACGTGCGACTGTCTGATGCGTAACGGCCGCACCAGCAATTGCGGCTCCATCGCAACCCGAGGAGATCCGCCATGACAGTCAATATCGATACCGCCACCGGCACTTGTTCCACCACACTCGAAGGCGCGACCCATCGCAGCGCGATCACGGATGTCCGAGTCAGCACCGATCCCGCAGCCCGCATGTCAATGGCCCACATCGCTGGCCACAGTGTTCACGTAACCGAAGACATGGCCGAGCATCTGATCGCCGCTGGCGCCAAGGACGACCGTGAGAACCTTGTTGTCGACGACTGAATAAGCCGCATGAGCCAGAACCGACCGACGGTCGGCGATTAGAAAAAACAAAACCCCGCTGTCGGCAACCGGCAGCGGGGTTTCGTCTTGCTGGAGGCGACTGAATCAGCCGCGCTGATACTCGCTCTCAGCGTCTTCGAAGCGCTTGATCATGCTTGGCGATGCACCTGCGCCAACCTTGCTGAAGATCAGGATGGCGATGCTGGCGAGGATGAAGCCCGGAATGATCTCGTACAGCCCCATGCCGATGAATTCCTTCCACACCACCACGGTTACCGCGCCGACGATCATGCCGGCCAGTGCGCCGTTACGGGTCATGTTCTTCCACAACAGCGAGATCAGTACCACCGGGCCAAAGGCAGCGCCAAAGCCCGCCCAGGCGTAGGACACCAGGCCCAGTACCTTGCTGTCCGGGTTGGAAGCGATACCCAGAGCGATGAAGGCGATCAGCAGAACCATCGCTCGGCCGACCCAGACCAGCTCGGTCTGCGAGGCGTTCTTGCGCAGCATGGCCTTGTAGAAGTCCTGCGTAAGGGCACTGGAGCTGACCAGCAGCTGCGCGCTGAGGGTACTCATCACGGCAGCCAGAACACCGGAAAGGATGATGCCGGCGACCCAGGGATTGAACAGGATCTTCACCAGTTCCATGAACACGCGCTCGCCGTTCTCGGAGACCGGGCCCGCCTGCTCCGGATGACCTGCGAAGTAGGCGATGCCGAAGAAGCCCACGGCCACAGCGCCGGCCAGGGTCAGGATCATCCAGGCCATACCGATACGGCGGGCGTTGGGGATGGTCTTCACCGAATCGGCAGCCATGAAGCGCACCAGGATGTGCGGCTGCCCGAAGTAACCCAGGCCCCAGGCCAGCAGGGAAACGATGGCAACGAAGGACAGGCCGTTGAACATGTCGAACGCGGCTGGGTTCTGCGTAGCGATGGTATCCATCGCCGCGCCCATGTCGCCCAGCGCCAGAATCACGAACACCGGGGTGATCAGCAGCGCGAAGATCATCAGCGTAGCTTGAACGGTGTCGGTCCAGCTCACCGCGAGGAAGCCGCCGATGAACACGTAGAGGATGGTAGCTGCCGCGCCGATCCACAGCGCGAGGTTGTAGGGCACCCCGAAGCTGCTCTCGAACAGACGTGCACCGGCAACCACACCGGAGGCGCAATAGATGGTGAAGAACACCAGCACGACCAGCGCCGAGAAGATCCGCAGGGTGCGACTCTCGTCCTCGAAGCGGTGGGAGAAGTAATCAGGCAGGGTCAGCGCGTTTTTGTTGCGCTCGGTGTGAACGCGCAGACGGCCGGCGACGAACAGCCAGTTCAGCCAGGCACCAGCGATGAGGCCGATGGCGATCCAGCTTTCGGACAGGCCCGCCACGAAGATGGCGCCTGGCAGGCCCATCAGCAGCCAGCCGCTCATGTCCGAGGCACCGGCTGACAGTGCGGTGACGAAACTGCCGAGGCTGCGGCCGCCGAGGATGTAGTCGTCGAAGTTCTTGGTGGCTCGGTACGCGACGAAGCCGATCAACAGCATGGCGCCGATGTAAATCAAGAACGTGATCAGGGTGGGTGTACTGATGCTCATTTTGTTCCCTCATTAGTTGTTGTGGATGGGCGCGAGGTTATTCCCGACCCCACCTGGCAGAGGGCGATGGCGGTTCGCGCCATCACCGGGACGGGCTCACCTGAGCCCATCAGAGGCGGAAGAGCGATCCGCCAACTGTTCTGGTTGTTCTATCGAGCCGGCGGTCTCTGAACCGAGCCGCCGGCCGTTTCGCGCGGAGTCGACGATCAGTCGTCGCCCAGCGACAGCAAGGACGCGTTACCGCCTACCGCGGTGGTGTTGGTAGAGGTGGTGCGTTCGTTGACGAAGCGCAGCAGGTAGCTTGGGCCACCCGCTTTCGGGCCGGTCCCGGACAGGCCACAGCCACCGAATGGCTGCACGCCGACCACGGCGCCCACCTGGTTGCGGTTGACGTAGAGGTTGCCGACTCGCGCCATCGCTTCGATACGCTCGGCGGTTTCCTCGTTGCGGGTGTGCACTCCCAGCGTCAGGCCATAGCCGGTGGCGTTGATGTCAGTGACTACCTTCTCCAGATCCGCCGCGTCGAAGCGCACCACGTGCAGCACGGGGCCGAACTGCTCCTTCTTCAGTTCGTGAATCCCGCCGATCTCGAACGCCACCGGCGCAACGAAGTGACCGTTGAGGCTGCCCGGCAGCTTGGCTTCGGCGATCAGCTTGCCCTCACCCTTCAGCTTCTGGATATGCGCCAGCAAGCCATCACGGGCTTCGGCATCGATCACTGGGCCGAGATCGTTTTCGCGCAGGTGGGTCGGGCCGACCTTCAGCTGGTCCATCGCTCCCTTGATCAGCTCGATCACCCGATCAGCGATGTCGCGCTGAACGTAGAGCACACGCAGGGCTGAGCAACGTTGGCCGGCGCTGGTAAAGGCGGAGCCGATGGCGTCCTTGACCACCTGCTCGGGCAGCGCAGTGGAATCGACGATCATCGCGTTCTGGCCGCCGGTTTCCGCGATCAGCGTGGCGATGGCGCCCTCCTTCTCGGCCAACTGACGGTTGATGATGCGCGCAGTATCGGTCGAGCCGGTGAAGCAAACGCCGACGACCCGCGGATCACGGCAGAAGACGCCGCCAAGGGTGGCGCCGTCGCCCGGCAGGAATGCGATGGCGTCCTTGGGCAGGCCAGCTTCGAACATCAGTTCCAGTGCGCGGGCGGCGATCAGGCTGGTTTGCTCGGCAGGCTTGGCCAGCACGGTGTTACCGGCAACCAGGGCTGCAGTGATCTGGCCGAGGTAGATCGCCAGGGGGAAGTTCCAGGGGCTGATGCAGACGAATACGCCGCGGCCTTCGTGGAACAGCTCGTTGCGCTCGCCGGTGGGGCCTTTAAGCTCTTCGCGGCCGAGTTTCAGACGAGCCTGCAGTGCGTAATAACGGCAGAAATCCACGGCTTCACGGACTTCGTCGATGCCGTCCTGCAATGTCTTGCCGGCTTCCAGCGTGCACATGGCCATCAGCTCGGCGCGGTTGGCTTCAAGCAGATCACCGAGGCGCTCGAGGATTTGCGCGCGCTGTTCGATGGGCGTGGCATTCCAGCGCGGCCAGAAAGCCGACAAGCCGTCGATGGCCTGTTTGGCTTGCTCAGCAGTGGCGAACTGGGCCGTGCCCACTTCCTGGCTGAGTTGATAAGGGCAATGCAACTTGTTCGCTGTGCCGGTGAGTTTCTGCCCTCCGATCACCGGGGCGGCCTGCCACTGACGGTCGAGGAAAGTCTGATAGGCGCTGGACAGTTCGTTCCACTGAGTCTGGATGTTCATGTTGATGCCTTGCGAGTTGGTTCGATTGCCGTAAAGCGCCGGCGGAAGCGGGATGCGATGGTTGCCGAGGGTCTTGAACTGACGCAGCTGGGTGACCGGGTGATCGATAAGGGTCTCCACCGGCACGCGCGGGTCGACCAGCTGGTGGACGAAGGATGAGTTCGCGCCGTTCTCAAGCAGGCGTCGCACCAGATAAGGCAGCAGATCCTTGTGGGCACCAACCGGTGCGTAGATGCGTACGTTCTTGCGGTACTTCTCGATCACGGTGTCGTAGAGCGCATCACCCATGCCGTGCAGCCGCTGGAACTCGAACTCGCGCGGGACCTTCAGCTCACCGACCATGGCGAGGATGCAGCTGACGGTGTGCGCGTTGTGGCTGGCGAACTGCGGGTAGATCACGCCGCGGGTGTGCTCGGACAGCAAATACCGGGCGCAGGCCAGGTATGAGGTGTCGGTACCTTCCTTGCGGGTGAACACCGGATAGCCATCGAGTCCCTGAACCTGACACTGCTTGATCTCGCTGTCCCAGTAGGCGCCTTTCACCAGACGCAGCGGGATGCGCGCGTTCAGCTCTTTACCCAGCAAGGTCAGCCAGACCAGCACCGGCAGGCAGCGTTTGGAATACGCCTGAATCACCAAGCCGAACTCGCCCCACCCGGCGATGGCCGGGTCGCGCATCAGCTTTTCATAGAGTTCGAGGGACAGCTCCAGGCGATCAGCCTCTTCGGCGTCGATGGTGATGCCGACATCGAGCTTGCGCGCCAGGATTGCCAGCTCGCGGACGCTTTCGAACAACTCGGTGAGCACGCGCTCACGCTGGGCGACTTCATAACGCGGGTGCAGCGCGGACAGCTTGATCGACACGGACGGCCGCGGACCAGGTCCGACCTGTGGCTCGGCGCCCACGGTTTGCACCGCCTGGCGGTAGTCGGCCATGTACTTGCGCGCATCTTCATCGGTCAGCGCCGCTTCGCCGAGCATGTCGAAGGAGTAGGTGTAGCCCTTTTCACGCTCGGGACGGCCGTTCTTCAAGGCCTCGGAGATGGTCCGGCCAAGCACGAACTGCTTGCCCATCAGCTTCATCGCCTGATTCATGGCAGCACGAATGACCGGCTCACCAGAACGCTTGACCAGCCGGCCTATGACGTTCTTCGGGCGGCCATCGGAGTTGTCCGGGTCGACGACCTTGCCCGTCATCACCAACCCCCAGGCGGCGAAATTGACCAGCACGTTGTCGCTCTTGCCCAGGTGACGTTCCCACTCGGCGGCGTTGAGCTTGTCGCGGATCAGCGCGTCGGCAGTGGCCGAATCCGGCACACGCAACAACGCTTCGGCCAGGCACATGAGCATCAGGCCTTCATGGGTATCCAGGCTGTACTGACGCAACAGTGCATCGAGGGTATCGACTGCGTTATCGCGGCCACGTACCGCTTCGATCAGGGTGCGGGCTTCACGGCGGATGGCTTCGATGCCCGCTTCGCCGGGGTCGGCAAGCTGCAACAGCTCGTTCAGATAGGCTGACTCGTCAACGCTGTAGTTGGCGCTCACGGTGGGGAAGAATTCGGCGGCTTTCAGATTGGCGAAATCGCCCTGCAAGACTTGACCGGCTTTGAACATCGCGCCGCTCCTCTCGTGGAGTGTTGTTGTGTTGGGATCTGGTTCAGCGGCCACGCGCGATAAGGGATGCGCGGGAGTTCGCCAAAACGGGTAGGCGAATCTAAGACGATGGCGTTTTGGGTTGTTGTGCAAACCTACGGATCTTTTACAAAAACCTACGGGTTTTGATAACCGTCAAAACGCTGTCAAGAAAAAGCGCTATAGCGAGGCACGATAGCGGCACCTGTACGAAAAACGCACCGACCCGGTGCGTTTAATCTTCGCTGCGTCGTAGCCGCTTCGGCGTCAGCCCAAGGTAGCGACGGGTCGCAGTGGTCAAGGCGCTCTGGCTGGAGAATCCACACTCTTCGGCGATCCTCACCAGCGGCAGCGGGCTTTCGCGAAGCAGCCTGGCCGCACGATCGAGGCGACTCTTGAGCAGATATTGATGCGGCGTGAGACCAACGCTGTCCTTGAATTGCACGTGGAAGTGACTGGGGCTCAGGCAAACCACCTGCGCGAGTTCGGCCACCGTAATCCGACGTGCCAGATTACTTTCGATATGCGCATCCAGGCGGGCGATGTCCAGCGGACCTCTCGGTTGATGTATCGCCTCGCCGAACACCCGCAGATGCAAGGCACGCAGCAGTACGCCGCCCAGTGCGCGCGCCAGCAGCGGGTCGCTACCGTAGCGCGCCAGCTCGGCACCGGCATAGTTGAGCAAGTTATGGAAGTCGGCGTCCAGCGCCGGATAGCGCGGGATTTCGAACAGTTGCGCCAGCAGGCGTGGGTCGTCTGCGCTCAGATCCTGCTCATCGAGATCGATGATGAGCATGCGGTTGTCACCCTTGCCAGCGAACTCATGATCAGCGTGGCCTGGCACCAGGCAGGCACGCATACGGCAAACCTCACCACCCGACCCGTCCACCTCGAACTCGGCACTGCCCGACAGCGACAGTACCAACTGGTGGTAGTCGTGGGCGTGTTCGTGAGCCTGATCATCGAGGCGAAGCAGACGTGCGTTGAGCATGGCGGGGTACCTGGCGTATGGCCGCACTCTACCGGAGGCCAGGGGGTTTTTACAGCAGCGGCAAATCCAGCAAAGCGGCTGCCGGATTGAAATCATTCGCCGGATACCCATCTAAAGAGCACGTACTCGCAACAGGTGCCGCATGAACGACGACAACAACCAGAATTTCGAGCAGAACGTTTCCACCGATCTGGCGCTGCCGGATCAGAACCTGCCCGACAAGCTGTACATCGTCCCGGTGCACAACCGGCCTTTCTTCCCTGCCCAGGTGCTGCCGATCATCGTGAATGAAGAGCCATGGGCCGACACCCTGGAACTGGTCTCCAAGACGCCGCATCAGCGTCTGGCCCTCTTCTATATGGACAGCCCGGCACAGGATGCCGCGAGCTTCGATCCGGACAGCCTGCCCGAACACGGCACCATGGTTCGCGTGCACCACGCATCGAAGGAAGGCGGCAAGTTGCAATTCGTCGCCCAGGGTATGGCCCGTGTCCGAATCAAAGGGTGGCTGCGCCGTAAACCGCCTTATCTGGTGGAAGTCGAATACCCGCAGAGCGATGAAGACCCGCGCGACGAAGTGAAGGCCTACGGCATGGCGCTGATCAATGCGATCAAGGAGCTTTTGCCGCTTAATCCTTTGTACAGCGAAGAGTTGAAGAACTACCTCAACCGCTTCAGCCCGAACGCGCCGTCACCGTTGACCGACTTCGCCGCCGCGCTGACCACGGCGCCAGGCATCGAGCTACAGGAAGTCCTGGACACCGTGCCCGTTCTCAAGCGCATGGAGAAGGTGCTGCCGCTGCTGCGCAAGGAAGTCGAAGTCGCCAAACTGCAGAAAGAACTGACGGGAGAAGTGAACAGAAAGATCGGCGAGCGCCAGCGCGAGTTCTTCCTCAAGGAACAGCTTAAGATCATCCAGCAGGAACTCGGCATTACCAAGGATGACCGCAGCGCCGACGCCGACGAGTTCCGTTCTCGCCTGGAGGGCAAGGTCGTTCCCCCAGCCGCGCAGAAGCGCATCGACGACGAACTGAACAAGCTTTCCGTACTTGAGACCGGCTCGCCAGAGTATGCGGTAACCCGCAACTACCTGGATTGGGCAACGTCGATGCCTTGGGGCCTGTACAGCGAAGACAAGCTTGATCTGGAGCACGCCCGCAAAGTACTCAACGCGCACCATGCCGGACTCGACGATATCAAGAGCCGCATCATCGAGTTCCTTGCCGTTGGCGCGTTCCGCGGCGAAATCTCGGGCTCAATCGTGCTGCTGGTGGGCCCACCTGGCGTTGGCAAGACCAGTATCGGCAAATCCATCGCAGAGTCGCTGGGCCGTCCTTTCTACCGGTTCAGTGTCGGCGGCATGCGCGACGAGGCGGAGATCAAGGGTCATCGGCGAACCTATATCGGTGCCCTGCCCGGCAAGCTGGCCCAGGCGCTCAAGGAAGTCGAGGTAATGAACCCGGTAATCATGCTCGACGAAGTCGACAAGCTGGGCAGCAGCCATCAGGGCGACCCGGCGTCAGCGCTGCTCGAAACACTCGACCCCGAACAGAATGTCGGCTTCCTCGATCACTATCTCGACCTGCGCCTGGATCTGTCCAAGGTGTTGTTCGTCTGCACCGCCAACAGCCTCTACTCGATTCCTGGTCCGCTACTCGATCGCATGGAAATCATTCGGCTGTCCGGCTACATCACCGAAGAGAAACTGGCGATCGCCAAGCGTCACCTGTGGCCACGTCAGTTGCAACGCGCTGGCGTACCGAAGAATCGCCTGTCCATCAGCGAAAGCGCACTGCGTTATCTCATCGAGGGATACGCGCGAGAAGCCGGCGTTCGCCAGCTGGACAAGCAGCTTGGTAAGGTCGTGCGCAAGGCGGTGGTCAAGCTGCTGGATGAACCGGAAAGCAAGATCAAGATCGGTCCCAAGGACATCGAAGGCTATCTGGGCATGCCATTCTGGCATCCGGAACAGCTGCTGACCGGAGTGGGCGTGGTTACCGGGCTAGCGTGGAACAGTATGGGTGGCGCGACACTGCCCATCGAGGCGACACGCATTCACACGCTCAACCGCGGATTCAAGCTCACCGGCAAGCTGGGCGATGTGATGAAGGAGTCGGCCGAGATAGCCTTCAGCTATGTGAACTCGCATCTGAGGGAGTTCAAGGGCGATCCGGAGTTCTTCGACCAGGCTTTCGTGCACATGCATGTGCCTGAGGGCGCGACGCCGAAGGACGGACCCAGTGCAGGCATCAGCATGGCCAGCGCGCTGTTGTCATTGGCGCGTAACCAAGCGCCGAAGAAAGGTGTGGCCATGACCGGCGAGTTGACCCTGACCGGGCTGGTCCTGCCCATCGGCGGGTTACGTGAAAAAGTCATCGCCGCGAGACGTTTGAAGCTTTATGAGCTGATCATCCCGGAGCTCAATCGCGGGGATTTCGAAGAGCTGCCGGACTATCTCAAGGAAGGCCTGACGATGCATTTCGCCAAGCGCTTCAGCGACGTGGTCAAGGTTCTGTTCTGAGCAGGTGCGGCGGGCCGTGCAATGCGTCACGGCCTCAGCCGCAGCTCATCTGTTGCCCCGCACACCCGATCGCCAAGCGAATGACTTTACGCACAGGCGTTAGCACCTTATGGTTTGAGCCGACGCCCGAGCGTTTTCCTTCACCTCCTGAGTCGGTCGCCCCATGTTTCTAGTTCGCCTGCTGCCGTTCGCTCCCCTGCTCCTGCTTGCTGCCTGCGCCAGTACGCCGCCAACTAGCGTCGCCCTCAGCGACGACGCAGACTGCCCGGTCGCCCTGCAACGCGGCCAGACGCTGATCGTCAGTCTCGCAAGTAATCCCACCACGGGCTATCGCTGGACCCTGCGCGAGGTCTCGACTGATCAACTGAAAAGCCTTGGTCCGGAAGTGTTCAGCTCACCGAAGTCAGACATGATCGGCGGGGACGGCATGTCGACCTGGCGCTTCCAGGCGGCAGAAGCAGGCAGCGGCCGTCTTTACCTTACTTATCAGCAACCATGGGAACCGGACGCCGAACCGGCTGGGCTGTTCGACTGCCGTATAGAAGTTCAATAGCCGTAGGCCGTTGTTGCCGGCTGTCCAGTTGCCAACGGCGCCTGGGCTGGCTTTCCGCTACAATGCCGCCCCTGTTTTTCAGCCTGCCCAGACGCCGCCGTGAGCCACGAACCCGATCGCCTGTTCGCCAAGCCCCTTGCCCAACCCCAGGACTTCGTATTCAACGAAGATGTGGTGCGGGTTTTCCCCGACATGATCAAGCGCTCGGTACCGGGCTACCCGACCATCGTCGAGAACATCGGGGTGCTGGCCGCCCAGTTTGCCCAGCCCAATAGCTGCCTCTATGACCTCGGCTGCTCACTGGGTGCCGTCACCCAGGCGCTGCGCCGGCACGTGAAGACCGATAATTGCCAAGTGATTGCCGTCGACAATTCCGCCGCCATGGTGGAGCGCTGTCGCGAGTACCTACATGGGCAGGACTCCATGTTTCAGGAGTTGGTGCCGGTTGAGGTAGTCGAAGCCGACGTGCTGTCCCTCGCGTTCCAACCGGCGTCCCTGGTTGCGTTGAATTTCACCTTGCAGTTCATTCCGCCAGAGCAGCGGCCTGTGTTGCTGGGCGCCATTCGCCAGGCCCTGGTGCCGGGAGGGGCATTGATCCTCTCGGAAAAGCTGCGCTTCGAGGACGAGCAAGAACATGAGCTGCTGACCGACCTGCACGTTGCCTTCAAGCGCGCCAATGGCTATAGCGAACTGGAAATCGCGCAGAAGCGCAGCGCCATCGAGAATGTGATGAAGCCCGACAGCCTGGAAACCCACCGCCAGCGCCTGCTCGACGCTGGTTTTTCCAAGGTCGTGCCCTGGTTCCAATGCCTTAACTTCGCCTCGTTGATTGCCCTGCCATGAACCTCGACCTGACCTCCCTCGCCTGGCGCCTGGCCGGTACCCCGCTGGCTGCTTGGGCTAACGGCCTGCAAGCGCAACTCGATGCCAAGCTCGCCATCGGTCACGGCGATTTGCCGCGCTGGCGACGCGCGGTCGATGCGCTGCCGGACATTGAGCCCAGCAGCGTCGAATTGCGCGATGCGTTCCGGCTCAGCGCCGATTGCGATGAAGCCACTCGCGCCGTCACCCACGACGCCCTGTTCGGCCTGTCGCCGTGGCGCAAGGGGCCATTCGATGTGTTCGGCGTGCATGTCGACACCGAATGGCGTTCGGACTGGAAGTGGGACCGCGTCTCGCCACATCTGGAGCTGACCGGCAAACGCATCCTCGATGTCGGCTGCGGCAATGGCTATTACATGTGGCGCATGCTCGGCGCCGGTGCAGACTCGGTCGTGGGTATCGATCCGAACTGGCTGTTCTTCTGCCAGTTCCACGCGATGAAGCGCTACCTCGATGAGCTTCCGGTCTGGCATCTGCCCATGGCGCTGGAAGAGCTGCCCGCTAAACTCGAAGGCTTTGACACCCTGTTCTCAATGGGGGTGCTCTATCACCGCCGCTCACCCGTCGACCACCTGCTCGACCTGAAGGACTGCCTGCTCAAGGGCGGCGAACTGGTGCTGGAAACCCTGGTGGTCGAAGGCAACGAGCACACCGCGCTGGTTCCGGAAGACCGCTACGCACAAATGCGCAACGTCTGGTTTCTTCCTTCAGTGGCGGCGCTGGAATGCTGGCTGCGCCGCGCCGGATTCGTCGATGTGCGCTGCGTCGACGTCAGCATCACCAGCATTGGAGAACAGCGCAGCACCGACTGGATGCGCTATCAGTCGCTACCTGACTTCCTCGACCCGCAGGATCACAGCAAAACCATCGAAGGCCTGCCGGCGCCGATGCGGGCTGTGCTCATTGCCCGCAAACCCTAACGCGGCTTGCACACTTCCCGCTGCTCGGCCAACAGCTGGCGCAGCGGCATATACGCCTTCTCCATCAAGCACGGCCGGCTCAGATCTCGCGCCCTCAGTTGCCGATCGCTAAGCCTGAGCAGACGTCGGTAGAGGCGACGTTTGCGCCAGACTTTGAACCACTCGACCGCCGCTTCCTGCAATTCGATGGGCCACATCGCCGGCATGTAGAAATCCGGTAGCGGCGGCCTAGACTCGCTTTCTGACCGCTGTTCTGAACGCTTCATAGCATCCTCCCGCAGTGAGGGGTGCCTGGCACCCGATGTCTGCCGACTTGTCGCGTTGTCGACAGCAACAGACTGAACACCCTTGACGTTTCAGACAAACGACTAGAATAGAACCTACGGTTAAATGAAATTGAAGGCCAAGCCATGCCAGGAATGCCCGAGCAGTTGCCCCAAACCGCCATGCCCCTACTGGAAATAGATGTGCTGCGCACCTTCGTGTCGATTGCCGAAAGCGGCAGCTTCACCCGCGCTGCCGGACAAATCTTTCGCACCACGTCGGCGGTCAGCATGCAGATCAAACGCCTCGAAACAACGCTCGGCTGCACCCTTTTCGTCCGCGAGGCGCGGCGTATCACGCTGACCAGCGATGGCGAGCGACTGCTAAGTTATGCACGTCGCTTGCTCAAGCTGAACGAAGAAGCGGTCAGCGCGTTCGTCACACCGCGCCTCAATGGCCAGGTACGCTTTGGTACGCCTGCCGATATCGGCACACACATCCTGCCGGGACTGCTGTCTCTGTTTGCGCGGACCCATCCAGGCGTGGAGGTGAACGTATCGGTTGGGCGAAGCATCGACATGATCCAGCGCGTCGACGCCGGTGAACTGGATGTGGCGCTGATCAGCATCGGAAATGTTGGACAGGATGATTCTCGAGGCGAGGTCATCCATAGCGAACCTCTGGTCTGGGCAGGTAGAACGGGGGGCGTCGCGGTTGAGCGCGATCCGCTGCCTCTGGCGCTCGCCAGTCCCGAATGCGCCTGGCGGCGTCAGGCCCTGGACGCATTGGATCGAGCGGGCCGCTCCTATCGCATCGCCTATTCCAGCGAGCAGTGCGCGGGGCAGGAAGCGGCGATGATTGCCGACCTCGCGGTGGCGCCCTATCCTCTCAGCCTGGTCAAGGCTCCGCTCAAACGGCTGGAGGAAGGCCCAAACCTGCCATCGCTTGGCGAATACCAGATCAAACTGCTGCGCGCGCCTGGCTGCAGCGAGCCGGTCGAGGTGCTGTCAAGGCATGTGGTAGCCGCTTTCGCCAGTTACCGTTAAGGATTCGAACATGAACGGTGCTAGAACGAAGCGACAGGAGACACCATGGCGAAATGGCTGATCGGTGCAGGGCTGGTATTGCTCCTGCTGGGGGTCGTGCTGCACTTTGCGCCGGGGTTGCTGAGCTGGTTCGGCAAGCTGCCGGGTGATATCCGCATCGAGTCGGAGCGCAGCCGAACATTCATCCCGGTCACCTCGATGATCATCCTCAGCGTGGTGCTCACCGTCCTGCTGAACCTCTTCTTCCGACGCTAACAGGCGGTAGCGGCCCACCGCCAGCGGGCCGCCCTACCCGTCAACCCCTGGCCGAGGCTGACAGGATGAGGTGCTTCATTTCCTTGATGGCCTGTTTGAACCCGACGAACAGCGCATGGGCGACGATGGCGTGCCCAATGTTCAGCTCATTGACGCCGCGGATCGCGGCGATGGCCTCAGCGTTGTGGTAGTGCAAACCATGACCGGCGTTGACTATCAGCCCGTGGCTCAAGCCGGACTCGACTCCGTCGCGGATTCTAGCGAGCTCACAGGCACGCTCGGCGACAGAGTGCGCATCGGCGTAACGGCCTGTATGCAGTTCGATTGCAGGGGCGCCAATGCGAGCTGCAGCCTCGATCTGACGCGGGTCAGCATCGATGAACAGCGAAACTTCGGCGCCACAGGCTGCCAGACGCATGACCGCATCTCGGATGCGAGACTCCTGGCCAGCCACGTCTAGGCCGCCTTCGGTGGTCAGCTCCTGACGTGTTTCAGGTACCAGGCAAACATGTTCAGGGCGCAATTGCTCGGCAAAAGCCAGCATCGCCTCGGTCACGCCCATCTCGAAGTTCATCCGAGTCTGCAGCGCGTCTTTCATCATCAGCACGTCGCGCTCCTGGATATGCCGACGGTCTTCGCGCAGATGGACCGTGATGCCGTCAGCACCGGCCTCTTCTGCATCCAGCGCGGCCTTCACCGGGTCCGGATAACGAGTGCCACGCGCCTGGCGCAGGGTGGCGACATGATCGACATTGACGCCGAGCAGAATTCGATTGGCTTCAGTCACGCGGGACCTCCTTCATGTTCATGAACAGTTCGCGGCTGACCAGGGGTCGGCCGCCGAGATGTGGGGCCAGGGCCTGCCGCATCAGTCTTTTCGCAGCTGCAAGTGCACCTGGCACACTCCAGTCGGCCTCGGCCATGGCCAGGAGTTCCGCTCCATTGAATAACCCCGGCTGGAACTGTCCGACCGGTTCCAGCCCGGTGTCCGGCACCAGACGATAGAGCGCTTCGCTAACGATCGGCTGATCGGTAACGTCCCTGTCGAGGGCGAACCCATAGCCGAGTTCGGTGAGAAGCCGCCATTCGAAAGATCGCAGAATCGGCTCGAGAGGCCGCTTTGCCGCAAGCGCTGGCAGGGTCGCCGCGTAGTGATCGAACATGGCGGGATGGGCGTCCTCAGCGGGGAGCAGCCTGATCAGAAGTTCGTTGAGGTACATGCCGCTGAACAGCGCGTTGCCGTCAAGCCAGTACGCCAGCCCTGCGCTATCGAGCCGGCCAACGCTTTTAAGCTCACCGCGACCACGAAACTCGACCTCCAGCGGAACGAAGGGGCGAGCCAGTGTGCCCGCCTTGCCCCGCGCGCCCCGCAACACGGCCCGCAAACGTCCTTGCGGCGTAAAGAAGTCCACCAGCGCGCTGCTTTCGCGATAGGGGCGACTGTGCAGCACGAAGGCATTCTGTCCGGTCATCGAGTGAGGGTCGCGTACAAAGACGAAACGAATGGCTTGCGTTCGACCGTTAGCTTGAACAGCAGCAGTCGAACACAAGGTTGCGGGCGAAGCTGCCTCAGCTGTAGCCAAGCGAGTGCAAGGCGCGCTCGTCGTCGGACCAGCCGCTTTTCACCTTGACCCACAGGTTGAGCATTACCTTGGAGTCGAACAGCACCTCCATGTCCTTGCGCGCTTCCTGGCCGATGCGCTTGATCCGCTCACCCTTGTCGCCAATGATGATTTTCTTCTGCCCGTCACGCTCGACCAGAATCAGCGCATGGATGTGCAGGACATGCCCTTGCTGCTTGAAATCCTCGATCTCGACCGTGATCTGATAAGGCACTTCGGCGCCCAGCTGGCGCATGATCTTTTCACGCACCAGCTCGGCTGCCAGGAACCGGCTGCTGCGGTCGGTGATCTGGTCTTCGGGGAAGAAATGCTCGCCCTCTGGAAGATGTGAGGCGACCAGCTTTTCGAATACGTCGAGGTTTTGCCCATGCTGGGCAGAAATCGGAACGATCTCGGCTGTCGGCAGTTGCTGCGCCAACCACTCGAAATGCGGCAAAAGTTCGCCCTTGTCTTCGACGCGGTCGGTCTTGTTGACCGCGATGATGAGCGGCCCCTCGACATACTGCAGACGCTCAAGCACCGCCTGATCCTCGTCGGTCCAGCGGGTGCGATCCACTACGAAGACCACGACATCCACATCTTTGAGCGCCGATGACGCTGTGCGATTCATATAGCGATTGAGTGCCGTCTCGCCATTCTTGTGCATACCGGGGGTGTCGACGTAAACGGCCTGAACCGGGCCTTCCGTCTTGATGCCGAGCATGTTGTGGCGAGTGGTCTGAGGCTTGCGCGAAGTGATTGCAAGCTTCTGCCCTAGAACGTGATTCAGGAGGGTCGATTTACCCACGTTAGGCCGGCCGACGATCGCCACATAACCGCAGCGGGTGACGTCTTGGCCTTCCAGGTTTTCATCAATCATGTCCGTTCTCCACGCCCAGGGCGATCAATGCCGAGGCAGCGGCAACCTGTTCGGCGATACGCCGGCTTGCACCCTGCCCTTGAGTCTTTTCGTGGAGCAGTGAAATCTGGCACTCAACGAAGAACGTCCGACAATGCGGATCGCCCTGTATGGCCACCACCTCGTACTTCGGCAACTCGCAGGCACGCGACTGCAGGAACTCCTGCAAGCGCGTCTTCGGATCCTTGTTGGTGTCGACCAGCGTCAACCCTTCCAGTTCGTTGGCGAGCCACGCAAGCACACGGTCGCGTGCCATTTCCATGCCCGCGTCCAGGTAGATTGCCCCGATGAGGGCTTCAAGCGTATCGGCCAGGATGGATTCACGACGAAAACCGCCGCTCTTCAGTTCACCGGAACCGAGCCGCAGGTATTCGCCGAGCTCGAATCCGCGTGCGAGCACGGCAAGCGTTTCGCCTTTCACCAGCCGTGCCCGAAGGCGGGACAACTGCCCTTCCTTCGCTTGCGGAAAATGGTTGAAAAGCGCCTCGCCGGCAATGAAGTTAAGAATGGCATCGCCAAGAAACTCCAGACGCTCATTGTTGCGTCCGGCGTAGCTGCGATGCGTCAGGGCCAGGAGCATCAGCTCCTGGTCCTTGAATTGATAACCGAGCCTGCGCTCGAGACGGGCTAACGAAGTGCTCACGGCATCCTTAGGCGATATTCTTTGTCGAAGTTCGCCACCAGATCGAGATTTCGAATCAGGGGCTCACGTTTCTCGTAATCCAGATGGACCTTGAATTCATTGTTTTCGATGACGACTTTGAGCGCTTCCTCGAGGTTGAGGTCACGAATGCCGTTTACGTCCATCCCCTTGCGGACATGACTGTAGAAATCCCGAACCGTGCGGATTTCCATCGACTTGTCACTTTCCACTCCGCTGATGATCTTGTCCATGGACATATAGTCGAAGTAATGCGGCATCATCTTGAATGCAGTACTGGCAAGGAAAGCGACCAGTGCAAGCATCACGATCCAGCTCAGCATGGACAGACCTTTCTGCGAACGAGCAAAACTCATGTCGACCTCTATGTCGTAACGTTACCCACGAATCGGGGCTGCACAAATATAGCGAGCCGGGCCAGAGGAACCCGGCGCTGATTCACAGCTTAGTGAATCAGCCCGACCCGTGAGAAATGCGGAAGGTTGCTGAACTTGGGATCTGGCCAGCTCATCCAGACCGCGAAAGCCTTACCGACGATATTGCGGTCTGGCACCATCCCGGCCAAATCAGCTGGAATTGCGGCATCCTGCCAGTAGCGACTGTCATTCGAATTGTCGCGGTTGTCGCCCATCATGAAGTAGTGACCTTCGGGAACACGCCACTCGCGATCAGGCTCTACGCGATACCGGGCCATCTCCTTGCGAATGAGATGCTCAGCCTCACCCAGCTGTTCCTGATAGAGCTTGGCACTGCCCAGACTCCCCGGCTCTTCGCCGACGAGCGTTTCCGGGACTGGCTTGCCATTGATGCTCAGCCGTTTGTCACTGCTGTATCGAACCACGTCACCAGGCAGGCCCACGACGCGCTTGATGTAGTTGATGTTGGGATCGCTTGGGTAACGAAACACCATTACATCCCCGCGTTTGGGGTCGCTGACGTCGATGACCTTGGTATCCACGACGGGGAGACGAATGCCATAGGCAAACTTGTTCACCAGGATGAAGTCGCCTACTTCCAGCGTTGGAATCATGGAACCCGATGGAATCTGGAATGGCTCGATGAGAAACGAGCGCAGCACCAGAACGATGGCCAGCACGGGGAAAAACGACTTTCCGTACTCGATCAGGACTGGTTCCTTATTGAGGGCATCCAGAGTCGACTGATCAGGCTCGACACCCGCACGTCCCTCGTAATTCGCTATCGCAGCCCGGCGGCGCGGAGCGAAGTACAGCAGATCGATAAGCGCCAGGAAGCCACATACCGCAACGGCAATCACCAGTAACAGCGGGAAATTAATCGACATGTCAGCTATCTACCTTCAGCACTGCCAGGAATGCTTCTTGCGGAATTTCCACGTTGCCGACCTGCTTCATCCGCTTCTTGCCTGCTTTCTGTTTTTCCAGAAGCTTGCGCTTACGACTCACGTCACCGCCGTAGCACTTCGCCAGAACGTTCTTGCGCAATGCTTTTACGGTGCTGCGGGCGACGATCTGGCCGCCGATTGCCGCCTGAATCGCAACGTCGAACATCTGCCGAGGGATGAGCTCTTTCATCTTCTCGACCAACATGCGGCCCTTGTAGTGGGCGTTGTCCCGATGGACGATCAGCGCCAGCGCATCGACCTTGTCGCCGTTGATCAGAATATCCAGGCGCGTCAGGTTTGCTGACTGGAAGCATTCGAAGCTGTAATCAAGGGACGCATAGCCGCGGCTAACGGATTTCAATCTGTCAAAGAAGTCGAGCACAACTTCACTCATGGGCAGGTCATAGCGCACCTGGACTTGAGAACCGAGAAACTGGAGATCTTTCTGCACGCCACGCTTCTCGATACAAAGCGTAATAACGCTACCCAAATGTTCCTGTGGAACCAGAATATTGGCCCTCACAATGGGTTCGCGCATGTCTTCGATCGAGGACAGATCGGGCAGTTTGGAAGGGCTGTCGACATAGAGCGTGTCGCCGTTCTTCAGGGCCAGCTCGTAGACCACTGTCGGGGCGGTGGTAATGAGATCCAGATCGTACTCACGCTCCAGTCGCTCTTGGATGATCTCCATGTGCAACATGCCGAGGAAGCCGATACGGAAACCAAAGCCCAGCGCGTCCGAGCTTTCAGGCTCGTATTGCAGCGCCGCATCGTTGAGCGTGAGCTTCTGCAACGCTTCACGGAAATCCTCGAAGTCGTCCGAGCTCACAGGGAACAGGCCAGCGTAGACCTGCGGTTTGACACGTTTGAAACCGGGCAGCATTTCGACGTCTGGCGTATTGGACAGGGTCAGGGTATCCCCAACCGGGGCGCCAAGGATGTCCTTGATGCCAGCGATGATGAAGCCTACTTCACCCGCTTTCAGGTCCGCGGTGCTGCTGTGCTTGGGATTGAACACGCCTACGCTGTCGACCTGATGGGTCTTGCCAGTCGATTTCACCAGCACCTTGTCGCCTTTCTTGATTCGACCGTGACGGACCCGTACGAGCGAGACGACGCCAAGATAATTGTCGAACCAGGAATCGATGATCAGCGCTTGAAGCGGCGCATCGATCTCGCCAGTGGGCGGCGGAATAACCTGCACCAGACGCTCGAGAACATCGTCGACGCCCATACCGCTTTTGGCGCTGCAAGCCACCGCATCGGTCGCATCAATACCGATGATGTGCTCGATCTCGTCCTTGACCTTGTCAGGATCTGCCTGCGGCAAATCCATCTTGTTGAGAACCGGCATCACCTCGAGGCCTTGCTCGATCGCCGTGTAGCAGTTGGCGACCGACTGCGCTTCGACACCCTGTCCGGCATCAACGACCAGCAACGCACCTTCACACGCCGCCAGCGAACGGCTGACTTCATATGTGAAGTCCACGTGCCCGGGGGTGTCGATGAAGTTCAGCTGATAGGTCTTGCCGTCGCGCGCTTTGTAATACAGCGTCACGCTGTGTGCCTTGATGGTGATGCCTCGCTCACGCTCGAGGTCCATCGAATCAAGCACCTGCGCGTTCATCTCACGTTCGGTGAGACCGCCACACATCTGGATGAATCGGTCAGCCAGGGTCGATTTGCCATGATCGATGTGCGCGATGATGGAGAAATTGCGGATATGACTCAGGTCGCTCACAGCTCAACACTCGAATACGCCGCAGGCCGATTGCCCGCTGAAAATAGCCGCAAAGTGTACCTGATAGGTCTAATCAGCGCCACGCCGGACCCTGGCGCCAATTTTCCCGGTACTGGCAATCAGGTATGCGGGCTCGGGATACACATGGATCAGCGGAAAGCAGGCTGAAGGCTCCCGGCACGAACAGCTATTCCGCCAGTTTGAAGGTGATGAAGCTCGCTCGACCCTGGCGCAGCACGCGCATGGAGACCGACCGGTTCTTTGGCAACTGCTCGGCAACGCGCCCAAAAGTCGAAGCCGTATCGATTGCCTGATTGGCCAGATGAGTAATGACATCCCCGGGACGCAAGCCGATCATCGCAGCGGGCCCGTTCATTACTTCCGTGATCACCACCCCACCCGGCAGGTCGAGGCTGCTCTTCTGCTCAGCTGTCAGCTCGGAAACCTTAACACCCAGCCTGTTGCTACTTTTTTCGGCGCTCTCGCTGGTAGCGACGCGCTCACCTTCTTCGGGCATGGCGCCAATCCGAACGATTAATGTCTGACGATCACCGTCTCGGACGATGCCGAGCTTGGCCTCGCTGTCCGGTTTGATGGTACCGATCAGATGTGGCAAATCCGCCGACATATCAATATTGCTGCCATCGACACTGAGGATCACGTCACCAACCCTCAAGCCACCTTTGGCGGCAGGCCCACCGTCAAGCACCTGAGCAACCAGCGCACCAGCTGGCCGCTCCAAACCGAACGACTCTGCAAGCCCACGATTGACGTCTTGAATCACAACGCCCAACCAGCCTCGACTTACCTTTCCATCCGTACGCAGCTGATCGGCGACGTCCATGGCAATATCGATAGGGATCGCGAACGACAGCCCCATGAAGCCGCCCGAACGGGTGAATATCTGCGAATTGATACCAACGACCTCGCCTTGGAGGTTGAAAAGTGGCCCGCCGGAATTGCCCGGATTGATTGCCACGTCCGTTTGTATGAATGGCACGTAGCTTTCATTGGGCAGGTTGCGGCCAGTGGCGCTGACAATCCCGGCCGTAACCGTATGGTCAAAACCAAATGGCGAACCAATCGCCAGGACCCACTCTCCCGCTTTCAGGCTGCTGGACTTTCCGAGCTTTACCGTGGGGAGCCCGCTTGCATCCAGCTTCAGCAGCGCGACGTCAGTTCTAGGATCCGCGCCGACAAGGGTGGCCTCCATCTCACTTCGGTCGGGCAAACGCACTATGATCTCGTCCGCGTCGGCCACCACGTGATTATTGGTCAACACGTAGCCGTCATTAGAGATGATGAATCCAGAGCCTAGCGATTGCGCATCGGGCTGCTGCCGACCATGAGGCATTTCAGGGATGCTTCGCTCGAAGAACTCTCGGAAAATCGGAGGCAGGCCTTCGAGATCCGGAAAATGAGGATTGGCGCCCGGCGCCGGCGCTTTCTGCTTGGTACTGATGTTGACCACAGCCGGAGAAGCACTTTCAACCAAGGGCGTGAAGTCTGGTAACTGTGCGTTGGCGGCTGCCGTATTAACCAGCAAAACCAGCCCAAACATGAACGCGAAGCTGTTCAGTGACACCTTCAAAAGCCGTCCCCCCAGAAGAGTTGTTCGCTCGGCCTAAGCGGGCGCTGCCGTCAGCAACGCGCGCAATACGATCGGCTGTAGCGCTGGATCATCAGCAGTTTGCCGGCTGTGCTTGCGCACTATCGAACAGGCAATTACAAAACCGATGACGCTGGCAAGAATTATGTAAGGCTCAGCCAACGACAGTTCAGATGCCGCCACGGCAGATGCAAAGAGCGTCAGCAATGGAAAAAGATATACAAGGAAAGCACCCTTCAGCAGCGCATGCTCACGAATGCCAATGACAACCGCATCGCCGACATCAAGGTGAAGATCGGATGAGGCCCGAACAAGTCCCCGTCTCTCACGGATACCGAGCCTGTCGGCAAGTCCTTTGCCGCAACCGCTCCTGACGGAGCAGCCGGAGCAAGTACTACTACGCTGCGTCTCGACCCAGACAGCGCCCGGTTCCACCGCGATAACGCGACCCGGCTCTTCGATCATTGCGGCGCCGGTTCAGTCCCAGAGCGCATGGACAACGCCATCCGCTCGGCGGTACCAAGAGGAATCTCTCCAACTACGGTAACCATAACATCGCCATTCGCGGTAGAGATTCGCTTGGAGACAGCTACGGTGGGGCCCATCTGGCTACGAGTATCTTCGACGACTGCTCCGTCGAGGGACTCAACGAATACCGACACGCGAGCCAAGCCATCACCATAAGAGAGCCAAGTGACGGGCTCCTCTGAAGCCGGGCTCGGTCGAACATTCGAATCGATTAGCTGAAAGCCCTCTGGCACCCAATCCGAGCGCCACTCAGTGGACACCGGCTCTTGCTCTGCAACCACGTTAAGCGGCCGACATTCCGGACCGGATTTCACATCGTCTGACGTGATCGAGCCGGAAGAGAAATGAGTGAACTGAAAACGCTCGAGCAGCTGCCCATTCTCATCAAGCAGCAATGACTTGAGTGGAAGAGCCGTTTCTCGGTCGAGATGAAGCTCGAAGCCATACCGGTGCTGGTCACGCGGACTGATGGCTAATGCCAACGAAGGCCTACCAGCAACTCGAGATTCGCCAATGACCTTGAAGCTATACCATTTGGATAATTGGCCTGGTTCGAATTGCTTCTGACCCCAAGGCTGCGCATCACGAACTTGCGATGCCATGTCCTCGCTCGCACATTGGATTCGCCCATCAACCAGCATCACCTCAGCGGGCGGACCATCTAATTGCAACAGGCGTTCACGAAGGTGTTCGCCCTCAACAAGGTGCCATACCGAATGACTCGAGAAGCTCCCGTTGCGCTCGTAGACAAAAGTGCCTTGGTAGCTCTGTTTCTTTTCAGCTGCGGCAAGGCGCTGCATCCAAGCGTTCGCGTCATCAGCAGCGAAGGCCGGCATTGATAGCCAGCCTCCGAGCACCACATACAGCGGTATTACACGCATGTTGTTCCTTAACGATCTTCCATGCTTGCAGCACGTGCATAAGGCAGCGCACTTTCAGACCCGGTACCAAAGGCAGCTTGCTGGGCATGCTGACGTACGTAAGCCGGCAGCCGCTTCTCATGCCATCCCTCAGCCGAGGCCTCAGCGCTTGCTTCTTGAGCAGCTGGTGCACCAGCGCTTTCGCTGTAGCCTGCCAAAACAGCCGGACCTTGGCTAGCCTGAGGCACAGCAATCGTTGGCTGAGCGGGCTGCTGAGCAATCTGTGGACCAGCAACTTCGTTTTGATTGTAAAGCCGCACACCAGCCAATACCGCCACTGTTACAGAGGCTGCAACGGCAAGCCGGCCAAGATTCCGCCAAGCGGAAGGCTGAGCTTTTGCAGTACTGATAGCAGGCTCATCAGCCAAAGCTGCTGATACCGCCGAAGCGATATCCAGACGCGGCTCAATCAATTCCTTGTGCATTGCCGCACGAGCTAGCTGATAGCGCGACCAGGTCGAACGCATTTCAGTGTCACCGTCAGTGGCGAGCACTCGACGTAGTTCCAACTCGTCCGCTTCGTTATCCATCACCGCGGACAGCGATTCATGCAGGGCTTCACGACTCATAGCGGTTCCTCTCTTGGCTGTCGCCGCTGTCTCAGGATTCATGCAACAAAGGTTGCAATGCTTTATCGATGGCTTCCCGCGCCCGGAATATCCGTGAGCGGACCGTACCCACCGGACACTGCATGACGTTTGCAATGTCTTCATAACTAAGACCATCAAATTCACGTAGTGTTAGAGCCGTACGCAAATCTTCTGGAAGTTGTTGGATGGTTCTATGAACTGTGTCTTCTATTTCATCCCTGAGCAGCGCTCGTTCCGGCGACTCGATGTCTTTTAGAGCGTGATCGCCCTCATAAAACTCAGCGTCCTCGGAGCTCACGTCGCTATCTGGCGGCCTTCTCCCTCTCGCCACTAGATGATTCTTCGCCGTATTAATGGCGATGCGGTACAGCCATGTATAAAACGCGCTGTCCCCGCGGAAATTCGCCAGGGCACGGTAGGCTTTGATAAAGGCTTCCTGCGCAACGTCCTGTGCCTCATGAGAGTCATGTACGAAGCGCACGATCAAACCAAGTATCTTGTGCTGATACTTCAGTACCAGCAAATCAAAAGCCCGCTTATCACCCCGTTGCACTCGCTCGACCAGTTGCTGGTCCTGCTCCTGGGTTAGCATAAACACTCCTCCATGACCTGGAAGGGGTGCTGCGCTCGCCTGCGAGCTGACCTGCCAGAATAGACCCGGGCTTTACACAAAAGTTCTCCCCCTCCAAGCAAGCGTTCCTGCAACACACCTGACGGCATTGGCGAGCCACGCCTGGAATCGAATCGTTCCAAAAGCGTGCTCGTGGCATCCTCTACAAAAACCTGTCGGCCACCTAATAGTCGGCAGCCAACCTGCATCCACAACTGTCTATAGAGACAGGCCTGCAAGAAAAGTTCCAAAGCATCCGCCACTTCAACAAGGGCCGCTATTTTGCCGGCGGATGCGCCTATATACTAGGACTCGCCTCAATATGAGATTCGAAATGAGCCGACATTTTCAATACGACGCTCTGGTCATCGGCAGCGGCGCCGCTGGCTTGACGCTAGCACTCAACTTGCCCGCGGCGCTGCGCATTGCCGTCCTGAGCAAAGGTGACCTGGCGAATGGCTCGACGTATTGGGCCCAAGGTGGTGTAGCTGCAGTGCTCGACAATAGCGACACTGTCGAATCACACGTAGCCGACACCCTCGATGCCGGTGGCGGATTGTGCAATGAAGAGGCGGTACGTTTTACCGTCGAACACAGTAGAGAGGCGATTCACTGGCTGATCGAGCAAGGCGTCCCCTTTACCAGAGATGAAGCTGATCGCGAGGCCGGAAGTTTCGAATACCACCTCACTCGGGAAGGCGGGCATAGCCATCGGCGCATCATCCACGCCGCAGACGCTACTGGTGCAGCGATCTTCAATACGCTGCTATCACATGCCCACGACCGTTCGAACATCGACCTCTTGCAGCAACGAGTGGCAGTCGACCTGATCACTGAACGAAAGCTCGGGTTGCCTGGCGGACGCTGCGTCGGAGCCTATGTTCTTGATCGGACGACTGGCGAGGTAGATACCTTCCAAGCCAAGTTCGTGATTCTTGCCACAGGCGGCGCGGCCAAGGTTTACCTATATACCAGTAATCCTGACGGTGCATGTGGCGATGGAATTGCGATGGCCTGGCGCGCCGGATGCAGGGTGGGGAATCTTGAGTTCAACCAGTTTCATCCAACTTGCCTGTATCACCCAAAGGCAAAGAGTTTTCTGATTACCGAAGCGTTGCGTGGCGAAGGCGCTGTGCTAAAGCTGCCGAACGGCGAGCGCTTCATGCCGCGCTTCGACAGTCGAGCCGAGCTAGCCCCACGAGACATCGTTGCTCGCGCAATCGACCATGAAATGAAGCGCCTGGGCATCGACTGCGTTTTTCTGGATATCAGTCAAAAGCCTACGGCATTCATCAAACATCACTTCCCGACCGTCTATGAGCGCTGCCTCGAATTCGGTATCGACATCACCAAAGAGGCCATTCCGGTGGTACCGGCTGCGCATTACACATGCGGTGGCGTACTGGTAGATCAAGCCGGACGAACAGATATTCCAGGCCTCTATGCCATAGGCGAAACGAGCTTTACCGGACTTCACGGCGCCAACCGGATGGCCAGCAATTCGCTACTGGAGTGTTTCGTTTATGCCAGGGCCGCCGCGCAGGACATTCTGGCGGAGCTGCCATCGGTCGGAAGCCCACCTCTTCTGCCAACCTGGGACGCAAGCCAGGTTACCGACTCGGACGAGGACGTAATCATCGCGCACAACTGGGACGAGCTTAGGCGCTTCATGTGGGACTACGTAGGCATTGTCAGAACAACCAAACGCCTGGTTCGGGCGCAGCATCGGGTGCGCTTGCTACTAGCGGAAATTGATGAGTTTTATAGCAACTACAAGGTCAGCCGAGACCTGATCGAGCTGCGCAATCTGGCGATGGTGGCCGATCTGATGATCCGCTCGGCAATGTCACGCAAGGAAAGCCGCGGCCTGCACTTCACGCTGGATTTTCCCGAACAGCGACCTGATCCGATAGACACTATTCTGGTTCCGCCCACCTATGGCGACTGAACTTGAGCCTGAGCCGCAACCGCCGATGCTGCTCGGCTGGCATCGCGCCACGCGGAATGCAGATTCCACGCGAGAAGCGGTCGCCAGGCATCCTGTAGCGGAGTATGACGACCATCGGCAGCGCCAGGCTATCCGGCCGTAGCTGAACGGGCTGCCAGCCAGTCCGGCGGCTCCATAGTGACCACCCCTGCTCCGCATGACGCAATGCACGCCATGAGGACCGGCGTGACAACAATATGGACCCTGGAATTACCCAAATTGCGTGGAGCAGGCACATGATCAGAACAATCACCTGCGCCCAGGTCGGAATCGGCAATACCACCAGCGTGAAGCACGCCAGCACTAGCGCTGCGAGGTAAAGCGAAAGCAGCAGGCCCGAGGCCTGCCAGCTGCACTCGAATGAAGGATTACTTGGGCTGGACACGATCGAGGATCATGCGAACCATAGAGCGCAAGTCCTCATCGTCCGGTTCGGCGCGCTCCATGAACCAGCCAAACATGTCCTGGTCCTCGCAGCTCAGCAACTTGCGATAACGGCGTTGGTCCTCCTCGTTCAGCTCCGGATATACCTCCTTGACGAAAGGCACCAGCAGAACGTCCAGTTCCAGCATGCCGCGACGGCTCTGCCAGAACAGGCGATTGAGTTCGGATTGTTCGACCATGCCAATGCTCCTGAGATGAAGCGTCGCATTATAGCGGCTCATAGAACGACACGGCACGCTGTAACCCGAGATCGGAGTGGCAGCTGGCGCACACTGTGTTTCGGCAAGCTCCTGCTATGATGCCGATCCGGATTTCTTCACGGCGACTCTTCATGACCGACACTGCTTTTTTCTGCGTCCTGTCGCACGAAGGTGTTCTGGCTGTACGCGGCCCGGACGCAAACAAGTTTCTGCAGGGGCAACTGACCTGCAACATGAACTACCTGAACGACCACCACTCGAGCCTCGGCGCACGCTGCACTCCCAAGGGTCGCATGCAGTCCAGCTTTCGGATCCTGCAGGATGGGGATGGTTACCTGCTGGCGATGGCCCGCGGCCTCATCCAGCCGCAACTGGCTGACCTGTCCAAATTCGCGGCATTTTCAAAATCCAAGCTCATGGACGAAAGCGATGAATGGGTTCGCTTCGGCCTTAGCAGCGGTGATGGTGCTCTTGTCAGCCTCGGTATTGATCTGCCTCAGGTAGCTGACGAGGTGATCTCTGCGCATGGGTTGATCGCAGTTCGCCTGAGCGACGGGCGCGCGGAACTTTGGGCCCGGTCCAGCGAAGCGGAAACAACGCAGCTACGCCTAGGCGCCCAACTCCCACAAGCTGAACTTGGAGCCTGGCTGTTGACGCAAGTTCGGGCCGGCATTGGACAGGTGCTCGAGCAAACCCGCGAGCTATTCATCCCGCAAATGATCAATCTCCAGGCGCTAGGGGGTGTCAGCTTCAAGAAGGGCTGCTACACAGGTCAGGAGATCGTCGCGAGAATGCAGTACCTCGGCAAACTGAAACGGCACCTGCATCGTCTCGCCGCCGAACGCGTCGACGGAGAGGTACCCGAACCTGGGCTGGAGCTGTATTCCCCCGTGCATGGTTCAAGCGTCGGTGAGGTAGTGCTTGCCGCCAATGCAGATGGCGGTTTGGAGCTGCTGGCAGTTCTCCAGGAGGACGCGGCGGCAGACGGAAGGATATTTCTCGGCTCACCTGACGGATTGCCGCTAACGCTGCTTGATCTGCCTTACACATTAGACGCGGACAAAGAAATCCAGCGCTGACTAAGCCACACCAACACTGAATCATCAATAGGGAAAGACATGAGCACTCTTGCCGACAAAGTCCAACTGGAATTGATGCAGGCAATCGAAAACGATGAGCTTGTACTGCCTACACTTCCCGAAGTCGCATTGAAGGTCCGTGAAGCAGCGGAAGATCCGGACGTCAGCATTTCGACTTTGGCAAAAGTAATTGGCAACGACACTGCCCTAACCGCCCGCATCATCAAAGTCGTCAACAGCCCGCTACTGCGTACCAGCCGAGAAATCAATGACCTGCAGATGGCGATCAGCCGTCTCGGCATCAATTACACCTCCAACCTGGCAACCGGTCTGGCCATGGAGCAGATGTTCCAGGCCACGACCGACGTGGTCGACCGCAAGATGCGCGAGGTATGGAACAAGAGCACCGAAATCGCGGCCATCAGCCACGTGCTGTGTCGCAACTTCACCCGGCTCCCGGCTGACCAGGCGACACTTGCTGGATTGATCCATCAGATCGGCATCCTGCCTATCCTGACCTATGCCGAGGAACACAGCGCCTTGCTGAGCGATTCGATCAGCCTGAACCACGTCATCGACCGTATACATCCACTGATCGGTGAAAAGATCCTGCGCGCATGGGACTTCCCGGACCCAATCGCGATCGTTCCTGGTCAGCATCTGGACTTCTCACGCGTCTCGGAAAAAGTGGATTACGTCGATATCGTCCAGGTCGCGACCCTGCAGAGTTTCATCGGCACTTCGCACCCTTATACACAGCTCGATTGGAACCAGATTCCAGCCTTTGCCAAGCTAGGGCTTGATCCAAATACCTTGTTGCAAGAAGACGAAGACCTGTCGGCTGCCATGGACGCCGCCATGAGCATGCTCCAGTAATACCTGCGAGGGTATCGCTCGATACCCTCCCCTTTTTCCCCTCGCCCAGTCTCTCTTGAACATCGCCTGACCGCTCGCCCGGTGCAATGAACCGTTGTGGGTGCGCCTAGTCACAAAAAAGACGGCGTTCTTGCCGCATCTCGCTAGTGCCCCTGCGTAATTCAAAGCGGCGCACCAGCTTGTCAGCTAGATGAAGGAGAACAGCGATGAAAACCAAGACTTTCTTTTCGGGTACGGCAGCCGTGTTATTCGGTGTAGCTGCAAACTTCGCGTTGGCTGCTGATGGCGAAAACTTCGTGGACGAGGCATCGGCAAAAGGGATGGCCGAAATCGAAACCGCTAAGCTGGCACTGAACAAAGGCACTGCTGAAGACGTTAAAACATTCGCTCAAAAAATGATCGACGATCACACCAAATCCAACCAGAAACTGGCCGAGCTTGCCGGGCAGCATGACGATCTGGAAATGTCAGACGAAGCTACCCTCATGGACAAGGCTAAAGCCATGATCCTGAAACTGCGCGATGGTGAGAACTTCGACCAGGCTTACGCCAACAATCAAGTCGCAGCGCACGAGCAGACCATCGAGCTGTATCGTGAATATGCAGAAAAAGGTGAGAACGCCGAACTCAAAAAGTTTGCCGAAACCACTCTGAAAGAGCTTGAGCAGCATCTGCAACACGCCCAGGAGCTGGCCTCTGCCCACGGCAGCAAGCAATAAGCCCTAGGTTGTCATCCAATAGCGCCGCAGCCAGCTGCGGCGCTGTTCAGACCTCGTCCGGCAATTGCCAGTTGATTGGCTCTAGGCCACGCTGCCGAAGAAACTGATTTGCACGGCTGAAGTGGCCATTACCGATAAATCCGCGATGTGCCGACAGTGGCGACGGATGGACAGACTTGAGCAGCAGATGCCGAGTCGGATCGATCAACTTCGCCTTGCTCTGAGCATGGGCACCCCACAGCATGAACACTATATCCGAGCGTCGCTCACTGACCACCTCGATGATCCTGTCGGTCAAACGCTGCCAGCCCATCTTTGCATGAGATCCCGCAAGCCCCTGCTCCACCGTTAGAGAGGTGTTGAGCAACAATACGCCTTGCTCCGCCCATCGCTGGAGGTAGCCGTGGCGCGGCACTTCCAGGTTCAGGTCGCGCTTGAGCTCTTTGTAAATGTTCTGGAGCGACGGAGGCGGCGCAACTCCTGGCTGTACGGAGAAGCACAAGCCATGGGCCTGACCAGGCCCGTGATAGGGATCCTGCCCCAGAATGACTACACGCACTTGTTCCAATGGCGTGGAATTCAAAGCGTTGAAGATCAAAGGGCCAGGCGGATAGATAATCTTGCCAGCGGCTTTTTCACGGCGCAGAAACGCGCCTAGCTCTTTCATGTATGGCTGCTCGAACTCGTCGTGCAACGCCTGCTTCCAACTGGCTTCGAGTTTGATGCGCTCACTTTGATTCATGGCATGACCCTGGCCTGACGAGGCGTTGAACCCTAAGGAAAGCTGTCGGGCGAGTCAACGCGCGCAACCGGGACAGAGCCTCGATGTTTAGCTCCTTATGAAAGTGTCGGCTAGCGCACAGTTATGGAAACGAGAGGCCACATACGACCAATGAGTGCGTGACGAATGGTCGCAGCGAACAGTAAAAAACGCCTCTCTAGCCAACAAAAATTACAATAAGGAATCTGCAATGAAACGGACTGCGCTCCTCGCTTTAGGGCTGGGGTTTTGTCTGGCAGTAGAAGCTGCCGATCCGATAACCCTCGGGCTCAACTACCCTCGCACCGGGAGCTATAAAGAAGAAGGCCTATCGCAAATGCGCGGCGCTCTGCTGGCGGTCGAAGAGATCAACGCAAAGGGCGGCGTGCTGGGACGACCTCTGAAGCTTTCCACCCGCAATTCCGCCTCCCGCCCCGAGAAAGCCGTTGCGAATGTCGACAAGCTGGCCGACGAAGGTGCAGCAATGCTGTTCGGCGGCGCATCCAGCGCAGTCGCTATTGCAGCAGGGAAACGCGCCAAGGAGCGCGGCCTTCTCTATTTCGGCACGCTTACCTATTCCAACGACACCACGGGTAAAGACGCTCATCGGTACATGTTTCGCGAATGCAACAACGCTTGGATGAGCGCGCAAGTGCTGGGCCAATACATGAACAAGCATCTGCCGGACAAGCGCTACTTCTACATCACCTCCGACTACACCTGGGGGCACACCAGCGAAAGTTCGCTACGCAAGGCCACCAACACTCAGGACACGAGCAAGCATCCGGGCGTCAAAACCGCGTTCCCTGGCGCCCGTCTCTCGGACTACCGGCAAGCGCTGACTCAGGTCGCGGCCAGCGACGCGGAAGTACTGGTGTTGGTGCTATTCGGAGAGGACCTGGTTCGTGCGATGCGTATCGCGGACGAGCTAGGCCTGAACAAGAAGCTGCAAGTCGCTGTGCCCAACCTGACCTTGAGCATGGTGGAAACGGCAGGGCCAGACATCATGCACGGCGTGCTCGGTACCGAGCCCTGGACATGGCGGGTTCCCGCACTGGAAGGTTCGGTCGCCGGTCAGAAGTTCGTCGAAAGCTACGACGAGCGCTACCAGACCCATCCGTCCAGCTCGGCGGCATCGGCCTATAGCATCGTTTACCAGTGGGCGGATGCAGCAACCCGGGCGCGCAGCATCGACAGTGAGCGTGTTATCGCAGCGCTTGAGGGTCACCGCTACAGCCTGTTGAAGGACGAGCAGCAATGGCGCACCTTCGATCACCAGAACGTACAGACTGTATATGCAGTCAAGGTCAAGCCTCGCGACGAGGTGCTCAAGGACCGTTTCAAACAGGATTACTTTGAAATAGTGCATCGATTGACGGGTGAGCAGGCCGCTCCGTCCCTCGCCGAATGGCAGGCAGAACGCCGCGCAACAGGTCAAGCGCTTGCCCTGCAATGAGTGACCTGAGCGGTTCCGGCCACTGCCGACCGCTCCTCCCGCTCTGATCGTTGCCGCGGTGGCTGGGTATCATCAGCTCACCGCTGCGATCACAACTTCCCATTCCATCGGTAGCCGCAGTCGCCTTTACTGTTCGTGCCTAAACTTGGTGCTATACGTAGGCATCTATGAGCTGACGAAGGCCTGCCCACTCAGGCATTTCGGACAGCCGATGCAGGCAAGCCGAAGGAGGGGAAATCACCATGAGTACCGCAGTCGAGCCATACAAGGCCGGTGTCTTCGACCTGACACATAAGCTGACGGTGGAAAAGCACGGCCACACCGCGCTCATAACCATCAATCATCCGCCCGCCAATACCTGGGATCGCGAGTCGTTGATCGGGCTCAAGCAACTCGTCGAGCATCTCAACCATGACGATGATGTCTACGCATTGGTCATCTGCGGTCAGGGAGAGAAATTCTTCAGCGCCGGGGCGGATCTCAAACTTTTTGCCGACGGTGATCGGCTCCGCGCACGCGAAATGGCAAAGCGTTTCGGCGAGGCTTTCGAGGCCTTGCGCGAGTTTCGCGGGGTTTCCATCGCGGCCATCAATGGCTTCGCCCTTGGCGGCGGCCTGGAATGCGCGCTGGCATGCGACATCCGCATCGCAGAACAGCAAGCGCAGCTGGGGCTGCCAGAGGCTTCGGTCGGTCTACTCCCGTGCGCAGGAGGGACCCAGGCGTTGGCATGGTTAGTCGGAGAAGGCTGGGCCAAGCGGATGATTCTCTGCGGTGAGCGGCTAACCGCTGATACGGCACTACGCATTGGCCTGGTAGAACAGGTAGTGGCCTCCGGCGAAGCGCGCGGCCACGCGCTGTTGTTGGCCTCTCGCGTGGCACGTCAGAGCCCGGTGGCGGTGCGTACCATCAAACCGCTCATAGATTCTATGCGCAGCCGCGGTCCGGCTAACCTTGCTGCAGCCGAACGTGAAGCCTTTGTCGACCTGTTCGAAGCCGAGGACACCCTGGAAGGGGTCAGCGCGTTTCTGGAGAAGCGCGAACCACGCTGGAGGAATCGCTAGGGGCGCGTAAAGCTTGCGATCCATGCACGTTGACAGACGCCGTCGAGTCCGCGGGCTCGACGGCAACATCCCCACGACTGCAGTTGTGTCTAGCGACGATAGTGCCGAGTGTTGTAGTCGTGACGCTGGTGACTCCTGAAATCACGTCCATCGCGCACCGGTGGCCGGCGGCCAAAGTTGTTGGATTGATCGCGACTCCAGCGCTGAGGACGGTCGAACCCTGACCTACGCTCATCTTTCCAGCGCTGCAGTTGGCGCGCATCGCCACGGCGCTCATGGTTCCAGTGCTGCCTATCCGAACCACGGTGGCGCTCGTAATACTGTGGCGGGAGCTGACCTTGATAGCGCGGCGGTAAATTGTTTTGCGGATACTGCTTGTGCTGAGGATAAGGGCTGCGTGGATCGTACTGATAAGACCGATTTTCCACTCGATAGCTGCCGCCATCCGGCTGGTAGACCCAAACGCCACCGCGTGAATCAGCGCTCCCCTGGCTTGCAATCCCAAGCCCTAACACCAAGACCAACATACGAATCTTCATCGTGCACCTCCGGCAGCCGCTCTGTCTGAAAGCTGCGGCCTCGAACTATCTGACCACAGCCGAAGGCTGCCGACACCTTGCCGCAGGTCAGGTACATGTCCATATGTGTCAACGAATCGCAGCGAGAGCCGATGCTGTGGTCCCTTGCGGCCTTGTACGCTCGCCACCGGTTCCCGATAATAGCGGCCTTTTAGCCTCGGCTCATGCAGAGCGCACAGGAACCCCGCGATGACCGAACTCGCTCTGATCATGGTTAGCGCCATTCTGGTCAATAATTTTGTGCTGGTGCAGTTCCTCGGTCTCTGCCCATTCATGGGCGTCTCCAAAAAGATCGAAACTGCCATCGGCCTTTCCTTAGCCACGACCTTCGTTCTGACCCTTGCTGCAATGTGCAGCTACATCGTGCAGCAGTACGTGCTGAAACCGCTGGACCTCGAATTTCTGCGCACCATTAGCTTCATCCTGGTCATCGCTGTGGTAGTGCAATTCACCGAAATGGTGGTGAACAAGACCAGTCCTCTGCTCTACCGCGTACTAGGAATCTTCCTGCCACTGATCACGACCAACTGCATCGTGCTTGGTGTTGCCCTGCTAAATGCCAACAAATCCGAGTTCACCTTCATCACCGCAACGGCGAACGGGTTCGCAGCTGGCCTGGGCTTTTCGCTGGTGCTGGTGCTGTTCGCCGCCATGCGTGAGCGCATCGCTATAGCCGACGTCCCACGGTCATTTCAGGGCGCCGCTATCGGCATGGTCACGGCCGGCCTGATGTCGCTGGCGTTCATGGGCTTCAGTGGGTTGATCAAGCTATGAGTCTCGTCGTGATAGCCGTGCTAGCGCTCCTGGCCCTTTGCCTGGTGTGCGGCGCCATCCTTGGTTTCGCAGCGGTGCGCTTTCGCGTGGAAGGCGACCCCATCGCTGAACAGATCAACGCACTTTTGCCGCAGACTCAATGCGGCCAATGTGGCTACCCGGGTTGCAAGCCCTACGCCGAGGCGATTGCAGGCGGCGACAAGATCAACAAATGTCCGCCGGGCGGAGAATCGACCATCCAGGCCCTGGCCGATCTTCTCGATGTAGAACCCGAGCCGCTGGATGCCGTGGAGGGCGAAGTCCCGCCACGCGTTGCCTACATCCGAGAAGCCGAATGCATCGGCTGCACCAAGTGCATTCAGGCCTGCCCCGTAGACGCCATTGTCGGCGCTGCCAAACATATGCATACCGTCATCGTTTCCGAGTGCACAGGCTGTGACCTGTGCGTGGAGCCATGCCCGGTGGACTGCATCGACATGATCGAAGTCGGCAGCAACATGCAGAGCTGGAAATGGGACCAGCCATTGGCGCCTGGCCAGTTGATTGCCAGTGACCGGGAGCAGGCGGCATGACCTCTATGAACGTATGGGACATCCACGGTGGAATCCATCCACCGGAGCGCAAGGAGCTTTCCAACCGCTCACCCATCCAGCAGTTCCCGCTGCCTGCTCAGCTGGTGGTTCCGCTCGCTCAGCATTTGGGGGCGCCCGCCGAGCCGTGCGTCACGATTGGCGAGCGTGTGCTGAAGGGACAGAAAATCGCAGAGGCCAGCGGCTTCGTCAGTGCCCCGATCCATGCGCCAACCTCCGGCACCATTGGTTTCATCGGACCACAGCCCTACCCTCACGTGTCAGGCATGCTAAGCAATGCCATCGTGATAGATAGCGATGGCCTGGACGAGTGGACCGAGCTGTATCCACGGCCGGACTACCGTGCCATGCAGCCGAACGACCTGCTTGAGCTGATCCGTCAGGCTGGAATCAGCGGCCTCGGCGGCGCGGGATTCCCGACCGCGGTCAAGCTGACGGCTCCACCTACCCGCAAGATCCGGGCTCTGATCATCAATGGCACCGAATGCGAGCCCTACATTACTGCCGATGACCTGCTGATGCGTGAGAAGGCGCCAGCGCTGATCGCCGGCATCGAGATACTGGCTCATCTGATTCAGCCCGAGCAAATCCTGATCGGGATCGAAGATAACAAGCCTGAGGCGATCGAGGCCGTGCGCTCAGCTATTGGCGAGCGCAACTTCGAGCTCAAGGTCTTCCCGACCAAATATCCATCAGGTGGTGAAAAGCAGCTGATTCAGATTCTGACTGGTGAAGAAGTCCCGAGCGGGGGCCTACCGGCAGATATCGGCATGCTCTGCCAGAACGTCGGGACCTGTGTAGCCATCCATGACGCTGTACTGCTCGGCAAACCGCTCATTTCGCGCGTTACCACCCTTACCGGCGAAGCATTGACACGACCGATGAACGTCGAGGTGCTGATCGGCACTTCAGTTACGCAACTACTGAATTATGCAGGCCTCGACCAGAGTCGTTTGAATCGGCTGATCATGGGCGGACCGATGATGGGGTTCACGCTGCCATCGATGGATGTACCGCTGATCAAGACCACCAACTGCCTACTCGCCAGCACCCTCGCCGAGCTCCCTCCACCGCCCCCAGCGCTGCCCTGTATCCGCTGCGGCGAATGCGCAGAGGCCTGTCCGGCCAGTCTGCTACCGCAACAGCTGCACTTCTTTGCGCTTGGCCAGGAGCATGAACAGCTCAAGGCATACAACCTGTTTGACTGCATCGAATGTGGCGCCTGCGCCTACGTCTGCCCATCAAGCATTCCGCTGGTGCAGTACTACCGCGCCGCCAAAGGGGAAATCCGCGCGCTCGAGCAGAAGCAGCAGAAAGCGGAACACTCAAAACAACGCTTCGAGTTGCGGCAGGAGCGCCTACGACGAGCCGAAGAACAGAAGGAAGCCGACCGCAAGGCGCGTGCTGAGCGAGCCGCTCGCGCCAAGTCTGCGCAGGCTGAAACCAGCTCATCCACCAGCCACGACGACCCGGTAGCCCGTGTTCAGGCAAACAAAGTCGGGCTCTCCGATGAGCAGAAGAAGCTCAAGATCGAAGCGAGCATGGCCCAGGTAGCCCTGAAGAAGGCCGAAAAGCAGCTAGCAGCCCACGCCACGCCGGAACTTGAATCACAGGTCGCTCAATTGCGCGAGGCTGCAGTGCTGGCGCAGAAGGCGTTGGACGAGGCGACCGCGGCGACACCTGCGGCTCAAGCTGCGCCCACAGTCGCCGATGACGATGCTGCCAAGAAAGCCAAGATCGAAGCCGCGATGCTGCGCGCACAGATTCGCAAGCTGGAAAAGCTCGAGAACCTCGACGCCGCGCAGCAGGCTGAGCTGAGCAAGCTCCAGACCCAGCTGGCGGCCGCGGATCTGGCCTTGGCAGCGGCAAGCACCGGCGCACCGACCAGCGCACCAGCTAAGGCCCCAAGCGACGACGCAGCCAAGAAAGCCAAGATCGAAGCCGCGATGCTGCGCGCACAAATTCGCAAGCTGGAAAAGCTCGAGAATCTCGACGCCGCGCAGCAGGCTGAGCTGACTAAGCTCCAGACCCAGCTGGCGGCCGCGGATCTGGCATTGGCAGCGGCAAGCACCGGCGCGCCCGCCAGCGCACCAACAAAGGCCCCAAGCGACGACGCAGCCAAGAAAGCCAAGATCGAAGCCGCGATGCTGCGCGCACAAATTCGCAAGCTGGAAAAGCTCGAGAACCTCGACGCCGCGCAGCAGGCTGAGCTGAGCAAGCTCCAGACCCAGCTGGCGGCCGCGGATCTGGCCTTGGCAGCGGCAAGCACCGGCGCACCGACCAGCGCACCAGCTAAGGCCCCAAGCGACGACGCAGCCAAGAAAGCCAAGATCGAAGCCGCGATGCTGCGCGCACAAATTCGCAAGCTGGAAAAGCTCGAGAACCTCGACGCCGCGCAGCAGGCTGAGCTGAGCAAGCTCCAGACCCAGCTGGCGGCCGCGGATCTGGCCTTGGCAGCGGCAAGCACCGGCGCACCGACCAGCGCACCAGCTAAGGCCCCAAGCGACGACGCAGCCAAGAAAGCCAAGATCGAAGCCGCGATGCTGCGCGCACAAATTCGCAAGCTGGAAAAGCTTGAGAACCTCGACGCCGCGCAGCAGGCTGAGCTGAGCAAGCTCCAGACCCAGCTGGCGGCCGCGGATCTGGTATTGGCAGCGGATGGAACCGGCGCACCCGCCAGCGCACCAGCAAAGGCCCCAAGCGACGACGCAGCCAAGAAAGCCAAGATCGAAGCCGCGATGTTGCGCGCGCAGATCCGCAAGCTGGAAAAGGTGGATTCGCGAGACTCGGAGCAGAACGATGAGCTGAGCCGGCTGCATGCCGACCTGGCGAAGACCGAAGAAGCACTGCAACCATCGCAAGACCCAGCGCCAGGCCCTGCAGCTATCCCCCTCGGCGAGGAAGCGCTCAAGAAAGCGAAAATCGAGCTGGCGATGAAGCGCGCCGAGCTGAAAAAAGCGGTAAAAGCAGGTGTCGATAACGCCGAGCTGAGCCGGCTTCGGGACGGCCTGGCCAGCGCGGAGCAGGCGTTGCACGATGCCGAGGCGAGTTCCGGAAAACCTGCACCCGAGCTGATCCGTAGTGAAAAACGCCCCGTGGATGAACTGACTCGCACACTGAAGACCGATCTTGCCTTCGCCCGCGCGGACCTTCGCAAACTGGAGCGCGACGATGCTGCTGATCCTGACGCGATATCGGCAGCGAAATCTCGCCTGAGCGAGGCCGAGCAAAAGTTGCAAGCCCATACCGATTCATTGGGAGCGGACACCCCGCAGGCGTAACCACCTGGGCGATCAATCATCAGCGCCCATACCAGTCTTCAACCGGAGAGCCAATGGCCCTGCCTCGTATTACTTCACCGCACACCAAGGGCAACAACCGCACCCAGCGAGTGATGCTGACGGTGCTGGCGGCAACTCTGCCCGGCGTGCTCGTGCTGACCTGGCTGTATGGCGCCGGTACGCTGATCAATCTGGCCTGGGCCAGTATCGTGGCGCTTAGCTTTGAAGCTGTAATCCTCAAGCTCAGGCAAAGGCCGGTGCAGTTCTTCCTCCGCGATGGCAGCGCACTGGTGACGGCTGTGCTGCTGGCACTGGCACTTCCACCGTATTCCCCTTGGTGGCTGACGCTGATCGCTACTGGAAGTGCCATCGTCTTCGGTAAACAGCTCTACGGCGGGCTGGGGCAGAATCCGTTCAACCCGGCAATGATCGGCTACGTGGTTGTGCTGGTTTCATTCCCGGTGGAGATGACCACCTGGCCAGTTCCACATAGCGTCAGCTTTACCGCAGGTCTACAGCACATTCTGGGCATCGCCTCCTTAGCCGATGGCTGGGCACAGGCGACTGCACTCGATGTCCTCAAGGTCAACAAGAGTCTGACCATTGACGAGCTGTGGGCCAATCCTGCCTTTGGCCACTTCGGTGGTATCGGATCAGAAGTCGTCAACCTCGCATTTCTCGCAGGCGGCTTGTTTCTCCTGCACAAGCGCTTGTTCAGCTGGCACGCGCCAGTGGGCATGCTTGCGGCGCTGGCGATCATGAGCTTGCTGTTCTGGAACGGCTCAGGCTCCGATAGCCATGGTTCGCCACTGTTCCATCTGCTCAGTGGCGCAACCATGCTTGGCGCCTTCTTCATCGTGACCGACCCGGTAAGCAGCGCGACGAGCAACCAGGGTCGCCTGATCTTCGGAGCGGGCGTCGGCATACTGGTTTACATCATTCGCGCATGGGGCGGCTATCCGGACGCCGTCGCGTTCGCCGTGCTGCTGATGAACCTGACCGCGCCCACCATCGATTACTACACCCGTCCGCGCACCTACGGCCATCGCAAGGCCGAGCGCGGCTTCAAGTTGGGCGAATGACATGATCCTTCCCGAACTCAGCCGGTCGATGCTTAAGAACAGCCTGGTACTGGGGCTGTTCGCTGTCGTGACGGTTGGCGCCGTTACAGTGCTGCAACAATTCACTGCAGAGCGCATCGAAGCGTCGGAACGTGCAGCGCAACTGCGCGCCTTGAACGAAATCCTGCCGAGCGGCAGCTATGACAACCAACTGCTCGACAACAGCCTTGAGGTACAGGATCCGCTGCTTGGCACCCGGCAGCCATTGCCGGCCTATATTGCCCTCAAAGAGGGCAATCCGGTGGCGGTGATCCTGCAAGCCGTAGCGCCGGATGGCTACAGCGGCGCGATTCACCTGCTGATTGGCGTGCATGCAGACGGTCGGGTTGCCGGTGTACGCGTTGTCGCTCACCGCGAAACCCCAGGCTTGGGTGACAAGATCGAGCTGAGCAAAAGCCCCTGGATACGCACTTTTGAAAACCGATCATTGAACAATCCAGAGGCATCAGGCTGGGCCGTCAAAAAAGACCGAGGTGATTTCGATCAGTTCGCTGGTGCGACCATCACGCCGCGAGCCGTTGTTGGCGCCGTGCATCGAGCTCTGCAGTATTTCGATGCGCATAAACAGGAGCTGCTGACGGCTAGCACGGCACCGATAACGGCTGATCAGGCACTGGAAAGCGAGGTCGAACCGGACGAGGTAACTACCCATTCGCGTGCCGGTGCCGCCGCGACCCGGGACGACCTGCAAGCCGACGACCCTCAGCCCGAGCAAGAAGGCCAAATACAATGAGCAACCCCAGCTACCGCGAACTAAGCGTCAACGGCCTGTGGAAGAACAACCCGGCATTGGTCCAGCTGCTGGGACTTTGCCCCCTGCTCGGCGTAAGCAACTCGGCAGTCAACGCCTTGGGGCTGGGGCTAGCGACTGCCCTTGTTCTGGTGTGTTCGAACATTGGCGTGTCGCTTGTTCGAGGGGTCGTCAATACCGCAGTGCGCCTGCCGGCGTTCGTGATGATCATCGCAGCCCTGACGACCTGCATCGAACTACTGATGCAGGCCTATACCTACGAGCTCTACCAGATCCTCGGCATCTTCATTCCGCTGATCACCACCAACTGCGTGATTCTCGGCCGAGCAGACGGCTTCGCCGCCAAGCACAACCCGTTGATAGCCGCTTACGATGGCTTGCTGATGGGAGTGGGATTCGCGCTGGTGCTGGTGGTGCTGGGAGGCTTGCGAGAACTGCTCGGGACTGGCGCCCTTTTCGCCAACATGCATTTGCTGTTCGGACCCATTGCTGCCGACTGGCAAATCACAGTATTCACTGACTACAAGGGATTTCTCCTGGCAATCCTGCCGCCAGGCGCTTTCATCGTGCTGGGCCTGCTTATTGCGCTAAAGAATCGCATCGACCATCAACTGGCCGAACGCGCCAAGGTCAAGCAGCCGGACGCGCCCGTGCAGAGCCGTCGTGTCCGCGTTACCGGCGTGATCGAATGACCCCGGACGGAACGCGATCATGAATGCTGCAAAACGACTTGAGATCTTTCGTCGCCTTCACGAGGACAACCCTGAACCGAAAACCGAGCTGGCTTACAGCACGCCGTTTGAACTACTGATTGCAGTGATCTTGTCAGCGCAGGCGACGGATGTTGGCGTCAACAAGGCCACCGCAAAGCTCTACCCGGTTGCCAATACGCCAGAAGCCATTTATGCACTCGGCTACGACGGGCTGTGCAGCTACATAAAGACCATTGGCCTCTATCCTAGCAAGGCCAAGAACGTTCTCGAGACCTGTCGCATCCTGATTGAAAAACACGACAGCCAAGTTCCGGACAATCGGGAGGATCTCGAAGCACTGCCAGGCGTAGGCCGCAAGACGGCCAATGTAGTTCTGAACACCGCGTTTCGCCAGTTCACCATGGCGGTGGATACCCACATATTCCGTGTTGCTAACCGCACTAATATTGCCCCCGGCAAGAACGTGCTCGAAGTCGAACGCCGGCTGATCAAGTTCGTTCCCAAAGATTATCTCCTCGACGCCCACCACTGGCTGATCCTGCATGGCCGCTACGTCTGCAAGGCACGCAGACCGCAGTGCGGTAGCTGTCGTATCGAAGACCTCTGCGAATACAAACACAAGACCACTGACGATTAAGCCTTTAGACGAAAACCTGTCGCCTGATTGAAAAAATCTTTTTTACGGCCCTCACATTTGTCGCTATAAGGTGCGCCAACAGCGCGCCTATGCCGTGGAGTACTACAAGTGTCCGAAAAAGAAGATATCCAGATCGAAGACGACTTCGTCGCCGAAGACGAAGATGATGCTGCTGAAGCTCCGGTTGAAGTCGCCAAGACCAACCTCACCAAGCGCCGCATCATTGATAACCTTCTCGAAGAGCGCCGTTTACAGAAACAGTTGAACGAGTTCGACTTCGACCTTTGAAATGAAAAAGCCCCGATTACGGGGCTTTTTCTTGCGAAGGCTGTCAATCCCGGCGCGATGGTGAAAGCAGCTCGACCTTGTAACCATCCGGATCTTCGATGAACGCCAGGATACTGGTCCCATGCTTCATGGGCCCCGGCTCGCGGGTAATCTTGCCACCACGGCTGCGAATATCCTCGCAGGCTTTGTAGACGTCCTCTACTTCGAGTGCGATGTGGCCGTAACCGTCGCCCAAATCGTATTTTTCAACGCCCCAGTTGTGCGTCAATTCCAGCACGCTGTTATGAGCTTCGTCGCCATATCCTACGAAGGCCAGGGTGAATTTGCCCTCAGGATAGTCCTTACGGCGCAAGAGGGTCATGCCCAGCACTTCGGTGTAAAAGGCGATGGATCGATCCATATCGCCGACACGCAGCATGGTATGCAGCAGTCTCATGGTGTGGTTCTCCTCATTTTCGGCAAGGCAAAAAGCATAACCCCGGCTCGTGGCCGGGGTTATGTCAGAGCCGCGCCCGTTCGGTTTAGAACTGGGTCCGGCCCTTGTTCGCAGCAATGCGCATACGCAATGCGTTGAGCTTGATGAAGCCCCCTGCGTCAGCTTGATCGTATGCGCCGGCATCGTCTTCGAAGGTTGCGATGTTGGCATCGAACAGCGAGTCGTCCGATTTACGGCCAGCAACAATGACGTTGCCCTTATAGAGCTTCAGACGAACCACGCCGTTCACATTGGTCTGTGACGCATCGATCATCTGCTGCAGCATGCTGCGCTCCGGGCTCCACCAGTAACCGTTGTAGATGAGGCTGGCGTACTTGGGCATCAGCTCATCTTTCAGGTGGGCGACTTCACGATCCAACGTAATGGATTCGATGGCCCGATGGCCCTTGAGCATGATGGTGCCGCCGGGCGTCTCGTAGCAGCCACGGGACTTCATGCCCACATAGCGGTTCTCGACGATGTCCAGACGACCGATGCCGTTCTCGCCGCCGACCTTGTTCAGGTACGCAAGCACTTCGGCCGGGCTCATATCCTTGCCGTCGATCGCAACGATGTCGCCTTTGCGGTAGGTCAGCTCGATATAGGTGGGAGTGTCCGGCGCAGCTTCCGGCGACTTGGTCCAGCGCCACATGTCTTCTTCGTGCTCGGTCCAGGTGTCTTCCAGCACGCCGCCCTCGTAGGAGATGTGCAGCAGGTTGGCATCCATGGAATAAGGCGACTTCTTCTTGCCATGACGCTCGATCGGGATCGCATGTTTCTCGGCATAATCCATCAGCTTCTCGCGCGAGAGCAGATCCCACTCACGCCAGGGTGCTATCACCTTGACGCCCGGCTTGAGCGCATAAGCACCGAGTTCGAAACGAACCTGATCGTTGCCCTTGCCGGTGGCGCCGTGAGAAATGGCATCGGCTCCGGTTTCGTTGGCGATCTCGATGAGACGCTTGGCGATCAGCGGACGTGCGATGGAAGTGCCCAGCAGGTACTCGCCTTCGTAGACAGTGTTGGCGCGGAACATCGGGAAGACGAAATCGCGGACGAACTCTTCACGCAGATCATCGATGTAGATTTCCTCGACACCCATGGCCTTGGCCTTGGCACGGGCTGGCTCGACTTCCTCGCCCTGACCGAGGTCAGCAGTGAAGGTCACCACTTCACAGTTATAGGTGTCTTGCAGCCACTTGAGGATCACCGAGGTGTCCAGGCCACCGGAATACGCCAGGACCACCTTCTTTACGTCGGCCATTGCCATCCACTCCCGGGATTTTAAGGAAAGCGGGGATTCTACTGGTCGCGACGTATGTTTTACAGGGGCGCGAGTGCCGCCAGGCATCAGGACGACGGAGCGCTCCCTGCAGCAGCGGCAGTGGTGGTCGCAGGGCCCCGCTCTAACTTCAGCGTCACCCGGCGATTCTTCGCCTTGTTCGCCTCGCTGTTGTTTGGGACTACCGGATAGCGCTCGCCATGAAAGCGAAGCGTGATCTGCTCCTTCGGAACCCCATTGGCAATCAGGTATTCCTCGACCGCCAGCGCGCGACGGCGGGAAAGGTCCCGATTGGTCAGCCGGTTGCCGCTGTTATCAGAGTGCCCGTCGAGCTGGATGCGATTGACGCTTGAGTCAGCCTTGAGGAACTGCAGAATGATATCGAGCTTTGCCTGCCCAAGCGCATCCAGCGCGATGTCGCCGGAAGGGAAACCAATCTGTGACTGGCGGACCTGGTCGAAATTGACTGGTAACAGCTTCGCCGCACAGGCGCGAAATTCTTCGTAGGCCTTAGCGAAACGCGCAGGTAGCAGCCGCACCTCCAGTGACTCGCCCCCGTGCAGTGTCCGGTGACGCACAACCGGACTGCGCCCCTCGAGAAGGCCACTGAGCAAACGCCCAGCTTGCAGTTGTGAACTGTTGAACGGGATTTCCCCGCTGCCAATAACAGAGACCATGCCCAGGTCGATGTCGCCCCGCCCCGGCTGCCATGGCGCAGCTGCAGCAAGCAGGGTTGCATAGCCATTGCCCATCCAGCGATCAGGCGACTGCAAGCGAAAGATCGCCTGCTCGCCAGCACGCCGAACAAACTCACCCGCCCCAAAGCCGGCCACCGGTTGGGTCAACCGACACTCGAACTGGTCGCCCTCCACCTGCCACTGCACACGCTCCAGACGGGTCTGGAACGTAAGCGCGTTGGCCGGTGAGGCCAGCAGACAGACGATGGTGAGAAGGCGCAAGCGCACGGTAGGCTCCACGATGAACTACATTCAAACGGGGTATCGGTGCGTGCCTGCAAAACTTGAACCGGTAACGGCAACGGTCGCGCTTGGCATGTGGGCTTTTGTTTTGGCCAGACATCCCGGCTGCGGCGATTTTTTTACAGCTTTCCGGTAGCATTCCCGCACGTTTTACCCGCCTGGAACCCTGCATGTCCGACCGACTGACCTTACTGCGCCCCGACGATTGGCACATCCACCTGCGCGACGGCGCAGCGTTGCCTCACACCGTGGCGGACGCCGCACGCCAGTTCGCGCGCGCTATCATCATGCCGAACCTGGTTCCCCCGGTTCGCAATGCGATCGAAGCCGACGCCTACCGTCAGCGTATTCTCGCAGCACGGCCGGCCAGGAATGGCTTCGAGCCACTGATGGTGCTTTACCTTACCGATGGCACGCAGCCCGACGACATACGTGCAGCCAAGGCCTGCGGCTACGTTCATGCGGCCAAGCTTTATCCGGCCGGCGCGACAACCAATTCGGCCTCAGGTGTGACGCGCATCGACAACATCTTTCCGGTGCTGGAAACCATGGCTGAAGTCGGCTTGCCGCTACTGGTGCACGGCGAAGTCACACGCGCGGAAATCGACATCTTCGATCGCGAAAAGTACTTCATCGATGAACAGCTGAGCCGCGTGACCGAGCGCTTCCCCAGCCTCAAGGTCGTGTTCGAGCACATCACTACCCGCGATGCAGTGCAGTTCGTCGAAGGTGCCAGCAGCAACGTAGGCGCTACCATAACCGCACACCACCTGCTCTATAACCGTAACCACATGCTGGTCGGCGGTATCCGCCCGCATTTCTTCTGTCTGCCGATCCTCAAGCGCAACGTTCATCAGGAATCGCTGCTCGACGCAGCCACCAGCGGCAACCCGAAGTTCTTTCTCGGCACAGACTCCGCACCGCATGCCCAACACGCCAAGGAAAACGCGTGCGGTTGTGCCGGGTGCTATACCGCGTTTGCGGCAATCGAGTTGTACGCTGAAGCGTTCGAGCAGCGCAAAGCACTGGATCGTTTGGAAGCCTTCGCCAGCCACTTCGGCGCCGACTTCTATGGCATGCCCCGCAACACCGACCAGATCACACTTGTGCGTGAGTCCTGGAGCGTTCCAGCCAACTTGCCATTTGGCGAACATAACGTGGTGCCGTTGCGCGCCGGCGAAACCCTGCAATGGCGGCTGGAGACAAACGCATGAGTGACGAGCAGTTCGACGACGAACTCGAAGGCAACCTCCCCGGAAAGCCGCGCTCGCCCATGGCAAGGCGCTTCCGAGGCTTCCTGCCGGTGGTAGTGGACGTCGAGTGCGGGGGATTCAACTGCGCCACCGATGCGTTGCTGGAAATCGCTGCGGTAACCATAGGCATGGATGAGCAGGGCCTGCTCTACCCACAGGAAACCCAGTTCTTCCGGGTGGAGCCCTTCGCCGGTGCCAATATCGAGGCCGCCGCACTGGAGTTCACCGGCATCAAGCTGGATCACCCGCTGCGCATGGCTGTCCCTGAGTCACAAGCGATGAACGAGATCATCCGCAGCGTGCGCAAGGCGGTGAAATCGGCAGGATGCAAACGCGCAATCCTGGTTGGCCATAACAGCAGCTTCGATTTGGGCTTTCTTAACGCAGCCATTGCTCGCTGTGACATCAAGCGTAACCCGTTCCACCCTTTCTCGAGCTTTGACACCGCCACCCTCGCCGGCCTCGCCTACGGCCAGACGGTGCTGGCCAAGGCGTGCCAGGCTGCCGACATCGACTTTGATGGCCGCGAGGCCCACTCCGCCCGCTACGACACTGAGAAAACCGCAGAGCTGTTCTGCGGCATCGTTAATCGCTGGAAGGAAATGGGCGGGTGGGAGGAATTCGACGAGTAAATCGCAACAGGACGTGCAATCGCGGAAATAAAAAAGGCCAGTCAGTCGACTGGCCTTTTTGTCCTCATCATCGATTACAGCGGTTTGCCGCGATTGCCGTGCTCGGTGACAAAGGCTTGCATGGCCTTCAGGTCGTTGCTCAGGACCGTACAGCGCTCGGGACGCTCGAACAGGTCAGCCAGATGAGCCGGTAACTCCAGCGCCTTGCCTACGCCAGCTTTCTCTACCGCCTCCGGGAATTTGACCGGGTGCGCGGTGGCTAGCGTCACCATTGGTATCGCCAGGCTGCGGCGGCATTCACGCGCCGCGTAGACGCCGATCGCCGTATGCGGGTCCAGCAGCTCACCAGTGGCCTCAAAGACCTCGGCGATGGTTTTGCATGTCTGCTCATCGTCTACGGCAAGCGAATCGAAGAGCTTGCGTGCTTCGGTCCAGCGCTCTTCCTCTACCGAGAGTTTGCCGCTGGCTTTGAAGGCACTCATGAGTTCGGCTACCGCAGCACCATTACGGCCGTGAAGGTCGAATAGCAGGCGTTCGAAGTTGGACGACACCATGATGTCCATCGACGGTGAAAGCGACGGATGCAGGGTGTCCTTATCGTAGCGGTTGCCGCTCATGAAACGATGGAGGATGTCGTTGCGGTTGGTGGCGACCACCAGCTGGCTGATCGGCAGGCCCATATTGCGTGCCAGATAACCTGCGAAGATGTCGCCGAAATTACCGGTCGGCACCGAGAATGCAACCGAGCGAGCCGGCCCGCCAAGCTGCAGCGCCGCATGGAAGTAGTAAACGATCTGGGCCATGATTCGCGCCCAGTTGATCGAGTTGACGGCGACCAGACGAGTACCTTTCAGGAAGCCCTGATCGGCGAAGCTATCCTTGACCATCTCTTGGCAGTCATCGAAGTTGCCTTCGATGGCGATATTGTGGATGTTCTCGCCAGAGATAGTGGTCATCTGCCGACGCTGTACTTCAGATACGCGGTTATGCGGGTGCAGGATGAAGATATCCACGTTATCGCAGCGGCGACAGCCTTCGATCGCCGCTGAACCAGTGTCCCCGGACGTCGCACCAATGATTACGACCCGCTCCCCGCGCTTTGCGAGCACATAGTCAAGTAGACGCCCTAACAACTGAAGGGCGAAATCCTTGAACGCCAACGTTGGACCATGGAACAGCTCGAGCACCCATTCATTGCTATCCAGCTGGCGTAGCGGCGCGACGGCGCTATGCGCGAAGACGCCATAGGTTTCTTGCAAAATCTGTTTGAAATCTGCATCCGGAATACTGCCGGCAACGAACGGGCGCATCACTTTGAATGCAAGCTCGTGATACGGCAGGCCCGACCAGGATGCAATCTCCTCGACGGTGAACCGCGGCAGATTTTCTGGCACATAGAGGCCGCCATCGCTGGCCAGCCCGGCTAGCAGTACGTCTTCGAAATTCAGAGCGGGCGCCTGGCCACGGGTACTGATGTAGCGCATTGTTCAAACCTTCGTTGGAAGCGAATTGCGGGAGCGCTCACGCAGCCCGGCATTGCTGATTAGTTCAGTTGCTCGACCCGGATGCGCACCACGCTGCCGACCACGTCGGCCAGCGCTTCGAGCGCCGCAATGGCGTCGTTGATCCGCTGCTCGACTACACGGTGCGTAACCAGAATGACGGGCACCAGCCCATCCTGGACCTCGGCTTCCTTCTGCATGATCGATTCGATGTTGATGCCACGCTCGGACAGGATGGTTGCCACTTGAGCGAGAACGCCCGGATGATCTTTGGCCTGAATACGAAGGTAGTAGGCACTTTCACAAGATTCGATCGCCAGGATCGGATGGGCAGAAAGCGAATCAGGCTGGAACGCAAGATGCGGAACGCGGTTGTTAGGGTCGGTGGTCAGCGCGCGCGCAACATCGACTAGATCCGCCACCACAGCCGAGGCGGTTGGCTCCATTCCGGCGCCAGCGCCGTAGTAGAGGGTCGAGCCAACAGCATCGCCGTTGACCATGACCGCATTCATTACACCGTTGACATTGGCAATCAGCCGATCCGCAGGAATGAGCGTCGGATGAACGCGCAACTCGATGCCCGACGCCGTACTACGAGCCACACCTAGATGCTTGATGCGGTAGCCCAGCGCTTCGGCATAATTAACGTCGGCTGTGGTTAATTGTGAGATACCCTCGGTATAGGCCTTGTCGAACTGAAGCGGCACGCCGAAGGCAATAGAAGCAAGGATGGTCAACTTGTGGGCCGCGTCGATGCCCTCGACATCAAAAGTGGGATCAGCTTCCGCGTAACCAAGCTCCTGGGCTTCCTGGAGAACGTCCTCGAAGGTCCGCCCTTTCTCACGCATCTCGGTGAGAATGAAGTTGCCAGTGCCATTGATGATGCCAGCGAGCCAATTGATCTGATTACCAGCGAGGCCTTCGCGGATCGCCTTGATGATGGGAATGCCGCCCGCGACCGACGCCTCGAAAGCGACGATCACACCTTTCTCACGCGCTTTAGCGAAGATTTCGTTGCCATGGACTGCGATCAACGCCTTGTTTGCAGTGACCACATGCTTGCCGTTCTCGAGAGCTTTGAGCACCAACTCACGAGCCAGGGTATAGCCACCTATCAGTTCGACAACGATATCGATCTCGGGATTATTGGCCACTTCGAATATATCGGCGGTAATCGGGGTGTCGCCGGTGTCGCACTTGGGGTTTGCACGACGAGCCGCAATTTGCGCGACTTCAATCCCACGGCCTGCTCGGCGTGCGATCTCCGCAGCATTGCGCTCGAGCACATTGAAGGTACCGCCACCGACGGTTCCCAACCCACAGATGCCCACTTTCACCGGTTTCAAGATGCGCTCCCCATTGCCAGCGAACGGCGCCACACAGCGGCCGAACAAAAGAGTCGCACATTACGAAGCGAGCGAGATTTAGTCAAATCCGCGGCGACGGTGAACGCCGCTAGTCAGCGTTGTCCTGCAATCCTAGACGCTGATGCCATTGGGCAAGGGATTCGTCCGGATACTCATCGAAACAACGATCGTCGGGCCCAACCTGTGGTTCTACCCAGGATGCCTTGGAGCCGAGCATCAGATGGGTGCACTCTGGTGGGCTGGGCAAGTCGCTGTCTATCGCCGAGGCCAGCGGATGGACAAGATCGGGCCAGTTCGGATCCCACAGCCAAAGCGCACTACCACAGACTTTGCAAAAGTGGCGCTGACCATCGCTGACCCGGGCTGAGCCGGTTTCAGGATCGATCATTCGAGCTTGATAAACGCTCAGATTCTCCCGACCCTCGACGGCGAGGGTCCGATTGTCTCCGCCCAGATTGATTGCATAACCGCCCGCCCCAGCCGTCTTGCGACAGATTGAGCAATAACAGCGCATGAACGGATAAGGCTCAGCCGATTCGAGTGAAAAACGAACAGCCTTGCAGTGACAGGAACCTTCAAGTTTCATCTAATCGCCTCCTCAGTGCACCTTCTAGCTTTGAACACGGGAGGCGTTACAGTTCCAAGGTCCGGTAAGGAGTGGCTACCTTATTGCGTCGGCGCCACCCCCACCCTATCAGGCTACTGCGCTCTAAGGGCCAGCTCTGCGAGCTGCGGTGCCGGCTGATAACCAGGAATGATCTGACCGTCGGCCAGAATGATCGCTGGGGTTCCTTGAACGCCGATCAACTGGCCCAACTCATATTGCTTGGCAACCGGATTCTCGCAACTGGCGGCCGGGACCTCCTCACGGGCCTTGGCTTTGTTCATTGCTGCTTGAGGATCTTTCGCGCACCAGACACTGGTCAGCGTATTGGCACCATGACTCCCCATCCCCTGCCGTGGGAAGGCCATGTAGCGAACCTCGACACCCAGCCGGTTAAGCTCGGCGACCTCGCTGTGTAGCTTCTGGCAGTAACCGCAGTCCGTATCGGTGAAGACGGTGATATGAGTCTTCGGATTCTTGGGTGCGAAGATGACCATCTCGTTTTCAGGAACCGCCTCGATAGTCTTTTCAACGGAGCGGTTTTGGGCCTGCTCGGTCAGATTGGAAGCTTGGCCGTCCTTGAACTGAAACATGTATCCCTGAATCACAAACTGGCCGTCAGCGCTGGCGTAGAGCTGCCGCCCACCTTTGAGCTGAACTTGATACACACCGTCCATGGGGCTTTCGGCAATCGCCTCGATTGGCATGTCGGGCTGGATGGAGTGGAGCGAATCACGAATGGCCTTGTCGGCATCGGCATCGGCAGCCAGAGCAAAAGTGCTGGCAAGGCCGAGCGAAACGGCAGCAAATAAACGAGTCACGCGCATGGAGTCTCCTGGCGACTTCGATCGAGGGAAAGGCCAGCAGATTAACATAGCCCCAACTATCGAGCCCGAGGCGTCGGCTGCCCGTGCAATGACTTTGTGGGACGCCGCGCACCTTTGCGCCCGCCGTCAACCGCGCGGGTGATGTTGCGCATGCAGTTCTTGCAGACGCGCGCGCGCGATGTGCGTATAGATCTGCGTGGTCGACAGATCGCTGTGGCCCAACAACATCTGGACAGTTCTAAGATCGGCGCCGTGATTGAGCAGATGCGTGGCGAATGCGTGACGCAGGGTGTGCGGGGAGATGGACGCCGCTATTCCAGCCTGGCGTGCATGCAGTTTGATTCGATGCCAGAACGTCTGACGTGTCATCAGATCGCCACGCCGGCTGGGAAACACCACATCGCTGGGCTTACCTGCAAGAAGCACCTCACGCGCATCGCGCATGTAACGCGTAACCCAATGCAGCGCCTCTTCACCAAGGGGAACCAGTCGCTCTTTGTTGCCCTTGCCGAAGGTGCGTAAGACTCCCTGCCGAGTATTGATCTGCTCCAGGCTCAGACTGACCAGCTCCGTTACCCGCAGCCCGGTTGCATAGAGCATTTCCAGCATTGCCCGATCACGCATCCCCAGAGCATCCCCTATATCCGGAGCGCCCAACAGCGCTTCGACATCAGCCTCCGAGAGCGCTTTCGGCAAGGGACGCCCAAGCTTCGGTAGCTCGACCCGCAGCGTCGGGTCAACCGTAATCACGCCTTCCCTGAGCAGGAAACGATAGAAGCCACGAAGCCCGGACAGCAATCGGGCGGTAGAGCGCGCTTTATAATTGGTAGCCAGACGCCAGGCGAGGTGATCGAGGATCATCTCGCGGCCTGCCTCTACCAAACGAACACCGCGCTCATCGAGCCAGGCATTGAACAATGCCAAGTCGCTGCGATAAGCGTCGCGGGTATTGTCTGAGAGCCCCTTCTCTAGCCAGAGAGCATCGAGAAAATGGTCGATCAAGGGATCATCAAGAACAGGCATTGTCGGGCGCCATCAGAATGGAGCGCTAGTGTTCCACAGCCGGCTGCCGTCTCGCCAGAATGCTTGGTCATGTCTTACGGCCAGCTGAGCAAGCGCCGTCTATGCAGGGAATAACGGATTACATAAACGAAAAAAGCAGCCCGAAGGCTGCTTTTTTTTGCTGGAAAAAACTTTCTTAGGAAAGCTTTTCCTTGATACGTGCCGCTTTGCCGGACAGCGCTCGGAGGTAATACAACTTGGCCTTGCGAACGTCACCACGACGCTTGACGCTGAGGCTGTCGACCATCGGGCTGTAGTACTGGAAGGTACGCTCAACACCAACGCCATTGGAAATCTTACGTACAGTGAAAGCGCTGTTCAGGCCGCGGTTACGCTTGCCGATCACTACGCCTTCGAAGGCCTGTAGACGCTCACGCTCGCCTTCTTTTACCTTGACCTGAACAACAACCGTGTCGCCGGGGGCGAACGGGGGTAGTTCTTTGGTCATCTGCTCTGCTTCGAGCGCCTGGATAATCTTGTTGGTCATGCTGTGCTCCTAAGACAAGCCTTCATGGCGTGCCATCGATACGTTAACTATCGTCCCGCTGACGGATGTATTCCTTCAGCAGCTTTTGTTCTTCCCCAGAAAGCGAGCGGCTATCCAGAAGATCAGCGCGGCGTTCCCAGGTCCTTCCAAGGGATTGCTGCAAACGCCAGCGCCGGATGTGTTCATGGTTGCCGCTTAGCAGCACCTCAGGAACACGTTTATCCGCATACACTTCCGGTCGTGTGTAATGCGGGCAGTCGAGCAGGCCGTCTGTAAACGAGTCCTCCTCGGCGGAATCAGCATGACCCAGCGCCCCAGGGAGCAAGCGGGTCACCGCATCGATCAGCACCATGGCCGGCAATTCACCGCCAGACAGGACGTAGTCGCCAATCGACCATTCCTCATCGACATGCGCTTCAATGAAGCGCTCATCAATACCTTCGTAGCGACCCGCAATCAGGATAAGTGCCTCATCCTTCGCCAGGTCGCGGACATCAGCCTGTTTCAGCTGGCGTCCCTGAGGCGATAGGTAGATCACCTTCGCACTCTCGCCAGCGGCCTGCTTGGCATCCGCCAAAGCAAGCTCGAGTGGCTTGATCTTCATTACCATACCTGGGCCACCGCCGAACGGCCGATCATCCACCGTCTGGTGGCGATCCTCGGTGTAGCTCCTGGGATTCCAGCATCTGAGCTGGAGAAGCCCCTGCTTGACCGCGCGACTGGTGATACCAAAGTCTCGGATAGCAGCGAACATCTCCGGGAAAAGACTGATCACTTCGACGCGAAAACCGGACATGTCACTCAGAAGTCCGCATCCCATTCGACGTGCATCTCGCCTGCATCCAGATCGACCTTCAGCACACAGGGGTCGGTATAGGGCAGCAAACGCTCACGATCATCCAGGCTGCCGTCGAACGGCTTGACCACCAGAACATCGTTGGCACCTGTCTCAAGAAGATGATCCACCCGCCCGAGCACTTGCCCAAGCTGGTTGATTACCGTCAGTCCCTGAAGCTGGAACCAGTAATAGTCGTCGCCAGACAAGTCGGGCAGTTCGCTACGAGGAATACAGATCTCGAAGTCGGCGTAAGTGCGCGCCTCCTCACGATCAGTCAGCCCTTGAAGCGTAGCCACCAGTATTTTGCCCTGGAGACGACCCTTGACCAGCTCAACCTGCTTGACCTCATCGCCTCGCCTCAGCGTCCAGCGCTTATAGCCCAGCAAGTTGTCAATCGGATCGGTAAAGGAATAGACCTTAACGTCACCACGCACGCCATGCACCGAAACGATCTTGCCGATGACGATCAGGTCTTCGACCGGAGCTGACGTTGCGTTCATGGATTTAGGCAGCAGCCTTGGATGCTTCCTTCAGCAGCTGAGCAACACGCTCAGACGGCTGGGCGCCCTGGCTCAACCAATAAGTAGCACGCTCCTGATTGACAGAAAGCTTCACTTCCGCACCCGAAGCGATCGGATTGAAGAAACCGATACGCTCAACGAAGCGACCATCGCGCGGGTTGCGGCTGTTGGTCACGGTCAGGTGGTAGAAAGGGCGCTTCTTGGAGCCGCCACGGGCGAGACGAATAGTTACCATGTGAACATCGTTCCTGTAGTCGGTACAGCAAATCTGGATTGCAGGGCCCAAGGCCCGAAAGGCCGCATATTCTAAGGATTATCCGGACTTTTGCAAATGGCTTTTTCAAAATGGACTGCAGCCCCCGCGCCAGGCCTGCTCCGCCTGAATCGCAGGCCCGGTATCGCGCCGCGGCGCAGCTAGAAACTAGAACTTGGGCATCCCGCCGCCGCCGGGAAACATGCCGCCCATACCGCGCATCATCTTGGCCATGCCGCCTTTACCGCTGACCTTCTTCATCATCTTCTGCATCTGTTTATGCTGCTTGATCAGACGACCAATGTCCTGCACCTGCGTGCCTGAGCCCATGGCAATGCGACGCTTGCGCGAACCACTGATAATGTCGGGGTTGCGACGCTCCACAGGTGTCATGGAGTTGATGATGGCTTCCATCTGCTTGAACTGTTTCTCTGCCGCACCCTGGGCATTGCCCATCTGCGACAGGTTAACGCCGCCAATCGATGGCAACTTGTCCATCAAGCCACCAAGACCACCCATATTCTTCATTTGCTGGAGCTGGTCGCGGAAATCCTCAAGATCGAAGCCCTTTCCTTTTTTGAGCTTCTTGGTGAGTTTCTCGGCCTTTTCTCTGTCAAGCGTCTGCTCTGCCTGCTCGATAAGGCTGAGCACGTCGCCCATACCCAAGATCCGCGAAGCAATACGGTCCGGGTGAAACGGCTCAAGCGCATCGCTTTTTTCACCCATACCGAGGAATTTGATCGGCTTGCCGGTGATCTGACGCACCGAGAGTGCGGCGCCGCCTCGTGCATCACCGTCGACCTTTGTGAGTACCACACCGGTCAGCGGCAGCGCTTCACCGAACGCCTTGGCAGTATTCGCCGCGTCCTGCCCGGTCATCGCGTCGACGACGAACAGCGTCTCGGCGGGCTTGATAGCGGCGTGAACGGCCTGGATCTCGGCCATCATGTCAGCATCGATAGCCAATCGGCCGGCGGTATCGACCAGTACTACGTCGATGTACTTGAGTTTGGCCTCGCGAATGGCCGCCAGGGCGATCTCGACAGGCTTCTGGCTGCTGTCCGACGGAAAGAAGGTAACTCCCACCTCGGCGGCCAATGTCTCTAGCTGCTTGATAGCCGCAGGACGATAGATGTCGGCCGACACAACCAGCACGGACTTCTTCTTGCGCTCCTTGAGGAATCGGGCCAGCTTGCCCACTGTAGTGGTCTTGCCTGCACCCTGAAGACCCGCCATCAGCACCACAGCCGGCGGCACCACTCCAAGCGAGAGATCTTCATTGGCCGCGCCCATGAGCTCTTCGAGCTCAGCCCGGACAATCTTCACAAATGCCTGGCCTGGCGTCAGGCTCTTGGAGACCTCCGTACCGACGGCTCTGTCCTTGACCTTGGCGACGAACTCCTTGACCACAGGTAGCGCGACGTCTGCTTCAAGCAGCGCCATGCGTACTTCCCGCAAGGTGTCCTTGATGTTTTCCTCGGTCAGCTTGGCCTTGCCGGTCACATGGCGAAGCGTTTGCGAGAGGCGGTCGGTTAGGTTTTCAAACATGTGCCAATTCCACGCTGGGTGTGGTTAAGGGAGCGGATTATAGAAGCTGCGAGCCCCGGCCCGGTACCCCGCCACTATGCATTTCATCAATGCCCGCGAAACCAACTATGCAGAAGTGCCCTAAAAGCAAATTCGGCAAGCCGGTTTACGACTGCGATACCCGCAACAGACCGCACAGTTCGCCCACTTTTGTGCATCCGGTCTTTGTGCCACACTCAACGCCTTTCGAGCCTGCTAACAGACCTATGCACCCTCTGCTCCCGAGCTTAGCTGCCGCCTGCCTTTATGCTGGCGTCACCGGATATCAAGGCCTGCGCCTGGCGCAACGCACCGTTCCGGACAAACGTCTGCTTCTCGTCCTGGGCGCCCTGGCTCTCATTGCGCATGGGGTGAGCCTGTTCATCCAGTTGCTCTCGCCGGATGGGCTGCACCTTGACTTTTTCACGGCTTCGAGCCTGATCGCGGCGGCAGTGATCCTTCTGATTCTGCTGGCGCTGCACCGCATGCCGGTCGAAAACTTACTACTGCTGCTTTTCCCGCTGGGCTGCCTGACTGTTCTGTTCGCGCAGTTCGCGCCATCCGGCACAGTGCCGGCCATCAGTGAGCAGCCGGGCATACTCGCCCATATCCTGTTTTCCATACTCGCGTATGGAATGCTGACGATCGCTGTCTTTCAGTCACTGCTGCTGCTCTTGCAGGACCACCATCTCAAGCACAAGCACCCCTCCGGTCTCATCAAGAACTTTCCGCCGCTTCAAACCATGGAAAGTCTTCTTTTCGGATTTCTACTCGCGGGCTGGCTGCTGCTCTCCGCATCGCTGGTCTCTGGCTGGCTGTTCCTTGACAACCTTTTTGCCCAGCATCTGGTGCATAAGACCCTGTTGTCGGTGACTGCCTGGGTGGTTTTCGGGCTGCTGCTCTGGGGTCGCCATCAATTGGGCTGGCGAGGCTACACGGCTATCCGCTGGACCCTGGCGGGCTTCTGCTTGCTGATGCTGGCCTATTTCGGCAGCAAGCTGGTACGCGAATTCATCCTGCATATCTAGGACCACCACGTGGAGAACTTACACCCCGGCTTTCTGGTCGGCATGCTGGTCTTTTTGCTGTTGTGTTCGGCTTTCTTTTCGAGCTCAGAAACCGGGATGCTCAGCCTCAATCGCTATCGTCTGCGCCATCAGGCCAAGGAAGGGCATCGCGGTGCGAAACGGGCAAGCGCGCTGCTAGAGCGCCCGGACCGACTGCTCGGCACCATTCTTGTCGGCAACAACTTCGTCAACATTCTCGCATCGGCGATCGCAACCGTACTGGCTATCAAGCTGTGGGGCGAAGCCGGCATTGCAATCGCGACCATCGGCCTGACCATCGTCCTGCTCATTTTCGGCGAGATCACGCCCAAGACTCTCGCTGCTTTGCGGCCCGAGTCGGTGGCTTACCCTGTCAGTCTTCCGTTGCTCATGCTGCAAAAGGTGCTGTACCCACTGGTGGCCTTGCTGAGCTGGATCAGCAACGGCCTGCTCAGGCTACTTGGAGTCGATCTGTCCAATAAAGGTAGCGACAGCCTTACCACCGAGGAACTGCGCAGCGTGGTGCATGAGTCCGGCAGCGATATGCCGATGAAACGACAGAGCATGCTGCTTGGCATTCTCGACCTCGAACGGGTCACCGTCGATGACATCATGATTCCGCGAAACGAAGTGGCGGGTATCGACCTCGAGGACGACCTAGAAACCATTGTGAGCCAGTTGCGCACGACGCCACATACTCGACTCCCGGTATTCCGCAAGGATATCAACCAGATTGAAGGCATCGTGCACATGCGCCAGATTGCACGTCTGCTCAGCCATGACCAGCTGACACGGGAAAGCCTGCTGGCGGCCTGCGACGAACCCTATTTCATCCCGGAAAACACTCCACTCTCAACGCAGCTGGTGAATTTTCAAAAGCAGAAACGACGCATCGGCATCGTGGTCGATGAGTATGGGGACGTGCTGGGAATCGTCACGCTTGAAGACATTCTCGAAGAGATCGTTGGCGAATTCAGCAATCAGGACGCATTGCGCAGCCCTGACATACACCCTCAGGAAGACGGCACACTGGTGATCGATGGTGCCGCCTATCTTCGTGAAGTGAACAGAGCCCTGGGCTGGCATCTTCCATGCGATGGCCCCAAGACCATCAATGGGCTGATCACCGAAGCGCTGGAACATATTCCAGATAGCGGCATCTGCCTGCAGATCAACCAGTACCGGCTGGAGATCCTGCAGGCCGCTGACAACCGGGTAAAAAGCGTACGCGCGTGGGTCGTCGAAGATAGCCAAGCGGCGGTCGACGCTCAGTAGTGCGCGTCGACCGGTGTGCTTACGGCTGCTAGCCCCTACAGCTGAGTATCGATTGCCGAGGCCGCTCGTGACGCCTTGGCGCGCGCAGCCTCTATTGATGCATCTCGGGCCAGCGCGACGCCCATGCGTCGCTGCCCACTGACACCAGGTTTGCCGAACAGCCGCAGCGCAGTATCAGGCTCAGCCATCGCAGCAGCCAGATTGCCGAAGCTCACCTGCTCTGACTCTCCTTCTACCAACAAGACTGCAGATGCCGATGGCCCGAACTGCCGAATCGCAGGGATCGGCAGACCGAGAATCGCTCGCGCATGCAGCGCGAACTCGGAAAGATCCTGGGAGATAAGCGTGACCAGGCCAGTATCATGAGGGCGCGGAGAAACCTCGCAGAACCAGACTTGATCGCCCTTGACGAATAGCTCGACACCAAAGATGCCGCGGCCACCCAATGCATCGGTGACCGCTCGAGCTATGCGTTCTGCCTCAGCCATTGCGCCGGCAGCCATGGGTTGCGGCTGCCACGACTCCTGATAGTCGCCCTTTTCCTGCCGATGCCCGACAGGCTGGCAAAAGGTGGTGCCGCCCGCGTGCCGAACGGTCAGCAAAGTAATTTCGTAATCGAAATCGATGAAGCCCTCGACGATCACGCGACCTTTTCCGGCCCTCCCCCCTGCCTGGGCGTACTCCCACGCCGAAAGTACATCGTTTTCACTCCGCAGAACCGACTGACCTTTACCAGACGAACTCATGACCGGTTTGATCAGACAAGGGAAACCAAGCACAGCGGTCGCTGCGCGACATTCGTCCAGAGAGTCTGCGAACCGATAAGGCGAGGTAGGCAAACCCAGCTCTTCTGCAGCCAAGCGACGAATGCCCTCGCGGTTCATGGTGAGCTGCGCGGCGCGGGCAGTGGGGATGACGGTATAGCCTTCGCTCTCCAACTCGACCAGAGTTGCGGTCGCGATCGCCTCGATTTCCGGCACGATGAAATGCGGTTTTTCATGTTCGATGACTGCTCGCAACTCAGCACCATCCAACATGTCGATGACGTGATGTCGATGTGCGACCTGCATGGCCGGGGCATTGGCGTAGCGGTCCACAGCGATGACCTCGACTCCTAGACGCTGAAGTTCGATCACCAATTCCTTGCCGAGCTCACCGGAGCCGCAGAGCAGCACGCGGGTGGCGCTGAGGGAAAGCGGCGTACCAATTCGGGACATGACATTCCTCGATATGCAGAGATGTTAATTAGGGCCGCCGGCACGTAGCCGTCGATGCTAGAAAAGCAGCCCGCTCGCGCGTGCACGCTCGTGGCAGCGCAGCAGCACCTGACGTCGTTCGAGATTGTCCATCCGGCTCCAGCGGCCGATCTCCTCAATGCTGCGCTGGCAGCCGGTACAGATCTCGTCTTCGTCCAATGCACATACGCTCACGCAAGGAGAAGCGACCGGCTTGTCAAGGTCAGTCAATCGTTCTGCTCCACAAGATCACGCGCATAGCGCTGAGCGTTGTGCACGTAGTGGGCAGCGCTCGCCTCGAGCATTTTCTTCTGTTGCTCGGTCAATTCCCGCACCACTTTGCCAGGCGACCCCACTACCAGCGAGCCGTCTGGAATCTCTTTGCCTTCGGCGATAAGCGTATTGGCGCCGATGATGCAGTACTTACCGATCTTCGCGCCGTTGAGGATTACTGCATTGATACCCACCAGGCTGTAATCGCCAACGGTGCAACCGTGCAACATGGCATTGTGGCCCACCGTAACGCCCGTCCCCAGTGTCAGGGGAAACCCCATGTCGGTGTGCATGACGCTACCATCCTGCACATTGCTGTTTTCACCGATATGGATGAGCTCGTTATCCCCACGCAGCACCGCGCCGAACCAGACGTTCGCGCCCGCTTCCAGGCGAATCTTGCCGACCAGTGTGGCGCTCGGCGCGACCCAGCTCTGTGGATGGGTTTCTACCCGGGAATCACCAAGGCGATATTTCACGATCACGTCCTCTTCTTGCTCAAGTCGATGTATGAAGCAGGCGGACGACGCATCTCGATACCGGCGTCATACACCAGGTTGACCAGCTCGACGATCATGATCGCTGTCAGCCCCCATATTTTGTACTCGCCGTATCGATAAGAGGGGACGTACCACGCGCCACCCTGATAGTCGATTCGATGGGTAACTTCGCGTGCGTCCTGGCAGAAGAAATCCAGCGGGACGGAGAATACCGCTGCAATTTCCGCGTCATTGGGTCGATATTCGACGTAATCAGGAACGATGCCCACGTATGGCGTGACATGTATACCGTGCAAGGAAACGAGACTGCTGAGCGGCCCGACGACCTCGACGATACCCGGCGCAAGCCCAACCTCTTCCTCGGCCTCCCGCAAAGCGGTGTGGATAAGGTCTCGATCTTCTGGATCGCGCCGGCCGCCAGGAAATGCCACCTCCCCGCCATGGGTGGAGAGGCCGCTGGCTCGCAGAGTGAGCACCAATTCGGGCGAATCACCCCGGGTGATTGGCATCAGCACGGCCGCTTCGGGCATCCGTCCTTCCGGCTCCAGAAGATGCGGAGAATAGTCACGCACCCGTTGGAGAATCTTGTCCAGCATGAAACTTCTCTATTTATCTTTACCAGGCATCATGGCATGAATCATCAAGGCGCCCAATACGGACAAAGTCGAAAGCCAGCCCAGCTGCGATTCAACGCAACCTTGCCGACGGCATCCATTCAGGTTGACAAACTTCCTGCGGCAGACACGCTCTGACCAATAGCCAGATCGGCCAGACGACTTCGTTCAGCTCATACAATTGCAAAAGGAATCCTGATGAAATTCTGCAGCCACTGCGGCGGTTCGATCACTGAGCGTGTGCCCGAAGGTGACAACAGGCTCCGTTTCGTCTGTTCATCCTGCGAAACGGTCCACTATCAGAATCCGCGAATCGTCGCTGGCTGCCTGCCGGTCTGGGAAGATCATGTGCTGCTTTGCCGCCGCGCAATCGAACCCAGGCGCGGATTCTGGACGCTCCCCGCGGGCTTCATGGAAAACGGCGAAACAGTGCAGGAAGCTGCGGTGAGAGAAACCCTGGAGGAAGCCTGTGCCAGAGTCTCCGATTTAGAGCTCTATACGCTTTTCGATCTGCCGCATATCAACCAGGTCTATATGTTCTTTCGCGCCTCACTGATCGACGAGCATTTCTGTGCCGGCGACGAGAGCCTTGAAGTCCGACTATTTCGGCAGGCCGACATCCCTTGGTCTGAGCTGGCTTTCCCGACTGTTGGGCGTACCCTAGAATACTTTTTCGCCGACCGGGTGCAGCAGACCTTCCCGGTGCGTAACGAAGCCATCGAAGCGATGCGGGTGGCGCGCAGACAGGTCTGATGTCGTAAGGATTCAGGAAAGCTCATGCGCTGGCTGTTAGCGATCTTCTGCATTACGTTTGCTGCCCTCACCCACGCCACTGCCGCGCCGGCATTCGACGATACTTTCATCGACAAGGTGCTGGTGATCAAATCCGAGCGCCAGCTTCATCTCATCAGCCGCGGCACCACGATGAAGAGCTATCGGGTTTCGCTTGGCAAACAGCCCGGTCCAAAAGAGCGCGAAGGCGACCAGCGCACCCCCGAGGGTTTTTACTGGATCGACTGGCGCAAGAACTCAGACAAATACAACCTTGCGATGCACATCTCCTATCCGAATGCCAAGGATCTAGCCCGTGCCAGCAGCGAAGGAGTTCGGCCAGGCAGCATGATCATGCTTCACGGCACCCCGCTGGACGAGGAGTATCCTGAGTGGTTCTTTCATACTCTCAACTGGACCGAGGGCTGCATCGCGCTGAAAAATGATGACATGCGGGAAATATGGAATCTGGTGAAGAACGGTACGCTGATCGAGATCCGCCCTTGAGCAGGCGCGCAGAACTGGAAGAGAGCCAGACAGCGCGGTAACGTGAATCCTCTCACCTAGCCCCGGTCACCCATGACGAAGACTCGCCTAAACCAACAGTTACAGCTGGACAACCAGCTGTGTTTCGCGCTCTATTCCGCATCGCTGCAGATGACCAAAGCCTACAAGCCACTTCTCCAAGCGATTGGGCTTACCTACCCGCAATACCTGGCGATGCTGGTCCTCTGGGAGCGTGACGGCATCACGGTTGGGGAGATAAGCGCTCGGCTTCTGACCGAACCCGGATCATTAACGCCGCTGCTCAAGCGGCTTGAAGCAGAGGGCCTTATCAGCCGCACCCGCAGCAGCAACGACGAGCGCGTTGTCGAACTTCACCTCACGGAGGCCGGATGCGCTCTCGAAAAACAAGCAGCCGACTTCCCTGCTTGCATGCTCGAGTGCACCGGTCAATCGCCTGATACCATCATGGCGCTTCGCGACCAACTTGTTTCCCTTCGCAATGCACTGCTGAAAAGCAACTGACTGCCCGGCCCCGGCCGTCCTCCACTTAACGCCACGAAACGGACACTGATGATATTTATCTTGCGCGATAAATATCATCGCGATAACTTTACCTCAACCAAATCAAACCCGGAGGAATCGAGCCATGCAAACACTCAAGCCCCTTTACACTGCCACCGCTACTGCTACTGGAGGTCGCGATGGGCGTGCCGTGTCGTCTGACAATCTGCTGGAAGTAAAACTTTCCACTCCGCGCGAATTGGGCGGCCAGGGTGGCGAAGGCACCAACCCCGAGCAACTCTTCGCGGCTGGTTACTCCGCTTGTTTCATCGGTGCGCTCAAGTTCGTTGCCGGACAGCAAAAACAACAGCTGCCCGCCGAAACAGCAGTAACAGGAAAGGTTGGAATTGGTCAGATCCCCGGCGGATTTGGGCTTGAAGTAGAGCTTGATGTCAGCCTGCCTGGGCTTGAGCAGACCGCAGCGGAGCAATTGACCGAAGCGGCTCACAAGGTTTGTCCGTATTCGAACGCGACTCGTGGCAATATCGAAGTACGACTTAACGTCAGCGTATGACCGCATCGGCGGTCGCCCTGCCATAGAAAACCCCGAGCTCGCATGAGATCGGGGTTTTTGTTTATAAGCTGTCAGAACTGCATATCTGACAGCCGCCAGACTTCGAACGCTGGCGTTTCATAGGGATGCGCCCGCTTTAGCGCCTTGACGCTGTCGTGAATCAACTCGTCTGCGACCACCAGCTCAACCTTCCACTCCGAGACTGACAGCAACTGGCCAATCTGTCCGAGAAACGGCTGACTGCCTTCGAGCGGGCGATACTGGCCATGACCAAGTACCTGCCAACAGCAACTGTCATAGCTACCGATTTTCCCGGCCCCGGCTGCAAATACCGCTTTCTTGACTGCGTCCAGATGGCTTTCCGGAACATAGAAACACAGCTTGTACATCGACTTCTCCGCACAGAAAACCGTTAGCCGTGCATGACTCCATGCGACATCTATAACGTTCAGGCTCACCCTTAAGCCCCAACCCGATCAAGCTTAGACGCAGAGCCCCAATGCTTGGTTCAGGGATCGCTGGCGATCAATTCACAGGCAATAAAAAGCCCGAGACACATAAGCGCTTCGGGCTCCCTTTACTCAATCCAGCTTCAATCCACCCAGACCCTGGCGTTGCGGAACATGCGCATCCAGCCGCCGTCCTCTTGCCATTCGTCAGGACGCCATGAGTTGGTAACAGCGCGGAAAACCCGCTCCGGGTGCGGCATCATGATGGTCACACGCCCATCGCGGGTGGTCAGGCCAGTGATGCCACGCGGCGAACCGCCCGGGTTGGCTGGATAGCGCTCGGTGACCTTGCCGTGGTTGTCGACGTAACGGAGCGCCACGGTTCCGGAAAGATCGGCTTCGAGCAATGCCTCCTCGCTTTCGAACTCGGCATGGCCTTCACCATGGGCGATAGCAATCGGCAGGCGGGATCCGGCCATGCCTTTCAGGAAGATGGAGGGAGAATCCTGCACCTGCACCATGGCAACCCGGGCTTCGAATTGCTCCGAACGGTTGCGCACGAAGTGCGGCCAGGACTCACTTCCAGGGACTAGTTCGTGAAGGTTGGAAAGCATCTGGCAGCCGTTGCATACGCCCAAAGCGAAGCTGTCCTTGCGCTCGAAGAAGCTGATGAAATCCTCGCGGGCGCGGCTATTGAAAAGAATCGACTTGGCCCAGCCCTCACCCGCGCCCAACACGTCGCCATAGGAGAAGCCGCCGCATGCGACCATCCCTTTGAAACGCTCAAGGCTGATTCGCCCGGAGAGGATGTCGCTCATGTGCACGTCGACAGCGGCAAAGCCGGCACGGTCGAAGGCCGCCGCCATCTCGGTCTGACCGTTAACGCCCTGCTCACGCAAGATTGCCACTTCGGGGCGCACGCCGCGCTTGATGTACGGCGCAGCGATATCGTCATTGACGTCGAAGCCGAGAGTGACGCTAAGGCCTGGGTTATCCTCTTCGAGCAGCGCGTCGAACTCCTGGTCAGCACAATCGGCGTTATCCCGCAGGCGCTGGATCTGATAGCTGGTTTCGGACCACTGACGCTGCAGCAGACGACGGTCGCCGGAGAAGACATCAACGCCTTCAAACTTGATCGCGACATGTTCATTGTTGACTGGCTGGCCGATGACCGACACACAGTCGGCGAGACCTGCAGCGCTGAATTGGGCGAGCACGACCTCGGTGTCGCCCTGGCGAACCTGAACCAGCGCACCCAGCTCTTCATTGAACAAGGCGGCAGGGATCTGATCGGCACTCTCCACCAGCGCGTCAAGGTTGAGATTGAGCCCGCAATGCCCGGCGAATGCCATTTCCAGCGCGGTTGTCAGCAGGCCACCGTCGGAGCGATCGTGATAAGCCAGTAACAGCCCATCGGCATTGAGGCCCTGAATCACGGCAAAGAATGCCTGCAAGTCTTCGGCATCATCGACATCCGGCGCTTTTCGCGCCATCTGGCCGTAAACCTGTGCAAGGATCGACGCGCCCATGCGGTTCTGTCCACGCCCCAGGTCGATCAGGACCAGATCGGTTTCGCCCTTATCGAGCCGCAACTGAGGCGTCAGGGTCTGGCGAATGTCCGCGACTGGGGCAAAGCCGGACACCACGAGCGAAAGCGGGGAAGTCACGCTCTTGTCGACGCCCTCTTCGCTCCACCGGGTTTTCATCGACATGGAGTCCTTGCCGACCGGAATAGTGATGCCTAGTTCGGGGCAAAGCTCCATGCCAACAGCCTTGACCGTGTCGTACAGGCGCGCATCCTCGCCCGGATGACCTGCTGCCGCCATCCAGTTTGCGGAGAGCTTGATGTCGGAGATTTTTTCGATACGCGCTGCCGCGAGGTTGGTCAATGTTTCACCAATCGCCATACGCCCTGAAGCCGGTGCGTCCAGAAGCGCCAGCGGAGTGCGCTCGCCCATCGCCATGGCTTCGCCGGTATAGACGTCGTAACTGGTCGAAGTCACCGCACAATCAGCCACAGGCACCTGCCAGGGACCTACCATCTGGTCGCGCGCCACCATGCCGGTGATGCTGCGATCACCGATGGTGATCAAGAAGCTCTTGCTCGCTACGGCCGGGTGATGCAGCACTCGGCCGATGGCCTCGGACAGGTCCACCTGATCGGCTGCGAAATCATCGCCGAGCTCGGCTTCGCGATTTGCGCTGCGGTGCATACGGGGCGCCTTGCCCAGCAAGACATTGAGCGGCATTTCGACCGGGTTGTTGCCAAAATGGCTATCGGAAACTGTCAGGTGCGGCTCAGCAGTGGCTTCGCCTACGACAGCAAAGGGGCAACGCTCGCGCTTGCAGATCGCCTCGAAACGCTCCAGATCGGCAGCATCGACCGACAGCACATAACGCTCCTGAGACTCGTTGCACCAAATCTCGTGCGGCGCCATGCCGGGTTCGTCATTCGGCACATTGCGAAGCTCGAAGCGCCCGCCGCGGCCCCCATCGTTGACCAGTTCTGGGAAGGCATTCGAAAGGCCGCCCGCGCCGACGTCATGTATGAACTTGATCGGGTTCTTATCGCCCAGCTGCCAGCAACGGTCGATGACTTCCTGGCAACGCCGTTCCATTTCTGGGTTGTCGCGCTGCACCGATGCGAAATCGAGATCCGCCGAGCTGCTGCCGGTAGCCATGGACGAGGCCGCGCCTCCACCCAGGCCGATAAGCATTGCAGGACCACCCAGCACGATCAGCTTGCCGCCCACCGAAATCTCGGCTTTCTGCACATGGTCTTCACGGATGTTGCCCATGCCACCGGCGAGCATGATCGGCTTGTGATAGCCGCGGACCTCTTCGCCATGCGGGGTGCTGATCGACTGCTCGAACGTACGGAAGTAACCGCTCAGCGCGGGCCGACCGAATTCGTTGTTGAACGCCGCGCCGCCCAGCGGGCCTTCAATCATGATGTCGAGCGGAGTGACGATGCGCTCGGGCTTGCCGTACGGCACTTCCCACGGCTGCTCGAAACCGGGAATGTTGAGATTCGAAACAGTGAAACCGGTCAGACCCGCCTTCGGCTTGGCGCCACGGCCGGTTGCGCCTTCGTCACGAATTTCACCGCCTGAGCCGGTGGCGGCGCCCGGGAACGGCGCGATGGCGGTTGGGTGGTTATGGGTTTCCACCTTCATCAGGATGTGCACCGGCTCCTGGCTGGCCGCGTACTCGCCTGTTTCGGGATCTGGATAGAAGCGTCCTGCCACGTTGCCGACGATGACTGCGGCATTGTCCTTGTAAGCCGACAGTACGCCTTCGCCATGCAACTGGAAGGTGTTCTTGATCATGCCGAACAGAGACTTTTCCTGGCTCTCGCCATCGATGTCCCAGCTCGCGTTGAAGATCTTGTGCCGGCAATGTTCAGAGTTGGCCTGGGCGAACATCATCAACTCGATGTCATGCGGATTGCGCCCCAGGTCGGTGAAACTGGTAACCAGGTAGTCGATCTCGTCCTCAGCCAAGGCCAGGCCCAGCGAGACGTTCGCCTGCTCCAACGCAGCGCGACCACCACCGAGCACGTCAACGGCGGTCAGGGGCTTGGGCTGGGCATGGTTGAAGAGGCTTTCGGCTTCTTCGAACCGCTCGAGTACAAGCTGGGTCATGCGGTCATGCAGGGCGGCGGCGATCTGTCCTGCGTCGGCGTCGGACAGCTCTCCTGAGACGTAGTAAGCGATGCCGCGTTCAATCCGATGAATCTTCTCGAGGCCACAGTTGCGCGCGATGTCGCTCGCCTTGCTTGACCAGGGGGAGATGGTTCCGAATCGCGGAATCACAAGGAACAGTCGGCCGGCTGGTTCCTGTACCGGTACGCTCGGACCGTACTTCAACAGCCGGGCGAGCACTTGCTCCTCGTCCGCGCCAAGCGTGCCGGATAATTCGGCGAAATGAGCAAACTCGGCGTACAACCCGCTTACAGCGGGGACCTTCGCGGTCAGTTGTGCCAGGAGCTTACCGTGACGGAAGGCGGAAAGAGCGGGAGCGCCGCGCAGGATCAACATCGTCGGAACAGCCTCGGAGGGGGGAGCAGTCGGGCCGCGTATTCTAGCCCATGACAGCGTCCGAGGCTAAGGGCGCTGCAAGGGAAGCGAGCAGGATCTGGCGATACCGGGAGCAGACCCAAAGTGGATGCGCGAGAAGCGACATCCACTCGGACCTTGGTCGGCGTCCCGCCGCATGTCGTCAGTGCAGGATCTGGCTCAGGAAGAGCTTGGTGCGCTCATTGTTCGGCTGGGTGAAGAAGGTTTCCGGGTCGGCTTCCTCCACGATCTCCCCTTTGTCCATGAAGATCACCCGGTCAGCGACCGTGCGGGCGAAGCCCATTTCATGCGTCACGCACAGCATTGTCATCCCGCTTTCAGCGAGGCCGACCATGGTATCAAGCACTTCTTTGACCATTTCAGGATCCAGTGCCGAGGTAGGCTCGTCGAAAAGCATGATCTTGGGCTTCATGCACAGGGCCCGGGCGATCGCGACACGCTGCTGCTGGCCGCCCGAAAGTTGCCCCGGGAATTTCCCGGCCTGCTCAGGAATGCGAACTCGCTCCAGATAGTGCATCGCGATTTCCTCTGCCTGACGTCGCGGCATTTTGCGGACCCACATTGGCGCAAGGGTGCAGTTCTGCAGCACCGTGAGATGAGGAAACAGGTTGAAGTGCTGGAACACCATGCCGACTTCGCTGCGGATCGCCTCGATCTGCTTCAGGTCATTGGTCAGTTCTTCACCGTTGATCACGATGCGCCCCTGCTGATGCTCCTCAAGCCGATTGAGGCAGCGAATGGTGGTGGACTTGCCAGACCCCGACGGACCGCAAAGGACGATGCGCTCACCCTGGGTGACGTTCAGGTTGATGTCCTTGAGGACGTGAAACTGCCCATACCATTTGTGTACGCCTTGCATCTGGATGACCGGTTCACTGGCCCGCTCAGGCTGCTCGGATTGAATGCGTTTGTCGTTCATGATGCTGTCCTTAATTCCGGTGGCCGGTGTCGAGCTTGCGTTCCAGATGCATGGAATAGCGCGACATACCAAAGCAGAAGATCCAGTAAACCAATGCTGCGAAAACGTACCCCTCGGTCGACATCCCTAGCCAGGCAGGGTCGGAGGTGGCGCGCTTGATGCTATTGAGGAAGTCGAACAAGCCGATGATGATCACCAGGCTGGTGTCCTTGAACAGTGCGATGAAGGTATTGACGATGCCTGGAATCACCATTTTCAGCGCCTGCGGCAGGATCACCAGCACCATGCTGCGCCAGTAACCCAGGCCCATCGCTGCGGCCGCCTCGTACTGCCCCTTTGGGATTGCCTGCAGACCACCACGCACCACTTCGGCGATGTAGGCAGCTTCGAAGAAAATCACCATGACCATGGCCCGCATGAGCTTGTCGAGGTTCATGCCTTCGGGCAGAAACAGCGGCAGCATCACCGATGACATGAACAGCACCGTGATAAGCGGTACGCCTCGCCAGAACTCGATGAAGGTTACGCAAAGCACCCGGATGGCCGGCATGTTCGAGCGCCGCCCTAGCGCCAGCAGGATGCCCAGGGGCAACGCTCCGGCTATGCCTACCGCTGCGATGACGATGGTCAGCATCAACCCACCCCAACGGCTGGTCGGTACTGTTTCGAGCCCCAGGAAACCACCGTGTAACAGCCAATAGGCGACCAGCGGATAGATCACCAGAAAGGCGATCCCGTAGCTTGCCTTATGACGCATCTGCCGCAGGAACAGCGGAGCTGCACCGATGACGGCAAGCCAGGCTGTGGCATCCACACGCCAACGCAGTTCAGGCGGATAGAAGCCGTACATGAACTGGCTGAAGCGCGTCTGGACGAAAACCCAGCAAGCGCCCTCGCGAGAGCAGTCGGCGCGCGTCTCGCCAGTCCAGTCGGCCTTGATGATCGCCCACTCGATGAGGGGTGGAACGATCAGCCAGATCAGATAGATGCCAACCAGCGTCAGCAGCGTGTTGATCCAACTGGAGAACAGATTGGCCCTCATCCAGCCCAGGACACCGATATTGGTGGATGGCGCCGGCAGGTCCGGTTTGAAAGTATGAGTTGTCATGCGCTTGTCCTTACCGCTCGATCAGCGCAATGCGCTTGTTGTACCAGTTCATCAGTAGCGAGATGCTGATGCTGATGGCGAGGTACACACTCATGGTGATGGCCATGGTTTCGATGGCCTGCCCGGTCTGATTCAGCACGGTGCCGGCGAACAGCGAGACCATGTCCGGATAGCCGATAGCCGCAGCCAGCGAGGAGTTCTTCGCCAGATTGAGGTATTGGCTGGTCAATGGCGGAATGATCACCCGCATCGCTTGGGGGATGATTACCAGACGGAGCACCCGACCAGGGCGCAAGCCTAGCGACGCAGCCGCCTCGGTTTGGCCATGGCTGACCGATTGAATACCCGCGCGAACCGTTTCACCGATGAAGGCTGCGGTATAGACCGACAACGCCAGCACGATAGAGACCAGCTCCGGGATAACCACCCAACCGCCGCGGATGTTGAACCGCTGCAACTCGGGTACTTCCCAGAGAAACGGCGCACCGAACAACATCGAGCAAAGTGTGGGGATACCGATGAACAGCGCAAAGCTGGCCCAGAAGACAGGGAACATCTGCCCTGTCGCGTGGCGCCGCGCTCGTGCCCAGCGGTTGAGCATGACGATTGCTACCAGCGCCACGAACAGCGCAATCCAGAACGGCCAGAAGCCGTCCCCCGCGCTGGGCGATGGCATCTGCACGCCGCGATTGTTGACGAAGACCACGTCCCACAGGCTCAAGCTGTCTCGCGGACCCGGCAGTGGTGCGAGCACGGCGAAGTAGACGAAGAAGATCTGCAGCAGCGGCGGAATGTTACGGAACGTCTCGATGTAAACAGTGGCGATCTGACGAATCAGCCAGTTCGGAGACAACCGGGCCACCCCGAGAATGAAACCAATGATCGTCGCCAGGATGATCCCGACAACGCTCACGAGCAGCGTATTGAGCAACCCAACCCAGAAGACGCGACTATAGGAGTCGCTCTCGCTGTAGTCGATCAGATGTTGAGAGATGCCGAAACCGGCTGCATTGTCGAGAAAGCCGAAGCCTGACGTAATGCCCCGATGGGCGAGATTGGTTTGGGTGTTGTGGAACAGAAACCAGCCAACTGCAACGACTGTGATAACGGCAATGACCTGAAACAGCCAGGCACGCGCCTGCGGATCCGTGAGCAACGAGCCGCGCGCTGCCCCCGATTTAGCGATGGTTCGCATCAAGAAACCTCATACGGCACTGCCGGTGCAAAGGCACCGGCAAGGCTCATCCTTGAAACAAGGCCGGCTGATCACCGGCCCAGCTCGGTCAACGCACCGGAGGTGCGTACTGCAGACCGCCATTGGTCCAGAGCGCATTGAGACCGCGTTCGATCTTCAATTCACTGCCAGAGCCAATGTTGCGCTCGAACACTTCACCGTAGTTGCCAACCTGCTTGACGATCTGTACTGCCCAGTCCTTCGGCAGCTTCAGATCCTTGCCGTATTCACCTTCTGCGCCCAGCAGACGAGCCACGTCAGGGTTCTTGGTGCTCTTTGCTGTTTCCTCGACGTTCGCCGCGGTGATGCCCAGTTCCTCAGCGTTGATCATCGCAAACAACGACCAGCGGACAATGTCGAACCACTCTTCGTCGCCTTGACGCACGGCTGGGCCAAGCGGCTCCTTGGAGATGACTTCAGGCAGCACGACGTAGTCGTCCGGCTTGGCCAGCTTGATGCGCTGGGCATACAGCTGCGACTGGTCGGAGGTGAGCACGTCGCAACGACCGGACTCAAGCGACTTGGCGCTCTCATCGGAGGTGTCGTAAGTGATCGGGGTGTACTTGAGGCTGTTGGTGCGGAAGTAGTCGGAAAGGTTGAGCTCGGTCGTAGTACCAGCCTGAATGCAGACAGTTGCGCCGTCGAGCTCCTTGGCGCTGGAAACACCAACCGATTTGTTTACCAGGAAGCCCTGGCCGTCATAGTAGGTAACGCCGGTGAAATTCAAACCCATCGCCGCATCGCGTGAACTGGTCCAGGTGGTGTTGCGCGACAGCACGTCAACCTCACCGGATTGCAGCGCAGTGAAGCGCTCCTTGGCGGTCAGCGGGCTGTACTTGACCTTGCCTGCATCACCGAAAACAGCAGCCGCCACCGCGCGGCAGATATCCACATCGATCCCTTTGTACTCACCCTTTGCATCGGTGTACGAGAAACCCGGCAACCCGTCGCTGATGCCGCACTGCACGAACCCCTTGCTCTTGACTGCGTCAAGAGTCGCCCCCGCCTGTGCCAAGCCGCTAGCGCCTAACAATGCTGCAGCGCCAAGAACGGCCAGTGTGGATTTAGCCCTAATCATCGAAACCTCCAGTTTGCTTTTATTCTTGTGGTTAGCATCTTCTGCCTGGATCACAGGCTGCCGCTCGATGTCCGTCGAGGGGACGAAGAAGAAACTGACCTCAGTCTAGCCGCCGTTTGGTTATCAGCAACACCCCCGATGTGCTTTGTCTTTAGGCGTACTGAAGACGTGCTCACACATCGGATAAATGAATCAAAGCAAGCGCCGTACCAGAATGTGAACGCGGCCGCGCTCTAAGCCTTGTGCTTCATTACAGCGCCCGCTGCAGGTAACCTCGCCGCAATTCGCAGCATTTCACCGCCGCGCCCGCACCAAGTTGGCGCGCACCACCCGAACGGAGCCCCTAATGAGTGACCCGCTGATCATCGAGCCCTCTAAAACAGCCGACGCATGCGTAATCTGGTTGCACGGCCTGGGCGCCGATCGCTACGACTTCCAACCCGTGGCCGAAGCGTTGCAGCAACGTTTGCACACGACCCGCTTCGTATTGCCTCAGGCGCCAACAAGGGCGGTTTCCATCAACGGCGGCTGGGCCATGCCGAGCTGGTACGACATCCTCGCGATGAGCCCCGCCCGGGCCATCGACCAGGCTCAGCTGGAGCAATCGGCACAAAGCGTGATCGACCTGATCGAGGCGCAGCGCGACAGCGGTATCGACCCCGCCCGAATCTTCCTGGCTGGTTTCTCCCAGGGAGGGGCCGTGGTCTACCACACCGCTTTCCTGCGCTGGCTCGGCCCACTGGGTGGTGTTATCGCGCTATCGACCTACGCACCGACGTTCAATCCAGACTTGAAGCTCTCGCCAGCACAGACCGGCTTGCCGGTGCTGGTGCTGCATGGTTCGCGGGATGAAGTAGTGCTCCCGGCGATGGGCCGTGCCGCTTACGATTGCCTGATCCAGAATCAGGTGAAGGCGCAATGGAAGGATTACTCCATGGCCCATGAAGTGACACCTGCTGAAATCCGCGATATAGGAGATTGGCTGGCGGACCAACTGGGCTAGAAACCCCGTAATGGCTGACTTTGTTCAAAGAAAAATGTGACGTTGCGCGCCTGTCCCTGTCAGCAATTACAGCTACGCTTGTCGGGGGTAGATTAATACTCGATGCACCTGCACTCGTAGCGAGCATCGCGGCCAGAAGAAGCCGACCTAGCCAGTAATTGGACGCGTACGATCTCATGACGAGGAAGTCAGCCAATCGGGTGTTGCAGTCATGAAGTCAGCCGAATGGCGGGTCGAGATGCAGCACCTCAAAAAGGTAAGGCTGTTGGACCGGGTGGACGAACCCTGTCTACGGCTGTTGCAGGAAGTACTTGAGCCCTATGAGATCGATATGGGTGAGCTCCTGCTTTCCCCGCTCGAACACAACCGGTACCTCTACCTACTTCTCGAAGGCGAACTGGCTGTCCATCTGGACACGCTCGATGGCAACCCGGTTCGTGCTATCGGACCTGGCGACTGTGCCGGCGAGATCAGCTTCATGGACGATCTGCCCCCATCAGCTTTCGTGGTTGCACTGAAACCTTCGATCCTGCTGCGCGTACATCGTCGCTCGATGCAGTTGCTGACCCGCTCGCCACAACTGATGCAGAACCTGGCCGAGTTACTCTGCCATCGGGTTCGCCTGAGTGATCGACTGATCATCAACAGCGAACAGAACGCGAACATCGACAAGCTGACTGGCTCTTTCAACCGCCGGTGGCTTGAGCATATCTACGTTCGCGAGAGTGCCCGTTGTGCCCTCAGCGGTCAGCCACTGTCGCTGCTCATGCTCGACGTGGATCGGTTCAAGGATTACAACGACAGACACGGCCACCTTGCGGGCGACCATGCGCTATGCCTGGTGGTCAACACGCTCGGCAAGCTGCTCCGCCCGGCTGATAGCCTGGTGCGATACGGTGGCGAAGAGTTTGTGGTGCTGTTACCCGAGATGGCACTTGAAGACGCAAGGAACGTCGGGGAGCGGCTACGCCAGAGCCTGGAAGACATCGTATCCTTTCAATCGCCGATCGGCCTGCTGCCCGGCGTGACCATTTCCATCGGCGTTGCACCCATGCGAGTCAACGATGATCTGGACAGCCTTATCGACCAGGCTGACCAAGCGCTGTATCAGGCCAAGGAACAAGGACGAAATCGCGTCTGCGGATAATATTTGGTGCTGGATCGACGAGCTTTGAGCAGGTCTTCGCCGTCTGTGTGTCTTGCATTACACTGATGGGCAAACCTTAAAGATAAAGACGAGAATACCGTGCTCAAAGCACTCAAGAAGATTTTCAGCAAAAGCGCGGCCGAGCCCACTGCCTCCGAGTCTCGCAGCAGTACTGCTACATACACCGAACCCAGTACATCGCCGCGTCCTGCCCCCCCCGAGAGACAGGCTGAGACCGCCCCAAGATCCTCCGCCAAACCGCGGTCTGAACGCACCCGCAAACCTGCCGCTCCTCCCGTCCCGGCCTGGAAACTGGATGACTTCGTGGTAGAACCCGTTGAAGGCAAAACCCGGTTTCATGACTTCAAGCTCGCGCCCGAGCTGATGCACGCGATTCACGAGCTGGGCTTTCCGTACTGCACCCCCATCCAGGCGCAGGTATTAGGCTTTACACTGAAGGGCCGCGACGCCATTGGTCGCGCGCAAACCGGCACGGGTAAAACGGCTGCGTTTCTCATATCAACCATCACTCAGCTGCTGCAAACGCCACCGCCAAGTGACCGCTACATGGGGGAACCCCGCGCGCTAATCATCGCGCCGACGCGCGAGCTGGTGGTGCAGATCGCCAATGATGCGCTGAACCTGACCAAATATACCGGCCTGAACGTGATGAGCTTCGTGGGCGGCATGGACTTCGACAAGCAGCTCAAAGCGCTGGAATCACGCTATTGCGACATCCTGGTCGCAACCCCGGGTCGTCTGCTGGACTTCAACCAGCGCGGCGAAGTGCACCTGGACATGGTCGAAGTGCTGGTACTCGATGAAGCGGACCGCATGCTCGACATGGGTTTCATCCCGCAGGTACGCCAGATCATTCGCCAGACCCCGCCGAAGAGCGAACGGCAGACGCTGCTGTTCTCGGCGACTTTCACCGAAGACGTGATGAACTTGGCCAAGCAGTGGACCACGGACCCGGCCATCGTCGAAATCGAAGCGCTGAACGTAGCCAGCGACACCGTCGAACAGCATGTTTACGCCGTCGCAGGCAGCGACAAATACAAGCTGCTTTACAACCTCATCACCCAGAATGACTGGACCCGAGTGATGGTGTTTGCCAACCGTAAGGACGAAGTCCGGCGCATAGAAGAACGTCTTACGCGAGATGGCATCAGTGCGGTGCAGATGTCAGGTGACGTTCCGCAGCATAAGCGCATTCGTGCGCTCGAAGGTTTTCGCGAAGGCAAGATTCGCGTCATGGTCGCCACCGATGTCGCAGGCCGCGGCATTCATGTTGATGGCATCAGCCACGTGATCAATTTCACCCTGCCGGAAGTACCCGATGACTACGTGCATCGGATCGGGCGTACAGGTCGAGCCGGCGCCAGCGGCACATCGATCAGCTTTGCCGGCGAAGACGATTCATTTGCCCTGCCAGCAATCGAGGCGCTGCTGGGACGCAAGATCAGCTGTGAAATGCCGCCGGCGGAATTGCTGGCACCAGTGCCGCAGAAACGCTAACGCTCGTATGACGCAAAAGGCGAGGCCATAACCGGCCTCGCCTTTTTTATTATTAGATTGCCTCGCGCTGCGACAGCACTGACCTGCATCACCATGTGTTGCGCATGAGCACCTAAAGTGAATGAAAGCCACTCACAGCGGGAGCCTTTTATGGATCGCATCGACACCATGCTGCTACTGATCGTCGCGAGCTTCATTCTTATGGGGGCAGGCTTCAATTTTCGCGAGCACAAGTGGGGCGTAGCACTACTCGGCCTGGGGATCGTCTCGGTGCTGTCGACCCTGCTGTACAAACTGCAGATCACTTTCAGTTAGTCGGCCGCGCCACCCTTCCAGCGGTCGGCGGCGTCCCGATCGCTGCACCGCCCTTCTACCCAGCGCGGCCCGTCCGGCGTGTCTTCCTTCTTCCAGAAGGGCGCGCGGGTTTTCAGATAGTCCATGACGAAACGACAACCATCGAAAGCGGCTTCACGATGGGCACTGGCCGCTCCGACAAAAACGATCGGCTCTCCCGGGCCCAGATGCCCGACGCGGTGCAGGATCTCAAGCCTGAGCAGGGGCCAACGTTCATTCGCTTCATCAATGATTTTCTGCAACGCCTTTTCGGTCATGCCTGGCGCATGCTCAAGGAACATCCCGGCGACGTCCCGCCCGTCATTGAAATCGCGGACGTAGCCAACAAACCCCGTCACCGCTCCGACACCAAGGTTGGCGGCATGAAGCGCGTTTAGTTCGCTACCAGGGTCGAACGCTGCTTGCTGGACGCGTACTGCCATGCTCAGCCTCCGGTTACCGTAGGAAAGAACGCCACCTCATCGCCATCGGATAGCGCTTCGGTCAAGCTGCATAATTCCTGGTTTCGAGCACACATCAGGTTCTGCTCGGCCAAGACATCCCAGGCGGCACCGCGTGCCGCCAGGCGAGCACGCAGATCATCGAGGTTGCGCAGGGAGGCGTCCCACTCCAACTGTTCAGAATCGAGCCCCAGGATTTCGCGGTAACGGGCGAAATATTGAACCTGAATCATGCCGACACCTGCCAATGGCCACTCTTGCCACCCAACTTCTCCAACAACCGAACGCCGTCGATGACCATGCCTTTATCGACTGCCTTGCACATGTCGTAAATGGTCAGTGCGGCGATACTCGCAGCTGTCAGCGCTTCCATTTCCACGCCGGTCTGACCAGCCAGTTTGCAGCGTGCCTCGATCCGCACGCAGTCTTCACCATCCGCTTGCAGATCGACCTTGATGCTGGTCAGTAGCAGCGGATGACAAAGAGGGATAAGTTCATGAGTTTTCTTCGCCGCCTGGATGCCAGCGATACGCGCCACTGCAAAGACGTCTCCCTTGGGATGGCCACCCTGCTGGATCATCTGCAGGGTTTCAGGAAGCATGCGGATCCTGGCCTCCGCTACCGCCTCGCGAGCCGTAACGGCCTTGGCAGTAACGTCGACCATGTTCGCCCGACCCTGGGCATCTAGGTGAGTAAGCATAGGTTGGCAGCTCCGGATATCGATGCGGCATTGTAAACACAATGGCCGCACCGCATCCCTGCCCCGCCAGATTTACATATGAGCCTCGGCGTACTCGGCCAGCACCGAGCGAGGCACGCCCTGAAGCGTGATGTGCATCCCGTGCGGGAAGTCCTTGAAACGCTCAGTGAGGTAGGTCAGGCCCGAACTCGTCGCGGAAAGATAGGGCGTATCGATTTGCGCAAGGTTGCCGAGGCATACCACCTTCGAACCGCTGCCAGCCCGCGTGATGATGGTCTTCATCTGATGCGGCGTCAGGTTCTGGCACTCATCGATAAGGATGAGACTTTGCTGAAAACTGCGGCCACGGATGTAGTTGAGTGATTTGAACTGCAGCGGGACCTTTTGCAGAATGTAGTCGACGCTGCCGTGAGTGCTTTCATCATCCATATGCAGTGCTTCGAGGTTGTCAGTGATCGCCCCAAGCCAAGGTTCCATCTTTTCCGCCTCGGTGCCCGGCAAAAAGCCGATGTCCTCATCCAGCCCCTGTACGCTGCGTGTGGCGATGATTCGGCGGTAGCGCTTGCTCACCACCGTTTGTTCGATCGCAGCGGCCAGGGCAAGAATCGTCTTGCCTGAGCCCGCAGCGCCCGACAGATTTACCAGATGAATATCCGGATCGAGCAAGGCGAACAGCGCCAGCGCCTGATGGATGTCACGCGGCCGCAGACCCCAAGCTTCCTGATGCATCAGGGGTTCCTGGTGCATGTCGAGCAATAGCAATTCGTCAGCCTTGATGCCTTTGATCCAGCCTACGAAGCCCTGCTCGTCGAGAATGAACTCGTTGATATGTACGGCTGGCAGATTGTCGATCAGCTGCACCCGATGCCAGGTTCGACCGTGCCCTTGATGCGTATCGACCTTACTGACCCTGTCCCAGAATGAGCCGCTCAGACTGTGGTATCCGCGCGACAGCTGCCCCACGTCATCAACAAGCTTATCGGTGTGGTAGTCCTCCGAAGCTACGCCACAGGCTCGGGCCTTGAGCCGCATGTTGATGTCGTTGGTGACGAGCACCACCGGAACGCCTGCGATACGACGTTGCAGGTCCACGACCTGATTGATGATCTTGTTGTCATTGAGGTCGTCAGGCAAAGCGCTGGAGTCCGCACCCTTGCTCATGAGGATAGAAAGGCTGCCACAGGGACCGCTCTTCTCACGCTGGATCGGCACACCCAGTTCGACCTGTTCAGGCGTCGCATCACCCAGCACCTTGTCGATCAAACGAATCGCCTGCCGACACTCAGCCGCAACACTGTGCTTGCCTGCTTTGAGTTGATCCAACTCTTCGAGCACGGTCATGGGGATAGCGACCTGGTGCTCTTGAAAATTCAATAACGCGTTAGGGTCGTGAATCAGAACGTTCGTATCCAGAACGTAGAGGGTGGGCTGAGTTGCGCGGGGTCTGCCGTAGTCATCCATACGCGATCACCTTTTTCGAGCCGGGACGACGGAGGGCCGAATGCGCTCCGCCGTAGAGAAAACCACCGTGCGCAAGGTGAGCGGACTTGGGAGGCAGGGGCTTGGGGCCACCCAGAGGCCGCCACCTGTGAGTGCAGGTTTCGGCGGTCTTGCATCTGGTAATACCGCAAAACAGATGACAGGAAAAAGTCTTTTTCGGGCAGATGACGTTTTTTTTTCGGAACGACGAATAGCGCTTGGCGCATGCTGGACGGAGGACTAGGCTCAGTAATCAACCTGCGCCCTTTCGCCGCAGCGATTGACCTCAGCGGTTACATGCACGAGCTTCGCAAATCCCGCCAGCTGTGCCTTGTAGTGGTCCGCTGAATACGGCTGGTGTGTGACAACGCTGAAAATGCAGCTGTACTGCGCACGTCCCACTCGCCAAAGGTGCAAATCGACCAGCTCTGTATCAGGCACACACTCCAACCTTTCCCGAACCTGCTGCACCAGCGGATCGTCCATCTCCCGATCCAGCAGTGCCTTGGTGGTATCGCGCAACAATCCCCTGGCCCACATCAGGATGATGATCGCGCCGACGATGCCCATCAGCGGATCCAACCAGCCCCAGCCGAAGTACTTACCGCCAAGCAACGCAATAATCGCAGCCACCGAAGTCAAAGCGTCAGTAAGCACATGGATGAAGGCCGCATGGCGATTAAGGTCCTTCCCTGAATTTTGATCGTGATCGTGATCGTGATCGTGATCGTGATCGTGATGAGCATGCTGATGTGGCTGGTCACGTAGCAACCAGGCCGATAACAGATTCACCACGAGCCCTAGCGCAGCCACCCACAACGCTTCGTTGAAGCCGATACGCGCAGGCACCCAGAACCGCAGAAGCGACTCGCCGATCATCAGCAGTGCAACCATGACCAGTACCAGCGCACTGGCAAACCCTGCCAATACCTCGATCTTCCAGGTACCAAAGGCGAAACGCCGATCATGGACGTGCCGTCGGGCAAACGCATAAGCGACGGCGGACATACCTATGGCCACCATGTGCGAAGCCATGTGCCAGCCATCTGCAAGCAAAGCCATCGAATTGAACAGATACCCGGAAACGATCTCGGCGATCATAGTCAGGCCCGTCAACACCACTACTGCCCAGGTTCTCTTTTCTGAGCTCTGCTCCAGCGGCCGGTAGTCGTGGGATGGCTGCCACTGCGAGTGATTGCAATTGGTCATCCGTTCTCCTTTCAATAACAGGTAGGCGTAACGCACTCCCGGCGCAATGCTGGGGTAATCGAGTCCATAGCTGGAGCGTCGACAGCGATACGGCCTAGAATCGCCCCCACATTAAAGGAGACCCTTGCATGCTGATGGTGATTTCCCCGGCCAAGACCCTGGATTACGACACCCCGCCGTCTACTCGACGCTTTACTCAACCTGAACATCTTGACCACAGCCAGCAGCTGATCGACCAACTGCGCGAACTGTCGCCTCAACAGATCAGCGAACTGATGCATCTATCCGATAAGCTCGCCGCTTTGAACGTGGCCCGGTACGGCAGCTGGAATGCCGACTTCAATCCAGACAACGCCAAACAGGCACTACTTGCATTCAAGGGCGACGTCTATACCGGCTTGAATGCCAGCGACTTCACCGAGGATGATTTCGAGTTTGCCCAGCGGCACCTGCGCATGTTGTCCGGGCTTTATGGAGTGCTACGGCCCCTGGATCTGATGCAGCCCTACCGCCTGGAGATGGGCACTAAGCTCAACAACTCTCGCGGCAAAGACCTCTATGCGTTCTGGGGCGACCGAATCAGTCAATGGCTCAACGAGGCGCTGGCCGCGCAGGGCGACGATGTGCTGTTGAACCTCGCTTCGAACGAATATTTCGGTGCCGTTAAGCGCCAAGCGTTAAACGCTCGGATCATCGAGGTCGACTTCAAGGACATGAAGAACGGCCAGTACAAGATCATCAGTTTCTATGCGAAGAAAGCACGCGGCCTGATGAGCCGCTATGTCATCAAAGAGCGTATCGAGGACCCCGAGAAACTGAAGGATTTCAACTACGACGGGTATTGCTACAGCGCTGACGATTCATCCGCTGAGCACTTGGTGTTTTTGCGCGACGCCACGTCCTGACACCTTGCCTTCCGTCCCCCTCGTCGACCAAGACGAGGGAAAGCGCCGTACACTCCCGCAACTCCCCCGTCCCTCAAGCCACTTACTCGCCGCGCCGTCAGTTCTCATCAGTAGAACGTGACGCTCTGCTTTGTGCCAAAAAACTCTCCGATCAGCGGCACAGACGCAGGGAACTAACCCTAGGCACCCGCAATCATAAGCGCGTACCGGCATTTCCAGATGGAAAGGGACGTCGCACATGAACGTGCAGTGGAATTCAAAACAGGATTTTCAAGGTGTCAGCCGACGCAGACCTGAAAGGTCGCCAAGCATGACCAACCGATTACAAACAGGCCGGACCAACGCAGCATCGGTGTTCACCGTACAGCGTAGGCAGCGCCAGCTCCAGGCAGAGAAAGCGCGTGCAGAACAGACGCCATCCTGCTTGTGGCAGATCGATAGAGGGTTCGCACGTACCCCTTTCAGCACGGCGATCAGCTCCGCGAGCTTTAACGCGGCATCAATCGACTATCAGGCAAAACCCCAAATTTCAGGCTCGGAGCACGCAGTTCGCCCCGAAGATTGTTTTCCTGCAGGAAAACGAAACTTGACGGCGCGCGGCACCTGAAGGCCCGACCAACAGATGTACGGTGAGCATGCATGCCCATGCCGCCCAAATGGACAAGAAGAACTTCCCCTTCTCAACGATTCAGGAGAAACAACATGATTCCGGTCATCCTCTCAGGCGGCAGCGGTTCCCGGCTTTGGCCTCTTTCGCGTAAAGCGTTCCCTAAGCAGTTCCTCGCTCTGACAGCCGAGCAGACCTTGTTCCAGCAAACCATCGAGCGTCTGGCCTTCGAAGGCATGCAGCCTCCCTTGCTGGTCTGCAACCAGGAACATCGTTTCATCGTCAAAGAGCAGCTGGCAGCACGCAAGCTGAGCATTCAGGGCCTCATGCTCGAGCCTTTCGGCCGTAACACGGCCCCGGCGATCGCCATTGCGGCCATGAAACTGCTTGAAGATGGCCGCGATGAGTTGCTGCTGGTCCTTCCAGCGGATCACGTGATCGAGGACCATAAAGCGTTTCAACGCTCCCTGGCGCTGGCGACCAACGCAGCGGAAAACGGCGAGATGGTCCTGTTCGGCATCCCTGCGACGAGTCCAGAAACCGGTTACGGCTACATCAAGTGTGACCACACTCAGCGCAATGGCCTACCTGAAGGCGTCAATCGCGTTACCAACTTCGTCGAGAAGCCCGACGAGGCGCGCGCGCAGCAGTACGTTGAATCGGGCGACTACTATTGGAACAGCGGCATGTTCCTGTTCCGCGCCAGCGTGTTCCTGGAAGAGCTGAAAAAGCACGACCCGGACATTTACGACACCTGCTGGGTCGCTCTGGAGCGCAGCGCCAAGAATGGGGAAGAAGTCTTGATTGATCCGGCCACGTTCGCGTGCTGCCCGGACAACTCGATCGACTATGCCGTGATGGAAAAGACCGAACTGGCCTGCGTCGTACCGATGTCAGCTGGCTGGAGCGATGTCGGTTCCTGGTCGTCTCTCTGGGACGTGCTGGAAAAAGACGAGAACGGCAACGTGACCAGAGGCGATGTGATCGTCGAAGACAGCCGCAACTGCCTGGTACACGGCAACGGCAAACTGGTCACAGTGGTTGGGCTGGACAACATCGTTGTGGTCGAGACCAAGGACGCGACAATGATCGCGCACAAGGACAAGGTCCAGGACGTCAAGAAGCTGGTCAACAAGCTCGACGCCATGAAGCGCTCTGAGACGCAGAACCATTGCGCCGTATACCGCCCATGGGGCTGGTACGATTCGGTCGATATGGGCGGCCGCTTCCAGGTCAAGCGCATTTGCGTGAACCCGGGCGCGCAACTCTCCTTGCAGATGCATCATCACAGGGCCGAGCACTGGATCGTCGTTTCCGGCACTGCCCAAGTCACCTGCAATGACAAGACCTTCCTACTGACCGAGAACCAGTCGACTTATATTCCGGTGACGTCTATCCATCGTCTGGCCAACCCGGGCAAGATTCCGCTGGAAATCATCGAGGTTCAGTCTGGTAGTTATCTAGGCGAAGATGACATCGAGCGACTCGATGACGTTTATGGCCGTGCGCCCGACAACATTGCCAGCCAGTCTCGCTAAATCGGCAATGTGATGAAGACCGCGCCAATTTCTGGCGCGGTTTTTTATTGCTTAAAAAAAGGTGGGCGTAACTGAACGCTACTGCAGCTTTCCTGCAGAGCAAGGCGGTTACTGAGAACAACAAACGAGACATTCACTGGTTTTTCTTTGATACTTGGGTCCGGCATCAGGCGGACACAGAGGCTCCAAGTGGCTCGACTAGAGCTACCTTGAGGAGGCGCCGCCGGATTCGGCAAGTGTAACTTCTCAATAAGCTTGTTCGATTCCGCCCGCTTGCAATGCCGCCATTCAAACCTTTTAAATAGGCCGCGCCTCTGAAAAGCTGCGCCACACCTTAGTGCGCTGGCGCCTCGCGTCAGCAGTTTCAGAAAGGAAAATAAAGAGTGACAAAAGAAGAACTACGCGCCGAATTGGAAAAGCAGGCCAACCGCTTCAAGACGGTATATGGCGGCGAGATAACCACTTATGCAGCGCAACCCGATCCAGAGCGCAAGCCTTGGCGTAAAAAACAGACCATCCACGATCAGGCTTTTAAGAAAGAACTGGAAAAGATCGAGAAAGAGATCGCGCAGAAAGAACCACTCGCCGATTGAAGCCGGCACCATACTTCACATTAATGACATTGTTTCAGGCAATCATTTCAGCCAGTGCTGATTGCTCAGAACTAGCGCTTTTTGCCAAGAAGAGAGCCCATCAACCCCCTCGCCAGTTGTCGTCCCAGTTGTGACGCAGCCTGACGCGCTGCGCTCTTGACCACACGTCCGACAAGATCGCCTAACGCATCGCCGGGCGCCGCCGCGGGTTTTCCACTTTTCACCGTAGGCTCGGCTACGGCCGCCTGTTGCGCACGTTCGAGCAAGATTTCGTAAGCCGACTCTCGATCAACAGCTTTCTCGTAGCGCAAACGCAATGGTGAGGCGGCGATCAACGCACGTCTTTCATCCTCGGTTAGCGGCCCAATCCGAGATTGCGGCGGCGCGATCGCTACGCGCTGCACTATGGTCGGCACGCCCTTGTTTTCCATCCCGCCCACCAGCGCTTCGCCGATTCCCAAGTCTACCAGGCAGTCGAGAGTAGAGAATGCCGGATTGGCACGAAAGCCATCCGCCACAGCACGCAGGGCTTTCTGTTCCTTTACGGTATAGGCCCTGAGACCATGCTGGATACGTAGCCCCAACTGCGCCAATACTTCATCGGGCAAATCGGTCGGCGACTGGGTAACGAAGTACACGCCGACGCCCTTCGAACGAATCAACCGCACGACCTGTACCAGCCGCTCCTGCAGCGCTTTCGGTGTATCGCCGAATAACAGATGCGCCTCGTCGAAAAACAGCGCCAGCAGCGGTCTGTCTGCATCGCCACGTTCGGGCAATTGCTCGAACAGCTCGGCCAACAACCACAAGAGGAAGGTGGCGTAGACCTTCGGTGCCTGATGCACGAGCTGACTGGCGTCCAGCAAATGAATAGGTCCGCGTCCATCGCTGGCCGGCTGCAAGATATCTTCCAATGCCAGCGCAGGTTCACCGAACAGAGCCTCGGCCCCTTGCTGTTCAAGCGTAGCCAGACGCCGCAGTAGTGCCTGGGAGGAAGCACCGTTCAACAGCGCCTGATCATCCCCCAGCGCTGTCGGATTTTGCTTGAGATAACCCAGCAGCGCCTTGAGGTCCTTCAGATCCAGTAGCAGCAAGCCCTCACTGTCAGCCACCTTGTAGGCGGCATAAAGTGCGGCCTGCTGGCTATCGGTCAGATCGAGCAAACCACCAAGCAGGAGTGGGTCCATTTCGGTGAGCGTTGTGCGCAAAGGATGGCCGGACCGACCATGGACATCCCAAAGAGTGACGGGATATGCCTGCGGCTTGTGATCAAGCCAGGGCATGCTGGCGATACGATCAGCGATCTTGCCATGCGGCGCTCCGGCCGCCCCCAGCCCGCAGAGGTCGCCTTTGATATCGGCTGCGAAGACAGCGATCCCCGCGTCGCTGAACTGCTCGGCAAGTCGCTGGAGGGTAACAGTCTTGCCTGTACCTGTTGCACCGGCAATCAGGCCGTGGCGATTGACTAACCGTAACGGGTGGGTGTTCGGCTCGCCAGACGCGTCGGCACCCAATACAAAACGATCACCTTCACTCATCAGATGAATTCCTTGACGTGGTGGCGTAGAACTGGCGATAGCTGTTCGCTGAGCGGAAGCGCGATATTCATCTGTCGGCCTCAGTGGCATGGCTGAGTTCTGCTCCTTCCCTCCGGCGGTGGAGCGGTACAGCTTCCAAAGCTCAGCAGCGCCCGGGAAGTCCGTACCGAGATCCGGCCCCAGGTACTCTGGATCGAACCGTTGCGTACATCCGGCGCCAATGATTGGCGGCGCGGTTGCACCTGCTTTTTCCATTGGATCGGTCACTCACACCTCCGCGCCGGAGTGGCAGTCAGTTAAATACCAACGTCTTGTTGCTATGAACCAGTACGCGCTCCTCCAAGTGATAGCGCAGCCCACGCGACAGCACCATCTTTTCCACATCCTTGCCCAGCCGAACCATGTCCTCGATGCTGTCACGATGGCTGACGCGTACCACGTCCTGCTCGATTATCGGGCCAGCGTCCAGCTCTTCGGTTACGTAATGACAGGTTGCGCCGATCAGCTTCACGCCCCGCAGAGAGGCTTGATGGTATGGCTTGGCGCCAACGAAAGAAGGCAGAAAGCTGTGGTGAATATTGATTACGCGCTGCGCGAACTCTTCACATAACTCCGCCGGCAGAATCTGCATATAACGAGCAAGCACAATTACATCCGCTTGTTGTTCACGGACCAGGCGTGACACCTCGGCGAATGCCTCTTCCTTGCGCCCAGGCTCAACGGGCACATGAAAGTACGGAATACCGTGCCACTCGACCATGCTGCGCAAATCATCGTGGTTTGAAATGACGCAGGGAATGTCGCAATCCAGCTCGCCGCTGTGCCACCTGTGCAGAAGATCGGCGAGACAATGCGACTCTCTACTGGCCATGAGTACGACGCGCTTGCGCTCTTGCGAATCGGTAATTCGCCACTCCATGGAGAACTCACGGGCAATCGGCGAGAACGCCTGACGGAAGCCATCGAGATCGAAAGGCAGCGAGTCGGCGCGGATTTCATGGCGCATGAAAAACCAGCCACTCTGATGGTCCGAGTGATGGTTGGCTTCCGTGATCCAACCATTGTAAGTAGCCAGGAAATTACTGACCTTGGCAACGATGCCAACGCCATCGGGGCAGGCAATGACCAGCCTGAACGTGCGCATGAATAAACTCCGACATGTAAAAGGTCGCGCATTCTAGCGCAGCGAAGAAAACCGCAACCAGATGATTGGCCCCCAGGCATTGAACGACCGAGCTGTGCGGATGCCCTATTCCTCAGCGAGCGCAGGGCTTTACTGTTAGTTTTTATAACCGTAGCGCTGGCCTATCACCCGTTTCCTAAGAGCGCTGCGGACCTTGGCGGTTAATACGCAGCCGCTAACATAGCTGGAAATATTTGATGACAACCCGCTCTACGCAACTTTCTCAGCGTGAGAACCAGCAAGTCATTGAACTAACTGGTACTCAATAAAAAGTAATGGTTAAAAACCATAACTTTATTCAACGCTATATTTACTTGTGCATTGCAGCTGTCTATGATTGGCGACACTTGCGTTCAAACCTATACCAAGGAAGTGACATGTCGCTGATCAATGAATACCGCGCCACAGAAGAAGCTATCAAGGAACTCCAGGAACGCCTGAAGTCTCTATCGGCCGATGACAAGCTGAAGAAAGAGCTCGAGTTCGAAGGTAAGCTGCGTGAACTGATGGGTGAATATCAGAAGTCGCTGCGCGACATCATCGCCCTGCTCGATCCAGATGCCAGAAACAGCAAGACAGCGCGAGCCACGAAAACACCTACGGCGACCAAGCGCGCCCGTCGCGTCAAGCAGTACAAGAACCCGCATAACGGCGAAGTTATTGAAACCAAAGGCGGCAATCACAAAACCCTGAAGGAATGGAAAGCCCAGTGGGGCTCCGACGAAGTTGAGGGCTGGGCCACTCTGCTCGGCTAAAACTTTCGCTCTATCCAAGCCATCTGAAGCTTCGAAACGAAGCCAGATGGCTTTTTTGTGGTTGGAAGAAAGATCAGCGAATGTAGCGCTTTCGCAATTCATTGGCGTGCGCTGACCATTGCTGCAGTAGAACCAGCTGCTTCGAGCTCGCTGATGACTGCAGCGCCTGCACGGCAGCGTCGAATTGCTGCAGCGTGTTTGGCGCGCCGAATTCAGGAAGAGTTAAGCGTTGCAGGCAAAACGTATCCCAACGCATTCTTTCCTCGGCCGAAAGGGATTCGGGGTAATTACGCGCCCGATAACGAAAATGAAGTTCTGGCAAACGTGCATCGTCAAAAGACGGCGCATCACCTGAATACCAGTCCCCAGTACGGACCTGATCACAGAGCCGACGATCCCAATCACCCAGAAACCCTTCATATAGCTGTTGTTCGGGATCCACCAGCCCCGCGAACGCCTGCTCCTCGTAAACATCGGCGAGCTTCGAACTCCACTCAGGAAGGCGGTCACGCAGCTCTTGAGCGCGGCACTCGCAACACTGGAGATCGAGACCAAGCCGCTCGATATCCGACTCACGCAAAACATTCATGGGCACCAGAACCGGGCATTTATTCACGTGCACCAATTTCAACGGGGTCGGAAGTTTGTCCCCCAAGTCTTCCCTCCGGGTATACAGCCGGTGACGAAGGTCCTCGCCGGTTTCCTCCCACAGCGGGGAGCACTCGGCGTTCAGGTCACACACGATCAGCGCGTTGCGGTTGCGCGGATGCCACGCCAGCGGCAGGACAACCGATAGATAATGCCGGGCGGCGGAGAAGCGCCCGGAAATGTGCACCATCGGCCTGAGCAGCTTGATCTGCTCGATGACCGCGCTCTTGCGTCGCAACTTGTACAGGTAGTCGTAGAGTTTTGGCTGGCGCTGGCGTATCAGCCTTGCCAGGGCGATGGTTGCGCGTACGTCCGACAGCGCATCATGCGCGTGCAGATGTTCGAGCCCATTGGCCGAACTCAGCCGCTCGAGCTTGAGCGAAACGCGACCGTCTTCCTCCGGCCAGATCAGCCCTTCGGGTCTCAGCGCATAAGCAGTACGAACCAGGTCTATGAGATCCCAGCGGCTGTTGCCACCCTGCCACTCCCGCGCATAGGGATCATGGAAATTCCGGTACAGGGTGTATCGCAGCACCTCATCGTCGAAACGCAGGGTGTTATAGCCAGCACTACAGGTGCCCGGCTGGGCCAGCTCTCGATGCAGGCGCGCGACAAACTCGGATTCAGGCAGGCCCTTTTCGGCCAGAGTGCGCGGAGTGATGCCAGTTACCAGACATGCCGCAGGGTGCGGCAAAATATCGTCGCTCAGACGACAATAGATATTCAGCGGCTCGCCGACTTCCTCCAGCGCCTCGTTAGTGCGAATGCCAGCGACCTGCAGCGGTCGGTCGCAGCGCGGGGAAATACCGGTGGTTTCGAAGTCATACCAGAAGATGCTGGACGTCACGGGAGCCTCCCTATCAATCTTCGGGCGCAGTCTAGCGCGCCTGAGCGCTGCAACCGGCATCCTGGCCCAAATCAGAGCAGAGCCTCTGGCCGAAACAGACAGTTCGGTGGTTTCATAGTGCCTTGCAGCGGGGCTGATCGTACCTATGTGCGCTGATCGACAAGTCGACCAGATGAGCGTCGCCCCAAGCGATCCCCCACCTTACTCGTCATCGAGCACAGCCATTGCCTCCTGACTCACCACCTCTGGACAACACATACCGGGTTGAAACGCCAGAGGGCATCGACCTGGTGCTGCGTCCAGCCGGCCTGGTGCCCCGCGTCCTGGCGTTTGCGCTTGATCTGGTAATCCGCCTGGCTCTACTGGCAACGCTGGGCCTGGGGCTGGCGTCCTTGGGTCAGTTCGGCATGGGCGCCGGTGCGCTGCTGATGTTTGTCGTGCAGTGGTGGTACATGGTGCTTTTCGAAGTGCTGAACGATGGTCGAACGCCAGGCAAACACTGGCTGGGCCTGAAGGTGATTCACGATGACGGCACTCCGGTAGGCTGGGCCTCATCGCTAACACGCAATTTGCTGCGGTTCGTCGACATGCTGCCGTTCGGCTACTTTCTCGGGGCTATCTGCTGCCTCTGGCATCCGTCGTTCAAACGCCTCGGCGACCTGGCAGCCGGCACGATGGTTGTCTATCGCGAGCCGGTAGGCACGAAAGCGCTACTTCCGAATGTCGATCCCGTTGCGCCGCCCTTCCCGCTCGAACTTTACGAGCAACGCGCGCTGATCAGTTTCGCCGAGCGGCAAGCAAGCCTGTCGCCCGCGCGCAGAGAGGAGCTGGCTGGGATTCTCGCCTCCCCATTGCAAACGACACCCGAACTGGCCGAAGCGCAACTCCATGGGATCGCCCGCGGCCTGGTAGGCCCGGCATGAAACAGAGCCAATTCCAACGCCAACATCAGAGCGAATGGGAGGCCTTTGCCAAAACGCTCGATGCCCTTGAGCGAGGCAAGCAGTCCTCTGCGATTTCCATCGCGGGTTTCCCCGCTGCCTATCGGCGCATTTGCCAACAGCTCGCGCTGGCTCAGGCCCGCGGGTACAGCGCTCAAGCGGTCAATGATCTGCAGTCGCTGGCACAGCGCGGGCACCAGCAGCTTTATCGCCACCGCAGTCCTCTGCTTGGGCGCCTGTTAGGGTTCATTTTGGGCGGCTTTGGTCGATTAATCCGCCAGGAATGGCGGTATATCGCGGCAGCTAGCCTGCTGTTCTATGGCAGCCTACTTGGCATGACTGTGCTTGTACTGATCTTTCCTGAGCTGATCTATAGCCTCGTCAGCCCGGATCAGGTGGCGCAGATGGAGGATATGTACGACCCCGACGCCAGCCGCCTTGGCCGCTTCGGCGAGCGTGGTTCGAGCGATGACTGGATGATGTTCAGCTACTACGTCATGCACAACATCGGCATCGCCTTCCAGACGTTTGCCGGCGGCCTCCTGTTCGGCGCGGGCAGCGTCTTCTACCTCTTGTTCAATGGCCTGATCATAGGCGCCATCGCTGGTCATCTGACCGGAATCGGCTATCACGAGCCATTCTGGTCGTTCGTGATCGGGCACGGAGCCTTCGAGCTGACGGCCATTACGCTCGCAGGTGCAGCCGGCTTGAAGCTCGGCGCCGCACTCATCGCGCCCGGGCGACTGAGAAGAACCGATGCCCTTCGGTTAGCAGCCAGGCAAGCGGTACGGCTCATCGCTGGCGCCACACTCATGTTGCTGATAGCCGCATTTGTAGAAGCGTATTGGTCATCAATGACTTATCCGTCAGCGCTGGTGAAGTACGCGGTCGGCTTGCTGTTATGGCTGATGGTAGGCCTTTATCTGCTGATGAGCGGCAGGAACGACCATGCAACTGAATGACGCAACCATGGCGATCCGTCCCCGCAGCGCCTGGGAGGCATTGGATCTGGGGATCCTGCTGGCGCGTCGGCACGCCGGGCTGCTGATGCTCAGCTGGGCGCTTTTGACCCTGCCTGTGTTTGCGCTGACCAGTGCCCTGCTGTGGCAACACCCGACGCTGTCTCTGCTGCTGTTCTGGTGGTGCAAGCCACTTTATGAGCGTCTGCCGTTGCTCATTCTGTCCCGCTCGCTGTTCGGTGATACGCCAACCCTGCGCGAAAGCTTCAGGGCATTACCCAGCGTGCTGCGCCCACAGTGGTTTTCTAGCCTGACATGGCGTCGTTTCAGCCTGACCCGCAGCTTCGATCTGCCGGTCGTTCAGCTCGAAGGCCTATCAGGCGCGACCAGACAGCAACGTCTGAGCGTGCTGAGGCAACGCGACAGCGGTCCTGCACGCTGGCTCACCATCGTTGGCGCCCACCTTGAAAGCGGCCTGTGGCTGGGTGCGCTCGCGTTGCTTTACATGCTGATTCCGTCACAAATGCTAGCCGACTGGACCTGGCGTGACTTATTGAATATGGAGGGCAACTGGCTCTGGTTCGAGCATCTGACCAATCTGCTTTACGTGCTGGTCCTGATGATCTGGGAGCCGATTTACGTTGCCAGCGGTTTCAGCGTCTATATAAATCGCCGCACCATACTCGAGGCCTGGGATATCGAGTTGAGCTTCCGCCGGTTACTTCAGAGGCTCGCACCGCTGCTGCCCGCGGTAGTGCTCGCCATGGGTCTATTCCTCAATCCATTGGCAATGGACGCCCAAGCGGCGCCGGAAGTCGAACAACTGCCCAAATCTCTCGAGCCCGAAAGCGAACGCCTGCTCAATCAACCGCTGACCGGCAAAGATGCACGCGAACAGATCTCTCACCTTCTGAATCAGCCACCGTTCCGGAACCAGGAGACGGTCACCCGCTGGCGCTTCGGCGATGACCAGACCGAGGGGGAACCCGGCTGGCTTGCGCAACTGCTCGATACCTTGCTGGGAACAGGCGGCATGCAGCGCAGCGTCGAGCACTTGGCTTCGGCGATAGAGGCACTTCTCTGGGCCACGCTTTTCGGCCTTATGGCCTACACCATCTGGCGATATCGTGACTGGCTCAAGTTGCATGTCTCGCCATCTCGCATAACTGGCAAAACGCGACCAAACACACCTGCTGTTATGTTCGGCCTCCAGCTGCAGCCTGAAAGCCTGCCACCGGATATTGCCGCAGAAGTCGAACGGCTTTGGCCGGACCACCCGCGCAAGGCGCTTGGCCTGCTCTACAGAGGCCTGCTTAGCCATCTGTTGCATGAACACCAATTGCCGTTGAGGACCGCCCACACCGAAGGAGAGATTCTCGCGCTGTTGCGCCAGTATGATCCGACGCTGCTCAGATTTGCCGAAGCGCTCACGGAACACTGGCTGAGGCTCGCATACGGGCATCAGACTCCGCCTGATTCCGTTAAGGACGAGCTATGCGAGCAGTGGCGAGCCCTGTTCACAGGAGCCGCAGCATGAGCCGCCGTCGCATCTCCAGCCTGCTGCTGGTCGCGGTGCTGATCGCCGCCTTGCTGGCCTTCGCTGCCAGCAAGGCAACTTCTTATAGTGAAGTGATCGAACACGGGCCAGCACCAGAGGTACGCAGTACGCCGTATCTGGCAGCCGAGCAGTTCCTCGTCGCCCAAAAACGCGCGGTCGATCGTGCAGACAACTTGGCAGCATTGGGCGGGTTGCCGCCGGAAAACCGGATTTTGTTATTGCTGGGCGAGCGCGCAGACATGACCCCGATGCAAGCGGAGCAGCTGCTCGAATGGGTGACCAATGGAGGCCATCTGGTATTTGTCGCAGAGCGCATCTGGGACGAGCGTTCGGCCAGTAGCGGCGATCTGTTGCTCGACGCCCTTGGTTTGCAGCAGTACGAAACGATCGCAGAAGAGTCAGCTGATTCAAGCAAACAATCGGGCGCCGATAGGAATCTTGAACTGACCCGGCTATATCTTGAAAACGAGGAAGCACCGGCGTATCTCGCTTTCGACACCAGCTTTCACCTCTACGATGCGGGTAAGAAAGCGCACGCCTGGGCCAACAGCCAGGGGGCCACGCATATGCTGCAACTGCAGCACGGAGCAGGCCTGATCACGGCGCTGACCGACAGTTGGATTTGGCAGAACGACAGAATCGATGGCTATGATCACGCCTGGCTACTCTGGTACCTAACGCAGGACCGGGAGGTGACCTTTGTTTATCGCACCGGTCACGACAGTCTGGCCAAACAGTTGCTAAAGCACTTTCCCGAAGCACTGCTGGCATTGCTGTTGATCCTGGCATTCACGCTATGGCACCTGTCACATCGTCTGGGGCCGCTCATCGAGACTACCAATCACGGCCGGCGGCAGCTCGAGGAGCACATTCGGGCAAGCGCGGATTTTCTCTACCGGCGTGCCGGTCAAGGCCATCTGCTGACCAGCCTGCAACACGACATCATGCGGCAGGCACAGCGCCGACATCCCGGTTACGAAACATTGGCCCATGACCAGCAATGTCAGGTACTGGCGGCATTCAGCGGCCTTACCATCGACACCATTGATCACGCCTTACGGCCGCCAACGCCCAAGCCGGTCAGCGTTGCCGAGTTCACCTCACAGGTTGCCCATCTGCAAACCCTCAGGAATTCTCTATGAGTGAAGCCACAAGCGAACCGAATCAGGTTGCCCAAGACGCCTCGCCTGCCGCCCATGCAAGCAGCCAGCTCCAACGCGCCACTCAACTGGCACAGGCGCTACGGCAGGAACTGCACAAGGCCATCATCGGCCAGCAGGATGTTGTCGATGGCGTGCTCACCGCCCTGATCGCTGGCGGACATGTACTGGTCGAGGGCGTCCCGGGGCTTGGCAAGACGTTGCTGGTACGTGCCCTGGCACGCTGCTTTGGCGGAGAGTTTTCGCGCATCCAGTTCACTCCGGACCTGATGCCGAGCGACATCACAGGCCATGCTGTCTACGACATGACCAGCGAGCAGTTCAAGTTGCGCAAGGGCCCGGTATTCACCAACCTGCTTCTGGCCGACGAGATCAACCGCGCGCCGGCAAAGACCCAGGCGGCGCTGCTGGAAGTCATGCAGGAACGCCAGGTCACTCTTGAGGGCCGAGCACTGGCCGCACCGCAGCCCTTTCTCGTAATGGCCACGCAGAACCCGATCGAACAGGAAGGCACCTACCCGCTACCGGAAGCAGAGCTGGATCGTTTCATGCTGATGTTGCGCATGGATTATCCGCTGGCCGAAGAGGAGCTGGAGCTGGTTCGCCAAGTCACCCGCTCCGCGCGCACCGACATTCTCGACGTCAGTGGGCTTCGAGTTTTGCTGCAGGCAAAGGACGTCCAGGCCCTGCAGAAGATTGCCAGCGACCTGCCGCTCGACGAGCAAGTGCTCGATTACGCCGTACGCCTCGCACGCTCGACACGCGACTGGCCGGGCCTCGTACTTGGGGCAGGTCCGCGGGCGTCTATCGCGCTGGTTCGTTGCGCACGGGCTAGAGCGTTGTTGCGCGGGGGTACATTCGTGACCCCCGACGACGTGAAGGGCTGCGCTCTGGCCGTACTGAGGCATCGCGTACGACTCTCGCCCGAGACAGATATCGAAGGCGTTTCAGTTGACCAGTTGCTCCGCCAGTTGCTCGATCAGGTGGCGGCGCCAAGACTGTGATTCGATCCGCTTCGAGGAGCACGCGATGAGTCCATCACGGCAAATGGTCTACGGGCTGATCGCGCTGTTCACCCTTGCACTGACGCTGGGCTTGCTTTCAGCGCTTGGCAAGCCAACACCTGCCGCGGCCAGCACCGCTTGGTGGGGCTTGCTGCTATGCGCCGGTGCGGTAATGACCCTCGACGCTTGGCGCCTGAGTCGGCTGCCATCACCAGCGCTGCAACGCAGCCTGCCAGGTCACCTGGCACTGGGTCGCTGGCAAGAAGTGCGACTTCAGCTTCACGCCGCACCAGTCGGGCCAATGCGGGTCGACATCTTCGACCATGTGCCAGTCGGCATGACGCTCCAGCATCTGCCCCAGTCAGTGAGGCTTTTGCCCGGCGAACACTGCGAAATCAGCTACCAGCTTTGCCCCGATCAGCGCGGTCACTTCCGTTTCGACAACTGTGAGCTTCGACTGCACAGCCCGCTGGGGTTGTGGCGCCAGCGTCGCCTGCTGTCATTGACCTCGCAGACGCGCGTATTTCCTGACTTCACCCGTCTGCACGGTGCACCGCTAATGGCTGTGGATAGCTGGCTGAGCCGCCTCGGTGTGCGCCAGCAACCACGACGCGGCCTGGGCCTGGACTTTCACCAGCTCCGCGAATTTCGCGAAGGTGACACGCTCCGCCAGATTGACTGGAAGGCCACAGCGCGTAAGCGCGCGCCCATCGCTCGCGAGTATCAGGACGAGCGCGATCAACAGATTCTGCTGATGCTAGATTGCGGCCGCCGCATGCGCAGTCAGGACGGCACTTACTCACATTTCGATCATGCGCTCAACGCGAGTCTTTTGCTGGCCTACACCGCCTTGCGCCAAGGCGATGCGCTGGGCCTGTACACCTTCGCAACCGAGCAGCCGCGCTTCCTCCCGCCGGGCAAGGGGCAATCGCAGCTCAGCGCATTGCTCAATGGCAGCTACGACCTGATCAATACCCGACAACCCGCAGACTTCATGCAGGCAGCCAGCGATGTGCTGAGAAAGCAGAAGCGACGGGCACTGGTAATCGTTCTGAGCAATCTGCGCGACGAGGACGATGAAAACTTGCTGGGTGCGGTTCGCCAGCTTTCCCAGCGCCACCGTGTACTGGTGGTGAGCCTGCGCGAGTCCGTGCTCGACGAACTTCGCGAGCGGCCGCTGCGCACGTTCGAGGACGCGCTAGCCTACTGTGGGACCATGGATTATCTGAGTGCCCGCAGCCGTCTGCATGAACGGCTGCAAGCCCAAAAAGTGCCGGTACTAGACGCTAGACCCCAGGAGCTGGGGCCGGCGTTGATCAGTCGTTACCTGGCGTGGAAGAAAGCCGGCTCATTCTAGCGAACGTGTCGTTCAGACGCCGTGACAGCGGTCCTGATCGGCTGCCCGGCTGGGTGGCGCCTCACCGTGTGGCAGACGAGCCGGTGGAATGCTCAACATCGGACGAAAACTGAAATAGTGATGCAGCGCGTCGATCATGTTGCGGATGTCGCTGGGCGGTGTGTTCAGCACGAAACCAGAGTCGAAGCTGCCTGGCGTGACGTCCTCACGAGACCAGCGACAGGTGGCGCTGAAGTCGATAAAGCGCAGCTGACCGTGCTGACCAGGTATCTTCAGGCGCATATCGAAACGCGCATTGGTCATCATAGGATAAGGGCTGATGAGCATCAGCCCGGTCTCTGACAAATTGCCGATAAAGCCCAGCGGCTTATCGGTAAACCGATTGAAAACGTTGAGGTAATACGGCAGCTGGTGCCGCTGGATACTGCGTTGATTGAGCATGTTCATCGGTTCCGGGCCTGCCGCCAAAATGATCGCCGCGACCGTTGCCAGCCGCTCAGCTGCAGTTCTGACCGATACGACTGGCCAACTGCCGCCGCGTTGCCCCTATTTCTTCATCACTGTAGTAGACCCGCTCACCCTTTGCATCTTCACGAAAGTAGCGTCCACCTTCGGACAACTGCGACAACTGCTGCTTCCACTCGCTGCACGCCCGCTCACGCTTTACGCGCCACTCACCTGCGGCCTGTTTAGCGGCCTGCTGCTCCTGCCGTCGAGCGTCGAAGAACCGCTCGGTCCGCGCTTCCCGGACACGCGTCGCCTCGTCGCGCTCGATGACCTGGGGCCGCACCTCAACCTGCTCGGCACCAGGGCGCGAACGAGAGTCGAAGTGCACGTTTCCCTGGGCATCGACCCAGCGATAGATCTCGGCTGTCGCCCAGGGCGATACAACAAACGCTACCAATACAATCGGAGTGATGCGCATGGGTTCCTTCCCGCCCAGTCAGTCATAACTGGTTTTCTGCTTCAAGGTTTGACGGCGTGGGTCACCGCCCGTTCCTCTGGCTGATAGTGCCCTAACTGACGTAACGTCTCCAGCCTCGCGCGACCACGGAACGCATATTCGGTGGCCGGATAACGGGTCTGAATGAAGCGATAGGTTTCCACTGCATCGACGAAAAGCCCGAGGCGCTCCAGGCACTGGCCGCGCAGCAGAGATATCTCGGGTTGAAGATTATCGCGCGGGCGACTGCGTCGCTCTGCCTGAGAAAGTTCGAGCATTACCCGGTCGCAATCACCGAGCTGATAATGCTGATACGCGGCGTCCAGATGACGATCGAGTGCGTTTCTGCTGCTGCAGCCTACGCTTAGGGTGGCCAGAAATAGAATGACAAGAGTGCGCATGGGTAAGAATCCTCCGATCACCGCATATCGACCACCGCGGGAAGAACTGCAGCCCGTTCGGCGCTTTTGTTAAGCCTTCAAGGGCCTCGCAGCTCTCGATCAAAGAGTAGTGCAACCCAACGATGACTACATCCCCACGGCATAGTAGCCTGCCGGCCATTCTGAAAAAGGAGCATTGAATGATTTCGCGCCGTACCAAAATCGTCGCCACACTGGGCCCTGCCAGCAGCTCGCCCGAGGTGCTGGAAAAAATGATCGTGGCCGGACTCGACGTCGCACGCCTCAATTTTTCTCACGGCGCACCGGACGAGCACCGCGCTCGGGCTCAACTGGTACGGGATATCGCCGCCAAGCACGGCCGTTTCGTCGCCCTGCTGGGCGATCTGCAAGGTCCGAAGATCCGCATCGCCAAGTTCACCAACAAGCGCATCGAGTTGGCTGAAGGCGACAGCTTCCGCTTCTCCGTCACCCACCCTCGTGATGCCGGCACCCAAGAGGTAGTCGGCATCGACTATCCCGACCTGGTGAAAGACTGCAGCGTTGGCGACGAGCTGCTGCTCGACGACGGTCGTGTGGTAATGCGAGTAGACAGCGCCACCGCGGATGAGCTGCATTGCACCGTGCTGATAGGCGGGCCGCTTTCGGATAACAAGGGCATCAACCGCCGTGGGGGCGGGCTGACCGCGCCGGCCCTGACGGCAAAGGACAAGGCCGATATCAAGCTGGCCGCCGAAATGGATCTTGACTATCTGGCTGTATCCTTCCCGCGTGACGCGGCCGACATGGAGCTGGCCCGCCGCCTGCGCGATGAAGCCGGTTCGAGCGCCTGGCTGATTGCCAAGATCGAGCGTGCCGAAGCGGTAGCCGATGACGAAGCCTTGGATGGACTGATTCGCGCCAGCGATGGCGTGATGGTCGCCCGGGGCGACCTTGGTGTTGAAATCGGCGATGCCGAGCTGGTGGGCATACAGAAGAAAATCATTCTGCACGCACGCCGGAACAACAAGATCGTGATCACCGCGACCCAGATGATGGAGTCGATGATCCAGAACCCAATGCCGACTCGCGCCGAAGTGTCCGATGTAGCCAATGCGGTGCTCGACTACACCGATGCGGTAATGCTCTCGGCCGAAAGTGCCGCAGGCGAGTACCCGATCGAGGCAATCAAGGCCATGGCGCGCGTGTGCGTTGGCGCCGAGAAGCACCCGACCAGCATCAAGTCCGGTCATCGCCTTGGCCAGAGCTTCGAGCGCAGCGACGAGAGCACTGCGCTGGCGGCCATGTACACGGCCAACCATTTTCCGGGCGTCAAGGCGATCATCAGCCTGACCGAAAGCGGCTATACCCCATTGATCATGTCGCGGATTCGCTCGTCGGTTCCGATTTTCGCCTTCTCACCCCATCGCGAAACCCAGGCACGTGTGGCCATGTTCCGCGGCGTGCAGACCATTCCCTTCGACCCGGCAGCGCTACCCGCCGACAAGGTCAGCCAGTCTGCCGTGGATGAATTGCTCAAGCGCAACATCGTCAATGTTGGTGATTGGGTGATCCTGACCAAGGGAGACACCTATCATGGCACCGGCGGCACCAACACCATGAAGATCCTGCGCGTCGGCGACTCGCTCAGCTGATCAATCTTCCCTTCAGGCACGACCTCTGCCGGTCGTGCCTGTTGGCATGGCAACCTCTCAGCCTTCTACCTGACGCGTGATAAAAGCGTCACCCAATATCTGCCCCCTGGGCAACCCCGCCAGAAACATCCGCTTTGAGCAGGCATCGACGAAGTCACTGCCTCCGCAGATCAACGCCATCTCATGCCGCGATGTCACACGCAAGGCTTGCAGGCGACCAGCCAGTTGCTCACGAACGATCATCTCGACACTAAGGTTCGCATGCTGTTCGGCAAGATCTGCCAGGGCGGCCTGGAGATAGGAGTGAACACGACAGACGTGTATCAGCCGGATCGGCCCTTCATGCCCCTGCCGCAGTGCTTCACGGAGCACTCCCCAAAGCGGCGCGAGGCCAGTACCGGCGGCCATCAGCAGCAGCGGACGGCTCTGCCAGTCCGGATCGTAGCGCAACGCTCCGGCATGCAACTGGCCAAGCATCAACTGATCACCCTTGGCCAGCGAACGCGCTACGTTGCTGAAAGCGCCAGGGCGCGCGCAGTCGATATGGAACTCGAGCCAGCGCTCATCAAAAGGGATACTGGCCAGCGAATAAGGCCGCGCCAGGCCGTTGGCCGACCACAACAAAACATGCTGACCGGCGTGATAGCGCAAAGGGCGTTCAGGTATCAGCCTTAGCCGAAGCACATGTTCACTAAGCCAATCGAGCCCCTGCACATGTGCTGGCAATCCCTCCCTGGCGGGATCGAAAACGGCGACGCTGAGGTTTTCACTGACGGAGCACTGGCAGGCCAGCCGCCATCCTTCCAGTCGCCGCGCAGGATCCAGGGCCTCCGGATGAGCATCATCCGGTTCACCATCGAGGCACCGCACCAGACAGACATGGCAACTACCAGCACGGCAGCTATGGGGCACGTTGAGACCGGCGCCATTGAGAGCATCAAGCAGATTGGTGCCGGTGGCCACCGTCCAAGTCATGCCCTGGTGAGTGATCTCAGGCACTGGTCGTCGTCCAGCTTGCCTCACAGCGGTTGCGGCCGTTGCCCTTGGCTCGATAGAGTGCCTCATCGGCACGCTGCAAGGCCTCGTCGAGATTGTCGCCGGCTCTGAGCAGCGTCAGCCCTACCGAGAGGCTGAGATGGCCAGGCTGCAGCTTCACATCCAGCGGCTGGGCATTGGCAAAGGCTTCGCGCAAGCGTTCGCAGCAGGCGCTAACCTGATCGGCATCGGTATGCGGAAGTAACAGAACAAATTCTTCGCCGCCGTAACGCGCCAGGATGTCCCCATCACGCAGACAGGAACGCGCCACGGAGGCGAAGGTTTGCAATACCCGGTCGCCCGTCGCGTGCCCGTGCAGATCATTGATGCGCTTGAAGTGGTCAAGGTCGATCAGTGCCAGACCTGACTGGTGCGCTGCCCGTAACCGACTAAGCTCCGTCTCGGCCAGGCGGATGAAGTGCCGCCGGTTATAGAGGCCTGTCAGCTCATCGGTCGAGGCCAGATCCTCCAGCTGCCGCATCATGCCCCGCAGCGTTTCCTGATGCGCCTGCAGGGCGAAACGACGTTGACGCATCCGCTGGCGCAATTTGTACACATACCCGACAAATAAGCACATCCAGATCAGTGTGACCAGCAACACGCCGGTCTGCAGAAGCGCGGCCTGGGGATCGGTCAAACGCCCCTGATATGCGTCCAACAGCGACATGCTGCCAAAGCTGAGCAGCGCCAGAACGGCGTAGCGCGCGAACTTTTTCGGCGGCAGGAAAACAGCGAACATCAGCACCAGCACATACAGCACCAGCAGATAGCCGCGGTTCTGACCCAGATTGAATAGAAAAAATGTCAGCCAGACCAAGGCCACCAGAACCTGAGGTTCAGTCAGGCTAGGATCTCTGAAGCGCAGGTTGTGACCTTTGTAGAAGACCCAGAACAAGCCCAACTGGCTGCACAGGATCAGCATGGATCCGGCGATGGCAGTTTCAATCGGCGCCTGGTAGAAGCCACCGACATACGTAATCCAGGTCAGCAGCAAGGCAAGGCCATAGGTGGCAGCAGCCATGCCGAAGCGCTTGGTTACCAACAACTGCAGCGCCTGCTGATCGCTCTCATCACGACTCGCGCGCATGGATTCCTTCCCATAATGGCAATCCGACACACTTTACGCTGAGCCTTGGAAAAAGCCCATAAGTCGCCGGATCAGTGGTACAGCGAAACACCATCTGCCGGCACTGTAGCCGGCAGTTCACATCCAACCTGTTCATGCTCATCGACCTCGCGCCATAGCCGAGGCAACGATCCGATCTGGCGCAAAACCCTTGTTTTTGGGCAGCGTCATGCCAGCTTTGTAGTGCATCCCTTCACCTTTGGTCCGTCTGTGTTCCCTTCGTCACGGCAGGTTATACTGCCGCGCCTTTTTCAACCTGAGCGCGCTGGTTGCCTTCCTCGGCGCGCCTTGTCTCCGCCCCGCCAAGAGGACGCGCTGCATGACCGTGATCAAGCAAGACGACCTGATACAAAGCGTTGCAGACGCTTTGCAGTTCATCTCCTATTACCACCCCGTCGATTTCATTCAGGCGATGCACGAGGCCTACCTGCGCGAAGAGTCTCCAGCCGCACGTGATTCAATGGCGCAGATTCTGATCAATTCGCGGATGTGCGCGACCGGTCACCGGCCGATCTGCCAGGATACCGGCATCGTGACTGTATTCGTTCGCGTGGGAATGGACGTGCGCTGGGACGGCGCCACCATGAGCCTGGACGACATGATCAACGAAGGCGTTCGCCGTGCCTACAACCTGCCGGAGAACGTTCTGCGGGCTTCGATCCTTGCCGACCCCGCAGGTTCCCGTAAGAACACGAAAGACAACACCCCCGCCGTCATTCATTACTCCATCGTTCCCGGCGACAAGGTTGAAGTGGACGTCGCAGCCAAGGGCGGCGGCTCGGAAAACAAGTCGAAGATGGCCATGCTTAACCCGTCCGACTCCATCGTCGACTGGGTTCTCAAGACCGTTCCGACCATGGGCGCTGGCTGGTGCCCGCCCGGAATGCTCGGCATCGGCATCGGCGGCACTGCCGAGAAAGCCGCGGTGATGGCCAAGGAAGTCCTGATGGAATCCATCGACATCCACGAGCTGAAGGCCCGCGGCCCGCAGAACCGCATCGAGGAGATGCGTCTGGAGCTGTTCGAGAAGGTCAATCAGTTGGGTATCGGCGCACAGGGCCTGGGCGGCCTGACCACCGTGCTCGACGTGAAGATCATGGATTACCCGACCCATGCCGCTTCCTTGCCGGTATGCATGATCCCCAACTGCGCCGCTACGCGCCACGCACACTTCGTGCTCGACGGCTCCGGCCCTGCTGAGCTGACCCCGCCGCCGCTGGACGCCTATCCGGAAATCGTCTGGGAAGCCGGCCCGAGCGCGCGCCGCGTCAACCTCGACACCATCACCCCGGAAGAAGTGCAGAGCTGGAAGCCGGGCGAAACCGTCCTGCTCAACGGCAAGATGCTCACCGGCCGCGATGCTGCCCACAAGCGCATGGTCGACATGCTGAACAAGGGTGAGGAGCTGCCAGTGGACCTCAAGGGCCGCTTCATCTACTACGTCGGCCCGGTCGATCCGGTTGGCGACGAAGTGGTTGGCCCGGCTGGCCCGACCACCGCGACGCGCATGGACAAGTTCACCCGTCAGATTCTCGAGAGCACTGGTCTGCTGGGCATGATCGGCAAGTCCGAGCGTGGCCCGATTGCCATCGACGCTATCAAGGACAACAAGGCCGTCTACCTGATGGCGGTCGGCGGTGCGGCTTATCTGGTTGCCCAGGCGATCAAGAAGTCCAAGGTACTGGCATTCGCCGAGCTTGGCATGGAAGCGATCTACGAGTTCGAAGTGAAGGACATGCCGGTCACCGTTGCCGTCGATACCAACGGCGAGTCGGTGCACATCACCGGTCCGGCGATCTGGCAGAAGAAGATCGCGGACAGCCTGGCGGTCGAAGTGCAGTAAGCGTCACGCCAAAAAAAGCCCGGCTAGAGTGCCGGGCTTTTTGTTTGCGTGAAGGTCAGCGATTGAAGCGCTCGACCAGTGCTCGCAGTCCACGTGCCGCGCCTTCCAGGTCGCGACCGCGCTGCATGGTCAGATCCGCCTTGCTTACGTTGCTATCGGTTGTCACGGCAATGCTGGTGACCTGCCGGGCGATATCTTCCGCCACATGTGCCTGCTCCTCGGCCGCAGCGGCCATCTGCTGACTCATCCCGGTAATGCGATTGACCGCTTCCCGAATCCCCTGCAGGGCTTGCTGGGCTTCGATGACCTGGGCCAGCCCTTGTGCGGCTTCCTTGTCGCCAACCTGCGCAATCGCAACCGCTTCACCTGCCTTGCTGGTCAGGGACTGGATGATGCCCTGGATCTGCTGCGTCGAATCTCGGGTCTTGCTGGCCAGCGCGCGTACCTCGTCCGCAACCACTGCGAAGCCACGGCCCTGCTCGCCAGCGCGCGCAGCCTCGATCGCGGCATTGAGCGCCAGCAGATTGGTCTGCTCGGCGATGCTCTGGATCATCCCAGCGGCCGACATGATCTGCTGGGTTTCGCCGGCCAGATCATTTACCGCATTGCCGATATTGGTCACGGTGTTGGCGAGCATTTCCATCGCCTTGCGCGAACTGGCGGCGACCCGGTCGCCTTCGTTTGCCAAACCGTTGGCCGTACCCGCCTCTATCGCGGTCTGCTGAACGTGACTGGCAACTTCGGTGATCGACGCCGTCATCTGGGTGACTGCGGTTGCGGTCATATCGGTTTCACCGAGTTGCTGGCGCAGATCGTTCTCGGTCTGGCTAGCTAGTACGGAGGTTTCCGCCGATGCGCTTTCGACCTGCTCGGCCAGGTCGGAAAGACGAGTCAACGCAGTGCGCAAACGGGCGTCTTCACTGATCAATGCCATTTCCAGCCGCGCCGCGTTACCGAACTGAGGGGTATAGGTCAACGCGACGACCGGGTCGGTGAATGCCTGGGGAACACGGTCCAGAATCCGTTCGAGCTGTCGCTCTGCGGAGACATGGCAGCTAAGACCCAGCGCGAAGAACAGGCCAAGCACCACGACCACCTCTACCGCAGGCGGTAACCAGAACATCCCCGCCGTCGCCAGGACGGCAGCGCTCATAGGCAGCGCCAACGCGCGCGCCCAGCCAGTGATCCGGCGCGCGAGCGGGACGGCAGGCTGCCCCGCGCGCAGCCGCGCATAAAGCGCAGAGGCCTGCGCAACCTGCTCAGCAGTCGGCTTGACCCGCACCGACTCGAAGCCAGTCAGCCTGCCGTCGTCGAGAATTGGCGTGACATAAGCGCTGACCCAGTAGAAGTCGCCGTTCTTGCAACGGTTCTTGACCACCCCCATCCAGCTCTTGCCGGCCTTGAGGTATCCCCACATTGCCTGGAACACCGCTGGAGGCATGTCCGGATGGCGAACCAGATTGTGATCACTGCCGATCAACTCATCTCTGGCATAGCCGCTGATCGCGACGAATTCATCGTTGCAATACAGAATTTTGCCCTGCGTATCGGTAGCAGAGATCAGTCGCTGATGCGCCGGAAAGCTCCGCTCGGTGTTGCTAACCGGCCCGTTATTTCTCATTTCTGATCTCCGTGATGGCTATTTGATTCCAGACAGACCCACCAGTCATGACGAATCAATCTGTTACAGAGATCGGGCGGAGATCGACGAACTTGAGCGAATGCGGTGATTATCTGGGAGGTGGCTGACCAGCGGAATGCAGCAAGGAAAACTGTTAGCCGATCAAACGTTCCCGATTTGGCGCAGCTGCACGAACAGGGCTTCGACCTTTGCCCGAGCCCATGGGGTTTTCCTGAGGAAGGTCAGGCTCGACTTGATGCTTGGGTCGCTTTTGAAACAGCGGATGTCGACCCGCTCCGCCAAGCCGTCCCAACCTAGATGCGCTTGAAGCTCGACGAGAATCGCTTCAAGCGTTACGCCGTGAAGGGGATCTTTTGCCTGGGTCATGGAGTTCTCGAGCGTAACGGCTGAATAAAAGGCCCGCCAAGCAGGTCGCAAGCGCGGGCCTTCCGAACGGCGCGACATCTTACAGGGTGATGCGTGTTCCTAGGAGTTCCAGGAACGCTGTCAACCAGGCAGGATGAGCGGGCCAGGCGGGAGCGGTCACCAGATTACCTTCGGTGTGAGCCTTATCGACAGCGATGTCGACAAACTCGCCACCAGCGAGTCGTACCTCCGGTGCGCAGGCTGGGTAAGCGCTGCAAGCACGCCCTTTGAGGACATCAGCCGCGGCGAGCAGTTGGGCGCCATGACAGACCGCCGCGATCGGCTTTTTCGCTTCTGCGAAATTCTTCACCAGTCCCAAGACCTGATCATTGAGCCTCAAATACTCAGGGGAGCGACCACCTGGCACAACGAGGGCGTCATAGTCTTCGGCGCGGACCGCAGCGAAATCGAAATTCAGCACGAAGTTATGCCCAGGTTTTTCGCTGTAGGTCTGGTCACCCTCGAAGTCGTGGATGGCGGTACGCACCGTATCCCCGGCTTTCTTGTCAGGGCAGACTGCGTGCACGGTGTGGCCCACCATCTGCAACGCCTGAAATGGCACCATGGTTTCGTAATCTTCGACATAGTCGCCGACCAGCATCAGAATCTTCTTCGCAGCCATAAAGTACGCTCCATTGGTTACATCGTTTCAAGGACGGCTCGGGCGGCGCCGTCAGCCGCTTCGGTTGAATATGTTGATCACCAGGCGATCCAGCAGCCCCCACATGCGTTGATAGATGCGCTGGCTCAGTGGCCGAGAGTGCCACTGCTGAAGGTCGATCTCGATACTGCGGGAGAAATCATCTTCGAAGCTTTGCGCCACGGAGGCGCTGAAGGGCCTGTCGAGTGTTTCGAGATTGGCCTCCAGATTCCAGCGCAGATTCCAATGATCGAAGTTGCATGAACCAACGCTGACCCAGTCATCGACCAGCACCATTTTCAAGTGAAGGAAGTGTGGCTGATATTCATGAATTCGCACGCCAGCCCGTAGCAGCCGCGGGTAATAACGCTGTCCTGCATAGCGAACCGATGGGTGATCGGTATTGCGGCTGGTCAGCAACAGCTGCACATCGACACCGCGCCTGGCTGCGCGCATCAGCTCCCGACGCACGCGGCCGGTAGGCAGGAAGTATGGCGTCGCCAGCCAGATCCGACGCTCCGCACGGCGCAGGTTACGGAGCAGGCTATGGAGGATGTCACGGTGCTGGCGCGCAGCCGAATAGGCGACTCTCCCCATACCATCGCCGACTAGCGGGTTGGCCGGCACCTTGGGCAGCCGCTGCGGTAGCGGCAGCTGCCAGATGCGTTTTTTCAAGCACAGCGTCCATTGCACGTCGAAAAGACGACGCCAGTCGGTGACCAGTGGACCGGTAATTTCCACCATTGCTTCGTGCCAGTGCTCGTCGGAACGTTCGGGATTCCAGAACTCGTCCGTTGCCCCCGTGCCGCCGACGAAACAAAGGCTGTCGTCGACCACAATGAGCTTGCGGTGATCCCGGTGCAGGTTTCGAAACTTCAGATTGATCTTGAGCGGGTTGTACAACCGCAACTCGATGCCCGCATCGGCCAACCGCTGCCTGGCCTTCTGCCCAAGCTTGAGGCAGCCGAAACCATCGAACAGGCAACGCACCCGTACCCCGCGCTCAGCAGCAGCCACCAGGCTGTCAAAGAGTAGCTCGACGCACTGGCCGTCTTCGACCAGGTAAAGTTCGATATCCACCCGCCGGTCGGCAGCCTCGATGCTCGCCAACATGCGTGGGAAGAACTGCGGCCCGTCGATCAGCAACTGGAAGTGATTGGCATCTCGCCACGGGAAGACTTCCCCGGCGAGCATCATGAGCGGCCATCCCGCGCGGGCGATGAACACTGGCCGAGAATCGCGATGCAGCTCAATAGTGAAATCCTTGTCCAAATGGATACGCAGAATGACGCAGGGTCGACCGTCATTGAAAAGGCGGAAAATGAGCCGCCCGCTGCGGCACGCCTGTTATAGGTCCGTGGCGCTTCGATAGGTTCCCGAGCCCGAAGCGTTAGCTCATTCGGTCACGTCGCCTTCGGCAGTCAGGCCGACCGCAGCTGCAGCCTGGGCCAGGCGTTTGGCCTGAGCGGCACGGGCCAGCTGCAGCACGCCCCGGTCGCGGTGCCAGAGTTGACGCCACTTCGCCGGACCATTGCCCAGCGCTACATCGATGTCACCGGCAAGGGTGTCGAACTGAAGACTCAGCGACGCCAACAAAAGGTGTGTGGCTGCATCTGCCGGCGAGGATCGTGAGCATTCAGCCGCCCCGGCAAGAATGCCAGCCAACTGTAACTGGAGCCGCTGGGGCCAGCCCTCCTCCAATCCGATTCCGTAGAGCCAGCTGACCAGCGCGGTCAGCACGTGCAGATCTTCCAAGGTTCTGAATGGCTTGACGTAATCGTCCCAGCCGTCGCCGTGCAAGCGGCGGCACGGCGCGCTTTCAAGGTGCAGGCGGCCGTGCGGAATATCGGGAACCACCGGCAACGGCGGGCCGATCTCGACGTGTACGCCCAGCTCACCGCTGTCAACAACGCACAGGGTCAGCCGTGGAGAATCACCTGTCGGTTCATCGCGCGCCGGGACCAGCAGCCAGTTCGCTGCGGGACCCCCGGTCACAAAATCCTTTCGCCCGGACACCTGCTGCCCGGATAGACGCGTCTGCATGTCAGCCGGGCGCAACCTACGATTCTCCGTTGCGCACAAGGCACCGAGCCCATCTGGCGCCTCCGGCCAGAGGCGACGCAACGCTGCCTGGTAGCCGGCAAGGAAGGCTAGACCGGGCGTGATCGAGACACGGCCACCCAGCACTGCGAGCTCGAAAGGGTCTGCCGCATCCTGTGCTCGCAGGGCTGCGAACCAATCGTCCAGCGCCGCAAATTGCGGCAGGCGTTGCTGCGGACCAAGCAGATCATGCCAGCGCATCGATCGGACTCCAAGGTTGAACCCAATGCTGAGAAATCGTGATGCGCCGTCATCCAAGCATCATCGATTCGTAACCGCCGTGACACCACCCCTGCATAGCCTGAGCCGGCATCAGATTGACGGAACGCCAACCATAACAATCAAGCGCTCCGAATGCATTGCCACGCCAAGGCTGACCAGGAGACAGGGCATGACCACCATTGATTTCCCTCGCACCACTCGACGCCTGCAAGCGGAGCGTCTACATGGACATGTGGCACTTCGTGAGGCTCAGGCGCTGCGTTACAGAGTATTCAGCGCCGAGTTCGGAGCGCTGGCGCAAGGCACCGAAACCGGGCTGGACTGCGACGAGTTCGATGTCCACTGCAGCCACATAGGCGTACGCGATCTCGATAGCGGCGAACTCGTTGCCACCACTCGACTGTTGGACAATCTTACGGCCCGCGGGCTTGGACGTTTCTACAGCGAAGGGGAGTTCAACCTGGACGGCCTCGCCGAACTGGATGCGCCCATTCTGGAGATCGGACGCACCTGCGTGCATCCGGCCTACCGCAACGGCGCAACCATCGCAGTGCTCTGGAGCATGCTGGCAGACGCACTCAACCAGGGCGGCTATCGCTATCTTATGGGCTGCGCAAGCATCCCCATGCGCGACGGCGGCATCCAGGCCCACGCCATCATGCAGCGCATCCGCGAGCGCTACCTGAGCACCGAGCTGCTGCGCGCCAACCCCAAGAACCCGCTGCCCCTTCTGGAAATCCCGGAAAACGTCATTGCCGAAACCCCACCTCTCCTCAAAGCCTACCTGCGGCTTGGGGCGAAAATATGCGGAGAGCCTTGCTGGGACCCTGATTTCCAGGTGGCCGACGTGTTCATTCTGCTCAAGCGCGACGAACTCTGTCCGCGCTATGCCAGGCACTTCAAGGCAGCCGTCTGATGCGCCGGCTGAGGCTTTATGCGCGTCTCGCCCGGCTGGCCGCTGTAGTGGCGATCGGGTTGATACTGGCGAGCGGTTTACGGCTGCAAGCCGTGATCGGCAAGTCGCCGAGACATGCGGCGCGCCACTGGCTCTGCCGCTGGTGGCTTGCGCGATTGGCAGCAGCCTTACCCTACAAGGTGCACCTGACAGGCGTTCAGCCTAGTCGCACAGCACTGTGGCTCTCCAATCACCAGTCCTGGGCGGACATCCCCCTGCTTGGCATGCTGCAGCCGATGGCGTTCCTGTCCAAATCCGAGCTGCGCCACTGGCCCCTGCTTGGCTGGCTAGCCGCCGAGGCTGGCACCTTGTTCATCAAGCGAGGCAGCGGTGACAGCGGCATGCTCAACCAACAGCTGGGCGAGGAGCTCCGTCAGGGACGCAGCCTGCTGATCTTTCCCGAAGGGACTACTACGAACGGCGCCGCGCTGCGTACTTTCCACTCCCGCTTGCTGGCGTGCGCAATTGAAACCGGCATGCCCATACAGCCTGTAGCGATTCGCTATTTGCGCAATGGTGAGCTTGACCCCATCTCGCCCTTCATCGGCGACGACGATCTGCTGTCCCATCTAATCAGGTTATTGGGTGCAGACCATGCGGCAGTAGAGATTCAGTTGCTACAACCGATCGATAGTCGCGGCATGGAGCGCAACCGGCTCGGCCGCGCCTGCCATGCGGCCATCAGTGAAGCATTGTATGGTCCTGTCCCGGTCAGGGAGGCCGCCTGATGCAAGCTCAGCGCAAGCAAGCGCTGCTAGACTCGGCGTATGAACTATCTTGCACATCTCCACCTTGGCGGCTCCCAACCTGGCGAGCTGCTCGGCAGTCTGTACGGTGACTTTGTCAAAGGGCCTTTGCAGGGCCGCTGGCCGGCTGACATCGAGGCCGGCATCCGACTTCACCGGCAGATTGATGTTTTCACTGACAGCCACCCGGTCGTCCTGCAAGCCAAGCAGCGCTTCCCTAAGGAGCGCCGTCGCTACGCCGGCATCCTGGTCGATCTGTTTTTCGACCACTGCCTGGCTGCAAACTGGACTGACTATGCCGACGTGCCTTTGGACGACTTCACCACTCGGGTCTACCGGATACTGCACGAGGAGGCCGAGCTGCCCGGCACACTGGCGCTGATCGCACCACGAATGGCAGCTCAGGACTGGCTCGGTAGTTATCGGGAGTTTGCCGTCATGGAGCAGGTAGTGGCAGGCATGAGTCGACGACTGTCACGCCCGGAAGGGCTTGTTGGCGGGGTCACTGAGCTGGAGCGGCTATACGTGCCACTCCAGCAAGACTTCGAGGAGTTCTATCCGCAACTACAGGCGTTCGCCAAGAGCAGAGCTGCCCAAGATAACGGCGCGTCTTCGCCTTAGGCAGGGTCAGCCACGCAAGGCTGCGATGAAGCGCTCCAACCAGGGTTCGGCGTCCGATTCCGGCGTCACTGTTTCGCTGGCATCAAGACGCAGCATTTCCAGTACTTCCCGCACGCCCAATTCCGCGTACAGCTCGCGGATCAGCTCGCCACCACCGCAGAACGTATCGCCGTAGCTGGCATCACCCAGCGCTATGACGCCGCCAGGCAAGCCCTGCCAGGCTGGAAACTGGTCGCGAATGGCGGAGTAAAGCGGTACGAAATTATCCGGAAGCTCGCCCATCCCTGTAGTGGCCGTCACAACCAGCAGCGCTTGCGGCGCAAACTCCTGAATCTGCGCAAGCTGCGCGCGTGGATCGTGCCAGGCCTCGAAACCAGCGGCCTTGAGCACCGTGGCGGCATGACGAGCGACGTCTTCGGCAGTGCCGTAGACCGTACCGGAGAGGATGGCGACTTTCATGCTGGGCTCCATGCAGATTGAGGCCGAGCATTATGCCGCATTCGACACACCTGATTGGCATCCAGAGCTCTACACTTCGCTGACAGACCGGGGAATTTTTCGGCAGATACATTGTCGCAAGGCCGTCCTGGCAGAGGATCTCACGGAAACCGTCTCGACCTACGAGCGCACCGGAGCGACCGAGGCATGGGCAGGCCTGGCCTGTTGCCCTGAGAGGGAAATCGAAATGCCAAAAAAGACCGTTCTGACCAGCGCCGAGCTGGCCTATATAAATGATCTGGTAAGCAGCACCTCGACCGAGTCCGGGGAAGCCCGCGCAGGTTTCAACGTGGACGGTGGCGAGAAGGCCAACGGCCTGCTGCTGCAACTGGCCGCCAAGGCCAATCTGACCCTGGAAGCCGAGCTCGAAGACTATTGCATGTCATTCCCGCTGAAGCTCACCCAGGATGAGTTCCAGGCGATTCACCTGCGCCTCGCCCCGCCGACCATATATGAGCGGGGCCCGGTGCTGCGGGCTTGGCGCCTGCATCTGGACGAGCCATTGCCGCTGCTCTCCGATGACGGCAACGAAACCGCCCTGAGCGTCCATGAGCTCTCACCAAATGGTTTGCTGGTGGATGTCGGCCCCAAGAACGCACCCAAGCATCTACACATGCATCTGGCTCTCCCGGGTGAGGGTTCGCTTGAAATCGACGCGCATCGAATTCGCGATGCCGAGGGCGGGATGACCGCCTATGAAGTGGAATACCCGCAAGACAGAGATGCTGAGCGCATCCGCTCGTATCTGTATGAGCAGCACCAACGACTTCATCCGGAACTGCAACCGGAACTGCCTAGCGAGATGCTCGCAGCAACGCCCGAGCCGTCCTGATCGATCCTTCCAAGGTGGGCCGAGCCGCTCCCTGCAGCGCCTACGCCCTCCTTGGGTTAAGCTGGCGCTCGACAAATGCCGCATGAACGCGGCATGCAAGGCTCAGCTCGACAACGACGCATGAAACCATGACCCAGCCAACGGCCCCAATCCTGATCACAGGCGCCAGCCAACGCATCGGCCTGCATTGCGCCGAGCGCTTGCTCGATGAAGGGCAGTCCGTCATCGTCAGTTACCGCAGCCCTCGCGAAGGCCTGGATCGGCTTCGTGAGCGTGGCGCTATGACCTTGCATGCGGACTTCTCCGGCGTTGACGGCATACTTGCCTTCATAGCGACGCTAAAGCAGCACGCGTCGGTTCTACGCGCCATTGTTCACAACGCATCGGACTGGCGCACCGACACGCCGGGCGAAGAAGCAGCGGTGTTCCAGCAAATGTTCGACGTCCACATGCTCGCGCCCTACCTGATCAATACCCATTGCGCCGAACTGCTGGGGCATGGCGGCCCGGCAGACATCATCCACATCAGCGATGACGTCACTCGAGTGGGCAGCAAAAAACACATCGCCTACGCTGCCAGCAAAGCCGGACTGGACAACCTCACGCTATCGTTCGCCGCTCGACTGGCGCCAGCAATCAAGGTCAATGGGATTGCCCCGGCGCTGATACAGTTCAACGAAGGCGATGACGAGGAATACCGCCGCAAGGCGTTGGCAAAGTCCGCCCTTGGTATCGAGCCCGGCGCCGAGGTGATCTACCAGAGCTTGCGCTATCTGCTCGATAACCCCTATGTCACCGGCACTACGCTGAGCGTGAATGGCGGCCGTCATCTGATCTGAGGCGCGAAGGAATGCCAGGCGGCCGACGCGGTGCGTCAACGGCATCAAGCACGCACCGAACTACTGCACTGTAACCAAGATGATCATTCAGCACGTCGAGGGCAACCGATTCGCGCTGCGCGAGCGCCTCACGCAGGAACCTCGATCTGATCATGGTGCTTCCGCAGGTACGCTACGCCGAAGTGATAGATAAGCCCTGCGCCTTGCGTATCGCCGGATCGGTATCTTTCACCCTGACGGCGCATCGCGACTGCTGACCCTGCCATCGCAGCATTCCACCATTGACCGTAATCGCTCAGCTCATTGCGGATTGACGTCTCTCACACTCGATGCCGGCATGCAGGTTAAGTTGTTTGGTCGTATGGCTCAGGGCAACTGTGGAGGTTATGATCCCGCCGACGTCTGCAACGCCGAGACCCATCTCATGAATGATCAAGAACGCACCGAACTCGAAGCCGCGGCCTTCCGTCGTCTGGTCCAGCACCTGCGTAGCCGCCCGGACGCACAGAACATCGACCTGATGAACCTGGCTGGTTTCTGCCGCAACTGCCTGTCCAAGTGGTACAAGGCCGCAGCCGATGACCTGGACATCGAGGTCAGCATCGATGAAGCCCGTGAAGAGGTGTACGGCATGCCTTACGCGGAATGGAAGAAGCGCTACCAGAAGGAAGCAACACCAGAGCAACAGGCCGCTTTCGACAAGAGCCAAAAACCATGACCAGCCTCAGGGATTTTCGCGCCAGCCTGCGCAACCGCAATCACCCCTTCAGCGAAACGCTGGCGTTCATATCCAACGCCTACGACTATCAGCCGAGTCGCTTTTTCAATGGCAACGTTGAAAACGCCGCCGGTGAGAACGAGGGGTCATGTAAGACGCTTGGACTTGCCGTTCTGGAAGGCTTTTCCACCGAAGAGGCTCTACTGGCGTTTGGCGAGCATTATCAGTCGGTACTGGAAAATCCAAGCGGCACCGACCATCGCAACATTCGAGCACTGATGGAAACCGGGTTGCCGGGCGTGCGCTTCGATCAGCAGCCGCTGAGACGCAAACCCGTCAACTTCGAAGAGAAATAAAAAAGGGCCGGCCATGCACTTGGGGAAGGCTTGATAGCGGACGGCCCTGAAACCAAAGAGGCGTTTTCGAGACCAAGTGTCGGCTTCAAGCGCAACGGCAGCCATTCACCAATATCGATTGCTCATATAGTCGAAGTCTATTGAACGGCCGCGAAGGCCAGCCTTTTCCCTGCAGGGCAAAGCGGGTAAGGTCCTGTCCGTTCCCATCCTGAGTAAACTATATGCCCATCACGGCACTTTCCGGCCCGCAGTATCTGCGTGAAGGCCTGAAGCTGATCCTCAGCCCCGGGTTACGTCTGTTCGTCATACTCCCTCTGACGGTCAACCTGCTGTTGTTCGGCGGCCTTATCTATCTTGCCCTTAGCCAGTTTGGCAGCTGGGTCGATACATTCATGCCAAGCCTGCCCGAATGGCTGATGTTTCTGGAATACATCCTCTGGCCGTTATTTGTCGTCCTCGTCGTGCTGATGGTGTTTTTCACCTTCACCATGCTGGCGAACATCATCGCCGCCCCGTTCAATGGCTTTCTTGCCGAGAAGGTTGAAACGGTAGCCCGCGGTGAAGACAGTTCCCCGCCCTTCAGCTGGACCGAGCTGCTGGCCATTCTTCCCCGCACGATCGGGCGCGAGGCGCGCAAGTTGGCCTACTTCGCCCCCCGTGCGGTGGCATTGCTGATTCTTTCATTCATCCCGGTGGTCAACCTGGTCGCTGCACCTCTGTGGCTTCTATTCGGGATATGGATGATGGCGGTGCAGTACATCGACTACCCGGCGGACAACAACAAGATGAGTTGGGCAGAGATGATGATCTGGCTACGCCAGCGACGCTGGAAGAGCTTGAGCTTCGGCGCGGTGACCTACGCTGCACTGCTCATTCCGGTGCTGAACCTGCTGATCATGCCGGCGGCTGTGGCAGGCGCGACGCTATTCTGGGTCCGCGAAGGCGGAAAGAAACACCTTGTACCGGTGAAAGCCCCGTAAGGGCTGGCTGAGTAGTTGCATAATTCCGCGGCGCGCACGCCAAGCGCACCGCGGGATTGGTCGAAAGCGCTTACGCCAAGGTTTTCAGCGCCTCTCGGCTGAACGGCAGAATGTCCTGCATGCGTCCTTCACGCACTTTCAACGCCCAATCAGGATCACAGATCAGCGCACGACCCACAGCGACGAGATCGAACTCCTGCTTGTTCAACCGCTCGAGCAGCCCTTCGATATTGGCCGGTTGCGCGACCTTGTCGGTTTTGACCATGAACTGCAGGAACTCGCCGTCCAGTCCGACACTGCCGACAGTGATCGTTGGCTTACCCGTCAGCTGACGAGTCCAGCCAGCCAGATTGAGGTCCGAACCTTCGAATTCGGGCTCCCAGAAGCGCCGCGTCGAGCAATGGAAGATGTCTACACCGGCCGCCGATAGAGGCGCGAGAAACTCGCCCAGCGCATCAGACGTCGTGACCAGTCGCGCCGTGTAGTCCTGTTGCTTCCACTGAGAAAAACGGAAGATTATTGGAAAACCCTCCCCTACCGCTGCTCTGACTGCTCTGATCAGCTCGATGGCGAAGCGCGAGCGGTTGGCCAAGCTACCGCCATATTCATCGCTGCGCTGATTGCTGCCTTCCCAGAAAAACTGGTCGATCAGGTAGCCGTGAGCACCATGAATTTCTACCCCATCCATGCCGATTGCTTTGGCGTCTGCTGCGGCCTGAGCGAACGCGGCAATCACTTCCTGGATGTCTTCTTTGGTCATGCCATGCACGACCACCTGGCCATCCTTGACCTTTTCCATCGGGCCATAGCCGGGCACGTCAGCTTCTGGTTCGGTACCTATGCGCCGCACGTTGCCCACATGCCAAAGCTGCGGGACGATCTTGCCGCCCGCGGCATGTACGGCATCAACCACGTCTTTCCAGCCCGCCAGCGCGTCGTCTCCGTAGAAACGCGGCACATGCGGATAACCATTGGCCGCCTTATGCCCTACCGTAGTGCCCTCGGTAATGATCAGTCCGACGCCTGAAGCGGCACGGCGACGGTAATACTCGACCACGTCGGCAGTCGGCACACCATTGGGTGAAAAGGACCGAGTCATCGGTGCCATGACCACGCGCGTAGGGAGGCGCAGGTTACCGAGTTCGAACGGCTGGAACAGAGCATTTACGGCAGCAGTCATCGTTATCTCCTTGTTGGTTTCAATCGAAAGGCGACCGGTCGTCTCACCCGTCGCGCAAAAAAAATCAGCGAACCTTCAGCAGACGCTCAAGTTGGGCCAGGAAGATCTCCAGAGGCGCGACCGAACGGCCAACCTTCATGCGCAACAGCGCGCCTTCCCAGGCGTTACCGATAAACTCTGCCAGCGCATGGCAATCGGTGTCCGAATCAAGCTCTCCTTCGAGCCGAGCTTGCTCGAGGCAGTCAGCCAGAGTGCTGACCGATTGCGTCAGAATGCTTTCAACTCGATGGCCGATCGGTTGCGAAAGCTCCGCCATTTCAAAGCTGAGACTTCCGATAAAACAGTGGTACTCCGGGCTCTGCTGGCGAGAGAAGTGCGCCAGCAACTCAGCGTAGTAGCCAACAATGCGCTGACAGGGAGGTGAAGCCAGACTGGTAAGCGCTGACCGATAACGTGCGAGTCTGGGCGAGTAAAGGTACTCCAGTGCCTGCAGCGCAAAGTCTTCCTTGCTGGCGAAGTAGTGATAAAAGGAGCCTTTGGGGATGCCGGCAGCCTTGACGATCTCCAGCACACCGGTGCCGTGATACCCGCGACGTGTCATGACCTGCGCGCCTTTGGCCAGGATCAGGTCACGCTTGTCGTTTCGAGCTTGAAGATTCATGGACCGAGCATATGACCGGTCGTCTAACGCGGACAGTACTATCGACCGTGTTTATTTTGAGGAAACTGCCGAGACGATAGCGCGGCTCGAAAGAGCAGCGGATGGACCAGTACCAGACGCAGCGGCTGGGCGCTTAGCGACTGGCAACCAAGGTCAGGCGAGTGCGCTTTCGATGGCCTGTATCAGCGCTGGGTCATCTGGCGCCGTGCGGGGTGAAAACCGCGCCAGCACTCGCCCGTGCTTGTCGACGAGAAATTTTTCGAAGTTCCAACTGATGTCCCCAGGAAAATCAGCCCCCTCGCCTGCCAGCAGTCGATACAGCGGATGCCGATGAGCGCCGTTGACTTCAAGCTTGCTGCTCAAGGGAAAGCTGATTCCGTACTGCTCATTGCAGAACTGCAGAATCTCGGCATCGCTTCCGGGCTCCTGCGCGGCGAACTGATTGCAAGGAACGCCCAACACGCCGAATCCACGATCTTTATAGCGCTGATGCAGTTCTTGCAAGCCAGCATACTGAGGAGTCAATCCGCATTCGGAGGCGACGTTGACCACCAGTGTCAGCTGATTTTTGAAGGGCGCCAGGGGCAGCTCCTGGCCAGCGAGGCCGGGTAGGACCAAATCATGGAACGCGCTCATCTCACTTCTCCAGAGGGTAAAAAAGCGCTCCGGCAGTACCGAAGCGCTTCCATTGCTCGATCACCCGGATCGAAGCCAGTCGCTGCCTGTACGCGTTCCCGGCGGGGTATCAGTGGTGATGACCACCTTCACCATGAACGTGACCATGTGCAATTTCTTCATCGCTGGCCTCGCGCACTTCGACAATCTTGACCTCGAAATTGAGGCGCTGCCCAGCCAGCGGATGGTTTCCATCGACGATGACATCGTCGCCCTCAACGTCACGGATGGTGACGATCTGCATACCGCCATCCGGGCCCGAGGCATGGAACTGCATACCGACTTCCAATTCGTCGACGCCTTCGAACATCGCGCGATTAAGGGTCGCAACCAGCTCGGGGCTGTACTCACCGTAAGCATCCTGCGGCTCGATGGCGACCTTCACCTCATCACCGCCCTGCTTGCCTTCCAGAGCTTTTTCCAGGCCAGCGATGATATTGCCTGCACCGTGCAGGTAGACCAGCGGCGCGCCGCCGGCAGAGCTGTCGATCACTTCACCGGCATCATTGGTGAGTGTGTAGTCGATTGACACAGCCTTGTTAGCGGCAATCTGCATGAGGCGAAACCTTTATGGAGGAATGTGATGCCAAAGTCTAACCGCGAGCTGCGCCGATTGCGAACAGAGCCCGGATAAACGGGACCATTCTTGATTCAAACCAACTTTCTCGAACACCTGCCTCGGACGGTGTCGCATACAACCTTTGGAGAGCATCGAAACGGCCCAGTCTGTGACAGAATCCGCGACGCAAGCTAAGCGATCTATATCAACAATTACCACGCACCCAAGGAGCACCGATGTCGGCTCGAAACATCCTGGTGATTAACTGCGGCAGCTCGTCGATCAAGTTCGCGCTGGTCAACGAAGCGCAATCGACCTTTCCTTTGCAAGGCCTGGCCGAACGCCTCGGCAGCCCGGAAGCCGTGCTCCATTGGCAATTGGGCGACACCAAGCAGAGTCTGGACATTCCAGGCGCGGACCATCGCGCAGCGTTGGAAAAGCTGCTGCCACTGGCGCAGGACGCCGCGGGCGGCAAGCTCGACGGCATCGGGCATCGGGTCGTGCACGGAGGCGAACACTTCACTGGTTCGAGCCTGATCAACGAGCAGGTGCTCCAGGCTATCCGTGACAGCGCCCAACTGGCGCCCTTGCATAACCCGGCCAACCTGGTCGGTATTGATGCCGCCATTGCGCTGTTCCCAGGTCTGCCACAAGTAAGCGTATTCGACACCGCATTCCACCAAAGTATGCCGGAACACGCGTTCCGCTACGCGGTGCCGGAGTTCCTCTATAAGGAGCACAGCGTCCGCCGCTACGGCTTCCACGGCACCAGCCACAGCTATGTCAGCAAGCGTGCCGCCGAGATGACCGGCCTGCCAGTGGACGACAGCAGCTGGCTTACCGCTCACCTGGGCAATGGGTGCTCCACCTGCGCCATCGTCAATGGTGAAAGCCGCGACACCAGCATGGGCCTTACCCCGCTGGAAGGCTTGGTGATGGGCACCCGCAGCGGCGATGTCGACCCCAACCTGCACAGCTATTTGAACCGGACGCTGGGCTGGAGCCTCGAGCAGATCGATCGCATGCTCAACCATGACAGTGGCCTGAAGGGCCTCTCAGGACTGTCCAACGACCTACGTACGCTGCAGGAAGCCCGTGCCGCCGGGCACGCCGGCGCCAACCTGGCATTCGAAGTCTTCTGCTACCGCCTGGCCAAGTCGCTCGCGAGCATGGCCTGCGCCCTTCCGAAGCTCGATGGGCTGATCTTCACCGGTGGCATCGGCGAGAACTCCACAGCCGTGCGGACCCGGACGCTGGAACACCTCAAGCTGTTCAACTTCAAGCTGGACGAAGAAGCTAACGCGCGCTGCACCCGCGGCGTGGGTGGGGAAATCCAGGCTCCGGGCAGCCCGAGGGTGCTGGTTGTGCCCACCAACGAAGAACGCCAGATCGCGCTGGACACGCTGGCGCTGCTCGACGCCTGATTGCGCGCCGACAGTCATGCTCATTGCACGGACCCGACGACCATCCACGGCGTCGGGTTTCGTCTACCTGGCATCCCCCTTCGCTAGATAGGAGATCATCATGCATACGCTCTTTCTCGCCCCCTGCGGTTTCGGTGGCGGCCTAAACTCCATCAGCCTCGGTCTGATCCGCGCCCTGGAGCGCGCCGGACTGACGGTGGGGTTCTTCAAACCGATCGCCCAGCCCTTCCCGCTGGACCAGGGCCGCGAGCGCTCCTGCGTTCTGGTTGAACGCACCCTGAGCATCACATCGCCCGAACCGTTGCCGCTGGAGCAGGTTGAACGGCAACTGGCAGACGGGGAGCTGGATCTGCTACTGGAAGACGTGGTCAGTCGCTACCAGGAAGTAGCCGCCGGCAAGGATGTCGTCATCGTCGAAGGCATGGTGCCGACGCGCGAGTTCAACCACACCTCCCGGATCAACACTCATCTGGCCAAAAGCCTGGATGCCGAAGTCATCCTGATCGCCGCACAGAGCAACGACACACTCAAGCGTCTGGCCGAACGTATCGAGATCCAGGCGCAGCTGTTCGGTGGGGCCAAGGATTCGAAGGTGCTGGGGGTGATCCTCAACAAGGTCAAGAGCGCCGAGGGCGTGCCTGCCTTTGTCGACCAACTCAAAGCTCAGCTTCCCGTACTAGGGACTCCGGACTTCCAGCTACTAGGTGCGATTCCGTTCGACGAGACGCTCAACGCGCTGCGTACTCGTGACATCGCCGAACTGCTCGGCGCCAAGGTGCTTCATGCAGGCGAGTCGGAACAACGCCGCGTCAACAAGATCGTCCTCTGCGCCAGAGCTGTTCCCAATACCGTCCAGCTGCTCGAGCCTGGGGTTCTGGTCGTAACACCGGGTGATCGCGACGATATCATCCTTGCCGCGAGCCTGGCATCGCTCAATGGCGTCGAGCTTGCAGGCCTCCTGCTGTGCAGTGATTTCGCGCCCGATCCACGCATCCTTGAACTGTGTAAAGCGGCGCTCGATGGCGGTCTTCCAGTGATGACCGTCCAGACGGGTTCTTACGATACCGCCACCAACCTGTTCGGCTTGAACAAGGAGACTCCGGCTGACGACATCGAGCGCGCCGGCCAGGTCACCGACTTCATCGCCAAGCACTTGCAGCCTGAGCTGCTGCGTACCCGCCTGAGCGCACCACGCAGCGAGCTGCGACTGTCACCTCCCGCGTTCCGCTATCAGCTGGTCAAGCGCGCTCAGCAGGCGAACAAGCGTATCGTGCTCCCGGAAGGCAACGAGCCCCGCACCATTCGCGCGGCTGCGATCTGCCAGGAACGCGGCATAGCCCGTTGCGTACTGCTAGCCAAGCCCGAAGAGGTACAGGCCGTCGCCCGCGAGCAGGGCATCAACCTGCCGGCAAGTCTGGAGATTCTCGATCCGGACCTGATCACCAACCAGTACGTCGAGCCTATGTGCGAGATGCGCAAGGCCAAAGGCCTTACACCCGACGATGCCCGCGAACAACTCAAGGACACCGTCGTATTGGGCACCATGATGCTGGCGCTCGATGAGGTGGACGGCCTGGTTTCAGGCGCCGTGCACACCACCGCCAACACCATTCGCCCGGCGTTGCAGCTGATCAAGACGGCACCGGGATACAGCCTGGTATCTTCGGTATTCTTCATGCTGCTGCCTGACCAGGTACTGGTCTACGGTGACTGCGCAGTAAATCCCAACCCGTCCGCCACCGAGCTGGCTGAGATTGCACTGCAGAGTGCCGAATCGGCCGTTGCGCTTGGCGTCACGCCGCGCGTGGCGATGATCAGCTATTCCACCGGTACATCTGGCAGTGGTGCTGAAGTGGAGAAGGTGGCCGAGGCAACGCGCATCGCCCAGGAGCGCGCGCCCCAGCTACCTATCGACGGGCCGCTGCAATACGACGCGGCATCGGTTGCCAGCGTTGGCAAACAGAAAGCGCCGAACAGCCTGGTTGCCGGGCAAGCCACGGTGTTCATCTTCCCTGATCTGAACACTGGCAACACGACCTACAAGGCCGTCCAGCGCAGCGCAAACGTGATCAGTGTCGGGCCGATGCTCCAGGGCCTGCGCAAGCCGGTCAACGACCTGTCCCGCGGCGCCTTGGTTGATGACATCGTCTTCACCATCGCCCTGACCGCTCTACAGGCCGATAACCAGAAAGCCTGACCTGCGACGCCCGGCCCTTCGTGGCCGGGCTTTCCCAACGTCTGGCAACGTTTTACCTTGCAGTTCATCGCACAATCGGTACGCTTGCCGCCGTTATTGACGGACATACGAGCCAATTGATGCTGCGCATCCTTCCTCCCCCGCTCAGGGGCGTTCTCGCGGGCCTGACCCTGGCGCTGAATACGCTGTTCTGGTGCTGGCCGCTTTTCATCCTTTCGCTTCTCAAGCTGGCGTTACCCGTACCGCGCATCCAGCGCGCCTTGCGTTTTGGCATGCACTGGATCGCCGAGTCGTGGATAGCGGTCAACAGCTTCTGGATGGACCAGGTACGACGTACCGAATGGGATGTGCAGGGACTGGAAAAAGTAGACCTTCAGCATTCCTACTTGGTTACTAGCAATCACCAGAGCTGGGCAGACATCTTGATGTTGCAGTACCAGCTGAACCGACGGATGCCGATTCTGAAGTTCTTTCTCAAACAAGAGCTGATCTGGGTGCCGGTGATTGGCCTCTGCTGGTGGGCGCTGGAATTTCCGTTCATGAAGCGCTTCAGCAAGGAGTACCTGGCCAAGTATCCCGAGAAGCGCGGCGAAGACCTGGCGACCACGCGCAAGGCATGCGAGCGCTATCGCACCAACCCTGTATCGGTATTCAACTTCATCGAAGGCACTCGCTTCACCGAGGACAAGCACATCGAGCAAGGGTCGGCCTACCGCTATTTGCTCAAGCCGCGCGCAGGCGGCATTGCGTTCGTGATCGATGCCATGGGTGAGCAACTGACCGCGCTGATCAACATCACCATTCACTACCCGAACGGCAATCCAAGCTTCTGGGATCTACTGTGCGGAAGGGTTAGCCGGGTGGTGATGCGAATCGACTCCCAGCCGATCCCAGCCGAATTCCTGCGCCGAAGTTATGATCAGGATGAACGCTATCGGCTTAGCTTTCAGGAATGGGTCAATGAGCTCTGGAGCGCGAAGGACGCAGAACTCGAGCAACTGCACCAGCAATATCCACCGGGGCGCGAGTCCTAGTCTGAGCAGGCGGCCGGCTAGCCGGCCGTCTGGTGATCCAGCTGGTTCCAGTCAACTATGCGCGGAAACTCCAGGGCATCCTCCACCGCCAGGCCCGGCGCCACCAGGAAGCCCTGCATCACCTGACAGTCATGGGCAAGCAGCCATTCACGCTGGGCAAGCGTTTCGACGCCTTCGGCGATCACTTCCAGCCCCAGGTTCCGCCCAAGGTCGATGATGGTGCTGACCACTGCCGCATCACGCGGCGAATCGAGCATATTGGCGATGAACAAGCGGTCGATCTTCAATGTATCGAGATCGAAATGGCGCAGATACGCCAATGACGAGTAACCGGTGCCGAAGTCATCCACGGCCACCCTGACGCCCAATTCACGCAGCTGGCGAAGCTTTTCGCAGCTCTGCTCGAGGTCCTGCATCAGCGCCCCTTCGGTCACCTCCAACTCCAACTGGCGGGGATCGAGCTGGTACTCTTCCAGCAGGCGCCGCAATTCATCGATCAATCCAGCCCGGCCGAATTGCACGGGGCTGACATTGAAGCTCAATACGAGCTTGTCACCGAACCGCTCACGCCAATCGCGGCATTGAGCTAGGCCTTCACGCAGTGCCCATTCGCCGACCCGATCGATCAGCCGGGTCTCCTCCAACAGGGGAATGAAGACATTGGGTTCAACCACGCCGCGGCCGGCATAATCCCACCGCAGCAGCGCCTCGAACCCACGCAGCTCGCCGCTTTCCAGCATGATCTGAGGCTGATACGCCAGGGCGAACCCGTTACGCTCGATGGTGCTACGCAGGTTTTCTTCCATCATCAGTCGCGCATGGGCACGGCCATTCATTTCGCTGGAGAAAAACCGATACTGTTGCCGGCCGTTGCGCTTGGCTTCATACATCGCCATGTCAGCCGAACGCAGCAGCTCTTCCACGCTCTGCCCACAATCAGGGAAATGCGCGATCCCGATACTGGCACCAAGAGTCACATCGGTACCTTCGATGGTATGGCGCACGGAAATGAGCTCAATGAGCTTTTCCGCGACCTTGGCGGCGTCTTCTGGGTGGTCGAGTGAATCCAGCAGGGCAGTGAATTCATCACCACCCATTCGCGCAATGATGTCGTAAGGGCGCATGCAGGCTTCGAGCACCCGGGCCACACGACAAAGAATCTCATCGCCGGCGTCGTGGCCGAGCGAATCGTTGATGCGCTTGAAACCGTCGAGGTCGATGTAGAGGATCGCCATCCGCTTGCCGTTGCGGTCCACGCGGGCAAGGGCCGAATCCAGCGCCTGGTGAAAGCCACGTCGGTTGAGCAGGCCGGTGAGCGAGTCCGTCACCGCCTGGGTTTCCAACTGCACATGCAGGTTCCGCACAACCGACATATCCAGCGCGATCACCACCATCGATCGCTGTTGACGAGGCAAGGGGGATGACGACAAGGCCACCGGCAGAGTGCCGCCATCGGCCGTATACAGCTGCGCCTCGTGCAAGCGATAAGTATTGCCGCTGCGCCACTGCTTGTAGAAGTCCGTGTCGCGCCATGCGCCTGGCATCTGTGGCGAAGCGAGATGCTTCACCAGTGTTGTCCCCTGCAGGTCTTCAACGCGCGTATGCAGCATCTGCGCAATCGCCGGATTGGCGAAACTGATGTAGCCGTCCTCGCCGACTACCAGAATGCCCTCGGCTGCATTGTTCAATACCGAAGCGTTGAATGCCCGAGCGCTATCTAGCTGCTGGCTGAGCAGTTGCAGATCACGCCTGTTGTGCTCATGACTGAGCAGCGTATTGATCTTGTGCTTGAGCACCTGCGGATCGAAAGGCTTGAGAATGAAGTCAACCGCCCCCGTCGCGTAGCCACGCAGCACCGACTCGCGGGTATGCGCAATGGCCGAGACAAATATGATCGGGGTGTAACGTGCATGCGGGCTACCGCGCATCAGACGCGCGACCTCGAAGCCATCCATGCCTGGCATCTGCACATCAAGCAGCACCAGCTCGACATCCAGGTCTAGCAGCGCTTGCAGCGCGGCCTCTCCGGAGTTCACCGTATGGACCTGCCAGTCGCCATCACCGAGGAGCGCTTCCATTGCCACCAGGTTTGCTTCTCGATCATCGACAACCAGCAACGTCCGGGTACGCGGCTCAGATTTTGTCTGTGCCCGAGCCATTACCTGGCTCCCCGCACGAGAGCATAATTAATTCCGACTTCGACGGTGTCAGCAAGAACACCAATCCGGCTTGAACGATGCGTCACATACTTCTCCTTACGGACTCTCGTGGGAACCATCGTTTGGTTCCAGGCAACGCTTCAACATTTCGACCAACTGGGTCCGCTCGACCGGCTTGAGCAACACATCATCGGCCCCGGCCGCAACGCTCTTGTCACGCCCCTCTGAAAGATCACCAACCACCAGTGCCACGATAGGCACCTGACAACCATAGTCGCTTCTGAGCTGATGAATCAGTGAAGGGCCGCCGTTATCCGGCACTGATATGTCAACCAATGCCAAATCAAACGCGTCTTCATCGAATCGTTCAAGTGCCTCACTACGAGTGGTCGCTGGAACCACCTGCAAGCCCTGCTCATCGAGCAGCGCACTGATCGAATAGATTGCTCGTACGTCAGAATCCACCAACAGTACGCGCTGGCCCAGCAGAGGATGCCCTACGTCCTCCAAGCCCAATGCCACGGCCTTGACCGCGGTGGGCTTCAATGCATCTTCCATATGCTCCATTCCTTCTGTTTTTGACAACACTACTGATGAATAACGTTGAAGCCTCTGCAGATTCTTTTCCGACAGGGATTCTCGGCTGTTCAGTACAACCCTTACATCCTTGAGCGAGCGCAGGCGGTCGAGTGCTTCTAGCAGATCCAGCCCATCTTCTCCCGGCAGATCGAAGTCGACGATCAGCACGGTGTAGCTGTGTTCGGCATAAGCCAGCCGAGCTTCCTCGCTGCGCTGACATTCAGTGACGCGGTAGCCAAGCCGCTCGAAATGGTCACGCAGTTGCCGACGCCGCTCTGTGTCGGTCTCGACCAGCAGCAGGCGTATCGAGTTGTCTTCCTGCTTCGCCAGGTCGACGAACAGACGCTCCAGCTCCGATTGCGCCACGGGCTTGAGCAGATAGCGTGCATCGTCATCGGACCAGCCCTGCGGCTGCGGAACGCAGGAAATAATGTAGACCGGCATGTCCTGGTGGCGAGGGTCGGCGCGCAGCGTCCTGTGGACCTGCCAGCCGCTGATATCCGGCAGCAGAATGTCGAGAATGACGGCGGCGAAGCGCTCCTGCCCCAGAGCATCCAGCCCCTCTTGCCCAGTTCCGCAGATGACACTGGAAAACCCGTGCGACTGGCCAACCTCGGCGACTACCGAAGCGAAATCGGCATCGTCCTCGACGATCAGAAGAGCGCCACCCTGGCCTCGCCGTTGCGATGGCCGCAACGTCCTGACTTCGGTGGTCGGCGCGAGCTTCAGTGGGAGGTCGACTGTAAAACTGGAGCCGCGGCCCGGAGCGCTCTTAAGCCGGATGCCGCCGCCCAGCACTTCCGCCAGCTGCCGCGCAATCGACAGTCCAAGTCCCGTGCCGCCGTATTGCCGGCTGATTGAGCCGTCAATCTGTTGGAAGGCCTGGAATATGCGCTCATGCTGGTCTTCGGCAATACCGATGCCGGTATCGGTTACGCAGATCTGCAGCATGTCCTCATTGATCGGCGGCTCGCCGCTCACCCGAGAAACGTGAATATCAACGGAGCCTTGCTCTGTAAACTTCAGGGCATTGGTAACGAGATTACGAAGAATCTGCTGCAGCCTCGCCCTGTCGCTGACCAGCAACTCAGGCACATCGGGGTCGACTCTGGACCTCAGGCTCAGCCCATTCTGCTGGGCCATTGGCTCGAGGCTGGTTACCAGTTCCACCAATAGCTCGCCGAGATTGAGCGGCTCCAGCTTGATCTGCATGTGCCCGGCTTCGATCTTTGCCAGATCGAGCACATCGTTGATGAGCTGCAACAGATCGTGCCCAGCGCGATGGATGATGTCCGCGTGCCTGACCTGTTTCTCGGTCAGATTACTTGCCGCGTTCTGCCTCAGCTGGTCACTAAGGATTAGGATACTGTTGAGCGGAGTACGCAGCTCATGGGACATGTTGGCAAGGAATTCGGATTTGTAGCGATTGGCGACCATGAGCTCATTCGCCTGATCACGCAGCCGCCGCTCGGCTGCCTTGCGGTGGCCGATATCGGTCACGACCGCTTGTACCAGTTGCTCGTCGCCACTTCGCAATGGCGATATACCTACCTCGACAGGCAGCAGGTGCCCATCCCGGTGGCGGCCGAACAGCTCTCGGTTTTCACCCAGCCTGCGCGACTCAGGGGTTTGACCGAAACGGTGGCGAACTTCGATGTAGGTCTTGCGCATCGACTCAGGGATGAGCATTTCCACAGGCTGATCGAGCAGCTCCTGCCGGCTGTAGCCAAACAGCAGTTCGGTCTGACGATTGACCATCACGATGCGGCCATCATGGTCGAACAGCAAAAAAGCATTGGGGGAGGCTTCGACCACGTTGCGGAAGCGCTCTTCATCACGCTTTCGCTGTTGCAGATCGACCAGATTCAGCAAGTGATGGACCGTTTTGTCGCGCTTGAAACTGGTCAGGCTCAGAGACACAGGTATGGGCGTACCGTCTTCGCGCAATGCCTGGCTTTCATGCTGGTTGGTCTCTTCGCGTGGACCTCCAGCCGGACCATCCAGCGCACCAGGCACATAGCGACCGAGCCGTTCGCCCGCGAGCATCCCCGCGCTGCTGCCCAGCAGAGCTGCGGCGCTCTGATTCGCAAGCTCGATTCGGCCCTGGTCGTTGCACAACACCGTTGCCACTGGTAGTTGTTCAATCAGCTGCCGGAACCATGCCTCGCGCTCCTGGAGTTGCGCGCCGAGCGCCTGACTACCGCGCAGAGTACGCTCGCGCAGGAACAGATAACCGCCTATCAACATGGAGAATAAAATCGCGGCAGTGAGCGCAGCCGCGAGATTGAAGGCGCGCCCGACCCGATTCAGGATCGCTTCGTACTCCGGCGTGCTGGCGACTTCCAGCTGCCAGCTTCGACCGTACATGTAGATGTTGCGAGTGCGATGGAAGCCGGCATCGGCACTCACCGGAGCACGACCCACCAGCAATGGCTCATCTGGCTCTGAGGCATCGAACAACTGAAGCTGGAACAGTTTGCTACGCGAACCTAATACTCCTTCCATCAGGTCCGTCAGCCGAAAGGCGCCGTGCAGCGTGCCGGCAAAAGCGCTCTGTCGCTCTTCCAAAGTCGTTACTGGCGCACCGGCTCGATAGAGCGGCAGGTAAAGCAGGATGCCAACTTGCGCGTTCTGCTCGGTCTCCTGCTTGAGCCGCAGAGGGCCGGTGAGCATTGGGGTTCCGATATTGCGAGCAGCGGTGATAGCTTCCCGGCGCGTTTCCTCACTCAGCATGTCGAACCCAATGACCCGGCGGTTGCGCCAATCCAATGGATGTATGTAATCGGTGATCAGGTATTCATCACGCTCGCCCGGCGGATATACCCTGAAGTCACTACGACCGCCCTGCTGAATTTTGGTGATCACTTCGCTGAGCGTGTCGGCACGCGCATAGCGGGCAAGCGCGATAGCTTGAATACCCGGGTAGAAGTCTTGGAGTTGGAGCTGATCGGACGCTCGGTTCCAATCCTGCAAGGTGACGTTATCGCTGCCGACGAAAAGTCCGGCCAGACCGCGGAGGACCATTTCATAAGCGCGCATGCGCTCTCGCAGATTATTTTCGACGTCATTGACGGCCAGGTTGAACCGCTGGGCCTGTTCGGCACGCACCCGTGATTCCTGTACCTGCCATTGCCAGACGACCCATCCTCCGAGCCCGGCCATTAAGGCCAATGTCACTACCAATGGCAGCCAAGGCTTACGAGAATGGAGAGCGGAACGATCATCCATTCGACCTCCTCAGTGCCACAACATGGCGCGCTGTCACGAGTCTCAGAGTCGCGATTTGCTTAGAGGTTCAATGATCAATGGACAAAGATATAAAGCTGACGTCACAAAAATGGCAAAGGCAAGACCATTGCGGTCTTGCCTTTTTCTAAACAGCTTACAGGGGACGCAAATTGATCTCGACGCGACGGTTCTGCGCACGACCTGAAGCGGTATCGTTACTGGCGATGGGTTGGCTTGGGCCTGCGCCGAATGACGATATGCGAGAACCTGCTACACCGTTGCCTTCAAGATAAGCAGCTACGCTGCGAGCGCGGCGGTTCGATAGATCCTGGTTCAGCTGCTGCGAACCCGTGCTGTCGGTGTGGCCGACGATATCGATGCCGTTCTTGTTGAACTCTTTGAAGACCTGAACAAGGGAATTAAGCGTAGGGTAGAAGCTGCTGGAGATATCAGCCGAATTGCTTGGGAAGGTGATATTGCCCGGCATGATCAACGTCAGGTTGTTGCCGTCGCGTTGAACTTGAACGCCGGTGCCTTGCAAAGTCTGGCGAAGCTTGGCTTCCTGGGTATCGACGTAGTAACCGTACCCACCACCTGCAGCTCCGCCAACCGTTGCGCCGATCAGTGCACCTTTGGCGCGGTCCTTCTTGCTGGACGTGGCAGCACCGATCACCGCCCCACTGACCGCCCCGATCCCGCCGTAGACGCCGGCTTTGCCAGCTTCTCGTTCTCCGGTGTAGGGATTGTTGGTACAGCCAGCCAACAACGCAAGGGTGGCGGCAACTACGGTCAGGTTAGTCATCTTCTTCATCATTACTTCCTTTCATCTGCGGGACGCCAGCCTGTCGAACGACGTTCCACAGCTGGAATGCGCCGATAGGTTAACACTCGTCCGACCGCAGAACCGGAACGTGCCGACGAACCCGCGATGAAACGTCGGGGCCAAGCCCTTGGTTGTGCCTAGCCACTGAACAACATGGCTGGATGATCCCGGCAACACCTCATCAACGATGCACAACTGGCGCAGGCCGGAGAGTTCAGCCAGGCCGCTTCCCGTATATGTTACGTATACAGGTCGGGCGTTCTGCGCCTGGCGGACAATGCACCGCTTAGACGGAAGAAATCGCGCTGCTGCCCTCCTCCAGCCAGCGGGCGATGTCTATCCGGATGCGTTTCTTGTCGAGCTTGCCCACGCTGGTTTTGGGAATGTCCTCAACCACAGCGATCTGCTGCGGAATCGCCCATTTATTGATCTGCCCCTGCTCCACAGCCGGTTCGAGAAACTCCTGCAGCGATCGAGCGTCGAGCTGTCGGCCTTCGCACAGGACGAGCAGGGCAAATGGCCGCTCGCCCCAACGCTCGTCAGGCACCCCAACCACCGCGACGTCGCGGACGGCCTCATGACGGCTGATCAAGCCTTCGATGGCCAGCGAGGAAACCCACTCGCCTCCGGTCTTGATGACATCCTTGATACGGTCGCGAATATCGATGTTACCCATCTCGTCGATGGTCGCTACGTCGCCGGTATGCAGCCAGCCCCCGGCCCAGAGATCTTCGCTCTTCTCCGGATTGCCCGCATAGCCCTGGGTCAGCCAGGGTGCTCGAAGTACCAGCTCACCCTGGGACGCGCCATCAGCAGGAAGGAAGCTGCCGTCCGGCGCCTGGATCGCGGCATCAACCAGGACCACTGGCACGCCCGCCTTGAGCCGATAATTCGTTTGTTCGTCTTCACTTGCCTCGCGCAGCTCATCATTGATATGGGCGCCAGCGATCAATGGGCATGTTTCAGACATCCCGTACGCAGCAACCAGTTGCATACCGCAGGCCCGGGCCGACTCATAGAGGCCGCGCGTCAGCGCACTCCCGCCGATAGTGATTTTCCAGCCGTTGAAATCCGTACCCTGCGCCGCCTTGGCCTTGAGCAGCATCTGCACGATGGTCGGAACGCAATGGGAAAACGTCACCTTTTCCCGGCGCCACAGTTCGATCAGCAACTCCGGATCATAGCGCCCCGGATAGACCTGCTTGAGGCCCATCATGGTTGCAACGTACGGAAGCCCCCATGCATGTACGTGAAACATTGGCGTGATGGGCATGTACACGTCGCCAGCAGCCATTAGCTGGGGATTCTCGCGACAACCAACGGTCACCGCGCCGGCGAGCGTGTGCAGCACCAATTGCCGGTGAGTGAAATACACGCCTTTGGGATCGCCAGTGGTGCCGGTGGTGTAGAAGGTGGTCGCCACCGAGTTTTCATCGAAGTCGGGGAAATCGTAGTGGGGCTTTGCCGATGCCAGCAGGTTTTCGTATTCACCGACACAATTAGGCAAATCGCTGCTCTTTTCCTCGGCGTCGGTGATCAGCAGGGTTTTATCGACGGTTGTGAGCTGTCCGGCGATAGCCTGATACAGGGGCACGAACTCGCTATTGACGAGAACAAAACGGTCCTCGGCGTGGTTCATGGTGTAGAGGATCTGCTCGGGCGAAAGGCGCACGTTGATGGTGTGAACCACGGCGCCAATCATCGGGATCGCGAACATGCACTCCAGGTAGCGATGACTGTCCCAATCCATCACAGCGACCGTGTCGCCCGCCTTGACACCAGCATCGGTCAACACATTGGCCAGACGGGCAATGCGCTCACCCAGGGTTCGGTAGTCGTATCGCAGCTGATCGCGGTAGACGATTTCACGGGTACGCTCGTAGCGCTGCCCTGACAGCAGCAGGCTCTTGATCAACAGAGGATACTGATAGGCATTGGCGGCGGGTTTGATCACTCGTGTCTGCAACATAGGGCTTCCTGTTATTGATGTTATGAGATGCACGCTAAGCAAGGTCGCGACCGCTCACCGGGCCGGGCCAAGCCGCATTCACGCGGGTCGCCGGCGTGGCGACTGCTCGATCGCAGTTGGATGCGCGCGAAGCGGCAGGCCACGCCGTTCAGGCGATTTCGCTGGCCGCAAGCCGAACCCCAAGCCCGATCAACACAGCGCCAGTGACCCTGTCGAACCAGTGCCCCATGCGTGTGAAACCGGCTCTGACGCGCTCACGGCTGAACAACCAGGCCACCAGGCAAAACCAGAAGCCGGTAGCGAATGCCAGATATACCCCATACCCTGCCTGAACCGCGAGCGGGGTGTGGGGGTCAATAACAACCGTGAATAACGAGAGAAAGAACAGCGTGGCTTTAGGGTTCAGGCCATTGGTGACGAAACCGATGGTGAACGCCCGCCGAGGTGACAAGGCCGCGCCTGAGCCAGAGGTCGGGATGTCCCCTACCGCAACGGGCTTTGCTCGCAGCGCCTGGAAGCCGAGATAGAACAGATAACCCGCCGCCAACCATTTGAAGAGGTTGAACAGCACGATCGACTGCGAGACGATCAGGCCGATCCCGAGTAACGAATAGGCGACGTGTACCAAGATTCCTCCGCCCACACCGATGGCAGTCCAGCTGCCACTGCGCTGTCCTCGAAGCACGCTTTCACGAACGACCACCGCAAAGTCCGGACCTGGACTGGCAACAGCCAAAAGGTGAACCAGCGCCACGGTGAGAAATTCCGTCCAATACATCGAGTAACTCCGTATTTCCGGGGCGGGTCAACCACCCGCCGATTCGAATGAGTAAAGTCCATGAGCAATCGCCGCGCCGTATTCCTTGACCTGCTTCCACTCGACCAGGGTGACCTGGACCTGTCGCCTCTGCAGTCAGCGTTCGCTGAACTGGTCTGCCACGAGCACACCAGCGAAACGCAGATCATCGACCGACTGGAAGGTGCTCAGGTCGCAATCGTCAACAAGGTCGCCTTGAGCGCCGACGTGCTTGCCGCCTGCCCAGAGCTCAAGTTGATTCTGGTCGCTGCCACGGGCGTTAACAACATCGACCTGGCAGCTGCAAAGCAACACGGCATCGCCGTATGCAACTGCCAGGGTTACGGCACCGCTACTGTGGCTCAGCACACGATAATGCTACTACTCGCGCTAGCCACGCGACTCCCGGATTACCAGGGCGCCGTGGCCCGCTGCCGTTGGCAGGAGAGTGGGCAGTTCTGCCTGCTGGATTTTCCGATCGTTGAATTAGCGGGCAAGACTCTTGGTGTGCTTGGGCATGGCGAGCTTGGTAGTGCCGTAGCCCGACTGGCAGAAGCGTTGGGCATGCGTGTCGTGACCGGCAATCTGCCGGGCCGCACGCCACGCGATGGTCGCCTGGATCTCGATGAACTACTGCCGCAAGTCGACGCCCTGACGCTGCACTGCCCGCTCACCGAGCAGACGCGCAATCTGATAGGCGCGCGCGAGTTGCAGCTCATGAAGCCATCGGCATTCATCATCAACACCGCGCGTGGCGGACTCATCGACGAGCAGGCCTTGGCCGATACCTTGCGCAGCGGCCATTTGGGCGGCGCCGCTACTGACGTTCTTACCAGCGAACCGCCGAGCAATGACAATCCCTTGCTGGCAGCGGACGTGCCGCGACTTATCGTGACGCCGCACAGCGCCTGGGGCAGCCGCGAAGCGCGTCAACGTATCGTTGGCCAGCTGAGCGAGAACGCCGAAGCATTCTTCGCCGGCGCGCCCAAGCGTCAGGTGGGCTGACCCTTCTACCACCGGGCGGAACGCTGATAAGCTCGCCAGCTTTTGCCCGGAGGCATCATGGATCCCCGTAGCGAAGTACTGCTGCGTCAGCCTGAATTATTCAGCGGCAAACTGCTGCTTGCCGGGCTACCAGCTGATGATTTGCTGGGTCGATTGCCCGACTCCGTGGGCTGGAGCTGGCATGCGGGCGATTATCAGAAGTTGCAGGCGCGCTTCGCAGGTCGTTGCACCTTTGCCGTTGAACCACCGGCAACGGCATTTGATACCGCCGTGCTGTTTCTACCCAAGTCCCGCGAACTCACCGACTACCTGTTGCACGCGCTGGCCGCCACATTGCCGAGCCGGCTGCTCTATCTGGTTGGCGAGAAACGCGCCGGTGTCGAACGTGCCGCCCGCCAGCTCGCTCCCTTTGGCGAGGCGCGCAAGCTCGATAGCGCTCGGCACTGCCAGCTGTGGCAACTGAGAGTGACGAACAGCCCAGACGCCCCAGATCTCGAAAAGCTCGCTCAACGATTCGACCTCAAGCTAGACGACGGCTCCTTGGCGATCGTCAGCTTACCGGGGGTGTTCAGCCACGGCCGGATTGATCGGGGCACAGCTCTGCTGTTGGAACAGCTCGACGGGCTCCCACCAGGTCGGCTGCTCGATTTCGGCTGCGGCGCAGGGATCATCGGCGCATCGCTGAAACGCCGCTACCCGGATAGCGAAGTGGTAATGCTGGACGTCGACGCCTTCGCAGTCGCCAGCAGCCGCATGACCCTTGCGGCCAACGGGCTGCAGGCGCAAGTCATTGCGGGCGACGGCATTGACGGGGCACCTGGGGAATGCGCAGCCATCGTCAGCAACCCGCCATTCCACCAGGGCGTTCACACCCATTACGAAGCCAGCGAAACGCTCCTGAAACGGGCCGCAACCCATCTGCGGCCTGGTGGCGAGCTGCGACTGGTGGCCAATGCGTTTCTCAAGTACCCGCCGCTGATCGAGGCCCACCTGGGCCGATGCGATACGTTAATCAGCGCAGACGGCTTTCGTATCTACCGCGCGCAACGTGCATGAATTGGCTATTGCGCGACTTGCACAACGGGCGGCCCTTGGGCAAACTCGCGCCCGTCCTGGGGGAGTAGTCTCCGGCGAGCGCCCAGCTTGCCTGGCATGCGTCAACATACTTGGTCCACAGACCATGGTGCATGCGACCCGCGCGGCCTGCCTACAGCCCGTGCCCGGTTTGACAAGACCCATGACACGTACACCTGACCCGGGGCGGGCAGGCGGTGCGTGTCATGGTGATTCGTCGACCCGCCCCCGCAAGGAAGTCTGTTGGAATCGTTCTACATCCCCACCCTGATCGTTGCGCTCGCCGAGATTGGCGATAAAACGCAGCTGCTCGCACTGCTCCTGGCTGCCCGCTATCGAAAACCCATCCCGATCATAATGGGCATCGTGGTGGCGACGCTCGCCAACCATGCCGCAGCTGGTGCCGTCGGCAGCTGGGTTTCATCGCTGGTCTCCCCCGCCATACTGAGCTGGATTCTGGCCGCCTCATTTGCGGCTGTTGCGTTGTGGACGCTGGTACCGGACAAGCTCGAGGAAGAGGAAGCCTCGAGAGGCCGGCGCTTCGGCCCCTTCGTCGCGACGCTGATCGCGTTCTTCCTGGCCGAGATGGGCGACAAGACACAAGTCGCCACCGTCATGCTTGCCGCGCAATATCCCGACTTCGTCCTGGTGATCATCGGCTCGACGCTCGGGATGCTGATCGCCAACGTACCTGTGGTACTGGCCGGCAACTTCGCCGCTGACCGGATGCCACTCACGGTTATCCGCCGAATCGCCGCCTTCGGCTTCGCCGCTTTGGCGCTATATGCCGTCTTCCAGGCGTTACGTCTGAGCGGCACGCTTCCAGTCTGATACACAGCGCAAATTGCTGCATCAGGTGTGCTGTTAGAGTGCGCGTTCACCGCGTTCTGGCGGCACACGAGGGGAGCAGGCGGCATGTCACCGGAGGAACGAAAACGGCGGGTTCAGCAGCATATCGACCTGAGCTGGAGCAAAGGTCGGCTGGCACTGGCTGAACAGCTGCAGAGCCGTTACTTCAGCTACAGGAGCTCGTTCATCTCCCAGCCGGTCAACAGTGCCGGTTTTGGCTTGATCGTGCGGGAAATCCGCCAGGCCATTCCGGACTTGGAAGTCGCAGTCGATGAGTGCCTGAGCGAAGGCAACCGTGTCGTGACGTCCAGCACGCTGTTCGGCACTCTGGAGAAATCCGTCTTCGGTCTCGCACCGAGCGGCAAGATTCTCACGGTCGCAGCGATGTCGATCTGGACGCTCAACCCGAGCGGCGACATCGAGGAGATCAATACCCTCTTCGACCTCGAAAGCGCCCGCAGCCAATTGGGCCTGGAAAGCCCGATTCCCGTGACGTTGCCACCGACCTGATCAGGTGGTGGCAACCGCAGTCATCAGCGGCGCTGCTGGTACAACGGCATGACCTTCGGGATGGTCTGCTGCAGCGCTTGGGTCCGACTACTTGAAGATGGGTGAGTGCTGAGGAATTCCGGCGGCGCCGAGCCACCAGCGGCACCCATCTTCTGCCAGAGGCTGACCGCCGCATTCGGGTTGTATCCCGCACGCGCAGACAACTCCAGGCCGATCAGGTCCGCCTCGTTCTCATTGCTGCGGCTGTTAGGCAGCGTCATCAGGTATTGCACACCCATATTGGCCAGCTGAAGGCTGCCGTCGCCAATGCCGACCGCCGAACCGAGTTGCGTAGCCATCTGCACACCATAAGCCTTGGACATGGCTTCGCGCCCATGCTCGCGCAGGGCGTGGGCAATCTCGTGGCCCATCACGGCGGCGATCTCGTCATCGGTAAGCTTCAGTTTTTCGATCAATCCGGTGTAGAAAATGATCTTGCCGCCCGGGCCGCAGTTGGCATTCAGCTCCGGACTGTCAATCACGTTGACCTCCCATGCCCACTGCGCCGCATCAGGACGGAATGCTGGCACTTCGGCAATCAGCCGTCGAGCGATGGCGTCGACGCGTTTGGCGACTGGGCTGCTTTTCTCCAGCACGCCTTTCTTTTGGGCTTCACTCAAGGTCTGCTGGTAGGACTGGGCGTACATCTGATTGACCTGTTCGGTCGACAGCATGCTGAACATGTATTGCTTGCGTTCAACCCCGACCGCACCGCCGCTGGTGGTGTTTACGGCCTGACAACCAGCAAGCAGTGAGGCTGCCAGAAAAAGAGCTAATGGATGCGGCTTGAACATGGCGCGTCTCCCGAGAATTCAGCGCCGTATGCTAGAGCCAGGCTGCGCCTCGGGCAACTGCCGCTGGCGTGCAAGCACCGCAATCTAGTAAGCAGATACGCAACAACCAGAACTTCATCGCGAACTTAACTTGGCCACGCCACGCGTGATCAGTTCACCGGCGTCAGACATTCAGGCGCGTCGAGTTCTGGGTCATTGACGAACGTTGCCAGCGGCCGCTCGCGGAGCGCCGGCTGCGGCGCGCTCAGCAAGGTATCCAGCGTTTCGAGTGGCGTCTGCGGATCGAGCCAGGCGGCCATGGCTGCCTGGTCCAACATCAGCGGTCGCCGCTGATTTGCCGCTGGATGCGTCACCACAGCGGCGCTCAGATAAGTGCGCCCTTCTACCGGATAGGCTTCCCAGATGGCCGCGAAGTACATCAGCGAATCATCAGACGTCATCCAGTAGGGACGCTTGCGCGCCGTGCCGCGCCATTCGTAAAAGCCATTAGCCGGCAGCACGCCTCTTCGCAGTCGATACGCGTCGCGAAACATCGGTTGTTCGGAGAGGGTTTCAGCCCGCGCCTGCGCTGGCGTTCGGGTGAAGTCAGCCAGCCAGGGCGGGGTCAGACCCCAGCGCACGCTGCTCAATTGCAGTTCCTCCTCTACTTGACGCAGCAGCAGTACCGTTGCACCAGGCGCAAGGCTCCAGTGAGGTTGCTGATCAGCAGGGAAACCAGGCAGCGCGGCGAAGGTGGGACTCCAGCGAAACAGGGCGAAACGGCCACACATAGATTCGAAACTCGTTTAGGAAAGGGTCCGACTGAGCGCTGGAGGCCAGCCAACCTCGAATCAACAGATCAGTTCTCCGGGATAGCTTTCGGGTTCGTCTCCGGGCAGCGGCTCGGCGCCATTGTACTCAGCGATCAACCGACGCGCGCGTTCGGCCTCGTCATCGGCCACCATAAGGCTGAGCAGCCCGGCGACGGGCAACTCACCAACAGCACCGATCAAATGCCTCCCGTTGAGATACACCTCGATGCCCTCGGCGATCAGCATGCCGCGCAGCATCTCGGCTTCGAGCAGGTCACGAGGCTCGTATATCCGCTGCATCTATTCATCCTCCCGCAGCACGTCGAGCTGCCAGTCATGGCCATCGGTCCGTAGGTCGAAGACGATCGGCCGGCAACAAACGGAGCAATCTTCGATATAGCGTTGATCGCCGCCGCTCAGATCAAGCAACGCCTCCACGCCTTCGCCACAATAGGGGCATTGATAGTCCTGTGATTCGAGCATCAGCGTCTCCTGCTTCAGTTGTCGCTATAATCGCCGCCAGTCTGTTGACCGCCCACGCGAATTGCCGTCCGCGTAGCCGAGTCGTCCTGGTACGCACATTGATTTACCGCAGCTTGCGGCAATCTTGATAATGCCAAGCGCACAGACACATTCGACCCGAAACCACCGGGGTTATTCAGTTGTTACCCTTACAGAGAGCATGATGGACGAATTCGAAGCCATCCGACCTTATGCCGATGCGGAAGTCCCTGCCGTGATGGCGCGACTGTTCGCCGATCGGGAATTTCTCGACATCCTGGCGCGCTTCCGCTTTCCCCGGCTGGCTGGCCCTATGGGCTGGATGCTTAAACCACTTATAGCTCAACGACTGCGGCGCGAGTTCGCCGGCATTCATTCGGTCGACACGCTCCAGGCGCGAATCGAGATGTACCTTGATCGCACCATCGAACGGGCCACCGATGGCATTACCTATTCAGGGCTGGAAAACCTGCAGCCCGGCCGCGCCTACCTGTTTATTGCCAATCATCGCGATATCGTCATGGACCCGGCTTTCGTCAACTACGCGCTCTATCAGACCAAGATGCGCACGCCCCGCATCGCCATTGGCGACAACCTGCTGCAACGACCTTTCGTCAGCGACCTGATGCGCTTGAACAAGAGCTTTATCGTGCGCCGCTCGATCACCGGACGACGTGAAAAATTGGCCGCGTATCAGGTGCTTTCGGCCTACATAAACCATTCGATACGCAACGACGGCGAGTCGATCTGGATTGCGCAGGCTGAGGGGCGCGCCAAGGACGGAGACGATCGGACTGACTCGGCGATCCTGAAGATGCTGCACATGAGCCGTAAAGACGAGCCTTTTGCCGACTCGCTGGCCACGCTAAGACCTACTCCAGTGTCGATCAGCTATGAATACGACCCCTGCGATCAGGCGAAGGCACGCGAACTCTATATACGCGCCACCACGGGCAGCTACAGCAAAGCGCCCGGCGAGGATGACACGAGCATCGCGCTCGGGATCACCGGCTATAAAGGACGGGTGCACGTCAGCTTCGGAAAACCCGTTACCGAAGTGCCAGAGGATGCCAAGCAGCTGGCTGTCGATATCGACCAACAGATTCTCGGCGACTATCGCCTTTTCCCAGTGAACTACCTGGCTTATCGAATCTGGAACGACCGAGACCCTGAGATCACGATTCCTGATCTAGGGGATTTGTTCACCCCCGCGGAAATCGAGCGGGCCGAAGCCGAATGGGGCAAACGCCTCGCGGGCTGCCCAAGCGTTCAGCAACCCTACCTGATTCAGCAGTACGCCACTCCGGTCCGTAATCAATATCGATTGAAGGCCGGGCTTAGCCTCTGAGCGTTTGCCGGACCCGGCTGCCTAAACCAGCCGGGTAAGCGAAGACAACAGCCAGGCAAGCACGAGGCTGCCAGAGCCGAACGCATAGAAGAACTTGTCGATCGGCTGTATGGCCGCCCCGCCACGCGACCTGCCCATGCCCACCTGGCTCTCGGCCAATTGCCCAGTAGGGCCGGCGAGCTGCCGGCGCCAGCGGGTAGCCAAAAGCAACCAACTCCCGCATAACGCAATCAGCAGCGCCATCGAGTTGAGCATGAATGCAACACTTGCCAGCCCGGGAAAATCGATACTCAGTGACAACCGAACCTCCAAAAACACTGAACGCATGAGCCCGCCGATGGGCGTCGACGCGGTTGCGGAGTCTATCGAAGCGGCAGTAAGGGCTCAGCTGATTTCCGACCAAATGGAAGGCAACCAAGAGATGGCAATTTGCCGGGTATTTGCGCCATTTATGCAGATGGGAACCGTCCCGATTGTTGACTTATAGTCCGTCGCAGCTTCACCCTCTCCTTGCCTCGAACAACCGAAATAGAGCGTGCGCCTGGGTTGATTAACCAGGCGGGACTGCCGCGGGGTCGAGCAAACGGCTACTTGTAATAGCTGCGCATCTGGCGTGATTACCGGGCTAGCAGCCCGCCACCTCCTTCGTGGAAGTCGCCACTGGCAAGCGCCGCGCTTACGGCATCGCTTGCCGGGAATCCGTTACTAGATCAACAGGACCGAACAATGAATAAGAACAAGTTTAAGTCGGGGGCCCTCACACTCTCTTTGCTGGCAAGCGCTGTGCTGGCAAGTGGAGCCATGGCGGCTGTATCTGAATCGGAAGCAGCCAAGTTGGGCGAAAGCCTGACCCCAATTGGCGCAGAAAAAGCCGGAAACGCCGCGGGGACCATTCCTGCCTGGACGGGCGGGCTTACAACGGACGCCGCAGCCGTAGGCTCGGATGGATTCGTCAGTGATCCTTATCCGAACGACAAGCCGAAGTTCACCATCACTGCGCAGAACTTCGAGCAATACAAGGACAACCTGAGCCCTGGGCAGATCGCCATGCTCAAGCGCTATCCAGATACCTATCGCCTACCTGTATTTGAAACCCGCCGCAGTGCCGCAGTGCCTCAGCGCATTTACGAGGCAGCGGCAAAGAACGCGACGCAGACCAAACTGGTCCGTGGCGGCAACGGTCTGGAGAACTTCGATACTGCCGTAGCCTTCCCGATCCCCCAGGACGGCATGGAAGTGATCTGGAACCACATTACCCGTTACCGGGGCGGTTCAGCCCGCCGGACGGTGGCTCAGGCGACGCCTCAGGTGAACGGCAGCTACAGCCTGGTCAAGTTCGTCGACGAAGTCGTCTATACCGACACCCTGACCGACTACAACCCCGAGAAGCACAGCAATGTGCTGTTCTACTTCAAGCAGCAGGTAACCGAGCCGTCGCGCCTGGCAGGCAACGTCTTGCTGGTCCACGAAACGCTCGATCAGGTCAAAGAGCCGCGCATGGCGTGGATCTACAACGCTGGACAACGCCGCGTCCGTCGTGCGCCTCAGGTCGCCTATGACGGCCCCGGCACGGCTGCAGACGGTCTGCGCACTTCCGACAACCTGGATATGTTCAACGGGGCGCCAGATCGTTATGACTGGAAGCTGGTGGGCAAGAAGGAAATGTACATTCCGTACAACGCGTATCGCCTGGATTCACCGCAACTCAAGTACGACGACATCATCAAGGCCGGCCACATCAACCAGGACCTGACCCGCTATGAGCTGCATCGCGTATGGGAAGTCGAAGCGACCCTCAAGAAAGGCGAACGCCACATCTATGCCAAACGTAACTTCTTCATCGATGAAGACACCTGGCAGGCTGCGGTTATCGACCACTACGACGGCCGCGACTCCCTATGGCGCGTAGCTGAAGCACATGCCGAGTACATCTACAACGCCCAAGTGCCTCTGTATGCCATGGAGACGCTGTACGACCTGATTTCAGGCCGCTACCTGGTCATGGGTATGAAGAACGAGGAAAAGAACCCCTACACCTACAACTACAACGCCAACTCGAACCAGTACACCCCGGCTGCACTGCGTAACTCTGGCGTACGCTGAGTCACAACCTTCGGCATCCGTGCCGAGCGAACGCCCCGCATTAGCGGGGCGTTTTTATTTCCTGCTTATACCTCTGCTCGCATTCCGACGGTCACCGGGCCGTACTGGAAGGCCGTTACGGCGCACATCTACCGATGCGTCCAGTGGCCAGGCCAAAAAAAACCCGCACCTTGATGCGGGTTTCTTTTTTTGCCGACGGCTAGCTCACACCGACTACTGCGATAGAACCTGACCGATGCTCTGATCGCGGAAGGCGCGGCTCAACGCATCACTCAACACATCGCTGACCAGCTTTGTGTTGGTCTGCTCGTTAGGTGCCATACCGAATCGCTGATTGAGCGATGCACCGTAGCGTCCTGTATAGCGACGGCCACCATTCTGCACCTCGACGCGGAAGGTCGCGCCGATGGTCGCCTCGGTCACGTACAGGCCTTCCTTGGGCGACTGGTACTTAAGCTCGGCGAGGGTCACGGTCAGTTGCGGGGCGTTATAGGCGTTGGGCGACGGGGTGAAGCCAAGCAGACGGACTGCAGCTTCGGCTTGCGCCTGCAGCTTGGGCACTACCTTGTCTTTCGGAACGATAACGGCGCTGGTTTCAGGGTAGAGCCCACCGCGGGTACCGAGCGTAGGCGATGGCCGACCATCCACAACCCTTACCGATACGGGCTGACCCTGACCGACGGGGTTGATGGTGCCGTTGATTTTAGGATTGGGGTCTAGCTGCTGAGGGCTGTGAGCACAACCAGCCAGAGCCAGGGCTGATACGGCGGCAAGACTGAACAACAAGCGTTTCAGCATGCTGTCTTTCTCCAAATCAAGGGATGAATGGCGCGCAGTATAACCAGCCCTGCAAGCGCCTGACAGCGGAGGCGACAAAGACCAGGGCTGCAGCGTTTTTATACCCTTCATCTAACGGTAACGCAGGCGTGCGATAACCCGAGCAATTCCCTGAGGACAACTCTCATGTCGCTGCTGACTGCACTGTTTCGGCGCCCAGTTTGTCGCCACTACGCGCTGCTAGACGAAGCTCAATGCTGCCGCATGCTGCTGACCGCCGCAGAGCCGCCTCAGAACGGGCATTGGGTCCAGGTCGACGAACTCCGTTTAAGCTGGATTGGCCGCCCATTACCGCAACAGGCGCGCCAAGACGAAATTTCACTCTCGCATTGAGAGCAATAAAAAAAGCCGCGCGGCTCGTCGAGCAGCGCGGCTTCGGCTGACAACTGGCGCCAGGCTTAGTCGGCCAGTCCCAAGCGCTTGTCGACCATGGCGGTCACTTCGCGATAGGCCATGGCGTCGGCCTCCAGGACCTTTTCCCGTGCCGGGAACATTTCAGCCAGCTTGCGGCTCCAGGCTTCACTTTTCGCCTTCTCGGGAAAGCAGCGCTCGATCAGATCGAGCATGATCGAAACGGTGACCGAGGCGCCGGGCGAGGCGCCCAACAGTGCGGCGATCGAACCGTCCTTCGCCGATACCAGCTCGGTACCGAATTGCAGGATGCCGCCTTTCTTGGGGTCTTTCTTGATGATCTGCACACGCTGACCTGCTACTTCCAGGCGCCAGTCTTCAGCCTTGGCCTCGGGATAGAAACCGCGCAGGGTTTCCAGCCGGTCTTCCATGGATTGGCGGACTTCCTTGATCAGATAGCGGGTCAAGTCCATGTTGTCCCGCGCAACGGCAAGCATTGGCTTGAGGTTGGCAGGCCGGATCGACATTGGCAGATCAAGCGGTGAACCGTGCTTGAGGAATTTGGTGGTGAATCCAGCGTAAGGCCCGAACAACAGCGATTTTTTGCCGTCGACGACGCGGGTGTCAAGGTGCGGTACCGACATCGGCGGTGCGCCAACGGCTGCCAGGCTGTACACCTTGGCCTGGTGATGCTTGACGATTTCCTGGTTGTCGCAGCGAAGCCACTGACCGCTGACCGGGAAGCCACCGTAACCCTTGCCCTCTTCAATATCGGACATCTGCAACAGTGGCAGCGCCGCGCCACCTGCACCGAGGAAGACGAAGCCGGCATCCAGCTCACGGCTGCCGCCGTCGCGGGTGTTCTTGATTTCAACGCGCCAGCCTTTGCCATGGCGCGCAAGGCCGGTGACCTTCTGGAAATAGGACATCTTCACGCCCGGTTTGGCCGCGAGATAATCCAGCATCTGCCGGGTGAGCTCGCCGAAGTTCACGTCAGTACCGTTCATGGCACGGGTCGCGGCAATGGGCTCGTCGACGGGCCGACCAGGCATCATCAGTGGCATCCACTCTTCCATGGTCGACCGATCTTCGGTGTAGACCATGTTCTCGAACGCGTGATGGGTTTTCAGCGCGTTGAAACGGCGCTTCAGGTAGTCGATGTTCTTGGGGCCGCGGACGAAGCTCAGATGCGGCACGACATTGAGAAAGTCGCGCGGACTGCCGAAGCCTTCGCGGCCGGTCAGATAGGCCCAGAACTGCTTGGAGACCTCGAACTGCGTATTGATGGTGACGGCTTTCTTGATATCGATCGAGCCGTCTTTGCTGTCTGGGGTGTAGTTCAGCTCACACAGGCCTGCATGGCCGGTGCCGGCGTTGTTCCAGGGATTGGAGCTTTCGACGGCCCCGGATTCCTGCAGTTCTACAATTTCCAGCCTGATGTCGGGATCGAGCTCTTTAAGCAGTACGGCCAGAGTCGCACTCATGATGCCGGCTCCCACCAGCACCAAATCCACGGCTTCGCTATCGTGTTGCGTCATTAACGCGTTCTCCAGAATCACAGCATTAAACTGTCACGACCGCAGTACGCGATCATGTAGAACCACCAGCCAGGCGGATAGCGACGGAGGGGTCTCTATACCGCTGCTCGGGCTTGTGCCCGAAGGCAGACACCGGTGGCGTCTGCCCGCTGTTGAGAGAAAGGCTTTTGGCCTTCTCCCTCTCGCTCCGATGCCTCCCGGAGCAGGGCCACGGGCCTGGGCTCTACGGGATGCGTGCAGCGAGAAAATCATTGTGGCCGCCGGTTGCTCAGCCTATATGCAGTGTCACCAGCCCCGGGATTCCCGATTGCAAGACCGATGTCAGCCGCGGGCGGCTTTAACCAGTTCGATGTAGGGCTCGGCCCGGCGCTGATCGGCGATCAAATCGACGAAGTCATGCCCATTGGCGTCCTTCGCATTCAGGTCCAGTCCGGCTTCGACAAAGAATCCGAGAAAACGCTCGAAATCATCAACACGTAGACCGCGATAAGCCTTGATCAACTTGTGCAGCGACCGAGGTGTGTCATCAGCCGGCTCCGGTTCGAGAAACAATTTGATCGACTGATCGCTGACTTCTTCGCCGATCACTTTCTGCTTGTCTTTGCGCATGGTTTCTCCGATCCGACGGGCCTTACGGGGGCGGCAGTTTACTCCGCGGGACGAGCGCACTCAACGCGTCCGGCGCCGATGCGACCAAGGTCGTACACGAAAATCCGCGATTTGCCCGGGATGTTGCGCTCAGCCGGTCCGACGCCATCAGACCTGTGCTTATACTGGCGCTTTGCGCACATGGAGTGTCTGGCATGAAGCTTCCGCCGCTATTCGCCGCCTGGCGTCAGGCCTTGATGTCGGGCTATGGAGGCCAAGCGCTGCAGGGCGACATCACGGCAGGATTGACGGTGGGCATCATTGCCATCCCGCTGGCCATGGCGCTCGCGATCGCAGTCGGCGTGGCGCCACAGCATGGCCTCTATACCGTACTGGTCGCTGCTCCGCTGATTGCGCTGACGGGTGGCTCCAGGTTCAACGTATCAGGCCCGACGGCCGCGTTCGTGGTCATCCTGCTGCCCATCACACAGCAGTTCGGCCTCGGCGGTCTGCTGCTCTGCACCATGCTGGCCGGCTTGATCCTGATCGCGCTCGGGCTGTTACGCGCAGGCAGGCTAATCGCCTTCGTGCCCTACCCCGTCACGCTGGGGTTCACGGCAGGCATCGGAATCGTCATCGCCACACTTCAGCTCAAGGACGTGCTTGGTCTGACGCTCACCGAGCAACCGCAGCATTATGCGGAACAGTTGGGCCTGCTGGTGCGCGCCCTGCCAAGCGCCCAGCTGGGGGATGCGCTGATCGCCGCTCTCTGCCTGACCGTCCTGATCGTCTGGCCTCGCCTGGTGCCGAAGGTGCCGGGGCATCTGGTAGCGCTGATCGTCGGCGCGATGGCCGGCATGCTGCTCGAGTCGTCGGGGCTTGCGGTTGCCACACTGGGCGAACGTTTCAGCTATATGGTAGACGGGGTAACACATCCCGGTATCCCGCCATTTCTTCCTGACTTCGCCTGGCCCTGGCTGTTGCCCGGCCCAGACGGCCAGCCACTGGTTTTGAGTTTTGAGCTGTTCCATCAACTCCTGGCTCCAGCGTTCGCCATTGCCATGTTGGGCGCCATCGAGTCATTGCTTTGCGCAGTAGTCGCCGACGGCATGACCGGCAGCAACCATGACCCGAATGCTGAGCTTCTGGGGCAAGGCATCGGCAATCTTGTCGCCCCGCTGTTCGGCGGCATCACCGCAACCGCCGCCATCGCCCGTACGGCCACCAATGTGCGAGCGGGTGCCTTTTCTCCTTTGGCGGCAATCATTCACGCTGGCGTCGTATTGGTTGCCATTCTGTGGCTGGCCCCTTTATTCAGCTATTTGCCGATGGCGGCTCTCGCTGCGCTGCTGTTGATGGTGGCGTGGAACATGAGCGAAGCACCGCATGTGATCAAAACACTGCGGATTGCACCGCGCAGCGACGTCCTGGTGTTGCTGACCTGCCTGGTGCTGACCGTGCTGTTCGATATGGTGCTGGCAGTAGGTGTGGGCTTACTGCTCGCGGCGGGCCTGTTCATCAAGCGCATGAGTGAACTGACCGACACGACCAGCTTGCGAGAAGGCCAGAGCGAGATATTGAAGGACCTGCCCGAGCACGTGGCGGCCTATGCGATTCGAGGCCCGCTTTTTTTCGGCGCTGCAGAAAAGGCCCTGAGCGTTTTGCGACGATTCAATCCGGACGTGTCGATCGTGATCGTCGATATCAGCGCTGTGCCGATGCTGGACATGACCGCTCTGGCGGCTCTGGAAAACGTTCTGCTGGACTACCGCAAGCAAGGCATTGCCTTGATTCTGTGCGGCAGCACCGCGCGGCTGCGCCTCAAATTGCGCCGGGCCGGCATTCACAGACTGGAAGGGCAGCTCTACCACGTACGCGATCTTGCCCAGGCGCGGGCGAAAGCGCTGCGCCTGCTACCCCCAGCCGCGCTCGACGTCACCCGCTGACGTGAGCATGAGGGCGCTTCGCGCGCCCTCCAGTCGAGGCCTAGCCTGCGTACTTCTGCAGATTGGCCATCATTTCCTTCAGTGCTTCCATGTTGTCAGCCGGGTGCGCTGCGTTCTCGAAATTGCAGATTTGCTGCCAGTTGGCCGCGACATCTTCCGCGTCGAATCCGGCCTTCGGATCGAAACCTGCGCCCAGGCTGCGCTCCCAGCGCACCTTGCCCATCCAGCCACCGCCGACTTCGAACAAACCGGATGTGTCCTGGCACTGCTCGCTGGCGAGGTAGATCACCAGGGGGCTCACCAGCTCGGGCTTGAGCTGTTCGAAGACCTGCGGCGGGATCAGGCCTTCGGTCATGCGAGTGCCGCCGGTTGGCGCGATGGCGTTGACCAGGATGTTGTTCTTGCGCCCTTCCAGCGCCAAGGTTCGGGTGAGGCCGTACAGGCCCAGCTTGGCCATCCCGTAGTTGGACTGGCCGAAGTTGCCGTAAATACCGGACGTGGACGCGGTGAAGATAACCCGGCCATAGGCTTGCTCGCGCATGTAGGGCCAGGCGGCCCGGGTGACCTTGTAGGCACCCTCGACGTGGACCCGGTAAACCAGATCCCAGTCGGCGTCATCCATCTTGTGAAAAGTCTTGTCGCGCAGGATGCCGGCATTATTGACCACCACATCTATGCGGCCGAAGCTGTCCAACGCCTGCTGAACGACCTTGTCTCCATCAGTCACCGAATCATGGTTGGCAACTGCGGTGCCGCCAGCCTGGCGGATCTCTTCAACCACGCGATCAGCCGCTGAGGCATTGGCACCCTCGCCCTGGGCACTCCCGCCAAGGTCGTTGACCACGACCTTCGCGCCGTGACGGGCAAACAACAGTGCATGCGCGCGGCCGAGGCCACCACCGGCACCGGTCACGATCACCACCTTGTCTTCAAAGCGAATGGCTTCACTCATCGAGGTTCCTCCAGCAGATTGTTATTGAATGGTTGCGAAAGACTGCGGCGAGTGTCGGCGAGGCCAGAGCCGCCCACAATCAAACCGCCACGACTGAATGCCCGGGCATAAGGCTGCGGGATGATGTCGCGAATCATGGGGCGGTCAGAAATGACTGAATAGCCTCGGCGACTCGTGCCGGATCTTCTTCCTGCGGCACATGGCCGAGATCGTCGAACATCACCAGCTGACTGTTTGTGATGTCCTCGTTGAAGCGGCGCGCATTAAGTGGCGGGATCAGCCCGTCGCGCCCACCCCAAATGATCAGCGTGGGCGTCTGGATCGAGGCGATCCGCTTGGAATGGTCCACTGCCGGCACCTGTTTGAAGCGCTCGCGCAGCGCCTCACGGTTCCCTTCACGCAGGGTCAGCTCATAGTAGCGATCCACCAGCTCGGGGGTCACCTTGGCTGGGTCACCATAGACGCTGCGAGTGCTGGATTCGACCAACCGGCGCGGCAGGATGTTAGCCATCAACGGAGCCAGTGCAGGAATGCCTGCCAGCTTGAAGCCGAGCGGCACCGAGGTCGACTGACGGGGATAGCCGGCTGCATCGATCAGCACCAGCTGCGCCACACGTTGCGGCTGGTCCAGCGCCATTTCCCAGGCCAACTGGCCGCCAAAGCTGTTGCCGACAAACACCGCTCGTCCAACGTCCAAGCGATCCAGCACGGCGGAAAGAAACTCGACATAGTGACTCATGCGGTAGTTGCCGTCCGGAAAGGGCCCGGTCAGCCCAAACCCCGGCAAATCCAGGCTGATCACGCGCCGCTGCTCGCTCAACCGATCCACCACGCCTTCCCAGGTATGCAGACTGGCTGATGTACCGTGCAGGAGCACAAGTGGGACCGGATCCTCACTCGGACCTTGATCACGCATGTGGACCTGCAAGCCAGAAATTGGAATGAAGGTGGAAGGCTCGGGGGCCCAGCGTTCGGTCAGGCTTTCAACCGGACGTGGCGGCGCCCAATTGCGTATCACAAGCACCGAGACGGCCAGGGCGAGCAATACGATGGCAGCAACTACTACCCTCAGAATGACTTTCAATCTGTTGTCCTTGTTTGCTGGAAGCGGGCATGAGATTAGCCCAGACACCCCTTTTCACAGCAAAGCAGATCGCTGACAACCGAAACAGCGGCGTCTAGCCAATCACAAGCACCATCATGCGAGCGGCGCGCGAGCGTAATCGGTTATCAGACGAGGCAGGTTTTCCAGCGACTCGGTGCACTGAGCGGCGCCAAGCTGGAGGGCTTCTTTGGGCATTCCGAATACGACACAGCTGGCTTCGTCCTGAGCCACTGTACGTCCGCCTGCCTCGCGCATGGCCAAAAGACCGCGTGCTCCGTCGTCGCCCATTCCGGTCATGATCACGCCCAGCGCGTTGTGGCCGGCATGTCGCGCCACGGACCTGAACAACACGTCTACTGAAGGCTTGTGCCGATTGACGGGGGGCCCATCCAGTACCTCGACGAAATATTGCGCACCGCTGCGTTTGAGTTGCATGTGCCTGCCACCAGGGGCCACCAGGGCCAGCCCCGAACGCACGCGATCCAGATGCCTGGCCTCACGCACCTCGATCTGGCAGAGGCTGTCGAGGCGCTGGGCAAAGGCGGCGGTAAATTTCTCCGGCATGTGCTGCACGATCACGATGCCTGGCGAATCGACGCGCAGCTGTTTGAGCACCAGTTCCAATGCCTGGGTGCCGCCGGTTGACGTGCCAAGGGCTATTACCCGGTCAGTCGTAGTCAGCGTACTGCTGCCGGAATCTGCCATGCGCGGCACCGATGGCGTGGCGGCGCGCGGCGTGGCGACGCGGGGCCGAGTGGCCGCGGCCTGCTGGATCTGCTTGATAAGATCACCTGAGAGCTGCAGGAGGCTATCCTTCAACCCCAGCCGGGCCTTGGTGAATACGCCGACGGCTCCGGCCGACAGCGCATCGAGCGTGATAGCAGCGCCCGCCTCGGTCAACGTCGAGCAGATGATCGTCGGAGTCGGCCGTTCAGCCATTAGCTTTCGCAGAAAGGTAATACCGTCCATTCGCGGCATTTCCACGTCTAGCACAAGCACATCGGGCCAGTTTCGTTGCATCTTCTCCATCGCAAAAAGAGGATCTGCCGCCTGGCCAATCACTTCGATATTCGGATGGTTCTCCAGGCACGCTGACAGGACCTGACGTACCAATGCCGAGTCATCGACGATAAAGACCTTGATCATGCCGTGCCCTCGAGCAATTCAGGGGGGGTGAAGGACTGACAGGCCAGGAGCCCGTCCCGGCCATCAACTGTCAATCGCCGATAGCCCATGCCGCCGAGTTGTTGATCATCGACACGCCAGCCGAACTGACCGAACCGCTCCCGTGCGAAGGCGATGTTTTTCAGCCCTATCTGCAGGCTCCCAGGTCGGCCTGGCTGCAGGCAGGTGCCGCCACCATAAATACCTTTGCGATACTCCTCGGGCGCCGTGCGGTGGCGAACCATATCCTGCTGCAGAAGTAGGAACACCGCCTCACCGCTGCGCGTGTCGTTCTGATCGAAGGCGCCGCCCGGCACGACGAAGTGGCTAACGGCGAGTATGCGACGCTGCGGATGCCACAGAACGATAGCGACGCACGAGCCTAGCAGAGTGACCACAGACCCCGGGTGCTTACCAAAAAGGTACTCGCCGGGCAGGAGAAAACGTGGCGCAGTCATAAGCGTTCGAAGACCGATGAAGCAACGCTGCGCAATGGCAGCCCGAAGCCATGCAGGCTCTCCGCATGGCCGATGAACAGAAGGCCGCCAGGGCGCAGGCGCTCGAGCAAGCGGGCGACGATGGCGCGCTTATCCTCTGCGCTGAAATAGATGAGCACGTTGCGCAGGAAAATCACGTCGAAGCGCCCTATGTCCTCGGGCATCGGCCGCATCAGGTTGAGTTCGCGAAAACGCACCCGCTCGCGCAAGCCCTGGCCAAAGCGAAAAAAACCTTCGTGATCGCCGATACCGCGCAGGCAATGGCGCTTGAGCCAGCCGGGCGGAAAGTCGCTCGACTCGTCCAGCGGGTAGATGGCCGCCTCGGCCTTTTCCAGAACCGTGCGGCTGAGGTCGCTGCCTAGAATCGACCACTCCGCTGGCCCATGCTCAGCCAGTATCATTGCCAGCGTGTAAGGCTCCTCGCCTGATGAGGAGGCTGCGCTCCACAGGCGTAACGGTCCACGCCTGCCATCCAGCCAGCGGGCCAGAAACTGGAAATGCTGCGGCTCACGGAAAAAGTAGGTTTCGTTGGTAGTCAGCAGATCGATGACCAGGCGCTGCTCAGCCTGCTTCGTTGGGTCCTTGAGCAGCATCAGGTATTCGCCATAGCTGCGTAGGTTCAGGGCCCTTAGCCGGCGCATCAGTCGACCGGCGACCAATGGCCGCTTGCTATCGCTCAGATGGATGCCAGACGCCTCGACCATCAGTTGCTGCAGAAAGCGGAACTCCTGGTCGCCCAGGACCGGTAGGCTCGACGCCGACATCCTCAGCTTGCCTGCGCCATCGCCTGGCTGATCTGCAGGATGTCGTCCAACGACAACACCTTGCGCACGTCCAGAATAATGGTGAAGCCGCGTTCGTCACGCGCCATACCGGCGATGAACTCCGTGCGAATCCCGGCGCCGAATCCCGGCGCGGGTTCGACGTCGGCGGCCTGGATGTCGAGCACCGCGTCAACCGCATCGACCACCAGGCCGATGCGTTGCAGCGATTCGTTCAGTTCCAGCTCGATGATGACGATGCAGGTTCGCTTGCTCGGCACCGTGCGCTCCATACCGAAGCGCGCGGCCAGGTCCAGCACCGGAACGACGTTGCCACGCAGGTTGATGACCCCGTGGATGCACGCCGGCATCATCGGCACACTCGTGATCTGCCCGTACTCGATGATCTCCCGTACCAGCTCGATGGGCAGCGCATAGCGAGCCTGGCGAACCCGGAACGACAGGTGCTGGATGTCGGCCGGCGCGGTGCTGACGGCACCGCTTACCTGTGGAAGGTTCATCTGCGCCTCCTTATGTGAAGCTGACGAACTGACCGTCGTCAGCCATGACGGTCGGCTTGCGTGGGCTACGTACAGAGCGGTTACCGCTGGGTTTAGCACTGGGAGCTTGCGGCTGGCGACCGAGGCTCTGCGGGGCGACATCACGTGCATCCAGACGGAAGAAGCTGATCAGCTCCAGCAGTTGCGAGGCCTGGGCGTTCATCTCCTCGGAGGTGGCGGCAAGCTCTTCGGACGCCGAGGCGTTCTGCTGGGTGATCTGATTCATCTGGCCCATGGCAATGTTGATCTGGCCTGCGCCGGTACTCTGCTCCTGCGAAGCCGCGGTGATCTCCTGCACCAGGTCGGAGGTCTTCTGGATGTTAGGCACGATATCGTCCAGCAGGCGCCCGGCCTGCTCGGCCAGCTGTACGCTGCTGCCCGCTACACCACCAATCTCCTGCGCAGCGACTTGGCTGCGCTCTGCCAGCTTGCGCACCTCGGCGGCTACTACTGCGAAGCCTTTGCCATGGTCACCGGCACGCGCTGCCTCGATGGCTGCGTTGAGCGCCAGCAGATTGGTCTGGTAGGCGATGTCGTCGATGATGCCGATCTTGTCGGCGATCTGCTTCATGGCAACCACCATGTCACGCACCGCACGGCCGCCGGCTACCGCATCGTTGGCTGCCTTGCCGGCAATGCTGTCGGTGATCTTGGCGCTTTCGGTGTTCTGCGCAATCGACGCCGACATCTGCTCAACCGAGGCCGTGGTCTCTTCTACGCCGGCCGCTTGCTCGCTGGCTGCCTGGCTCAGCGATTGAGAGGTGGCGCTGACTTCCTCGGAGGCCGAGGACAGGGAATCGGCAGCGCTGCGGACATCGCCCATTACACTGCGCAGGCGCTCAGTCATGTTTTTCATGGCGTTGAGCAGCTGACCGGTTTCGTCCTTGCTGTTGACCTCGACCTCGATACCCAGGTCGCCGGCGGCGAGCGAATCGGCGACCGATACAGCGCGGTTCAGCGGCCGGGTAATGCTACGGGTGACCAGAATGCCGATGCCGAAGCCCAACACGGCGGCGATGATTACCAGTGCGATCATCTGGGTTCGCGAACTCAGATAGATGTCGGTGATCTCCTCGTTAGCCTCTTTGGCACGCGAGACCTTGCGCTCGACCAGTGCGGTCAGCAGGTCGTCGGCCTTGTTACCGGTTTCACGCAGTTGCGGCAGCATCACCGATAGCTCGTCGGCCGAGCGCACCTCGCTGGATGCCTCACGCAGCTTGAGCACCTGCTCGACGATCTGTACATAGGCGGCCATAGGCTCGCTGAGCGCTTCGAACTGGGCGATTCCTTCGGCGGTCACGAAGCTAGGGCGGGTGAGCTCGATGTACTCGTACATCTTGCTGATCGCGGCGCGGGTCTGCCGAATGGCGTAATCACGCTCGTCCAGACTCGTGGCAAGCATGCTCGAACGCAAGCCACGACCGACGTAGATCAGCTGCACATTGGCCGACTGGATATTGTTCAACGCGATCAGCTCGCGGTCATACATCTGGTCGGACAGTTCGTTGACGTGGGCAAGGTTGCGAATACCCAAAAGGCCCACGGTGACCGTCAGCGCCACCACCACCAGGAAGCCAGCGATCAGGCGGGCCCCTATTTTGAAGTTACCGAACAATTTCATGGTGTTTCTCCTTACTGGCCTGCGAGGTCCTGGCGGGATTGACTGATGCGCTGGGCAGCAGGACTCGCGTCGACGTGGTTTTGCAGGTAACGGAACAGACTGGGAATATCCAGGATCAGGGCGACTTGCCCCGTTCCAAGAATGGTGGAGCCACCAATGCCTTGCAGGTGCTGGAATAGCTGCCCGAGAGGCTTGATGACGGTTTGCAGTTCACCGTGAAGGTGATCGACGATCAGCCCGGCCTGTTGGCGCCCCTGGCTGACGACAATGATGTTGCGGCGCTTGCCGTGGCTTTCTGGCAGGTTGAAGTGGGCTGCAAGAGAGAGGCAGGGCAGCGGCTTGCCGCGCAGATTGAGGTAGCCGTAGGCGCCTGAACTCAGCTGTTCGGCGTCCATCTCCAGACATTCGGTGACCATATCCAGCGGAATGACGAAATAGTCGTCGTTGAGGCTGACTAGGAAGCCGTCAATGATCGCCAGCGTCAGTGGCAGACGAATACGGAACGTACACCCCTGTCCTTCACGGGAGTCGATCTCGATGGTGCCGCGTAGCGCATCGATGGCGCTGCTCACCACATCCAGCCCCACCCCCCGACCGGATAAGTCGGAAACGCTTTCTGCGGTAGAAAAACCGGCTGCAAAAATGAGCGCCTGGATATCCTGTTCGGGCAGGTTTGCCTGCGCATCGATCAGGCCGCGCGCGATCGCCTTATCACGAATACGCGCTGTGTTGAGGCCGCGCCCGTCATCAGCGACTTCGATCACGATCATGCCCGACTCGTGATAGGCGTTCAGTCGGAGGTTGCCCTCGACGGGTTTGCCGGCTGCGACCCGGCCCTCAGCCGATTCGATGCCATGGTCGATCGCGTTGCGTACCAAGTGGGTCAACGGATCGGCTAGCTTGTCGATTACCGCCTTGTCCAGTTCGGTGTCGGCGCCGCGGATCTCCAGCCGGATGTCCTTACCCAGTTGCTGGCTTACATCGCGCACCACGCGCTGGAAGCGGTTGAAAGTGTCGCCAATCTCGATCATGCGCAGCTTCAGCGCTGCCTCGCGGATCAACTCCACATGCTGGTTGACCGTTTGAGTGCTTTCGATACAGCTGGCATCGCCGTGAGCGCGCGCACGTAGCTGTGCACCGGCAGCGCTGATGACCAACTCGCCAACCAAATTGATGAGTTCGTCCAGCTTGTTTGCAGCCACACGGATCTGGCTGTTTTCCTGGCTGCGCTTTTCGCGGGCAACCTGTTGCTTGGCCAACGCTGCATTGACCACTTGTGGTGCTACCAGCCCTTCGTTCACCAGCACCGTACCCAATGGCGGCTTGACCTGCGCACTTTCGGCTGCCTGCAGCGCCAGCCCTTCTTCGAGTTCTCGCTCGGTCAACAGGCCGCTGGCGACGAGAATCCGGCCAATCTGCGCATCGGTTTCCGGCAGCTCATGAATGAGCTGCAGGTAATCCTCAAGGGCGCTTGTCGGAGGGAGAATCCGCAGGGTGCAGAAGTCTTCGATGAACTCGAAAACCTCTTCGATCTCGGCCTTTCCAGCCGGCGTACAGAGTGCGATTTCCAGCCCGAGGTAGCAGGTCTCAGGTTGCAGATCAGCCAATGACGGCAGGGACTGGCTAACCGTCTCCAGATGCAGGATGTCGCCGAGGCGGCTGAGGTAACGAACGAACGAGCTAGGCTCAAATCCGTTTCTCAGCAGATCGGCATGGAAACGCAATGAAATGTGCCAGGCCCCGTCAGCATCACAGGTGGCGCAGCGCTCCAGAAGTCCGCGCGTACCGCAAGATTGTTCAGGCAGCATAACGACCGGAATATGGGTCGCCTGTGCTGCGGCGCCAGTGCAACTGGCGAGCTCGGCCAGAAGCGGCTGCTGACGGCTATCGTCAACCAGCAGCTCGCCCTTGTCGGTGTCGATCAGCTCGATCATGGCGCTGACTTCGTCCAGGCAGCGCAGCATCAGCGAGATAAGATCTGGAGAGAGGCTTTGCGCACCGTCACGCACTGCCATCAACAGGTTTTCCAAATGATGGGTAAAGCTCACCAGCGGGCCAAGCGAGAACAGCCCAGCCGAGCCCTTGAGTGTGTGCATCGCCCGGAATAGACCATTGATGGCCTGCTCGTCGTTGGGAATTTGATCGAGCTGCAGCAGGTACTCTTCTGCCTGCTTGGCCAGATCACGGGCCTCCTCGACAAAGCTCAGCAACAGCTGACTCCATTGTTCGCCATCAAGCATCACGGTCTCCCTTCAGCGATGGGCCGGTAGTACGTCGGGGTAAAGCGACTTCAGGCGCAACAGTTCGATCACCTCGGTCACCGGCGCAGTCGGGGCATGCGTCTTCAGGCTGCCACCGGCCTTTTCGAAATGGCGTTGGGCGGCAAGCAACAGCTGCGCGCCCGCGGTATCGAGCTCTTCGAGCGCTTCGAGATCGAGCACGCACGGGCTCGCATCCGCCTTCTCGAGCATTTTCAGCAGAGTCACGTGGGCCTCACCGACCTCGTAGATGGTCAGGCTGCCAGTCAGGACGAGCCTGGCTGGAACAACGCTGCGGTCATAGGTAAGTTCGAGCATGTCAGCCGACCAGCTTGTCGACCGCGGTCAGCAGCTGCTGCGGCTGGAACGGCTTGACGATCCAGGCCTTGGCGCCTGCTGCCTGCCCTTCGGCCTTCTTGCCCTGCTCACTTTCAGTGGTAAGCATGACGATGGGCGTGAATCGATAGGCCGCATTGGCCTTGACCGCTTTCACCAGGCCGATGCCATCCAGATTGGGCATGTTGACGTCGCTGATGATCAGATTGATTTTCTGCCCGTTGAGTTTGGTCAACGCGTCCTTGCCATCTACGGCCTCGATGACTTGATGGCCCGCGCCGGAAAGGGTCATCTTCACCAGCTGGCGCATGGAGAGCGAGTCGTCGACGATCAGAATGGTCTTGGCCATGTATGAAGCTCCTGTTGAATCAGAAAAAGGTCACGTCATCGCTGGAGCTCTTGCTACGGGCTTTGCCGTGGCGCTCCTCGTCGGTAGTGAAGTGTTGGTGTAACTCTCGCAACCAACGCTGTGGGTCGTTCACGCAGTCGTCACCGGTGCGCACCGCCTGATCGAGCCGCTGCATGTCGTGCTGCAAGTGGTCGAGCATTTGGTCTGTGCGATCCTGAAACTGCAGGCTGACAACGATTTCCTCGATGGTCCCCTGCGTGACGCGGGTCTCCTGCTGCAGCTGCAGCGAAGTAACCGACAGCTCATTGAGGCTTTGTCCCAGGCCATGCATGACGTCGCCAGCAACGGTGTCGAGATAGCTCAGGTTGTCTCGCTCGCTGGTCGTCAGCTCATCGGCTGCAGTCACGGTCGCCCGAATCGCCTGATTGATTTCACTGACTTTGCTGCCCATCCGATGGCCTGTCTCGGCTGATAGGGTCGACAACTTGCGGACCTCGTCAGCCACGACGGAGAACCCACGTCCGTAATCGCCGGCACGGGCAGCTTCGATGGCAGCATTCAGCGCCAGCAGGTTGGTCTGGCTGGCAATGTCTTGCACATGCTTTGCCATTGCCTGCAGCTCACTGGCGTAGTTGTTGAGGTCGCTAATGGTGCCCAGCAGTTCTGCCTTGCGTCCGCTGGCGGAATGAAACGCCGAGGTGACTTCGTTCAGCCGGGTCTGCGCCTGGCGCAGGCTGTTGGCCATGCCGTCGCCGCCGATAACGTTGTCCGAATTGCTGAGTGTCTGGCTAAGGCGAGCAGACAACCCGGCGAAATGGTCGAACAACTGGCGCACGCTGTTCTGCTGGATGTCGCGGACTTGGCCGATGTTCTTGTCCCACGTCGGCAGGACCGCACTGAGCAGCGGTTCGACGGACGGCATGGCGACAGACTGTGCCGCCACAGGCGAGACGCTTTCCCGTACGCCGGATGCTTGCGGCTTCAGGAACAAGGCGGAGGCGATGCAGACAGCGCTGCCACCCCCCGCAATCCATGGGGAGCCCAGCGCGAGGCCTGCGAGCCCGGCGGCTATTCCAATCCAAAGTGCTGTGTATGCAAACACGGTGCGGCCTCGCGGCGGAGAGTCGAATGGCCGGCACGATAGGGGCGACACGTTACTGGCGGTATCAGGCAAAACCCTAGGGCGCCGTAGGGTGTCATAAGGCTAAAGTTTTCGTCGTCGGTGCCGGTCCCGCGGGACTGGCTGATTCAAGGCAGGGTTGCGGGTACTGCCCTGCCGACTAGGCTGAATAGAGCCGTCGCATAACACCGATAAGGCGCAGTCGCTTACCAGATGCCACAGCTTGCAGGTGAAAGTCTTCCAATGACGGTGCGTGCTCCCGATGTAGCTGGACCTATGAGCGCTTCCCGCCGCCTGTTGCGGTGGTTTCCGTGGGGTATAGCTTCGCTCCATGCGGTCGCGCTTCTAGTTGGATGGGTGCTCGTCGGCGCGCGCACATCAGATGCAATGCCCGTACTGCTATTGGCTTTGCCGGTGCTTTCCACCAGCGCGATGTGGATAGCCGCGTACGCCTGCATGCAACGCATACCCGAGCACCGAGAAGCAGTGGCAGGTCATAAACCTCCACCATCAAGCCCCATAGGCCCACTCCCCGTACCGCAAACGCGCGATACCAAACAGGGGGCTTACGAGCGCATGATTGCCAGTCTGCCTGAGGGGGTTGTCATCATCCGCGATGGGCGAGTGCACTACAGCAATGCTGCAGCGTGCGCGATTTTCAACCCCGCGCATACGATGATGTCGGCGTCACGGGAACTCGATCAGTACTTCCATATCTCGCTCCTATTTGAGGAATCCGAGCGGATACGACAGCTGCAGCATGGCCTCATCGATGCGGCGCGCTTTCGGCACGTCACGCTCCAACGTCTGGATGGCAGTCCTTTTCAGGCAGAGGTAACTGAGATATTGCTGGAAAACGATGGGCACCATGACGTGCTGCTCATGGTGCGTGATATCAGCGAGTCGGAGCGGATACGGCTGGAGCTCGAACAGGCCAACCAACGACTACAGCATCTCTCGCAGCGCTTGATGGAAGTGCAGGAAGCCCAATGTCGCCAACTGGCGAGGGACCTGCACGACGATATCGGGCAGCAACTCACCGGCCTGAAACTGCACCTGCAGCGCCTGGAGGGGTCGCTGTCACATGAGCCATCGCTGGCGTCCCTGGTCGGCCAGCTGACCGAGGCCGTGGACGAGGCACTGAACAAGGTACGCAGCCTGTCGCTGGCGCTGCACCCCCTGCAGCTTGAAACACTGGGACTGCAAGCCGCTGTCCACTGGCACCTGTCACGCTTTCTTGAGGCGGGACAAACGCGCTGGTCGCTTAAGCTCGACGGTGAAACGGTCGACCTTTCTCCCGATATCGCGCTAGTTGCGTTCCGAATCATCCAGGAAGCGGTGAACAACGTCGCCCGTCATGCGCGTGCCGGCACGGTAAACGTGCGAATCTGTCGCACCGACACGGCGCTGCGCGTCGAAATTGTCGACGATGGAATTGGTTTCGACTATCTAGCGGCGCGCGCACGGGCGCAGAGTCTGGGCCTGACCAGCATGGAGGAGCGCGCCGCAGCGTTAAGCGGAGAAGTCAACATTGCAAGCCTCAGCGGGGGCGGCACGCGGGTGACGGTGAGACTGCCGATACCGGACACGCCCCCGCACAATGGAGTACGAAGATGAAACGGGTAGCACTGATCGACGATCATGGACTGGTCAGGGCGGGCCTGCGGGCGCTGGTACAAGACCAGCCTGGGTATGAGGTAGTAGCAGAGGGCGAGGACGGGAGCGAGGTTCACGCCATCCTGACCGAATGTAATCCGGATATTCTGCTCCTGGATATCAGCATGAAGCACATGAGCGGCCTGGACGTTCTGCGTCAGTGGCGCGCCGAATTTCCCAATGTGCAGATCCTCATTCTGTCGATGCATACAACAGCCGACTATGTATTGCAGGCCCTGCGCCTGGGTGCCAGTGGTTACCTGCTCAAGGATGCAGCCGCTCAGGAACTGGAGATGGCCCTCAGGGCCTTGTCTCGCAACGAGTCATATCTAAGCCCGGGCATTGCCCAGACAGTCATACAGTCGGCCGTGATAGAAGGCGGCCCACGCGAAATACCCAACGCCCCAGCCTTGACGCCACGTCAGGTGGAAATACTGCGCCTGATCGTGCGGGGTGTCTCCACAAGGGATATTGCCGGCGGTCTGGGTCTGAGCGTAAAGACAGTTGATGCCCATCGAGCCCAGATAATGGATCGCCTCAATCTCAGAGACGTGCCGTCGCTGGTCCTTTACGCGCTGCGCAAGGGTTTGGTAAGCCCTGACGACTGACCGAGTCCATCATGCCGGCATCCGCTCGGATGCCGAGGGATGCTGTCGTGAGCGATCGCAGGATTGACGCTGACATCATTGATCAGTTTTTAACCAAAGAGCTAAGCGCCGCGCAGTCAAACGCCCGACGACTTATCTCCCCATGTTATCCACAAAGCGCTCCACAGCTATCTTGGAAAACAACATAAACACATGTTATGGAGCTCGGCGGCGGTCATCTCTACGCTTTTTGCTTTTATATCAAGCGGTTCAAATCGTCGGACAAACTATTGATCAAGATTCATACAACGTCCTGGAGAGCAGGTCGCTAGCGGTCTACCGCAATGTCTTAAGAGCTTATCCACAGGTCGTTGCACAGCGGACGGGGATAACTGCATGTGCTTCTGGAAAGATGCGGAAACGGCGCCACAAATGCCAGCGAGGCGCTTAGCTCACAGCACTGCTACCAACGAACAAGCCATCCCACTCTTTAGCGTGGCGACGGGACAATGCTTGATGTGGATTCGCTATCAAATAACCCCACATCCCCACATCGCAAGTTGATCAAAATATGGCCACTTCTGTGTAAGCCAGGGTTGACGCACCTTTGGGGCAGTTCACCGCTTGTTATCCACAACACCTTCCACAGCATCCGTGGATAACAGCGACGGCTCGGTCTCGCTTAAAATAATCTATTTAAATCAGTGATTAACGGTTGACAGATCTAGGTCATGGGCGACCGAAATCTATTTCATCAGGCTTGTATAAAATTTGCTCAGCGCCCGCTAAGGCTGGTCTTTCAGGGCGTAGAGACATCAGTACATCGCTTATCCACAGGCTGACCCACAGCAATCTGGGATAACTGACATCTCTTGCCTACTCCTATATTCCTGGCCTACTTGGGGGAGAATTGAAGGATGCCGAACTCTACCCTCAGGATTTGCTCCAAATATCTGTCGACCATATCTGGTACGCGGAGATCTCATGCCTGCTACTCACCCGCCATGTAACAGGAATCGCTCGCTCAACCTGTCAAGGATCGCTACCCGATGATGGCATTTCTAGGATTGGTCCTGGCTGCATTCATCTGCTTTTCGCTGGTGTTCTTCATCAAGCAACGTCAGTACAACCACCCCGCGTTGCGCATGCCTTACCAACTCAAGAAGCCCTTCTTCGAAGCGGAGGAGCGCAACCTGCTAGGTCTGCTGCAACAGGCAGTGGGGAACGAATACCGGATTCTTTCCAAGGTGCGACTCGCTGATGTGATCGAAGTGACTGCTATTCCGAGGCGGGCGCCTTGGTACCGAGCGCACAATCGGATATCCGCGGCCCGCTTCGATTTCCTGCTATGTCATCCCGAAACTCTGGACCCCCTTTGCGCGGTCGAGATGGAGCCGGCAACCGAAGCCAATGCCTTCCTCGACGAGCTATGCCAGACGGTAAGCTTGCCTCTGGTGCGTCTGAAGCCTGAAACCGCCAGGGCCTACGATGAGGTATGCGCCGCCATCGAACGCGCACTGACAAGCCACCCTCCAAGCAAACCGCCCGTCTAACGCGACGAATCGCACCTCTATCCCATGGTCGAAACAGGCAATCGGCGAATGCCCATCGCCGGTGCGCTCGCGCGCTGTTTCTTTCAAAACAAAGGGGATTGCCATGAAGTACTCACTCGCATTGTTGCTGGCCGGTGCCAGTACGGTCTCATTTTCGCTCCACGCGGCAGAGGGCACCGAGCAGTGCCGGGCTGTGGATGAAGCGCAGGTGTCTGCACTCTTTCAACGTTGGAACGAAGACTTGGCCAGCGGCGATCCTAAGCAAGTGGTAGAGAACTATGCCAAGGAGTCGATACTGCTGCCCACCTTGTCGAACCTGCCCCGACGTACCGCAGAGGAGAAACAGGATTACTTCGTCCACTTTCTGGAAAAGAAACCCAGCGGCAGTGTCGATGAGAGGATGATCCAGATCGATTGCAATACCGCAGTTGATGCCGGGATCTATACCTTCTCCTTCGCTGACGGTAACGAAGTGAGGGCACGCTATACCTTTACCTACAAGTGGTATCCGGAGAAGGATCAATGGCTGATAACCAGCCACCATTCCTCGGCAATGCCTGAAATAGTTCCGGTACTCGATTAACCGCCAGCGCTGCCGGCTCAAGCCGGCAGCACATCCGACAATGTGACACCTCACGAATAGCTGCTACCGACAGATCAAACCATGTAGCCCGAGGTGAGCCCTTGCGCCACACCCTATCTTCTTCTTACGTGAACATTTGATGCTGCTGAAATCGCGGATATCCTCCCTCGTTGACTTGGTTTCAAGATTGATTCGCCGATATCCCGGCACCGTCGCCCTCTTTGGTTTCTGTTCGGGTATTGCCAGCTTCGTACTGGTGGAGCGTCACGCTGGTCTGGCGAAAGTCATTGCGGTGATCATGCTGGTCAGCTGGCTATGGCTGATGCTGGAAAATAGCCTGCGTCTAGGCCTTGAACGCTGGTTCGGGTGGAAAGTACCACCACCTCTGCTGCGCTACGTGACGCAGATGGTGCATCAGGAAAGCCTGTTCTTCATCATCCCGTTCTTTTTCATCACCACCACCTGGAACAGTGGCCAGTCCGTATTCACCGTCCTGCTGGGCGTCGCAGCGCTGATATCGCTTGTCGATCCGCTCTACTACAAGTGGCTTGCACCACGCCGCTGGGTCTACCTGTCGTTCCACGCCCTGACACTGTTTGCCGTGCTGCTCACGGCCCTGCCGATCATCTTTCACCTGACCACGCCGCAGAGTTATCAATTGGCATTGGGTATCGCCGTAGCGCTTGCACTGCCGAGCCTCAGCGGGCTGTTTGCAACCTGGAATTGGAGAAGTGTATTGGGCATGTTGGCCCTCGCATCTGTGGTTGGGGTTGCAGGCTGGATGGGGCGCACCTGGGTGCCACCAGCGACGCTATGGCTGACGGACGTGGCCGTTACCACCACCCTTGACGATGCCTCTCGCAAACCCGGCAATCGCCTGCGCCAGCTGACCAATCAGCAACTGCATGGCAATGGCCTTTATGCGTTTACAGCAATCAACGCGCCGCGGGGCTTGAAAGAGCGGATCTACCATGAGTGGACGCACAACGGCCGACGGGTCGACCGCATTCCGCTTGACATCAGCGGTGGTCGCGAAGCGGGCTATCGTGCATGGACGCACAAGCGGAATTTCCCGGAGCATGCCGAGGGCCGGTGGCGTGTGCGAGTGGTCACCGAAGCCGGGCAGATGATCGGCATGCTTCGTTTTCGGGTGGTCGAATGAACCGCTGAAGCCAGACGGCACTCGAAAGTGCGAACGCCCATCGCAGAATGCAAAAGGGAGGAGCGCATGGAATGGTGGGACATATTCAGCCGCACCGTGGCATCGGAATTCTCCGACATTCCTGACTTCGAGCATGCCGTTCGCGTTTCGGTGCGACTGATTCTGGCTGCATTCCTCGGCGGCGTACTTGGCTATGAGCGAGAGTTCAAAGGCAAGGCCGCAGGCTTGCGCACACACATGCTGGTGTCGCTCGGCGCCGCACTTTTCGTCCTTGTCCCCCTTGAAGGCGGGATGGAAATCGATGATCTGTCACGGGTGATGCAGGGCATCATCACTGGAATCGGCTTTCTCGGCGCGGGGACCATTCTCAAAGGTAGCTCGGTGCAGGACGTCAAAGGCCTCACCACTGCCGCCGGTATCTGGCTGACCGCTGCCATAGGCGTTGCCGCGGGGCTGGGGCATGAGTCCACTGCGGTAATGACCACCGCCTTTGCGCTTATCATCTTTATGCTGATGCCCAGACTGGAGCAGCACGCAGCACGCGGATCGGCCCACACAACCAAGAAAGGTCGCGACCAAGACGGCTCAGAGTAGCCGCACCCGACTCATCAAAATAGGAACGGACCATGCGCAGCCCCTTCGCCCATCTGGCCACAGGTACTCTCATGCTCAGCCTGGCGGGCTGCGGCGACATGGCTAAGCTGCCGGCCGAGGCCAGCTATGGCCCGGATCCAAAGCTACCTGAACCGAACGAGACCCTGGTGCCTACCGTAAACATTGCAAAGGCCGTCGGATGGCCTGATGGAATGAAACCTCTTGCGGTTGAGGGGCTGGAAGTCCATGCGTTCGCCCGCGATCTCGACCATCCACGCTGGCTGTATGTGCTCCCCAACGGCGACGTTCTGGTCGCGGAAAGCGATGCCCCGCCAAAGCCTGATGGCCAGGGCATCCGCGGGTGGATCATGAAGAAAATCATGGCCCGGGCAGGATCAGGCGGAAAGAGCGCCAACCGCATCACGCTGCTGCGTGACAGCGATGGTGACGGTACGCTTGAAGATCGCACGGTGTTTCTAGACGGCCTGAACTCCCCGTTCGGCATGGCGCTTGTCGGCGACCAGCTGTACATAGCCAACACCGATGCGCTGGTGCGCTTCCCCTACCGCGAAGGCATAACAAGGATCGATGCTGCTGGCGAAAAGGTCGTCGACCTGCCCGCCGGGCCGATCAATCACCACTGGACAAAGAACGTGATCGCCAGTGCGGACGGCTCACGTTTGTATGTCACCAGCGGCTCCAACAGCAACATCGCCGAGAACGGGATGGAGGCAGAGGAGAATCGCGCGGCAATCTTGGAAGTCGACCCCGAGCGGAGAACGCTGCGGCTGTTCGCCTCTGGCTTGCGCAACCCAAACGGGCTGGCTTGGCAGCCGGACAGCGGAGAGCTGTGGACTACCGTCAACGAGCGGGATCTGATCGGAAGTGACCTGGTCCCCGACTACATGACCTCGGTGAAAGACGGTGGCTTCTACGGCTGGCCTTACAGCTACTTCGGTCAGCACGTGGACAGTCGAGTGAAACCTCCGCGCCCTGATCTGGTGGAAAAGGCCATCGTGCCCGACTACGCGCTCGGTAACCATACGGCGTCACTCGGCCTGGTCTTCTATGAAGGGGGGTTGCTGCCCGAGCGATACAGCCACGGCGCCTTCATCGGCCAACACGGCTCATGGAATCGCAAACCCCACAGTGGCTATAAGGTGGTGTTCGTACCCTTCGCCAATGGAAAGCCGGATGGCGCAGCGAACGATGTACTGACTGGATTTCTCAGCAAGGATGGCAAGGCGATGGGCAGGCCAGTTGGCGTCGCCGTGGATAAGGTCGGCGCTCTGTTGGTGGCAGACGACGTAGGCAATGTGATCTGGCGGGTGACCCCGGCGAATCGCTGACAACGTCAGCCCCGCCGGTATCAAGGGTCAGCCTGCGATGCCTAGAGGATGACCGGTAGACGTCGCACCAGCCGAATCTCCTCCGGCGACAACTCCACGCCGTATGCCAGCACCTCGACACCCGCCTCAACCGCGTCACGCAAAGCAGCGGTATAAAGCGGATCGATTTCGCTGGCAGGGCGAACAGCTTCGATGCCTGTGAGATTCACGCAATACAGCTGCACTGCCCGCACGCCATCACGCGCCAGCGCCGCTAATTCGCGCAGATGACGAGCGCCTCTGCTCGTCACCGCATCGGGAAAGGCGGCTACCGCCGTATCACCAAATCCAAGGGTCACGCTTTTGACTTCGACGAAGGCCGACCCGAGCGGATAGTCCAAGCGAAAGTCCACACGACTGTTTTCCACGCCATAGGCCACCTCTCGCTTGAGTGCGGTAAAGCCGTTCAACTCTTCGATAACACCAGCCAGCAGTGCCTCTTCCACCAAGCGATTGGCTCTGGCCGTGTTAACGCAAGCGAGCCGCCCCTGCGGTGTTTCAACCAATTCCCAGGTCCCGGGCAGTTTGCGCTTGGGGTCGCTGTTGCGCAGAAACCAGACGCGTGCGCCCTCGCCCATGCAATTGAGCATCGAGCCAGTGTTGGGGCAGTGAATGCAAAGCGCCTCGCCGGCATCGGTGACGATGTCGGCAAGAAAACGCTTGTAACGCCGCACTAACGTGCCCTGCTCCAACGGAGTGACGAAGCGCATCAGCCTGTCCAGCTCTGCAAACCGCGAGCGATCCGCTCGATCGCCTGCTCGAGCCGCGGCAGACCCTGGGTGTAAGCGAACCGCACATGATGCCCAGCCTGGTAACGACCGAAATCCAAACCCGGAGTGATCGCGACGAACTCGGTTTCCAGCATGTGTTGGCAAAAGGTGTACGCGTCTCCGCCAAAGGCGCTGATGTCCGCATACAGATAGAAGGCACCCTCAGGCTCAACGGCTATACCGAAACCAAGCTCGCGCAGCGCTGGCAACAGGAAGTCCCGGCGTTTGGCAAACTCGCCTCTACGGGCCTCGAGGATCTCCAGCGTGGCCGGCTCGAAGCACGCCAGAGCCGCGTGCTGGGCCATGGTCGGCGCACTGATGTAGAGATTCTGCGCGAGCTTCTCCAGTTCGCTCACAGCCTCCGGCGGCGCGACCAGCCAACCGAGACGCCAGCCCGTCATGCCGAAATATTTCGAGAAACTGTTGAGCACGAAGGCCGACTCGTCAACTTCGAGCACGCTCGCGGCATCGGTTCCGTAGGTCAGGCCGTGATAGATCTCATCCACCACCAGATGCCCGCCTCGCTCCTTGAGCGCCCCCGAAAGGCTCGCCAGCTCATCGCGCTGCAGCAGAGTCCCGGTGGGATTGGCCGGCGAGGCGACCAAAGCGCCAACGCTGTCCTTGTCCCAGTAACGCTCAACCAGCTCAGCGTTGAGCTGATAGCGCACCTCCGGGCCAACTGGCACCAACTGTGCGGCGCCCTCGATCAGCCGCAGAAAGTGTCGATTGCACGGGTAACCAGGGTCCGCCAGCAGCCAGTGCTTGCCGGGGTCGACCAACAAGCTGCTGGCCAGAAGAAGCGCACCGGATCCGCCGGGAGTAATCAGGACCCGTTCGGGGTCAATAGACAGTTGATATCGTGCGGCGTAAAAACCGGCAATCGCTTCGCGTAGTTGCGGCAGGCCACGGGCGGCGGTGTAGCGGGTATGGCCCGCCGCGAGGGCAGCCTGACCGGCCGCTACGATGGGCGCAGCGGTAGTGAAGTCCGGCTCACCGATTTCAAGGTGAATCACATCACGTCCCGATGCCTGAAGTTCGTTGGCCCGAGCCAGCAACGCCATGACATGAAAGGGTTCGATTGCACGGCTACGCGCGCTATATGACGAGGTCATCTGACCTTCCTGATGAGTACAAAGCGTGAATTCTACCGAAGGTCCCTCTGACACCGCAGCCACCGTGATATTCGGGAGTAGCGCACCCCGATACGATCTGGTAAGTTCGCCCGCTTGCAGCCGCAGGGCCGGCACGGGCCGGCAGAGGGATTCACTATCCTGCGCAATGGACATAGCGAGAGGCGTTCATCCATGCCCATTACCAAAACGACAAACAGCAACCAACTGATTCGCGCCTTCGTGCCCTATAAAGAGTCCAAGGGCGAGGAATACATGAGCGACAACATGCGCGCTCATTTCAGCGGCATCCTCAATAAGTGGAAGCTGGAGCTGATGGAGGAAGTCGATCGCACCGTGCACCACATGCAGGACGAAGCCGCCAACTTCCCCGATCCAGCAGACCGCGCCAGCCAGGAAGAAGAATTCAGCCTGGAACTGCGCGCCCGCGATCGCGAGCGCAAGCTGATCAAGAAGATCGACGAGACGCTGCAGCTGATCGAAGACAACGAATACGGTTGGTGCGATTCCTGCGGCGTCGAGATTGGCATCCGCCGTCTCGAAGCCCGCCCCACTGCCACGCTGTGCATCGACTGCAAGACGCTGGCGGAGATCAAGGAAAAGCAGATCGGTTCCTGATCCCGAACGGGGCGCTACGGCGCCCCGTTTCATTTCAGCCCCACGCTCACTGCCTCATCCCGCCTCGATGATCCCCCAACCGAGCCGGCTCATGTCCACACCCGCATCTTATATAGGCCGCTTCGCGCCGACTCCGAGTGGCTACCTGCACTTCGGCTCGTTGATTGCCGCCCTCGCCTCCTACCTCGATGCACGAGCCGCTGGCGGTCGCTGGCTGTTGCGCATGGAAGATCTCGACCCGCCTCGGGAAATGCCTGGCGCACAGACAGGGATTCTGCAGGCGCTGGAAGCCTACGGCTTCGAGTGGGACGGGCACATGGTTCGCCAGAGCGAACGGCTGGATATCTACAATGCACAGATCGAGCGCCTGGTGCAGGAAGGACATGCTTACGCCTGCACCTGCTCACGCAAGCAACTGGAGCCTTTCAATGGGCTCTACCCAGGCTTCTGCCGTGACGCCGGGCGCGCTACACACGACGCTGCGATCCGACTGCGCGTGCCTGACCGACAATATGGCTTCAGCGACCGTGTACAGGGCGAGTTTCACCAGCACCTGGGCCGCGAGGTCGGTGACTTCGTGATTCGACGTCGGGATGGTTTGATCGCCTACCAACTGGCCGTGGTGCTCGATGATGGCTGGCAGGGAATCACCGACATCGTGCGCGGCGCGGACCTGCTCGATTCCACACCACGGCAACTCTATCTGCAGCAATTGCTCGACCTGGCGCAACCGCGTTATCTGCACGTCCCGCTGATCACTCAGCCCGACGGCCACAAGCTGGGCAAGCGCTATCGTTCGCCGCCACTACTACCCGCCGAGGCCACACCGCTGTTGCTCAGGGCATTGCGCGCCCTCGGACAGCCAACTACGGGCGAGCTCAACGACGCACTGCCCGCCGAGGTCATGAGCTGGGCCATCCCACGCTGGGACGCCCGGCGCATCCCGCAGTGCCGTACGCTGCCCGAGGCACAGCTGGTCTGAAGCTGCTTCCCTTTGACGCGACTCCTTGTTTGCGCTGTGGCTTGTCGCCTGCCGCTTCCTTTACCATCCGCGTACTTTCGACACGAGTTCCAGCATGTACATCTACCGACTGGTGCTGCTCCTGGTGGTGGGGATCTACTTGTTTTCCCCCGCGATCATGGACTGGTGGATCGACCCCAATGGCGCCTGGTACCGGCCCTATCTTCTGTGGCTGATCCTCATCGTGGTGACTTTCATTCTCCAGAGCCAGCGCGATGCCGACGAGCTTTAGCCTCAGCCACCTGATCCTGATCAGCGTCGCCTACCTGCTTGTGTTGTTCAGCGTGGCCTGGGTCAGTGAGCGCGGGCTGATACCGCGCTGGATCATTCGCCACCCCCTGACCTACACCCTGTCGCTTGGCGTATATGCCAGCGCCTGGGCCTTCTATGGCACCGTCGGTCTGGCCTATCAATACGGCTATGGCTTCCTCGCCACCTATCTAGGAGTCTGCGGCGCCTTCCTGCTGGCGCCGGTGCTGCTTTACCCGATTCTTCGGATCACCCGCACCTATCAATTGGCTTCGCTGGCCGACCTTTTCGCTTTCCGCTTCCGCAGCACCTGGAGCGGCGCGCTGACCACCATCGTCATGCTTATCGGCATGCTTCCGTTGCTGGCGCTGCAGATCCAGGCAGTGGCCGATGCAATTGGCATCCTCACCCTCGAGCCGCTGCAGGAACGGGTCGCGCTGGGCTACTGCGTGATGATCATGCTGTTCACCATCCTCTTCGGTGCTCGGCACATCGCGACCCGCGAAAAGCATGAGGGGTTGGTATTCGCCATCGCCTTCGAGTCTGTGGTCAAACTGCTGTCCTTCGGCGCCATCGGCCTATACGCACTGTTCGTGGTGTTTGGCGGACCGCATCAGCTGGAGATCTGGTTGCTGCAGAATCAGTCCGCGCTGCAGGCCCTGCACACGCCGTTGCAAGAAGGCCCATGGCGAACCCTGCTGTTGGTGTTCTTTGCCTCAGCCATCGTCATGCCGCACATGTATCACATGACCTTTACCGAGAACCTCAACCCGCGCGCCCTGGTCAGCGCCAGCTGGGGCCTGCCGCTGTATCTGCTGCTGATGAGCCTCGCGGTGCCGCTGATCCTCTGGGCCGGTCTCAAACTCGGTGTCAGCACAAATCCTGAATACTTCACCCTCGGCCTCGGCATCACGGCGCAGAGCGAGGCGCTTACCCTGCTCGCCTTTGTCGGCGGGCTATCGGCATCCAGCGGCCTGATCATCGTCAGCACCCTCGCGCTGTCAGGAATGGCGCTCAATCACCTGGTACTGCCGCTGTATCAGCCACCTACCGAAGGCAACATCTATCGCTGGCTGAAGTGGACCCGCCGCAGCCTGATCCTGGCGATCATCATGGCCGGTTACGGTTTCTACCTGCTACTTGGTGCAGAGCAGGACCTCTCCAATCTGGGCATCGTCGCCTTTGTTGCCACCCTGCAGTTCTTGCCGGGCGTTCTCTCGGTGCTCTACTGGCCGACCGCCAACCGCCGCGGCTACATCGTCGGGCTCCTGGCCGGCATTGCCGTATGGGTAGTGACCATGCTGTTGCCGCTGGTGGGCAACCTCGACGGTTTCTATATACCGCTGTTCAACGTGGTCTATGTGCTCGATGACACCAGCTGGCACCTGGCGGCAATCGCCTCTCTGGCGGTGAACGTGCTGGCGTTCTCCCTGTTCTCGCTGTTCACCGAAACCAGTGCCGAGGAACAAGCCGCGGCCGAAGCCTGTGCGGTGGAAAACGTCCGTCGTCCGCAAAGACGTGAGCTGGCAGCCGCCTCGCCGCAAGAGTTCGCCACACAGCTGGCGAAACCCTTGGGCGCCAAAACTGCGCAGCGGGAGGTCGAGCAGGCGTTACGTGACCTGCAGCTGCCTTTCGATGAGCATCGCCCCTACGCCCTGCGACGCCTGCGCGACCGTATCGAAGCGAACCTGTCCGGGTTGATGGGGCCGAGCGTAGCGCAGGACATCGTCGAGAACTTCCTGTCCTACAAGAATGGCGCCGACGGTTATGTCACCGAAGATATTCACTTCATTGAAAGCCGTCTGGAGGACTACCACTCACGACTGACTGGGTTGGCCGCTGAGCTTGACGCTCTGCGCCGCTATCACCGTCAAACACTGCAGGAATTGCCCATGGGCGTCTGCTCACTGGCCAAGGATCAGGAAATCCTGATGTGGAACCGTGCTCTGGAAGAACTTACGGAAATCCCGGCCCTTCAGGTCGTGGGCTCGCGACTCTCCACCATCGCCGAACCCTGGCAGAGCTTGCTCAGTGGCTTCATCCAGCAGCGGGAGGAGCATCTGCACAAGCAGCGGCTGCAGCTCGATGGCCACAGCCGCTGTTTGAACCTGCACAAGGCGGCCATCGCCGAACCGCTGGCGCCCGGTAACAGTGGGCTTGTACTGCTGATCGAAGACCTCACCGAGACCCAACAACTGGAAGACCGGCTGGTGCACTCCGAGCGGCTGGCCAGCATCGGCCGACTGGCTGCCGGCGTCGCTCATGAAATCGGCAACCCGATCACCGGCATCGCTTGCCTGGCGCAGAATCTGCGCGAGGAGCGTGAAGCCGATGACGAGATCAGTGAAATCAGCAACCAGATCGTCGAGCAAACCAAGCGTGTTTCACGCATCGTCCAGTCCCTGATGAGCTTTGCCCATGCCGGCAGCAGGCAGCAGGACCTCTACCCGGTCAGCCTGGCCGAAGTAGCTCAGGATGCCATCGCCCTGCTTTCGCTCAATCGTCGCGGGACCGATGTGCGCTTTTTCAACCTATGTGATCCTGACCACCTCGCAGAAGGCGATCCGCAGCGCCTGGCTCAGGTACTGATCAACCTGCTGTCCAACGCCCGCGATGCATCGGAACCCGGTGGCGCGATCAGGGTGCGCAGTGAGGTATCCGAGCAGACCGTTTACCTGATCGTCGAAGACGAAGGCAGCGGCATTCCGCAGTCGATTCAGGACCGGCTCTTCGAGCCGTTCTTCACTACCAAGGACCCAGGTGAGGGAACAGGACTGGGCCTCGCACTGGTCTATTCGATCGTGGAAGAGCATTATGGCCAGATCAATATCGACAGCCCGGCAAACCTGGAAACCCAACGCGGCACGCGTTTCCGCATCACCCTGCCGCGGCATGTCGAGGCGACAGATCCCCGTGACTAACGAGGCGATGTCCGCTTTTTCGCCACGTACTGGCAATGAACGGCTCAGTGTAAAGCTGGCTCAGCCAAGACAAGGATGTAGACAGGATACCGCCCCGCACTGGCACACCCACGCCGCACTGCGGCAGCTTGCAAAGCCTTGGGAACGATCGTCCGTCGTGGCCGGTTCCCACCCGCTCATAGCCGCCTTCAGCCCGTCGAGAGAGTACTGATGTCCCATATTCTGATCGTCGAAGACGAAACCATCATCCGCTCCGCCTTGCGTCGATTGCTCGAGCGCAACCAGTACGAGGTCAGCGAAGCCGGCTCCGTACAGGAGGCACAGGAGCGATTCAGCATTCCGGGTTTCGATCTCATCGTCAGCGACCTCCGCCTGCCCGGCGCGCCTGGCACCGAGCTGATCAAGCTTGCCGAAGGCACGCCAGTGCTGATCATGACCAGCTATGCGAGCCTTCGCTCAGCCGTGGACTCGATGAAAATGGGCGCGGTGGACTACATCGCCAAGCCCTTCGATCACGACGAAATGCTGCAAACCGTGGCCCGCATCCTCACTGATAGACAACAGGCAGCCGCGACACCGGCAGCGGTTTCGCGTAGCGCTGCCACGTCTCCAGCCTCAGCCGCGCACGATGGCTCTGCAAGCGGCGAGATCGGCATCATCGGGCGATGCGGCCCAATGCAGGATCTGTTCGGAAAGATTCGCAAAGTCGCGCCGACCGACTCCAATGTGTTGATCCAAGGCGAGTCAGGTACCGGCAAGGAATTGGTCGCTCGCGCGCTGCACAACCTCTCTCGACGCGCCAAGGCCACGATGATCTCGGTCAATTGCGCCGCCATTCCTGAATCGCTGATCGAATCCGAACTCTTCGGCCATGAGAAAGGTGCCTTTACGGGTGCCAGCGCTGGACGCGCCGGACTGGTGGAGGCTGCCGACGGCGGCACACTGTTTCTCGACGAGATTGGCGAACTGCCACTGGAAGCCCAGGCCCGCCTGTTACGCGTGCTCCAGGAAGGCGAAATTCGGCGGGTTGGTTCGACTCAGTCCCAGAAAGTGGACGTCCGCCTGATCGCAGCAACCCACCGTGACCTGAAAACGCTGGCGAAAAACGGTCAGTTCCGTGAGGACCTCTATTACCGGCTGCACGTGATCGCGCTGAAATTGCCGCCCCTGCGCGAGCGCGGTTCCGATGTTCTGGAAATCGCGAAAGCCTTCCTCGCCCGACAAGGCGATCGCATGGCTAGGGAAGATTTGCACTTTTCCCGAGAGGCAGAGCAGGCCGTACGTCATTACACCTGGCCGGGTAACGTGCGAGAACTGGAGAACGCCATCGAGCGGGCAGCGATTCTGAGTGACAGTGAGGAGATCAGTGCCGAGCTGTTGGGCATAGACATCGAACTCGACAACCTCGACGACGATTTCGACGAGCCCTGCGCCCCCCTGGGCGCGCCTATCTCCACGAGCAACGAGCCAACCGAGGATCTGTCACTGGAAGACTACTTCCAGCATTTCGTGCTCGAGCATCAGGACCACATGACCGAGACCGAACTCGCGCGCAAGCTCGGCATCAGCCGCAAATGTCTATGGGAGCGTCGTCAGCGGCTGGGCATTCCGCGGCGCAAATCGGCTACCGCTGGGTAGTGCGCTGTTACCGCCACTACCTAGACGTAACAAAATGCGGGGTTATCGGTAACGAAGATTTGCCGACATTTGTGCAAGACCCATCAGCAGAATCTTCAAGTCATTGATTTAAAAGAGTTTTAAAAAACTGGCACGGCGAATGCTTTATATCTGGCACAACAACAATAACAAGCAGACCCACAATAAGAACAAGACGTACCGGCTCTAGCAAAATAAAGACAATAAGGCAGAGACGTAGCTAACTGATTCTTTTGGAGAGGATGTGCCACATGGGGTTTAGCCCCGCGACCAGGCCGAGAACAACAAAAACTGCATAAGCAGCGCCTGAACTGGTTGGATCATTGATCGATGGCAAATCAGCGACCAAAGAAATCCGTTTGCTCTTTGCTCCCAATGTAGGAGCAATTCCCGGACGCGGTAGCGGATGGGAACGGGTGATCAAACAAAAACAACACGCCCGAAATACTAATAACAACAAAGCACGCGACATCATTTAAAGGGGGAGCTTCGGCTCCCCCTAGTGCTTTCTGGCTTTGACCACCGCTTTGACACCTCCCCGCGCTTCGTTCACCATCCCAGCTCCCGGTGCTAGAATCCACGCTCGTTTCGTGGCAATTCCCTTCGCCACCTTGTCATTTCGCCACACAGTGCCTCTCATGCTGAAAAAGCTGTTCCAGTCTTTTCGTTCTCCCCTGCGCCGCTTCCCGCATCCACGTCGCACGCCCGAAATACTGTCCAGCCGGCAGCATTCGCTGCACCGCGACGACCTGAGTCGCCATGCTGTCAGCGTGGTCGAACGGCTTCAGCAGGCAGGTTACGAGGCTTACGTCGTGGGTGGCTGCGTCCGCGATCTGCTATTGGATCTGGACCCCAAGGATTACGACGTCGCTACCAGCGCGACACCCGAGCAAGTTCGGGCGGAATTCCGTAATGCACGCGTCATCGGCCGCCGCTTCAAGCTGGTCCATGTGCACTTTGGACGCGAGATCATCGAGGTCGCGACCTTCCGCGCCAATCACCCGGAAGAGGATGATGATGACGCCAGCCCCATGGCCTCTCGCAACGAGAGCGGTCGCATCCTGCGCGATAACATCTATGGAACGCTCGAGGACGATGCGCAGCGCCGTGATTTCACCATCAATGCGCTGTACTACGACCCCTCCAGTGAACGTATCCTCGACCATACACACGGCGTCAAGGACATCCGCAACAAGCTGATCCGCTTGATCGGTGACCCGGAGCAGCGTTACCAGGAAGACCCCGTGCGCATGCTCCGCGCCATCCGCTTCGCCGCCAAGCTGGACTTCGAGATCGAACAGCACAGCGCCGAACCGATCGCCGATCTGGCGGAACTCCTGAACGACGTCCCCGCGGCGCGGCTGTTCGACGAAATCATCAAACTCTTTCTCAGTGGCAAGGCCGAACGGACCTTCGAATTGCTGCTTGAATACGAGCTGTTCGCGCCCTTGTTTCCGGCCAGCGCCGAGGCCCTGGAGGACAACCCCGAGTACGCGGGCACTCTGATTCGCAATGCATTGGCCAATACTGACGAGCGCATCGCGCAAGGCAAGCCTGTCACGCCTGCGTTCCTGTTTGCCGCCTTGCTCTGGCCAGCCCTTCCCGCCCGCATCGCGGAAGCTCAGGCACGCGGGCTGCCACCCATACCTGCGGCACAGGAGGCCGCGCACGACATCATCTGGGAACAGTGCCAGCGCACGGCGATCCCCAAGCGCTTCACCATGCCGATGCGCGAGATATGGGATATGCAGGAGCGACTGCCGCGACGCCAGGGCCGCCGGGCCGATCAGTTGCTGGAAAACCCTCGATTCCGTGCCGGTTACGATTTTCTCCTGCTACGAGAAAGTGCAGGTGAGGAAACCGACGGGCTGGGCGAATGGTGGACCGAGTATCAAGAAGTCAACGATAGCGAGCGTCGCAACATGATTCGCGGCCTCAGCAAGGACGACGGCAGCGGTGCACCACGTAAACGCCGTCGCAACAACAGGCGCAAGCGAGGCCCGAACGAAAGCACTCCCTCCTCCGCCGACTGACATGGAACGCGCATACATTGGTCTTGGCAGCAATCTGGCCGAGCCCCGCCAGCAACTGCGCGGGGCGATCGAAGCATTGGCGGGTATTGCGCACTCGAAGCTGGCAGCCGTTTCTTCTCTTTATCTGAGCGACCCCCTCGGTCCTTCTGATCAGCCGCGATACAACAACGCTGTCGCAGCGCTGGATACCGCATTGCCGCCGCTGGAGCTTCTCGATGCCCTACAAGCCATCGAGCAGGCTCATGGCCGCGAACGCAAAGCCGAGCGCTGGGGCCCGCGTACGCTTGACCTCGACATCCTGCTGTATGGTGATCGCCTGATCGACGAGCCTCGCCTGAAGATCCCGCACTATCATTTGCATGCCAGAGCCTTCGTGCTTTATCCGCTTTCGGATATAGCACCGCAGGATCTCCGCCTACCCGATGGGCGCACGCTTTCCGAGCTGCTTGCTGCATGCCCATTCTCAGGCATCGAGCGCCTCGACGTGCCGCTGTAACCCTCCGGTAACAGGTGTAACGCGCAGGTAACACTCGCAATTGACTTAGGTCGCCACCATCAGGACTATAAGCGCCCTCTGCCGGTACGCATCGACCTGAGACCAACCCGCCTCACCGCTGACGCTCCGACTGAAACGGTGATTCTTCAGAGGCTCTAGGAGGACGGCATTCATGCCAGACGTAACCCTGACAACCCTGCAAAGCCTCAAACAGAAAGGCGAAAAGATCGTCATGCTTACCTGCTATGACGCAACCTTTGCCAAGACCGCCAGCGAAGCCGGGGTCGAGATGCTGCTGATTGGCGACTCTCTGGGCATGGTCCTGCAAGGCCACGACAGCACGCTGCCGGTATCCGTAGAAGAAATGGCTTACCATACAGCTTGCGTCAAACGCGGCAATCGCGGCGCCATGATCGTTGCCGATCTGCCGTTCATGGCCAACGCAACCATCGAGCAGACACTGGACAACTCAGCAACCCTGATGAAGGCCGGCGCGCACATGGTCAAGGTGGAAGGAGCAGCCTGGCTGGCCGAGTCCATCCGGTTGCTCGCCGAGCGCGGCATTCCGGTCTGCGCGCACATGGGGCTTACTCCCCAGGCTGTGAACATTTTTGGCGGCTACAAGGTGCAGGGTCGCCAGGAAGCGCAGGCGCAGCAGATGATCGCCGACGCCAAGGCGCTCGAGGAAGCCGGTGCGGCAATGCTGCTGCTCGAATGCGTCCCCAGCGAACTGGCTGCGCGGATCACACAGGCGGTAGCGGTACCGGTGATCGGCATCGGCGCTGGCAGCGACACGGACGGGCAAGTACTGGTTCTGCACGACATGCTCGGCTTGTCGCTCACCGGCCGCGCACCGAAGTTCGTCAAGAATTTCATGCGCGAGCACGGCGATATCCCCGCTGCAATCGCCGCTTACGTCAACGCGGTGAAGACCGTTGAGTTCCCTGCAGCCGAACATGGATTCTCCGCATGAAGGTCGTCAAAACCGTAGCGGACTTGCGCGCCGCAGTCACGCACGCGCGCAGTGAAGGCAAGCGCATCGGGTTCGTACCGACCATGGGCAACCTGCATGCCGGCCATATCGCACTGGTTGACACTGCTGGTCAGCACGCCGATTTCGTGGCTGCCAGCATCTTCGTCAATCCGTTGCAGTTTGGTCCCAACGAAGATCTCGCCAGCTACCCGCGAACCTTGGCTGCCGACCAGGACAAGCTGGCCGAAGCAGGCTGCCATCTGCTGTTTACCCCGAGCGTCGAAGAGATGTACCCGAACGGCCAGGCACTGCAAACCATCGTTCGCGTTCCAGGTGTCTCGGAAGGCCTGTGCGGCGGCAGCCGTCCGGGACATTTCGACGGCGTTTCCACCGTGGTCAATAAGCTGTTCAACATGGTGCTGCCGGACCTCGCGGTCTTCGGCGAAAAGGATTTCCAGCAATTGGCGGTGATTCGTACCATGGTGCGCGACCTCAACATGCCGATCCAGATCATTGGCGAACCCATCGTGCGTGCCCACGACGGGCTGGCACTGTCCTCGCGTAATGGCTACCTGAACGCAGATGAGCGCGCTACCGCCCCAGTGCTCCATCGCACCCTGTCACAACTGGCTGATGCCATTCGCCGAGGCGAGCGCGACTACTCCGCCCTGCTTGACTCGGGCAAGCAGGCGCTAGAGGCAGCAGGGCTTCGTCCCGATTACCTGGAGATCCGCAACGCTCTGGATCTGCAACCGGCGACCGGCGAACATCGCGAACTGGTGATCCTTGCGGCCGCGTTCCTCGGCAAGACTCGCCTGATAGACAATCTTGTGGTGCAAACCAGTCCAGCCGCTTCATGACCGCGAGCCGATTATCGGCACCAACTGTGCCCTCCTCCGGTATTGATCGCACTCCGGGGTTCGGGCACACTCTGCGCCGCTTGCGCACCCGGAGGACCCCGCCATGCACGCCATCATGCTCAAGGCTAAACTGCACCGCGCCCAGGTGACCCACTCGGTTCTGGACTACGAAGGCTCATGCGCCATCGACGGTGACTGGCTGGATCTGGCTGGAATCCGCGAATACGAGCAGATCCAGATCTATAACGTCGATAACGGAGAGCGCTTCACCACCTACGCTATCCGCGGCGAGGAAGGCTCCAAGATCATTTCCGTCAACGGCGCCGCCGCTCACAAAGCCGGTGTTGGACATCGCCTGATCATTTGCGCATATGCGCATTACAGCGAAGCCGAACTGGCCAGCTTCAAGCCTCATGTTCTTTACATGGGCGCTGATGGCGAACTCAGTCATACCAGCAACGCCATTCCGGTCCAGGTCGCCTGACCCTGACGAACCTGTTTCGGAAGCCCGCAACGCCATCCGCGCTGCGGGCTTTTTTGTGCCCCAAGGGTTTCCCCCTATGGCCAAAATCTGCAATGGTCTCGCTGTTAATTGCGAGAACCACTGCGCGCACGAAACCGTTCGGAACGCCGCGCGTTTTTGCCAGTCAGACCAGTCTCGGCGGTGCAGGATGTACCGCCGCCGTTGCGGTGCTACCGCAGCGGTACGCGCCTGCTGCATTCAGGACGAATGCGAGCGTGCCAGCATGATCGAATGACTGTCCAAACGAATTGCAGAGCCGCAGACAGTCCGCCAAAGCAAAGGAAGCCGCACACCCATGAGCTACTACCAGAACCCCCTCGATGCCACCGGCCTGTCGTCCTGGAAGGCCTTGGAAGATCACCGCCTGTCCATGCAGAACTTCAGCATGCGCGAGGCATTCAAGGCCGACCCGACCCGCTTCGATGACCTCTCAGTTTCCTGCTGCGGTCTGTTTCTCGACTATTCAAAGAATCTGATCACTCCCGAGACCCGCACGCTGCTAGTCAACCTGGCTCGCGAAGCCGGCGTCGAACAGGCTGCTCGCGCGATGTTCGAGGGTGAGCGGATCAACGCCTCGGAAAACCGTCCGGTTCTGCACACGGCCCTGCGTCGCCCGATGGGTGATTCGGTCATGGTCGACGGGCAAAACATCATGCGCGACGTACACGCCGCGCTGGCTCAGATGACCGATATCGTTACCCGCATTCACAACAATCTGTGGCGCGGCTTCAGTGACAAGACCATTACCGACGTGGTGAACATCGGTATTGGCGGTTCGTTCCTCGGCCCGCAACTGGTATCCGAAGCGCTGTTGCCTTTCACTCAGCACGGGGTGCGCACGCACTACCTGGCGAACATCGACGGCAGCGAGTTCCGCGAAGTAACCGCCAAGCTGAACGTCGAAACCACGCTGTTCATCATCTCGAGCAAGACATTCGGCACGCTTGAAACCCTGAAGAATGCTCAAGCCGCACGCACCTGGTATCTGGGCAAGGGCGGCACCGAGGAAAAGCTCTACCGTCACTTCATCGCCGTTACCAGCAACAAGAAAGCCGCCGTCGAATTCGGTATTCGCGAAAAGAATATCTTCCCGATGTGGGACTGGGTCGGAGGCCGTTATTCGCTGTGGTCGGCGATCGGCTTGCCTATCGCACTGGCCATCGGAATGTCCAACTTCAAGGATCTGCTCTCCGGCGCATACAGCATGGACCAGCATTTCCTCAATGAACCGTTCGAAAGCAACATGCCGGTCCTGCTGGCGATGCTGGGTATCTGGTATCACAACTTCTGGGACGCCCAGAGTTATGCCTTCCTGCCTTACGACCATTACTTGCGTAACTTCGTAAAGCACTTGCAGCAGATGGACATGGAGTCCAATGGCAAGAGCGTGCGTCAGGACGGTACACCCGTTTCCTGCACCACGGGCCCGGTGATCTGGGGTGGCGTCGGTGCCAACGGTCAGCACGCCTACCACCAGCTGCTGCATCAAGGCACCCCGCTGATCCCTGCTGATTTCATCGTGCCAGTCGTCAGCCACAATCCGGTTGCCGATCACCACGAATGGCTCTATGCGAACTGCCTGTCACAAAGCCAGGCGTTGATGCGCGGCAAGACCCGCGAGGAAGCCGAGGCGGAGCTGCGCGCCAAGGGGGTCAGCGAAGCTGAGATCGAGCGCCTGGCGCCACACAAGGTGATCCCGGGCAATCGGCCGAGCAACACCGTGGTGATGGAAACCATCAGCCCTGGCCGCCTCGGTGCGCTCATCGCTCTCTATGAGCACAAGGTGTTCGTGCAGGGCGTGATCTGGGGTATCAACTCCTTCGATCAGTGGGGCGTGGAGCTGGGCAAGGATCTGGGCAAGGCCGTTTATGGCCAGATGACCAGCTTCGATGGACAGCCCGCCGAAGACGCATCGACCCAGGGCCTGATCGACTTCTTCCGCGGACGTCATCGCGGCTAGATTCGACTCGCCGGACAGCGCACAGCCGCTGTCCGGCCCCCTTCGCCCCACCTCTCTCCGCCATCTCGCGTAGCCCTGAAGCCCAGCAGCTGACAGCTAGTCGGCCAAAACCGGGTAACAGCGGCACTTCAGGTAACATCTGCGGCCCGAGCCTCCCGAGAAATCTCCGTGGATCTCATTCGTCGACATATTGAGTCGCAGGTGCTAAGCCTCACAGGCCTGGCGATTGGAGGCGTCGACTACGAAAACCCACCGGGTGACCCAGGGCTGTTCGGGCCGGACTCGGTGTGTTGGCGCGTTCACGGCGATTTCACCTCGATGCTGGTGGGCGGCATCGCCGCGCTGCTACTGCAAGCGCTGCATCCGCTGGCGCTCTCGGGAGTCTGGGACCATTCGAACTTTCGTGAAGATCTTCTCGGACGTCTGCGCCGTACCGGTCAGTTCATCTCGGCGACAACCTTTGGCAGCCAAGCAGACGCCGAGCGATTGATCGAGCGCGTCAAGGCAATCCACCTGAAGGTCACCGGACATGCGCCGGATGGCCGACCTTACGCCGCCTACGACCCGAAACTGCTGACCTGGGTGCATGTAGCCGAAGTCAGCTCTTTCATGAAAGCTCACCTGCTCTACCTGAACCCCTCGTTGTCGCCAGCCGATCAGGATCGTTATTACGCCGAGGTAGCCCGGATTGCCGAAGCACTAGGCGCGCGCGACGTGCCGCGCTCACGCCAGCAAATCGCGGACTATCTGCACGCAGTCCGCCCGCAGCTTCTGTGCGACGACCGCTCTCGGGAGATCGTGCGAATCTTGTTCGAAGCACCCGCGCCTAGCCGGCTCGCCGCTCCCTTTGGCGCCTTGATGATGCGCGCAGGCGTGGAGCTCCTGCCGGACTGGGCCAGCGACATGCTCGACCTCAGCCAATCCCCGCGCGAACGGCACCTTATCCGCATCGGCGTATCCCGAACCGCTCCGGTGCTGCGTTGGGCCGTACGCAGTGGTTCGGTGCATCGTGCCCGCAGGCGCATGGGGTTGCCGATTCGCTAGCGTGACCGGCAGGTTCCACGTGTGGAGGCATGTCCCGGGCTGTGCCACCATGGACGGCCCGCGGAAGCCCGCCCGTCAAGAGGTCAATCAGCATGCAGGAAGTCGTCATTGTCGCCGCCACTCGTACTGCCGTCGGCAGCTTTCAGGGGTCGCTGGCCAGCATCCCGGCCGCCGCGCTGGGCGCCGCCGTGATACGCCGCCTGCTGGACCAGACGGGAATCGAGCCAGCCGAAATCGATGAAGTGATCCTCGGTCAGGTGCTGACCGCCGGCGCGGGCCAGAACCCGGCTCGTCAGGCGGCCATCCATGCGGGCCTCCCCCACGCCGTTCCCGCTTTGACGCTGAACAAAGTCTGTGGCTCCGGGCTCAAAGCGCTGCATCTGGGCGCCCAGGCGATCCGCTGCGGCGATGCCGAGGTAATCATCGCAGGCGGCATGGAGAACATGAGCCTCGCCCCCTACGTCATGCCCGCCGCCCGCACCGGATTGCGCATGGGCCATGGGCAGTTGGTCGACAGCATGATCCAGGACGGCCTTTGGGACGCCTTCAACGACTACCACATGGGCATCACGGCGGAAAATCTGGTTGAGAAGTACGGTATCTCCCGTGAAGAGCAGGACGCGTTTGCCGCCGCCTCCCAGCAAAAAGCCATGGACGCGATCGACTCAGGACGCTTTGAGAGCGAGATCACGCCGATCGAAATTCCTCAGCGCAAGGGCGACCCGCTGATCTTCGATACCGATGAACAACCGCGCGCCGGCACCACTGCAGAGAGCCTCGCCAGACTCAAACCCGCCTTCAAGAAGGACGGAAGCGTAACGGCGGGAAATGCCTCGAGCCTCAACGATGGCGCCGCCGCCGTTGTACTGATGAGCGCTGAAAAGGCGAAGGCGTTGGGCCTGCCGGTGCTGGCGCGCATCGCCGGTTACGCCAACGCCGGTGTCGACCCGGCGATCATGGGAATCGGCCCGGTTTCGGCTACTCGCCGCTGCCTTGATAAAGCCGGCTGGTCGCTCGACGAACTTGACCTGATCGAAGCCAATGAGGCCTTCGCCGCTCAGGCTTTGTCCGTCGGCAAGGAACTCGGATGGGATGCACGAAAGGTCAACGTCAACGGCGGCGCCATCGCCATTGGCCATCCCATTGGCGCCTCAGGCTGCCGAATTCTCGTCACGCTGTTGCATGAGATGATCCGTCGCGATGCCCACAAAGGCTTGGCGACCCTGTGCATCGGCGGCGGCCAGGGCGTCGCGCTGGCAATCGAGCGCTGATCGCTCCGCCATCCGTGCGATGGCGATTTCCGATAAACTGCGCGGCCACCTATCCGAGTCGCCGCGCATGTCTTCTCTCCAACTGGCGCTGCGCGCCGCCTTCGAAAACCGTGAAGCATTGCTGGCCGAGCTGCATGGCCAGGGAACCGATTGCTATCGATTATTTCATGGCAGCCAGGAAGGCGCGCCAGGCCTGACGGCTGACCGTTACGGCCCGCTGCTACTGGTACAAAGCTTTCATCAGTCCCTCCATCGCGACGCCCTTTTGCAGTTGCACGAGCAACTTTGCACCAGCCTCGGCGAGCCACTGTCGCTGGTCTACAACGACCGCTCTCAGAGCAACTCCCGCATCGATCGTGACGATTTGGTGTATCGCGCCGATGCCGCTGCACTTGGCGATCAGATCGGGCGTGAATGGGACCTCAACTACAGGATCCGCACACGTCACAGTGGCCAGGACCCTCTACTGTTTCTCGACCTGCGGGAGGTCCGCGGCTGGATCAAGCGCAACAGCATCGGCAAGTCGGTGTTGAATCTGTTCGCTTACACCTGTGGAGTCGGCCTGTGCGCAGCAGCGGGTGGCGCGCGTGAGGTGTGCAATCTCGATTTCGCTGAGAGCAATCTTGCGGTGGGACGGGAGAATGCCGCACTCAACCCCGATCTCCCACCTATGCAGTACGTTCAGTCGGATTACTTTCCAGCGATCCGGCAGCTGGCTGGCTTGCCGATCCCCCAGCGCCGCGGGCGGGCGCTTCCTGACTACCCACCATTAGCAGCAAAGCAGTTCGATCTGGTGTTGCTCGACCCTCCTGCGTGGTCGAAAAGCGCTTTTGGTACGGTGGACCTGCTGCGTGACTATCAGAGCCTGCTCAAGCCTGCATTACTCGCCACCGGGGAAGGCGGCACGCTTGTCTGCTGCAATAACCTGGCGAAGGTCGACCTGGAGGACTGGCGTGAACAGGTGCTGCGATGTGCTATCAAGACTGGCAGGCCGGTGCGGGATTTCCAGGTGCTTTCACCGGGCCTCGACTTTCCCTCGGTCGATGGTCGGCCTCCACTCAAGGTGTTGATGCTGCAGCTGTGATGCGGGGCCTACTCCGGCAAATCAGTGAACCGGAGTGGCGTGCCATACTCCAAGGCAGTCAACTGCCCGGAATGTAGGTCCGCATGCACAACGGAATGAAGCGCACGCTCATCGGCCTGAGCACTGCCCTCGTCGTTTACAGCCTGCTAGGTTTTCTAATCTTGCCCGGTGTCGCCCAGCGGGTCGTCAACCAACAACTCATCCAGTACGCGACCGTTCCGGCCCGCCTGGGGCGAATCGAGTTCAACCCCTTCAGCCTTGAGCTGAGCCTGTTCGATCTGCGTCTCGGCGAGGTGGATCAACCGCAGCTCGGTTTCGAGCGTCTCTATGTAGACCTGCAATGGAGCAGTCTCTGGCGCCGAGCCCTTCAGATCGAGAACATCGAACTCGTCAAACTGCACACCGAAGTTGTGTTCGGCAAAGATGGAAACCTCAATCTGGCGCAGTTGTTCGACCTGCCGCCCGCGGACGAGAAGCCTGCCAAAGATGAACCCTTTGCGCTGAGCATTGGACGCCTGCAGCTGATTGAAGGCTCGGTTCGATTTGCCGATCAGCGCCCTGCCGAGCCCATCGACTTTCTCCTCGACTCTCTTAACTTCGAGCTGCTGAACTTTGCCACCCGTTCCGATGACGCTGCCGATGCCGTGCTGGTTGCAACAGGACCAAGCGGCGCCCGGGTGGACTGGAATGGGCAGATCAACCTTGCACCGATCAGCTCGTCCGGCCGCTTGAAGGTTAGCAATCTGCAGCTCAAGGATTTCTGGCCCTATGCGCGGGATGCCGTATCGCTGCAGCTGAAGGAAGGCCAGCTGAGTTTCGCTGGCGACTATCGGCTGGATCTTACCGAGCGTACCGATCTGCTGTTGAGCAACCTGAGCGCTGAGTTGGCGCCGCTCAACCTCGATACGCCCGACGGGCAACCCTTGATACGCCTGGAAAACCTCGAGCTCAGCGAGACGTCGCTGGACCTGGCCAAGCAGCAGGTGACTATTGGCAAAGTGAGCAGCCGTGCGCTGGAAACATGGGTAACACGCGAGCGCGACGGCGAGTTGAATTGGCAGAAATTGCTAGGGCAGCAATCAGCCGTGAGGGATGAGGCCGGCCAGGAACCGGGCTCCGCTCAGCAAGCTCCACGGTCCACAACGAATATCAGTGGCGAGCAAACTGCTAACGCATGGCAGGTCCAGCTACGGAATGCTCAACTGCGTGGTTATCAGATACACCTGAGCGACCAAGTACCAAGTGCCGAGGTGGCGCTGGAGCTGGGGCCGCTGGACCTAGATCTATCGGACTTCGACAGCCGTGGCACCTCGCCCTTCAAAATCCAGCTAAATAGCCAGGTCGGCAACCAGGGAGCGGTCAGCGCGATAGGACAGCTCCAGCTTCAGCCCGCCACGGGGCAGTTCAGCATCGACACCCAGGATATCGACCTGAGGATCGCTCAGTCTTATCTGACGCCATTGGTACACCTTGAACTACGCAGCGGAATGCTAGCCAGCCAGCTTCAGCTGGCGCTGACCGGGACCGAGCCGCTGGTGTTCGAAATCACTGGGGACGCGCAGGTGACACAACTGCATACCCTGGACACCATAAACAACCGCGACTTCGTCAAATGGGAGCGCCTTGAGCTCGAAGGTCTTCGGTATGAGCATCCAGCAATGCTGCAGATCCAACAGGTGGATCTCAACCGGCCTTATGCGCGCTTCATCATAAACCCTGACCTCACCACCAATATCAACGACCTACTGGTGGAAAAATCTCCTGCCGCCGTGTCGCAAACCAGGTCAGGGGTTGCTACCGATATCGATCAGCAGGCCGACGCAATGGGCATTCGCATCGGCGGCGTCAATATCAAGAACGGTTCTGCCAACTTTTCCGACCTCAGCCTGCGCCCGCCCTTCATCACTGCGGTCGAAGAGCTCAATGGCCTTATCGGCACCATTAACAACCAGGCACAGCAGTCAGCCACCGTTGACGTCACTGGTAAGGTCGACAGATATGCCCCGGTCAGCATCAAAGGCGGCCTGACCCCATTCGACCCAATGCAGAGCCTGGATATCGCAACCCGTTTCCGCCAGGTCGAACTGACCACTCTGTCGCCCTACTCCGGTAAATTCGCCGGTTACCGAATCCGCAAAGGGCGGATGGACCTTGATCTGCACTACCGCATCGAACAAGGCAAGTTGAATGCTGAGAACAAGGTGGTACTCCAGCAACTCCAGCTCGGTGAGCAAGTTGACAGTCCCGAGGCCGTCGACCTTCCGGTAAGGCTGGCCGTCGCCCTACTGAAGGACAGCCGTGGCACCATCTCGCTGGAATTGCCGGTTCAGGGCGACCTGAACAATCCACAGTTCGACGTCATGCCTATCGTCTGGCAAACGTTACGCAATCTGGTCACCCGAGCAGTCAAGGCACCGTTCAAGTTTCTGGCCAGTATTGGCGGGGGCGAAAAGAGCGACCTCAGTCAGGTCCACTTCGCGCCTGGCAGCAGCGAGCTTGACGAACAGATGCGCGCCAATCTGGACACCCTTGCCCGCGCGCTGCAGGAGCGTCCGGTACTTCGCTTGGAGGTCGAAGGTCAGAGTTCCCCTACTGCCGATGGGCCGCTGTTGGCCGAGCAATGGCTACAGCGGGAGTACCAGCAGACCTGGTACAAGGTCTTGCAAAGGCGTGGTGATAAAGTCCCCGCTGATGCCGCGCAGCTAGAAATTGGCGAGGAGGAAAAGGCCGCCATGCTTGAAGGCATATACCGCAGCCGTTTGGGTCAACAGCCTCCCGCACAGTGGAACGAGCTTGACGAGCAGGCACGGAGCGAGAAGCTGCGTGAAGCAGTGCTTGCCAGTAGAGCCGACAGCACCGCACTCCTTCGTCGGTTAAGCCGCGCCCGCGCAGCGTCCATCAAGGATTATCTGGTTGACGCTTCCGGGCTCGATGATTCTCGTGTCTATCTGCTGGATACTGGCATTACCCAGGCTGTAGACGACGGTCAGGTACCCAGCGTTTTGCATCTGGGAGTTGAGTGAGATGTCGCCTGCCTTCGCTCGCACGTTTCTATTTCTGACCCTAGTAACACCTCTGGCGCACGGTCAGACATTGCGTTGTGGCACCCAGTTGGTCAGCGCAGGAGACAGGGCATTCGAAGTCGAGCGCAAGTGCGGCCCCCCTGCCCAGCGCGACCTAATCGGCCACACCCTCGGCGCCTACGCCAGGCAGGAATTCATCGTCGAAGAATGGATATATGGCCCTAATAACGGCATGCTCCGCATCCTCACGTTTGAAGGCAATCGCCTCAGACGTATAGAGACCCGCCGCGCACACTGACTACAGGAATCACATGTCTCCAGCTTCGACTGTTATCGCGCTGAGCGTGCTGGTGTACGCCTGCGCAACCCAAGCAGCGTCTACTCACCGATGCGGCAGCGCTCTAGTCAGCCTCGATGCCTCTACCAGCGAAGTAAGGCAGAAATGTGGTGCACCTCCGAGCGCAGCGCTCATTGGCTACAAAGAGGTCCTGGATGACTACGGTTTTCGCCATGAAGTCCAGGTTGAAGAATGGACGTACGGGCCTACCAACGGGATGTATCACTTCTTGCGTTTTGAAGGTAATCGGCTGCGCCGTATCGAAAGTCAGCGCGGCCGCTGATCTTCCAAAAAAAAGCCCCGCCTAGGCGGGGCTTCTTGCAGGTGCGTCTTATGATCGGCGCACCTCGCTGAAAGCTTAGTCAGCGGCTTTCAGGCCGTCCGCCGAAACGTCGCGAACGCCTTCGATTGCCTTGGCCTTGTTGATCGCGACTTCACGCTCTGCTTCGGTGGCTACAGTCCCCGAAAGCGAAACAACGCCTTGATTGGTTTCGACCTTGATGTCCATACCTGGGGTTGCATCTTCAGCGAGCAGCGAGGATTTGACCTTGGTGGTGATCCAAGTATCGGAAGTAGCGTCGCCAGCATCCTTCATGGTGTCGTTGGCGGCCAGCATGACCGTATCAGCCTTATCCAGCGCTGGGGTGGTGTCTGCAAAAGCGGCACCTGCCATTGGCAAGCTAAGAGCAGCGGCTACGGCAGCGGCGGTAAGCGAATTCTGGATCATGTTCATAGTGGCACTCCTGTTTTCTTCAGATGTCTGCGGCATCAATCCGACCGCAGATTCACAGTAGATATCGCAATCGACGTGCCATCTTTGCGAGAAAAAAACTCCTTATATTTCAATAAGATGAAAACAGCAGTAGCTTAAAGCCACTAGCACACTGCAAGTTTTGCTGATCCCAGGCGTGCAAGATGCAATAACTTCAATGTGCGCCAGGACGCTCTTTAGGGACAATTAGAAACCCAAACAAGAAAAAAGGACCCGAAGGTCCTTTTTTCCAACGCCCGATATCGAGGTTAAGCGCCAGAAGCTTCCGCAGCAGCGACATCTTTGATCGACAGCTTGATTCGGCCACGATTGTCCACATCCAGTACCAGGACTTTCACTTCCTGGCCTTCCTTCAGGACGTCAGTGACCTTCTCCACACGCTGATCACTCAGCATGGAGATATGCACGAGACCATCCTTGCCCGGAAGGATGTTGACGAATGCACCGAAATCAACGATTCGCTCAACCTTGCCAACGTAGATCTTACCGATCTCAGCCTCGGCAGTGATGCCCAGGACGCGCTGTTTGGCGGCCTCTGCGGCTTCCTTAGTCTCACCGAAGATCTTGATCGAGCCATCGTCTTCGATATCGATCGAAGCCTTGGTTTCTTCACAGATGCTACGGATGGTGGCGCCACCCTTGCCGATGACGTCGCGGATCTTGTCCTGATCGATCTTCATCGCAATCATGGTTGGGGCGTTGGCAGACAATTCGGTACGCGACTGACCAATCACCTGATTCATCTGACCGAGGATGTTGAGACGGGCTTCCAGCGCCTGGCCCAAGGCAATTTCCATGATCTCTTCAGTGATGCCTTGGATCTTGATGTCCATCTGCAGCGCGGTCACACCCTTGGCGGTACCGGCTACCTTGAAGTCCATGTCGCCCAGGTGATCCTCGTCTCCGAGGATGTCGGTCAGAACAGCGAACTTCTCACCTTCCTTGACCAGGCCCATGGCGATACCAGCTACAGGAGCTTTCATCGGTACGCCAGCGTCCATCAGCGCGAGCGAAGCACCACAGACAGAGGCCATGGAGCTCGAACCGTTCGACTCGGTGATCTCCGAAACTACACGAATGGTGTAGGGGAACTCGTCAGCACTCGGCAGCATGGCAGCAACCGAGCGACGCGCCAGCCGACCGTGACCGATTTCGCGGCGACCGGTAGCCCCCATGCGGCCACACTCACCCACCGAATACGGAGGGAAGTTGTAATGCAGCATGAAGGGGTCTTTCTTCTCACCTTCGAGGGTGTCGAGCAGCTGCGCGTCACGGGCGGTGCCGAGGGTGGCAACGACCAGAGCCTGAGTTTCACCACGGGTGAACAGCGCAGAGCCGTGGGTCTTGTCGAGTACGCCGACTTCGATGTTCAGGCCACGAACAGTGCGGGTGTCGCGACCGTCGATACGTGGCTTGCCGTTAACGATGTTTTCGCGAACGGTGCGGTACTCGATCTCGCCGAATGCTTCTTTGACTTCACCAGCGGAGGGCTGGCCTTCTTCACCGGAGAACTTGGCAACGACCTGGTCTTTCAGTTCGCCCAGGCGCGCGTAGCGGTCCTGCTTGATGGTGATGGTGTATGCCTGCGAGATGGCCTCGCCAAATTCGCTACGAATCGAGCTGAGTAGCTGAGTGTTTTCAGCCTTTGGCTGCCAATCCCAGGTCGGCTTGCCGGCTTCGGCTGCCAGTTCGGTAACGGCTTGAACTACGGCCTGGAACTCGTCGTGGGCGAAGAGCACCGCGCCCAGCATCTGGTCTTCGGTCAGTTCTTTAGCTTCCGACTCGACCATCAGTACGGCATCTTTGGTACCGGCGACGACCATGTCCAGGCTAGACGCCTTGAGCTGCTCGTAAGTCGGGTTCAGCAAGTAGCCGGTTTCCGGGTGGAAGGCGACACGAGCAGCGCCGATCGGGCCATTGAACGGGATGCCGGAGATCGCCAGAGCAGCCGAGGTACCGATCATCGCAGCGATGTCCGGATCGGTCTTTTTGCTGGTGGAAACCACGGTGCAGATGACCTGCACTTCGTTCTGGAAACCTTCAGGGAATAGCGGACGGATCGGTCGATCGATCAGGCGCGAAGTCAGGGTTTCCTTTTCGGAAGGACGCGCTTCACGCTTGAAGAAGCCGCCCGGAATTTTGCCTGCTGCGTAGGTCTTTTCCTGATAATGGACCGAGAGCGGGAAAAAGCCCTTGCTCGGATCGGCAGTTTTGGCGCCGGTGACGGCGACCAGAACAGTGACGTCATCATCAACGGTGACCAATACGGCGCCACTGGCTTGACGGGCGATACGGCCTGTCTCGAGGGTTACGGTCGACTGACCGAATTGGAATTTCTTGATTACCGGGTTCACGGTGGTTCCTTCTCTTTGTTGCCTTGGGGGAAACTTTACTCACACCTCGCGGGCCATGCCTCGCGCGAAGCGCTTCATCGAATGCTTGGGCAGTGGTGGGTATCGAACCCGAACGCTGTCCAGATGTATCTCTCTGAAAGGCAAAAGCTGGAAGCAGGGACGAGCCCCACTTCCAGCTTCGGCATTCAGCTTCGCACCAGCATCGCTTAGCGACGCAGACCCAGACGACCGATCAGGGTGCTGTAACGAGTGGTGTCCTTACCCTTCAGGTAATCCAGCAGCTTACGGCGCTGGTTAACCATACGGATCAGACCACGACGCGAGTGGTGATCTTTACCGTTAACCTTGAAGTGACCTTGCAGCTTGTTGATGTTGGCGGTCAGCAGGGCTACCTGCACTTCCGGAGAACCGGTATCGCCTTCAGCTTGCTTGTACTCGTCAACGATCTGGGCTTTTTCTTCAACGCTAAGTGCCATGATGGGCTCCTTCAATGAACAGGCCGGGACATGTCCCGTGTTTTAAAAAAGGTGTGACCGTGCCTGCCAACAGCCAACCTCGTAACGCGGCACACCCTGGGGCGCACCACGTATCGGTCATTCCGACCGAATCAATCGACGCGGCGCAATGCGCCCGTCGTCGCTCACTTCACCGATGCCAATGAAGCGACCATTGTGATCCTGCACCCGCAACATACCGAATTTTGGCGCTTCCGGTGCACGTACCGGCTGACCATGCAGCCAATAGAACGAGCTGTGCTCCGAAAGCTGGAGCAGCGGCCAGTGTTCGAGCCCGCTGTCGACTGGCTTGAGGAAAGCGTCCACCGCCTCTGCCCCGCCTTCGCCATGCACTCGCTCCAGCTCTTCGAGGCTCACTGTCTGGCTCAGATCGAACGGCCCTGCTTGAGTTCTTCGCAATTCGGCCACGTGCGCACCACAACCCAACGCATGTCCGATGTCTTCTACCAAGGTCCGGATGTAGGTGCCTTTGCTACAAGCGACAGCCAGACGCGCCCGGTCCGCTTCAAACGACAGCAAATCCAAGCGGGCAATGGTAACAGAACGAGGCTCACGCTCCACTACCTCTCCTGCACGAGCAAGCTTGTATAGCGGCTGGCCGTCACGCTTGAGCGCCGAATACATGGGCGGAACCTGCAGCAGATCTCCCCGAAACTGGGGTAATAACGCCTCGAACTGCGCCTGGGTTGCTGTTACAGGCTTACGCTCGATCACCTCGCCCTCGGCATCGGCCGTCGTTGTGGTGACGCCGAGCTGTGCAACAGTCTCGTAACCTTTGTCAGCATCGAGCAGATATTGCGAGAACTTGGTCGCTTCGCCGAAACATAACGGCAACACGCCGGTTGCCAGCGGATCGAGGCTACCAGTGTGTCCGGCTTTCTCGGCGTTGAGCAGCCAGCGAACTTTCTGCAGGGCGGCATTGGAAGTGAAACCGCGAGGTTTATCGAGAAGAATGATGCCGCTGACCGCTCGGCGTACACGTTTTACCTGGGCCAATCCTTACTCTCCAAGATCGTCGCTGTGCTTGCGGTCTTCAGCTACCGCTCGCTCGATGAGCGACGTCAGCTCGACACCACGACGCACACTGGCGTCATAGTTGAAATGCAGCTGTGGCACGGTACGCAACTTCATCGCCTTACCCAGCTGCATCCGCAGGAAACCACCGGCATCGTTGAGGATTCGGAGATTGCCCTTGACCGCATCTTCATCGTCATCCTTGCCCATGACCGTGATGAAAATCTTGGCGTGAGAAAGATCACGACTGACTTCAACTGCGGTGATGGTTATCAGGCCCAGACGGGGATCTTTCACTTCACGCTGAATGAGCTGCGCCAATTCGCGCTGCATCTGGTCGCCGATACGCTGGGTACGGCTGAATTCTTTGGCCATGAAATCTGCCTTGAGCAGCAAGCTGCTGATTTGAAAAACTCGTACTGCAAAGGCAAACGGCAAGCTTCCAGGATCTCTCCTGAAAGCTTGCCGCCGATTAGCCTAACAGCTGCTGTTAGAGCGAACGCGCCACTTCGACTTTCTCGAATACTTCGATCTTGTCGCCAGCTTTGACGTCGTTGTAACTCTTCACTGCGATACCGCACTCCATGCCGGCACGCACTTCCGCGACGTCATCCTTGAAGCGGCGCAGGGATTCAAGCTCACCTTCGAAGATGACCACGTCATCACGCAGGACACGAATTGGGCGGTTGCGATGCACCATACCCTCAGTGACCATGCAGCCTGCCACGGCTCCGAATTTCGGTGAACGGAACACGTCGCGCACTTCGGCGATGCCAAGAATGTTCTCTCGAACATCGCTGCCCAGCATGCCGGTCAGCGCTTTCTTGACGTCTTCGATGATGTCGTAGATCACGTTGTAGTAACGCAGATCCAGACCTTCCTGCTCGACGATCTTGCGCGCACCAGCATCGGCACGGACGTTGAAGCCGAACAGCACGGCATTGGATGCTAGCGCCAGGTTGGCATCACTCTCGGTGATACCACCAACACCGCCCCCGATCACACGTACCTGAACTTCATCGTTACCCAGGCCGCCGAGCGAACCCTGCAAAGCCTCGAGCGAACCGCGAACGTCGGATTTGAGGACAATATTGAGCGTCTTCTTCTCTTCCTGGCCCATGTTCTCGAAGATGTTTTCTAGCTTGCCGGCATGTGCACGGGCCAGTTTCACTTCGCGGAACTTGCCTTGACGGAACAAGGCCACTTCGCGTGCCTTCTTCTCGTCAGCCAGAACGCTGAGCTCGTCGCCTGCGTCCGGCGTACCGTCGAGGCCAAGAATCTCGACCGGGATCGACGGACCAGCTTCCTTGATCGGCTTGCCGTTCTCGTCGAGCATCGCGCGGATACGGCCGTAGTTGGAGCCGACCAGCGCCATGTCACCCTGACGCAAAGTACCATCCTGCACGAGTACTGTAGCGACCGGGCCGCGACCTTTATCCAAACGCGACTCAACTACAACACCACGGCCAGGAGCCGACGGCGTAGCGGTGAGCTCGAGGATCTCGGCCTGCAACAGAACCGCTTCGAGCAGATCGTCCACACCCGTACCCATTTTTGCGGATACAGACACGAATGGCGTATCACCGCCCCACTCTTCAGACGTAACTTCGTGAACAGACAACTCGCTGCGGATCCGATCCAGATCAGCGCCAGGCTTATCGATCTTGTTCACGGCAACCACCAGCGGAACACCAGCAGCCTTGGCATGCTGGATCGCCTCGATGGTCTGCGGCATCACGCCGTCATCGGCTGCCACCACCAGGATGACGATATCGGTCGCCTGAGCACCACGGGCACGCATAGCGGTAAACGCCGCGTGACCCGGGGTATCGAGGAACGTCACCATGCCGCGATCGGTTTCCACATGGTAGGCACCGATATGCTGGGTGATGCCGCCCGCTTCGCCGGCAGCAACTTTGGCGCGACGAATGTAGTCGAGCAGCGACGTCTTACCGTGGTCGACATGACCCATCACAGTCACAACCGGTGCACGAGTAATAGCCTCACCTTCGAACTTCAACAGCTCGGCCAGCTGCTCTTCAAGGGCATTGTCACTGACCAGCTTGACCTTGTGGCCGAGCTCTTCGGCGATCAGCTGCGCTGTTTCCTGATCGAGTACCTGATTGATGGTCACCGGGGTGCCCATCTTGAACATGAACTTGATCACTTCGGCTGCTTTAACCGACATCTGCTGAGCCAAATCGCCAACCGTGATGGTTTCGCCAATGGCGACTTCACGAACGATCGGGCCAGTCGGGCTCTGGAAGCCATGCGCGTTGCGCTTCTTCAGCTTCGATTTGCCACGTCCACCGCGACGGAATCCATCAGCGTCATCATCACCGCTACGTACGGTGCGCGACAGCGGCGCTTTAGCCTTCAGGGAAGGACGATGCTGAGCCTGTTTGCGATCACGACGTTCGTCGTCATCACTTCGGGCCTTGTCAGGACGACGCGGTTCATCCTTCTTGCGATCCTCGACAGGCGCGGCAGGAGCAACCGGTACGGGCTCAGGCGCAACAGCGGCAACAGGCTCTGGGGACGCGGTAGGCGGAGTTTCCGCCTTGGTCGCTTCGGCCTGGCGGCGAGCTTCTTCCTCGGCGCGCAGCCGTTCTTCTTCAGCCGCCTTCTGACGAGCAGCTTCCTCAGCGGCGCGCTGCTCTTCCAGCTCGCGTTGCTTCTCTGCTTCGATCTCATCAGGGCTGCGCTTGACGAAAGTCTTCTTCTTGCGCACTTCAACGCTGATGGTCTTGCTACCACCGACCTTAAGCTTGGTCGTGGTCTTGCGCTGCAATGTGATCTTGCGCGGCTCGTCCACCTTGGCGCCGTGGCTGCTCTTAAGGTGCGCCAACAGGGCCTGCTTTTCGTTATCGGTCACTACTTGCTCGGCGCTGGTGTGCGACAGTCCTGCCTCACGCATCTGCTGTAGCAGTCGCTCGACCGGTGTGTCGACCACCTGGGCCAGTTCTTTCACCGTGACTTGCGTCATGCATCTCTCTCCTCAGGCCGCTAATTACTTACTCGAACCAATGGGCTCGGGCGGCCATGATCAGCTTGCCGGCACGCTCTTGATCTATGCCGTCTATGTCGAGCAGGTCGTCAATCGACTGCTCGGCCAGGTCTTCGCGGGTGATGACACCTCGCATTGCCAACTCGACCGCCAGTTCCTTGTCCATGCCTTCCAACGCGAGCAAATCCTCGGCTGGCTGGGCGTCTGCCAGTTTTTCTTCCGTTGCGATCGCTTTAGTCAGTAAACGATCTTTAGCGCGGGTTCTCAGCTCATTGACGATATCTTCGTCGAAGCCTTCAATGCCGAGCATTTCCTCCATTGGGACGTAGGCGATCTCTTCGAGTGAAGTAAAACCTTCCTCGACCAGTACTTGTGCCAGTTCTTCATCGACATCCAGCTCTTCGATGAAATTGCGCAGAATGTCGCCAGTTTCTTCTTGCTGCTTGCTCTGAATATCCGCTTCGGTCATTACGTTCAGTGTCCAGCCGGTCAACTGGCTGGCGAGGCGAACGTTCTGGCCACCACGTCCGATGGCCTGAGCGAGGTTATCTTCGCCGACCGCGATGTCCATTGCATGGGCATCTTCATCAACGATGATCGCGGCCACTTCTGCAGGTGCCATTGCGTTAATGACGAACTGCGCCGGGTTCTCATCCCAGAGGACGATATCCACACGCTCACCGCCGATCTCGCCCGATACCGCCTGCACGCGAGAGCCGCGCATACCAATACAGGCACCCTGCGGGTCGATTCGCTTGTCCTTCGAGCGCACCGCGATCTTGGCGCGTGAGCCCGGATCCCGTGAGGCAGCCATCACTTCGATAAGACCTTCGGCAATTTCCGGCACTTCAATGCGGAATAGCTCGATGAGCATCTGCGGCGCCGTACGCGAAAGAATCAGCTGGGGGCCGCGATTCTCCGTACGAATTTCCTTGAGCAGCGCACGTACCCGAGCACCGACGCGGAAGGTCTCGCGAGCGATGATGTCTTCGCGGGCCAGTAGTGCTTCGGCATTGTTTCCCAGATCAACGATCACGCTGTCACGGGTCACTTTCTTCACGGTGCCGGAAATGATTTCACCGAGCCGATCACGATAAGCCTCGACGACCTGGGCACGCTCAGCCTCGCGGACTTTTTGCACGATGACTTGCTTGGCAGTCTGTGCCGCGATCCGACCGAACTCGATGGAGTCGATCTTTTCTTCGAGCACGTCACCAACCTTGGCGTCGGCTTCTTGAGCTTGCTTCATGTCAGTGGTTAGCTGATGAGCCGGATCGTCGAAATCCTCTTCCTCGACCACGGTCCAGCGGCGGAAGGTCTCATAGCTACCATTCTGCCGATTAATCTCGACCCGCAGGTCCACTTCATCCTCGAAGCGCTTTTTGGTAGCAGTGGCTAGAGCCAGCTCCAACGCTTCGAAGATCACACCGGCCGGTACGCCTTTTTCGTTGGATACCGACTCCACAACCAGCAGTACTTCTTTGCTCATCGTACGCCTCGCCTATCGCAATCCATTGGGGTCCGCGGGATCCGCGATTCACTCAAAACGGGGGATTATGTTGGTCTTGTCGATCATGTCGATTGGCAACAGATATTCGTGATCATCGACCAGCACCACCACATCTTGCTCCTCGATCCCGCGCAAAAGACCTTGGAAATTACGCCGACCTTCGAAGGGCGAGCGCAGCTTAATTTTGACCTGTTCGCCGACGTGCGCCTTGTACTGCTCTAGTGTGAACAGTGGCCGATCCATCCCTGGTGAAGACACTTCAAGCGTGTAATCAGAGCTGATCGGATCTTCGACGTCGAGAATGCCACTGAGTTGACGGCTAACCTTTTCGCAATCGTCGACAAGGATCCCATTGGGATGATCGATATAGACGCGTAATAAGGAATGCCGGCCCTGTGAAATGAATTCGATGCCCCAGCACTGATAGCCAAGCGCCTCGACTACTGGGGCCAACAAGGCCTGCAACTGTTCTAGCTTGCTCGACATTGAAGTCCCTCGTGCATGCCGTACAAATGAAAAATGGGCGAAACGCCCATCCATGATGATCGCCTGTAAATGCCGGCGACCTGGCTTGAAGCTAATAAAAAGCCCCTCAACAGGGGCTTTTCATCAACTGGTTGCGGGGGCTGGATTTGAACCAACGACCTTCGGGTTATGAGCCCGACGAGCTACCAGACTGCTCCACCCCGCGTCAAACTGGGCACGAATTATACGACCGCACCTAAACCAGGTCAACCCAAACACTAAAAACAAGAAAGCCCGCATCTGCGGGCCTGCTTGTTTGGTACCGAGGAGGGGACTCGAACCCCTACAGCCTATGGCCACTACCACCTCAAGGTAGCGTGTCTACCAATTCCACCACCTCGGCAAAAACCTTGACTACTGAACCTCTACGTCAGGCACTTCGTCTGTCGCTGCTCCAGACGGAGCAGACTCCAAAACCGGTACATCTTCAACAGCTGGCTTAGCAGCTGGCACTTCCAGGACAGCCGGGTTAGGCAGGCCTGCTTGTGACATTTGATCGGCCTGGCGGGTTGCGAAAAACGCAAGCCCCAAACTGGTCACGAAAAAAACGCCGGCAAGTATAGCAGTAAATCGACTGAGAAAGGTAGAGGAACCTTGGCTTCCGAATACAGTGGCCGAAGCACCCGAACCAAAGGAAGCACCCGCATCAGCCCCTTTACCCTGCTGCAGCAACACCAGTACAACCACACCAATGGCAACTAGCAGATGCACCACAATCACAACAGTCTGCAACATCTGATCAGTTCCCTGCGGCGCGACAAATCGCACCGAAATCATTCGCTTTCAGAGAGGCACCACCGATCAGCCCCCCATCGATATCCGCCATCCCAAACAGCTCAGCGGCGTTCTCAGCCTTTACGCTACCGCCATAGAGGAGACGAATGCCATCAGCGATCCGCTGATCCTCACTAGCGAGCTGCGCCCTGATAGCCGCGTGCACTTCCTGGGCCTGCTGGGGCGACGCCGTAAGACCGGACCCAATCGCCCAGACCGGCTCATATGCCACAACCGCGCGCCCGAAGGCTTGAACACCAGCTTGAGCCAACACATGAGCCAGCTGGCGCGCTACCACTTCAACAGTTTTTCCAGCTTGACGCTGCTCAAGCGTTTCACCGACACACAGCACCGGAGTCAACCCGCACTCCAATGCTGAAACAAATTTCTTACTCACAACATCATCGCTTTCGCCAAATATCAGACGACGCTCCGAGTGTCCTACCAGGACCCATTCACAACCTGAATCAAGTAACTGCGTTGCGGACTCTTCGCCAGTAAATGCGCCAAATCCAACATCTGCTGCGCAGTCCTGCGCACCTACATCAATTGCAGCACCATTCAGACCATCCACCACTTGCATCACATGCAGAGCGCAGGGAAACACAACCACTTCAACCGATGTAGGCATATCCTGCATACGAAGCGACTCGGTTAGCTCAGCGACGCTAGCGCGGGTACCGTTCATCTTCCAGTTACCAGCTACCAGTGGGCGACGCATGCCGTACCTCGTCGGTCAAAGTGGGCGCAGATGGTACTCAACGAAAACAGCTCTGGCAAGCGCGAATCACGCACAAACTTCAGTAACCGCATTCGCAAGCTCTTCAGCGTACAGGCGAACCTGTTTTTCATCATCGCCTTCGACCATGACCCGAACTAACGGCTCTGTGCCAGACTTACGCAGCAATACTCGCCCGCGCCCTGCCATCCGCTCACTCACACTGTCGCAAACCGCTTTTACTTGGGGATGAGAGATCGGATCCTGGCTACCGCTGAAGCGCACATTGATCAGAATCTGCGGACATTTCTTCCAGGCCATGCGCTCATGGGCAAGATTCTGCCCCCGCCGCCTCAATGCAAGAACAACCTGCAACGCCGCGATGATTGCGTCCCCGGTGGAGACATGCTGCGCGCAGACGATGTGCCCAGAATTTTCCCCACCAAGCACCCAGGCTCGCTCAAGCATTTCAGCCATCACATAGCGATCGCCAACCTTGGCGCGCACGAACGGTATGTCGCGGGCCTGAAGCGCCAGCTCCAAGCCCAGGTTGCTCATCAATGTGCCGACAACCCCTCCCGCGAGACGATCCTGGTCCTGCAGATCAGTTGCAATGATGTATAGCAGTTCGTCGCCATCCACCTGTGCACCGGTATGGTCAACCATCATTACCCGATCCCCATCACCGTCAAAGGCAATACCAAGATCGGCACCATGATCGATAACAGCCTTCTGCAGCTGCGCGACATGCGTCGACCCCACTTCGGCGTTGATGTTCAACCCGTCCGGTTGTGCGCCAATAACCACAACCTCAGCGCCGAGCTCTCGAAACACACTTGGCGCAACCTTGTAAGTGGCACCATGAGCGCAATCCAGAACGATTTTCATACCGGAAAAGTCGGTACTGGTCGGCACGCTGCTCTTGCAGAACTCGATGTAGCGACCGGCGGCATCATTGATTCGTGATGCTTTGCCAAGCTGCGCAGACTCAACTACTGTCATCGGAGCGTCCAAGAGCTCTTCGATCATCAGCTCTACTTCATCTGGCAGTTTTGTTCCCCGGCCAGAGAAAAACTTGATGCCATTATCGTAATGAGGATTATGCGATGCACTGATGACAATGCCGGCGTCGGCGTGAAACGTGCGCGTCAGATAGGCAACCGCCGGAGTCGGCATTGGGCCCAGCAGCAGCACATCGGCACCTGCCGCTGAAAGCCCGGCCTGCAAGGCGGACTCGAACATATAACCCGATATGCGAGTGTCTTTGCCGATCAGGATTCGACATTTGCCGTGCTTGCGAAATGCCATTCCTGCGGCCCAGCCGAGCTTGAGCATGAACTCTGGCGTGATTGGAAACTGGCCAACATGCCCCCGAATGCCATCCGTACCGAAATACTTTCTACCCATCAAAATTCCTATTCGGCCGCTTGAACTGCGGCGATCATTCGAACCACATCAACCGTTTCGGCCACGTCGTGCACCCTGATGATGGAGGCGCCTTTGGCGACAGCAAGGGCCGCCAGGCCGAGACTTCCGCTTAGCCGGTGAGCAACCTCACGCTGCAGCGTTTGGCCGATGATACTCTTACGTGAAACACCGATCAGCAATGGACGCCCCAACTGGTGTAGCTGCTCCATGTGCTTGAAGAGGCTTAGATTGTGCGCCAGCGTCTTGGCAAACCCAAATCCCGGATCCAGCAGCACCCTGTCATTAGGGATACCTGCAGCAGCGCATGCCTCAAGTCTTTCGCGAAGAAAATTCGAAACTTCGCGCGTTACATTTTCATAGCTGGGGTCTTTCTGCATGTCGCCGGGCTCACCGACCATATGCATCAAGCACACCGGCAGCCCTGAGGCGGAGGCAGCATCTAGAGCGCCATCTCGTGAAAGTGAACGAACGTCATTGATTAACCCCGCGCCTAGACGCGCAGCCTCTCGCATCACCGAAGGCGTCGACGTATCGACTGAAATGATTACATCAAGCTCCCGAGCGATCGCTTCGACGACGGGCGCGACGCGCTCCAACTCCTCCACCGGAGCAATCGAGCGAGCCCCTGGCCGGGTGGATTCCCCGCCTATATCAACAAGCGTGGCGCCTGCTGCGAGCATGGCTTCAGCATGACGCAGCGCCGCATCGACATCGACAAACCGACCGCCATCTGAGAAAGAATCAGGAGTGACATTGAGGATGCCCATTACATGCGGGCGCGATAAATCAAGAACCCGGCTGCCACATGGCAGCCGGGTCTGGTCAAACATTCCAGTCATCTAACGCCGCCCCGGCTCAATGCTCGCCAGCGGGACCACCGATCGGTGTCTGTGGACGCCCGCCTTCGGGCTGAACCGGAGTTCCGGTAGGGCCGGAGCCGTCCTGCCAATCTCTAGGTTCGCGGGGCGTACGACCCGCCATGATGTCATCGATCTGATCAGCATCGATGGTCTCGTATTTCATCAACGTTTCGGCCATGAGATCAAGCTTGTCTCGGTTGTCAGCCAGGATCTGTTTGGCAGTGCCATAGCATTGGTCGATGATGCTACGGACCTCCTGATCGATCAGCTTGGCTGTGTCACCGGAGACGTTAGCGTGCTGGCTACCAGCACTGCGCCCAAGGAACACCTCGCCTTCTTCCTCCGCATACATCAAAGGACCCAGCTTTTCCGACAGGCCCCACTTTGTGACCATGTTACGGGCCAACTGAGTGGCGCGCATGATGTCGTTGGATGCTCCAGTGGTAACCCCTTCGAATCCGAGGGTCATCTCTTCGGCGATACGCCCACCAAAGAGGGAACAGATCTGGCTGATCAATGCTCGCTTGGAAAGGCTGTAGCGATCTTCCTCAGGGAGGAACATGGTCACGCCTAGAGCCCTTCCGCGCGGGATGATCGACACCTTGTAGACCGGATCATGCTCAGGTACAACGCGTCCAACGATGGCATGGCCGGCTTCGTGGTAAGCAGTGTTGAGCCGCTCCTTATCAGACATAACCATCGACTTGCGCTCTGCGCCCATCATGATCTTGTCCTTCGCCAGCTCGAACTCCTTCATTTCGACCACGCGCTTACCTGCCCGCGCAGCGAACAAGGAGGCTTCGTTGACCAGGTTCGCCAGGTCAGCACCGGAGAAGCCAGGCGTTCCACGCGCGATGAGCGCCGGCTCAACTGTATCGCCAAGGGGAACCTTGCGCATGTGAACCTTGAGAATCTGCTCGCGACCGCGAATGTCAGGCAGGCCAACCACGACTTGGCGGTCGAAACGACCAGGGCGCAGAAGCGCTGGATCCAGAACATCCGGGCGGTTGGTCGCAGCAATGACGATGATGCCGTCATTCATCTCGAAGCCGTCCATCTCAACCAGAAGCTGGTTCAGCGTCTGCTCACGTTCGTCATGCCCGCCGCCAAGGCCGGCACCACGATGACGCCCGACGGCGTCAATCTCGTCGATGAAGATGATGCATGGCGCGTGCTTCTTTGCCTGTTCGAACATGTCCCGTACACGGCTCGCGCCAACCCCGACAAACATCTCGACGAAATCGGAACCAGAGATCGTGAAGAATGGAACCTTGGCCTCACCCGCTACCGCCTTCGCCAACAAGGTCTTACCCGTGCCTGGCGAACCTACCATCAGCACGCCGCGCGGAATGCGGCCGCCTAAACGCTGGAACTTGCCCGGATCTCGAAGAAATTCCACCAGTTCGGTGACTTCTTCCTTGGCCTCGTCACAGCCCGCAACATCGGCGAAGGTTGTCTTGACCTGATCTTCCGAAAGCAGACGCGCCTTGCTCTTGCCGAAACTCATCGGCCCGCCTTTTCCACCAGCTCCGCCCTGCATCTGCCGCATGAAGAACATGAAGACTGCAATGATCACCAGGATCGGGAAGCTGGCCACCAACAGCTGAGTCCAGATGCTCTGCTGTTCAGGCTGCTTTCCTTCAATAACCACATTGTTATTGATTAGGTCTCCGATCAACCCATTATCCTGGATAGCCGGGCGTACCGTTTTGAAGCTCTCGCCGTCGCTTCGCTTTCCGGTAATAACGAACCCATCGACGGTCACCCGCTCGACGCGTCCCTCTTTGACCTGCTCGATGAAATCCGAGTAGTTGAGCGACTGCGGTTCAGTCGGGCTGGAAAAGTTGTTCATCACCGTCACCAGGACAGCGGCAATGATCAACCAAAGAATCAGGTTTTTCGCCATGTCGTTCAATTCACTACCCTCTAGAGCAGGCGCGTAGTCGGGAGCCTGCATGACGGCCGATGGTTCGGTCTCGGCCTAAATTACTACACAACGTCGCTGAACGCGCAGCTTGGTCTGTAACCCGATATGAAACAGCCTAGACCGTAAATCCGGTCGCGGCAGCGGTGGGCTCGTTAAAATCGCATGTTCGTTATGACCGCGGAAGATCCATGTCGTTGCCGTCACCTCGGTAGCCACGCGCCAGCAAATATTGCTCGCGAGAACGATCCCTCGATGACAATGGTTTGCGCATCTGCACCTTGTCGAAATTCTGACGTACATCCTTCAAATAGGCATCAAAGCCATCGCCCTGAAAGACCTTGATCAGGAAATCGCCGCCAGGACGCAAGACACGCATTGCCAGATCCAACGCCAACTCGCACAGGAACATTGCGCGCGCCTGGTCCGCCACCTTCACCCCACTCATATTGGGGGCCATATCGGAAATCACAAGGTCAACCCGCGTGCCTCCGATTGCCTGGAGGATTTCAGAGAAGACTTCGTCTTCGGTGAAGTCCCCGAGCACGAAGGTCACATCAGCGATACTGTCCATAGGCAGGATGTCAGACGCAATCAGACGGCCCCGATCGCCGATGACACGACTTGTGACCTGTGACCAGCCCCCCGGAGCGGCCCCTAGGTCCACCACTGTCATGCCGGGGCGCAAGATTCGATCCTTTTCCTGAATCTCGAGCAGCTTGTAGCTAGCGCGAGATCGATAGCCGTCTCGCTGCGCCATCTTCACATAAGGGTCGTCAAAGTGTTCTTTAAGCCAACGCGGGCTGGTCTTGGAGCGTGCCAAGCTGATACCTCATCTGTGCGGCTCAAGGCGTGTCAGTTACACTAGCCGACGTTTTCAGGGTTCTGACGCAAGGGTCGAATTATGCCGCTCACTAACGAGCAGAAGAAACAGTACAAATCCATCGGCCATCATTTGAAGCCGGTGTTGATCGTGTCGGAGAACGGCCTGACTGAAGGTGTGCAGGCAGAACTGGAGCGCGCCTTGAGCGATCACGAGTTGATCAAGGTCCAGCTGCGGATTACCGAGCGTGATGATCGGCGGGCGCTAATGGAAGAGCTGTGCAAGATCGGAAGCTGCGAGCTGGTCCAGTCCATCGGCAAAATGGCCCTTATCTATCGCAAGAATCCGAAGGTCAACAAGCAGCTCTCCAACGTTCATCGCTTTCAGGCATAAGCTTTCGCAAGTATCGCGAATCATGGCCGCTCTCGCCCGGGAGTGGCCTGCACTACCAAAACCAGCCCACATAGACCGATAACCAGGTAACTGAACACCAGCCAATACGGTGACTCAACAACACCTGCACCGACTGCCAAATGACTTGCCGCCAGCAGCAGTACTGTCAGCAAAAGCTGACCGCGCAGGTCCTCCCACAAGCTACGCAGACCGCCGAGCTGAACCAGCACCAAAGCCTGTAGTGCGACGCAGAATGCAGCGAAGCCCACCAGTAGCGGCCGAAGACTGTTACCTATCTCGTCGATAAGCATAGGCGCAAGGCCGATCTTAGCGAGCGCGGGAAGCATTACGAACTGAAGCAGCCAAAGGCCGCCGACCCAGAATGTCTGGGCCAGCTGCCAACTTATGGTTCCAGCACGCATCGCCTGACGCTTAGAGATGGCGAACCTCAACGATCTCGAATTCGACCAATCCGCTCGGCGTTTTCACTACCGCAACGTCACCCTCTTCCTTACCGATCAGAGCGCGAGCTATCGGCGAGCCTACCGAGATCTTGCCCAGCTTGATCTCCGCTTCGTCTTCGCCAACGATTTGATAGGTGACGCGCTCATCGGTCTCGACGTTAGCTATCTCGACCGTCGTCCCAAAGATCACTTTGCCAGTGTGTGGAATGCTACTGACATCAATGATTTGCGCGTTCTGCAAACGCCCCTCGATGTCACGAATTCGCGCTTCGACCATACCCTGCTGTTCACGGGCGGCATGGTACTCGGCGTTTTCCTTCAGATCGCCCAGCTCGCGCGCTACGCCGATATCGTGACTGAGCTTGGGACGAAGCACCTTGGTCAGATGGTGGAGCTCCTCTTCCAGAGCGCGAGCACCCTGGACCGTCATTGGGTACTTAGTCATGCCTTGATTCCTGCATGGAGATCCTGCAAACGGCGCACGGTCTTCTCGGGACCGTATTTCAGCGCCTCACAGATTGCCTGCCCACCAGCCAACGTGGTGGTGCAGCAGATCTTGTGCTGCAGTGCGTTACGACGGATCGAGTAGGAATCAGCGATCGACTGACGCCCCTCGGTTGTGTTGATAATCAGGGTTACTTCATCGTTCTTGATCATGTCCACTACATGTGGACGGCCTTCGGTCACCTTGTTGACCCTGCGGACTGGCAGGCCTGCGGCCTCGATGATCTTGGCCGTACCCGCAGTGCCCACCACCTCGAAGCCGAGTTCGATGAGGTCACGCGCGACCTGAGCCACATGCGGCTTGTCATCGTCACGTACGCTGATGAAAGCGCAGCCGCTGTTTGGCAGAATCTCGCTGGCGCCTAACTGCGCTTTGGCAAATGCCTCAGCGAAGCTGTCACCGACTCCCATCACTTCACCGGTGGATTTCATTTCCGGCCCAAGAATCGGATCAACGCCTGGGAACTTGGCGAAAGGGAAAACTGCTTCTTTCACGCTGTAGAAGTTTGGAATGATTTCCTCGGTCAATCCGGCTTCGGCCAGTGTCTTGCCCGCCATGACTCGCGCAGCAATCATCGCCAGAGACACACCAATGCACTTGGAGACGAATGGAACGGTACGCGAGGCGCGCGGGTTAACTTCGATGACGAAGATATCTTCTCCCTGCACAGCCATCTGCACGTTCATCAAGCCGACAACGCCGAGCTCCAAGGCCATTTTCTTGACCTGGTCACGAATTTCGTCCTGGATATGCGCCGGGAGCGAGTAAGGTGGCAGCGAGCAAGCAGAGTCACCCGAGTGAACGCCTGCCTGTTCGATGTGCTGCATGATCGCGCCAATCACTACGTGCTCGCCGTCGCATACAGCGTCGATGTCGACCTCGATAGCGCAGTTGAGGAAGTGGTCAAGAAGAACCGGACTGTCATTCGAGACCTTGACCGCCTCACGCATGTAGCGGCGCAATTCTTCTTCCTGGTAGACGATTTCCATCGCCCGACCACCAAGCACGTAAGAAGGACGAACCACCAACGGATATCCAATAACTTTGGATGCCGCCAGCGCTTCTTCTTCGCTCCGAGCCGTTGCGTTTGGCGGCTGACGCAGGTTCAGCCGCTCAACCATTTGCTGGAACCGCTCGCGATCCTCTGCCCTGTCGATAGCATCCGGACTGGTGCCAATGATCGGCACGCCGGCCTCCTCCAATGCACGCGCAAGTTTCAGCGGCGTCTGGCCACCGTACTGCACGATCACGCCCTTCGGCTGCTCCACCCGTACGATCTCGAGAACGTCTTCAAGTGTTACCGGCTCGAAGTACAGACGATCCGACGTGTCGTAGTCAGTCGAGACGGTTTCCGGGTTGCAGTTGACCATGATGGTCTCATAGCCATCATCCCGCATCGCCAACGCGGCATGTACGCAGCAGTAATCGAATTCGATGCCTTGACCGATCCGGTTGGGACCGCCGCCGAGAATCATGATCTTGTCACGGTTGGACGGATTAGCCTCGCACTCCTCCTCGTAGGTTGAATACATGTAGGCCGTATCCGTGGCGAACTCGGCCGCGCAGGTGTCGACGCGCTTATAGACCGGCAGGACCTTGAGCTTGTGACGATGAGCGCGCAGGTTCTTTTCGGTAACGCCGAGCAGCTTGGCCAGCCGGGCATCGGAGAAGCCCTTGCGCTTGAGCTTGTACATGACGTCGCGATCGATGCTGGATAGACCCATGGTCTTGATCCGCTCTTCTTCCTTGATCAAATCCTCGATCTGAACCAGGAACCACTCATCGATACGCGTCAGGTCGAACACTTCTTCGACCGTTTTGCCTGCACGGAATGCATCGGCGAGATACCAGATACGGTCTGCACCAGGGACGGTAAGCTCGCGCTTGAGCGTGCTCTCGCTTTCCGGATCAGCCAGATCGAGCTTCGGATCGAAGCCGGACACACCAACTTCCAGACCACGCAGCGCTTTCTGCATTGATTCCTGGAAGGTACGCCCGATTGCCATGACCTCGCCGACAGATTTCATCTGGGTAGTCAGACGGGCATCGGCTTTGGGAAATTTCTCGAAAGCAAAACGGGGGATCTTGGTGACGACGTAGTCGATAGCCGGTTCGAAAGAGGCCGGCGTACGACCACCGGTGATGTCGTTCTGCAGCTCGTCGAGGGTGTAACCCACAGCAAGCTTTGCCGCGATCTTGGCGATCGGGAAACCGGTGGCCTTGGAAGCCAGGGCAGACGACCGCGAAACACGTGGATTCATCTCGATCACGACCATGCGGCCGGTGTCCGGGCAGATCCCGAACTGCACATTGGATCCGCCGGTCTCGACGCCGATTTCGCGCAGCACCGCCAGCGAGGCGTTACGCAGAATCTGGTATTCCTTGTCGGTGAGGGTTTGCGCCGGAGCAACGGTGATGGAGTCACCAGTGTGCACGCCCATGGGGTCGAAGTTTTCGATGGCGCAGACGATGATGCAGTTGTCCTTCTTGTCACGGACCACCTCCATCTCGTATTCCTTCCAGCCGATCAACGACTCGTCGATCAGCAGCTCGCTGGTCGGCGAAAGATCAAGGCCACGGGCACAGATCTCTTCGAACTCTTCACGGTTGTAAGCAATGCCGCCACCGGTGCCGCCCATGGTGAACGAAGGCCGAATGATGCACGGGAAACCAACCTTCTCCAGAACACCGTAGGCTTCGTCCATGTTGTGGGCGATGCCGGAAACCGGGCAGGCCAGACCGATGTTCTTCATGGCCTTGTCGAAGCGCGAACGATCTTCTGCCTTATCGATGGTGTCGGCGTTGGCTCCGATCATCTCGACGCCGAATTTTTCGAGTACACCGTGTTTTTCAAGGTCCAGGGCACAATTGAGCGCTGTCTGGCCGCCCATGGTGGGCAACAGCGCGTCCGGACGCTCCTTCTCGATGATCTTGGCTACGGTGGCCCACTTGATCGGCTCGATGTAAGTAGCGTCGGCCATGGCCGGATCGGTCATGATGGTGGCAGGGTTGGAGTTGACCAGAATGACGCGGAACCCTTCCTCACGCAGCGCCTTGCACGCCTGAGCGCCGGAGTAATCGAACTCGCACGCCTGGCCGATTACGATCGGGCCAGCGCCGAGGATCAGAATGCTTTTGATGTCTGTACGTTTTGGCATGGTCTCTCTCGAATTCTGTGCTCGGCGGGCTTAGCGGCGCTTGGCCATGGCGTCGATGAAGCGATCAAATAGCGGCGCCACATCGTGTGGGCCGGGGCTCGCTTCTGGATGGCCCTGGAAACTGAAAGCGACTTTGTCCGTGCGCTCGATTCCTTGCAGCGTCCCATCGAACAGCGACTTGTGCGTTGCGCGAAGATTGCTAGGCAGGGTGGCCTCGTCCACAGCGAAACCGTGGTTCTGGCTGGTGATCATCACCACACCCGTGTCCAGATCCTGTACTGGATGGTTGGCGCCGTGGTGGCCGTTAGGCATCTTCACTGTCTTGGCACCCGAGGCCAGTGCCAGCAACTGGTGCCCGAGACAGATACCGAATACCGGGACCTCAGTCTCAAGCACTTCCTGAATCGCCTTGATTGCATAATCACAAGGCTCCGGATCCCCCGGACCGTTGGCCAGGAAGATCCCATCCGGGTTCAGGGCCAGCGCTTCGCTTGCGGTCGACTGCGCAGGGAGCACAGTGATGCGGCAGCCGCGGGCGACCAGCATGCGCAGGATGTTGTATTTCACCCCATAGTCGAAAGCGACGACATGATAAGGCAGCTCGCTGGCAGGGATTTCAGCGTGGCCGTCGTCCTTAAGACACCACACCGTGGAGCGCCATTCGTATGCTTCCTTGACGCTGACTTCCTTCGCCAGATCCATCCCTTTCAGTCCGGGAAAGCTCCGCGCCAGCTCCAGCGCCTTCTCCTCGGTGGCGTCAGCTCCTGCCAAAATGCAACCATCCTGAGCACCCTTTTCCCTCAGAATTCGCGTCAACCGGCGAGTATCGATACCGGCGATCGCAACGGTGCCATTGGATTTGAGGTAATCAGGAAGGGATTGCTTCTCACGCCAGTTGCTCGAAGTGAGCGGCAGATCGCGGATCACAAGGCCCGCCGCCCAAATTTTCCACGACTCAGCGTCTTCTGGGGTGGTCCCAGTGTTGCCGACATGGGGGTAAGTGAGGGTGACGATTTGCTTGGCGTAGGAAGGATCGGTGAGGATTTCCTGATAGCCGGTCATGGCGGTATTGAACACCACCTCACCAACGGTTTGCCCATCGGCGCCGATGGATTCGCCGCGAAAGATACTGCCATCGGCAAGAGCCAAAATGGCTGGCGTAGGGGCTGGCTTAGTCAAGAGACCTCCCAAAGATCAAGGCTGAAGCAGGCGCAGATTGTAAAAAAGCGGGATGACGTGTGAAGGTCATCCCGCTTTTTATTTGAGTCATTTCTGCGCAACTTTTAGTGGACACACTAAAACGGGAAGCTTACAGAAAACGACTTTTGAGGTCTAGCCGAAATCAGCCCACACGCCAGTCCAAGCCGATTTAGCGCAGCCCTAACACGTCCTGCATGTCGTAAAGCCCCGGCGGCTGCTGTTCCAACCACATCGCAGCGCGCACGGCGCCTTTTGCAAAGGTCATGCGACTGGAGGCCTTGTGGGTAATCTCGACGCGCTCACCCTCGGCCGCAAAAAGCACCGTATGGTCACCAACCACATCACCGGCACGTACCGTCGCGAATCCGATGGTCTCCCGCGCGCGCGCCCCGGTCTGCCCTTCGCGCCCGTACACCGCGACCTTCTGCAGATCCCGGCCAAGCGCTTCAGCCACTACCTCCCCCATGCGCAATGCCGTACCCGAAGGCGCATCGACTTTATGACGATGGTGAGCTTCGATGATCTCGATATCCACCTCATCTCCGAGAACCCTGGCGGCCGTGTCGAGCAGCTTGAGGCAGAGGTTAACCCCCACGCTGAAATTGGCGGCGAATACGACAGGGATATCCCGCGCGGCAGCCGCGAGCTTTTCCTTTTCCTCAACTGAAAACCCGGTGGTCCCGATGACCATGGCCTTGCCAGCCCGACGGCACACGTCAAGGTTCTTCAGCGTGACGGATGGATGAGTAAAGTCGATCAGCACATCAAACTCTTCCACGACTCTTGCCACATCACCAATCAAGGGGACGCCCAGGCGGCCGATCGCTGCCAGCTCGCCAGCGTCAGCCCCAACCAGCGTACTGTCCGGACGGTCGATTGCTGCAGTCAGCCCAGCAGCCCCGCCTGTCTGCTGAACCGCCTCGACCAGGGTCTTACCCATGCGCCCGGCGGCGCCCATCACTGCTATACGTCGCATAGAAACAGCTCCAAACTGCAAGCCTCACGCTGCAGCGGCGCTGGTGCGCCGCGTGCAACCCGCGCTGGATTAAAGGTCGCCGAAGAAGCGCTTCATGCCCTCGAACCACCCGCTGGCTTTGGGCGAATGGGAGCTGTCACTTTGCAAGGTCTTGCGGAACTCGTCGAGCAGCTCGCGTTGACGCTTGCCGAGATTGACCGGCGTCTCCACCGCAACCCGACACAGCAGATCACCTGCCGCCCCACCGCGAACCGGGGCCACACCCTTGCCACGCAGACGGAACTGTTTGCCCGTCTGAGTTCCTTCCGGAATCTTCAGCTTGACCCGACCATCGAGGGTCGGCACTTCAAGCTCGCCGCCCAAAGCCGCATCGGCGAAGCTGATCGGTACTTCGCAATACAGATGCTTGCCGTCACGCTGGAAGATGGGGTGCTCGCGTACGTTGACGACCACATACAGGTCGCCTGCAGGCCCACCCTGAGCACCCGCCTCGCCTTCGCCGGTAAGACGGATACGGTCGCCTGTATCAACGCCTGGCGGCACCTTGACCGACAAGGTTTTCTGCTCTTCGACCCGACCTTGGCCGTGGCAGCTGCCGCAGGGATCAGAGATCATCTTGCCGCTACCATGGCAACGCGGACAGGTCTGCTGTACCGAGAAGAAGCCCTGCTGCATTCGCACCTGACCAATACCGCCACAGGTGGTACATGTCACAGGGCTGGTACCTTTCTTGGCGCCAGACCCATCACACGTCTTGCACTCCACCAGGGTGGGCACGCGAATGGTCACGGTGGTGCCGCGCACCGCCTCTTCAAGATCCAGCTCCAAGGTGTAACGCAGGTCACTACCGCGCTGCGCACCGCCGCGGGAGCTGCCCCGCCCACCAGCAAAGAAGTCACTGAAAACGTCGCCGAAGATATCGGAGAAGTTTGCACCGCCGTATGCGGCACCAGCACCGGCGCCCATCTGCGGATCGACACCGGCATGACCGTACTGGTCGTAGGCCTGACGCTTGCTCGCGTCCGACAGCACTTCATAAGCCTCATTGGCTTCCTTGAAAGCGTCTTCGGCGGCTTTGTCTCCGGGATTACGGTCCGGATGATGCTTCATCGCAAGGCGGCGATAAGCTTTTTTCAGCTCCGCCTCGCTGGCGCCACGCTCGACACCCAGCACTTCGTAATAATCACGTTTGGCCATAAATTTCCTGAACCTTCAATTCGTACCCTCCAGACGCGCCGACGCGGGAGCAAGCCCCCGCGCGGCAGTCACACCCGTGGCGGCAATGCCGCCAGGCGTTTGAGCAAAAGCAACAGTCATCGAGTGACCGCGGCTCTGGAGGCATAAGCCGCGGCTTATTTGTTGTCCTTGACCTCTTCGAACTCAGCGTCGACAACGTCGTCACCAGCCTGCCCGCCATTGTCAGCCTGCTGGCCTTCGCCACCTTGAGGCTGCTCGGCGTACATCTTCTGCGCCAGCGGCGTGGAAGCCTGGGAAACCGCAGCAATCTTGGCTTCGATCTCGGCCTTGTCGTCGCCCTTGATCGCAACTTCCAATTCGCCAATCGCTTTCTCGATGTTGGCCTTGTCTTCTTCGGTAGCCTTGTCGCCGGCTTCGGTCAGCATCTTGCGGGTCGCGTGGACTAACTGATCGCCCTGGTTACGTGCAGTGACCAGCTCTTCGAACTTGCGGTCTTCCTCGGCGTTGGCCTCAGCGTCACGCACCATCTGCTCGATCTCTTCTTCGGACAGACCGGAGTTGGCCTTGATCACGATGGACTGGTGCTTGCCGGTGGCCTTGTCCTTCGCTGATACGTGGAGGATGCCGTTGGCATCGATGTCGAAAGTAACCTCGATCTGCGGCACGCCACGCGGAGCCGGCGGAATCTCGGCCAGATCGAAACGACCCAGCGACTTGTTCTGCCCCGCCTGCTTACGCTCACCCTGCAGCACATGAATGGTCACTGCGCTCTGGTTGTCGTCAGCGGTGGAGAACACCTGCGACTTCTTGGTCGGGATGGTGGTGTTCTTTTCGATCAATGCAGTCATCACACCGCCCATGGTTTCGATACCCAGGGTCAGCGGGGAGACGTCGAGCAGCAGTACGTCCTTGACGTCACCGGCCAGAACGGCACCCTGAATGGCGGCACCCATGGCGACCGCTTCGTCCGGGTTCACGTCCTTGCGCGCTTCCTTACCGAAGAACTCCGCAACCTTCTGCTGCACAAGCGGCATGCGAGTCTGGCCACCGACCAGGATCACGTCGTCGATCTTCGACGCATCGATACCGGCGTCCTTCATTGCCATGCGGCAAGGCTCGATAGTGCGCTGCACCAGATCCTCGACCAGCGCTTCCAGCTTGGCACGAGAGATTTTCACATTCAGGTGCTTTGGACCTGTCGCGTCTGCAGTTATGTATGGCAGGTTGACGTCGGTCTGCTGGCTGGAAGAAAGCTCGATCTTGGCTTTCTCAGCGGCTTCCTTCAGGCGCTGCATAGCCAGCGGATCACCCTTGAGGTTCATGCCGCTTTCTTTCTTGAACTCATCCACGAGGTAGTCGATCAGACGAATGTCGAAGTCCTCACCACCGAGGAAGGTGTCGCCATTGGTGGCCAACACTTCGAACTGGTGCTCACCGTCGACTTCAGCGATCTCGATCACCGAGACGTCGAAAGTACCGCCGCCCAGGTCATAGACGATGACAGTGTGATCGCCCTTGGCTTTATCCATGCCATACGCCAACGCAGCCGCTGTCGGCTCGTTGATGATGCGCTTGACGTCCAGACCGGCGATACGGCCCGCGTCCTTGGTAGCCTGACGCTGACTGTCGTTGAAATAGGCCGGAACGGTGATGACCGCTTCGGTAACTGGCTCGCCGAGATAGTCTTCGGCGGTCTTCTTCATTTTCTTCAAGATCTCGGCAGAGATCTGTGGCGGCGCCATCTTCTGGCCGCTCACCTCAACCCAGGCGTCGCTGTTGTCAGCCTTGACGATCTTGTAAGGGACCATCTGTATGTCTTTCTGCACGACTTCTTCGTCGAAACGACGGCCGATCAGACGCTTAACGGCATACAACGTATTGTGCGGGTTGGTCACCGCCTGACGCTTGGCCGACTGGCCGACCAGGATCTCGCCATCATTGGCGTACGCGATGATCGACGGCGTGGTGCGACCGCCTTCGGCGTTCTCGATCACCTTGGCCTTGCCGTTTTCCAGGATGGAGACACAGGAGTTGGTCGTTCCCAGGTCGATACCGATAATCTTGCCCATATGCTTCTCTCCGAACTTTGATTGGTCCGCGCCTGTTTACCGGCTGCGGGTAACACAAAAACGCTTGGCTACGAGATGGGGGTCACTAGCCGAAATTCAAGCCTTCTCATCAATCGAAGGCGGTGTTTCTGCAGGCGCCTTGCTGACCACGACCATGGCCGGACGTAGCAGGCGCCCGTTGAGCAGATAGCCTTTCTGGAAGACCTTGAGCACGCTTCCCGGCTCGGCATGGGTGCTTTCTTCCATTGCCATCGCCTGATGGTGCTCGGGATTGAAGGGCTCGCCCTGCGGATCCAACTGGACCAATTGATGGCGGGCCAACGTATCCAGCAGCAGCTTGAAGGTCAGCTCCACACCCTCACGCATCGGCTTGACCGCTTCGTCGTTAGGATTCGACAGCTCCAGGCCGCGCTCCAAGCTGTCTGCTACGGCAAGCAAATCACCGGCGAACTTCTCCAGCGCAAACTTGTGCGCCTTCTCAATATCCTGCTCTGCGCGGCGACGGATATTCTGGAGCTCGGCCGCCACGCGCAGCGACTGATCCTGCGCGGCTGCCAGCTGCTCCTCGAGGGACTGCACGCGAGCAGCCAGATCCTCGGTCTTCCCGGCTTGCTCGCTTTCGTTCTCTTCGGGGGTCTGGTTGTCCAGGTTCTGCTCGTCGGCCATGCGGTCCTCCTCATCGATACGTCTGCGGGCGTTGGCCCGCGCTTGTGCCGCTATATGGGGGCAAGAATTCATGCTTCAAGGGCAAATTCACATCTCAACCCACGGCGAAGAAACAGGCGAAGTCGCTATGCGCACCTTGTTTACAGGCCATTGGGCTCTGGCTGCTTGAAGGGCAAACCAAAAGCACTGTATAAATAGCCAGTCGCCTACGCAGGAGCCCTGCCATGCTGGTCCACCTCTCGGTTCATAATTACGCCATCGTCGAGCATCTTGATCTCGAGCTGAAACGCGGCATGAGCGTGATCAGCGGGGAAACCGGCGCTGGCAAGTCGATCATGCTCGACGCCTTAGGGCTCACCCTTGGAGACCGGGCAGACAGCAGCGTGGTGCGTATTGGCGCCGACAAAGCCGACATCCTGGCCAGCTTCGACCTGGATGACATCCCGGACGCTCGCACCTGGCTCGCTGAACGGGATCTCGACAACGACGGCCCGTGCATTCTTCGGCGGGTCATAACGGCCGAGGGCCGGTCCCGCGGCTACATCAACGGGACGCCTTGCCCGCAGGGAGACCTGAAGGCCCTGGGCGAGCTATTGATCGACATCCACAGCCAGCATGAACATCAGTCGCTGCTCAAGCTCGACACCCATCGCCGTCTGCTCGACGAATATGCAGGGAGCCAGGATCTGGCGCGCCAGGTGCAATTGGCTGCGCAGCGCTGGCGCCAGACGCGTCAGACACTGGAACGTCTGAGCAACAGCAGTGATGAGCAGCGCGCTCGCCATCAGTTATTGAGCTATCAGCTCGAAGAGCTTGAAACGCTGGCTCTCGGCGAAGACGAGCTCGAACAGCTTGAGCAGGAGCATAAGAATCTCGCAAATGCCGAGCACTTGCTCGGCGCCTGTCGTCAGGTCCTGGACCTTTGCAGCGAGAGTGATGCGGGCAATGTGCTTTCGGCATTGACGTCGAGCCTTCAGCGTCTGACGTCATTCCAGAACCAACCAGGGGCCCTTGGCGAAGCAGTCAACCTTTTATCGAGCGCTCAGATTCAGGTTGAAGAGGCCGTAGGCGAGCTGAACCGATTCCTCGACCATTTCGACTCCGACCCGCAGCGCCAGCAGACGCTGGAGGAACGACTAGACACCATTTATACGCTGGCGCGCAAGCATCGCGTAAAGCCACAGGAACTGACCACCCTCCAACAGGGATTGTTCGAGGAACTGGAAAGCCTCAACGCCGATGATGATGCGCTCGAGCAGCTCGGAGAGGAATTGGCTGCATACGCACAACACTACAGAGACAAAGCCGAGGAGCTCAGCGCCGCTCGACAGCGCGCGGCCGAATCTCTCGCGGTGGCGGTCGCAGCGGAAATCCAGCGGCTGGGGATGCCGGGAGGCCAATTCAGCGTAGTGCTCAAACCTACGCCAGGCGATGACCTCATGCCGCATGGACTTGAGCAGGTTGAGTTTCTCGTCAGCGCCAACCCCGGACAGCCGCTACGCCCTCTAGCGAAGGTGGCGTCCGGTGGCGAGCTTTCGCGGATCAGCCTCGCAATTCAGGTGATTACTGCCCAAACCTCGCGGACACCAACCCTGGTCTTCGACGAAGTGGACGTCGGCATTGGCGGCCCCACTGCCGAAGTCGTCGGCCAACTGCTGCGCAGGCTTGGCGAGCGCGGCCAGGTGCTCACTGTCACGCATCTACCTCAGGTGGCAGCGCAAGGGCACCATCATCTCTTCGTGCATAAAGCGCGCGGCCGGGATGAGACGCACACGGCGGTGGCGGCTCTGGAAGGAGCCGAGCGGGTGGAAGAGATCGCACGAATGCTCGGCGGCGTTGACTTGACCGAGCAAGCACTGGCTCACGCACGGCAGATGATCCGCTCTGCACAACCCTCATGACCGAGACAAAAAAGGCGACCATCAAGGTCGCCTTCTACTGTTCAGCCATCGCGTAATCAGTCAGCTTTCTTACGGACGTAAAGCACCAGGTTATGGTCGACCAATTCGTATCCGTGGCGCTTTACGATCTCTTTTTGCAGCTTCTCGATCTCAGGATCGAAAAATTCGATCACATCACCGCTGTCCACGCAGACCATGTGGTCATGGTGACCACCGTCAGCCAATTCGAATACCGCATGGCCACCGTCGAAGTTATGCCGAACCACAAGGCCAGCTGCCTCGAATTGGGTCAACACGCGGTATACGGTCGCCAGACCGACATCCTCGCCGGCTTCCATCAACGCCTTGTAGACGTCCTCGGCGCTCATGTGGCGCTGGTCGGTGGTATCCAGCATTTGCAGGATCTTGACCCGTGGCAGGGTTACTTTGAGACCGGCTTTACGTAGTTCGCTATTTTCGACCATGGTTGGCTTTCTCGCTGCTGCTGTTTCGCAGCCTCCTTCAATACGGGTATGATCCGGGCTTTGCCCAGCCAAGATAGTGGAAGTCACCTACCGATGCAAAACACCAAGCTCATGCTGTCCAGCCTCACGCTCGTGGGCCTGTTCGCACTCGCCGGTTGTTCATTCCCCGGGGTTTACAAGGTCGACATTCAACAGGGCAATGTCGTTACGCAGGACATGATAGACCAGTTGCGCCCAGGAATGACCCGATCGCAAGTGCGGTTTATCATGGGCAATCCGCTGATTACCGACACCTTCCATGCCAATCGCTGGGATTATCTGTACAGCATCCAGCCAGGTGGCAGCCAGCGGCAGCAGGAGCGCGTAAGCCTGGTCTTCAATGCCAACGACCAGCTGGCTGGCCTCGCAGGCGACTTCAAACCTGGCGTCAGTCGTGACGAGGCCATCCTGGGCACCGAACGCCGCCCGACCGATGCACCGGCTCGTCCGGCACAGGATGCGGTCGAGGCGGGATCTCTGCTCGATCAGATTCAGCGCGATGTCGATGCAGCCGAGCCTGTACCGGTGCCTACCCCGGACCGCCTCGAAACGAACTAATAAACACGCGCAGATACAAAAAAGCCCGGCGCGCCGGGCTTTTCTTTGCGCCACTGTTCAGCAGTTAGGCCTTAGCGGCGTCGTCAGCCTTGTTTTGCGCTGCTTTGGCTGCTCGTTGTTTACGCACTTCCTTAGGGTCAGCAATAAGCGGCCGATAGATCTCCACTCGCTCCCCTTCCTCAAGCACCCGTTCATCCGGCTTGGGCACCGCCTTGCCGAAAATACCCAGCGGCGCCGTCACAAGATCAAGCCCAGGGAAGAAGCCATCCATTGCGGAACGCAATGCAGCCTCTCGAACGGTTGTGCCCTGCGGAACAGCCAGACGTAGCAGCTTTTGCTTGTCAGCCAATGCATAGACCACTTCAACAGCGATCATCGGTTTATCCATAGAGCGCTTTTGCCCTTTCACAGAATGCGTCGACAAGTGTGTTGGCAGCTTGATTGAACAGCGGGCCGAGTGTGGCGCGGACTAGCGGCCCGGCATAATCGAAGGTGAGGTCAAGACTGATCTTGCAGGCCTTCTCGCCCAAGGCCTTGAACTCCCAGATACCGTGCAGATGACTGAACGGCCCTTCCTCCAGCGTCATCTCGATGCGTTTGCCTGGCTGCAGCTCATTACGCGTCAGAAATCGCTGACTCATGCCTGCTTTGGCCACCGTCATGCTGGCCTGCATCTGGCTTTCACTGCTGGACAGAACCTCGGTAGCCGAACACCAGGGAAGAAATTGCGGATAACTGGCTACATCATTGACCATGTCGAACAGTGCGTGCGCCGGATAGGGCAGCAGCGCCGAACGTTGAATATGCGTTGTCATTCAGTCCCTTCTACTTCGTCAGTCGACTATCGGCAGCTGCGGCCAGGGCTTTCAGCTATTCCGAGAGCTTGCGTAGCCCCGGAGCGCCGCAAAGCGAGCATTTGAGCATGAGCAACCTCAAAGATGCCCATTGTCGGGGATAAGCGCACCCCTCTCAAGTTTCGCACCGTCGCAGCATCAGGTTATCGCCAGCCGCAACGCGACTCCCTATAATGCGCAGCCTATGGCCAAACAGAAGAAACAGTCCCCCGGGACCATCGCGCTAAACAAGAAAGCGCTACACGACTACTTCATCGAGCAGAAATTCGAGGCTGGCCTCGTTCTGGCCGGCTGGGAAGTGAAAAGCCTCCGCGCTGGCAAGGCGCAACTGGTAGACAGCTACGTTCTGCTCAAGGACGGCGAAGCCTGGTTGATGGGGTGTCATATCACGCCTCTGACTACTGCCAGCACGCATGTCATTGCCGATCCGACTCGCACCCGCAAGCTGCTTTTGAACAAACGAGAGCTGGGCAAGTTGTTCGGCGCCGTGCAGCAAAAGGGCTATGCCTGCGTAGCGCTGTCGATCTACTGGAAGAAGCACCTGATCAAGTGCGACATTGCACTGGGTAAGGGCAAGAAGGAATTTGACAAGCGCCATACCGAGAAGGAGCGCGACTCCGACCGCGAGATCCAGCGCGCCATACGCAGCAAGGGCAAGGACGACTGAGTCCGCAGCCATTCAGAGCGGGTTCGCCCGCTCGTCACGCATCTCGCCTTAGGCTGGCAAAGCAACACCATTAGCCAGGCATTCCCGAAATCACTCCGAACGACCCTGCCGGCGCTGCGCCCGAGCCAGGCGCTGGGCTGCCTGCTGCCCTTCGGCCAGTACCTCCTGCACATAGCTGATGTGACGATGGATCACATCGCGAGCCTCACCTGCGCGACGCGCAATGATGGCGTCGTAAAGCTCCTGATGCTGGCTCATGAGCATGTCCCTCGTTTCATTGCGCAGCGCATACATACCGCCGATATTGGTCACGACGTTACGCTTGAGCAGATCGAACAGCCCACGGATGGTGTGCAGTAAAACCGCGTTGTGACTGGCCTCGGCAATGGCCAGATGAAATCTCGCATCGGCAGCGCCCTCTTCAGCGCGGGTCACAGTGCCTTCACGCTGATAGCAATCCTGCAGAGCCGCGAACGCTTCGCCCAAGCGTTGCTGATCAACTTCCGTTGCCCGCAGAGCCGCATAGTAGGCGCAACTGCCTTCAAGGGTATGGCGAAACTCCAGAAGGTCGCGCTGCGCGTCGGCATTATTTTCCAGCAGATGCAGCAAGGGATCACTGAACGTCGAGCCCAGTGATTCAGCAACGAAGTTGCCCCCACCGTGACGACTCACAAGCAGCCCTTTGGCCGCGAGCTTCTGAATTGCCTCGCGCAACGACGGCCTGGACACACCGAATTGCTCTGCCAGGACACGTTCGGCCGGCAGCCGCTCGCCGGCTTTGAGAGTACCTTCGAGGATCATCGCTTCCAGCTGTTCGACGATGTTATCGGCCAGCCTCCGCTGACGCACCATTCCCACTTCCATGCCGCCTCTCGATTGGTTTGACCACTTGCGTGATATCCAGCGTAGCCAGTGGCGTGGCGCCTAGCAACAAGCGCAAATGCTACGAAAGTCTATACGACCTCAATTGACGCCTCGCCATGAGACCTCATACGCTGGCCAGACCTTCCTGTAAATTGGTATTACCAGTTTACAGTCAAGAGCTTCCAACAAGAAGAGGACACATCATGCGGTCTCCATTCATCCGTTCAATACCAGTCCACTCAGGGCTCCGTTCGTTCACTTCGATCATGGGAGCCTGAAATGTCTAACGGATTGCTCGCCCTGTTCGCTTTCACCCCGATCCTGCTCGCGGCGGTACTTCTGATCGGTCTGCGTTGGCCCGCGAGTCGCGCCATGCCTGTCGTGTTTCTGTTCACGGCCGCCATCGGCTTGTTCGTCTGGGACATGAGCGTCACCCGGATCATCGCTTCAACCTTGCAGGGGCTGGTCATTACCCTTGGCCTGCTCTGGATAATCTTCGGCGCGATACTGTTGCTGAATACACTGAAGCATTCCGGCGGTATCACCGCAATCCGTGCTGGCTTTACGACCATCAGCCCCGACCGACGAATCCAGGCGATCATCATAGCCTGGCTGTTTGGCTGCTTCATCGAAGGTGCATCCGGTTTCGGTACGCCCGCTGCGATCGCTGCACCTCTGCTGGTCGCGGTGGGGTTCCCTGCCATGGCGGCGGTTCTGATGGGCATGCTCGTGCAAAGCACACCGGTATCCTTTGGAGCAGTAGGCACACCAATCGTGGTTGGCGTGAACAGTGGCCTTGATACCGCCACGCTCGGCGAGCAGCTTGTTGCTCAAGGCTCCAGCTGGCCGATTTTTCTGCAGCAGATCACCAGCAGCGTGGCGATTACCCATGCCATCGCTGGCACCGTCATGCCGCTGATCATGGTGATGATGCTGACGCGCTTCTTCGGCAAGGATAAGAGCTGGAAACCAGCATTCGAGGTGCTGCCTTTTGCACTTTTCGCAGGCCTGGCTTTCACTCTCCCCTATGTCGCCACTGGCGTGTTTCTCGGCCCGGAATTCCCATCGCTTCTAGGCGGCCTGGTTGGTCTGGCAATCGTTACCACGGCAGCTCGCTTCAACTTCCTGACGCCGAAATCCACTTGGGACTTTGCCGACGCCAAAGACTGGCCCGCCGAGTGGATCGGAACCATAGAGATGAAGCTGGACGACCTGGCTGCACGCCCCATGAGCGCCTTCCGCGCCTGGCTGCCCTACGTGCTGGTCGGTGCGATTCTGGTGATCAGCCGAGTCTTCCCGCAGGTCTCGGCGGCGCTGAAGACGGTCTCCATCGCGTTCGCCAATATCCTTGGCGAGACGGGCGTCAGCGCCAGCATCGAGCCGCTCTTCCTGCCAGGCGGAATTCTGGTTGCCGTAGTACTGATCACCTTCTTCCTTCACAGCATGCGCGCCTCGGAACTCAAGGCAGCGGTCAAGGAATCGAGCAGTGTGCTGTTGAGCGCAGGTTTCGTGCTGCTGTTCACCGTGCCGATGGTGCGCATCCTGATCAACTCCGGGGTAAACGCTGCAGACCTGCCAAGCATGCCGATCGCCATGGCGCGCTACGTCGCAGACAGCGTCGGTGGAATCTACCCGCTGCTTGCACCCTCCGTCGGTGCGCTGGGCGCGTTCCTGGCAGGATCGAATACTGTCAGCAACATGATGTTCAGCCAGTTCCAATTCGGCGTGGCTCAGTCGCTAGGTATTTCTGGCGCGATGATAGTGGCAACGCAGGCGGTCGGCGCTGCGGCGGGCAACATGGTTGCCATCCACAACGTGGTTGCGGCTTCGGCCACTGTGGGCCTGCTTGGTCGAGAGGGAGTCACCCTGCGCAAGACCATCTGGCCTACCCTGTACTACGTACTGGCTACCGGCATCATCGGCATGGTCGCGATCTACGTATTCGGCGTAACGGACCCGCTGGTTGGTACCTGACGCAACCTCGTTCTGCCCCTACTCGTCGGGGCAGAACTGTTTGGCCCTAAGCCCTGTAGCTGCGCCGCGTCCGCGCTGACAGGGCAGAATTATTTGAGACGACGCCTTCGTCACGTCATGGACGGGAGCGCCCGGGACCCACTTTGTTTCACTCGGTGAGTACACACGATGATCATCTCCGCCTCTACAGATTACCGCGCTGCCGCAAAACGCAAACTGCCCCCTTTTCTTTTCCATTACGTCGATGGCGGCGCCTACGCCGAGTACACCCTGCGTCGTAATGTGGAGGACCTGGCAAGCATTGCCCTGCGCCAACGCGTGCTGCGCAACATGTCGGAGTTGAGCCTGGAAACCCAGCTGTTCGGTGAAACCCTGTCGATGCCGGTTGCACTCGCGCCGGTCGGGCTCACAGGCATGCTTGCCCGCCGCGGCGAAGTGCAGGCAGCGCGTGCAGCCGATAAGAAAGGCATCCCGTTTACACTGTCGACGGTGTCGGTCTGCCCGATCGAGGAAGTCGCACCGGCAATCAAGCGTCCCATGTGGTTCCAGCTCTACGTGCTGAAAGACCGCGGCTTCATGAAGAACGCCCTGGAGCGCGCCAAGGCGGCCGGCGTCACTACCCTGGTGTTCACTGTGGATATGCCGACACCCGGTGCCCGCTACCGCGACGCGCATTCCGGCATGAGCGGCCCGAATGCCAATATGCGTCGGATGGTACAGGCCATGACTCATCCACTCTGGGCCTGGGACGTAGGCCTGCACGGCAAGCCGCATGATCTGGGCAACATCTCCACCTACCGCGGAAATCCTACGGGGCTTGAAGACTACATCGGCTGGCTGGCCGCCAACTTCGACCCGTCGATATCCTGGAAGGACCTGGAATGGATCCGCGAATTCTGGGACGGCCCGATGGTGATCAAGGGCATCCTCGATGCAGAAGATGCGCGTGACGCCGTCACCTTTGGTGCAGACGGCATCATTGTGTCCAACCACGGCGGCCGGCAGCTGGACGGTGTGCTGTCCAGTGCCCGCGCCATGCCGGCCATCGCTGACGCAGTCAAAGGCGATCTGAAAATCCTGGCCGACTCTGGTATTCGCAGCGGCCTCGATGTCGTGCGCATGATCGCTCTGGGTGCAGATACGGTCATGCTGGGTCGCGCTTTCGCCTACGCCCTGGCGGCTGCTGGCGAAGCAGGCGTAACCAACCTGCTCGACCTGATCGAGAAGGAGATGCGCGTCGCCATGGTGCTGACGGGGGCCAAGTCCATCAGCGAAATCACCACCGACTCGCTGGTCCGCGAAATCGACCGCTACCAGACCAGCCGCGTCGTGGACTAAGCAACACTGATACAAAGAGAAGGCCGCGCGTCCGACGTGGCCCGCTTTCTTACCGGAGCCTCCGATGACCGCGACTGCCGCTTTACCGACCGACTTCCTCGCTGCCGTCGAAACGCTGATCCCGGCCGAACGCCGCTTCGACGACCCGCTCTCGACGCTGGCCTTTGGCACCGACGCAAGCTTCTATCGGCTGATTCCCAAACTGGTCGTTCGGGTCGAGTCGGAAACGGAGGTAGTGAGCCTGCTCAAGCTGGCCCACGAGATGAGGGTGCCGGTGACTTTTCGCGCCGCCGGTACCAGCCTGTCCGGTCAGGCAATTTCTGATTCCGTATTGATCGTGTTGGGTGATAACTGGAACGGCCGCGAAATCCGGAATGACGGCGCGCAGATTCGCCTGCAGCCTGGCGTCATCGGCGCTAACGCCAATGCGGTCTTGTTACCCTTTCAGCGCAAGATCGGCCCTGACCCGGCCTCGATCAATGCAGCCAAGATCGGCGGAATCGTCGCTAACAATTCCAGTGGGATGTGCTGCGGCACGGCACAGAACAGCTACAAGACACTTGCAGGCCTGCGCGTGGTATTGGCAGACGGCACCGTTGTCGACAGCGAAGACGCGGCCAGCGTCCAATCCTTCCGCCAGAGCCACACTGCCCTGCTCGATCAGCTCGCCGAGCTGGGCCGTGCTACGCGCGCCAATACCGAACTGGCCGCCAAGATCCGCCACAAATATCGACTGAAAAACACAACGGGTTTCTCGCTCAACGCCTTGGTCGATTACGACGAGCCGCTCGACATCCTCAACCACCTCATGGTCGGTTCGGAAGGCACGCTCGGCTTCATCAGCGCGGTTACGTACGACACCGTGCCGGACCACCCGCACAAGGCCAGCGCACTGGTCGTCTTCCCTGACGTGGAAACCTGCTGTCTTGCCGTTCCGGTACTCAAACAGCAACCCGTATCAGCGGTCGAACTGCTTGATCGGCGCAGCCTGCGTTCGGTCGAGAACAAGGCCGGCATGCCCGAATGGGTCAAGGCGTTGTCGGTTAACGCCTGCGCCTTGCTGATCGAGTCCCGCGCGGCGAGCCAGACGCTTCTTCACGAACAGATCAACCTGATCATGACGTCCATCGCGCATTTCCCTGTGGAAAAGCAAGTCGACTTCAGCGAAGACCCGGTTGTTTATAACCAGCTCTGGAAGATCCGCAAGGACACCTTCCCCGCCATCGGAGCGGTACGTCAGACCGGGACCACAGTCATCATCGAAGACGTGACCTTCCCTATCGAGCGCCTGGCCGAAGGCGTCAACCGCTTGATCCAGCTATTCGACAAGCACGCCTACAGCGAGGCGATCCTGTTCGGCCACGCCCTGGAAGGCAACCTGCACTTCGTCTTTACGCAGGGCTTCGACGATCCACTGCAAGTCGCTCGTTACGAAACATTCATGCAGGACGTCACCCAGCTGGTCGCCGTTGAGTTTGGCGGCGCGCTGAAAGCCGAGCACGGCACCGGCCGCAACATGGCGCCCTTCGTAGAACTGGAATGGGGGCAGGAAGCCTATCAGCTGATGTGGCAGATCAAGCGTCTGCTGGACCCGCAAGGCATCCTCAACCCGGACGTCATCCTCAGTGAAGATCCGCAGATCCATCTCAAGCACCTCAAACCGATGCCGGCTGCCGACGAGATCGTCGACAAATGCATCGAGTGCGGCTTCTGCGAGCCGGTCTGCCCATCCAATGGGCTGACCCTGACGCCGCGCCAGCGCATCGTCGTCTGGCGCGACATTCAGGCAAAGACGCGCGCCGGCATAGACACATCTGAACTCGAGCGCCTGTTTGGCTACCACGGAGTCGAGACCTGTGCGGCCACCGGTCTATGCGCTCAACGCTGCCCGGTAGGCATCAACACTGGAGATCTGGTGCGCAAGCTCCGTGGCCGCGACGCTGACAACACCCGTGGGGCAAACTGGTTGGCCGAACACTTCAGCACCGGCGTTCAAGGTGCGCGTTTCATGCTGCATGTCGCCAATGGCGCGCACCTGATGATGGGCACTCGCCTGCTCAGCAAGACCTCGGCGGCATTCACCAAAGCCAGCAAAGGCCGAGTTCCGCAATGGACGTCGGCAATGCCGCAGCCCCTGCAGCGGCTGCATCTGCCAAAACCGTCGCCGGATGACGAAAGACCACGCGTGGTCTACCTCGCTGCGTGCGTATCCCGAGCCATGGGCCCGGCGGCACGCGATCAGCAGCAGGAGCCGCTGCTCGACACCACCCGCGCCCTTCTGGAAAAAGCAGGCTATCAGATCGTATTTCCCGATGATCTGAACAACTTATGTTGCGGGCAACCCTTCGCTTCCAAGGGCTATGCCGAACAAGCCGAAAAGAAACGACAGGAAACGTTGGATGCATTGCTCAAAGCAAGCCGAGGCGGCCTCGACCCCATCTATTGCGACACCAGCCCCTGCACGCTCCGCATGGTGCAGGAGCTGACGGACGATCGCTTACAGATATTCGACCCTGTACGTTTCATCCGCACCCACCTGCTCGACAAACTTGATTTCGAGCCGCAGGCCGGCCCCATCGCCGTCCACGTAACGTGCAGCACTCAGCACCTCGGCGAAGCCCAGGCATTGATTGATATCGCCCGCCGATGCGCCAGCGAAGTGGTGGTGCCAGAAGGTATCCATTGCTGCGGTTTCGCAGGCGACAAAGGCTTCACTACCCCGGAGCTCAACGCACACGCGTTGCGAAACCTCAAAAATGCCGTGAAGACCTGCGAAGAAGGCATCTCCACCAGCCGCACCTGCGAGATCGGCTTGTCGCAACATGGCGGTATCGACTACCACGGACTGGTCTATCTGGTTAACCGAAACAGCCGGGCCAGAGCGGCTGCTGTCTCGACCTGAGCCCTCATGAGAAAGTAAGCGCGTAACAACGATAGAACGCTCGAGCGGAGCCGCAGTCCGATATTGGGAGCCCAGGAACAGAAACGGGCTCGACTCACCTCGGTGCCGCCACGCAATTTGCGTAACCAAGCGGACCGCCGGGAAGTTAACCCCCTGGAGGACTCTCATGAAGAAATTTGCCCTACTCGCCGCCGCCGCTCTGATCGCCAGCCCAGCAGCTTTCGCCGCTGACAAAGATCTCTGCCAGCTGAATATGCAAGAGATCGATGACAACATGACCACCAACCAGGCAACCCTTGGCGAGCCTGCCCGCAGTGAAATCGAAGAGCTGGTCAGCCAAGCCAAACAGGCTCAGCAAGCTGGCAACACCGAAGAGTGCATCGCTCACTCCACCAAAGCGCTGCAGGAACTCAAAGGCCCAGGCAGCACTGGTTCGGGCGGCACAGCTGGATCCGGTTCGGGTGCGAGCAACTAAGTCGCACATGGCAAGGCCGCACGTTATTCGGCCTTGCCGGTTTCACCCTTGAAAATCGACTGACCGACCTTATCTATTACATCAAGCGTTCGACGTATCCCGTGTGGAGGCGTACACTGCGCAACACATGAGGCTGCTACACGCTTCATGGGGCCGATTAGGATTCGACGCCGGTAACAAAGCTCTAGGTGCATGCCGAGTTGGTAACAGAACTCGTAAATCCACTGTTGCAACTTTCTATAGTTGCCAATGACGAAAACTACGAGGGCTACGCTCTCGCTGCGTAAGCAGCGCGACTAGTCCTTCTGGTAGCTTCGGCTCCAGCGATCACTAGGGGATGCCTGTAAACCCAAAGTGATTGTCACGTAGAACAGGATCGCCGCGTAGTACGTTGTGGACGAAGCGGCTAAAACTTACACAACTCGTCCAAAGCACCCTGCCAGTCGGGCGGCTGCGGATTAACTTAATAGACACGGCTAAGCATGTAGTACCGACAGTGGAGAACTGGCGGACGGGGGTTCAAATCCCCCCGGCTCCACCAAATTAAAACCCCTGACTTTTCACGAAGTCAGGGTTTTTTGCTTTATGGGGTTAATACAACATAGGTTCTTTGGTTCACTGATTCTCACTTGGCACTCGCTTTCATCCCTTCCAGCGCCCGAGCCAGACTCGCCTCGGACAATTCACCGATGTGGCTGCCGATCTGGCGTCCCTGGGCATCGTAGAACAGTGTCGTGGGCAACGCCGATGAGCCAACATGCTGGCCAAGCCGCCCGCCGGAGTCGAGCAGGACGTTTTCCAGAACGTATCCCTCGGCATCTAGAAATTCCGTGATGAGGTGCGCTCCTTCGCCCTGATTGACGAATAGGAAGGTCACCTCTGGTTCGTTGCGCTGCGCTTGGGCCAGCACGGGCATTTCCCGACGGCACGGTGGACACCAGGTCGCCCATAGATTGACCACTAAGGGTCTGCCGACGAATTCATGCAAGGCAACTGGTGCCCCACGGTTGTTCCTCAGGCCGATATCAGGAAGCCGCGTGCCTTGCTCGAACGCATATAGGCCGATACTACCGAGCCCCCAGCTCAAGACCCCAACCGCCATTGCCCACCCCAAGGGCTTGCGCACCGCACCATCGCGCCAGGCAAGCGATACGCCCCACAGGATGGCGACCAGAATCCCCGGCCATACAATGAACCCGCCGTCGCGGATATCGATCACGCGCCAGGGCTCGTCCCGAAAATACTCGACATAGACCACCACGAAAGACAAGCGAGCGACTACCAGTGCAACCAGTAACAACCTGAACAGTTGCTGCTCTGGATTGCGCTGGCTACGTCGCCCGAGCCACCACCCCGTCAGCATCGAGAGGAACAGGCTCACCAGTAGCAGCACGTGCGAAACGGCCAGTGCCAGTGGTCCCACATTGACCGTTAACATTCGTCGTGCTCCGTCGTTGGGTTCCACCAGCTGGGCATTGACGTTGTGCGCCCGTGCAGTCCCCGACCGGCAGTGCTGATCTTCAGCGGGTGGCAAGCATACCCACCACACAGGCTTGGCCTGCATCGAATCCCCGCAGAAAACCGTTACCGGATTTCACTAAAGCAACTGCGAGCGGCTTCTGGTCAACTCATTCATTAGCAATCGGCGAAGGCACCGCGCGGACCACATCGGGACTTAACCGTTCAGCGGGAAACGGCTTCAAGGCGATGAGCGGATGCTTCCAAACGAGCGCCAGCTGTCAGAATGACATCACGGCTGCACAGAGGCGCAGCCACTCTTCTGAACCGAGCACGAGCCTGCTAACCATGTCTTGCGAAAAACTCTACACCATTGTCCTGGAGCACAGCCTGGAGGTACTCCTCGAGGCCGCCACGATGGAGCAGGTCGAGGCATTTTGGGATGCGTATGACACGCGCTACTTTGGTCTGCGCATGGAGGAAGAAAACAGCCACCACGCCCGCGTGATCGTGACTGACGAGATCCCCGAGGAAGAAGAGGAAGCCGAGCTCTGCCTCGACTGATCGACTCCGTCTCATTCCTCGTCGATAAGTCGCGCCGCCATGGTCTGCTTGCTGTCCAGTTGAAAGAACAGCGATGCAGCCAGCATCGACATCCCGCCGATACACAGGAAAGTCAGATGGAAGGCGTCCAGCACCGCCTCCCCTTCAGCTCCTGGCGCGGTAAAGCCACCCAGTAACGCTCCCGCCGAGGCAACTCCAAGGCTCATCGACAACTGCACGACCACCGAGAGCAGGCTGTTGCCGCTGCTGGCGTTCCGATTGCTGAGCCCAACGAGGGTGACGGTGTTCATTGCGGTGAACTGCATCGAATTGACCATGCCGATCAGACTAAGGTGCACGAGTAGCAGCGCCGTAGGTGTGTGTGCGTCGATGGTCGCCAGGCTTGCGATCAGGCTGCCCAACAGCAGCGTGTTGCCAATCAGGATGCGACGGTAGCCGAGACGGTCGATCAGCGGCTTGGCCAACGGTTTGATGAGCATTGCGCCAAGTGCCAGCGGGATCATCGTCATTCCGGCCTGGGCCGGCGAATAGCCCAGGGCAACCTGAAGCAGCAACGGCACCAGAAACGGCAACGCACCGCTGCCCAGCCGAGCAAACAGATTACCGAAGATGCCCACTGCAAAGCTGCGGGTGTGGAAAAGCGCTGGGCTGAATAGCGGCTTTTCGATATGTCCCGCACGCAGCCAGTAAGCGGCCAGGCAAGCAGCGCCGATCATCATCAGCAACAGGACACGTGCGTGTGGCATGTGCATTTCGCCGAGGCCTTCCAGCGCAATGGTGATCAACACCATGGCGCCGCCGAAAAGCAGAAAACCGACCGTATCGAAACGGATTCGCTCAGCGCTTTTCAAATCCGGCATGAACCGGAACGCAGCAATGCAGCCGATCAACCCCACCGGCAGGTTGATCAGAAATATCCAGTGCCAGGACGCGTATTCCACCAGCCAGCCACCAAGGGTCGGACCGATCAGCGGGCCGACCATGCCCGGTAATGCAATGAAGGTCATCACCCGCACGAACTCGCTGCGCGGATAGGCTCGCAGGATCACAAGACGTCCTACCGGCAGCATCAGCGCGCCGCCCACCGCTTGCACGATCCGCGACATCACCAGCTGATTGAAGCTATCGCTGATCGCACAGAGCAACGAGCCAAGGGTGAACAACAGGATGGCCGAGAAAAAGATGCGTCGGGTACCGAAACGATCCGCCATCCACCCGGACGCGGGTATCAGCAAGGCCACCGTGAGCATGTACGCGATTATCACGCCCTGCATACGCAATGGGTCCTCGGCGAGATCGCGCGCCATGGCTGGTAATGCGGTATTTAGGATGGTGCCGTCGAGGGTCTGCATGAAGAACGCGATGGCGACCAGCCAGGGCAATACGCGGGCGGTTCGAGCGTCCAGTACAGCGGTTTGCATGAAATCTCCCGACTCGAAAATGCATATGGTAGGCCGCGCCTCCAGTCACGGCACTGACATTAGTCTCTTGGCACTCAGGCCTCGCTCGATCGCCCGAGCGGGCGCGCCGACAGGGTGTGACAACGCAACGCACCCACCCGCTCCCAACGCCCGTGACCCGCGCGATTGAGCCGTTCAAGCACTGTTGAGACGTCCAGCCAAGCCTATACGTAACAAACTATTTCATCCAGAATTGACGCGAATCATTATCGTTAACCCTCGCGAATGCGAACCTCTGTTCGTCATTCCACAACGCCCCGTTTGGAGGCCTCATGCGTATCCCCGCGACAATCGCCATTGCATCGCTGCTCCTCGCCCCCCTCGCTCAAGCCAAGGAATACCCCATCGGCGAACCGCAACAGTGTGGTGGCATGGAAGTCGGCGCCGTCTATCTGCAGCCGGTCGAGATGGAGCCAGCAGGCATGATGCTGGACGCCTCGAAGTCCGATGTACACCTTGAAGCCGACATTGCTGCGACCGAAGACAACCGTAACGGCTGGCAGGAAGGCAGTTTCGTCTCGTATCTGAATATCCGTTACTCCCTGACCAAGAAAGGCTCGGATGAGAAGATCGAAGGCGACTTCCACCCGATGGTCGCCAACGACGGACCGCACTATGGCGACAACGTCAAATTGATGGGCCCAGGCAAATACTCACTGACCTTCACCATCTCGCCTCCAGGCGGCGATCACGCCATGTTTGGCCGTCATGTCGACAAGGAAACCGGCGTCGCGCCCTGGTTTGAGCAGTGCACGTTGAACTACGAGTTCACCTACGCCGGCATCGGCAAGAAAGGCGGTTATTGAGCCGGAGGTCAGTATGCGACGCGCTCTGCTCCCGACCCTCGCCCTGCTCGCTGCCGGTTTCGCTGGTAGCGCCCAGGCCGGGTTGCCCACCTACGAGCTGACCATCCGTGACGGCCACTTCGAGCCGTCGACCATCGAGGTACCGGCTCGCCAGCGCTTCAAGATCGTGGTCATCAATGCCGGCAGTGGGCCGACCGAGTTCGAAAGCACGCCACTGCGGGTTGAAAAGGTGCTCTCACCCGGCGTCACCTCGTTCGTCGTGATCCATCCGCTCAAACCCGGCCGCTACCCCTTCTTCGATGAGTTCCACATGGATCTTCCGGAAGGGGAAATCATCGCCAAGTAGCGCCTTCACAGGAGAAGCGAAATGGGCCAATCAATGTTCATCGTCTGGCGCGAAAGCGTCGAGGCGCTACTGGTCATCGGCATCCTGCATGCCTGGCTGAGCCAGCAACCGGGCAATCGTCACGCACTACGCATGCTCTGGAGCGGCGTGGTGGCTGGGCTGGGACTGGCCTCGCTGCTGGGCTGGGGCATTCTCAGTGCTGGCGACTGGCTGGCCGGTCCGGCCGGTGAATGGTTCCAGTGCGCCATGCTGGTAATCGCCGCGTTACTTATCCTGCAGATGGTCGGGTGGATGCACCATCACGGGCGCGACCTCAAACGCAACCTGGTGAACAGTGCCGCAGCCAGCCTCAGCCAGGGGAGTGGCATCGGGCTGTTGGTGCTGGCGATGCTTGCCGTAGCGCGTGAAGGCAGTGAAACCGTGGTGTTTCTCTACGGCATCGGGCACCAGCAGCAAGGCGCCGACCTCACCGGATTCGTGATCGGCGGTGTACTCGGTTTCGTACTCGCCTTGCTCAGCTACGCGACGCTGCAAGCCGGCAGCCGATTTATCTCGTGGAAACGTTTCTTCAAGGTCAGCGAAGCCCTGCTGTTGCTGCTCGGCGCTGCCTTGCTGATGGCCGGGCTCGACCGCTTCAGCGGTCAACTGATGGGCATGGATATCCCAGAAATCTTCTACACGGCTTTTGGCGATCCACTGTGGGATACCTCGTCACTGCTCGACGATGGCGGCACGCTGGGTAGCACCATCGCGGGTCTCACCGGATATCGCGCCATGCCATCGACGGCCGCGGTTGCGATCATGGCAATGTACTGGCTGGCGGTCTGGCTCTGGTTGAGGCCGCGTATGCAACCGCAGCTGGAGGCTCAGCCCGCATGATGGCCGCCTCGCCGTGGCTGGAACGCGCAGGCGACCTGTTGCGCCAGCATGCCCGGACCATCCGACTGATCCAGTGGCTGGTGGTGGGGTTCTATCTGGTATTGCTGCTTGTGCCAGCCGTCCTTTCGCTGCCGCCCTCCGAGGCGCGCATGCTGGACAACATCACAGTGTTCGCTCAGTTCCTGTTCTGGGGGCTGTGGTGGCCGTTCGTGCTGCTGTCGATGGTGTTGTTCGGCCGCCTCTGGTGCGGCGTTCTTTGCCCCGAGGGTTCGCTCAGCGAATGGATCAGCTGGCGCGGATTGAACAAGCGTACCCCGCAGTGGATTCGCTGGAGCGGCTGGCCAACCATTGCCTTCGTACTGACCACCGTTTATGGGCAGCTCATCAGCGTTTATGACTATGGCCGTGCTGCGGCGCTGATTCTTGGCGGATCTACCGTTGCCGCAATGATCGTCGGCTTCCTCTATGGCCGCGGCAAGCGGGTCTGGTGTCGGCATCTGTGCCCAGTCAGCGGCGTGTTCGGCCTGCTGGCGCGCCTCGCGCCGATGCACTACAAGGTCGATGAAGCGCGCTGGCAGGCCAATCAGGGCCCGAAGCTGGCCACGCCCAACTGCGCCCCGCTGATCGATATTCGCCGCATGCAAGGCAACAGCGAATGCCACGCCTGTGGGCGTTGCAGCGGGCAGCGCGGCGCCGTCGCCCTCGCTGCTCGATCACCGAACCAGGAGATTCTCATCGTCGGCGACAAGCCGCAGCACGACCATTGGGACAGTACGCTGCTGCTGTTCGGCATGATCGGGCTGGCCATGGGCGCTTTCCAGTGGACGGTCAGCCCCTGGTTCATCACCCTCAAGCAGACCGCAGCTGAATGGCTGGTGGACCGCGATATTTTCTGGCCGCTGGAGGCCAACGCACCCTGGTGGTTGCTGACCCACTACCCGCAAGCTAACGACGCCTTCACCTGGCTCGACGGCGCGGCCATCCTCACCTATATAGGCGCCAGTTCGCTGGTGATCGGCGGTGCCCTGTGGCTGCTGCTGCGCGGCGCCGTCGGTTTGATGAACCGCGGCGACAATGTGTTCCAGCATCTGGCCCTGGCATTGATACCTTTAGGCGGCGCCGGGCTGTTCCTTGGCCTCTCAGCGACCACCATCAAGCTGTTGCGCTACGAGGGTTTCATCCTCGCCTGGGTGCAACCGACCCGCGCCCTGCTCCTGGCCGGCGCCATAGCCTGGAGCCTGTACCTGGCCTGGCGTGTGATCAGCCGTCATGGCGCCAATGGCCTGCGTCGGCTGGCGGCGTTCGGTTGCGTCGGGGTGGCCACCGCGGTAGTGGGTTACGGCTGGTATCTGCAGTTCTGGGGTTGGAGCTGATCGTACAATCAGAACGTCGCTGGACCAGAGCAAAGTTTGTCTGGTGTCGCCCGCAGGCCCTGATCTCGCGCGCCTTGCGAGCTTGCTCGACCCCACAAGAGCGAGCCAGCGCCGAATAGTCAGAGGGAGGCACCTGCTGCGAAACGGTATAGCCGACAGCCTTTTGGTTCGGGATGCGTTTAGTATCCGCTACAGGTTTCTCTGCGAGTCGGCGCCATGTCAATCAACTGGATCAGCAAACACCACACTGAACTCAGCACGCAGGAGCTCTACGCCATTCTGCGCCTGCGCGCGGATGTCTTCGTGGTCGAGCAACAATGCGTGTACCTGGATGTCGATGGCCAGGACCTGCTGGGCGACACCTGCCACTTGATGGCCTGGCAAGAGCAGCAACTGGTGGCGTACCTGCGGCTGCTCGACCCGATTCAGCAAAACGGAGACGTGGTCATCGGCCGCGTCGTCACTGCGCCTTCGGCCCGCGGCCAGGGCATTGGACATGAATTGATGGTGCAGGCACTCGACCATGCCGGAGAAAATTGGCCGGGCCAGCCGATCTACCTGTCCGCACAGGCCCACCTGCAAGGCTATTACGGCCGCTACGGCTTCGAGCCGGTGGGCGAGGTTTATCTCGAGGACGGGATTCCACACATCGGCATGCGCCGGGATTTTGGATAACCGCGCACAGCCCGCTTGGGCTCAGCTTCATCTGGCTTCTTTGTAATGGTGGGCTCAAGCCCACCCTACCTGACTATGACCGGTATCTGCAGTTCTGGGGTCGGAGTCGATCATCAACGCCACCCTCTGTAAGAGTCAGCTTGCTGGCGATCTTTGTTCAACGACTCAAGAGCCGTTCAAGCACCTGATCGCGAGCTCGCCCCGACGAAAAGCAGCATATGAGTGCGCCGCTCCGCACATCTTCAGGAGCAAGGTCTGCTTATGCCTGCAGCGCGTAGGTTGGGCTTTAGCCCGCCGCCACGCGGCAACGAAGACCTTCTCCCTTACCCTCGCAGCACGAAGGTTGGAAACAGCGTTCCCATCCGATCCCAGAGCTTCTGCTGATCATATGGCGGGTGGCTGTCTGTGAGGGTCTCGTCGAGCATCCGCGAGGTACGCACACATTGCACGGCAAAACGCTCCACTCCCAAAGCGCGGAGGCGCTGGGCCATGTCCCACAGACGATCTGCATCGAACAGCTGCCAATGGACCGTGGTGCGGCACTCGTGGGCAACCTCGCTTTCCAGCAGGTGCTCCAGACTCTTCCAATTGGCTTTGCCGCTGCCTTCTACGCCGGTGATCAGCGTGCTGTGCTCCGGCAATGCCTTGACGTCGAAGCCCACCCAATCCACCAGCGGTAGCACCTGACGGAACAACCTGGGCTTGATGCCAGCGCTGTGCAGCCCGACTTTGAAGCCCATCGACCGGACCTGGGCAATGGCGTCTGGCAGGGCCAGTTGCAAGGTAGGTTCGCCACCGCTGAACACCACCGCCTCGAGCAAGCCGACACGCTGCTCGAGAAAACCTAGTACGTCCTGCCAGCTGCGCTCCTCGGCGCCGCAACTCGGAATCAACTGCGGGTTGTGGCAATAGCGACAACGCCAGCCACACCCCTGGCAGAACAATACGCAAGCCAGGTGATCGGGGAAATCCAGCGTGGTCAGGGGCACCATGCCCCCGACCCTTAATGCAGCACCCACGGCTACCGCGCCAAGCTGGCCGCTTGCTCGGTGAAATGCATGCGCTCCCGGTGCTCGGACTGCTTGCCGGGATTGAAGGCGGTAACCGGACGGTGATAGCCCATCACGCGGGTCCAGACTTCGCAGCGCTGGCGTTGGGCTTCGGGTAGTTGAGTGGCTTGGTTCATGTGGCTCTCCTTTAGCATTGATGGTTTGGCGCAAGATGGTCGCCAGCAAGCTGGCTCCTGAAACTCGATCAGGCGCAGCAGCTTTGTTGCTTGGCGATAAGCGCCTCGTCGCATTTCGGGCAGAACTCGTGTTCACCGGCCAGGTAGCCGTGTACCGGGCATATCGAGAACGTCGGCGTCACGGTCAGGTAAGGCAGGCGGTACCGACCTAATGCGGTACGGACCAGGTTCTTGCACGCCTGTGCCGACGAGATCTGCTCGGCCATGTACAGGTGCAGCACCGTGCCGCCGGTGTACTTGGTCTGCAGTTCGTCCTGCAGCGCCAGCGCCTCGAAAGGGTCATCGGTAAAGCCCACCGGTAACTGCGAGGAGTTGGTGTAATACGGCGCATCGGACGAACCGGCCTGCAGAATGTCAGGGAAGCGCTTCTGATCTTCCTTGGCGAACCGGTAAGTAGTGCCTTCGGCCGGCGTCGCTTCGAGGTTGTAGAGATGGCCGGTTTCTTCCTGAAAGCGCACCAGCACGGCGCGAACGTGATCGAGCAGTTCGATGGCCATGGTGCGGCCTGCCGGCGTATGAACACCCTCGGCGTCTTCGGTGAAGTTGCGCACCATCTCGTGCAGACCGTTCACGCCGATGGTGGAGAAATGATTACGCAAGGTGCCCAGGTAGCGTTTTGTGTAGGGATAAAGCCCGGCATCCATGTGATGCTGAATCACCTTGCGCTTGACCTCGAGGCTCTGCATAGCCATTTCCAGCAGAGCGTCCAGGTGCTCGTAGAGACTCTTGCGATCACCCTGATGCAGATAGCCCAGCCGCGCGCAATTGATGGTCACCACACCCAGAGAACCCGTCTGCTCGGCAGACCCGAACAGCCCACCGCCACGCTTGAGCAGTTCGCGAACGTCCAATTGCAGGCGGCAACACATGGAGCGCACCTGGTTGGGCTGCATGTCCGAGTTGAGGAAGTTCTGGAAGTACGGCAAGCCATAGCGCGCCGTCATCTCGAACAGCCTGTCGGCGTTTTCGCTGTCCCATGGGAAATCGTGGGTGATGTTGTAGGTTGGGATTGGAAAGGTGAACACCCGACCGAGCCCGTCGCCCGCCTGCATCACTTCGATATACGCGCGGTTGATCAGCTCCATCTCATGCTGCAGCTCGCCATAGGCGAACGGCATCTCTTCGCCGCCGATATAGGGGATCTGCTCACGCAGGTCTTCCGGGCAAACCCAGTCGAAGGTCAGGTTTGTGAACGGGGTCTGCGTGCCCCAGCGCGACGGAACGTTGAGGTTGTAAATGAACTCTTGAATGGCCTGGCGGATTTCAGCAAAGCCCAGATTGTCCTTGCGCACGAACGGCGCGAGATAGGTATCGAAGGAGCTGAAGGCCTGCGCTCCGGCCCATTCGTTCTGCAGCGTTCCGAGGAAGTTGACCATCTGCCCGAGCGCACTCGACAGATGCTTGGGCGGCCCCGCCTCGACCCGTCCCGAAATCCCGTTAAAGCCTTCGTTGAGCAAGGTGCGCAGCGACCAACCGGCGCAATAGCCGGCCAGCATGTCCAGATCATGGATATGCAGATCGCCTTCGCGGTGCGCCGTTCCGATTTCCGGGCTGTAGACCTCATCCAGCCAGTAGTTGGCGGTGACCTTGCCGGACACGTTGAGGATCAGCCCGCCCAGGGAATACCCCTGGTTGGCATTGGCACGCACGCGCCAGTCCTCACGGGACAGGTATTCGTTCATCGAGGCAGCGACGTCGACGATCGCCTTGCGGTCGCGTCGCAATCGACCATGTTGCTCGCGATAGACAATATAGGCGCGCGCGGTGCCGTAATGCCCGGATTCCATCAGCACACGCTCTACCGCGTCCTGGGCCTGCTCGACCTCCACGACCCGTTGCGGCAGACGCTCCAGCACCTGCGCGGCCAGCTCCCGAGCGGTGGCCTGATCGAACTCACCAGTGGCCAGACCCGCCGCCTCGATAGCAGCCCTTATCTTGTCCAGTTCGAATGCCACCAGACGACCATCCCGCTTGCGCAACGAGATCGGTCGGCTCATCTGATCAAGCCCCAACATTACGCCTCCATCACCATATGTAGTTAAAAGCAAACCGCTAAACACAACATGATGGGAATGTAGGCAATATCGGCGTAGAACGAATTGACCATCGTCAATTCGGCCCGGATGTATTCACAGTCCGGCCCAAAGCCTCTGCGGCCAGCAATCTTGTCCGTGATCAAGGAGGCAGGCGGATGCGTGCTTCTAGGATGCAACCTCCAACATTCCCGGACGTGCGCCGGTGGAGGAAACATGCTGACCGAAACATCGCTCGTTGCGGACCTTCGCCGGCATCACCTGTTCAGCCGGCTGCCTGAGACGGCACTGCAGGAAGTCTGCGCCTCGGCCAATCTCAAGCGACTGCCTGCGGGCGCCTCGCTTTTCCACCAGGGTGACAAAGCCGAACGCTTTTACTTTCTGTTCAGCGGCCAGGTGAAGCTGCACCGGGTGGTCTGCGATGGTCAGGAAAAACTGGTCGAAGTCATCCGCCCCGGCGAGTCATTCGCAGAGGCCCTGCTGTTTACTGGCGCACCGAACTACCCGGTCAGCGCCACGGCACTCAAGGCAAGCCTCGTCGCCAGCCTCAATGGCGCGCACTACAGGCGCATGCTCGAGCAACACCCCAGTATCTGCCTGGACATTCTCGGCACCCTGAGCATCCGCCTGCATCAACGCCTGAACGAGATCGACACCTTGACGCTGGCCAACGCCAGCCACCGTGTGGTGCGCTTTCTCTACCAGTCCCAGGAGGATGACAGCGGCGTGGTCACCCTGGATGTGCCCAAGCGTTTGATCGCCTCCAAGCTCGGCATTCAGCCGGAAACCTTCTCGCGCATCCTGCACCGTCTGATCGAGTCCGGGATGATCAGCGTGCAACGGCGGCGCATCGAGATACTGGATAGCCGGGGGCTGGCTGCTTACCACGACTGATCAAGGGCGAAACGGCTCAGGTTCTTGATGATCATCATGGGTCGTCAGTCGATCGGCCAAGATACTGCGGTGAGTCATTCAGGATCGGGAGAACAAACATGACAACACCCCGCCTACCGCTTGTGTATTCCTGTTCGGGTTGCTCCAACGTGGCGCAACTGGCCAACACCCTGGCGGTGCGCCTTGACCGTGCCGGGCTCGCGGAAATGTCCTGCATCGCCGGCGTCGGCGGGCGGGTCAGCTCACTGGTCAATAAAGCCAACTCGGGCCGGCCTATCCTCGCCATCGACGGCTGCCCCCTGCATTGCGCCCGCGCATGCCTGGCCCAACATGGCGTGGTTGCCGATGTGCACATCACGCTCAGCAGCTACGGCCTGCGCAAGCGCTATCGGGATGACTGCTCCGAAGCCGAAGCGAACGCCCTCTTCGAAGACATGCGCAACATCATCGCCAGCGATCGCATGAAGCCCCGGCATCGGCTTCATTCGGTCTAGCTCGCCGGCTGCACAAGGCCTGCCTGGGCGACTTCCTCCCCCGCGCCTTGCAACAGCTTCCACAGCCACGGCGGCAGCATGTCCGGATCAAGACTGTCGATCAGGTTCTTGATCGAAAGACCGAGTTCGGTATCGCCCTCGATCACCAGCCGACGCCGAAAGAATAAGGTATCGGGATCCTCCTGGCGGCTGGCCAGCAGCAGGAACTCCCGCCAGTTGCCCCGAATGGTGACCTGCACCGGAGCCTGCTCGGCGATCTTCAGTTTCTGGCCGTCGCAGGTCAGGCACCAGGCCAGTTTGAGATCAGCAACTTCGAGGCGCATCCAGTTACCTTCCAGCGCTTCGAACGCATTCTCAGACAGGGGCGCAGCAAAGATCTGATTCAGGCTGCGCTCCAGCGCGATGCGTTGTAGCTGGAACGGCGCTCGGGCCGCCAGGGGCAGCAAGCGCTCACTGAGCTTCAATAAATGGGCGCGCGGCTTCAGCATAATCCAGCCTCCTCGGCGCGCAGCATGCCGGGCTGGCCATGCCAGTAGCCGTTACATCCATCGACGGCGAGCGGCGGCAGACCGCCCTTGCGCACCGCGTCGAAAGCCTCGACCACCTCGACCATTCCCGATGCGCGCGGGCTCAGGCGCAACAAATCAGCGCCGCACTCGACAAGCGCCGGATAATCCGCCAGCAGGTTGCTGACCGAAGCAGACATGGTCTGGATGCCGTTGATGGTGAACAGCGCCTCGCCCTCCTGGCTCAGCAGCGGGATGCCTTCGGGGTAGTTCTGGCAGCAGAACTGGCAATCGTCCTTTGGCCGGTTTTCCGCCCGGGCCGTGAAGCAGCGCGCCGAATAGGCCAGCGGCAGATGACCATAGGCGAAGATTTCGACTTCCGGCACCGCAACGCCCAGTTCCGTTAGCTGGGCCCGAGCGCTCCTGATCATCGCGCCGGAAACCTCGACTGGCGGCACCCAACGCTGCATGCCGCTGTTTACCAGCTCGGCCAGTGCGTAGCCGTTATAGAGATTCAGCGCAGGCCCACCCACGAAGGAGACGCGCTTCTCGGATAGGTATTGCACGGCGCCCATGTCATTGGCTTCCACCAGCAGCTCGCCGTTATCGCAGAGCCGACGCAGGTTGGACAGCTCCGAGGCCGCCTCGACCAGCGTCAATCCGGACATCACCAGCTCGGCGCTCGACTGCTGCGCCAGCTCGCGCGCCAGTCCGAGCCAGTCATCCAGCCCCATGTCGCGGCGTTTCGAACAGACGGTTTCGCCCAGGTAAATGACATCCAGCGGCAGATCTACCATGTCGGCGTAGAAATCCAGGGTTTGCTGGCGATCCCAATAAAACAGCACAGGGCCAAGGCTGAGCTTCATGATTGATTCCTTGCAGGGGATTACTGCCACGCGCGGTGGTAGGCACCAAGGGTGGTTTGCGAGCCTTCCGAGAGCCCATCGAGCACTGCACGCCAGCCAGGCTGAACGGCATAACGCTGCGGCGCCTGCAGGTAGGCATCGAGCGCCGAGCGCCAGACCCGCGTGACCTGTTCGACGTAGGCGGGGCTGCGCTGCCGGCCTTCGATCTTCATCGCGGTCACGCCGATGTTGGCGAGTTCCGGGATCAGGTCCAGGGTATTGAGGCTGGTGGGTTCTTCTAGGGCGTGGAAGCGCTGGCCGTTGACCATGAAGCGGCCTTTGCACAGGGTCGGATACCCTGCCGACTCGCCTTCGGCATAACGATCGATTAGCACATTGTTCAGCCGCGACGTGAGGCCTTCCGGTTCCTCGCTCCAGCGCACTGCCTTGGCCGGCGAACATACACCGCAGAGGTTCGGCGACTCGCCGGTGAGGTAGGAGGAAAGATGGCAACGACCTTCTGCCATGATGCACAGGCTGCCGAAGGCGAACACCTCGATAGGCACCGGGCTGCTGGCAGCCACTTGCTTTACCTGCTTGAGCGACAGCACCCTCGGCAGCACCGCGCGCTTGATGTTGTAACGCTGCTGGTAGAAGGCCAGCGCTGCGGCATTGGTGGCCGAGCCCTGGACGGACAGGTGCAGATTCAGCTGCGGATGTCGCCTCGCCGCGTAGCCCAGCACGCCAGGATCGGCGGCGATCAGCGCGTCGACGCCCATATCAGCGGCCTGATCCACTGCGCGCTGCCAGCGTGACCAGCCTTGCGGCTGGGCGTAGGTATTGACGGCGATATAGAGCTGACGGCGCTTCTCGCGAATCAGCTGCAACCCTCTTTCGAGCTGCTTCGCATCCATGTTGAGGCCGGCGAAATGCCGGGCGTTGGTGTCGTCGCGAAAACCAACGTAAATCGCATCGGCACCCTGCTGAACGGCAGCCTTGAGTGCAGGCAGGCTACCTGCGGGACAAACCAAGTGCATGGCAACTCCTAGACATGCGGACGCACCACATCGGACGCAGAAGTGGCCGTCCGGGGTCGGATGGAAAGCCGGCAGTCTAGGTAGGCCTCATGCGAGAGGCATTGATAAAGGTCAAGGGCAACACGGCAGGCGGGAGAGAAGGCATCAGCCGAGCTCGCGACCACTATCGTTGCCCTTTGGCGAGCAAAGCCGCTCCCTCATTCAGAAGGCGTCGGCGCTACTGCTGTAGGTAGCTACGACGCCGAGGTCGTATCCAGCGGCGCTGCCGAGTGCGGCAGTTGCCTGTGCCGCTGGCTAATGCAATTAATTCGCTGGGCATCAGGCAGGTGGCGGTGACATCAGCACGACGTCCTCAGACACCCTCGCTGCCCTCGAACTCTTCCGTGGCGCGGGCGACTGCCTGCCGCCAATCGCCGGACTCTTCCGCCAGCATACGCATCGCCTTGAGGCTGGCTTCGAAAGCCTGCTGGTAATGCTGCGGATTGTTCTCGCTAGCGGCCCGATCAGCGTGCGCCTGGGCTTCTGTCAGCAGTGTCTGGAACTGGTCTCGGTCCAAAGCCATGGGATTCTCCTCGTTCAAAGTGATTGAAGCTTAGACCACCACTGTGCACAGACGACTCGCACCGGCCGGCGGCCCGCATGCCGTCTACCACCTAGGTAGTTTCCTTTACTTGAGCTTTAGCCGCCTGGCCAGCTTGTGCAGATTGCTTGAATCGACATCGAGCAAGCGGGCCGCCTGCGCCCAGTTCTCACCACTGGCCTGTAACGCACGGACGATGGCCTGGCGCTGGGCGCTGTCGACAGCTTCACGTAACGAGACGATTTCGGCCTCGGTCGGGGCTGGCGCTGGACCGGAATCGGCAAGCGTCATGAGTGGGCCGGTGTGCTCGCTGTCCAGGTCGAGCAGCTCTGGCTCCAGGGTGAGTATCTCGCTGCGCGAAGCACCTCGACTGAGCAGTCGCAAGGCGGCGCGGCTGATGACATGCTCCAGCTCGCGGATGTTGCCCGGCCAGGCATAGCCCAGCAATGCGCGCTCGGCTGCAGGCGACAGACGCATGCTGCGCAGCCCCAAGCGAGCACGGTTCAGCTCCAGAAAGTAGCCGGCCAGTATCAGCACATCGTTATCACGCTCGCGCAGGGGCGGGATCGGCACCGGATAGACGGACAAGCGGTGATAAAGGTCGGCGCGAAAATGGCCGTCGCGGACGCTTTCTCGAAGATTACGGTTGGTCGCGGCAATGATCCGCACGTCGACCTGACGCGGCTTGTCGGCACCCAAGCGCTGTATTTCACCGTTCTGCAAGGTGCGCAACAGTTTGGCCTGGACGCTTAGCGGCAGCTCACCCACCTCATCCAGCAGCAAGGTTCCACCGTTGGCCGCATCGAAGCGGCCCGGGCGGTCGGTAGTCGCACCCGAGAAGGCGCCTTTGACGTGACCGAACAGCTCGCTCTCGGCCAGCGATTCAGGCAACGCGGCGCAATTGACCAGTACCAGCGGTTTGTTGCGGCGACGGGAGTGCCGATGCAGCCAACGCGCGAATAGCTCCTTGCCCACGCCCGTTTCGCCAAGCAGCAACACGGGTAATTCGGAATCGGCAACCACCGCAAGTTCGCGCAACAGCTCGCGAATCACGGCGCTCTGGCCGAGGATTTCACCCTCGCCTGCAAGCGGCGCGGTCTCCAGCACATCCGTGCGAGCCAGCCGCAACCCGCGGTTTTCATGCTCGAGGCGGGTAATGCGTATGGCGGCCTCGATCACCAGGGTATAGCGCTGCAGGTCACGCCGTGCATCGTCATCAAAGGTGCCTGCATGCAGCGCATCAAGGGTCAGCGCGCCCCATAGTTTGCCTTCGACGTACAGGCTGACGCCCATGCAATCGTGCACAGGCAAAGGCTCGCCGATACGGGCGTCGAGCAGGCCATCGTAGGGGTCTGACAATCGGCTATCAGGCTCGAACCACGTGGGCTCACGCTGCGAAAGAATGGCCGCCAGCCGCGGATGCTGGGCCACGACGAAACGCCTGCCGAGCGCCTCTTTAACCAGCCCCACCGCCGCCAGCGGTCGTAATGTGTCGTCATCGAGGCGCAGCAATACCACTGCGCCACAGCGAAACCGCTGATGCAGCGTATGTACCAGCCGTTGCAGCCGAACTGCATTGGGCAACTCGGTTACAAGATCGGCGAGCAGCGCCTCTTCCATCATGGTCTTTACTACCCGTCAAGGTTTTTCAAACCCTATAACGTTCAGGTATTTTTCACCAGCCCTCACTAATTTGTCTCATATTTCATAAGCTTACGTGTGGCACATGGATTGCGTTGGTAGGTCAAACGTCACTTCATGGAACGCCAGCATGACGACCACACTTACCGAGCAAACCCTGGGCAGCCTCGCTTGCCTGATTCCCGGCGCCACCCGCGTGTTTCGCCAGTACAAGCTGGACTTCTGCTGCGGAGGCGACACGCCGCTGCGCGATGCAGCCTTGCAGCGCAATCTTGATGCCCTGGCTATCGCTGACGAACTCGCCGCGTTGGCCACCGACCCCGCAAGCGAGCCGGACTGGCGCAACGCTGCTGCCAGCGAGTTGATTGAGTTCATTCTCGAGCGTTACCACGAGCGTCATCGTGACCAGTTCCCCGAGCTGATCCGCCTGGCCAGCCGCGTCGAGCAGGTACACGGCAACAAAGCCGATTGCCCAACCGGCCTCGCCGAGCATCTCTGGACCATGCAGCAGGAGCTCGAAAGCCACATGCTCAAGGAGGAGCAGATTCTGTTCCCCATGCTGCGTCGCGGCGTCCAGCTGCCTCAGAGCCAGGGCCCGATCGCGGTGATGCGCTACGAACATGATCAGCATGGCGACGCCTTGCAGCGCCTGGCCGAACTCACCAATGACATCACCCCGCCTGCAAACGCCTGTAATACCTGGCGAGCGCTATATCGCGGATTGGAAGAGCTGCGCGACGACTTGATGCAGCACATCCATCTGGAGAACAACATCCTTTTCGCCCAGGCCGCCACGCACTGAGGCAGCGCCAGCACACGGCAGGCCCTGGCGCCCGCCCCTGCGTTACCGGAGGTGCATATGAAAGCGTTCATCCAACCCATGGCATGGGGCCTTGTCATGGCGTCGATGCTGGCATTGGCCAGTGGCGTGGCGCTCGATATGGTCGTGGATAGCACGCAAGCTGCAGTCATGCATGAAGACCATGCGGCACCCGCCATACCCTTAGCGGGCGAGGACCAGCAATGATCGATCGATGCGGTCCGCGGTTTCGCCTTGAGCGCCTCCGCCTACCGTGAACTGACGCCACCTCGTTGACCTCAACCCGGCCTGTATCAATATTTGGGTCATCGCATTTGGGCTAGGCTTTGTACTGATAGATCTACTGCGCACCGGTAACGGCCTACCCCACCGGAGCGTAATCACCTTTTGCACTCCGCCGTTTCGCTGGCGGACGGCCGATTATTAGAAACAGGATGCCTTTGCATGGTGCTTCACCGCGTACACAACCAGATTCTCCGCAGCCACCACCTGTTCGAGCCCCTGAATGACGAGCAGATGGACGAGTTGATGAGTGCGAGCCAGCTGCTCAACCTCGACAAGGGCGACAACCTCTTCCATCAGGGCGAACCGGCCCATGCCTTCTACTTCGTCATTTCCGGTGCGATCAAGATCTACCGGCTGACCCCAGACGGGCAGGAAAAGGTGTTTGAGGTCATAGGCAACCGCCAGACTTTTGCCGAAGCCATGATGCTGATGGACACGCCCAACTACGTCGCCTCGGCCCAGGCCGTCTGCCCGACGCAGGTCTACCGCTTCTCCAATGCGGCCTACATGCGCCTGCTGGAAGCGAACCAGAAGCTCTCGTTCGCATTGCTCGGCAAGCTGAGCGTGCGACTGCATCAGCGCATCAATGAAATCGAGACCCTGTCGTTGAAGAACGCCACCCACCGCGTGGTGCGCTACCTGATGACGCAACTGGCGCGATTGAAGGACGAAGGCAACAGCTTCGAGCTACCAATGGCCAAGCAGCTGATTGCCGGGCATCTGTCGATCCAGCCGGAAACCTTTTCCCGGATCATCCGCCGCCTGATCGATGAAGGGATCATTACCCAGGAAGGTCGGCAGATCACCGTGCTCGACCGGCAGTTGCTGGAGCAATTCGAGTAACGGACGGGGTAGCGCCGGCTTCAATTCTGTTCACTAGGTCCGGCGCTGCAAGGATCGAACGGCTTTTTTAGACGATTGATTGCGGTCAACCTGCAATCGGTATGGCGCATGGCAAGCTGCATTTGAATCGAGAGGATGCCGCCATGCCCAACTGCTTGTACTGCCAGCAACTCAACCCGCCGCAGGAAGCCGAGTGCAGCAACTGCGGCATGCCCCTCCCCGCCCACGCCGACACGGCTGGTGAACGGCGTCAGCGCAAATTTCTGTGGTTCTGCATCGCCCTCACGATTTTCTGCGCGGTGATGATCGTCTGGCTGCCGCGCTGACCTAACGCGCCCTTCTTTCCGCTGAATACCTGCCTACCCCTTAGATTCCAGCTTGCTGGCAATCAAAAAGTAGCGTGATGCACCTCAGCGGGCCGGACCCGCTTGATCGCGAGCAAGCTCGCTCCTACAAAAGCAACGCAGCGGTAGGTGCTCAGCCGCGCTCGCCTACGTAACCGTAGGAGCCAGCTTGCTGGCGATCAAAAGGTCCGTAGGGTGGATCACGCCCCACCGATCCACCGAGCAGCGCCACGGTGGATGTAAAAAGCGACATCCACCCTACGGCTGGGTCAGTTGCTTGTACAGCTGCGGCAGGCGGAAGGGCAGCTGTTGCGGCTCTTTGATCAAGGTGTAGCCGTTGGCGCCGAACATGTAGGGCAGGTAATCACCGGCCTCCTGATCGATGGTGATGCAGAACGGGAGCAGCCCGTGGCGGCGTGCTTCCATGACCGCTTGCCGGGTGTCTTCGACGCCATAACGCCCTTCGTAGAGATCCAGATCATTGGGTTTGCCATCAGTGACCAAGAGCAACAGCTTGCGCCGCTGCTTGCACCTGCCGAGCAGTTCGGTGGCCTGGCGAATGGCGGCGCCCATGCGAGTGTAGTAGCCGGGCTTGAGCGCCTGGATGCGGCCGCGGGTGTCGTCACCGTAACGCTGCTTGAAGCTCTTGAGTTCCTGCATGCGCACCTGCTGGCGACGCAGCGAGGAGAAGCCGTACAAGGCAAACTCATCACCGACCGCCGACAGCGCTTCGCCGAACAGCAGCAGGCTGTCGGTGATTACGTCGATCACCTTGTGCTCGTCGTCCAGGTGCGCGTCCGTGGACATGGACAGGTCCGCCAGCAATAGGCACGCCAAGTCGCGGCGGTTCTGTCGCTGCTCCATGAACAGCCCGCGCTCGGCACACTGACCATGCTGACGCTCGACGTGGAAATCCAGCCAGGCCTGCATGTCCAGCTCGGAGCCCTGCGGTTGGCTGCGCAGCCATTGCCGATCATTGCGCAGGTGCTCGAATTGCCGACGCAGCTTGCGCGCCAGTGGGCTCAGCCGCAGCGGCAGGCCCAAAGGTTCAGAGCCGCGCGGCAACATCATCTGCAGACTGACGAAGTCCTCCTGCATGCGCTGCTTGCGGTAGTCCCACTCCGGCAGTTTTACCCCCTCTCCCAATGGAATGTCGTCTACATCGGTCGGGGGCAGGTCGAGGTGCAGTTTGAGGCCGCCGCCTTTGCGCATGCGCTGACGCGACATGGCGATCTCGTCGAGGTCTTCGGCGACGCGCGAGGCGTCTTCGTTCTCGCTGTCGTCGCCCTGGCGATCCAGCTCGACATGTTCGGACCAGCTGAACAGGTTCTCCAGGCGGAACAGCATGAGCCCACCCTTGCTGGTGCTGTCCTCGACGCGCTTGGCGCGCTTACGCATGCCCTTCCGTTCTACAGGCGGGGCTTGCAGATTGTTATCGGGGTCTTCCTCGGCGAGCTCGGTGGCCTGAGGCACACCGAGATTTTCCGCCGGATAGAGCCACATGGGCAGCGGCCACGGCGCAACTTCGCTGCGGGGAAATTGCGTCACGCTGCCTGGCTCACGCAGGGCCTGGCAGATGGCTCGCTCCAGCGCACTTTCGGCCCGGGGCAGCGTGTCCGGGTCCGGACGCAATTGCAGATGCGCTTCGACCAGTCGCTCGTAGCGCGGCCGCATGGCTGGAAAGCGCTCAAGAATGGCCTGGGTCCAGCGCTGGTTGTCACGCGCCCAATGGCGCATTTCGCCTGCCTGCGCCGCGAGCAGCGCCAGCCAGCGATAGAGATCCTGATTGAGAGAGACTTCGGGGTATACCGCGAGGCTTTGGGGCAGGCGCAGGTTGCTCGCATCGCACCAGGCCACCGGCAGTTGTTTGCAGGTCCCGGCGACCTGTTGCAGCAGGTTTCGCCGCAGCATCAGGTCCCGCGCATTGGCCGCCTCAACGCCAATGCCGCTGGCACCGCCCATCGCACGGAACAGCACCGACAGCGGCCGATGCATGCTTTCCAGGGCAACGCTGGCTTCGGGAAAGTCGGGGCTGGCGCGGCGGGTGATGAACCGATGCCAGACACTACCGACCCACTCTTCGACTTCGATGGTAAAGGCCATGGTCAATCACTCCGTAACGCCGTGTTGAGACAAAAACGGCCCGCTGGGTCAGCCGGGCCGTTGCTCCTGTTGCGATCCGAATCAGGCCGCGGCAACAGCTGCAGGCACATCCGCGGTAACCCGCCCGCGCTGCCGGAAGCTGTAGAGGTAGAAGCCCAGACCGATGAGGAAGAACACCCCGGCGACCAGCCGCAGCCAGAAGAACACGGCCAGTTGGTCAGCGGTATTCATGAAGGACATGGCAGCCCCGTCAGCCGGAATCCGCTGCAACCAGACCTGCACCACGCCAGCAGCGGTGAGGAACAGAGTGATCGCCACCATCGACAGAGTCATCAGCCAGAAGCCCCAGATCTCGATGCGCTGAGCCCGTGCATCCGGCGCCTCACCCAGACCACGCAAGCGCGGCATGGCGTAGCTGATCATGGTCATCACGATCATCGCGTAGGCACCGTAGAACGCCAGATGGCCATGCGCGGCAGTCAGCTGCGAACCGTGGGTGTAGTAGTTCACCGGAGCCAGGGTGTGGAGAAAGCCCCATACGCCGGCGCCGAGGAAGGCAGTCACGGTAGTGCCGATGGCCCAGAGCGAAGCGGCCTTGTTCGGATGCTGGCGACGACGACGGTTCACCATGTTCAGCGAGAACAGCACCATGGCGAAGAACGGCAGCGGCTCAAGGGCAGAGAAGATCGAGCCCAACCACAACCAGACTTCAGGGGCGCCAATCCAGAAGAAGTGGTGACCCGTACCGATGATGCCGGTGATCAGTGCCATGGCGATGATCACGTAGAGCCACTTCTCGATCACCTCACGGTCGACACCGGTGATCTTGATCAGGACGAAGGCGAGCATCGAACCCATGATCAGTTCCCAGACGCCTTCCACCCAAAGGTGCACCACGAACCACCAGTAGTACTTGTCACGCGCCAGGTTGCCCGGGTTGTAGAAGGAGAACAGCCAGAACACTGCAAGGCCGATCAGGCCGGTCATCATGACCATGCTTATGGCGGTCTTGCGGCCCTTGAGCATGGTCATGCCGAGGTTGTAGAGGAAACCCAGGACGACTACTGCAATACCGATCTTGGTGATCGTGGGTTGCTCGAGGAACTCGCGGCCCATGGTCGGCAGCAGCTCATTGCGGGTCAACTCCGCCAGACCTGCATATGGCACGAACAGGTAGCCGAGAATTGTCAGCACGCCTGCAGCGGCGAACACCCAGAACAGGATGATGGCCAGTTTCGGGCTGTGCAGTTCGCGGTCCGCTTCCTCGGGGATGAGGTAGTAGGCGGCGCCCATGAAGCCGAACAACAGCCAGACGATGAGCAGGTTGGTGTGGACCATACGTGCCACGTTGAAGGGCAGCAGCGGGAACAGGAAGTCGCCGACGACGTACTGCAGCCCCATGATCAGACCGAACAGGATCTGACCGACGAACAGGATCAGCGCAAACACGAAGTAGGGTTTGGCAACGGCCTGCGATTGGAATTTGAGATGCGGATTCATGATGCTCATCTCTCAGCCCTCCTTGTTTGGCGGCCAGTTGTTGGTATCGATCTTCGAGGTCCACTTGAGGAATTCGGCCAGATCGTCAACTTGGTTATCGCTCAGGTTGAATTGCGGCATCGCCCTGCGCCCTGGAGCGCCCAGAGGCTGAGCTTTCATCCACGCATTCAGGAAGGGCTTGAAGGCCGCATCCTCACCGCGACGAACGAAGACATTTCCCAGTTCCGGCGCGAAGTAGGCACCTTCACCAAGCAGGCTGTGGCAGCCGATGCAGTTGTTGTTTTCCCAAACCTCTTTGCCTCGCACCACCGCTTCGGTCAGCTCCGATTCGTTGGATCGTTCTGGAAAGGTCTGCTCTGTGTGATAGGTAAGGCCCAGAAAAACCAGGAGGAAGAACACGCTTCCCCCGAAGTAGATATTTCTGGCCATTCCCTTGGTAAAGGTCTCGGACATGGTCGCCTCCTCATGGCGTTGGCGTGGCCAGTTTAAGAAGGGAGCTATCGAAATCTGCTTGATAGCGATCAAGAAAAACCTGAACGCGGTACTGGGTCTTTCGCAGGCCGCTGTGCCTGCCCAAGGCCAGGCGCTGGGCCGCGATATATGTGAGTTATCGACGCTTCGGCGAGAGGTTGATCGCCAGCAAGCTGGCTCCTACGACGTGCGACACGGTGCGGTGCGCATGGTGGAGCGCGGAGGGACGCTAAGGCGGCACCCTCGAATCCGCTGCGGATTTGCAAAAGCGATCGCCAGCAAGCTGGCTCCTACAATGAGCGGAGCAAGGCAGCGGATGGAGCGCTCACAGGTTTAGCCGCAAGGGCGTTAAGCAAAGCCCGCCAGCCTGGCGACTGATTATCGGAGCACCCCTGCCCTATGTAGGAGCCAGCTTGCTGGCGATCAAGGCGCTACCTATACCTTTATCGCCAAGGACATCCCACCGCGAAAGCTTCCGATCAAACGGACGACGCGGGACCGGCTTTCACCAAGATCGTCAGCGCACCGCTGCCCTGTGTAGGAGCCAGCTTGCTGGCGATCGAAGGCTGATGATCGACGCTCGCTGTCTACGCCATCATCGCCAACAGAATCCCGCCAGCCATCACCAACGGCCAGACGAACAACAACAAGCGCCACATGGCCGGCGCATGACGCAGCTCCATGAAACCTTCGGTGATCACCCAGGCCTTGACCAGCGCTATGGCCAGCACCGAGCCGGCGAGCAGCAGCGTAGAGCCGGCGTTACCCAGCACAACGGTGACTGTGGACAGTATCGCCAAAGCCAGCCAGCAACCGATCAGCACTTGTGAAGCGGACATCACGGCCTCCTCAGTTGATGACGTAGACCAGCGGAAAGAGCAGCACCCAGACCATGTCCACCATGTGCCAATAGAGCACACCGGACTCGAGTCCGGCACAGTCCGAACCGGTATAGAGGCCGCGCTGACAACGCATGGCCATCCAGCCGAGGATGACCATCCCGAGCAGTACGTGCAGGAAGTGAAAGCCCGTAAGAATCCAGTACAGAGTGAAGAAAGTGTTGTGCTCGATCCCCAGCCCCATCGAGGAAAGGTGACCGTACTCGTTGAGCTTGAGCACCACATAGACGCAGGCCGAAGCCAGCGCAGCGACCAGAGACAACGACCCTCGCCCTGATTGCGCTGCACGCACCTGCTCTACCGCGAGGGCGGCGAACAGGCCGGACGTCAGCAGGCTCAATGTCAATGCGAGCCCCATGGAGCTGTCCAGTGCCGCACGGCTCTCGCTGAACAACTCGGGGTTGAGCACCTGTGTCACGGCAAAGGCCAGGATCAGGATGGCGAAGACTGTCAGCTCGGCGAGGATGAAAAACCACATCGCCAGGTCGCCCGGCAGCCGCCGGGAAACCTCGACGGGGTGGTTAACCGAAATGGACATCGACCACATCCATCAGCGCAGCGACGGTTTGCGGATCGTCCGAGAGCGGCTCGGCCAGACAGGCCATGCAGGCCTCGCGCGGGCTCATGCCGGAGCGGATCATCCGTGCGGTGAAAATCAGCAGGCGGGTCGAGGCGACTTCTTCCAGGTCATGCTGTTCGAGCCGACGCAGGGCCTGCCCGAGCTTGACCACCTGCGCCGCCAGAGCGGCATCCACCTGGGCCTCGTTGGCGACGATGCGCTGCTCCTCCGCCGCGGGCGGGTAGTCGAAACGCATGGCGACGAAGCGTTGCCGCGTGCTGGGCTTCATGCCCTTGAGCAGGTTCTGATACCCGGGGTTGTAACTGACGACCAGCATGAAGCCTGGCGGCGCCTTGAGTGCTTCGCCAGTGCGCTCGATGAACAACTCGCGGCGGTCGTCTGCCAGGGGGTGCAAGACCACCGCCGTGTCCTGCCGCGCTTCGACTACTTCGTCCAGATAGCAGATGCCTCCCTCGCGCACCGCGCGGGTCAGCGGGCCGTCCTGCCACCAGGTGCCCTGTGCACCGATCAGGTGGCGGCCGACCAGGTCTGCGGCGGAGAGGTCGTCATGGCAGGCCACGGTGTAAAGCGGCAAGTTCAGGCGGTGCGCCATGTGCTGCACGAAGCGGGTTTTGCCACAACCGGTCGGACCCTTGATCAGCACCGGCATACCGTGCTTCCAGGCCTGCTCGAAGAGCACCTCTTCGTTGCCCAGCGACTGGTAGAACGGAGCACCAGCCATGCCGACAAGGTTCTCGGGCGCGTTCATTGGCAATACCTCACAGCAGCGGTTGGATTTGACTGGCGCCAAACTAATCCCCGCCCCGCACCGCCCTCAAGCCGTCCGCCGGCGAAGCTTGATTACGGTCAAGCCCAAGTCGAAATGAGCAAGCACCCGCCCCCGGCGAAGATGTCTGGCTCGCGACTTCTGGCCAATTTTCGCCGCCCCCGCGACAAGGCGTCACGCTTGGGGCATGACGGATCGACTCTTGATTGCCATCAAGCGCTTTCGCAAAAGCCCTCTCTAGGATGCAAACCGCAGACAGCAAACCCGGGAACTGCCACATCGCCGTCATCAGCAGGAACCGCACAAGCGGTCAGAGGAGAAAAAGAGTATGAGCAAACTAATATTGGCTGGCGTCATCGCCAGCTTTTCGCTGCTCGGTCTGGCCGTCGCCGAGGAGGGAGGGCATCCGAACAAATTCGAGGGCGCTTACAAAGCCCGAGGCTCAGCAGTTGACCCCGCCAGCGCTGAAGTCGTCCACTCCCCCGGCGCGCCGGACCTTACCAAGGCCGAATTCGAACACGCCAAGGAAATTTATTTCCAACGATGCGCAGGCTGCCATGGAGTCCTGCGTAAGGGCGCGACTGGCAAACCGCTGACACCGGACATTACCCAACAGCGGGGCCAACAGTTCCTCGAGGCGCTGATTACCTACGGCTCCCCAGCCGGAATGCCCAACTGGGGCACATCCAACGCGCTGACCAAAGACGAAATCACGTTGATGGCCAACTACATCCAGCACACTCCGCCGACCCCGCCCGAGTGGGGCATGGCAGAGATGAAGAATTCCTGGAAGGTGCTGATCAAGCCGGAAGACCGTCCGAAAAAGCAGATGAACAATCTGGATCTGCCCAACCTGTTCTCCGTCACCCTGCGTGACGACGGCAAGATCGCGCTGATCGACGGCAAGAGCAAAGAGATCATCAAGACCATCGACACCGGCTACGCCGTGCATATCTCGCGCATGTCCGCTTCAGGTCGTTACCTGCTGGTGATCGGCCGTGACGCCAAGATCGACATGATCGACCTCTGGGGCAAGGAGCCGATCAAGGTTGCCGAAATCAAGGTTGGCATCGAGGCGCGCTCGGTGGAAACGTCCAAGTTCAAGGGTTATGAAGACAAGTACGTGATCGCCGGCGACTACTGGCCGCCGCAGTACGCCATCATGGATGGCGAAACCCTCGAGCCGCTGCAGATCGTGTCCACTCGCGGCATGACGGTCGGCACTCAGGAATACCATCCCGAGCCTCGCGTGGCGGCGATCATTGCCTCTCACGAGCACCCGGAGTTCATCGTCAACGTCAAGGAAACAGGCAAGGTCCTGCTGGTCAACTACGAGGACATCGACAACCTGACCACCACCATGATCGGCACCGCTCCCTTCCTGCATGACGGCGGCTGGGACGTCAACCACCGCTATTTCATGACGGCGGCGAACAACTCCAACAAGGTCGCAGTGATCGACTCGAAAGAGCGCAAGATGGCTGCCCTGGTGGATGTCGGCAAGATCCCGCACCCAGGCCGCGGCGCCAACTTCGTGCATCCCAAGTTCGGTCCGGTCTGGGCGACCAGCCACCTGGGCGACGAGACCATCTCGCTCATCGGTACCGATCCGGACAAGCATCCCGACCAGGCCTGGAAGGTAGTCGAAACCCTCAAGGGCCAAGGCGGCGGTTCGCTGTTCATCAAAACCCACCCGAAATCCAACCACATCTATCTGGACACCACCTTCAACCCGGACGCCAAGATCAGCCAGTCGGCTGCGGTGTTCAAAATCGACGATCTGGGCGCTGGTTTCACCGTGCTGCCGATCGCCGAATGGGCCGGAGTGACGGACGGCGCCAAGCGTGTCGTACAACCGGAGTACAACCAGGCGGGCGACGAAGTCTGGTTCTCGGTGTGGAGCGGCCAGGAGGAGCAATCGGCCATCGTTGTGGTCGATGACAAGACGCTAAAGCTGAAAAAGGTGATCAAGGACAAAAGGTTGATCACCCCAACCGGTAAATTTAACGTCCATAACACTCAGCACGATGTGTACTGAGTAAAAACCGGGGGGACGCCAAGATCCCCCTTTTAGCCTTGAGGAAGTAACTCATGAAGAAAGTACTCATCCCACTGCTCGCCCTCGGCGGCGCACTGATTCTGCAGCCTGCAATGGCTCAGGATGGTGAAGCGCTGTTCAAGAGCAAGCCCTGTGCTGCCTGCCACAGCGTCGACGCCAAGCTGGTCGGCCCGGCACTGAAGGAAGTTGCCGCCAAGTACGCCGGTCAGGAAGGCGCCGCCGACCTGCTCGCCGGTCACATCAAGAACGGCGTACAGGGCATTTGGGGCCCCATCCCGATGCCGCCAAACCCGGTAACCGAAGAAGAAGCCAAGACCCTCGCCGAGTGGGTTCTTAGTCTCAAGTAATACCTGAGGAGGACACCATGATCCGGTCCCGACATGCAGTTTTCAGCTTGGGGCTCAGCCTGGTGTCCCTCCTCCCCCTTTCATTCGCCCAGGCCGAGGCGCCCACAGCCGCCCGCCAGGCTCAACTCGAACATCTGCTGGTTCAGGACTGCGGCTCCTGTCACGGCCTGCGTATGACCGGCGGCCTCGGTCCGGCACTGACGCTCGATGCAATCGCCGGCAAACCCCGCGAAAGCCTGATCGCCACCGTGACCCACGGGCGACCCGGTACCGCCATGCCCGGCTGGAATGCCCTGCTCGACGAACAGGACATCGCCTGGCTGGTCGATCTACTCCTCGAAGGATATCCAAAGCCATGATCCGTCCCCTATTGCTGTTGGCCGCGGCCAGTCTGCTGCTTGGCTGCGCGCAACAAACCTTGCGAGGCACTGGTGATCTCGGAGTCGTGGTGGAACGCGCCACCGGTAGCGTGCAGATCATCGAAACCAGCCATCAGACCCGATTGGCGCGAATAGACGGCCTGGGCGACCTGTCCCACGCGTCCGTGGTCTTTTCCCGCGATCAGCGTTACGCCTACGTATTCGGCCGCGATGGCGGACTGACCAAGGTCGACCTGCTGAAACAGCGCATCGATCGGCGGGTGATCCAGGGTGGCAACAGCATCGGCGGTGCGATCAGCCAGGACGGCGCTTTGATCGCCGTTGGCAACTACGAGCCAGGCGGCGTCAAGGTCTTTGATTCAAAGACCTTGGAGCTGGTTGCCGACATACCCGCCACGCCGCTGGCCGACGGCAGCCGCAATTCGCGGGTGGTGGGCGTTATCGATGCACCAGGACGTCGCTTCATCTACAGCCTGTTCGACACGGACGAAACCTGGCTGCTGGACTTCAGCCAGGGCAATACGCCCAAGATCACCCGCTTCAAGAATGTCGGCAAACAACCCTACGATGCCCTGCTGACGCCTGATGGCCGTTACTACGTAGCAGGGCTGTTCGGCGAAGACGGCATGGCCAAGATCGACCTCTGGCACACCCGTCGTGGGGTCGAACGCATTCTCGATGGCTACGGCCGCGGCGAGCAAAAGCTGCCCGTGTACAAGATGCCCCACCTCGAAGGCTGGACTGTAGCCGGCAACCAGACGTTCGTTCCGGCGGTTGGCCAGCATCGCGTGCTGGTGATGGATTCACAGACCTGGAAACAGACCGATGCGATCGATGTGGCGGGCCAACCGATCTTCGTCATGGCGCGGCCAGACGCACGGCAGATCTGGGTCAACTTCGCCCACCCCGACAACCATCAGGTGCAGGTGATCGACAGCGAGACGCACGAAATCATCGCCACCCTCGAACCCGGCCCCGCGGTCTTGCACATGGAATTCACCGCACGGGGCGATCAGCTCTGGCTGTCGGTTCGTGACGGCAACGAAGTCCAGGTCTGGGATCCGTACCAGTTGAAGCTACTCAAGCGCCTTCCGGCCGAAAGCCCGAGCGGGATCTTTTTCAGCAGCCGCGCACATGAGACGGGGTTGTGACATGCAAATCGATACCCTCAGCCGTCGCCTGATCGATCGTTTCCAGCACGGGATGCCGCTTTGCGCCGAGCCCTATCGAGCCATGGCAGAAGCGCTGGACTGCAGCGAAACCGAAGTACTGGCCTGCCTCGAACGCCTGGAGCACGGCGGCGGCCTGTCTCGTATTGGCCCGGTTTTCGAGCACAGCCGTGCCGGCGCCAGCACCCTGGTTGCCCTCGCAGTGCCCGAAGCGCGACTGGAGCAGGTGGCCGAGCACATCAACAGCTATTCCGAGGTGAATCACAACTACTTGCGCGAGCATCACTACAACCTGTGGTTCGTGGTCACCGGCCCGTCGCGCGCCCACATCGATGCCATCCTCGCGCAGATCAGCGCCGAAACCGGACTGGAACCACTCGACCTGCCGATGCAGGCCGCCTACCGCATCGACCTCGGCTTTCCCATTGGAGAGGCACCATGAACAGCGTGCTCAATGACCTGCAAGCCATGCAGCTGCGCCGCCTGCTCGAAGCGGGTCTGCCGCTCGCTGCACGCCCCTATCAGGTATTGGCAGAACGGCTCGGTGCGAGCGAGGACGCCGTTCTGGAACAGGTTCGGCTGTGGAACGAAAGCGGGCTGTTCCGACGGGTCGGGCTGGTGATCAAACACCGCGCCATTGGCTTTCGCGCCAACGCCATGCTGGTCATGGATATCCCCGACGAGCAGGTCGACGAGGTCGGACGCAAGCTCGGCGAGGCCGCTGGCGTCAACCTCTGCTACCAGCGTCCGCGCCGCCTGCCAGACTGGCCCTACAACCTGTTCTGCATGGTCCACGGCCGCGAGCGGCAGCAGGTCTGCCAGCTGATCGACGCGTTACTGGCCGAGCACGGCTTGAGTGAAGTGCCGCACCAGCTGCTGTTCAGCACCCGTGCGTTCAAGCAGTGCGGGGGTCGATTCGCGCCACCCGCTGCGCTGGAGCTCGCCCATGGATGATTTCGATCGCGTTTTGATCAATCGCCTGCAACACGGTTTGCCACTGGTGCGGCACCCCTGGGAGGCATTGGCTCAAGAGCTGGGCACCGACTCCAACGCATTGCGCGCGCGGGTTCAGGCGCTACTCGACGACGGCACCCTGACCCGCTTCGGCCCGATGTTCGACATCGAACGTCTCGGCGGCGCTTTTACGCTAGCAGCGCTGTCGGTTCCCGAAGAGCGGTTCGATGCCGTTGCCGCACAACTGGATGCAATGCCTGAAGTAGCCCACAACTACCGCCGCGAACACCGCTGGAACATGTGGTTCGTGCTCGGCTGCGCGACGCCTGAAGGCATTGCGGACACCATCGCCCAGATCGAAACGCAAACCGGCCTGCCGGCGCTCAACCTGCCAAAGGAGGAGACATACCATGTCGGCCTGCACTTCCCGGTCTGATCCGTCTAAGCCTACTGAGCCAACCAGCACCTTAGGGACTGCACAACTGGCGCAGCGCCTGGTCGCCCTTACCGAGTCAGGCCTGCCACTGGTAGACGACCCATGGGCGTGGCTGGCCGAACGCCTGGAAATCAGCGTCGACGCTACTCTCCAATTACTGCAGACACTGCAGGCCGAAGGCGCGATCCGACGCATTGCCGCAGTGCCGAATCATTACCGCTTGGGCTATCGCCACAACGGCATGACGGTCTGGGATGTGGATGATGGGCAAATCGAACGCCTCGGTCCGCTGATCGGCTCTCAGCCCTTTGTCAGCCACTGCTATCGCCGCCCACGTCGTGAAGGCTGGCACTACAACCTGTTCGCGATGGTGCATGGCCGCAGCGCCGAAGAAATCGAGACATACCGCGCCGAAATCCGCCAACTGCTCGGCGACGCCTGTCGTGCAGAAGAAATGCTGGTCAGCAGCCGGATACTGAAAAAGACCGGCCTGCGAGTGGGGAGCCGGCGGTAAAGATGGTGTTCAAAACCGCCATTCAGGTTTGAACAGCCCCACCAGAAAGAAGATCGTGGTGAAGGCCCATATCACCACGGCGTAGAGCCGTATCTGTTCGGCGTTCCAGGACCAGGCGAACCAGTCGAGAAACAGCATACTTTTCCACCCCTCGAGCCACTGGGCGCCGCCCCAGCTGATGACCCATTTCCAGAACAGGCTGCTGAGCAGGTACATGCCCACGAACTCGCCGATGCTCATGGCCGGTCGGAGCGCTTGCCGGTCTGCACGACCAGCGTGCCCGCCAGCTTGTCGTGCCAGCCTTGCTTACGCTTGTCGAAGGCGATCCAGATGAATCCGAGGCCCAATGGCAGGCCCGCGATCAGGTATGCGAAATAGCGCCCGATGAGTTGAACGTTGGAAGCGGCACCGCCCGTTTGTGCATCGACGATCTTGGCGGCAAACACCATCTTGCCGGGCGTGGCCTGTTGGTAGATCCAGAACGCGACCACCACCACGACCGGGAATAGCCAGGAAATCAGCAGATCCGCCGGCCCGGCGATAAGGCTGGCGTTGTCACCGTCGAAATAATCCCAGCCGTAGACGGCAAGCAAGGCGGGACAAGTGACCAGAGCGGTCAGAAGCGTATCGATGATGGCTGCGCCGAAGCGCGCCCAGAAGCCAACGTAAGCAGTGCCGTGTTCAGTCATGGTCATTTCATCCTTGAACTCGATATGAAAGCAGCTGGCAGGCTTGACGCTTCAGCGGTTCGCCGCACGCACCATACCGACCACGATCAAGAAGCAGGCGAATAAAAGCAGGTGGTTGAGGCGCGAATTGGGCAATCGGTAAACCTTGCCCCGGCTCTTGAGATAGACGTCGCCGGTCAAGGCGATGATCAGCGCTGCCGGCATGAAGCACAGAAGTGAAACGAAGATGAACCAGCGCCGTCGGTAGAAGGGTATCTGGGAATAATCGAGATCCACTTTTACGGCTTCGGAACCTTCCATGCTCAAGTCCTTTTGAACGTCTGGGTACTGTGATGGTAGGGCTTTCTATCCCTGGGACGTCTTTATACAGACTGTTCGCGACACTATCGAGACAGATCTACCGCCGTCCATCATCGAAGCCGGTCGGTCCCGCCAAGTGTGACGAGCGTCAGACCCGATACGCGGCCTGCAACCCACCTGCGCCCATGCGCCGGCAATGACCGCAAACACGGAATGACCTTGGCCATACCACGGTTTTTATTGTTTCCAGTCAAGGATCGACCCGGCCTGCTCGGAGATGCTGCGCTCAACTAATCACGCTACCCAGCGTAAGACGAGCTACCTCCCGGGGAGAAACGCTCATGTTGAGAATCAGCCATTACCTGCGTGCGCTTGCCCAACCGGCCATGCCGGTGCTGGGTGCACGCAGCACCGGCACCAGCCGGCCACCGGTGGTGATCTGGAATCTGCTGCGCCGCTGCAACCTGACCTGCAAGCACTGCTATGCGACCTCCGCTGACAGTGTCTTTCGCGACGAACTGGACACCGGCGAAGCACTCAAGGTTATCGATGACCTGCACGCCGCCGGGGTTCGCGTTCTGATTCTGTCAGGCGGCGAGCCGCTGCTGCGTGATGACATCTTCTTGCTCTCCGAGTACGCGCGGGAAAAAGGCTTTTTCGTCGCACTGTCCACCAACGGGACGCTGATCAACGACGGCAATATCGAACAGATCGCGGCAGCCAGATACGATTACGTCGGGATCAGCATCGACGGCCTGGAAGCGGTTCACGACGACTGGCGGCAGCTCAAGGGCAGCTTTGCCGCCTCCATGCACGCCATCGACCTGTGTCGCCAACATGACATTCGTGTCGGCCTGCGCACCACCCTGACCCAGAACAACTACCCGCAGCTTCCCGCTCTGCTGACGCTGATGCGCGAGCACGACGTACAGAAGTTCTACCTCTCGCATCTCAATTACAGCGGCCGCGGCAAGCGCAGCCGCAAGGCCGACGCCCATCACCAGATGACACGTGATGCCATGCATCAGCTGTTCGAGCAGGCCTGGGACGACGTGCAGAACGGCCGTGAAACCGACTTTGTCAGCGGCAACAACGATGCCGATGCAGTCCTGCTGTTGCAGTGGGTCGAAGCCCGGATGCCCGAGCACCGTGACCGTCTGGAACGGATGCTCCGCGCCTGGGGTGGCAATGCGTCCGGTGGCGGCATTGCCAATATCGACAACATCGGCGACGTACACCCGGACACCTACTGGTGGCAGCACACCGTCGGCAATGTGCGCCGACAGTCCTTTCGCGAGCTGTGGCTCGACCAGCCCGAGCCGTTGCTCGCCCAACTGCGCCAGCACCCCCGTGCAGTCACCGGACGGTGCGCCGAGTGCCGCTGGCTATCGATCTGCAACGGCAATACCCGCACTCGTGCCTGGGCCGAAGGCAATCTCTGGGGCGAAGACCCCGGTTGCTATCTCAGCGATGAGGAAATCGGCCTGCCCCAACCACAGCGCATACCCAGCATCGCCATTTGATATCGAGAGCGGCCACGAGGCCGCCCCAGACATACCGACAGCCCGCTGAGAATTCAGGAGTCCGCATGGATCAGCCAATCACCCTCCCCGCTTCGCTCGGCGCGACACTGGCCGTTGGCGAAGTTGCCCTGGTCGGCGCCGGCCCGGGCGACCCCGGGCTGCTCACCCTGCGGGCCTGGAGCCTGCTGCAGCAAGCCGACGCGGTAGTCTATGACCGCCTTGTCAGTGACAGCCTGATGGAACTGGTGCCGGCCAGCTGCGCACGCCACTACGTCGGCAAAACGAGTGGCTATCACAGCCTGCCACAGCCACAGATCAACCAGTTGCTGGCCGACCTGACCATGCAGAATCTGCGCGTGGTGCGCCTCAAGGGCGGCGATCCGTTCATCTTCGGCCGTGGCGCTGAGGAATTGGAGTTCCTGTTGCAGCGGGGCATCGACTGCCAGGTCGTTCCGGGGATCACCGCTGCGGCTGGCTGTAGCGCCTACGCCGGCATTCCGCTGACTCACCGTGATCTGGCCCATTCCTGCCAATTCATCACCGGCCACCTTCAAGCTGATGGCGACCTGCATCTGCCCTGGGATGCCTTGGCCAAGGGCGGCCAGACGCTGGTGTTCTACATGGGCCTGGCCAGCCTCGGTGAGATCTCGCGCAACCTGATCGCCGCCGGCCTGCCCGTGGATACACCGGCCGCGCTGATCGGCAACGGCACTCGGCCGAACCAGCAGGTGGTGCGTTGCACGCTGCGGCAACTGCCAGGCATGGCCGACGAGCAGAATCTGACCCCACCGACCCTGACCGTCATTGGCCGAGTGGTCAGCCTGTTCGCAGAACGCCAGGTCGAGCATCCGGCGTGCCTGCATGGCGACTCGATTCCCGTTGCGGAGGCCCTATGCAACTGATGCCCGCCCTGCTGTTGGCCGCCGCGCTGCCTGCAGCCACTTATGTCGCCCTCGACCTGGCCATTCCACACGCGGCAGCGGCCACCCCATCCACCAGCAGCCAAGCGCTGTACGAACAACACTGCCAGGCCTGCCACGGTGTCAATCGGCTTGGCGGGGCCGGCCCTGCATTGCTGCCCGAAAGCCTCAGCCGCATCAAGCCCGCCGAGGCTCACGCCGTCATCCGCGACGGACGCCCGGCCAGCCAGATGGCAGCGTACTCAGGCGTACTGGACGAATCGCAGATCGCCGGGCTGGTCGACTACCTGTACCAGCCCTCGGCCGTACCGCCGACCTGGAGCGACGCGGACATCCGCTCCAGCCATCGCATCATCGAAGATGTGAGCGCACTGCCGAGCACGCCGCAGCACGGCGCCGATCCGCTCAACCTGTTCGTCGTGGTCGAGGCCGGCAACCACCATGTCCGGGTACTGGACGGTGACAACTTCGCAGAACTGGCCAATTTCCAATCGCACTTCGCGCTGCACGGCGGGCCGAAGTTCTCGCCCGATGGCCGCTTCGTCTACTTCGCCTCACGCGACGGCTGGATCAGTGTCTACGACCTGCACAACCTGCGCATGGTCGCCGAGGTTCGTGCCGGCCTGAACACCCGCAACCTTGCGGTCAGTAACGACGGCCGTTGGGTACTGGTGGGCAACTACCTGCCCGGCAACCTTGTCCTGCTGGACGCCCGCGACCTGTCCTTGGTCAAGCACATCCCGGCAGTTGGCGCAGACGGCACACCGTCTCGGGTCAGCGCCGTCTACACCGCACCGCCGCGCGACAGCTTCGTGGTCGCGCTCAAGGATGTGAAAGAAGCCTGGGAGCTCTCCTACGCCGGTGAGCCGGACTTCCAGCCCCGCCGAATCGAAGCAGCGGACTTCCTCGACGATTTCTCCTTTACCCCTGACTATCGGCACCTTCTGGCCACGTCACGCGCAGCCCATGGGGGCCAGGTTATCGACCTCGATACCGGAAAGGCGGTCACGGACATTCCACTGCCGGGCATGCCGCATCTGGGCTCAGGCATCTATTGGAAGCGCGACGGTCAATGGGTCTTTGCCACACCGAACGTGAGCAAGGGGCTGATTTCGGTGCTGGACCTGCAGAGCTGGAAGCTGATCAAGGAGATCCCAACCGAGGGCCCGGGCTTCTTCATGCGCAGCCAGCAGAACTCTCCGTATGCCTGGACCGATGTGTTCTTCGGCCCGAACAACGACGCCGTGCACCTGATCGACAAGCAGACCCTGGAAGTGGCCCACACGCTACGCCCGATGCCCGGCAAGAACGCCGCCCACGTCGAGTTCACCAATGATGGTCGTTATGCCCTGCTCAGCGTCTGGGATACCGACGGTGCCTTGATCGTGTACGACGCCAATACCCTCGAAGAGGTCAAGCGCATCCCCATGAACAAGCCATCCGGCAAATACAACGTCGGCAACAAGATCGAATTTGCCGAGGGCACATCACACTGAACGAGCAGCCGCGCCAGGACCAGGCGCCTGGCGTGGCTGCCGCGTCGATGTGTTTTCAGACCGGCCGACGCTTCACTGTGATCGGCGCGACTGCCTTTCATGTCCCTGGCATTCAGCCTGCGTGCCCCATTTTTGTGCGGCTTCGCTACAATCCCTGCCCCTTCCTTGATGAGGCCTGCACATGGACATCGATCTCGCCCGTACTTTTCTCGAGATCATCCGCAGCGGAAGCTTCATCGCCACCTCCGAGCGACTGCACGTAACCCAGACCGCCGTGACTGCAAGGGTTCGCAGCCTCGAAGCACAGCTCGGCTGCCGGCTTTTCATACGCAGCCGATCAGGGGCGCGGTTGACGAATGATGGCGAACGCTTCGTCGCCTACGCCAATCAGCTGGTGCAGACCTGGGAAGCGGCACGCCGCGACCTGCCGCTGCCGCGGGGCTACGATAAGCTGCTGTCGCTGGGCGCTGAAGTCAGCCTGTGCAATCCGCTGATGCTTGCCTGGGTCAAACGGTTGCGGCACGCGCTGCCCGATCACGCGCTGCGCAGCGAGGTCGCGACTGACAGCGAGCTGCAGCACAAGCTGGACCTGGGCACGCTCGACGCAGCATTGGTGCACCAACCCGAATATCGCGCAGGGCTGCAGGTTGAACAGCTGCTGGAGGAAAAGCTGATTCAGGTGGTGCATAGCCACATCCCCGAACCTTATCTGTACATCGACTGGGGCCCGGCGTTTCGCAGCCAGCACGACCGCGCCCTGCCCGAGCATATCCGCTCCGCGCTCTCGTTCAGCCTCGGTCCGTTAGCCTTGCAATACCTCATGCGACACGGCGGTCGGGGTTATTTCCGCACACGGGTGGTTCAGCGCTACCTCGACCAGGGGGTGCTCAAGCGGGTCGAGCACGCCCCGGAATTCAGCTACCCGGTCTATCTGGTCTATCCACGCGCCGCCGAATCGCCAGCGCTGACCCAAGCCATCTCGTTGCTGAGAGAAGTGGCCGAAGAGGAATACGACTGGTCGCGCTGGAATTACGAGATTTGAGCGGGACACTAGAGTAGGTTTTCAAGGACCAGAACGCTCATTCGCCGAGGCGCTTCATCCAGTTCTGATACAGCCCGGCAACCAGATCGCTCTGCGTGATCATCCCCACCAGGCGCTGCTCGGCATCCACCACCGGCAGGCAGGACATGCCCCGGTCGGCCAGCAGATGAACGAGATCGGTGAGATGGGCGCCTTCCTGCACAGAAACCACCGGCGCGCTCATGAGCCGCTCGACCCGGGCCTCGCGGTTGAACGTCAGCCGCCGAACGTTGAGCCGGGAGGGGCTGGGCTCGAAGTGCTGCAAGAGATCGGTCAACGTGATGATGCCGACCAGCTCGCGGCTGTCCGGCTCGACCACGGCCAACGAGTGCAGCCGATGCTGACGGATGGTCTGCCAGGCTTTGCGAATCCGGGCACCGGGTCCGATCCAGTGCAGCTCGCGGCACATGATGTCGCCCGCCGTTACCCTTCCCATGCTGCGACGTATGGCGTGTGTCTCGGTGCGTTTGATCAGCTCGACAAGGTCGTCACGGGTGATATCGACGATTTCGCCAAAGTCTTCCAACGCGCGATCCACATCGTTACCGGTAAAGCTCATTCGGGCCTCGCCCAGAGGAACGCTAGGGCGCTCTGCATCGCTGCTGGATGTACGTGGCTTGGGATAGGGATGATGGGTCAGGTTGTTGTAGACCAGGGCCGCAGCTATCAATAACAGTGAGTTGAAACCCACCGGAACAAGCAGACCATAGCCCAGCTCGCTGATTCCTGGCCCACCGATCGCCGCCACCATCGCCAGAGCACAGCTGGGTGGGTGCATGCAGCGCAGCAAGAACAGGCAGCCAATGGCCAGGCACACGGCAAGCACCGCTGCTGCCACCGTCGGCAACGCACTCAAACCGAGGGCAACCCCAATGGTGGTAGCAATAATGTTGCCGCCAAGTACAGACCAGGGTTGTGCGAAAGGGCTGGACGAAGCACTGAACAGAATCACCGCCGACGCTCCGGCTGGCGCGACGATATGCAGCGTGACCGGGCCGCCAAACAGCCACAGGCCGATCGAAACCATCGGCAGCACTACCAGGCCCACGCCGATCACCGCGCGCCCCCACTCCTTCGGCCCCACGCTCAGGGGCGCTGGAAAGAAGGAACGCAGCCAGTCTTTGAGGCGCTCTTGCATGGGGGCTCGGCTTGGGGAGGGCTATTGCTTTGAGGCACTGGCCCAAGCCACTGGTTCCGACGAAGCCTGTTGGCCGGCTACGCGGTTGAACGCCTGGATGCGTCAGTCCGGCAAGTGTTTCAACCAATTCTGGTAAAGGGCTGCGATCAGGTCGGTCTGGGTGATCATGCCCACCAGCCGCTGCTCGCCATCGACCACCGGCAGGCAATGCAAGCCGCGGTCAGACAGCAGAAATACGAGATCGACCATATGCGTGTCCTGGTTCACCGTGACCACCGGAGACGTCATGATCGAGCGCAAGCGAGCGCCAGCGGGGCGTCTCAGCTGACCGAGGCGGATGCGTGCAGGGGCGGCGCGCAGGTGCTTGAGCAGGTCGACCAGGGTAACGATACCCAGCAGCTCACGGCTGTCACCCCTGACTACCGGCAATGAATGCAGCCGGTGTTCGCGCAAACTTTTCCAGGCCGTTTGCGTTGAGCATTCCGGCGTCGCCCAGTAGAGATCACGGGACATGATGTCGGCAGCTGTCACCTCTCCCATGGTGCGGCGCAGGGCGTGCTTCTCGGTCTGCTTGATCAGCTGGGCAAGATCATCGCGGGTGACGTCCACGTATTCGCCGAAGTCGGCGAGCGCCTTGGCAACGTCATCCTCGCTGAAACTCATGCGCTCACTGGGCAGCGAATCGAAGGTGTGGTGGCTGTTGCCCCGAGTGCCACGCGGCTTAGGGTAGGCGTGTCCGGTGAGGTTGTTGTAGACCAAGGCCACGGCGACCAGCAGTGCCGAATTGAACGCAACGGGATAAAGCAGCGCGTAACCGGTCGCATGAATCTCTGGACTGCCGACCACCGCCACCAACGCCAGCGCGGCGCCAGGCGGGTGCAAGCAACGCGCGCCCAGCAGGCAGATGATCACCAGCGCCCCCGCCAATCCAGCCGCCGCGACCACCGGCAGGCTGCTGGCACCGAGTGACACGCCGATCAGGGTTGCCAGCAGATTGCCGACAAGCACTGACCAGGGCTGAGCGAACGGGCTTGAAGGCGCGGCGAAAACCAAAACAGCTGACGCCGCCGCGGGTGCGGCGAGAGGCAAAGTGAGGGACGTACCGAACACCCAGGCGCAGGCTGGCAACACCACCAGCATCGACAGCGCAACGCCCACAGCGACGCGCAGCCACTCGGCGGGCCGCGCCGACAACGGCGCAGGCACGAAGGATCGGCACCAATCTAGAAGGCGTTCCTGCATGAGTCCTGCTTGATCATCAGTAGGTTCGATGCATCGCGATCTGAAAGCTCGTCGCGACACAGGAGATCAGCTGGCGCGCCATAATGTCGCGCCAGCTGACAAGAGCGCACATTATCGGTGCGTGATCGAAAGCGGACTAATGATTCGTCTTGCAGCGTTGCAGCAAACATCCTGCTGCAAACGATTTCACTCAGCAGTTTTGGTGCATCTAGAACACTAACGAGACTGCAGCTTCAACGGCCGTGGATCCAGACCCTTTGATGTCATTGAAGCGTGTAGCCGTTATCCACGACCCAATCCTGCCCATAAACACCGCGCGCGCCTTGGGAGAGTTGGAACAGGACGACATTGGAGACCGCCGCGGCCTCGAGAAAATGACCGGGCAACAAGCGCTTGGTAACGCCTTCGGCAACCTGTTCAAGCTGCTCGTCGGGTAGCCCGAGCGTGCCCCAGATGGCAGTAGCGGTCGGGCCGGGCGAAACTATATTGATGCGCACATCCAGGGGTGCGAATTCCACAGCCAGGGTGCGCGCGTGGGCGACCAGCGCAGCCTTGCTGGCGATGTAGGCAGCCAGGCCCGGAAAGGTGCTGCGCGTCAGGAAGGTCCCGATGAATACCACCGATGCCGGTTTGGCCAGCTCAGCCCGCAATGCGCTGAGGGTATTTATCGCGGCAGCGCCATTGACCGCCCACTGGCGGTCGAAACAAGCCGTATCGAGGCTGTCGCCCAACTCCGCGATCCCCGCATTCGGCACCAGATAGTCCACCGGCCCCAGCTCTGCTGCCCGGCGCGCCAGTAGCTGCAGATCATCGGCAGACGTCACGTCGCCAGTCAGCCAGTGCAGGTGTTCTGGATAGGTTTCCAACAGTTGTGACAACCCACCCAGGCTACGCGACATCGCCAGCACCCTGGCACCTCGCTGCAGCAATGCCGAGCACAGCGCCAAGCCAATTCCGGAACTGGCGCCGGTCACAACGGCCAGGCGATCTTTGAATTCACTCTTCATCATCATCTCCGATGTCGGCAATCGCCGAGCCGCAAGCTGCCCGTCCCGAATGGGCAGGCAGCGGTTTCAAGAGGTAAAGCAGGGATAACGTGCAGCCGAAGCGGTCAGCCGGGGTGACCATCAACCCGCGCGGCAACCAGCATGGGTGCGTAGCGCCAAGCGTAAAGCGCGAACGCCAGTGTCCAGCAGATAGCGGCCATCCACAGACCGGTCACTGGCCATTCGCTGGCAAGGAAAACTCGTGCCGCGGCGCCAAGGTTGAACAATACGAAGGCGCTAACGATGCCGGTCGGCAGCTGCAACGGCCTACCGGTGTGGCCAAGCGTGACCCGCGCAATCATCGCCAGGATCAGGCCACTCATGGAGCCAACTGAAAGCGCGTGCAACGACGAGCTGGAGTTGGCCAACAGGCCGAAATTCCAGAGTGCCAAACCCGCCGCCGCGACCACCAACCAGAGCATGGCCAGGTGCAGCGACCAGAGCAGCGGCACGCGCCAGATCCCGGCGTCATACCAGCGCACCAGCCGGAGCAGATGTCCAGCTGCAATGGCCAGAAAAAGCCCCCCCAGCAGCGCATTTTGCTGCAGCGCCGGGCCCGCGGCATACAGCACCGCAATCAGCCCGGTGCCGACCAGCAATGCAACGTCCAACCAGAGCCAGGGCTTCACCGCTTCGGTATGACCAAGGCCGCGCTGGGTAAAAAAGGGAATGACCCGCCCGCCGATGATCGCCATCAATGCGGCGACCAGCCAGAGCCCGGCCAGTACGCCCTGGCGTTGCAGGCTGTCGTCATTCCGAGCAAGGCCGCAAAGCACCAGCACGTCCGCTCCAATCATCAACGTCAGGACAGCGATGATCGGGTAATTGCGCTTCTGCCGGACCACCCAGAGCATGCGCGCCATCAGGCCTGTTACGCCGAGCATGAACAGCAGGTCCAGTGGGATCAACAACATCAACGGCAGGCCGAACAGCCAGCCCAGACGCGCCAGCAGCCACACCGCCGCGAGCGCCATCAGCTTGTTGCCGGATATACCTGGCTGACCGGTCCAGGTTTGTCCAGCGGTCAGTAGAAAGCCCGCAACGATAGCCATCGCAAAGCCGAACAACATTTCGTGGCGGTGCCAGGACAGCCATCCACCAGTTGGCTGAAAGCCCGGCCAGAGACCGGTCCAAACGGCAACCCAGAGCGGAATTGCTAACAGCGCGAAGAGGCTCCCCGCTAAAAAGAACGGGCGAAAGGCAAGCCGCCACACGGGCGGGATACTCAAGGCTTTTCGCCGATCGATGACTTGCACAAAGGCCTCCTGACGATCTCTACAACGCCCCGCGACAACTCAGCAGCGGGCCGAAGAACCACGGCCTCAGAGATTTCCGAAGCCAGGATTACTTTCTACAGGTTAGGAGGCGTTCTCAGACTTGATTGCGATCAGCTTTTTTTGGAGAGGGAAATCGGGCGATGATCGGTCACGCACCGGCGACTGGGTCGACAAGCTGCCAATTTCGAGTCGCCATGAGCAGCGGCGCCTCGAACGCACCGCGCCGGCAGGAGCCAGCTTGCCTGCGATCAGAGTCCATGGCTGACCAGCCCCCCGGATCCCAATCGACGTTCGCGAGCAGGCTCACGCCTACGACAAGCAGGCCAATCCGAACAAGCCATGAACAGCGTCCTCGAACGCACCGCGCCCCCGTAGGAGCCAGCTTGCTGGCGATCAGTGCTTCGCAATGCTACCGATGCGCTCTTAAAGCCCGCGCAGCTTGTGGGAGGCTGTTTACTTCAGTTCCTGCTTCACCGTTTCAGTCTGAGGGGCGCTTTCGCCGTCACCCATGGATTTGCGAAAGCCACTGATCGCGCCGCCCAGATCCGAACCCAGCCCGCGCAGACGTTTGGTGCCGAACAGCATCACCACGATCAGCAGAACGATCACGAGTTGCCAAATGCTAATGCCCATCATGTTGCGTTACCTCATCGAGTTATAGGTTGCGGTCTAGTGACCGGCGTGAGCCTGTTGGTGATTCGACGTGCCGTGTTGCATGCCGGACGCCTGTTGCAGTATCGACTGATCGATGTCCTCGAAGCGCAGCACCCGGCCACCGTGCAGCGCAGCAAGGCCTTTGGCGGCCGACTCTTCGGCAAAGGTCGCCAGCACGGCGCCCATCGCACCCTTCAACTGGGTGCCGGTGACATAGTAGGCGCTGGTCGCATCGATCAAGTATTCATCATCCGGTTGTTCCCAGGTGCTGCGGCCCATGTCATGGACGTAGAGTTTTGCTTCGAGCATCCGGTTTTCTGGTTGCAGCCACCATCCGAGCATTTCAGCGGTGGAGCAGAACTTGCGCACCCCGCCTTTTTCCACGGCCTGGCCCTTGGGTCCGGGAAAGTCGCTGATCACCATGCCGCAAACGTGGCATTCGTCGCTGCTGTGGAACGCGACCGGTTCGAGCGGCTGTTCATCCCGCTCCGCCTCACCGCAAGCGGCCAGCCCCAGAAACAGTGCAGCGGCGAGCATGACGCGTGAAGCATGGGTATATAACGCATTCATGGTTACAGTTTTCCTTCTGGTTGATCACGCCATGCGGCGACGGAACACGCCGTACGCCAGCGAAAGTGCTGCCGCTACCCAGAGCATGAGGCAAATCCAGAGCGCGGCGGACGGCACCGGCAGATCCCCGCCCAGCGAAAGCACGCCCATGGCATTGCCGCCCTCGAATCCGGCCAGATTGATCAGCCGGTAGATGTCCGCGGGGTTGAGTAGCAGCAGCCAAGGCAGCAGTTCGGGGCTGAAGGTGCCCTCGCTGAGCACCAGCAAAGCCAGCAGCACCAGATCGAACACCAGCACGAAGAGGAACCAGACGCCGAGAGCCAACCCCGCTGCGCTGGACTTCTCGCTGACCTTGCTGCTCAGCACATAGGCCATGGCCAGGAAGACCCAGCCGAGCAGTGTCGACGAGATCATGAAACGGCCGAATGCCCAGAGCAGCAAGCCGATCTCCACATCCTCGACCAGCACGGCGATGGCGAGCATGGCGCAGCCGAATCCGATCAGCACCGCCAGCGCCAGGATCAATCCGTGACCGACGAACTTGCCCAGCAGGATCTGGCCACGCCCCAGCGGATAGGTGAGCAGCAGCATCAGTGTGCCGCCCTCGTCCTCACCCACGATGGCATCGTAGGCCAGCAGCAATGCGATCAGGGGCATCAGGAAGGTCGCCAGGCTGGCCAGGCTGGCAATGGTCGCTGGAATGGAAGTGAAACCGAGCTGCCCGGACGCCGCAGCGCCGAGCCAGGCAATGCCCACCGCCAGAACGGCGAACAACAGGCTGATGGCAAGCAACCAGCGATTGCGCAAACCGTCGCTGAATTCCTTGCGGGCGATGTTCCAGATCTGGTTCATAGCGCGCCCTCCGCCGTGCGTACGTCGCCGGCGCTCTCCATGTAGTAGCGGTAGAGATCTTCCAATGAAGGCTGGTGGATCTCGATGTCTTCCGGCTGATCTTCGCCAAGCAGTTGGCGCAGCAGCGGAAGCTTGTGGCCATTGATCGCCGACACCTCGACGCTGCATTCACCCAGCGCACGGGCATTGTGTCCGGCAGCGCCCCACCGCTTGAGCCAACCGGCACTGTCGTCGATGCCGCTGGCACGGATGCGCACCGGCAAGCCTGCCTCGGCTCGCAGTTGCGCCAGGCTGCCGACCGCCTGCAGCCGCCCCTTGGCAAGGATTGCCGCGCGGTTGATATGTGCCTCCACGCCAGGCAACACGTGCGAGCAGAGGATGATGCTGGTGCCGCGCTGGCGCAGACGATCCACGAGCTGATAGAGGTCAGCCGTGGCGATGGGGTCCAGCCCCACGGTGGGCTCGTCGAGCAATAGCAGGCGTGGTTCGCCGAGCAACGCCTGGGCCAAGCCGAGGCGCTGGCGCATGCCCTTGGAATAGGTCTTCACCCGACGCTCAGCGGCGTGGGACAGACCGACCTGTTCCAGCAATTGCTCAACCTGCTTCAGGGGCGCGCCTTTGAGCCGAGCGAAATGCCGCAACGTCTCGCGGCCGCTGAGCTGTGGGTAGAAGGTCACGTTCTCCGGCAAGTAGCCGAGTTGGCGGCGAACCTGCGGATCATTCGGCGCTCGACCAAGAACCCGCACCTGCCCATCGCTCGGCGTCAGCAGGCCGAGAATCAACTTCATGCTGGTGGTCTTACCCGCGCCGTTGTGGCCGAACAGGCCCAGCACTTCGCCCTCGCCCAGGGTCAGGTTCAAATCATGCAGCACGGTCATGTTGCCGTAACGCTGGCTCACGCCCTGGATCTCTACAGCGCTCATGGCGTTGGCTCCTGCGGCTTGCGCATAGATGGTTCGGTTGGCGGCTTCATCAGCGGATGGCTGTCCTGCACACCCGGCGACTTGACCACCGGAAAGGCGCGCTGGACCCAGCGCAGCACTTCGATGCTCGGGCTGTTCATCAGCAGCCGAACCTGCGGATAAAGCCAGAGCAGGCGATCGACGTTGTCGTTGGGTTCGTAGGGGACGTCGCCCAGGCCATCGCTGTTGCGGTCCCAGCCGAGGTAATCGCTCCAGTAGTTACCACGCCCGTCCTGCGACCACTCCTGGGTGCGGGTGGCCACGTACTTGACCTGCTGCTGGTTGCCGACGAAGGCGTTTCCGGAGATGCGGTTGTCTTCCGAGCCAGCAGTCAGATGGATGCCCATGTCACTGAGCCGGAAGTGGTTGTTCTCGATGGTGTTGAACAGGGAGTTGTAGATGAAGAGCGCCTTACCCTCGCCTCCGCTGATCATGGCGTCCCCGCCGGTATCGCCCCGTTCGACGTTGGTGACGACGTTGTCCTTGAGGGTCGAGTAGGTGATGTAGTTCATCAGGATGCCGTAATTCTGATCATGCTCGGAGCGGTTGCCGATCACGGTCAGTTTGCGGCTTTGCATCAAGGCATAGCCGGTGCGTGTACGGCGGGTGATGTTGCCGATCACGCTGTTGTCGTTTGCGAACATGTAGTGCACGCCGTAGCGCAGGTCCTCCAGCACATTGCCTTCAAGATGGTTGCCGTTGGAGGTGTCGATGTAGATACCGTCGCGGGTGTTGCTCACATGGTTGCCGATGATCCGTGCGCCGCTCACGGCGAACAGATGGATGCCGTTACCGCGGTCCTGGGAGCGGACGCTCGCATCGCCCTCGATGCGGTTGCCGATCAGGCTGACATCCCGCGAGCTGTCGACCCAGATTCCGAAGCCCGGGCCGCGCAACCGGTTGTTGCGGATCACCACGTGCTGGGCCTTTGGCCGAATGAAGATGCCGGCATTCATGGCGGTAAGGTTGCGCCCCCAGTCCATGACGCTGCAGCCGTCGACCGTGACATCCGATGCCTCGATCAGCAGGCCGTTGCCCTCGCCACCTGCCTGAAAGACAGCGCCCGGCTCGCAGAGCAACTCCATGGATTGGTCGATACTGAACTGGCCATGGTATTCACCGGCCGGCAGGCGCCAGCGGTTCTCCCCTTGCGCCTGCAATGGCAGGCCTGTGATCGGTTGCGGAGCCGCCTGAGCCACCCCACAGAAAAGGGCCAGCAGCAGCGCTGCCAGCGGGTGTAACCGGAATATCGCCTGAGATCTGAGCACTGCATTGTTCCTCTTCAGCTTCCAGGCAGGGTGGGTGCGGCGCGAAGAGTGAAGCTGCCCGCGCCTCGTTTGTGTCGCTCCCTGTGCAGTTGCACTGTGTCGCTCAACGGACGCTCCGCATCCTTGATCGGGATGCAGGACGCGAACGTCCCGCACCCCGGCTCGCATTACGCCGGCTCGACCAGCATCCGGCCAACCATCTCCATGTGCAGCGCGTGGCAGAACCAGCTGCAGTAGTACCAATGCAGGCCCGGCTTGTCGGCGATGAAGGTGATGGACGAGGTCTGCTGCGGGCTGATTTCCATGCTCGCACCGTGGTTGACCATGACGAATCCGTGGGAGACGTCCTCGATCTGGTCGATGTTGGTGATGGTCACGGTGACTTCATCGCCCTGCTTGACGGTGAACTCCTGCACGCCGAACGCCGGCGCCATCGAGGTCATGTAGACGCGTACCTTGTTGCCGTCGCGGATGACCTTGTTGTCGGTGTCCAGGTTGATGCCGTCCTTCTTCGCCCTTTCCACGGTGGGGGCAAAGAACGGGTCGTTGCGGTCCCAGATCTTCTTGGTCTTGATCTGGTCACGACGAGCCATGATGCAGTCGTGCGGTTCTGCATAGGTCGGGCCGTCATGCACCAGCTTCATTTCCTCGCCGGAGATGTCGATCAGCTGATCGTTCTCCGGATGCAGCGGGCCGGTCGGCAGGAAGCGATCCTTGCCGAACTTGCACAGCGCCACCAGCCACTTGCCGTCCGCTTCGCTGGTCTCGCACAGCGAGGCGTGGATGTGGCCGGGCTGGTAGTGCACGTCCAGCTTCTGCTTGATGTAGTTGACCTTCTCGCCGTTGTACGCGCGTACCGCGTCGGCCATGTTCCACTTCACCACCTGGCTGTCGATGAACACGGTGGTGTAAGCGTTACCGCGACCGTCGAAGGTGGTGTGCAGCGGGCCGAGGCCCAGCTCCACTTCGGCAGCGATGGTGTCACGCGGGTCCTTGAGCTTGTCGGCGAACAGGTCAGGCAGCTTGGCGATCTCGATCATCGATACGGTCGGCGACAGCTTGCCGTTGGCGATGAAGTACCTGCCGTCAGACGAGGTGTTGCAGCCGTGCGGGTTCTTCGGCACCGGGATGTAGCGTGTGAACTGGCTGTCCTTGTCGCCCTGCTTGCGACCGTCGAGCACCGGCACCTTGGAGTCGCCGAGCGTGATGAACTTGCCGGCCTTGACCGCCTTCTCTGCCGCCTCGATATCGAACACCACAACCCAGTCGCGCTCGTTGCGCATCATGCCGCCGAGGTCATAGGCCTTTTCCGAGTTGTAGCAGGTAGCGGCGGTAAAGCGACCGGTGTAGTCCGCGTCGGTGTTATCGAGGTTGCCGTCGACGATGATCTGAAAGGCCATTTCCATCTTTTCGGCGTCGATGACGTTGTACATGGTGTAGCTGTTTTCGTCCTGCAGATCGAACACCTTGCCGTCGTTCGGGTGCGGGATGACGAATTCGGCATTGGCGAACACGTACTTGGTGTGCGGCACTTTCTGCAGGCGCAGGCCGTGGATGGCCTGACAGTTCGGCACGGTGATCATCTTGTCGCACTTCATGATATCCAGACGGATACGGGCGACGCGGGTGTTGGCCTTGTCGTTGATGAACAGGTACTTGCCGTCGTACTTGCCGTCGGTCATGGAGATGTGAGGGTGGTGGCAGTCGCCATTCAGGAACTTGGCACTGTCGCCCATGATCGCGCGGCTTTCGTTGGTCAGGCCCCAGCCGGTGGCCGAGTCGACGTTGAACACCGGGATACGCATCAGTTCACGCATCGAGGGGATGCCCATCACGCGGACTTCGCCCTGGTGGCCGCCGCTCCAGAATCCGTAGTAGTCATCCAATTCGCCCGGAGCCACATGGATGTTCTGGCGAGCTTCCTTGACCGCAGCCGCCCAGGAATCGCGCGTCATCACCGCGCCACCGAAGGCAGTGGCCGCGACGGCAGCGCCGGTTACAGCGCTGGCACCGAGGAAGCCGCGACGGCTCATGCCGCCTTTTTCCAGCACCTCGGGATTGTTCTTGCTCTTGTCACTCATGGGGTTTCGCTCCTGTGAGACATCTGCTTCAAACACTTGAACGAGCACCTCGCCAGCGGCGACGGCTCAGGGTTCCACTACTTGCACTACAGGGATCAGCGTCGGGTCGGCCGGCGCCTTCTTGCCGCGCTTTGCGCGCTTGTTCTTCAGGATCAGTGGTGGGCATTTGTTCTCGTTGTGGTAAGTCATCTGGCAGTCGAGGCAGTAATGGCATTCGTTGTGGTTGATGCGCCCGTCGGGGTGTATGGCCTGGATCTCGCACTCCTTGGCGCATAGCTGGCAGGGGTCGCCGCATTCCTTGCGACGCTTGAGCCAGTCGAACAGGCGGACCTTGCTGGTTACCGCCAGCGCCGCACCCAGCGGGCAGACGTAGCGGCAGTACACCTTGCGGGTGAAGATGTTGATGACCAGCAGGAACACGGCGTAGGCGACGAACCACCATTGGCGGTCGAACTTGAGGGTGATGGCGGTTTTGAACGGCTCTATCTCGGCCGCCTTCTCGGCCATCATCATCGACTCGAGCGACAGGCCGAACAGCACCAGCAGCACGATGTACTTGATAGCCCACAGGCGCTCATGCACGGCGAAGGGCAATTCGTACTGCGCAATCCCCAGCTTGCGTGCGGCCTCGTTGATCAACTCCTGCAAGGCGCCGAAGGGGCACAGCCAACCGCAGAACACACCCCGCCCCCAGAGCAGAATGCTGGCGGCGGTGAAGGTCCAGATGATGAAAATCACCGGATCGGAAAGGAACAGCTCCCAGCGGAAGTCCTGGAACAGCGCATGGGTGAACGTCAGCACGTTGACGACAGACAGCTGCCCCAGCGCATACCAGCCGATGAACACAACGGTGAACACCAGGTAGCCGCGGCGAAGCCAGTGCAGGAAGCGGGGCCGCTGGGTGAGTTTGTCCTGCAGGAAGAGAATGACCGTCAGCAGGCCCAGCGCCGCCAGAATCACGCCGATCTGGAATGACTTCTGGTACCAGATATTGACCCACACCGGCCGGTTGGCTTCCTCGATAGCGGCCAGTTCCTCGGCGCTTGGCTGGGGCCGCTCGATGTACTGTTCAGGCATCTGATACGGCAGCTCGAAGCTGGTAAACATGCCGCTGACCGGGCCGGTCTGGCGGCGCACCAGCAACTCCAGCGTCCAGGGCGAACCGGGATCAAACGCGGCGTGCTCACGGACGAAGAACACCGCCATCTCGCCGAAATCCGGCATGCCGTCGGCGTACACATCATCCAGACGCTGGAAATCCATGTCGCGGAAGCTGATGACATTGCCGAACTGACGCAGCTGCACCCGATCGAAAATGCCGCCGCGCACATAGCCCGAGCCCTTGAACGAATACTCTCCGCTGCCCATCACGGCGATGGCGTGCTCGCCCGGCTTGAGCGCCTCCATCAGGCTGGCGTAGTGGCTGTCCCCCAGCAAGGCCCGGCCTATGGTCGGCGGATTCAGGTGCGTGGCGTAGAGGTCGATGAAAGTGTCTTGCACTTCGTCGGCGGCGGCTTCGTCGATGCCCTCGGCCTCGGTGCCTTTGAAGGCCTGGTCGATGTCGCCTTTGGTGAGGTGCAGACGGCGGATTGCGCCATTGCCGGTCAGGTCGCTCCAGGTCGCGGGCTCGTAGTAATCCTCGCGGACGGTGGCCGGCTTCTGCGCGATGCCGGCGTTGTCTTCCACCAGACCCAGCGATACCGCGACCTCATGGGCGGCGCGCATGACGATCTCGTTGACCACCATGACAGTCACGGTGGCTCCCGTGACGGCATCTATGGTCACGGCTTTCTCGTCACGAGACCGGCCAACCACGACCCGCTGATCCACCCCGATACCCTGATACTTGGCAGTGAACGCATGCAGCTGTTCTTCGGGAATGCCGATCAGCAGAATGGGTTCGTGATGCTCGAGCACAAAGGCATCGACGATCACGCCCTTGGGATCGAGCAGCACCTGCATGTTGATGGGTTTGCCTGAATAGGCCGGAATGTCCACCACGTTGATGGACTGGAAGGCATAGCCCAGCACCTCTTCACCGTTGGTGATAGTGCGGACCTGGTGTTCGCCTTCAGCGGCCGATATCTCTGCACCGGGAAAGAACTGCTCGATACGCTGCTGCTCGACCTCGTAGTCCTTGGCTTGCCCCGGGGAGATCCAGAAAAGCAACGCCAGCACCAAAGCGAAGCCACGCCCCCATGCGCGTGCAGCGCCGGTGAGGAAAGAGCAATGCGGCTTCATGTACGGCCCACTTCGCGGCTGAATGTGGTGCCATGGTAGGAAGCGCTACCGGCCGCTCTCCTTGATGAAGATCAAGCTTGCTTCGCGTGGGCCGCTCCAGGCCATACCTTGACCGTAGGAGCCAGCTTGCTGGCGATCCGCACCCGCTCGGGGGCCATGATCGCGAGCAAGCTCGCTCCTACGAAAAACGAAACCCGTGTGGGCGGAGCCTCAACCAACGCGCCGCCATCCCCGACCGTCGCAGCCAGCTTGCTGGCGATCCGCACCCGCTCGGGGGCCATGATCGCGAGCAAGCTCGCTCCTACGAAAAACGAAACCCGTGTGGGCGGAGCCTCAACCAACGCGCCGCCATCCCCGACCGTCGCAGCCAGCTTGCTGGCGATCCGCACCCGCTCGGGGGCCATGATCGCGAGCAAGCTCGCTCCTACGAAAAACGAAACCCGTGTGGGCGGAGCCTCAACCAACGCGCCGCCATCCCCGACCGTCGCAGCCAGCTTGCTGGCGATCCGCACCCGCTCGGGGGCCATGATCGCGAGCAAGCTCGCTCCTACGAAAAACGAAACCCGTGTGGGCGGAGCCTCAACCAACGCGCCGCCATCCCCGACCGTCGCAGCCAGCTTGCTGGCGATCCGCACCCGCTCGGGGGCCATGATCGCGAGCAAGCTCGCTCCTACGAAAAACGAAACCCGTGTGGGCGGAGCCTCAACCAACGCGCCGCCATCCCCGACCGTCGCAGCCAGCTTGCTGGCGATCCGCACCCGCTCGGGGGCCATGATCGCGAGCAAGCTCGCTCCTACGAAAAACGAAACCCGTGTGGGCGGAGCCTCAACCAACGCGCCGCCATACCTTGACCGTAGGAGCCAGCTTGCTAGCGAACCGCATCCGCTCGGGGTCCATGATCGCGAGCAAGCTCGCTCCTACGATAAACGAAACCCGTGTGGGCGGGGCCTCCACCAACGCGCCGCCATACCTTGACCGTAGGAGCCAGCTTGCTAGCGAACCGCATCCGCTCGGGGACCATGATCGCGAGCAAGCTCGCTCCTCCGAAAAACGCAACCCGTGCGGCCGGAGCCTCAACCAACGCGCCGCCATCCCCGACCGTAGGAGCCAGCTTGCTGGCGATCCGTACCGGCTCGGTGAAGAGCCCGATACGTAGGATCGATGAGTCTGCGATACCCATGGGTGAGTCCAAAATTGGATGAGTATCGATTCGCTCAACGCCATCCTACGGGCGGCATCGGCGGTGTCAGGTAAGCCGCCGTGGCGCCACGATTGGCCTCGCTGGCTTTGATCTCCATCTTGGCAATGCTGCGCAGATGCACCTGATCCGGGCCGTCGGCGAAGCGCAGGGCGCGGCCAGCAGTCCACATCTCCGCCAGCGGCGTGTCAGGGGTCAGCCCCATGGCACCGTAAGCCTGCATGGCCCGATCGGCGACACTGGTCAGCATGCGCGGCACCAGCGCCTTGATCATGGCGACTTCCTTGCGCGCGGTCTTGGCGCCTACTTCGTCGATCATCCAGGCCGTCTTGAGTACCAGCAGCCGCGCCTGCTCGATCTCTATACGCGACTCCGCGATCCAGTCAGCCACATTGGAATACTGTTGCAGGTACTTGCCGAACGCCTTGCGCTCCTGGCAGCGCTCGACCATCAGCTCCAACGCCAGCTCGGCCATACCGATAGAGCGCATGCAATGGTGAATCCGACCCGGCCCGAGGCGTGCCTGGGCCATCATGAAACCTTCGCCTTCGTGGCCTAGCAGGTTGGCGACCGGCACCCGCACATTGCGCAGCAACAGCTCACTGTGCCCCTCCGGGGCCAGGTGATTCATCACCGGGATGTTACGTACCAGCTCGACGCCTGGTGTGTCGAACGGCACCAGAATCATGCTCTGCTGGTGGTGGGTCTCAGCATCCGGATCGGTCTTGCCCATCACGATCAGCAGCTTGCAATTAGGGTGCGAGGCGTTGGTGATGAACCATTTGCGGCCGTTGATCACATAGCTGTCGCCATCGCGGCGGATCAACGTCTGGATATTGGTGGCATCCGAAGATGGCACGTCCGGTTCGGTCATGGCGAACGCCGAACGGATCTCGCCTTCGAGCAATGGCTGCAACCAACGCACGCGCTGGTCTGCCGTCGCGAACATGTGCAAGAGCTCCATGTTGCCGGTGTCTGGCGCATTGCAGTTGAAGACCTCGGAGGCCCAGTGCACGCGGCCCATGATCTCTGCCAGCGGCGCGTACTCGAGATTGCTCAGCCCCATGCCCGGTTCATCTATGCCTAGGGAAGGCAGGAACAGATTCCACAAACCTTCGGAGCGCGCCAGGGCTTTCAGATCGCCCATGAACGACACCGGATACTGCCCCGCCGCGACCTCCTCCTGCCAGGCGCCGATACGCGGCACGATGTACTGATCCATAAAGGCACGCAGCTGTTGGCGCAGCGATTCGACGCGTGGGCTATAGGCGAAATGCATGGAAACCTCGGCTATTCGGGTTGGGCTGGGTGTGGCCACGATAGCCCCAAGCAGAACCCGGACGAACCAGCCTCACGCCACTGAATCTGCCAAGATCACCAAAGCTGCGAGCCCACCTAACATTGATCCGGATCATCGCGAGGCTGGCACCGATGAACTAGACGCGTGCCAATGAAGCACTCACCAATGGATATAAAACATGCCCTTGGCGAGCACCACGATGCCGATCATCTGCGCAAATATCGCCCAGTGAATGCGCCGGTAGCGCGCCGGCGTCATTCGCCCCGAGCGAAGCAGCATGGCCACCATGCCGAAGGTGAAGAACACTCCGATGGCCAGCAGAATCTTCAACGACAGCATGGTGCCGAAACTGCTGGAGAACGGATTCGCCAGCGCCTGGCGGTGATACCAGGCCAAGCCGATCCCAGCGCCATAAACGAACAGAACGACCCAGTGCAGCACCACCCGCGAGCGTGCACTGATCGCTTTATCGACGAGCTGCATAGGCTGCGGCTCGATCTGCCGGCGAACGCGGCTGAGTAATGCCACCTCGACGAACAGGGTGCCGATGAAAAAAATCGCCGCCAGCAGATGAATGAGATGTAACAGGGAATAGCTCATCACGGCTCCTCCGGACATTGATGCGCGCCAGCCTAGCAGAGCCATACCTGTTCACGGCCCATGCAACCGCACCGTCGTCCACCTCTCTTGACTCCGCTCAAGTTTCGCCAGCGAGCGACGCCGGGCTACCTGCCAACGACTCGGGTTGCAGTGCCATGAACGCTACCAGCCGCGCTATGGTTCAATGCATCAACAAAGTCCGGCCAGGAGACCCCGCATGCAGGTCGAGCTGATCGAAATACGCGACCACCTGAGTCGCTTCGCCCCCTTCGATGGACTGCCGGACGACACCCTCGACGATATCGCCCGGCAGATAGAGGTCGCCTATTTCAAGGCTGGTAGCGACATTCTTCGTTATGGAGAGCCGATCGATGAACTGCACTACATCCGTAGCGGTGCGGTGGAGATCTACCGGCGCAACGGCGAACTGTACAACCGGCTATCGGAGGGCGAGGTCTTCGGCCAGTTCGGCCTGCTGCGTGGCCACAAGGTCCGCCTGCCGGCAAGGGCGATCGAGGACAGCCTCATCTACTTCATCCCCGGCCAGCTGTTTGAACAATTGTGCGAGGCCCATGATGCCTTTGCCGACTTCGTCGAGGCCGAAGGCCAGTCCCGCCTGAAAGTCGAAGAACCCCAGGGCAAGGCCAGCGAGCTGATGAAGATCAAGGTGCGCAAGCTGGTTACGCGGCGCACCGTCAGCGTGCCGCTAGGTACCAGCGTGCAGGAGGCGGCGCAGGTGATGACCGAGCATGGAGTGTCTTCGCTGGTGATCTTCGGGCCACCCACTACCGGTTCGGCACCACAAAGCCAGATCATGGCTGGCATCACCACTGACCGAGACCTGCGTATCCGGGTATTGGCCGAAGGCCTGCCGTTGGATACGCCGGTCGATAAGGTGATGTCACCCAGCCCGATCACCATTCAGGCCGACGACTCGGTATTCGAGGCAATGCTGTGCATGTTACGCAACAACATCCATCACTTGCCGGTGGTGCACCGTCAGCGTCCGGTCGGGGTGATCAATCTGTCGGACATCATCAAATACGAGTCGCAGAGCAGCCTTTATCTGGTCAACAGCATCTTCAACAAGCAATCGGTTGCGGAGTTGCAGGCCCTGCTGCCCGACTTGCGTGCAACCTTTTTGCGGATGGTCAACGAAGAGGCCTCCGCACACATGATCGGCAGCGCCATGTCAGGCATCGGTCGCAGCCTGACCCATCGCCTGCTGGAGCTGGCCGAACAGCATCTCGGGCCGCCGCCGGTGCCCTACTGCTACATGGTCCTGGGATCGATGGCGCGCGACGAGCAGCTGATCGTCACCGACCAGGACAATGCGCTGGTGATCGATAACCGCTTCGACCCGCGCATCCACGATGAGTATTTCCGCCAATTGGCGACCTTCGTCAGCGACGGCCTGGCGGCGTGCGGCTACAGCTACTGCAAGGGCGGCATCATGGGTAGCAATCCCAAATGGCGTCAGCCGTTGCGCGTCTGGAGAAGCTATTTCACCCAGTGGATAGAGCAACCGAATCCGGAAACGCTGCTCAACAGCAGTATTTTTTTCGACCTCGACAGCGTTTATGGCGAGGCTGGCCTGGTGGAGAACCTCAAGGATCTGATCGCACAGAAGGCCAGCAGCAACCCGCTGTTTCTGGCAAACCTCGCGCGCAACGCGCTCAACCGCAAACCGCCACTGGGTTTCTTCCGTACATTCGTGATGGAGAAGGACGGCCAGCAGAACAACATCATCAACCTCAAGGGTCGCGGCACCGCCCCTCTCACCGATCTGATCCGCGTGCATGCCCTCGCAGCCGGCTCCAAGGCGCAGAACTCGCTGGAGCGCCTGGACGCCATCGCAGCCACCAAGCTGCTGACCGAGGACGCCATCACCCAGTTGCGCAATGCCCTGGAGTTCCTCTCCATCGTACGCATCCGCCATCAGGCCATGGACTTGCTGGAGGGGCGCGAACCGGACAACTACATTGAACCTGAGAAGGTCTCCGCCAATGAGCGGCACAACCTCAAGTCGGCTTTTCAGGTGTTGAGCAATGCGCAGCAGTTCCTGCGCTTCCGTTATCCGGGCCAACTGCAAAACCGGCCATTATGAAGCGGAGCAGATCACCCATAGCCACGGACTGGCCAGGCCTCTTCGCCGAACTGGCACAGACGGCCCGCGACCCGCGCCTGGCGCGTTTCTACCAGGCCGGCACGGTCAGCGCCGACACGCCCCTGGAGCAAGTGCCACTATTGGCCCATGATGTAGAAACCACGGGGTTGGACAGCCGCAAGGATTCCATTGTCAGCCTTGGTCAGGTGCCCTTCGATCTGCGTCGCATCCGTTGCCGTGACGCCAGTTACTGGGTGGTCAAACCGGTATGCGAACTGAGCAGCCAATCGATCACTTTTCACCACATTACCCACTCGGACGTAAGCCAAGCGCCAAGATTGGCCAACGTGCTCGACGAACTGCTCACGGTCATGGCCGGCAAGCTCGTGGTGGTGCACTACCGCAATATCGAACGCGGCTTTCTCGACCAGGCGGTTCGCCATCTGCTGGGTGAAGGGCTGCAGTTTCCGGTCATCGACACCATGCAGCTGGAAGCGCGCCTCTATCCGCGCCAGCGTCGGCGCGGCTGGTTGCGCCAGCTGTTCGGTAAACCACCGATATCGATCCGCCTGGCCGATAGCCGCTTGCGCTATGGTCTGCCGCTCTACCAGGCCCACCATGCCCTGACCGATGCCCTGGCGACTGCTGAACTTCTGCAGGCACAGGTGGCCATGCACTATCCACCGACAACCCCAGTGGGGGATCTTTGGAGTTGAGCAAGACGCGACCATGACCAGTCGCGCCTGCCTCCATGTCCACTTCAGATGTGTCAAAGATGGTCAGGGGGGCGTCCGCGCGCGCCCCCGAATCGGTACTGGCGCGAGCTAGCGTGGCTCGCTCATCAAGCCTTTCACGATTGATATACAGCCCACCAGCAGAACGATGGTGAACGGCAGGCCGGTGGAAACCGCCATGGCCTGTAGTGCGACCAATCCACCGCCTAGCAGCAGGGAGATCGCGACAATCCCCTGCAGGATTGCCCAGAACGCCCGTTGTGGCACCGGCGCGTTGATCTTGCCGCCTGCGGTGATCGTGTCGATGACCAGCGAGCCGGAATCCGACGAGGTGACGAAGAACACAATCACCAGCAGGATGCCCACGAAGGAACTGATCTCCGTCAGCGGCAATTGGCCAAGCATGGCGAACAGCTTCAACTCCAGCGCCGCTTCCTCTACCCCGGTAAATCCTTCAGTGACGAACTGGCCCAGGGCGGTAGTGCCGAATGCTGTCATCCACAGGACCGAGACCAGTGAGGGCACAAGCAGCACAGCGATCAGGAACTCACGTACGGAACGGCCGCGGCTGACACGGGCGATGAACATACCCACGAACGGCGACCAGCTGATCCACCAGGCCCAGTAGAAAGCAGTCCAGCCTTGGCTGAAGTTCGCGTCTTCACGACCGATCGGGTTGGACAATGCCGGCAGATTGGTCAGGTAGCTGCCCAGATTGCTGAAGAAGCCGGTCACGATGGCAAGGGTCGGCCCCACCACGATAATGAATAGCAGCAGCAGGACCGCGAGCCCCATGTTGATTTCCGACAGGCGCTTCACACCTTTGTCCAAACCGACCAATACGGATACCAAGGTGATGACTGTAATGCCCGCGACCAGCAACACCCTGCTGGTGTCGGTATTCGGCGTTCCGAAAAGAAACTCAAGGCCCGCTGCCGCTTGCTGAGCACCCAGGCCTAAGGAGGTAGCCAAACCGAACAGCGTCGCCAATACCGCCAGGATATCGATGATGTGCCCCGGCCATCCCCACACGCGCTCCCCCAGCAGCGGGTAGAAGATCGAGCGGATGCTAAGCGGCAGCCCCTTGTTGAAGGAGAACAGCGCCAGAGCAAGCGCCACGATGGCGTAGATCGCCCAAGGATGGAGGCCCCAATGGAAGATGGTCGCCGCCATGCTCAGGCTGGCGGCCGCCTGGGCATCGCCAGCAGCGCCTCCCAGCGGAGCCCAGTCGGTGCGCACGCCATTCTCCACGGTAGTGCCGCCGATGGCCGTGGAGAAGTGCGACATGGGTTCGGCGACGCCGTAGAACATCAGGCCGATGCCCATGCCGGCGGCGAACAGCATGGAAAACCAACCGGTGTAGGAATAATCCGGCGTCGCTTCCCTACCTCCCAGGCGCACTCTGCCTAGAGGTGAAAGGATCAGCCCCAGGCACAGCAGAACGAAGATGTTGGCAGAGCCGAGGAAGAACCACGCCAGATTGCCGGTCAACCAGTCGCGCATCGCGGTGAACATCGGCTCTACGTCGCTGCGCAAGGCGAGCGTAACGACCACGAACAGAACGATGGCAAGCGCGGAGACGCTGAAAACCTTGCTGTGAACGTCGAAGAACCTGCGTTTGATATTGTCCTGACCGATGACGTAATCGGTATCGATCAGGTTGGCCGCCCCGGTCGGTGCGGGAATACTTTCCCCGGCTGTCGCCGGGTCTTGCCCAGGATTACTTGCCACGTGCTGTTCTCCTTCTTATTCGATGACGGGTCTAAACGCTGGCATCAGGGGCGGATACCCTCCTTGAAAACGGGCTGAATCCACGCTGCTTGAGGATGCTAGCAGCCTGCTTTCCAGGGACGCAGGTCAAAGACCGGCATCGACGAGCCCATAACCGTCATCACATGGCGCATTCGAGCCATGAGGCAAATCGTGAAATGGCGGAACTTGCCTTTCATTCAGGGGGCGCAGTTTCTGCGCGAAGGGGATGCCAGGCCGATCTGTGTTAGTCCGCGCTGCAGATGGCGACAGATCAACACCATGGATGGCGCAATGGTGGAGCAAGAGTGAGGGCGGCGCGGTGCGCCAGGCTCGGCGGGCGGTGATGCAGCGGGTGGATGTCGTGCGACCGGGGCCGGCCGCACGATTGTAGAGGTCTAGCGCTTGCGGTTGACGGTCAGCGCGGCGCGGATCACATCAGCACCGATATCGGCTTCGTAAGTCTTCCATACCGGCATCATCTGCTCGCGCCAAGCCTGGCGCTGCTCCGGCGTCAGAGTGATCAGTTTGCTGGTGCCGCTGGCAACGATGCGGTCACGGTCGCGCTGGTTGAGCGCTGCAGCTTCCTTGTTCACCGTCTGGGTGACTTCAAGCACGATGCCTTCGAGCTCCGAGCGCACGGCAAATGGCATGCTCATCCAGAATTTCGAGGTAGTCACCAGCATGTAGTTGAGCACGCCGTGATTACTCTCGGTGATGAACGGCTGCACGGTATTCATCTTCTGGCTGGCGATGTTCGACCAGGGGTTTTCAGCGCCCTGCACCACGCCGTTCTGCAGCGACTTGTAGACATCGGCGAACGGCAGGCGTACCGGCTTGGCCCCAACGGCATCGAACTGGGCTTCGAGCACGGTCGACGGCTGAATACGGAAAGCCAGGCCAGCGGCATCTTCCGGCTTGACCAGCGCGCGAGTGGCGGAAAGTTGTTTAAGACCGTTGTTCCAGTAGGCCAGGCCATAGATGCCGGAATCAGCCATGGAGCGCAGCAGCTCGCGGCTCATTTCGCGATTCTGGAAACGCTGAACAGCCGCTTCGTCATCGAACAGGAACGGCAGGTCGAACACCTGCAGCTTCTTTGTGTACTTGTCGAACTTGGACAGGGACGGGGCCAACATCTGTACCTTGCCATCCAGCAGCGCCTGCATTTCGTCGGCATCGCCCACCAGGGTGGAGTTCGGGTAGACCTCGACCTTCACCTTGCCGGCCAGGCGTTCGCCGACCAGCTTCTGGAACAACAGCGCGCCTTTGCCCTTGGGCGTGTCATCGGCCACTACGTGAGCGAACTTGATGACGATCGGCTCACCTTCGGCCGCCATCGCCGGGGCACTCAACCAATACAGGGCCGCGACCATCGCAGCAACACAAGACTTGTACATCTGACCCCCAACGGGAAAAGCCCGAAGGCGCCTCATGAGCACCGTTCGAGTGGTTGATCGACTAACGATTGGTCCGGACTCACGCAACAACGTGGTCGGTCCGCTTTTAGGTTTGGGTAGCCAGATCGGCTCGACTGCGGCGGTCGGCGGCTGGCCTTTATTGGAATGAGACGGGCAATGGCTCCGGAGCTAGAGCCTCTGCCTACCGAGGGGAAGTCTTCGTGATCACCGGGCGCGGCACAAGGCCAGGAAAGTCCAACCAGCTCTCAAAACGGCACATTGGTTGCGCGGTGATGCCCGACAGGGGTTCATTGCGAGCCCCTGCTGTTCGGCTCGACCGGCGTTACGGCTGTCAGCGGCGATTGACAGTCAGCGCCGCACGCATCACGTCAGTTCCGATATGCGCCTCGAAGGACTTCCATACCGGCTGCATCTTGTCGCGCCAAGCCTGACGCTGCTCGGGAGTGAGGGTTACCAGGGTGCTGCTGCCGCTGGCCAGAATGCGTTCGCGCTCGCGCTGGTTGATCGATGCCGCTTCGGCGTTCACCGTCTGAGTGACCTCGAGCAGGATATTGTCCAGCTCCGAGCGCACCGCAAACGGGATGCTCGTCCAGAACTTGGCGTTGGTTACCAGCATGTAATTGAGCACACCGTGGTTGGTTTCGGTCACGTAGGTCTGCTTGGTTCCGGCGCTCTGGCCGCGGATGTTCGACCAGGGTCCCTCGGTGCCCTGTACCGTCCCGCTCTGCATGGCTTTTGCTACATCCATGAAGGGAATACGAACGGCCTTGGCGTCCACCGCAGCGAACTGCGCTTCGAGCACAGGGGAAGGCTGGATGCGGAACGCCAAGCCCGCTGCATCGGCCGGAGTGCGCAAAGGCTGGTTGGCGGTCAGCTGCTTGAGGCCGTTGTTCCAATATGCCAAGCCGTAGATACCTCTATCGGCCATCGAGCGCAGCAGCTCGCGGCTCATTTCGCGTTTCTGGAAGCGCGCCACCGCCGCTTCGTCATCGAACAGGAATGGCAGGTCGAACACTTCGAGCTTCGGCGAATACTCGGTGAATTTGGACAGTGACGGCGCCAGCATCTGCACCTTGTTATCCAGCAGGGCCTGCATCTCGTCAGCGTCGCCTACCAGGCTCGAATTCGGGTAGACCTCGACCTCCACCGTACCGCCCAGACGCTCGCGCACCAGCTTCTGGAAAAGCAGCGCGCCCTTGCCCTTGGGTGTGTCTTCCGCCACGACATGGGCGAACTTGATGACGATAGTTTCGGCTGCGGTTGCGACCGGAGCCAACAACAAGTACAGCGCGGCGCATGGCGCAACGATAAGTGATTTGAACATTTTGACCCCCACGGGAAATAAGCTCGAGGCGACGCCTTGTGAGCACCGTTCGAGTGGTTGATTGCAGTTCGATATGGGTTCAGACGGCCCAAGGTGTGACGCGCCTGACTCAGTACAGCGGGGTGACCACGGCTCGGTGACAGGAATCACGGCTGGTCTTTGTTGGAATGGCAATGTGACCGATCGGTGCAGGATAGCTCTGGCCGGTCAAAAGCGCGCGCAGTGTTGGCCATCGCAGGCTCTGGCACAAGGGTTGAAGGTCCGACCAGCTCTCAAATCTGCACATTGCGCTCATCGGAAGAAACGAACTTTCAAACCTGCCTTCACTTCTACAGCCAACACCACCAGCCAGGCCAGTGCCATGAATGATGTATCGACACACAGCCAGAACGCCGACGTGATCGACTGCCTCATTGTCGGCGGCGGCCCGGGTGGGCTGACCGCAGCGCTGTATCTCGCCCGGTTTCGCCGCAGTTGCCTGGTCGTGGACGCTGGGTCCAGCCGCGCTTCATGGATCCCGCGCTCGCACAACTACCCAGGCTTTCCGCCGGGCATCAACGGCAACGAGCTACTGGCTCGCTTGCGGGAACAGGCCAGCAGCTATGGCGCAAAACTGGAGCATGGTCGCGTGGAGCAGATCGAGCCACACACCGAGGGTTTCAGTGTTCGCTATGGCGACCGCACCTGTGTGACCCGGCGAATCATCCTTGCCACCGGCATCGAAGACACGCTGCCGGACATGCCCGACGTCGAGCAGGCCATAGGCGATGGCAAGCTCAGGCTTTGCGCCATCTGCGACGGCTATGAAGTCGACGGGCATAACGTCGCGGTCTACGGCGAGGCAGAAAACGCCATCAATCACGCAGTATTCCTGCGTACTTTCACCGATCAGGTGACCGTGGTCGTGCATGGCGAACCCAATGCCTGCAGCCAAGCCATCGCTCTGGCTGAGCACTACGCCATCCGTGTGATCAGTGACCGCGTCGAGTCCTTGCACCCTTGCGAAACCGGTATAGAGCTGCTGACCTGCAGAGGTGAGCGGCACCACTTCGACATCATCTACCCGAGCCTCGGCGCGCGTTTTCGCTCGGATCTGGCGGTGCAGCTTGGCCTCGAGTGTGACGAATGCGGCGGGATCCAGGTGGACGGGCACCAACAGTCTTCCATGCATGGGCTTTACGCCATCGGCGACGTCACCATGGGTCTCAAGCAGATAAGTGTTGCCATCGGCCAGGCAGCCCAGGCGGCAACCTGCGTGCACAACAGCCTGGAAGCCAACCCATGGGGCGGATCCGAAGCGACCCGATGCGACGGCCAGTCAGACAAAGGCGCGCACAATTGAAACAGCTGAGCGGCATAGAGGGTCTAGGCTAGACAAGAGCCTTTAGACTCGGAGCCCAGCATGTCACTCAGCGTTTTCGATCTGTTCAAGATCGGTATCGGCCCATCCAGTTCGCATACCGTCGGCCCGATGCGCGCGGCGTTGCGCTTTGCCGAAGGGTTGCGGCGCGATGAGCTGATCGATTCGGTCGAGCGCTTGAAGGTTGAGCTGTACGGCTCGCTCGGCGCTACAGGCAAAGGTCACGGGAGCGACAAGGCTGTGCTGCTCGGTCTCGAAGGAGAGCTGCCCGAAGACGTCGACACCGCTGGCATCCCACAACGCCTGGGAGCGATCCGCGAGTCCGGTCAGATCCGGCTGCTAGGCAGCAAGCCCGTGCGTTTCGATGTCGGCGCGGACCTGCAGTTCATCCGCAAGCCGCTGGCCTTTCACCCCAACGGCTTGATCATCCGAGCTTTGGACGCAGCCGGGCTGCAGTTGCGCAGCCGCGAGTATTACTCGATAGGCGGCGGTTTCGTGGTCGATGGGGATGCTGCGGGCAACGACCGCATTGTGGAAGACCGAACGCCCCTGCCCTATCCCTTTCATAGCGGCGCAGAGCTTTTGGCTTTGTGCGACGAGCACGAACTGTCCATCAGCCAGATCATGCTGGCCAACGAATCGGCCTGGCGCCCGGAAGCCGAGACCCGTACCGGCCTGCTGAACATCTGGCAAGTCATGCAGGACTGCGTCACCGCAGGTTGCCAGACCGAAGGCGTGATGCCTGGCGGCTTGAAGGTCAAGCGTCGTGCTGCCGGTCTTTATCGACAGCTCAGTGAACACCCAGAAGCCAATCTGCGCGACGCACTGACCGTCCTCGACTGGGTCGACCTCTACGCCCTGGCCGTGAATGAGGAGAATGCCGCCGGGGGACGCGTGGTGACAGCACCCACCAATGGCGCTGCCGGCATCATTCCGGCGCTATTGCACTACTACATGCGCTTCATCCCTGGCGCCGATGAGGAGGGCGTGATCCGCTTTCTGCTGACGGCGGCAGCCATCGGCATTCTGTACAAGGAAAACGCCTCGATTTCCGGGGCCGAGGTGGGGTGTCAGGGCGAAGTGGGCGTGGCCTGCTCCATGGCCGCAGGTGCGTTGTGCGAAGTGCTCGGCGGTACGCCAAAACAGGTCGAGAACGCGGCTGAGATCGGCATGGAGCACAACCTAGGTTTGACCTGCGACCCGGTTGGCGGGCTGGTCCAGGTGCCATGCATCGAGCGCAACGCCATGGGCTCGGTGAAGGCGATCAATGCAGCGCGCATGGCTCTGCGCGGAGACGGCACCCATTTCATATCGCTGGATAAAGTCATCCGAACCATGCGCCAGACCGGCGCCGACATGAAGAGTAAATACAAGGAAACCGCCCGAGGCGGCCTGGCGGTCAATATCATCGAGTGCTGAACGGGCCTGAGCACGGCAGATTGCTCAGTAACATTCGTCGCGGCAAAAAACTCTATCATCCTGCAGACGGCACCCCGTCTGATGAATTGTCTCGTCCGGTTTGCTGTCATTCTTCTGATATCTGTCAGGACAGTGCAAAAAACGCGAGGATTCGATGAGCACCAGTGGTGAGCCTTCCACCCCGAAAAACACTGAGCTTGCACGCAGCACGCTACGTTTCCCCGTGGTCGGTATCGGCGCCTCGGCGGGTGGCCTCAAAGCACTCTTGACCTTGTTCGAACACATGCCGGCCGACTGCGGCATGGCTTTCGTCGTGATCATGCACCTGTCGCCCAAGCACGAGAGCAACGCCGACAAGATTCTGCAGAACGTCATCAAGATGCCCGTTCTGCAAGTCACCCAGTCGGTCCCTATCGAGCGCAACCACATCTATGTGATCCCGCCGGCGATGGACCTGTCGATGAACGACGGCTACCTGCGCCTGTTGGAGCCCAAGCGGAAACGTGGCCCGCAGGTTGCTGTTGACCTGTTCTTCCGCGCTCTGGCCGATGTGCACCACAGCCACGCGATCGGCATCGTACTTTCCGGCAGCGGCTCGGACGGATCCGTTGGGCTATCGCGTATCAAGGAACAGGGTGGCGTCACGCTGGCGCAGACACCGGAAGACGCCGAGTACGACTCGATGCCGCGCAGCGCGATCGAGACCGGCATGGTAGACATTGTGCTCCCCGTGGCCGAGATCCCGCAGAAGCTGGTAGAGCTGGGTCATAACCTGGAAGCGCTGCTCGCCAAGCAAGAACCCATTGCGTCTACTGGCGACACTGAGCAAGCCGGCAACGCCCAGGGTGAGGTTGAACACGACCATGCCCATGCTCAATCGAAACCAAATGAACGGGCCCTTCGCGAGATTCTCGGTGCGTTGCGCGCACGCACTGGCCATGATTTTCGCCATTACAAGCAGGCCACGGTATTACGACGGATCGAGCGTCGAATGCAGGTCAACGCACTGCGGGATATGCCGAGCTATGCCAGGCACTTGCAAAGCCACCCGGAAGAAACCCCGGCCTTGCTGGCCGACATGCTGATCGGCGTGACCAATTTCTTTCGCGACCGAGAGGCGTTCGAGGCGCTTGAACGCGACGTCATCCCGACGTTGTTCGAGGAAAAGGAAAGCGCCGGGAATAAGACCCTGCGCGTCTGGTCGGCCGCCTGCTCGACCGGCGAAGAGGCTTATTCACTGGCCATGTTGCTTGCAGACCAGGCCGAACTTAGCGACAGCACCCGGATGTCACTGCAGGTGTTCGCCACCGATATCGATGACCGCGCCCTGGATACAGCCCGTGTCGGTGTCTACACCGAAGGCATTGTCACGGACGTACCGCCTGGGCGGCTGCGTAAATACCTCGTCAAGGAGCAGAATCACTTCCGCATGCGGAAGGAGCTGCGCGAGCGCATTCTTTTTGCGCGTCACAACATCCTGCGTGACCCACCATTCTCTCGCCTCGACCTGATTTCCTGCCGGAACCTGCTGATCTACCTCGACCGGGATATTCAACTCGAAGTACTGCGCATGTTCCACTTCGCGCTCAATCCCGGCGGCTTCCTGTTTCTCGGCAGCTCGGAAACCGCTGATCCATGTAGTCAGTTCTTCGCGCCGATCGACAAGAAGAACCGCATCTACCGTGCCAGGGAAGTGAGCTCTCCACTTCGCCGCGCGCCTGCCGGACCTTTCCGTGGCTTTGCATTAGCAGCACCGGCTCGGCCATCGCTCAGTGAGCCCAGCAGACGCAGCAGGAAGTTCTCCTTTGCCGACGTTCACCAGCGCGCTCTGGAGCAGTACGCCCCGCCGAGTGTCATCGTGAACCACGAGGCCGAGATCGTGCACATGTCCGATCGGGCCGGGAATTTTCTGCGCTACGTCGGCGGCGAACCTTCACTGAACCTGACAACACTGGTACATCCACAGCTGCGGCTCGAGCTCCGCACCGCGCTGTACCAGGCCACGCACACCGGCAAAAGTGTCGAAGCTCGGCGAGTGCGCTTAGAGCGCGACGGTAGAAACTACTGGGTGAACATGGTGGTACGGCCCTTCCGCGACGACGAGGCCGGCAGCGACTACATGCTGGTGCTCTTCGATGAAGTGGAAGCCTGCATGGACAGCAACGCAAAGGATGCCGACAGCAGGGACAGCGTCCTGACCCAGCTGGAGGCAGAGCTGCAACAAACCAAGGAACGGCTGCAGGCCACCATGGAGCATTCGGAAACCTCCACCGAAGAGCTACGCGCCTCCAACGAGGAACTCCAGGCCATCAACGAGGAGCTGCGCTCGGCCACCGAAGAGCTGGAAACCAGCAAGGAAGAGCTGCAGTCGATCAATGAAGAGCTCACCACCGTCAACTTCGAACTCAAGACAAAGGTAGACGAAACCTCCAAGATCAATGACGACCTGCAGAACCTGATCTCCTCGACCGACATCGCGACAGTCTTCGTCGACCGGAAGATGCGCATCAAGTGGTTCACTCCGCGCGCGAAGGACATCTTCAACGTCATCGGCAACGATGCGGGACGATCCCTGTTCGATATCACCCATCGCCTCGATTACCCGCAACTGCACAAAGACGCCACTCAGGCGTTCGAAGAGCTCCGTCTGGTGGAGCGCGAAATCAGCGATCAGAAGCGTGAGCGCTGGTTTCTGGCACGCCTTCTCCCCTACCGCACGCTTGACGACCGCATTCAGGGCGCCGTGCTGACCTTCATCGATATCACCGACCGCCGTCGGGCCGAAGAAGAACTGCGCGCGGGCGAGGCTCACATGAAGTTGCTGGCGCAAAGCACCAAGGGCTACGCCATCATCACCCTGGACTGCGATGGCACCATAACGACCTGGAACCGCGGCGCGGAGATCATATTCGGCCACCGCGAGCAGGAGGCTATCGGGCGGAAGGTCGATCTGATCTACACCGAAGAGGATTGTCGGCAGGGGGTGCCTGAGGCAGAGCGTAAACGCGCGCTGCGCCAAGGCCAGGCAACGGACGAGCGCTGGCATGTTCGCAAGGATGGCACCCGCTGCTTCTTCAGCGGCCTGGTCAACCCCCTGGTCGATAACGACGGCAAAGTCACCGGCTTTGCCAAGATCGCCCGCGACCTCACCGAGGACAAACAACGCAGCACCGAACAGCAAAGCGAGCTGGAGAGCATCCAGGCTGCCAACCTGCAAAAGGATCAGTTCTTCGCCGTGCTATCCCACGAGCTCAAGCACCCGCTGAACCTGGTCCAACTCAACACCGACCTGATTGCACGTTCGCAAGCCACGAAGAGCTCTCCAAGCCTGCGCAAGGCCGCCCAGGCAATCCAGAACGCAGTACGCAGTCAATCGCGGATCATCGATGACCTGATGGACGTCTCGCGGATCCGTACCGGCAAACTCAAGCTGCAGTTTTCCACGCTGCAGTATCAGGACGTCTTACGCGGCATCGAAGCCGTGTTCGCGCCACTGGCGCAGGCCGAAAACGTGACCTTCGAGGTGTTCAAACCGGAGCAGGCTGTCTACGTTCAGGCCGATCCGACACGTCTCGAACAAGTCATCTGGAACCTGCTCAACAACGCCTGGAAATTCACTAAGGGCGGCGATCGCATCTGCATGCAGCTTGAGCGCGATGGCGAGCAGGCCCGGCTGGACATCATCGACACAGGCGAGGGAATCTCGGCTGACTTCCTGCCCAAGGTGTTCGACATGTTCGGCCAGGCCGAAATGCAACACGCGCAACGCTCCAAACATGGATTAGGTATCGGACTGGCGCTGGTCAAGCAGCTGGTCGAGGCGCACAACGGGCGCATCGAAGCCTTCTCCGAAGGGATCGGTCGGGGTGCGCGCTTCAGCGTCTGGCTACCGATTCACCTGCAGACCGAGCTGGAGCTCAACGACCTCGCCAACAAGGGTGATATCGGTGGGCTGGCTGGCATCAGGATTCTGCTGGTGGATGATTCGCCAGACATCCTCGAGACCATGTGCGAACTGCTGGAAAGCGAAGGCGCACATGTCACGACCGCCGACGGCGGCGCACGCGGGATCGATCTGGCTGAGCGGATGACCTTTGACGTGATCGTCTCGGACATCGGCATGCCGGAAATCGACGGCAACAAGATGATGACGGCCATCCGTGAAGATGGGCAGAACACAGACACGCCCAGCATTGCCCTGACCGGGTACGGCACCCTGCGCGACGTGGAAAAAGCCAAGGCCGCCGGCTTCACCCTGCACCTGCGCAAGCCCATCGACCTGCAGGCATTGATCGACGCAGTGACGCAGGCTGTGCATTAGCCAGGACGCGCAATTCCTTGCTGCTTTTACGTAGAAGCCAGCTTGCTGGAGATCCGCGTCAAACATGACACCGCTGTAGCGCCCATCTCAGATCGCCAGCAAGCTGGCTCCTACAGGTGGCTGCTGTGCGGTGGTTGAGTGAATGCGAATTCGATGCACAAAACGATTACATGTCGGACGGCGTTCAAATCCATCAAGCGGGCACGATCTCACTCTTCGTAGGAGCCAGCTTGCTGGCGACCCCTGTGCGTCAAACCCAACACTGATGCAGCGCCCATCTCTGATCGCCAGCAAGCAGGCTCCTACAGATGGCTGCTGTGCGGTTGTTGAGTGAATGCAATCTCGATGCACAAAACGATCACTTGTCAGACTGCGTTCGAATCCATCAAGCGGGCACTATCTTGCTCTTCGTAGGAGCCAGCTCGCTGGCGATCCCTGTGCGTCAAACCCAACACTGATGCAGCGCCCATCTCAGATCGCCAGCAAGCTGGCTCCTACAGGTGGCTGCTGTGCGGTGGTTGAGTGAATGCGATGCCGATGCACCAAACGATTACATGTCGGACGGCGTTCAAATCCATCAAGCGGGCACTATCTCGCTCTTCGTAGGAGCCAGCTTGCCGGCGATCCCTGTGCGTCAAACCTAACACTGATGCAGCGCCCATCTCTGATCACCAGCAAGCTGGCTCCTACAGGTGGCTGCTGTGCGGTGGTTGAGTGAATGCGAATTCGATGCACAAAACGATTACATGTCGGACTGCGTTCAAATCCATCAAGCGGGCACTATCTTGCTCTTCGTAGGAGCCAGCTTGCTGGCGATCCCTGTGCGTCAAATCTGACACCGCTGTAGCGCCCATCTCAGATCTCCAGGAAGCTGGCTCCTACCGGTGCGGGCTGCGCTGTGATCGGTGGCTGCCGCAGCGATGCAAGGCAGTCAGCCCTCCTTGCCAACGCCATATTCCCGCAGCTTGTTGGCCACGGTGGTGTGTGACACGCCGAGCCGCTTGCCTAGCAACCGGCTGCTGGGGTGGCGTTGATAGAGTTCCTGCAAAACGGCCTTCTCAAAACGCCCGACAATGCTGTCCAGGTCGCCTTCAAGCGAAAAATCACCCAGCGGCTTCGGCGTCCCGTAGTCGGGCAGCCGAATATGTTCGGGTTTGATCACGCCGCCCTCACACAACGAAACCGCCTGAAACAGGGTGTTTTCCAGCTGCCGAACATTGCCTGGCCAGTGATAGCCGGCCAAACGCTCGAGCGCGGCCGGCGAAAGGCTCGGCAAGGCGCAGCCGATCTGTCGGCTGGCCTGATCGAGAAAGTGCAGCGCCAGCGGTTCAAGACCATCCAGGCATTCACGCAGTGGCGGTATGTGCAATGACAGTACGTTGAGGCGGTGATAGAGATCCTGGCGAAACTCGCCCTTGGCGCAGAGTTCGGACAAATCCAGCTGCGTCGCGCAGATCACTCGCACATCGAGGTAGACCTCTTCGTCGCTGCCGACCCGGCGGAAGCAGCCGTCCTGCAGGAAGCGCACGAGCTTGGCCTGCAGCCGGGTGCTCATCTCACCCACACCGTCGAGAAACAGCGTGCCGCCCGCCGTCAGTTCCAGCAGACCGAGCTTGCCCTCGGGCCGGGCACCCTCGAAAGCGCCGGGTCCGTAACCAAACAGCTCTGTCTCGGCCATGGATTCGGGCAGCGCGGCGCAGTTGAGCGCCATGAAGGGTGATTGGCCACGCGGGCTGGACAGATGACAGGCACGCGCCAGCAGCTCCTTGCCGGTGCCAGTCTCGCCCTCGATCAGCAGCGGCGCATCCAGCGGTGCCATGCGCCGCGCCTCACGCACCACCGCGGCCATCACTTTAGAGCTCTGGAAAATGCTGTCGAAGCCGCGCAGCTCCTGCTTGCGCACGTTGTAGATGCGCTCGCCCAGACGGTCGGCGCGGTGCAGCGTCAGTACCGCTCCGGCCAAGGCCTCGCTGTCGTCATGCTCCGATTGCAGCGGCGCGATGTCCGCAAGAAATATGTCGCCTTTGATGGTCACGCGCAGGCCGTTGATCCGCGCCTTGTTGGCCCGCACCAGCTCCGGTAGATCGAAGTCTTCTGCGTAGCGCGACAGGCTCATGCCCGGCACCTCATCCACCCGCACGCCGAGTAGCTGCGCAGCGGCGCGGTTGGCAGCGACGATAGCGCCAGCCATATCGATGGACAGGACCGGAAATTCCAGCGCGCCCAGCAAGGCATTGAGCTCCAGCGAATGGCGCTCGCTGGGCATCAATCCGACCTTGCGCACCTCGAATACGCCTTGCAGTGCCTCGATCTTGGGCCGCAGCGCCTGCAATTGCAGATTCATCAGGTTGGGGCAGTGCAGGTACACCGCGTTGCCGTGCTCACCGCCAACCTCGCCACGGGCAACGTTTATGCCGTAGTCGACCAGCAATTCGAGCATGTCGCGAAGAATGCCGACACGGTTTTGGCAGAGGATCTTGATTCGCATGCAGGCCGCCTTGGGCATTTTGTTATGTACGGCAGTGTTTTTTTAATGACCGCCGTGAATTACCGTCAAGATTATTTGACAGCAGAGCCGCCAAGCAAGACTAGATCTCCAATTAATCGAGAACGCGTAAGCTTTTCGTTACGCTTATGCGAGACGATTTGCCGCAGCGTGGCACTCGGCGCCTGGCTATCCAGCGCCCAGCGGGATCAGATGGAGGCATCTACAACAACAAGACTTACGCGGCCATCCCGCTCAGGAGGTCAGATGAAAGCCACGAAATACGTTGCCCGCGAGCCCGATGCGCAAGGCCACATTGCCTACCCCGACGCCGAACATGGGGTTTGGCAGACGCTGATCGAACGTCAGCTGAAACTGCTCGACGGCCGTGCCTGCCAGGAATACCTGGATGGCATCGAACAACTCGCCCTGCCCCACGACCGAATTCCGCAGCTCAATGAGATCAACCGCGTGCTGGATGCGACCACCGGCTGGCAGGTGGCACGTGTACCGGCACTGATTCCGTTCCAGACGTTTTTCGAGCTCTTAGCCAGTAAGCGCTTTCCAGTTGCCACCTTTATCCGTACGCGCGAAGAGCTGGATTACCTGCAGGAACCGGACATCTTCCACGAGATTTTCGGCCACTGCCCGCTACTGACAAACCCCTGGTTCGCAGAATTCACACATACCTATGGCCAGCTCGGCCTCAAGGCCAGCAAGGAAGAACGCGTCTACCTGGCACGGCTGTACTGGATGACCATCGAGTTCGGCCTGGTGGATACCCCGGCAGGCCGGCGCATCTATGGTGGAGGTATTCTTTCCTCGCCGAAGGAGACGCTTTACAGCGTTTCCGATGAGCCCGAGCACCAGCCATTCGACGTGGTTGAAGCGATGCGCACGCCGTATCGCATCGACATTCTGCAGCCGGTTTACTTCGTCCTGCCCGAGCTCAAGCGTCTGTTCGAAGTGGCCCATGAGGACATCATGGCCCACGTGCGCACTGCCATGCAGCTGGGCCTGCACCAGCCGAAGTTTCCGCCGAAAGCAGCGTAGGGTGGAAAACTGCGAAGCATTTCCGCGCGTTGGCTTCGACCTCGACGATGTCTGGCGGCGCGGGTTGTCCCGACCAACTGGTGGATGAGCCTCTGGCGTCATCCAACCTACGTTGCTCGGGCAACGCGGCGGACCGAACCCGACGTGTGGACAAGCCTGAGGCGTTGTCCACCCTACGCTGCTTAACTCTCATCAAACCCATCACATAGGGTGGGCTTTAGCCCACCGCTCCACTCAACCAACCGATCATCATAAGGACCCATCAATGACCGCCCTCAACCAAGCCCACTGCGAAGCCTGCCGCGCGGACGCGCCGAAAGTCTCCGATGACGAACTGGCCGAGCTGATCAAGCAGATCCCGGACTGGAACATCGAGACCCGCGACGGACACATGGAGTTGGAGAAGGTCTTTCTGTTCAAGAATTTCCGCCACGCCCTGGCCTTCACCAATGCCGTCGGCGAAATCGCTGAAGCCGAGGGTCACCATCCTGGCCTGCTCACCGAGTGGGGCAAGGTCACCGTCACATGGTGGAGCCACTCCATCAGAGGCCTGCACCGCAACGACTTTATCATGGCTGCTCGTACCGACGAGGTCGCGAAAACCGCAGAGGGCCGTAAGTGAAGCATTTCAGCGACGTTGCGCGGGTGCCCGGCGACCCTATCCTCGGGTTGCTGGATGCCTATCGCGCCGATCCGAACCCGGCCAAGCTCGACTTAGGGGTCGGCGTCTACAAAGACGCTCTGGGCCTGACGCCGATCCCCAAGGCGGTAAAGCAGGCGGAACAGCGGTTGATCGAAAGTGAAAAGACCAAGAGCTACATCGGTGGTCACGGCGATACGCTGTTCGGTGAGCAGCTCCTGAAACTGGTGCTGGGTGAAGGCTCGCCGGCGCTCGTCGACAACCGCGCCGGCTGCACTCAGACACCGGGCGGAACCGGTGCACTGCGGCTTGTAGGAGACTTCATCGCTAAATGTCTGCCGGGCCGCAGCCTCTGGCTCAGCGACCCGACCTGGCCGATTCACGAAACGCTATTCACTGCAGCCCGATTGAAGGTCGAGCATTATCCCTACGTCGACTCGCAGAACAGACTCGACGTACCGGCGATGCTTGCCGCGATGGAGAGGATTCCCAGTGGCGATGTGGTGCTGCTGCACGCCTGCTGCCACAACCCCACCGGGTACGACCTGACTCAGGACGACTGGCGCCAGGTGCTGGACATCGTCCGGACGCGTGAATTGCTGCCGCTGTTCGACTTCGCCTATCAGGGCTTCGGCGACGGGCTGGACGAAGACGCCTGGGCGGTGCGGCTGTTCGTCGAGGCACTGCCGGAGGTGCTGATCACCAGCTCCTGCTCGAAGAACTTCGGTCTGTACCGGGAACGCACCGGCGCGCTCATTGCGGTTACTGCGGACGGCGACTCGCTGATCGATGTGCGCAGCCAGTTCGCCTCGGTAGCGCGCAATCTCTGGTCCACACCGCCGTCCCACGGCGCCGCTGTAGTTGGGACGATCCTGGCCAACAGCGAGCTACGCCAGCTCTGGCAGCAGGAAGTGGCCGCCAAGCGCGAACGCATCGCAGCGTTGAGGCAGGGATTGGTGGAAGCACTTGCGCCGCATGGCCTGGCCGAGCGCTTCGCGCATATTGCCGAGCAACGCGGGATGTTCTCCTACACCGGGCTGACAGCCGATCAGGTGCTGCGTCTGCGCCGCGAGGATGCGGTCTATCTGGTGGAAAGTGGTCGGGCCAACATCGCGGGGCTCGATGCTGCACGGCTCGATCAGCTGGCGGCCGCCATAGCTCGGGTTGTGGGCTAAGGGCCAGACTCCACCCTGCCATGCATCGACCGGCAAGTCGCGACGATTGCTGTGGCAGGGGCGAAATCATCTCGATTTCACCCAGCATCGTCTTTGACGACCTCAAGCATTTCCGCCGACCACACTAAAACCGACAATCAGCTAAGTCAGAACCGGCTTAATCCACCCGGAACTCAAATGAATATGGCGTGTCGTAGCACTTAGCCATCATCGCGTAGCGTTTCTAACCTACTATGGTGGTAGATAGCTCAGCTGAACGTGACTGACCGGTCCGGTGACGAGTGGGCTATAGGGCCGGCTGTACCGGCCGCTACAACCCAGCACAGGTTTCTTATACGAGCGCCGCCATGATCCAAAGCAACACTGCCGGTAACCCAGCTCCAAGCGAATACGCCTGCCACGCTGCCAGCGAACATGGCGCCTGCCCAAGCTGCGCCAGCGGCGAGCGCCTGGGCTTTCGCTTCAGCTATGCCTACCAGCCGATCGTCGACATTTCCAAGCGCGAGATCTTCGCTCATGAAGCGTTGGTGCGCGGCGTCAATGGCGAGCCCGCGCCCAGCGTGCTGTCACAGGTGACTGAGGACAATCGCTTCCGCTTTGACCAGGCCTGCCGGGTCAAGGCCATCAAGACCGCTGCCAAGCTCCAGATGCAGGGCATGCTGTCGATCAACTTCCTGCCTAACGCTATCTATCGTCCCGAGCTGTGCATCCGCTCGACGCTGGAAGCGGCGCGTGCTCACAATTTCCCGGTCGAGCGGATCATCTTCGAGACGGTTGAAGGCGAGCGCATCAGTGATGCGAAGTGGCTAACGGAGGTGTTTCGTGAGTACCAGCGCATCGGCTTTCTTACGGCCATTGATGATTTCGGTGCTGGTTTTGCCGGCCTCAACCTGCTCGCGGATTTTCAGCCAGACCTGATCAAACTGGACATGGATCTGATTCGCGGAATCGACCAGAGCAGGGTAAGGCAGGCCATCGTCCGTGGGACCGTAGGGATCTGCGCCGAGCTGGGAATCAAGGTGATCGCCGAAGGTGTGGAAACCGCCGATGAATGCAGCGCCCTGCAGGATTTGGGAATCAACCTGCTGCAGGGCTATCTGTTCAGCAAACCGCTGTTTGAAACCTGCAGCCAGACCGAGTCCATGGTCTGGCCTCGCTAAGCCGCTTCAGCCCGCTTTCAGCAGCTTGAGCAGTTCTTTCGCGGCTTCTTCGGAGGAGGCAGGGTTCTGGCCGGTCACCAGCAGGCCATCGACCAACACGTATGAGGACCAGTCCGGGCCCTTGCTGTAGTCGCCACCGATTTCCTTGAGTTTATCTTCGAGCAGGAAGGGCACCACCTCGGTGAGCTGGACGCCCTCCTCTTCGGTGTTGGTAAAGCCTGTCACGCGCTTGCCCTTGACCAGATACTCGCCGTCCACCCCACGCACCTGAACCAACGCCGCCGGCGCATGGCAGACCGCACCCACTGGCTTGCGCGCCTTGATGAAGGATTCGATCAGAGCGATGGAAGTGGCGTTGCCTGTCAGATCCCACAGCGGGCCGTGGCCGCCGGGATAGAACACGGTATCGAAGTCTGCCGCCGACACCTCGTCCAGCTTGCGGGTGTTGGCCAACAGTGCATTGGCCTCGCCATCGTCCTTGAAACGTTTGGTCGCCTCGGTCTGGGCATCGGGCGCATCGCTTTTCGGATCCAGTGGCGGTTGGCCGCCCTTCGGAGAGGCCAGCACGATCTCGGCGCCGGCGTCCTTGAAGACGTAATAAGGGGCGGCGAATTCTTCGAGCCAGAAGCCGGTGGGTTTGCCGGTGTCGCCTAGCTTGTCGTGGGATGTGAGCACGATGAGAACTTTCATGGGGTCTCCTTTGATCGGGGGCCCGAATGCAGGCCCTTGATTCATCTCGACCATGGGGGTGGGGAATCGATCGATTGGGTGTCCCGGTAAGGCTTCCGTGCCGTATGCCCGCTCCGCCGCCTTCAGTAGGAGCGAGATTGCTCGCGAAGGCTTCTGGCTTGTGCTTCGTTGGCGCAGCTTATTTACGGAGTTGGCCGACGCATTGGTTTCGCCCTGCTGGGCGAAACCAATGCTTTGGCCGACACCGCAATTAGGCCGACCTAATGAAGCCCAAGCCCAAGAGCCTCGCAACCGCGCCGCCTATTTGTTGCCCACAAAAAAAGGGCGCCGAAGCGCCCTTTCATTTAAACAAGAAATCAGATCCTGAAACTCCCCACCAGCTGCTTCAACCTCGCTGCCTGCTGCTCCAAGTCTCCACACGCCCGCAAGGTCGAATGCAGGTTCTCCACACCCTCCTGGTTCAAGGTGTTGATCTCCGTAATGTCCATGTTCAGCGACTCGATCACCGAGGTCTGCTCCTCGGTCGCGGTCGCCACCGACTGGTTCATCGCGTCAATCTCGCCGATGCTGCGGGTCACACTGCCAAGGCGCTCGCCGGCCTGGTTGGCGATGCCAACACTCGACTCACACTGCCGCTGACTGGCGGTCATGGTGCTCACAGAATCGCGGGCGCCAACCTGCAACTGCTCGATCATGCCGTGGATTTCCTGCGCCGACGTCTGGGTGCGATGGGCCAGGCTGCGGACCTCATCGGCCACCACCGCGAAGCCTCGCCCGGCTTCACCGGCGCGGGCTGCTTCGATGGCTGCGTTGAGCGCCAGCAGGTTGGTCTGCTCGGAGATGCCCTTGATGACGTCGAGGATCTGTCCGATGCCAACCGTCTGGCTGTTCAGCGCTTCGATCTGCGCACAGGAAGCGCTGATGTTGTTCGACAGCTGCTTCATCGCCTCGATGTTCTGCTCGACGACTTTGCGCCCGTCTTCGGCCTGATGGCTGGCACCGCTGGCCTGCTGCGAAGCATCGGCCGCGTTGCGGGCGATCTCCTGGGCAGCGGCACCAAGCTGGTTGATTGCCGCCGCGACACTGTTGGTGCGGCTGGCCTGCTCGTCGGAGTTGACCATCGAGGAGTTCGAGGCAGCCAGTACGCGTTGTGCCACCTCATTGACCTGTTCGGTCGCCGAGGAGACCTCCCGGATCGAGCCATGGATACGTTCGACGAAGCGGTTGAATGCGGCCGCCAGCACCCCGAACTCATCCTGCGATTGCACGGTGAGACGGCGGGTCAGATCGCCCTCGCCCTCGGCAATGTTGGTCATCGCCCGGCCCATGTCGGTGAGCGGACGCATCAACACGCGGATGAGCATGCCGAGCAGCACGAGGATGAACACAACAGCGATAACCGTGGCCGCCAACGCCGAAGCGCGGAAGCTGGCCAGGGCCGCGTAGGCTTTGTCCTTCTCAACCGAGATACCAACGTACCAGGTCACCGAAGGCAGGCCGGGAACCGGGCTGAAGCTGAGAATGCGCGCCTGGCCGTCCACTTCGGATTCGCTCAAGCCTTTGGTCAGAGATGGAGTGTTCTGCGGATAGATTTCGGCCAGTGTCTTCATGACCCTGGTCTTGTCGGGATGGACCAGCACCTTGCCATCGCCACTGACCAGGAAGGCATAGCCCATGCCATCGAAGTTCAGGGCATTGATGATGTCCACCAACGCTTGCAGGCCAAGGTCCCCGCCGACCACGCCAACGGTCTGGCTGCCCTCACGTGCCGGGGTCGCAATGGTAATGATCAGCTCACCGGTAGCCGCATCGACATAGGGCTCGGTGAGGGTCGTGCCGCCGGCGGCCACCGCATCCTTGTACCAAGGGCGGACACGCGGATCGTAGTCGGCAGGCATCTCCTCTTGCGGGCGCATGGTAAAGCTCCCGCTTTGCTCACCCAGATATGTGAAGGCGAAGGTCGAAGTCAGCGCTTTCTGCTCGAGCAGACTGACAACAGCGTCGTCGGAGCGATCGTTGCCGATCGACTGAGCCGCGCTTTCCACAAGGAGGATGCGTCCGGATAGCCAGTTATGGATGTTATGGGCCGTCACCTCGCCCATCTCATTCAGATAGCTCTCGAGATTCTCGCGAATCGAGTTGCGCTGCAGGTAGTCGTTGAACAGCGTGAACAGGGCGAAGGTCGCAATCACCACGAGTGAGGCGGCCAGCAGAATCTTATGGCTGAACTTGAGGCGGCTAGGCATAGCGCATGTCCGGAGTTGATCTATGTCAAATCGGAGGTCCCTTTCCTGGCTGAGCATCCTTGTGCTAATCGACTTATCGGCTTGGGCCAGAAGACCTTGAGATGACCGTCTGTCAGCTGAAAGCGATAAAGACGAATGAGCTACGCCTCCCGCTACAGGCGAACCCCAAGCAAAAACGGCACTCCCGTTTCCGGAAGTGCCGTCTGGTCAGCTCTGTGGATTGCGATTCAGGCGTTGCGCCCGGCCAGCGCCGGCAGTACACGCGGCCGCAAACCCTCTCCCAGGATAGTCAGCACGCCGATGGCGCCGGCAATCCAGTACCAGCGCACCAGTGGGTCGAAGCCCAGCCAGCCCAGCGCATGCAGGAACACCATGGTGATCAGCACCGGGCAGACATAGCGCACCATGAACAACCACAGCGCATAGCCCAGCGGTGGCAGATCCAGCTCGTCACGCATGATTTCACTGCGCAGCGCGTAGCCGGCGAAGATTACGGTGAAGATCCCGCCCAGCGGCATCATCCAGCGCGAGGTCAGGTAATCGAGCCAGTCGAAGAAGTTCTTGCCCATGGGCGTCCAGCCTGCCATCAGGTTGAACGACAGCATCGCCAGCATGCTGATGACCAGCAGCACAGCGCCTGCGGCCATGGCGGCCTTGAGGCGGCTGATGCCATGTTTCTCATTGAGGTAGGCCACCGTGGCTTCGATCATCGAGATGGCCGACGTCATCGCAGCGACCGAGACCATGGCGAAGAACAGCACGCCAAAGACGGTACCGAACGGCATCTGCTGGAAGGCCAGCGGCAGGCTCATGAAAATCAGCCCCGGCCCAGCGGTTGGGTCCATGCCGTTGGCGAAGATGATCGGGAAGATCGCCAAGCCTGCCAGCAACGCAACGCAGGTATCGGCGATGGCCACCACAAAGGTGGTGCGGGCAATCGACTGCCCATCGGGGATGTAGGAGCCGTAGGTCATGATGGCCCCGGCAGCCAGGCTCAGGGTAAAGAAGGCATGACCAAGTGCGGTCAGCAAGGCCTCACCGGTGAGCTTGGACGTATCGAAACTGAACAGAAAGGCAAACCCCTGCTCGAACCCGCCACTGGTAAAGGCGTAGCCAACAAGAATCAACAACATCAAGGCCAGGCCCGGCATCATCCAACGCACCGCGCGCTCAATGCCTGCCTGCACGCCTTTGGCCACGATCCACAGGGTCAACGCGGTAACCAGCAGGCTCCAACCGCCCAGCTGCCAGGGATTGGCGTTGTGCGCCTCGAACACCTGAGCCAACCCGTCTACGGAACTGGCGGCGAGTGAGCCATCGAGCATCTTCAAGGTATAGGCAAAGGCCCAACCAGCCACCACCACATAGAAGCAAAGGATCAGAAAGCCGGCTGCCATGGACATCAGGCCGATGCCCTTCCATAGCGGGCTGCTGCCATTTTCCTGCGCCGTACGGCCTACCGCATCGATGGGGCTGCCGCGGCCACGGCGACCAATGGCGATCTCGGTCATCATCACGGGCACGCCGATGGCGAAAATGCACGCCAGGTACATCAGTACGAACGCGCCGCCGCCGTACTCGCCGGTGATGTAGGGGAATTTCCAGATGTTGCCCAAGCCGACTGCGGAGCCGGTCGCGGCAAGAATGAAGCCCCAGCGGGACAGCCAGAGGTTCTTGGGTTTTTCACGGGTCATGCGTCACCTGTTTGTTGTTATCTGTGACGGGATCGAACCCGCCGCGCTCGTGACGCGACGGAATGCAAGGCGGATTACTGAGCGTCTGGCTGCACCTCCGGAGCTGCTTTGGAAAAGGCTTCGAGGGATTCGCACTGCTCGGTCATCTGCAAAATGCGCGGGTACGCATTGAGGTCACAGGCAAAACGGCGCGCATTGTATACCTGCGGAATCAGGCATGCTTCCAGATAACCCGGCCGTCTGCCGAGTGACAGCTTGCCGTCGAAGGCAGCCAGACCCTGTTCGACACCTGCCAGTCCGGTTGAGATCCAGTGCTGAATCCATTGCTGCTTCGCTGCATCATCGACACCCAGGGTGCCGCTCAAGTACTGCAGTACGCGCAGGTTGTTCAGCGGATGCAGATCACAGGCAATGTGCAGCGCTAGGGAGCGCACCCGCGCACGATCGGCCGGGTCGTCCGGTAGAAGCGATGGAAGCGGGAAGACTTCTTCCAGATATTCGAGGATAGCCAGCGATTGGCTGATGCGAACGTCCCCGTCGACCAGCAGGGGCACCAAGCCTTGGGGGTTGAGCGCCTTGTAGTCGGCCGAATGCTGCTGGCCGCCGTCCTTGACCAGATGCACCGGCAGGTTCTCGAATGCCATTCCTTTCAGATTCAGGGCGATGCGTACCCGGTAGGCGGCACTTGAACGCCAATAACCGTAGAGTTTCAGTGTGGGTGAACCGACTGTTTGATTCATCTCGGTGTTGATCATGAAAGTCCCTGATTCGTGGCTAACCCGGCGTCCTCGATGGATCCGCTCGCTGCCTTTTAGTTGCCTTCGCTGACACGCTGATTGCCATCTCAAACCAGCCGAGATGAGGACACAAGCCTGTCTTCGCGCCGATCAGACGCCACTCGACCAAGTGGGCGGAAGCTTTTCTTTACGGCCCGCCGGTGCGCTGGAGCGCCAGCCTTTCACACCTTCGTCCGTAACGAAAAGCTGACGACGCGGTGCGACAGGACGCCGCACCTCGAACAAGCGGAGCCTCAGATCAGCCCACTCAGGTTGAGAAACACCAGCACGATGGCCAGCGGTGTGCCGAAGCGCAGCAGCAGCCACCAGGCTTTGAACAGCCCCGCATGCTGAATACCTATGGAGTCGCGCACCGTCTGCTCCTTCATCACCCAGCCGGTGAACAGCACCGTACACAGCCCTCCCAACGGCATCAGCCAATTGGTGGTCAGGTAATCGAGGGTGTCGAAGAAGGTCTTGCCGAACAGCTGGTAGTCCGCCCACAAGTTGAACGAGAAGACACTGCCCAGGCTCAGCAGCCACAGCAGCGCGCCGCTGGTCAGCACCGCTTTCAAGCGGGTCATGCCGAAACGCTCGGTCATCCAGGCAATGCTCGGCTCGCTCAGCGATATGGCCGATGTCAGCGCAGCGATAACCAGCATGATGAAGAACAGCCCGCCCACCACCTGGCCCAGCGGCATCTGGCCGAAAGCGATGGGCAGCGTGACGAAGATCAGCCCTGGCCCGGCGCCCGGCTCCAGACCGTTGCCGAAGACCAGCGGAAAGATCGCCAAGCCGGCCAGCAGCGCTACGACGGTATCGGCCAGCGCCACGAGCACAGCGGTTTTGGCGATCGAGGTACCTTCCGGCAGATAAGAGCCATAGACCATCATCGCGCCGGCACCCAGGCTGAGCGTGAAGAAGGCATGCCCCAGCGCGACCAGCACACTGGTGGCGGTCAACGCGGAGAAATCCGGCACGAAGAGGAACTGCACTGCCTGAAGAAATTCCCCGGTCACAGCGGCATATCCAACCAGCCCAAGCAGCAGCACGAACAGGCCGGGCATGAGGAACCGCAGCGAGCGCTCAAGTCCGCCACGCACACCAAGGCCAACGATCAGCACTGTTGCGGCCAACACCAGCGTGCCGCAGAGGATCAGGCGCATCGGGCTGGCCAGCAAGCCGTTGAATACCTCGCCGCTGACATCACCCCCTGCGCCACTGAAAGTCCCGCTGAGCGTGGTTGGCACATAGGACAACGCCCAGCCGGCCACAACCAGATAGAAGCTGAGAATCAGAAAACCGGTCAGCCCACCGAGCCAACCCGCAACGCGCCATTTCGTGCTGGCGCCCGCCTCACGCGCCAGCCGCGCCACCGCGCCATCCGGGTTCTGCCGACCGCGGCGGCCGATCATCACCTCAGCCATCAGCAATGGGATGCCGATCAAGAGGATGCATCCGAGATAGACCAGCACGAAGGCGCCGCCCCCGTTCTGGCCGGTGATGTAGGGGAATTTCCAGATGTTGCCCAGACCTACCGCAGAGCCGGTAGCCGCCAGGAAGAAAACCCAGCGCGAGGACCAGAGGCCGCGAGCGGCACTTTGCTGAGTACGAACGGAGGCGCCACCGAGCGTACCGGCGGCGAGGCTGCTTTTGTCAGTCATTGTGGTTTCCTGTTTGTTGTTTTTGTCAGGCTGCATGTTTCATCGATGGAATCGAAACGCTCGGCAACGCCAAAAGCCGATGCCGAAAAGAACGAGGGCAGCCCGTAGCTGCCCTTGCGTGCTGCTAGGCGTGCAGACGCTGCTCGGCAGGCCGCAACGCATCGCCGGTCTGTAAGCGCTCGAGCGCTAGATGGTCGGCAATGATCGAGGTGGGCTCACCACTGGCGGTGGCTCGGTTGAAGATCTCCCGCAGGGTGTCGCCGATACTTCTGACGTGCGCATCGCTTTGCGCCGCGCTGCCGCCGATACGCTGGTAGTAGACATCGATAATGCCGCCGGCATTGATGGCGTAATCCGGTGCGTAGAGGTGATTGCGGCGCTGCAGTTCGACCCCGATCTCGGGGCTCGCCAGCTGATTGTTGGCCGCCCCGGCGATGACCGGCGCCCGCAGGCTCTGCAAGGTTTCAGCGTTCAGGATGCCGCCCATGGCGCAAGGCGCGAACACATCCACATCCAGGCCATAGATATCGTGTGGGCGCACTGCGTTGGCACCGAGCTCTTCCATCGCCTGGCGTACATTGGCATCGAAGATGTCGCACACCCACAGCTCAGCCCCGGCCTGCTTCAGATGCCGTGCCAGGCCCAGCCCCACGTGCCCGACCCCCTGGATGGCGACCTTGAGCCCGGCCAGGTCGTCGCGGCCAAGCCGCTGACGCACTGCTTCGCGCAGGCCGACGAACACGCCGAGCGCGGTGGAAGGCGACGGATCGCCGCTGGCGATGCTGCCGTCAACGGTGGTGCGTGGCGTAGCGCCGATGACGTGGCGCGTGCGCTGGGCGAATGCCTGCATCTCCGGCTCGCCAGTGCCCGAATCGGCCGCCGTGATATAGCGTCCGCCCAGGCTGTCGACGAAATCACCCATGGCATGCAACAGCGCTTGGCTCTTGCCTGTATGCGGGTCACCGATGATCACGGCCTTGCCGCCGCCGAGCTTGAGCCCGGCCAGCGAAGACTTCAGCGTCATGCCGCGAGACAAGCGCAGTACGTCGCACAAGGCATCGTCGTCGCTCGCATAAGGAAACATCCTGCAGCCGCCGAGCGCCGGGCCGAGCGTAGTGTCATGGATGGCGATGATGGCGCGCAGACCCGAGGCCTCGTCATGGCAGAACACCACCTGCTCGTGGTGATCGAAATCGGGATGGGTGAAAACGGACATTGCGGATTCCTCTATTGTTTTTCTGATCGAGAGTCCTGCCGTGCAGGCCCTTCAATGTTCTGTGCTGCGCATTGGGGAACGGAGGGTCAAAGCCCACCCTACAAGGCTGCAGCTCGCCGTAGTGGCCTGGCCCTAGGGTGGGCTTGAGCCCGCCATAAACCGTATTTCCCTGGGCCAAAGCGGAACGCGGTCGGTCCACCCTACGAACGTCGCGTAGCGCTTTGGAGGTGCCTCAGGCGGCCGGCTCGAACAACCGTACGGTCTGCACCTCGTCGCCACGGTTAAGCTGCTCCTTGAGCAACTTTTCCTGCTGACGAGCCTTGGCAATGGAGCGCTCCTTCACCGGGCCGTAGCCACGGATCAGCTCGGGTAGCGCAGCGATGGCCACAGCGGTGCGGTAGTTGGTCGGCTTGAGTTGCGCCAGCAGCCCTTCCAGGTTGCGCTCGTACTCGCTGATCAGTTCACGCTCGACACGGCGGTCATGGCCGTAGCCGAACACATCCAGAGGCGTCCCGCGCAGGAATTTCAGCTTTGCCAGCACGCCGAAGGCATTGAGCACCCAAGGGCCGAGCTCACGCTTGCGTGGCTCTCCAGTGGTGCTGTCGCGCTTGGCCAGCCAGGCAGGTGCCAGGTGGAACTGCAGCTTGTAGTCGCCTTCGAACTGCGCCTCGAGCTGTTGGCGGAACTCCGGCTCGCTGTATAGCCGCGCGACTTCGTACTCGTCCTTGTAGGCCAGCAACTTGAAGTAGTAGCGCGCAACAGCTTTCGAGAGTGCCAGGTCATCAGCGGTATCCACCGCGCGCACGCGCTCGACCATGGAGCGATAGCGTTTGGCATAGGCCGCGTTCTGGTACTTGGTGAGGAAGTCCACCCGCCAGTCCACGATCTCTTGCAGGGTCTGGCAAATTGGCCCGGCCAGGCTTGGCTCAGCCATTTCCACCGGCCGCGCCAGCTTCTCGACCGCCTCACGCTCCAGCACCGCACGGCGGCCCCAGCGGAACGCCTGCTGGTTCAGCTCCGCGGCAACGCCGTTGATGCTGATGGCCTTCTCGATGGCCTCGGAGGACAGCGGCAACAGACCTAGCTGATAGGCGTAGCCCAGCAGGAACAGGTTGGTGGCGATGCTATCGCCCAGCAGCCGGGTGGCCAGATGCGTCGCATCGACAAAGTGGGTCTTCTCGGCGCCCACCGCATCCATCAACGCCTCGCGCATGGCTTTGCCCGGCACCTGCGCATCAGGGTTGCGGGTGAATTCGGCGGTGGCCGACTCATGGCTGTTGATCACCGCATGGCTGATCTGATCGTTGAGACGGGTGAGCGAATCATCACCCGCCGCCACGATGAGGTCGCAGCCCAGCAGCAGGTCGGTCTCACCGGCGGCAATGCGCACGGCGTAGATGTCGTCCTGCTTGGCCGCGATGCGGATGTGCGTCACCACCGGGCCGAATTTCTGCGCCAGACCGGCCTGGTCGAGCACGGTGCAGCCCTTGCCTTCCAGATGCGCGGCCATGCCCAGCAGCGCGCCGAGCGTCGTGACGCCGCTGCCACCAACGCCGGGAATCAACACATTCCAGGGGCGATCGAGGGCTGGGCGCTGCGGCTCCGGCAGCTGGTCGCCGGCGATGCCACCGGCCATGGCCTTCGGCTTGCGCAGCCCGCCGCCATGGACGGTGACGAAGCTCGGGCAGAAGCCTTCGACGCATGAGAAGTCCTTGTTGCAGGCGTTCTGATCAATCTCGCGCTTGCGCCCCAGCTCTGTTTCCAGCGGCATGACCGCCAGACAGTTGGACTTCTCGCCACAGTCGCCGCAACCCTCGCACACGGCAGGGTTGATGAAGGCACGCTTGGCCGGATCTTCGAGCTTGCCGCGCTTGCGCCGACGGCGCTTCTCGGTGGCGCAGGTCTGGTCATAGATGATCACCGAAACGCCCTTGAACTCACGCAACTCCCGCTGCACGGCGTCCAGCTCGCGGCGATGGTGGAAGCTGGTGATGGACGAGAAGGTCTCACGGGTCGGGTATTTGTCCGGCTCGTCGCTGACCAGTGCGATGCGTTTCACGCCTTCATCGGCGATCTGCCGGCTGAGCTGATCGACGCGCAATTCCCCATCGATGGGCTGGCCACCGGTCATGGCCACCGCGTCGTTGTAGAGGATCTTGAAAGTGATGTTCACACCGGCCGCCACAGCGGCGCGTACCGCAAGGCTGCCGGAATGGAAATAGGTGCCATCGCCCAGATTCTGGAACATGTGCGGCGTTTCGGTGAAAGGCGCCTGACCAATCCAGTTGACGCCCTCCCCGCCCATCTGGGTGAAGGTTTCGGTGCGCCGGTCCATCCACTGCACCATGTAGTGACAGCCGATGCCGGCCGAGGCGCGGCTGCCCTCGGGCACCTTGGTGGAGCTGTTGTGCGGGCAGCCCGAGCAGTAATGCGGGGTGCGTACAGTGTCGTAGCTGCGTGCGGCCAGGGCTTTTTCCTTGGCGGAAAGAAACGCCAGCCGTGCCTGGATGCTGTCGCTGGTATAGATCGGTGCAAGGCGTTTGGCGATCACGCGGGCGATCATCGCCGGCGTCAGTTCTGAGAGGTTAGGCAGCAGCGAATTGCCCTGTTCGTCGAACTCGCCGACCACCCGTGGCCGCTTGCTCACCGGCCAGTTGTAGAGCTGCCCGGTTAGTTGGTCTTCGAGAATGCTGCGCTTTTCCTCGACAACCAGAATCTCGTCCAGACCCTGTGCGAACTCGTGTACCGAGACCGGCTCCAGTGGCCAGCTCATGCCGACTTTTAGCACCCGCAAGCCGACCGAGGCGCACAAGGCTTCGTCGAGGCCGAGATCATCGAGTGCCTGACGCACGTCGAGGTAGCTCTTGCCAGTCGTGATGATGCCCAGACGCGGGTTCGGTGAATCGAGCATCACCTGGTTCAGGTTGTTGGCGCGGGCAAAGGCGCGGGCGGCGTAGATCTTGTAGAGGTTGAGGCGCTTTTCCTGCGCCAGCGGCGGGTCCGGCCAACGGATGTGCACACCGTCTTCCGGCAGTTCGAAATCATCGGGAATGCGCGTCTTGACCCGAAGTGGATCGACTTCCACCACGGCGGATGAATCGACGTTCTCGGCGATGGTCTTGAGCGCCACCCAGCAACCGGAGTAGCGCGACAGCTCCCAGCCGATGATGCCGTAGTCGAGGATTTCCTGGACGTTGGCAGGGTTGAGCACCGGGATAGAGGCGGCAATGAACGCATGCTCGCTCTGATGCGGCAGCGTCGAGGACTTGCACCCGTGATCGTCACCGGCCAGCAGCAACACGCCGCCATGGGGCGATACGCCCGCAGCGTTGCCATGTTTGAAGACGTCGCCGGAGCGGTCGACCCCCGGACCCTTGCCATACCACATGGCGAAAACGCCGTCGTACTTGGCACCGGGGAAAAGGTTGGTCTGCTGACTGCCCCAGACCGCCGTCGCCGCCAGTTCCTCGTTGAGGCCCGGCTGGAAATGGATGGCGTTCTGCTTGAGGAAATCGCGCGCGTCCCAGAGGCTCTTGTCCAGATTGCCCAGCGGCGAGCCGCGGTAGCCTGAGATGAAGCAACCGGTGTTCAGGTTCTGAGCCTGGTCGCGCTGATGCTGCAGCATGGGCAGGCGGGTCAGCGCCTGGGTGCCGGTGAGGTACAGATGTCCGGTTGCGAGCCGGTACTTGTCATCCAGGCGGATCTCGGCCAATGACATGTGGCGCTCCTGTTTGTTTTTATCGGAGTCTGGATAGCGTCTTGAGCTATCCGCCTAACAGTCGTGGGCGGCCGCACGGTAAGCCGTCCCACGCCAGCGAGCGACAGGGGATCACCCCACCGTTGCGCGTTGGATAAGAGTTTGGCTGTGACAGGGAGCGATTTTCTTTCTACTTTTGCGGTACAAGCGCAATCGCGTGCATGATCCATCCACTAACAACAACAAAAAGAGCACAACCATGCAGACTCCGCTGAGCAGCATCGACCGCAAGATTTTGCTGCTGCTGCAACACAATGCCGACCTGTCCGCTGCCGAGATCGCAGAAAAGGTCGAGTTGTCGCAATCGCCGTGCTGGCGCCGCATCAACCGCATGCAGGAGGAAGGGCTGATCGAGCGCAAGGTCGCCCTGCTCAATCCCAAGAAGCTCGGGCTGAACATGACGGTGTTCGTCAACATCAAGCTCTCCGCTCACGGGCGCAGCAACCTGGATGAATTCGAGCGCGCCGTTGTCGGTTACCCCGAAGTGCTGGAATGCCACACCATGGCCGGTGAATCGGACTACCTGCTCAAAGTGGTGGCCAAGGACATCGACACCTATGAACGCTTCCTGCGCGACCAATTGCTGCAACGCCCTCACGTGCAGGAGGCGCATTCCCATATCGCGATGAGCGAAGTGAAACGGACGACAGAATTGCCGCTGGATTGAATCGCCGGCGATGGACGCGATGAGCCTAGCGAGCACCCTGTAGCCCTGAGACGTCTCAGGGGCTTTGGCGCGGCAATGATAACCGCGCCTAACAGTACGCTAGACCTTGAACTGGCTGACCAAGCTGCGCTGTTGTTCGGCCATTTGAGTGAGCTGCTCGCTGGCTCGTGAGGCCTTGTCTGCGCCGTCGGCCACTTCGGACGCCACCATGCCAATGGTGGTGACGTTGCGATTGATGTCTTCGGCGACCGCGCTTTGCTCCTCGGCTGCGCTGGCGATCTGCGCGTTCAGCTCGTTGATTACCGAGATGGCCTCCGTTATCTCAGCCAGCGCACCAACCGTCTCAGACGACCGTTTAACACTGACCTGCGCCTTGTCCTGGCTGTTTTGCATGACCTTGACGACTTCCAGCGTGTCCTCCTGAAGGCCGTGGATCATTCCGTTTATTTCCTGCGTGGCCTGCTGGGTCTTCTGCGCCAGGTTGCGAACCTCGTCAGCAACAACGGCGAACCCGCGCCCCTGATCCCCGGCCCTCGCCGCTTCGATTGCGGCGTTTAGCGCAAGCAGATTGGTTTGTTCGGCAATACTCCTGATGCTCGTAACGATAGCGGTGATGGCCTCGCTATTCCTGGCCAGCGATCCAACACTGCTAACCGCCAGGTTGATCTCTTCAGCCAACTCGACAATGGCTTTCGTGGAGTTCTGAACAATGCTCTTGCCAAGGGCGGCTGACTCGTCCGCACGCAAAGCCGCCTCGGCTGCCTTGCTCGCGTTGGCGGCGACGTCCTGCGCGGTTGCCGACATTTCATGTATGGCGGTAGCTACCTGATCAATTTCGACTTGTTGCCGCTGAACACCTCGGTTCGTACTAATCGCGATCTCCGCCGTATGTCCCGATGCGTCGCTTACCTTTTCCACCGACGTGACGACGGCAGTGATCATCGTTTGCAGCTTGCTCAGGAAGAGGTTGAAGCTTTTGGCGATCGTGCCCAGCTCATCGGCACGGTCAACGTTTAATCGCTTGGTCAGATCCCCTTCCCCGCGGGCAATGTCGTTGAGCATTACGACCATTTGCTTCAACGGCCGAGCGATACCCAAGCTTACGAACCAAAGGACGAGGAGCCCCAGCGAAGCTATGGCGAGCCCAACTGCCGCCATCCCGAACAGGTTGCTGTCGTGCTGAGTTTTGAGGTCGCTCTGCAACTTCATCGCATCGCGCATTGCGACCTCTAGAGGAATCTGGATGGACAGCTTCCATTTCGCAGACGTGTCGGCGACAGCGAACGGCAGCACCAGCTCTATCAGCCCTTTGCCAGGGTCAAGGCTGTAAGTGGTCTGTTCACTGCTGAGGTTTTTGTTCTGAATGTGCTTGCTGGCGATCTCACCGATCCTGGACGGATCGGCCGTGTAGGCGACTAGCGAGCCGTTCGTAGACACGATGGCCATGGTGCCCGCCCCGTCGTAAAGCGACTGGTTCGTGCTGGTAAGCATTTTCTGGATGAAGTCTACGGACAGGTCGGAACCTGCTATTCCATGAAACCTGCCCTCCAACAAGATCGGCGCTGTAAAAGACGCCATCATGATGGGTTTTCCAGCGATCTCGTAAACGTATGGGTCAGGCAGGCAAGCGATTTTGCTCTCTTTGGGGCACAGATAATATTCACCTTCGCGCACGCCGGTCTCCGAACGCTTTTCGCTTTCCATCCCAACGAGAAGGTCGTGCCCCAACGAGCCATCCTCATTCCGGAACCAGTACGGGATGAACCGGCCATTGGCGTCGTGTCCGTTCTCCCCTATGTACTGCGCATCGTCATCCGCAAAGCCATTTGGCTCGAATCCGTAATAGGCTCCCAGCAGCTCGGGATGCCTCTGCATGATGTCTTGCACGAGCCTGTTCAGGTCCGCCCGGGCCAACGGAAGCCTGCCTGCGCTTTGATCGCTGGCCTGCGCTCCCAGACTGGCGAGGCTTTTGGAAATATTCAGCGGGGCCTCAAGCTCTTTTTGGAGGCGCACCGCGCTGAACTGAGCGAGGGCCGTGACCCTTTGCTGGATAAGCTGCTCAAGCAGCTCTTGAGTACCATTAGCGGCCGCCGCTTGCTCACGCGAACCGGATATCAACGCATAGCTCACCAACGCGACCACGATGGCCAATATGCATGCCCCCGCGTACAGCATGATCGAGAACTGCATGGATTTAAGCTTCATTGCCGGGTCACCTTGAACTTGGATATCAAGGTATCGGCCACTGGGCTTTGCGGCATGAGGCGGGAGGTGACGAACGGAGCTTCGTTTGCGCGTATGGATTCGCAAAGCAGGCCTAGGCGTGGCGCAACCCAGGTTGCCAATGAGCAGCTATTTTCGGCTAACGCTCCGAGGGGATATCGGGAATTCCGAGCACCCGCTCGCCCACCTCGACCCCCTTTGCCTCGAACCAACCCTGGTTCATTTCCAGCGCATAGCGCGCCGGCCCTTGCGAGCAGCGGATCGAGGTGTCCAGAGGCTGCAGATCGATGATGTCAACGATGCGCCCCTGCTCGTCCATGAATGCGGCGGACAACGGCAGTGGCGTGTTCTTCATCCACAGGCAATGCCGGCGTAACTCATCGAAGCGAAACAGCATCCCGTGGTCGGCATGCATTTCGGTGCGCTCCATGAGCCCGCGCTCGCGCTCGTTCGGAGTACGAGCGTACTCAGCCTCGAGCCGAGCATCGCCGACCCGCAGTTCGAGTAGCGGCTCACTTGCATTGGCCATGGGCATCAAAACCAGGGCAACGAGTGGGAGCAACAGAATACGCATTGACGAGCAGGCCTCGGGACAGGACGCGGAACTGAGAAAAGTGGCGTAAAGCATATACCGCGGGCATCGCTACTCTTCAGCGACGGGTGCATTGACCGAAACCTTTTCGCTGTCGCCGTGGCGCTTCTGGCAGCGCTCACAGTAAAAGGCGCGGCGCTTGCTGCGACCCAGCGACTTGGCTTTGACGAAGGGGATCTTGCAGCGCGGGCACGTGGTTTTCGTATGCGCCAACCAGTTCGCCTTGAGCTTGCCCTCGCGCTTCCACCGCAGGAAATCGAAGCTGTAAACGCGCACTTCCTTGGCCAGCTCCCGCAACTTGGCCGCGGGTAGTTCGCCGATCAGCGAAAGCGGATGAATGCGAGTACGAAACAGCACCTCGTTCTTGATGATATTGCCCGAGCCGGAAAACAGCGTTTGGTCCAGCAGCGCATCGCAGGCCAGCAGGCGGGGTCGGGCGCGCAGTTTCTTCAGAACGGCGCGGCTGTCCCACGCGTCGCCCATGACGTCCGCGCTCCATTCGTAGGCCTCATCCAACGGGCCTTCGATGAACTGCACCGAGCACGCGTAGAAATTCAGCTCGCCGTTGGCAAAGCCCAAGCTCAGGCGCGGCGAGGACTGCTTGCGCTCATTGATCCGATAACTGCCAAACAGAAGCAGATGGATGCGCAGGGATACGTCGTCCAGCTCGATCAGAAAGTGTTTGCCCCAGCTGCGAAAGGACTGAACCGTCTGACCAACCAGCCTGGACTTGTCGAGCTTGCTGTTCCCCTCCGCACGCTCGACGGCCTTGCCGGTGAACGCGGCAACTTCTTCGCGAAGGATGACGATGGACGGACCTTCAGGCATGACGTCGCTGCTTCGGTGCGGGGATAGGAATATCGACTGGGACCTGACGAGAAGGTGCCGCGAGGGCGCGCAGTTATACGGGGCTCGGAGTCCTTGCATGCACCGCAACACTGGCGCGGAAGCAGATCGCCAGCAAGCTGGCTCCTACAAGAGCGGTGCGGTGGTCGTACGCACCAGCCTGGGCACGCCGAGGCGGGTTTACGGGTCGCCGATCCGGCGCTCTGCAATCCTGATTAGTCCCGTAGGGGCCAGCTTGCTGGCGATCCAGAAGCCAATGCACCCCACGAAGGGGGCGGAGTAACGCTGACCTACCAATTCAGCTGTAGGTGACTCTCGAACTGCCGTCTCTCGCCGGTCAGCGGATCGTTGAATTCCAGCCCACGTGCCAGCAGCTTGAGAGGCTTCGAATAATCGTCCTGATCACGCCGGCCGCGCTCGATCAGCTCAGGGTAGAAAGGGTCATTGCAGATACCGGCACCCAAGGTGGCCATCTGCAGGCGCAGCTGATGCTTGCGCCCGGTAATCGGATAAAGCGCATATCGCCAAAGCTCACAACGACGCTCGAGCACCTCGATGCGCGTCTCGCTATTGGCTTCGCCGTCGCCGCGCTTCATCAGGAAGAACGGCTCGCCGTCGATCATGTGCAGCCGCTCCACACGGGGAAATTCCAGCTCAGGCAGCGCAGGACAGATCGCTTCATAACGCTTGTCGATACGGCGCTCCCGGAACAGTGCCTGATAGCGCCCGCGACTCTCGGGATTGGTGGAAAACAGCACCAGCCCGGCCGTCAGCCTGTCGATGCGATGAATCGGCACCAGATCGGGATTCCCCACACGCTTGCTCAAGCGCGCCAGCAGCGTCTCGTTTACGTACTCGCCGGCCGGCATCACCGGCAGGAAGTGCGGTTTGTCGGCGATCAGCAGGTGGTCGTCCAGATGCAGCACGTCCTCCTCGAAAGGGATCGGCTTCTCGTCCGGCACCTCACGAAAGTAATGGACCTTCATCCCCACCTGATAAGGATGGTCGAGTGTCAGCGGCTGCCCGTCCGCGCCCAGCACACGGCCGCGGGCGAAACGGTCAAGCCAGATGGTCCGGTCGATCGCATGAAAATGCGCGCACAGGCAGTCGAGCACGGTGGCCCAGTGACCTTGAGGCAGATGCAGAGTGCTGCGGGCGTTGGGAGCGGGCATGGCGGGGATGCTGAAGGAAACGGCCGTTGATGATACCCGACTGAACGGCCCGCACCTCGCTGTCGATTTGTGCAAAAGCCAATCGACCATTGCTTGAATGCATCGGAATCCCGATGCGCGCCGCGCTACCGGAGGCCCACAGTGACGAACCACTCGATTGTTTCCCGCCAGCAATGGCTGGCCGCTCACGCCGAACATCTGGTCAAGGAAAAGCAGGTCACTCACCAGCGAGAAGCGCTTGCCGCCGCTCGCCGCGATCTGCCCTGGACACCGGTGGAGGAGGACTACCGATTTCAGGACGCACAGGGCACGGTGAGCCTGGACGACCTCTTCGAGGGCCGTAGCCAGCTGATCATCAAACACTTCATGTTCGGACCAGACTGGCAGGAAGGTTGCGTCGGCTGCTCGTTCGAGATGGACCATCTGCAGGGAACGCTGGTGCATCTGGCTAATCACGATGTCAGTGTCGTCGCGGTCTCGCGCGGGACCTTCGCAGCGCTCGATGCCTTTCGCAGGCGCATGGGCTGGAGCATTCGCTGGGTGTCTTCGGCGGGTAGTGATTTCAACCGTGACTTTCACGTGTCTTTCGATCCCGAGGACATCGTCGACGGCAAGGTCTTCCACAACTTCGCCTGGGAGCCGTTCGTCTGCGAAGAGTTATCGGGTTTTAGCGTGTTCTATCGCGACGAGGACGGGCGTATCTATCACACCTTTTCCGCCTATGGGCGTGGCGCCGAGGAGCTGCTGGGTAGCTATGTGCTTCTCGACATGACCCCTAACGGGCGCAACGAAAACGGCCCGAGGTACAACCTGACCGACTGGGTGCGCCACCACGATCGCTATGGCAGTGCGGACACCGTAGATGCAACCGGCCGCGCCAATCGAAGTGGATCGGCCACCAGCGAAGGCTGCTGTCATCAGGCAGAGACCCTGTCATCCGGCTGAAACCCGCGAACCCTGGCGGCAACGCCCGGTCCAGACTAATACACCAGGCGTACGGCAATCGTCGCCTGGGCTGCTTCCAGTCCAGACCAGGCGAAATCTCATGGCGATTACAGTTGGTGACTTCCTGATCGAACGCCTCTACCAATGGGGTGTTCGGCGCATTTACGGCTATCCGGGCGATGGCATCAATGGCGTGTTCGGCGCGCTAAACCGTGCCAATGAGAAAATCCGCTTCATTCAGGCGCGGCATGAGGAAATGGCTGCATTCATGGCCTCGGCCGATGCCAAGTTCAACGGCGGGCTGGGCGTGTGCATCGCCACCTCCGGCCCAGGCGCAACGCATCTGCTGACCGGTTTATACGACGCTCGCATGGACCACATGCCGGTGCTGGCGATCGCTGGCCAGCAGGCCCGTACTGCAATGGGCGCGCACTATCAGCAGGAGGTCGACCTGGCCTCGATGTTCAAGGACGTCGCGGGCGCGTTCGTCCAGCAAGCCAGCACGCCGGCGCAGGTACGCCATCTGGTGGACCGAGCGATACGCACCGCGCTGGGCCAGCGCACGGTTACTGCGATCATCCTGCCCAACGATCTGCAGGAGATGGAGTACAGCGACCCTCCGCGTACCCACGGGGCCGTATTGTCCGGAATTGGCTACACCCGACCGAAAGTAGTGCCCTACAACGATGACCTGATCCGTGCGGCCGAGGTGCTCAACGCCGGCGAGAAGGTGGCGATTCTGGTGGGTGCCGGCGCGCTGGACGCCACCGATGAGATCATCGCTGTCGCGCAGAAACTCGGCGCGGGCGTGGCCAAGGCGCTGCTGGGCAAGGCCGCCGTGCCGGATGACCTGCCATGGGTAACCGGGGCGATTGGTCTGCTCGGCACCGAGCCGAGCTACAAGATGATGAACGAGTGCGACACGCTGCTGATGGTCGGGTCGGGCTTCCCTTACTCCGAATTCCTTCCCGAAGAGGGCCAGGCGCGCGGCGTACAGATCGACCTCAAGGCGGACATGCTCAGCATCCGCTATCCAATGGAAGTGAACCTGCAAGGGGACTCGGCGGAAACCCTGCGAGCACTGCTGCCGCTGTTGCTGCACAAGGCAGATCGCGAATGGCGGGATCGCATCGAGAACTGGCGAGACGACTGGGACGAGACTCTGGTAGAGCGCGCCATGGTCTCGGCCGAGCCGATCAACCCGCAGCGAGTGGCGCTGGAGCTCTCGCCACGGCTGCCGGACATGAGCATCGTCACCAGCGACTCAGGCTCCTGCGCCAACTGGTATGCGCGTGACATCCGCCTGCGGCGCGGCATGTTGGGCTCGCTGTCCGGTGGGCTGGCATCCATGGGCGCGGCGGTGCCCTACGCCATTGCAGCCAAGTTCTGTCACCCGGAGCGCACGGTGGTGGCGATGGTGGGCGACGGTGCGATGCAGATGAACAACATGGCCGAACTGATCACGGTAGCCAAGTACTGGCAGGAATGGGAGAACCCGCAATGGATCTGCTGCGTGTTCAACAATGAGGATCTGAATCAGGTGACCTGGGAGCAACGGGTCATGGAGGGCGATCCGAAGTTCGAAGCGTCGCAAAACATCCCTAATGTGCCCTATCACCGCTTCGCCGAATCAATTGGGCTGGTAGGTATTTACGTCGACCGCGAGGATCAGGTCGTTGCCGCCTGGGAGCAAGCCTTTGCCGCGGACCGGCCCGTCTTGATCGAATTCAAGACCGACCCCAACGTGCCGCCTTTGCCGCCGCATCTGAAAATCGACCAGATCAAGAAATACGCCTCGACATTGTTGCAAGGCGACCCAGATCAGGCGGGCATCCTGGTGCAGTCGGCCAAGCAGATCTTCGCCAAGGTGATGCCGAACCGGAACAAGGACAAAGACGAGCAATAGGGATATACACAAGCAAGCGGGGCGGATCAGTAATGACCCGCCCCGCCTGGCAGCATGTGGTCGCCGCGCCGCTTGATCAGTCTTCCTTGTCGCGGGTCACTTCACCTGACTTGCCGTCGATCTTGAATTCCCAGACCTTTCCGTCTGCCTTCACGCCCTCGCCTTCCCAATAGTCGCCATCGGCTTCGATGGCGTGCAGGGCTGTATAGCCGGCAGCCTTGGCTTTCTCCACGGCCTGCTCCAGGGTGATCCAGTCAGCGCCTGGCTTGTCGGCCAGCGCAACGCCACTGGTCGCTCCAAGTACGGCAATGGCGAGGGCAGCAGTCAGTTTCTTGTGGTACATGAGTTCGATCCTTTTTGGCTGTAAATCGGAACGGGCCGCTTCGCAGCCCTTATAGATACGAGCCCAACGGCCAGGCGGAGGTTCACTCCGGACGCTCAAGCGCGGGCAATCAGCCTGTCACTGCTTGTCGATTGAGACGATGGCAGCCTGCTCGCCCTCGCTCTGAAAGCTGATCTGGACCGCGTCCCCCACGGACAAGCCTTCGAGCTGTTCACGCCTGGCCTGGAAATCCATGGTCGAGGCCGGCCATTTCAATGCCGGAACCGGCCCATGGGCAATGCTCACCAAGCCTCGTTGGAGATCCAGCGCTTCGATGGTACCGGTGGCCCGCATGACCGGCTCGGAGACCATTTCAGTCGCCGGCCCTCCGTCGATTTGTGCGGTGCCGGCGGGCGGCGCGGGCTTGAGCAGATCCTCAGCCACCACCGGCTGGCCGAGCAGCAGCAGACTCAAGGTAAAGCAGTGCAGCGTTTTCATAACGGACCCTCCCTGAAGGGTGGACGTACGCGTATTGGACAATGCCCTCGCGCCCTTTGCTGCGAGCCGGCGTTTTTAAGCCGCGCCGCCTCGTTCAGTTTCGCGTAAGCCATGCCTCGTAACCTGTGAAGCGTCGAAACCCACACAGGAAAACCAAACCATGAAAACACTGACTACGCTGATCACTGCCGCCACCCTCGCCCTCGGTGCCAACCTGGCCATGGCGCGCGACCTCGGCCCGGATGAAGCCTTGCAACTGCGTGACGCGGGCACCATTCAATCCTTCGAAAAGCTCAACGAAGCCGCATTGGCCAAGCACCCCGGTGCCAAGGTCGAGGAATCCGAGTTGGAGGAAGAATACGGCCGCTACATCTATCAGGTTGAATTGCGCGACGACAAAGGTGTGCAATGGGACATGGAGCTCGACGCCAAGACCGGCGAAGTACTCAAGGACCAACAGGATGACTGATGCGCGCCGCTACTCTTCTCACCATTCCACTGACGCTACTGCTCGCTGCCACCCCGGCAGCGAGCCGTGACCTCGATCAGGATGAAGCCCTGCGGCTGCGCCGCGAGGGCCTGATCCTGCCGCTCGAAACCCTGCTGCACAAGGCAATGGAGCGCCACCCCGGCGCCAGGTTTCTGGAGGCTGAACTGGAAGAGGAAGATGGCATCTATGTGTACGAAATCGAACTGATCACAGCCGACGGCGTTGCGCGTGAAATCGAACTGGACGCGCGCGATGGCCGCTTACTCAAAGACGAAGAAGACTGATGCGCCTGTTATTGGTCGAAGACAATGTGCCGCTTGCTGACGAACTGGTCGCCAGCCTTTCCCGTCAGGGCTACGCAACCGATTGGCTAGCAGATGGCCGGGATGCCGACTACCAGGGCAGCAGCGAACCCTATGACCTCATCGTTCTGGACCTTGGCCTGCCCGGTAAGCCGGGGCTCGACGTATTGCGCGACTGGCGCGCCCGCGGTCTGGCTACGCCTGTACTCATCCTGACCGCCCGAGACTCCTGGTCCGAACGCATCGAAGGGCTGAAAGCCGGCGCCGACGATTACCTGACCAAACCTTTCCATCCTGAAGAATTGCTGCTGCGCATTCAGGCGCTGCTAAGGCGCGCCCACGGCGTAGCCAATCAACCCCTGTTGCAGGTCGGCGGGCTAGCGCTCGACGAAGCACGCCAACACTGCCGCAAGGACGGCCAGGACGTTGAGCTGACTGCCGGCGAATTCCGCCTGCTGCGCTACTTCATGTTGCACCCTGGCCAACTCTTGTCGAAAACACAGCTCGCCGAGCATCTGTATGACGGCGAAACCGAGCGCGACTCGAATGTAATCGAAGTGCACGTCAATCGCCTGCGCGGAAAGCTCGGGCGCGAGCTGATCGAAACCCGCCGCGGCCAGGGTTACCGCTTCGGCGGCGCGGCTTGAAGTCGATCCAGCGCAGTCTCAGCCTGGGGCTGATCTGCGTCCTGCTGCTGGTCGGGCTGCTGCTGGTTCAGAGCAGCCTATGGCTGTTCGAGTCCGGCCTGCAGCGCAACCTGGCGACTGACCTGCGCGAAGAAACCGAAGGGTTGCTGACCGCTGTAGTGAGGGGTCCGGATGGCTTCAAGCTCGATACGAGCCGGCTCAACCCGCGCTACCAGCGTGCATTCTCAGGCCACTACTTCCGCATCGACCTGCCCGGACGAAGCTGGCGATCGCGCTCGCTATGGGACGCCGAGCCTGCCTGGCCCGAACGCAACGGCCTGGCCGACGATCTGCTGGACGGGCCGCAAGAGCAACGATTGCTCAGCTATCGCGCCGAATATCGACGCGACGGCCAGACCGTCACGATCACGGTCGCCCGCGACTACACCCCTATCCTCAAGAGCTTCGCCCAGGTTCGCCTCGGTGGGCTGGGCCTGGTCGGCCTGGCATTGCTGATATTCCTGCTGCTGCAGCGCTACGCCGTGACCCTCGCCATGCGCCCGCTCGAACGCGCGCGACAGCAGATCGCGCAGCTGCAGCAGGGCCAGCGCCAGCAGCTGGATATTCAGGTGCCGGTGGAGCTGCAGCCACTGGTAGAGCAGATCAACCACCTGCTCGCCCACACCGATGACACCCTCAAGCGCTCCCGCCACGCGCTGGGCAATCTCGGCCACGCGCTGAAAACCCCGCTGGCCGTACTCGGCAGCCTGACGTTGCGCGAAGAGCTGGGCGCACATCCAACACTTCAGGCAGGGCTGCGCGAACAACTCGAGCAGATCCAGCAACGTGTATCCCGCGAACTCGGCCGGGCCCGCCTGGCCGGTGAAGTGCTGCCAGGCTCCTACTTCGAATGCGCCGAAGAACTCGCCCCGCTGTTTGAAACACTGCAGATGATCCACCGCCGCGATCTCGATCTGCAGTGGCAAACCCACGATGGTTGCCGCCTGCCCTGGGACCGGGAAGACATGCTCGAACTGCTTGGCAATCTGCTGGACAACGCCTGCAAATTCGCGCGTTCCAAGGTGTTGCTAAGCATCGATCAGGAGGCAGACGGCTTCGTCATTCAGGTTGAGGATGACGGCCCCGGCATTCCCGAAGATCGGCGCGAAGCAGTGCTGGAGCGTGGCACGCGCCTCGATGAGCGAGCCGAGGGGCACGGCTTGGGGCTGGGCATTGTGCGGGACATTCTTGCCGCCTGGAGCGGCGAGCTCTGGCTTGAGCAAAGTTCGCTTGGCGGATTGCGCGCACGGATCTATCTACCGATGCATAAACGCCGGGCGGGATGATCGATGGATGGATGCTGCGGATAACGCGGAGAAATTACTGTGAGCGGGCCAGCTCGTTACGCATGTCTTCCAAAATCGTTTCCACCAGCAGACCGTTCTGCACATGCTGGCCGGACACCATACGCGTGGCTTCGGTGCCATTGATGGGATAACCGACACGGACGACCAGATAGCCGTCATCTTGAGGCTCGACTCGGGTTTTGTAGTCCGCCGGGAAGTTATCGGCGAGGTGGCGCGACAAGGTTTTCATAGGTGCCTCTTGCACATGGTCTGACACAAAGACCCGGCGAAGCACTCGGAGATTCCATCCACTCATCGGATGACTGTTCTCAATACAAAAAACTGTCATGCAATGAGGGGTGGCGTCGTTCTATTTACCTTCATTTTTTCCGTATGCCAGCCAGGCAAGCAAACCCATTCCGGCAAAGGCCGTTAGGGAAAAAATAAGCGCATTCAGTAACAGGCTCATCGTGAATTTCCTCGTTCTGCTCGCTTGAAGTACACCCCGAATATATGTAGCTTCTGGCGACACGTCGAGTCACCCGATAGTCGCGTGTAAAGTTTTCCAGCAGATGAGGCCACCATGAAACGCAAACAATCGATCAGCCAGATCCGCTGGGACCTGGCTTTGCGGTATCGCCTGATCGAGACAATTGCCTGGTGGGAGGGCCGTCTGACCACGGGCCATCTGATGCAGAGCTTTGGCATCAGTCGGCAGCAGGCCTCCAAGGACATCAACACCTACCTGAGTGAGCACGCGCCGAAAAACCTTACATATGACCGTCAGCTGAAGGGCTACAAGCCGAGCAAAGCGTTCGAGCCATTGTTCATCGACGGCAGTGCCAGCGCCTACCTGCATCTGTTGGACCAGAACCGCGACCGCGCCCCGCATATCGAAGGCCTGGCGCTGGCATATGCCCACACCGAAGTGCTTCACATGCCCGACCGCAGCATCTGTCCCGAGGTGTTGCGTCCGATCCTGAAGGCCTGCCGCGAAGGGCTGCGACTGGAAGCCGAATACGTCTCGCTCGCCCACCCGGACGTCGAGATCCGCGTGATGGCCCCGCACACCCTGGTGTTCACCGGCACGCGCTGGCATGTGCGCGCCTACTGCGAGAAGAACCGCGGTTTTCGCGACTTCGTCCTCAGCCGGTTTCGCGGCGAGCCAGATCTGATGGACGAAAGCGACAACACCCAGGAAACGGACGAGGCCTGGAACACTCCAGTGGACGTGATCATCGAGCCTGATGTGCGGCTGACAACAGAACAGAAAGCGATCATCGAAAGCGATTACGGGATGCAGGATGGCGAGCTGCGCATCGCCACTCGTGGCGCGCTGGTGCAGTACGTGCTGCAGCGGTATCAGATTGATCCGAATACGGTGCTGGCCAATCCGGCAGCGCAGCAGATTCAGGTGAGGAATCTGCAGGGGTTGAAGGGGTGGTTGTACGCATGACCATTCCCTACGGCCGCCGCCCCTGTAGGGGCGAATTCATACGCCCACCCTCCTCCATTAGGCCGATTGCGAGTGAAGCGCCTGTTGATTGGGCGACGCACTGGCCCGTCGCTTTTCGTAGGAGCGGAGGAGGACGCCGAGTTCTTGCTCGCGATCAGGCGTTGGAGGCACAACCAGATTTGGCAGACAAAGCGCTTAAGATGGCCCTAACGTCAGGTTTCGCCCTGCTGGGCGGGTCCCTTTTGGCAGTTGCCCCAAAAGGAACCAAAAAGTCTTGCCCCTGCATCCGGATCTCGCTGCGCTCGACTCCCCTCATTCCATCCACACTCCGGGGGCCGGCGTACAAGGGCCATCCCTGGCTCTTTACGCCTCTCGCGGCATCCATGCCGCTCGCTCCCCTCCGCGCGAATTCCATTCGGCCTCCTGAAAGGGGCGTTTGGCGTCGTCTGATGGTTCGTCTGTCGACAAAGAAGCAAAGGCCACTTGTTACGCTTTTTGAGGGTTGCGAGGCGACTAGGACTCAATCCCTTTTTAGCTTCGTAGGGTTGAAAACTACGAAGCATTTTCCACCGGGATCGACACGGGAACCGGAAGCTATCTGCGGCCGAGAAAAGCACTGGGCAAGTTTCGCGTTACCCACTCTACAGATAGCTGGTTTTACCGCTTCGGTGCACGGGCCATCAGACGCCACCAAATCGCCCCTTTCAGGAGGCCGAGCGCAGGTGGGGTGGAATGGGATGAGCGGCATGGATGCCGCGAGAGCCGCGCTGGGCCATGGATGGCCCGTCGCGGCGGGCCCCTGGAACGTCACCGGAACGAGGGAACCCCGGCGCAGCCGGGGCCGGATGCAGGGGCAAGCGTTTTTGCTTACTTTTTCCGCGCCTGGAAAAAGTGAGTCGCCCAGCAGGGCGAAACCAATGCCCCAGCCTATCCCGCCAATAGGCGATACCTCAGGAAGCAAAAGCCAAAACGCTTCCCGTGGGAGCACTACGCGTACTGCTCCACGCCTTCAGCCAGACCTCGCACCCCTAGCGCGCCGGCAGACGCCCAACCGCCATTACAAAAGACTCCTCGTATGCGCCTGATCCACACCTCCGACTGGCACCTCGGCCAGACCCTCCATGGCCAGGACCGCGACTACGAACACGCGCAGTTCCTCGCCTGGCTGCTCGACCAGCTCACCGCGCATCAACCGGACGCCCTGCTGATCGCAGGCGATATCTTCGACACGGTCAACCCGCCATTAAAAGCTCAGGAACGCCTCTACGACTTCATCGTCCGCGCCCACGAAAAGCTCCCGCAGCTGGACATCGTGATGATCGCCGGCAACCACGATTCGGGCGGGCGCATTGAGCTGCCCGGGCCGCTGATGCGGCGCCTCAACGCCCATGCCATCGGCCGCATCAGCTGGATCGCGGAAAATCAGCTCGACCACAGCCGCCTGCTGGTGCCTCTGCACGACGCCAAGGGCCAGGTTGCCGGCTGGTGCCTCGCCCTGCCCTTTCTGCGCCCGGCGGAAGTCACCGGCGGTGAGGCCGGTGAGGACTACATGGCCGGCATCCGTCACGTCCATCAGCACCTGATCGCCGCGGCCGAAGCGCAGCGCCAACCCGGCCAGGCGCTGATCGCCATGAGCCACGCGCATATGGCCGGCGGTGCAGTCTCTGAAGATTCGGAGCGCAACATCGTCATCGGCAATGCCGAGGCACTGCCGGCCAGCCTTTTCCCCGAGCCCATCGCCTACGTCGCCCTCGGCCATCTGCACAAGCCGCAGAAGGTCGCCGGCCAGGAGCGCATCCGCTACAGCGGCTCGCCGCTACCGCTGTCGTTTGGCGAGATCAACTACCCGCATCAGGTGTTGCTGGTCGATTTCGAGGGCGAAGGGCTCGCCAGCGCCGAGCCGCTGCCAGTCCCACGCGCCGTGGAGATGATCCGCATTGGCCGTGCGCCCCTGGCCGAGGTCATCACCAAGCTCGAAGCACTACCGCCGGTGGGCCTGTTCGCCGAGAACCTGCCCTGGCTGGAAGTGCGCGTGCAGCTCGACGAACCCCTTCCTGACCTGCGCCAGCGCATCCAAGCGGCCATCACTGGCAAGGCCTGCCGGCTGGTGCGCATCGCCAGCGAATACGCCGGCAAGCGCGGCGAGGCCGAATCGGAGGTGCTGCTCGGCCTTGACCAGATCACGCCGCAGGAGCTCTTCGCCCGTGCGTGGGAGGAACAGTTCGGCAACCCGCCGGACGAACAGGCGCTGGATGACTTTGCCAGCCTGCTGCAAAGCGTCGAGTTCGCCTGTGAAGGAGACGCCCGATGAAGATCCTCGCCATTCGCCTGAAGAACCTCGCCTCGCTGGCGGGTGAGCAGGCCATCGATTTCACTGCCGAACCCCTGGCCAGCGCCGGCCTGTTCGCCATCACCGGGCCTACAGGTGCCGGCAAGAGCACCATCCTCGATGCCTTGTGCCTGGCGCTGTTCGGCAGCACGCCGCGACTCGATGGTGCCTCGCTGCTGAGCAAGGTGCCAGACGGTAGCGACGAGATAGGCAGCGGTGACGAGCGCAACCTGCTGCGCCGCGGCTGCGGCAGCGGCTATGCGGAAGTGGATTTCGTCGGCGTGGACGGGCATCGCTACCGCGCCCGCTGGGAGGTCAAGCGCGCCCGCGAGAAGATCGATGGGCGCCTGCAAGCCAGCAGCCAAAGCCTTCAGGATCTGGATAACGGCCAGCTACTCGCCAGCGGCAAGAAGCGTGAGTTCAAGGAATTGCTCGAAGCCAAGCTCGGCCTGACCCTGCCGCAGTTCACCCGCGCTGTACTGCTGGCGCAGAGCGAGTTCTCGGCTTTTCTCAAAGCAGACGACAACGACCGCGGCACCCTTTTGGAAAAGCTCACCGACACCGGCCTCTACAGTCGCCTCGGTCAGGCCGCCTTCGAAGCAGCCAAGCGCGCCCGCGAGACGCTCACCGCCCTGCAACAGCAGGCCGGCGGCGTACAGCCCCTGGAGCCCGAAGCGCGCCAGGCGCTGGAGGTTCAGCACCAGACTCAAATGGCCGAGCTCAAAACGCTGCAGCAGCAGCTCGAGACGCTGAAACAACAGAGCCAATGGCTACAGGATCTGGCCCGTTTGCAAGGCGAACGCGACCAGGCCAGGCAGCAGCTGAGCGATGCGGAAACCGAGCACGAGAATCTGGCGGACGCCCGCCGCATTCTCGCGCTGTTCGAACTCCTGGCGCCGCAGCGCCATCGCTTCATTCGTGAGCAGGAACTGGCGCCGCAGCTGGCGAAGGTCGAAGACAACCTGGCTCGCCATAGCCGCGAGCACAGCGCAGTGCAGCAGCGGCTCGACGAGCTGGAACAACTTTGCAAGACATCGACCGAGGCATTGAAATCCGCCGAGCAAGCACTCAAAGCCGCCGAACCCAGGCTGGTCCAGGCGCGCCGCGAAGAGGAACGTCTAAGCCATCTGGTCAACGACCTGAGCGATGCGCGTCGGCAAGCCGAACACGCCGAAGCCGCGGGCAAAGCTGGCGAACAGATCCTCGCTCAGCTGCACCAGCAGCAGGAACTGACCACCGCACACCTGGCGACTCTGACCGACGACCTGGCCCGCAGCGCCGAGCTGCAACCGCTGTGCGCCGCCTGGAACGGCTACCGACCGCGCCTGCAACAGGCCGTGCAGATCGCGGCTCGCCTGCAGCAAGGCCGTCAGGAGCTTCCCGCCCTGGAAAGCGCTGCCAAGACTGCCGAGGCCGCGCAAATGCACGCACGCCAGGCGCTCGACGCGTTGCAAGCCGAAATTGGCGGTGAAACCGGCCTCGCTGAGCAGCTTGCTCAACTCAACGCGCAGCTGGAAGGTTGGCGCGAAGCCCAGCGCGAAGGTGAAAGCCTGCTGGGGCTCTGGTCCCGCCAGCAGCAACTGGCAAATCAGCAACAGGCATTGCTCGACGAGCAAAGCCGTCAGCAGCACGAACTCAACGCCCTGACGCAGGCCGGCAAACTCGCTCGAAGCGAGCGGGACGACGCGGAAAAGGCGCTCAAGGTGGTGCAAGCCCTGCTGGATCGCCAGCGCCTGGCACGCAGCGCCAATGTCGAAGCCTTGCGCGCGGCGCTCGCCCCGGGCGAGCCGTGCAGCGTCTGCGGCAGCCTCGAACATCCCTGGCATGACGGCAAGGCGTTGCTCGCCGCGCTTGACCAGGACGACGAGCGTGAAGCCGAGCAGGCCCAGCTGCAGCTGAAACGTCACGACGAAAAACTTCAGGCACTGCGCGACCAGCACATCGCCCTGACCACGGGCATCAAGCAGAACGGGCAGCGAAAGGCGGAAATCGCCGACGAGCTGGCGAAGCTGGACTCGCAACTGGCCGCCCTGTCCCTCTATGCCGAGCTGCTGAAGAAGCCGGAAGCGGAGCGCCAATCCTGGCTCGACGCCAGACTTGCCACGCTCAAAGCCGACATGACCACGGCCAACGCCCGACAGCGCGAACTGCTGGCGCTTCAGCAGCGCAGCGAAAACCTGCAGGGCGCTTGGCAGAGCGCACGTGAAGCCTGCGTCCAGGCGACTCAGACCCTCACTGGTCAGCGCGACGCCATCGCCCGCGACGAGGAACGGCTGGACGAAGAGCTGGCCGAATTCGCCAATCTGCTACCTGTCACGCTCCTGGGCCGTTGGCGTGAGGCGCCGGCCGAAACCTTCATGCAGCTCGACAGCCAGGTCGAGGCCCGGCGTCAGCAGATCGACCAGCAGACAGAACTCGGCGGAGAGAGACAGGAGCGCCAGAGCGCACTGGATCGCGAGCAGCTGCAACAGCAGCATCGTCTCGACCAGCTCAAGGCATGTGGGGCCCGCCTCACCGATCTTGAAAGCCGCGAGCTGGCCTGTCGCCAGAGCCTGCGTGACAGCCTGGGTGAGCAAGCCAACGCTCAAGGCTGGCAACAGCAGCTGGAGATCGCAATCCAGGCCGCCCGCCAGCAGCAAGCTGATATCGATCGGCAACTGAACGAGGCGCGCGTCGAGCTGACCCGGCTCGCCAGCGAGCAGCAGAACTGCGCCGGGCGCCGCGACGAGCTCCTTGCCGAACGCAAATCCCTCGGCGAAGACCTTGTCGCCTGGCGCGCCGCACACCCCGATCTGGACGATGCGACCCTGACCCAGTTGCTGCAACTGGACGACGCTTTGCTCGCCGAAGCCCGCGAGCGCCTGCGCGCCAACACCGAGCAGCTCGCCCGCAGCCGTGAACGGCTGGACGGCTGCACGCAGCGGCTGGCCACGCATCAGGCCGGGCAACCCGATGCACCGGACGGCGAAACCCTGAAACGGCAGTACGCCGAGCAGGAAATCAGCTGCAACGCGGCCGAGCAACGCAGCGCCGAGAGTCGCGCTGCGCTCCTTGACGATGACCGGCGGCGCAACCAGAGCCGGGCGCTGCTCCAGCAGATCGACGATGCGACGGCCGAAAGCCAGCGCTGGGGCCGCATCGCTGCCTTGATCGGCTCCAGCGATGGTGGTGCCTTCCGCAAGATCGCCCAGGCTTACAATCTCGATCTACTGGTGCAGCACGCCAACGTGCAGCTGCGCCAGCTGGCCCGGCGTTACCGGCTCAAGCGCGGCGGCAGCCCGTTGGGGCTGTTGGTGATGGATACGGAGATGGGCGACGAGCTGCGCTCGGTGCATTCGCTGTCGGGTGGAGAGACCTTCCTCGTCTCGCTGGCCCTGGCCCTGGGACTGGCCTCGATGGCATCGAGCAAGCTCAAGATCGAGTCGCTGTTCATCGACGAAGGCTTCGGCAGCCTCGATCCGGAATCCCTGCAGATCGCCATGGACGCCCTGGACTCGCTGCAGGCCCAAGGCCGTAAGGTCGCGGTGATTTCCCACGTGGCGGAAATGCACGAGCGCATTCCGGTGCAGATTCAGGTGCAGCGCATGGGCAATGGTCAGAGCGGATTGAGGATCATCGGCGCGGCGGGGTTGTAACCAAGTGAGCGGCACGGCACCGGATAACGGATGCCGTGCCTGCGTTGTCAGGCCAAGGCCGCCTGATAGCGCCGCTGCACTTCCGGCCAGTTGATCACTTGATAGAAGGCGTTGATGTATTCCGGCCGGCGGTTCTGGTAGCGCAGGTAGTAGGCGTGTTCCCAGACGTCCAATCCCAGAATCGGGGTATTGCCTTTCATCAACGGGCTGTCCTGGTTGCCGGTGTGTTCGACTACCAGTTTCTTGTCCGGCGTAACGCTAAGCCAGGCCCAGCCACTGCCGAAGCGCGACACGGCAGCTTTGGTGAAGGCTTCCTTGAACTTATCGAAGCCGCCTAGCTGCTCATCGATAGCCTTGGCGAGCTCGCCGTCCGGCGCACCTCCGGCATTGACCGCCATTACCGTCCAGAACAGCGAATGGTTGGCGTGCCCTCCGCCCTGATTGATCACTGCAGCATGTTTATCGGATGGCAGCTGCTGGATCATCGTCAGCAGTTGTTCTACCGGAATCTCAGCCCACTCTGTGCCTTCCAGCGCCGCGTTGAGGTTGTTGATGTAGGTCTGGTGGTGCTTGGTGTAGTGAATTTCCATCGTCTGGGCATCGATATGAGGCTCCAGCGCATCGTAGGCGTAAGGAAGATCGGGAAGCGTATGTGGCATGTCAGTGAACTCCGTGAGAGGGGCCTTCATGCAAGAGAGCCTGCTGTTGCAGCATGGATGCAGGCTGGTTGGCGCTGCGCCTGAGGACGCGGCGGATGCGCGGGGTGTCGCCATGGGCAGTGGTGAACTGGATAAGCTCGACGTAACTGTGGCGGCTGTGACGCAAACAGGCCTGGCGCAGCTCTTCTGTCATCCGCGGATCGACGAGGCATTGCAGGAGGTGTTCGTGAATGGCGCAGAGGTATTCAGCGCTCTCCTCCGGCTGCTTCAACCGCAGGTGCACGTCGGCAAGGTTGTGATGGGAAATCACGTAGGCCGCGACCGCTTCGTCAGCGTCATGCCAGCGCTCGAACAGGACTCGGCTGAGTGCCAAGGCCTGCAGGTAGTGCTCTCTGGCATCGATATATTCGCCTCGGCTGAAATATCCGTTGGCCAGTTCGATGATCCGTTTCCAGTGCTCCATGATGATTCTCCTTGAAGCGATGCTTCGTCGGATGGGAGATGCACAACGAGCAAGGCACAGCGAGAAAGAATGTGTCGCCCTTGCGATAATGAGTTTAATTATCATTTGCGCGTGACATGGACAAGCTTTCAGTCCATCGCACCGACGAACGTGCATGCGCGCAGAGCTGGTGCGAACAATCTGAAACGGGCTAGCGCGAGGGTCAGCGCTGGAGCGGAGCGGTTGGCAGAACGCCAGGAAAATTGGCCAAGAAAGATGAGCTCCAGGCCTGAAGATGCGGGAAATGAGCTGTAGAGAAAGCGAACCGGCAGACGCCGCTTGTGGCCACGCCGCCGAGATTCGCACGAGAGAGGGTGTCGCCGGCGCGCCGCTTGTGGCCGAACGCCTGCTGGGCCGATCTAGATCAACCGCGAGCCGGGCGAGCTTACGAACCGAAGCTTTCGCCAAGCTGTCGACCATGCATGCATCGCCGAGTCACCTTCATGAGCCGAGCCCGTACCACCGAGCAGCTGCACACCATGCACGAGCAAGGTTTCGTCCTGCTGCGCCAGATTTTGCAGCCGCAGCAGATCAAGGCCGTGCGCGCCGCTATCGATCGCCTTGAACCCGTCCATTGGGATTACCAAGGGCTGGTCGACGACCACTACAAGTGCGTGTTCAACCGTGATCCGTTCTGGCTGCAACTGCTCGATCCACCTGGCGTGATCGAGCTGGCCGAGGCCTGCCTCGGTAGGGATTGCCACGCCATCGGGCAGACTGCGTGGCGCAGCCATCCCGGCTTCGTCGGCGGTGAGCTGCATGCCGACTACCTAGCCATGGAGTTGCCGGAGCAATGGCTGCAAGATCCGGCTTTCGAATTGCCGATGCAGGTTTGCACCGCACATCTCTATCTCGACCGGATCGATGCCGACCTCTGCCCTACCCTGGTGATACCCGGCAGCCACCGAGCTGGCCGCAAACCACGTCCGGGTGAAACCCACTGGCAAGGTCGCGATCCGCAGCCGGTGCTCTGCGAGGCCGGTGACGTGCTGCTGTTTCGCAGCGACCTCTGGCACGCTGGCAGCCGAAACCGTACGGCCGACCGCAGCCGCTATCTGCTTCAGGTGCATTACGGGCGCCGGATGGTGGCGCAGAAGTTTTCGCCTTATCTGCAGTGGCACTTCAACCCGGAGGTAATCGCCGCCGCGACGCCTAGACAACGCCGGTTACTGGGAGAGCATGAGGCGTCCGAATACGACTGATCCGATTTCCGGGAGCAACCTGGTTACCGAGTGGCACATCCTCTGCATCGCCTTAGCCATCCAGCCGCAACGCGCGGCTCACTCCTGCCCGATGAAGAGGAACCCGCAATGATTTCCTGCCGTAGCCAAGTGACCCAGATGATCGTTTCCGCCAAGGTGCGCAAGAGCCTGAAATGGACGCAGGTAGCTGAATCCATCGGCATGTCCAAGGAATGGACCACCGCTGGCTGCCTCGGCCAGATGGCGTTCGACAAGGCCCAGGCGGAGACGCTCGGCAAGCTGTTCGAGTTGCCTGACGAAGCCATCGCCTGGCTGCAAATCGTGCCCTATAAAGGGTCACTTCCCACCTCCGTGCCCACCGACCCGCTCATTTACCGCTGGTATGAGCTGGTCAACGTCTATGGCAGCACCATCAAGGAACTGATCCATGAAGAATTCGGCGACGGCATCATGAGCGCCATTGACTTCTCCATGGACATCCAACGCCAGCCGGACCCAAAGGGCGATCGGGTCAATGTCGTGCTGTCCGGCAAGTTCCTGCCGTACAAGAGCTATTGATCAGCGGGTACGGATTTCCCCACGCGCCAGGCTCTCGACCTTGTTGCCCAGCGGATCGGTTGCCTCGAGGTCGGCCCCGCGCTCGCGTAGCGCTTCGAGCAAGGCGTCACGCTGGAACAGGGCGGCATACATGGCCGGAGTCTGTCCGGCATTGTTGCGTATGTCGGGGTCGCACTCGGTTGCCAGCAAGCGCTTGGCAATACGCAACTCGCCTTTGAAGATCGCGCCCATCAAGGCGGTATTACCGCGTTTGTCCTTTGCGCAGGCATCGGCCCCGGCGCTGATCAATCGCTCCACCGTGTCCGAATGGCCGTTATAGGCGGCCAGGATCAGTGCGGTGTAGCCCTTTTCGTCGGAGGTGTTAAGGTCGTATCCGGCCTGGATGAATTCGTCGAGCACTTCATCATCGCCAAAGCGTGCGGCGTTGAAGAAATAGTCGCGTAACTGAGTCTGGACATGCTCGGAATCGTTCGCTAGCTCGCTCGGTTCCGACGCGGCGAACGCCTGCCCACTGCCGAGCAGCAAGGCAGCCAGTAAGTAAAGGCACTTCATGCTCCACTCCTGAAAATAGGTGACCCGAGGCTGGCTCGGGTCAGTGGCCGCCGTACTCGGCGACGGCCCGTTGCTGCGTCAGTCCTGCAGATCGGCGGCCAGCGCCTGAACCCGCTTGAGATCGGACTTGGCGACCTTGGTCAGCCCCTCGCCATACTCGGCATCGGCCTTGTAGAAGAAGGACAGCAGGTGATGGCGAGCCTCCTCGTCAGCCTTGGCCAGTTCGCCACCCAGGGTGTTGATCAGGTCCTTCTGCTCCTTCGCGCTGAACGAGCGATACAGATCGCCAGCCTGCTTGAAGTTCTGCTGACGCTGAATCGGTGCCTGTTGAGTGGTACCGCTGAGTTCCAGTTTGCTGAGCTCGGCACGCGGGGTTTCTTCACGATTCTCGCGGCGGCTCGGCTGGTAGTTGACGCTGGTGGTGGTGTGCCCGCCGTTCAGCTGGCCGTCCTGGTTGCCGTTGTTGACGTCCACTTTCGGGCGGTTGATTGGCAGGCTCATGCCGTTGGCACCGACGCGATACATCTGAGTGTCGGCATAGGAGAACAACCGCCCCTGCAGCAGACGATCTTCGGAGGGCTCGATACCGGGCACCAGATTGGCCGGCGCCATGGCAACCTGTTCGGTTTCCTGGAAGATGTTGTCGGGGTTCTTGTTCAGCACCATCTGGCCAATCTTGCGCTCCGGCACGTCAGGCCAGATTTTTGTGGCGTCCAGTGGATCGAAGTCGAACTTGGCAAGGTCTTGCGGCTTGAGCACCTGAATGTAGAGATCCCACTTGGGGTAGTCACCCTTGTCGATCGCGGTGATCAGGTCACGGCTCAGATGGCTGTAATCCTTACCCTGCATCGCCTCGTTTTCTTTCGGGTCGAGGTTCTTCAGGCCCTGCTGGCTTTTCCAATGGAACTTGACGTAGTGCACCTGGCCTTCGTCGTTGACCAGCTTGTAAGCGTGCACGCCGTTGCCATCCATCATGCGATAGCTGGCCGGGGTGCCCTGATTGGAGTACAGCAGGGTAAGGGTGCGGGTGGCTTCCGGGTGATGCGAGAGGAAGTCGAAGCGGCGAGTGTCGTCGTCCAGATTGGTACGCGGATCCGGCTTGAACGAGTGGACCATGTCCGGAAACTTCACCGCGTCGCGGATGAAGAAGGTCGGGAAGTTGTTGCCAACCAGATCCCAGTTGCCGTCGGCGGTGTAGAACTTGGTGGCGAAGCCGCGCGGGTCACGCAGTGTTTCGGGCGAATGCAGTCCGTGTACCACGGTGGAAAAACGGACGAAGACCGGGGTTGTTTCACCCTTCTCGAAAACCTTGGCCAGGGAGAGGTCGGAGATGTCAGCGGTAGCGGTGAACTCACCATGCGCGCCCGTACCCCGCGCATGCACGACGCGCTCAGGAACGCGCTCGCGCCCGAAACGCTGCAGCTTCTGCAGCAACTGGACATCCTGTAGCAGAGTTGGGCCGTTGGGGCCGGCCGTCTGCGAGTTCTGATTGTTGCCGACCGGCGCGCCATTATCGCGGGTCAGCGGAGCGGCATGTGCCGAAAGGCTCAGCAAGCTGGCGGAAAGCACGCTCAGTAGCATGCGGGCAGGCAAAGCGCCTGACAGGTAACGATTCATCTAGTCGTCCTCTTCTCGTTTTAGTTGCGTGTTGCACGCGTCGAGGAGACTAGGGTCCGGGGACCGATAGGCGAAATTGAATAAGCGAAGCGGCGCGATAGGCAATTTCTGGTTGCTTCACGCCTGCCTTGGGCTCACGCGCGCCTACAGCCGGGGCGCGAGGGGGAATCAGCAATTGATAGCGTCAGCGGGGCACCGCGCCGGTCAGCTGGGCACTTGCCCGCTGCTCTTGCATATCGCTCAGGCGCAGTTGAGTCAGGTAGGCGGCCAACGAGGCGATGTCCGTATCGGTCAGCTTGCTTGCGATGCCGATCATCACTGAACCGGCGCGGCTCGGATCGTTGGCACGGAACCGGGTAAGCGCCTTGCGAACGTACTCATCAGGTTGGCCGGCCAGGCGCGGCATGGTTTCCATGCCCTGTGCATGATCGCCGTGGCAGACCGTGCAAGTGCTCTGGAACAGTGCGCCACCACGTTTGACGAGCTCGGAGTCAGCCGTGACGTTACCTGGAGCTACCTTCTGCTGACTGAAATAGACCGCAATATTGACCCTGTCCTCGAGAGTCAGGCTCTTCGCCAGCTTCGACATTACGTAATCAACGCGCTCGCCGCTGGCGAACTTCTCGAACGAGTGAAAGAGATAAACGGGGCTCTGCGCAGCCAGGTTTGGAATGTGCGGGCGCTTGCTGTTGCCGTCCTCGCCATGACAGTACCCGCAGAAGACTGCTCGCTCCTTGCCTGCCGCATAAGCCTGCTCGCGACGCCTGGCGTCGTCCATCAGATAGCTGAAGCGCTCCATCGCCTCCTCGCTAGCATGGACGATGGATGCAAAGCAGCAACACAGGATAAGAATGATCGGGCGCATTGAGAATCCGGCACTGTTGAAAGGAAGCATGGCAGCCGGACTATAGGGATATGCGCAACCGGGATACTGGCGCAGGTCAATAAAGCCGCACAGAGGCGGATACTCCAGCCGGACGAGAGCGGAAATAAATGCAGCTGTGCGCTCTTGCCGCATTGACCGTGCAAATAAAAACTGAAGGCGCCGCCAATATGACGAACACAGCCGGTGTGTATTCGACTAAAGTAGCGGCCCTTTTTGCCAGCACGAGCCGCGAAACATGTTAGATGCACATGCCCAACTGACCATGACCGTCCTGATGACGCCGGACAAGGCCAACTTTTCGGGCAACGTACATGGCGGCACGCTGCTGAAATACCTCGACGAAGTGGCTTATGCATGCGCCAGCCGCTATGCCGGCCAATACGTAGTCACGCTATCAGTCGATCAGGTCAACTTCCGTCAGCCTGTACACGTGGGCGAACTGGTGACCTTCCTCGCCTCGGTCAACTACGTTGGGACCACGTCGATGGAAATCGGCATAAAAGTGATAACCGAAGACATCCGGCAGAAAACCGTCCGCCACACCAACAGTTGCTTTTTCACCATGGTCGCGGTCGGTGAGGATGGCCGTCCCGCCGCTGTCCCCCCGCTGAATCCGCAAACACCTGATCAGAAGCGCCGCTGCGCCCAGGCCCAGCAGCGTCGTCAGATACGTCGTGAGCTGGAAGACCGTTACCGCGCCATCAAAGATGAATACTGATCCATCGATGCAGCAGGCGGTGTCAGCCCCTAGCGGTTAAAAACCCTATACAATCCGCGGCTTTTCGCTACTGCCATCGAGGATTCGCCGTGAGCGCTTTGCCACCCTGCCCCCAATGCAACTCCGAATACACCTATGAAGACGGCCAGATGCTGGTTTGCCCGGAGTGCGCTCACGAGTGGTCGGCCAACCCGGAAGCTTCAGCCGGCAAGGACGAAAAGGTTATCAAGGACTCGGTCGGCAACACCCTACAGGACGGCGACACAGTCACGGTGATCAAGGATCTGAAGGTCAAGGGTTCATCACTGGTGGTGAAGGTGGGCACCAAGGTGAAGAACATCCGCCTCGTCGACGGCGACCATGACATCGATTGCAAGATCGATGGCATCGGCGCAATGAAGCTGAAATCCGAGTTCGTTCGTAAGGTTTGACCGGCACCAGGCGAGCCCTGCAATTGCCATAGGAGGCAGGTTGCTGCCGGTCAATGCCTCAAACGGTGCTGATCGACAGCTTGCAGGGTGGATCGCCTCATCGATCCACCGAGCGAGGCCCAGGTGGATCTAAAAAGCGCCATCCACCCTACGACCAATGGCTAGCCTGCTGACGATCAGGGCGTCAGATACGAAGACCGCGTCAGCCCCAGCCGCAGCGCATCGATGTACTGAGTGCGCTCCTTGGCACTGAGCCGTGCACTCGACACCTTATCGCGGTAGTAAGTCATCAACTCCTCCGGCGACAGGTGCACATAGCGCAGCATATCCTCGATAGTGTCGTGGGTCTCAATGCCGGCGTGATAGAAGCTGCCATCCTCACGCTGATAGACGTTCACCGAGTCGGTATCGCCGAACAGGTTGTGCATGTCGCCAAGAATTTCCTGGTAAGCACCCACCAGGAAAACGCCGAGGAAGTACTCCTCCCCCGCCTGAATGTCGTGCACCGGCATGCTGTTTTCGATGCTCTGCTCGTCGACGTAATGCTTGATCTTGCCGTCCGAGTCGCAAGTCAGATCCTGCAGTACTGCGCGACGTACAGGCTCTTCGGTCAGGCGATGCAACGGCACGATCGGCAGAATCTGGTCGATCGCCCAGGTGTCCGGCAGGCTCTGGAAAACCGAGAAGTTGCAGATGTACTTGTCCGCGAGCTTGTCGTTCAACTCATCAAGTACGGCGCGATGCGAACGCTGACGCGCCTTAAGCTGGTTGTACAGGCGGCGGCAAATGGCGAAATAGCTCTGCTCGGCCAGTGCTTTCTGCGCCAGGCTCAGCTTGCCGGATGCGTACTGCGCCGCGGCCTCGCTCATGTAGTGAGTCGCGCGCCAATAGGTTTCGGTGACCATCTCCGGATCGGTCGGGCCGAGCAAATCAGCCAATGCCTGCACGATCTCGGGCAGCTCATCGTAGTTCTCGATGGTCGGCGCCTCGTCGTTATGACGCTCAAAGTCGGTTACCTGCATGACCAGCACCGCGTGGTGCGCAGTCATCGCCCGACCGCTCTCGGAGAAGATGTGCGGGTGCGGCAGCTCCTGCCGGTCGCAGAATTCCTTGAGCATGCCGACCACGGTGCCGGCGTATTCGTCGATGTCGTAGTTGATCGAGCTGGCGTTGCGAGAATGGGTACCGTCGTAGTCCACGCCAAGACCGCCACCAACGTCGATATGGTCGACCGGCAGCCCAAGCGCCCGTAGCTCGGCGTAATAACGGATGGCTTCACGGAAGCCGTCACGGTAATCGGCCAGGTTGGCGATCTGCGAGCCCATGTGGAAGTGCAGCAAGCGAACACCCTGGTCGACGCCCGCCGCGCGGAAGCGGTCGATGACCGTAAGCAGCTGAGCAGCTGAGAGGCCGAACTTGGATTTTTCGCCACCAGTATCGGCCCACTTGCTCGATGCCAGCGATGACAAACGCACACGCAACCCAACTTGCGGCATCACCTTCAGCTCTGCGGCTTCCTCGATCACCAGCCCTACTTCCGACATCTTCTCGATGACGATGAATACGTTGTGGCCGAGTTTCTGTCCCATCAGCGCCAGGCGAATGAACTCACGGTCCTTGTACCCGTTGCAGACGATGGTGCCGCCCTTGGGCGCCAGCGCCAGTACGGCCATCAACTCGGGCTTGGAGCCCGCTTCCAGGCCAATGGAAACGTTCTGCGTGGCGATGATGTTTTCGATCACCGCCTCTTGCTGGTTGACCTTGATCGGGTAAAGCGCGGTGTACTTGCTCTGGTATTCCAAGCGTTCGATATTGGCGTCGAAGGCACCGGTCAAGCGACGCACACGGTCCTGGAGAATATCGGGGAAGCGCACCAGCAACGGGAGGGTCAACCCGGCATCGCGCAGCTGTTCGATCAAGCTGGTGAACTCGATGGCCTCGCCGTTGGGGCCCTGAGGTCGCACCTCGACATGGCCCTCATCGCTGATCGAAAAATACCCGGCGCCCCAGTGCCGGATACCGTAGACGCTGCGACTATCCGCTGCGGTCCACTGGCTTCCGTCATCTTTACGTGTGCGTCGTACAGGCATCTAAGCCTCCTGAAAATGAGATGGGGGTCTGTCGAGCGTAGCGCGACAGCAAGGCAATGCAGATTGGACAGCAGGCAGGCCGTGAAATAAGCGGCCCCGCCAGATTGGCTTGGAAATCGGTCAACCGCCGGACTTCTTGGCCTTGAAACCGCGCTTGATCAGCTCATCGATCAGCAGTTGAACATGGTCACCTTGTATTTCGATGACGCCTTCCTTGAGTGATCCGCCTGTCCCGCAGCGACGCTTGAGTGCGCTGGCCAAGTCCTTCAGCTCAGCCTCGGCAAGTGGCACACCCGTAATGGTCGACACTGTCTTGCCACCCCGCCCTTTGCTTTCCCGGCGGACCCGGGCGATGCCGTCGCCTTCGGGAATGGTCGTCTGCTTGCAGATACAAGCGTCCAGCGGCTGGCTGCAGCTCGGACAATGCCGCCCGGAATCGGTAGAAAAAACGAGGCCACCAAGGCCGGAGAAGGAGGTGGTTTTCTTGGCCACACGAACCTCTTGAGCGAAGAAATCGGCACCGCTACGCCCAGTGCCACACAGCCGCGCAATTTAACAGCAAAAACGAATCAGACGTAGACCCGGACGCCACCCTTCGATACCGATACCAGGAGCGCCGTCGGCGAGGACGAAGTCGAACGGTGACAGCGGTAATGCGCGAGGCCCGAACTCCGGCGAAGCTTTGATTTCTTGCACCGAGCTTCAAGCAGCAAGCTCGGCAGAGAGGCGCCCTCTCGCAGTCAGATTCGCCAGCAGGTCCGCAACCGACGTCAGAGCCTGCCAACCGGCGCATACGGCGAGGGATCAATACAGGGGGCACGCCCCAGCATCAGCTCAGCGAGCAACTGACAGGACGCCGGTGCCAGTACGAGTCCATTTCGGAAATGCCCGCAATTGAGCCATAACCCCTCGTAACCCGGCACCGCACCTATATAAGGAATGCCTTCAGGCGAAGCGGGCCTGAGACCTGCCCAGTGCTTGATCACCTTAGCATCGGCGAGCCCTGGCAGCAGGTCGATAGCAGTCGCCCTGAGGCTCTCCAGTGCATCCTCAGTGGGCGTTTTGTCGAAGCCGACGTCTTCCAATGTACTGCCGACGAGAATATGCCCATCACGCCGCGGAATCGCATAACGCCGCTTGGCCAGCACCATGCTGGGCAGGAAATCTTCGGCGCATTTGAAGAGGATCATCTGCCCTTTCATGGGCCGGACCGGTAATTCCAAACCCAGGCGAGCTATCAGATTGCCGCTCCAGGCGCCCGCCGCGACCACCACTTGCTCGGCCCGCATTTCTCCCAGCGCCGTTTGAACGCCTAAGATCCGCTGCCCTTCCCGCACGAAGCCATGCACTGGACAGCGCTCGACGATTCGCACGTTTGGCATCTGCGCCAAGGCCCCTCGCATCGCCTGTAGCAGCCTTGGGTTACGTACGTTGGCAACGCCCGGCATGTACACCGCCTTGGCGAAACCGTCACCAAGCGCAGGGACCGCGGCGTGCACCTCCTTCATGTGGACACGGTGAAGGGCTCGCCCTTCCCGCTGCGCCCAAGCCAGCGCGTGGTCTTCATCTTCAAGATCCAACCAGTAAAGCCCGGTCTCGTGCACCTCCGGATCCACACCGCTCTGCTGCTTCAACACCTCGCCAAGCCCCGGATAGTAATCCTGCGACCAATGGGCCAACGCCGTTACTGCGGCGCTGTAACGCCAGGGATAGAGCGGAGAAACGATACCGCCGCCGGCCCAGGAGGCTTCGGTGCCAGTGTCCGACGCATCGATCAAGGTTACGGGAACGCCCCCGGCCGCCAGCCCATAGGCAGACAGCAATCCAATGACACCACCGCCCACCACAATAGTCTGTCGCTTCACTCCACCTCCGGCACTCGGGTTCACATTTCCAGCTTTTCGTCCTTGGACTCTCCGCCACGCTGGTCTACAAAGCTCACTCGCCAACTGGAAGTTGGCGGAATGGAGCAAAAGACACCGCCAGGACGGCGGCAGATGATACGTGCAAAGGACCTGCACCATGCCAGACAAGGATCAAGGCTTCACGCTTGTTGAGTTGCTTATGACGCTGACGGTACTTGCCGTCGTGTTGGCCATAGCCATCCCCAGCTTTACTTCAGCCATCGAGTCGGTTCGCCAGCGCACTCAGATCAATCAGCTAGTAGCCGACCTCAATTTCGCTAGAAGCCGGGCGATAACAAGCAGACGGCCCGTGAGCATTTGCGCAGGCCAGGAGAACTGTAACGGCACGCGAAGCTGGAGTGGCCAGATACTGACGTTCGAAGACCTGAACGGTAACGGCAAGCTTGATATAGAAGACGCTTCACTTCGGATATCGATGATAGACGCGAGTCTCGACTGGACCTGGCGAAACTCTCGCCAGCAGCGGCACATGACCTTCAAACCGGACGGTACGACCCACAGCCTGAACGGCACCTTCATTCTTTGCCGCCAACGTGTAGCGCTTAAGACGGTTGTGATCAATGTCACAGGACGAGCGAGACTTGGGACACCCACTGCTGACGACCATTGCACCTAACATGCCGCACAACCTACGAAACCAACCGGACGTCCGGGGACAATAGGAAGCGCAACGGCTTATCGGGATGATCTGATGACTTTAAAATCGAGAAAAACCATGCGGTATTCCCGAGCTTTCACCCTTATCGAGTTGCTTGTCACCCTGGCGGTTCTGGCCATCGTGATGGCGATCGCTGCACCTTCTTTCACCAACCTCATCCAGAGCAACCGGACCCAGACGATATCAAACGATCTCTTAGGTGCGCTGCAATACGCCCGCTCCGAAGCAGTTAAGCGAGGCGCCAAGGTCGATATATGCCGACGCAATGGCGAAGTTTGTGCCAACGCTACGGACTGGGGCAACGGCTGGCTTGTAAAGGTAAATGGTGGAGCGGTACTGCGCGTATGGGAAGCAGTTGGCGGGCGAGATACCGTTACTGGCCCCAACGAAACACTGACCTATCGCCCGAACGGTTTGCTGGTCAAGGCAGACGATGCTGTTGACTCGACCTTCACCGTTGCTTTTGCAAACTGCACTGGCAAGCCCCAGTACACCATCGCGCTCACAGCTACGGGACGGGCTACAAGCGCAAAAGGAACTTGCCCATGAGACAAAATTTAAAACCTGCAAGCATTCAGCGAGGCGCGACACTTATCGAAGTGCTGGTGGCCATGTTGATTCTTTCGGTCGGGTTGCTAGGACTTGCGGGCATGCAAATGACCGCACTGCAGAGCAACCAGAGCGCCTACTACCGATCCCAGGCAACCGTGCTGGCTTACGACGTGATCGACCGCATGCGGGCCAATCGGGCCGATGCGCTCAACGGGGTATACGACATTGCCCTTAAGAACGAAACGTGCAACCCGCAGCTCGCTCCGAGCGGAACCCTTGCACAAAGAGACGTCGCCGAGTGGCTGAACTCACTCTCCTGCCTCTTATCTCCCGATGCCCGCGGCAGTGTGGTGCGTAATGGTCGGCTGTTCACCGTATCCATCGAATGGAATGACAACCGCGGACGCATCGACGATGCCGAAGAGAACGACCGCGAAACCTTCGTTTACCGGACACAGCTATGAAACAAGTCTCTTCGAAACAGCAGATGGGCTTGTCGCTCGTCGAGCTAATGGTCGCCATGCTGATCAGCCTGATCTTGCTCGGCGGGGTTCTGCAGGTTTTTTTGTCCAGTAAGGATATGTACCGCACCAATATTGCCGTTGCACGCGTACAGGAAGCAGGTCGATTTGCGACTGAGTTCATTGCTTTCGATGTCCGGCAAGCGGGATATAAAGGCGAGTGTCTAAGTGAACCTTCAAATCACCTGAATATTAGTAATGCGAACGCAAACCTTCAAAATGCCTACAGCACGTCACCCGCCATTCAAGGGTGGGATAACACGAAACCGGTGTTTTTCGCAGCTGCCGATACGACGCGCGCTAATACCGACTCGTTTGTAGTTAAGTATGCTGGAGATGGTCAAGAGTTCCAGGCCAACGGGACTAACAACACCAACGCCCAAAGCTTAACAGTTGATAAAAGTACCGATGCGTATGCCGGACAAATTATTCTCCTCGCCAACTCCACGGGCTGCGAGGTATTTCAAAACACCAACAACAACAACGCAAGTGCATTTCAGAAAGCTGGTGGCAATGCCACACCCGGCAATATCAATCAACAGTGGAGCCAGTCATATAACGGTTTTATGACAGCGCACATTTTGCGCAGCCACACCTATTTCATTCGAAATAACGATGGTCGCCTGCCCTCGCTTTGGCGTCGCGTGCTTAGCCCAAGCCCGAAAATGGAAGAATTGGTTGAGGGCATTATTGAGATGCAGGTGACATATGGAATTGACAAAGATGGTGACCGCCTTGCCGATGAATATGTCAAGGCGGGTACCAACAACCTCACCGCAAGCGGTGCCGGCGACTGGAACAAGGTGGTTTCAGCTCGCATCTCGGTTATTGCCATCAGTCCTGAGACCAATGTTCTGGACGAACCTCAGAAGTTCGTATTTCCCGCAATCATCGGCATAAACAGGGACGACGAATACGCGACTTACGGGAATGACGGCACCGTCACCATCAAGAACAACCGTGTCGCCCAGGTCTACACCGCCACGGTTGCCATACGGAATCGTCTGCCATGAGAAATGGATCTTTCAGCCAATCGAAGCAGCGCGGCGCCGTGCTGCTCGTCGCACTCATCATGCTTCTCCTGCTTACCGTCCTTGGTGCTGCGGCGATGCGCGATACCAATCTGCAGGAGCGCATGGCTGGCAACATGCGCGATCAGAGCCTTGCCTTTCAGGCTGCAGAAGCAGCACTCCGCTTCGCCGAGCAGGAAGTCAGAACTGACTATGCCAATCTTATTAGCGACACCAAATACCCCATAGACAACCGGATAGGGAACACAGTTGTGCCGCCTACGGTAGTCACTTTCAATGGCTTTACCGGCGAGGTCGCCAGCAAGCCGACCTACACCATTACGCGGCTTCCGCACCCCGGACAGCTCGATATGCAGAACATGGTCAATTCGACGACTGCAGGGGGCGACTCACTTGCCGCTGGAGAGTCGCTGATTCTCGATTTCGTCCTGGTACGCATCGAAGCCACAGGCACCGGCGCCAGCCCAGATTCGAAGGTAACCCTTCGTTCACTGTATTTCGTAGAGGAGTGACATGATGCCGCTCAAAAACCGCCACATGTCTGAAAGTGGATTTTGGTCTAAATCCCGCCCGCTAGTGCTTGCCGGAACTGCATTGATCTGGACACTTAGCGCTGGCCAAGCCGCAGCTGACGTGTCGCAGACGCCATTGCTGCTCGGTGGAGGCAACGTTCCTGGCAACCTTGCTCTTGTCCCATCAGTAGAATGGCCGACACTTCTGTCAATCGCCAACACAGGCAATTACAGTTCAGCCAATATATACCTCGGCTATTTCGACTCCGCCAAGTGCTATACATACGACAAGACCAATGAGTGGTTCCAGCCAGATGGGTACGCTAACGCCAGGAAGTGTGGCGGCGCTAAACAATGGAGCGGCAATTTTCTTAACTGGGCGGGCACACCAACTATCGATCCTTTCCGGAGTGCGCTTACAGGCGGATACCGCTACAAGGATGAAGTAGGCCTGACAGTACTTGAAAAAGCACGCCATACTGGTCAAAGCGCCGCCGGCAATCGAACCGCAAACGCTAATATTCCTCAGACGGAAATAGTGGGTGCCACCCCCGCAAAAAGTGACTGGACCAACTTTTACCTACGCTTAAGTGGCCTGGGTGTTGACATGTTGTTCTCAACTTGGAACGACAAGCTAGACGACACCGACGCAGCTAAACTTGAGCAGGTTGCATACGACCCGACGATCACCGCACCTTGGGATGCCGGCCGACTCCTCAAAAGCTATAAACCTACTAACAACACAATCAAGACAGTTTATCGTCTAAAAATGCGGGTCAAAGTTTGCGTCCCAGGCCAGCTAGAAGCCAATTGCAAGAAGTATAGTGACACTAACTACAAACCCGAAGGGCTGCTCCAACAGTACAATGAGAGTATACGTTATAGCGTGTTCGGTTATCTCAACGACGAGAATCAGCTTCGCGACGGCGGCGTGCTACGTGCCGGGCAGAAATATATCGGACCACTTAAAAGAGAGCGAGGTGTAGCCGGACAGCTTGAGAACGCTCAGACCGAGTGGAGCAGCGTGACCGGCGTTTTGGTGACCAACCCGAATCCTGCTGATGCCACTGCAACGCAAACAGCTTTTGGTCGCGCAGTGACTAACAGCGGAGTTATCAACTATCTTAACAAGTTTGGACAACTTACCACCTACAACCATAAGAGCAATGATCCCGTCAGCGAGCTTTATTACTCGGCATTTCGTTACTTTCGAAACCTCGGAAACGTGACTGAATATAGCACCCCATCACCAGCCCACAACGCAGCTCCAAGTAATGCGGCGAAGGATAAATGGTTGGATGGGTTCCCGGTTGTTACAAACTGGAACGACCCCATTCAATATGCGTGTCAGAAGAACGTGATTCTAGGCATTGGCGATACTAACACCCACGCCGACCGTAACCTCCCGGGTGCCACCAAAAGTAACCTGGAACCAGCGACCCCAGCGCAGATAACGGCTGACTCTTTTAATGTGACCACCGCGACTGCAAAGGTAGGCACGCTAGAAGGCGTCGACACTAAGGCAACTGCCGCTACCGCATTTGGAGACTGCTGCAGCAACAACTCTGCCTACATCGCCGGGATGGCGTATCACGCCAACACAGTCGACTTGCGCGACGATATCAGTGGCAAACAGCTGCTATCCACCCATTGGGTCGATGTTCGTGAAAATGGCGTATTGAAAGGCAGGGCGAAGAATCAATATTGGTTAGCGGCAAAGTATGGTGGCTTGAAAATCCCGGAAGATGTCAACTTCGGCGACCCTTATGAACGGACCGAAGCTATACCGACGGCCTGGTGGACAGACGGAGACCGGACCGAACAGAACGACTTTCGTCCACGGAATTTTTATGTGGCAAGCGATGCCACCAAAATGGTCGAAAGTCTTAAAACCGCGTTCGCAAATATTGCTGACGAAGTGCGCAGCACTACCGCAGCCCTGTCGACCAACTCTACAAAGCTTGACACCGGTACAGCGGTATTTCAGTCAATGCTCGATAGCGCCAATTGGAGCGGCGATCTGCTAGCGAAAGCCGTATCTGCCAACGGAACAGTTAGCGCTACACCGAGCTGGAAAGCAGCAGCGAAGCTGGATGAGCTAAGCAATGCTCAGTTGGCTGACCGCGTGATTCTTACCTCAGCCCCTCCGACCGCGGACGGCACCTCAGGTGCCTTGAGATCTACCACGGGCCGCACCTTCTTTTGGGAGCAATTGAACACGACTCAACGGAACGCCCTGCGCGCGACTGCCGGCGGAACCTTAGCGACCGAACAGGTTGGCCAGGATCGGCTCGCATTCATTCGCGGTGACCGCAGCAAGGAGCGGACAGATACCGCCCCAAACAACCCATTCCGCCAGAGAGGCAGCCGTCTCGGCGACATTGCCAACTCTGACCCGCAATATATCCACAAACAGAATTTCGGCTATTCGCAGCTGCCCGAAAGCGCTGGTTTTACGAACACCATAAAGAGCGCGTACACCGCTTTTCGCGCCCAGAGTTCTTACCAGAACCGCCCCCCTCTTGTTGTGGTGGGCGCGAACGACGGAATGCTGCACGGATTCAATGCGAGTCTAGGAGCGGCGGGGGGCAAAGAGCTTTTTGCCTATGTGCCAAACGAACTGATCAAAGACCTTTACCAACTCACGGAGCCTACCTATTCCCACCGCTACTACGTAGATGGCACGCCACGGATCGGCGATGCGCTGGTGGGTAATCAGTGGAAAACAGTAGTAGTTGGTTCCTCTGGCGCGGGCGGCAGAAGCATCTTCGCGCTGGACATCTCAAATCCCGGCAGCATGTCTAGCGGAAACTTCCTTTGGGAGTTCACGCACCCGGAAATGGGTTACAGCCTCGGGCGGCCTAGCCTTGTGCCTCTTTATAACGGTAAGTTCGGCGTGGTCGTGACCAGTGGATACGCTAGACCTTCAACAACCACTAACGGATATGTCTGGATTCTCGACGCGTCGAACGGCAGTGTACTAAAGCGCTTTGATCTACCAAACAGCGGCGACCTGGGCTCCCCTCTTTCGGTCGATCTGGACAACGATCGAGTTGCCGACCGGTTATACGTCGGAGATACCAAGGGCAACGTATGGCGCCTGGATATCAACAGCACAACTGTCGGCAACTGGGACGCACCAGCGGCTTTGAAAACAGGCGGCAGTATTGGACCCTTGTTCATAGCCAAGGACAGTGCCGGAATCCGCCAGCCAATCACCGCGCCGCTTGATGCGGCCTACACCAAGGATCGCAAGGTCATCCTGGTGTTCGGGACGGGCAGTTTTTATCAGACCACAGATAACGAGATCCCGACATCCCCGCAAGTTCAATCGTTCTATGGCGTCATTGACAGTGGTGCTCAAATCGAAGGACGTCGCACCTTGAGGGAGCAAGAAATCCTCAAAGAGGTGTCCGGTACCGAACTCAATGGCCGGGCTGTCAGCCAGAACGCCATGGTTGAAGGCGATAATGGTTGGTATATGGACTTGGTTTGGAAGACCGGCCGAGGCGGACCAGGGGCCAAGGGGGAGCGAGTAATCTCCCAAGCCCAGTTAGGTGGAAACAGGGTTACATTCAGCACGCTTATCCCATCCGCCGACCCTTGCGATGCTGGCGGAACAAGCTGGATCATGAGCCTCGACCTGGCTACAGGTAGCCGGCTTGCGTATTCCTACTTCGATTACAACGGTGACGGAAAAATTGACGAGAGCGACTACATTGAGCTCGAAGATGGAACGAAAGTCCCGGTAAGCGGGGTAGCGGATCCAAATGAGGGTGCCGTGAAAGGCACAATCGGCCTGAACGACCAAAGCACAGGCAAGCGTTACCTCTGCTATGCCAGCTCAGCCTCTAGTACCGGCTCTGAGGGTGTAACTCCGGTATGTATTGAGGTCATGGGAGATAACAACGACTCCAATCGCCTGTCATGGCACGAAGTGAGGAACAACCTGTGATGGTATCTATGCGCCGCCGTCCGAGCAGTCGTGGCTTTACTTTGATCGAGCTGATGATCGTAGTCGCGATCATTGGAATCATCGCCGCCATTGCCTACCCAAGCTATCAAGAATACGTCCGTAGCGCGAAGCGTGCAGATGCGCAATCAGCTCTGATGGAACTCTCACATTTCATGGAGCGTCACTACACCGCCAATGGTCGCTACGATAAGAATGGTGAAGGAAATGCGACATCTTTGCCGTTCGCCCAGGCACCCAGGGACGGATCGTCTAAGACGTACGATATAGACTTCGCTGATGGTAGCCCTGATGCCTCGACATACCTTCTTGTGGCGACACCTACAGGAAGCATGGCCAACGATAAATGCGGGATGTTGACGCTTAGCAATACCGGCGCCAAGGGGCAGAAAGCAGGGATGACGCTTGCGGAATGTTGGAAACGTTAAGAGAAAAAACAAAAGCCCGGCATAGCCGGGCTTTATTTATGTGTGGTCTGTTTAAATGGCCTTCAACCGCAACTCCTTCGGCATCGAAAACGTCACGTTCTCCGGTCGCCCATCAAGCTCATCCAAGCCAGCCGCGCCCCACTCTTTCAGCTGATCAATGACCCCACGCACCAGCACTTCAGGTGCTGAAGCTCCGGCGGTTATGCCGATGCGCTCGATGTTCTCGAACCACTCCCGCTTTAAGTCTTCCGCGCCGTCAATGAGGTACGCCGGCGTGTTCATGCGCTCAGCAAGCTCGCGCAGGCGATTGGAGTTGGAGCTGTTGGGGCTGCCCACTACCAGCACGACGTCGCACTCGTCAGCCAGTTGCTTGACCGCGTCCTGACGGTTCTGTGTGGCGTAACAGATGTCGTCCTTGCGCGGGCCACCGATGCTCGGAAAGCGTGTGCGCAATGCATCGATTACTCGACTGGTGTCATCCATCGACAGCGTCGTCTGCGTCACGAACGCCAAGGCCTCCGGGTTACGGACTTTAAGTTCGGCGACGTCCTGTTCGTCCTCCACGAGATAGATGGCGCCTCCATTGGCTGTGTCGTATTGGCCCATGGTGCCTTCGACCTCAGGATGCCCTTCATGCCCGATCAGGATGCATTCGCGGCCCTCACGGCTGTATTTGGTGACTTCCAGATGCACCTTGGTCACCAGTGGGCAAGTCGCATCGAATACCTTTAGGCCGCGCTTTTCCGCTTCCATCTTCACCGCTTGAGAGACGCCATGCGCGCTGAATATGACGATAAAGCCATCCGGCACCTGATCCAGCTCATCGACGAATATGGCGCCCCGCTCGCGCAGATCTTCTACAACGAACTTGTTGTGCACGACTTCGTGGCGCACGTAGATCGGGGGACCGAACACCTCGAGCGCACGGTTGACGATTTCGATGGCACGGTCGACACCGGCACAAAAGCCACGCGGATTGGCGAGTTTGATCTGCATAAGGGTTCTCGACGCTCGGGGGCGGGTAAGTTGTGAAGTGTACCGGCTGTTGTAGGCACGACGTTAAACTGGGTCATTAGGAAGAATGCAGGATGCTGCGGCCTAATCGCCAGCAAGGACTGAGTGCCCCTCTGGCTCGTACAACAGCGAACGCAAACGACCGGACGAATCAGACCGGCTGAACCTCGAATACCTCCACTTCGAAGGTCAGCGCCTTGCCTGCCAACGGATGATTGAAATCCACGGTGACCTGGCGCTCATCGAAGCTTTTGACGATGCCTGGAAGCTCAGTCTTAGCTGCATCGTTGAAGATCACCAGCAATCCCTCGGACAGCTCCATGCCTTCGAACTGGCTACGCGGCATGACTTGAACGTTCTGCGGGTTGTGCTGGCCAAATCCCTGTTCAGGAGCGATCTGGAAACTGCGCTTGTCACTCGCCCTGAGCCCGAACAGCTGTTGTTCGAATCCTGGCAGCAAGTTGCCATCGCCAATCTTGAACGTTGCCGGCTGCTTGTCGAAGGTACTATCCACCAGCTCGCCATTTTCGAGACTGAGCGAGAAATGCATTGTCACCTGCATACCCTGCCCGATGCGCTGCTCACTCATTTACGGTTTCTCCCGTTTTACTGCTACGGAACATGTCAAGCGCCAGCATTACAGCGCCTATGGTGATAGCGCTGTCCGCGACATTGAATGCTGGGAAGTACCAGCGGTTCTGCCAATGCACCAAAATGAAGTCGACTACATGACCAAGTACGACGCGGTCATAGAGGTTTCCGAGCGCGCCACCCAATACCAGCGCGAGAGCGACAGCGAGCCAGGTTTCCTCGGGTTTCAAACGCTTCATCCAGACAACCAGCACCGCACTGACGCCAAGCGCGATGGCGGCGAACAGCCAACGCTGCCAACCCGAATGATCCGCGAGGAAGCTGAACGCCGCGCCCGTGTTGTACGCCAATGTCCAGGCGAAATAACCGGGAATGACGTCAAGCTTCTGGTACAGGCTGAAATTAGCCTCGAAGTAATGCTTAGTCGCCTGATCCAGCGCGATGACCAGGATGCTCAGCCAGAGCCACGTCAGCTTGCCGAGACGAGCGCTCATACGTTGCCACCTACGCCGGCATGGGCCCTGACGCTACGCATAATGGCGGACCTCACCAGCACCCTCGATGTTCTCGATGCAGCGTCCACAGATCTCGGCATGTGCGGCATGTGTGCCAACATCTGGAAGATGATGCCAGCATCGGCCGCACTTGGAGTGATCCGTTTTGCTGATTTTGAGCTTCAAGCCAGCCAGCTCGCTCTGCACGGCTTCAGTCGGTGCGCTGGCAAAAGGCGCCACCGTGACGGCAGAGGTAATCAGTACGAAGCGCAGCTCGTTACCCAGCTTGGACAGGTCGTTGACCAATGAGTCCTCGGCATACAGCACAACCTCGGCCTGCAAGTTGCCGCCGATTGTCTTGGCGGCCCGCTGGGCTTCTAGCTCCTTGTTGACCGCGGCCTTCACGGCCATTACCCGATCCCAGAATTCGCGACCCAACTCGATGTCGGACGGCAGTTCGGTGAGGCGTTCATACCAAGTGTTGAGCATCACCGATTCGTTGCGCTCGCCTGGCAGGTACTGCCATATCTCATCAGCGGTGAATGACAGGATAGGCGCGATCCAGCGCACCAGCGCTTCTGCAATGTGATACAGCGCGGTTTGGCAGGAGCGCCGGGGAAGGCTATCGGCACCGGTGGTGTACTGGCGATCCTTGATGATGTCCAAATAGAAGCCGCCCAACTCCTGCACGCAGAAGTTGTGCACCTTCTGGTAGACATTCCAGAACTTGTACGTGCTGTAGGCTTCTTCTATTTCCCGCTGCAACAACAGGGCACGGTCGATGGCCCAGCGGTCGAGTGCAATCATCTGATCGACCGGAACCTGATGCTGCTCGGGATCAAAACCGTCGAGGTTGGAGAGTAGAAAGCGCGCGGTATTGCGAATCCGCCGATAGGAGTCCGCACTGCGCTGGAGGATAACTTTGGAAACCGCCATCTCACCGGAGTAGTCGGTAGAGGCAACCCACAAGCGCAGGATATCGGCACCCAGAGTGTCGGTAACTTCCTGCGGCGCGACGACGTTGCCCAGCGATTTGGACATCTTGCGGCCGTTCTCATCGACCACGAAACCGTGCGTCAGCAGCCCTCTGTAAGGCGCGTGACCGTCAATGGCAGAACCAGTCAGCAGCGACGAATGGAACCAACCACGATGCTGATCGGAGCCTTCGAGATAGAGGTCTGCGCGCGGTCCGCTTTCATGACCCATAGGATGGGAGCCACGCATGACGTGCCAGTGGGTAGTGCCGGAGTCGAACCAGACGTCCAGAGTGTCACTGATCTTCTCGTACTGCGCCGCCTCGTCACCCAAGAGTTCGGCCGCGTCCAGCTTCGACCACGCCTCGATGCCGCCCTGCTCCACGCGCTGCGCAACGGCTTCCATCAAATCGACGGTGCGCGGGTGCAACTCGCCGCTTTCCTTATGCAGGAAGAACGGAATAGGTACGCCCCAGGTGCGCTGGCGCGAGATGCACCAATCAGGCCGTCCGGCGATCATGCCGTGCAGTCGCGCCTGGCCCCAGGCGGGTACGAACTCGGTCTGCTCGATGGCATCCAGCGCCCGGCGACGCAGTGAGCTGCCGTCATGGGCCACCTTGTCCATACCGACGAACCACTGTGCCGTCGCGCGGTAGATCAGCGGCGTCTTGTGCCGCCAGCAATGCATATAGCTGTGCTGGATCGACTCGTGTTTGAGCAGCGCACCCACTTCACGCGATTTCTCAACGATCGCTGGATTGGCCTTCCAGATGAACTGCCCGCCAAAGAAAGGCAAGTCAGATACATAGACCCCATGGCTCTGCACGGGACTGAGGATGTCATCATTTTCCATGCCGTACTGCTTACAGGACCGGAAGTCGTCCTCACCATACGCCGGGGCGGAGTGAACGATACCTGTGCCGGCACCGGTCTCGACATAATCTGCCAGATATACCGGTGCGAAACGCTCATAGAAAGGATGCCGGAAGCGGATAAGCTCCAACGCTCGGCCTTCGCAGCGAGCGATGATCTCACCCTGCAGTTCGTAGCGTTGCAGACATGACTCGACCAGTTCTTCGGCAAGCACCAAGAGCTGATTTCCAGTATCGACCAGGGCATAGACGAAGTCGGGATGGACGTTGAGCGCCTGGTTGGCTGGGATGGTCCAAGGCGTTGTGGTCCAGATGACGATGCTGGCCGGCTTGACCAACTCGGCGATGCCGAAAGCCGCAGCCAGTTTGTCGGCATCTTCGACCTGAAATGCCACATCGATAGCATCGGATTTCTTGTCCTGGTATTCGACCTCAGCTTCGGCCAGCGCCGAACCGCAGTCGAAGCACCAGTTCACCGGCTTCAAACCTTTGAAGACAAACCCACCTTCGACCATCTTGGACAGCGCCCGGATTTCTCCGGCTTCGTTGGCGAAATCCATGGTGCGGTAGGGGTTGTCCCACTCACCGAGCACACCAAGGCGGATGAAGTCGGCCTTCTGTCCTTCGATCTGCTCGGCGGCGTAGGTACGGCAGCGCTCGCGGGTCAGGTCAGCTGGCTGATTCTTGCCAAAGGTGATCTCGACCTTGTGCTCGATCGGCAGACCATGGCAATCCCAACCAGGCACATAAGGCGCATCGAAACCGGCCAATGTCTTGGAGCGAACGATGAAATCCTTTATGACCTTGTTCACCGCATGCCCGATGTGGATGCTGCCGTTGGCGTACGGCGGGCCGTCGTGCAGGACGAACTTCGGGCGACCCTCTCCGATCTGCCGCAGCTTTCCATAGAGGTCAATGCTGTCCCAGCGCTGCAGGATCTCCGGCTCGCGCTGTGGCAGACCGGCCTTCATCGGAAACGCCGTGGACGGCAGATTGAGGGTCGCTTTGTAATCGGTCATTTCAGTCCTGACTCGTGGTGAAGGGTGAAGCCCGCCAGTATTCGCGAGCCGCGGCGATATCCGCTTCAATCGCCGCCTTTAGTGCATCCAATGAGGCAAAGCGCTGCTCATCGCGCAGCTTGTGGTGAAAGGTCACGCGCAACTGACGACCATATAAATCGCCCTGGTAATTCAACAGATGCACTTCCAAGTGCGGATTGCCATCGCTTTCGACTGATGGGCGCATACCGATGTTGGCGACTGCCGGCTGCGTCTGCCCATCGACTTCAGTGCTGACCATGAACACGCCGCTGAGGGGCGTACTCTTGCGCTTCAATTGAATGTTAGCCGTCGGGGCGCCTAACTGGCGCCCCAGAGCCTGACCATGCATGACCCGACCAGAAATGCTGAAGGGCCGACCTAGCAGCTTTTCAGCCAGCGTCAGATCACCCTCTGCAAGTACCTGTCGCAGCCGAGTACTGCTCACTCGGTCGCCATCGACTTCAATCGTTGTTGCCGCCTCGACGGTAAAACCTTCGGTGACACCTGCCTTCATCAGGAAGTTGAAATCACCCGCTCGATCACAGCCGAAGCGGAAATCATCACCTACTTCCAGATGCTTGACGCCGAGCCCTTCGACCAGCGTTGCATGGACGAACTCCGAAGCGCTCAACTCGCGCAACCTGCGATTGAACGCCAGGCACAGCACCAGATCGACGCCCTGCTCATGGAGCAGATGCAGTTTTTCGCGTAGCCGGGTCAATCGCGCAGGTGCTTGGCTCGGCGCAAAATACTCTCGGGGCTGGGGTTCGAAGATCACTACGCAGCTCGGCAGCCCAAGCTCGGCCGCACGCTCACGAAGACGCGCCAGGATTGCCTGGTGGCCTCGGTGAACGCCGTCAAAATTGCCAATAGTGGCGACGCAACCCCGATGCCGGGGCCGCAGGTTATGAAGACCTCGAACCAGCTGCATACCGCACTTCTTGATTGAAAAGTCGTCGATTATACGCATGAGGCAGCAGCCGCGGACAGGTTTGCCATCCGCTTGAACCTCGATCAGTGACGAAGGTGGCGAGGTCGCAATCCGAGCAAAATCAGCGCTGCCGCAAAAGCGCCCAACCCCGCGAAAACCAGGATGGCGAGTTGCAACGCCCGCTCTTGCCAGCTCCATGCGAACCATTCGACCGACGGCGCGTTCAGCCACCAGACTATTGCCACCATCGCAGCGCAACCACCCGCCAGCCGCAGAAGAAACGCACTCCAGCCCGGCGCGAACTGGAAGACGCCAACGCGGTACAGCCCCCAGAACAGCAGTCCGGCGTTGAGCATCGATGACAGCGAAGTCGCCAGCGCAAGCCCGACGTGCTTGAGCGGCCAGATCAGAATCAGGTTCATCACCATGTTGGCGACCATGCAAATGATTGCAACCCGCACCGGCGTTTTCAAATCCTGGCGAGCGAAGAACCCCGGCGCCAACACCTTGATCAGCATGAACGCCAACACGCCTAACGAGTAGGCTTCGAGCGCATTGGCGGACTGAACGACCGCTTCCTCACTCATTGCTCCGTAGAAGAAAAGGCTGGCAATCAGCGGCTCGGCCAGAATCCCTAAAGCCAATGCTGCTGGAATACCAACCAGCAACACCATGCGCAGCGCCCAGTTCAGGGTATTGGAAAACGCCTTGGGGTCTTCACCGGCATGTTGACGGGACAGGCTGGGCAGTATGACCGTACCTATCGCAATACCAAAGGCACCAAGCGGCAATTCCGAAAGCCGATCGGCGTAGTACAGCCAGGACACGCTACCTGTCTGCAAAAACGAAGCGAGCACAGTGTCGAGCAGAAGATTGATCTGGCTGACGGACACGCCAAACAGCGCAGGCACCATCAGCATCATGATCCGCCGCACGCCCTCGTCGCCGAACTTCACACGCGGTCTTGGCAGCAACCCCAGCTTCGCCACATATGGGAGCTGAAAAGCCAACTGAGCGAAGCCGGCAATGAATACACCCCAGGCAAGCGCCATGATCGGCTGATCGAAATAAGGGGTCAGGAAAATCGCAGATGTGATCATGCAAACGTTGAGCAATACCGGGGTGAAGCCCGGAACCGCAAAATGCCCATACGTGTTAAGCACTCCAGACGTAAAGGCGGTAAGCGAGATCAGTAGTAGATAAGGAAACGTGATGCGCAGCAGCTCGCCGGCCAGCTGCATTTTTGCCGGATCATCATGAAAGCCTGGCGCAAACAGCATGACAACATAAGGAGAGGCCAGGACCCCAATGGCCGTGATCCCGGTGAGGATCAAACCAAGCATGCCAGCCGTCCGATCGACCAGCAGCTTGACCTCGAGCAGCGTTCGCTTGGTCCGATACTCAGACAAGACAGGGACGAAAGCCTGAGCGAAAGCTCCTTCGGCAAACAGGCGCCGTAGAAAATTGGGGATCTTGAACGCAATGAAAAATGCGTCCGCTGCCGCACCGGACCCGAAGTAGCTCGCCACCACCATATCGCGTACCATGCCCAGCACTCGCGACAGCAGTGTCATGACACTGACTACCGCGCTGGAACGCAACAAGCCACCTTTAGCGGATGTCTCGGACATTAGTTTTCCTAGAGTTGCTGCAGAAGTTCCGGCCGGGCCCAGGCCACCGGAGTAGACGGGCAATTACGACAGATAAAGAGGCCGCGAGTTTAGCGGCACCCCATCTGTCAGGCCAGCGTCATCAATCTACAAGCACGCTTGACAAGCCTTCGCCGCATCGGCATGATTCGCGGCCTTATTTGCTTTGTAATCCCACGTTTTCGAGGAGTTCGACGGTGGCCAACAGCCCTTCCGCCAAAAAACGCGCAATTCAGGCTGAGAAGCGTCGCAGCCACAACGCCAGCTTGCGCTCCATGGTTCGTACCTACATCAAGAATGTGGTCAAAGCCATTGATGCAAAAGATCTGGATAAAGCTCGTACTGCTTACACCGCAGCCGTGCCTGTAATCGACCGTATGGCCGACAAAGGCATCATCCACAAGAACAAAGCAGCTCGGCATAAAAGCCGCCTGAACGGCCACATCAAGGCCCTCGGCGAAGCTGCTGCAGCCTAAACTGCATGTTCTTGAAAAAAACCGGCCTAGGCCGGTTTTTTTTGTGCTCGCAATTCGGACATGCCAGGCGCTCCATCCAAAAAGCGAACGGCCAATCAGGCCAATTCTATGGTTGAACCCACGGCAGAATAGGGATCGCCGTAACGGCATTCTGTGGGCTACCTTCGATTACGCGATCACTGTAGACCAGGTATACGAGCGTATTTCGGGCCTCATCGAAGAAACGCACCACCTGCATGGTCTTGAAGACAAGTGACGTTCGCTCCTTGAAGACCACCTCTCCATCCTTGAGGTTCTTATCCATCCGGATAGGCCCGACCTGACGACAAGCGATCGAGGCCTCAGCACGATCTTCGGCCAACCCTAACCCACCTTTGATTCCGCCTGTTTTCGCCCGCGACAAGTAACAGGTTACACCGTCGACCTTCGGATCATCGAATGCCTCAACGGCAATCTTGTGATTAGGGCCAAGCCATTTGAAGACCGTATCAACCTCGCCCACCTCACGCGCCATGCCTACCGCAGGCAAAGCCAGCAATACCAACAGAGCCTTAGCCAAACGCATTGAGCACCTCATACCAGGATCATGTTGTCGCGATGGATGAGTTCGGGCTCATCGACATACCCGAGCAGCTTCTCGATCTCGTCCGAGGGATGGCCGAGGATCCGCTGGGTTTCAGCCACACTGTAATTGACCAGACCGCGCGCCACTTCCTGACCATCCGGACCGGCACACACCACCATCTCGCCACGGCGGAAACCACCTTGAGCCGCTTTAACACCGACCGGTAACAAGCTGCGATTACCCTGCTTCAGCGCGTGCACAGCTCCGGCATCGAGAGTTATGACCCCTCTCGTCTGCAGATGCCCGGCAAGCCACTGCTTACGAGCAGCGTGACGATTGCACTCTGGCGCTAACAAGGTCCCCAGCCTTTCCCCGGCCTTCAGTCGCGCCAGCACCTGCTCGATACGACCACCAGCGATAACCGTGTGCGCGCCCGAACGAGCGGCCAACCGCGCCGCGCGCAGCTTCGTCTGCATCCCACCACGCCCAAGAGCACCACCCGTGCCGCCCGCCACCAGGTCCAGCGATGGATCGTCGGCCCGCGCCTCACTGATGAGCTGTGCTTCTGGGTTGTTGCGCGGGTCCGCATCGAACATGCCGTCCCGGTCGGTAAGGATGACCAAAAGGTCAGCCTCTACAAGATTTGCGACCAGCGCAGCGAGGGTATCGTTGTCACCAAAGCGGATTTCGTCCGTCACTACCGTATCGTTTTCATTGATAACCGGCACGACACCCAGATCGATCAACGTACGAAGAGTACTGCGGGCATTGAGATAGCGCTTGCGATCCGAAAGATCATCATGCGTCACGAGTATCTGCGCCGTTTGCTGATCGCAGCGGGCGAAACTGGTTTCCCAGGCACGAATGAGCCCCATCTGCCCCACGGCCGCAGCAGCCTGCAGCTCGTGCACCGCCTTGGGTCGTGCAGACCAGCCAAGTCGACTCATGCCTGCCGCAACGGCACCCGATGACACCAGAACCAGCTCTACGCCAGCGTTTCTCAGGGAAACCATTTGGTCGACCCAGACTGCCATTGCCGTCTGATCAAGCCCTCGCCCATCAGCCGTCAATAGCGCACTGCCGATCTTTATCACCCAGCGCCGCGCGCCGCTCACCTTGTCCCGCATCGCTCCCGCCTTCTATTCAATATCCGGCCAAACTACCCGTGAGCTGAAGATCGCAGCTCGACGACCACCCGCACCCAGAAGCGCAACTAGCGAGCAACGATTTAGCGTACGTAGAAGATCTCTGCGCCACCTTCGTCGTCGTCATCATCATCGAAGTCGTCGTCATCAGCCTCAGCGGCCGCCTTGACGCCGGCACGACGCAGGGCACGCTGATCGTCAAGCTCCTGCAAGCGCGCACGCGCTTCGTCTTCGATCTGCTGATCGAGTTCAGCAAGCGCTTCGGCAAAGGCAGGCTCCTCACTTATACGCAAGGTGCGCTCATCCAGATAACGCATGATGGCCTGGCTCAGCTCTTCGGTACCCTCGCGCTCCAGCGCAGAGATAACGAACACCGGACCAGTCCACTCAAGACGCTCCACAACCTGACGAACGCGTTCCTCGCGATCCTCCTCGAGCAACTGATCAGCCTTGTTCAACACCAGCCAGCGATCACGCTGAGCCAGCGCCGGGCTGAATTTTTCGAGCTCACTGACGATCACTTCAGCTGCATCAGCCGGATCGCTCTCATCAAGCGGCGCCATATCCACAAGGTGCAGCAGCAGACGTGTGCGGGCCAAGTGCTTTAGAAACCGGATGCCAAGCCCCGCGCCTTCCGATGCACCCTCAATAAGACCGGGGATGTCGGCAATCACGAAGCTCTTGTAGCGACCCACACTCACCACGCCGAGGTTGGGCACCAGTGTGGTGAACGGGTAGTCGGCGACCTTAGGCTTGGCCGCTGAAACGGAGCGAATGAAGGTACTCTTACCGGCGTTCGGCAGGCCCAGCAGACCGACGTCAGCCAGAACTTTAAGCTCCAGCTTCAGATCGCGAGCGTCACCGGGCTTACCTGGAGTGGTTTGCCGCGGCGCACGGTTGGTGCTGGACTTGAACCGGGTATTACCCAGACCATGCCAGCCGCCCTGCGCCACCAACAGTCGCTGACCGGCCTTGGTCAGGTCGCCGATCACGTCCTGAGTCGCCGCATCGATTACGGTCGTACCTACCGGCACCGGCAGGACCAGATCGTCGCCTTTGGCACCGGTACATTCCGTGCTACCGCCCTTCTGCCCGTTGGGCGCATTGAAGCGGCGGGTATAGCGGTAATCAACGAGCGTATTGAGGTTCTCGTCAGCTTCCAGGTAAACGGAGCCGCCATCACCACCATCGCCGCCGTTGGGACCGCCCTTTTCGATGAACTTTTCGCGACGAAAACTCATCATGCCGTTACCGCCGTCGCCGGCTTTTACAAAAATCGATACTTCATCGACGAATTTCATGGGAACGCCTCCCGCCGCAAGGACGGGCTAAAAAACAGGAACATAAGGGTCTTGCAAAACCCGGCGATAATTAGAGCACAGCAGTGTTTTGCAAGAGCCCTACTGAGGATACAGAAACAAAAAAGCCCCGTCGCATGACAGGGCTTTTCCAGCTACGTCGCGATTAGGCTGCGACGACGCTCACGTAGCGACGGCCAAAAGCGCCTTTCACTTCGAACTTGATCACGCCTTCCACTTTCGCGAACAGGGTGTGATCCTTACCCATGCCAACGCCGTAACCGGCATGGAACTGGGTGCCGCGCTGACGCACGATGATGTTGCCGGCCTTGATGACCTGGCCGCCGTACATCTTCACGCCAAGACGTTTGGCTTCTGAGTCGCGACCGTTGCGGGTAGAACCGCCAGCTTTTTTGTGTGCCATGAGTTCAATACTCCTATAAGGGGATTCAGGCCCGATTAGCCCTGAATGCCGGTGATTTTGACCTCAGTGAACCACTGACGGTGGCCCTGACGCTTCATGTGGTGCTTACGACGGCGGAATTTGATGATGGTGACCTTGTCATGACGGCCCTGAGCGATCACTTCAGCAGTGACCTTGGCACCATCGACCACCGGAGCGCCGATCTTTACATCATCGCCGTTGCCAATCAGCAGAACGCGGTCAAAGGTGACAGCTTCGCCAGTGGCAACTTCGAGTTTTTCAATCTTGAGGTATTCGCCTTCGGCGACCTTGTATTGCTTGCCGCCGGTAACGATAACTGCGTACATCTGTGTATCTCCGTTGATCCTGCTCACCCAGCGCTTAAGTGAAATAGTTGGAGGCTGGCATGGCTGCTCGGGGCCGGATAGGACGCCCTTGCAATTGCGTAAGGCAGGGAAATGCCCAGGGGGAAAGTTCAGGGTCCGCGATTGTACGCATCCACCCGACCCGGCGCAATAGCCGCCGGGCCTTGCCTTGACACTGCATGACCCGACCCATAGCATGCCGCGCAATCTCCGAGGAGTACTCGTCCCCGATGCAACCCCAGGCCTTTTACCAAGTAGTGGCTGAAGATTTCGCCGCTGTTGACGGCATTATCCGCAACCAGTTGACGTCCCGCGTACCGCTGGTGGAAAAGATCGGGGACTACATTACCTCGGCTGGCGGCAAGCGCCTGCGACCTCTGCTCGTTCTGCTCAGCGGAAATGCGCTGGGACTCAAAGGTGAGCAGTTGCGCCTGCTCGCCGCCATCATCGAATTCCTGCATACCTCGACCCTGCTTCACGATGACGTGGTCGACATGTCCGGCATGCGTCGCGGTCGCTCCACGGCCAACGCCCTTTGGGGCAACGCTCCCAGCGTGCTGGTTGGCGACTTTCTTTACGCACGCTCGTTCGAAATGATGGTGGACCTGGATTCGATGCCAGTCATGCGCATCATTTCCCAAGCAACTCGAGTGATCGCTGAAGGCGAAGTGCTCCAACTGTCGAAGGTACGAGACGCCAGCACAACCGAAGAAATCTATATGGAAGTTATCCGTGGCAAGACGGCCATGCTCTTCGAGGCGTCTACCCACAGCGCTGCCACCCTGGCAGGTGCCAACGACGACCAACGCGAAGCGCTGCGTAACTTCGGAGATTACCTGGGCATAGCCTTCCAGCTGGTTGACGACCTGCTCGATTATCAGGGCGATGCGGAAACACTGGGTAAGAATGTCGGCGACGACCTCGCAGAAGGCAAGCCGACACTGCCGCTGATCTACACCATGCGTGAAGGTACGGCAGAGCAAGCCGCGCTGGTGCGTCAGGCGATCCAGAAAGGCGGAATAGAGGATCTCGAGAAAATTCGCACGGCTGTAGAAGCATGCGGTGCGCTGGAATATACCGCTCGCATGGCGCGCGACTATGCCGATCGTGCGATTGCCTGTCTCGAACACATCCCGGCCAGTCCCTATCGCGATGCGCTGGTTGAACTGAGCCGTTTCGCTGTAGCCCGCACTCACTAAGTTCAAGCCAATAAGGGCGACGCTGCGCGCCCTCCTCCTCACACCTCCACATGTGCCTGCAAGATCGCCGCTGATCCGTTGCAAGAATCTTTGCGCTTGCATGTTTGCGAATAGCAATTATTCTCATTAAGGAAATCAACTGGAGGTGCACATGACTTATCTGATCGATGCCTGGCTGGATCGGCCGCAGCCATACTTGCGGATACTCGACCGTAATACCGGAGCGGTATGCATCTCACTGGATGGTGACGCTCTTGACGAATTACGAGACCTGGGCGACCTGGATCTGCATGAGTTGAGTACCAGCGAACCCTGTGTACTCAAGGAACAGGTACGCAACCTGTTCCTTTTCTCTTATGCCCGGGCGTTGCGCCCGTAGCTCGATCAGAGAACGGCGAGCAGCTCGACGTCAAAGACCAGCACGCTGTGTGGAGGAATACTGCCAACACCCTGCGCCCCGTAGGCCAGCTCGCTTGGGACATAAAGACGCCATTTGCTGCCTACGCCCATGAGCTGCAGCGCCTCGGTCCATCCGGCAATCACGCCCCCAACCGGGAACTCGGCGGGCTGGCCACGCTGGTAGGAGCTATCGAAGACGGTGCCATCGATCAAAGTGCCGTGGTAGTGCGTGCGGACCTGGTCGTCAGCGGTCGGCTTGGCGCCTTCGCCAGAAGCGAGAACCTCATACTGCAGGCCTGATGGCAATGTAGTGACGCCTTCACGCTTTGCGTTGTCGGCCAGGAAGGCTTTGCCCTCGCCTGCAGCCGCTTCGGCTTTGCGCTGCGCCTCGGTCTGCATGCGCTCACGGATGACAGCAAAACTGGCGTTCAGATGCTCCGGGCTAACCCGACTTTCAGCACCAGCGAACGCATCACGAATGCCGGCAATGACCGCATCAAGGCTGATACCCGGTGGCGGATTCTCACGCAATTGATCACCCAACTGGCGGCCGATACCGTAACTCACGCGTGTTTCGTCGGTTGAAAGATTCAGATCGGTCATGCATCGGCTCCGCTGGAAAAAAGGGCGGACAGCCTAGCACAGCAATAACGGACTGACCGACTCACGCCGCAGCCGTCCTTCGATCCAGGCACGCGCTACCAGGCGGAGCGCAGGCTGATCGGCACGCGCAACGGCTCACGAATGCCCCTTGGAAGACCACACATCTCGTCGTAAGCCGAGCTATGTACAAGATAAAAAGGAACGATCGGCATTTCGCTGAGCAGATCGCGGGCATGCTCAACGGAGCGCAAGTGGAAGACCTTACTGCGCTCATCGCGTAGCAGATGGGTTTCGCCACTGGAGCGGACGCTCAATAGGTAGAAGCCGCCCTCGATAGAAATCAGGTCAAGTGCCTCGACTCGCTGCGCCTGGACATTTTCCAGCAGTGTCTGCAGATTCATGACGGCCACTCCTGTACAAATAACATTAGCTTGTACAACAGCGAAAACGCGATCACAACCTGCAATTTGGTCTAGCGCATATGGAGTTTCAATGCTTGGTCAGCTTGTCCAGGTAGCCCATGGCGAACGCTGAAAAGACGAACGTAAGGTGAATGATCACATACCACATCAACTGTTCGCTCTCGAGCTGCTGGGCATCCATGAACATGCGCAGAAGATGAATCGAAGAGATCGCGACGATGGATGCAGCGACTTTCATCTTGAGCGAGCCGGAATCCATCTTACCCAGCCAGTCCAGCTTTTCCTTGCCCTCATCTACGTTCAGTTGTGATACGAAGTTCTCGTACCCTGACAGCATGACCATTACCAGCAGGCCGCCCACAAGCGCCATGTCGATCAATGACAGCAATTTGAGGATGAGGTCGGCCTCGCTGAGCGAAAGGATGGCCGGAAGGATGTGCCAGATCTCTTGAAAGAATTTGATGGCAAGCGCCAAGAGCGCGAATGCCAGACCAAAGTAGATAGGCGCCAGCAGCCAACGGGCGGCGTACATGGTGTTTTCGATCAAGCGTTCCATCTGTTCTCACTAAAGGGGCAGAAAACCGGCATGCGAGTATACGCAGCGCTACGAGGTCTTCAATAAGGCACGCTCGCAGAGTCGTTCGAGCTGTGGATAACACTCGCAACAGTCGGCCCTGACTTCAGTAAATCAGCACTCCGCACTGGCTATAACTATGGCAATTACGGGTTGGCACCCCAGCCAGTCAGATAGCGGGCCTGGTTTGCATTCACCTTGCGCAGCTCAGCTTGCATATGAAGCTGCCAGATCGAAGGTGAGTCGGATTGAGCGTAACCCTGGCCAAAGAGATTGTCGGCGATAGCTTTGAGGACTTTCTCAGCCTCGCGAGGCCCGTGGAATGGGCCTTGCGCCTTGATTGCCGTAGGTTGGCCGTCGGAGAGACCCGCAGCGCATAACAGAGTCCACAACCCGTTACCGCCGGACAGCGGCCGGATGATGCACTCGATACGGGTGACCAGGCCAAGGCATTGGCGATTCAGACACAGAGTTTGCTGCATGTTGGCGATCCTCGCGCTCAGTTGCGACCGCCATCCTGGCGAATGGGCGGGTCAACCCGTTTACCCACAAGCTTGTGGATAACCATGTGGATAGAGAGTTGAACTCTCTTCCATTGCAGACCCGCGACATGCCGTATCGTTCCGTCCGTTAGCAACCAGTTGCCTGTCCGCTACTGAGCGGTGCCACCCTGCGCCGCTGCCAACACCTCTTCGGGTGAAGCCGCATCACTTTTGTGATCATCCTCCAGTTCGATCTCGGCGATATCGCGCAAGCGCTCGACCACTCGGGCGTTAACGCTGCCTTTCGGGAACTGGCCATCCTTGTCTGCAGCGCCCACCGGCTCACCCACCAGAAGCGAGAGCGCCTCGTCGACATGGCGCACGGCATAGATGTGGAAGCGCTCCTGCCGCACCGCCTCAAGCACGCGGTCATCGAGCATCAAGGTGGCGACGTTCGCGAACGGAATGATCGCCCCTTGATCTCCGGTCAAACCACGCGCCTCGCAAAGCCGGAAGAAGCCCTCGATCTTTTCGTTGACACCTCCGACTGCCTGCACCTCACCGAACTGGTTGATCGAGCCGGTGATCGCGAAGCACTGCTTGAGAGGTGTACGGGAAATCGCAGAGATCAACGCGCAGCATTCGCCCAGCGAGGCACTGTCGCCGTCGACGTAACCGTAGGACTGCTCCAACGCAATGCTGGCCGAAATTTCCAGCGGGAATTCCTGCGCATAGCGACTGCCGAGAAAACCGGTCAGGATCATCACACCCTTGGAGTGAATGGGCTGCCCCAGGTTGACCTCGCGCTCGATGTCGACGATGCCCGAGCCGCCGGGGTAGACGGTTGCGGAAATCCGTGCCGGCATACCGAACGCCGAATCGCCCACTTCCAGAACGGTCAGGCCGTTGCACTTGCCAATGGCAGCGCCTTCGCTATCGATCAGAATAACGCCGGCAAGAATGTCTTCGAGGATGCGGGCCGAGACTCGCCCCGTGCGCGTGGCCTTGGCCTTCAACGCGCGCTCGATGTGGCCGACATCCGTTACTTCGTCCTTGGCCAGCTGACGAATGAAGTCCGCCTCGCTGACCAGCTGGAACAGGTCACCGATTCGCGCTGACAGACGTCCCTGATGCTCGGCGAGGCGAGCACTGTAGGTCGCCAGCCGCGCCACCGCCGCAGCGGTGAGCGGCGCCATGCCCTCCTCCGAGGTACGCGTCTTCATCAGTTGCGCGAATTGCTCGAGGCTGTCCTCAGCCAGCGGGATGTCCTCGTCGAAATCCACCAGGACGCGGAACATCTCCTGAAAGTCCGGATCGAGGTCCTGCAGGGTGTAATAGAGCTGGCGTGAACCGATGATTACCACCTTCACGTTCAGCGGAATGACGGCAGGATTCAAGGTCACCGTTGCCAGACGGCCGAGTTCGGCCAATGGCGATTCCATCTTCAGCTTGCGCGACTGCAGCGCGCGCTTGAGCGCTTCCCACACGAAGGGCTCGCTGAGCATCTTCTCCGCTTCGAGCATCAGAAATCCGCCATTGGCACGATGCAAAGCACCCGGACGCAACTGGCGATAACTGGTGTAGAGCGCTCCCTGGTCGGTGCTGTACTCAATACGGCCGAACAGGTTGTCGTAGGTCGGATGCGGCTCGAAGACCACAGGCGCGCCGCCATCGAGCGGATGGCCGACCACAAGGCTTGGGCTGTACTGTTCTTCGAGGAGCTGGCGGGTTTGGGCGTCGGGACGGTTTTCGTCCACCAGCTGTTCCACCACGGTTTTCAGCAGATTCACCTGCACCGCCTGCAGGTAGGCCTCGATGCCCGCGTTCTCGGCGTACTTCTCCGACAGCGGTGCCAACAGAGGTTGCAGCGCCTGGCTGATGGTCTCGTCGTTGAGCTGACGCAGCTGATTGCTCGACTCGCGCTTCCACTGCGGCAGGCTGGCAAGCCCTTCGTTCAGGTGGACTTCCAGCGCGGAGATGTCTTCGTGATAACGCTCACGCTCCGCTTCTGGCAGCTGGGCGAACTCCGCCTCGTCCATCGACTTACCATCCTTCATTGGTGTGAAGGCGATGTTGCTGCTGTCGCGGTAAAGGGCGATTTCCTTTTCCAGCGCCAGTTTTTCGATGACATCCAGCGCCTTGTCGTAACGCTGGTTGAATGCGCGGTCGATGGCGCTCTTCTTCTGCTGGAAGCTAGGGTGCTCGAAAACCGCCGGAAAGGTTGCCATCAGGTTGTCGATCAGCTGACCGATATCGGCAATGAACTCGGCCGCTCCGCCCTCAGGCAGCTCCACCACACGTGGCTCACGCGGCTCATCGAAATTGTTTACGTAAAGCCAGTCCGAGGGCGTATCCAGGCGCTTGCCCTCGGCCCTTAGATAACGTCGCACGAATGAAAACCGCCCGGTACCCGGCTCGCCCATCACATAAACGTTGTAACCAGGACGCGGCATTGCCACGCCAAACTGCAATGCCTCAACTGCTCGCTCCTGCCCGAGCACGCCAAGGAAGGGCTCCAGCTCATCGGTGGTTTTGAAGGCGAACTGGCTGGGTTCGAAGGGACGGGTCAGCGCATCGGGCGCCAGGCGCAGGCCGGCAGCGACAGTTTCGGGCATTTGAAATCCTTGCTGGAGTGGCCGATTGGCCACGATTGATGCCGCCATTCTGGCGATGCCCATGCGCGGCTGCAAGGCCAGGCCAATGGCCCACCGCGGTTGCGCCCGCTGCCTGCCGCTCACAAAGGGACAGCGGCAAAGGTGCGACATCCCTGCCTACCGCCCCAGACCACTGCCTTGATTCAAATCAACTCCTTCAAGCCGTGAAAGCGCTTTCTTGGGTCGCCAACATAAAAAAGGATTCCGTGATGCGCCCTTCTCTTTCCGTCCTGATCAGCGGACTGATGCTGATGACCCAAGTGGCAGCTGCCGATGACTTGCGTGACCGCGCCAATGCCATATTCAAGCCGATCCCCGACAAGGTCACCGAAGTCCGAGGTAAAGCCGTCAGCGCCGAGCAAGCGCAATTAGGGCATAAGCTCTGGTTCGATCCCCGGCTGTCGCGCAGTCATGTCATCAGTTGCAACACCTGCCACAACCTCAGCCTGGGAGGCGGTGACAACGTCACGACCTCGATCGGCCATGGCTGGCAGAAAGGCCCGCGCAACTCGCCCACGGTGTTGAACGCGGTATTCAACGCTGCGCAATTCTGGGACGGCCGCGCTGAAGACCTGCAGGCTCAAGCGAAGGGACCGGTGCAAGCGGGTGTTGAAATGAACAACACGCCGGAGCGCGTCGTCGCTACGCTAAAAAGCATCCCGGAATACGCCAGCGAGTTCAAAAAAGCCTTTCCTGGCGAACAGGATCCAGTCAGCTTCGACAACATGGCCTATGCCCTCGAGGCTTTCGAGGTCAGTCTGACCACCCCTGATTCGCCATTCGACCGCTATCTCAAAGGTGACGACAAGGCGCTCGACGCCAAGCAGAAAGAGGGTCTGGCCCTTTTCATGGATACCGGCTGCTCCGCCTGCCACAGCGGCGTTAACGTTGGCGGCCAGGGCTATTTCCCGTTCGGGGTAATCAAGAAGCCGGGCGCCGAGATTCTGCCTAGTGGGGATAAGGGGCGCTTCACCGTGACCAATACAGCTTCGGATGAATACGTGTTCCGCGCAGCACCACTGCGCAACGTAGCGCTGACGCCCCCCTACTTTCACAGCGGCGAGGTCTGGGACCTGGAACAAGCCGTCGCAATCATGGGAGACAGTCAGCTTGGGCGCACCCTCAAGGAAGATGAGGCCGGTGCAATCGCAGCCTTCTTGCGCAGCCTAACGGGCAGGCAACCGCAGGTGACCTATCCGGTACTACCCGCCAGCACACCCGACACCCCTCGGCCTGAATAAGCTTGACGTCCAGCCTGCGGCCTTAGGCCGCGGGTTTGAGCCTCGACGCTCATACCCTCCTGAACTAGCCTCCGGTTACATGCACCAAAATGGTGAACACCGATGGCTTTGCATCACGCTCGATCAGGGGAAGTAGTCAACGTCCTCACTCACTCGGAACTGCCCGCGGTTCAATCGCAGGCCATCGTCAGCACACCCGATCTCGAAGTCATGCGGCTGTGCATGCCCGAGGGCAAGCAGGTCCCGCCCCACGCCGTTGCTGGCGCCATCACGCTGTTGTGCTTGCAAGGCGAGGTAGAAGTTCAGGCGCATGGCGCCTGGCACACCCTGCAGGTGAACGATCACCTGTATCTCGATCGCCATGTAGAACATGCCCTGAGGGCACTCTCAGACGCCGTGGTACTGGTGAACATCCAGCGCCGGATTGAAACCAGAGCGGACGCAAACCAGACAAGCACTAACTAACGGCAGCCGTGCAGCGATGCGTCGGTCAACGAAAGGAGCACAGCTTTGGTGAAGTTCTTACGAGTTCTCAGTTTTGTGGTGTTGGCGCTGATGGCTACCGCGGTCATCTACGCCGGCGTCATGGGTATCGTCCACTGGGCCGGTATCGGCGTTTGAGCGGAGCCTCAAGATGAATAAAAGACAAACCCGGTTGTTCGCCATTGGCTCGACATTGGTAGCGTCATTGGTATTCATCGGCCTGACGATCGACAGCCACAGGCAGTTCCCCAAGTTGACCAACGCCGAAAACATCACTCCGGCCGTCACTCGCGGTAATGATGTATGGCACGCCAACAACTGTATCAACTGCCACACGCTGTTTGGTGAAGGTGCCTACTACGCACCCGACCTGACAAAGATCACCCAGCTTCGCGGCGCACCCTATCTCAAGGCGTTCTTGCAGGACCCGGAACGTTTTTATGACGAGCAGCGCCATCGCCGGCTGATGCCCAACCCCGACCTCAAAGATGAAGAGATCGATGATCTAATTGCTTTCTTCGACTGGGTTGCGAACGTCGACAATCAGGGCTGGCCACCTCGACCGATTCTCGTAACGGGATCGTCCATTCCCGGCACCAGCCTGACCATTGCACAGCAGGACGCTTCCGGGCCAGGCAGAACCCAAGAGCAGATGCCGCCTGGTGCTCGCCCAGTCACCGGCGACGAGGACCCCATCGCACTTGGCGAGGCGCTCTTCCGCACGGCTAGCCCTGCCTGTAACGCCTGCCACTCGATAGCGCCCGGTGTGAACATGGCCGGGCCGACGCTGGCGGACTTGGTGACTCGAGCGCAGCAGACCATCGCCTCACCTGAGTATCAGGGCGAGGCCGAAACGGTAGAAGACTTCATCCGCGAATCAATCGTGGCGCCAAGCGCCTACCTGCACCCCGGCGATATGTACTCGGCCGGCGGTGTGTCCTTCATGCCCACCAGTTACGGCGAATCGCTGACCGACGAGCAGATCGATCAGCTGGTGCAGTACCTGGCGTCTTTCAAATGAGCGCGGTGCCAAAGGCCCGCCGGACGAACATGCAGGGGTTCAGCCATGCGCTATAAATCACAATCGGTCGCCTACTGGTACTTCGCCGTGGCGATGGTGCTTTTCGGACTGCAGTTGGTGTTCGGCCTGCTGTCCGCCACCAAATACCTGGGCCCGGATCCATTGCTGAACATCCTGCCGTTCGATGTCACCAAGGTGATCCACACCAACCTGCTGATCGTCTGGGTGCTGACCGGCTTCATGGGAGCCACCTATTGGATGGTGCCGGATGAATCGCGTACCGAACTGCACAGCACCAAGCTCGCCTACATCCAGCTGGGCCTTTGGACAGCCATGGGCGTCACCGCAGTCATCGGTTACCTGTTCGGCTATGGCACAGGTAACAAGCTGCTGGAGCAGCCACTGCCACACAAGATCGTCATCGTCATATGCATGCTGATCTTTCTCTACAACATCGGTATGACCATCAAGAAATCCGGCCGCTTCACCACCACAGAAGGCGTGCTGCTGCTCGGTCTGGTCAGCTCCGCCGTGCTGTTCTTCCCCGCCCTGCTGCACTACGAGAATTACACCGTCTCCATCTTCTATCGTTGGTGGACCATTCATCTGTGGGTGGAAGGCGTATGGATGATGATCATGGGCGCCTTCCTTGCGTATCTGCTCATTCGACTGTCTGGAGCAGACCGTGAGGTGCTGGAGAAATGGCTTTACGTCATCGTCGGCCTGGTCTTCATTGCCGGCATTCTCGGCACCGCGCACCACTATTACTGGGTCGGCGTGCCGCATTACTGGCTGCCCATCGGCGGCTTCTTCAGCGCGCTTGAGCCGTTGGCAATCATCGGTATGGCCATGTATGCCTACAGCGCCATGCGCCGCTCGGGGATGGCACACCCCAACTCCCTGGCACTGCACTGGACACTCGGCAGCACCATCTTCACGCTGTTCGGCGCAGGCTTGCTGGGGCTGGCACATACCTGGCCGAGCATCAACAAGTGGACCCATGGCACGCTTATCACAGCCATGCACGGGCACGCCGCTTTCTATGGCGCCTACGCCATGATCGTGCTGGCGATGATCACCTATGCGCTGCCATCACTGACCAACAAGCGTCCTGAGCAAGGCACCACCATTGGCTACTGGGCGTTCTGGTTGCAGCTGGCCGGCATGTTCGGCATGACCCTTTCATTCGCCACGGCAGGAATCGGCCAGGTCTATCTGGAACGGATCATGGGCATGGGCTATCTGGATGCTCAATTGAAGATCCAGATTCACTTCGTGATGCTGATCTCCACTGCCTGTATCTTCTCCCTCGGCGTCGGCTTGTTCATCTACGATTTCTTTAGCTATCGACCGCGTTTCGAGGTCGATGCAAACGAAGCGATGGAAACCAACTTCGCCGCAGAGCGGGCAGTCTGAGGTGGGCATGGATCAATCGGTGCACGACCTCACTGCTAACCAACCCAGGGACGAGCCCTGGTACCGCCCTGCAGGCAACGAAGTCAGCCTGTTCGAGCACTGCCACAACCGCGGTCTGGCCGTCATGCTCAAGGGGCCGACCGGCTGCGGCAAGACCCGCTTCGTCGAACACATGGCATGGCGCCTGGGTCGGCCGCTGATCACCATCCCCTGTCACGACGACCTAGCGGCAAGCGACCTTATCGGTCGCTACCTGATCCGCCACGACGGCACCGTCTGGCAGGATGGGCCGCTCACCCGAGCGGTTCGCGAAGGCGCCATCTGCTATCTCGACGAGGTGGTCGAGGCTCGGCAGGACACCGTGGTCGTGCTGCACGCACTGACCGACTACCGACGGACATTGCCGATCGACAAGACCGGCGAGAGCGTCAGGGCTGCGCCGGGTTTCCAACTGGTCGTTTCCTATAACCCCGGCTACCAGCGCATGCTCAAGGACCTGAAGCCCAGCACCCGACAACGCTTCGTCGCCATGGACCTGGACTTTCCAGCAGCCGAGCACGAAGCGCTGATCGTGCAGCATGAAAGCGGGGTCGAAACGGCCCTCGCCAAAGGGCTGGTCAGCCTTGCCGGGCGGATTCGCCAGCTGCGCGACCGCGGCCTGGCGGAGGTGCCAAGCACTCGACTGCTGATCGCCGCGGGCACACTGACCCTCTGTGGCATTCCGGTACGGGAGGCCTGCTATGCCGCCATCGTCTCGCCGCTGTCCGATGAACCCTCGATGGTCAGCACCCTGCGCGATCTGGTTGACGGCACTTTTGTTTAGGACTTGCTTGAGCGCGTTTTCATCGGCGAGCGACGAGCAGCCCGGTTGCGGCCTTGATCTGTCAAGAAGCCGCAGTGAGCCAACCCATGGCTGAAGCCGAAGAGCTGGTCAGCGACGCCGCGCGCCACGCAACCGTTTTCGCGCAGCGGCTGTGGCGACGCTATCGTCCCTTACCCAAAGGCCCGCCAACAGTGCTGCTCGCCGATAACGCAGCCCGCCTGGACCTTTTGATTACGGCCGTTACGGGTATGAGCTACCCGATCAGGATCGCTCAGCCACCGGCGCTGCCAACCCTGCTAGCGCGGCTCTTCCGACGCTCCCAGGCCCCCTGGCAACGGCAGGCAGTTCCAGCTACAGACGGCCGGAGGCTTTGGCTACCTGCTGACTCCTGCATCGAGGACCCCGTCAGAGGGAGTGAACACTATCGAGTCATGGCGCTGCAGCAGGCGATACGGGCTAAACGAGGCAGCGCAGACCTCAGTGACCAGATGCTGTCGCCGCTGCAAGCGGACGCCTACCTGCTGCTCGAAGCCTGGGCGGTCGATGAAGCACTGGTCGGAATGCTGCCAGGCCTGGCTCCAGCCGTTGAGGCCTTTCGGCAACATGCATTGCGACAACGGCCCGCCTTCTCGACCTTCTCACGCGCTCGGCAGCCGCTCGAAGCACTGCTGCGCCAGCTGCTCGCCAGCCCCTGCAGTCAGAGGCCACCTGGCTTCACCTTGAGCGAGTCGCCAGAGCATTCAAGATCTCTGATCGGACCATTGCTCGCCACGCTGAACCTGCCATCGGATGCTCGCTCGCTGGGTAACGCGCCGCTGCTCAGGGATTGCTGGACCGGCAGCCTCGTGCGCCCCAGCGGGACTACCGAAGTGCTGACCGAAAGACAGCCAGCTGACGATTCATTTACCAAGGACGCCACTCCACCGCGCGGTGCCAAGCTGGCACGTCGCCCCGATCTTCGCCAAGCGACGGAGGACGAGGACAAGCACGACGATGGAATATTCATGGTGCAGGCCGACGAGCCGCACCAGCATGCGGAGGACCCGCTGGGCTTGACTCGCCCGGTGGATCACGATGAGAACACGAGCGCCGATGATTATGGCGACATGCTTTCCGAACTCCCGGAAGCACGTCTTGTGTCGATGCCTGGCAGGCCCAAGGAAGTGCTGATTTCGGACGACCCGCCCGACGGCAATACAGCCCTGCAACTCAAGCGAGCTATCGCTGATGGACAGGGCCTGCGATATCCCGAGTGGGACTACCGGGCCGGGCACTATATACAGCCAGGAGCGACAGTCAGAGTGTTGCCCAACCTGCCCGGATCTCAGCAGTGGGTCGAGGCCACACTGCAAGAGCACCGCTCGATGCTGAACCAGATCCGCAGGCGCTTCGAAATGCTCAGGGCCCGTCGAGTAACGCGACGGCGTCAGCTGGACGGCGATGAGATCGACTTGCAGGCCTATATCGACAGTTATGCCGACTTCAGAGCAGGCGGTTCGCTTTCCGACGCCTTGTATCAGAACCGCCGCACAGCGGAACGGGACCTGGCCATCACATTGCTCATCGATGTCAGTGGTTCAACCGATGGCTGGGTGTCGGCCGAACGCAGGATCATCGATGTGGAGCGCGAGGCGCTGCTGATCGTATGCGTCGCGCTGGAAGGCCTGGGCGAGCCCTATGCCGTGCAGGCCTTTTCCGGAGAAGGGCCGGACGCCGTCATCGTTCGACAGCTGAAAAGCTTCAACGAACCCTTCAGCAACGATGTGGCACTGCGGATCAGCGCTCTCGAGCCTGAGCATTACACCCGGGCGGGCGCGGCTATTCGCCACTCAACCAGCAGCCTTCTGGAGCAACCGGCAACTCACCGCCTGCTGCTCCTGCTCTCGGATGGCAAGCCAAACGACAAGGATGAATACGAAGGGCACTACGGCGTTGAGGACATGCGACAGGCCGTGACCGAAGCCAATCTTCAAGGCATTTCGACGTTCTGCCTGACGATCGATCGCCAGGCAGCCAGCTATCTGCCGAAGGTGTTCGGCGCGCACCAGTACGCGTTGCTTCCCAAGGCAGAGCTGCTCCCGGTCGTTCTGCTGGAATGGCTCAAGCGGCTGATCGCGACGTGACTGCTGGACTGCCTCTATGGCGGACTGCTTTCAGAAGACAGCTGTCAGGGGCGATTCTGAGCGCGCAGCGCATCCCTGATCTCGGTCAGCAACACCTCTTCTTTACTTGGAGCTGGCGGCGCAGACGGTGCTTCGGCCTCTTTGCGCTTGAGATGGTTGATGCCCTTGACCGCGAGGAAAATCGCAAAGGCCACGATAGTGAAGTCGAATACCGTCTGGATGAAGCGCCCATAGCTCAAGGTAACGGCGGGCGTATCACCTACCGCCTGCTTGAGCACGATAGCCAGATCCGAGAAATCCACCCCGCCGATCAACATGCCCAGCGGCGGCGTAACGACATCGGCAACAAAGGACGAGACAATCTTGGTGAACGCAGCGCCGACAATGATGCCCACTGCCATATCGATGACATTGCCCCTGACTGCAAACGCTTTGAATTCGCTGATCATGCCCATCTGTGGAGTTCCCGTTCGGTTGAAATGAGTCGTCTTGCCCGTTTCGGCTGCACAAGCATAGGCGGGCTTGATCTACCGGGCCAGACCGCTTCGACGACCGACGGGTAAAGTGCTTTGGCGACCTCTTGATCGCCGTCAAAAGCAATGCACGGGCGCGCGGCTAAGGTACAGCTCTCAGCACACAACCGGAGCGGCACCATGCACGTCGAACATCACCCACTGGTCAAGGATTTCCCGGAAAAGCGCGAATTGCTTCAGCAGATGCGCCAGCAGGATCCGAACTTCGCTCGCAAGGCCCACACCTACGAGGAGCTGGACAAGCAGATATGTCGCGCGGAAGACGGCGTGGAAACGCTCGATGACGCAGCGCTCGGTGCCCTCAAGCAGGAGCGCGTTGCGCTGAAGGACGACATTGCCCGCGACCTCAAGCGCGCCAGTGGCAGCTGCTGTGGAGGCTGTTGCGGCTGATCCAGCCCTATAAATTGCCCACCCACCCACCCGCCCGCTCAGGCTCAGCCTGACGAGGCGGGTTGTGTTACACCCCCTCGATTGCGCCAGCCCTGCAACGCTCTTCCGAGCGCGACGCAATGCTACGGTGTCAGAACAAGCCGCCGAATCTGAAGCCCGAGCCAACCCAAACGAACGCGACCGCCGTCAGGGTGATAAGCACGATATGCACGCCTAGTTGCGGCAGCCGCTGGGCATCGAGTTTCGGAATAATCGCCAGCCGTGCATGCACGCCCAGCACCGCAGTGAAGACCGACAGTGCCAGCTTGGCCTGAACCAGATGAGCTATAGGCGAATCGCCGAACCACTGCGAATGCGGAAGCCACCGCCCGGCCAGCCAGATCCCGGTGACGATCTGCAGTAACAGCGCCGGGATACCGACCCTCTCGTAAAGCTGCTCGAATGCCCGTACCGGCTGCACATCGCGGCGTTGCAAAGCGCCTGGTAGCACGCTGAACAGCAGCACCAGATGGCCGCCCACCCAGACACTGGCGCCGAGCAGATGCAGAAACAACAAATGGCGCATGACGGGTCACTCCTGTTCGATTTGTTTACAGTCTGGCGGTTGTAGCAGCGCTTTTGGCTGATGACGATCAAGTCAGCCGTTATCATGCGGCTCCACTCGTCCGACGCGGAGCTACCATGGCCAAGGCCAAGCGCATGTATGGCTGCACAGAATGCGGCTCGACCTTTCCAAAATGGGCCGGCCAGTGCGGCGACTGCGGCGCCTGGAATACCCTGGTAGAAACCGTCATCGACGGTGCCGCCCCACCTTCGGGCCGCGCCGGCTGGGCCGGTGACCCGGCCAACATCAAGACCCTGGCCGAAGTCAGTGTTGAGGAGGTGCCGCGCTTCTCCACCGCTTCTGGTGAGCTGGACCGGGTTCTCGGCGGCGGATTGGTAGACGGCTCCGTCGTCCTGATCGGCGGGGACCCAGGGATCGGCAAGTCCACCATCCTGCTACAGACCCTATGCAACATTGCTCGGCAGTTCCCTGCGCTCTACGTCACTGGTGAGGAATCTCAACAGCAGGTCGCCATGCGCGCGCGTCGCCTGGACCTTCCCCAGGACAAACTCAAGGTCATGACCGAGACGTGCATCGAATCGATCATCGCCACCGCCCGGCTGGAAAAGCCCAAAGTGATGGTGATCGACTCGATCCAGACCATCTTCACCGAACAGCTGCAATCGGCACCCGGCGGGGTCGCCCAGGTCAGGGAGAGCGCGGCATTGCTGGTGCGCTTTGCCAAGCAGAGCGGCACGGCGATCTTTCTGGTCGGACATGTGACCAAGGAAGGCGCACTGGCTGGGCCGCGCGTACTGGAGCACATGGTGGACACCGTGCTCTATTTCGAAGGCGAGTCGGATGGGCGTCTGCGCCTGCTGCGCGCGGTGAAGAACCGCTTCGGCGCGATCAACGAGCTGGGCGTGTTCGGCATGACCGACAAAGGCTTGAAGGAAGTCACCAATCCCTCGGCCATCTTTCTAACCAGGGCGCAGGAAGCGGTACCCGGCAGCGTGGTCATGGCGACCTGGGAAGGCACCCGGCCGATGCTGGTGGAAGTGCAGGCGCTGGTCGACACCAGCCACATGGCCAATCCCCGCCGCGTGACGCTCGGTCTCGACCAGAACCGCCTGGCCATGCTGCTGGCGGTGCTGCATCGCCACGGCGGCATTCCTACCTATGACCAGGACGTGTTCATCAACGTGGTGGGAGGGGTCAAGGTACTGGAGACTGCTTCTGACCTGGCGCTCATGGCTGCGGTGATCTCCAGCCTGCGCAATCGCCCGCTGGATACCGATCTGCTGGTGTTCGGCGAAGTGGGCCTGTCAGGTGAAATCCGCCCGGTGCCGAGCGGCCAGGAGCGCTTGAAGGAAGCCGCCAAACATGGATTCAAACGCGCAATCGTACCCAAGGGCAATGCGCCGAAGGAGTCGCCCGCCGGCTTGCAAGTGATCGCCGTAACACGCCTGGAGCAGGCACTTGATGCACTCTTCGAATAAGGCCAATACCCGGCGCTGCAGGTAACGGCAGCGCGCCTACTGAATCGCGGCGCCCCGGGAATTCGAGTGCAACTGATCAGCTCGCATCGCTTGCCTGGCCAAGCGCCGCCAGTTCACGTTCGAGCAGCGCCTCGTCACCAAGGTTGAGCTCCACCAGACGCCGCAGGTGGCTGATCGAGTCGACATCGATGTGCCGACAGACCATGCCCAAGAGTTCACCTTCTCCGTGCGTCATCTCCACCTGCATGCGCACTTCGGCATCATCTGACAGCCGTATGCGGGCCTCGAATGGCTGGGCGGGATCGGCTTCCCAGTCTGCAGGACGATGCACCAGCAGCCCCTTGAGTGAAAGATCGTTAAGCTGCACGGGCCAATGGTTCTGACCTTGCACCAGCTCCGTTTCGGCGTCGAATTCGAAGCGCTGGAAGCGCCGGCGATCACTGCTCGTTTCGTTCATCCTATCCACTCCACTAGATTTCTCATTCAACTATAGGCCAGGCGCGTCAGAGGTCGCGCTCACAGCCAGCGGCGCACACGCCGGCGGTAGGTTCGATAATCGTCACCAAACAACCGGGTCAACAAATGCTCTTCGTGAACGATCACAGTGCGCTGCATGCAAAAGATCAGCAAGGGCAGCAGCAGCCACGGCCATATACTTTCGAGCAACAGCCCGATCCCGCAATAAACGAGGGTATCAGCCAGATAGATGGGATTGCGGGAGAAGCGAAACGGCCCGGTTTGCAACAGGCTGGTCGGTTTACCATAGGGGTTGATGGTGGTGCGATGGCGGTACATCTCCAGTGCAGACCACAGCATCAGGCCAGCGCCAACCGCGATTGAAACCCAGCCGGCATAGCGCACCAGCTCAAGGGACGGGAGGTCGAGCGCAACCCATTTCGCAAGCCCCCACGCGCATCCAACGAAAACCAGATAGACCAAGGGCGGCGGCGGTATCACGCTGGCAGAGGGCTGAGTCATGGTGCGTCCCCGAGATATGGAAAACACTATCCTACAGAGCCATCGCGCCAATTCGATGGTTAATTCGCCTTATGGATACTCGCTCGATCAATGCTGACCCGGCAGCCAACCGTGCACCATAGCGTGCTTCATCAGGTCCGCAGGTCGGTCGATATCGAGCTTGCGCCGAATGCTCAGCCGGTGAGTTTCCACCGTACGCACGCTTATTTGCAGAGCACGTGCCATGGTCTTGTTGTTATGACCCTGGGCCAGCATCAGCAGCACTTCACGCTCGCGCGGCGTCAGCTCGCGCTCCTCGGTGCCGCGGCTGGCCAGCTTTTCGGCGATCCCCTCGCTGTAGTAGGTGCCTCCGGCCGCAATCGCCTCGATGGCGACGATGATTTCTCGGGACGGCGCATCCTTGAGTACATAACCGCGCGCGCCGACTTTCACTGAGGTGTTCAGATACTCCTGATTGTCGTACATGCTCAGGATCAGCACGCGCAGATCCGGAAACTGCTGGCGCAGCGACTGGGTCAGTTCGAGGCCATTGACGTCCTTTAGGCCGATGTCCATCAACACCACATCAGCATCGACCCGGCTGAGCAGTTCGAGCGCTTCTGCACCACCACCTGCCTCGCCGACCACATCCAGTTCGGGTACGGCCATCAGCAGTGCGCGGATGCCGTCCCGAACCAAAGCATGGTCGTCGATCAGTACCACCTTGATGCAATCTTGCGGGTGCATTGAGCGAGCCTCTTGTTATTGAACAACCCTGAACTCAGCCAGCTCGTGCCGGCAAGGTGACGTCCAGCTCGGTACCGCCTGCTGCCGACAACAGGGTGAATTTGCCGCCAAAATGCTCCACCCGTTCACGAATGTTGCGCAAGCCGATAGCGCCACCCTTGATACTGTCGAGCCGGCGCGGGTTGAAGCCGACGCCGTCATCTCGAACCCTCAACCGTACCGACGCATCATCGCCGTCCAGGCTGATGTGCACCGCTTGTGCCGCGGCGTGCCGTTCGATGTTGGTCAGAGCCTCTTGCAACACACGAAACAGCGCAACGGCCACCGCGTCATCCAGATCGTCATCGCCCAGATCGTTGCTGTATAGCATCTTCAGCCCGCTACGCTGCTCGAACTCTGCCACAAGCTGGCCGATAGCCGCCGGCAGCCCCAGCGTATCCAGCAGCGAAGGATGCAGATCGTGGGAAATCCGGCGCACCTCGCCGATTGCGCCAGCCAGCCGCTCAACCCCTGTATCAAGGGTAATCATGCCTTTAGGGTTACCGATGGCAAGTTCATGGCTGGCCAGCTCGAACTGGAACTTGATCGAAACCAGTAACTGGCTGATACCGTCGTGCAGTTCTCGCGATACGCGAGAACGCTCCTCCTCCTGCAGGCTGACGATGCGCTGGGTCAGCAGCTGGAGTTTGCGGTCGGCCAAGCGTCTTTCGCTGACGTTCAACGTCAAACCACTGGCGAACACCAGCAGTACCGCGACCAACGCTACGCCAGCGATGGCCAGCATGGTCGTGTAGATACCGCTGGCCACTTCCTCGCGTACTTGAAGGATCGCTTGATCCACATCCTCCAGGTAAATCCCGGTGCCTAGCATCCAGCCCCAGCGCTCCAGCATCACCACATATGCCAGCTTCTCGGCGAACTGCCCGGTCGAGGGCTTCTGCCAGGCGTAGCGCTGGAAGCCCTTGCCGGTCTCGGCACTGTGCATGAGCGCCTGAATGACTGGCAAGCCGTTGGGGTCGGTCATGTTCCACAAGTCTTTGCCGACCAATTCGCTCTGTCGCGGGTGCATCAGGTTGCGACCACTGCGGTCGTAGACGAAGAAGTAGCCATCGCTGCCAAAGCTGAATCGGCCCAGGGCTGCGAGCACCTTCTGTTTGGTTTCGTCGTCATCCCGACCATTGTCGTAGAGCGGAGCGATGGTGCTGAGCGCCATCTCGACGTAGTTTTTAAGCTCGGCATGCTTGCTGGCCAGGATACTGCTCTCGATCAGCTTGGCCTGTTGCTCGCCAAGCCGTTGGTTCTGGAACAGCACGAGCGCACAAACCACCGCCACGGCAAGCAACAAAGGCAGGATGCTGAGCGCGGCGATCTTGTGCTTGAGCTGCATCGAGCGTCTCCGTCGAACTGAACCGGGCCATGGGGAACGAACGTTAACCTACAGGGCGCGGCTGGGACAGTGCTACATGGCACTTTGCCTTGATCGCCGTATGCTATGGCACATAGCCTACCCTCGGAAACGAAAAAGCCCGGCGCAGGCCGGGCTTTCTGTGTTGCATCGAATGTTACTTACCGTAGACCGGGAATGTGGCGCATACCGCCTCAACCTTGCCACGCACCGCTTCGATCACCGACTCGTCGCCCATGTTGTCGAGGATGTCGCAGATCCAGCCAGCCAGGTCACGGCACTCGGTTTCGCCGAAGCCACGGGTAGTGACCGCCGGGGTGCCGATACGCAGACCGGAAGTCACGAACGGCGAGCGCGGGTCGTTCGGCACGCTGTTCTTGTTCACGGTGATGTGGGCATTACCCAGCGCCGCGTCAGCGTCCTTGCCGGTGATGTCCTGCTTGATCAGGCTGAGCAGGAACAGGTGATTCTGAGTACCACCGGAGACCACATTGAAGCCGCGCTGGATGAACACGTCGGCCATGGCCTGAGCGTTCTTGACCACCTGCTGCTGGTAAGCCTTGAACTCGGGCTGCAACGCTTCCTTGAAGCAAACCGCCTTGGCGGCAATGACGTGCTCCAGCGGGCCGCCCTGAGCGCCAGGGAATACGGCGGAGTTCAGCTTCTTCTCGATCTCGGCGTTGGCACGCGCCAGGATCAACCCGCCGCGTGGGCCGCGCAGGGTCTTGTGGGTGGTGGTGGTGACGACGTCCGCGAACGGAACCGGGTTCGGGTAGACGCCAGCGGCGACCAGACCGGCAACGTGAGCCATGTCGACGAACAGGTAGGCACCGACCTTGTCGGCGATCTCGCGGAAGCGCGGGAAATCCAGTTTCTGTGAGTAAGCGGAGAAGCCGGCGACGATCATTTTCGGCTTGTGCTCGACGGCCAGACGCTCGATTTCGTCATAGTCGATCAGGCCTTGATCGTTGATACCGTACTGCACCGCGTTGTACAGCTTGCCCGAGGAAGAAACGCTGGCGCCGTGGGTCAGGTGACCGCCGTGGGCCAGGCTCATGCCAAGGATGGTATCGCCTGCGCTGAGCAGCGCCAGGTAGACAGCGGCGTTGGCCTGGGAACCGGCGTGCGGCTGGACGTTGGCGTAATCAGCACCGAACAGCTCCTTGGCGCGATCGATAGCCAGTTGCTCGACCACGTCGACGTACTCGCAACCGCCGTAGTAGCGCTTGCCCGGATAGCCTTCGGCGTACTTGTTGGTCAGTACGGAACCCTGGGCTTCCATCACCGCCGGGCTGGTGTAGTTCTCCGAGGCGATCAGCTCGATGTGGTCTTCCTGACGCTTGGCTTCCTGCTCCATGGCAGCGAAGAGATCGGCGTCGAAACGGGCGAGGGTCAAATCACGGCTGAACATGGTTGGCAGTCCCCTGAGAATCAGCTGGCGGTAAAAAGAGAGCCGCGGATTCTACCTCATCCACTAAAACGCGGGTATGAAGCTTGGTCATCTGCAACATGAATCGAGCAACCGAGCCGGCGATCAACCCCAGGCTTGTCGACCTGCCAAAAGCGCGCTGGCTGAAATCGGTCGACCAAGATAGAAGCCCTGCACCTCGTCGCAGTTGTGCTCGCGCAGAAAATTCAGTTGCGCCTGATTTTCAACGCCCTCGGCGATCACCGACATGCCCAGACTGTGGGCCATGGCGATGATGGCCCGAGCGATCTGTCCGTCCTGCTCGCCCTGCGGGAGACCGTCGACGAAGCTGCGGTCGATCTTGAGCACGTCGATGGGGAACTGCTTGAGGTAGTTGAGTGAGGAATACCCTGTACCGAAGTCGTCGATAGCGATGGAGGGCCCGAGTTGCTTCAATGAGCCGAGAACTCGCATGGCCTCTCCGACATCCTGCATCAGGATGCTTTCTGTGAGTTCCAGCTCCAGGCAAGCCGGGGCGATACCGCTGGCAGCCAGTAGCGTGGCGATCCGTTGCGCGAGCTTGCCGTCGGCGAATTGGCGAGCGGAAATATTGACTGACACCTTCGGCACCGCCCTGCCCTGCGCCTGCCACTGAGCGATTTGCCTGCAGGCTTCACCGATCACCCAGTCACCTACTTCAACCACCAACCCCAGCTCCTCAAGTGCGGGAATGAAGTCGCCGGGCGGCACCAGACCACGCGCTGGGTGCTGCCAGCGCAACAAGGCTTCGACCCCAGTGAGCGTCCGCCCATCGGCGAGAAACTGCGGCTGGTAGTGCAACACGAACTGCTGCTGCTCGAGCGCATGGCGCAGGTCGCTTTCCAGTTCGAGACGCTCCAGCGCACGAGCGTTCATCTCGGCCTGGTAGAACTGGAAGTTGTTCTTGCCGCGTTCCTTGGCGTGATACATCGCGGTGTCGGCGTTCTTCATCAGCTGGCTGATGTCGTCGCCGTCCTGTGGGCTGAGGGCGATGCCGATGCTGGCGGTGACGAAGAACTCACGCCCGGACAATACGAAGGGTTCGGTAAGACTGGCCAGGATCCGCTCGCCGACATGAATGGCGCGGGTCAGGGCCTCGTCGCGATCAGGCGCGGCGCGTAAGAGAAAGGTGAATTCATCGCCGCCCATACGGGCAACCGTGTCGTCTTCCTCGACACAAGAAGCCAGACGCATGGCGACTTCCTTGAGCATTCGGTCGCCCGCGGCGTGGCCGAGGGAATCATTGATCGGTTTGAAACGATCCAGATCCAGGAACATCAACGCGACCCAGGCACCACGACGCGAGGCCAGTTGCAGGCTGCTGTGCAGACGATCCTGGAACAGTGTCCGGTTGGGTAGCTGGGTCAGGCTGTCGTAATAGGCCAAGCGGTGAATGCGCTTCTCGCTGGCCTTACGCTCGCTCATGTCGCTGAAAAAGCACACGTAACTGACCAGATCATCCTCGGCGTCTCGCACCGCGGTGATCCCGATCCAGCACGGATAGGTGTCGCCGTCCTTGCGCTTGAGCCAGAGTTCACCCTCCCACTTGCCGGCCCTGAGGATCTGGTCGCGCACGAAGGTCATCTGGTTGGCCTGCTGTCGATCCGCGCTCAGTGCCGTCGGCCATAGCCCCACTACTTCGTCGCCGGAGTAGCCGGTAATCCGCTCGAACGCGTCATTCACCTGCACGATCCTGCCAGCCGGATCGGTTACAACGATCGCGGCCGAAGAATGTTCGAACACGGTCGCGGCGCGGCGAAGCTCCTTTTCAGCCTGGCGTTGCTTGCTGATGTCTCGACCGACACACAGGGTACCGTCGAATCGATTGTTCTCATTCCAGATCAGCGTAATGCGCAGCTCGATCGCCACTGGCCGACCATCAGCGGTGAGGCAATCGAAGTACAGCGTCTGACCCTGCAGGCTCTGCCCGAGCTCGGCCAGCGCAGTTGGGTTGAACGAAGCCTTCCGAACCTTGCGCATCAGGTCGTAGAAGCGCGCCGCCTGCCGCGGCTTGGTCACCACACGATCCAATCCGTGCTGCATCGTCCACTCCGCGCTATACCCCAACACGGTCTGTACAGACGGACTCACATAGTCGATCTGAACCGCACTGTCGGTGGTGAAGATGACGTCCTGCAGGCTGCCGGCCAGCATGCGGTAGCGGCGCTCGCTGTCGCGCAGCGAATGGCTGTATTCGATGGTGGACGTTACGTCGCGCGCAACACCGATCAGTCGTCGCACCTTTCCCAGTTCATCCCGGGCCAGCACCTGCTCGGTCACGCAGAACCAGTGCCACTTGCCGTTTCGATGACGCCAACGCAAAAACGACTCCTGCACCACGCCGTCGACCATGGACCCGCGCAGCGCCAGCAACCGCCAGATGTACTCCTGGTCATCCGGGTGACTGATGCGACGCCAGAACAGATTGCCATCTTCGCCGCGCTCCTCTTCGCTGTAGCCCAGCCGGGACGCTAGGTTGCTGTTGCTGAACAGCAACTTGCCCGCGACCAGATCCTGTACATAAAGAGTGTCGGGCACTGCACGCAGCACTTCGGACCAGAAGCGCTCGCGTTCGGAAAGCGCTTGCTGAGCCAGCTGCTCGGCGGTGATATCGCGCATCACCCAAACGAATCCGGACGATTGCAATGCACCTGCCGGATTAAGATGACGGCGGGTCACGGAAAACAGCCGACTTTCGCCATTCTGCAACAGCCGCACCGCATCAAGATTGAGCTCGGCGTGCGCGCTGGTCGCGTCGAGAGCCGCCGAATCCAGCATCGGTAATAGCTCGCGCAATGCGTAACGCCGAGCATGCCGATTACTAACGCCGAACATCTCCTCGGCCCGGCCGTTGAGAAACTGAAGCCGGCCGGCAAAATCGCTGATCAGAATGCGCTCTTCAATCGCTCCAAGTGCGCTGGCCGAATAGCGCAGTGCCTGCAATTGGGTTCTCAGTCGCGGCGGGATCGGCAGCCATGCCGCTGCTGCAAACATCAGCCGAGCGAGCCTGCCGAAACGGGGCGAGACGGACAGCGAAGGATGTGGACCGGCCAAACGACTATGTCCTTTTCTCTGGCAGTTGGAGATGCCGACTCATCGACATTCGAATGGCGCCAAGAATGCCTCGATGGATATCAAAGCGCCAGCATCGATTGAGCAGTTGGTTTGCCCTGTATGGAGCATTCCGGTAGCTTTGCCAGTTCGGTCCGACCCGCCCACGCTGGCGGGATTCGCCTCCTTTTTCCTCGTCACGGGCATTCGTCTCCATGGCTCAATACGTCTATACCATGCACCGGCTCGGCAAAGTCGTTCCGCCGAAGCGTGAAATCCTCAAGAACATCTCCCTGTCATTCTTTCCCGGCGCCAAGATCGGCGTACTCGGCCTTAACGGCTCGGGCAAGTCCACCCTGCTGAAGATCATGGCGGGCGTCGACACTGAATTCGATGGCGAGGCGCGGGCGATGCCCGAGCTGAATGTCGGCTACCTGCCACAGGAACCCGAGCTCGATCCGAACAAGACGGTTCGCGAAGTGGTGGAAGAAGCTGTCAGCAGCATCAAGGACGCCCAGGCACGACTGGACGAGGTCTACGCGGCCTACGCCGAACCGGACGCCGATTTCGACAAGCTGGCCGCCGAACAGGCCAAGCTCGAAGCCATCCTGCAGGCCAGCGATGGTCACAACCTCGAGCGCCAGCTCGAAGTTGCCGCGGATGCCCTGCGTCTGCCGCCATGGGATGCCAAGGTCGAACATCTATCCGGCGGCGAGAAGCGCCGTGTCGCGCTGTGCCGCCTGCTGCTGTCTGCACCGGACATGCTGCTGCTCGACGAACCGACCAACCACCTGGATGCCGACTCGGTCGCCTGGCTGGAGCACTTCCTGCACGACTTTCCGGGCACCGTGGTCGCGATCACCCACGATCGTTACTTCCTCGACAACGTGGCTGGCTGGATTCTGGAACTCGACCGCGGCCAGGGCATCCCCTACGAGGGCAACTACTCCGGCTGGCTGGAAGCGAAATCCAACCGTCTGGCGCAGGAATCCAAGCAGCAGTCGGCCCATGAAAAAGCCATGAAGGAAGAGCTGGAGTGGGTGCGCAAAGGCGCCAAGGCCCGCCAGTCCAAGTCCAAGGCACGCTTGCAGCGCTTCGAGGAAATGCAGTCGCAGGAATTCCAGAAGCGCAGCGAAACCAACGAGATCTACATCCCCGCCGGCCCGCGTCTGGGTGACAAGGTGATCGATTTCAACAACGTCACCAAGAGTTACGGTGATCGTGTGCTGATCGAAAACCTGTCATTCAGCATGCCCAAAGGCGCCATCGTCGGCGTGATCGGCGGAAACGGCGCAGGCAAATCCACTCTGTTCCGCATGATCATGGGCAAGGAGCAACCCGACTCGGGCAGCATCGAGATCGGCGACACCGTTCAGGTCGCCTGCGTCGATCAGAGCCGCGATGATCTGGACGGGGGCAAGACCGTTTGGGAAGCCGTTTCCGATGGCGCGGATATGATCCGCATCGGCAACTACGAAGTCCCGTCGCGCACTTACGTGGGACGCTTCAACTTCAAGGGGGGCGACCAGCAGAAGTTCGTCAAGGATCTTTCCGGTGGTGAACGCGGACGGCTGCATCTGGCGCTGACGCTCAAGGAAGGCGCCAACGTGCTACTGCTCGACGAACCGTCAAACGACCTCGACGTAGAAACCCTGCGCTCGCTGGAAGAAGCGCTGCTGGACTTCCCTGGCGCGGCCATCGTCATCTCTCACGATCGCTGGTTCCTGGACCGTGTCGCCACCCACATCCTGTCCTATGAGGACAACGGCGACATCGTCTTCTTCGAAGGCAACTACACCGAGTACGAGGCCGATCGCAAGAAACGCCTTGGCGACGCTGCTGCTCAGCCGCACCGGGTGAAGTACAAGAAACTCGCCTGATGAAAACGGAAAACGGAGCTGCAAAGCTCCGTTTTCCTGCGTGCACAACAAACCGGTAGCGACTGGCTGGATGCCAGGCTTGCCACCTTGGACGCTCGGCATCGCCCCCAGCAATGCCAGCTTTGGATTCAAAGGACGGATAACCACCACATGGCGGCCCTGGGATTACGTGGCAAATCGCTGTTGGCGTTATTGCTTACCTTTGTTCTTGCGATAGGTGTTGCGGCGCTGGTCGGGCGAGAAGCGCTCAAAGGTGTTCAGAGCCGTTTCGGCGACGCCTATGCGCGCAACGTCGTGCAGTTCAACCGCGAGCGGCTTTTCGCTCCGGTTACGCGCGAGCTGGCACTGGCGCAGCGCCTGGCCGAATCGCAGATCACACGAGGATGGCTGCGCGAAGAAGAGGATCCCGCGAAGCGTGCGCTGTTCTTCAGCGAGGCAGCCGGTTATCAGCGAGCGCTATCCGATCACTCCTACTTCGCCGCTTCGGCGGCCAGTGGCCGTTACTACTCGAACGGTGACGACCTGGTGCCGAGCGAGGCGCCGCGTTACGAGATGAGCCCGGATGCCAGTGAGGACGAATGGTTCTATATCACCCTCAGATCCGAGGCGCCCTACCACCTCAACGTTGATCGCTCAGCCGTCAGTCAGGACCTGAAGATCTGGTTCAACGTCGTCGTACGTGACGATGATCAGCCCCTCGGCGTTGTCGGCTCGGGAATCAGCCTGAATGCGTTCATCAATGATTTCATCAGGGATGACAAGGCAGGCGTCGAGTCGATGGTGCTCGACAGCTACGGCTCGATTCTGGTCCACCCCAACCAGAATCTGGTCACGCTCAACGCGGACACCCCCCAGGGCCGATCACTGTCAACCAATCTGCTGGGCCTGCTCGATGACATCGAGCAGGCCACGGCGCTGCGCCAGGCCATGGCATACAGTCGAGAGCACCCGGGCGACACCGCCACGCTGCAGGTAAGCATCGACAACGAACCAAGGTTGTTGGCGATGGCCTGGATTCCAGAGTTGGAATGGTTCGTCACCAGCGCTGTGGATCTGCGCACGGCACAGGTAGTCGAGATCAGGCCGCTGCTGCCGGCCATCGGTGCGATTCTACTGCTGTTTCTGCTGCTCATCGCCGGAGGCGCCTGGCTGGTCGACAGACGCGTGCTCCGCCCCCTGCGTCAGCTGCGCAAGAGCGCTCAAGCTATTGCTGCCGGGCAATTCGATACGCCGCTGCCGAAGATGCGGAACGATGAGATCGGTGAGCTCAGCGCTGCATTCGGCAGCATGGCGCAGAAGGTTCGCAGCCATACCGGCGAACTGGAAAGCCGCGTGCGCGAGCGGACCCGTGAACTTGAGCAGGTCAACCGGGACATGGCCGCCGCCCACAAGAAAATCGACGATTCGATCGAATATGCCAGTCTGATTCAGCATTCGATCCTTCCCAAGCGTCAGCTGATGGCCGATCTCGACGAACGTCACGCAGTGCTCTGGCATCCTCGGGACATCGTCGGCGGCGACTTCTATGTCTATCGCTCCGCTGAGCACGGCTGCCTGCTTGGTGTGGTCGACTGCGCCGGACACGGTGTTCCGGGTGCCCTGATGACCATGCTTGCCCATGCCACGATCGACCAGGCGATTGCCGACGCCGGGTTGCATGACCCTGCCGCGATTCTTGCCCGCACCGACGCCATCGTGCGCAAGATGCTGCGCGACGATGCAGTCGAACACGCGCTCGCCACCAACATGGACGTGGGTTTGGCCTACGTTGACTTCATTCGCAGGACCGTGACTTATGCAGGCGCCAAGGTCGCGCTTTACTACAGCGACGGCGAACGCATAGACGAACTGCGCGCAGGGAGGCGAGCGATCGGAGACCGTCGACCTTGCGAATACCAGAATGCCGACATCCAGCTCGAGCCCGGACGTACCTTTTATCTCGCCACAGATGGGTTCCTTGACCAGGCAGGCGGTGAGCTAGGCTATGGCTTCGGTAACAGTCGCTTCGCTGAGATGATCCTGCGTCATGCTCGTCTGCCCATGAATGAGCAGTGCGCCGCGTTCAAAGCCACTCTGGATGAATACCAGGGCGATTACCCCCAGCGTGACGACATCACAATGCTGTGTTTCCGTTTCGATTGAGCGTCATCCACCGGAGCCGAGTTACCCCATGGAAAGCCTTGACCTGTTCGCCATGCGCGAAAGCTACAATCGGCAGCAGATTATGCTGTGCTTCAACGGACCGATATCACGCAGCCTCATCGAGGAGATAGGCAACGCGCTGCGCAATTACCTGGCCGCCGATCACGCCAACCCGTCTTCCGCCATGGATGTCTTCGCCGTTTACATAGAGATGACGCAGAACATCCGCCACTACGCCAAGGTCCACAACTGGGCGGACCAGGAGGCTGGCGCCACGGTCGTGGTCGCGCGTAACGATGACGATGGTCGCTACGTAGTCTCAGCCGGCAACCTGATCGAGACGGCCGACGGCGAAGCGCTGCTGGCGACGATCAAGGATCTGGCCGGCCTGGACAAGACGCAGCTCAAGGCCAGGTACAAAGAACAATTGCGCAAACCCCGTAAAGACAACACTGTCAGCGGTGCCGGTCTAGGCCTTATCGATATCGCACGCAAATCCAGTGAACCATTGAAAGCATCGCTCCAAGCCGTTGCCGATGGCCGATCCTTCATCAGCCTGAGCGCGGTCATCTGACTTCAAGAGCCATAACCACATGAACGATTTCATCATCACCGGCAGCCAGTCATCGCCTGCCATACAGTCGGACTGGGAAAACGGCGTGCTCGCCATGCAAGGCGACTCCTACCCGGAAAACTCGTACGAGTTGTTCCACCAGGTCATCGAGTGGATCGAGCGCTACCTCGCTGAAGCCGGCCGTCCGCTTCGACTCGAGCTGCACCTGCTGTATCTGAACACCAGTAGCATCAAGGCCGTCATGGATATCTTCGATCTGCTCGAGGCGGCGCATCAGGACGGCAAGTCGGTCGCGGTCAACTGGCACTACGATCGGCGCAATGAGCGTGTGGTAGAACTGGCCGAAGAATTCAAGGAAGACTGCACCTTTCCGTTCATGATCCTCAGTGACGACTAGTAGGTCCTTATGCGTGGGCAAAATCCGTTGGAAAGCCAGGTCGTGGAATCGTTGTCCGATCCGCACAACCAGGGCCACCCGTTGCATGAAACGCTGAGCCAGCTGTGGGAAGCACACCACAACCTGCTCAACCGCATCGAGCGAATTGCCCGTGTATCCGATGGCTATCAGAGCATCGTGCGTGAACGTGAGATGAGTCTTTCAGCCCGTTTCGACAAGCAGCTCCGACAGCTCGAGAAAGTGGCGAGGATTTCCGATCGCTACCAGACGATGATGCGCGATCTGAACATTGCCCTGCGGGAAGCCTCCACCCATGACGCCCTGACCGGTATCGCCAACCGCCGCCTGCTCACCGAACGGCTACGCGAGGAAAGCGAACGCGCCAAGCGTTACTCCAGGCCCCTATGCGTGGTCATGGTCGACATAGATCGATTCAAGGCCATCAATGACGAACACGGCCACGAGATCGGCGACAACGTGTTGATGGAGGTCGTGCGCGTGATGGAGGCCGAGATCCGCGAGCATGACCTGGTCGGCCGGTGGGGTGGCGAGGAATTCCTTGTGCTCATGCCCGAGACCTCAACCGACAGCGCAATTCTCGTGATGGAAAGATTACGTGAAGCGGTCGCCCGACTCCGTGTCAGGATCAACGACGAGTCGCTGTCCGTCACTGTAAGCCTGGGCTTGTCCGAGCTGCGTGCCGACGAAAACTACTCCAGCGCGATCAATCGCGCCGACGTGGCGCTGCTTCGCGCCAAGCGCAATGGGCGCAACCGCTACGAGCTGGCTGACTGACGTCACCCTCGGCCTTTAGCCGGTTGTATCCATACGCGATAGGCGTTGCACAAGCGTCTCGACGATCTGCTCAGGTGCTGGCGTGATATCCACTCGAAGCGCCTCGTCGTCGGCAGGTATCTCCAGCGTCTGCATCTGGCTGCGCAACAGGCTGGGATCGAAAAAATGTCCGGCGCGCGTGGCAAGACGCGTCATCAGCAGCTCTTCCGAACCGTCCAGATAGACCCAGACCACTTCGTCATCGCCATCACTGAGAAGCTCCCGATAGCTTCGCTTGAGTGCGGAACAGGCGAATACCCAGTCGTTTCCCTGCTCGCGTTGAGCGACGATTGCTGCCCGCATGGCTTCAAGCCAGGGGCGGCGATCTTCGTCTTGCAAGGCGACGCCGCTGGCCATCTTCTGCCTGTTGCCTTCGCTATGGAACTCGTCAGCGTCGGAAAAGCCGCAGCCGAGGCGATCGGCCAGCATCTCGCCAATGGTGGTTTTTCCGCTTCCCGCAACACCCATGATAATGACGATCACTTGAACCCCTACATTGCAGCGACATTCCGGATAGGCCGCATTCTGGACGAGCCACGGCCTTGCGCTTCCAGTCTTCGGTCTTGAGGCCGCAGCGAAGTTCCTTGGAACCGGCTGCCAGAAACGCTACATCTCGGCCAGGCAAGCCCCGACGCGTTACGCAATCTGGAAATGAAAACGGCGTCCCTTCGCCTTCGCGAGGGGGACGCCGTTCGGTGCTGAGGGTTGGTCTGTTATGTATTGATTTGCCGCAGATAAGGCGCGGCGGCAGAACCGAGGTTGTTCAACATGCGCTCGCTGTACCAATCGATGAAGTTGACCACGCCGAATTCATACGTCTTCGAATACGGCCCTGGCTGGTAAGCCGTGGAGTTGATTCCACGCTGGTTTTCCTCGGCGAGGCGGCGGTCCTGATCATTGGTGGCGTCCCATACCTGGCGCAGACGCGCCACATCGTAGTCCACGCCCTCTACGGCATCCTTGTGCACCAGCCACTTGGTGGTGACCATTGTCTCCTGAGCACTGATCGGCCAGACGGTAAAGACGATGACGTGATCGCCCATGCAGTGATTCCAGGAGTGCGGCAGATGCAGGATACGCATCGAGCCTAGCTCGGGGTTCTTGATCCGTCCCATCAGCTTCTGGCAACCCTGCTTGCCATCCATGGTCATCGACACGGTGCCCTTGAGCAGTGGCATACGCACGATGCGGTTGCGCAGCCCGAAGCTGGCATGGGCATAGGGAATCTGCTCGGCGTCCCACTTGGCAGCGGACTCGGCCACATGGTCCTTGAACGCCTGGCTGGCACGCGGATCGGTGACGTCATCCCATTCCAGCAGGGTATTGAGCAACTCCGGGTGTGAGCCGTTGCAGTGGTAGCACTCGCGATTGTTCTCGAGCACCAGTTTCCAGTTGGCCTTTTCCACCAGGGTGCTCTGTACCGCCACCTTGGTGTTCTCCATGTCGTAGGGTTCCATGTAGTGCGACAAGGTCGCCAGGAAGTCATCGATCGCAGGTGGGTTCTCAGCCAGTGATATGAAGATATAGCCGCCAGCCGTCTTGCACTGCACCGGCTTGAGCCCGTACTGATTGAGGTCGAAGTCCGTGCCCATTTCGGTGCCGGCGAACAGCAGGCGACCGTCCAGCTCGTAAGTCCACTGGTGGTAAGGACACACCAGTTTGGCGACCTTGCCCTTCTCACTCGTGCACAGCCGCGAACCACGATGACGGCATACGTTGTGGAAGGCATGCACAACGCCCTCCGCGCCGCGAACGACCAGAATCGGATTGCTACCGATCTGCAGCGTCATGAAGTTGCCCTTCGCTGGAATTTCGCAGGTCATGCCCGCAATCAGCCATTCCTTGTGAAAGATCTCCTGCATGTCGATCTGGAACAGCCGTTCATCGCTATAGAACGGTTGCGGGAGAGAAAAATTCGGCTCGCGCCCCTGCAGCATTTCGGCAGTGGCCTTACGCGCTGCTTCGAGCGGATCGCCCAGGCTCAGGTTGGAAGTGGCATCCATCGGTTGCTCCTCAAGCCGGCCGCGCCTTGCAGGCGTCTGTGGCTGGCGACATAAAGTGGCTATTCAGTAACTACGCAAGGCGGCGAGCCGGATTGCAGCCATGCCATCAAAAAGAAAGCGACTCCGGCGAGATCACCTTCCCTGCTCGGCTGCGACCGAGTGTGTCGCGGAGCAATGGTGAAACCTTATCCATGGGCGACAGGCACACATCCGTTTCCGACGCCCGAACGCCCGTGACATAGGGCTGGTCGCGATAAGCATGCCGATGTCGCGGGTAGGTAAGTGACCGAGTAGCGCGTTGCGCACAATTCTGCGCCAGAAGGGCCATGCGTCGTGGCAGTCGCAGCCCTGCAAAAGGGCCTTACAGGCCGTTGTAGCCAGCGCAATCGAGGTGAGCATGTCCAGCAATTTCCTCAATCCGGTCAATACCCAGACATGGACCAACGGCCGCCATCTGGTGCGCTGTGTGAAGGTGATCCAGGAAACCTGGGACGTTCGCACCTTCTGCTTCATGTCCGATCAGCCGATCATGTTCTTCTTCAAGCCAGGCCAGTTCGTCACCCTGGAACTGGAGATCGATGGCCAGCAGGTGATGCGCTCGTACACCATCGCCAGCTCACCCTCGGTGCCCTACAGCTTCTCGGTGACGATCAAGCGCATCCCCGGCGGCAAGGTATCCAACTGGCTGCACGACAACCTCACCGAGGGTGATCTGCTGCCGGTACACGGTCCCGTGGGCCTGTTCAATGTCATTGATTATCCCAGCGACCGGGTGCTGTTCCTGTCAGGCGGCGTCGGCATAACACCGGTCATGTCGATGGCGCGCTGGTATTTCGATACCAACGCCAACGTGGATATGGTGTTCGTCCACAGCGCACGCTCCCCCAAGGACGTGATCTTTCATCGTGAGCTGGAGCACATGGCGTCGCGGGTCAGCAATTTCAGCCTGCACATCATCTGCGAAAAACATGGCATGGGTGAGGCGTGGGCCGGCTACCGAGGCTATCTCGACCAGCGCATGCTGGAGCTGATAGCGCCCGACTTTCTTGACCGCGAAATCTTCTGCTGTGGACCGACGCCTTACATGAATGCGGTCAAGCGGCTGTTGACCGCCAATGGCTTCGACATGCAGCGCTATCACGAGGAATCCTTTGGCGCGACGCCGGCCGATGTGCGCATCGATGTTCAGGAACTGGCGGAGTTGGCGGCCGGGGAGCCTGACGTACCACTTGCCGACCTCAACCAGGTGGAGTTCACCGCAACCGGGAAAAGCATCCGCGTGGGCCCGCGCGACACCGTTCACTCGGCCGCCGCGCAGCTCGGCCTGCATATACCCAAGGCATGCGGCATGGGCATTTGCGGCACCTGCAAGGTAATGAAGACGTCGGGCGAAGTGATCATGGAGCACAACGGCGGCATCACCGATGAGGATGTGGCTGAAGGCTATATCCTGTCCTGCTGCAGCGTGCCGCAAGGCGACGTAGTCATCGATTACTGAGCCTTCCTGCCGGGCGCGATGACCGCGCTCGGCCGCTGTCTGTCCGTTATCTGCACGCCTGCCTGAACCCGCCAGGCGCTTCTCGCGCGCTCTTCAAGAGTACGCCCTTCCCCTCCAGTTCCCACCCACGCCAACGCACCCGGCGCAAGTTGCTGTAATTGAACCTCACGCTCGGGGATCGGACCGCAGTGCGCGCCTTTCTTCCCCTTTCTTTCAACTGCACCGAACAGCTTCAACGGCGCTTGGTGCCTGCCTTTGCGGCAAAAGCTGGCAAGCGACAGTGCGAATTCCGATAACGACGGAGGCATGTCGCAAACGAACTCTCACAAGACGCAGGCAGGCATCTTCCCGGCAAGGCCCAGCCCTACCATCGCATCCAGACAGACCAAGGCCTTCACCGAGGCGAATGGCGCCGCTGCGCCTTTAGGAGATCCGCGATGTTCAGCAAGCAAGACAAAATTCAAGGCTATGACGACGAACTCCTGGCGGCGATGGATGCCGAGGAAGCGCGTCAGGAACATCACATCGAACTGATCGCCTCGGAGAACTACACCAGCAAGCGCGTGATGCAGGCACAGGGCAGCGGGCTGACCAACAAGTATGCCGAAGGTTATCCGGGCAAGCGCTACTACGGTGGCTGCGAGCACGTCGACAAAGTTGAACAGCTGGCGATCGACCGCGCCAAGGAGCTGTTCGGCGCCGACTACGCCAACGTCCAGCCTCACTCCGGCTCCTCGGCCAACAGTGCGGTGTACCTCGCACTGCTGCAGCCAGGCGATACCCTTCTGGGCATGAGCCTGGCCCATGGCGGGCACCTGACCCACGGCGCCAAGGTCAGCTCGTCCGGCAAGCTGTACAACGCCGTGCAATACGGCATCGACACCGACACTGGCCTGATCGACTACGACGAGGTCGAGCGTCTGGCGGTCGAGTGCAAGCCAAAGATGATCGTCGCTGGCTTCTCGGCTTACTCGAAAACCCTGGATTTCCCGCGCTTTCGTGCCATCGCCGACAAGGTCGGTGCGCTGCTCTTCGTCGATATGGCGCATGTGGCAGGCCTGGTGGCCGCCGGCCTTTATCCGAACCCGATTCCGTTTGCCGATGTCGTCACCACGACCACCCACAAGACCCTTCGCGGTCCGCGTGGGGGCCTGATACTGGCCAAGGCTAACCCCGACATCGAGAAGAAGCTCAACGCGGCGGTATTCCCGGGTGCTCAAGGCGGCCCGCTGATGCATGTCATCGCCGGCAAGGCCGTGTGCTTCAAGGAAGCGCTGGAGCCTGGCTTCAAGGACTACCAGCAGCAGGTGATCAACAACGCCCAGGCCATGGCCAAGGTGTTCATCGAACGCGGCTTCGACGTCGTCTCCGGCGGCACCGATAACCACCTGTTCCTGGTCAGCCTGATCAAGCAGGGCATCACTGGAAAGGATGCCGACGCCGCCCTGGGTCGCACCGGTATCACCGTCAACAAGAACGCCGTACCCAACGATCCGCAGTCGCCCTTCGTCACGTCGGGGCTGCGTATCGGTACACCGGCCATCACCACGCGCGGGCTCAAGGAAGATCAGAGCATCGAACTCGCTGGCTGGATCTGCGACATCCTCGATCACCTCGGCGATGACGATGTCGAGGCGCAGGTGGCGCGACAAGTGGCTGGGCTGTGCGCCGACTATCCGGTGTACCGCTGATTCGCAGGGTGGAAGGCGCAGGTTCCTTCCACCCCCAGTTGGTGGATCGCTGATCTCCGCTACGAGTCGCATCACCGCTTCGAGGCGGTCGTTCTTCAGGAGCATTCGACATGCAACGTTATTCCGGCTTCGGCCTGCTCAAGCACTCATTCAGCCATCACGAAAACTGGCAGCGCATGTGGCGCAATCCCAAGCCCAAGCCGGTATACGACGTAGTCATCGTCGGCGGCGGTGGCCATGGCCTGGCTACGGCTTATTACCTTGCGAAAGTGTTCGGCGTTAAGAATGTCGCGGTGATCGAGAAGGGTTGGCTGGGCGGTGGTAATACCGCACGCAATACCACCATTGTGCGTTCCAACTATCTGTGGGACGAATCGGCGCGGCTCTACGAGCACGCGATGAAGCTTTGGGAAGGCCTGTCTCAGGACATCAACTACAACGTGATGTTTTCCCAGCGCGGCGTGTTCAACCTTGGCCACACCCTGCAGGACATGCGCGACATCGAGCGCCGCGTCAGCGCCAACCGCCTCAACGGTATCGACGGTGAAGTGGTAGATGCCCGGCAGGTGGCCGAGATGATCCCCTACCTGGACTGCTCGAAGAACACCCGCTACCCGATTCTCGGCGCGTCTCTACAGCGCCGCGGTGGTGTTGCCCGTCACGATGCGGTTGCCTGGGGCTATGCCCGCGCCGCCGACGCCCTGGGCGTCGATCTGATCCAGCAAACCGAAGTGATCGGCTTCCGCAAGGAAAACGGCGTGTGCATCGGCGTTGAAACCAACAAAGGCTTCATCGGCGGCAAGCGCGTCGGTGTGGTCACTGCCGGTAACTCCGGACACATGGCCAAGCTGGCTGGTTTCCGCCTGCCGCTCGAGTCCCATCCGCTGCAGGCTCTGGTGTCCGAGCCGATCAAGCCGATTATCGACACCGTGATCATGTCCAACGCCGTGCACGGGTACATCAGCCAGTCGGACAAGGGCGACCTGGTCATCGGCGCCGGTATCGACAGCTATGTCGGTTACGGCCAGCGTGGCTCCTACCCCACCATCGAACACACGCTGCAAGCCATCGTCGAGATGTTCCCGATCCTCTCGCGGGTGCGCATGAATCGCCAGTGGGGCGGCATCGTCGATACCACCCCGGACGCCTGCCCGATCATCGCCAAGACCCCGGTGCCAAACCTGTTCTTCAACTGCGGTTGGGGCACGGGTGGCTTCAAGGCCACGCCGGGCTCGGGTCACGTGTTCGCCGCCAGCCTGGCCAAGGGCGAGATGCACCCGCTGGCCAAGGCGTTTTCGATCGAACGGTTCCACAACGGCGCCTTGATCGACGAACACGGCGCGGCTGGGGTCGCACACTGATTTAGTGCCCCCTCCGCCGACGGCGGGGGGAGGAAGGTTTTCTGGAGGTACCGACCATGCTGCATATCTTCTGCCCTCACTGTGGCGAACTGCGCTCCGAAGAAGAATTCCACGCGGGCGGCCAGGCGCACATCCCTCGCCCACAGGACCCGAACGCCTGCACCGACGAGGAATGGGGCGACTACCTGTTCTTCCGTGACAACCCACGCGGGATTCACCACGAACTGTGGATTCACGCAGCCGGGTGCCGCCAGTACTTCAACGTCACCCGTCACACGGTGAGCTACGAAATTCTAGAAACCTACAAGATCGGCGAGCAGCCCAGCGTGACCGAGGCTTCGCTCGCTGCGAAGAAGGCTGTCGACCAAGGAGTAAGGGCATGAGCCAGGTCAATCGTCTTTCCCAGGGTGGCCGTATCGACCGCAGCCGGCCCCTGACCTTCAGCTTCAATGGTGAAACCTATCAGGGCTTCGTCGGTGACACGCTTGCCGCTGCGTTGCTGGCCAACGGTGTCGATGTGGTGGGTCGCAGCTTCAAGTACTCACGCCCGCGCGGCATCGTCGCCGCGGGTTCCGAGGAGCCGAATGCCGTGCTGCAGATCGGCGGCACCGAAGCTGCGCAAATCCCCAACGTTCGTGCCACTCAGCAAGCCCTGTACGCAGGCCTGACCGCGAAAAGCGTAAACGGCTGGCCGAGTGTCGACACTGACCTGATGGGTATTCTCGGCAAGGTCGGCGGCGGGATGATGCCGCCCGGTTTCTACTACAAGACCTTCATGTACCCGCAAAACCTCTGGCTGACCTACGAGAAGTACATTCGTAAGGCCGCAGGCCTGGGGCGCGCGCCGACGGTGAATGACCCGGACAGCTACGACCATCTGAACCAGCATTGCGACGTGCTGGTGGTCGGTTCTGGTCCTGCGGGTCTGGCCGCAGCCCTCGCTGCTGGTCGCAGTGGCGCCCGGGTGATTCTGGCCGACGAGCAGGAAGAGTTCGGAGGCAGCCTGCTCGCCACACGCGAGACGCTCGATGGCAAGCCCGCTGCCGACTGGGCCGCCAGCGCCATTGCTGAACTGGAAGCGATGGCGGAAGTGACGCTGCTGCCACGCGCCACCGTGACCGGCTACCACGATCACAACTTCCTCACCATTCACCAGCGCCTGGCCGACCACCTCGGAGAGCTAGCGCCCATGGGCGCGCTCGGGCAGCGAATCGTCCGTCAGCGCATGCATCGCGTCAGGGCCAAGCGTGTGGTGCTGGCGACCGGCGCCCACGAGCGCCCACTGGTCTATTCGAACAACGACGTGCCCGGAAACATGCTGGCCGACGCGGTTTCCACATATGTGCGCCGCTACGGCGTGACGCCTGGTCGTCAGTTGGTTTTGTCGACCAATAACGATTATGCCTACCGTGTGGTGCTCGACTGGCTGGACGCAGGCCATAAAGTGGTCGCGGTTGCCGATGCCCGCAGCAATCCACGCGGTGCCTGGGTCGAGGAAGCACGCCGGCGAGGCGTACGTGTTCTCGCCGGCAGTGCGGTGGTCGAAGCGCGCGGCAGCAAGCGGGTAACGGGCGCACGTATCTGTGCAATCGACATTGCCAGCCACAAGGTCACCAACGCCGGTGAGGTGGTCGATTGCGACCTGATTGCCAGCTCCGGTGGCTACAGCCCCGTGGTCCACCTCGCCTCCCACCTGGGCGGTCGTCCAACCTGGCGCGAAGACATTCTTGCCTTCGTTCCCGGTGAAGGCTTCCAGCAGCGTATCTGTGCTGGCGCCGTCAACGGGGTCTTTGCCCTGGGCGATGCGCTTGCCGACGGCTTCGAGGCTGGCGCCAAGGCTGCCGCCGATAATGGCTTCGGTGCTGTAACGGGGAGCCTGCCGACAGTCGAACAGCGTGTCGAGGAGCCGAGCGTCGGACTGTTCCAGGTCCCTCACGACAAACCCACTGAACGTGCGCCCAAGCAGTTCGTAGACCTGCAGAACGATGTCACCGCGGCGGGCATCAAACTCGCTACCCGTGAAGGCTTCGAGTCGGTCGAGCATGTAAAGCGCTACACCGCGCTGGGCTTCGGTACCGACCAGGGCAAGCTCGGTAACATCAACGGCCTGGCCATTGCCGCTCATTCGATGGGCATCAGCATCGCCGAAATGGGCACCACGATGTTCCGCCCGAACTACACGCCGGTTACCTTCGGCGCAGTCGCCGGTCGTCACTGTGGCGAGCTATTCGAGCCCAAGCGCTACACCGCCATGCAGAAATGGCACCTGGAGAACGGCGCCGAGTTCGAGGATGTGGGCCAGTGGAAGCGCCCCTGGTACTTCCCCAAGAAGGGCGAGAACTTGCACGCCGCCGTGGCCCGCGAATGCCTGGCCGTGCGCAATCAGGTGGGTATCCTCGACGCCTCCACGCTGGGCAAGATCGATATCCAGGGCCCGGATGCGCGCGAATTCCTCAACCGCGTCTACACCAACGCCTGGACCAAACTGGACGTGGGCAAAGCCCGTTACGGCTTGATGTGCAAAGAAGACGGCATGGTCTTCGATGACGGCGTGACCGCCTGCCTGGCCGACAATCACTTCCTGATGACCACCACCACCGGCGGTGCCGCACGGGTGATGGAGTGGCTGGAGATCTACCACCAGACCGAATGGCCGGAGCTGAAGGTGTACTTCACTTCGGTCACTGACCACTGGGCGACCATGACCCTGTCCGGCCCCAACAGCCGCAAGTTGCTGGCCGAGGTCACGGACATCGACCTGGAAAAAGAAGCCTTCCCGTTCATGAGCTGGAAAGAAGGCAAGGTCGGCGGCGTGCCCGCACGGGTGTTCCGCATCTCCTTCACCGGGGAGCTGAGCTACGAGGTCAACGTGCAGGCCGACTACGCGCTCGGTGTCTGGGAGCAGATCATCGAAGCGGGCAAGAAGCACGGGCTGACCCCCTATGGGACCGAGACCATGCACGTGCTGCGTGCCGAGAAGGGTTTCATCATCGTTGGCCAGGACACCGACGGTTCCGTGACCCCGGACGACCTGAACATGGGCTGGTGCGTCGGTCGCTCAAAGCCCTTCTCCTGGATCGGCTGGCGCGGCATGAACCGCGAGGACTGCCTGAAGGAAGACCGCAAACAGCTGGTCGGTCTCAAACCGCTGGATCCGAAGAAGGTCTTGCCAGAAGGCGCGCAGCTGGTGTTCGACCCCACGCAGCCAATTCCGATGACCATGGTTGGCCACGTGACCTCCAGCTACATGAGCGCAGCCATGGGCTATTCCTTCGCCATGGCCCTGGTCAAGGGCGGCCTCAAGCGCATCGGCGAGCGTGTCTTCGCGCCGCTGGTCGATGGCAGCGTGATAGAAGCCGAAATCGTCAGCTCGGTGTTCTACGACCCTAAAGGCGAACGGCAGAACGTGTGAGGTGAGCGTGAGGCTGGCGCGCCAGCCTCACCTCGGTACACCAGAATTCAACGGCGCAAAGTGGCGCCAGGCAGGTAACCCATGACCGCAGTGAACGTTTACAGACAACGGCCGGACACCCTCGAGGCGCAATCGCCGCTGCACCACGCAGGCCTCGCCGAGCTGGTCGGCAAGGGTCGCGCCGGAGCCGGCATACGCCTGCGTGAAAAAAAGCTGCGCGGTCACCTGACCCTGCGCGGCGATGCACACGACCAGTCTTTTGCCAGCGGCGTACAGGCTGCGCTCGGCCTGCCGTTGCCGGTCGCTCTGACACTGGTGGCAGACGGCGAGACGTCCCTGCAGTGGATGGGCCCGGACGAATGGCTGCTGATCGTGCCGCAGGGCGAAGAGTTCGCCGCTGAACAGAGACTGCGCGAGGCCTTGGCCGGACAGCACATCCAGGTGGTCAACGTCAGCGGCGGGCAGACCCTGGTCGAGCTTTCCGGGGAAAAGGTCCGCGAGCTGCTGATGAAGTCCACGCCCTACGATGTCCACCCGAGCAACTTTCCGGTGGGCAAGGCGGTGGGCACCCACTTCGCCAAGAGTCAGCTGGTCATCCGCCACACGGCCGAGGACGTGTGGGAGCTGGTGGTGCGGCGCAGCTTCGCCGATTACATCTGGCTCTGGCTGCAGGACGCCAGCGCCGAGTATGGGCTGGCGATCGAGGCGTGAGATTCACTTTAAGCCTGCTCCGGGGCGCACCGTTTGTAGGCTCGACAGCGCAAGCGTCGCCTCCCTGCCGGAACGCAGCGCATAGCGCCAACCTGAGTTTGTGCAGCATTCGGAGAACACCATGAGCCGCACGCCCGATACCTGGATTCTCACCGCACACAGCCCGAGCCTGCTCGGCACGGTGGACGTGGTGACCCGCTACCTGTTCGAACAGGGCTGCTACGTCACCGAGCACCACAGCTTCGATGATCGGCTGGTCAGCCGCTTCTTCATCCGCGTCGAGTTCCGTGCGCCAGACGGTTTCGACGAGGCGCAGTTCCGCACGGGTCTGATCGACCGCGTCACGCCGTTCGAGATGCATACCGAACTGACACCACCGGGCTACAGGGCCAAGGTGGTTATCATGGTGTCCAAGTCAGATCATTGCCTGAACGACCTGCTCTATCGCCAGCGCATCGGCCAACTGCCGATGGATATCGCTGCGGTGGTCTCCAACCACCCGGATCTGGAACCCCTGGCACGCTGGCACGGTATCCCCTATCACCACTTCCCGCTCGATCCGCGCGACAAGCCGGCCCAGGAACGTCAGGTGTTGCAGGTGATAGAGGACAGCGGTGCGGAGCTGGTGGTGCTCGCACGCTACATGCAAGTGCTCTCGCCCGAGCTCTGCCGCACGCTCGATGGGCGTGCCATCAACATCCACCATTCCTTGTTGCCCGGTTTCAAAGGCGCCAAGCCCTACCATCAGGCGTACCAGAAAGGCGTCAAGCTGGTGGGCGCGACCGCGCACTTCATCAATAACGACCTCGACGAAGGGCCGATCATCGCTCAGGGCGTCGAGCCCGTGGACCACACTCACTATCCCGAGGACCTGATCGCCAAAGGCCGCGACATCGAATGCCTGACACTGGCCAAGGCCGTCGGCTATTTCCTCGAGCGCCGCGTGTTCCTGCACGCCAGTCGCACGGTCGTGCTTTGAGACGCCAACACCACCAGGCGGCCAGCAGGTCCGCATCCAAGCAACTGCCGGCTGACGCAGACGGCAACTGACAGCTCCACTACAAGCCCGCGCGGCCTCCCGTCGCGCCTTGTATTCACAAAAACAAAGGAGAAAGGCAGATGGCTGACAATCGTGGCGTCGTTTATCTCGGCGCAGGCAAGGTCGAAGTACAACGCATCGACTATCCGAAAATGCAGGACCCACGCGGGCGCAAGATCGAGCACGGTGTAATTCTGCGCGTCGTTTCCACCAACATCTGCGGCTCGGACCAGCACATGGTCCGCGGGCGCACCACTGCTCAGACCGGCCTGGTGCTGGGCCACGAGATCACGGGTGAAGTGATCGAGAAAGGCAGCGACGTCGAGAACCTGCAGCTTGGCGATCTGGTTTCCGTGCCCTTCAACGTCGCCTGCGGCCGTTGCCGCTCCTGCAAGGAGCAACACACCGGCGTCTGCCTGACCGTCAACCCGGCACGCGCCGGCGGTGCCTATGGCTATGTCGACATGGGTGACTGGACCGGTGGCCAGGCCGAGTACGTGCTGGTTCCCTACGCCGACTTCAACCTGCTCAAGCTGCCCGACCGCGACAAGGCGATGGAGAAGATCCGTGACCTGACCTGCCTGTCCGACATCCTGCCCACCGGCTACCACGGCGCGGTCACCGCGGGCGTAGGCCCGGGTAGCTCGGTGTACATTGCTGGTGCCGGTCCGGTCGGTCTCGCTGCGGCGGCATCCGCGCGGCTGCTAGGCGCAGCGGTGGTCATCGTTGGCGACGTCAATCCAGTGCGTCTGGCCCACGCCAAGGCCCAGGGCTTCGAAATCGCCGACCTGTCCCAGGACACGCCACTGCACGAGCAGATCGCGGCTCTTCTGGGCGAGCCGGAAGTGGACTGCGCGGTTGATGCGGTTGGCTTCGAGGCACGCGGACATGGCCATGCGGGCGCGCAGAGCGAAGCGCCCGCAACAGTACTCAACTCGCTGATGGGCGTGGTGCGGGTCGCCGGCAAGATCGGTATTCCGGGTCTCTACGTGACCGAAGATCCGGGAGCAGTGGATGCAGCAGCGAAGATGGGTAGCCTGAGCATTCGCTTCGGTCTGGGCTGGGCCAAATCCCACAGCTTCCACACCGGCCAGACCCCGGTGATGAAGTACAACCGCGCCCTGATGCAGGCCATCATGTGGGACCGCATCAACATCGCCGAAGTGGTGGGTGTGCAGGTGATCAGCCTGGATGACGCGCCCAAAGGCTACGGCGAGTTCGATGCCGGCGTACCGAAGAAATTCGTCATCGACCCACACCGGATGTTCAGCGCCGCCTGAGCCAAAGCGCGGCCTGCGCCCGTCGCGCACAGGCATGGTGTCACCCTTTTTGGGGAGTCTTCTGGCTCCCCCTTTTTTGGGCGCTTGTTTATGCGCGCCCACTTGGTGGGCCGCCATGTCCGGCCTCGCCAGGAAGCCCAATCACCCGCCCGATGTGAATGGGCCTGGGCAAACCACGCTGCGTCTCGTGCAACGCCCGAACGGACGCCAGTACCTCCTCGTCAAAGGCCGACGAGCGCCCGACGCTACGGTCGATGTTCATCAGCATCTGCTCGCTGGCCGCCAGCAACTGCTCCTCACCGGGGCGATATAGAGCGAGATGGACGTGCAGACGCTTGTGGTCATATGCCAGCAGGTGAGTACGCACCTCGACCTCGTCACCAAGCTTTACCTCGTTCAGGTAGTTGAGATGACACTCGAGGGTATAGAGGGTATGCCCCGTTCGAGCTCGACCCGCCTCATCCAGGCCGATTCGATCCATGAGCGCATCCGTGGCATAGCTGAAGATCAGCAGGTAGAAGGCATCGCGCAGGTGCCCGTTGTAGTCCACCCATTCGGCGGGTATGGCGGTGCGGTAGCTGGTCAGGAGCATGGTGATGGTCGTCCTCGGAACTGGCAGTCGAGTGCGCTGAGCCCATGTCGCAGGCTCGACGACGCAACGGCTAATCTAGCAGTGAATGGTTTGCACCCCCACCGCTGTGGCGCGGCAATAGCGCATCGCTTGCGACGGCTTCATTCAGTAAAGCCGAAGCCGTGGCGTGCCTTGGTTTCCTTTATAGCCGCCAGCACGGCCAGCAGGCGGTCGTCGCGATAGCGTTCCAGTTCAGCAATGCTGCGCTGCCCCTGCTCTTGGCCGGCGCCTTCAACCCCACTGTCAATCAGCGCGTAGGCCAGCGGTGGTGCTTTCAGGCAAGCGCAGGGCATCTGCAAGGCCGGCCTGAACTGGGTCATGAAGTGGCATATGCCTTAGGCCACAAGCCCAGCATCCCTTGATGCGCGGTCGATGATCCATCTCGTGGAACCACGCCTGCCGTTTTAAGCAATACCCCAGTCGTTTTTGCATCGGGACGACATGCCCCCCAGGGATAAGCTGCCGCAAAGCGTCGACAAAGGTTTCGATGCGCCGCACTGGGGAGTTACCTGATGAACCCAACCGAACTGCACGCTGACAGCATCGTCATTGACGGACTGGTCATCGCTAAATGGAACCGCGAACTGTTCGAAGACATGCGCAAGGGTGGTTTGACGGCCGCCAACTGCACCGTCTCGGTATGGGAAGGTTTCCAGGCAACGGTCAATAACATCGCCGCCAGCCAGAAGCTGATTCGCGAGTGCAGCGATCTGGTCATGCAAGTGCGTTCCACGGCCGACATCCGTAAAGCAAAGGAGCTGGGCAAGACCGGCATCCTGTTCGGCTTCCAGAACGCTCATGCATTCGAGGACCAGATCGGCTACGTCGAGGTCTTCAAGCAGCTCGGCGTCGGCATCGTACAGATGTGCTACAACACCCAGAATCTGGTCGGCACGGGCTGCTACGAACGCGACGGCGGGCTGTCTGGCTTTGGCCATGAGATCGTCGCGGAGATGAACCGCGTCGGCGTCATGTGCGATCTCTCCCACGTGGGCAGCAAAACCAGCGAAGAGGTCATCCTGGCCTCCAACAAGCCGGTTTGCTACTCCCACTGCCTGCCTTCCGGCCTGAAGGAACACCCCCGCAACAAGTCCGACGAAGAGCTGAAATTCATCGCCGACCACGGCGGCTTCGTCGGCGTGACCATGTTCGCGCCGTTCCTCGCCAAGGGCATCGACTCGACCATCGACGATTACGCCGAAGCCATCGAGTACGTGATGAACCTCGTCGGCGAAGACGCCATCGGCATCGGCACCGACTTCACCCAGGGCCATGGCCAGGACTTCTTCGAGTGGCTGACCCACGACAAGGGTTACGCGCGCCGGCTGACCAGCTTCGGGAAGATCGTCAACCCGCTGGGCATCCGCACTGTTGGCGAATTCCCCAACCTCACCGAAACCCTTCTCAAGCGCGGCATGCCCGAACGCACGGTGCGCAAGGTGATGGGCGAAAACTGGATGCGCGTACTGGCGGACGTCTGGGGCGAATAAGGCTTGTCTCCCCTCTCTCACGGCGAGAGGGGCCAAATCAACGAATTCTGGAGTACCTGAAACATGTCCACCCACGCCCCTGAAATGCCCATCCAGGTCGACGACGAAACCGGCGTCTGGACCACTGACGCCCTGCCGATGCTCTATGTGCCGCGGCATTTCTTCGTCAACAATCACATGGGCATCGAGGAAGTTCTCGGCGCCGAGGCTTACGCCGAGATTCTCTACAAGGCTGGCTACAAGTCGGCCTGGCACTGGTGCGAGAAGGAAGCCGAGTGCCACGGTCTGGTCGGCGTTGAAGTCTTCGAACACTACATGAAGCGCCTGTCACAGCGAGGCTGGGGGCTGTTCAAGATCCAGTCGATCGACCTGGACGCGGGCACCTGCGAAGTGCGCCTGGACCATTCGGCCTTTGTCTACGTGTACGGCAAATGCGGCCGCCCGGTGGATTACATGTTCACCGGCTGGTTCGCCGGTGCCATGGACCAGATTCTCCAAGCCAAGGGCAGCAGCATCCGCACCGTCGCCGAACAGGTCTACGGCGCGTCGCAGGACGGCCATGACCACGGCTTGTTCCGCGTCAAACCACTCTAAAAAAGGTATGCGTGAGGAGCTTCAGCCGCAGCATCATCGCCGCTGAAGCATCCCCGCAGAGAAACCGCTAGGCCGCTTTTCCGTGAGGGTGCCGCAATGGCTTTCGAAGCAATGTTTCAGCCGATTCAGCTCGGCAAGCTGACCATCCGCAACCGCGTGATCAGCACTGCCCACGCCGAGGTCTATGCCACCGACGGCGGCATGACCACCGAGCGCTACGTGAAGTACTACGAGGAGAAGGCCAAGGGTGGTATCGGCCTGGCGATCTGCGGCGGCTCTTCCGTGGTGGCCATCGACAGCCCTCAGCAATGGTGGAGTTCGGTCAACCTATCCACCGACCGTATCATCCCGCACTTCCAGAATCTGGCCGACGCCATGCACAAGCACGGCGCCAAGATCATGATTCAGATTACCCACATGGGCCGCCGCTCGCGCTGGGACGGCTACCACTGGCCGACCCTTATGTCGCCGTCTGGCGTCCGCGAGCCGGTGCATCGTGCCACCTGCAAGACAATCGAGCCGGAAGAGATCTGGCGGGTAATCGGCAATTACGCCCAGGCCGCACGCCGTGCCAAAGAAGGTGGCCTGGACGGGGTCGAGCTGTCCGCCGTGCATCAACACCTGATCGACCAGTTCTGGTCGCCGCGCGTGAACAAGCGTACCGACGAGTGGGGCGGCACCTTCGAGGGCCGCATGAAATTCGGCCTGGAAGTGCTCAAGGCTGTGCGCGCCGAGGTGGGTGACGACTTCTGCGTCGGCATGCGCATCACCGGCGACGAGTTCCACCCGGACGGCCTCACCCATGAGGACATGAAAGAGATCGCCAAGTACTACGATGCCACCGGCATGGTCGACTTCTTCGGCGTGATCGGCTCGGGCTGCGATACGCACAACACCCTGGCCAACGTGATCCCGAACATGAGCTACCCACCAGAGCCGTTCCTGCATCTGGCTGCTGGCATCAAGGAAGTGGTGTCTGTTCCGGTTTTGCATGCGCAGAACATCAAAGACCCGAACCAGGCCCAACGCATCCTCGAGGGCGGCTACGTGGATATGGTCGGCATGACGCGGGCGCATATCGCCGACCCACACCTGATCGCCAAGATCAAAATGGGCCAGGTTGACCAGATCAAGCAGTGCGTCGGCGCCAACTACTGCATCGACCGCCAGTATCAGGGCCTGGACGTACTTTGCATCCAGAACGCCGCGACCAGCCGCGAATACATGGGCCTGGCGCATATCATCGAAAAGACCACCGGATCCAAACGCAAGGTAGTCATCGTTGGTGGCGGCCCGGCGGGGATGGAAGCTGCACGCGTCGCGGCCGAGCGGGGCCACGACGTCACCCTGTTCGAGAAAAAGGACAGTCTTGGCGGGCAGATCAGCATTGCCGCCAAGGCGCCCCAGCGTGACCAGATGGCCGGCATCACCCGCTGGTTCCAGCTTGAACTGGCGCGTCTGAACATCGACCTGCGTCTGGGCACCGGCGCAGATGTCGACACCATTCTCGACCTGCGTCCGGACATCGTGGTGCTGGCCAACGGCGGCCATCCTTTCATCGAGCAGAACGAGCACTGGGGCGCCGAAGAAGGCCTGATCGTCAGCAGCTGGGACGTGCTCGACGGCAAGGTCGCGCCGGGCAACAACGTTCTGGTCTACGACACCATCTGCGAATTCACCGGCATGTCGGTGGCTGACTTCATCGCTGAAAAAGGCGCCAAGGTCGAGATCGTCACCGACGACATAAAACCCGGCGTGGCCATCGGCGGTACAAGTTTCCCGACCTACTACCGCAGCCTGTACCCCAAGGAAGTGATCATGACCGGCGACATGGTGCTGGAAAAGGTCTACCGCGAGGGTGACAAGATGGTGGCGGTACTTGAGAACGAGTACACCGGCGCCAAAGAAGAAAGGGTCGTCGATCAGGTGGTGGTTGAGAACGGTGTACGGCCGGACGAAACGCTCTACTACGCACTCAAGGAAGGCTCGCTCAATAAAGGGCAGGTCGATGTAGAGGCGCTGTTCGCCATTCAACCGCAGCCCTGCCTCGCCAGTCTTGATGGCAAGGCTGCCGGTGGCTATGTGTTGTTCCGCATTGGCGACTGTGTGGCTCAGCGCAACACCCATGCGGCGATATATGACGCGCTGCGGATCTGCAAGGACTTTTAAGCCCGTCTCCCCTCTCCCACCGGGAGAGGGGCCGGGGGTGAGGGAGGGTTGGCGCTACTGAGAGATCCAGGCGCCTGACAGAACCCTCACCCCAGCCCTTTCCAAAGGGAAAGGGCGCTATCCGTGCCGCTTTCAGGTCCCTCTGAGGAGACCATACGATGTTGAACACCCTACTCCCCATCCTGCTGTTCGCCGCCCTCGGGCTCGCGGTGCTTGGCGCCGGCAAGCGCTTCGCCATGTGGCGTCGTGGGCGTCCCTCGAAGGTCGATTGGCTGGGCGGCCTGATGGCCATGCCGCGACGCTACCTGGTCGACCTGCACCACGTAGTCGAGCGTGACAAGTACATGTCCAAGACGCACGTCGCCACCGCTGGCGGCTTCGTGCTGGCCGCGATACTGGCGATCGTTGTGCATGGCTTCGGTCTGCAGAACCGTATTCTCGGTTTTGCCCTGTTGGGTGCCTGCGTGCTGATGTTCGTCGGCGCGTTGTTTGTCGCCAAACGCCGCCGCAACCCGCCAGCGCGGCTGTCGAAAGGCCCTTGGATGCGCCTGCCGAAAAGCCTGCTGATGTTCTCGTTCAGCTTTTTCATCGCCACCCTGCCGGTGGCCGGCATTCTGCCCGAGGGCTTCGGGGGCTGGATATTGGCGGCTGTCCTGGCTGTCGGCGTGGCCTGGGGTGTGTCGGAGATGTTTTTCGGCATGACCTGGGGCGGGCCGATGAAGCATGCCTTCGCCGGTGCCCTGCACCTGGCTTTCCATCGTCGTCCGGAGCGATTTCGCAGCCCGCACAATGCCAGCGCGGCGCGCTCCAGCGGGTTGAAGGCCCTCGATCTGAACGACCCGAACGCACCGCTGGGCGTGGAAAAACCCAAGGATTTCACCTGGAACCAGCTGCTCGGCTTCGATGCCTGCGTGCAGTGCGGGCGCTGCGAGGCCGCGTGTCCGGCGTTCGCCGCAGGCCAGCCCCTGAACCCGAAAAAGCTGATCCAGGACATGGTCGTCGGCCTGGCCGGCGGCAGCGACAAAGGCTATTTCGGCAGCCCCTATCCGGGCATTCCTGTCGGCGAGCATGGCGGCAATCCGCACCAGCCAATCGTCTTTGCCGAGGGCAAGGGTCTGGTCGAGGCGGAAACCCTGTGGTCCTGCACCACCTGCCGTGCATGCGTCGAGGAGTGCCCGATGATGATCGAGCACGTCGATGCCATCGTCGACATGCGCCGCCATCTCACCCTTGAGAAAGGCGCCACGCCGAACAAGGGCGCCGAGGTGCTGGACAATCTGATCGCCACCGACAACCCCGGAGGCTTTGCTCCTGGCGGGCGACTCAACTGGGCGGCTGACCTCAACCTGCCGCTGATGAGCGAAAAGAAGCAGGCCGAGGTGCTGTTCTGGGTCGGTGACGGCGCCTTCGACATGCGCAACCAACGCACCCTGCGCGCCTTCGTCAAAGTCCTGAAAGCTGCCGAGGTGGACTTCGCCGTGCTCGGCCTGGAGGAGCGCGACAGCGGCGACGTTGCACGCCGGCTCGGCGACGAGGCGACCTTCCAGCAACTGGCCAAACGCAACATTGCAACCCTGGCTCAGTACCGCTTCCAGACCATCGTCACCTGCGACCCGCACAGCTTCCATGTGCTGAAGAACGAGTACGGCGAGCTGGGTGGTCGCTACGAGGTGCTGCACCACAGCACCTACATCGCCACCCTCATCGCCCGCGACAAGCTGGATCTTGGCAAGCACCAGAGTGCCAGCGTCACTTATCACGATCCCTGTTACCTGGGCCGTTACAACGGCGAGTATGAAGCGCCGCGCGCCGTGCTCAAGGCGATCGGGATCGAGGTCAAGGAAATGGCCCGCTCCGGCTTCCGTTCGCGCTGCTGCGGTGGTGGTGGCGGCGCGCCGATCACCGACATTCCCGGCAAGCAACGCATCCCCGACATGCGCATGGCCGATATCAAGGAAACCGGCGCCGAAGTGGTGGCCGTGGGCTGCCCGCAGTGCACAGCAATGCTCGAAGGCGTGGTTGCGCCGCGGCCTGAAATCAAGGACATCGCCGAGCTGGTCGCCGAGGTGCTGATCGAAAGCACCAACACCCCTGCAAAGAAACGAGCAGTGGCCAAACATGAGGAAGTAGCGGAGGTGCATCCATGATCATCCAGCATCGCCGCGCTGAGCCGCTCGCGAACAAGCTCGCCACTACGATGAGTGCCCTGAACCCGGAGGCTTCGTCATGACTGTGATCCGTCGCGACCCTCGCACCGAGTGGATCGCCCGCAACCGTCTGCACCCACTGCATGCCGCCATGCAGATCAGAGGCGAGACAAGCTGGATGGGCCCCAACGGCGTCGTTCGTAAAGACCCGCATGCGGTCGGCTTCATCGGCCCCAACGGGATCAAACGCATCGATCGCAGCGGTGCCCAGCAAGGCGGCAGCGGCCGTTCGGCCACCGCCAAAGATGTCGTGCTGCTGCCGCTCCACCGCATCGAGCATCCGAGCTTCTACATCGTTGCCGTACCGGACATGCCAGGTGGCCGGCTCTCCAGCCACGACCGGGATCTGCTCGGCCTGGCACGCAAGCTCGCCGGGGCGCAGGGAGCGGTGTTGGCCATCCTCTTCGGCGATCACAAGGAGTCCGCCCTGGATACCGCTGGTGTCGATCGCCTCCTTCATCTTGAGGGTGCCGAATACGAAGGCTACGCGCCGGAGCAACGTCTGCAGGCGCTGGTGGCAGTTGATCGTCAGTTTGCTCCGCGCCACTGGCTGTTGCCCGACAGCCGCAGCGGTGGCGCAGAACTCGGTCGTCGTCTGGCCGCCAAACTCGGCGAACGCCCTGCGACACGCGTTTGGCAGGTGGACGAGACCCATTGCACCGGGCGCGCAGGTGCTGGCCTCAAGGACCTGCAGCGGCCGCTGCCGAAGCTGGTGCTGGCCGCCGCCGAATGCGCCGAGCCTGTGGCCGATACTCGCCATGAAGTACTACCGATGTCGCTTCAAGACGCTGTGGCTCGCAGCCTGCCGCGGCTGGAGAATCTCGGACCGGTTGCCGTCGATCCCGCGCTGATACCCATGGCCGAGTCGGAATTCATCCTCGCCGGTGGCAACGGCGTGAAGGACTGGGACCTGTTCCATCGCGCCGCAGAAGTGCTCGGCGCTACCAAGGGCGCGTCCCGCGTCGCGGTCGACGATGGATTCATGCCTCGCCATTGCCAGGTCGGCGCGACCGGCACCTGGGTTACCGCCCGGGTCTATCTGGCGGTGGGTATTTCCGGGGCCGTCCAGCATCTTCAAGGAATCGGCGCTTGCGACAAAGTCGTGGCGGTCAACATGGACCCAGGCTGCGACATGATCAAACGCGCGGATCTGTCGGTTATCGGTGACTCCGCCGCGATTCTCAAGGCGCTGATGGAGCGGGTCGCCGAATGGCGCCAGGGAGGACAACGTGATGCCGCTTGAATGGGAAGGGTGTATGCCAATTCATGCATCCACCGTCACCACGTGCTGGTGGATCGATGAAGCGCGATCAACGCTACGGAGCACCCGTCATGACTGACTTGAACATCATCGCGCTGGTATCGGTCGGCACGCATCCGACCTCGGGACGCACCCGCCGAGCCGAGCAGGACGCCCGTGCCGTGGAGCTGGGGCTGCGTCTGGTCGGGGAACGGCTGCAGTTGGTGCATGCCGGCAATCCCGAAGAGGAAGCGCTGCGGGGCTACCTCGGGATGGGTCTGGAAGAACTCACCGTGCTGCAGCAGCCGCCGGGGGCCGACGCCCTGCCCGTCCTTGCCGAGTACCTGGTCAACGCCGGGGTACAGATGGTCTTGACCGGCAGCCAGGCAGAAACCGGTGAAGGCTCGGGCATGCTCCCCTACCTGCTGGCCGAGCGACTGGGCTGGCCGCTTGTGGTGGGACTGGCTGAGGTCGAGAGCGTCGAAAATGGCAGCGCCCTGGTGTTGCAGGCGCTGCCTAGAGGACAAAGGCGCCGGCTCAAGGTGCGGCTGCCGTTTCTCGCCAGCATCGACAGTGCCGGGCCTGTGCCACGGCAAAGCGCGTTCGGCCCTGCCCGCCGTGGCCAGCTCGATGCCGAAGAGGTGGTCGTTGTCGAGGATGAGCTGTTCGCCCAGGCACAACTGCAACCGGCCCGCCCGCGCCCAAAACGACTCAAGGTGATCCATGGCAAGACGGCCGCGGACCGTTTGAAAGCCGCGACGGCCAAGGCGTCCGGAGACGGTGGGCAGGTATTGCGTGATCTGACGCCGGAAGCCGGCGCCGAGGCGATCTTCAAGTTACTGCGAGAGGAAGGCGTCCTGCGATAGCCGCGACGCCGTTTAAAGCTGAACCAAAGGAACCAGGACGATGATGCATGCCGATCTGATCGACCAGGACGATTTTCGTGATCGTCTCGTGTCGCTGGGTTTTGAAATACCTATGAACGCTTCCGCAGAACAAGCTTGCGAAAGGGCTGTAATGGGCCTTTCCCACGAGCGAGCGCAGGTACTGCGCAGACTGGTCGAGGACCTCCTGGGGGGTTCGGCCACATTGCTGCCCGCGGTGCGCGAGGCCATCTGCAGGAAATTGCTGCCGGCCTTGGTGAAGCCCTAGCAAGGAGCTGGGAAGTGACATGCGCCACTTGTATGCGTGGCGCCCGCTTACCCCTCGAAGGGTTGCTGAACATGAGATCAACGGGATGGGTAACGCTGCATGAGCATGAGCATCTGGAACCCGTTGGAGTCGCGGCTGGCTGAGGACATACCGGAAAATACAGCGCTGTTCAGGCGTTCGATTGTTCTGACCGGGCGGGAGGATCTGTCATCCCGCCAGGTCACTCATGCGCAAGCGCTGATCATATTCGGACGCTGGCGTAGGTCGACTCCCCCTGAGCGCGTTGCAGGGCTGCCATGACGGCTGGGTTCTTGTTGCCTTCATCGGGGCTCGGGATCATTGCGAGCACCTGCCCGGAATGCTGACCAGAACGCTCGTCACGTGGCGGAATGCCGAAGTACTCGCGGTAGCACTTGGAAAAATGCGGCGTGGAAACGAAGCCACACACCGAGGCCACCTCGATGATCGACATCGGCGTCTGCTTGAGCAGTTGACGAGCACGTATCAGCCGCAACTTGAGGTAGTAACGCGATGGCGAGCAATGCAGATATTTCTGGAACAGCCGCTCCAGCTGACGTCGAGAAACATTGACGTAGCAGGCCAGCTCGTCGAGATCGATCAACTCCTCAAGGTTGGCTTCCATCAATGCCACGATTTCCAACAGCTTCGGCTGATTGGTACCCAGCATGTGCTTGAGCGGCACCCGCTGGTGATCTTGCTCGTTGCGGATGCGTTCGCACATGAACATGTCCGAGATGGCCGCCGCCAGCTCACGCCCATGTTGGGCGCCGATCAGGTGCAACATCATGTCCATGGGTGCCGTCCCGCCGGAGGCAGTAAAGCGATTGCGGTCGATGGAAAACAGGCGGGGCGTGACCGTCGTGCGGGGAAAGGCTTCCTGCATGGCGGCCAGACATTCCCAATGCACGCTGCAGTCGAAGCCATCGAGCAGGCCGGCCTTTGCCAACCCCCAGCTGCCGGTACACACAGCACCCATCTGGCGACCATGACGGGCTTGAGCCTGCAGCCAGTGGACGTGGTCGCGGGTCACGCTGTGCAGAATGTCCACACCACCACACACAACCACAGCATCGAGCTTGGGCGCCGTTTCGAAACTGGCATCCGGCGAGATCTGCAGTCCGTCGCTGGCCATGACTGCCTGGCCGTTGTGAGTCACCGTGAACCAGCGGTAGAGCTCCTTGCCGGATAGCTGATTCGCCATCCGCAAAGGCTCCACAGCTGAAGCCAGGGAGATCAGGGTGAAATTATCCAGCAGCAAAAAGCCGATAGTCTGCGGGAGTCGGTTCGGGGGCTGTACCCCTGGGTTGATCTGTGACAATGGCGGACCCTCACGTAGGCATTTATGAGCCTTCGACGAGGCTCTTTTTATAATTTTCGACTCACTGGTCGAATCATGAATATAGCAAGGCAAACTGCATGCCTATTTTGAATGCGCGTTCAATAAAAGAATTTGAATCTGCTTCAAAGCCCTCGATAGAGGCCTCGCAATAGGCCGGGCAAGCCCTATGGGATCTGTCGGCAGCCTTGCGATTGCTGGGCCTGAGCACTTTCGTAGCAGTCCAGGGACCCCTCCTCGACAATATCTGAGTAGTGAAAACCGGCGGTAACACACAGGTAACAATAGGCGATCCTGCGGACGCACATGAGCGGCGGGACACTTGTTACCGCGCAAGCAATCCGTCGACTGCACCGCAAGCAGCCACCGAGGTCACGGCCATGCACGGATTCGGGTCAGCACTCGATGGCATTGACCGCCAGACCGCCGCGGGATGTTTCCTTGTATTTGTCATGCATGTCGGCGCCGGTGTCGCGCATCGTTCGGATCACTCGATCCAACGAGATGAAGTGCTCACCATCACCGCGCAATGCCATCTGCGCAGCGTTGATCGCCTTCATTGCGGCGATGGCGTTGCGTTCGATGCAAGGGACCTGCACCAGCCCGCCGACCGGATCGCAGGTCAACCCAAGGTTGTGCTCCAGGCCGATTTCGGCCGCGTTCTCCAGCTGCTCGGGCGTTGCACCCAAGAGCTCTGCAAGACCTGCGGCAGCCATGGCACAGGCAGAACCAACCTCGCCCTGGCACCCGACCTCAGCCCCTGAAATCGATGCATTCTTCTTGCACAGAATGCCCACCGCTGCCGCTGCGAGGAGGTAATTCACCACGTCGTCGTCGCAGGCTTCGGGATGAAACTTCATGTAATAGTGCAGTACCGCGGGGATGATGCCGGCAGCTCCGTTGGTGGGCGCAGTAACCATCCGCCCGCCGGCTGCGTTTTCTTCATTCACCGCGAGCGCGAAAAGGTTCACCCATTCCATGGCACTCATGGTGGAGCCGATGACGTTGGGTTTGCCAAGCTCCATGAGGTTCTGATGCAGCCTGGAAGCGCGCCGCCGCACATTCAGTCCGCCTGGTAGCACCCCCTCGTGCCGCAGCCCGTTGATCACGCACGCCTGCATCGCTTCCCACAGGCGCAACAGACCACTGCGCACTTCCGCTTCGCTGCGCCAGGCCAGCTCATTGGCCATCATCAGTTCACTGACGCGCAGCCCGTGCAGCTTGCACAGCTGCAAGAGCTCCACGGCGCTGGAGAAGTCATAGGGAAGTTCGGTGTGATCCTGATCCAGCTGGCCGGCAGCCGCTTGTTCGGCATTGACCACGAAGCCGCCGCCCACCGAGTAGTAAGTGTCCTGATAGAGCACACCCGAGTCGCCCTCGGCGACGAACGTCACGGCGTTGGGGTGATACGGCAGGTTCTCCTCGAGCAGCAGAAGATCCTTGGACCAGTCGAACGCAATCGGCCAGTGATCATCGAGCCGCAGTTGTCCGCAGGACTTGAGGGCCGCGATGCGGGGTGCTATCTGCTGCGGGTCGATGAGGTCGGGCCGCTCACCCATCAACCCCATGATCACGGCGTTGTCGGTGCCATGGCCGACACCAGTGGCGGACAGCGAGCCATACAGGCGAACCTCGACGCGCGAGACGCGTTCCAGCAACTTGCGTTCGCGCAGCGCACCGACGAACAGCGCGCCAGCGAGCATGGGCCCAACGGTATGCGAGCTCGAAGGCCCGATTCCGATTTTGAAAAGGTCGAATACGCTGATCGCCACGCTGAACACTCCACGGGATGTCACAAGTCGGAAGTCATCATCGGGCTTTTGCAGGCTGGGAGAAGTCTGGCACCGACGTACTCATATCCAAATCCGTCAGGCCGAACGCCGCCACAACGACCGGCGGTTACTCGTAGCGCGCTGGGTAACGCATATCGAATTACGTAACGCGCATGCACGGCAATTGCGGAGATGATCAGTCCGTTGTCGATGACTTTTAATTGATGCCATGTCGCCGGCCAGCATGTAGGGGTCGCAACCCGACAATCGCCGGCTCTGAAGGGGAATATCGTTAAATCATGTTCCCCCCGGCCAAGGATCAGAATGGTATCCGACGCCTATGAATGCTTTGCGTAGACCAATCGCAGCCGCACCGAACGACAGCTGCGCATAACAATAATGAATTTCGGCTCAGCGCCTCCCAAGCGAGGAGCCACGATGGTTTTGCTAGTACTGCCAGGACGGAAGTAGCTAACAGCACAGAGGTGACCGAAGAACGATGCCACGCCAGCCGCTGGGCGAGATGATCATTCATCCGCACCTGAGGCCGAGGCTCGTCGAGTCCCGCCGCCGCGCCGCTTCCATCCGCGAATGAGTCCACACACAAGCCATAACAGTTGGCATCAGCCGTAAGCGCTGCAAGGCGCGTGCGGTCTCCGTTTAGCTGATCTGGATGTCTACTGAGGGGAACCATCCCATGCGGTCTGGAAAAATCGTCGTCGAAAACCTCTACAAGGTCTTCGGCTCGCAGCCACAAGAAGCCATCGACCTGCTCAAGCAAGGCTGGAGCAAGGACAAGATTCTCGCCGAACGCGGCGCCGTCATCGGTGTAAGTGACGTGTCCTTCAGTGTCGAGGAAGGTGAAATCTTCGTGCTGATGGGCCTGTCCGGGTCCGGCAAATCGACGCTCATACGCCTGATCAATCGCCTGATCGAGCCCACTGCCGGCGATGTGTACATCGATGGGCAGAACGTCGCGAAGCTGCCCCACGCGCAGCTGATAGATCTACGCCGTCGCGACATGAGCATGGTCTTTCAATCTTTCGCCCTGATGCCCTCGCGCTCGGTTCTGGACAATGCAGCCTTCGGCTTGGAGGTTGCCGGTGTCGGCCGCAAGGAGCGTGAGGAGCGCGCCATGGCGGTCCTTACGCAAGTCGGCCTGGATACCTTTGCGCAAAAATTCCCGCACGAGCTGTCGGGCGGCATGCAGCAGCGCGTCGGCCTTGCACGCGCGCTGGCGGTGAATCCTTCGATGATCATCATGGATGAAGCCTTCTCGGCGTTGGACCCGCTCAAGCGCAGGGAAATGCAGGACGTGCTGCTGGAGCTGCAGAAGACCCATCGCCGCACCATCATCTTCGTCTCGCATGACATCGAAGAGGCCATGCGCATCGGCAACCGCATCGGCATCATGGAAGGCGGCAAGCTGATCCAGGTCGGCACGCCACAGGAATTGATCGACAACCCCGCCAGCAGCTACGTGCGCAATTTCTTCGACACGGTCAACACCAGCCGCTACCTCACTGCCGGCCAGCTCAAGACCAACAGCGTTCCGCTCTACGTACACAACGGCAAGGCACCAGATGCGTTGCAGGTGTGCCAGGAACTGCAGGCAATGGACAAGCACTACGCCTTCGTCGTCGACGAGGAAAACAAGTTTCGAGGCTCCATCAGCCTGGAACGGATCGCGCTGCTCGTCGAGAACGGCCAGACCTGCAGTCTCGATGCACGGGTGCTCAAGCATATCGACCCGCTGACCGAAGACCAGCCGCTCGACCAGGTGATCGAACGTCTGGTGGATAACGAGGGCCCGATGCCGGTGGTCGACAGCCAGGGATTCTACGCGGGCGCCATCAGCAAGGGCCGCCTTCTGACCCGCCTGCAGGAGGAATGAACCATGGATAAGCAACTGGATCTGGGCAGCTGGGTCGACAGCGTCGTTCAGCACCTGCTGGAAAACTATAGCGGCGCTTTCGACAGCCTTGGCGGCATCGTCAGCGGGTTCTCCGAAGGTATCGAGAGCTTGCTGATGCTTCCGCCCGCGTGGCTGCTCATCGCCATTTTCGTGGGCCTCGGACTCTGGCGCATTGGTGCCCGGTTCGCCGCCTTCACTGCCGTTTCCTTCGTGCTAATCGTGCTGACCGGCTTCTGGGAACAGACAGTCGTGACCCTCGGCCTGACGTTCTCCGCGACGCTGATCAGCCTGCTTCTCGGAATACCCCTCGGCATATGGTCGGCACGCAGTGAGCGCGTCGCCATGATTACCCGACCGGTTCTGGACTTCATGCAGACAATGCCGGCATTCGTCTACCTGATCCCGGCAGCGATGCTGTTCGGCCTCGGACGGGTACCCGGCATCATCGCCACGGTGATCTTCGCCATGCCGCCAGCCGTGCGGCTGACGAACCTTGGCATTCGTCAGGTCAACAAGGAGATCGTCGAGGCCGGGCAATCGTTCGGCTGCAACGGCCGGCAACTCCTGTTCAAGGTACAGCTGCCCAACGCGATGCCCTCGATCATGGCGGGCGTCAATCAGACCATCATGATGGCGCTGTCGATGGTGATCATCGCCTCGATGGTGGGTGCCGGTGGCCTGGGTAACGACGTGCTCGCCAGTATCCAGCGTCTCGACATCGGTCTCGGTTTCGAGAGCGGCATGGCGGTGGTACTGCTGGCGATCATCCTTGACCGGATTACCGAAAGCTTCGGCACGGCGAAACGAGCCACTGAAAAGGCCGGCTGGTATGCCTGGGTGAGCACCAAACTCCGGCTACAGCGTCAGTAGCCGCCAAGAACCGCAGACACAGGGAATCAGAATGAATAGGTTCAAGACGATCACGGGTATCGGCCTGCTCTCCTGCACGTTACTGCAGAGTGCATGGGCACAGGAGCCCGCCAGCTGCGAGAAGGTGCGTTTCGCTGAAATCGGCTGGGCGGATATCGCTGCTACGACCGGCGTGGCCATGGTGCTGACCGAAGGCCTGGGCTACGCGCCAAGCAAGGTGATGGCGTCGGTACCGATTGCCTTCACCGGCGTGAAGAACAAGCAGATCGATGCGTTTCTCGGCTACTGGTCGCCCTCAATGGACGCGGTCATCGAGCCGTTTACCAAGAACGACGGTGTCAGGGTTCTCGAATCGCCGAATCTGGAGGGCGCCAAATACACGCTGGCGGTGCCGAGCTACACCGCCGAAGCCGGCCTCAAGAGCTTTCAGGACATTGCCAGGTTCAAGGACCAGCTGGGTGGAAAGATCTACGCAATCGAACCCGGCAACGACGGCAACCTGCTGATCGAGAAGATGATCAAGAGCGACCAGTTCGGCCTTGGCGGCTTCCGCATGGTCGAGTCCAGCGAGGCCGGCATGCTTGTTCAGGTCCAGCGGGCAATCAGGAAGAAGGAGCCGGTGGTCTTCCTCGGCTGGGCCCCCCACCCTATGAACACGCAATACGACCTGACGTACCTCTCCGGCGGCGACGAGGTATTCGGGCCCGATTACGGCGCAGCCAAGGTCTTCACCGTAGTGCCGCCAGACTACCTGGAGCGCTGTGCGAACGTCGGCCAGCTGCTACAGAATCTGCAGTTCACCGTTGCTATCGAGAGCGAATTGATGGAGATGGCGGTCGAGCGAAACGATCCGCAGAGCGTCGCGAAAACCTGGATCAAGGCCAACCCGGCCATCCTGGACAAGTGGCTTGCGGGCGTGACCACCTATGACGGCCAGGACGGCATCGCCGCCGTGAAGAAGTTCGTCGGGCTCTGACGATTCCAGACGTTTGAAGCGAGGCGCGTCCAGGCGTGACAAGTCACTTGGACGATGCCTCGCTTGATCGCCACAGCACCAGCAACCCCATCCATTTCACCGGCGCGAGCACCAGCCCGCGCGACCGCGCGCGGGCCTTCGCCTGACCGGCGAGGCCCTGCAGTAAACCGCGAGCCCGACTGACGGGTTCACGGTCGGCATCAATGCCACCCACCGACATGGAGCTAAAACGCATGCGTCTACTCAAGCACCTTCTTTGTGGCCTCGGCGCCGCCAGCATGGCGCTCGGCATGGCTGCCAGCATGGCGGCTGATAAACCCGAGCTGAAGATCGGCTACGTCAACGGCTGGGACGATAGCGTCGCTGCGACTCACGTCGCGGGGGAAATTCTCAAGAGCAACCTGGGCTACCCGATCAAGCTGCAACCGGTCGAGCCGGCCATCATGTGGCAAGGCGTTGCCCGGGGCGATCTGGATGCCACACTCTCCGCCTGGCTTCCGGCAACCCATGGTGAGTATTTCGAAAAGCTGAAGGACAAGGTCGTGGTGCTGGGCACTAACTATGAGGGCGCGAAGATCGGTCTGATCGTGCCTGATTACGTCGAGGCCAAAAGCATCGCCGATCTCAAGCAGCACAGCAAAACCTTCGACAGCAAGATCACCGGCATCGATGCAGGGGCCGGCGTGATGCGCCGCACCGAGGAGGCCATCAAGCAATACGACCTCGATATTCGTCTGATGGCCAGTTCCGGTCCAGCCATGGCCACGGCCCTGACACGCGCTGAAAAAGCCAAGGAACCCATTGTGGTCACTGGCTGGATTCCGCATTGGATGTTCGCCAAATGGAAGCTGCGCTTTCTGGAAGACCCGAAAAAGGTCTTCGGAGACGATGAGCACGTCGACACCGTCGCCAATCCGGCCCTGGCCAGCAAAGCCCCCGAAGCCGAGGCCTTCCTGAAGAAGTTCAGCTGGAGCGCAGAAGAGGTAGGTGAAGTGATGCTGGCCATTCGCGATGGTGCCAAGCCGGATGCAGCGGCTCGCGACTGGGTGAAGAAAAACCCGGAACGCGTCGCCGGCTGGCTCGAGTAAGTACCCCTTTCCCTGCGACCCCCCTCATCCAAACGGCGCCCCAGCGGGCGCCGTTCCTAACAATCGAACACTACGCCCCCGGCGAGAAGTCCGTTCAAGCCCCCTACGACCTCAACATGGCGGCTTATGGTGTTCCGGGCCTGACGCTCATGGCCAGGTACATCAAGGGAGACATCGATGGCGCGAGCGCCGGTCCAGATGGCGCCTATTGCCTACTACACGGGCAGCTCCGGCAAGCGAGGAAAGGAGTGGGAAGGCGACCTGGAAGCCAGATACGTACTGCAGCAAGGCAATCTCCAGCACCTGTCCTTTCGCGCGCGCTATGCCACAGCTCGCAGGTTCGCGTGCGACATCGACGAACTCCGGGTGATCACCGGGTACCCGCTGGACATCTTGTAATCATCTTAACGAGCGATTACCGACCCATGCCGTAACCGCGCCATGGGTAAGCCGCCCTGTGCGACATCGCGTAGGACGGCCCTAGAAACCTACCCGCGACGCAGACTTGCCCATTCTCGACAGCCCGCCTTTTATTGATTGATCGTTCAATTAAACGAATCTAGGCTGCGCCCTATCCATCACTCACCCGGACCCTCTCATGCCTAAGGTTGGGATGCAGCCGATTCGGCGCAAGCAGTTGATCCATGCCACTCTCGAAGCGGTGGATCAGGTCGGCATGAGCGACGCCAGCATTGCCATGATTGCGCGCCTTGCGGGCGTCTCGAACGGCATCATTGCTCACTACTTTCAGGACAAGAACGGCCTGCTCGAAGCCACGATGCGGCACCTGATGAAAGCACTCAATCAGGCCGTTCGCGAGCGTCGCGAGCTGCTTGCCGACGACAGCCCCCGCGCCCATTTGAAGGCGATCATCGACGGCAACTTCGACGACAGCCAGGTAAACGGTCCGGCGATGAAAACCTGGTTGGCGTTCTGGGCATTCAGCATGCACCAGCCTTCGCTGCATCGCTTGCAGCGTGTCAACGACCACCGTCTGTACTCGAGCCTTTGTTGTGAATTTCGCCGGGTGCTCCCGAAAGAACAAGCACGGTCGGCCGCGCGAGGTATGGCGGCATTGATCGACGGCTTGTGGCTACGCGGGGCCTTGGCCGGCGACGATTTCGATATCGACCAGGCCCTGCAGCTGGCCTACGAGTACCTGGATCAGTTGCTGGCCAAACAGGTGCACTGACCCTCCCTTCCTCCACCACGCCTCCGCACGAGAAATGACCATGCCCCGTTTCGAGCAGCAGAAACTCTACATCGATGGCCGTTATGTCGAAGCGACCAGCGGAGCGACGTTCGAAACGGTGAACCCCGCGACGGGTGAAGTCCTTGCCGAGCTTCAGCGTGCATCCCAGGCCGATGTCGACAGGGCTGTAGCCAGCGCGACCGCAGGGCAGAAGGTCTGGATGGCGCTGACGGCCATGCAGCGCTCGCGGATCCTGCGCCGAGCGGTGGACATCTTGCGCGAGCGCAACGATGAACTGGCCGAACTGGAGACTCTCGAGACCGGTAAGCCTCTGGCCGAAACCCGCACCGTGGACATCGTCACCGGCGCCGACGTACTCGAGTACTACGCCGGGCTTATTCCCGCCATCGAGGGCGAGCAGATCCCGCTGCGCGAAAGCAGCTTCGTTTACACCCGCCGCGAGCCGCTCGGAGTTGTGGCAGGCATTGGCGCGTGGAACTACCCCATTCAGATCGCCCTGTGGAAGTCCGCACCCGCATTGGCCGCCGGTAACGCGATGATCTTCAAGCCCAGCGAAATGACTTCGCTGACCACGCTGAAGCTGGCCGAAATCTATACAGAGGCAGGCGTACCCGATGGCGTGTTCAACGTGCTCACCGGCAGTGGCCGGGACGTGGGCACCTGGCTCACCGAACATCCGGGCATCGCGAAGATTTCGTTCACAGGGGGCACCAGCACCGGCAAAAAGGTCATGGCCAGCGCCTCGAGCTCATCGCTCAAGGATGTGACCATGGAGCTTGGCGGCAAATCGCCGCTGATCATCTTTGAGGACGCCAATCTCAACCGCGCCGCCGACATCGCGGTCATGGCCAATTTCTTCAGCGCGGGTCAGGTGTGCACCAACGGCACTCGCGTGTTCATCCCTCGCTCGTTGCAGTCGCGGTTCGAATCCAAGGTGCTCGATCGAGTGAAACGCATTCGCCTGGGCGATCCCCTGGACGAGCAGACCAACTTCGGGCCGCAGGTTGGCTACGCCCACATGGACAGCGTGCTGGGTTACATCGAATCAGCCCGGGCCGAAGGCGCACGTCTGCTCTGCGGCGGAACACGGATAACTGACGGCGAGTACGCAAAGGGTGCCTATGTAGCACCGACCGTCTTTACCGATTGCCGCGATGACATGCGCATCGTGCGCGAGGAAATCTTCGGGCCGGTCATGAGCATTCTGGTTTTCGATGACGAAGCAGAAGTCATACGTCGCGCCAACGATACCGATTACGGCCTGGCTGCCGGCGTGGTCACCACCGATCTGGCCCGCGCCCATCGCGTGATCCATCAGTTGGAAGCGGGCATCTGCTGGATCAATACCTGGGGTGAGTCGCCTGCTGAAATGCCGGTCGGGGGCTACAAGCAATCCGGTATAGGCCGAGAAAACGGTCTGGCCACCCTGACGCATTACACCCGGACCAAATCGGTTCAGGTTGAACTGGGCGATTTCGCCTCGGTGTTCTGAAACGCCGTAAAACCATTGGCTTCAAGGGCAGCGCTCGCTGTCGCACGCAATTGTCGACTTGAAGCGTCCATCGAAGGGTGCTGCTCATGGAATTCGACTTCATCATCATCGGCGCCGGTTCGGCTGGTAACGTTCTGGCCACCCGGCTGACCGAAGACGCCGAGGTCAGCGTGCTTCTGCTCGAAGCAGGCGGCCCTGATTACCGTATGGATTTCCGCACCCAGATGCCGGCCGCCCTCGCCTTTCCGCTGCAGGGGCGGCGCTACAACTGGGCTTACGAAACCGATCCCGAACCACACATGAACAACCGCCGCATGGAGTGCGGCCGAGGTAAAGGGCTCGGCGGCTCCTCGCTGATCAACGGTATGTGCTACATCCGTGGAAACGCCCTGGACTATGACGGCTGGGCAAAGGCGCCCGGCCTGGAACACTGGACCTATCTCGATTGCCTGCCCTACTTCCGCAAGGCCGAGACCCGTGACATCGGCCCCAACGATTACCACGGCGGCGACGGCCCGGTGAGCGTGAGCACACCCAAACCCGGGAATAACCCGCTGTTCCGCGCCATGATCGAGGCCGGCGTGCAAACCGGTTATCCGGAGACCGACGACCTCAACGGCTATCGGCAGGAAGGCTTCGGCCCGATGGATCGCACGGTTACACCAAAAGGCCGTCGCGCCAGTACCGCACGCGGTTATCTGGATATGGCGCGCGGGCGACCGAACCTGACCATAGTCACTCACGCACTCACCGACCGTATCCTGTTCAGCGGCAAGCGTGCCATCGGCGCGGCGTACCTACAGGGCAATAGCGACGCACCGGTGATTGCCCATGCCCGGCGTGAAGTGCTGCTGTGCAGCGGCGCCATCGCCTCGCCGCAGATCCTGCAACGCTCCGGCGTCGGCCCCGGCACGCTGCTGCGCGAGCTGGACATTCCCATCGTGCAAGAACTGCCGGGCGTCGGTGCCAATCTTCAGGACCATCTGGAGATGTACCTGCAGTACGCCTGCAAGCAACCCGTCTCGCTCTACCCCGCCCTGCAAATGCACAACCAGCCGATGATCGGCGCCGAGTGGCTGTTTCTCGGGTCGGGCGTCGGCGCCAGCAACCAGTTCGAGGCAGGTGGCTTCATCCGTTCCCGGGCCGAGTTCGAATGGCCAAACATCCAGTACCACTTCCTACCGGTAGCGATTAACTACAACGGCAGCAATGCAGTGAAGGAGCATGGCTTCCAAGCCCACGTCGGCTCGATGCGCTCACCCAGTCGCGGGCGTGTGCATGCACGGTCGAGGGACCCGCGCCAGCATCCGAGCATCCTGTTCAACTACATGTCCTGCGAGCAGGATTGGCAGGAGTTTCGCGATGGAATCAGGATCACCCGGGAAATCATGGCGCAGCCCGCCCTGGACGCCTACCGCGGCCGCGAATTGAGCCCTGGTATCAGCGTTGAGAGCGATGCAGAGCTGGACGCCTTCGTTCGTCAGCACGCCGAAACGGCCTTCCATCCGTCCTGCTCCTGCAAGATGGGCGAAGACGAGATGGCAGTGGTCGACGGCGAGGGCCGCGTTCACGGGCTGGATGGGCTGCGCGTGATAGATGCCTCGATCATGCCCTTGATCACCACCGGCAATCTCAATGCGCCAACCATCATGATCGCCGAGAAGCTTGCAGACCGGATTCGCGGCCGCGCTCCATTGCCGCGCAGCACCGCGCCTTACTACGTCGCGGGGGCCGATCCGGTGCGAGGCGCAACGCAAGCCCAGCCGATCGATGTGGCTCTGACCAGTCGCCGCTAGGTTCGATCGTTCCATGAACGGTGGATGCAGGGTTCAATATCACCCTTCCTAGAGCCCATGGTCTAAGGGAATGATCTGGGTGTCCCGGAGCGGAACAGCTACGGCTTGAGCATGGCCGCTCCGACGGATCGCCAGCAAGCTGGCTCCTACATAGCAGCTAAGCGGAGACGGCTTAGGGCGGATATGCGTTTTCCATCACCCTTGCAGAGCTATGGTGTTGGAAAAAGAATTTGAGTGCTCCACAGGTGGACACCTGTGGATTGGCGCGTAATCCGTCGGCCGAATCGCCAGCAAGCTGGCTCTGCATAAATGGAGACCGGCCTAGGGTTCGCCTGTCGTAACGTCCAACAGTTGCAGATGGCGATCAGCACCCTTCCTCGATGCTGATCGCCCGCTTGCCGACTCCGACTAAAAGCGCGATCAGAGCGAGGCTTTCACCGCAGCCAAACCCTCTTTGCCGTCGAGCGTCGTGACACCCTCGAGCCAGCCTTCAAGCACTTCGGGATGGGCCTTGACCCATGCTTTGACCGCCGCGTCGTTGCTGGCTTTCTTGTCCAGCACCTCGTTCATGATGGCGTTCTCCATTTCCTGCGTGAACGACAGGTTGGTGAGCAGCTTGCCTACATTGGGGCACTGCGCCGCGTAGCCCTTGCGCACCAGCGTGTTGACGGTGCCGCTTTCGCCAAAATAGGCCTCGCCACCTTTGAGGTATTTGATGTCGAACTGCACGTTCATCGGGTGCGGAGTCCAGCCAAGGAAGACAACGCCCTTGTCGCGTTTCACCGCGCGCCCTACCTGCACCAGCATGGCCTGTTCGCTGGATTCCACCAGTTTCCAATCACCGAGGCCGAACTCGTCCTGATCAATCATCTTCTGGATCGACAGATTCGCGGGTGCGCCTGCGGCGATGCCATAGATCGTCTTGTCGAACATCTCCCCATTGGCATCGAGATCCTCGAACCGCTTCACGCCGGCATTCCAGGCCGAGGTCGGGACCGCGAGGGTGTATTCGGTGCCGGTCAGATTCACGCTGTGCTCGTCGATTTCTCCGCTGGCGACGAACTTGTCATAGTTGTCCTGCTGCGCCGGCATCCAGTTGCCAAGGAATACATCGACTTGATTCTTGGTCAGCCCGGCGAAAATGATCGGCACACCCAGCGTCATGACCTGCGGCTTGTAACCAAGCCCTTCGAGCAGCAGGCTGGTGATGCCGTTGGTGACGGCGATATCGCTCCAGCCAGGGTCACCGAGGCGTACGGTGGCGCATTGTTTGTCTTCGACCGGTCCCTGGGCGTGAGCGCCCGCGACAGCCAGCAGCATGCTTCCGGCTACAACTGCACTTATCGTTTTCTTCATATCCATCTGCCTTCTCTCTTTTCGAAAGGATCCTGTGCACGGCCGAACTGCCGCCGTGTCGCCTCGGCGTTCACGGCCTGGGGTATCGAGCCTTGCGCTCGAGATCGTCCAGGTCGATATGGTTGCGCATGTATTGCTGGCTGGCGTCGACCCAGGGCTGGTGATCCCAGCTGGTCAGCTTGCCCAGGCTTAAGGCCTCCCTTACAAGCCGCCGACGACGCTGGCTGGCAAGCACCTGCTGGTGAATGGTGGGCATGTCCCATCGCTGCCGAGCCTCAGCGAGAAAGGCTTCGGCCAGCATCTGGTGATCGGGCGAGCCGATGAGGTTCTCCCGTTCCAGCGGATCATTGACCAGGTCGAACAGCATGCAGGGGTCCTGCTCGGAATAGATGTACTTATAGGCACCACGGCGGATCATCATCACCGGGCTGGTGGTGCCCTCGGCCATATATTCACCAATCACTTCATCGTGCCCCTCATGGCCGGTCAGATGAGGCATCAGCGAGCGGCCATCGAGTGGCAGGCTTGCCTCCACTGCGCCACCTGCCAACTCGACGAGGGTAGGCAGCAGGTCGGCTGTGGAAACCGAAGCACCGATGCGCGATGACTCCATGCCCGGCACGCGGATGATCAGCGGTACGCGAGCAGCCATTTCGAACCAGTGCATCTTGTACCAGAGGCCCCGCTCGCCCAGCTGGTCGCCGTGGTCCCCGGAGAACACCACGATGGTGTCCTCGGCAAGGCCGCAGGCTTCCAGCGTTTTCAGCAGCTTGCCGACGTTGTCGTCGATGTAGCTACAAGCACCGAAGTAGGCGCGCCTGGCGTCCTTGATTTTCTGTTCGGGCAGTGTCTTGCCCCATAGATCGATGACCTTGAGCAGACGCTGCGAATGCGGGTCCTGCTCATCCTGGGCGATGTCCTGCCGCGGCAGCGGGATATCCTCGTCTGCGTAGCGGTTCCAGTACTCCTCAGGAATGGTGTACGGGTCGTGAGGGTGGGTCATCGATACCGTGAGACAGAACGGCTGGCCCTCCTCGGCACGGACGAAGTCGAAAAGATACTGCTGCGCCTTGAAGACGACCTCTTCATCGAAATCCATCTGATTAGTGCGCACGCTGGGCCCAGCCTGCAGCACCGAAGACATGTTGTGATACCAGCTCAGCCTGGTTTCCGACTCGTCCCAGTTCACCGCCCAGCCGTAATCGGCCGGATAGATGTCGCTGGTGAGCCGTTCCTCATAGCCGTGCAACTGATCGGGGCCACAGAAGTGCATCTTCCCTGACAGCGCGGTTTTGTAGCCCAACCGCCGCAGGTAATGAGCATAGGTCGGCACGTCAGCCGGGAAATCGGCGGCGTTGTCGTAGGCGCCTATCTTGCTGGGGAGCTGGCCACTGACCAGGGTGAAGCGCGACGGTGCGCATAACGGACTATTGCAATAGGCTGACTCGAACACGGCGCCTTCGGCTGCCAGACGCGAGAGATGGGGCAGCTTGATCGGTGAGGCTGGGTCATACATCGGCAGGATAGGCGCGGCCATCTGGTCGGCCATGATGAACAGTATGTTGGGGCGCTTCATATGCGATTGGTCCATTCCTGTTTTTTATGCGAGATTCTTTAGCACACAGTCTGGACTCTGCATGGCTGCAGTAAACCCGGCTACGCCCAATGCCTAGGATAAGCACAGCTAATGGGAAACAGGCTCGATCAAATTCCGTTGGATACGTTGCGGGTGTTCGAATCCGCGGCGCGGCTGCAGAGCTTCACCGGAGCGGCAGTAGAGCTGGGGAGCACGCAACCGGCGATCAGCCAGCAGATTAAGCGTCTGGAACGACAGCTGGCGTGCCGCCTGTTCGATCGCATCTATCGCGGTATCGTCCTCACTGAAGCCGGGGAACTGCTGCTGGGTTACGTGCAGCAAGGGCTGGCAATGCTGGACAGCGGTGTCGCGGCCGTCACCATGCAACAGCAACATGAGGTCCTTCAGGTAGCGACGGACTTTGCCTTCGCCGCGTATTGGCTGATGCCACGCCTTGAGCGCTTTCATCAGCTTCATCCTGAAGTGGACGTAAGCCTGGTGACCAGCGAGCGGGGCCTGGGCGTACTGCCGCCGGAAACCGATGTAGCGATCATCTTTGGCGATGGCCGCTTCAAGAATGGCCAGGTACATCCCCTTTTCCATGAAGAGGTCTACCCCGTATGCAGTCCACGGTTGCTGGAGGGACGGCCTGCACCCTTGCCGCCGGTAGCACTGGCGGGCTTGCCGTTGCTTCATCTGCGCCCGGAAAGCCGCTCGCGCTGGCTCGACTGGAGCGGGGTATTTCGCGCACTCGATATCAGCGAGCAGCCCAGTTCGGGCATGCTGCGATTCGACAACTACACCCTGCTGATCCAGGCCGCCATTGCCGGTCAGGGCGTCGCCATCGGTTGGCGCCATCTGGTGGACGACCTACTGGCACAGGGTCTGCTATGCCGTGTCTGCGCTGAAAGCGTACGAACCGAATACGGCTACTACGTGCTACTGCCGGAACGCAAACGCCGCCAGCGCCTCGTCGAGAGCTTCGTGATCTGGTTGCAGAGCGAACTGACTGACCGCCCGCAAGACTGACCACGCACCTACGCGCCTGCCAGATCCAGCTGGCCAGACTGCACCCCATTAAACGAAGCAAGCCGCACCATTGATGTGCATCTCGCCCTGGCACGCACTATCGCGGGGCAAGGCCACTTGCTAGAGTCGAAGGCCTATCATTTTTTCATGACCGCTAATGGCGGTCATCGAGGCCTTCTGCATGACTGAAACCGTTGATGCTTTTCTTCTTCGACTGAAACAGCGCGATCCGCACCAGCCGGAATTCCATCAGGCCGTCGAAGAAGTGCTCGGCAGCCTCTGGCCTTTTCTCGAGGCGAACCCAAAGTACCAGCAGGCCGGCATACTGGAGCGCATGGTGGAGCCTGAGCGAGCCATCCTTTTTCGTGTCCCGTGGGTCGATGACCAAGGCCAGGTTCAGGTCAATCGCGGCTTCCGAATTCAAATGAACAGCGCCATCGGCCCCTACAAGGGCGGCCTGCGCTTCCACCCTTCGGTCAACATCGGCGTATTGAAGTTTCTGGCCTTCGAACAGGTCTTCAAGAATTCCCTCACCTCCCTGCCCATGGGCGGTGGCAAAGGCGGCTCGGATTTCAACCCCAAGGGTAAGAGCGACAGCGAAGTAATGCGCTTCTGCCAGTCGTTCATGAGCGAGATGTTCCGCCACATCGGCGCTGACGTGGATGTACCGGCCGGCGACATCGGGGTTGGCGCACGTGAGATTGGCTACCTGTTCGGGCAGTACAAGCGCCTGACCAACCAGTTCACCTCCGTCCTGACCGGCAAGAGCCTGTCCTATGGCGGCAGCCTGATCCGCCCGGAAGCCACCGGGTACGGCTGCGTGTACTTTGCCGAGGAGATGCTCAAGAGCACCCACAGCAGTTTCGACGGTAAGCGGGTGGCCATTTCCGGGTCGGGTAACGTCGCCCAGTACGCGGCGCAGAAGGTCATGGAGCTGGGTGGCAAGGTGGTTTCGATGTCCGACTCGGGCGGCACGCTGCACTTCCCCGAAGGGTTGAGCGAGGAACAGTGGGCTTATCTGATGGACCTTAAGAACGTGCGGCGCGGTCGGCTGTTGGAGATGGGCGACCACTTCGGTCTGACTCATCTTAAAGATCAGCGCCCGTGGGGCCTGCCCTGCGAGATTGCCCTGCCTTGTGCAACGCAAAACGAACTCGATGGCGATGACGCGCGCCGGTTGCTGAACAACGGCTGCGTTTGCGTAGCCGAAGGGGCAAACATGCCCTCGACGCTGGAAGCGGTGGACCTGTTTCTCGAGGCCGGCATTCTTTTCGCACCGGGCAAGGCATCCAATGCCGGCGGTGTCGCCTGTAGCGGTCTGGAAATGAGCCAGAACGCCATGCGCATGCACTGGACAGCCGGCGAAGTGGACACCAAATTGCACGGCATCATGCAATCGATCCACCACGCCTGCGTCGCTCACGGCGAAGAAAATGGCCGCACCAACTATGTCAAAGGCGCCAACATTGCCGGCTTCGTCAAAATCGCCGACGCGATGCTGGCCCAAGGCGTGGTTTAACGCAGGGGCATTTGCGCACTAACGAGAAAAGCCCCCGCATGGGTTAACCGGCGGGGGCTTTTTCATGTCTGGACAGGTGTCGTCACATTGCGGGTGCAGCTCATGAGCTACCAATAATTCTCCACCGCGACCTGCCCAGGTCGCCGGGTCAGGGCCAGGTTCATGTCCCGTGTCTTGAGCATCGCCCGGGTGTCTTCGATCATCTGCGGATTGCCACAAAGCATGATCCGCGAATGTTCGGGCTCAAGTTGCAGATCCGCCGCTCGCTCCAGCTCTCCGTTTTCGATCAGCGTGGTGACACGACCGTGCAGCGCGCCGGGCATTTGCTCGCGGGTCACTACCGGCAGGTAGGTCAGCTTCGAACCAAGTCCTTCCAGATAGTCGCGCTTCGGCAGCTCGCGAATCAGGTCCTGATACGCCAGTTCCGATGCGGTGCGTGCGCTGTAGACAAGGATTATCCGCTCGAAGCGCTGCCAGACATCGAAGTCCTGCAGGATGGAGAGAAACGGCGCAATACCGGTACCGGTCCCCAGAAACCAGAGATCGCGGCCATCGTTGAAGCGATCGAGCGTAAGGAAGCCGAATGCCTGCTTGTCCACCAGTAGCTCGTCGCCGGGCTTGAGGCGACTCAGCTCGCTGGTGAATTCACCGTCCGGCACTACGATGGAAAAGAAATCGAGAAACTCATCATGGGGTGCCGATACCATTGAATATGCACGCCACACGATGCTGCCGCTGGGTTTACGGACGCCGAGGCGGGCGAACTGGCCAGCGGTGAACCGAAAACCGGGATCGCGGGTGGTGCGCAGGGTGAACAGACTGGGCGTCAGCGTCTGCACCTCGAGCAGACGCTGGCGGGTGAACTTCTCTTCGCTGACGGTCATACTTCGCTCCCTTCGCTGAAAACTGCGGATTCGAGGTAGTTATGCCCCTGACTGCTTCCCTAGATACTCCTTTCCGACGCTCATAAACACCGCCAGTTCTTATGCCTATTCTCGAAACCCCGTACGCCCGTCTCGATCTGATCCGCCAGCCGGAGCAGCCCAACGAACCCTTGCAGGCTTTCGATGCGGCGGACGAGTACCTGTTGGCGCAGCTCCATGAACAGACCCTGGATGCTTCATCGCGGGTACTGGTCCTCAACGACAGCTTTGGCGCCCTCGCCTGTTCGCTGGCGAATCAGGCGCAGGTGATCAGCAGTGGTGACTCTCACCTGGCACTAGTGGCGCTGGGAAAGAACCTGCAACGCAACGCTCTGCAGGCTGGCGCCGTGACTTTCGTGCCCGCCAGCGAGGTGCCTCAAGGCCCATTCGACCGCGTACTGATTCGCGTACCAAAAACCCTCGCCCTACTGGAAGAACAGCTGATTCGCTTGCATGGCCAACTGGCGCCTGGTGCCCAGGTGATCGCTGCCGCGATGATCAAGCACTTGCCGCGTGCCGCCGGCGATCTGCTGGAGAAGTACATCGGCCCGGTGCAAGCCTCGCTGGCGGTGAAGAAAGCGCGTCTGCTGACCGCGACACCGAGCGACAAGCCGGCACCCCGCTCGCCATACCCGACCCGCTACCGCCTCGATCAGCCAGGCATCGAACTGATCAACCACGCCAACCTGTTCTGCCGGGAAGACCTCGACATCGGTACCCGCGCCTTCCTGCCGCATCTGCCCAAGGCGCTCGGCAACCTGCGCGTCGCGGACCTGGGTTGCGGCAACGGAGTGCTGGGTATCGTCTATGCGCTGAGCAACCCACAAGCGCAGATGACGCTTGTGGACGAGAGCTACATGGCAGTGCAGTCGGCACAAGAGAACTGGCAGGCGATCCTCGGCGAGCGCCCTGCGGATATACGGGCCGGCGACGGGCTTGCCGAACAGCCGATGGACTCGCTGGACCTGGTGCTATGCAATCCGCCCTTCCATCAGCAGCAGGTGGTGGGTGATTTTCTCGCCTGGCGAATGTTCACCCAGGCCAAGACAGCGCTCACCAAGGGCGGCGAGCTGTGGATCGTCGGCAACCGCCACCTTGGCTATCACCTCAAGCTCAAGCGCCTGTTCGGCAAGGTCGAGCAGGTCGCCGCGACGCCCAAGTTCGTCATCCTCAGGGCCATCAAGCCATGAGCGACGCGCCGGTTCGACTGAGCATCCAGCAGTTCGCCACACGAACCGGCCTCTCGGCCGACACCCTGCGCTATTACGAAAAGATCGGCCTGCTGCGCCATGTCGCCCGGGACGCCAGCGGCTTTCGCGTATATGGCCCGCGCGATCTGGAATGGGTCGGCTTCATCCTGCGCCTCAAAGACACCGGCATGGCGCTGGACGACATCATTCGCTACGCCGAATTGCGTGAACGCGGCGATTCGACCCTTGCGGCGCGGCAGGCACTGCTCGAAGACCACGCAGCCAGACTGCAGGACCGTCTAGAGCGCGACCGCGAGCATCTGACCGCACTGCAGGCAAAGATCGAGCTGTACCGCCAACAAACAACCGCTTGACCTGGAGTCCACTCCAACCCTCAGGCTTTCCTCTTACTAATCAAGAGGAACATTCCATGTCCGCATACACCCGCTACACCGAAGGCTTGGCCAAACTCGAAGAGATCGACGGTGAAGCCGGCCGCAAGGTCATCGACAGCCTGCAGGCCATCGCGCCGGATCTGGCTCGTTACGTCATCGAGTTTCCCTTTGGCGATATCTACCAGCGTCCGGGCCTGGATTTACCCCAACGTGAGCTTGCGACCGTCGCGGCGCTGACGGCGCTCGGCCATTGCCAACCGCAGCTGGCGGTGCATATCCATGGCGCGTTGAACGTCGGCTGCACACCCGAGCAGATTGTCGAGGTGATCATCCAGATGTCGGTGTATGCCGGCTTTCCGGCGGCATTGAACGGCATGGCGACCGCCAAGGCGGTGTTTGCCGAGCGAGGGCTGTTGCCTGACCTGAAATCCGACGCCTGATTGCATACGCACGGCGATTCCAGCCCGTTACAGATACAGCGTTCGTCCACGGTGGGCGTCAGCCCACCAGAGCAACATGCTTCAACTCTGACGGGCCAAAGCAAACCGCCGTTCGTTCTCCTAGCACGGCTTTCTGCAGATAGATTGCCTCACAGCGCTCCCGCTGCTGAATGCTAATCTGGCCCACTGCCCACCTTGTGCCTCGACCTGATGTCCACACACGCAAAACTTCTGCTGCGCCACCAACGCCCCTTCATCAAGTTCTGGTTCGCTCGCGTGTTCACCGCCAGCGGTTTCCAGATGCTCGCCGTTGCCATCGGCTGGCATATGTACGAGCTGACCGGCAGCGTGCTCGACCTCGGCCTGGTGGGCCTGGCCGAGTTCTTCCCCCGCCTGCTTTTCATTCTCTGGACCGGCCATGTCGCCGACCGTTTCGATCGTCGCCGGGTAGCGGCGCTGTGCCAGGGATTGCAGGGGCTGATTGCCCTCTCGCTGGTACTTGGTGCAGGGGGGCTCGGGATAACGCGCGAAATGATCTTCGTCCTCGCTTTCCTGTTGGGCACTGCACGGGCCTTCGAAGGCCCCGCCACTCAGGCGCTGCTGCCGAGTCTGGTGCCCACTCAATTGTTCCCGGCGGCGGTAGCGGCCTCATCTTCAGCCATGCAAGCAGCTACCATCGTTGCCCCGGCACTCGGCGGACTGTTATTCGCCATCGGTCCGTTATGGGTTTATGGACCGGTAGCGCTGCTGTTCGCCCTGGCCTGCAGCCTGATGCTGAGCCTGCCGAAACGTCCCGCGCCGCCAAAGCAGACCGGCCCGGCGATGGACAACCTGCTCGCAGGGATGCGCTTCATTCGCAGCCGACCGGACATCTTCGGCGCCATTTCCCTGGACATGTTTGCCGTGCTGCTCGGCGGCGCCACGGCGCTGTTACCGGTATTCGCCAAGGACATCCTGCTCACCGGCCCCTGGGGCCTCGGGCTGCTGCGCTCGGCGCCAGCGGTGGGCGCACTGCTGATGTCGTTGTGGCTGGCACGCTACCCCATCAACAAGAAGGTCGGGCGCGTCATGTTCGCCGCCGTCGGGGTGTTCGGCGTTGCGACGATCGCATTCGGCCTGTCGACGTCGTTCTGGTTTTCAATGGGTGTGCTGGTGGTGCTGGGCGCTGCTGACATGATCAGCATGGTGATTCGCGGCGCTTTCGTGCAGCTGGAGACGCCGGACGCAATGCGCGGTCGGGTGAGTGCGGTCAATGGCCTGTTCATTGGCGCGTCCAACCAGCTCGGCGAATTCGAGTCCGGCCTGACGGCTCACTGGTTCGGCACGGTGCCGGCAGTGGTGATAGGTGGCGTCGGTACGCTGGTCGTCACCGCCACCTGGATGAAGCTGTTCCCGACGCTGGCCAACCGCGACCAATTGCATCGGGATCTGAATTAGCGGTTTCGGTGGAAGACGCTTCGCGGTCTTCCACCCCAGGGCTGATCAACCGTAGGGTGGAAACTGGCGAAGCCTTTCCACGCGTGCCGTCTGTTACAACAACTTGTCCATGGTGATCGGCAGGTCGCGCACCCGCTTGCCGGTGGCGTGGTAGATGGCGTTACCTACCGCCGCCGCTACGCCAACGATGCCGATCTCGCCGACGCCCTTGGAACCCAGCGCGTTGACGATCTCGTCTTTCTCGTCGACGAAGATCACGTCGATGTCACCGATATCAGCGTTCACCGGGACGTGGTACTCGGACAGGTTGTGGTTCATGTAGCGACCCAGGTTGTGGTCGATCATGGTTTCCTCATGCAGCGCCTGGCCGATGCCCCATACCACGCCACCGACGATCTGATTACCTGCGGTCTTCGGATTGACTACCCGACCGGCAGCCACTGCGCTGACGACGCGGCTGACTTTCACGGTGCGCAACGACTCGTCCACACGCACCTCTACGAAGATCGCCGAATGCGTTGCGGTCGAGTAGTCGTTGCGCTTCTCGCCCGGTTCGGCACTGGCCTCTGCCTCGATGACACCACTTGCGGCAACGATTTGCGTGAGCTCGACACCCTGCTCCGGTGACGCCTTCAAGCGCATCTGACCGGCGACGAACTCGACATCGTCCAGCTTGGCGCCGGTAAAAGGCGAGACGGGTGACTGCTGGGCGGCATCGAGCAGCTTCTCCTGAAGCGCCTCACAGGCCTGCTGAACCGCAGTACCGACGGAGGAGACCGTGAAGGAGCCACCTTCAAGAGGGGCCTTCGACATGCTTGAGTCGCCGAGGCGGAATTCCACCTGATTCATCGGCAGGCCCATGGCGGCCGCAGCGATCTGCGTCATTACCGTATAGGTTCCGGTGCCGATGTCCGAGGTCGCGCTGCTGACGATCAGACGCCCGTCAGGGTCCATACAGGCCTTGGCCGCAGCGGGCATTTGCATGGCTTCCCAGACACCGGTCGCCATGCCCCAACCGATCAGTTGATCGCCATCGCGCATCGAGCGCGGCTCAGGGCTGCGGCGCGCCCACCCGAAGCGCTCGGCGCCTTGCTCGTAGCATTGGCGCAGCTCCTTGCTCGAGTAGGGTTTGTCCTCGTTGGCGTTGCGATCGGAATAGTTGGTCAGGCGCAGCTGGACCGGGTCGACGCCCGTCGCATAGGCAAGCTCATCCATGGCGCTTTCCAGCGCATACACGCCAATGGTTGCACCCGGCGCACGCATATCCAGCGGTGTGTAAACATCCAGCGGGACCAGCTGGTAGTCGAGCTTAACGTTCGGGCACTTGTAGAGCATTCCCGACCATTCGACTTCGTGCTCGGTGAAGTCCTCGAAGCGAGAGGTCTGGCCAATCGCCTGATGGGTTATCGCTTGCAGCTGCCCGTCGGCACTCGCGCCAAGGGCAAGACGCTGCACGGTCCTTGGGCGGTAACCAAAGGTGAACATCTGCTGGCGCTTGAGCGTGACGCGCACCGAGCGCTTGAGCTTGAGCGCCGCCATTACCGCCAGGGTGAGTTGATACTGGGGCCGCAAGCCAGAGCCGAATGCACCGCCGACGAAGGGCGAAAGAATGCGGATCTTGCCTTCCATGTCGAACACGCCTTCGAGATAGCGCATGCAGTTCTGTACACCCTGGGTCTTGTCGTAGATCTCCAGGTTACCCTCGGGGAAATAGTGAACGGTGGACGCATGCGGCTCCATCGGGTTGTGGTGCTCGACGGGCGTGCTGTACTGCACCTCGACCTTGTACTGGGCAGTGGCAAGGGCGCTATCCGCGTCTCCGCGCGGCTCCGGCAGCTCGGCCGGCGCCTTGTGCATGGTGTGCAGCTCGCTGAGCAGGTCGGTCCGGTGTGGCTCGGCGGCATACTCCACCTTGACCAGGCTGCCGGCATAGCGGGCCAGCTCCAGATTTTCCGCAACGACCAGCGCGATCGGCTGGCCGCTGTAAAGGATGCGGTCATTGAACAGCGGACGGAACGGCGAGCCATCGGCAGCATCGTCATCCTCGTAGGGCTCGTCATAGCTGGCGATCGGCGGGCGGTTCTGGTGGGTCAGCACCAGCGCTACGCCCGGCACCGCTTCGGCTGCGCTGGCATCGATACTGACGATCCGACCACGGGCAACGCTGCTGTTGACCACGCTGCCATAGAGCAACCCGGGGACATCGAATTCACTGGCGTAATGCGCTTGGCCGGTGACTTTCAGCGGGCCGTCGACACGGTCGAGTGGCTTGCCGAAGGGGGAAGAAACGGAGTTCATTGGGCGGCTCCTTTGGCGGCGTCGGTCAGGGCGCGAACGATGGCGCGACGGCCCAGTTCGATCTTGAAGGCGTTGTGCTCGAAGCCGCTGGCACCTTGCAGCAGGATCTCCGCGGCGGCGGTGAACGCAGCCTCGTCAGCCGTCTTGCCGACCAGCACTGCCTCCGCTTCGGCCTTGCGCCAAGGTTTATGCGCCACGCCGCCCAAGGCGATTCGCGCGCTTCTAATGCTGTCGCCCTCCATGTCCAGCGCAGTTGCCACTGAAACCAGTGCAAACGCATAAGAGGCGCGGTCACGCACCTTGAGGTAGCTGCTGTGCGCGGCAAAGCCCTGCGCCGGCAGTTCAACCGCAGTAATCAGCTCGCCGTCGACCAGCGTGTTGTCGCGCTCGGGTGCATCGCCCGGCAACCGATGGAAGTCGGCGAATGCGATTTGTCGCTCACCTTGTGGGCCTTTCACGTGCACTACCGCATCCAGTGCCGCCATGGCTACGCACATGTCCGAGGGATGGACGGCGATGCAGGCATCGCTGTGACCGAGAATGGCGTGGATGCGATTCAAGCCGTCCCGCGCGGAGCAGCCGGTGCCGGGCTCACGCTTGTTGCACGGCGTAGTGCTGTCATAGAAGTAGTAACAACGGGTGCGCTGCAGCAGATTGCCGCCGGTGGTCGCCATGTTGCGCAGCTGAGGCGATGCGCCAGCCAGTATCGCCTGGGACAGCAACGGGTAGCGCTGTTCCACCAGAGGATGCCAAGCCAGGTCCGCATTGCTTACCAGGGCGCCGATGCGCAGGCCGCCGTCTGCGGTCTCTTCGATATCGGCCAGCGGTAGCTGGGTGATGTCGATCAGCTGGGAAGGACGGGTAACGTTCTCCTTCATCAGGTCGAGCAGATTGGTACCGCCGGCAATGTAGCGGCTGTCCGGACGGAATTGTCCGATGGCTTCATCGACACTACTGGGGCGCGCGTAGCTGAAGGGATTCATGGCGTCACCTCTCGGGCACCAGCCAGGCGCTCGCGAGTTTCCGCCGTGGCATCCTCGATAGCAGCGACGATGTTCGGGTAGGCACCGCAACGGCACACGTTGCCGCTCATCTGCTCGCGCAGTTCGTCACGGGTCTGGGCACGCCCTTCGGCGACCATGCCCACCGCTGAGCAGATCTGCCCCGGCGTGCAATAGCCGCATTGGAAGGCGTCGTGTTTGACGAATGCAGCCTGCATGGGATGCAGCTCTTCGCCGTGGGCCAGCCCTTCGATGGTGGTCAACTCGGCGCCGTCGTGCATTACGGCCAGGGTGAGGCAGCTGTTGATGCGCTTACCATTGAGCAGCACCGTGCAGGCCCCGCACTGGCCGTGGTCACAGCCTTTCTTGGTGCCGGTCAGATGAAGTTGCTCACGCAACAGATCGAGCAAGGTGGTCCAGGGATAAACTTCCACTTCGCGGCGCTGGCCGTTCAGTTGAAGCGTGATGGAACAGGTGGAAATCCCGCCTGCAGCGGTAGACGTTTCGCTCATGACAGCCTCACGGTTTGGGGGGCTTCGGGGGCCTGTTCTTTGCAGGATCGCCGAAGACCTCAGGCATTTGGATGCGCTTTCCGTGCGCCTAGGGGTACGACTGCCAGCGTTGAAAAAACGTTCAGCCTGCGGGCTGAAAGGCTTCGAGTGGCGGCCGGCAGGCATAGAGCACCATCATCGGCCCGCCTCGACGATGAGGAGCCATGCGGCCGATTTCAGACGGGGCGCCGATCCTCGGGGCGGTCGATATCTTCGAGAGCGCCTGGATCGTCGACATCAACGTCGGTCACTGAGCCAGCCGCGAACAACGCTTGCGCACCCCGCTCGCCATCCAGGGCGATCAGTTGGGTGCGATAGCCGCTGCCGATGCCGCGGGGGTTGCCGCGCTGCCCCCCGTAAGAGGGCACCACGAGATGTTCCTGCTGAATTTCAGATGCAATCCGGCGAATGGTTTCGGGACGCAGGTACGGCATGTCTCCAAGCGCAACGAGCCAGCCGCGCTCGGCGGGATAGTGTGCAACGGCCTGCGCCAAGCTATGGCCGAGTCCATTGGTTCGTACCGACAGCACCTCAGCGCCAAACCGGCCAGCCTCTTGGTCGAGCCAGGCACGCAGCGCAAGGTTGTCTTCCCGGGTAACGACGACAAGCCGCTCGGTGATCCCCGCGAGCGATGCAAGCGTCCCCGCCAGCACCGTCGGTGCAGCAGGCGCATCACGGGCGGGAACGAGCAGCTTGTCTTCACCCGATCGCTCGCGGTAACGACTCCCCTGCCCGGCTGCCAGCACCAGCGTGCACACACCCAGGATCGGCTCAGACATGGGCCGACGTGCTCGCGGTTATTCGGCCAGCAAAGCACAGCGGCTTCATTGGCGGGCTGCTCCGATGAGTCATCACTGTTCTCAATTAACTATAGCGGTCATCGCGTGATGCCCTTGATGCGTGGGTAAGCTCGCATCTGGACATGCCGCAGTTAAAAAGGTGGCAGCTGCGTGCCGATCAGAACCGGCTGGTCAGCCTAATCAAATTCAACCCGGTGGGGTGACGGTGTAAGATGCGCCGCTTTTGCGGGCAACGCCCGGATGAGCTTTGCTGTACTAGCGAGTCGTCCCTGAGACCACCCCCACGCATCACCGACCGGCAAGAAGAGGAATCACCATGCTGGAGAAGCTGTTCCAACTCAAGGCGCACAACACCACGCTGCGCACCGAGATCCTCGCCGGTCTCACGACCTTCCTGACGATGGCCTATATCCTTTTCGTCAACCCGAGCATCCTCGCCGAGACGGGCATGGACCATGGCGCCGTGTTCGTCGCCACCTGCCTGGCCGCGGCCATTGGCTCGGCGATCATGGGCCTGGTCGCCAACTACCCGATCGCCCTGGCACCGGGCATGGGCCTTAACGCCTTCTTCACCTACACCGTGGTGCTGACCATGGGTTACACCTGGCAGACGGCGTTGGGTGCGGTGTTCCTCTCGGGTGCGATCTTCTTTCTGCTGTCGATCTTCAAGATCCGCGAGTGGATCATCCACAGCATTCCGCTGGCGCTGCGTTCGGGTATTGCCGCCGGTATCGGGCTGTTTCTGGCAATCATCGCGCTGAAGAATGCCGGGATCGTGGTCGACAATCCGGCCACGCTCGTCGGCCTCGGCGACCTCACTGCCGGCGGCCCGCTGCTTGCCTGCCTCGGCTTCTTCCTCATCGCTGCGCTGGCTTATCGCAAGGTAACGGGCGCCGTGATGATCGGCATCCTGGTTGTCACCGGGCTCTCGATTCTGCTCGGCCTGTCCGAACTCAACGGTGTCGTATCGATGCCGCCCTCCCTGGTTCCAACATTTATGGAGCTGGACATCATGGGCGCGCTGGACATCGGCCTGCTCAGCGTCATCTTCGCCTTTCTATTCGTGGACCTGTTCGATACCTCCGGCACCTTGATCGGTGTGGCGCAGAAGGCCAACCTGCTGGACAAGGACGGTAAAATGCCGCGTCTGGGTCGCGCACTGCTAGCCGACAGCACCGCGACCATGGCGGGCGCCGCCCTTGGCACTTCGACCACCACCAGCTACATCGAATCGGCAGCGGGCATCAGCGCCGGTGGGCGCACTGGCTTGACCGCCTGCGTGGTGGCGCTGCTGTTCCTGCTCAGCCTGTTCTTCGCCCCACTGGCCGGCGCCGTACCGGCTTATGCGACGGCACCAGCGCTGTTGTTCGTCGCCGTACTGATGATGAGCAGCCTGGCCAATATCGATTGGGAAGACCTCACCGTCGCCGCACCGGTTGCCATCGCTGCGCTGGCTATGCCGCTGACCTTCTCCATCGCCAACGGCATTGCCTTCGGTTTCATCGCCTGGACGGCTATCAAACTGCTCGCCGGCCGCTGGCGCGAGCTGAGCCCGGCGATGTGGATCCTTTCGATCCTGTTCGTGATCAAGCTGGGCTGGTTCGCCGGTTGACGTCGTAGGGTGGATGACGCTTCATCCATCCAACAGATCGCATAGCAAGGGGGATGGATGAAGCGCCAGCTGCGCGCCCCGATCCACCCTAAGATTTACCTACTTGCCCAAGAGTCTCCATGAGCCGTCCGCAATTCGACCCCGCCACCTACGATGCCCAACTCGCCGAGAAAGCCGCCCGGCTGGTGGAACTGCTGGCGCCCTTCGAAGCACCCGAGCCGGAAGTCTTCGATTCGCCGCGTGAGCATTATCGGCTGCGCACGGAGTTCCGCCTGTGGCGCGAGGACGGCCAGCGCCACTACGCGATGTTCGAACAGGGCGACAAGCACACCCCTATCCTGATCGATGAGTTCCCCATCGCCAGCCGCCGCATCAACGAGCTGATGCCGCAGCTCAAGGCAGCTTGGCAAGCCAGCGAGACCCTGAGCTTCAAACTGTTCCAGGTCGAGTTTCTAACCACGCTTTCCGGCGATGCGCTGATCACCCTCGCCTACCACCGCCCGCTGAACGACGTCTGGCAGGTAGAAGCCGAAGGGCTCGCGGCGAAGCTTGGCGTAAGCATCGTCGGGCGCTCCAAGGGCAAGCGCATCGTCATCGGCCGGGATTACGTGACAGAGCAACTGACCGTTGCCGGCCGCGTCTTCAGCTATCGCCAACCTGAAGGCGCCTTCACCCAGCCCAACGGCGAGGTGTGCCAGAAGATGCTGAACTGGGCGTATGACGTCCTTGGCGAGCGCACCGATGATCTACTCGAGTTGTACTGCGGCAACGGCAACTTCACGCTGCCGCTGGCCACCCGGGTGCCCAAGGTGCTGGCCACCGAGATCAGCAAGTCCTCGGTGAACGCCGCGCTGGCCAACCTGGACGATAACGGCATCGACAACGTGACCTTGGTACGTCTGTCGGCTGAGGAACTGACCCAGGCACTCAACGAGGTTCGCCCGTTCCGACGGCTCGCCGGCATCGATCTGAAAAGCTACAACTTCGGCAACGTCTTCGTCGACCCACCCCGCGCGGGCATGGACCCGGACACTTGCGAGCTGACGCGTCGCTTCGAACGCATCCTCTACATTTCCTGCAACCCGGAAACGCTGGCCGCCAACATCGCCCAGCTGCAAGACACCCATCGCATCGAACGTTGTGCCCTGTTCGACCAGTTCCCGTATACCCATCACATGGAGTCGGGCGTTTTGCTGGTACGGCGCTGAGGAAGTGTTTCCAAAGTGAGAAGCAGCGCTGGGACCACGGGCGGCAGGCTCTAACTCGGGACCAGCGCGGCAGCGAAGCATCCGAGCCGCAGCAGTAACGCCAGGTGTTCGAAGCCGTGTTTTGTGCACGAACGCGCATCTGGAAAATTCGCCCTCTCGGCTTTGACATCCATCAAGGCCCGAATCAGGAAGCGCACTATCGTCGCCCCGCCGTTGACCGACAGGTCAACTCAGACGAGGAGCGACCATGTCCAGAACACTCATTACCGCTTCGCTGCTCGCGACCCTGTTCCTGAGCAGCGTGAACGCCCAGGCCGCGATCAGTGATGCGGAGGCAGTTAACCGTGCGGGGATGCAGCGCATGCTCGGGCAGCGCATCGCCAGAAGCTATCTGATGATCGGCACCGACACACGTGTCGAGCTGGCGGCCACGCAGCTGGACAGCAGCATCGCCAGCGCCGAGGAGAATGCCGAACTTCTCAGCGGCTACGCGCCAAACGATAGCATCCGACAGGCGCTCGACGACGCCAATGAGACCTGGCTGCGCTATCGCCAGTTGGCGCTGACAAAGCCCGACGCCCAGCGCTCAACCGAAATGTTGCAACTGGCGGAGCTATTTCTGGCCAGGAGTGAAACCCTCGTTCAGGCCATTGAGCGTCACAGCGGTAACCAAGGGGCCGGGCTGGTCAACCGCAGCGGCCGCCAACGGATGCTCAGCCAGCGCATCGCGATGCTGTACCTGGCGATGGCCTGGAAGCTGCCGGATGCCAAGTTGCGCAGCAACTTCGACGCCGCGGTCGTGGAATTCGAACGCGGCCTGGAAGAGCTACGCAAGGCGCCTCAGAACACCGACACGGTGAGACGTCAGTTGGAACAGGTAACTGCTCAATGGCGTTTCGCCCGGGCCGGCTTCAATCTGGCGGAGGATGCCCAGTACGTGCCGACCGTCATCGTTACGACCAGTGATTCACTGCTGCGCAAGATGGAAAAGCTGACCGAGGACTATCAGCATCTGGCGGACGAGGCTCGGTAATTTGCGGGCGCTTCGGCTGCCATACCGGTCAGCCTGCAGGGTCGCCCCGGCGAAAAGGCTTCGGCATCACGTCTTCAGGCGGCTCCGCATTCGGCGGGGTATCGCCAACCTGGAAAGGTTTCGGCGGCTCGCTGGGTAGCCGCCGCGTCGCCGGTTCGAGTCGCTCGGGCTGAGGTTCCGACCGTTCACGGATCATCATCAAGGCAGCGCCCGCCAGCACGGCGGCCAGCAATCTATAGACTAGCGAAACCAAATCGAAACCGATCAGTTCACCGCCGTCCAGCCATAGCGAACCGAGTCGACCGGCAACGAGGGCAAGCATGGTGATCACCAGCATCACCAGCGCTGCGCGTGCACGATCCGGAGTCTTCAATGCCCAGAGCAGAAAGAGTGCAAGCCCAAGCTGCAACCCACCGTAATAGACGCGCATGTGGCTGACCGACGCGGTCTCCATCAGAAGCATCCCGTTGAGGTTGGCCATCTCATAAGGGCGCAACCAGTACGCAAGGCTGAAGCCGATCATGATTGCTGCCTGAATGACCAGAACGACACGGGCAAAACGCATCTAAAACTCTCCTGACAGCGGCTCCGCACACGATGGATATCCGACCTGACCCGCCGTCATTGGTTCGCTTCTACGGCGCCTGCTGTGACATCCGTTCACACCACCGCACTTGGGCCACATCGGGCATACGGATATGCTGCGCGAATCTTGTCGGAGGAACCGCCATGCGCCGTCTGTTAATCGCTACCGCCCTATTCACTGGCCTCGTTCATGCCGCCGAGCCCGTTGCCATCGACGTCCATCGCGACGCCAACTGCGGATGCTGCAAGGCCTGGATCGAACATCTCGAAAACAACGGGTTCCAGGTGAACGACCACGTCGAGGCCGACATGGCCGCCGTCAAAACACGCCTCGGTGTACCTCACCAGCTGGGCTCCTGCCATACCGGCGTCATCGACGGGAAGTTTGTCGAAGGCCACGTGCCGGCTTCGGACATCTTCAAGCTCCGTGCCCGACCGGATCTGATAGGCGCTGCAGTGCCGGGCATGCCGATGGGCTCCCCCGGAATGGAGATGGGTGATCGAAAGGATGCCTACAGAGTGATCGTGGTCGGTGAAGAGGGCAAGCAGTCCATCCTGACGGAATACCCGGCGGACTGACGGAACAGACGAAACGCTCGATCACTCGCTGAATTTGCGCCCCACTGCGCAGGTCTGACCAGAACGAAAACTGGCAGAAGGAAACACAGGCATGCGCTGGAAGAAGGGGCGTCGCAGTGACAATGTAGTGGATGCTCGCGGACGTAGCGGCGGCATTGGCGGCGGCCGCCTGAGCCTGGCGGGCGTTGTAATCGTAGTGGTGATCGGACTGCTATCCGGGCAGGATCCGATGCAGATCCTGGGTCAGCTGGCGAACCAGACCGGTCAGGCACCGACGCAACAAAGCAGCGCACCGGCCAACGCGGACGATCCTCAGGTGGCCTTCGTGCAGTCGATTCTCGGCGACACCGAAGACACCTGGCGCGCGTTATTTCAGCAGTCTGGCGAGCAATACCAGGACCCGAAGCTTGTGCTGTTCCGCGGCGGCGTCAACTCGGCCTGCGGATTCGCCAGTTCCGCAGCCGGCCCGTTCTACTGCCCGGGCGACCGGCAGGTTTATCTGGATCTGCAATTCTTCGATGAGATGGCCAAGCGTTTCTCGGTAGCTGGGGACTTCGCCCAGGCATACGTGATCGCTCATGAAGTCGGCCACCATGTACAAACGCTGCTAGGTGTATCGCAGCAAATGCAGTCAGCACGCCAGCGCGGAGCCAAGATGGAAGGCGACAACGGTTTGCTGGTTCGCCAGGAGTTGCAAGCGGACTGCTTTGCCGGGGTCTGGGCCTATCATGCGCAGCAGCGTCACGACTGGCTGGAAGAGGGCGACCTGGAACAGGCGCTCAAGGCAGCCAATGCCATCGGCGATGATCATCTGCAGAAGCAGAGCCAGGGGCGTGTGGTGCCTGATGCATTCACCCACGGCACTTCAGCGCAGCGGGTCAGGTGGTTTCGCACCGGCTTCGAGAATGGCGAGCCAGCGCGCTGCGACACCTTCCAGGCTAGCCGCCTCTAGCGCTTAGCTCGACTCTGCTATCCAGCTGTAGATTGGCGCGTCGGTGTCGCTCCGCACCTTCACCTGGGTACTGTGGCGCAGGCGCACCAGCAGCCGCTTGCCCGCAACCGCACTGCCGGCCAGCGCTTCCAGTTCGGCCAGCAGCTGCGGGCCGTCCATGCTGCCCGCATCTCTAAGCACCTGTTGAGCCCCGAGCCAAAGCGAGTCGGCGTCCTCAGCGATGGGCGCCGGGGCGGCCTGTACATTGGCAGTCAAGGGTAGCTGCTTTGCCAGCTGCGCCCAGTCCTGGTCATCCATTTCAATGCTGAGATCAACGGGCCATTCGCCGACCTGCCCACGAATTCTAATCATCCTCACCTCCGCTTAGCGCCAGCAGCAATGCTCCCATGTGGCCGGCAGACTGGCCAGCGTCCCGCAACCTTTGTTATAACGTAACCAACTTAAAACACGCCGGAGTTCTCCATGCGCAGTCTGCTGCTCGCTCTTCCCTTCGCCTTGCTGCCTGGCTTCGTTCAGGCCGCCGAACACCACAACCATGATCATGACCACTCGCATGGAAGCCTGGACGCTCATGAGCATGGTGCAGCCGAGCTGGACGCTGCGCTGGATGGGGCAATGCTGGAGGTTGAGCTGCGCAGCCCGGCGATGAACCTGGTGGGCTTCGAACATGCGCCGCGCAGTGAGGCGGACAAAGGTAAGATCGCAAACGCACGTAAGCAACTGGAGCAACCCGACAGGTTGCTCGGCCTTACGGCCGCTGCAGGTTGCACCCTGGCAAAGACCGAACTGGAAAGCCCGCTCTTCGAAGGCGACCATCAACATGAGCATGAGCATGAGCATGAAGAGGATCATGATGGCCAGCACAGCGAGATCCACGCGCATTATCACTTCGAGTGCGCAACACCTCAGGCGCTCACGGGGCTTGATCTACAGGGCTTGTTCAAGACCTTTCCAGGCACCGAAAAAATTCAGGCACAGTTGATTGGCCCGAACGGTCAACGTGGTGCGCAACTCAGCGCCAAGCAGCCTCGCGCAGAGTTCTGATCGGTCCGTTGTCTGCCGCTGCCCGGCCCGACGCAGTAAACTCCCGGCTCGCCTGACACGGATCCACTTGATGACCGCACCGCTGCTTGAGCTTCATCACCTGGGTTTCGCCTGGCCCGGCCAGGCGGAACTGCTCGATATTCCAGGATTTGCGCTGGAGCAAAACCAGAGCCTGTTCCTCAAAGGACCGTCCGGTAGCGGCAAGACCACCCTTCTCGGCCTCATCGGCGGCGTGCAGAAAGCCCAGCGTGGCACGGTGCGGCTGCTGGACAACGACCTGGCTGCGCTTTCAGCCGGCGCACGGGATCGCTTTCGCGTCGATCACACCGGCTACATCTTTCAGCAGTTCAATCTGCTGCCCTTCCTGTCAGTTGCCGAGAACGTCGGTCTGCCTTGTCACTTCTCGAAGTCCCGCGCCGCGCGTGCCTGCCAGCGACACGGCAGTGTTGCGGATGCGACGGCACGACTGCTGTCACATCTCGGGATACCTGCCGACCTGCTCAATCGGCGCGCCGAAGCGTTGTCCATCGGCCAGCAGCAACGTGTCGCGGCAGCCCGAGCGCTAATTGGCCAGCCCGAGCTGGTTATTGCGGACGAACCCACCTCGGCGCTTGATGCCGACAGCAGGGAGGCCTTCTTGCAGTTGCTGTTCGCCGAATGTCGCGAGGCGGGCTCGAGCCTGCTGTTCGTCAGCCACGACCAGAGTCTGGCACCTCTTTTCGACCGCAGCCTGTCCCTGTCGGACCTGAACCGCGCGGCACGCGCACCGGAGATCTAGGCCATGTATCTGTTACGCCTGGCCTTGGCTAGCTTGAACAACCGTCGCTTCACCGCCCTGCTCACTGTCTTCGCCATTGCGCTGTCGGTGTGCCTTTTGCTGGCAGTCGAGCGAGTGCGTACCGAGGCGCGTGCCAGCTTCGCCAGCACCATCAGCGGTACCGACCTGATCGTGGGCGCCCGCTCCGGGTCGGTGAATCTGCTGCTGTATTCGGTCTTTCGCATCGGCAACGCCACTAACAACATCCGCTGGGAAAGCTTCGAGCACTTCGCCCAACATCCGAGGGTCAGCTGGGCCATCCCTATATCCTTGGGCGACTCTCATCGCGGCTACCGGGTGATGGGTACCAGCGACGCCTATTTCGAACACTTTCGCTATGGCCGCAAACAACCGATAGAGCTGGCCGATGGTCGCCCATTCGCAGAGGATCCCTTCGAAGTGGTTCTGGGTGCGGAGGTGGCGCAGGCGCTGAATTACAAGCTGGGCGACGAACTGGTGTTGGCCCACGGCGTTGCCACGGTCAGCCTGGTCAAACACGATGACAAGCCCTTTCACGTCGTAGGCATCCTCAAGCGCACCGGCACTCCCGTGGATCGCACGCTGCATATCAGTCTGGAGGGCATGGAGGCACTGCACATCGACTGGCAGAACGGCATGCCGGCCCGCGGCGCAGCACGCATCGACGCCGATCAAGCGCGACAGATGGACCTGCAACCCGCGCAAATCACCGCGTTCATGCTTGGCTTGAACAGCAAGATCGCGACCTTCACCCTGCAAAGGGAGATCAATCAATACCGCGGCGAACCGTTGCTGGCGATTCTTCCCGGCGTTGCGCTACAGGAACTATGGAGCCTGATGGGCACGGCGGAAAAAGCACTGTTCGTGGTTTCACTATTCGTTGTACTGACAGGGCTTATCGGGATGCTGACCGCGATCCTGACAAGCCTCAACGAGCGTCGCCGGGAAATGGCCATCCTGCGTTCAGTCGGGGCCCGTCCCTGGCACGTGGCCGGCCTGCTGATACTCGAAGCATTCAGCCTGGCGTTGTCTGGCGTTCTGTGCGGCCTGCTGCTTTTGTACGCCGCAATCGCCGCTGCCCAAGGGCCGCTGCAAAGCGGCTACGGACTTTACCTGCCGCTGGCCCTGCCTAGCGCCTATGAGTGGTCGCTGCTTGGAGGCATACTGGTTGCTGGATTGCTGATGGGTAGCGTGCCCGCCTGGCGCGCTTACAGGCAGTCCTTGGCCGACGGCCTGTCGATCAGATTATGAGGAAAGCCATGTCTCGCCTGTTGTTCGCCGCGCTGCTCGCCTTGGCGATGCCTTTCGCGACTGCCGATGTACGTGAACTGCAGTGGTCGGACCTCATTCCGCCCGACGCCCCTCCACCGCCACCACCGATGGCGATTCACGACATGTCGCAGTTGGCCGATGCCCTCGCTGCCGAAGCTGGCCCCGCGGCCGCACAGCAATCGCCTGCAGAACCCGTGGTCAAGGAGCTGGATGGTGTGCAGGCCAAGCTGCCTGGCTACATCGTCCCGCTGGACATGAGTGAGGACGGGCGAGTGACCGAGTTTCTTCTTGTGCCCTACTTCGGCGCTTGCATTCATGTGCCTCCACCGCCATCCAACCAGATCGTGCATGCCACCAGCGAGCTGGGCGTGAAGGTGGACGAGCTATACCAGCCGTTCTGGATCGAGGGCCCGATGAAGATCGAACACACCAGCAGCGAGCTCGCCGAAGCGGGTTACCGCATGGATGCGCAGAAGATCTATCTATACGAGCTCGAATAGCGGTGAGTGCAGTACAGGTTCCGGTGCAGCGCGCTGGAACTCGTGTAACTCCTAACGAGCAGCCATGCCAGCGATATCGAAGGCCTTTCGCCTTGTTCGTATCTACGCTGCGCCGCTTTCGACAGGCGCCGCTGCCGCCGTATTCCGAGGGCGAGCCTCTCAGTAGTTAGAGTTCAAAACAAAACCCCGCCAGAGCGGCGGGGTTTTCGTTCTGCCCCTCAACTTCGTATCACCGGATGTGCAGCGAGTCCGGTGACTCGATCAACGGGTACTGGCAACCTGGCGCTGACGCTCGAAGCTCAACTCGCCTTCGGCCCATTCGCGCCACGCCCTCACCTTCCGGCGCTCGGCACCAGCACGCTCGGCCTGCTTCAGGGCATCAAGGCCCGCCTGCCAGTGAGCCTGCTCCAGCTCGAGCTGAGCGACGTTCAACCAGAACTTGGCGTTGCCGGATTGCGTCGCCAGGTCGCGATATATCTGCGCCGCCTGCGTACGTTCCCTTGCCTGCCACCACAGCATGCCCAAGCGCTCTCGCCGGGTAGCATCGCTGGAAAGCAGACGCGAATCGAGCATTCCTTGCAGCAATTTTGCACCTTGCCAAGGCTGGCCGGCGGCGCCAGCCAGCAAGACCAGGTTATCCAGCTCAGCTTCGCTGAAACTCAGCCCTTTGGCATGCGCAGCACGCAGGGTTGCAAGCGCCTTGTCTTCGTCCCCAGCCATTTGCTGCAACCCGGCCAACTGGCGCCAGCTCTTGGCTTGATCGGGGTGGCGCGCCAGCAGCCTGCTCTGCCAGCGCTCAGCGGCCTCGTAACGTTTCAGCTCGGCATTACCCGCAACCAAGAATTGCAGCCAGGTATCGGCAGCCTTGGGGTTGGCCTGCACGTAACGCTCTGCCAGCGGCAGCGCCTTGGCGTGCTGCCCAAGGCCCTGATACGCCTGAACCAACATCTGCAACACATCCTCGCTGGCCCGCGCCGGCGAGCCCAGCAGGCTGACGACCTTCGCGTATCGGCGCTCGATCAGGTTGAGCTTCGCTAGATTGAGTCGCTCGTTCGCCAGTATCGACTCGTCCAGCTTGCCGCTGGCTACCGCTTTATCGAGCAGTTCGAGTGCCTGTCGATTATTACCCTCGGCCCAGGCCAAATAGGCCCGGCTGCGCCAAAGCAACGCCTCTTCGGCGCTACCCGGTTTTGCTTCGGCTTCCTTGAGCACCCTGTGTGCGGCACCGTAATCGCCCTTCTCCTGGGCGCTCTGGGCACGCTCCAATGCCTTGAACACCGCGGGATCAATGCTTTGGGCGGCGTGAGACGACACAACGAACAACAACGAGATCAGCAACAGCAGACGGGGCATGTCAGCGTTCTCCTTGCAGACGGAAATGAAGGGTTTTAACGGCTTCGCGCGATACAGCGGAGCCGTTCTCGGTACGCGGCGCGAAACGCCAGCGCGAGGCAGCACGGCGGGCTTCACGGTCGAAGACATTGGGCGGCGAGGCTTCCACTACCCGGATGTTTTCCACCTTGCCGGCTGCTGTAATGGTGAATGCGAGCTTGATGTGTCCTTCGATACCGCGCTGGCGCGCCCGATATGGGTACTCGGGACGAACGTCATTGAGCGGCATCACCTCCTGCTCGGGGCCTGACTGCGCTGGCGCCTCAGCCTCCGAAGGGGCGGCCGGCGCAGGGGGCGCAGCCGGTGCGGACGCGGCGGTCAGTCCAGCAAGGCTGGGCGCCGGTGCGCTGGCGACTGACACACCCGTATCGATGTTCGGCAGAGGAAGATCGAGCTTGGGCAAGTTGGCGCTCGGACTCGCCATGCTAGGCGTCGGTGGTGTGGGCGTTTGAGGCGTCTTTGGCTGAGGCGGCTGCGGTGCCTGCTGCCGCGAACGTGTGGACGTGCTTTCTTGGCTGTTATCCATACGCACGAAATTGGCGATGGCTACCGGATCATCGGCAACCTCGCTACGTGGCGGGTTGACCATGCTCAGCATCAAGGCAAACAACAGCAGCGCCACCACGCAGGCGGCGACAAAGGACAACCCCACACGGGTCAGTCCACGAACCATCACCGCGCTCCCGAACTGGCAGCGAGCGCCACGTCCTGGACCCCAGCCAGGCGTGCCTGATCCATGACCTGGACGACAAGACCGGTGCGAGCATCCTGATCGGCCTGAACCACGACGGCACCTTCGGGCTGATCTACACGCATGCGTTCGACATGAGCGCGCACGCTCCGTACATCGACTGTCTGCTTGTCGATCCAGACCTGGCCGTCTGCAGTCACGGCGATCAGGATATTGCCTTTGTCCTGAGCACTGGCGGTGTCAGCCTGAGGCCGCTGGACTTCAACGCCGGATTCCTTGATGAAGGAGCTGGTGACGATGAAAAAGATCAGCATGATGAAGACAACATCGAGCATCGGGGTCAGGTCGATACCGGTGTCTTCTTCCTGCTGGTAATGGTGACGACGCATACGCATCCGTTAATCCTCAATCGTGACGCAGCTGGTCGGCCAGCCGGTCGAGAGCCTGGCGAGAAATACGTTCGAGACGCGCCAGGCTGAACAGTCCAGTAATGGCCAGCACCATGCCGGCCATGGTCGGCAGGGTTGCCTGCCATACGCCCGCTGCCATCCCGCGGGGGTTGCCAGTGCCGTTGAGCGCCAATACATCGAAAACCGCGATCATGCCGCTGACTGTGCCAAGCAGCCCCAACAGCGGATACATTGCGACCAATGTCTTGCTCATCCGCAGCGGGCCGGTCAGTTGCTGCTGGGCCTGGGCAAGCCAGGCACTGCGCACTGCGCGCTGCCAGCTGCCGGTATCACTGCCCAGCTCCGTCCATGCCTGGCGTCGCGCATCTACCCAACGCGGAAACACCCGCCGCATGAACCAGAGTCGCTCGAACACCAGCGTCCAATAGAGCACGCACAACGCCGCCAGCGCCCACATTACGGCGCCACCCGCGGCCATGAAGTCGAGCAGCGCATAGGCGCTATCGACCAGGCTCAGCCAGCGCACATGCAGATCAGTCACGGCGCGGCGTCCCCGACAGATGAAGGGCGATCAGGCCAGCACTTTGTTGCTCCAGCAGCTGGATCAGCGACTTGCTGCGACTGGCAAGCAGGCTATGCAGGAACAGCAGCGGAATCGCTACGACCAGCCCCAGCACTGTAGTCACCAGAGCCTGCGAAATGCCGTCGGCCATGAGGCGCGAATCGCCGCCGCCGCTCTGAGTAATGGCCTGGAACGTCACGATCATGCCGGTCACCGTACCCAGCAGGCCGAGCAACGGCGCGACCGCACTGAGTAGCTTGAGCAGAGGCTGGCCGCGCTCCAACGGTGGAGTCTCTTGCAGAATCGCCTCGTCCAGCCTCAGCTCCAGCGTTTCGAGATCGGACAGCTGAGGCTTGGGGCCAAGCACGCCGATGATGCGCCCGAGCGGGTTGTCGTCACGTGGCTGATGGATCTCACGCACCTGCCGATTGACCGCGCGGCTGACACCGGCCAGATACACCATGCGCCAGATCGCAAGAAGCAGACCTATAGCACCCAGGACCAGAATGACCCAGCCAACCAGTCCACCTTGCTGAACCCGGTCCCACAACTGCGGTTGGCGCTGTAACTGAGCCAGCAGAGAGCCGCGGCTTGGATCGATCGGCAGAGTGGACAACGCGTCATTGCTGTTCAGGTAGTCGCTGACCATACCCACACCCGAGGGCTGGCGACCGGGCGTCAGCAACTGGCGGGTGTCACTGTCGTAGCGCAGGAAGTTGTCATCGGTGAAGGCTGAGAAGTTGCCGACCCGCAGTACCGACTGCTCGCTGCGTTGGCCGTCGACGCCCACCACTGGCAGCTCGACCCGCTGGACCTGCCCACTGGCCGTGAGGTCTTCGAGCAAGGTCATCCAGAAGCTGTCCAGATCCTCAGCTGACGGCAGCGTGCGGCTTTCAGCCAGTGCTCTGAGGCGCTGAAGCCGCTCGGGATACTGTGCATTGAGCAGGTTGTCCTGCCACTGGCCGGCGATATCCCCGGCACTCTGGCGGACCACGCCGAAGAGTTCGCCGAGATGACCAACCCGTTGCGCCAGGAGCTTTTCCTGCTCGGCCAGCTCAGCTTCCTGGCGATCAAACTCTGCCTTCAGGCGTTCGGCTTCGGCCTTCTGCTGCTCAAGCGCTGCGTTGGCCCGCGCAAGCAGCTGTGCCTGCTCACTGCGGTTCTGGATGAACGCCTGCTCGCGTGACTGCATGGCGCCCACTTCCGCAGCGCGCTCGCTGCGGATTCGCTGCAGCAATTGCTCCGGGCTCAACGGTTCGGCAGCCTGGGCTAGCGCAGGCAACAAGCCGATTAGCAGCAATGTCAGCAAACGGTTCATTGGGCAGCCTCCTTGGCCAGGGTCTTGACCGGCAGTTCAAGCCAGGTAGGTGCTTGCTGTTGGCGGGCAATCGCGATCGCCTTGGTAATCGGGCGACGGGCACTGCCGTCCAGGACTTCCCAGGCACGCGCCTGAGGGTTCCACCAGCCGCTCTCGTGCGCATCCAGCGTCTGGTAATAGAGCATGGTGCGCCCCAGCCGCAGGAACTCGACGCTGCGGCTGCCACCTTCGACGGGAAGTTCGCCGCGCCAGGCTTCAAGGGTGCGGCCGTAGTCACTTTCGATCTGATACGCCTCGAGAATGCGGCGATACTTCTCGGCCAGACTCACATCTGCACGGGCTTGCATGTCCTGCAGACTGGCCAGCCGGTCGGCGCGCTCGTCGGGCAGGAACGGCAGATCTGCCGCTATGAACTCTTCGAGCACTTCGATCATTCGCCCCATTTGCGGCGCAACGGCTTCTTGAGTGCGTTCGATGCTGTCCAGCTGGCGCTGAAACCCATCCAGCTCCTTGCGCTGCGCTGCGGTGAGTTCGGTCAGCTGCTCGTTATAGGCTTTCAGTGCCTCGGCCTGCTGAACTGCATTGCGGTAGTCATTGAGCATCTGCCGGGTTGCATCATCGAGCTGATCGATGCGTGCCTGGGAGGCCTTGGCTTCGGCAGCCAGGCGCTGGCTTTCATCAAGCGCAGCATCCAGTGGAGCAGCCTGCAAGGGCAGGCAAAACGACAAAACCACGCCTGCCAGCAAGCGAGTCGGATGCAGATTCATGCGGAGAGGACCCTCAGTTCACAGCAGCTTTAAAAGCGTTACGTTATAACACTTTATGGCATATACCGCATTCACCAAGTAGTGCGGCAACACCAGTCTTGCTACAGCGGATTCAGAAAGAGAAACATTATCATCCGCAACCAAGAGACAAAGCAACCCGCTCAACCGACCTGCGCAGCGGGTGAGGCTTTATTGAGCTGGATCAAAATGGCCAGCGGCGAGCGCTCTACCATAGGCATCACACGCAATACACCATGTCTGGATGGAGTTTCACCATGCGCAAGACCCTTTTTACCGCTTCCGTGTTGGCCCTAGCCCTCGCCGCCCCTCTCGCTCAGGCTCATCAGGCTGGTGATGTGATTCTCCGCGCTGGCGCCATCACCGTTGATCCGCGCGAGGACAGCAGTGACATCTATGTAGGCGCGCTCAACACTAGCGTTCCGGGTACCAAAGCCACGCTCGACAGCAACACACAGCTCGGCCTCAACTTCGCCTATATGGTCACCGACAAGGTCGGAATAGAACTGCTCGCTGCTACGCCTTTCAGTCATGACGTAGGTGTCGCGGGAATGCCCGGCCCGTTTGCCAGCCTCAATGGCAAGCTAGGCGAACTCAAGCACCTGCCGCCGACCCTCAGCGTCGTTTATTACCCGCTAGATACCAGGTCTGCGTTTCAGCCTTATGTTGGCGCCGGCATTAACTACACCTGGTTCTTCGATGACAAACTGACCAGCGAAGCCGAGGGCAAGGGCTTCAGCGGTCTGGACATGAAGGATTCATGGGGTTTCGCAGCTCAAGTCGGAATGGACTATATGCTGACTGACAACATCATGGTCAACGCTCAGGTCCGTTACATCGACATCGACACAACTGGCACAACCAACTACGGTGGCGCCAAGGTGAAGGTCGATGTGGACGTCGATCCGATGGTCTACATGGTTGGTCTCGGCTACAAGTTCTAAGGACTCGAGACACGCCTGAATTACAGGCAAGAAAAAGGCGCCATTGGCGCCTTTCTTGTCTCTACAGAATCTCCTTACAAACCTAGCAGCTTCGCCAGGCCGTCGCGCATTCCGGTAGGAGGTTCTGGCAGACGATAGCGCTGAACCAGCCGCGCGTTGTTAGCGCGCGAGTGACGGATGTCCCCCTGCCGTGCGGCCTGGTAGCTCACCTCGGGCAAGCCCCCAAGCACATCACCAACCGCATCGAGCAGCTGCTTGAGCGAGGTCGCCTGATTTAGCCCAACATTCACAGCGCCTTCCTGAACTTCGGATGACTCCAGCGCCTGCACCAGAACCTCGACAAGATCGCCAACGTATACGAAATCTCGTGTCTGCTCGCCATCACCAAAAACGGCGATGGGCAAACCATTCCGGGCACGCTCGGTGAAGATGCTGATCACACCTGAATAAGGTGAGGAAGGATCCTGGCGCGGCCCGTAAATATTGAAGAAGCGGAAAATGGCAGGTTCAAGACCATGCTGGCGCCGGTAGAAATCCAGATAGTATTCGCTGGCCAGCTTGTCTGCAGCATAGGGCGTGAGCGGAGCCTTGGGTGTCTCTTCCTTGATCGGCTCACCCTCTCCATTGTTTCCATATACCGCTGCACTCGACGCGAAAAGAACCCGGCGGATGCCTGCTTCGCGCATTGCCTCACAGAGATTCAGCGTTCCCACCAGGTTGCTCTGGTGCGTACCAACCGGGTCATCGACCGAGGCCTGCACAGACGCCACTGCGGCTAGGTGCACAACGGCACGACAGCCCTGAACGGCGCTGCGTACCGTGTTTGCGTCGGCAACGTCGCCCACAATCAACTCGACACTATCTACGCTCGGCAGATTGCTGCGTTTGCCAGTCGAAAGATTATCCAGTACTCGAACGGCATAACCGCGAGCAATAAGTGCATCAACTAGGTTGGAGCCGATGAAGCCAGCGCCCCCGGTCACCAGAATCGGCAGTTCAGCCATGGCGGTAATAACGCTCCAGCAGGTTGGGCAGTCCGGTGCGCCAGGCACGCGGCTTGATGCCAAAGGTATTGAAGATTTTCTTGCAAGCCAACACCCCGTGCTGCGGTTCATCTGCCGCGTCGGTGCAGGCCGCGTGGGCGACAGCGGTCAGAGTGTCGATTTTCAACTGCCGATGATGAGCTGCCTCAGCCATCAAGGCCTGGCCGACCACAAGCGGGGTGGAGGCTTCATGACCGCCATAATGGTAGGTTCCCCACAGCGGCGCCTGACAGTCCAACTGTTTCAGCACGGCAAGAATTACTCGCGCCGCATCTTCGACCGGTGTCGGATTACCACGACGGTCGTCTGCCAACGGCAGTTCATCGCTTTGCTCGAGGCGCTGCAGGAAGCGTCCCATCAGCCCGTGCGAACTGTCATCGAGCAACCAGCCGAAGCGGAGCAGTACATGCCGAGGGCATAGAGCTCGGACGCTTTGCTCCATGCGCCAGAGAGCCCAACTGCGCGCATCCAAAGGAGCGACCTCGTCCTTTTCGCTGTAGGCGGTTGTCCGCGCACCATCGAATACCCGATAACTGGACGGCTGCATTAGTACGAACTGATGGTGCTGACAAAGCTCAGCCAGTCGCTCTACTGCGCGCTCCTGATTGCTGAGCACGGCCTCGTCGACATGGCCGCTCTGGAACCAGTCGAAATAGTAGGCAAGGTTGATGACGACGTCCGGACGATTATCGTCGAGCAGATTGGTCAAACTGGGCGCATCCCAACCCTGGTCGGGTGGGCGCGGGGCGAGAAAGCCGATGTCTTCCTCGGCGCCCAGGCGGATAAGCGCCTGACCCAGGGCATTACCGCCGCCCAACAGCATCAGGCGCATTCGCATGGAGTGAACTCTAGAACGGGATATCGTCGTCGAAGCTGTCGTAGTCTGGAGCCGGCTGCTGAGCGGGCTGAGGCTGAGACTGCGGGCGTGATTGCTGTTGCGGCTGGGAGTCACGCTGTGGGCGTGGCTGAGACTGACGTGGTGCGTCATCGGAGTTGCCGCCACGACCGCCGAGCAGCTGCATGGTGCCGCCCATGTCCACGACCACTTCGGTGGTGTAGCGCTTTACGCCGTCTTTTTCCCACTCGCGAGTCTGCAGGCGGCCTTCGATGTAACACTGCGAGCCCTTGCGCAGGTACTCGCCCGCAATCTCAGCAACCTTGCCAAAAAGGACTACCCGGTGCCACTCGGTGCGTTCCTGCTGCTGTCCAGTCTGCTTATCCTTCCAACTATCGGTGGTGGCAAGCGTGATGTTGGTCACCGCATTGCCATTGGGCATGTAGCGGGTTTCCGGGTCGCCGCCGACATTGCCGACCAAGATGACTTTATTCACCCCTCTGGCCATGGGTAACTCCTTCAATCAGACAAGAAAATTGGTTGGGCTCACTGGAGTAAACCCCAAAACAGGGAATTGCCGGTGACCCCGAATCTTACCCTACCACCAAATGTCGGCCAACCGGCGTGGCGGTGGATTGATAACAGCATGCACCGACAATCTCACTGTGTGGACATTGCAGGAAGCTTCAAGCGACCAAGCGGTCAAGCGCAGGCCGGTCCAGCACCTGCATGTCGACCTTGACGTAAGCGGCGGCCTCTTCTGCGATGACGACAGCATCCGACACGCCGGGAACCGCCAACATCTGTTCAGCCAAAGCTGGATCGAGCAGAGCCTCTGCCGACAGGGGCAAACGCAACCCTGTGACGTAAGGCGGCTCATTCATACGCCACACCGCCATCAACCAAAGCACGCACAGGACTGCACAGCCGGCGAACACCAGCGCCAGCCCACCCTGCTGGTAGAACCATCCGCCCAGCACTCCGCCCACCCCGGCCCCGAGAAACTGGCTGGTGGAGTAGACCCCCATCGCCGTACCTTTGCCTCCAGCCGGCGCGACCTTGCTGATCAGCGAGGGCAACGAAGCTTCGAGCAAGTTGAAAGCAACGAAGAAGATGACCATACCGCCGACCAATGGCCAAAGCCCGGAACCAAACCACCAGAAAAACAATTCGGCAAATAGCAGCACTGCCACCGCGCCAAGCACGACGCGCTTCATCTGGCGTTTCTTCTCGCCATAGATAATGAAAGGCACCATCCCGAAAAATCCGACCACCAAGGCAGTGAGATAGACCCACCAATGCTCTTCCCTGGGCAGGGACGCTTCACCCACCAAAGCCAGTGGCAACGCGACGAAACTCGCCATCAGAATTGCATGCAGTGCGAGGATGCTGAAGTCCAGGCGAAGCAGATCCGAATGACGAAGCGTCGCACCGAGGGCTTGCTTGGCCACGCCCGATTCCCGGTGTCGCAGATGGTGATGAGCACGGGGCAGCACCGCGACTACGAGCATGCCCATCAATGCCATACCCGCAGTCGCCCAGAACAGCCCCGACAGACCGAAAGCACGCGTCAGGAGCGGACCGACGATCATCGCCACGGCAAATGAAACACCGATGCTCATACCGATCAGCGCCATTGCCTTGGTGCGGTGCTGCTCGCGGGTGAGGTCCGACAGTAGCGCCATCACAGCAGCTGAAATGGCCCCGGCGCCTTGCATGATACGGCCCGCGATGACCCCCCATATGGAGTCGGCGGACGCCGCAAGCACCGCACCTGCCGCAAAGATGAGTAGACCGAAGTAGATCACTGGCAACCGCCCGATTCGATCGGAAAGCATGCCGAACGGAATTTGTAGCAGCGCCTGGGTCAAACCATAGGCACCGATGGCGAGGCCGATCAGCGCGGGGGTCGCACCTTGCAGTTCCATGCCGTAGGTCGCCAGAACCGGCAAGACCATGAACATACCGAGCATGCGAAACGCAAATACCAGGGCCAGCCCAGACGCTGCACGGGTTTCTCTGGCGCTCATGCGCTCGCTGTAAGGATCCTGCATCTGGGGTCTCGCTTGAATTAACCGGCGGCGATTCTAGCAGTCATACCGCTACTCGGCACAGGCTCGCCGCTTTGCCGCGATGTCGCCCCTGGCCGTATACTTTCGGGTTTTCGCCCGCCATGCGAGGCTGTTTTGGACAAGATTCTGATACGTGGGGCTCGTACCCATAACCTGAAAAACATCGACCTGACATTGCCACGCGATAAATTGATCGTGATCACCGGCCTGTCGGGCTCGGGCAAGTCCTCGCTGGCCTTCGACACGCTTTATGCCGAAGGGCAGCGCCGTTACGTCGAATCGCTCTCGGCGTATGCCCGGCAATTTCTTTCGATGATGGAAAAGCCGGACGTCGACACGATAGAGGGCCTTTCCCCCGCTATCTCCATTGAGCAGAAATCGACGTCTCATAACCCGCGGTCGACCGTCGGGACAATCACCGAGATTTACGACTACCTGCGCCTGCTCTATGCCCGCGTCGGCACTCCACGCTGCCCGGATCACGATGCGCCGCTTGAAGCTCAAACCGTCAGCCAGATGGTCGATCAGGTCATGGCTCTTCCGGAGGGACGAAAACTCATGCTCCTCGCTCCGGTCATCCGCGAGCGCAAGGGCGAACACCTGGCAGTATTCGACGAGCTCCGCGCGCAAGGCTTCGTACGTGCGCGAGTCAACGGCCGGCTCTATGAGCTGGATGAGCTGCCCAAACTCGACAAGCAAAAGAAGCACTCCATCGACGTGGTCGTCGATCGCTTCAAGGTCCGTAACGATCTGCAACAGCGGCTCGCCGAGTCGTTCGAAACCGCGCTGAAGCTTGCCGATGGCATTGCACTGGTCGCATCGATGGAAGAAGAGGATGGCAGCGAGGAGATGATCTTCTCTGCCCGCTTCGCCTGCCCCATCTGCGGGCATTCGATTAGTGAGCTCGAACCGAAGCTTTTTTCCTTCAACAATCCCGCCGGGGCATGCCCTACGTGCGACGGCCTTGGCGTCAAACAGTTCTTCGATGCCAAGCGCCTGGTCAACGGTGAGCTGACCCTGGCAGAAGGCGCCATACGCGGTTGGGACCGGCGCAACGTTTATTACTTCCAGATGCTGGGCTCACTCGCCTCGCATTACGGTTTTAGTCTCGACGTACCCTTTGACTCGCTGCCGCCGGATCAACAGAAGTTTGTCTTGCGTGGCAGTGGTAAAGAAAACGTGGATTTCCGCTATCTGAACGACCGCGGGGATATCGTCAAACGTTCGCACCCCTTCGAAGGCATCATTCCCAACCTCGAGCGGCGCTACCGCGAAACTGAGTCCAACTCTGTACGCGAAGAGCTGGCCAAGTATCTCAGCACCCAGCCTTGCCCTGAATGTCGCGGGACCCGCCTGCGCCGCGAGGCTCGGCATGTCTGGGTTGGCGACAAAACCCTGCCCGCCGTTACAGGCCTACCGATCGGCGACGCAACCGAGTATTTCGGCGGCCTTACGCTTAGCGGCCGTCGTGGTGAGATTGCGGACAAGATTCTTAAGGAGATCTGCGAGCGATTGCAGTTTCTGGTCAACGTCGGTCTGGACTACCTCACCCTGGACCGCAGCGCTGATACTCTTTCGGGTGGTGAAGCCCAGCGCATCCGCCTGGCCAGTCAGATCGGCGCCGGCCTGGTCGGCGTGATGTATATCCTCGACGAGCCTTCCATCGGCTTGCACCAACGCGATAACGAACGCCTGCTCGGCACCCTGCGCCACCTGCGGGACATAGGTAACACCGTTATCGTCGTCGAGCACGATGAAGACGCCATCCGCCTGGCGGACTATGTCGTCGATATCGGTCCGGGCGCTGGCGTTCACGGCGGCCAGATCGTCGCTGAAGGCACACCGGACGAGGTGATGAGCAATCCTGCCTCTCTTACAGGTGGTTATCTTTCGGGGCGAGTGAAGATTCTCTACCCGGAAAAACGCACACCTCGCGACTCTGGGAAGCTGCTGAAACTCAAAGGTGCACGGGGCAACAACCTGCGCAATGTCGACTTGGAGATTCCTGTCGGTCTACTTACCTGCATCACCGGGGTGTCCGGATCAGGCAAGTCGACACTAATCAACAACACGCTATTTCCGATCACGGCCACAGCCTTGAACGGCGCCACCACCCTCGAGGTGGCGCCGCATGACTCGTTCGATGGCCTGCAGCACCTGGACAAGGTGGTGGATATAGATCAAAGCCCGATCGGCCGTACGCCACGCTCCAACCCGGCTACATACACCGGGCTCTTCACGCCTATCCGCGAGCTTTTCGCTGGCGTACCGGAAGCACGCTCTCGCGGCTATGGCCCTGGGCGCTTTTCCTTCAACGTCAAAGGCGGGCGCTGCGAAGCTTGCCAGGGCGACGGCGTGATCAAGGTGGAGATGCACTTCCTTCCCGACATCTACGTACCCTGCGATGTATGCAAGGGCAAGCGCTACAATCGTGAGACGCTGGAGGTGAAGTACAAAGGCAAGAGCATCACGGAAGTGCTGGACATGACGATCGAAGAAGCCAGGGAGTTCTTCGATCCGGTCCCTGCGGTGGCGCGCAAGCTCCAAACGTTGATGGATGTCGGCCTTTCTTACATCAAGCTGGGACAGAGCGCGACCACACTTTCCGGCGGAGAAGCCCAGCGTGTCAAATTGTCGCGCGAACTCTCCAAGCGTGACACCGGCAAGACGCTATACATTCTGGACGAGCCAACCACCGGGTTGCACTTCGCCGATATCCAGCAGCTGCTGGACGTCCTGCACAGGCTACGCGACCACGGCAACACGGTGGTCGTCATTGAACACAACCTGGATGTGATCAAAACAGCCGATTGGCTAGTGGACCTGGGCCCAGAGGGCGGCTCCAAAGGCGGCCAGATCATTGCAGCCGGCACGCCGGAAGATGTTGCTGATATGCAACAATCACATACCGGACACTTCCTTAAGCCCCTACTGGAGCGCGACAAGGCTTGATCCGAATAGACAAATGCCGGGTACGAAACCCGGCATTTTCTTGCTACGCCACTTCGCAGGGATCGATCCCCAGTCCCGCCGCTATACCTGTACCGTACGCTAGATCAGCCTTGATGAAATAGGCAAGCTGGCGAAGCTGCACTTCGCGGGTAACGGGCTTCATCGCACCCACAATGTTGTCAATCAGCAGCGCTTGCTGCTCTATGCTCATCAATCGGAAAAGAGCACCCGCATGGCTGAAATAGTCTCCATCGGCACGATGGTCATAACGGGCTGCTGAACCGCTCAATGCCGATGCGGGCTCTGCGTACTGCGCAGCTTGCTTCGGCGAATCCGAGTAGCTGTTCGGTTCGTAGTTGGGTGCTGACCCGCCATTGCCATCGAACCGCATCGCACCATCGCGCTGGTAGTTCTGATAGGGGCAACGCGGTGCATTAACCGGCAACTGCTGATGATTGGTACCTATGCGATAACGGTGCGCATCTGCGTAAGCGAACACTCTGCCCTGCAACATGCGATCCGGCGAAAGCCCGATACCTGGTACCAGGTTGCTGGGTGCAAAAGCCGCCTGCTCGACTTCGGCAAAATAGTTCTTCGGGTTACGGTTAAGCTCCAGCACACCGACTTCAATCAGTGGGAACTCTTTCTGCGACCAGGTCTTCGTCACATCAAAGGGGTTCTCAGCACGAGCCGAGGCCTGGGCTTCGCTCATAACCTGGATACACATGCGCCATCTAGGATAGTCACCGCGATCGATCGCGCTGAAAAGATCCCGCTGGGCATAGTCAGGGTCGACACCGGCCAAGCGCGCCGCTTCTGCAGGAACTAAGTTCTTGATGCCCTGCAGACTTTTGAAGTGGAATTTCACCCAGCTGCGTATGCCTTCTGCATTTATCAGACTGAAGGTGTGGCTCCCGAATCCATGCATGAAACGGTAGCCATCAGGTATGCCGCGATCTGAGAAAAGTACGGTTATCTGATGCAGCGCTTCCGGAGAGTGCGACCAGAAATCCCACATCATCTGCGGGCTTTTCAAGTTGGTCCAGGGATCGCGCTTCTGCGTATGTATGAAGTCCGGGAACTTGAGCGGATCCCGAATAAAGAAAACCGGGGTATTGTTCCCGACGATGTCCCAGTTACCCTCCTCCGTATAGAACTTCACTGCAAAGCCACGGGGGTCACGCTCGGTATCAGCTGATCCCCGCTCACCCCCAACCGTCGAAAAGCGCAGGAAGAGTGGGGTCTGCCTACCAACGGCTTCAAACAATCTGGCTGAGGTGTACTGAGTGATGTCGGCAGTGATGGTCAGAGTCCCATGCGCGCCTGAGCCCTTAGCATGAACGCGACGCTCTGGGATAACTTCACGATTGAAGTGGGCAAGCTTCTCCACCAGATGAAAATCGTCCAGTAAAAGCGGACCGCGCACCCCAGCAGAACGGGAATTTTGATTATCAGAAACCGGCGCGCCGGACGCTGTTGTGAGAGTGACTTTCTCGTTCATGCTCTTTCTCCATTGACTGCCATGCTGGCTTGGAGAAGATTCTAGCGAGACGGCGATTTAGATCTAATTCATTAAACGAAGTCGCCCAATAGGCTGAGACTAAAAACAGGTCATAAAAAAAACCGGGCTATGCCCGGTTCTTTCAAGCAAGCATTAAAGCTTACTCTGCGGCTTCCACTTCACCGGTAACCGGACGGTCCACCAGCTCTACGTACGCCATAGGTGCGTTGTCACCTGCACGGAAACCGCACTTGAGGATACGCAGGTAACCGCCCTGACGGGTGGCATAACGCGGGCCAAGATCATTGAACAGCTTGCCAACGATAGCTTTCGAACGGGTACGGTCAAAAGCAAGGCGACGATTGGCGACGCTATCTTCCTTAGCAAGAGTGATCAGCGGCTCAGCAACACGACGCAGCTCTTTCGCCTTGGGCAGGGTAGTTTTGATCAACTCGTGCTCGAACAACGACACCGCCATGTTCTGGAACATGGCCTTGCGGTGAGCGCTTGTGCGGCTGAGGTGACGGCCACTTTTACGATGACGCATGATTGAAATTCCTTACCAAACGATCAGTTCGGTGACTATGGGCGATCAGGCCGTAGCCTTATCGTCCTTCTTGAGACTAGCCGGCGGCCAATTGTCGAGGCGCATTCCGAGGGACAGACCACGAGAAGCCAGAACATCTTTGATTTCAGTCAGAGATTTCTTGCCCAAGTTCGGCGTCTTCAACAGTTCTACCTCGGTGCGCTGAATCAGGTCACCGATATAGTAGATGTTCTCCGCCTTGAGGCAGTTTGCCGAACGTACGGTCAGTTCCAAGTCATCAACTGGACGCAACAGGATCGGATCGATCTCGTCTTCTTGCTCGACCACCACTGGCTCGCTGTCACCCTTGAGGTCGACGAACGCGGCCAGCTGCTGTTGCAGAATGGTCGCGGCACGACGGATCGCTTCTTCAGGATCCAGGGTTCCGTTGGTTTCCAGGTCGATGACCAGCTTGTCCAAGTTGGTACGCTGCTCAACACGAGCGTTTTCGACAACATAAGCGACACGACGGACCGGACTGAAAGTCGCGTCGAGCTGAAGACGGCCAATGCTACGGCTCTCATCTTCATCGCTCTGACGTGCGTCAGCCGGTTCGTAGCCACGGCCGCGAGCGACCTTTAGCTTCATGTTGATCGAGCCATTAGCCGCCAGGTTGGCGATCAGGTGATCGCCATTGACGATTTCGACATCGTGATCCAGCTGGATATCGGCAGCGGTAACAGCGCCCGCCCCTTTTTTCACCAGGCTCAAGGTCACTTCATCACGGCCGTGCAGCTTGATGGCGATACCTTTGAGGTTCAGCAGGATTTCGATGACATCTTCCTGCACGCCCTCGATGGCGCTGTACTCGTGGAGCACACCGTCGATCTCAGCCTCGACCACAGCGCAGCCGGGCATGGAGGACAACAGAATACGACGCAGCGCGTTGCCCAGGGTATGGCCAAAACCGCGCTCGAGTGGCTCGAGCGTGATCTTGGCACGGGTCGGACTGACCACCTGCACATCGATATGGCGGGGGGTCAGGAACTCATTTACCGAAATCTGCATGGATACACCTATTTTCTAGCCCTTACTTGGAGTAGAGCTCGACAATCAGGTTTTCGTTGATGTCGGCAGACAGATCACTGCGAGCCGGAACATTCTTGAAAACACCAGATTTCTTGTCGGCATCTACTTCGACCCATTCAACGCGACCGCGCTGTACGCACAGTTCAAGGGCTTGGGCGATACGCAGCTGGTTGCGGCACTTCTCACGAACGGCTACCACGTCACCAGCTTTAACCTGGTACGACGGAACGTTCACAGTCTGACCATTCACGCTGATCGACTTGTGCGAGACCAGCTGACGCGATTCGGCACGAGTAGAGCCAAAGCCCATGCGATACACGACGTTATCCAGACGGCACTCGAGCAGTTGCAGAAGGTTTTCGCCGGTAGCGCCCTTACGGCTGGCAGCTTCCTTGTAATAACCGCTGAACTGACGCTCAAGCACGCCATAGATACGGCGGACTTTCTGCTTCTCACGCAGCTGAGTACCGTAGTCGGACAAACGACCACGACGCTGACCGTGAACACCCGGTGGGGTTTCGATGTTGCACTTTGATTCGAGCGCGCGCGCACCACTCTTCAAAAAGAGATCGGTGCCTTCACGACGAGACAGTTTGCACTTGGGACCAATATAACGAGCCATTTCTCACTGTCTCCTGATTACACGCGGCGCTTCTTCGGCGGACGGCACCCGTTATGCGGGATCGGCGTCACGTCGGTGATGCTGGCGATTTTATAACCACAACCATTCAATGCACGAACGGCAGATTCACGACCTGGACCTGGACCCTTGACGTTCACGTCCAGGTTCTTGAGGCCATACTCCAGTGCTGCTTGACCAGCACGTTCAGCAGCCACCTGGGCAGCGAACGGGGTGCTCTTACGCGAACCGCGGAAGCCAGACCCACCAGATGTCGCCCAGGACAACGCATTGCCCTGACGGTCAGTGATAGTGATGATGGTGTTGTTGAAAGAAGCGTGGATATGGGCGATGCCATCAACCACCGTCTTTTTTACTTTTTTACGAGGACGAGCAGCAGGTTTTGCCATGATTAGATTCCTGTCGATGCGCTAATGCGATTACTTGCGGATCGGCTTACGCGGACCCTTACGGGTGCGAGCGTTGGTCTTGGTACGCTGACCGCGAACCGGCAGACCACGACGATGACGCAGGCCGCGATAGCAACCCAGGTCCATCAAGCGCTTGATCTTCATGTTGACTTCGCGACGCAGGTCACCTTCAACGATGAACTTGCCCACTTCGCCACGAAGCAGTTCAACCTGCTCGTCTGAAAGATCCTTGATTTTCGCTGCCGGGTTCACACCGGTAGCGGCACAGATTGTCTGTGCACGAGTGCGACCAACACCATAGATGTAGGTCAGCGAGATAACAGTGTGCTTGTTATCCGGAATGTTTACGCCTGCAATACGGGCCATTCAGTGAAACTCCAATTGACAGCTACCCAACGCCCCGGAAGCCAAGAAAAGGGCGCGAGATACTAACGCTGTAATAACAAATAATCAACCCGACAGCGCACTAGCTGCCGGGCTCGAGCCTTAGCTCACAATCAGCCTTGGCGCTGTTTGTGTCGCGGTTCTGCGCTGCAGATCACTCGGACGACGCCTTCGCGACGAACGATCTTGCAGTTGCGGCACAGCTTCTTAACCGATGCACGAACTTTCATGACCAACTCCTAGAACCTTACGAGCCGACTTCAGCGAAGCATTCCGCTGCCGTAGCCCTTCAGGTTGGCTTTTTTCATCAGGGAATCGTACTGGTGGGACATCAGATGTGACTGCACTTGAGACATGAAGTCCATTACAACCACGACCACAATCAGCAACGAGGTCCCGCCAAGGTAGAACGGCACATTCGCCGCGACCACAAGAAACTGTGGAAGCAGGCATACAGCCGTCATGTACAGGGCACCGAACATGGTCAAACGAGTCAGTACGCCATCGATATAGCGCGCGGACTGCTCACCAGGACGTATCCCAGGGATAAACGCACCGGACTTCTTCAGATTTTCAGCCACGTCTTTCGGGTTGAACATCAACGCCGTATAGAAGAAGCAGAAGAAGATGATTCCAGCACTGAAAAGCAAGATATTCAGCGGCTGACCAGGGGCGATCGACTGAGAGATGTCAGCTAACCAACCCATATTCTCGGACTGCCCAAACCATTGCCCCAACGATGCGGGAAACAACAGAATACTGCTGGCGAAGATCGCGGGAATCACCCCGGCCATGTTCACCTTCAACGGCAAGTGGCTAGTCTGCGCAGCAAAGACCTTACGACCCTGCTGACGCTTGGCGTAGTGCACGGCGATACGCCGCTGACCACGCTCAATGAATACCACGAACCCGATAATGGCTATAGCCAATAGACCTACCGCCAGCAATGCAATGATATTGACATCACCCTGACGTGCCGACTCGAAAGACTGCCCTAACGCACCAGGCAGACCCGCAACGATACCGGCAAAGATCAACATCGAGATCCCATTACCGACACCCCGCTCAGTGATCTGCTCGCCGAGCCACATCATGAACATTGCACCAGCCACGAAGGTGGTGATTGCCACGAAGTAGAAGCCGAAATCAGTACTGAACGCGACGCCTTGCCCAGCAAGCCCAACCGACATGCCAATCGCCTGCACGAATGCCAGCACTAGCGCGCCGTAACGCGTGTACTGACTGATCTTGCGGCGACCGGCCTCGCCTTCCTTTTTCAACTGCTCAAGCTGCGGACTGACTGCCGTCATGAGCTGCATGATGATCGATGCCGAGATGTACGGCATGATCCCCAATGCAAAGATACTCATGCGCTCCAGCGCGCCACCGGAAAACATGTTGAACAAGCTAAGAATGGTCCCTTCGTTCTGACGGAACAGCTCGGCCAACCTATCGGGATTGATACCCGGCACCGGGATATGCGCCCCCACCCGATAGACGATGATCGCCATCAGCAGGAATCGCAGACGAGCCCAGAGTTCAGAAAGCCCGCCATTACTCAGCGCGGAGAGAGCACCTTGCTTAGCCATTTATTCCTCGAACTTGCCGCCAGCTGCTTCGATAGCCGCACGCGCACCTTTGGTTGCGGCGATACCCTTCAGAGTTACCGCACGACCAACCTCACCCGACAGCATGACTTTCACACGCTGGACGTTCTGATTGATGATGTCGGCATCCTTGAGGCTCTGCAGGCTCACAACTTCACCCTCGACTTTGGCCAGCTCAGAGGTGCGAACCTCAGCGCGGTCCATAGCCTTCAGCGAGACGAAGCCGAACTTCGGCAGACGGCGATGCAATGGCTGCTGGCCGCCTTCAAAACCCGGAGCAATCTTGCCGCCAGAGCGGGAAGTCTGACCCTTGTGACCACGGCCACCGGTCTTGCCAAGTCCGCTACCGATACCGCGACCCGGACGCAGCTTTTCGCGACGGGCACCTGGCGCAGAACGCAAATCGTTCAGTTGCATGGCTTAGCCCTCCACACGGAGCATGTAATAAGCCTTGTTGATCATCCCGCGGTTTTCAGGAGTGTCCTGAACCTCAACGGTATGACCAATGCGACGAAGACCGAGGCCCTTGACGCAAAGCTTGTGATTAGGGATACGACCGCTGACGCTTTTAATCAGCGTGACCTTGACGGTATTAGCCATGATCAGGAAATCTCCTCAACGCTCTTGCCGCGCTTGGCAGCAATAGACTCAGGCGACTGCATCGCTTTCAAACCCTTGAAAGTGGCATGAACCACGTTCACCGGGTTGGTCGAGCCGTAGCACTTAGCCAGAACGTTCTGCACGCCAGCGACTTCGAGAATGGCGCGCATGGCACCACCAGCGATCACGCCGGTACCTTCGGAGGCAGGCTGCATGTAAACCTTCGACGCACCATGTGCTGCCTTGGTTGCGTACTGCAGCGTGGTACCGTTCAGATCCACCTGGATCATGTTGCGGCGAGCCGCTTCCATAGCCTTCTGAATGGCAGCTGGCACTTCGCGGGATTTACCGCGACCGAAGCCCACACGGCCTTTACCATCACCAACAACCGTCAACGCGGTGAAAGTGAAGATACGACCACCCTTTACAGTCTTGGCGACGCGGTTAACTTGAACCAGCTTCTCAATGTAGCCTTCGTCGCGCTTTTGCTCGTTATATGCCATAACTTAGAACTCCAGCCCGCCTTCACGAGCAGCATCAGCCAGTGCTTTAACACGACCGTGGTACTTGAAGCCAGAACGGTCGAACGCCACCTGGGTGACACCTGCGGCCTTAGCGCGCTCAGCGACCAGCTGACCAACTTTTTTGGCAGCGTCGACGTTGCCAGTGGCTCCGCCGCGCAGTTCTTTGTCGAGAGTCGAGGCACTGGCCAGGACCTTGCCGCCGTCGGCCGAAAGGACCTGGGCGTAGATGTGCTGGGAAGAGCGGTACACACAAAGGCGTACGGTTTCCAGCTCGCGCATCTTCAGGCGTGCCTTGCGAGCGCGACGCAGACGAGTAACTTTCTTTACGCTCATTTGCTATGCCCTACTTCTTCTTAGCTTCTTTACGACGGACCACTTCGTCCGAGTAACGTACGCCCTTGCCCTTATAAGGTTCTGGACGACGGAAATCGCGGATTTCAGCAGCCACCTGACCGACCAGTTGCTTATCGACACCCTTGATCAGGATATCGGTCTGGCTGGGGGTCTCAGCGGTAACGCCTTGCGGCAGTTCATATTCCACCGGATGCGAGAAGCCGAGAGCCAGGGACAGCACTTGACCTTTGGCTTGTGCCTTGTAACCAACACCAACCAACTGGAGCTTGCGCTCAAAACCTTGGCTAACACCGATCACCATGTTGTTGACCAGCGCACGAGTAGTACCGGCCATGGCACGGTTCTGCTGATCGCCATTGCGGGCAGCAAAACGCAACTCACCGGCCTCGTGAATAACTTCCACGGACGAGTGCACATTCAGTTCCAGAGCGCCCTTGGCACCCTTTACCGAAAGCTGCTGGCCGGACATGTTGAATTCAACACCAGCTGGCAGCTTGACGGGGTTCTTAGCAACGCGAGACATGCTTATCCCCCCTTAGAACACTGTGCAGAGCACTTCGCCGCCAACGCCAGCAGCGCGAGCAGCCCGATCAGTCATCACACCTTTATTGGTGGATACGATCGAAACACCCAGACCGCCGCGAACCTTCGGCAACTGATCGACGGACTTGTACTGGCGAAGGCCAGGACGGCTTACACGCTTGAGCTCTTCGATGACTGGACGGCCTTCGAAGTACTTAAGCTCGATAGACAGCTGCGGCTTGGCGTCGCTGCTGACGTTGTATCCTGCGATATAGCCTTCGCCCTGAAGGACATTGGCAACAGCCACCTTCAGAGTGGAAGACGGCATGCTTACGACGGACTTTTCGGCCATCTGGGCATTACGGATACGAGTTAGCATGTCCGCTAACGGGTCCTGCATACTCATGGGCTCTTAGCTCCTAATACTAAAAAATAAGCCCTTTCGGGCTCGTGTCGCCTGCTAATGAGCACACCTATGAACGCGTGGCTCGGGCGAGCCGGACATTCTAAAGAGAGTCCAGAAACGAATCAAGCCCCATGAAGGGGCTTGATTAAAACAGGGCGCCCGAAAGTCCGGGCACCTAGCTTTCTTACCAGCTGGCCTTAACCAGTCCCGGTACGTCACCACGCATAGCGGCCTGGCGCAGCATGTTACGCGCAAGACCAAACTTGCGGTAAACACCATGCGGACGGCCAGTAAGGCGGCAGCGGTTGCGCAGACGCGAAGCACTCGCATCACGAGGCTGCTTCTGCAGTGCGACTTGAGCCTCCCAACGCGCCTCCGGAGTTGAATCCGGACTCGCGATGGTTGCTTTCAGCGCAGCGCGCTTCTGCGCATACTTGGCAACCGTTTGCTGACGCTTCAGCTCACGGTTCTTCATGCTTTGCTTAGCCATGTGCCTACTCCAATCAGTTGCGGAACGGGAAGTTGAAAGCGCGCAGCAACGCGCGACCTTCTTCATCCGTCCGAGCAGTAGTAGTCAGGGTGATATCCAGACCACGCAGCGCATCGATTTTGTCGTAATCGATTTCCGGGAAGATGATCTGCTCTTTTACGCCCATGCTGTAGTTGCCGCGACCGTCAAACGACTTGGCGTTCAGGCCACGGAAGTCACGCACCCGCGGCAGGGAGATGGAGAGAAGACGATCCAGGAACTCGTACATACGATCACTGCGCAGCGTCACCTTGACACCGATCGGCCAGCCTTCGCGAACCTTGAAGCCAGCGATGGACTTGCGAGCGTGAGTCACGACGACCTTTTGGCCGGTGATCTTCTCCAGGTCAGCAACAGCATTATCGATGATCTTCTTATCACCGATAGCTTCGCCGATACCCATGTTCAGGGTGATCTTGGTAATACGCGGAACTTCCATCACGTTGCCAAGCTGAAGCTCTTCTTTCAGCTTGGGAGCGATCTGCTTCCGATAAACTTCTTTTAGTCGTGCCATGGTTATCTACCTAGCAGTCTCAAGCTTCAACCGGCTTTTGGGTCGACTTGAAGACACGAATTTTCTTGCCGTCTTCTACTTTAAAACCAACGCGGTCAGCCTTGTTGGTTTCGCCGTTGAAGATAGCGACGTTAGAGGCGTGCAGAGGTGCCTCTTTCTCGACGATACCGCCCTGAACGCCGGACATCGGGTTCGGCTTGGTATGGCGCTTTACCAGGTTGATGCCACCGACAACCAGACGGTCGTCAGCGAGAACCCGGAGCACCTTACCGCGCTTGCCCTTGTCCTTGCCGGCGATGACGATGATCTCGTCGTTGCGACGAATCTTTTGCATGCGGCTTCTCCTTACAGCACTTCAGGCGCGAGCGAGACGATCTTCATGAACTTCTCAGAGCGAAGTTCACGCGTCACTGGCCCGAAAATACGGGTGCCAATAGGCTCCTGCTTGTTGTTCAGCAGAACAGCAGCGTTGCCATCGAAGCGGATAATGGAGCCGTCTGGACGACGAACACCATGACGGGTACGGACTACAACAGCAGTCATTACCTGGCCTTTCTTGACCTTGCCACGGGGAATCGCTTCTTTGACGGTAACCTTGATGATGTCACCGATGCCGGCGTAACGACGGTGAGAACCGCCGAGAACCTTGATACACATGACGCGACGCGCGCCACTGTTGTCAGCCACATCGAGCATTGATTGAGTCTGAATCATATAATTTCTCCGACCCCTAGCCCTTAGACTTCGACGGCACGTTCAACGACATCAACCAACATCCAGCACTTGGTCTTAGCCAGCGGACGAGTCTCGCGGATAGTGACCTTATCGCCTATACGGCACTGGTTGGTTTCGTCGTGAGCGTGCAGTTTGGTCGAACGCTTAACGTACTTACCGTAGATCGGGTGCTTAACGCGACGCTCAATCAGTACGGTGATGCTTTTGTCCATCTTGTCGCTGACGACGCGGCCAGTCAGCGTGCGGACAGTTTTTTCAACTTCAGCCATGATTACTTACCTGCCTGCTGGTTGAGCACAGTCTTGACGCGAGCAATGTCGCGCTTGACTTGCGAGAGCAGGTGAGACTGCCCCAACTGGCCAGTTGCTTTCTGCATGCGCAGATTGAACTGGTCGCGCAGCAGCTCGAGCAATTGCTCGTTCAGCTGCTGAGCGGATTTTTCACGAAGCTCATTCGCTTTCATCACATCACCGTCCGCTTAACAAAGGAGGTGGCGAGCGGCAGCTTTGCAGCGGCCAGGGCGAATGCCTCACGCGCCAGCTCTTCGGAAACACCCTCGATCTCGTAGAGCACCTTGCCCGGCTGAATCTGGGCCACCCAGTACTCAACGTTGCCCTTACCTTTACCCATCCGCACTTCTAGAGGCTTCTTGGAAATAGGCTTATCGGGGAAAACGCGGATCCAGATTTTGCCGCCACGCTTTACATGACGAGTCAAAGCACGACGAGCTGATTCAATCTGACGCGCCGTTAGACGACCACGAGCAACAGACTTAAGAGCGAATTCGCCGAAGCTGACTTTGCTACCGCGCTGAGCCAAGCCGCGGTTGTGGCCAGTCATCTGCTTGCGGAATTTTGTACGCTTAGGTTGCAACATTTGGCGTACTCCTTACTTGGTAGCTTTTTTACGAGGAGCAGGCGCTTGCGGCTTGAGCTCTTCATGGCGACCACCAATTACTTCGCCTTTGAAGATCCAGACCTTGACGCCAATCACACCGTAAGTGGTGTGTGCTTCGTAGGTGTTGTAGTCGATATCGGCACGCAGGGTGTGCAAGGGCACACGACCTTCCCGATACCATTCCGTACGGGCGATTTCAGCCCCACCCAGACGTCCGCTCACCTGGATCTTGATGCCTTTGGCACCAATACGAATCGCGTTCTGCACCGCGCGCTTCATGGCGCGACGGAACATCACACGACGCTCCAGCTGCTGAGCGACGTTCTGTGCTACCAGCATTGCATCGAGTTCCGGCTTGCGGATTTCTTCGATGTTGATGTGCACAGGCACACCCATTCTCTTGGTCAGGTCCTGACGCAGCTTCTCAACATCCTCACCCTTCTTACCGATCACGATGCCGGGACGAGCTGTGTGGATGGTGATGCGGGCTGTCTGAGCCGGACGATGGATATCGATACGGCTTACGGACGCGCTTTTTAATTTGTCTTGGAGATACTCACGCACATTCAGATCTGCAAGCAGATAATCGGCGTACGTGCGACCGTCTGCATACCAGACGGAAGTGTGCTCCTTGACGATTCCCAGGCGTATGCCAGTGGGATGTACTTTCTGACCCATCTGATCGACTCCGTTACTTGTCCGCAACCTTGACAGTGATATGGCAAGACCGCTTGACGATGCGATCAGCGCGGCCTTTGGCACGCGGCATGATGCGCTTAAGCGAACGCCCCTCGTTGACGAAGACGGTGGAAACCTTCAGGTCATCCACGTCAGCGCCTTCGTTGTGCTCGGCGTTGGCTACAGCCGACTCCAGCACTTTCTTCATGATCTCGGCGGCTTTCTTACTGCTGAAAGCCAGCAGGTTGAGCGCTTCGCCCACCCTCTTCCCGCGGATCTGGTCGGCGACCAGGCGGGCTTTCTGGGCGGAGATGCGAGCGCCCGACAACTTAGCGGCTACTTCCATCTTTCCTTACCCCTTAGCGCTTGCCTTTCTTGTCCGCTACGTGCCCGCGATAAGTGCGGGTACCAGCGAACTCGCCGAGTTTGTGACCGACCATGTCTTCGTTCACTAGAACTGGAACATGTTGACGGCCGTTATGCACAGCGATGGTCAGACCGACCATTTGCGGCAGGATCATAGAACGGCGCGACCAGGTTTTAACCGGCTTACGATCATTCTTTTCCATCGCCACTTCGACCTTCTTCAATAGGTGAAGATCGATAAAAGGACCTTTTTTCAGAGAACGCGGCACTGTCGTATCCCTCTAGTTACTTGCGACGACGGACGATCATGTTATCGGTGCGCTTGTTAGAGCGAGTCTTCGCGCCCTTAGTTGGGAAGCCCCATGGCGACACCGGATGACGACCACCGGAGGTACGACCCTCACCACCACCGTGGGGGTGATCGACCGGGTTCATTGCCACACCGCGTACGGTTGGGCGAACGCCACGCCAGCGCTTGGCACCAGCTTTACCAAGTGAACGCAGGCTGTGCTCGGAATTCGAGACCTCGCCCAGCGTTGCACGGCATTCAGCCAATACTTTACGCATCTCGCCGGAGCGAAGACGCAGGGTTACGTAGGCACCTTCACGCGCTACCAGCTGAGCCGAAGCACCAGCAGAACGAGCGATCTGTGCACCCTTACCCGGCTTGAGCTCAACACCGTGAACGGTAGAACCAAGCGGAATGTTACGCAGCGGCAGGCTGTTGCCAGCTTTGATCGGAGCGTTGACGCCCGAAAGCAGCTGGTCGCCAGCGCTCACGCCTTTTGGCGCGATAATGTAACGACGCTCACCGTCTGCATACTTCAACAGCGCGATGTGGGCAGTACGGTTCGGATCGTACTCGACACGCTCAACGACGGCAGGAATGCCATCCTTGTTGCGACGAAAATCGACCAGACGATAGTGCTGCTTGTGACCACCACCAATGTGACGGGTAGTGATACGACCGTTATTGTTACGGCCGCCAGACTTCGACTTCTTCTCGAGCAGCGGAGCATAGGGAGCGCCTTTGTGCAGCTCCTGATTGACCACCTTGACCACGAAACGGCGGCCCGCGGAAGTCGGTTTGCATTTAACGATTGCCATGATGCACCCCTTCCTTACTCAGCGTTGCCGGAGAAATCGAGATCTTGGCCCGGCTGAAGTGCGATATACGCCTTCTTCCAGTCGTTGCGCTTGCCCAGACCGCGAGCGGTACGCTTGGTCTTACCCTGTACATTCAGAGTGCTGACTTTCGCGACTTTCACGTTGAACAGGCTTTCGACGGCCTTCTTGATTTCCAGCTTGGTTGCATCAGTAGCAACCTTGAAAACGAACTGGCTCTTGCTGTCAGCCAGCATGGTTGCCTTCTCGGAGACGTGCGGACCAAGCAGGACTTTGAATACGCGTTCCTGGTTCATCCCAGCAGCTCCTCGAATTTCTTCACAGCCGACACGGTGATCAACACCTTGTCATAGGCGATCAGGCTGACAGGATCCGAACCTTGCACATCACGAACATCGACGTGCGGCAGGTTGCGAGCTGCCAGATACAGGTTCTGATCAACAGCATCGGAGACGATCAAAACATCGTTCAGGCCCATGCCAGTCAGCTTGTTGGCAAGCAGCTTGGTCTTGGGGCTGTCAACCGCGAAATCCTCAACAACGACCAGACGCTCGGAGCGAACCAGCTCGGAGAGGATGGAGCGCAGCGCGGCGCGATACATCTTCTTGTTGAGCTTTTGCTCATGGTTCTGCGGGCGAGCTGCGAACGTGACACCACCGCCACGCCAGATCGGACCACGCGAAGTACCGGCACGTGCGCGACCGGTACCCTTCTGGCGCCAGGGACGCTTACCGCCACCGGATACATCGGAGCGAGTCTTCTGCTGCTTGCTACCCTGACGACCGCCAGCCATGTAGGCGACGACTGCCTGGTGCACCAGCGTCTCGTTGAACTCACCACCAAAGGTTTGCTCGGAGACTTCGATGGCTTGTGCGCCATTAACATTCAATTGCATGTGAACTCCCCCTTACCCGCGAGCCTTGGCGGCCGGACGCACTACAACGTCACCACCGGTGGCGCCAGGCACTGCGCCCTTGACCAGCAGTAAGTTACGCTCGGCATCGACACGCACGATTTCCAGGGACTGCACGGTTACGCGCTCGGCGCCCATGTGCCCGGACATCTTTTTGCCCTTGAAAACACGGCCTGGAGTCTGGCACTGGCCAATGGAGCCCGGGACGCGGTGGGATACGGAGTTACCGTGAGTATTGTCCTGACCACGGAAATTCCAGCGCTTGATGGTACCGGCAAAGCCTTTACCCTTGGACTGACCGGTGACATCCACCATCTGTCCTGCCTGAAAGATTTCAGCGTTGATCTGGTCACCAACCTGGAACTCCTCGCCATCAAGGCGGAATTCCCAGACACCGCGACCAGCAGCCACATTCGCTTTAGCGAAATGACCAGCCTGTGCCTTGGTAACACGGGACGCACGACGCTCGCCGACAGTTACCTGCACAGCGCGATAGCCATCGCTTTCTTCATTCTTGAACTGAGTGACGCGATTCGGCTCGATCTCAATGACCGTAACCGGAATAGAGACACCATCTTCGGTGAAAACGCGGGTCATGCCGCATTTACGACCGACTACACCAATAGTCATGTTGTAACCTCTTGAGTGTACGGGGCTTTCACCCGCTATGGCCGCCCATTTCAGAGCGTTACACGACTAAAACTCCAGGTTTTAGCCGAGGCTGATCTGCACTTCCACGCCAGCCGCAAGATCAAGCTTCATCAGCGCATCGACTGTTTTGTCAGTCGGCTGGACGATATCCAGCACACGCTTATGAGTACGGATCTCGTACTGGTCACGCGCATCTTTGTTGACGTGCGGAGAAACCAGAACAGTGAACCGCTCTTTGCGGGTCGGCAGTGGAATCGGACCACGCACCTGAGCACCAGTACGTTTCGCGGTTTCCACGATTTCCTGGGTTGATTGATCGATCAGGCGATGGTCAAAAGCCTTCAACCGAATACGGATTTGTTGGTTTTGCATTTTGACCTCAGACTCCAATTAGCCATCCCTACCAAACGCAGATACGCCCGGTAAAAGGAGGCGCAATTGTACGGATGCGTCCAGGGGGTGTCAATAAATGATCAGCAATAGAAAAAGGGGCCCCGAGGGGCCCCTTCCTACATCGAAAGTATTATTCGATGATCTTGGCAACCACACCAGCGCCAACGGTACGACCACCTTCACGAATAGCGAAACGCAGGCCGTCTTCCATGGCGATCGGGGCAATCAGAGTAACAACCATTTTGATGTTGTCACCCGGCATAACCATCTCAACGCCTTCGGGCAGCTCACAGTTACCGGTCACGTCGGTGGTCCGGAAGTAGAACTGCGGGCGATAGCCTTTGAAGAACGGAGTATGACGGCCGCCTTCTTCCTTGCTCAGGACGTACACTTCGCCTTCGAACTTGGTGTGCGGCTTGATGGTGCCCGGCTTGGCCAGAACCTGGCCACGCTCGACGTCATCACGCTTGGTGCCACGTAGCAGTACGCCGACGTTCTCACCAGCGCGCCCTTCGTCCAGCAGCTTGCGGAACATTTCAACGCC
>NZ_RFFM01000020.1 GCF_003696365.1 Stutzerimonas zhaodongensis
ACGCTTTCGCTCAGCAGGCTCCAGTCCCAGCAAGCACGTGCCCTTGATCCCCACCTCGAGTCTATCCAGTTAGTCACGAAGCGCTACGAATCGATCCTGCCGAGTTCTTCGCTATCGCTCTGTGACACCGAATGATCGGTGGCCGGCGCTCATGATCGGTTTTCGGAAACTTAGCAGCGAAGTGCTGTAGCTTCGCGAGGCATCGGCTTGCGGCAGCCTTGAATTGCCTTCTACAGTGGTTACTTACCTTTGCGCAGAAGCCTGTTGCCATGCTCTCCGACGCCCTCGCCCGCTTCCCTCGCCTTGATCTGGTTCCCGCCGCCACGCACCTCGAACATCTACCTCGCCTGTCACGTCACCTGGGTCGGGATATCTGGATCAAGCGCGACGACCTTACCCCGCTCGCACTCGGTGGCAACAAGGCGCGCAAGCTCGAATACCTTGGCGCCGATGCCCTGGCCCAGGGGGCCGAGGTGCTGGTCACCGCCGGCGCGATCCAGTCCAACCATGTACGCCAGACCGCGGCGCTGGCGGCCAGGCTTGGCCTGGGCTGCCTGGC
>NZ_RFFM01000021.1 GCF_003696365.1 Stutzerimonas zhaodongensis
CTATGGCCGATGTCGAGGAATGGATCGAGAGTCGAAAGGCGTCGTCGTAGCGGCTAGATGGTCGAGATAGTCGGCCCATCGCTGCATCATGTCCCGGCGCTGATCGACATACAGTGCATGGTTGTAGGCGCCGCGCACTTTGTTGTCGTCGGCATGAGACAGTTGCGCTTCAATCCATGGACTCGGATAGCCCATTTCATACAGAGCAGTAGACAGGGTGCCGCGAATTCCATGGCCCGTGAGCTTTTCGCCATATCCCATGCGCCTGATTGCGGTATTCAGCGTATTTTCGCTTAGCACCTTGCTCGGGTCGTTACGGCCCGGAAGAAGCAGGTCGTACTGCCGAGTGAACACCTGAATGGCTTTGACCACCTCGACCGCCTGAGACGATAGAGGAACAAGATAATCCGGTACGTC
>NZ_RFFM01000022.1 GCF_003696365.1 Stutzerimonas zhaodongensis
CCCGTCCCAGTGAGCGCAGCGAACGGTTTGAACCAGTTGTTAGGCTGGCGTTGCCGGGTGAGCTACGAGAGATAATCATGGTCTTCCAGTTCTGGCTCTGGATAAACATTAATTTTATATTTTTTCTGAAGCAAACTTATGACTTGTTGAATGTGCGGCCCGGTGTCAGCAGATTTGATTTGATGTTTCATTGATGAGAATGTATCTATTACAACTTTATGCTTGTCTATGTGTATCCAAAACCAAGAGTCAGTTTGCAGCCCGCACTCGATACTCTTGAAGTGCTCCAGCAAGTATTTCTTTAGCCCCTCATGGAAGTCCCAGTATTCTTCTGGATATTCAAATTCTGCGAATATCATTGGGGCTCCTGCGTAAGTGCCTAACGTTTGGTTAAGGGGCGGGCTTTAGCC
>NZ_RFFM01000023.1 GCF_003696365.1 Stutzerimonas zhaodongensis
ACGGGCTAAAGCCCGCCCCTTAACCAAACGTTATGAATCAAGGTAGATCTCAATGAAAAACCACATTGCTCTAGGGCTTGCTATATTGCTTGCTGGATGCGCGCAGATGTTCCCAGCTCGACATGTCGAACTAGCACCTGGCAAATACAAATTGGAAGCCTCTGGAAACATGCTTGCATCCGTGCCCTCTCTGCTTGAGAAGATTGATTCAAAGGCTGAGAAGCTATGCGGGGCCGGTAAATTCTCCTATAAGGATGATGGTAACTTTTCAACGCCGCGCTCTCCTGCATATATCAACGGCGTGGATATTGGCGCATCGTATCAAGTTGTCACAAGGGAAGTTGTGTGCCATTGAACCATAACTACTGGTCTAAATCGTTCGCTTCGCTCACTGGGACGGGCTAAAG
>NZ_RFFM01000024.1 GCF_003696365.1 Stutzerimonas zhaodongensis
CGGGCTAAAGCCCGCCCCTTAACCAAACGTTAGGTGCTTACAAGAAGGTGTCCTGTGGAAACCATACGAATTCCTAATGTGTTTTTTCCTTTACTCATTGCATACGCACTATTTGCTTATGCAGCTTTCTTGGCATGGAAGCCGTCCTCTTCATCTTTTGGGCTGCTTACTATGTTTTCATTTATGGTCCTAGCGTTTATTGAGGGTGCGCCAATACTTTTATTTTTCTTTACTGACAACCTGGAATCCAACCTGTCTATGCTGTTTGAACTGCGTAGATGGCTAAATTCTTTATTATTAATTGCTGGACCAATTTCTATTATAGTAGCGCTTCGTTTAAGGTCGGTGCTCAACACCTAACTAGCGGTTCAAATCGTTCGCTTCGCTCACTGGGACGGGC
>NZ_RFFM01000025.1 GCF_003696365.1 Stutzerimonas zhaodongensis
GTTAGGCTTCCCCAATGGTCACGAAAGAAGTCGCTCACAAACTCGTCGCAGAAGCAGTCTGTGGAGAATTTGATTGGTTACCCGAAGGCGATGAAATAATAATTGTCGAACGTAATACCATCGAGAAGCCATGGGGCTGGGTCATCTTCCACACATCGAAATTGTGGCTAGATACAAATGACATTAAGTACGCAATAGCAGGCAATGCACCAATAATTGTGGAGCGAGAAACAGGCAAGCTCATTACAACTGGCACTGCCATGAGCATTGATAAATATATTGAAAATTACGAGAGAACGGGCAGTCCACATGCCTAACAACTGGTTCAAACCGTTCGCTTCGCTCA
>NZ_RFFM01000026.1 GCF_003696365.1 Stutzerimonas zhaodongensis
AAGGGTTCGGCCGCACAAGCACGACGTTACCTGGACAAGGACATTCTCCCGCTCATTGGGGATATCCCTATTGCAGAGGTGCGAAGGTCCGACATTCTCAAAGTAATCCGCGCAGTAGAAGAACGCGGAACTCTGAATGTCGCCGAAAAGGTACGCACCTGGCTACATCAGATTTTCCGCTACGCGATGGTCCATGAATACGTGGAAGTGAATCCGGCTACGGATCTTGACATCGTTGCTGCCGAACAGCCTCCGGTTAAGCACAATCCCTGGCTCAAGCTCGATGAGTTAGGCGAGTTTGTCCGAACGCTTAGGGCATATCACGGTTCGTTGCTGGTGCGGTT
>NZ_RFFM01000027.1 GCF_003696365.1 Stutzerimonas zhaodongensis
CGTCCCAGTGAGCGAAGCGAACGGTTTGAACCACTTGTTAGAGCGGAAGCAAAGCAAACACCCACACTCCATTTGATACCTCTGAAGCCGCGAACAATTTATCTCTTTGCCCAATCTCAGCAGACCATATCTGGAGCTCGACAACCCTGCCATCATGCGACGGCACGCTCACCACCTCAGATAAATTTTTCCAGCGCGTGCGCCAGATGTTCGCACCCTCAAAATACGAAGCTAGTTGTTTATCACTCGCGATTTTCCACATAAGCGCTCTAACGTTTGGTTAAGGGGCGGGCTTTAGCCC
>NZ_RFFM01000003.1 GCF_003696365.1 Stutzerimonas zhaodongensis
GCTTGCTGGGACTGGAGCCTGCTGAGCGAAAGCGTGCGCGATACCGGGTTGTAGCGGAGCTGAAAAAAGGTGGAGATCGGGTAAGCATCCCAGCAGACACGCCACTTGGCCAGCCACTAGAACGCTGCATTTTGCCGAATCGGGTCAGAGGCGTAGCATGACGCCCAGCATATAAATTTTTGAGGCCGACCATGCGGTATTCCGAAGACCACAAGGCTCAAACTCGCCAGCGCATCGTCGAAGAGGCCGCGCGCCGCTTTCGTCGCGATGGTGTGAGCGCGACCAGCGTGCCGACACTGATGAAGGCGTTGAACCTCACGCATGGTGGGTTTTATGCCCATTTCACATCCAAGGACGAGCTGGTTGACGAGGCGTTGCGTCATTGCGCGACCGAGCTCGATGCGGTCACGCCGACCCGCCTGGGCGGCGACCAGCCTTTGGAGACATTCATTCGCCGCTATCTGTCCAAGACCCATCGAGCCGATCCTGCGAAGGGGTGCGTATTCCCGACCATCTCGGCTGAGTTGGGCCGACGCGGGCAGGCCAGTCCAGTTACCGACGAGACGGTGAGCCAACGGCTCGATCAGATCAGTGATCACATCGATGGCGACCGGGATGCGGCCCTGGTACTCAGTGCCATGGTTGGCGCGCTGCTGCTGTCGCGCAGCGTAGTTGATCCGCAATTGTCCGATCGCCTGCTTGATGAAACCCGCGCCAGCCTGCTCAGGCTCATCGGCGCCGAGCGGCCCGAGACCTAGCACTCGCTTCAATAGCGGGCGACCGGTTGGGTATCCGACAGGTGCGGTCCGAGCACTGTGCGGGCTGGCAACATCCAGTTCCTCTCTTTGGCATCCAGCAATGATTGAGGGTAGCGGCCTTGCCTAGATTGCAACCGCGCAAGGCGGCGCTCTCCGCTTCGAGGTCCATCACCTGTAGCTAGACAAGTTCTCGAGTCGGGCCACGCTGCGCTTCCATATCTCGCAGCGCGCGATGCCGGGTAGCACGGCTCGCACCCACTCCCTACCGGGCGTGAGTTCTCCCTGCGCTGCTTCAAACAGGCTGAGCCCATAATTTTTTTGCCGTTGCGGCGGTAAAGCCAATCGAACTACACCGACCGACGCTTTACATGATGGTCGTCATATGCTTTATATGTTGGGCGTCATTCAATTTGCTCAAACCGCCGATAGTCGAGGACTCCCTATGAACTACGCAGATCGTGAAGCCCGGTTAGCCGCTTGGCTGGATGCGGAAGAGGTTATGCGTGCCCGGATGGGGCCGGTCGGTACCGTGCCACCGAGCAAGGCGCTGGGGATGGCCCCGCTGGACTTCTTCGAGGCGATCGGCCGAGGTGAGCTGCCGCGCCCGGCCATGGGCGACCTGATGGATTTCGTACCGGTGGAGTGGGCGCCAGGCTATTTCGTCTTTCAGGGCACACCTGATGAGCGCCACTACAACCCGTTGGGAAGCGTACACGGCGGGTATGCCGCGACGTTGCTCGACTCTTGCATGGGATGCGCCGTGCATACCCGATTGGAAGCGGGGCAGGGCTATACGACGACTGATCTGCGCACGACCTACATCCGCGCGCTGCGTGCCGGCGTTGGACCGGTGCGTGCAGAGGGGCGGGTGGTGCATATCGGACGCTCGACTGCGGTTGCCGAAGGGCGGCTGTACGACGTGAACGATCGCCTCTGTGCCACCGGCTCGACCAGCTGCTTGATTCTTGGGGCCGGCGCGTGAGGTTAGCCGCTCGCGACGCAGATTCAACGTCGGTGCGCACGAACACGTAAGCACCGCCAAGGCCGAGAAGGGGTCTCTGGTCCCATCGCGGTCATCAAAGTAAAACGAGGTTTGATATGAGTCGTGGAAATGCCGTCCGTGTAGTTGTCACGGGAACCGGGCTCGTGGGCCCGTTGGGCTGTGGGACGCAGGTAGTGTGGTCCCGTCTGCTGGCTGGGCAGTCGGGCATTCGTGCACTGCCTGTGGATCTGGCAGAGGGGACCGGGTGCAGCATCGCGGGGCGCGTGCCAAGCGTGGCGGAGGATAGCGAGGCGGGCTATGACCCGGATCGCTACATAGCAGCAAAGGACCGCAAGAAGATGGATCGTTTCATCGAGTTCGCACTGGTTGCGGCGCAGGAGGCGCTTGGGCAAGCAGGCTGGCATCCGGCCGATGAGACGGGGCAGCAGCGAACCGCGACCATCATCGCTTCAGGGGTCGGCGGGTTCGATGCCATCGCTGAGGCAGTGCGCACCACCGACAGTCGGGGCCCTCGCAGGCTCTCACCGTTCACGGCACCGTCGTTTCTCGCCAACATGGCGGCCGGGCACATCTCCATACAGCATGGTTTCAAGGGGCCGCTCGGCGCACCTGTCACGGCCTGTGCTGCCGGGGTGCAAGCGATTGGCGACGCGGCGCGGCTGATCCGCAGCGGTGAAGCGGACATTGCCATCTGTGGCGGAACCGAGGCGGCCATTCATCGCGTCACCCTTGGAAGCTTCGCGGCGGCACGTGCACTTTCAACCGGATTCAATGACCGGCCGCAGCAGGCGTCTCGACCGTTCGACCGCGACCGGGAGGGCTTCGTCATGGCCGAGGGCGCGGGCCTGCTGGTCATCGAATCGCTAGACCACGCGCTAGCGCGCGGCGCACAGCCTTTGGCCGAGCTGGTCGGTTACGGTACGAGTGCCGATGCCTATCACCTGACAGCCGGCCCTGCCGATGGAAACGGTGCGCGACGAGCAATGGAACAGGCCCTCAAGCAGGGAGGCGTATCCCCCCATGAGGTTCAGCACATCAACGCCCATGCGACCTCCACTCAGGTGGGCGACCGGGGCGAACTGGCAGCCATCCAGTCGGTTTTCGGGTCGGGATCGGGTGTCGCATTAACTTCGACCAAGTCCAGTACCGGGCACCTTCTGGGAGCGGCCGGTGGTATCGAAGCCATCTTTACCGTCCTGGCGTTACGCGACCAGGTCGTGCCGCCTACGCTCAACCTGGAGAACCCCGACGAGGCAGCCGAAGGACTCAATCTGGTTGGCCTGATCGCGCGAAAAATGCCGATCGAATACGCCCTGTCGAACGGCTTCGGATTCGGCGGCGTCAATGCCAGCGTGTTGTTCAAGCGTTGGGATCCCGCCGTCGATAGCGCTTGCTCATAAGCGGGAAGGCCGCTTATGCAAGAGGCAGCCAGGGCGGCGCTATTGAGCTGTGCCAAGGCGCAGCATCGCCGCCACTTCGAAAAAAGCACGGCTTCGCGTGCACCGCCCAGGTCGAGCTTCTTGAGGGCCACGACTCCGATCGACAACTCCATACCAGCGATACCTTTCAATGGCATCTGGACAGGACTGGCGACACCAAGCGCGCTTTCGGCAACTCTCCACGCGTGACAGAACAGCAGGGCGCTCTGGGCGACCAACAAGGATCGTCAGCCCGGCTGCTCCAACGGTGAAGGGGTGACGGGGCCCCAGCCGATATAGGGCCAGGGCGTCGAAAATGCCCCGAGATAACACGCACGCCTTTAAAGCGGATCATGGGCGCAGCTGGATGTTTCCGCATGACTATTGAATCCCAGGGCTCATGTCCGTTTCCGCCTTGAGAAAGTCGATGAATGCCCTGAGTGGCGATGGCATGTGACGGCGCCCGTGATAGTAGAGATACGGGCCGTCGAATGCTTGCCACCAGTCCTCGAGAATCGGCACGAGCCGCCCATCCGAAAGGGGCTCACGCACAAAGTCCTCAAAGGTATAAACGATGCCGAGCCCGTTGATAGCCGAGCGAATCTTCAAATCGTGCGACGACGTCAGCATTTGCCCCTGGGGCGGCACGCGCACAACGCGCCCATCCTTTTCGAATTCGAACACGCCCACTTTTCCGCTCTCGAACCGATGGCCCAGCAGCTCGTGGCCTAGCAATTCTGCCGGCTCATTGGGCGTTCCGCGTTCGGCCAGATAACGCGGGGCTGCTGCCGCGACGAAGCGCTGTCTGCGTGGGCCAATCGGCACCGCGATCATGTCCTTGGCCAGGCTCTCTTCGTAACGAACACCGGCGTCATACCCACCGGCGGTAACGTCGATAAAGGTGTTCTCCATGACCACTTCGACATTGACCCCGGGATAGAGACGGAGAAAACGCGCCAGCAGATCAGGCAACATAAAGCGTGCCACAGGCACAGGTACATTGAGCTTCAGCGTGCCGACCGGCCGCTGGGCTTCGTCGTCCAAATCATTGAAGGCGGCGTCGATCTCCAGCAAGGCTGGGCGCAGTCGTTCGAGTAATCGCTCGCCTGCGGCCGTGGGCGTGACGCTGCGTGTGGTGCGATTGAGCAGGCGCAAGCCAAGGTCGCTTTCCAGCCGACGTATGCAATCGCTCAGCGACGAGGCTGAAAGGCCGCGCTTTTGCGCGGCGGCGCGAAATCCCCCGGCTTCAACCACTGCAGCAAATATCGACACATCGGTAAGGTTTGGTTTGCGCATGAGTGCATCCTCCACGTAAGCGCACTGTACGCCTTGCCGTACGGGCCATCCACAATGCCTAGGCTTATCGCCGTGCGCTCGTACGCCGATACTCCCCTCTCGCCCCCTTCAGCCGGGATCACACAACGAGAAATGAATGCTCCGGAGCGCTCAAGGCTCTCCCGCCAAGGCGGCCGGCATCAATAGAGAGGAATTCAAATGTCTATTCGTAACCTGTCGATCATAAGCACGATGACAGTCATAGCTCTGAGCGCTTCCCCGCTGCTCGCAAACGAGCGGGCGGAAGTCTCCTCCTACCAATACGGTACTCGGCTGGATATCGCCAAGGTCATCCGTATCGACGAGCCGGCCCCACCGACTTGCGAGATCGTGCAAGCAACGATGACCTTTGTGAATACGCAAGGCGAAACCGAGCAGGTCAGCTTCCTGAAGCAGGCGCAGGCGTGCCTGCGCGAATGACTCCAACACCGATCTCCGTATGCCTAACCAAGTGCCGGAACCCAGCTGCGTATGCCTCCAGGCATTTTCACTGATTCGGGTTCCAATCCGGCCGTGCCGGTTCCCACCCAAAGAGAGAGAACATAACCATGTGGCATAGCAATGCAGCGTCCGCGATTGACGTCGCCAGTGGCACAACTCCAATTTTTAAGCTGGTTCGCACCCTGGTTGCTGGCGTCGCGTTGCTAGGCGCGGCGAGTGTCAACGCCGCCGACCGCGTCGCGCCCAAACCCGATTGGACCACCAATGACATGCCATCGCAGCACGGCCGCATCGCGCTGGTAACCGGCGGCACCAGTGGCATGGGCTACGAAGATGCACTGGCGCTTGCGCGCGCCGGCGCCGAGGTGATCATCGCGGCACGCAACCCAGAGCGTGGTGCAGAGGCCGTCGCACGTATCAAGACAGATGTGCCAGATGCCAAGGTACAGTTCGAGGCGGTCGATCTGGCCGATATCTCGTCCGTACGCGCCCTGGCTGAGCGGCTCCAGCGACTGTCGCGTCTGGACGTGCTGATCAACAATGCCGCGGTCATGTCGCCTCCTGAGCGAGGTAGCTCCGCTGAGGGCTTCGAGCTTCAATTGGCAACCAACTATCTGGGTCATTTCGCGTTGACTGGCTTGCTGGTGCCGTTGTTGCGGGAGAGCGAGGATGCTCGGGTGGTGAGCGTCTCGAGCATTGCTGCGGCGCGCGGGGCCATGAACTTCGACGACCTGCAGAGCGAGCAGGCATACAACCCCTTTGGCGCATACGCCCAATCAAAGCTTGCCATCCTGCATTGGGCATTTGCTTTGCAACGACGTAGCGATGCGGCAGGTTGGGGGATCCGCAGCATCGCCGCACATCCCGGCGTAGCCGTAACCGAGCTGATCGCACGCGGTCCCGGTCTTGATAGCGAGTTCGGAAAGCAATGGGCAGTGGATCGGGACAAATATCACTCGGCTGCGCAAGGGGCCTTATCCACGCTCTACGCGGCTACTGCTCCAGAGGCTGTCGGCGGTGCCTATTACGGCCCGACCGGTGAGGAGCATAAGCGCGGCCCGTTGGGCTTTGCCAATACGCCGCCTGCCGCGACCAACGAGGCAGATGCCGAACGGCTTTGGACCCTTTCCGAACAGCTCACCGGTGTGAGCTACCCCTGATGCCCCTGGGCGCGGGAGCCGTCTCGCGCCTGTCCTGTGGCATGTTGCTGTCTTCCGGAGCTTCCATGAGCACTCCTTCGTACCTGCGTCGGTTGAGTAAAGCGATCAACGCCCGAGATGATGAACTGCGCCCGGCGCTGTTCGGATTCCTGCTGTTCCTCTGTCTCTTTGCTGGCTACTTCATGCTGCGCCCTATACGCGAGTCAATGGGTATCGCGGCGGGCGTCGAGAATCTGCAATGGCTGTTCACCCTGACCTTCCTGGTCATGCTGGTGGCCGTCCCGCTGTTCGCCTGGCTTAGCTCGCGGGTGCCACGCTTGCGGTTCATCGATTGGGTGTACGGTTTCTTTGGCATCAATCTGCTGGTATTCGTTGAGCTGTTCCAGTTTGTCCCAGATAGCACGTGGCTTGCCCGCGCTTTCTACGTTTGGATATCGGTTTACAACCTGTTCGTGGTGTCCGTTGCGTGGAGCTTGATGGCGGATGTTTTCGACAGCGAGCAAGCTAAACGGCTATTTGCCTTTATTGCCGCTGGCGCCAGCGTGGGCGGCTTGCTCGGGCCGGCACTGAGTACGGTGTTGATCGGCTCGGTCGGCGCGTCGGGGCTGATGTTGCTAGCGGCCCTGTTGCTAGGTATCACGCTGGTATTGAAACAGGCGTTGATGCGTTGGCGTCAGGTAGGCGGGGCGGGGCGCCCAGGATCGGTTCCGACGGAAAATCCTCGGCAACCACTGCCAGGCAATCCCTTTAGTGGGATAACTGCGGTGCTCAGATCACCTTATTTGCTAGGAATTGCCGGGTTTGTAGTGCTATTGGCGACAGTCACCACCTTCCTCTACTTCGAACAGGCGCGTCTGGTGGCCGAGCAGTTTCCCGACCGTGATTCTCAGGTCCGGGTTTTCGGCATCATTGATTTCGTTGTGCAGGCGGGTGCTCTGGTCTCGCAGCTTTTCATCACCGGACGAATCGCACAAAAGCTCGGGGTGCGGGTATTGCTGGCGGTAGTTCCTGTGCTCATGTGCGCTGGTTTTGTCGGCCTTGCGCTTGCGCCTGGATTCGCTCTGCTTGCGACATTGATGGTAGTGCGGCGCATTGGAGAGTACGCCTTCGTCCGACCGGGAAGAGAAATGCTGTTTGCCCCGTTGGACGCTGAGAGTAAATACAAGGCCAAGAACTTCATCGACACGGTGGTCTATCGCGGCGGTGACGCCGTAAGCGCCTGGGCTAAAAGCCTGCTCGACATGCTAGGGCAGGGTGCTGGGCTGGTCGCACTTATCGGGGCGGGTTGTGCGCTGGTGTGGGCATATCTGGGATGGCACCTCGGGCTGCGAGTCGATCATCAGCAGAAGCAATTAAGCATCGCCGACTCCGCCGAAATATAAGCAAACTCCAGAAACGCCTAAATTGCCGCACCAGTGAGTGCAGTTTGCTTGATGGTTATGCGGACCGAAGTACAGTTACCGGTCGATAACCGTTTCTATCTTGGAGCCAGAGCCGGCAAATTGAGTGCGTGGCTCCATCGGCCACAGGTCAACATATGCGGATCCCATCTGAATCAATTCGTCGTGAGTATGAAGCTCTTTTACTCACGGACTATTCCGGCGGCCTAGTAAAAGATTGTCTCGCGTTAACTCGCTAATCACATGAGGTGCGATAAGTGAGCCGTTTCGAGTTGATGTGACATCGCTCAGTGGCCGCGCTTGGCTCGCGCCCCTGCAACCATGCGCAACCGACTGCCTCGCAAGTTCGACTTTGCCGCGCAACCGCAAGCTGGGCCAGGCTGGAGAGCAGTGGGTCATTGAGTTCGAGCAGCAGCGCCTGATCGACCTTGGTTGTGCTGAGCTTTTTCAGAGATTGGACTGAGTGTCTGACACTCACGGGGGCGGCGCTGGTTTCGACATCCTCTCGTTCGACCACCAACCGTGGCGAGGGCTCATCCTTCCTGGTAAGCCACAACGAACTGGCGTTTTCGAAGGAGGCGGGGCGACCAGTTCTACCTGTACCGGGTGTTTCAGTTCAGGGATTGGCCGCGGCTGTTCACGCTCAGTGGCGACCTGGCGCAGCACGTGCACTTAAACCCACCGACTACCGCGCGAGCTTTCGGGGTGTGGTGGGGTCAGTCGGGAATACATTCACTATTGAGCGGCACGCAGCGGGAAACTACGCAGTTGTCAGCACTTGCGTATCGGAGCATCAGATTGAAAACGAAAATGGGCCGGCCTCTCAGAGAGCCGACCCAGACGAAAACCAGCCGATTTATCAGTCGACGCGTGTCAGCGTGACGTCAATGTTGCCGCGCGTGGCGTTGGAGTAAGGGCAGACGATGTGCGCGCGCTCGATCAAGGTCTGCGCTTGCTCCTGGTCCATGCCTGGCAGGCTGATACGCAGTTCAACTTCGATACCAAAGCCGTTTGGAATGGCACCGATACCGACCACACCCTCGATCGATGAGTCTTGCGGCATTTTCAGCTTGTCGCGCCCGGCAACGAACTTCATGGCACCCAGGAAGCAGGCTGAGTAACCGGCAGCGAACAACTGCTCGGGATTGGTGCCCTGGCCACCGGCCCCACCGAGTTCCTTCGGAGTGGTCAGGGCCACGTCAAGCACCCCATCAGATGAGATGGCCCGGCCGTCGCGGCCGCCGGTGGCTTCTGCGTAAGCACGGTAAGCAATGGTTTGAATCGACATGGTGGTAATCCTCTAAAGGGTTTGAATTGAGTAGAGCATCTGGATGTTGCGGCAGGGTGTCAGGGTATTCGCCGATCGACGGTCCTGGGCCAGCACATGAGCCGGCCCAGTAGGTGATGCGATCGGCTTTACTTTTGAAGGAAGTCGAGCAGATCCTGATTGAGGCGATCCTTGTGGGTATCAGCCAACCCATGTGGTGCGCCCGGATAAACGATCAGCTTGGCGTCTTTCACGAGTTTGGCTGCGGCATGGGCGGAGGCATCAATCGGCACGATCTGGTCGTCGTCGCCATGCACGATCAGTGTCGGCACGTCGAACTTGGCCAAGTCGCTGCGGAAATCAGTGGCTGAGAACGCGGCGATCGAGTCATAGGTGTTCTTGTGACCTGCCTGCATGCCCTGAACCCAGAACGAGTCGATCAGCCCCTGAGACGGTTTCGCTCCTTCGCGGTTGAAGCCGAAGAACGGTCCGGATGCGATGTCGCGATACAGCTGCGAGCGGTTTTCCAGGGACGCTTTACGCAGGCCGTCGAACACCTCGATGGGCAGGCCATCTGGGTAGTCCTCGGTTTTGAGCATCATCGGCGGGACGGCGCTGATCAGTGCTGCTTTCTTCACGCGGTCGGTACCGTGGCGGCCGATGTAGCGGGTGATCTCGCCACCACCGGTCGAGAAGCCAACCAGGGTCACATCATTAAGGTCCAGCGTCTCGATCACCGTGGCCAGATCATCAGCATAGTGATCCATGTCGTTGCCTTCCCACGGCTGACTGGAGCGACCATGGCCGCGGCGGTCGTGGGCAATCACGCGATACCCCTTGTCGGCCAGGAACAGCATCTGTGACTCCCAGCTATCGGAGTTCAGGGGCCAGCCGTGGCTGAAGGTTACGACTTGTCCGTCTTTCGGACCCCAGTCCTTGTAGTACAGCTGTACGCCGTCTTGGGTGGTGATGTAACTAGTGGCCTGTGGCTGAATGGTTTCAGCGAGGCTGACGTCTGCTGCCAAGGTTGCGAACGCTGCGCTGGCTGCCAGAAGGGTCTTGGTGATCTTGCTCATTTTTGCTTCCTCGGTTATAGGCAATCGGAATGATCGCGTTTCAATTAGTGTTTGGTGATTGATGGCGTGCCTGAGGGCACCGTTTCGCTAACCCGACCGCAACATCTGGCCGTGTGTCGGGTGCATCAGGAGGCCATTGCCGCCCGGCGGATCGATGGCTGTCTGGCGTGGCTGCGCTTGTTGGCGATGGCCAGCTTGCCGACCAGGCGAACGGCTACGGCTGCACAGATGAGGCCGAAGGGCAGCACGTACCAGTCGCTCATCGCGATGCGTTTGAAGTTGGAGAAGGCGAATACCGCGACGATGATCCACATGCCGGTTACATGCAGCGCCTTCCAGGCTTTTGGCCCCAACAAGCGAGCCGGCCCTTTGAATGACGTCAGTGCCATAAGCAGGATGAAGGCATAGGCCGTGCCGCCCGGAATGTTGTTCGCAACGGTTCGTGCCGGCCAGAATTCCGTGTTGAGCTGACCGTAGGCGTAGATCAGTACGGCATGGACCAGATGAGAGAAGGCGAAGGCAAGCCCGATGAAGCGCCGTTCACGCACCAGCGCTTTGGAAATAGGCGAGGGCACCAGTACAGCGAAGGCCGATGCGGTAAACGCAATGAGGAACAATACGAAGGAGGAGCGGGCGGTGAAGCGTATGGCGCTGCGCAGCCCTTCGATGAGATCGGGTTGTACGGCGATCGCGGTCGCGCTCATCACAGCAACCAGTGCCGCGATCAGGCCGAAAAGTTGCCAGCTTCTGAAGCTGTTGGATTGAATATTCATCGCAAGGTCTCCTGTGGGAAGGGCTCTGCCATTCGGGTATCCGGTGGCGAGTCGACAGGGAGAATTCTTGCAAGGACGTGTATACCGGCTGTGTCATGAACCGGCGGTTTTGCATATTTGTGCGTATAGGGCTGCGCTGGATACAGTAGCTTACAAACCCGTACCCTGTCCTGGGTACGGGCTGCATGTGGTCCGCGGTGCCGCGTCTACCGATCGGGACCGAGCGAGAGGGTGACGCACAGCCCACCACCTTCGCGGTTTCGTAGGCTCAGCGATCCGCCAATCGCCGTGGCCAGCTGCTGAGCGATGGCCAGACCCAGGCCGGTGCCGCCGGTACTGCGGTTGCGTGAGTTCTCCACGCGATAGAACGGCTTGATGACCTCACCCAGAACGTCCTCGGAGATGCCGGGCCCCCGGTCGAGCACGTTGATCGCAACGCCCGTCTCGGCATTGCCGAGGATCTCCACTTCAGCTGTGCCGGCGTATTTAAGGGCGTTATCCACCAGGTTCACCATGATGCGGCGCAGGGCATGTGGTCGAGTCTCGATGATCGCCCCATTTTTACCGGAAAGGCTGACCTCATGACCTGTGTCCTGATAGTCCAACACCAGGCTGTCGAGAAAGGAGTCCAGGTTGATGCGGCAACTGGCTTCAGTCGCGCCATGAACGCTGCGGGCATAAGCGACGCCTTCACGGACCAGATGCTCGATCTCGTTGAGGTCATTGCCCAATTTGTCTTTCTCTACCGAGTCGTCCATGAATTCGGCGCGCAGTTTCATGCGCGTGATGGGCGTCTGCAGGTCATGAGAAATCGCAGCCAGCAGTTGCATGCGCTCCTTCAGGTACTCGGCGATACGCGCCTGCATGGTATTGAAGGCCCGGGCGGCATACGCCACCTCGCGGGGGCCGTTTTCATCCAGCTGCACCGGGTGCGCGTTCGGGTCCAGGTTCTCGACCGCTTCGGCCAAGCGGCTGAGTGGGCGTATTGCAATCCGTACAGCAAGCCAGGTGCAGCCGATCATCAGCACAAGCTGACCGAACAGGACAAAGGGTAGCCAGGGCGACAGTGGCTTGACCGAAGGACGCACATCGATGGTGACCGGACTGCCGTCTGCCAGCCGCACTTGGGCCTGGAAGTGCTGACGTGGACCGGGAATCTCGACAAAGGTCAGGTCATATTCACGGCCCAGTGACGCCTGGAGTGATTGCGCCGCTGTCGCGGCTAGATCGTTCGAGGCGAGCGGAATGCCTGGGTCGTGCTCGCGCAGCAGATAGTCGTAATTGCGACGCTGCAGGCGCTTGGTCCACTCAGGGCGCTCGGCAGGCGGCAGGCGATCGAGGATAGCGATGGAGGTGGCTGTGTCGTGTTCGAAGTTGCCCAGCATGGCGGTCTTGGTGCTTTGGTACCGCTCGTAATATTGCGCCGCAAAGGTCAGCGCCTGGGCGAGGATGAGCCCGATCAGAAAAACCAGCCACAGCCGTGAGGCCAACGTGCGCGGCCAGTGCAGCACCGACTTCATGTCTGCTCCTCGAGCATCTCGACCGGGAAGGTGAAGACGTAGCCTTCACTGCGCACCGTCTTTATATAGGCGGGCTCTCGGGCGTCATCCAGCAATCGCTGGCGTAGGCGGCTGACGAGCAGGTCGATGGAGCGATCGAACAGGTCGGCCTCGCGACCCTGAGTCAGGTTGAGCAACTGATCGCGGCTGAGCACGCGTTGCGGATGATCGACGAACACGCGAAGCAGCCGGTATTCGGCCCCGCTAAGGGCGACCAGGGTTTCGTCTTCATCCAACAGGTGGCGGGCAGTGGTATCCAGACGCCACCGGCCGAACTTGAGCAGGCGACCACTCTCGGTGACGACCATGTTGGGCGGCAGCATGCGAGTGCGCCGAAGCACGGCATTGATACGCGCGAGCAGCTCGCGGGCGGCAAAAGGTTTGGCCAGGTAGTCATCGGCGCCCATCTCCAGGCCAATGATTCGGTCGGTCTCGTCGGTGCGTGCGGTCAACATCAGTACGGGGGTGGCCTTGTGCTTGCCGGCACGCAGTTCGCGACACAAGAGCAGGCCGTCGTCACCGGGCATCATGATATCGAGCACGATCAGGTCAACCTGATTGGCCTCCAAAAAGGCCCGCATCTGGCGCCCGTCCGCGACCACCGTGGTGCGCAGCCCATTCTTCTGCAGGTAGTTGCCAACCAGCTCCCTGATTTCCCGATCATCATCAACGATCAATACATGATCGACATGTTCCATTCCCTGCTCTCCGAAGTGCGCGCATCGGTTGCGCTGTGTGGCGATGCCAGGCGCCTGCCTTGGCTTCAATTTCAGTCTTTCTGCCGTGCCGAGGATACAGCCGCATGTGAAAACAGCGGCGAATGTATCGCTCTGTATCTGAGCCCCTTCCAGACACGTAACGAATCCAACCGGGGGGCTTCTCGACACAGTCGAGATACCTCACGGGCATTAAATGAGCTCCATCGAGACAACGCGACCCGCCTCGATCACACCCAACTCATTGAATGCAAGGAAACGACCATGACTTTCAGAACCATCTCCGCCGCATGCCTGCTCACCGTTTTGAGCGCCGCTGCATTACCCGCAATGGCCCAGGGCAACGCGGCTAACCAAACCTATTCGTACGGCACCCAGCTGGATATCAGCCAGGTGATTTCGCTGACCGAAGACAGCGGCCAGAACTGCGGCCTGGTAGATGCCCAGATGACGTACCTCGATTCCCAGGGCGAGCCCCGCGTCCTGACGTACCGCAAGGTGTCAGCGAATTGCAGCGAAGGCTGATTCTGCCAGCTCATTGTTACTTCTACCGCCTCGAAACGATTTTTCTTCATTGAACCAAAGGGATACGACCATGACTTTCAAAACTTTCACTGCTGCTTGCCTGCTTACCGTTCTGAGCGTGGGCGCATTACCCGCAATGGCCCAGGGCAACGCAAAAAGCGAAACCTATTCCTACGGCACCCAGCTGGACATCAGTCAGGTGATCTCGCTGACCGAAGACGCTGGCCAGGTCTGCGGCTTGGTCAATGCCCATCTCAGCTATCTCGACTCGATGGGTGAGCAGCGCAGCCTGACGTACCTCAAGCAGGCTGCCAACTGCAACGACGGCGGCTGACATTCGCCGACCGTCACGCCCCCTTCAATCGTCGCGCAACAGGATCCGATATGAAAAACCTCAAGTTCTACCTGACCGCTTTAGCCATTTCGCTCGGGAGTGTGGCTGTCCACGCGAACGCCGGCAGCGAACCCCATAGCGTCGACAGTGGGCCCTGCTTTCAGCTCGCGCCTTTGGAAGGCAAAGGCGCTTTGCGGACTCAGTCGGAGAACGGATTTAGCCGTACAACGCTTGCGTCACAACTAGAGCGTCTGGCAGAGAACGGCTTTTCCAGAACGCCCCTTGGCCCTCATGTGGAACGCTTGGCCGAAGGTGGCTTCAGTCGTACCCGGCTAGGTATGCAGGCCGAAGCGCTGGCCCACACCACTGTGGCCGGGACGCCCATCGGCGACCGGCTCGGAGCGTTTGCACAAGTCATCTCGGCTTGAGGGGTGAACACGGACGTGGCAAGCCGCTACGTCGACTTGAACAACACCTGCCGGTCCTGCCTGCTCACGGAAGGTGGGCCTGATCCGCGAACCTCATAGGTAGCATCATGCTTCTCATTGCCTTTCTGGGTGGGATCCTCACGGTCCTCAGCCCATGCATACTTCCAGTCGTGCCTTTCATCTTCGCGGGTGTAAACAGGTCGCGACTCTCCATTTTTCTAGTGCTTAGTGGCATGGCTCTGACCTTTGCTCTGGTCTCGAGTCTGGCGGTGGTCGGCAGTGAATGGGTGGTGCGAGCCAACATTGCTGGCCGTCAGGTCGCGCTGGTGATTCTGGGGTTGTTTACCCTGTCGCTGATTTCAGCGAGATTCGGCACATTGATGGCCAGGCCTTTTGTCGCGTTGGCAAATCGAATCGATCCCTCCACCCGAGGCGCTAGCGGCCCGCTTGCATCAGTCACCATTGGGCTCGCCACGGGGCTGCTGTGGGCACCCTGTGCCGGGCCCATTCTAGGCGCGATTCTCTCCAGCGCGATGCTGCAAGGTGCCGGTACCTGGACCAGTTTGTTGTTGCTTGCCTATGGCCTGGGCAGTGCCAGTGCGTTGTGTGTGCTGATCGTCGCGGGGCAGGGCTTGGTTTCACGTTTGAAGGCCTGGCTGCCAGCAACCGCTTGGCTTCGGCGTGCCACTGGCTTCGCCGCATTGCTGGCAGCAGTTCTGATCGGCACCGGGGCGGACCGGCAACTGTTTGAACAGGCATCATCCGAGGGCAGCGCCGCTGCCGAGCACAGCCTCATCACAAACGTGCCGAAGATTGTCGACTACGTAATAAGCAAGGCTACGGCCGTCTCGCCCGTGGATACACAGGGAGGCAAGCGCATGCCGTCGCTGGAGGGGGCGGTCGACTGGCTGAACTCGAAACCGCTGAGTACCGAGTCCCTTCGCGGCAAAGTGGTGCTAGTGGATTTCTGGACTTATGACTGCATCAACTGCCAACGCAGCCTTCCCTACGTCAACCGATGGGCGAAAAAGTACGAGGAGGACGGTCTCGTGGTTATTGGCGTGCACACGCCCGAGTATGCGTACGAGAAACTGGTCAGCAACGTACGACGGGAGGTGAAGGATCTGGACATTGCCTACCCGGTGGCTATCGACAACAACTATGCGATATGGCGTGCATTCGATAACAGGTACTGGCCCGCGCATTACCTTATCGATGCCAAGGGACAGCTGCGTTTCAGCCACTTTGGTGAAGGGCGCTACGAGGAGCAAGAGCAGATCATTCGACAGCTGCTGGAGGAGGCGCGCGCCGACAAAGCCTCTGCTTCGCAACTCGCACCTTCTGCTGAGGCGACCCCAATGACACCATCGGTATCCAGTTGAGCGAAGGCTGGTCAGAGGTCGGATGAAGTGTCCGATACCCAGGGAGACGGCGCCGGCCTCAGCATTCTGCCATTCGAGGACGAGAATCAGCGCCGCTCCACCGAGGTAGACGCTACCAAGGCGGAGTGGGCACATCCCTCTGGTCAAACACAGATTCAGGTTTTCCAAGCAGGTCGGCTGTCAGTTCTGCCTGTACCGGGTGTTCCTATTCAGGCAGTTGCCGCGGTTAATCACGCTCATTGACGACCTAGCGCAGCCTACGCACAGGAAAAGCCAGTAGTTCAGTTCATTGCTACCGACGGACTTTCGGTCATGGCACAACCGTGTAGAATCCCGCGCCCGAAAATGCAGGAGACAATACGATGGCCATCCACTTTTCTGCGTCCGAGGCAAGCGTTGCATGCGGGCGTACTGGCACAAGCCTGAATAACACGCGGGAAATCGCCGAGGTCACATGCAAGCTCTGCCTTCGCTCTGTCGAAAAGATCGCGAGCGAACCGGTACGCAAGGCGCCAAGCCTTGCTGAGCTGCGGGCGGCTGCCAAGGCAGAAAAAGCCCTGACAGCTGCGGCTGCAAAAGCTAGCGTGGGCCCGTCACCCCGCGAGCAATGGCTACAACGTCTGGCGCAACTGCCGGGCCGAAACCGCCTGCCGCGCGGCAGATCTGGGCAGGTTTTCATATAGGCTTGTAGGGGCTTGCCGGCATAGGGAGTTTGGGTAGTGACCTGGATCCGGCACTTATGCCCCGGCGACGCGCTGATGGGGTCAGCCGCACAATCCGCATCAATGTCTATTTAGATAACGGCTTTTGATGTGTTCAAACACATCTGAAGTTGAGCGGATTACTCGGCTGGCCGGATCGGTTGCCATGAGCCCTGCCGTCTGTTCGCCAGGGCTGGCGATAGCGCTACCAGGGTTCGATTGCTAATCGCGAGTAGGGGAGGCGCTGCGATTGTATTTGCTCTGCAGCAGCATCGACGCTTCGTTATAGGCGCGTTGGAAAGTGTCGCTGCCTACCCATCCAACCGCAGCTTCTTCGTCTTCGCCGTGAAACATTCCACGATAAACAATCAGCAAGCCCATCATAAAATCGATGGCGGCGTCTTCGGACTCTTCCGCGACCACGAGTTCCAGCACCGGGTATTGGAGGAAGATCAGGCACATCGCCAGCAAGCTGATGCCTTCACCGACTCTCATCGCCTGGAACAGATCGTCGAAGTGCGCCGGGTCGAAACCATTCTCCTCGATGTCCTTGAAGTCGAACGTGCTGAGGTCGATCTCGACATCATCGAAAGGTTCGTTGACCAGCGGATTGGCCAGCAGGGGATGCAAAGCATTGACCCCACCCTTTTTTCGGCCCGAACGGTTCTGCTGCGCTTTGGCTTTAGCCCGCTGGGCACGCTTTTGCTGTTTGTCCGGCGACGCCATGACGCTGAGTTTCCTTGTTCTATGAAGCCAACTCTGTGGCCCAGGGGTGAGCTACGAAGTGTACCTGGCCTGGGCTATCTTCGTCGGTCAAGGGCGCACTGAGGCGCAGAAAAGGGGGATGCTTCACGACAACATCAGCTGCCCGGCCGAGAGTCCCCATAGGGCAGCTGGAGGTCTTTATTGCTGCAGTAGGGTGGCTACGTTGCCGGTGCCGCTTTGAACGATGCTCGCCGAATGGCCGGCCAGCGCTTCAGCTTGCAGCAAGACAGCCTGATTGCTGTTACCGGTTTGACTGATGAGCGCTTCATGGGCGTTAAAGCCTTGGGAGACTTCGATCCCGTTGTAGGAGCCCGCCTGAAAGATGGCCAGGCTGTTGTCATCTCCAATCTGCGAGCTAACCACGGTGTTGTAATCGCCTTCCGAATAGCCGGTTAGGATGCTGTTATGCCCGGCGATGTAGGCGTCAAGCGTGTTCCCTGTGCCCCGCTGGGCATAAGTCAGGGTGCTGTAGCCGTCTCGTCCTTCGATTTCCGCGATGTTGGCGGCGCCGGTCTGCCGCAGGTGTACATCGGCAGCTGGATAGCGTCCGGAACGTTGCTGGACGTCTGCCTGATTCGCCGTGCCGTCCTGTTCGATTACAGCCGAACCTCCGCCCAATCCGCTACTGAGCTGTTCCATCTGCAAAATGTTAGCGCTGCCGATCTGCCGAACCTCTGCGGTGCTGAAGCCGGTCTGGTTAGCTTCAACCACATTATCTTGGCCGACCGACACGACGTTGAGCGCGTTTGCCACCCATGTTTGCCGGGCGGCGATCCGATTGCCCGTACCTTCTTGGTAAAGGGCTGCAGACGACGCCAGTTCGCCAAGGTATTCATGCTGTTCAAGCATCGCGCTATTGGAGGTCCCGGCTTGGTAAATATCGGCGCTTGCCACCCCAGACCGGCTTCCGTTGACCTGATAGATTGCGGCCGTATTGAGGCTACCTATTTGTTCGATACTCAACTGGCCAGCTTCGCTACCTAAGCCCGATTGTTCAGTGATTGCATTGTTCTCGGTGCCGTCCTGCACGATGACGGATCGAAGCAAGACACCACGCTGCGTCAGCTGAGCGCTGTTATTAGTGCCGGTCTGTTCGATCTCAGCCTGATGATCGTTGGCCATGGCGCTACCGCTTGCCAGTAGTAAAAGCGCAGCGGCTAGAGGAGTAATTGTAGACATTGAAGTCTCCCTGTTCGCGTTGGATGGGCTCCGTACATCACAGGCGAAGCTGATTGGAGTCTTGTCGGTCGGATGGGGTTGGGCTATAGATCAAACGATTTAAAAGATGGCGTTAACGGCCTGTTAGTTCGCATGCATTGGCGACGCGACCGGCTGGACGGAACGGTCCCATGAGGATCAGCTCAAGCAATACCGTCAACGAAGGACGCAAACGGGACCGTGCCCGAGCTTCGATGAGCTAGATGCGCTTGTATCGGCTTCCATCGCATGGACCTTGTCGTCGCGCTTTCAACCTTGCTCACCATTGCGAGGACAATGCGGGCCGCAGCGTCGACAACAAGCCTGGATGAAACTGCAGTTTTGGTTAGATATGAGTGATGTGCGGTATCGCTGCGCTTTGAGCCACAGACTCTGCCGTGGAGCCCAAATGATCCGTACGAGATGCGCACAAGTCAGGGTAGGCATCAGATGATGCCCACATGGCTCTCACCGATACGACCGCTCGCTAAGTAAAGCCCCGTAAGAGGCATACGCAATTCGCCCAGTTTTATGGACTGACTCAGCAGCCTGAGTGAGCGGCCCCTTCCACTTCCAGGCTGACTTCCGTTCAGACAAAACCAATCCACCGGCCAGCGAGGAGTATCGAAAGCCAAAGAGAAGCTGATGCCGCGGCCAGGATGCGGATTTGCAGTTTTGGCTGACCGGTTGACAGGGCATCTTCAAACTGTCCACCGCGATGCTGAACAGCGATGTTGATGATTGCCAGCGACAGCAATGCCGCCTTGTAGCGAAAGGCCGGATTTTCCACATACTCTGCCGGTTTGACTGAAAACAACCAAAGCCCGGTCATGACCGCAAGCGTGACCCCCGTTGCTGCAGTGCGCACAAGAAAGGGTCCCAGGATCGGTAGATCCCGACCACGCGTTGAGCGCAAAAGAAGCCAATCGAGCGGCAGAATCGAGCCTAGCAGCAGGCATATGCCAAGGATATGAGCCGCATTGACGATGAGATAAGCAATCCAGTATTCCTGCAGGAAGACGGCTCCGGGCCAGCCGGCAATGGACTGCAGAAAAGCTGTCATCTACGTGTTGTCATTGCTTGATGCGCTCCGGATACATGTCGTACTGCTTGCCGCCAACCGTGATGCGCACCGCTTTCATATGCGCCTCGTTTGGCTCTTTGGTGCGGTTGCCGAGAACGGTGATGCCGTCTCCGACCTGGGCTGCATCGCCGGTGAAACCGGAACGTTGCGTCTGGTTCGGATTGCCCAGATCCACTCGCCATACGCGCCCGTCCTGAGCCTTTACGCGCAAGGCCGGATGAGGTGGAGCCATCGAAATTTCTGCAATCGTGCCCTCCAATTCTGAAAGTTCTTCTTCGGCCCATGCCCAACCGTGATGAGCGACGGCCTGCGTTGTAGGCAGCAGCATTGCCAAGACACAGAGCAAAATTGGTAAACGATGAAACCCCTCGCACGCGGTGCTGAAAAATGATCGTGAGACGGTTCGGCATTCGTTTGTTATCGACATGATCATTCTCCGTGGATAGGTAAATTCAGCGTTAGGCATCTCGAACTCAGTTTCCGGAACTCCGTTCCGGAATTAACACCACAGGGGCGGCGTGCGCCTTACCGTTCTAAAGTGATAGCAGCTTCTTCGAGTTTTCGCTTTTGGCGGCGTGCTGCGTTGTATCTCGGCAGAAGCAGAGTTCAACGGCTTCCGCTTCCTATCCCTGCAGTGCAAGAACTTGTTCGGGGTATCGCTTGCACATGAAGTCCACGAACGCACGTACCTTTGGCGCGGGCAAGCGCCTCGAAGTGTGCAAGACCCAAAGTGCAACCTCTACATTCGAGATCGTGCCCCACTGAACCAATTCACCGCGGGCAAGCTGTTCTCCGGCAATCGACTGCGGAATCAGGGCAGCGCCAGCGCCAGCAACCGCCGCATCACGGATCATCAGGAACGAGGAAAGCGTTATCCGGGGAATGGGTTCCAGGACTAAGCGACCTCCGTCAAGAGTCCAGTGCGTAGGTTTGAAGGTCGAGAACACGACGCTGGGTACCGCTTTAGCCACGCCGGGCGGCGGCACGGGGATGGCAGGCGCAGCCACCACCACGAGTCGATCCTTGGCGAAGCATCGCCCAACTAGCCCACTGACTGGACTCGGGTTGACCCGAATGGCGACGTCGATCTGCTCCTCGACTAGGTCGACCATGCGATCCTCTGCCATGACCTCAAGGGTAACCTCCGGGTGGGCTGCACAGAATTCGGCAGCGATGCGCCCCATTGCCAGTTGCGAGAAAAGTACGGGGGAGGCGACGCGAAGGCGCCCACGGGGCTTTGACAGCCCATCACGAGTGGCAGTCATTGCTTCTGCCACTTCGTTTATCGGGCCTTCGGTACGAGCCATCAATAATTCGCCAGCCTCGGTGAGCTTGAGCCCGCGGGCGCTGCGCTCGATCAACCGCACACCTAGCTGCTCTTCAAGATCGGAGATGCGGCGTGACAATGTCGCTTTGGACCGGCCGCTCGCTCGGCTGGCCTTACCGAGGCCGCCGTTCGTAGCGACAAGCGCAAAGTCCAGCAAAGCATTGATATCCAAGATGTGTTCCATATATGAAACGAGGAGTTCCTATATTGGTATCTGCGTTTTACTGATGCAACGGTTTAACGTCTCTTCATCGCTAGTCAACAAGAGGAACTGTGATGAAGATGACTCAACGCGCTGTACTTCTAAGAACCTATGGTGGAGCGAGCTCGGTCGAGCTTGCCGAGGTTGCTAAGCCAGACCCGGCGCAAGGCCAAGTGTTGATTCGGGTTCAGGCTGCTGGCATGAACGCCATCGATTGGAAGGTTAGGGAGGGCTATGTACGAGATGCTTTTCCACTTCAACTGCCGGCCATTCTTGGGATAGAGATGGCGGGTGTTGTCGAGGCCATCGGTCCTGGCGTCACGCGCTTCGTCGTAGGTGACCGTGTGATGGGGCCGGTAGGCGGACTTGGCGCATATGCCGAGTTTGTGGCCGCCGATGAAGCTAACCTGTGTCTCACGCCCGGAAGTCTCGACGACGTCCAGGCTGCGGCTATTCCGGTTGCGGCCGTGTCGGCTTGGCAAAGCTTGCACCTTGCGGGGCCGATCCATCCGGGTCAGCGAATCCTGATCCATGGGGCAGCTGGAGGGTTAGGCAGCTATGCCGTCCAGTTCGCCAAGCGTGCCGGAGCAGAGGTTTTCGCGACGATGGCCAGCGATCACCTTGAATACGTGCGCGGTCTCGGTGCCGACCAAGTCATCGACTCGAAAACACAACGCTTTGACCACATGGTCCAAGATATCGACCTCGTGCTCGACTACGTCGGCGGCGAAGTGCTTGAGCGCTCATGGCAGGTTTTGGCGGCGACAGGTGCGATCGTAGGCACAACGTCACCGGACATTCTGGCCCGCACACCGCCAGGCCGTCGCGGCCTTTGGTTCATGAATCAGCCGGATGCCGCACTTCTCGAAATGCTGGCCAGCGATATCGCACATGGCCGACTCACGTCCAAGGTCACCCAGGTGGTTGGCTTCGTCGACATCCCTGTGGCTATCGAACGCAATCGCACCGAGTCCCGATTCGGCAAGGTGGTGGCGGACTTCACACGCTGATCTGCCTCATCGCTACGCCCGATGGTCATTCCCCCTGATTGGAGATTCACACATGAGCATTCTCGTCACTGGTGCCACAGGCACTGTCGGTTCCCTTATCTCTCAGCGCCTCGCCGATGCAGGTGCTGAGGTCAAGGCGTTGGTGCGCCAACCCGGCAAGCGAGCCCTGCCGGAAGGCGTTGAGGAAGTGGTCGGAGACCAGACAGACGTGCCCTCGATGCGCGCCGCATTGTCATCAGTGCGAACGCTGTTCCTGCTGAACGCCGTTACACCAGACGAAGTAACGCAAGCACTGATCACGCTGAATCTTGCACTTGAAGCTGGAATCGAGCGGGTGGTCTATCTGTCCGTGATACATGCCGAACGCTTTACCAACGTTCCACATTTCACTGGCAAGCAAACGGTGGAACGAATGATCGAGAGTTTCGGTATTTCGGCGACAGTGCTGCGTCCGGCCTACTTCATGCAAAACGAACATAGTGTTCAGCAGGTCATAGAGGACTACGGCGTTTATCCGATGCCAATAGGTTCGTCGGGCGTATCGATGATTGATACACGAGACATCGCAGACATTGCCGTTGCAGAGCTACTGCGGCGAGATCGCGCCTCTGTCGCTCTTGAGTCTCTGACGCTTGACCTGGTCGGGCCGACGGCATGGACCGGTACATCCGCGGCAAAGGTCTGGAGTGCAGCGCTTGGGCGCGAGATTGCATACGGTGGTGACAGCGTCGCCGCGTTCGAGGAGCAGATGGCCTCTTTTGGGCCCAGCTGGCTTGCATACGATATGGGTCTGATGATGGCCGGCATCCAGCAATATGGTATGCAGGGCTGCGACGGAGCAGTTGAGCGCCTGGAGAACATCCTTCGGCGGCCACTCCGTACATACGAAGCGTTCGTCCAGGAGGCAACAGGCACTGTCTGACGCCTTACGTGGGATATGTAACGCCCAGGCACCGGAGCGCTCCGGTGCCGAGCGGCACGATTTCACACGCATTCATGCAACCACTGACACACCCAAGCACCAGGCAACATCCAGACAGCGCTAGACCCACCTTGGGTCCCGATGCCATCGAGGGCCACGCGAGCAACAAGCGTCTCGCCTAGGGTGCTTCGTGGTGCACAGCATCTTGCGCAGTGCTCAAAGGCGCGGAAGCAACATCAAGGTCACCGTTGAAAGCTTCCAAGATTCATATGTCGGTTTACGTCCTTGTAAAGCAGGTATCGAAACTTGCCCGGGCCGCCGGAATAACACGCTTGCGGGCAGAAGGCCCGTAGCCACATGTAGTCACCAGCTTCTACTTCCACCCAGTCCTGATTCAGGCGATAGACAGCCTTGCCTTCCAGTACATACAAGCCATGCTCCATGACGTGAGTCTCTGCAAAAGGTATGACGGCGCCCGGCTCGAAGGTAACGATGTTCACGTGCATGTCATGGCGCATGTCGCTAGTGTCCACGAAGCGGGTAGTCACCCACTTTCCGTCAGTTCCGGGCATCGGCGTCGGCTGTATGTCATTTTCGTTGGTGACGAAGGCTTGCGGGAGTTCCAAGCCCTCGACTGCCTGATAGCGTTTGCGAATCCAGTGAAAGCGAGCAAGCGTCCCGCTTTTGTTGCGCAGGCGCCACTCGGAACCTGGGGGTATGAATGCATAGCCACCGCGGTGCATGTCATAGGTAACTCCCGCAATGGAGAGAGAGAGTTCCCCGTCCACAACAAACAACACCGCTTCGGCGTCAGGATCCTGCTCGGGCCGATCACTACCGCCGCCTTCACCAAGCTCCACGATGTACTGGGAGAAGGTCTCAGCGAATCCCGACAACGGACGGGATAGCACCCACATACGCATGTTGTCCCAGAACGGGAGATGGCTGGTGACAATATCGCGAAGCACCCCCTTCGGAACGACAGCGTAAGCCTGGGTGAACATTGCGCGGTCGGTCAGGAGCTGAGTCTGATCGGGGTGGCCGCCAGTTGGAAAGTAGTAGGTCGTGCTTGCCATAAGTCTCCTCGTAGATGACGGCTTGTGAGAATCGGACGCAAGCCAGATGAGATGAAGTCATTAATGTATACAAACAGATGCTATACATCCACTTTATTGTATACACAAATACCGGTTTAGTTGGCCATGCTTGCTGTCGAATAATGCTTGGTTTCAAGGACGACAAGCGGAGCCGGGACCAGGGATGACCCATAAGTAAGTGGGGTGGCGCAGCTAAAGATGCCCAATTGCGCGTCGATAACCTAGGTATCCGCACTCTCCGATGCCGCCAGCATTCCCATGATTGGCGCTCGAAAGCCTCTCTCCATGAAGGTTCGCAGCCATGAATATCAAACAAAAACTTACATGGGCGTTTCTAACCATCGCGTCGGTGCCGGTCCTGGCTGTCGCCATTGTTGTCATCCTCAACGTACGAACTGACGCGCAAGAGCAATTCATCGACAGCAGCAGCCGGGAAATCAGGCAGGTCGAGAACGCGATGACGTTGTTCTTCGAAGGAATAGAACAGAACGTAGCCTATCTTGCGGGCCTGCCCGAAATCACTGAGGCGCGAGATCTGAAGGATTTCACTACCGCGAATGCAGGTTCGATTCCGTTACCTGAGAGCAATCGAAACCTCCTCAAGATCTTCGACCACTTCGCTAAGACCCATCCAACAACTGCATACCTTTCCCTCGGGCATGCTGACGGCACCTATGCCGGTTGGCCGGAAGATACGCGCATGAGCAATTACGATCCGCGCGTGCGCCCCTGGTACAAAGAAGCGATGGCGCAACCCGGGAAAATCGTCCAAAGCAGCGTCTATTACTGGGCGCAGGACGACGTCGTCCTGATAAACAGCGGCCGGACTGTAACCAATGCGCAGGGAAACATCGTTGGGGTATTCGGCCTGGATGTGTCACTAAACCAGCTGACCGACCTGATCAAGCAGATCAAACTGGGCGACAGCGGCTATCTTATGTTGGTCGAGAAGGGCGGTAACGTTCTGGCAGACCCCGCTAACCCCGCTCACAACTTCAAATCGCTGTCGGAACTTGGTGGTGCTTACGCTGAGCTGGCCAATGCAAAAGGTCTGGTTGAAGTCGAAATCGACGGCACCACTTACATGGCCAATGTGTGGTCATCGGACAAGCTTGGTTGGCAGTTCATCGGTCTGATCGAGCGCAACGAGGTCATGTCTCGCGCCAACAGCCTGACGTTGCAGATCGCTATGGTTGCCGTCGTTCTGGCCATTATATTTGCTGTGATCGGTGCCGGTTTCGCGGGGCTGATCGTGCGGCCCATTCGCAGCGTGGCAGGTGGGTTGGAGGGCATCGCGCAGGGTGAAGGGGACCTCACTCGCAGCCTTGAAGTACGAGGCAAGGATGAAACTGCGATGCTTGCGCGCTGGTTTAACCAGTTCCTTGGTGCGATTCGCGATCTGGTGCAACGCATCGGCAGTGCATCCACCGCGCTGAGTGATGCATCCGACAGCGCGACCCGTGTTGCCTCGGACATGAACGACGCAGCTGGCCGCCAACGCGAAGCGGTGGAACTCGTTTCGACAGCCTTTAACGAAATGGTCGCAACGGCCAACGAGGTAGCACGCTCCTGCAGTGAAGCGGCCACTTCTGCCGATGCAGGCCAGCGCCAGGTACATGATGGCCAACTTCAGATCGATGAAGCGACCGGCAGCGTATCCCAGCTAAGTCAAAATCTACTTCAGTCAACTCATGCTATGCAGGAGCTCGAACAGGACAGCCGCAACATCAACACCATCCTCGACACCATCCGCTCGATCGCCGAACAGACGAACCTGCTCGCGCTGAACGCCGCAATCGAGGCGGCAAGGGCAGGGGAGCAGGGGCGTGGCTTCGCCGTGGTGGCTGACGAGGTTCGGGCTCTGGCCAAGCGGACAGCCGAATCGACAGGAGAAATTGACGGCCTGCTAGGCGGGCTGGCCAGGCGTACAAAGGATGTCACCAATCAGATGCAAAGCAGCCTGGAGATGTCGAAGACCAGTGTCGAGCGCATTCAGCAGGCGAGGGCCAGTTTCGAGCATATCCGCGGCTCGGTTGACCATATCCGTGACCAGAATGCTCAGATCGCAACTGCCGCTGAAGAGCAGCATCATGTGGCCGAAGACATCAACCGACACATCACCCAGATTCATGAAGACGCGCTTCTGGTAGATGAGCTGGCAAGCTCGGCTCAGACCGATTCACAGCGTTTGTCTGCTCTTTCCGGCGAGCTGCGCGGCCTGGTTGGTCGCTTTCGTACCTGACGCGGATGGTCGGTGCGGCGTTGCAGCAGCGGCGTCCGCGCCGACATTGAGGTGAGCGCGCGGCCACATCAGGAAAGCTGAGCTGATCTGCTTTGCCACCCACCAAACGGTGGCGAAGCAGGCTCATTCTCGCCTTATGCCGCCCGCATCAGCCCCGGCTGCGCTGTGCGGGGTGAGCATAGCCATACATCACAGCTTGCTCTGCTACAAGAAGCCGGCTTTGCCAAAGGCTGGCCGCTTTCAGGTATCTAAACGGATTTCCGAGTGACGTCCTCGCTTGATCGAAAGGCGCGACGGGAACTGCATACCTGTCCATGGTAGGCGTCGGCCCATTTGATAAGCGCCTGCATGGGTACGAGGAAACTCCGCCCCATGTCCGTGAGGTTGTATTCGACGCGTGGTGGCACCTCGGGAAATACAGTCCGCTCCACAAAGCCATCCATTTCCAGGCGCTTCAAGGTGCGCGAGAGCATCTGCTTGGATATATCCCCAATTTCCCTGCTCAGCTCGTTGAAGCGCAGGGTGCGCTCGGCAAGCGCCTCCAGCACCAGAAAGCTCCATTGATCACCGATGCGATCAAGCACGTCGCGAATCGGGCAAGGTTGATCGAACGGTGCGTTCTGGCTGTGATCCTGTGTCATATCTGTCTCTTGGTAGAAGAGGGTGGTCAGTTGAAGGTGACCAGGTCCCGCGAAGGTGACTTCTTGTTTAGCTCCGGAGCAAACCGTAGCATGTTCATGGTGAAGGTCTACAAGTTAGACCTGGTCTAACATTATGATCAATGAGGCTCATATGTCACAAATCGCACTAGTAGGCGCGTCAGGAGCGGCTGGGTCACGCATTCTGAAAGAGCTGACTGATCGAGGTCATCGGGTTACCGCCATAGCTCGCAACCCGGAAAGGATTGCCGACTTGCCCGGCGTAACAAAGATTAAGGCTGACGTACTGGATGGTCAGGGCCTGAAGACCGTGTTGCGTGGCCATGACGTGGTCGTCAGTGCAGTGACATTTACATCGACCGAACCCAGAACGCTCATCGATGCAGTGCGGAAATCGGGCGTCAGGCGCTATCTGATCGTCGGAGGTGCCGGCAGTCTGGAAGTCGCACCCGGCCAACGAGTCCTCGACCTTCCGGATTTTCCTGAGGCCTATCGAGCCGAGGCATCTCAGGGCGCTGCATTTCTTGATCTGCTCAAGCAGGAGACCGAACTGGACTGGACGTTCCTGTCGCCTTCCGCTGAGTTCGTACCTGGGGAACGCACGGGGCAGTTCAGGCTTGGTCATGATGCTCTGCTGAGCAACGAGGACGGCAGTCGCATCTCCTTCGAGGATTTCGCCGTAGCGCTGGTGGATGAGATCGAGCGTCCTGCGCATTCCCGTCAGCGGTTCACAGTTGGATATTGAAAGGAAGGTCTCGAATGTTGCGCACCATCGTAATGAGCCTATTGCTATCGGCCGCTTCGCTGAACGCTCTTGCAGCCGATGCCGATCCACGTGACCTGCAGACCGAGGAAGCTAATCGGGCGCTTGTCATCGAGTTCTATGACCAGTTTTTCAACCAGCATCAGGTCGAGCAGGCGGGCCGCGTTGTCGCTGAGCACTACAAGCAGCACAACCCTGAAGTACCTGATGGCAAGGCTCCGTTCGTAGGCTTCTTTGCCGAATTTTTCGATCAGCATCCAGAATCCCAGGCGCGCATCGTACGAAGCGCCGCGGACGGAGATCTGGTTTATCTGCATGTGCATTCGACCTCCGGCCCAGCCGATCTCGGGCAAGCCGTCGTCGATATCTTCCGGGTACACAACGGCATGATCGTCGAGCATTGGGATGTCATTCAGGACGTACCCGCGAACGCGGCAAACGACAACAGCATGTTCTAAGTACTGGGTCTTCAGTCTTGCCTAGCCCGCTGCGCTGGCGCCCAGTGATATCAACAGTACCGGCCTGCGGGCGTTGCGGGTCCGGTTGCTGATGGCAAGTACAGCTTTCTGGCTACTGGCAGGTTTGATCGTTTGGGGAAACTCTCAAAGTGCATCACGCGACTTGCCGCGGTAGACACGCAGTACGTCGGCCATGACCGACAGGGCAATTTCAGCCGGCGTTTTACTGCCGAGGTCGAGCCCGATGGGCATGTGAATTCGCTCGATCTGCTCTGCGCTCAAGCCCCCCACGCGTTGCAGCCGTTCGGCACGTTTAGCCGATGTCTGGCGAGAGCCCATGGCGCCGATGTAGAACGCCGGCGTACGAACCGCCTCCATCAGCGCCAGATCATCAATGCGTGGATCGTGCGTGAGCGCAACCACGGCGGTAGACTCGTGACAACCTCCTGCCTCGATAAACACGGACGGAAGCACGGGCTGCACTTCAATTCCCTCGATCAACATCCCATGCATTTCTTCACGGGGATCGCATGCAATCACTTCGCAGCCAAGCGCGCGGGCGAAACTGGCGCAGGCTTGCGCCACCGGGGAAACGCCAGCGAGCAGCAGTCGCAACGCCGGGCCTATACGGATTTCCGCTTGCTCGCCACAGATGCGAGTCTGCTCGCCACCTTGGTCAGGCAGCAGTTCGGCTTCGCCAGTCGTTAGGTCAACCCGTCGTAGCAAACGGCGCTGGCCCTGAAGCGCAGCCTGCAGAGTGAGCAGATGGTCGTGCCAGGCCTCGCTGGGGCGGTGATGCTCGACGAGAACTTGCAGAACGCCACCGCAGGGTAGGCGTAGCCGCCGTCGGTCATCGTCGGTTTCACCGTAGCGGATGATCTGCGCAGGTGCTTGCAGATCCCCCTGCGCAAGGCTCGCGAGAAACTCCTCTTCAACACAGCCGCCAGACAAGGAGCCAACGTGCGCGCCGTCCGCACGTGCGACGAGCAGCGCCCCCGGCGCCCGAGGCGCCGATCCATACGTGGACAGAACGGTGCATAACCACACGTCATGCCCATCAGCGACCCATTGCAAGGCCTTGTCGATCACCTGCAGATCGAGTTGTTGCATGTTTGATCTTTCCCCTGGCTGCGGGCCGCATCGGGCTTCCGCGAAATCGGAACTGTCCGGATCAGAACGAAGTTTCTGACAACTGAGCCGTGCTGACCGGCACGGCTGGTGCGCCGCGTCATTGATCCGACCTGCTTTAAGGGCTTTCTGCTGCAAGGGGCGCGAAAGTTGGCGATCGGCTGACAAGCCAGCCGAATCCAAAGCCAGCTAGGCAGAAACGGAGCGAGTGTATTTCGGCTGAGTCATTCGCCTTCACATCGCTCAGGCGTTCTTCATGGACCAGTACGCCGGCTTGAACAGGTCTCGCTCGCCAAGCGCGGCTACGCCCACGGCGAAGGCAACGAGCACCATTAACATGTACAGGCACAACTGCAGCAGCCCGTGAGGTGCTGGAACCCAATGCAGCACTGCGGCAACCGCAACAGCCGTGCCCAGCCAGCGCAGCAAAACGCGAGGAGCAAGACCTGCTGGTGAGGTGCGGTAGACGTAGAGACCCATGAAGAGCGCCTGCACTGCCGCCCCGGCAGAGAATGCAAATGCCAGCCCCTCGGCGCCGTAGGTGCCATACAGCGCTGCGTCCAGGCTTACGGTCAATGCCGAGCTGATAAGCGTGATAGCGAGAAACAGCCGGGATTGATGTTGTGAGAGCAAGACCCGCCCCCATAGCAATGCCATCCCCATGGCTGGGAGCCCGAGCGCGTATAGGACTACCAGTGACGCTGTTGCCCCGGATTGCGCGGCGCCGAATTCACCGCGCTCCAGAAGCACGGAGACGACCGACTGCGGGAATGAGCAGAGCACGACGGCGGCCGGTACCAGAAACAGAAGGGTTGCCAGCAGCCCTTTGCGAATCACGACGGCGTGAGCGGTCAGGTCATTGTCGCCCCAACTGGAGACGAAGCGCGGAAAGAGCACCCCAAGGACCGACATCGCGTAGAGCGTCAGAGGAATGGTGACGATGCGGAACGCAAAGGACAGCATCGAGATGCTGCCTTCATCCAGGAAGGACGCAAACATCCGTTCGGCAAGGATGCAACTCTGTTGTGCGCCGGCTGCGAGCAACACTGGGGCCAAAGCCATGCCGAAATCGCCACCTCGTCCTTTGCCAGCTGCTTTGCTGGAACCGCCCAGATAACCGAGGCGGCGATGATGAACGACGATGAGAGCCAGTTGGGGCACGAGCATGCCAGCGAAGATCACCATTCCATTAGGACCGAAAATGAGAATGCCGATGATCGCGCCGGCGTTCAGCAGCACCGTACGCGACATCGGCAATATGAACACGTTGTCCATGTTCAGCAGCGCGCTTTGGCAGTAGAGCACGGCCTGGACCGCGATCAACAGGGCGCCAACGCAGAAGACCAATTGTCCCGCGTCGAGCTGCTCAACCGTCCAGCCTGGCGCCAGCGCGCCCAGAATCCAGTAGCTGCATAGGATGATCAGCAGGGCTACGGCTGCACCGGCCAGGCTGATGCGCCAATAAAGCCAGCCCGCGACCGCTCGGAACAATTCCTCCGACTCTCTGCGAAGTCGCTGAAGGTAAGGGATCATTGCGTCGCGCAGTGCCAGGCCGAGAAAGTTCTCGAAGAAAAGGGGAAGGATCAGCGAGACGAAAATAAGGTCTGCCTGCCAGCTCAGGCCGAACTCCCTGGCGATGAAAATATCCCGCAGAAAACCGAGAAGGAAGCTGGCAACAGTGATTGCCAGAATTACCAACGATGTATTCATTCCTTGATCCTTGAACGGCCATCCAGAGAGTGGCCCATTACGACTCGATGACTATGTTGAACGGGATATAGGCGAATGCCTGGTGATCAGCATTGGGCTTACGGCAGAAGGCCAGCAAGTCGAACGCGAAATAGACTGGGCGGGCATTCTATTGGTTCCGGGACAAATTGCCTCATCGAGACGATGAAACCGGCCGATACGTAAAAATGCCGTAAATCCCCTTTGCGAGCGGAGCGCGACTGCTTATGGTTCACGCTCATTTTCAGGCGAACTCAGTTCATGTCCGAGGCGAACACTTCTTCTGCCGGCTCCGTGCGACGCTGGTTGGTCATAGGCGGCTTGATTATCGCTGCCGTGGTGCTTATCTGGTGGCTATGGCCAACCGCAGCCGAGAAACCTCAGCAACCACAAGGCCGCCGGGGGGCATTTGGCGGACCGACGCCGGTGCGCGTCGCGACGGTCGAACAGGGCTCGTTCGAGGTTTACGCCAAGGCGCTCGGCACTGTCACGCCACTCAATACTGTCAATGTTCGCAGCCGTGTGGCAGGCGAGTTGATGGAGGTGCGCTTCGACGAAGGTCAGCGGGTCAAAGCTGGTGATCTGCTTGCGGTGATCGATCCGCGGCCGTACAAGGTGGCGCTGGAACAGGCTGAAGGAACACTCCAGCAGAACCGCGCCCTGTTGCAAAACGCACAGGTCGATCTCAAGCGCTATCAAGGGCTGTTCGCCGACGACAGCATCGCCAAGCAAACGCTCGATACTCAGCAAGCGCTGGTAAATCAGTACCAGGGCACGCTTGCTGCCAATCAGGCAGCCGTCAACGAGGCCAAGCTGAATCTGCAATTCACTGAAATCCGCGCTCCGATCGATGGCCGCGTGGGCCTGCGGCAGTTGGATCAAGGCAACCTTGTAGCAGCCAACGACACCACACCTCTTGTCGTCATCACTCAGACGCAGCCAATGGCAATCAGCTTCACTCTGCCTGAGAGCGAGCTGCCGCCAGTCATCGCACGCTTCCGTCAGGGCGATGAGCTGGCGGCGCAAGCCTGGGATCGCGGCGAGCGCACACTCTTCGGCGAAGGCGTGCTTGAAAGCTTCGACAATCTGATCGATGCCACTACCGGCACGCTGAAGATGAAGGCACGTTTCGATAACGAAGCGGAATTGCTCATCCCCAATCAGTTCGTCAACGTTCGCCTGCGTGTCGAAACACTTCAGGACGCCATGCTGATTCCATCTGCTGCCCTGCAATATGGCTCACGCGGCAACTATGCGTATGTGGTTGGTGACGACTCCAAAGTCCAGTTGCGGGTACTGGAAGTCGGACCAAGCAATGGAGAGCAGACGGTCGTCATCAACGGCCTGAACGTGGGCGAGCGCATCGTGATGGAAGGCACCGATCGTCTGCGTGACGGTAGCGAAGTGGAGGTGGTGGACCCGCAGAAGCTTGCCGAGGAGGCAGCTGAATCTCCCAAGGTCGAGACACAAGGCCGCGGCGGGCGACCCGCGCAATGAACATGTCGCGGCTGTTCATCCTTCGGCCGGTGGCAACCACCTTGACGATGATCGCGATCTTGCTTGCCGGCCTGATTGCCTATCGAATGCTGCCCGTCTCGGCGCTGCCGCAGGTGGATTACCCGACCATTCGTGTCATGACGCTTTACCCAGGCGCCAGCCCTGAGGTCATGACCAGCGCGGTCACCGCACCGCTCGAAAGGCAATTCGGCCAGATGCCCGGCCTGACCCAGATGTCGTCGACGAGCTCGGGTGGCGCCTCGGTGATTACCTTGCGCTTTTCGCTCGACGTCGAGCTGGACGTCGCCGAGCAGGAAGTGCAGGCCGCGATCAATGCGGGCAGCAACCTGCTACCCAACGACCTTCCGGCGCCGCCGGTGTACAACAAGGTCAACCCCGCCGATACGCCCGTAATGACGCTCGCCGTGACATCGGAAAGCCTGGCGCTGCCCGAATTGCATGATCTGGTCGACACGCGGATGGCGCAGAAGCTGGCGCAGATCAGCGGTGTCGGCATGGTCAGCATCGCCGGCGGACAACGGCCGGCCGTGCGCATTCGCGTGAACCCCGAAGCGCTCGCATCGTACGGCTTGTCACTTGCAGATGTGCGCACGCTGGTCACCAGCTCCAACGTCAATCAGCCCAAAGGCAACTTCGATGGGCCAACCCGGGTGTCGATGCTCGACGCCAACGATCAGCTGAAAACACCCGAGGAATACGCCGAACTCATCCTGGCTTACAACGAAGGCGCAACGCTGCGCTTGAAACACGTGGCTGATATTGTCGGCGGGGCAGAAAACGAACGACTCGCCGCATGGGCCAATGAAAGCCAGGCCGTGCTGCTGAATATCCAGCGCCAGCCGGGCGCCAACGTCATCGAAGTGGTCGAACGAATCCAGGCGCTGCTGCCGGAGGTGACCGCCAGCATGCCGAGCGGCCTCGATGTGGTGGTGCTGACAGATCGCACCCAGACCATTCGCGCGGCCATCACCGATGTGCAGCATGAGCTGTTGCTGGCGACCTTCCTCGTCGTAATGGTCACGTTCGTGTTCCTCAAGCGGTTGTCGGCAACGATTATCCCTTCGATCGCGGTTCCGCTGTCGCTGATCGGGACCTTCGCGGTGATGCATCTCGCCGGGTTCTCGCTGAACAACCTGACGCTGATGGCGCTGACCATAGCAACGGGGTTCGTGGTCGATGATGCCATCGTCATGCTCGAGAACATCGCGCGCCATGTAGAGGAGGGCGAAACGCCGCTACAGGCGGCGCTGAAAGGCGCCAAGCAGATCGGCTTCACGCTGATTTCCCTGACGCTATCGCTCATCGCCGTGCTGATTCCGCTGCTGTTCATGCAGGACGTAGTGGGCCGTTTGTTTCGCGAATTCGCCATCACGCTGGCCGTTGCGATTCTCCTCTCGCTGGTGGTGTCCCTGACCTTGACGCCGATGATGTGTGCCAAATTGCTCAAACCCGCCTCGGTGGAAAAATCCAAACCGGATTGGGTCGAGCGTCTGATAGGCGGATATGCGCGTTGGCTGACCTGGGTGCTTGGTCACCAGACGCTGACCCTGCTGGTTGCCGTGGCAACGTTGGGCCTGACAGTCGTTTTGTACCTGGCCGTGCCCAAGGGGTTCTTCCCGGTGCAGGACACGGGTGTGATACAGGGCATCAGCGAGGCGCCTCAGGCAATTTCATTCCGCGCGATGAGCGAGCGTCAGCAGTCCTTGTCTCGCGTCATCCTCGCCGATCCGGCGGTTGAAAGCCTGTCCTCCTATATAGGCGTGGACGGGGACAACGTGACGCTCAACAGCGGACGTCTACTGATCAATCTGAAATCTCATGCCGAGCGCGACGTCACTGCCAGCCAGGTCATCGACCGGTTGCGGCCGGAGCTGGCCAAACTGCCCGGTATCGAATTGTTCCTGCAGCCGGTGCAGGACCTCTCGATTGAAGATCGGGTCAGCCGCACGCAGTTCCAGTTCAGTCTCGAATCGCCAGATGGCGCGCTGCTTCAGGAGTGGTCGCCGCGCCTTGTGGCGGCTCTACGCGAACGCCCGGAGCTGACCGACGTGGCCAGCGACCTGCAGAGTGACGGACTTCAGATCTATCTGAACATCGATCGCGATGCAGCTGCGCGGCTAGGCATCCAGATATCTGCCATCACCGATGCGCTGTATGACGCCTTCGGCCAACGCCAGATTTCGACCATCTTTACTCAGGCCAGCCAGTATCGAGTGGTGATCGAGGCAGAGGCCGGCAACCGTCTCGGCCCGCAGGCGCTCGAACAATTGTTCGTCCAGAGCGAGGGGGGCACACCGGTCCGACTGTCCAGCCTGGCGACGCTCGAACAACGCAACGCACCTTTGCTCATCAATCACATCGGCCAGTTTCCGGCGGTTACACTGTCCTTCAACCTGGCCGAGGGCGTCTCGTTAGGCGAGGCGGTAGAGGTCATTGAAGGCGTTGAGGCCGAAATTGGCTTGCCTGCGGGCATCCAGAGCCGATTCCAGGGCGCAGCCGAAGCATTTCGTGCGTCGCTGTCGAGCACCCTGCTACTGATTCTGGCGGCGGTGGTGACGATGTACATCGTGCTCGGGGTGCTCTACGAGAGCTACATTCACCCGATCACGATCCTTTCAACGCTTCCGTCGGCCGCGGTTGGTGCTTTGCTGGCGCTGTTGCTGACAGGTAACGATCTGGGCCTGATCGCCATCATCGGCATCATTCTGCTGATCGGTATCGTCAAGAAGAACGCGATCATGATGATCGACTTCGCTCTGGAGGCGGAACGGCATCAAGGCATGAGCCCCCAGGACGCGATCTACCGGGCCGCGCTGTTGCGTTTTCGTCCGATCCTGATGACAACGCTCGCCGCGCTGTTCGGTGCGGTGCCGCTCATGCTGGCGTCAGGTTCCGGCGCCGAGCTGCGCCAGCCGCTGGGCTTGGTGCTGGTCGGCGGGCTGTTGCTGAGCCAGTTGCTGACCCTGTTCACCACACCGGTGATCTATCTGTTCTTCGATCGGTTGAGCAATCGATTCTCGAAAAGGCAGATGAAGACGCAGGAAGCGCCTACATGATCCGGGTCAGGCCGTACGCCGAAACGCTGGAACCCATGACTGGCGCGCGTCCATGAACCTTTCAGCACCCTTCATCGCACGCCCAGTGGCAACCATGCTGCTGAGCCTGGCGATCCTGATTCTGGGGGGCGTCAGCTTTGGAATGCTGCCGGTCTCGCCTTTGCCGAACATGGACTTCCCAGTCATCACGGTGCAGGCCAGCCTGCCCGGCGCAAGCCCGGAGATCATGGCGTCCAGCGTCGCGACTCCGCTGGAACGGTCGCTAGGTAGCATCGCAGGTGTCAGTCAGATGAGCAGCCGCAGCAGCCAGGGTTCGACGCGAATCATCATCCAGTTCGATCTCGAGCGAGATATCAACGGCGCTGCTCGAGATGTGCAGGCGGCGATCAATGCCTCGCGCAACCTGTTGCCCAGCGGTATGCGCAGCATGCCGACCTACCGCAAGATCAACCCCGCGCAGGCACCCATCATGGTGCTTTCGCTGACCTCCGAAGTGCTGAACAAAGGTCAGCTTTACGATATCGCTTCCACCGTCCTGGCCCAGAAGCTCTCCCAGGTGCCCGGTGTCGGCGAGGTGCAAGTCGGTGGTAGTTCATTGCCAGCGGTTCGGGTCGAACTGCAACCGCAGCAGTTGGAACAGTACGGCGTATCGCTGGATGAGGTCCGCCAGACGATCGCGGCGGCCAATGTTCGGCGGCCGAAAGGGATGGTTGAAGACGACAATCGCCATTGGCAGGTGCAAGCCAATGACCAACTGCACCAAGCTGCAGACTACTTGCCGTTGATCATTCGCTATCAGGATGGCGCTGCACTGCGGCTGAGCGACGTCGCCAAGGTCAGGGATGGCGTGGAGGATCGCTACAACGACGGTTTTTTCAACAACGAGCGAGCCGTGCTGCTGGTGATCAACCGCCAGGCGGGCGCCAACATCATCGAAACCATCGAAGGCATTCGCAACGAGCTTCCGGCGCTGCAGGCAATAGTGCCGGGCAGCGTCAACATGGCGGTGGCGATGGACCGCTCACCCGTGATCCGCGCCACCTTGCACGAGGCTGAGCGAACCTTGCTGATCGCCGTGGGGCTGGTGATCGTTCTGGTGTTTCTCTTCCTCGGCAAACTGCGAACCGCGCTGATACCTGCGCTGGCGGTACCGGTCTCGCTGGTCGGAACCTTCGCCGTCATGTATCTGTTCGGCTTTTCGCTCAACGTGTTGTCCCTGATGGCGTTGATCCTGGCCGCAGGGCTTGTGGTGGATGACGCCATCGTGGTGCTGGAGAACATCGCGCGGCATATCGACGACGGCGTGCCGCCGATGCGCGCTGCATACATCGGCACGCGGGAGGTTGGTTTCACACTCCTGTCGATGAACCTCTCGTTGGTGGTGGTATTCGTCTCGATCCTGTTCATGGGCGGCATCGTCGAACGGCTGTTCCGCGAGTTTTCCATAACGCTGGCAGCGGCCATTCTGGTCTCGCTTCTGGTTTCGCTGACGCTGACGCCCATGCTCTGCGCGCGCTGGCTCAAGCCCCATCAGCCCGAGCACGATGGCCGTTTGCACCGCTGGAGCCACGATGCACATCAATGGTTGCTGCGTCACTATGATCGTTCACTGGGATGGGCCCTGCGTCACCACCGCATCACGTTGTTCACGCTGCTCGCGACTATCGGCCTGAACGTATTTCTCTACATCGAAGTGCCCAAGACATTCCTGCCACAGCAGGACACCGGTCAGCTCACCGGCTTCATCCGCGGAGATGACGGCATGTCGTTCCAGGTCATGCAGCCGAAAATGGAAACCTTCCGCAAGGCGGTGCTGGCAGACCCAGCGGTGGAAAGCGTGGCGGGCTTCATCGGTGGGCAGGGCGGTATCAACAACGCCTTCATGATCGTTCGACTCAAGCCGCTGTCCGAGCGAAACATATCGGCTCAGAAGGTGATCGAGCGGATTCGCGCGAACCAGCCGAAGGTGCCTGGTGGTCGCATGTTCCTTATGGCCGATCAGGATCTGCAGTTCGGAGGGGGCCGGCAGAGCAGCTCGGCGTATTCCTACAATCTGCTGGCCAGTGATCTGGCCGACCTGCGTGCGTGGGTACCCCAAGTCACCCGCGCGCTGATGGCGCTGCCGGAGCTGACCAGTATCGATGCCAACGAAGGTGAGGGCGCTCAGCAGATCAGCCTCAAGGTTGATCGCGATGCTGCAAAGCGATTGGGCATCGACATGAGCACAGTCACCACACTGCTCAATAACGCCTTCAGCCAGCGCCAAATCTCGACCATTTACGAATCGCTCAATCAGTACCGCGTGGTCATGGAGGTCGATCCTAGCTACGCCCAGCATCCGGAAGTACTGGAGCAGATTCAGGTGATAACCAGTGACGGGCGGCGAGTTCCCCTGTCGGCTTTCGCGCGTTACGAGCGCAGTCTGGAAGAGGACCGGGTAAGCCATGACGGACAGTTCGCTGCCGAGAGCATCGACTTCGATCTGGCTCCCGATGTCAGTCTGGATGAGGCGACGCGGGCCATTGAACGTGCCGTTGCGGCCATCGGGCTGCCAAGCGCGGTACAGGGGCGGCTTGGCGGTACTGGCGACATCTTCAAGTCGACGCAGGAAGGCCAGCCATTGATGATCCTGGGCGCACTGCTGCTCGTGTACATCGTGCTGGGCATTCTTTATGAAAGTTACATCCATCCGCTGACCATCCTTTCGACTCTGCCGTCTGCCGGTGTCGGCGCGCTGTTGGCGATCATCCTGATGCGCGAGCAATTCAGTCTGATTTCGCTGCTGGGACTGTTCCTGCTCATTGGGGTGGTGAAAAAGAACGCGATCCTGATGATCGACCTGGCGTTGCAGTTCGAGCGGAACGAAGGGTTGTCGCCGGCGGAGTCGATTCGCCGGGCCTGCCTGCTGCGTTTCCGGCCGATTCTGATGACGACCATGGCCGCCATCCTCGGTGCATTGCCGTTGTTGATGGGTGGTGCGGAGGGCGCTGAAATGCGTCAGCCGCTTGGCCTGACGATCATAGGCGGCCTGGTTCTGAGTCAGATCCTCACGCTCTACACCACGCCCGTGGTCTACCTGTATCTGGACCGCGCGCGCCATCGTTTCAACCGCTGGCGCGGTGTACGCACCGACGCCGCACTGGAAAATCCGCTATGAGTTCGTTGACCTTCAATCAATCGCTGCGCCCGCTGGCACTTGTGGCCATGGCGCTCTCATTGAGCGCCTGTACTTTGGGCCCTGATTATCAGCGCCCGGATGTGCCAATGGCCGCTGAGTTCAAACAGGCCGAAGGCTGGAAAGTGGCCGCCCCAGCCGATGCTCTCCAGCGCGGCGAGTGGTGGACGCTTTACGGCGATGCCGAGCTGAACAGCCTGGTCGGGAGGCTGAACGTTTCCAACCAGAACCTGGCCGCAGCCGAAGCGCAGTACCGGCAGGCTCGTGCTCTTGTGAGGGGCGCGCGTTCGCAGCTATTTCCTACCATCGGCGGCAGCGGCGGCGTGACCCGCGGTGGACAGGGCAGTACAAGCAATTCGACTATTCAGAATCAGGCCCGCGGCATCAGCGAAAGCTACAGCCTAGGTCTTGATGCATCATGGGAACTCGATATATGGGGTCGTCTACGCCGTAATCTCGAAGCAAACCAGGCCAGCATGCAGGCCAGCGCTGCTGACCTCGCCGCCGTGCGGCTCAGCCTGCAATCCGAACTGGTACAAACTTACCTGCGACTGCGAGTGATGGACGAGCAGCAGCGTCTGCTGGACCAGACGGTCGAAGCGTTCGCCCGCTCGCTCCGGTTGACGGAGAACCAGTATCGCGCCGGCATCGTGCCCAAATCGGACGCAACCCAAGCGCTGACTCAGCTCAGGAGTACCGAGGCGCAGGCCATCGATCTGCGATGGCAGCGCGCGCAAATGGAGCACGCCATCGCAGTGCTGATAGGTGTTCCTCCATCGGAACTGAGTATCACCGAGCGTGACCAAATTCCTGCGCTCCCCGTAGTGCCCCTGGCTTTGCCATCGCAGTTGCTCGAACGGCGCCCTGACGTCGCATCAGCCGAGCGCCAGGTCATTGCTGCCAATGCACAGATCGGCGTGGCCGAAGCGGCTTGGTACCCAGACCTGACCCTGAGTGCCAGCGGTGGGTATCGCAATAGCAGTTTCAGCAACCTGGTCAGCGTCCCCAATCGCTTCTGGTCGCTCGGCCCACAGCTGGCGATGACCTTGTTCGATTTTGGAGGCAGGCGGGCAGGACTCGAACAAGCGGAAGCCAGCTACGATCAGACGGTCGCGAATTACCGCCAGACAGTGCTCAACAGCTTCCGTGAGGTCGAAGACAATCTGGTGCAGCTGCGGGTGCTTGGCGAGGAGGCAGTGGTCCAGCAGCAGGCGCTGGAAGCGGCACAGGAGTCGCTGCGGCTGATCGAAAACCAGTATCGCGCCGGAACGGTCGACTTCCTTAGCGTGGCTACGGTGCAGACGACAGCACTCAATAACGAGCGCACCAATCTCACATTGTTAGGCGACCGTCTGGCGGCCAGTGTTCAGCTGATCGCGGCATTGGGCGGCGGCTGGGATGAGGAAGTGCTGCAGCCCGAGCCTGTGATGTCCACCGAGCGCTGAGCTCTCGCTTTATCGAAATGAAAAAAACCGCGGTGCATGCTGAGCACGGACCGCGGCGTGTTGCTCGCTGGTAGCGATTATTGACGCTGTTTACGGTTGACCGTTTGTGCCGCCTTGATGATGTCGGCACCAATCACTGGTTCGAACTCCTGCCACACCGGACGCATGGCTTCACGCCAGGCTTCGCGCTGCTCTGCAGTGAGTTCGATGATCTCTGAGGTGCCTGCCTTGCGGATGCGGTCCCGGTCGGCCTGGTTTGCCGCTTCGGCTGCGCGGTTAACTTCGTACGTCACTTCTTCGATGATGCCTTCGAGCTGGGTGCGTATCTGGTGGGGGATGGCGAACCAGAACGTCGTGTTGCTCACCAGCATGTAGTCGAGCACGCCGTGGTTCGACTCGGTGATGTAAGGCTGAACACTGTGCATCTTCTTGCTGTAGATGTTCGACCAGGGATTTTCCGCGCCCTGTACCGTTCCGGTCTGCAGGGCATCGAAGGTCTCCGCGAATGCGATTTTCTTCGTGGAGGCTCCAAGCTGTGCGAACTGGGATTCAAGCACGCCGGAAGGCTGAATGCGGAAGCTGAGGCCGTTTGCGTCGCTCGGCATGCGCAATGGTTTTGTTGCCGAGAGTTGCTTCATGCCGTTGTGCCAATACGCCAGGCCGGTGATGCCTTGCTTTTCCATCGAAAGCAGCAGCTGTCGACCTTTCGCACGCTTCTGGAAGCGATCGACGGAGGCGAGGTCGTCGAACAGAAATGGCAGGTCAAATACCTGGAGCTGCTTGGTGTATTGCTCGAATTTTGCCAGTGACGGCGCCAGCATCTGCACTTCGTTCTTGGCCAGTGCCTCCAGCTCGTTGGCATCGCCGAACAGCGTGGAGTTGGGGTAGACCTCGACGGTCACTTGGCCGGGTAGGCGCTGCTCGACCAATTGCTTGAACAGCAGTGCGCCTTTGCCTTTGGGCGTGTCTTCAGCAACCACGTGGGAAAACTTGATGACAATCGGCTCCGCTTGGACAGCGGTTGCAGCCATTGCCAGCACGAGGCCGGCAAGGGTGATGATCGGCTTGATCATTGAAGGGCTCTTTATTCTTTGTTGGTTGGCTTGATATCCGGCGGCCGGATGCGAATGAGCTTCCGAAGCGTTATGCCAAATAAGCCGAACCACAAAAAGCGCTTTCTCGCAAAATTCACAATGGAAAGAGCGAGAGCGGGCATGCGTCACAAAACGCATGCCCTAGCTGTCCCAACGATTTGTAAAGGATCATCCCGTCGTGAGCTGCCAGCCTCCACCCAGCGCTTTGTAGAGTGCAACGATGCCTCGATACAACTCGACCTCGGCCTGGGCTTGCGCATCCTCAGCCGCAAGTCGCTCGCGCTCGGCATCCAGCAGCACGAGGAAATCCACGCTGCCCTCACGGTAGCGAATCTCCGCCTGCTCTGCTGCAGCGCGGCTGGCGTTCGACTGCCGCAACAGCGATAGCAATCGTTCCTGGGCGCGAGCGTAGTCGCTGAAGGCGTTTTCGGACTCTTCGAGCGCCAGCAGCACCTGTTGCTCATAACTCGCGAGTGCGCCTTCTGCGTCGGCTTCGGCGCCGCGCAAGCGCGCCCGAACACTGCCCATGTCGAAGGCGGCCCAGGTGATGCTCGGCGCCACGCCCCAGGCCCGGGCGGCACTGGAGCCGATCTGCGAACCGCGTCCGGCGATAAAGCCAAGGAAACCCGACAGGTTTACCCGCGGGAAAAGATCGGCCGTGGCGACCCCGACATTCGCAGTTGCCGCTGCCAGTTGCCGCTCCGCCGCCAGAATATCCGGGCGGCGACGCAGCAGTTCTGCCGGGTCCCCGATCGGCAGTGCCTTGGCGATCGCTGGCAGATCACGCGGCGAGAGATCGACACTGAGCTGGTCGGCGCGCTGGCCGAGCAGGGTAGCAATGCGGTTTCGTGCGCGGGTCTGCTGTGCCCGAAGCAGCGGCAGGCTAGCCTCGGTGGACGCTAGACGTGCGTCGGCGCGCAGCACATCCAGCTCGCTGCCGACTCCTGCATCGCGAAGCTGCTCGGTCAATTGCCGGGAATCGAGTTGATTCTCCAGATTTTCCCGGGCGATACGCTCTCGCAGCTGAGCGCCACGTAGCTGGCCGTATGCATCCACCAGCTCAGCGATGATGCTCACCTGCAGCTGATAGAGCTCGGCTTCAGCGGCTTCAGTTTGCGCTTCGCTGGCTTCTATTCGACGCTGGATACGGCCGAACAGATCAAGTTCCCAGGCCATGTCGAGGCCCAGGTCGTAGCGCTCGCTATTGACGCGTTCATCACCGAAGCCAGGTTGCTGCGACTTGCCGATATCTGCACTGGCTCCCGCGGTGACGGTGGGAAAGCGATCATTGGCATCATCATCGCGGATCGAGCGAGCGGCACGCAGTCGGGCGAACGCGATGCGCAACTCGCGGTTCTCTGCCAACGCTTCGCCAACCAGTGAGTCCAGCGTTGAGTCCTCGAACTGCCGCCACCATGCAGCCTCGAAACGCGAATGGTCGAAAGGTGCCGACGCGGCCCGTTCGATTTCGGCCGGGGCCGTCTCGGGCCTCTGGTAATCCGGCCCTACAGCACAGGCGCTCAGCGCGAGAAATGCAGCGAGCAACAGCGGAGTGGTGATCAAGTCCTTCATGCATGTGCCTCCTTGAGTACAGCCTTCTTCTGCTCGCGCTTCTCGACGTAGGCGCGAATGACCAGATAGAACACCGGTGTCAGCAGCAGCCCGAAGAAGGTCACGCCGAGCATCCCGCTAAACACCGCAACACCCATGGCATGACGCATCTCGGCACCGGCGCCGGATGAGATGACCAATGGCACTACGCCCATGATGAAGGCGAAGCTGGTCATCAGGATCGGGCGCAAGCGCAACCGGCAAGCCTCCAGAACGGCGGATAGCCTGTCCATGCCTTCCTCCTGTTTATCCTTGGCGAACTCGACGATGAGAATGGCGTTCTTGCACGCCAGGCCGACCAGCACGATGAGGCCGATCTGGGTGAAGACGTTGTTGTCGCCACCCGACAGGATCACGCCAATGATTGCCGAGAGCAGTGTCATCGGAACGATCAGGATGACCGCCAGCGGCAGGCTCCAGCTCTCGTATTGCGCCGCAAGCACCAGGAAGGCCAGCAGCACGCAGAGCGGGAATACGAACATCGCCGTGTTGCCCGCCAGGATCTGCTGATAGGTCAGCTCGGTCCACTCGTAGGTCATGCCGTTGGGCAACTCGGCCTTGAGCAGGCGCTCCATGGCATCTTCCGCTTCGCCCGAGCTGTAGCCCGGTGCCGCTGCGCCATTGATCTCGGCAGTCAGGAAGCCGTTGTAGTGCATCACCCGGTCCGGGCCGGCACTGTCACTGACCTTGACGAAGGTCGACAGCGGCACCATTTCGCCACGATCGTTGCGCACCTTCAGCTGACCGATCTGGTCCGGCGTCAGGCGAAACCTCTGTTCGGCCTGGACGTTGACCTGATAGGTGCGGCCGAAGCGGTTGAAGTCGTTGGCATACAGCGAGCCTAGGTAGACCTGCATGGTGTCGAAGATCTGATCAATGGCGACGCCGTGGGTCTTGGCTTTTTCCCGGTCGATATCGGCGTCGATCTGCGGCACGTTGACCTGATAGCTGGTGAACAGCCCGGCAAGCTCGGGATAGTCGGCGCTCTTGGCGATGACGTTCTGCACCTGCTTGTACAACTCCTCATAGCCCAGGCTGCCACGGTCCTGCACCTGCACACGGAAACCACCGATGGTGCCCAGACCCTGAACCGGCGGCGGCGGGAAGATGGCCAGGTAGGCTTCCTGAATACCCGCGAACTGCCCGTTGAGCTCTCCGGCGATGGCACCCGCGGATAGATTCGCGTCCTTGCGCTCGGCGAAGTCCTTCAGGGTGACGAAGACGATCCCGCTGTTCGGACTGTTGGTGAAACCGTTGATTGACAGCCCCGGAAAAGCGACGGTATTTGCGACGCCTGGGTGCTTGCCGGCTATCTCGGACATCTGCTTGATGACGCCTTCGGTACGGTCCAGCGTGGCGGCATCAGGCAATTGCGCGAACGCCACCAGATACTGCTTGTCCTGCGCCGGTACGAATCCGGTTGGGGTGCTGGCAAAGCCCATGTAACCGAGCCCGACCAAACCGACGTAGACCACCAGCGCGATGCCGCTGCCGCGCAGGATGCGTTTGACCGCACCGACGTAGCCGTGACTGGCGCGCTCGAAAACGCGGTTGAAAGGGGCGAACAGCCAGCCGCCGAACAGCTTGTCCAGCAGAAGGGAGAAGCCGTCTTTCGGCGCGTCGTGAGCACGTAGCAGCACGGCTGCCAGGGCTGGCGAAAGGGTCAGCGAGTTGAACGCCGAGATCACCGTGGAAATGGCGATGGTCAGGGCAAACTGTTGATAGAACTGCCCGGTGAGGCCGGAGATGAACGCGGTTGGGATAAATACAGCGCACAGCACCAGCGCCGTCGCAATGATCGGGCCGGTTACTTCCTTCATCGCCTGCTTGGTGGCCTCGACCGGGGATTTGCCGAGACCTATGTTGCGCTCGACGTTCTCCACCACGACGATGGCGTCGTCCACCACGATGCCGATCGCCAATACCAGCCCGAACAGCGATAGCGCGTTGAGCGAGAAGCCGAGCATATGCATCACGGCGAAGGTGCCGATCAGTGAAACCGGTACGGCAGCCAGCGGGATTATCGAAGCACGCCAGGTTTGCAGGAACAGGATCACCACCAGCACCACCAGTACGATGGCTTCGAGCAGTGTGTGCACCACGGCTTCGATAGAGCCGCGCACGAATATGGTTGGGTCGTAGACGATTTCGTAGTCCACACCTTCCGGGAAGTCGCGCTTGAGTTCGGCCATGCGGGCCCGCACCGAATCGGAAATCTCGATCGCGTTCGAGCCAGGGCGCTGGAACACTGGAATGGCCACTGCAGGTTGATTGTTCAGCAGCGAGCGCAGGGCGTACTGACTGGAACCCAGTTCGACTCGGGCGATGTCGCGCAATCGGGTGATCGAACCATCGTCGCCGGCGCGGACGATGATGTTCTCGAATTCCTCCTCGGTGACCAGCCGGCCCTGGGTGTTGATCGATAGTTGGAAATCGGTCGCGCCCGGTGCTGGCGGCGCACCCAGCGAACCGGCAGCGACCTGACGGTTCTGCTCGCGGATCGCGTTCACCACGTCGGACGCCGTCAGGTTGCGTGAAGCGACCTTGTTCGGATCGAGCCAAACGCGCAGCGAGTAATTGCCCATGCCGAACAGCTGGACGTCGCCGATACCATCCAGCCGCGCCAGCTCGTCCTTGACGTTGAGCGCTGCATAGTTGGACAGGTAGAGCATGTCATAGCGCTCGTCCGGCGAGGTCAGGTGGACCACCATGGTCAGGTCGGGCGATGCCTTGTCCACCGTCACACCAAGACGCTGCACTTCGGTGGGCAGCGTCGGTTGGGTGCGTGTCACGCGGTTCTGCACCTGGACCTGAGCGTTGTCCAGATCAGTGCCGAGGGCGAAGGTGATGGTCAGGGTCAGCTTGCCGTCGGCGGTCGCCTGTGACGACATGTAGAGCATGCCTTCGACGCCAGTGATGGCCTGCTCCAGAGGCGAAGCCACCGTTTCACCGATCACCTTGGGGTTGGCGCCTGGGAAGTTGGCGCGCACCACGACGGTCGGCGGCACCACTTCCGGATATTCACTGATGGGCAGCTGGAACAGCGAGATCGCGCCGCCTATGAGGATCACCAGAGAAAGTACCGCTGCAAAGATCGGTCGCTGGATGAAGAATTGAGAGAAATTCATGACGCACTCCGGGGGAGAGGGCGCGCATGACGCGCCCTGACGGAATCGGTTTTATGGTTATGCGCCAGGGGCGCAGGTCAGCTGGCTTTTGCGGCCATCAGCTGCTTGGGCGACGTGTCACGCTGCGGTCGACGACTTCGGTCTTGAACGCAGCGGTGACGGCGCGCTGCTTCTCTTTGAGAGCGGCGAGGGTGTCGGCGTCTGCCATCGGCACCTGTTGAGGCTCGACTGCGGTGCCAGGTCGAACCCGTTGCAGGCCGTTGACCACGATGGTTTCGCCTTGCTCAAGCCCCTTGCGGACGATGCGCATGCCCTCCAGCTTCGGCCCAAGTTCGATGGAGCGGTAGTTGACTTTGCCGTCGTCGCCCAGCACCAGAACGAACTTCTTACCGAGGTCTGTCCCGACCGCCACGTCCTTGATGAGCACCGCGTCGTAGGTCGCACTGCCGACCAGCTTCAGCCGAGCGTAGAGACCAGGGGTAAAGCTGCCGTCACGGTTGTCGAACACAGCGCGACCGCGGATGGTGCCGGTGCGGGGATCGACGTGATTGTCGATGAAGTTCATGTGACCCAGATGCGGATGGCCATCCTCGCTGGAAAGCCCCAGGTAGACGGGCGTCTCGGCACCACGAGTGCCATTGCGCGCCAGCTCGCGGTACTTGAGGTAGGTGCGTTCGTCCGCTTCGAAGTAGGCGTAGACCTTGTCGGTGGATACCAGCGTGGTCAGCAGTGCTTCACCGGCGTTGACCAGGTTGCCTGCCGTGATCAGGGCGCTTCCGACGCGACCGTCTATCGGGGCGGTAACGCGGGTAAAGGCCAGGTCCAGCTTGGCGGCGTCGAGCTGCGCCTGGATGGCGGCGACAGCCGATTTCGCCTCGCTGGCTGCGCTGACCCGCGCGTCGGCCAGCTCAGCGGAGATCGCATTGTTGGCACGTAGTCGCTCACCGCGCTCGGCTTCGCTGGCGGTGCGCCGCTCTGTCGCGCGGGCCTGCTGCAGTTCGGCCTGCAAGCGCTTGACCTGTGCTTCGAACGGGCGGGGGTCGATCTGGAATAACAGATCGCCTTTTTTCACCAGCGCGCCCTCATCGAACGCGACCTTGTCGATGAAGCCGGACACGCGTGGGCGAATCTCTACAGATTCAGGCGCTTCCAGCCGCCCGGTGAGTTCATCCCACTCCGTGACCCGCTGCTCGATGACTTCGGCAACACTGACGGTGGGGGCGGGCATGGCCGCTTCGGTGGCCTCCGGTGCCTGTCCGCACGCACCGATAAGGGCTGCGGTCACAGCAACCAGAGGGTAACGCAGGGCTTTGAGTGGTCTTTCCATGCTTGACTCCGAGAAATCATATTTTTATCGATGGCGGGAGTGTGGGGGCGATGGACATTCCGGTAGAAATCGAACGGGGCGAATGTAAATATCATTCGCGCTGATGTTGCAGGGTGTTTCATCGATGGAGCGCACGGGATTGCATGGGCATTGTTGCCCATTCGACTGACGTGGTTTCGGCCGGGCGGGTGGGCTATAGCCCACCCTGCGGTTGGTTGTGCAGCGCTAACCAGGGGGAGATTCAACCCACCAAAGGTAGGTTGAAAGCAGGACTCGGCAGGTAGGGCGGGCTTGAGCCCACCACCGAAAACGCTGTGCTTACGCTAAAAACGGCGGTTTAGAGACTATCCGGATCGCCGACGAACATCTGAATGCGCGAACGCAGCCAGCGCTCGGCGGGGTCGTTGTCCTGAGCGCCACGCCAGGCCATGGATAGCTCGAAATCCTGGCTGGTTTCGAACGGCAGCGGCTCGGCGCGCACGCCGCCATTGGCGGCAAGCGCGGAGGCGGCGTAGTCGGGCAAGGTCGCTACCAGATCCGTCCCCGCGAGCAGGCTGGCAAGGCCATTGAACTGCGGAACGGCCAGCACCACCTTGCGCTTGCACCCATGCAAGGCCAGCTCATCATCGATATAGCCGTTCAGGTCCCCGGCGAATGACACCATCGCGTGGGGCCGCGAACAGTAGTCCTCCATGGTCATGCGGCCGGGAATGCTGTCGGCGCGCAACAGCATGGGTTTGGGTCTGCGCAGTACCTTGCGTTTGGCGTTGGCTGGAAGTTCTTCGGTGTAGCACACACCTACCGAAATTTCCCCGGACGCCAACAGGCCTGGCATCAACAGATAATTGGCACGGCGCACCACCAGCACCACGCCTGGTGCTTCCGCCCTTATGCGCCTGAGCATCTGCGGCAGCAGGGCGAACTCCACTTCATCGGTCAGGCCGATCCGAAATACCAGTTCGCTGGTAGCAGGATCGAAAGTCGAGGCACGGCTCACGGCGGTGGAAATGGAATCCAGCGCAGGCGACAGCAGGCCGGCGATCTCCTGCGCGCGCGCGGTCGGCTCCATGCTGCGGCCGGTACGCACGAACAGCGGATCGTCGAACAGCGTCCGCAGCCGTGCGAGCGCAGCGCTGATCGCCGGTTGGCCGAGAAAGAGCTTTTCAGCCGCGCGGGTCACGCTGCGTTCGTGCATCAGCGTTTCGAAAACGATGAGCAGGTTGAGGTCTACGCGGCGAAGGTCGTTGCGATTCATGCCGTTCACTTCAAGCTGTGGTCAGACTATGGAAGCGGCTGACCTGATGAGGGTGCGTCTGCATTCTAGACAGATCGGGGTGACGTCGACATGTCCATTTCCGCTTTGCAATTACACAAACCTGCTTCATCGGGTGCGGCCTTACATACAGCACATCATCATTCCGGCGCATGGCAACTATCGAGCGGAATGCAGGGATCGCGGCTGGAGTTGTACTGATAGTGCAGATAGAGTCACCAACACAGTAGTAATCGAGGGGTCTTTAACATGTCCCGCATCATCCGTTTCCACCAGTTCGGCCCAGCCGATGTGTTGCGCTATGAGCAGCGTGACGTGCCACAGCCTGGCATAGGCGAGGTTCTGATTGGCGTCAAAGCGATCGGCATCAGCTGGAACGACGTGCTCTGGCGTCAGGACCTGGCGCCGCGTCACGCCCAACTTCCGGCCGGGCTAGGCAGCGAGATCGCTGGCGAAGTGCTTGCGGTTGGCGAAGCGGTGGATGGTTTTTCGGTCGGTGATCGTGTGGCCAGCTTTCCCGGTCATGACCTCAATCGATACCCGTTGTACGGCGAGCAGGTGCTGCTGCCGCATACGTCCCTTGTCCATCACCCGGAAATGCTCAGTGCTGTAGAGGCCTGTATTCACTACACGCCAGCGCTGGTGTCGTATTTTGCGCTGGTTGAGTTGGCCAAGCTGGAAACAGGGCAGTTCGTGCTGGTAACACAGGCCCGGCACTGCACCGGACCATCGGCCGTGCAGATGGCCAAGGCCTTGGGTGCTCGCGTGATCGCCACCTGCGACACAGCTGAAGACCGCGCCTTTTTGCGTGAGCTCGGCGCCGAGACAGTTATCGTCACCGAGGAAGAGGATCTGGTAGGCCGCCTGCAAAAGGTTACCGATGGGGCCGGCGTCGAGGTGGTGCTCGATAGTTGTGGCGGCTCGCAGATGAAGCTGTTGGGCGACGTCATCGCACCCCGTGGCAAGTTGATTCTCTATGGCCTCATCGGTGGCAACGAAACGGCGTTTCCCGCTTGTGCGGCGTTCAAGAAGAACTTCAAGTTCTTCCTTCATTGTCTGTGTGATTTCACCGGGCAGCCTGAGCTGGGCATCGAGCAGAATCGCGAGGCAGTGCAGCGCGCGCTGCTCCATATCAATCAGCTCACGGCCGATCGACTTCTCACGCCGCAGGTCGACAAGGTGTTCGGCTTCGATGAGGTGATTGCAGCACATGAGTATGTCGAGAGCGGTATCCCTCGCGGCCGCGTCGCGCTGAGCCTCGACTGAACAGAATCGATTGAAGAAAGAGGCCTTGATAGCGGGCCTCTCATCGCTTCACAGAAACTTTTCCATCCGGCGCCAAGTCCTCCGAATATAGGCTTTCAACCTTTGACGGAGAATTTGGCATGCCCGACGAAAACCAGACGCTACCCCCACAGCAGCAACCGGAGCCTGGCAAAGAGGGCGAAATGAACCCGCGTCCCGAGTATCGAGGGGAGGATTACAAGGCTGCCGGCAAGCTTCAAGGTAAGGTCGCCATCATCACCGGAGGCGACAGCGGGATCGGCCGCTCGGTTGCCGTACTGTTCGCGCGCGAAGGCGCCGATGTGGCGATCCTCTATCTTGACCAGCATCAGGACGCCGAGCAGACCCGCAAGGTTGTCGAAGAACACGGCCGCACCTGCCTTACCTTTGCCGGTGATGTGGCCGACCGTGAGGTATGTCGCAAGGTGATCGACGAGACGCTGGCGAAGCTCGGCAAACTCGACATTCTGGTTAACAACGCCGCTGAGCAGCATCCGCAGGAAAAGCTCGAGGACATAAGTGAAGAACAGTGGGAGAAGACCTTCCGCACCAATATCTTTGGGATGTTCCAGATGACCAAGGCCGCGCTGCCGCATCTGAAGAAAGGCGCCTCGATCATCAACACCACCTCGGTTACGGCTTACAAGGGCAGCCCGCAATTGCTGGATTATTCCGCAACCAAGGGGGCAATCACCGCGTTCACCCGTTCGCTGTCGATGAACCTGGCCGAGCGCGGCATACGCGTTAACGGCGTAGCCCCTGGCCCGATCTGGACGCCCCTGATCCCCTCGACCTTCGATGAAGAGAAGGTCGCAAAATTCGGTGCGAACGTGCCGATGGAACGCCCAGGGCAGCCCGATGAAGTCGCACCTGCTTACGTCTACCTGGCGAGCAGCGATGCGTCCTACGTCAGCGGGCAGGTCATGCATGTGAACGGCGGTACGGTAGTCAACGGCTGACCGTCGACCCATAAGGAGAAAGGCTATGCCTCGCACGATCTGGAAGGGTGCCGTGAGTTTCGGTCTGGTCCACATCCCCGTCGCGCTGGTCCCGGCGACGACACGGTCGGGTATCGATTTCGACTGGCTGGACAAGCGCAGCATGGACCGGGTGGGCTACAAGCGCATCAACAAGACCACAGGGGAGGACATCGACAGCGAGAACATCGTCAAAGGTGTTGAGTACGAGAAGGGCAACTACGTCGTCATCAGCGACGATGAAATCAAGTCTGCCCATCCTAAAGCCACGCAGACCGTGGACATCGTCGCCTTCGTCGACGCCAAGGACATTTCCTTTCTCTTCATCGATACGCCCTATTACCTGACACCGGACCGGCGCGGCGAAAAGGTCTATGCGCTCCTGCGTGAAACACTGATCCAGACCGGGAAAGTGGGCATCGCCAATGTGGTGCTGCGCAACAAGCAGCATCTCGCAGTGGTGATGCCGCTCGGCAAGGCGCTGGTGATGAACACGCTGCGATGGGCAGAAGAGGTGCGGGGCGTCGAGTACCTGGAGATGAAGGACGAGGCCCTGAACGCCGATCTCAACCCCCGTGAGCTGGACATGGCCAAGCGTCTGGTCGAGGACATGAGCGAGGAGTGGAACCCCGAGCAGTACAAGGACACCTTTCAGGACCAGATCATGGACCTGGTGGAAACCAAGGCTCGCGAAGGCAAGATCGAAACGGTGGGTGGGCCAGAGGAAACGGTGGATCGCCGCAGTGCCGATGTCATCGATCTGACCGAACTGCTAAAGCGCAGCCTGGCTGGCAAGTCCGGGGCCAAGAAGCCGGCCCCTGTCGAGGAAGTCGACGACGAAGACGACACCGAAGAAGAAGCAGCGCCGGCCAAACGAGCCGCGAGCAAGCCGGCAGCCAGTAAAGCCAAGGCACCGGCAAAATCTACGGCAACCAAGGCGGCGGCCAGTAAGCCGGCGGCGAGCAAAACATCAACTGCGCGCAAAACCAGCACCAGCAAGGCCACAGCCAGTAAATCCACCAGCAAGAAAGCCAGCTGACCCGAGGAACCCGCATGGCCGATAAGTCACCCAAAAGCCGCCCTGACGTGGGCGGCATCGGTATCAGCAATCCTCAACGGGTAATAGATGAGCACAGCGGTGCGACGAAGCTACAGCTCGCTCAGTATTACCTCGCAGTCGGGCAATGGCTGACGCCGCATCTGGCCAAGCGCCCGCTCTCGATCGTTCGAGCCCCGGATGGCGTGGGCGGCGACAGCTTCTTTCAGCGCCACTGCGGACGGCTGAAGATGCCCCATATGCGCGTGCTGGATAAGTCGCTCGACCCTGAACACGCACGCCTGATACAGGCAGATAACGTGACCGCAGTGGTCGAGGCTGCGCAGATGGGCACCATCGAATTCCACACCTGGAACGCCCGCAGCGACCGAATCGACAAACCGGATCGGGTGGTTTTCGATCTGGATCCGGACCCCGAGCTGCCCTGGTCCAGCATGGTCGAGGCCACCAACATGACGCTCGACCTTCTGGACGAGCTGGACCTTCGCGCGTTTCTCAAAACCAGCGGTGGCCGCGGCATGCACGTCGTCGTACCTATTGAACGTCGTCATAGCTGGGATAGCGTCAACGAGTTTGCCCGTGGCGTTACCGTGCGGTTGGCCAAGGAAGCGCCGGAGGAGATCGCGGCAAAGATGGGACCTAAGAATCGGGTTGGCAAAATCTTCGTCGATTATCTTCGCAACCAGCGCGGCGCCAGTACGGTCGCGGCTTATTCCGCACGCGCGCGACCCGGTCTCGCGGTTTCCGTGCCCATCATCCGCGACGAACTTGAGCAGATCGCTGGCGCGGATCAATGGAACATTCTCAACTTGCATGAACGTCTCGATGCCCAGCAGGGCGATCCCTGGGCGGACTACTCCTCGGTCCGGCAATCGCTATCGGCGCAACTGTTGCGAGATCTCGCCGCGCGCCAGTGACGCGACCGGTGACCTGTCCTTTGCCTGCCCTGACAGCTAGTCTCCCACTGGCGTGGTGAGGTGCGCCGCCCCATCCGTCCCGCTGAAGGAACCATTCCAGAGCGGTCGGAGTCGATTTCACCGATGGGGTAGACATAATAAGTAACAGGAGATACCGATGACCGTGCGAGTATCCCGGCGACAGTTCCTGAAGTTCGGTGCGGCTGGTGTAGGCGCATCGAGCATGGCAATGATGGGATTTGCGCCTGATGAAGCTGTAGCGTCGATTCGTCACTTCAAACTAACCGGCGCAAAAATGACCCGCAATATCTGCACCTACTGCTCAGTGGGCTGCGGCATGCTCCTGTACTCCCGAGGGGATGGTGCGATCAATGTGGTGGATGAGATCTATCACGTAGAAGGCGACCCGGATCACCCGGTAAGCCGCGGCTCGCTGTGCCCCCGTGGCGCAGGCGTGCTGGACTTCATCAAGAGTCCATCCAGGGTCAAGTACCCCGAGGTCCGCGAGCCCTTCACCAATGAGTGGAAGCGAATCAGCTGGGAAGAAGCCTTCTCACGCATCGCCCGCCGGATGAAGGACGATCGCGACAAGAATTTCGAAACTCATGACGAGCAGGGCAGGTTGGTCAACCGCTGGATGACGACATCGATGGTGGCGGCCTCGGCCTGCACCAACGAGACGGCTTATCTGACGCAGAAGATCACCCGAGCGCTCGGCATCCTCAAACTCGACAACCAGGCGCGCGTTTGACACGGACCAACGGTGGCAGGTCTTGCCCCAACATTTGGTCGCGGTGCCATGACGAACCACTGGACAGACATTGCCAATGCCAATGTCATCTTGTCGATGGGCGGCAATTCGGCTGAAGCACATCCCGTAGGCTTCCGCTGGGTCATGAAAGCCAAGCAGCGCAGCAAGGCGATCCTGATTTCGATCGACCCGCGCTTCAACCGCACCACTGCGGTTGCGGACTATCACGCTTCGATAAGAACCGGGACGGATATCGTGTTCCTGGGTGGTTTCATCAAATTCCTGATCGAAACCGACCGGTATGCGCATGAGTATGTGCGTGAGTACACGGACGCCGGCCTGATCGTAGCGGAGGGCTTTGGCTTCGAAGAAGGCCTGTTCACCGGCTACAACTCGGCTGACCGTACCTACGATCGTCAAACCTGGAACTTCGAACTGGACGAGAACGGCTTCGCTCGTCGCGATCCGACGTTGCAGCACCCGCGTTGCGTCCTGCAGCTGATGCGTCAGCATTACAGCCGCTACACCGTGGAGCAGGTCGAGAACATCTGCGGCATACCGACGGAAAAGGTGCTGGAATTATGGGACTTGATGGCGGCCACTTCAGCGCCCGACAAGACCATGACGATCCTCTATGCCCTTGGCTGGACTCAGCACACCATCGGCTCGCAGATCATCCGTTGTGGCGCCATGGTGCAGCTCTTGCTGGGCAACATGGGCATGCCGGGCGGCGGCGTCAACGCGTTGCGTGGGCACTCCAACATCCAGGGTTTGACGGATATCGGCCTGCTCTCGAACCTGTTGCCGGGCTATATGAACCTGCCTTCGGCGGATCTGCAGGATTACGACGAGTACATGAAGACCCGCATCAAGCAGCCGCTGCTCGAGGGCGAGGTGTCGTACTGGAAGTTCTATGAGCGGTTCTTCGTCAGCCTGATGAAGGATTGGTATGGCGACGTGGCAACCAAGGAGAACAACTGGTGCTACGACTGGCTGCCCAAGCTTTCCGAACCGATCTACGACGTGCTCTACGCCATCAATGACATGACGCTTGGGAAGATGACCGGGGCCTTCTGCCAGGGATTCAACATCCTGGCGGCCTTTCCGAACAAGGCGAAGGTCATGGACGGCCTGTCTAAGCTCAAGTTTCTGGTGATCATGGATCCGCTCACCGTGGAAACCGGCGAGTTCTGGAAGAACTTCGGCGAGTACCACGACGTCGATCCCTCCAAGATCGGCACCGAGGTCTTCCGCCTGCCAACCACTTGCTTCGCTGAGGATGATGGCTCCATCACCAACAGCTCGCGCTGGTTGCAATGGCACGACAAAGCGGCACCGGGGCCGGGCGAGTCGATGACCGATACCGAGATTCTCGGCGAGGTGATGTTACGCCTGAAGCACATGTATCAGGAGGAGGGCGGGGCCTTCCCCGATCCGGTCCTGAATATGAGCTGGAACTACAAGGTGCCAACCGCACCGAAGGCGTCCGAGCTGGCGATGGAATACAACGGAAGAGCCCTGGCCGACATCACCGACGACACCGGCAAGGTAATTCGGCGCAAAGGCGAGCAGTTGCAGGACTTCAGCGAACTGCGTGCCGACGGCTCGACCGCCTGCGGGTGCTGGATCTACTCCGGTGCCTGGCCAGAGGCCGGGAACATGATGGCCCGTCGGGACAACTCCGACCCCTACGACACAGGCAACACCCTGGGTTGGGCCTGGGCTTGGCCGATGAATCGGCGGCTGCTCTATAACCGTGCTTCGGCGCGTCCGGACGGAACGCCTTGGGCGCCGAACAAGGCCTTCGTCTGGTGGAATGGCGAGCGTTGGGCAGGTGCCGACGTACCTGACTTCCCGCTCACCTCGCCACCTGACGCAGGTGTTGGGCCCTTCATCGTCACGCAAACCGGGGCCGGTCACTTCTTCGCCTGCGAGTGGCTGAACGAGGGCCCATTCCCCGAACACTATGAGCCGATGGAAAGCCCGATCGACCGTAATCCGATGAGCCCGAACAATGCGCTGGCGATGCATAACCCCATCGCTCGCGTATTCGAGCAGGATCGTGATTCGTTCGGCAGCAACAAGGACTTCCCATACGCGGCGACAACCTATCGTCTCACGGAGCATTTCCACTACTGGACGACGCATGTGCGACTCAATGCGATCGCTCAGCCGGAGAAGTTCGTGGAGATCGGCGAGGTGCTGGCTGGCGAACTGGGCATCGCGGCGGGAGACCGGGTCAAGGTCAGCTCGAAGCGTGGCTTCATCACGGCGATTGCCGTGGTGACCAAGCGGCTGATCCCGCTGCAGATCGATGGTCGCACCGTGCACCAGATCGGCATTCCTATCCACTGGGGTTTCAAGGGCGTGGCGAAAAAGGCACACCTGACAAACACCCTGACGCCCTTCGTGGGTGACGGCAATACACAGACACCGGAATTCAAGTCGTTCCTGGTGAACGTGGAACGAGTGGGAGGGACCGTCTGATGCGTGGCGACCAGATCAATCTGCAGAACATCATTGCCCGTTCGGCGACCACCACGCCTTCGCCTCAGGTGCGCAGCGGCGGTATCGACAAGGTCACCAAGCTCATCGACGTGTCCGTCTGTATCGGCTGCAAAGCCTGTCAGGTGGCATGTTCCGAGTGGAATGACCTGCGCGACGACGTGGGTCATTGCGACGGGACCTATAACAACCCGCAGGACCTCTCGCCGGAGTCATTCGAAGTCATGCGCTTCTCGGAATACGAGAATGAGCAAGGCAACCTCGAGTGGCTGATCCGCAAGGACAACTGCATGCATTGTGCCGAGCCGGGCTGCCTCAAGGCTTGCCCGTCACCCGGGGCGATCGTGCAGTACGCCAATGGGATCGTCGACTTCAACTCCGAGCACTGCATCGGCTGTGGCTATTGCGTGGCAGGTTGCCCCTTCGACATTCCGAGAATCTCGAAGAAGGACAACAAGGCATACAAGTGCACGCTCTGTTCCGACCGCGTGTTCAATGGGCTGGAGCCGGCGTGCGTCAAGAGCTGCCCGACATCGGCGATCATGTTCGGCACCAAGGAAGACATGCTCGACTATGGCGCCACCCGGGTCGCTGATCTACAGGGGCGGGGCTATGAGAACGCCGGCATCTACGATCCACCAGGCGTAGGCGGGACTCACGTGGTCTACGTGCTGCAGCATAACGACAAGCCGGAGATTTACAGCGGTTTGCCGCGAGACCCGCACATCAGCCCCACCGTGGAGCTATGGAAGGGTGTGACCAAACCCATCATGTCGGTGGCGCTGGGCATGTCCGTGCTGGCTGGATTCTTCCATTACGTGATGAAAGGTCCGAAGGAAGAGCCGGAGGATGATCCTGATCCAGAATTGGCTGCGGCCGATCGTGAGCTGGATCGTCGCGAGGAGGACCGGCTATGAGCCATTCCAACGTCAAGCACGGCATCTTGCGGTACGGATGGTGGACTCGGGTGAACCACTGGCTCATCGCGATCAGCTTCACGCTGCTCGTGCTGAGCGGGCTCGCCTTGTTCTACCCGTTCTTTTTCGGCCTCACATCGCTGTTTGGCGGGCCGGAGCCGACGCGCATCGTGCACCCCTACATCGGCGTGTTCATGTCGCTGTTCTTCATCATTCAGGCGGTGCGCTTCTTTGGTGACAACCTGTTCCGTCGCCATGACGTGCAATGGATGAAGCAGATTCGCGACGTGCTCGGCAACCGCGATGAGCGGTTGCCGCCGGTGGGCAAGAACAACGCCGGGCAGAAGCTGGTGTACTGGATATTCCTGGCCACCGTACCGATCCTGCTCGTCACGGGTATCGTCCTGTGGCGGCCATGGATCGCCGACGACATGCCGGTTTGGGCGTTGCGCTGGGCGGTCACCATCCATGCCTACACGGCTTTCATCGCTATCATCACGCTGGTCATTCATATCTACTCGGCCATCTGGGTGAAGGGCTCGGTAAGGGCGATGACACAGGGTCGGGTGAGCCATGCCTGGGCACGCCACCATCACGGGCTCTGGTACGACGAGGTCCGCCGCAAGGAAGGGTACGACGATCCGGGCGGGCTTTCTCCTGACCGCGACGTGCCATCCAAACGAACTTAAGGAGCAAAGGTGAACCACTCTTACGGCAGTGCGCCTTCAGGGATCATGGAGGCGCCGAACGTGGTGTTGCCGGATGCCAAGGTGTTCAGCAAACGCGCGACTCGCCTGCGGGAACTGGTACAGCAAGTACCGCCGCTCGATGAGTTTCTGGCGTTCATGGCGCGCGTCGTCCAGGCCCAGCATCAGGTGCTCAATGAACGTGAGCCAGCTTGGAAGCCGGCAAGCGATGCCTTCGATCAAGCGTTGAAACATGGCATGCCTCCGCTCGGCTTCCAGGCGTTGCGTCGTGATGTGCAATGGAGCGAAGACCTGCGGGCGATGCTCGACGCCATCGAACTGCACGTCGGTGAGCGTCAGCGTCCGTTACTCAAGGCGTTGCGCCAGATGGATCAGGACGGGCTGGACGCCTTGGCCGAGGACGTGCTCGAGGCGAACCCCGGAACCGAAACGACACGACCCTTGTTGCCGCTGGTGGCGGCTGCGCTGCAGATCAGTTGGCTGCGCCTGGCCATGTCGTTGCCTCGGCCGCCCGAAAAGCCTACAGGCGAAGCGCGGGCGCTGTGCCCTTGCTGCGGTGCGCCGCCGGTCGCGAGCGTCATTCATAACGAACGCCATCGAGCTGGCGTGCGGTATCTGCATTGCTCGCTTTGCGCTACCGAGTGGCACCTCGAACGCATCAAATGCAGCGTCTGTGACAGCCCCGGTAAGCTGATCTATCTGTCTCTCGATGACGAGCAAGGGAAGCCGTTCTTACCGGTACAGGCCGAAGCCTGCGGCGAGTGCCATAGCTATCTGAAAATCATGCAGCGCGAGGTTCACGGTCGCGCAGATCCGGTAGCGGACGATCTGGCCACCTTGGCGCTCGATCTGCTTCTGGCCGAAGAGGGCGAATACGGTCGCAGCGGTTACAACCCTCTGCTGATTGCGGGCGACTGATCACTCGAACAGACATGCTCCCCATCTGCTACAGCCTGGTCGCCTGAGGCGTCCAGGCTTGTGGAATTTGAACACTTCGCAGCTTTTCACCTACGGTGAGCATGTTGTGGCGCCTCCTGCCGTGCGGGTGGTCCGCATAGCTATCCCGGCGCGTTGCTGATCCATGATCGCCGTTCCCCACCCTGCATATCCGACAAGGCGCGTAACGTCTGTCGTGTACCGGCGTGCAACTGCGCGCTAGACGTCCGTCTAGCTGAACTTTTACAGCCTCCCTTGGTTCGGAAGAACAGAGCCCGAAAAAGCCCGTCCGTGGGCTTTTACACGGCAAACCCGCCCGCCGTACCCGCCATGACGCGGGTTGGGTTTGTTGTATTGCTACCTAGTTACCCAGGAGCCCGTTCGATGAGCGACGCACAACCGCACGTAACGATTCATCCCCGTCTGGAACAAGCTTTGAAAATGCCGCGAATTGCCATCGAGTCGACCGAGCCGGTCCTCGACGGTGGTCGATTTGCAGCCAAAGCGATAATTGGCCATCCCGTTAATGTCGCCAGCAAGATCTTTGCCGATGGCCATGACCAGCTCGGTGCAGCCATCTGCTGGCGCACCAAGGATGAAAGCAGTTGGCGTCGTACGCGCCTGAAGCTCATCGGCAACGACAGCTGGGAGGGCGTGTTCACCCCGACGCAGGTCGCCAGTCATGAATTCATGATCGAAGCCTGGTGGGATATTTACGAGACCTACCGCTACGAACTCTCCAAGAAGCATGTGGCAGGCGTACCGGTTCAGCTTGAGCTTGAAGAAGGTCGACTGCTTCTGGAGCGTGCGAGTGCGCGGGCCCAGGGCGAGACCAAGGCCATCATCGACGATGTGCTGCACCGTCTCACGACCTCGCATCTGGATGACGAGCGCGTATCGCTCATGCTTGCTGCCGAGACCGCCGCTGCGATGGCTGATGCAGACCCCCGCGAGCATTGCAGCCAAAGCCCGGTGTACCCGATCGAAGTTGAGCGCCCGCTGGCACAGTTTGCCAGCTGGTACGAGCTGTTTCCGCGCTCGGAAACGGATGACCCGAATCGTCACGGCACCTTTCGCGATGTTCACAAGCGGCTGCCGTCGATTCGCGACATGGGCTTCGACGTGCTGTATTTCACGCCGATCCATCCCATTGGCCGCCAGCATCGCAAAGGGCCCAACAACACCCTGCAAGCCGGCCCCAACGATCCGGGCAGCCCATACGCCATCGGCAGTGAAGCCGGTGGTCACGATGCTGTGCATCCGGATCTCGGCACGCTCGATGATTTCCGCGAGCTGGTCGCCGCGTCACGCGAACACGGATTGGAGATCGCACTCGACTTCGCCATTCAATGTTCCCAGGACCATCCGTGGCTGAACGAACATCCCGGCTGGTTCTCCTGGCGCCCGGACGGGACCATTCGATACGCCGAAAACCCGCCGAAGAAGTACCAGGACATCGTCAACGTCGACTTCTACGCCGAGGACGCCATGCCCGGATTGTGGCTCGCCCTGCGTGACGTGATCTGGCATTGGGTCGAGCAGGGCGTGAAGATCTTCCGCGTGGACAACCCGCACACCAAGCCTCTGCCGTTCTGGGAGTGGATGATTGCCGACATCCGCGAGCGCGATCCGGATGTGATGTTCCTCTCCGAGGCGTTCACCAAGCCGGCGATGATGGCGCGCCTGGGCAAGGTCGGGTTCAACCAGAGCTACACCTATTTCACCTGGCGTAACACCAAGGCTGAGTTGAGTGAGTACCTCACCGAGCTGAACGAACCGCCATTGCGTGATTGCTATCGTCCGAACTTCTTCGTCAATACGCCGGACATCAACCCGTTCTTCCTGCATGACTGTGGTCGAGCCGGTTTCCTCATCCGGGCCGCATTGGCGACCATGGGTTCGGGGCTTTGGGGCATGTATTCCGGGTTTGAACTGTGCGAGTCGGCAGCGCTACCTGGCAAAGAGGAATATCTGGACTCGGAGAAGTACCAGATCCGCGTGCGTGACTATCACGCGCCGGGCAACATCATTGCCGAGATCGCTCAACTGAACCGCATCCGTCGTCAAAACCCGGCACTGCAAACCCATCTGGGCTTCATGGCTTACACCGCCTACAACGACAACATCCTGTTCTTCGGTAAGCGCACGCCGGACCGCTCCAACTTCATTCTGGTCGCGATCAGCCTCGATCCGCACAACGCCCAGGAAGCGCATTTCGAATTGCCGCTTTGGGAACTGGGCCTGCCGGACCACGCCGAAACCCGCGGTGAAGACCTCATGAATGGTCATCGCTGGACTTGGTACGGCAAGACTCAATGGATGCGAATCGAACCCTGGCATCAGCCGTTCGGCATCTGGAGATTCACTGCAAACGAAGTAGACCCTGACCTGAAGTGATTTCTAGGTTTAGCCATTTATGCGTTATATATCAACGGATTATGCTTAAAACCTTCTGTTGGTTCTAGCTGGCCCGTTGCATCACTTTGTAGGCCTGCGCCATTCACCTGGGTGAGCGGCGCCGAGGACACAAAAGGAACGAGAACATGGCCAAAGCGCGCAAACCTGCCGCCTTCATCAAGGACCCCCTCTGGTACAAAGATGCGGTGGTCTATCAGGTTCACCTCAAGTCCTTCTACGACTCGAACAATGATGGCGTCGGTGATTTCCAAGGACTGATCGAGAAGCTCGATTACATCGCCGATCTAGGCGTCAATACGATCTGGTTGCTGCCTTTCTATCCATCGCCACGCCGTGACGATGGCTACGATATTGCCGAATACCGCGGTGTACATCCGGACTACGGCACCATGGCAGACGCTCGACGCTTCATCGCCGAGGCGCACAAGCGTGGGCTGCGTGTCATCACCGAGTTGGTCATCAACCATACCTCCGATCAGCATCCGTGGTTCCAGCGTGCGCGCAAAGCCAAGAAGGGCTCGGCGGCTCGTGACTTCTACGTCTGGTCGGACACCGACGACAAATACGACGGCACCCGGATCATCTTCCTCGATACCGAGACGTCGAACTGGACGTGGGACCCGGTTGCTCAGCAATACTTCTGGCACCGCTTCTATTCCCACCAGCCGGACCTGAATTTCGACAACCCGCAGGTAATGAAGGCGGTCTTGAGCGTCATGCGCTACTGGCTCGATCTCGGGATCGATGGCCTGCGTCTGGACGCGATTCCATACCTGGTCGAACGCGACGGCACCAATAACGAAAACCTCCCTGAAACCCACGTGGTGCTAAAGCAGATTCGCGCCGAGATCGACGCGAATTACCCAGACCGCATGCTACTGGCCGAGGCCAATCAATGGCCTGAAGACACGCAGCTGTACTTTGGCGGGGAAGACGGTGGATTGGGCGATGAATGCCATATGGCGTTTCACTTTCCGCTGATGCCGCGCATGTACATGGCGTTGGCGCAGGAAGACCGTTTCCCGATCACTGACATCCTCAGGCAGACGCCGGACATTCCGGAGAACTGCCAGTGGGCGATCTTCCTGCGTAACCATGACGAGCTGACGCTGGAAATGGTGACCGACAAGGAGCGTGATTACCTTTGGAACTATTACGCCAGTGACAAGCGTGCCCGGATCAACCTGGGCATTCGTCGTCGACTCGCACCGCTGCTGGAGCGTGATCGTCGGCGCATCGAATTGTTGAACAGTCTGCTCTTGTCCATGCCCGGCACACCGGTGATCTATTACGGTGACGAGATCGGCATGGGCGACAACATCTTTCTCGGCGACCGCGACGGTGTACGTACACCGATGCAATGGTCGGTGGACCGCAACGGCGGTTTCTCGCGCGCTGATCCGCCAAGCCTGGTGCTGCCGCCGATCATGGACCCGCTGTATGGCTATCAGGCGATCAACGTCGAGGCGCAGCAGCGTGATCCGCATTCGTTGCTGAACTGGACGCGTCGTTTGCTCTCCATTCGCAAGCAATTCAAGGCGTTCGGTCGTGGCACCTTGAAAATGCTGGCGCCGAGCAACCGCAGAATTCTTGCGTACATCCGCGAGTTCACCACGCCGACCGGCGAGACGGAGGTGATTTTCTGCGTGGCCAACGTATCGCGCTCGGCGCAGGCCGCGGAGCTGGAGCTTTCCCATTACGCCGGCATGGTGCCGGTAGAAATGGTGGGCGGCAGTGCCTTCCCCCCGATTGGCCAGCTGCCATACCTGCTGACGCTACCGCCTTTCGGCTTCTACTGGTTCCAGTTGGCAACCAGTCATCAAATGCCAAGTTGGCACCAGGAACCGGTGGAAACCATGCCTGACTTTCAAACCCTGGTGCTCAAGCGTCTCGACACGCTCACCACGGCCAACAAGAAGATTCTCGAGACCGAGGCCCTTCCAGCTTACCTGCCGAAGCGGCGCTGGTTCGCCAGCAAGGACGCCAAGATCGATTCGATCAAGATCTGCTACAGCGTCCCCTTCGGTAATCCGCAACGGCCGGTGCTGCTCAGCGAGGTTGCGGTGGAAGCCGCAGGGCGTACCGACATGTACCAGCTGCCGCTGGGCTTTCTCGATGAAGGCGAGTTCGATATCGCCTTGCCGCAGCAGTTGGCGATGGCGCGGGTTCGTCGAGGTCCCCAGGTTGGGCTGTTGACCGACGCCTTCGCGCTTAACCAGTTCGTGCTGGGCGTGATCCAGGCGCTGCGCGAGGGGCAGGTGCTGGCGTGCGGTGACGGAGAAATTCGTTTCGAGGCTATCGGTGGCCTTGCCGACATGGAGCTGCCGGCTGACGCCGAGGTTCGCTATCTCACGGCAGAGCAATCCAATAGCTCAGCGATCATCGGCAGCAGCATGATGATCAAGGTCCTGCGCCGGGTTTCTGCGGGCGTGCACCCCGAGCTGGAAATGGGGCGCTTCCTTACCGAGCAGGGCTTCACCCATATCTCGGCAATGCTCGGCCAGGTGACCCGCGTGGATAAGCAGGGTATGCAGCATGCGTTGATGGTCGTCCAGCGTTTCCTGGATAACCAGGGCGATGCCTGGGAATGGTCGCTCAATACACTGGACCGGGCGGTGCGCGATCAGATCGCTGGCGGGGTGTCGCTGCACGAAAATCAGTTCAGCGCGTTGGAGGAACTTGAAGCCTTCAACCGGTTGCTGGGACAACGCCTGGGCGAAATGCACATGGCGTTGGCAGCGCAAACCGATGACGCAGCCTTTGCCAGCGAGCCGACTCGCTCAGCCGACACCAAGGATTGGACCAAAGCCATTTCCGGTCAGGTCGAGCGCGCGCTGGATCTGCTGGAGAGCCGTCGTGGCGACCTGGACCGCAAGGGCGCAGGGCTCGTCGATCAACTGCAGAAGCAGCGCAAACAGCTGATGGGTGAGGTCAAGCGTCTGGCTGATCGGACCGTCGGTGGGCTGCGTATCCGGGTCCATGGCGACCTGCACCTTGGCCAGGTGCTAGTGGCCCAGGGTGATGCCTATTTCATCGACTTCGAGGGCGAACCGGCGCGTTCGCTTGAGGAACGCAGGAGCAAACTGAGCCCGTTCAAGGATGTCTCAGGGGTGTTGCGCTCCTTCGAATATGCCGCTGCGATGGTCATGCGCAATGCGCAGATCAGCGACAGCTCGGACTCGGCCGATCAGGCGCGTCGATCGATTTCCGAAACCTATCAGCAAAGCGCGCGTGCGGTCTTCCTTGAAGCCTATCGCGAGGCGACCAAGGATATGGCGCATGCCTGGAAGGACGCCGCGGGTGCCGATGCGGCATTGGCGCTGTTCAGCCTGGAGAAGACTGCGTATGAAGTGGCCTATGAGGCAGAGAACCGCCCGGCCTGGCTGTCCGTCCCGCTTCAGGGGCTGGCTGAACTGGCACAACAGATTTCCGATGGAGGTTCCCAATGAATGATCGTCCGGTCGTAACCATGCCCGGTGAAACCCTACTGCCCAATGACGCTGACGTCGACGCGCTTGTGCGTGCCGAACATGGCGACCCGTTTTCCATCCTGGGGCCGCATCCAGATGGCGACGGCCTGGTAATCCGTTCGTACCTGCCCAATGCCCTCGGCGTGGAAGTACTGGAGCGCACCGGCGGCCGAGTGCTTGCTGCGATGGAGCAGGGGCAGGTGCCCGGGTTCTTCTTTACCCGGTTGACCAATCCGCAGCCCTACCTGCTGAGAATTCGCTGGGCGGGCGGCGAGCAGGTCACCGAAGATCCTTACAGCTTCGGACCGCAGCTCGGCGAAGTCGATATGCACCTTTTCTCGGAGGGCAATCATCGTGAGATTGGCCTCGTCTTCGGAGCGCAGGTCCTGGAGGTTGATGGCGTGCAGGGCGTGCGCTTTGCCGTCTGGGCGCCGAATGCCCGTCGCGTCTCAGTTGTTGGGAGTTTCAATGGTTGGGATGGACGCCGTCATCCCATGCGTTCGCGCTTTCCATCAGGTGTCTGGGAAATCTTCATTCCCCGGTTGCAGCCTGGCGAAAGCTACAAGTACGAGATCCTGGGGCAGCACGGCATTCTGCCGCTCAAGGCCGACCCGATTGCGCTGGCAACCGAGCATCCCCCGGGTACGGCCTCGGTGATCGCCCGCCCGCTGGACTACGAGTGGAAGGACGAGGCGTGGCTGCAACAGCGTGCTGCACGGCAATCGGTCCAGGCCCCGATGACGATCTACGAATTGCATGCAGGCTCCTGGCGCCGTGATGGCGGTGACGATGGAAGGTTGTACGACTGGCACGAGCTGGCGGAGCGGCTGATTCCCTACGTCGTCGATATGGGCTTCACGCATATCGAGCTGATGCCGATCATGGAGCATCCGTTCGGCGGCTCATGGGGCTACCAGCTGCTGTCGCAATTCGCGCCCAGCGCGCGCTACGGCAATGCCCATGACTTCGCCGCATTCGTCGATGCCTGCCACAACGCTGGCATTGGCGTGATCCTCGACTGGGTACCCGCGCATTTCCCAACCGATGCACACGGTCTGGGCGAGTTCGACGGTACGGCGCTGTACGAATATGCGCACCCATTCGAAGGGTTCCATCAGGATTGGGACACCTATATCTACAACCTGGGGCGCACTGAGGTACACGGCTTCATGCTGGCGTCAGCGCTGCACTGGTTGCGTGAGTTCCACGTCGATGCGCTGCGCGTCGACGCGGTCGCTTCGATGCTGTACCGCGACTATTCGCGCAAGGAAGGCGAGTGGATTCCCAACCGCCACGGCGGACGCGAGAACCTGGAAGCGATCGACTTTCTGCGCCACTTGAACGACGTTGTCGCCACTGAAACGCCGGGCGCACTGGTGATCGCCGAGGAATCCACCGCGTTCCCAGGCGTGAGCAAACCAACTTCCGAGGGTGGATTGGGCTTTGCCTACAAGTGGAACATGGGTTGGATGCACGACACCCTCAAGTACATTCAGGAAGACCCGATCAACCGCCAGTATCATCATGACAAGCTCACCTTCGGCATGGTCTATGCCTACTCCGAGCATTTCGTTCTGCCGATCTCGCATGACGAAGTGGTGCACGGAAAAGGCTCACTGGTCGACAAGATGCCGGGCGATCGCTGGCAGAAGTTCGCCAATCTGCGGTCGTATCTGTCGTTCATGTGGGCGCATCCAGGCAAGAAGCTGCTGTTCATGGGCTGCGAGTTCGGCCAGTGGCGTGAATGGAACCATGACCGTGAGCTCGACTGGCATCTGCTCGAAGAGGCCGATCACCGTGGCACGCAGAATCTGGTTCGCGATTTGAATCGCCTGTACAGCCAGGAGCCTGCACTGCATGAGCTGGATGCCGATCCGAGTGGCTTCCAATGGCTGATTGGTGATGATCGCGCCAACAGTGTATTCGCCTGGCTGCGCAAGAGTTCGACGGGCCATCCGCTGCTGGTGGTCGGTAATTTCACGCCAGTCGTGCGTGAGAATTATCGGATTGGCGTGCCAGTGGACAGTCGCTGGTTGGAAATCTTCAACAGCGATGCCGAGTGCTATGGCGGCTCCAATGTCGGTAATGGCGGCGGAATACTGGCCGAGGAGGTGCCTGCGCACGGGCAGGAGAGATCGCTCTCGTTAACCTTGCCGCCGCTGGGTGTGATCATCCTACGACCGCAAGTCTAGTAGAGCAGTGGGGGCCCGCTTGCGGGCCTCACGTATGAAAAAGCCGGGACCTGGGTCCCGGCTTTTTCATGTCCGTCTCGCGCTCAGTATTAGCCGCTGCTTTTCACTGAATCGCGCCTTGCTCAGCCAATGTCAGGCGCGTCGGGTGGAATGCAGCGAAAGCGTCAGGTCGCTGTACGAGGTTGCTCCTCTGCCTGGTCCTCAGTTTCTGGCTCTGTGGAATCCTGGCGCGAACGCAGCTTCTTCGCACCGGCTTCAAGCACCACGTACACGATAGTGGCGAAGAACAGCGGTACCAGAAAATACACCACCCGATAACCAATCAATCCGCCCACTATCGCGCCCTTGCTCATGTCGTCGGCCAGAGCTGCAACGAATACGGCCTCGATCACCCCCAGGCCCGCTGGTATGTGGGCCACGACGCCAGCGATGCTGCTGATCATCAGGATTCCCAGGACTTCGGGGTAGGGTGCCTTCTGCGAAAGCATGAAATAAACCACCAGCGCCATCAGCGACCAGTTCGTAGCGCCGAGTAGCATCTGCACCACGGCCAGGCGCAGGGACGGCAGATGTATTTCATGCTTGCGGATGGTCCAGTGACGTCGTTTGGAGAAGCCACAGGCCCAGAGGTACACCACCGCGAAGGCCAGCATGGCGCCGCCAAGCACGCGCAACGCCGTGTGGCCGATTTCCCATGAATCAGGCGGCGTAATCCAGCCCAGCACGAAAATCAGGCCAGCCAGCCAGATGTATCCCAGCCAGTTGGTCAGCACGCTCATGGTGAAGACACGGGTGATCTGCGCTGGCTTCAATCCGAAACGCGAATACAGCCGGAAGCGCAAGGCGATGCCACCTACCCAGGCACTCAGATTGAGATTGAATGCGTAGCAGACGAAGGTAACCGGCAGAATTTGACGGATGGGCAGGTTGTGCTTGGCGTACTGCCGCCCCAATACATCGAAGAAGCAGTAGACGACGTAACTGGCAAACGCCGCTGCGCCGGCCATCCACAAGGTCTTCGCGTTGTAGTTGCGTAGGGTGTTGTACACCTCGTTCCAATCGACATTGCGGGCCAGCCCGATCAGCAGGCCCGCAACGAGAATGAAGAACACATAGGTCAGGATCTTCTTGATCAATGGCCAGCGGCGTTTCCAGCCGCTCTCAGCCTTTGCAGGTGCAGACGCGGTCATGGCTGATCCCTTTGCAATGGAGCTGGCGTTGGCTCCACCGGTTCAGGATCGAGCAACTGCAACTTCGGTCGATGCGCCGGGAAGAAGCCGACCAGCTGCGGGAAATGCCGCAGGAAGTGAAAGATGAGGAACGCTAGCGGCGCACGCCACCAGTAGCCGCGAATCATGCGCTCCAACGGAATACGACGGCAGTGTTCCTGCAACAGTTGATCGAGCTTCTCGTGCAGCTGACGGTTGAACACGTGATCGCGGATGATCAGGTTCGCTTCGAGATTGAGTGACAGGCTGAGCGGATCGAGGTTGCTGGAGCCCACGGTTGACCATTCGTAGTCCACCAGCGCGACCTTGCCATGCAAGGGCCGACGGCAATACTCGTGGATCTCCACACCATCACTCATGAGGTAGTTGTAGAGCATCCGGGCGCCGAACTTCGCGATAGGCATATCCGGCTCGCCCTGCAGAATCAGCCGTACACGAACACCGCGGCGCGCTGCATTGCGGATCTCGCGCAGCACTCGATAGCCCGGAAAGAAATAGGCATTGGCGATGACAAGCCGCGAGCGAGCATCGCGGATGGCCTGCAAATAATGCTGCTCGATGTCGTTGCGGTGGTCGTTGTTGTCACGTGTGACAAACAACGCTCGCGCCTCACCCCGACTGGCACCCACGTAGCCGTTGCTTTGCGTACGCACACGGCGTTGCCACCAACGGCGGTTCGATTGGGCGGGTGCAATGGTGCTGAGGGCGAAGCGATGAATGTCATGCACCACGGGGCCTTCGACCTGCATGGCATAGTCCTGCTTGGCCGCAGGGCCGAAGTCGCCGAGGTGGTCCGCTGAGAAGTTGATGCCTCCGATAAAGGCCAGGGTGCCATCGATGACCACGATCTTGCGGTGCATGCGGCGGAACACATTGACGCGCTTGCCAAGCAGCCGTTTGCCGGGATCGAACATGTGGATGCGCACGCCGGCGCGAGTCATCGCTGCGGCGAACTCGCCATCGAGGTCCGCGGAGCCATAGCCGTCGACCGTTACGTCGACGCTCACGCCGCGCTGCGCCGCCGCGATCAGCACCTGTTGCAGTTCGGTTCCCACCTTATCCTTAAAGAAGATGAAGGTTTCCAGCAGGACTTCCTTTTCGGCGGCCGCAATGGCCTCGAACACGGTAGGGAAGAACTCCTCACCGTTTTCCAGCAACTGAAGACGATTCCCGTCTCTCCAGTGAAAATTCATAGGTGTATCTCCACCGCCAAGGGCAGATGATCGGACAAGTGTGTCCAGGGTTTGTTACCAAGTATTTGTGCCTTGTGGCTTGTGGCATTCCGTACGTAGATGCGATCCAGGCGCAGCATGGGCCAGCGCGCCGGGAAGGTTTTAGCCACCTTGCCGTGGGAGACTTCGAACACCTCGTGCATACCGGCGCAGCGATCGAGCACCCGGACGCCTTTCAAGCGCCAGTCGTTGAAGTCGCCGGCAACTACTACCGGGGCGTCTTTGGGCAGGGAGTCGAGCAACTCGCAGAGCAGCGCCAGTTGCTGCTGTCGATGACTCTCGCGCAGGCCCAGATGCACGCATATGGCGTGGAACTCGTCGTGCCCCGGGACTTGAAGGACGCTGTGCAGCAACCCGCGGCGTTCAGGGCCGGCGATGGATATGTCCAGGTTCTCGTAGCGCGTGATTGGAAATTTCGAAAGCAGCGCATTGCCGTGGTCACCATCGGGGTAGACCGCGTTACGTCCGTAAGCGAAATCGGTCCAGATGCTATCGGCGAGAAATTCGTACTGGGACATCTTTGGCCAGTCGTGGAACTTCATCGCGTGCTTCTCATGAGTGCCTAGCACTTCCTGCAGAAACACGATATCGGCAGAAACCGACCGCACTGCCTCACGTAGCTCCGGGAGGATGAACCGGCGGTTCAGTGCGGTGAAGCCTTTGTGGGTGTTAACGGTCAGCAGGCGGATCGAATTGACCGCCGTGGACATGTGGGCGTCCAGATCGCTGCTGTCGAGCGGGTGGTTTTTATCCAGATTCAATCCAATGCTCCTTCCAGGTGGCCCGGAGTGGTCTCCAGGTCTTCCTCCAGCCCAAGTCTGCGCAACAGCTGTCGCGCGTCGTAAGGCGCTCGTACTTTCACGTCGTTATCGAAATAGCAGTAGATGTCGCGGGCCTTGCGTGCCGGCGGCTTGGTTTCGGATATTAGGTGGGCGTCTTCAGGCTGCTTGCCCTGGCTCCAGAGCGTGATGCGCTTGGACCAGTTATCCAGCGCCTGATCGGTATAACCGCTGGTGTAAAGCTCCTCCGCGCCGTGCAGACGGATGTATACGAAGTCGCCGGTAAGGTCTTCGCGGTAAGGCCATTTGCCTGCGGTATCGGCGACTACCAGCGCAACCTTGTACTTGCGCAGCAGCGCAATGAACGCGGGGTCGACAAAGCTCTCATTGCGAATCTCCACGGCGTGTCGCAGCTTTCGCTTGCGGTCGATCTTCAGATAGCTACGGCCTTCCATCCGTTCTTCGCATCCCTTGGCCATCTCCAGTGCCGCCTCGGTGTCATGGGGCAGCAACGAAAGAAAGGTCTCGAAGCTTTCGGGATCGAACTTGAACGAAGGTGGGAACTGCCAGAGGATCGGCCCGAGCTTGTCCTTTAGGGCCAGTACACCGGAGGCCAGAAAGTTGGCGATGGGCTTCTCTACATCGCGTAACCGCAGAATGTGCGTGATATAGCGTGGAGCCTTTACGCTGAATACGAAGCCCTTGGGTGTCTCTTCGTACCAGCCGGCATATAGCTCAGGTCGCTGCAGCGAATAAAACGATCCATTGATTTCGATGCTGCTCACCGCTCGCGAAGCGAACTTCAATTCGTTCTTCTGGGTAAGCCCCTTCGGGTAGAAGTCCCCCCGCCAGGGTGCATAGCGCCAGCCCGACATTCCGATATGGATGGCTGCCATCGAGGTCTCCTACCCTGGGTTCTGCAAACTGGTCGGCTCGATGGCCGAGAAGCTGCCAGCGACGCTCTTATCGATGATGCAGCGAGCGGTGGCGTAGGTCGAAGCCGTGATGCACGGTTCGGCAACGTTGTCGAGGCTGAAATGGCCGACACCGTGATCAACGACAGCTTTCATGGCTACTCCGTTACGCTTCATCCAGACCCATGGGCCTCGAACAACTGAATGATGGGTGACGTCCTGCGGCCATTCGCGGTCAGCGCGGAACCTGTGCTGCTTTCGATGGACCAGGGCGGGTCACAGATAACTCAGCACCGGCAATGCCTAGCAGGTGCACTTTCATTCCGACTGATAGCGGCTTTGGCGGTTCATCTTTTTTCTGACATAAGGGCGCAACGTTGGCGCAGGTGGGCCGTTTCGGTGAGTCGAGCGGGGCGGCAACATGGCTGTCGCAGCGGTCAGCGTTAGCGCATGCGTTCAGGCGCGCTCCACATCCCAGGGCAGTTCACCGGAAAAGGATTCAACGAGAAAGTCGATCATCGCGCGCACCTTGGCGGTTGGGCGGCGGTCCGGCGGGTAGACAACGTGGATGCCCCCAACACTCAGCGGCGGCTGATCCAGTACCACGGTCACCAAATCACCCCGACCCAGCGCTGCGGAAACGATGAACAGCGGTTGGTAGATCAAGCCTTGATCACCAACGGCGGCCGCCACCAGAGCCGCGCCGTTGTTGGCCACGAGATTGCCTTCGATGGGTACGCGAATTTCAGCGGCAGCACCAAACGCCCATTCGCGGCCACCGTGTAGCGAGGAAAGACTGTAGCCAAGGCAGTTATGGGTCGCGAGATCACTTACTTTTCTGGGAGTGCCATGCCGCGCCAGGTAGCCAGGGGATGCGCAGACAAGCATTGGACTATCGGCCAGCCGCCTGGCTTGTAGAGGACTGTCGGCGAGGCGACCGATACGCACAGCCATGTCCCAGCTCCCGTCAATCAGGTCAACCTGGCTGTCCGTGAGGCCTAGTTCAACCTTGACTGCCGGGTGCCTCTGGCTGAACTCGGGCATCAATGGCGCGATGAAACGCGTGCCAAATGACAGGGGCACATTCATGCGTAGCAGCCCGGTGGCCTCGACCCGTTGCGAGGCAACGCTGGCTTCTGCCTCGTCGATCTCCGGCAAAATGCGCTGGCAAGCATCCAGATAGCTGATTCCGGCGGGAGTGAGGTTCAGGCGGCGCGTGCTGCGATGGAAGAGTTTGACTCCAAGGCGGGCCTCCAACGCATCGATGTGCTTGGTGGCCATGGCGGGGGACATGCCCATTCGCCGCGCCGCTGCGGAGAGTGAGCCAGCACTAGCAGCTCGGGTGAATACCCGCATCCCAGTGATTCGATCGAGCATTGAGCTCCTACTCCTGGTTGGAACTGTTGAGCCCTTTTACTTGGTTCATGCCAAACGCAGTGTAATCCATACTCACCACTCAGCTATGAATACGAGGGCGCTATGGGCAATTCGGATAACCCGACCGGCAAGAATCCGATGCCGACGCTATTCATTCCGCATGGAGCGGGCCCATGCTTTTTCATGGACTGGGACCCGGTCGATACCTGGGATCGAATGGCGGCCTTTCTGAAGAGCATTGCGCAGACGCTGCCGCAGCGACCAACCGCCATAGTGGTGATATCAGGGCACTGGCTGGAAGCCGAGGTCATGGTCACTGGGAGTGCGGCGCCGAAGCTCATCTACGACTACGGCGGCTTCCCGGCGCACACCTACGCGTTGCGCTACCCGGCGCCGGGCGAACCTGCATTGGCTACGCGGCTGGTCGAATTGCTGGCGAATGCCGGGATCGCTGCAGGCATCGACCTGCAGCGCGGCTTCGACCATGGCATGTTCATACCGATGAAACTGATGTTTCCTGATGCGCAGACGCCAGTGGTGCAGCTTTCGCTGCGCAAGGATCTTGATCCAAGGGCCCATATCGAGATCGGTCACGCCATCGCCTCATTGCGTGACGAGGGCGTGTTGATCATTGGTAGCGGGATGAGCTTCCATAACATGCGCGGGTACGGTGACCCTCGTTTCGGTCCGGTGTCTGATACGTTCGATGCGTGGCTTACCGCTGCGGTTGAATCCGGGCGCGAGCAACGTGAGGAAGAATTGGCACGGTGGGACAAGGCCCCCATGGCACGACTGTGCCATCCACCTCGACAAGAAGAGCACCTGCTGCCACTGCTGGTTGCCGCCGGCGCAGGAGGGCAGTCCGAGGGACGCAGCATATTCAGCGAGCGCGTGCTGGAAACTACGCTTTCAGCCTATCGTTTCGGCTGATCGCAACGAACAGCTTTGAATCAATGGAGAACGAACCAGATGTTTGAATCGCACACACACGTCGTCACAGCCAATGCCGAGCGTTTGACCAAAAGGCTGAGCAACCACTGGCGTCACAAGTTTCCGGTGGAGACCGATTCCAAGGGTGCCGAGATCAAATTGCCGATTGGGGTCTGCGGTCTGCAGAGCGTCGATGGGGGGCTTGGCGTAAGAGTGCAGGCCGCCGAAGAGGATCAGTTGGAGCGTCTGCAAACCGTCGTTGCCGATCACTTGCAGCGAATGGCTGGAGATGAGGCGCTGACATTCGCCTGGTCTTGAGCGACCGAGTTTGTTGCGTTGTGCCTGCTACTGGAATCGCTCGGGATCATCGAACGCCGATAGCGGGCACGCCAACGCTTCAATTCGCTCCAGCGCCGTCAAGCATCACGACCCAGCGCCGGATGTTCTAAGGTCGCCCTTTCAGCTGCGCGTCAGTTCGAAGCGAAATTGGGTAGCGAACTGACCGGGCGAGAGAAGCGGAAGGGAATTGAAACCAGCGAATCTCCATAGTGCTTCTGCACTACGAAGTGCAGGTGAGGCCCGGTGCTACGGCCGGTGTTTCCGGAGTGGCCAAGAAGAGCGCCGGCTCTGACCTGTTGTCCCTCTTTCACTTTCACCGAGCCTTGCTTGAGGTGCAGATAGGCGCTGTGGGTACCGTCGTCATGGACGATCCGCACATAATTTCCGGCAGGGTCAGGCATACGCCCAGCCTGGCCGTCGCGAGTCGTCAATACCGTTCCGGCGCGTGCAGCCACGATCGGCGTACCTACCGGCATAGCCACGTCCACGGCATAGCGGCCTTTGGGGGAGTTGTGACTGAAGTCTCCGCCTGCGCCCTGGGAGATATGGAATGGCCCTCCTTTCCAAGGCAATGCGTAGGCATATCCGCCCACCGAGCCCTTTTTGTTAGGGTCGGGTGAATAGATCAGCGAATAGTTGAAAGATTGCTGAAACATCAACGGGTAGGCGGGCTGGCGCTTACGCAGCGTTGCGATGCGCATGCGGGTCCGGGCAGGGACGGTCTTGCGAACCACGCCTGAGCCAACGCCCGTTACGTTGACCATACGCGTCAGGCGAAGCACTACCTCGACAGGTACGTCCGTGTCGTTCTGCACGTCCATGGCTTTCCCTGTCCCATGGCGATTGACTAACAGCCGAACATTACCGGGCTTAGCTGCTGGCAGCGTTGCGTTGGTGATGGCGCCAGCGGCGAAAGCGGGCAGGGAGGTAGCGGGAATAGAGAGCAATAAAGAAAGGGCAATGATCAGCCGGGTCGAAGCCATAGAGATGTGGTCCGTCACGGATGGGAAAACTGCCTGCGGCAGGCAGGACAAATCCGTTGGTTTCATGAGTGCCGCGCAGGGGTTCGGACTAAAGAGTACAGTTAGGGTTCACTACCGCACGTCGACTTCCACCCAACGATTGAGGGTTAATCCGGCCCTGTTCCAAAGACCCGAATATCAACCTGCAGAAACAACTAGGCCCCGATATTCGGGGCCCGGTTGTTAACTCAATGACGCTCTATCACTGCTCTTCTTCCTTTATCAGCTCAAGCAGGAGCATCGAGCGACCGGTCAGAGCGTACTGGTCGTTGAATTCGAAGCGCTCGGCTCGGGCATTCGGATTATTGGTATCGATCAAACGATTCCAATAGATGCCCTGCGGGACTTCGGGCAGGCTGAAGTTGACAACGTCGTGATGGGAATTGACGACCAGCAGCAGGGTGGCGTCAGAGCCTGTACGGCGGATGCCGGTCGGCTGTGCACGCCCATCGAGCAACATACCCATGCAGCGGTTGTTGCCGTCTTCCCAATGCTCGACGCTCATTTCCTCGCCATGCGGTGCCAGCCAGGTCACGTCCTTAACGCCAAGCTCCTCGTTGTACGCGCCGACGAGGAAGCGTCCGCGACGCAGCATCGGATAGCGCTGACGCAAACGAATCAGCTTACGGACGAAAGCTTGCAGCGACCGCCCTTCATCCGGAATCTCCCAGTTGACCCAGCCAATCTCGCTGTCCTGGCAGTAAGCGTTGTTATTGCCATGCTGAGTGCGCGCAAATTCGTCACCCGCCACGATCATCGGCGTGCCCTGGGAGAACAGGAGCGTGGCGAAGAAGTTGCGCATCTGGCGGAAGCGCAGTTCGTTAATTTCCGGGTCGTCCGTCGGGCCTTCGACGCCGTGGTTCCAGGATATGTTGTTGCTGGAGCCATCCCGGTTGCCTTCGTCGTTCGCTTCGTTGTGCTTGTCGTTGTAGGAGACAAGGTCATTGAGGGTAAAACCGTCGTGGGCAGTGATGAAGTTCACCGAGCTGAACGGACGCCGTCCACGCTGGTTGAACAGGTCGCCAGAGCCGGTCAGGCGCGCTGCAAAATCCGGCAGCTGGTCGCCATCGCCTTTCCAGAAGGCTCGCACGGTATCGCGGTACTGGTCGTTCCACTCGGCCCAGCCGGGCGGGAAACCCCCGACCTGATAGCCACCTGGGCCGCAGTCCCAGGGTTCTGCGATCAGTTTGGTCTTGGCCAGCACCGGGTCCTGACGACAGGCGACGAGGAAGCCGTGGCGCTCATCGTAGCCGTCGTGCTCGCGGCCCAGAATGGTTGCCAGGTCGAAACGGAAACCATCGACGTGCATCTCTTCAGCCCAGTAGCGCAGGGAGTCGGTGACCATCTGCACCACACAAGGGTGGCTCATGTCGAGGGTGTTGCCCGTGCCGGAATCGTTGATGTAGTAACGCTTGTCGTCCGGCATCAACCGGTAGTACGAGGCGTTGTCGATACCGCGCATGGACAGGGTAGGGCCGAGCTCATTGCCCTCGGCGGTGTGGTTATAGACCACGTCGAGGATTACCTCGAGATCCGCATTGTGCAGGTGCGCGACCATTTCCTTGAATTCGCTGATCTTGCCGCTGGCGAGATACTTGGGGTGCGGCGCGAAGAACGCGATGCTGTTGTAACCCCAGTAGTTGCTCATACCCTTTTCCAGCAGATGCTGGTCTTGGACATAGGCATGAATCGGCAGGAATTCGATGGACGAAACCCCGAGCTTGCGCACGTAATCGATCACTTCAGGTGTCTTGAAGCCACCAAAGGTGCCGCGCATGTCCTCGGCAACCGAGGGATGCTGCATGGTGAAACCACGTACGTGGGTTTCATAGATGATCGTACGATCCCAAGGCACTTGAACCGGGCGATCGTGGCCCCAGGTGAAGGCAGGATCGATGATCTTGCACTTGGGCACGAATGGCGCGCTGTCGCGTTCGTCGTAGCTCAGGTCACCATCAGGATGCCCAATGGTGTAACCGAACAGTGCTTCGGACCATTTCAGCTCACCGACCAACTGCTTGGCGTACGGGTCGATCAGCAGCTTGTTCGGGTTGAAACGATGGCCGTTTTTGGGATCGTACGGGCCGTGCACGCGGTAGCCGTAGATCTGTCCGGGGTGAGCGTCGGGCAGGTAGCCGTGCCAGATCTCGTCGGTGTATTCCGGAAGTTCGATTCGCTCGAGTTCCGTTTCGCCATCGGTATCGAACAGGCACAGCTCAACCTTGGTGGCGTTCGCGGAGAAGATCGCGAAATTGACTCCCAACCCATCCCACGTAGCGCCAAGCGGGAAAGGCTGTCCTTCACGTATGCGTGAAGGGTTAAGAATCTCTGGCGCCGCAGGTGTCTTTTTACTCATGTACTCTCCGATGACGGCTCGGGGTCGAGCCTCTGCAAGGCGATTGGACGCCACGGAGGTCCGGCTTTCTGAGAGGCCGGATCGCTCCGTGGCGACATTCAGACTTCTTTCTTGGTGCGTGGACTGCGAGTTTTCTTGACGCCTGCCGGCGTACCCTCCGCGGCTTCGGTGTCAGCCTTTGCCTTGGGTCGCGCGGCAGTTTTGGCTGCAGGAGCCGCTTTCGCGGGCTTCTCGTCCTTGGCCTCTTTCGCATCCTTGCCTGCTTTCGCCGTTTTTGCAGGCTTGGCAGCAGGTGTCGCATCAGTAGGCTTGGTCGCCGTCTTGCGCGCGCGTGTGGCGGGTTTGGCTGCAGACTTGCTGTTTTCCGCCTCAACCAACTTGCGCGCCATTTCCCAATGGCGCTCGGACTCTCCGTGCGGCTTTCCTTCCGAAATCCAGATGTCGTATGCAAAGTCGCGGATGCGCTGCTCGTCTTTAGTCATCGTTCTGATTCTCCTGTTGAACTGATTGAAACCTGTAAAAGCGCCACGGGCAGTTGTTGCAGAACCTCGGCCGCACGCAAACCCGCTTGTTTGGGTGTGACTGTCATTCCGTCAAAAAGTCGCTCCAATGCATGACCGCTCAGCGCATCGGGCAATAGCACCTGGGTATTCCCCCAGCGCTCGGGGGCGATCTGCGGTATCTCGGCATCGCCTACCAGGCCGCTGGCAAGCCGTGCGGCGATCACGATCAGCCATGTGCCGTTCAGCTCACGAGCGAACGCGATCAGACTGTCGGCGTGTTCGCCTTCGATCTTCAAGGGCAGGTATTGCCCATCGGTGAATAGCCGTGGCTCGTTGCGGCGTGCTCGTAGGGTGCGAGCGATCAACCATTGCTTGATTCGACCGTCCTTCCAATTCGCCAGCAGCTCAGCAGGTCTGGCGTCGAGGTTGAAACTCGAACGGCGGGCATCGAAGTCTACGGGCCGACGGTTGTCAGGATCGACCAGGCTGAAGTCCCAGTAGTCAGTGCCCTGATACAGGTCGGGCACACCCGGTGTAGTCATGCGCAGCAGGGTTTGGGTGAGGCTGTTCAACGCGCCGGATGGGGCAAGCGTTGCGGCTGCTTCGGCTATGTCAGTGCGCAGGGTTCTGCTCTCGTCACCCAAGAGCAGGGCGCGCAGATAGTCTTGGCAGGCACCCTCGTACTCGCTGTTGGGGTCGGTCCAGTTGCTGCGCAATTTGGCTTCGCGAACAGCCTTTTCCTGCCACTTGATCAGACGCTCGCAGAACGTCTCCATCCCCTCACGATCATCGACAGCCAGGTCCAGTGGCCAGCAGCTGACCAATATCTGGAACAGCAACATTTCGTCGCCTGCCGACGGCGCAGGGCCATCCGCCAGCTCCTTGCGCTGACCATAGGCCAACTGACGCCAATGGCGAACCTTGGCAGCGAACCATTCGGCCCTTTCGCTGATAACCGTCATCCGCGCACGAGTGTCCTCGCCACGCTTGTGGTCATGGGTGGCGGTGGTGAGCAAATTGCGCGGGAAGTACTCGGCGCGCTCCATGCATTCAGCATGGAAGGTCTCAACCGGGGCGCTGAAAGTTTGAGGATCGAAGCCCACATCGTTGCGCGACAGCAATGCGCCGGAGCGGTAGCAGGCAGTGTCTTCCACGGCCTTGGCCGCGGCCGGCGAGGTGAGTTGCTGAAACCGCGTGCAGGCGTAGCGGCGAATACGGCGCGCAGGTCCAGGCGGCAGGGAGCGCAGGCTTTCACCACCGAGCCAGCGATCGAGCAGATCCAGCAGGGGCCAATCCGCTTCGCCCAAGGTGGTTTTCGCACCGGCCAGTGCGCGCTGGAAGAACGGCTCATCCGTTTCGCGACGACCTCTCGCACCTATGTAGGTACGGTAGACGGGGAAGTGCACGATCAATTCGAGCAGGGCCCTGCGAATGGCGCCAAGGGTGATGTCGCGAGTCATCACGTCATAACGTGCAACCTGCAGCAGCGATTGGGCGACAGTTTCGAAATCGCCTGCCAATGGGCCGGTCAATACCAGCTGGCGGGCCTGACGCACTTCTTCCATGAAGTCGGCGGGGCGTTCGGCCGTTTCGCTCCAAAGCGCGCACAGGGTTGCCTTGCCGGCGGGGTCGTGCTGCAGCAGCGACACCTGATTCATGAATTCATAGCCAGTGGTGCCGTCAACGCCCCAGTCATCTGGCAGGTGCTCGCCTTCAGCGAGGATCTTCTCGACGTAGATAGGCACGTGATCTTGGGCGGCCTCAGGCGGGCGGGCGGCATTGAGCCGATCGACACGGCGTCTCAGGCGGCGGCAATACCCTCGCGGGTTGGCCAGGCCGTCGACGTGGTCTATACGAAGCCCGTCTACTAAACCTTCACTGATCAGCTCGAAAATCTTCTCGTGGGTCTCCTCAAAGACCACCGGACGCTCGACCCGAAGGCCACCCAGCTCATTGATGTCGAAGAAGCGCCGCCAGTTGATGTCGTCACCGGCAGTGCGCCAGCTGGCGAGGCGGTAGTGCTGACGTTCCAGCAGGCCATGCAGACGCCTGAAACCCTCTTCTGTCGTCGAGTCGTAATGCGTGAGGGCCTGCTCGAGCGCCTGGCGGGTCTCGCTGCTTTCAAGCGCTTTCGCCAGATCAGCGCGCAAGCGGCGTGCCGCCTGATAGGGCGCAGGTTCGGTCTTCAACGCGTCGAAATGACCGGCGAGGGCACGCAACTCGGGATTCTCCGTCAGGCGCAGAATCTCGCCGTAACTCGGCGGAGTGATAGGGAAGCGGTGTTCGTAATGCTCGGCGTACAACGTGCCGGTTTCGGCATCCAGCTTCACGGGGATCTTGCCGTCCTGCAGGGCCTCGCCGTAATCGCTGCCCAGGAAGGGAACCAGCAGTTGGCCTTCCAGTAGAGGGTCAGGCGAATTCCATTGGATATCGAAGAACTGCGCATAGGGGCTGCGGCGGCCCCATTCCAGCACGTCCAGCCACCAGGCATTGCCCGAGCCGCCAACCGCCATGTGGTTGGAGACGATATCGAGGATCAGCCCCATGCCCTTTGCACGCAGCGCATCGACCAGACGGCGCAGCGCCGGCTCGCCGCCCAGTTCCGGATTGATTCGGGTCGGGTCGATCACGTCATAGCCGTGCATCGAGCCAGGCCGCGCTGTGAGCAGGGGCGACGCGTAGATATGACTGATGCCGAGCTCGGCGAAGTAGTCGACCAATGCGGTGGCGTGGTCAAGGGTAAAATCACGATGAAACTGCAAGCGCAGCGTCGCGTTAAGGTCTCTCATCGAATGTTGTTTCCAGTGGTCTGCTTGCGAGCGTCGGCCAGAATTTTCAAGCGGCGCGTGCAGCGGGGGTCGTCAAGCAGCGTGGCACTGTCGCCGGGATACCGACGACGCCAATTGGGGTGAATATCTGTAGTGCCCGGCATATTGGGTTGTTCCAGCAGGCAGAGAGCGTCCTCGACGGGAAACAGCACCAGCGGCGCAGGGGTGCGGGCAATGAACGCGCCGCAGGCATCGGCCAAGACCTGCGGGTCATTCAGGTCACCCTGAATATCCGGCGCATATTCGCGTAGCAGGCGCACTAGGCCCGCACGTTCGCGTTCCCGCTCTTCGACCTGTGCCGGTTTTTCGTGTTCCTGATGCTGGCCGACGCGAATGCGCCAATCGATATCGTGACCCTGCCACCAGCCGTTGATGGTCGGCAGGTCATGGGTCGTGGACGTCGCCAGTGCGCTGCTTGGCCATTGCTCAGGCGTTTTGAACGTGCCGTGGTTGTCACGCTCGAAAAACAGCACACGCATGCCCAGCAGGTTCCGGTCGGCAAGCTTCTCGCGCAGCCCATCGGGTACGGTGCCCAGATCTTCACCGAGAATCACGGCGTTACGTCGCCAGGCTTCGAGCGACAGCAGACGCAGCAGGTCATCGAAGGGGTAGTTGAGATATGCGCCTTCATTCGGCCCAGCACCGGCCGGGATCACCCAAAGGCGCATCAGGCCCATGACGTGGTCGATGCGCATGCCACCAGCATGAGCCAGGTTGGCGCGCACCATCTCGATAAAAGCCCGGTATCCGTTGGCCTTGAGACCCCAGGGGGAAAACGCCGAGATGCCCCAGCTCTGGCCCTGACGATTGATGATGTCCGGTGGCGCGCCAACGCTCAGTGACGCCAGGACTTCGTGCTGCCGGCTCCACGCCTGGCTGCCGCCGCCGTCGGCACCCACCGCCAGATCGCTGATCAAGCCGATCTTCATGCCGGCGCTGCGTGCTGCCGTCTGGGCGCGCTCCAGACCACGCGCGATCAGCCACTGGCAAAATGCGTAATAGCTGATTTCTTCGGCGTGCTCCTTCGCAAATTCCTCCACGGCGGTGCTTTGCGGTGTGCGGTACTGCTCCGGCCAGTCGCGCCAGTGTTGTGGATAACCTTCGGGGCCAAGCAGGGCGGCATGCAGGGCTTCGAAGCGGCAATGATTCTCCAGCGCCTCGCCACCTGCTTCACGGAAGCTGTCGAAGTCGGCGCGTTGAGCGTTCCCGCCTGTGGCGAAGTCGTCATAAAGCGCGCGAAGCAGGCACTGCCGCGTGCGTGAGACGGCATCCCAGTCGACCAGCTCCAGTGACTCCAACCTTTTCAGTTCGTCCGCCAACTCGCAGGACTCGATGGCCCGACGCACCGGCGTGTCGCCAAGAATGGCTTGCGGCGCGCTATGCAGAATGTTGAAGAACAGCCGGCTGGACGGCGAATAGGGGCTGTACTGGCCACTGTTGCCAGTGAACATGGCGTGGATCGGGCTGATGCCAAGCGCATCGGCGCCATGCGCAGCCGCGTTGCGTGCCAGCGTTTCAAGGGCGAGCGTGTCGCCCAGACCACCATCACCTGGGCGACGCAAGCTGTAGAGCTGAGCGGTCAGGCCCCAGGCGTCTGAACCGGCAACGCTTTCGACACTTGGGCAAGCATGCGGAGCGACTGCAAGCGTCAGGGTTTTTCCATCGATTTCGAGACGGTGATAGCCCGGCTTCTCGATTGGATCAAGCCGCGCCTGTCCATCGAGCGTGCCTTCGTGACGGCTGCCGTCTTCCAGTTCGAGGACATAGCCTACTGAAGGTTTGAAATAGGTGCTCAGATCCAGGGCCGAACTCTGGTCCAGAGTCAGCAGAGGCGGGAGGCTCGAATCTCCGTTAGTGGCATTCAGCTTTTCCAGGCTGCTCCTGATATCGCTGTCGTTCTCAGCGGCGAGGCCCAGCCCTTTCAATACAGAACGCAGGACTTCAGGTGTAACCCGTTGGTCACGGCCGTCGGCGTCAACCCAGTCGATGGACAGGCCTGCCGCCTTGGCCAGGCGGTTGAGTTGTTCATCGCTCATTGTGCAGCCTCCAGGTACATCTTGGCGGAGCGGGCCGGTAGCGTGCTGGCTTCGGAATCAGTGGTGCGGCTGGCATGCAGCAAACGCGCATTGGTCGATGCGGGGGTGAGCTGCACGTCGACCTCGCTGAGGTTCAACTCCAGGCGAAGCTCGCTTCCATCCCCCAGGCGCCAGCGGGCAAGGGCGGCTGCTTCACCCAGAGCTTGCGCACCGAGAAACTTGGAGCCTTCAAGGCGCGGCACGATTTCGCTGTGGCGGATGTTGAGCAGTTGGCGATAGAGCTCCAGCCACTCGCGGTGCTCTGGGTTATCCATCTTGCTGAAGTCAGGCTTGGACGACTCGAACGTTTCGACGGCGTTCGGATCAGGGATGCGCTCGCGCGTCTGCTCATCGGCAAACTCGGAAAACTCCGCGAACTCACCGCGACGACCTTCACGCACCGCGTCAGCGAGCTCACCGTGATGGCTGGTGAAGAACAGGAAGGGCTCACGTGCACCCCATTCCTCACCCATGAACAGCAGCGGAATCATCGGTGAAAGCAGCAGTACGGTGGTTGCAGCCTTCAGCGCGTCAGGGTCGGCAAGGCCGATCAAGCGGTCGCCGAACGCGCGATTTCCGGTTTGGTCGTGGTTTTGCAGAAACAGCACGAACGAAGTTGGGCTGAGGTGGCCGCTCGGCTCGCCGCGGGACTCGCCGCGACGGTTTTCATGACCCTGATAGACGAAGCCTTCGCCGAGGAAGCGGATCAGCTTGTCCGTGGCGTCGCGATGGTAGTCGGCGTAGTAACCCTGGCTTTCATCAGTCAGCAAGGTGTGCAGAACGTTATGACCATCGTCGTTCCACTGGGCGGTGAAGTCTTTGCCGAGCAGGCTTGCGCGGTTGTCTTCATTTTCCAGAACCAGATGCACATGGCGACCAGGCTCGACTTCGGCACGAACGCGCTCAGCCAACTCAGGCAGGAAGGTACGGTCCGGAATCGCGTGGACAGCGTCCATGCGCAACCCGTCGAAACGGTACTCCATCAGCCACATCAGGGCGTTATCGATGAAAAAATCGCGCACCTCGCGGCGCCGGAAGTCAATGCCGTCACCCCAGGGGGTCTGCTGGTCGTGGCGGAAGAAATGCTTGGCGTAACGATGCAGGTAATTGCCGTCCGGCCCGAAGTGGTTGTAGACCACGTCGATGAACACCATCAGCCCGAGACCATGCGCGGTGTCGATCAGATGCTTGAGTTGCTCGGGCGTGCCGTAGGAGGCCTCGGGCGCATACAGCAGAACCCCGTCATAGCCCCAGTTGCGGTCGCCCGGAAATTCGGCAAGCGGCATCAGCTCGATGGCAGTCACCCCAAGGTCCGCCAGGGCCTGCAAGCGCCGTTCGATTTCGGCGTAGCCACCGTAGGTGCCTACATGCAATTCGTAGAGCACGGTTTCATGCCAGGGGCGGCCCTGCCAACGAGGGTTGCGCCATTGGTAGGCATCAGGGTCGACGAGAATGCTGGGGTCGTGAATATCGGCAGACTGCGCCCGCGAGGCGGGGTCAGGCACCTGTAATTCGTCATCGATTAGAAAAGCGTATTGAGTACCTGCGCTGGCCACAGCTTCAACGCTGTACCAGCCGTCTTCGTTTGCCTGCATGGGCAGCGTATCGCCGCCGACTATTACCAGGCTGACGCTTTGCGCGTCTGGAGCCCAGAGCCTGAACCGAGCACGCGAATCATCGAGTAGCACCGGTCCGTGTTGCCCGTTGCGGGCAGGCCTGTTTTGCATTGATTGACCTCGTTAGGAAACAGCAATGGCATGACGCCGACCGCCCAGCAATTGCTGGTACAACCGGTCATAGGGTTCGATCGCGTGGCTCCAGAAAAATCCCCCGCTCATGGCGCGGCAACGCATCGCATTGAGCAGCTTGGGGTTCTGATGAACGTACAGTGCGCGTTCCACGGCGCCGCGATAGCTTTCGACGGTCGCATCGTTGAACAGGAATCCGGTGACGCCGTCATCGATGCTGTCGGCCAAGCCCCCTGTGCGGTGAGCGATCGGCAGGGATGCAAAACGCTGCGCGTACATCTGGCTCAGCCCACAGGGCTCGTAGCGTGAAGGCATGAGCAGGAAGTCGCTGCCGGCGAAAAGACGGCGCGCATCGGTCTCGTTGAAACCGATATGCGCACCGACGCGGCCTGGGAAACGTTCCGCCAGGCGCCTGACTTCGTCTTCGATGTGAGGCTCACCTCGGCCAAGAATGGCCAGCTGCCCGCCACGCTCGACGATTGTTTCGGCGATGGCGATGGTCAGGTCGATGCCTTTCTGGTGCACCAGGCGCGATACCACTGAAAATAGCGGGCCGCTGCCTTGCTCCAGGCCGAACAGCTCGCGGACATGCGCGGCGTTTGCCTGCTTCCCGGACCAGTCATTCGGGCTGAACGGGCTGACCAGATACGAGCAACTTTCGGGCTCCCAGCTCTCGTCGATACCGTTCAGCAATCCGGTGAGCAGACCCTGGCGCGCTTTCAAGCTGAGGAAGCCTTCCATCCCGCAACCGAACTCGGACGTGGTGATTTCCTTGGCGTACGTGGCGCTAACGGTCGTCACGTGCTGAGCGTAGGCAATGCCTGCTTTCAGCAGCGACAGGGCACCGTAGAACTCCATGCGCTCGGGTCCACAGGCTTCCAGCGGAATACCAAGCGAGCGCCGCAGGCTCATATCGATGTTGCCCTGGTAAGCCAGGTTATGGATGGTAAACACGCATGGCGTGGCGAGCCCGCGCCAATGCATGTAGGCAGGCGTGAGGCCAGTCGGCCAGTCATGCGCATGTACGAGGTCGGGCACCCAGCGGATACCCGCAGTACCAGCGGCAATATCGGCAGCCGCCATGCACAGGCGAGCGAAACGCACGGGGTTATCCGGCCAGTCGCGACCTTGATCGTCGCCATAGGGCAGGCCATCACGGTCGTAGAGTTCGGGGCAGATCAATACATAGATGATCAAGCCGTCAGGCATGTCGAGACGCCCGATGCGGCAGGAGGGCAAGTCACCATGGGACAGTACGCTGCCAACGATACGAATCGACTCGGCATGTTTCATGACTTGGGCGTACCCGGGAATCAGAACGCGCACGTCATGCAGATCACCCAGCGCGCGGGGGAGAGCAGCCGACACATCAGCCAACCCGCCGGTCTTGACCAGATCGGTAAGTTCCGAGGTTACGAAAAGAATCTTCTTCTTGTCGTCCTGAGTGCTGCGCAACTGCAGCACAGGACGCTCACTGGTGCTACCCAGACGTTGCGTTGTGTTAAGGCGGACCGGCCGAGCGTTGATTGCGGCGATACTCATAAGCTTTTCCCCATGTGACCGGCGTTTTCGCGTCAAGCCAGTCACAAGCACGTTGTTTCCACACAGCACCTTCAAGGGCTGCGAACCATGAGCACGGCAAGAGTGTTTGTTCTTCTTGAAAGCCGCTTGTTCTGCGGCCCAGGACTGCAATGGCCCTGTCTTGAAAAAGACCGAGGCGCTATGAATTAGTTCTCAATTTGCGACGGACGCGCATCGGCGGAACTTTGCGATTCGGGGTCGGTTCCGAAACTTTGTCCAACCCGTATGAATTCCAGCTGTCAGTCGGAGCGAAGACCATGCAAGACCTCACTGAAATCGTGCGCTTCTTAAGCGACAAAGAGATGAAGTTGACTACTGCCGAATCCTGCACCTGTGGCTTGATGGCTTCGCTCCTGGGCGACATTCCGGGGTGTGGTCAGGTGCTGGACAGCGGTTTCGTCGTCTACTCGCCCAACGCGAAGAACCGGCTGCTGCATGTCAGTTTCGAGACCATCGAGACCTATGGCCTGACCAGTGAGGAAGTCGCCACGGAGATGGCCATCGGTGCGCTGAACGCCAGCTTCGCCAACATTGCCATTTCCAACACAGGCGTTGCCGACAACAGCGAAGAGGACGACGGCGGGACCCAGTGCTACGCCTATGCGCTCATGCAAGGCGAGCGCCAGGTGAGCATCAGCGAGACCGTGAAGTTCGACGGAGATCGTGTGGCCATTCGCAAGCAGGCTGCCCATTACGGGCTAGAGCAGTTGCCGAGCAGATACGAACAGTTGCTGGCCAAGTTGCACGAGCATGATTGACCGGCATCGCGTCCCGCACATCGCCCCAGGACGTCGCAGCTGAACATCAGATGCTCAGTAATGCAGCGCGACCGGCTTGGTAGCGCTGCATTTAAACCGGCGGTTGGCGTTCCGGCTCGATGTGGTCGGGCACGCTGTGATCGACACGGGGCTTGTGGCCGACACTCAGGTCGGCGCGCAGTTGCGGAAGTGATTGTGGGTACTGACGTTGAATGAAACCGATCAGCGATTCTCGCAAGTGGCAGCGCAGGTCCCAGTTACGTGACGAGTCTGGCGAGCTGACCAGGACACGAAGCTGAATGGATTTCTCGCTGGTGTCGGTAACTTGCAGAACGATGACGCGCCCGTCCCACAACTCGGGAACCTCGCCACATAGACGGCGAAGCTCTTCACGTACCGGCTCAAGCGGTAATGAGTAATCCACCCAAAGAAAGATGGAGCCGATGATGCTCGAATTGCGGCGCGTCCAGTTCTGGAAGGGTTTCTCGATGAAGTACTGCAACGGCACGACCAAACGCCGATCATCCCAGATCCGCACGACGACGTAGGTCCCGGTTATTTCCTCGATGCGGCCCCACTCGTTTTCAACGATGACCACGTCGTCCAGCCGAATCGGTTGGGTGATCGCTATCTGTATGCCTGCTATGAGGTTTCCTAGCACGGGGCGGGCGGCAAAACCGACCGCGAGACCTGCAAGACCGGCCGAGGCGAGCAGGCTCGCACCAAACTGCCGGGCTGCGGGAAAGGTCATCAGCATTCCGGCTGCACCGATAAGCAGCACGAAGAATCCCATGGTCCGCAACAACACCCGGGACTGGGTCTGAATCTGCCGCGCTCGCAGGTTGTCGGTGACATCCACCGGGTTTTTCAAGCGAACGGCTTGCTCGAGCCCGCGTAACAGGCGCATCGCCAGCCAGGTAAAACAGCCAATGATCAGCAGCGTGGTGATCCGCCGAGAGATGCCTATCAGCGCGAGATCACTGCTCGCCGTCGCCAGTACAGCCTGCAAGCCGAGCAGGGGAAGCAAGACTCTGATGGGCTTTTCAAGTTGCTCGGAAACGGCCTTGGTGAAAAGAAAGCCGCGCCCCAATCGCAGCATCACGGCGGTCAGCACACGGCTGAACACGCTCAGCAGCACCACGACAACCGTGGCCGCCAGCAGGACGCGCAGCGCCGGTTCGGTTATGTACTGTTCCCAATGAAAGGGGGTCTCGAGGATGTCGATAAGGCTGCTCCATTCCAAGGTTGCATGAATGACTGACCAGAGCTGTGCAAAGTTCATCTCAGCTATCGGAGCCAGATGCACTCAGTCGGATGTTTGGAACTCCCCAGCGCAGACCCTTTCACACTTATCAAGGTGGATTGAAAACGAATCGTTATCCGACCAAATGGGAGAGATGCCATGCAAAGCGCACAAACCGGTAATGACGTCCGCATTGAACGCCTGATCGAGTGGCTGCGAGACGCTCATGCGATGGAAGCCCAGGCAGAGACCATGCTGAACAAGCAGGCCAGCCGCATCGAACACTACCCGCAGCTCAAGGCGCGGATCGAACAGCACATCACCGAAACTCAGAACCAGTCCAAGTTGATCGAAGGTTGCCTTCAGCGTTATGACAAGTCCTATTCAGGCTTCAAGGATCTGGGCGGCAAGATGATGGCTATGGGGCAGGCCATGGGCGGGATGATGGTCAACGATGAAATCGTCAAAGGCGCGCAGATGGGTTACGTCTTCGAAAACCTTGAAATCGCCTCGTACGAAATTCTGATCGCTGCAGCCGAAGCGGTGGGTGATAGCCAGACGGCAGACGTCTGCAAAAGCATCCTGAAAGAAGAGGAGGCGATGGCTGAATGGATGCGCAGCCACTTGGCCGAACTGACACAAGCCTACCTGACACGTTCCGAAGCGCCTAACACTGAAGCCAAGCGCTAGTTCCTGAGTGGAAGACAGCCGGACGTATCGTCTAGCGTTCGGCAATTTTCGACGGCAGCTCCGCAGTCATCAAACCACTGCGGGTTGCGTAGAGTTCGAAACGCAGTTCCTGGGCGAGCCGAACCAGGTTGGCGGCGTCGCGGCATTGTTCGTCGGTGATGCCGAATACGGTCAATTCTTCGCCGTCCGATTGCGCCTCGTAGAGACGAACAGTGACACGACTGTCGTCCTGCACATGACAATCACAACGGAAGGGGTGGAGATAGTTGTGAAGGATGTTTTCTATCGTCAGCAGAGGTAGACGCGAAGCCATGATCCTTCCTCCCATCGTGAGTCCAGATTCCGCGAGTAGGCTCGCAGACGAATGCAGCAGCTTTACGGCCGCAGCATCTTCAAACGCTAGCAGCGCACGCCCTGTTGTAAACATCCATTTCGCGCCGCTCGGCGGAAGTTTGTCCAGAGCGAAAGAGACGCCGTTTCGCTTGCTTGAGCTAAGCCCTTGTGGCGAAACACATTTGGCCCACATCGGGCTGACAACCTTCTTCAATGAGGTGGCAGCATGAAGTCGATTACGACACTGATATTCGCAAGCCTTGTGGCAACGTCCGCATTCGCGCAATGGCCCGCAGGCACTCCTGAATCGGAAAAAGGCGCGCGACCTAGCCCAATGGGCAATCCGGCTCCGCAGGAGACCCTGGACACCCATAAGGACAGCCAGGGCCGCACGGTCACAGAGGACGGCGACCTGGTGGCCACGCCGCCCGAGACCGAAGGCGAATCAGATCCAGAGGTAGAGGATCGCTCGGTTCAGCCAGGCCGGCACTCCAGCCACGGTGGGCCGACCGACACGGCGTCCGATCCAGGTTCGATTGAGTAAAAGCCAGCCGACGTAATCAGGGAGCTGCGCCATGGCGCTCGATGAATACAATCGAAAGCGGGACTTCGCGGCTACACCTGAGCCCGGCGGTAAGCCCAAGGTGGGCCGCAAGCGCGGCGCCAGCCATGCGTTGCAGTACTGCATTCAAAAGCACGATGCGACGAGGCTGCATTACGACTTCCGGTTGGAGCTGGACGGCACCCTGAAAAGCTGGGCGGTACCAAAAGGGCCGTCACTGGACCCGAAGTCACGGCGCCTTGCTGTACATGTCGAAGATCACCCGCTCGAATACGCGACATTCGAGGGCACCATTCCCGCCGGACATTACGGTGCAGGCGAAGTGATCGTGTGGGATCGGGGCATATGGCAACCAGAAGGCGACCCGCAGGAAGGCTATCGCAAGGGCAAACTCAAATTCAGCCTTGAGGGCGAAAAGCTTAGCGGCACCTGGAACCTCGTTCGCACCAAGATGGATGGCGGCAAGGAGCAATGGTTTCTGATCAAGTCCAACGACACGTCCGCTCGTCCTGAGCAGGAATACGACGTGGTCAAGGAGCAGCCGGACAGCGTGCTAAGTGATCGCACCCTGATTCCAAGAAAGCGCGGCAAGGCAAAGCTGGAAGTCGACGCCAAACCGGTGAAGACGCCCCAGGCTCGAACACGCAAGAAAACCACGAAGACGACTCTATCAGGAGCCAAGGCCGCGCCACTGCCTGACAGCCTCAAGCCGCAGCTGGCGACGCTGATGGAGTCTGTTCCCGATGGTGATTGGCGGTACGAGGTCAAGTTCGACGGCTATCGAGTCATGGCTCGCATCGACTCTGGCAAGGTTCAGCTGTTCACTCGCAACGGACACGACTGGACGGCAAAGATGCCGCAGCAAGCTGAAGCGCTTGCTTCATTGGGTTTGGATTCGGCCTGGCTGGACGGCGAGGTGGTTGTACCGAACGAGGAGGGCACTCCCGACTTTCAAGCGCTGCAGAATGCCTTCGAAGTGGGGCGCAGCGGCTCTATCGTGTATTACCTGTTCGACATGCCTTACCTGAACGGAATGGACCTGCGCGACGTACCGTTGGAAGAGCGTCGTGCGGCGTTGGGCCAGCTGCTTGACCAGAACGACAGTGACCTGCTTCGTTTCTCCGCTGACTTTACCGAGCATCCGGAAAGCGTGCTGGAAAGTGCCTGTCAGATGAATCTTGAAGGTTTGATCGGCAAGCGCGCCGGTAGCACCTACGTGTCACGGCGCAGTAACAGCTGGGTCAAGATCAAGTGCAAGAATCGCCAGGAATTCATCATCGTCGGCTACACCGACCCCAAGGGCGCGCGAAGCGGTTTCGGCGCGTTGCTGCTGGGTCTGCACGACGATCAAGGCAACCTCATGTACGCCGGTAAGGTCGGCACCGGGTTCAATCAGGCGACGTTGACAAGCCTGCACACCAAGCTCAAAGGGTTGGAGGTGCCTAAAAGCCCGCTGGCAAAAGCGCCTCCCGCTGCGGATGTACGCGGCGCCCACTGGCTGAAGCCGGAGCTGATGTGTGAAGTGGCATACGCGGAAATGACCCGTCAGGGGGTTGTCCGTCATTCGGTATTTCACGGGCTTCGCTCGGACAAACCGGCGAAGGCAATCACCCACGAAAAGCCGGCAGCGGCCCCCAGCAAAGCGGGCGCCGGTAAAAAATCTGAACGCGGCGCGAGCAAGCCTGCCGGCCAGATCAAGATCTCCAACCCAGACCGCGTGATCGATAAGTCAATCGGCGCCACCAAGATGGAACTCGCCCGGTTTTATGCAGAGGTCGCGCCCTGGGCATTGCCCTATATAAAGCAGCGTCCCTTGGCGCTGGTGCGCGCACCGGAAGGGATTGAGGGTGAGCTTTTTTTCCAGAAGCACATCGAAAAACTCAGCATCCCGCACGTCACTCAGCTGGATACCGCGTTGTACCCCAAACACGCTGCGCTGATGACCATCGACACGGTAGAAGCGCTGGTCAGTGCCGCGCAGATGGGCACCATCGAATTGCATACCTGGAATGCCGTTGCACCGGTACTGGATCATCCAGATCGCTTCGTTCTGGACCTCGACCCCGACCCCGCGCTGCCCTGGAAGCGCATGATAGAAGCGACCCAGCTGACTCAGACGCTGCTGGACGAAATCGGCCTCAAGTCTTTTCTCAAAACCAGCGGTGGCAAGGGGCTGCACATCATGGTGCCGCTTGAGCCGGTGCACAGCTGGAGCGAAGTCAAAGCGTTCAGCCAGGCCATCGCGCAGTACATGGCCAAGCTTTTACCGCAGCATTTTTCCGCAGTGAGCGGGCCGAAGAATCGGGTGGGTCGGATCTTCATCGATTACCTGCGCAACAGCCAGGGTGCCAGTACCGTAGCAGCGTACTCAGTTCGCGCCAGGGAGGGACTGGGCGTGTCGGTACCGATTCATCGGGATGAGCTTGCTGACCTCAAAGGCGCGAACCTGTGGACCATCCGCAACCTGATCCCGCGGCTGGAAGAGCAGGGCGCTGATGACCCCTGGGCAGGGATCAACGAGACGGAGCAGACCATCACAGATGAGATGCGCGAGCAGCTAGGGATGAAGTGACGGATCAGTGTTGCAGCTGATCCGCCGCAGCGTCTTAGTCGTCCGCACCGTCTCTCAACCCCATCACTTCACTAAGGCGTCTTTCGGCAGCGACAGAAACAAATTGCAAGTGAAGGAGGCAAACTCACGCCTCCTGCGCTCCTCTGGCTTGCTCAAGGGTTGCCGTTGCCACCGGATGCGCCGTAAACCTGCCCGGTAACGTAGCTGGCTTCGGTGGAAGCGAGATATACATATATATGTGCAATCTCCGCCGGCTGGCCGGGCCGGCCCAACGGCGCGTCGCTGCCAAAGCTCTTGAGGTTTTCCATGGTCTGACCACCACTGACCTGCAGCGGCGTCCAGAACGGGCCCGGGGCCACGGCATTTACTCGAATACCTTTCTCGATCAACTGCTTCGCCAGGCCCTTGCTGAAATTGACGATCCCGGCTTTGGTCATGGAGTAGTCGAGCAGGTTCACGGGAGGGTCGTAGCTGACGACCGATGAGGTGTTGATGATCGACGATCCCGGCGGCATGAGCGGGACGGCGGCCTTTGTAATCCAGAACATGGCATAGAGATTGGTTTTTACGGTCCAGTCGAACTCTTCGCTGCTGATGTCCAGAATCGATTGATGACTCTGCTGCCGTGCGGCGTTATTGACCAGAATGTCGAGACCGCCCAGCGCCTCTGAGGCTTTTTCGACCAGGTTTCGGCAGAACCCTTCGTCACGAATGTCGCCAGGTAACGTGACGGCCTTGCGGCCTGCTTGGTGTATCAATTCGACGACCGCCTGCGCATCTGGCTCTTCATCAGGCAGGTAGTTGATCGCAACATCCGCGCCTTCACGGGCAAACGCAATCGCTGCAGCCCGGCCAATGCCGGAGTCGCCGCCGGTAATCAGAGCTTTGCGGCCGGCGAGGCGGTTGCTTCCCTGGTAGCTTTCTTCGCCGTGGTCGGGTTTGGGGTCCATATCGCGGGCAAGCCCCGGCCAGGGCTGTTTCTGCTCTTTGAAGGGTGGTTGCGCATAGCGCTTGGTAGGGTCGCTTAACGGCGCGGGCGTATTGGCCGGCTGTGCGGTGCCCGAGGATGACTGAGCAAAGGCGGGCATCGCCACGCCTGCCGCCAGTGTCGCCGCCGCGCCCTGGATCAGTCGGCGGCGGGAAGGAAGGTGATCGTCTGATTGCATCGGAATCTCCAGTCAAAGGATGGCAGTCCTATCGCCGGATTGATGGGTTCCCTCCATACAGAGGAGGGGCCTCTGCAGCCTCTTTCTAGACGATGCGAGATTTTTATCGTTCAGCCTCAGAGATGGGCGGAAGCGCCTCGGCTGCTCGTGCTGGCCAGGCCAGTCGTGACTGATCGTCGCCACGTCGGAACGCACGCCACTTGGCAAGTTCGAAACTAGGCATTCCCGTACGAGAGCCTTTCTTTTGATCATTTACAGCTCATCCGCTGGCCATATGTCCTGCCAATCGTTCGCGACGGATTGGCGAGCCACCCTTGTCCCGAGGGTGCTTGTCGGCCGCCTACAGAGGGTAGGACGCGAATGAAACTGACGCGGATACTTATCATCCTTGGGTTCGTCATCGCAGGGGTCTGCTTTTTCTGGTTCGACCTTGGCGAGTACCTGACGCTCGAAAATATTCAGTCAAGGAGCGGGGCGCTTCGTGATCAGGTGCAAGCGCATCCCTGGTGGGCAGGTGCGATATTCTTCACCGCATACGTCGCGCTGACCGTGCTGTCGTTCCCCGGGACGGTGATCCTTACCCTGCTTGCTGGCGCACTGTTCGGGTTGATGGGCGGCACGCTGCTGGTGTCTTTCGCGAGCAACGTGGGCGCGCTGATCGCCATGGTGATCAGCCGGTTTCTGTTGCGCGATTGGGTACAGAAGCGGTTCGCCAAACAGATCGCCGGCATCAACCGTGGGCTTGAGCGGGACGGTTCCTTTTACCTTTTTTCACTGCGGTTGATTCCGTTGGTCCCGTTCGTGCTGCTCAATCCTGCGTTGGGCCTCACCCGCGTGAGTGTCTGGACGTTCTGGTGGACGACCCAGGCGGGCATGTTGCCGGGCAACGCCATCTACGTGAATGCAGGCCGTCAGTTGGCGCGCCTGCAGTCGGTCTCGGACATCCTTTCGCCAAGCATGATCGGGACGCTGATATTGCTGGCGGTATTCCCACTGGCTGCGACGAGATTGTTGACTCACTACAAAGGGCGCAAGGCGTTCCGCGGCTGGCAAAAACCAAAGCATTTCGAACACAACCTGGTGGTCGTCGGGGCGGGGAGTGGGGGGCTTGCCGCTGCCCGTGTTGCTGCATCGATGAAAGCGCGGGTCGCCCTTGTCGAGCCAGGCCGGCTAGGCGGCGCGGCCTTGAACAGTGGCAGCGTACCGGCTCGGGCTCTCATGCAAGCCGCGAACAGCGCTTATTCGTTGCGTCAGCACGGCAATATGGCTGACGTTACTCGGGACGACGATTTCGCCCGTGTCATGCATCAGGTTCGCCTTACCCTCAGTGATGCGCAGGACCGCGTTACCGCTGATGGCTATCGAGCGATGGGTGTTGAGGTGATTACGGGCGAGGCGCAATTGATATCGCCCTGGTCGGTGCAGGTGGGTGATCGCAACATCAGCTCGAGGTCAATAATTCTTGCGACCGGCAGTAAACCCTACATACCTGATATTCCCGGCCTGGATCAGGTCGAGCCGCTGACCTCAGAAAATATCTGGGACTTGGAAGCGCGCCCGGACCGTTTGCTGGTACTAGGCGGCGACCGAAACGCCTGCGAGCTCGCTCAGGCCCTACAACGAGTGGGCTGCAAGGTCACGATGTTGAGCGAAGATCAACACCTGCTCCAGGATCTCGAGCCCGAAGCGCGCCAGGCGGTGTGCGATGCGTTGCGTGCCGACGGTGTCGAGCTTCTGTTGGACCACGTTGCGCAGCAGTTCGAGAGGACGGACGCGGCATATCAGTTGACGTGCATGACGGATGACCAACAAAGCCTGACGATTGCCTTCGACCGAGTACTGATTGCCATGGGCAGGTGCGTTCAGGCCAATAATCTGGGACTGGACAAGTTGCAGCTGAGTGTCCGCGACGACGGCACCATTGAGGTTGATGAGTACCTCGCGACCCGTTATCCCAATATCTATGCGGTGGGCGGCGTAACGGGACCCGATACGTCTATCCACGAAGCTGCGCATCACGCCCGATTTGCCGCGCTAAATGCGCTTTTCTCAGGCCTGCGGCGCGTCGTTGTCAGCGATCGAGTTGTGCCCGTAGCGGCGTTTACATCGCCGGAAGTTGCGATGGTCGGCGTCACGGAGGCACAGGCTAAGGCTGCCCAGACTGAATACGAGGTCACGCTGGTACATCTTGAGGATCTGGCTCTGGCTCAGCTGAACGCTGGTAACAGGGGTTTCGTAAAGGTTCTCACCGAGCGCGGGCGTGATCGAATCATCGGCGTCACCTTCGTGGGCGATGGCGCCAGCGAAGCGCTGGGAGTGTTCGTGGTCGCCATGAAGCACAAACTTGGCTTGAAAAAGCTGCACCGTGCCGTGCATTTGAATCCCAGCCTGGCTGAGGCCAGCGTTGCGGTTGCAGAAGCCTGGCAACGGGCGCACAGCGCAAAACGACCGTTAATTTGGGCAGAGCGCTTGCAACGTTGGCGTCGAGGCCGAGAACCGGATCAAGCGCAGACCGAAGACGGGTCAGAAGCAAAGTCATCCGCGTAAGCAGAAGCTAACGTTTTTATGCAGCTACGCAGCAGTCGTGTTGCAACGGATGTCGCCGACATTGTGGGAATGTCACCGATAGCCGCTGAAGGTCTTGATGGCCGACGGCGGCATCGGAAGCTAAATGGTGGTCGAAATGTTCAGCGCAATGATCCAAGGCTCATAACACTTAACTTCGCATAATCTATATTATGTTAAATAACGTATTGGGTTTTTACACGTGCTTAGGCTTTCGTCGACGTTTTCGGTAATTCCCTTCCAGCACCGCGGGTTCGATCAGAACACCGCGGCCCTTTCCGTTGATTACTGGTTCTGCAATACAACCGCACGAATATCTTTCGCCAATTGGCGTACGCGTTCTTCGCTGGTATCCCAAGAACACATAAAACGCGCGCCGCCTACGCCGATGAATGTGTAGAACATCCAGCCTCGACTTCTGAGCGCTTCTAATGCCAATGGCGGAATGCTGACGAACACGCCGTTCGCCTCGACGGGAAACATCAGCTCAACGTCAGGAACGTCGCTGACCAGTTCAGCCAGCAAACGGGCACATTGATTGGCGTGCTCGGCATACTTCATCCAGGCGCCGTTTTCCAGCAAACCCACCCAGGGCGCGGACAGGAATCGCATCTTGGATGCCAGTTGCCCGGCCTGCTTGCAGCGATATTCGAAGTCTTCCGCCAGCGCTCGATTGAAAAACAGGATCGCTTCACCCACGGCCATCCCATTTTTGGTGCCACCGAAACACAGGACATCCACACCTGCTTTCCAGCTCAGCTCTGCCGGTGAGAGGCTCAGATGTGCGCAAGCGTTGGCGAAACGGGCACCGTCCATGTGCAGATGCAGGCCCAATTCCTTGCAGGTATCGCTGATGGCGCGCAGTTCGTCTGGTCGGTAGACGGTGCCTATCTCGGTCGCTTGAGTGATGCTGACCACTTGCGGCTTTGGGTAATGGATATCCTTGCGCTTGAGTGCGATTTCACGAATTGCAGCAGGCGTCAGCTTGCCCTGTTCGGTCCGTGCGACCAGCAATTTCGAGCCGTTGGAAAAGAATTCTGGCGCGCCACATTCATCCGTCTCGATGTGCGCAATGTCACCGCATATGACGCTGTGGTAGCTCTGACACAAGGCCGACAACGCCAGTGAATTTGCCGCCGTGCCATTGAAAGCGAAGAACACTTCGCAATCAGTTTCGAACAGCTGTCGAAAATGATCTGCCGCGCGCGCCGTCCATTGATCGTCGCCATAAGCACGGTCATGCCCTTGGTTGGCACGCGCCATGGCGTCCCAGGCTTCAGGGCAGATACCTGAATAGTTGTCGCTGGCAAACTGCTGATTGGCGGTTGTCATCTAAGCCTCTTGTGGGTTGCTGCCTTAATCAGTGATCGGCAAGAAAATTACGGTGTAGAGCCCAAGCGCCCCCAATACCACGACCGAGGCACCGAGCCAGAATATGGAAGTGGCGTCAGCCTGTATGCGGCCACTCTTCACTCCGCTGGCGCTGCGCATATAGCGGCGCCGTTGGGTCGTCCAGATACCGAGCGCTGTGATCAGCGCGAGCGCCACGAGCGCGCCAACAATAGCCCCGTGATATGGCATCCACCGCAGAAAAAGCGCGCTGACCGTGAGCATTGTAAGCAGCGTTCGACCCCAGGCCAGCGAAGTGCGTTCCGGCTGCAAGCCAGGGTCTTCGTGCAACGGTGGTGGCGGCGGCTTGGGCTGCAGACGGCGGCGAAACGAAATGTGCATGATCAGCCGCCAAGTGCGATGTAACTGATCAATACCAAGGTAACCAGCGTCCCGCCAATCGACAGGATCGGGACCAGCATCGGAAATGGTAACGGGCCACTGTGGCGCATCGCGCGTTCGATGCTCAACCAGCGTATGCAAGCTGATGAACTGATGAAGATGGCCAGCAAAAGCAGCGATATCGATAGGATCTTACGGATTTCCAGCGTAAAAACTTCGCCAGCGAATGCTTCAACTGCGACGCCGCCGGCCAACAGTGCCAATGATGTACGGATCCAGGCAAGAAAGGTGCGTTCGTTGGCCAGGGTGAACCGCGGATCCGGTTCATTTCCCCCACTCAGCAACCGATGACTCCAGCGACTTCGTTCCATTGGGCGATGTGTCTCCGATCAGATGGGGCGTGTTTTATAGCTCATTCAAACAGAAACGCAGCGCTCGTGCAGGTTCCATTGCGACCGTCTCCTGGTCAGTCCAGCGCATTGCGCGCTAAGCCGTTACCGAGACCAGCATGTTAATGTTCGGCCTTTCAAGCCCCTAGGAAGAGAATCATGTTGCTTCGCCTGATAGCCGCTGTCGTGCTCGGCACGGCCACCCTGACCGCAACCGCCGAGGATCACGCTCACCATGCGGTGGATGACAAACCGGCGATCACGCAGGTCTGGTCACGTGCGATGCCGCCAACCGCTCCAACCGGCGCTGTCTACTTCCGGGTAAACAACCCAGGCGAAGCAACGGACAAACTCATAGGTGTGCAGACGCCCCGGGCCGAAAAGGCCGAATTGCATACTCATGTGCACAAGGGCGAAGTCATGAGCATGCAGCGGATCGAATCGGTCGAACTTGCCGCAGGTGGCGAGGTGGAGTTCAAGCCAGGCGGTAACCACGTAATGCTGTTCAAACTCAAGGAACCGCTCGTGGCTGGCGAACACTTTCCCCTGACATTGATTTTCGAGAAAGCCGGCGAAGTAACCGTGGATGTCAGCATTCACGATCAGGCGCCCCAGGCGACCGACAGCGGCCATCATCATCACTGATCGCTTTGCCCTGGCCGGGCGGAAGAGCGGCTGCGTCTTCCGTCCCGCTCCCCTGCCCTTGCCCCACCTACGCCTCCGTGCCCGGCTCGACCACCAGCTGCTGCGAGATCAAAGTCCCGTAGGTGTGCGCATTGTGACGAACTCTTCGGCAGCTGTTGGGTGAATCCCTAGCGTGTCGTCGAATATTCGCTTGGTTGCGCCTGCTTTCAAGGCGACCGCCAAACCTTGGATGATCTCTCCGGCATCCGGACCGGCCATGTGGCAGCCCAGCACCTTGTCCGTCTCGGCATCGACCACCAACTTCATCAGGCTGCGCTCCAGGCTGTTGGTCATGGTCAACTTCATCGGCCGGAAGCGGCTCTCGAACAGCACTACCTTGTGCCCCTGCGCTCGGGCTTCTTCCTCGGTCAACCCGACGGTGGCCATGTTGGGCAGGCTGAATACGGCAGTGGCAATCGTGTTGTAGTCGACTGGCCGATATTCGTCAGGCTTGAATAGCTGACGGGCTACGGCCATCCCTTCGGCAAGCGCCACGGGCGTCAGCTGGATTCGACCTATCACGTCACCTATGGCCAGAATCGACGGAGTTGTCGTGCGGAACTGTTCATCCACCGCAACAAAGCCACGCTCGTCCAGAGTCACGTCCAGATTCTCCAGGCCTAGGCCGTCAAGCATCGGCCGGCGGCCTGTTGCATACAGAATGCAGTCGGCTTCCAGCGTACGCCCATCTTTCAACGTCGCCAGCAGCGTACCGTCCGCGCGCTTATCGATGCTGGCGATATCAGCGTTGAACTGCAGGTCGACATCCTTCTTGATCAGCTCATCTTTCAAGTGATCGCGCAACGAACCATCGAAACCACGCAGGAACAGATCGCCTCGGTACAGCAACTTGGTTTCTGCGCCGCATCCGTGGAAGATCGAGGCAAACTCGACAGCGATGTAGCCACCACCGACCACCAGCACCCTGCGTGGGAGCTCTTCCAGATAGAAGGCTTCATTGGAGGTAATGGCATGCTCGCGGCCTGGGATGTCCGGCACGAACGGCCAGCCGCCGGTGGCAATCAGGATGTGTTCGGCGGTGTAATGCTGGCCTTCGACTTCAACCGTGTGCGCGTCGACTAGCCGAGCATGGGCTTGCAGCAAGGTGACGCCGCTGTCAGTCAGGAGGTTCTTGTAGATGCCATTGAGTCGCTGAATCTCGCGGTCTTTGCCGGCTATCAAGGCTTTCCAGTCGAAGGTCGCGCCATCGATTGTCCAGCCGTAGCCCTGCGCCTGATCGATGTCTTCGGAATAATGCGCCCCGTACACCAATAGCTTCTTAGGTACGCAGCCAACATTCACGCAGGTGCCACCCAGATAACGGCTTTCGGCCACTGCGACACGCGCGCCGAAACCAACTGCGAAACGAGCGGCACGGACGCCACCGGAACCTGCGCCGATGACGAATAAATCGAAGTCGTAAGCCATGAACTGTTGTCTCCCTTGTAGAGCGGACAGCATAACCCAGGCGTTTGACCTGATCACCGAAGGAGTGCCACATGCGCCCTACCCTTACTCATCTTGCCCTGCACGTGCCGGATCTGGACGCCTGCATCGCCTTCTATCAGCGATTTTGTGGCATGCATGTTTTCCATGAGCGGGCCGGCAAGGGCTCGCGAATCGTCTGGATGGCCGAACCCGGTAAGGAGCGGGAGTTCATCTTCGTGATCATGCCTGGTGGGCAGGACCGAGCGCTGGCTGACAATGATTACAGTCACTTCGGCTTTGCCATGGCCAGCCGAGGTGAGGTCGATACCGTCGCAGAGTTGGCGCGCGAAGCAGGCTGCCTGATCTGGGAGCCGCGTGATGAGCCCTACCCTGTCGGCTATTACTGCGGCGTGCGTGACCCGGCGGGGAACTACGTCGAATTCAGCTATGGGCAACCGCTTGGCCCCGGCGCCGATGAATTGCCAGCCCCCTGAACGGACGAAGCCACCCGGAGGTGGCTTCGTACATAACGCGCTGTCGCTTAGAACGCTTTACCGGTCAGGTAGAAGTTCTCGTAGCAGAAGTTTGTAGCACCGATGTAGCCTTCGGCAGAGCCGCAGTCGAAACGCTGGCCCTTGAACTTATATGCCAGTACGCAACCATCCTGAGCCTGACGCATCAGCGCGTCGGTGATCTGGATTTCGCCGCCTTTACCAGGCTCGGTTTGCTCGATCAGATCGAAAATGTCCGGTGTCAGGATATAGCGACCAATGATCGCAAGGTTGGATGGTGCATCTTCAGGCTTCGGCTTCTCGACCATGTGGCTGACGCGGAAGATGTCGTCGCGGATCATCTCGCCAGCAATAACGCCGTACTTGCTGGTTTCTTCTGGCGGCACTTCCTGAATCGCAACGATCGAGCAGCGGAACTGGTTGTATAGCTTGACCATCTGCGCCAGTACAGGGTCGCCGTCCAGGTTGATGCAAAGGTCGTCGGCCAGAACGACTGCGAACGGCTCGTCACCGATCAGCGGGCGGCCGCTGAGAATGGCGTGGCCCAGGCCCTTCATTTCGACCTGACGGGTGTAGGAGAAGCTGCACTGATCGATCAGTTTGCGGATACCGACCAGGTACTTTTCCTTGTCGGTATTACGGATCTGGTGCTCGAGCTCGTAGCTGATATCGAAGTGATCTTCCAGGGACCGCTTGCCTCGCCCGGTAACGATAGCGATCTGGCTGAGCCCTGCCGCTAGCGCCTCTTCAACCCCGTACTGAATCAGGGGCTTGTTCACTACCGGCAACATTTCCTTAGGCATTGCCTTGGTTGCAGGGAGGAATCGCGTGCCATATCCGGCCGCAGGAAAAAGGCATTTTTTGATCATGTGAGTCCTTGAAGAGGAAGGTTCCAGTTGATGCACTGCGTCCAGATCGGTCAGCAGTCATACCCTGCATGTCCCGCCGACAGCGGCTGACTAGAGGCTACGACCACCGAAACGATGCGGGGTTCTACGATTACTTGAGTGAATTCAATCAGTCCGGTGTTCCGATGAGAGGTGGTTGACTTGCGTCTAGCCTGATGCGAACTGAGCAGCTTGCCAAGTAGCCCGAAGAAAAAGAGCTCGAACAGGCGTGGCGTGCTCTAAAAGCAAAAAGGCGGTTGTTCTGGATTGAAGTTCTGTTGAGTCCATCAATGACGTCACTGCCCACGAGACGAACCGTAGCGCCGACTGTTTTCATTGACACAGATCAGTAAATCACCGAATCGATTACAGCTATTCGCACGGGGTGAGGCAGGCTGAGCGCAAAGGGCTGGATTTGCAGATAACTGCTATCGCCGCACAGACGCGCAGGCGTTCAATGCAGCGAAGATCGCCGGCTCGGTGACACTCAAGCACCACATCTGGGGTGTAGATCACCGCAGCAGCTGACCACAAGCTGAACGGATCTTGATCTGAGACAGCCGTTTGGTGATCTGGAATCAGGGATAATCGCGCCACGATGTCGCAGGCCGCATACGCACCCCCGCCAGGCCGTTCCCTATCAATCGCAAGGTAAGCCACTCATGGACCAAACGCCGAGCTTTAACCGCGCCCTGGTCGAGAAGTACGACCGTCCGGGTCCTCGTTACACCTCCTACCCCACTGCGCCACAGTTTCATCAGGCGTTCGCCGTTGATGACTACCGCAATGCCGCACAGGAAACCAACGAGGCCGGAACACCAAAGCCGCTATCGGTGTACATCCATATCCCCTTCTGCAAGAGCCTTTGTTACTACTGCGCCTGCAACAAGATCATCACCCACAAGACCGACCGCGCCGTCGAGTATCTGCAATACCTCAAGCGCGAAATCCAGATGCAAGCCGCGCTGTTTGACCGCTCGCGCAGGTTGACGCAATTGCATTTGGGTGGCGGCACTCCAACCTATTTCACCAGTGAACAACTGGCCGATCTCATGGGTTCACTGCATGACGCATTCAACATGGACGACAGTGACAGCCACGAATTTTCTCTGGAAGTGGACCCTCGCACCGTCACGCCTGAACAGATTCACCAACTGCGCGAGCTGGGCTTCAATCGCCTGAGTTTTGGCGTGCAGGACTTCGATGAGCAGGTTCAGATCGCCGTCAACCGCATCCAGACCGAAGAGCAGACCCGCGAACTGGTCCAGGCCGCACGGGACGCACAGTTCAAATCCATCAGCGTCGACCTCATCTATGGGCTGCCCCTGCAGACGGTGGACAGTTTCAGCGTCACCCTGGACAAGATCATCGACATCCGCCCAGACCGCATTGCCGCCTACAGTTACGCGCATCTGCCGGAGCTGGTGCGCGCCCAAAAACTGATCCGCCCGGAAGATATGCCGCCACCGGAGCGCAAGCTCGAATTGCTTGAGCTGACGATCAAGCGTCTGACCGATGCCGGTTACGTCTATATCGGGATGGATCACTTTTCACTGCCGGATGACGAGCTCACGCTGGCTCGTGCCAATGGCACCCTGCAGCGCAACTTCCAGGGCTACTCGACCCATGCCGATTGCGATCTGATCGGTCTCGGCATCTCCTCCATCGGTAAAGTCGGCAACAGCTACAGCCAGAACGTGAAGGAGCTGTCGCAGTACTACGCGCGGCTCAACGAAGGGATGTTGCCCGTTCACCGTGGATACAAGCTCAGCGAGGACGACCGGTTGCGTCGTGATGTGATCATTTCGCTGATGTGTCATGGCCACATCGATTTCGCCGAGATCGAAAACCGGTACGGCATCGATTTCCGCGAATACTTTGCCGACTCGCTGGCCAAGCTTGACGAGCATGTCGCCGATGGCCTGGTGGAGATAGATGAGGGCAGCGTGCAATTGCTACCGCAAGGCCACCTGATGATGCGCAACGTTGCCATGGCGTTCGATGCGTACCTCGGTGGTGAGCAGCGCGGCCGCTTCTCGCGCACGGTTTGATCCTGGCTAAAGCCAAAAGCTAGACACGTCCACTGCATGGGTATCGCTACGCTCAACCACATCCTACAAGCCAGGCCAGCTCCAGTAGGATGGGGAGCGAAGCGATACCCATCACCCCTGGCAGCCAAGGCGACCTCGGCACTACTCCACCATTGATCGTCCGACCGTTGCCAAAAATGCCGGCAACTGTATAAATACCCAGTCTCTTGGGCCGACACGCCCTCGTTTCACCGAACCGGACGTTCGATGCGCCAGGCCTTGGAAAACCCCTTCTATTACCTTGACAACTTTCGGCAGGTGCTCGCCTGGGTGGGTGAGCGCCATGGGGATCTGCTGAATGAATCCGAGCGTTCCTTTCTGGACCGTTTCCAACATGTCCCGCAGGCATCGCAGGCGCTTTTGGTACGCATGGTCATGCGTAAAGGTGCGCTGTTCCGCGCCAGTAAACTCAGCTACGCCGAAATCGGCTGTCCTATTCGAGCCTCTGAAACGCTTGTCGAACAGGGGTGGATCGAACCCGACCCAACGCTGGATCTCATCCAGCTGTTCGGGCTGCTGAAAAAGGAAGAACTCATCCGCGTGTTCGGTGCACGGCTCAGCAGCCAACGCAAAAGCGACCTGCTGCAAGCTCTTGTGACTGAGCATCCCCAACCTAAACCATTCGCCCACTGGTGCGAGGCGCTTGGCGATGTGGCGTTCGGTTTGACCATCAACGATCTGTGCGACCGGCTTAGGCTGATGTTCTTCGGGAATATTCATCAGGACTGGTCCGAATTCGTGCTGGCCGACCTGGGCATTTTTCGTTATGAACAGGTAGCCTTTTCCCCGGAGTCCCGTGCGTTTCATAAGCGAGCGGACGTAGACGCCTACCTACATCTGCACCGGTGCCGTGAGCGCTTCGAGGCGGGCGAGCCGGTCGATTCGGTGCTGATGGACGTGCCTACCGCGCCCTATGCCAACGACTGGCTGGAAAACCGTCGCGGCAAGCTGTTGCTCGCTATTGCACGGCAATGCGAGCGAGTCGGCGACTTATCCCAGGCGCTGCGTCTGCATTCAGCCAATCGCTATCCGGGGGCGCGAGAACGAGCCATACGGGTGCTGGAGCGCTGTGAGCAACCAGAGGTCGCCTTGCAGTTGGCACTGACTGCCGAGGCTGCGCCTGAAAGCGAGCATGAGGCCCAACAGTTGCAGCGCATCCTGCCACGTTTGCGCCGAGCCCTCGGCGGTCCTGCCTCGCGTCGAGCAGGCATGGCCCAGCCGGTGCGCATCGATCTGATACTGTCCAGGCTGGAGGGACGAAGCGTCGAACGCGCTGTTCAGGAACACCTGACCTGCAGCGATGCGCCGGTTTATTACGTGGAAAACGCGCTGATCAACTCCATGCTCGGCATGTTGTGTTGGGATGCGATCTTTGCGCCTTTGCCGGGCGCCTTCTTCCACCCCTTCCACGCGGCGCCTGCTGACCTCGCCAGGCCAGATTTCCACAAACGCCGCGCCGGGCTGTTCGATGAATGTCTGAGCAAGCTTGGCACGGGCGAATACCGTGACTGCATACGCCGTGTGTTTCGCGAGAAGTTCGGCCTGCAATCACAGTTCGTCAGCTGGGGGCTCTTTGACGAAACACTGTTGGAGCTTGCGCTCGATTGCATCCCAGCCGAGCACTTGGAGGCATTCTTCCAGCGCATTCTTCTGGACGTTCCCAATCATCGCAGCGGTTTGCCGGATCTCATTCAGTTCTGGCCAGCCGAGCGACGCTATCAACTGATAGAAGTCAAAGGCCCAGGTGACCGACTGCAGGACAACCAGAAACGCTGGATAGACTTTGCGCAGCGTCATCAGGTGCCGATTGCCGTCTGCTACGTGCAATGGGCCGAGGTCGTGTCGTGACTTATCGGGTCGCCGTTCGCGCCCTGTGCGAATTCACCGCAAAGCAGGGTGACCTGGATCTGCGCTTCACGCCCTCTCCGACAGCTCTGGAAGGTATGGCTGGCCATGCCACGGTCACAGCCCGACGCGCTAATGGCTACGAGCGTGAAGTAACCCTCGAAGGCAGCTACGGCACCCTCCAGGTGCGCGGCCGGGCAGACGGTTTCGACCCTGGAAAGAACCGGTTGGAGGAGATCAAGACATACCGCGGCGATCTGGACAGGCAACCGGCCAATCACCGTCATCTGCACTGGGCTCAGGCGAAGGTTTACGGCTGGCTGCTCTGCGAAGCGCGCTACCTGCAAACACTCGATATTGCGCTCGTGTACTTCGACGTTGTGACCCAGAAGGAAACGCTGCTGGTTGAAACCTTCAGCGCGGAAACGTTGCAGGATTTCTTCGTGGCTCAGTGCAGGGCCTTCATCGCTTGGGCCGAGCAGGAGCAGTCGCACCGTGCCGAGCGGGATCAGGCGCTTAGGGCGATGCGCTTCCCTTATGGAGAGTTCCGGCTCGGTCAACGCCAACTTGCAGAGGCGGTCTATAAATCCGTATGCACCGGGACCCACCTGATGGCGCAGGCCCCGACGGGTATCGGCAAGACACTCGCCACTCTGTTCCCCCAGTTGAAGGCTGTTCCCGGTCAGCAACTCGACAAGCTCTTCTTCCTTACCGCCAAGACGTCTGGGCGACAGCTCGCGCTCGATGCAGTGAAGAGTCTGTCGAGCGAATCGATGCCGCTACGGTCACTGGAACTCATCGCGCGAGACAAGGCATGCGAGCATCCGGACAAGGCGTGCCATGGAGAATCCTGCCCGCTCGCGCGTGGCTTCTACGACCGGCTTCCCGCGGCCCGCGCTGAAGCCGTCAACCAGCGATTTCTGGATCAGACGCAGGTGCGCAGGGTCGCGCTCGCCCATGGGATCTGCCCCTATTACCTCAGCCAGGAACTGACCCGGTGGGTTGACGTGGTGGTGGGAGACTACAACTACTACTTCGATCTCAGCGCTCTGCTCTACAGCCTTACACTGCTCAATCAGTGGCGCGTGGGCGTGCTGGTCGACGAGGCGCACAACCTCCTTGAGCGCGGGAGAGGCATGTACAGCGCTGAGCTTGATTCCAACCAGATCAGAGGGTTACGCAAGACTCTTCCAGCATTTTTGAAGCGACCCATCGAGCGTGTGCTACGTGCCTGGAGCGACCTACACCGGGAACAGGTCGCCGAATATCAGGTACTCCCGGATCTGCCATACAAGCTCATCAATGCACTGCAACACGCTGTGAACGCTATCACCGAATACATGGGGGAAGACCCGGCTGGTCTAGCCCCGGCGTTGCTGACGGCATACTTCAATGCCATGCATTTCTGCCGATTGGCCGAGGAGTTCGGCGAGCATTCACTGATAGACTGCACACTGGTTTCGGGGCCCGACCGCAATCGCACGAAAGCCTCGGTCCTCTGCATTCGCAATGTGCTTCCCGCCCCCTTTCTCACTGCTCGTATTCGGGAAGCCCGCTCATGCGTGCTGTTTTCCGCCACGTTGGCGCCGCAACGGTTTTATGCCGATACCCTGGGCGTGCCGCGCAATCACGTCTGGATTGATGTGGAGTCACCCTTTCGGCCAGAGCAATTGCACGTCCGATTGGCGCGCAATATCTCTACGCGCTACCGGGACCGTTACGCTTCCTTGCAGCCCATCGTGGACCTGATAGCCGAGCAGTATCGAGAGCGCCCAGGGAACTATCTCGCCTTCTTCAGCAGCTTCGATTATCTGCAACAGGTAACCACTCTGCTCAGTGCACAGCACCCTGACCTGCCCTACTGGGAGCAGACTCGCAGCATGCAGGAGACTGCACGCACCGCCTTTCTCGAGCGTTTTACCGAGCAGAGCAGCGGTATCGGATTCGCCGTATTGGGCGGCGCTTTTTCTGAAGGAATCGATCTGCCCGGCAAGCGTTTGATTGGCGCTTTCGTGGCAACCCTGGGCCTGCCGCAGATCAATCCGGTAAATGAGCAGATGAAGGCAAGGATGGATCAGCTGTTTGGCGCCGGTTACGACTACACCTACCTCTACCCCGGCCTGCAAAAGGTGGTGCAGGCGGCTGGCCGAGTGATCCGCACGACGGAAGACGCCGGAATCCTTCATCTCATCGACGACCGCTTCGCTCGTTCACAGGTCAGACGACTGCTGCCGGGCTGGTGGCCTAACCCAGCCTAATTCAGAGCAGAGTACGAAGCGCAAGGAATGGAGCTGCTCTCTCCTGCAGCCTAGTCTTGCGAGACCTGCACGCGACCTGCTTACCCTACTAGACCAAAGTCTGAGACCTAACAATTCTTTACAAATTGAATTGACAAGCCTTGCTCGGTAGCCATAATCCGATACGTCGTCAGACAACTGATAACGATTTCGTTGCCTGATGAGCGCCGTTCCAAAATCGCGGCTGCGCTACATCCCGCCTCGTCTTAGGCCTTGGCCGCACGAGGTGGACTACTTAAAAAAAGGGAGCACAACAACAATGACCCCACGTAATCCTCTGTCTGTCGCCGTATTCGCAGGCACTCTGTCTCTGGCACTTGGCATTCCTGCCACTGCCAGCGCTGCAGGCTTCGTCGAAGACACCAAGGTCACGGTCAACGCACGTAACTTTTATCACAACCGAAATTTCATCAACGACGCTCCTGTTACTGCAGGCAAGGAACGTAACAAAGCCGAAGAATGGACTCAGAGCTTCATTCTGAACGTTCAGTCCGGTTACACACCCGGCCCGGTCGGTTTCGGTGTAGACGTGCTTGCTGGCGTTGCAGTCAAGCTTGATGGGGGTCGCGGTACTTTCGGTACCGGCTTGCTACCGCGCCACAGAGACGGCCGCCCTGCCGATGATTTTGGCCGCCTGGGCGTGGCCGCCAAAGCCAAGTTCTCCAATACCGAGCTGAAAGTGGGTGAGTTCATGCCGGTGCTGCCGATCCTGCGTAGCGACGATGGTCGTTCGCTGCCACAGACCTTCGAAGGTGGCATGGTCACCTCCAAGGAAATCGCCGGCTTGAGCCTCTATGGTGGTCAGTTCCGCCAGAACAGCCCGCGCGACGACGCCAGCATGGAAGACATGGTCTACAACGGCGGCGCATCCGACCGTTTCAACTTCCTCGGTGGTGAATACGCCTTCAACGATAACCGCACCACTGTTGGTCTCTGGACCGCTGAGTTGAAGGACGTCTACGAACAGCAGTATGTTCAGTTTCTGCACAATCAGCCGCTGAGCGATGATCTGGCACTGACTGCGAATATCGGCTACTTCCAGGGCGAAGACGACGGCAGCGCGCGCGGCGGCAAGCTGGACAACAAGACCTACTCAGGCCTGTTCGGCTTGAAGACCGGCGGCAACACCTTCTATGTTGGCCTGCAGAAGGTCAGCGGCGACACTGGCTGGATGCGCGTCAATGGCACCAGTGGTGGAACGCTGGCTAACGACAGCTTCAACAACGCCTACGATGCGGCCGGCGAGCGCTCCTGGCAGCTGCGCCATGACTACAACTTCGCCGCAATGGGCGTGCCTGGCCTGACCCTGATGAACCGCTATATCAAAGGCGACAACATCGAACTGGCTGGCGATGCCGAAGGCAAAGAGTGGGGCCGCGAAAGCGAATTGGCCTATACCGTTCAGAGCGGTCCGGCCAAGAACCTCAACATCAAATGGCGTAACTCCAGCATCCGCCGTGATTTCGGCAGTGCCAATGACTGGGACGAGAACCGTCTGATCATCAACTATCCGTTGTCCATTCTGTAAGCGGCTCCACCACGCTGGACGCAACTCTCCTCGCTCCTGTTGCGGAAACTTTCGCCCGTCCTTGTGACGGGCTTTTTTTGCTAAGCAACAAGATGGAGCGCGGCACCGAGAGGCGGAAGCATCGCGCTATTGGTCGATAGGTTTTGAGCCGATGCGGGCCGTGCGCGTGCTCAGCGCCTGACCGCAAGCAAGCTGGCTCCTACAGGTGAGGGTGGGACATTAGGCGTATCGTGTTCTACCCGCCTGTGGCGCTACACGTTGGAAGCGGCGGTTCGCTGGATATGGAGCCGGCAGGTAGCCTGCATTGTTTCACCAGGCGCCAAGGTGCACGTTCCGTTGGCGGCCGGGTCTTGCATGCACAAGGCGTTGTTGGCATGGGAAACCGGCTCGACTGCAAAGAAACCCATCTCAGCCGGCGGCGTGAATACCACCAGGTGATCGAGGGCTTCGCTGGCATCCATGGTCACCTCGACGCCCTCCTCCGGCCAATGGACCCGGACAGGCTCGGTGCGACCTATGAAGCAGTTGTCCAGCCCCGGCTCATGCAAAGACCGAGCGATGGAAAAGTCCCATTCCGGAGGAATCTCTGATTGATGCGATGGCAAGTTACGCGAGTCGCTCCGCCAGACCGATTGCGCCGTGAATTGAAGCCGACATTCTCCATGGCGCAGGAAGTATGGATGCCAGCCGAGGCCGGCAGGCATCGACCGAGCGTCGGTATTTCGCAATCTGAGCTCAAGCGCTACGCCGCCATCGTTGAGCCGGATCTCATGCTCGACCTCGAATGCGAACGGCCAATCGAGGGCGCCTTCCCCCTCGGGTTGATGAGCAAGTGTCAGCTTCAGGCTAGCCGATCCCTGCTCCGCGACACTCCAGGCTCGTTTCCAGGCAACGCCATGGATTGGCAATGGATGCTCGGCTGAAAGACTTCGAAGCGGATAGCGTTGCCCTTCATGCTCGAAGGCACCATCTCCTACCCTGTTGGAAAACGGTGCAAGAACGAAGCAGCCGGTACGGCGTACGCTGTCGGAGCCATCCCACGGGCGCAGAACGTCGAATCCAGCGATGCTGAGTCGCGTGATCGCGCCGCCCAATTCCGGACAGACCGACAACGCCAGTAGGCCATCTTTCAGTTCGATTTCGGTCAGCACTGATTGGTGATAGATCACGGCTGCGGCTCCGATAGCGAGCGCATACCACTCGCGTATGTATTAGAAAAGGCGCCCTACATTTGCAAGCTTGTGACTCGCAGTATTGGACGCCATGAAGGGTGTAGCTGAAGGGTGGGATCACGCCTTGTAAGCGAGGGCCCTGATGGCGCAGCCATCTCGATCTGCTCGCACTGGTTAGCACGATCAGACAGCCGTCAGCATCTCCCCACGCTCCAGGAAAGCGTGCAGATTGGCCAACAGCAATTCTTCCATCGCCTGTCGAGTCTCCTCGGTAGCGCTGCCGATATGAGGCAGCAGGACGACGTTGGGGAGGTTGAACAATTGTTCCGGCACGTCCGGTTCCTTGGCATAGACATCAAGGCCAGCACCGCCGAGTCGACCTTCTACCAACGCCTCGACCAGCGCAGGTTCGTCCACCACTGAACCGCGTGAGACATTTATCAGTGAGCCTTTGGCCCCAAGCGCGTCGATGACGTTGCGATTGATCAGGTTGCGAGTGCTCTCCCCGCCCGGGCATGTAAGCACCAGGAAGTCGCTCCAGCGTGCCAGTTCGATCAGGTTGGGCTCGTACCCAAATTCACTGCCGGCCACCGGCCGGCGGTTGTGGTAACGCACCTGCATGTCGAAACCGCTGGAGCGCTTGGCCACAGCCTCGCCGATGCGTCCAAGGCCGACGATGCCAAGCTTCTTACCGCTTACCCGGGCGGCCAGTGGCAACCCGCCAGATGGCCACTCTCCGGCCCGAACGAAGCGGTCGGCACGTGACATCTGACGTGCACAGTCGATGATCAGGCCGAACGCAAGATCAGCGACGCAATCGTTCAACACCTCCGGCGTATTGCTGACCGGAATCCCTCGCGCCTTGGCTGCCGCGACATCAATCGAATCGTAGCCAACACCGAAACTCACGATGGCGCGCAGGTTGGGCAGCCGCTCGATAAGCGCCGCCGTGCAGCCGAAACGTGCAGACGTCACCACGATGTCGATTCGCGTGGCGTGCTGGTCCAGTAGCGCCTCGGCGTCCTGTTCCCAAATTCGTAGAACCTCATGCGCCGCAGCCAGGCCGCGGTTGAAACGTTCGGTCAGGGGGCCGAGCTGGAGAATGCAGGTCACAGGAACACCTCGATTGGGTTAGCGGTTCGGCTCGGTTCGTTGGATCAGAGCACCTTGCCAGGATTCATCAGACCCTTCGGGTCGAGTGTTGTCTTGATGGCACGCATCAGCTCAAGTTCCAGCGGGTCCTTGTAATGCCTGGCTGCGTCGCGCTTGGCCTGGCCGATTCCATGCTCGGCGCTGATGCTGCCGCTGAAACTGACAGTCGAGTCGTATATCACCTGCATGATCGCCTCGTGCTGCGCTTTGAAGCGGGCATCGTCGGCGCCGACCGGTTTGCTGATGTTGTAGTGCAAGTTGCCATCGCCCACATGGCCGTAAGTGACGATTCGCACACCGGGAAAGCGGTCGCGCAGGCGTTGGTCAGTGGTTTCGATGAAATCGGGGATGCAACTGACCGGTACGCTGATGTCGTGCTTGAGGCTCGGGCCTTCGTGATTCTGCGCTTCGGAGATTCCCTCGCGCATGGCCCAGAGTGCGGCGACCTGAGATTCGCTGGAAGCAACCACGGCATCGATCACCCAACCCTTCTCAAGGGCTTCGCCTATGCCGATCTCGAGCAATTGATTGAGTGGTGCCTCCGGCTGGGTGTCGCTCAGTTCGATCAGCACGTACCAGGGATGAGCATCGCCAAAAGGGTCTCTGCAACCGTGAACGTGGCGCAGCACGAAGTCGACGCTCTGCCGTGACATCAGCTCGAAGCCGGTCAGGCGGTCCCCACACAACGCACGTATGCTGCCGATAAGCTCGACCGCCGCAGATGCACTGGGCAACGCCACCCAAGCGGTCGTAACGCTGCGCACCGCCGGGTAGAGCTTGAGCACGGCCGCCGTAATGATGCCCAGGGTGCCTTCCGAGCCGATAAACAGGTGCTTGAGGTCGTAGCCCGTATTGTCCTTGCGCAGGCCGCGCAGACCGTTCCAGATCTGGCCGTCCGGCAGCACCACTTCCACGCCGAGAGTGAGGTCGCGCATGTTGCCGTAACGCAGCACTGCGGTTCCACCCGCGTTGGTGGCAAGGTTGCCGCCAACGGTGCAGCTGCCTTCCGCTCCGAGAGATAACGGAAAGAACCGACCCGCCTCTGCCGCGGCCTCCTGCAAACTCTGCAGAATGACGCCAGCTTCAACGGTAATGGTCTCGTTGGCTGGGTCGACCTGACGGAACTTGGTCATCCGCGTAAGTGACAAGACCACCTGGCAGCCGCTGCCATCGGGAATCGACCCGCCGCACAGCCCCGTATTGCCGCCCTGCGGAACCAGCGCGACCTGTTGTTCATTGCACAGGCGAACCACACCGGCGACCTCCTCCGTTGTGGCCGGACGTATTACCAGGGCAGCCAAGCCCCGGTAAGCGTTGCGCCAGTCGCTGAGATAACTGCGCATGCGCTCAGGGTCCCGCTCGATGCCTGCCGGACCGACGATGGCTTCTATCTCGCGAATGAAGGCCTCTGACAGGTGGCTCATCGCATCCCTCTGGCTTAATTGTGTGACGGCAGGTGACCAACCCTGGTGTGGGACACTTGCCGGTCCTGCGTTGATAGGGTCGCGCTTACCCAAGCGCCGCTCCTACTCCGATCAAGTGATCGGTGCGGGGTTGAACAGGGTGATGTCGTTGTGAATCTTGTGCTGCTCAGCCCAGGTTTTCTTGCGACCGCTAGCGACGTCCAGGTAGTAGTGAAAAAGCTCCCAACCCAGGTCCTCGATGCTCGAGCGGCCGGTGGCGATGCGCCCGGCATCCACATCGATCAGGTCCGGCCAGCGCTCGGCGAGCTCGGTGCGGGTTGACACTTTCACGACCGGCGCCATGGCCAGGCCATACGGCGTACCGCGCCCGGTGGTGAAGACGTGGAGGTTCATGCCCGCTGCCAGCTGCAACGTTCCGCAGACGAAATCACTGGCGGGTGTCGCGCAGTAGATGAGTCCCTTGCTGCTGAATCGCTCACCGGGGCCAAGCACGCCATTGATGGCGCTGCTGCCGGATTTGACGATTGAACCCAGAGATTTCTCGACAATATTGGACAACCCGCCTTTCTTGTTGCCAGGCGTGGTGTTGGCGCTGCGGTCGGCGGCGCCGCGTTCGAGGTACTGATCGTACCAATCCATTTCGCGCACCAGGGCCTCGGCCACTTCCGGCGTTTCGGCACGGGAGGTAAGCATGTAGATGGCATCGCGCACTTCTGTGACTTCCGAGAACATCACCGTAGCGCCGGCGCGGATCAGCAGGTCCGACGCGTAACCCAGCGCCGGGTTGGCGGTGATGCCGGAGAACGCATCGCTACCGCCGCACTGCATACCGAGAACCAACTCAGACGCGGGAACAGTTTCGCGTTGGCGGCGGTTGAGCTTTTCCAGACGCGTCTCGGCCAGCGCCATGATCTGTTCGATCATTTCACCGAAGCCGGTATTGGACTCCTGCAAGCGATACAGCCAGGGCTCGCTCAGGTCGACCGATGCGTCGCCCTCGTGCATGACCTGCTCGGCTTGCAGCTTCTCGCATCCAAGGCTTATCACCAGGGCTTCACCGCCCAGGTTCGGGTTACGCGCCAGATTGCGCACTGTGCGGATCGGGATGTAGGCATCCTTGGCGTTGATGGCTACGCCGCAGCCGTAGCTGTGCGTCAGGGCAACCACATCGTCGACATTGGGATACTTGGGCAGCAGCTCCTTGCGAATACGCGCCACCGCATGATCCAGCACGCCTGTAACGCATTGCACGGTGGTGGTGATGCCCAGGATGTTGCGGGTGCCGACCGTGCCATCGGCGTTGCGGTAACCCTCGAAGGTATGCCCTTCGAGCGGCTCGAGCCGCGCTGGTACGGCGTCTGACATGGGAAGGCTATCGAGTGGAGGCGCAGAAGGCATGCGCAACTGTGTTTCCTTTACCCATGAACCCCGTGCGATGGGCTCTAACGCGTAGCCGATGATCTGGCCGTAGCGGCGCACGGGTTGGTCCACTGCGATATCAACCAGCGCAACCTTGTGGCTCTGCGGCACCGACTCGACCGTGACCAATCCGTCCTGGAACCGGGCACCGATCGGAACACCGCCGTCGTTGACCACCACCGCCACGTTGTCCGCTTCGTTCAAGCGAATGTAACGAGGCGAATCTTGATGTTGAATCAGTTCCACGGTTTCGTTCATATCGGTCTCCGGTCAGGCCGTTTATTGTTGTAGAGCGGTCGGTGCAACATTCAAACGGACTCAGGCACGCTGGTGGGTTGAAGCCCACCCTACGACTGCTTCAGCCAAAATCAGCGCACCAAGCACGGCTTCTTGTTGTTAAAGGTCCATTCCGGAATCAGATACTGCATGGCAATCGCGTCGTCGCGAGCGCCCAGCCCTTTGGCCAGATACAGCTCGTGAGCTTTTTGCAGCGCGTCTTCGTCCAGTTCCACGCCCAGCCCTGCCCTGGCCGGTACGGCGACCTTGCCACCGACGATCTGTAGCGGCTCGCGGGTAAGGTACTGGCCGTCCTGCCAGATCCAGTGGGTGTCGATCGCTGTGATCTTGCCCGGCGCCGCGGCGGCAACATGGGTAAACATGGCCAGTGAGATGTCGAAATGGTTGTTCGAATGCGAGCCCCAGGTCAGGCCCCAGTCATGGCACATCTGCGCGACGCGGACTGAGCCACTCATGGTCCAGAAATGCGGATCGGCGAGCGGGATGTCTACCGATTGCAGCTGGATTGTGTGTCCCATCTGACGCCAGTCGGTCGCGATCATGTTGGTCGCGGTCGGCAGCCCGGTGGCGCGGCGGAACTCAGCCATCACCTCACGGCCGGAGTAACCGTTCTCAGCGCCACAAGGGTCCTCGGCATAGGCCAGCACGCCGTGCAGGTCCTTGCAGAGATCAATGGCCTCGGCCAGTGACCAGGCGCCGTTGGGGTCTAGCGTGATGCGCGCTTCGGGGAAACGCTCGGCCAGGGCTCGTATCGCCTTGACCTCCTCGCTGCCAGGCAGCACGCCGCCCTTGAGTTTGAAATCCTTGAAACCATAGCGCTCATAGGCCGCTTCGGCTTGACGTACCACGGTTTCCGGAGTCAGCGCTTCTTCGTTACGCACGCGGAACCAGGCATCGCTGGCGCCGGATTCATCGCGGTACCCGAGGTCGGTCTTGTTGCGATCGGCGATGTAGAACAGGTAACCGAGCATCTCGACTTCGTCGCGCTGCTGGCCGTCACCAAGCAGGGCGGCAACCGGCACATTGAGGTGCTGGCCTAGCAGGTCGAGCAGTGCTGACTCGATTGCTGTAATGGCATGAATGGCGATACGCAGATCGAATGTCTGAAGGCCACGGCCCCCGACGTCACGGTCAGCAAAAGCCTTGCGGGCTTGGTTCAGCAAGCCGTTGAAGTTACCCACCGATTGCCCGACCAGAATGGCGCGAGCATCTTCCAGGGTCTGGCGTATCGCCTCGCCACCGGGAACCTCGCCGACACCTGTGTTGCCAGCGCTGTCCTTGAGAATGAGGATGTTGCGGGTGAAATACGGACCATGGGCGCCGCTCAGGTTGAGCAACATGCTGTCCTGTCCGGCGACTGGGACCACCTTGAGTTCGGTAACGACCGGAGCACCTTGATTAACTGAATCGTTCATAGTCGTCTCGCTATTGTTTTTATGTGTCGACGTTTGCGGAAACGTCGGTAAGCCACCGTGCGACCGGGTATCAACCACGAATCGCACGGATAGAGCGCACCGGATATCAGCCGATGTAGGTCGTCTTCACCGTGGTGTAGAACTCCTGGGCGTAGCGGCCTTGTTCGCGCGGCCCGTAGGACGAGCCCTTACGGCCACCGAACGGCACGTGGTAATCCACGCCGGCAGTCGGCAGGTTGACCATTACCATCCCCGCCTGAGAGTGGCGCTTGAAGTGGTTGGCGTACTTGAGCGACGTGGTGCAGATGCCAGCCGACAGACCGAATTCGGTGTCGTTGGCCATGGCTAGGGCTTCGTCGTAATCCTTGACCTTAACGACGTTGGCCACTGGACCAAAGATTTCTTCACGGCTGATACGCATGTCCGCCGTGCTGTCGACGAACAGGGTCGGCGCCAGGAAGTAACCCTCGGTGCCGCAGCTTACGCGCTCACCGCCACACACCAGGCGCGCGCCCTCTTCCTTACCGATTTCGATGTAGCGCAGATCCTGATCCAGCTGGGACTGCGATACCACTGGACCAACATCGATGCCCTTCTCAAGCGCCGGGCCGACCTTGATCTTCTTGATGCGCTCGACCATGGCTTCGACGAAGCGATCGTAGATGCCTTCGGTGACAATGATGCGGCTCGAAGCCGTGCAACGCTGCCCGGTGGAGTAGAAGGCGCTCTGGGTGGCCAGTTCAACAGCGGTATTGAGGTCCGCGTCATCAAGGACGATCTGCGGATTCTTGCCGCCCATCTCAAGCTGAACCTTGGCACCGCGATTTACGCAGGTATTGGCAATGCCGCGGCCCACGCCGACCGAACCAGTGAAGCTGACACCATCGACACGCTTGTCGTTGACGATGGCTTCACCGACTTCGCGGCCCTTGCCCATCACAAGGTTGAAAACACCCGCTGGGAAACCGGCGCGCGAAATGATTTCGGCGATGGCCCAGGCGCAACCAGGCACCAGGTCAGCGGGTTTGATGACTACGCAATTGCCGTATGCAAGCGCGGGGGCGATCTTCCACGCGGGAATAGCAATCGGGAAATTCCACGGGGTGATCAGGCCGATCACGCCCAGCGGCTCACGAGTGACTTCAACGCTGACGCCAGGGCGGACGGACTGCAGAGTCTCCCCTGCCTGACGCAGGCATTCGCCGGCGAAATACTTGAAGATGTTTCCGGCGCGGGCGACTTCACCGATAGCTTCCGGCAGCGTCTTGCCCTCTTCCCGGGCCAGCAGCGAGCCCAGCTCTTCACGACGAGCGAGGATTTCCAGCCCGACTTTCTCCAGCGAATCGGCGCGAGCCTGAATACCGGAGGTGGACCAGGCCGGGAAAGCCTTACGCGCTGCAGCGATTGCTGTTTCTACCTGAGATGCGTCGGCCTGGGCATATTCGCCGATGGTGTCCGACAGATCAGAGGGGTTGATATTGGCCTGGTAGTTCTTGCCGGCTACCCATTGGCCATCGATGTAGTTGTCATAACGCTTTGCTTCTGCCACGGAACTCTCCTTCGTGAGGTCCGCCGACGTGCCCTGGCAACGATGCCGGGCACTTGCTGGCGGCGGTGGGGCGAGTGATGGATCTGGCTGGTGTTACTGAGCGCCCTGCTTCTTGATCAGCGCGGCGAGGGCTTCGTACTCGTCCGGCAGCAGGTCGGTCAGTGGCGCGCGAACAGGGCCGGCGTCGTATCCGGAGATCTTCGCGCCAGCCTTGACGATGCTGACCGCATAACCTTTGCAGCGATTACGAATATCGAGGTAAGGCAGGAAGAAATCGTCGATCAGCTTGCCGACTGTTTCGTGATCGTCACGGGCAATGGCGTTGTAGAAATCCATCGCCATCTTCGGCACGAAGTTGAACACGGCAGAGGAGTAAACCGGCACGCCGAGGGCTTTATAAGCCGCTGCGTAAACTTCGGCAGTGGGCAGGCCACCGAGGTAAGTCAAGCGATCACCGAGGCGGCGGCGGATCGAGACCATGAGCTCGATATCGCCGAGACCATCTTTATAACCAATCAGGTTAGGGCAGCGCTCGACCAGCTGCTCGAGCAGCGGTGCAGTCAGACGGCACACGTTGCGGTTGTAGACCACTACCCCGATGTCCACGGATTTGCAGACTTCTTCGACATGGCGGGCCACACCTTCCTGACTGGCTTCTGTCAGGTAATGCGGTAGCAGCAACAGGCCCTTCGCACCCAGGCGCTCGGCTTCTTGAGCGTAGGCAATGGCCTGGCGAGTCGGGCCGCCAACACCAGCAAGAATAGGTACCTGACCGGCACAGGTATCGACGGCTGTCTTGATGACGTCTGGATACTCTTGCGGCGTAAGGGAGAAGAACTCGCCTGTGCCACCGGCAGCGAAAAGAGCCGTCGCGCCGTAAGGAGCCAGCCACTCAAGCCGCTTGATATAGCCTTCGCGGTTGAAGTCGCCTTGCTGGTCAAAGTCGGTTACCGGAAAAGAAAGCAGACCGGAAGAAAGGATGGACTTCAGTTCTTGTGGGTTCATTGTTTGAGCATCCTGTGAAGCTATCTATGTATGAGGTAGGGGCCGAAGCCTTGAGATACGTTATCGTACAACTCAATGAGGCGCTACCGGTTTGTCGAAATTTCTTCCCTCTCAAGTTCCTTTGATCGAGAGGTGCTAACAGCGCAGCTTACCTTGATGTGCCTGTCCTCTCTCTCATCGATTCAAACGAAGTCAGCTGGATATGGCTGCCTGTTCATGATCCAGCGTCATCGCACGGCTCACTGTGCAGCTGAAGTCTCCAGCCTTCCCTGCCAGTCTTCCCTCGCCAATCTTAGGCGGAATCCCAAGGACCCATCGCTGGAGCGACAAAGGTATTTCCGCCAGATCAGCGGCACGCAACCCGCGTTCAGCTAACCTCCCCTTACGTAAGCCGCATCGATCGACATACAGCTCGACCGGGTGGTCATATGGCGCATTTTTTATATTTCGGTGATTTGACAACCAGCACGAGCACTGTTAAAAATCTGCGGTCATACGACAACGTATGACAGAAAATAACCAGAGCCCAAAGGCCATGACCTACTCCGCAAATCTCTGTCGCGCCGCTTTCCCTGCGCGGTACCACTGCCTGATATCGGTTCCAGAGACCGTCCAGAGCCGTGCCGGCCTCTGTTCAGCTTTCCACTTCTATCTTTCGACCTGCGCTGAGGCTAACCACACCGCAGCGTAATCGGCTGACCATTCCCTGGCTCATAAGAACAATCAGGAGCATGTAATTCGATGTCAGACGCAAACCACTCCACTCCCGTCGTAACCCAGATGCAGGTCATCCCGGTGGCTGGTTACGACAGCATGCTCTTGAACCTGTGCGGCGCGCATGCTCCATACTTCACACGCAATCTCGTCGTGCTACAGGACAGCAGCGGACGTAAGGGGATCGGTGAGGTGCCGGGCGGCGAAGGTATCCGTAAAGCCCTCGAGCGAACCAAGGGTCTGGTAGTAGGCCAACAGATTGGCCGCTATAACCGGGTACTCAACGCTCTGAAGCATGCAATTTCCGGCGGCGCCGCCGGCCCACAGACCACGCAGCACCAGGTTACCTCCGAAGCTGAAGCAGCCGTGCTCAAGCAGCCTCATGAGATCAACCTTCGACTGGACAATGTGATCACCGCCGTCGAAGCCGCACTTCTCGACTTGCTTGGCCAGCATCTAGATGTGCCCGTGGCCGACTTGTTGGGCAGCGGCCAACAGCGCGACAGCGTGCCCATGCTGGCTTACCTCTTCTATATAGGTGACCGCACGCGCACCGACCTTCCCTACCTTGCTGGTACCGGTTCGGCTGATGACTGGTATCACGTCCGCCATCAGGAAGCTGTTACGCCAGAGGCCATCGTGCGCCTGGCCGAAGCAGCGACTGCGCGCTACGGCTTCAAGGACTTCAAGCTCAAGGGCGGCGTAATGCGGGGCAGTGAGGAGATGCAGGCTATTGCAGGGATCAAGGCTCGCTTCCCCGACGCCCGCGTCACGCTGGACCCCAACGGCGCATGGTCGCTGGCCGAGGCCATCGAACTATGTCGCGGCCAGGGCCACGTCCTTTCCTACGCGGAAGATCCATGTGGGCCGGAGAATGGCTATTCGGGCCGCGAGATCATGGCCGAGTTCAAGCGTGCCACGGGCATTCCCACCGCAACTAACATGGTTGCCACAGACTGGCGGCAGATGGGTCATTCGCTGCGTCTCGAAGCGGTAGACATTCCGCTGGCCGATCCGCATTTCTGGACCATGCAGGGTTCGGTTCGACTGGCACAGATGTGCGAGCAGTTCGGCCTTACCTGGGGCTCGCATTCGAACAATCACTTCGACGTGTCGCTGGCAATGTTCACCCACGCCGCTGCTGCAGCGCCGGGCAAGATCACGGCAATCGACACGCACTGGATCTGGCAGGAAGGCCAGGAGCGGCTCACCCGCGAACCATTGCAGATCATTAACGGAGCGGTCCAGGTTCCGGACAAGCCGGGCCTGGGTATCGAGCCGGACATGGACCGGATCATGGCCGCCCACGAGCTCTATAACCAAGTTGCCACGGGTGCCCGTGACGACGCCATGGCCATGCAGTACCTGGTCCCTGGCTGGAAGTACGATCCCAAGCAACCAAGCCTGGGTCGCTAATAAAAAGCAGACATTTTTCAACGCAAAGCGCCGCAATCAAAACCACCGGAGAGACATACAATGAAAAAAGCAATCAGCGCCTCCCTTGTTTCAGCCGTGTTTGCAACCGCCGTCAGTGGTGCATTCGCAGCCGAAACGAAATGGCCAACCCGTCCGGTACAGGTCGTCGTCATCGCGAACGCAGGCGGCGATACCGACTTCAACGCCCGCACCATGGCCAAGTACTTCACCAAGATCACTGGCAAGCCAATGGTCATCACCAACATGGCAGGTGGCGGCGGCACCATTGCGGCCGACCAGGTCAAGAGCGCTGCGCCAGATGGCAATACAATCCTCTTCACCCACACCGGCCAGATGATCGTCAACGAGGTAGCTGGCCTGACCGAAGACAGTTTCGAAGCCTTCGATGTGTCCTGCATCGCTGGCGTGGACAAGGGCGCCATCTTCGTGTCGTCCAAAAGCTCGGGCCTGACCACCCTCGACCAACTGATCTCCAAGTCCAAAGCCGAGCCCAGCTCCGTCACCTACGGCACCGAGATGGGCAGCTACTCGCACCTGCAGGGGCTGATGTTCGAAAAGCTCACTGATACCAAGCTGAAGATGGTCGATGCGGGCACCGTTTCCGAGAAGGTCGTCGCGTTGCTTGGTGGCCGAATTGACCTGGGTGGCATCAGCTATGGCTCGGTGCAGGACTATGTAGGCAACGGTGAGATGTTCGCGCTTGGCCAGCCCAACGAGGAACGCAACCCGCTGCTCGGCGACGTCAAGACGTTCAAGGAGCAAGGCGTCGACTTTGTAATGGAGAAGCCATACATCGTCGCGTTCCCCAAGGGCACTGACACTGCAATCGTTCAGAAGATGGCCAGTGTGATGAAGCAGATCACCGAAGACCCGGCTTATGCCGAAGAGCTGAAAAAAACCTTCAAGCAGCCTGTGAGCTACTACAACACCGAAGAGTCCATCGCGCTTCTGCATAAAACTCGCGAAGAGTTCATGGAGTTCAAGGACGAATTGCGCCAGGGCAAGTAAGCCTTGAGCTGCCGCCGGGCACACCAGTTGCGCCCGGCACTTCCTGCCTTAACCCATGAGGAGCCGCCCATGGATACGTATAAAAAGAAAGAGCTGGTGGTCGGCGCAGTCATGCTCTGCGCAGGCCTTTTCTACTTGATCCTGACCATGAATTTGCCTCGTAAGGGCACCATCGATGCGTCCACCGTTCCTTACGTGCTTGCCGTAGCCCTATGCCTGCTGGGCTTTCTACAGCTGCTTGGCGCGCGTAAAGCAGTGCAACCTGAAGCCGACCCGGATGAAGGCGCACCCAAGACCGTCGCCGACTACCCTACCGTCCTCAAGACGCTGGCGCTGGTCGCCATCTACATTGCGCTACTCGAGACAGTGGGCTTCCTCATCATGACCGTGTTGTATCTGTATGCGCAGTTCACTGTGCTCACTCCACACGATCAGAAGGTCAAGCATCTGTCCTATGCGATTACCGCAGTGATTGCTTCGATAGCCATCTACTTCACTTTCCGCCACGGCTTCGATCTGTTGCTTCCGGCCGGCTTTTTGGACCTATAGGAGGCCGTCATGCTCGAATTACTGCAGACAGGCTTCGGCGCCGTCTTTTCTCTCTACATATTCGTACTGATCACGCTCGGCGTCGCCGTTGGAATCGTATTTGGCGCGGTGCCGGGCCTGTCAGCAACCATGGCCATCGCCCTGTGCCTGCCACTGACGTACACCATGGGCCCTGCGGCGGGCCTGTCTTTACTCGTTGCCCTTTTTGTCGGCGCGACGTCCGGGGGACTTATCTCGGCGATCCTGCTGAAGATTCCCGGGACCCCCGCCTCCATCGCCACGACCTTCGACGGTGCGCCGATGATGGAAAAAGGCGAAGGCGTGAAGGCCCTTGGTATCGGCATTGTGTTTTCCTTTATCGGCACCCTGTTCAGCATTGCCGCACTGATCTCAATCGCACCGTGGCTGGCCAAGACGGCCCTGCGCTTCGGTCCGCATGAATACTTCGCCATTGCGGTATTTTCCCTGACCCTCATCGCGACACTTTCGGCTGGCTCGCTGCTCAAGGGCATCTATGCCGGCACCCTGGGTTTCGCGTTTTCAACAGTGGGTATCGCACCCGTAGAGGCCGTTAGGCGTTTCACTTTTGATTCGCCCAATCTCAATGCCGGCTTCGCGATGCTGACGGTGATGATCGGGATGTTTGCTGTGGCGGAGGTCATCAAGATCGCCGAGACTGGCCGCTCGGCCAACCGTACTCGCGTGCCTGATGTAAGCATGAAGAACATCAAGGGCTTCGGGTTTTCCATCAAGGAATTTTTCGGTCAGATTCCTAACGCGATCCGGTCCTCGATCGTAGGCATCGGCATTGGCATTCTGCCGGGCATCGGCGCAGGCACCTCGAATATCGTTTCGTACATCATCGCCAAGAAACGCTCCAAACACCCGGAGCGATTCGGCAAGGGCGAGCCAGCAGGCGTTGTTGCCAGCGAAACCGCCAATAACGCCGGCATCGGCAGTGCGATGATTCCGCTGATGACACTTGGTATCCCCGGCGATGCTACGACTGCGATCCTCCTCGGCGGCTTCCTGATTCACGGCATTCAGCCAGGGCCGATGCTGTTCATCAGCCAGGGGCCGCTGGTGTACACGATATTTGCAGCGCTGCTCCTCGCGTCCCTGATGATGCTCGTGCTGGAGTTCTATGGGTTGCGCATCTTCGTCAAACTGCTGGCCGTGCCCAAGCACATCCTCCTGCCTATCATTCTTGTGCTTTGCGTAGTGGGGGCGTTCGGCCTCAGCAGCCGGGTGTTCGATGTCTGGACCATTCTGCTGTTTGGCCTGATCGGTTACGGCTTCGTTAAAGGCGGGATGCCCGCGGCACCGTTCATCATCGGGTTCATCCTGGGCCCCATGGCAGAGACCAATCTGCGGCGAGGCCTGATGCTTTCGGATGGCAACTTCGTGGGCTTTCTCACCAACCCGATCTCGGCGACCTTCCTGTTGTTGGCAGTCGCGTCCGTGCTGTGGCATCTGGTCAGTGCTTTACGCGGCCGAAAAGGGTCCGTAGCCAAGCTGCAGGGGACCTGACTCACCTCTTCTCGCCCGCGCCTGCAGGTGGGTAATGAATGACAAGACCGCGCCATCAGGCGCGGTTTGTTTTTCTGCTCAGGCGCGTTTACCGACTTCCGTCTGCGCCAGTGTCCAGCCGTCGACTCGTTCATGCAGGCTCAAACCGAGCCCGGGGCGATCCGGAACGATCATCATCCCATCGCGGATCTCCAGGCGCTCGTTGAAAACCGGCTCCAGCCATTCGAAATGTTCGACCCAGGTCTGATGCTCGTAGGTTGCAGCAAGGTGCAGATGGATCTCCATGATGAAATGCGGAGCCATGATCATCCCGCGCTGTTCGGCGGCGTTGGCCACCTTCAGGAATGGGGTTATGCCACCCAACCGAGGCGCGTCGTGCATGATCACATCGACCGCCCCCGTGTCCACATAAGCCAGGGCCTCACTGGCGCTTGTGAGCATCTCTCCGGTGCCGATCGGCGTGTCGAGTTGCGCCGCCAGCGCGGCGTGGCCAGTGATGTCATGGGCATCCAGCGGTTCTTCTATCCATTCCAGAGCAAAGTGTTCGAGCTCGCGGCCCATGCGCAGCGCGGTGATGCGATCCCACTGCTGATTGACGTCGACCATCAATGGAACCTGATCTCCCAACTGCTTTCGCAAGGCTGTAATGCGGCGCAGATCAGCTTGCCTGTCAGGCTGGCCGATCTTCATCTTGATCCCGCCTATTCCGCGCTCGCGTGATTGACTCGCTTTCTCGATGACTTCTTCGATGGGGGCCTGCAGATATCCCCCTGATGTGTTGTAACAAGGCACCGCGTTGCGGTGTGCGCCCAGCAGCTTGGAAAGCGGTAAACCCGCCCGCCGCGCCTTCAGGTCCCAAAGTGCGGTATCCAGCGCCGCAATGGCTTGCGCAGCTACACCACACCGCCCAACCGATGCGCCTGCCCAGGCCATCTTGCCCCACAGCCGCGCGATGTCGTTGGGATCCTCTCCGATCAACAGCGGCGCAATCTCCTGAGCGTGGGCATATTGCGCCGGGCCGCCGGCTCGCAGGCTATAGCTGAATCCAATGCCGGCATGCCCCTGGCTGGTCTCGATGTCGGCCAACAGCAGCTGTACCGAATCCAGAGGCTTTTGCCGACCGGTCAGTACCTTGGCGTCACTCACAGCGGCGCGCAATGGCAGGCTGACGGATCTCAGTCGTATCCAGCTGATCTGTTCCTTCGAACCATGCTCACTAGCCCTGATGGTCATCTTTGTTCTCGCTCTTCTATATTGGGTTTGGTCGCCATGTCGTCATACAACGATCAATATAGATCCTCCTCTCCCGCTCTGCCTGATTCCGAGGGATGGGGTTCGACTTTAGTGGTATGTGAATGCGATGCTCCGAGCGCTAGCTTGGCACTGAGAAGCTGCACAATACCTGGCTTTCATGCCGATGATCACTGGCCTGCCGAGATTTAGTGACTGCCGACGTGAGTCACGTTTATCGATGTTGGAGTGATAGTCGATATCACAGTGCCGGGTTGACAAAATGACCAGTCCGTAGAAATAATCGAGCCAAGTCATCCGACAACCGATGACATCAAAAACAATAAGCGACGGGCATATATCAATGACAAGCACGACGACCGCTCCCACACCCTTCAATCGCCTCCTGCTGACTGGCGCGGCAGGAGGACTTGGCAAGGTGCTACGCGAATCGCTTCGCCCTTATGCCAAGATCATTCGCCTCTCCGATATTGCCGGCATGGAACCTGCCGCCGGAGAGCATGAAGAAGTAGTGCAGTGCAATCTTGCTGACAAAGCAGCAGTACACGCCCTCTGCGAAGGCGTCGATGCCATCGTGCATTTTGGTGGCGTTTCGGTGGAGCGACCCTTCGAGGAAATCCTCGAAGCCAATATCAAGGGCGTGTTTCACATCTACGAAGCGGCTCGCAAGCACGGCATCAAGCGAGTGATATTCGCCAGCTCCAATCACGTCATCGGTTTCTACAACCAGACCGAAAAGATCGACGCCGGCGTCGCCCGCCGTCCTGACAGCTACTACGGCCTGTCCAAGTCATACGGCGAAGACATGGCAAGCTTCTACTTCGACCGTTACGGCATCGAGACCGTCAGCTTGCGCATCGGCTCCTCATTCCCAGAGCCTCTGAACCGCCGGATGATGGCGACTTACCTCAGCTATCGCGACTTGACTCAACTCATCGAGCGTTCCCTGTTCACATCGAATGTCGGTCACACAGTGGTGTACGGCGCATCGGCCAACCGCGACGTCTGGTGGGACAACCACATGGCCGCCCACCTGGGCTACGAGCCCCAGGACAGTTCCGAAGTCTTCCGCGAGAAGATCGAGCAACAGCCACCCTACGAGCCTAACGACCCTGCCTTGATCTACCAGGGCGGTGCCTTCTGCGAAGCCGGCCCGTTCGAAGACTGATCGCTCCGCCACGCCGCGAACAACAAAAAGAGAATCGCAATGGCACATACAGCAGAACTGATAGTCGACGCGCAGAACGCAACCGGAGAAAGCCCAGTATGGGTCAGCTCCGAGCAAGCGTTGTACTGGGTCGACATCCCCAACCGTCAACTACTGCGCTGGAATGCATCAGACGCCTCTGTGACCAGCTGGACAGGCGATCAGATGATCGCCTGCATTGCTCGCCGCCAGGGCGATGCCAACCGCTGGATTGCCGGTATGGAAGATGGGATCTTTGACATCGTCCCGCAGGCTGACGGCACGTTACTGGCGACCCGCCTTGCCAGCGTCGAGCATGGCAACTCCAACATGCGTTTCAACGATGGCCGCTGTGACCGCCAGGGACGTTTCTGGGCCGGCACCATGGTCATGGATATGGCCGCCGGCATTCCGGCCGGTGCGCTTTACCGTTTTGACGGGTCCTCGTCCAACGATTCGCTGAATGCCCAACTGCAAGACTTCGTTGTACCCAACGGCCTGGGCTTCAGCCCTGACGGCCGTACGATGTACCTTTCTGACTCCCACCCGACTGTGCAGGCTATCTGGGCCTTCGATTACGACATCGACAGCGGCACGCCGAGCAATCGTCGCCTGTTCGTCGACATGAACCAGCATCCGGGCCGCCCGGACGGCGCGGCGGTCGACGTCGACGGCTGCTATTGGATCTGCGGCAACGATGCCGGACTGATCCACCGCTTCACCCCGGACGGTCGCCTCGATCGCTCGCTTGAGGTGCCGGTTAAGAAGCCAGCCATGTGCGCTTTCGGCGGCCCCGGCCTCGACACCCTGTTCGTCACATCCATTCGACCCGGCGGAGACCTCTCCGACCAGCCACTGGCTGGCGGCGTCTTCGCGCTTCGACCGGGAGTAGCCGGCCTGGAGGAAACCGGCTTCAGATAAGGCTTCACCCAAGGAAAGGCCCGCAGTGCCTGGCCTTGCCGCTCGCAACGCTGCACACCAACAACAACAAGACGGAGATTCACATGAACTTCAAACGCAAGTTGCTTATCGCTGCACTCCCCTTCGCTTTCTGCCTGTCGAGCGCCGCTTATGCCGACATGACTCTGAAAATCGCCGAGATTCATCCGGCCGGTTATCCGACCGTAGTCGCTCAGGAAAACATGGGCAAAAACATCGAGAAAGCCACCAACGGCGAGCTCAAGTTCCGCATGTTCTCTGGCGGCGTATTGGGCTCCGAGAAAGAGGTAGTCGAGCAGGTGCAGCTCGGTGCCGTGCAAATGACCCGCGTGAGCCTCGGTACTCTCGGGCCGGTTGTTCCGGACGTGAACGTTTTCAACATGCCGTTCGTGTTCCGCGATCACGATCACATGCGCAAGGTCATCGATGGTGATATCGGCCAGGAGATCCTCGACAAGATCACCGATTCCGAATTCAACATGGTCGGTCTGGCTTGGATGGACGGTGGCGTACGCAACCTCTACACCAAAAAGCCCGTGCGCAGCCTGGAAGACCTCAAAGGCATGAAGATCCGTGTTATCGGCAATCCGATGTTCATCGAGACCTTTAACGCTTTGGGCGCCAACGGTATCGCAATGGATACCGGCGAGATCTTCAGTGCATTGCAGACCGGTGTAGTGGATGGTGCGGAGAACAATCCACCGACGATGCTCGAGCACAACCACTTCCGCAACGCCAAGTACTACACCCTGACTGGGCACCTGATCCTCCCTGAGCCGATCGTGATCTCGAAGGCGACCTGGAACAAGCTCACGCCAGAGCAGCAGGAAACGGTCAAGAAATACGCCAAGGAAGCGCAGTTCGAGGAGCGCAAGCTGTGGGACGAGAAGTCCGCTGCGAGCGAAGCCAAGCTCAAGGAAGAAGGCGTAGAGTTCATCGAAGTCGACAAGAAGCCCTTCTTCGATGCCACCGCCCCCATCCGCGAGAAGTACGGCGCCCCTTACGCTGATCTGATCAAGCGTATCGAAGCCGTCGAGTAAGCCCGTTCCCTCTGAAAGCCTCACGGTGACGGGCCTGCCCGTCGCCGTGCTTGTGGTGAAGTCTGATGAAAAACACGCTGCTGCGCGTCAATGACGCGATCTACATGACCTGCGTATGGGTCGCGGGGCTGGCCATCGTGGTCATGTCCATGATCATCCCCTGGGGGATCTTCGCGCGCTACGTGCTAGGCACCGGTGCCGGCTGGCCTGAGCCCGTGGCCATTCTACTGATGGTGATATTCACGTTTCTAGGCGCCGCGGCCAGCTACCGGGCCGGTGCGCACATGGCAGTGAATATGTTCACTGACCGTCTCCCCCAGTACATGCATCGCCACGTCGAGACCCTGGTGCAGATCCTGATGGGCATCATCTGTCTGTTCATGACGATCTGGGGCGTGAAGCTCTGCATTGCGACATGGAACCAGTTCATGAGCACCCTGCCAACCTTGCGCGTCGGTATTGCATACGCTCCGATCCCTGTCGGTGGCGCCATCACGCTGATCTTCGTTGTCGAGCGGATGATTTTCGGCGACCAGAGCAAGCGTCGCGCCGTCGATTACGAATTCGTTGAAAGCAGCAAGGAGGCAACGTAATGGACGCGCTGGTACTTCTCGGCAGTTTTGCCGTCCTCTTTCTTCTGCGTATGCCGGTGGCGTATGCGTTGGGTCTCTCGGCGCTGATCGGCGCCTGGTGGATCGACATTCCGTTCGACGCGGTGATGATCGCCGTAGCAGGTGGCGTAAACAAGTTCTCCCTGCTGGCCATCCCGTTCTTCGTCCTGGCTGGCGCGATCATGGCCGAGGGCGGTATGTCCCGGCGCCTCGTGGCCTTTGCCGGCGTGCTGGTGGGCTTCGTTCGCGGTGGCCTGTCGCTGGTCAACATCATGGCCTCGACCTTTTTCGGCGCGATCTCGGGCTCTTCGCTGGCCGACACGGCCTCGGTAGGTTCCGTGCTGATTCCAGAAATGGAAAAGAAAGGCTATCCACGCGAGTTCTCAACAGCAGTGACTGTCAGTGGATCGGTCCAGGCCTTGCTGACGCCTCCTAGCCATAACTCGGTGCTCTACTCGCTGGCCGCCGGCGGCACTGTCTCCATCTCCTCGCTGTTCATCGCGGGCATCGGCCCAGGGCTGTTGTTGAGCGCGGTGATGATGACCATGTGCTTGATCTTTGCCCGGGCACGCAACTATCCCAAGGGCGAGGTGATTCCCCTCAAGCAGGCGCTGAAGATCTGTGTCGAGGCGCTGTGGGGGCTGATGACCATGGTCATCATCTTGGGCGGCATCCTCTCCGGGATATTCACTGCGACTGAGTCCGCGTCGATCGCCGTGGTCTGGGCGTTCTTCGTGACCATGTTCATCTACCGCGACTACAAATGGCGCGAGCTGCCGAAGCTGCTACATCGCACCGTGCGTACGCTGTCGGTGGTGATGATCCTGATCGCCTTTGCCGCGAGCTTCGGCTATATCATGACCCTGATGCAGATCCCATCGAAGATCACCACGATGTTCCTGACCCTGTCGGACAATCGCTATGTGATCCTCATGTGCATCAACCTGATGCTTCTGGTACTGGGCACCTTGATGGATATGGCCCCGCTGATCCTGATCCTGACGCCGATTCTTATGCCGGTGATCATGGGTATTGGCGTCGATCCCGTGCACTTCGGCATGATCATGCTGGTCAACCTGGGCATCGGATTGATCACGCCTCCGGTAGGCGCAGTGCTGTTCGTCGGTGCGGCCATCGGCAAGGTAACCATCGAAAACACCGTTAAGGCGCTGCTGCCCTTCTACTGTGCACTGTTCCTGGTGCTGATCGCGGTGACATACATCCCTGCGATCTCGCTCTGGCTGCCAAGCATGGTGCTATAAACGGCATCCCGTTCGGCCCTGTCGGGCTGAACGGCGTCTTTCTGTAGAACTACGCCAGCCATCTCGGCTGGCGTTTGATTTTAAGGATCTGAAGTAACGCCATGTCCGCCCCATCCGCCTCAGAATCGCCTGCTCTATTCCCGCGCCATATCGCTGTCCTGGTTCTGGTTTGCCTCGGCTGTGCATTTGCCGGCAACCATGTCGCCGCTCGTGTCGCCTTCGATGACGGGGCTGGAGTGCTGCTCGCCATCCTGCTGCGTTCGGGTGGCACGCTGATCGTGCTGGCCGGTCTGGTGTTCTGGCAACGACAAAGCATTCGCCTGGCCCCAGGTGCCTGGCGCTGGCAACTGATGCTGGGCTTGCTGATTGCCACGCAGAGCATCTGTCTGTATTCCGCGGTTGCACGTATTCCGGTTGCGCTGGCGCTGCTGGTGGCTAACGTCTTCCCGATCCTGTTGGCCCTGCTGACATGGGCCCTGGGCGGCGCGCGCCCGACCGCGCGCACTGCAATACTGATGGCTGTGATACTGGTCGGGCTGATATTCGTACTTGAGGTCCCCGCCCGTCTCGCCTCCAGCGAAGCGGCAGGCCCGGAGTGGGTACTTGGCGTCTCCCTTGCCTTCTGTGCAGCCAGCGTGTTCGCTACAGCCTTGTGGATTACCGATCACAAGTTGTCTCAGGTACGCGGCTCGGTCCGCAGCATGCTGACTATGTTGATCGTGTTCACTAGCGCCAATCTTGCGGGAGCGAGCGGATTGCTACCCGGCGGACTGTCGCTGCCTGAAAGCGACACCGGGTGGATCGCCCTGGCCGTGCTGGTTGCCCTTTACGGTGCGGGATTCATTACTCTGTTCGTCTCGGTTCCACGGCTCAATATGGCGCGCAACGCACCGGTGATGAACATCGAACCGCTGGCCACATTGATCATGGGATGGCTGGTGCTGGATCAGATGCTCGCAGCCGGTCAGATACTGGGCGGCGTCATTGTTATCTTCGGCATCGTGATGCTGACGTACAAAAAGAACCCCTGACTCGATTCCCGCTCACAAAAAAGCCATGCATCTGCATGGCTTTGGTCTTTACGTAACTCTCAATTCTCCGGCGTCTCGGCTTCTTCATGTGCCTGACGCAAGCGCTCACGGCTGTTGGTCAGATGCAGACGCATGGCTGCGCGCGCGGAATCGGCATCCTGGCGGGCTATCGCGTCGTAAATCTGTTCGTGTTCACGACCGAGGCGCTGCTGGTAGTGGGGCTGATCATCATGAGCCAGACGCGCTGAGTTGAGGCGGCTACGTGGAATAATCGCCGTTCCCAGGTGGTTCATGATGTCGGTGAAGTACCGATTGCCCGTGGCTTCTGCGATCTGGAGATGGAACTGAAAGTCGGAGACCGCTGCTTCACTGGACAGCGCCGCGCTTTGCTGCAGCGAATCGAGAAACTCACGCATGGCCGCCAGCTGCTCGGGTGTGCGCCGCAGTGCGGCCAGTCCCGCCGATTCGACTTCAAGGCTGATGCGCAGCTCCAGTATCGACAGCACATCACGCAGCGTACCTATGGTGGCCGGATCGATACGCAGCCCAGTCGTGCTTGGCGTATCCAGTACGAACGTGCCGATCCCATGGCGGGTCTCGACCAGCCCGGAGGCCTGCAGTCTTGAAATTGCCTCACGGACCACCGTACGGCTCACACCCTGCGCCTGCATGATCGCCGACTCGGTAGGCAGCTTGTCGCCGCGCTTGATATGGCCATCACGTATCTGCTGGGACAGCTCCGTCACCAACTCCTGCGCGAGGCTGCGGTGTTTTCTGCGGACACGTGGTTGGGCAATCTGGTTTTCCATGAGCACATCGATCTCGTTGAAGCCAAGTTGTCAGTATCATAGCCGAGTAGTTGTACGATAACTATCCGACCGGCGCATATTGCCAGCTGACCTTATGTCCGAAAATACGGCGCGATTTTGCCGGCTTCTATACTGCATTGGACCAAGCCATTTATCAGGAGACTGACATCATGCGCCGCACAATGCTATTCCTCGCTGCAGCCTTTATAAGCACGCCGCTCTGGGCAATGCACTGCCCCATGGACATGGCGAAGATCGATGAGCAATTGCAGTCCGACCCGCCAGCCGACCCGGCAATTCTTACTAGGGTCAAGGCACTGCGTGAGGAAGGCGAAAAGCTGCACAACGCTGGCGATCATGAAGGCTCGATCAAAGCGCTGGGCGAAGCCCAGCAGCTTCTGGACAGCTGATATGCAACGCCTGCCGATGGTGGCTCGCTAATCAACGAGCACCATCGGCGACTTCAGAGCACCGAATACGCAGCTCCTTCCGCTCGAAATTCTCCTCGCTGCTCAAGGTTTCGAATCCATCAGGGCAGACGGCCACAGCCCGAGCGTCACACTCGGATTTCCCGCTCGGCTTCGTACATACGAAAACGTATTCATCGTCGCCGTCGGGCGGTGGGACAGACTCGACGCTCGAGCACCCCGCTGTAAAGCCGGTCAATATGACCAACACAACCGACCTGAAATCAATCTTCATGGAATACCCTTGGCATTTGTAAGCAATGGCTGACGCAGCCTGGTGGATTTCGCCCATTTCTTCCGCTCTGTGACCTGCATATGCTTATTCCCAGTAGCGCAGGACGCGCAACGAGACAGGATGCTCGAATGGACCAGTCGGTAGATGCCGGCATCAAGGACAAAGGAACGAAAGAGACAAACCCTATAGCCCCGCCTAGTGCGGGGCTTTTTAATGCGCGGCGTTCAACGCGGATTCGGTGCGTCATCAAGTTCCGCGTTGTCGACGTCGACATCGGGAAGCTCATCCTGAAGCACCAAGTCGTCGTCCGAGTTCAACGGAACCGCCCCATCGTTGCGAGGCAGCTCGTCGACTCCGGCTTCGTCACCGGGATTTACATCTGTGCGCCCTGTTCCGAGCGGTGGTGGCGAACCAGGGACGACTACACCGTCATCGTCGGCGCCCGCACTGTTATTGAGCCCCTGCCGGTCATCCGCCAGACTCGCGTGCTGAGTAAGCATAAGCGTCTCCTCCCGTTGCTCTTGTATATGAGAGGTTCAGTCCGCTTCGATGTTCAGACAAGAGGCCTGCCGCTGGTCAAGAATCGCTCGCCCGCTATTAATAAATTGCCACTGCGGATCGCTGTGAACGCCCCTCGGAGTTGCACCCGGTCCGGCTGCTCGTTATAGTCCTGCGCCGCGGCCGCATGTCGCGCGATCATCCAAGCCCGGATGGCGAAATTGGTAGACGCAAGGGACTTAAAATCCCTCATCCGAAAGGGTATGCGGGTTCGATTCCCGCTCCGGGCACCAACTCCCAGCAAGCGCTGTCACCGTTATGTGGACGGCACTTTGCTCCGCTCAAAGTGCTCATCACAGAGGACGTCTGCTGATCCCCAGCTGCATCACGCAGGTTTTGCTCTGCAGCCAGCAGAGAGTCCGCGTGGCCTGCCGACTTCAATCAAGATGCCGCAAGGCCACGCAGAAGCTTGTTTAGGCCACCTTGGCCGAAGTAGGCAACTTGACTGCCCGCTGTTCATGAAACGCGACAAGGAACGTCAGCAGCACGCCTAGCGCGAACACTGCCGGGAACAGCCAGATGCTTTGCCAGTCATGCCCCTGTGGCGTCGCGAAGTGGTCGGTAACCATGCCCGCCACCCAGAATCCGATGAGCATGCCCATGCCGTACGTTGCCAAGGTGATCAGTCCTTGAGCAGATCCCTTGAAGGTCTCACCGGCTTTAGCATCGGTATAGATCTGCCCCGAGACGAAAAAGAAGTCATAGCAGATACCATGCAGCGCGATGCCGGCCACCAGCATGAACAGCAAATCACCGTTATTGCCGTAGGCAAACATGGCGTATCTCAGCGACCATGCGAGCATGCCTATCAACAGCGTTTTCTTGATCCCGAATCGTTGAATGAATAATGGCAACAACAACATGAACAGCACTTCAGAAATCTGCCCGAGGGTCATTTTCCCGGTTGGATTATCGACACCGATCTCTGCAAGAAAGGGATTCGCGTTCTGGTAATAGAAAGCCAGTGGAATGCAAATCAGCACCGAGGCAAGGAAAAACATCGCGAAACTCCGATCCTTCAAAAGTCTCAATGCGTCGAGCCCTAGCATTTCCTTGAGCCCGCCCTGCCCGCGCGTGGCAAGCGGCGGTGTGCTTGGCAGGCTGAAGCTGTAGATCCCCAGCACTGCGGACGCAATGGCGCACATCAGAAAGGTATTTCGCAGTGCACCTGCTGCAATGGACTGCTGAGCGTCCCAGCCGAACAGGAAGCTGATTGTCAGCCCAGCGACGATCCAGCCCACTGTGCCCCATACGCGGATCTTGGCGAATTCCTGCCCTGGGTCTCGCATCTGCCGAAACGCTACAGCGTTAACCAGTGCCAGCGTAGGCATGTAGATGATCATGTAGCCAAGCACGTAAGGATAAAAAGCGGCGAAATCGCTGGAGCGGTATAGCTGAAAGAGCAGTACTGCACCTACAAGGTGGAGAATTGCCAACAAGCGCTCGGCATTGAAGTAGCGGTCGGCTATCAGGCCAATCACGAATGGCGCAAGAATCGCACCCCATGATTGAGTCGAAAACGCCATGCCGATCTGACTGCCATTCGCGCCTAGATTATTTGCCAGGAAGGTGCCGAGTGTGACGAACCAACCGCCCCAGATGAAGAACTGCAAAAACATCATCAGGCTCAGCCGTACATTGAGTGTGCTCATGATCTTGTCCTTGTTTTATGCACGTTTTTAGCCGGCGAAGGCGCTTACTCAAGGCCTAACAGTCGGCGGTTTCTAGCGGCACTGCTTTCAACGCCTGCGAAGTCATCAAAGGCACGCGTCGCGCGCGTGATGAGGTGCTGCTCGATGAAGCGGGCCCCCTCTTCTGCCCCCTGCGCACCATCCTTGAGGCAGCACTCCCACTCCAGTACTGCCCACCCGTCGTAGCCGTATTGCGTCAACTTGCTGAAGATCTGCTTGAAATCGACCTGACCGTCTCCCAGAGAACGGAATCGGCCCGGGCGCTCCACCCAGTCCTGATAACCCCCATATACGCCCGATCGCGCGTCGGGCCGAAACTCGGCATCCTTGACGTGAAACATTCCGATGCGGTCGTGATAGCGATCGATGAAACCCAGATAGTCGAGTTGTTGCAGCAACAGGTGGCTTGGGTCATAAAGGATCTTCGCTCTGGAATGCTGGTCGACGGCTTCGAGGAATCGCTCAAACGACGCACCATCATGAAGATCTTCGCCCGGATGAATCTCGAAGCAGAGGTCGACGCCCGCTTCATCGAACGCATCGAGAATGGGCCGCCACCGACGTGAAAGCTCCGCAAAGCCTTCGTCTACGAGGCCTTTGGGACGTTGGGGCCAGGGATAAAGGTATGGCCACACAAGCGCGCCGGAGAAAGTTGCGTGAGCCGCGAGCCCTAGGCGCTCGCTGGCCTTCGCAGCGAGGCGGAGCTGATCGATTGCCCATTCCGTGCGGGCCTTCGGGTTGCCTCGAACCTCAATGGGTGCGAAATCATCGAAAAGCTCATCGAATGCCGGGTGAACCGCTACCAACTGGCCTTGCAGGTGGGTAGAAAGCTCACTGATCTGCACGCCAGCTTCGGCGCAAATTCCGTTGAGATCGTCACAGTAGGTCTGGCTCTCAGCCGCTTGCTTCAGGTCCAGGCACTTCGCGCCAAGGGTCGGCAATTGCACTCCTACGTATCCGAGCGAAGCCGCCCATCGGGCAAGATTCGGTAGCGTGTCGAGGGGCGCCTCGTCCCCGACGAATTGGGCGAGGAAAATCCCAGGGCCGCGGATTGCGCCCGAACTTGAAGAGTGGTGCATGAGCTTTCCTACTGTTCTGCGGCGATGAATGAGGTCCACTTGCCCTCGCTGTGATGGCTAGCAAGTACGGTTTCTATGAATGCCATGCCGCGCAGTGCCGCCTCGATCCCGGGCACAGTGGGTCGTTTACCGTTGCGGATAGATGAAGTCAGATCCGTGTAGAGATTGGCCATTGCCTCGATGTAACCCTCGGGATGTCCTGCGGGGAGGCGGAGCCGTTGTCGGGCCGCTTCGCACAGCCAGGCCTGATCAATGCCTGCACGCAGCACCTGTATAGGCCCATCGGTCTTTCGGTAGATCAGGGAGCCCGGATCTTCCTGACGCCATTCAAGGCCACCTCGATCGCCATACAGACGCAACGTCAGTGCGTTCTCTTCTCCCCCGCAAACCTGGCTGGCAATCAGAACGCCGCTTGCGCCGCCATCCGTGCGAAGCAACACGGCGCCATCGTCATCGAGCTGACGCCCCTCGACGTGCACGCCGAGATCCGCGCATAGCTGGCCGATGCGTTGCCCACTGACGAACTCGGCCAGATTGAATGCATGCACGCCGATGTCACCCATGCAGCCACTCGGCCCTGAGAGAGAGGGCTCGCCTCGCCAGGCTGCCTGCTTGTTGCCCTGTCCGGCCTGGTCTTCGCTCAGCCAACCCTGGGGATACTCCACATAGATTTTGCGTAATCGGCCGAGGGCGCCTGTCGCCACCATGTGCTGTGCCTGCCACACCATCGGATAGCCTTGGTAGGTGTGGGCCAAGCCATACAGACGTTCACTCCTGGCTAGCGTGGCCGCCAAGACCTGAGTTTCAGCAAGCGACAGGGCTGCCGGCTTTTCCGAAAACACATGAAAACCCGATTCAAGCGCAGCTCGCGCAATAGGTGCATGCAGATGATTCGGCGTGACGATGACGAGCAGTTCCAGACGTTCCTCAGCCGGCAACGCCCGCTCCCCATCCAGTAGCTGTTCCCATGATTCATAGCAGCGGTCCGCATCGACATGCAGCAGCGAAGCGGTTCGTCGATTGTTCTCCACATCACGACTGAAGGCGCCGCATACCAGTTCTGCAGATCCATCAAGGCGCATTGCCTGGAGATGAACGCGACCGATGAATGCGCCCTCACCGCCTCCCACCATGCCGACCCGTACTTTCGATCGACGGCTTGCATGCATCTCCATATCAATTCCCATACTGATGTAACCGGTTACATCGATTCAACCTAGCACTGCTTTCTGACGTGTCAAGCCAGCAATTGGATGGTCGGCAGGCTGTCATGAGGTTGTGTTGAAAACCCAGCACAGGACGAATGCGCTGCAATCCGCTTCGCTGGGTTACGCTAGCCGCTAGTCTCTGTAGTCGCGATCAACCGAGGATCTATGTCGAACATACGCAAGGTCGCCGAACTGGCAGGTGTATCGGTGGCCACCGTATCGCGCACTTTAAAAATGCCGGAGCGCGTGTCTCCGCTGACCAGGGATCGAGTGCTTGCGGCGGTAGAACAGGCCGGTTATCGGCCAAACCTCATGGCGGTGCAGTTTCGTTCGCGCAAGACCCGAAACCTGGTCGTATTGGTGCCGGTAATCGCAAATGTCTTTTTTGCCCGAGTGATCAGCGGCATTCAGGAGGCCGCGCAGGCATTCGACTATCGAGTGCTGTTATGCGACACGCTTGGGCGTGAAGAAGTTGAAGTCGCCTATGCGGAGTTAGTGCGAGCCCACCAAGCCGACGGCGTGATTCAGCTTCGCGCATTCAATCCGTTCAGCGATGCCGGCTCTGACGGCGCCTGCATGCCGCCAATGGTCAACGCTTGTGAAGTGCTGGATATCCCACCCTGCCCTACGGTGCGCCTCGACAACCGGGCTGCGGCTCGTGAGATGACAGAGCACTTGCTGGGCTTGGGGCATCGTCGAATTGGGCTGATCAAAGGCCCTCAAGGTAGCCCGCTGACTCGCGAGCGCATTGCCGGTTACGAAGATGCACTCAAGGCGGCGGGAGTAGACACAGATCCGGCGCTCATCTGCCGCGGAAATTTCACGCTTCAGGCCGGCTACGATGCCGCTGGACAGCTGCTCGCTAGCCCAGAGCGGCCAACGGCGTTTTTCTGTGAAAATGATGAGATGGCAATCGGCGCAATCAAACGCATCCGCGAGGCCGGCCTGCGTGTCCCGGACGACATCTCTGTTGCCGGTTTCGACGATATCCCCTTCGCAGCCTTTTGTGATCCGCCATTGACGACGATCGCCCAGCCAGCTGAAGCCTTCGGACGTCACGCAGTCGAGATGCTTGTGGCACAGTTCGAGCAGCACTCCCTCGAGGCAACTCACTTGGTCCTCCCCCATCAGCTGATCGTTCGAGGCAGTACGGCAGCTGTTACGCAGTGACGTTGCCTCATCAGCCAGTTCAGTAATCAGTGCTTACGCCGCAAACCTACGATAAGCCAGAACACCAACCCAAGGATGGGAAACAAGGCGATCCCCAGTGCCCACAGCGCCTTTGATCCAACAGTTCTATCACTCTTGAACACGCTGATGATCGCCAGCAGATCCAGCGCGATAACTGCGAAAGCGAGTGCAATTGCGAGATAGCTCATTACGTCCGACATTCGATGCTCTTCAATGGAATAGACACTATTAAGGCTGCGCAAGGTGTCAGTCGGTTCATTACTGGTGGCGAACGGAACACCTAGAGAAGAGACAAAAGGGCTGAGTAAAATCGCGGACATAAAAAAACCGCAAACTTTCATTTGCGGTTTTTTCATTTACTGGAGGCCGATGTCGGAATCGAACCGGCGTACACGGATTTGCAATCCGCTGCATAACCACTCTGCCAACCGGCCTCAAAACGACAACGCCGCATGTCGCGGCGCTATCGTCAACAAACTGGAGCGGGAAACGAGACTCGAACTCGCGACCCCGACCTTGGCAAGGTCGTGCTCTACCAACTGAGCTATTCCCGCATCGTCTTGGTGACGGGCGCCATTTTATAGTTTCAGCACGCCCCGTCAAGCCTTTGATTAAAAAAGTTTTTTATTTCTTTTCGGTAGGGCTGAGGTGCGGCCATGCCGCTATCAGGTAATTGACCATGGACCACAATGTCAGGCCGGCAGCGATGATCAACAAGCTGTAGCCAAGCCCTACCCATACGGTTGCGAGCGGTGGATTGGCCAGAAGAATGATGAGCGCCACCATCTGTGCGGCTGTCTTCCATTTACCGAGACTCGAAACGGCCACCTGAGCACGCGCGCCCAATTCGGCCATCCACTCGCGCAGTGCCGATATAACGATTTCCCGACCAATGATTATCGTCGCCGGAAGCGTCAGCCAGAGGTTTGCATGGTCTTCGACCAGCAGCACGAGCGCCACGGCCACCATCAATTTGTCAGCCACAGGATCCAGAAATGCGCCAAACGGCGTGCTCTGCTGAAGCTTGCGGGCAAGGTAGCCGTCCAACCAGTCGGTGATGGCAGCGATCGTGAAAACTGCGCTTGCCGCCAGGTAGCTCCATTGGAAGGGAAGGTAAAACAACAGAATGATGATCGGTATCAGCAGTACGCGTAGCACGGTAAGAATGTTTGGAATGTTCATCGATACCACTGTCCGCGGATTTAAGAGGTGATTCTACTCACTGTGCAGAGTGGCATAAATCAACTCGGCAAGCTTTTTACTGATCCCCGGTGCTTTGGCAATCTCATCGAGACTGGCGCGGCAGAGTTCTTGAAGACCTCCAAAGTGCTTGAGCAGTTCGCGACGGCGCTTCGGACCGATGCCGGGAACACCTTCCAGCGTTGAGGTAGTCCTGGCTTTTCCACGCCGCGCCCGGTGCCCTGTGATGGCAAATCGGTGAGCCTCGTCGCGCACTTGTTGAATCAAATGCAGTGCCGGGGAGTCACCGGGCAAGGTGAATTCATTTGCAGCGTCATTCAGGTAAAGGGTCTCCAGCCCGGGCTTACGTGTCACGCCCTTGGCCACACCGAGCAGGATCAATTCAGGCACGGCGAGCTCCTGCATCACTTCGCGAGCCATGTTCAACTGTCCCTTCCCTCCGTCAACCAGGAGGATGTCCGGAAGCTTACCCTCGCCTTCAGCAGCCTTCTTGAAGCGGCGTGAAAGGGCCTGATGCATCGCAGCGTAATCATCCCCTGCGGTGACGCCTTCGATGTTGTAACGACGGTAATCGGACTTGAGCGGCCCCTCCGGGCCGAATACCACGCAGGAAGCAACCGTGGCCTCGCCGCTCGAGTGGCTGATATCGAAGCACTCCAGCCGAGTGGGTAGCTCGTCCAGATCCAGCGCTTCGGCCAGTGCCTGGAAACGCGCCGCAAGGTGCTGACGGTTTGCCAGCCGCGCGCCGAGCGCCTGCTCAGCGTTGGTTAGCGCGAGCTGTTGCCACTTTGAACGAGTGCCGCGTACGCGGTGGGTGATCGTCAGGTCCACATCTCGCAGCTCTGCAATAGCGCTGATCAACGTCCCGAAGTCCTCATGGACGGCGTTGACGATCAGCTCAGACGGCAGATCGCGCTCCATGGAACTGATGTAATACTGCTCGAGGAAGGCCTGCAGTACGTCGCTGACGCTTTCCTCGATGGCGACCTGCGGGAAGAAGTTCTTGCTCCCCAACACTCGGCCGCTGCGCACGCTGATCAGATGTACGCAGGCCCCGCCGGGACTCACCACCGCTGAGACGATATCAACGTTGCCGGTTCCACCTTCCATGCTCTGCTGATCCTGGACGCGTCGCAGGATGCCGATCTGATCGCGGATCTCTGCAGCCCGTTCGAAGTCCAGGGCCATGGCGGCCTTTTCCATGTTCTTCGAAAGCTCTTCGGCGAGCGCGTTGCTGCGCCCTTCCAGAAACATCACTGAATGGCGAACGTCTTCGGCATACTCCTCGGCGCTGACCAAGTTGACGCACGGCGCCTTGCATCGCTTGATCTGATACTGCAGGCAAGGCCTGGTGCGATTTCGGTAATAGCTGTCCTCGCACTGCCGAACGAAGAAAGCCTTCTGCAGGAGGCTCAGGCTCTCTCGAATCGCACCAGCACTTGGATACGGGCCGAAGTAACGACCCTGTCCCTTCTTTGAGCCGCGGTGAATGCTCAGCCGAGGAAAATCCCCGCTTGAAAGGAATACGTAGGGGTACGACTTATCGTCGCGTAGCAGGATGTTATACGGTGGGCGCCATTGCTTGATGAGCGTTTGCTCAAGCAGCAAGGCTTCGGTTTCATTTCCAGTAATGGTGGTTTCGATCTGGGCGATCCTGGCCACCAAGGCTGAGGTCTTCGGCGCCTGACCGACTTTGCGGAAGTAACTAGCCAGCCGCTTCTTTAGATTCTTGGCCTTGCCAACGTAGAGCAGCTTGGCTTCGCCATCGAACATCCGGTAGACGCCAGGACGCCCGCTACAGGAAGCAAGAAAGGCAGAGGAGTCGAATCCGCTCATCAATTGATGGTGTCGACCATGCCGTGACGGACCGCCAGTAACGCCAGCTCTACGTCGCTGCTCACCGAAAGCTTCTCGTAGATGCGGTAACGGTAAGTGTTGACCGTCTTTGGTGACAGGCAAAGCTTGTCGGAGATCGTCTGAACCTTCTGGCAGTTGGCAATCATCAGGGCGATCTGTATCTCACGTTCGGAGAGCAGATCGAATGGCGAGCCATTGACCTTCGGCTGAAACGACTTCAGTGCCAGCTGCTGGGCGATCTGCGGACTGATGTAGCGCTGTCCGGCAAAAACCATGCGGATGGCCTGAACCATCTCGTCGAGGGCGGCGCCCTTGGTCAGGTAGCCAGCGGCGCCCGCTTGCAACAGCCGGGTGGGAAAAGGATCTTCTTCGCAGATGGTGACCGCGATGACCTTGATATCAGGGTGGCTGCGCAGAAGCTTACGTGTGGCTTCAAGCCCCCCGATCCCGGGCATCTTCACATCCATAAGCACGACGTCCGGCTTGAGCTCGCGCGACTTCTTGATCGCGGCTTCGCCGGATTCCGCCTGACCGATAACCTGCAGGCCATCGATATCAGCGAGCATTCGGGATATGCCTGTGCGTACCAGATCGTGGTCATCGACCACCAGCACCCTAATCAAGCAGACACCTCTTTTGTGCAAATTCAAAGCTGGCTGGCTGCTCGCTTCAATAAGCGGCGAACTCTAACAAAAACTCAGCGCCTTACCCAAACCATACGTCTAAAGATGGCTATCCGCCATCAACTCTTATATTCCCTGTTTGCCATTTTGTATGAACGGGACCCACCTGATTCAAGTCTGACCCATTGATCAACATAGTCCCCAATCTATGGTACCGCTCTTGTTAGTCAGTTTTATCGCAGCCCTTGCATTTGCTGCCGTCCACGTTTTCGCGGGGCGGTTGCGCACCCTTGGCCGTATCCCGCGTAGCGGCTGGCTTTCCATGGCCGGTGGTGTCTCGGTGGCGTACGTTTTCGTGCACCTGCTTCCTGAGCTCGCAGAGGGTCAGGAAGTGATGGACGGTAGTGACATGTGGCTGCTTAGCTACTTGGAGCATCACGTTTACCTCCTGGCTTTACTCGGGCTGGCCGCGTTTTATGGCCTTGAGCGCCTGATAAAGAAACACCGGCGTGATCTGCCTGAGCATCAGGAATCGCATGCGGGAGTATTCTGGCTTCACATCGCCGCATTCGCCATCTACAACGGACTGATTGGCTATCTCCTTATGCATGGGGAAAACAACCGCCTGAGCACTCTGGTGTTGTACTGCATCGCCATGAGCCTGCACTTTCTGGTCAACGACTTCGCCCTACAGAACGACCACAAGGACCTTTTCAGACGTCGCGGCCGATGGCTGCTGGCAATGATGCCTCTGGCTGGCTGGGCTTCAGGCTTGGTCATCGAAGTGTCTGAGCTGGCCGTCTCTGCGTTAACTGCGTTCGTCGGCGGCTCGATAATCCTCAACGTCCTCAAGGAAGAATTGCCAGAAGAGCGGGACAGCCGATTCAGCGCCTTTCTGCTTGGTGCAGTTGGTTACTCGCTGCTGTTGCTGGGTTTCCAAAGCACCTGATCTTCCTTCTGCAATCCCCTGTCGCCGAGCAAGTGAGTGAGGACCGAACGCATCTTTCCGGCCTTGACCGGCTTGTTCAGCACCGGCACGCCAAGCCCTTGCAGTTGCTGGCGGCACTGGTCGCTGCGGTCGGCAGTCACCATGACAACCGGAATCGACTGGCCATAGTGCGACCTAAGCGCGGTTACCACGTCCCATCCAGTCACCCCTTGGTCAAGGTGATAATCGGCCAGGATCACCTCCGGCGGCACGCCTTCGAGCACTTTCATAGCCTCATCCTGATCCTTAGCTGTCAGCACCTTGCAGCCCCATTGGCCGAGCAACGCCGCCATGCTGTGCAGAATGCTTATCTCGTTATCCAGGACCAGTAATCGGCGCCCAGGCAACGGGTCTCCAAGCACCGATGCTGCCATGATTTGCTCGAGCGGCCGCTGCATCAGGTGTTCGGCCAACGGCACTTCAATGCTGAAGACAGAACCTCGTCCAGGCCGGGACCGCACCTGAACGGAGTAGTCGAGCATGGTGGCGATGCGGTCGACGATGGCAAGGCCCAATCCGACCCCTGCCCGCTCGGCAGCCTTTTGCACGCCCAATTGGTTGAATTCGAGAAAAATCGACTGCATCTGATCCGCCTCGATACCACGGCCCGTGTCCCATACCTCGATCCGCAAACGATCACCACGCTTTCGGGCTCCCAGCAGCACCCGCCCCTGGTCGGTGTATCGACACGCGTTGCTAAGGAAGTTGCGCAAGATGCGTGTCAGCAGCCGGAAATCGCTGCGCAAGGCGTAATTCGGGATGTAGTACTGCAAGCTGAGACCTGCTGCCTCGGCCACCGACTGGAACTCGGAAACCAGCGGCAGCAGCACTTCATCGAGCCGGTAATCATCGATGTCTGGCTTTACGGCCTGCTGATCCAGCTTGGAGATGTCCAACAGGTCGGTAAGCAGGTCTTCGGCTCCCTCAAGAGCCTGGTGTGCCCGCTCAACGAGATTCTGCTCACTTATCGGCAGCCCCCGTTCGCGTAGCGTCGAGATCAGCAAGCGAGCCGCATTGAGCGGCTGCAATAGATCATGGCTGGCAGCGGCAAGGTATTTGTCCTTGCTGTGGTTGGCGGCCTCGGCGGCATCACGGGCTTTGCGAAGCTCCAGCGTACGTTCGGCGACCCGCTGTTCGAGCTGTTCGTTGAGTTGCAAGAGTCGCCGTTGCGCAAGCTTGCGTTCGGTGATGTCGGCAACGAAGCCTTCCACCAGGCCTTCTTCGTCCGGCTTTAGCAGCAGGTTCATCATGACGTCGATGGCGCTGCCGTCCTTGCGACGCAGGCGGGTCTCGTAACCGAACAGGCCTTGCTGGATGCTCAATGTTTCGCGGATCTGCCGCAGCTCGTCCTCGCCCCCGATGAATAAATGGTGCGACAGGTCGGTCAGTTGCCAGAGTGCCTCGGCGGGATCCTCATATCCAAGCATCCTTGCCAGCGCTGGATTGGCGGCACGGATACCTTCCTGCAAGCTGGCCTGGAATATGCCGTGCACCGCATGCTCGAACAGCCATTTGTAGCGGTTGCGCTCGGCTTCGAGCTCTTCCAGGCGTGCGACCAGTTCCGGATAGTGGCTCTTGCGTGCCGAGTAGGTCCCGAGACCGAGTAGCCCGGCGAGCGCATCATTCTGTTCAGAGTGCTTCGGCATAAACCACTTCGACATCTCGCTGGGTCGATGAGCGGGGATTGGTAAGGATGCACGGGTCCTGCATGGCATGCTGGGACAGGAAGGGAATGTCGGAAATGTTCACGCCGTGCAGCCCCAGCGTCTCCTTGAATCCGATGGCCTGTTTAAGATTGATCAGATGCTGCATGAGTCGGTCGCGGATCTGCCGATGATTCAGGCCGCGGCTGTCGATGCCCAGGGTCTCGGCAACGATCTTGAAGCGATCCGGCGCTGAATCGTAATTGAACGCCACGACATGCTCGAATAACACCGCATTGCACAATCCATGAGGGAGGTCCAGATAGCCGCCGAGGCTATGGGACATCGCATGTACTGCACCGAGAATAGCGTTGGAAAAGGCCAGGCCGGCCTGCATGCTGCCAAGCATGATCTTCTCGCGCAGTTGTATATCCGACGGGTTAGCGATCATCTCTACCAGATGCCCATTGATCAGGCGCATGGCCTCAAGGGCATGAGGGTCGGTCAGAGGGCCGTTGCCGGTAGACACGAAGGCTTCGATCGCATGAACCAGCGCGTCGATGCCAGTACAGGCCGACAGGAACGGGTCCATGCTCAGCGTGGTTTCCGGGTCGATCAGCGAGACATCTGGTACGGCGCCTTTGCTGACGATGGAAAACTTCATCCGCTCCTGCTGATTGGAGATGATCACGAACTGCGACACGTCAGCTGAGGTCCCGGCAGTCGTCGGGATCAGGATCAGCGGGGGGCTAGGAACCCGTAACGTGTCGACGCCTTCGAACTCGATGATGTTTCGCCCGTGAGCGACCGCGATGCCGATGCCCTTCGCACAGTCCATCGGGCTACCGCCACCAACCGCGACGATGACGTTGCAGCCCTCGTCCCGATAGACCTCAGCCCCGACCATGATCTCTTCGGCACGCGGGTTGGCCGAAACCTGAGTGAACAGGTGATATTCAATGTCCTGACTGGTCAAGCTGGTTTGAACGTCCCCGACCCAGCCAGCGGCCACGACGCCGGGATCGGACACCAGCAGCACTTTACGGGCGCCGAAGTTTTTCGCGTAATTGCCGGCGCTGTGACGGCAGCCCGCGCCGAAAACGATCTCGGGCGAAACGAACTTGCGCTGCAGGCTAATGTTTGGGCTCATACAACGGCCTATCGTTATTATTTGTTACCGATGAGCCTACTGCTTTCCGCGATCAAAGCAATCAGCAAAACGGCGCATCGCGTAGGCGCCAGATACCTGCTGCGTCTTTTTTTCGGAGCTCAATGGACTGATATCACTAGGCCAGAAGTCGCTGATAGAACGCGCACTCCTTCTCGAGGGCATCTGCCAGGTTGGCGGCATTGCGAAAACCGTGGCGCTCTTCGGGGTAGAGCCGATACTCCACCTCGACCCCCTGCTCTACCAAGGCATCCACCATCGACTCGGTCTGCTCGGGAAGGACGACCGCATCCCGCCCACCCTGGAAAAAGATCACTGGTACCTTGATGGAGGCTGCGTTGTGCAATGGCGCGCGCTCCCGGAAACAGTCGGCGTCAGCCTCCGGATCGCCGATCAGCCAATCGAGATAGTCCGCTTCGAACTTGTGGGTGACGCGGCGCAGGGCCAAGGGATCGCTGACCCCATATAGGCTGGCGCCACCGGTAAAGCCAGACCCTGCAGCCAATGCACAGAGTGCACTGTAGCCACCGGCGCTGGAGCCGCGGATGAAGGTTCGGGTGTCATCGATCAGGCCGCGCGCGGCCAGCGACTGCACTGCCGCGACGGCGTCCTCTACGTCGACAACTCCCCATTGGAAGCGCAGGCGATGTCGGTAGGCACGACCAAAGCCGCTACTGCCGCGGTAGTTGATATCGGCGACGGCGAAACCGCGCTGCGTCCAATACTGGATACGCGGATCGAATACAGGATAACTGGCCGAGGTGGGACCGCCGTGCATGAACACCACCAGTGGCGGTTTCGTATTCGGTGGACCGAGATGACGCGGATTGACTGGCGGATAGAAAAAAGCGTGTGCGACCTCTCCTTGGCCGCCAGGAAAAGCGAAGGGCTGGGGCCGCGATACCTGATCGACTGAAAGCAGCTGCTCGCCACCGGCGAGCACGTCCATCGTCCCGCTGCTGCGTTCTATGGCCAACACGGCGGGCGCCTGAGTCGGTGACGACCCAATGCAGTAATAGCGATGCGCGTCTGCCGCGAGCTGACGGCAGCGGCTGTATTCCTTAGCCAGCTGCCGTTCCTTGCCATCCGCGTCCTGCTCGACCAACAACGCATAGCCATCGACCATGCGGGTGAGCAGCAAGCCGCCTTCATCGATTGGCAGATAGCTGATGGTTCCCAGCTGCCAGGGTGCCGGAGCGTGGTCGAAGCGCCTGTCGGCAAACCTGCCCGCCATTGGAACGAGCGCATCGCCCTTGGCGCGCCAGGGTTGCCACCAACCGTCAAAGTCGCTCAGGCAGTACAGCGATCCGTCTTCGGCAAAGCGGGGTTGCTGCAGCGATTCGCCTCCGCTTTCGCCAGCCAGGCATCTCACGCCGCCCAGCTGACCGTCGCTCTGGTACTCCGCCAGCCACAGAGTGGTTTCCGTCCAGGGCTGCTCAGGGCGCTGCCATTGGATCCACGCCAGATGCTCACCAGCAGTATCCAATGCTGGGGACGCATAAAAATCCGCCCCCTCGGCCAATACGCTGCGCTGGCCGTCATGGACCTGAATGCTCACCAATCGATGTTCGACACGGCCTTGGCCTTGGGTTTCTTCGACGGCTATCACTGCGTTACGGCGTCGGTCGAACTGCAGATCGCCAAAGCGTGACTCGTTGCGCGACGTGATTACCACCGGTGGGCTAGCCCAAACATCCGAAAGGCTTTGCCGATAGATCTGCTGGTCACGCTCGTTGACGAAGACCACGCCGTCTTGCGTCAGGCAGAACGCGCCGCCGCCATATTCATACACCCGGCTGCGAAGTGAAAACTCACCGGGAGTGATGCAGCTCGCCGTCCCGCCAAGCCAATACCAGAGCGTGCATCGTCCGTCCGTTGGATCGAACTGAATCCAGAACAGGCCGCCGTGGCCCGCGCGCAACTCGGCAAAATCGCGGCTGGAGGACGCAGCTTGTTCCGCTGTCCAGTCGCTTGGCCAGAAACCATAGGGGGTTTCGGTCATGGTCATTCGATCGCTCCGCATCAACCAGTCACTGAGGCTAGCTGCGCCATCAGACCTTGAGGATCAATTTCGATGCCTTCTCGTTGCGAAAGGTCAACTCATCCAAACCACGCGGCATGTGTTCAGCCTCGGTGCGTGCGGCGAGAATCTTGCCGTGATGCGCGGATTTGCTGCACACGGGGTCGGCATTCGTCGCATCGCCGGTGAGCATGAACGCCTGGCAGCGGCAGCCGCCAAAGTCCTTCTCTTTTTCATCGCAGGATTGACAGGGCTCGGGCATCCAGTCGAAACCGCGGAATTTGTTGAAGCCCATCGAGTGCTTCCAGATCTGCTCGATGCTCTGTTCCCGCACATTGGGAAAGGTGATCGGCAACTGCCTCGCGCTGTGGCAAGGCAACGCCGTGCCGTCAGGGGTGATGTCGAGAAACAGATTGCCCCATCCGTTCATGCAGCCCTTGGGCCGCTCTTCATAATAGTCAGGCGTGACGAAGATCAGCTTGCAGGGATGGTTTTGAGCAGCAAGCCTGTCGCGCCATTCATTAGTGATGCGCTCGGCCCTTACCAACTGTGCCTTGCTTGGCAGCAACCCGGCGCGATTGAGCTCGGCCCAGCCGTAGAACTGGCAGGTCGCGAGCTCCACGAAATCGGCTTCCAGGTCCAGGCAGAGCTGAATGATGCGTTCGATATTGTCGATGTTGTGCCGATGGGTAACGAAGTTGAGCACCATCGGGTAGCCGTGCGCTTTGACAGCCCGCGCCATGGCGAGCTTCTGTGCAAATGCTTTCTTAGACCCGGCCAGCAGGTTGTTCACCTCCTCATCAGCGGCTTGGAAGCTGATCTGGATATGGTCGAGCCCGGCGTCCGCGAACGAGGCGATCTTCTCTTCGGTGAGGCCGATGCCTGAGGTGATCAGGTTGGTGTAATAGCCAAGATCACGGGCGCCCTTGATCAGCTCAGCCAAGTCCTGGCGAACCAGCGGCTCGCCACCGGAAAAGCCCAACTGTGCCGCACCCATCTCGCGTGCCTGGCGGAAGACTTCGATCCACTCGGCAGTGGTCAGCTCTTCATGACTGCGAGCGAAATCCAGCGGATTCGAGCAATACGGGCATTGCAGCGGGCACCGGTAGGTCAGTTCGGCCAGAAGCCAAAGCGGAGGGCCCGGCTCGAAGCCCGGTTTAGAGAAGCTCGATCCAGAACCGTTCAACGGCGACCTCCAGGAATGCGACGATGTCTTCCTCGATGCCCTCGGCATCAGGGAAGCGGGCCTGCAAGTCGGCGACGATCGCGCCGACCGTCCGCGCGCCATCGACCTCGCCCAGCACGGCCGATGCACTCTCGTTGAGCTTGATCATGCCTTCGGGATACAGCAGTACGTGACAGTTCTGCGCGGGCTCCCATTGAAAACGGAAACCGCGGCGAAACACTGGGATCTGGGTCAGTTGGATATTGCTCATGGTCCTCTGTCTCGCCAGTTAAACATCATCAGTTGGAGTAGGCTGAAGCCCACACTACAGCTCGATATGCGAGCACTGCTGCCATTGGATCCAAGGTCACTCGGTCAACCAGTCAGAAGGTAATGCCCTTGTGCCAGACGCGCTCGCTGGTCACGGTGTGATAAGGCGGACGATCCAGTTCGTAGGCCATGCTCATGGCGTCGAGCATGCTCCACAGAACGTCGAGCTTGAATTGAAGAATGTTCAGCATGCGCTCCTGGGCATCGCGGGTCGTATAGTGCTCCAGCGTGATTCGCAAGCCATGCTCGACGTCGCGGCGCGCTTCTTTCAGGCGCTTGCGGAAATAGTCATAACCAGACGCATCGATCCAGCTGTAGTGCTGTGGCCAGGCGTCCAGGCGGGACTGGTGAATGGTTGGCGCGAAAAGCTCGGTGAGCGAACTGCTGGCCGCTTCTTGCCAGACCGCACGGCGAGCGAAGTTGACATAGGCATCCACGGCAAAGCGTACACCTGGCAGCACCAGTTCCTGAGACAGGACCTGCTCGCGGTCCAGCCCTACCGACTCCGCCAGTCTCAGCCAGGCCTCGATACCGCCCTCTTCGCCTGGACCGCCGTCATGATCGATGATGCGCTGGACCCATTCGCGGCGGGCGTCCCGGTCCGGACAGTTGGCCATGATTGCGGCATCTTTGACTGGAATACAGACCTGGTAATAAAAGCGGTTCGCTACCCAACCCTGTATCTGCTCGCGGGTCGAACGCCCTTCGTACATGGCGCGATGAAACGGATGATGAATGTGGTAGTAATCGCCCTTGGCGCGTAACGCCGCTTCGAACTCGGAGGGCGTCATGGCTGGCAGAGTCATAAGAGCTTCCTTAGGGTGTTGATGCTGGCTGAGCCATCGCAGCTGAGTCAGGCCGGCCCCATAGGGCGTGCAGGCTTTGGAGAACTACAGCTCGATGCTCATGCCATCGAACGCCACTTCAATCCCATGTTCGCCAAGCTCTGCGCGCTCGGGCGAATCCTCGTCGAGGATCGGATTGGTGTTGTTGATGTGAATGAGGATCTTGCGGGACGTGGACATGCCATCGAGGACCTCGATCATGCCGCCAGGGCCGCTCTGGTGAAGATGGCCCATCTCGCTGCCGAGCTTGGTGCCCACCTCTCGCACACGCATCTCATCGTCACGCCATAGCGTGCCATCGACCAGCAGGCAATCAGCCCGGCGCATGGTGGCCAGAAGCTCAGGGCTCACCTGCCCCAGCCCAGGCGCGTAGAACAGCGTTCCGCCGCTTTGCTGGTCTTCGATCAACAGGCCGATATTGTCGCCAGGATGCGGGTCATTGCGGTGCGGCGAATAGGGCGGCGCCGAGCTACGTAAAGGAATGGGCGTGATCCGCAGATTGGGGCAAGCCGGAATGCTGAACGTGCCTTCCAGCGGAATCGGATTCCAGTGCAAACCTCCATTCCAATGCTCGAGCATCTTGAAAAGCGGAAACCCGGTTGAAAGGTCCTGATGGACCATTTCCGTACACCAGACCTCATGCGGGCAGCCTTCACGCAGCGTCAGCAGGCCGGTGGTGTGGTCGATCTGGCTATCCAGCAGGATGATCGCCTTGATAGCGGTATCCCGCGGGCCGCGGCCCGGTTGTAGCTTGGGAAATGATTCCAGCTGAGCACGGATGTCTGGCGATGCGTTGCACAGAATCCAATCCTCGCCATTTTCACTGATGGCAATGGATGATTGCGTACGTGCGTGGGCACGCAGCGTTCCGTTGCGTAGCCCCGCGCAATTGACGCAGTTGCAGTTCCACTGTGGGAAGCCGCCGCCAGCAGCCGAACCGAGAATCTGGATGAACATGGGCAGCTCCCTTAAAACGGAGCCCCGGCCGGGGCCGGGGCGGGATCAATCAGCGATTGGCGAAGTACATGGTGACTTCGAAACCAATACGCAGGTCGGTGAAAGCAGGTTTGGTCCACATAGTTCGGTCCTCTCGTTTGGTGTCGGTTGATCCGACGCCTTCATTAAGCACCCTGGTCCGCCAAAAGCAGAATGGTACTTTGGAAGGAGACAGCGCCGTGCCTTGGTAGTGCCTCAAGACCAGCGCTGCTACTACGCGGCTTCCAGAGCACCGGCGCCGCTCGTCAGGTTCAAACGGGCTGGCGGGTCGCCTGCCGGTCATTCGTACCGCGCCAGGCCAGCTCATTGGTGACGGTCGCCATGGGCGAAAGCATGGCGAAATCGAACTCGGTCATCTGATCCCCGTCACGGGCGCGAATCGGCCAGTCGTGATTGGCCAGTGCCGCCTTGCCGATCGCGACCATGTCCATCTCACCTTTGTCGAGCAGCTGCTGCGCCTGCGTACCGGTTTTCACACCGCCATTGCCGATCACCGGTATCGAAACGCTCGCCTTGGCAATCGCAGACAGCGAAGGCCCCTCTGCGAACGCCGGCGCAGCTGCATCGCCTTCGGTGGTATGCAGATAGTCCAAGCCCGCAGCCGTCAGCATGGCGATACGGGTTTTCGCTTCTTCGACGCCACCTTCCCATTTAAGGTGGCTGTTGGTGACCATGATTTGCGAAAGGCGCATGCCGACAATGAACTCTTCCCCAACTGCGTCGCGCACGGCTTTGATCACGGCCAGAGGCAGCGTGAGGCGCGCCTGATAATCACCGCCCCACCGGTCAGTGCGTTGATTGAACTCCGCACTCATGAACTCGTGCAGCAGGTAACCATTGGCACCGTGCAGTTCAACTCCATCGAACCCAGCATCGCGCGCATGTCGTGCCGCTTGAGCGAAGCCGGCTATGACTTCCTGAATTTCCTCTTCGCTTATCTCGGCAGGCGTCGCATAGGGACCTTCGCCGCCGTAGAACTTCAACTGCGACCCTTCAGGTTGGACTGCCGAGGGTGCGACGTGACGGGCATGGTGTATGTTGCCCTGGGTCTGGGCCCCGCCATGCATGAGCTGCGCGATGAAAGCGGCGCCGGACTGATGCACAGCCTCGACAAGGGGGACCCAGCTGTCGCGCTGAACATCGGTCGCCAGGCCTGGCTGGTTCAAATAGCCCTGGCTGAAAGCGGTGTCGGTGTAGATGCCCTCGGAGATCAGCAAACCGAATCCGCCCTCGGCGAATGCCTGGTAGTAGTCGCGCATCAGCTCGTTCGCGGTGCCTTCTGGCTCGGCGCTGACACGGGTCATTGGTGCCAGCACCACACGGTTGCGCAGGCGCAGCTGCTTGAGCTGGAAGGGTTCGAGCAATTGGGGCATTCGGGAAATCCTCGTCAACGCAGGTAGTTCTGAATCTGAGGCATTGGCAGGCTCTGGAGTTCGGCGCGTGCGATAGCTGGTCGCATGCGCGCAAAAAAAAACGCGGCCCGGAGGCCGCGTTGCGTTGATGAATCACCGGCCGCACCCAAAGGGCCTGCAATCCCCGCACTCTGTGTGAGAGCACGCTATTCCGGCGCGAGGGCCCCGAACGCGCCGGGTCCACCGAGGTTGTACAAGGCTCAGAAGAAGCCCAGCGGGTTGATGTCGTAACTGATCAGCAGGTTCTTGGTCTGCTGATAGTGGTCGAGCATCATCTTGTGGGTTTCGCGGCCGACGCCCGATTTCTTGTAGCCACCGAATGCAGCGTGGGCCGGGTACAGGTGATAGCAGTTGGTCCAGACGCGCCCGGCCTTGATGCCACGCCCCATGCGATAGGCACGGTTGATGTCGCGGGTCCAGACACCGGCACCCAGGCCGAACTCGGTGTCGTTGGCGATGGCCAGCGCCTCGGCCTCATCCTTGAACGTAGCGACACCAACCACGGGCCCGAAAATTTCTTCCTGGAACACGCGCATCTTGTTGTGGCCCTTGATCAGGGTCGGTTGCACGTAATAGCCCGTCGAAAGGCCGCCTTCGAGTTTCTCCGCTGCACCGCCGGTGAGAATCTGGGCGCCTTCCTGCTGGGCGATTGCCATGTACGAAAGAATCTTGTCGAACTGCTGCTCTGACGCCTGGGCGCCGACCATGGTTTCGGTGTCCAGCGGGTCGCCACGCTTGATGGCCTTGATCTTCTTCATGACCACTTCCATGAAGGGCTCGAAGATCGACTCCTGAATCAGCGCACGCGACGGGCAGGTGCAGACCTCGCCCTGGTTGAAGAAGGCCAGTACCAGACCTTCAGCGGCTTTTTCGATGAACGCAGGCTCCGCATTCATGATGTCTTCGAAGAAGATGTTCGGGCTCTTGCCACCCAGTTCCACGGTGCTGGGGATGATGTTCTCGGCCGCGCAACGCATGATGTGCGAGCCGACCGGTGTGGAACCGGTAAACGCGATCTTCGCGATGCGGGTGTTGGTCGCCAGCGCCTGGCCCGCCTCCTTGCCGAAACCTTGCACGATATTCAGCACGCCAGCAGGAAGCAGATCCCCGATCAACTCAGCGAAAACCATGATCGACAGCGGAGTCTGCTCGGCCGGCTTGAGGACCACGCAGTTGCCGGCGGCCAGTGCCGGCGCCAGTTTCCAGGCAGCCATCAGCAGCGGGAAGTTCCACGGAATGATCTGACCGACCACGCCCAGCGGCTCGTGGAAGTGGTAGGCGGCGGTGTGTTCGTTGATCTCGGCGGCGCTGCCTTCCTGCGCGCGAATGCAGCCAGCGAAGTAGCGAAAGTGATCGGCTGCCAGCGGCACGTCTGCGTTGAGCGTCTCGCGTACGGCCTTGCCGTTGTCCCAGGTTTCAGCGATGGCCAACTGTTCGAGATTGGCTTCAATGCGATCGGCGATCTTCAGCAGGATCAGTGCGCGAGCCTGAACGGAAGTCTTGCCCCATGCGTCGGCCGCGGCATGAGCTGCATCCAGAGCGTGCTCGATGTCTTCTGCACTGGAGCGAGGAAACTCGGCAATGACCTCACCATTGACCGGCGACGTGTTGACGAAGTATTCGCCCTTGACCGGTGGCACAAATTCTCCACCGATGAAATTGCCGTAGCGTGGCTTGAAGGAAATGACAGCGCCTGCAGTACCGGGTTGGGCGTAGATCATGAGCGGCCTCTCTAGTTGTTCTGCTTGTCGGAGCCTGACCCGGATGTGGGCAGGACATGGAGGGATCTTAGGCAGCCCGGCTATTGCGTCGACATTCACCCAAGGGACAGATGCCCTCCTCATTTGGTAGTAGATGCGAGGGGTCGCCTGGTCCTGCGGCGGGCTGGAATCAAATGTGGAAAGATTGCAGTTCAACGCAAAACCCCGCCGTGGGCGGGGTCTGTAATGCAAGCCGGCAGAGGGCTTCAAGTGCTGGCGTGATCAGCGCTGTGCGACGACTTGATCCTTGGGCAACTTGAAGGTCCACACCATTCCGCCCTGGTTGAAGTCCTTGACTCGCTTGGCCACCTCACCGCCCCAAAGCGGCACTGCGCCCCCCCAGCCGGAAAGCACCGAGACGTACTGCTCGCCATCCATTTCCCAGGTGATGGGTGAGGCGACGATCCCCGAGCCTGTGTTGAACTCATACACCTTCTTACCTGTTTTGGCGTCGAACGCCATGAGGAAACCTTCCGGATTTCCGGTGAACACGAGGTTGCCTTTGGTGGCCAGAACACCACCCCAAAGGGGCGCATAGTTCTCATAGCGCCACACCTCCTTACCGGTTTTCGGATCGATTGCGCGCAGTACGCCGATATACGCCTCGTTCAATGGGCGAATCGTGAAACCCGCACCCAGGTAAGCGGCACCTTTCTTGTAGGCGACGTCTTCGTTCCATATATCCATTCCCCATTCGTTAGAGGGAACATAGAACAGGCCGGTGTCCTGGCTGTAAGCCATCGGCATCCAGTTTTTGCCGCCCAGAAACGACGGCGCAACGAACACCGAGCTGCCCTTGTCCGCCTCGCCTGGCGCGCCAGGCCGGTTGGCCTCGTCGTAGATCGGACGCCCATCCTTATCCAGGCCAGTGGCCCAGGTGATCTTGTCGACGAAGGGGAAGCCGCGGATGAATTTGCCGTTGGTGCGATCGAGCACATAGAAAAAGCCATTGCGGTCGGCCGTACCTGCAGCACGAATTGTTTTGCCTCCATCCTGATAGTCGAATGAAATCAGCTCGTTCACACCATCGAAGTCCCAGCCATCATGCGGGGTTGACTGGAAATGCCACTTGATCGAGCCATCATCCGGGTCCAGCGCCAGGCGCGAAGATGAGTACAGGTTGTCGCCCGGCCGTAGATGAGAGTTCCAGGGCGACGGGTTGCCGGTGCCGAACAGCAGCGAGTCGGTATCCGGGTCGTAGTATCCGCCAAGCCAGGGAGCCGCACCGCCGGTCTTCCACAGGTCGCCGGGCCAGGTCTTGCCGGCTTCACCGCCTGAAATGCCATTCTCGACCTTCTTGCCGTCCTTCATCACATAGCCCATGTGGCCCTCGACGGTTGGCCGCGTCCAGAGAACTTCACCATTCTTGGGATCATAGGCTTCGATCTTGCCGACGACTCCGAACTCACCACCGGCCACGCCAGTGATCAGCTTGCCTTTGACCACCAGCGGCGCTGCGGAGATGGAGTAACCGGCCTTGTAGTCAGCGACAGTCTTTTTCCAGACGACCTTGCCGGTGTCCTTGTTGAGCGCTACCAGCTTGGCATCAAGGGTGCCGAAGATGACCAGATCGTCGTACAGCGCAACGCCCCGGTTGATCACGTCGCAGCACGGCATGATGCCGTCAGGCAGGCGCGCGTCGTACTGCCAGAGTTCCTTACCGGTGCGTGCGTCAACCGCGAACACGCGTGAATAGGAACCGGTGAGGTACATCACGCCGTCCTTGATCAACGGCTGGGCTTCCTGGCCACGCTGTTTTTCGCCACCGAGCGAGTAGCCCCACACCGGCCGCAGTTCGGTCACGTTCCCGACATTGAGCGTGTCCAGAGTGCTGTAGCGCTGGCCCTGCAGCCCCAGCCCGTTGGTCACGATCTGGTTGGTGGACTCGGCGTCATCGAGGATTTCCTGATCGGTGACAGCCCATGCCGACACGCTGGATACAGCCATGGCGGCGCAAAGCGCGGTCAGGGCAAAGGGCTTGCGAAGGCCGGTGTGCTTCATTGCGGCTACCTCTACGGGTTCATTGTTATGTCGCCGGGAAGTTTCCCGGCGCTAGCGCAAATTCTTGGGTCCAACCGCGAGCGCAACAATTACACGCAGTACCGATTTCCCTCCTCCCTTGGTAGCAATACTCGGCAGACGCACCGCGCGTGCAATGCAAGACCTGGTGCCAGGTGATTTCGGGCCAGTGACATAGGATCAACAGTGCCGTGGTATGGATTGCCAATCACGGGACGAATCGACGCCCGATGGCTGTGTCAAGTCGATACAGTAGGCGCCTATCGATCAAAGGCTTCGACCCTGACCTCCTGCGTGAGGGGTGCGAGGCCGCTCCACCTTCGAGTTCAGGCGTTCGACATGAAACAGAGCTGGTCCGCGTTTCCCTGGGTGTGCTTCGCGATGTGCGTGGGCGTAATGGGCACCGCGCTCATTTCGCCGCTATACCCGCTGTATCAACAGGCGTGGCACCTGCGGACCAGCGACATCTCGCTGATCTATGTGGTGTACATGGTCGGTGCGCTGTTCGGGCTGTTGTTCATGGGGCGGCTGTCGGACACCCTTGGCTTTCGCAAGGTGATGCTGACCGGCCTGATACTCGGCTGGGGCGGGACGCTGGTGACGATGCTCGCCTGGGATCTGCCAAGTCTGAACATCGGCCGTTTTGCGGTGGGGCTGTCTTCCAGCCTGATCGTAACCAGCGCCTCGGTGGGCCTGGTGCAGATATCACGTGATGGCGCGTCCCAGCGGATATCGATGATCACCAGCTTCCTGCTTGCGTTCGGCTTCGGTCTCGGCCCACTGACCGGCGGCGTCATTGGCCAGTGGCTGCCGCACCCGTTGATCGTTACCTATCTGCCATCCCTGGCACTGGGCGTGTTGGCGGTTTTCGCCCTGATGCGCGCGCAGCTAAAGCCCCACCCTGAGCTCCTTGCAGCCTCACCGCTTGGCTGGCGCACCTTCATCCCCCGACTGACTTGGGCCAAACGGAGCGACGCGCTTGCCTTCATGCTGACTTGCGCCTGCCCGTTTTTCGCCTTTGGTGTGTTTGGCATCTATGCATCGATGGCACCGTTGTTCCTTGAAAAGATGTTGCCTTGGCACGGCCCGGTGGTGAGCGGAACCTCAATCGGCGTCATCCTCCTGGCTTCGGCGATGGTGCAGCTTGCCTGCGCCCAGATGAGCCTGCGCTGGTGCGGCCTGCTTGGGTTGCTGGCGGTGGTGCTGAGCAATGCGATGCTCGTACTCAACTTCTCCGTTGGCTCCTCGCTGGTATTCATCGTCGGTGTCTGCGCGGCCGCAGCGGGCCATGGCATGTGCCTGTTGGCCGGCATCAGCATGGTGAACCGCATTGCCAGCCCAGCAGAACGCTCAGGGCTGATATCGACCTATCTGGTGTGCGGTTACGTCGGCGCCATCGTCCCGCTGCTCGGCGCTGGGTGGGTCGCGGACCATTACGGGCTGCCCATGGCGATCAGCCTACTGGGCTGGGTGGTCATCGCCCTCGCCACGCCGCTGGCGTTCTGGTTCTTCGTGCATCCGCGGACGCGAACGGCGTGACGTCCGCTCCCGCTGAAGCGAATCGGATGAGAGGCGCAACCGGCCGACAGGATGACCCTAGCGATCAGCGACCAGGCGGTAGCCAACCCCAGCCTCGGTGACGATGAAACGGGGTGCCGCTGGGTCATCGCCCAGTTTACGCCTGAGATGCCCGACAACGACCCGCAAGTAGTGGGTATCCCCGCTGTGGCTCGGCCCCCATATGTCCTTGAGCAGCTGTTGCTGGGTCACGACCCGGCCAACGTGGCGTGCGAGCGCGGCCAGCACCGCATACTCCTTGCGGGTCAGGCTGATTTCCTGGTCATTGAGGCTGACGCGCCTGTAGGCGAAATCGATGCACAACGGGCCTGACACGGTTTGAGCTACGTCGGTGGCCGCGTGCTGCTTGTCGCGCAACAGCGCTCTGACCCGCGCGAGAAACTCCTGAATTCCGAAGGGTTTGGTCACGTAATCGTTAGCACCGCCATCGAGAGCCATCACCTTTTCCGCTTCGCTGGAGCGTACGGAAAGGACGATCACCGGGATTTGCGTCCACTCCCGCAATTCGCGAAGCACCACCTGACCGTCCAGGTCCGGCAACCCCAGATCCAACACGATCAGGTCCGGCTTCTCCAGTGCTGCACAGGCCAATCCCTCCCGACCGTTGCCGCCTTCGATCACTCGATAACCCTGGGACCCGAGGCTGATACGCAGAAACTTCCGGATCTGCGGCTCGTCATCGATGATCAGGATGGTTGCTTGCTGACTCAAGAAAGATCGTTCTCCAAATGAGGCTGGGGCTGTAGTGGCAGTTCCAGCGTGACGCTCGTACCGCGCCCGTCGAGGCCCTCCCCAACCGATACGCGCCCCCCATGCGCGCCAATCATGCCTTGGCAGATGGCAAGCCCCAGCCCGGTGCCTGGCCCGCCCCGGTCGCCGCGCGCAGCGGTGTAGAACATATCGAAGATTTTCGCACGCTCTGGCTCGGGCACGCCCGGCCCCTCGTCACTGACAATGAAGCGCAAGCTGCTGCTATCGACATGCACGGCTACCTGTAATCGTCCGTTAGGTGGCGAAAAACGCGCCGCATTCTCCAACACATTGACCAGTGCCTGTTCGATCAGCGCCGGGTGCACGAACAACAGTGGCAGCGAGTCGGGTAGCAGCACCTCGACCCGTAGCTCGGCGAGAACGCGCTGCAGCCGCTGCAGTGCGCTGGCGATGATATCGCCAGGCGTGGTCCAGTCCCGAATCAGCTTCAAACCGCCATGGCCGAGCCGCGTCATGTCCAGCAGATTCTGGATGTATCGATCCAGACGTTCGGCTTCATCACGCGTAGCCTCCAGAAGCTCCTGTCGATCAGCCGCGCTCATGCTATGGCCCAGGCTCGCCAGGCTGTCGATGGAGCCCCGCATGGCCGTGAGCGGTGTGCGCAGATCATGGGAAACAGATGCCAGTAGCGCACTTCGCAGTTCCTCTGTTTGACCATGCAAGCGCGCCGCCTCCAACTCCTCGGCCAGGGTGGCGCGCCCGAGAGCCTGCGCGATGGGCTGCGCCAGCGCGGCGATGAGGCGTCGCTTTTGCGGCCCCGACGGAGCTGTACCAACAGAACGAATACCTAGCAATCCCAGCGGTTGCCCATCGGCGTTTAGCGGCAGCCACCACCATCGACTGTTCGGTAGCGTATCGGTGCCCTGCCCCGCAGGCTGCCCGTGCTTCAACGACCAATCGGCCGCTGCCTGCTCTTCATCGTTCAGAACCGGTATGGCGTCAGAAACGTACGACCAGTGCCCTTGCGTGCCAGGCGCTGCGTCACTGCGTGTTGCGACCACAGCTTCTGTCTTGGCCAGCTGTTGCAATTGACGGACTGCCGCCGAGGCGACCGCCCGCACATCCGTCGCGGCACCGAGCTGACGGGACAGATCGAGCAACGTCGTGGTTTCGGTCTGCGTCTGGCGCAGGGCTTGAACCTGGCGACGTTGCCGGCTAGCGAGATTGCCGGCCAGCACGGCCATCAGGAGGAAAAACAGGAGGGTCAGTACGTCCTCCTGCCGTGCGACGATGAAAGTGAACGTTGGAGGAATGAAGAGAAAGTCGTACAGGAGAAACGAAAGGCCCGCGCAGGCCAATGCAGGGCCAAGGCTGCTCCGCACTGCCACCACCAGCACGGCGGCCAGGAAGACCAGCGATATGTTGGGTAGCGCCAGGTAGCGTGCCAACAGCAGCGCAACGGCCGTGGCTGCTACGGTCGCCAAGCCGGCAAGCAGGTAATCGTGCCAATCCGCTGGGGGTCGTACGCGCCTTTTTGGCGCGGTCTTAGCTGGTTCCTGAGCAAGCACGCTGATCTCAAGCCCGCGGCCCGCTTTGATCAATTGCTCCGCGACCGAGCCCTTGAGCCATACCTTCCACCCAAAGCGTGAACGATCACGTCGACCGACCAGCACGAGGGTGGCGCGGCGCTCGATGGCATGGTCCAGCAGTGATCGCGCTACGCGCTCGGCGCGCAGCTCCACGACTTCACCGCCAAGACGTTCGGCAAGCTGCTGGGCCGATTGCAGGTAGCCAAGCTGAAGCTCGTCCTTGCTCGTTCCTGTATCTATGTGGACCACCGACCAGGGTAGATGCCGCCGCTCGGCGACCCTGGCAGCGTGGCGCACCAAGCCCTCGGCGTGGACATCCCCGTCGATGCCCACCAGCAGACGGCCCCTGACGGCCGGCGCGGTTTGCCCCAACAGACGATGGCGCCGATGCAGGTCGGCATCGACCCGCGCAGCCGCTGTCTGCATGGCCAGCTCGCGTAGAGCGGTCAGGTTGGTCTGAGTAAAGAAGGCATCGATTGCCGCACGTGCCTGCTCCGGCACATAAACCTTGCCTTCGCGCAGGCGCTCGAGCAACTCACGCGGCGGCAGGTCGATCAGCAGAATGTCGTCGGCCTGCTGAAGGATCCAGTCGGGCACGGTCTCCCTGACCTGCACCCCGGTGATGGCGCGCACCTGATCGTTAAGGCTTTCCAGATGCTGCACGTTGACGGTTGTGTAGACATCGAGACCGGCGTCGAGCAGCTCCAGTACATCCTGCCAGCGTTTGCTGTGCCGGCTACCAGGCGCGTTGCTGTGGGCAAGCTCGTCGACCAGAATCAGCCCGGGACGCGATTCGAGCAATCCGTCGAGGTCCATTTCGACCAGGCTTACGCCCCGATAGTCGCTGCGGGTCATGGGCTGTTCCGCCAAGCCGACGCACATCGCCTCGGTTTCGGAACGCCCGTGGGTCTCGACGACGCCGATCCGCACGTCGCGACCCGACTGCCGCTGACGTTGGGCGGCCTGGAGCATGGCGTAGGTCTTGCCGACGCCGGGCGCGGCGCCGAGAAAGACCTTGAGCCGCCCGCGTCCTTCTCGGGGCGTGTCGTCTAGAAACGCATCCGCACGCTGGGCATCGCTCATTCATATCACTCGTCTGGATCGGGCCGTGGATTGTCCGCCAACGCCAGGTTCAGAGCCAGTACGTTGACCACGGCAGGCCCCACCAGCGGCGTTACTTTCAGGGCGTCGATCAGGTCATTCAGGCGCTCTTGCGGCACACCACGCGCGGCTGCAACACGTGCTGCCTGGAATCTGGCTGCATCCACCGAAAGGTGTGGGTCAAGGCCGCTGCCGGAGGTTGTCACCAACTCGATCGGTACTGGCCGCTCAGCCGTGCCGCCCCATTGGCTCGCGAATTCACGGACCTTTTCAGCAAGCTCAGGGTTGCTTGGGGCCAGATTGCTGGCACCGCTTGCCACGGTTGCGTAATCGCCTGCAGACGGGCGCGGTTGAAACCATTCCGAGCCCGCGAACGGCTGCGCCAGCAGGTTGCTGCCCCTGACCTGCCCCGCTGCATCTCGGACCAGGCTGCCATTGGCCTGGTCAGCAAATGCCAGCTGCGCAACAGCGGTAACTGAGAGTGGGTATGCGACACCGGTGATCAGCGTCATCAAGATCAGCGCTGCGAGCGCCGGGCGAAAGTGCATGAACATATGCGTTTCTCCAAATGGCCGCGCCACATGGGCGCGGCGAGGCTCAGACCAGTCCCAGCCCGGTCAGAAGCAGATCGATGAGTTTGATGCCGACAAAGGGCGCAACCAGGCCGCCCAGGCCGTAGATCAGCAGGTTGCGGCGCAAGAGGCTGGCCGAGTCGACGGCCTTTACGTTGACGCCGCGCAACGCCAGGGGAATCAGGGCGACAATGATCAGCGCGTTGAACACGATTGCGGACAGGATCGCGCTGGCAGAACTATGCAGCTGCATCACGTTCAGCGCCGAGAGCTGCGGATAGATGCCGATGAACAGTGCCGGCAGGATCGCGAAGTATTTCGCTACGTCGTTGGCGATGGAAAAGGTCGTCAGCGCACCCCGGGTGACCAGCAGTTGCTTGCCGACCTGCACCACATCCAGCAGCTTGGTCGGGTCCGAATCCAGGTCCACCAGGTTGGCGGCCTCTCGCGCTGCCTGGGTGCCGTCATTCATCGCCATACCGACATCGGCCTGTGCCAAGGCCGGAGCGTCATTCGCCCCGTCACCGCACATCGCGACCATCTTGCCCTCGGCTTGCTCCTGGCGAATCCGCTGCAGCTTCTTTTCCGGCGTCGCTTCGGCGATGACGTCATCGACGCCAGCTTCGGCAGCGATTGCGGCTGCGGTCAGAGGGTTGTCACCCGTGACCATCACGGTACGGATGCCCAGCTGGCGCAGCTCGGCAAAGCGCTCGCGGATGCCAGGCTTGACCACGTCCTTGAGGTGAATCGCGCCCAGCAAGCGATCGTCGGCGCATACCAGCAGAGGGGTGCCGCCGCTCTTCGCGATGGCCTGGACCTCTCGGGCCAGCACTGCCGGCATCTGTTCGCGATCCATGCCCAGGTGCCCAAGCACGGCGTCCATCGCACCCTTGCGGTAACACCGGCCTTCATGATCGGCACCAGAAAGGCGTGTTTCGGCGGTAAAGGGAATGGCCGTGACCTCTTGGCCAGCAGGCTCTTTTACCGGGGCCAGAGCACGCAGGTATTCGACGATGGATTTACCTTCGGCGGTATCGTCGGCCAGAGAGGACAACAGTGCCGCCCAGGACAGCTCCGTTGCCGAGACGCCCGGCGCCTTGACCATCGCTGTGCAGCGGCGATTACCAAAGGTGATGGTCCCGGTCTTGTCCAGCAGCAACACCTGCACGTCACCAGCGGCCTCCACCGCCCGGCCTGACTTGGCGATGACGTTGAGGCGTACCAGCCTGTCCATACCCGCGATGCCGATCGCCGAGAGCAGCCCGCCGATGGTCGTTGGGATGAGCGTCACCAGCAGAGCCACCAGGTACACCAGTGGAAGGTCACCGCCGGCGAATCTGGCGAAAGGTTGTAGCGTCGCCACCACCAGCAGGAAGATCAGGGTCAGTCCGATCAGCAACACGTCGAGTGCGACCTCGTTTGGCGTCTTCTGGCGCTTGGCGCCTTCTACCAGCGCGATCATCCGGTCCAGCGTCGATTCGCCCGGGTCACTGCTGATCCGCACCAGCAGCCAGTCCGACACCACGCGGGTATTGCCGGTCACCGCCGAACGATCCCCGCCCGACTCGCGAATGACCGGAGCGGATTCGCCCGTGATGGCGGCCTCGTTCACCGCCGCAATGCCTTCAATAACCTCGCCGTCGCCCGGGATCAGCTCACCCGCGACTACTCGCACCACATCACCACGCCGCAAGCTGCTGGCGGCAACACTGCGAAACTCGCCGGTGTCGGTTTGCAATCGGGCTTCGAGTCCCTTCGATCCCGCTTTCAAACTGTCGGCACGTGCTTTGCCGCGCCCCTCTGCCAGCGCTTCGGCAAAGTTGGCAAAGAGCACGGTGAACCAGAGCCAGAATGCGATCTGGACGGCTACACCGGTGCTGACTGCGGCGTTGGGAATCACGCACAGCGCAGTCGTGAGCACAGCGGTGAGTTCGACCACCAGCATGACCGGCGAGCGCGACAGCGTGCGCGGATCGAGCTTGACGAAAGCCTGGCGCAGCGCCGGCTTACACAGTGAAGCGAAAGAGGTGGAAGTGGGTTGCTCGGCACCTTCGAGTGCCGTTTGATGGACGTTCATCATGACGCTCCTCAGAAGCCCTGCAGCAGGAAGAAATGTTCAGCGACCGGCCCCAGTGCCAGTACCGGCAGGAATGTGAGCCCACCGACCAGCAGGATCACCAGGGTCAGCAGCACCACGAACAGCGGGCCGTGGGTGGGAAAGCTGTTGGCATCGACCGGTGCGCGGTTCTTGGCTGCCAGGCCACCGGCGATTGCCAGCACAGGCAGGATGAAACCGAAGCGGCCCAGCAACATGGCGAATGCGATCATCAGGTTGTGGTAAGGCGTACCGGCACCGAACCCTGCAAAGGCCGACCCGTTGTTGCCCGTGCCAGAGGTATAGGCGTAGAGGATCTGGCTGAGGCCGTGAGGCCCCGGATTGGCGATCGACTCGGCAGGCCCTGACAGGCTGACGCCGAGCGCCGTGAGCACAAGCACACCCACGGGCATCACCAGCAGCGTCGCGACCAGCAGGCGAACCTCGCGCGCTTCAAGTTTCTTGCCCAGATATTCGGGCGTGCGGCCAATCATCAGGCCAGCCAGGAACACCGTGATCAGGACGAACAGCAGCATGCCGTACAGCCCGGCGCCCACGCCGCCGAAGATGATTTCGCCAAGCATCATGTTCACCAGCGGCACCATGCCACCCAGCGCGCTGAAACTGTCATGCATGGCATTGACCGAGCCATTGGACGCCGCACTCGTGGTGGTTGCCCACAGCGCGGATGCCGCGACGCCGAACCGGCTCTCCTTACCCTCGAGCGAGCCACTCTGCTCCACCGCCAGCCCCGCCAACGCCGGGTTCGCCTGATGTTCCGCAACCAGCGTGACGCCAAGCCCGAGGGTGAATACAAGCAGCATGCAGGCCAGGATCGCTCGGCTCTGCCGCAGATCGCGCACGTAGTGTCCGAACATGAAGACCAACGCTGCGGGGATCAGAATGATCGATACGACTTCGAACAGATTGCTCCACGCGGTCGGGTTCTCGAAGGGATGCGCCGAGTTGACGCCGAAGAAGCCGCCGCCATTGGTGCCAAGCTGTTTGATGGCGATCTGGCTGGCCGCTGGGCCCAGGGGAATGCTCTGCTCGCCACCTTGCATCGTGACTGCCTGAACATAGCTGGCCAGGCTTTGCGGAACGCCCTGCCAGACGAGCAGCAACGCAAGTACCAGGCAGAACGGCAACAGACCATAGAGGACCGCTCGGGTCAGATCGACCCAGAAGTTGCCAATTTCCTTGGCGGAGCGACGCGACAGTGCTCGACAAAACACCACCAGCACCGCAAGGCCAACCGCAGGGCTGACGAAGTTCTGCACGCCAAGGCCCAGCATCTGGCTGAAATAGCTGAGTTGGGATTCCCCGCTATAAGCCTGCCAGTTGGTGTTGGTCACGAAGCTCACGGCTGTGTTGAGTGCCAGGTGCCATTCCATGCCGGGAATGCCTTGCGGATTCAGCGGAAGGCTCGCCTGCAACATCAGGATCGCGAACAGCACGATCAGGCTCACAGCGGTCAGGGCCAGCAGCGCCAGGCTGTAGCCCTTCCAATCCTGCTCACGGTTTTCGTCGACGCCCGCAATCCGATAACACAGGCGTTCGACTGGCAGGAGCAACGGTGTCAGCCAGGTGCGTTCACCCTCCATGACTCGGAACAGGTATCGCCCCAGCCAGGGTGCCGGCAACAGCACCAATATGAAAAAGGCCGCAATCAGCCAGTAATCGTTGGCGTGCATGCGACCCCCTAGCTGCGTTCGGTGCGCAGCAGCGCGACCAGAAGGTAGATGAACAAAATGATTGCCAGGCCCAGCGAGAGCCCGTCGAGGAATGTCATGGGTGCTGTACTCCGAATTCGCATCAGTGCGGTGCGGAGATTTTCAGAGCGGGGGGCGTAAAGATTCGATTGCGCGACCAGCGCAGCGGCGTAAAGAAAACGTATTTTTTCGGGATCAGCGATCGAACTCTGGTCGCCGCGGCGTAACGGCTAGCCGGCCATTCGCAGGTCATGGACAGAAAGGCCGTTGCGACTTTTGGAGGATCGAGCCCGTGTCAACTTCTGACGCCGGGCCATTTCATCAGCATGAATGGATCACCTGTCGTCAGGTTGCACCTGATACAGCTCCGGTAACTCGTAGCGCAAGCCGTAGCCGGCGTAGATGCCCTCTACCACGCCCTCCCTGATAAGCCCTTCCAGCTCGCCTTCCAGCGCATAGGCCAGCTGCCGGTTGGACTCGTGAACCGCCATGCCGAGGTCCCAGACCTGCTTGCCCATGTTCGGATAGGCGTTGTCTGCAAGTTTGATATGGCCGTCCGCCGCCTGGCCGAGCATCCACTCGATCTCCCCCCGCATCGCCATGGTCGCGTCCACTTCCCCGCCTTGCATGGCCGCGAATGCCGCCTGGGCGGTTGGATAGTGATGCAGCATTTTCGCGATGCTGCCGTTGAACACAGACGCCAGATAGAACGACGGAACGCTTTCAACTTCTACCCCGACCGGGTGGTAACGCAGCACGCCGACGCTCGACAGCTCGTCTATGCGTCGGTCGTCATAGGCGGTCTGCCAGCGCTCACGCTGGTAGGGGCCGAACATGACCACCAGCTCGTTTATCAGCTCGCCCAGCTCGTTCTGCTTGTAGGAAAAGTCGCGGTCGTAGGGCACGCGCATCATCACGTCGGCGAGCACGTTCGGACGCAGGTAATGCCCCTTCCAGATGAAATTGCGCAAGTCGCCGTCCAGCGTCTCGTCGGGCGTTACCCAGAGCAGTTCCAGTTTCAAATCGAGCCCGTCGGCCAGCTTGCGCGCTAGATCGACATCCACCCCGCGCGCCTCGCCATCAGCCATGAAGCTGTATGGCGGGAAGTTTTCGTACATCGCGACCTTGAGAAAGCCAGACTCCATGATGTCGTCGAATGCCCGAACCTTGACCACGTCGGCCTGGGCCGTTGCGCAACAGATCAGCACCCAGAAACCGACGAGTAACCAGCGCATGGCGATCACTGCTTGGCAGCTTCGCTTTCGATGTAGGTTCGGATCGCCCAGAGCGCTTCCTGGCTCAGGTAGTCGGCCATGCGCGGCATGTATACGGCACCGTCGCGAACCGCTCCGTTGATCACGCGCTCCCTGTACCACTCGTCACCGTCGTAACTGGCCTCCAGCTCACGCAGATCGGGCGCGATACCGCCGGAGATCGCTTCCAGCCCGTGGCAGCGGGCGCAGTTCTGGTTGTACGCAGAGGCGCCGATCTCGACGGCCTTGTCATGGTCTTCACTGGGTGCGCGGTACGGATTCTCTTCCACCCACTCTTCGCCCAGCGGTGAAAGGCCTTTGGTTTCTACTTTCTGGGGCGTGACGTCGCCATGAGCCAGGGCCAGGCCGGCAAACCCGAGCAGACCAGCAGCAAAGAAAGCGCGCAGTGCAATTTTATTATTCATGACCACCACCGTTGATTTCGATTACCTGAGCAAGGCCGCTCCTCGTGGAGCGCATGCTGGTCATCTTGGCGGCGGCGTGGCGACGGCAGAATCCTGCTTTGGTTGTCGGCGTCTCCTCCCTTGGTAGTAGGGTCTCATGCCCCTGGAGTGGAGCAATCGGTCAGTGCCCAGGCTCACAGCACAGCAGTTACACCTACCGGGACGACCATGGCTGCTGGCTGGCAGGAACCTGCGGATCCAGTGGTCGAACCCACAGCCGGGCCGAGGCCATTGCAGCCTCGGCCCAGCCCCACTGGTCAATGTGGGCGATTGCCCGGTTTACCAAGTGTCATGACCGGACCGACGTTGCGCTTGAGCAACGCAGGAATCGCCTGTGCCGGGTGCACTCGCGTACGAAGCGTCGGCTGCCAGGAGGTATCGGTGACCAGTTGCAGGTTGGCCGGGGCCTGTGCGTTATACGCCTCCAGCAGGTCCACCTTGCGGCGGTTGATGACGTTGTCTTTGGCCGTGATCGCCTGCCCTTTCCAGTGCTTGATGATCCGCTCCTGCTTCACCGAAGGGCTGAAGGTAAAGGCGTTCGCCTCTGCCCAGATATGCGAGTCGTAACCCACGCCAAAGACGTAGCCGAAGGAGACGCGGGCATCGTCGTTACGGATGAAATGGTTGTTGTAGACGTCTGCCTGCCCCCAGCGCAGGCGTGGCGCGCGCTGCCCGACGTTGACGAACTCATTGTGATGGATGGTCACTCTCAGCTTGCCAGGATCACCCGCCGCCGGCGAATCGGTGGAACCGATCAGCATGAGCTTGTCCCGATTTTCGAAGCGGTTATAGGAAATCGTGACCAGATCAGATCCGTAGGTGATGTCCACCGAACCGTCGTGCTGCTGGAACGGCCTGCCGAAATACGACGGCAACAGGTCATCGAAATCAGGCTCGTCACTGTAGTAGTTGTGATCGATCCAGATATTCGACGAACCATTGATGATCTGGACCATGTCGTATTCGCTGTTCCAGTTGCCAGCCGAGCCATCGGTCGGGTCCCACTGCGGGAAGCAGTCGCTCACGGCCAAGTGGTTCAGGTTGCGCACGATCACGTTGCGTTGGCCGTCGATTCTCAGCGATAGGCCGATAAGGCTCGCTTCAGGCGTCGCCCCAATGATGGTGGTGTTGCTGGGTACAAAGAGCAGCATGGTTTGACGCTGATTTTCAGCGGCCTGCACCCGTGCATTTTCCGGCCCGCCTGAGGGCTCCGTGTCCCAACCCCACACTGCAGGATCGTATGTCGCCAGGTAGCTCTCGAGGGTGTAACCGGTGCCCCGTGCGTAATCCGCACAGCTCAGGGGGTTGCCCGAGTCGTCTGAATCCCCCAGCAGAGTGCCGTGAACGCGGATGATCTTTGGTTCATCACCCGCCTCATCGAAGGCGGCCTTCATCTGCGCCCGAGTGGTTACATCATAGACCCGTGAAGGCGCAGCAAGCGCACCGCCGGTGGTGCCGGCGCCCATGGAGGCGAAGCCGTCGCGAGCCGGCAGCGTTTGCCGCTCCAGCGGAACCTTGCCTGGGTGCATGACTGGCGAAGCAGCAAAAGCGACTGGAGTCAGCGCCACGCCTATAGACATAGCCATGAGTGTCACAACATTCCGCATGTTCTTATCCTTATTTTGATTGTTGTCATACTTCAGGGTTAATAACCGGCCGAAGCGGCCCGCTACTCGGCCGATCGTTAGTCTAGGCGGCATTTTCAGCACGTCTACTTGAGATATGACGTCATACCTTATGAGGAATGATTTTCCGACGAAATGCGTTTGCTGTGAATGTACGCTAGGCTCTCCGGCCATCGCCGCACGGTAGACGAGCCTGTCGGCACGGTTGCCTCGCTCCATCTCATCAATGCTCCGGATTTCTCATGCCCCTTATCCGTATCCCGCAGGTAACCGAGCTGGAGGCCCTGCCCCGCTTCGATGGGCTGCAGCTCGAAGAGATCGTTGCGCCTGAAACGCCAGCGGCCTTCGCTGAAGCCGTGAAGGATATCTTCGCGAGGCAGCACGTCGGCTTCGATACCGAATCCAAGCCCACCTTCAAGGTGGGCGAAGTATCCACGGGGCCGCACCTCATCCAGTTTGCAACCTGCGAACGGGCCTATTTGTTCAAAGTGGGCCTGGACGGCTGCATCGAGGCCGCTCGCTCGATACTTGAGTCGGATCGGGTGCTGAAAGTTGGCTTCGGGTTGAGCTCTGATCGAAGCCGTCTGCGCAGCCGGCTGGGTATCGAACTGCGCCACTTCATCGATCTCGGTACGACGTTGCGCTATCAGGGCAAGAAGGGACAGGTCGGGCTGAGAGGCGCGGTTGCCGCCGTGCTGGGCGCGCGCGTAAGCAAGTCCCGAAGCGTCTCGACGTCCAATTGGGCCAGTCGCACGCTTACCGACGCGCAGCGGGTCTACGCCGCCAATGACGCCTACGCAGCGCTCCGGGTGTTCATGGCGCTGGGCGATGATGCAGAAAGATCACTGGCAGACCGCATCATGCCGGCAGAGAGCGAAAGCACCTAGAGCACCCAGAACACGCCGAGCGCTCATCAGCGAGCGCTCCATTTACAGAAGCGTGCAACGCATGCCCTCCAGCGGCGTCTACCCCAGAGACGTTCCCAGAGGAGGTAGATGTGGAAGGCATGTTTTTCAGCGGCTGGTCAACACTGGTTCGTACGCTGGTCATCGGCGTACTGGCCTATATCAACCTGATCGTACTGCTGCGTATCTCTGGCAGGCGGACGCTCTCGAAGATGAATGCGTTCGACCTCATCGTCACGGTTGCCCTCGGTTCGACCTTTGCCACCATCTTGCTGAATCGGGACGTATCGCTGGCCGAAGGCACACTGGCGCTCGCCTTGCTGATCGGGCTGCAGTATCTGGTGACCTGGACGAGTGTGCGGGCCGGCTGGATTCGCAAACTGGTGACCGGCGAGCCAGCCCTGTTGTTCTATCAAGGGCAAATGCTGAAAAGCGCAATGCGCGCGGCCCGGGTAACCGAAGATGAAGTGCGCTCGGCGATTCGCTCCAGCGGGCTGTCTGCGATGGACGAAGTGGACGCCGTGATCCTGGAGACGGACGGAAGCTTCAGTGTCGTGAAGAAAGGCTCAGGTCATAGCCGTTCGAGTCTGTCCGGCGTCATGACGCCCGGGCCACGAGACATTCAGGTGTAGCCTCATACTGGTATAGCCGCACCGTCCGTTTATGGAGGTTGGCAGCATGCAGGTTTTGCTGAACATCGATGTCGGTGACGTAACGCGCGCCATCACCTTCTACCGAGACGCGCTCGGATTGACCCACGCGCGCACCTTGCTCGAAGGGGCCGTCGCTGAAATGCTTGGCGCCGGATGTCGGATTTATCTGATCGAACGAGCGACGTACGAGCCAGCTACAGAATCGGGCGATGCGCTGCGCACCTATGAACGGCACTGGACGCCAGTCCACCCTGACTTTGTCGTTGACGACGTAGACCAGGCGCTGGCGCAGGCCATAGCGGCAGGCGCGATAGCGGAGACGCCCGTGCGTACGTTCGACTGGGGCAGGCTGGTCACCCTGAGCGACCCCTTCGGTAACGGCTTCTGTCTGATCGAATTTCCCGGTGAACCCTATGCCCTGGAAAGCGGGCCAAGCGGGACGGCAGAAGCTCCATAGTGATTTCTGCCTATTGCCCCATGTCGGCCGAACATTTTTGTAAATGGCCTTTAAGAAAGTCCGGACATCGCCGAGAAGATGAATGAGCAAACATTGCTCTCCAATTCATCGGGTACGGACCAATGTTCAACAAGAAGCTGAAGCAGGAGCTGGCGGAACTGCGCGAGGAAGTCGCGACGAATCGACAGATCAGGGAGTCGTTGTATAGGGAAATGATGGTACTGGAAGTCGACCCACAAGGTCGCGTTCAGCATGCCAACCCGCTGTTTCTCAGCGAAATGGGTTTTCGCCTCGACGAACTCGTCGGTCGCCCGATCGATAGCTTCTTCACCGATGAATTCAAGAGTGAGCCCAACTACGCCAAACTGAAGGTCGCACTGCAGAAGGGCGAGCATGTCAGCGGTGCCTTTCGCCTGCTAAGCGCCAACGGCAAAGAGGCATGGCTTCGTTCGATCTGGCAACCGATCAAGGCATCCAATGGCTCGTTGCTCAACATCACGCTCTGTGCCAGCAATCTGACCCGCACCATTGCCACATCCCAGGAGCATGACAGCCTCATCAGTGCGCTCAAGCGTTCGACGGCCGTTATCGAGTTCGATCTGTCTGGCCAAGTCATCACTGCGAACCAGCAGTTTCTCGATGGCATGGGTTACCGCCTCGAGCAGATAAAAGGCAAGCACCACAGAATTTTTTGCGAGCGTGAAGAGGCTGAATCTCCAGCGTACCGGGAGTTCTGGGCGCGGCTGAATCGAGGAGAGTTCGTCGTCGATCGCTTCAAGCGCATCGACGCCCATGGCCGGGACGTCTGGCTGGAGGCTTCGTATAACCCGGTTCATGACGTGTACGGCAAGTTGTACAAGGTCATCAAGTTCGCCACAGTCATCACTGATCAGGTCAATCGCGAGCTGGCGGTATCTGAAGCGGCCACCATTGCTTTCAGCACGTCCCGGCAGACTGATTTGAGTGCGCAACAAGGCGCCGCCGTCGTTCAGCAGACCGTGGATGTGATGCGCAAGATCGCGCTGCAGATGCAGGACGCCTCAGAGGGCATCGAGGCGCTGGATAAACAATCGCAACTGATCAGCGCCATCTTGAAAACCATCAGCGATATTGCCGATCAGACGAACCTGCTGGCCCTTAACGCCGCCATCGAAGCCGCACGAGCGGGCGACCAGGGACGAGGCTTTGCTGTGGTTGCAGATGAAGTTCGCCAGCTTGCCGCCCGTACCAGCAAGGCCGCCGGAGAGATCGTCGGTGTGGTCGGCAGGAACCAGGACCTCGCCCAAGCAGCGGTCGAGAGCATGACGACCAGCCGCAGCCAGGCCGAACTCGGTCTGGAGTTCGCCAACCAGGCGGGGGCGGTGATTGTCGAGATCCAGGACGGAGCACAGCGAGTCGTCAGCGCCGTAGGCCAGTTCGCCAGCCAGCTGAAGCAATAGCTATCAGCGCAAGCTGGCACTGTGGTGTGGCGCTCTGCGCAGATTGGTAATCGGGGTCGGGTACGAGCGATCAGGCTGATCGCTCGGACTGATGACCATAAACATGCTGCCACTGCCAGCCATCTGCGCCGAGCAGGGCATGCAGCAAGGCGTGTCGTTCGTCCGCCCTGCCCTGACGTTCGGCTATTCGATCAAGCGGTATGTCGGCATCCGTGACTGACGTCATGTCTGGCTCTACCGGCTCGGGTTGCGACGTGATGCCCCCTAGATAGTTGGAGCGCTGCATCTCGAGGTGCTGCTCCAGCGCTTCTCCGAGCATGCGGCGCTTGAGGCGGTCCTGCGGCACCTGGGAGCCCACGCAGTCGAGCAGACGCAAGACTTCGGCGAGATTAGCGATGGCCGGGACGATATTCTTCTCCGCCCGGCTGTTGTGAAAGCAGCGGATCACCGGATAGGCGTGATGATTGAGGGTGTGTTCCACGAGCATCTGCCTGATGTCGGTGGCGCTGTCATAAAAGGATGAAAAGTCCGAACCGTTCCAGCTGTTGACTAGAATCTCCTGCGGCGTGCGCCCCATGCTGCTGATCAACAGGCTGAGCTGATTTTGCAAGCTGACCGCCGACAGTACCGGAACGATGTAAGTGATGGCCGCGGTGATCAGCGTAAGCCCGCAAAAAGCCGCGGCGCTGGTCAGTACCCGCCAGCCATCCCCAGCGGCCGAGTAATCGCCAACACCCAATGTAGAGAGCGTGAATCCCGCGTAATAGAATGTCTCCCAGAGATCGGCGGCGACTTTCGTCGTCCCATCCTGCACCGAGCCTGGATGGGAGGCAAACATCAGAAACAGGCTCAGCCACAGGCAGCCAATCCAGAGCAGCAGGACAGAAACCAACACGCACTGCCCTGCATACTCGAGCAGCCTCGACTCCCCTCGCCGGCCAGCCGCCTGAAAAAAGCAGCGCCATACCAGTCGTGACACCCCATTGGTCAGCGTGCCCCCGCCGCGAGTCGACAGCGTTGTCTTGGTTACATCGAGCACCGTCGCAAGAAAAAGCACGATCCCCAGAATCAGAAATGCCATACGGCCTGCTTCGCCTCTATCTGAACGTTAATCAGTTATGAAGCGCACCGAACCCATGAAGTTCAGATAAGCGTTTGAGTCAGCCGTTACGCTGATGCGGACCCCATCACATTCGGGTATCGTCGCCGCTCAAATTATGCGCACCCCAAGCTTATCGTTTCGCCAAAGGATGGCCCGATGTTCGCCTGTGCAAGTTCAGGTTGGAGTTTCTCAGCGCCGGTGCTTTTGACGCTGTTGGTTGGTTTGGGGGTAACGGTGCTGGCGCGCTGGATCGGCCTGCGCCAGCGCTTCGCTGGCAGCGGTGCATTCCGGCTGATGCATGTAGCCATACTCTGGTGGCTTGCGGCGGCAGCGCTTGAAATGAGCTTTCATCAGCAAAGCTGCAAGATGTTCTGGGCGGGAATGGCCTGGCCCGCAATCCTGGCGGTGCCGACCTTCTGGGCGATCTTCCTCTGGCAATACATCAACAGCATTCACTCACCGATCAAGCCCATGACAATAGTCGGCCTGATGGGTATCCCATGCCTGTTCTGGCTGCTGGCGATCACCAATCCGTGGCACTGGCAGTTCTATGGTCAGGGCAGCGCGCCGATCAGCGCCGAAGTCGGCGCGCCCATCGTTTATCAGCATCAATGGCTGTTCTTTGTCGCTGCCGCCTACGGCTATCCATTCATGCTGTTCTGTATCGGCATCACGGTGCGCGCAGCGTTGGCCAGCAAGGGCGTCCACCGTCGACAGTTCCTGATCTTTCTGGTCCTTACGACAGTCCCCTGGGTAGCCAACATCAGCTATGTCGCCTTCGGCTGGATGCTGTTTGGCTTCGACCCGACGCCGTTCAGCTTTGCGATCACGTTGACGGGTTTTGGCTGGCTGATCACCGGCATGCGCCTGTTCGATCTGTTACCCGTGGCGCGCCATCTACTGCTCGACGCCTTGATCGATCCGGTGCTGGTGGTCGATCCGCAGCGCCGTGTTATCGAAGCGAACCCCGCAGCCCTGCGGCTGGCAGGCCTGGACCGCAACTGGCAAGGCCGGGCGCTGGCGGACTGGCCGTTGATCGGGGAGGCGCTGGACGACCTGTTGGTGAAGGAAACGCTAGCGGAGGAATCGCAGGTGCTGAATCTCGAAGCTCGCGGGCAGCATTTCGAAGTTCGGGCGCGTGAAATTAACAAGGCAGAACGAGACGGCACCTTGTTGCTGGGCCGAATGCTCTACCTTCGAGACGTGACCGAATACCAGCACAGCCAGCAGCGGCTTGCCGAGTCGCTGGCACTGAGCAAACAGCAGCTGGAAACCATCTCTGCCCTGCTCGATACCCTGCAGAGCCAGGCACTGCGTGACCCTCTCACTGGTCTGTTCAACCGGCGTTATCTGGACGAATTCTTTACGCTGGAGCTGGCGCGAGCCCAGCGTGACGCAACGCCGATCGCCCTGGCGATGCTCGACCTCGATCACTTCAAGCAACTGAACGACACCCATGGCCACGGTGCCGGCGACGATGCACTCAAAGGCGTGGCCACATTCCTGTTGGAAGGTTTACGAACAACGGATGCGGTATTTCGGGTAGGCGGTGAGGAATTTCTTGTGGTGCTGCCTCGCACACGAGGGCGCGAAGCATTGGAAAAGCTCAAGCGTCTGTGCAGCCAGTTCGCCGAACTGGAGATACAGACGCGCGCCGGCCCGTTGAGGTTGACCATGTCGGTCGGGCTGGCGCTTTATCCGCCGCACGCCACTGACCTGAGCGGGCTGATGCAGCAGGCAGATGCCCAGCTCTACCGAGCCAAGCGCGATGGCCGAAACTGCGTTGCCGCCAGCCTTGAGACCCAGGGTGCTCAGTGACCTACCACGACCTCGCTGATCTGTCGTACTGGGCTTAGATCGGTGTAGTTGGCGATATCGGCAACGATTTCTTCAGCATGTGGTGCGATTCCAGCCTGAAAGGCTTCCAGCGACTCACTGAAGATGTGGCACATGGCGATATAAGGTGCGGGAGTCTCAGGCACCCCGCCCGAGATCGCCTTGTCGATTGTGTAATACAGGCATGCATCGCCCATACGCTCCTTGAGCAACGGCATATGCGTGTCACGGTAGTAGTCGTGATCGAACCGAGCGCCGGGTGTATTGGGGTACATCACACTGACTTTGATCATGCGACTCATATCCTCATGAATTCGTGGGGTAGCCTGCCGGTGCTGCAAGCCCGAGCAACGAACGGTATCACGCTGCCTGGCCCAGCGGTGGCCGGTGCCTACTTGACCACGAACCTTCCTTCCATGCCTTTGTTCTGCAACCCACTGCAGTAGAACGGGTAACGGCCTGGCTTGATTGGTAGGAAGAAGATCTCCGCCTCGCCCGCCTCTTCGAACTCCAACTCTACGAGGGTAATCGCCTTGATCTCGACGCCGCCGGCCTCAACCTTGCGCAGGAAGATCGAGCGCGAAAACTCCGGTGCCTGGAAAGCACATTCCTTCTGCCCATCGCTGATGACCTTGAGCTGATAAGCAACGCCGGTTTCCAGTTCGTACTCTTTCTGCGACACCGCGTAATCCGTTTCTTCGGATCCGAATTTGAGGTCGGGTAGCGCCTGAGTGCGCAGGGTCAGGTCGCCAGCGGCGAACACCTGATCGAAGCCAATGAGGCTGCCGAGCAGCAGAAGATTGAGGGTCAGGGCTTTGAAGAGCGGCATGGGCGTTCACTCATTCTTGTTATGGACGCCTGCATGCTATGGGCCATCAATCAAGGCCGAATTACTACCTTGGTACACAGTGCCTGGTACTTTCTGCATATTTCACCGCAACGACAGGGTTCCTATGCTGGCCGCAACGCCATAGGAGTCACCCATGTTCACTTCCTGCCTGAGAGCGGTTTGTCTAGTCGCCATCGCCGCCTGCATGGCTCAGGCGAGCGCAGCACCAAGCGCTCCAGTACTGGAGGTGAAGATTGCTTACCTCGGTTTTCGACCGGACCCAGGCCCGCTACTCTCAAACGTCATACCAGAGCCCGAGGACGCCGGGCTGCGGGGCGCTGAGCTGGCAATCGCAGACAGCAACTCCACAGGGCGCTTCCTGAACCATCGATATAGCTTGCAGAGCCACACAGCTGACACGGAAGAACAAATGCTCAAGGCCGCTCGAGAGCTGCATGCCGACGGGCTGCGACTATTCGTCGTCAACGCGCCCGACGCAACCCTGCAGCAGCTCTCCGAGGCGATGCCCGACAGTCTGCTGATCAATGCCGGCAGTGCCAACGACGAGTTGAGGACAGCGAGTTGCCTGGCTAACGTGCTGCATACACTCCCTAGCCGCAGCATGCTGGCAGACGCTCTAGGCCAATTCCTCGCGGCTCGCCGATGGAACCGCTGGCTGCTGATCAGCGGACCGACTGAGGGCGATCAGGCCTATGCCGTCGCGATCAAGCGAGCCGCCAAGCGGTTCGGGCACCGGATCATCGAAGAGAAGCCATGGTCCTTCGATAACGATCAGCGGCGCAGCGCTCAGGCAGAGATGCCCGTATTCACCCAGGCGGCTGATTACGATGTTGTCGTTGTCGCCGATGAGCGCGGCGACTTCGGTGAATACGTGCCCTACCACACGTGGCTGCCGCGCCCGGTAGTTGGTACTCAGGGGCTCACGCCAACCGGCTGGCATAAGACGGTGGAAACATACGGCGCCGCACAGCTTCAGAAGCGCTTCGAGACTCATGCCAATCGCTGGATGAACGACCGCGACTTTGCTGCCTGGATCGGTGTGCGCAGCCTCGCGACGGCAATCACCAAACTTGGCATCACGGACGCTCGAGCAATCCGCCGGCTTTCACTCAGCGAGACATTGCCGGTGGACGGGTTCAAGGGTCGCAAGCTCACGTTCAGGCCCTGGAATGGCCAACTTCGACAGCCCATCCCGTTGGTGCATCCACGGGGGTTGGTGAGCAATTCACCACAGGACGGATTTCTGCACCCCACCAGTGAACTGGACACACTGGGCTTCGACCGCCCCGAAAGCAGTTGTCGGCTGAGCGATTCAACCTGATGACCTTCATCCTCCGCTCCGCCTACGGGTTCGCCCTGGCCTTGGCTGCGCCAGTCACGAGTGCCAGCGAGCTTGGCTATGACGCCTATATCGACAGCGCGAAGCGCATCAAATGCATGTACGGCTACGTAACCGCCAAGACCGGAAATTTCGACGCAGCCAGGCAGATATTCGAGGACTGCATCGCACGTTGGAATGACGTGTATTTGATGATCTGGCTGGCCCAGATGCACGAATCCGGCTCTGGCGTGCCGGTGGACCTTAACAAAGCCGCGGCGCTCATGGAGCGCGGCGCCAACCAGCCCGACGACACCAGCTACGTGAGCCTGGCCCGCTATCACTGGGGCACGGCTTTAGCCGAGGGGCGAGGCGTGAAAAAGGACTGGCAGACCGCTCGACGTTGGCTGCTCCGAGCGTCCGAAGGCGGCCAATCCGAGGCGGACGAATACCTGATGCGCATGGATCTTTCAGCTGAAACCAAACCGCCAACTGACTACAACAACAAGAGAGCCCCGTGATGACCCGAACCCTTCTCGCTGTTTCTATCGGTTTCACGCTCACCTGCGCCAGCGCTTCGGCATTGGCAGCAACCGCCTATGTCTCCAACGAGAAGGACGACACCATCAGCGTGATCGACCTGACCACACTGGAAACCGTCGAGACCCTGGAGGTCGGCCAGCGTCCGCGCGGGCTCACCCTTTCCCACGACAACAAGCTGCTCTACATATGCGCCAGTGACTCGGACACGGTTCAGGTTATGGACCTGGCGACACGCAGGATCATCAAGCAGCTGCCATCCGGCGCGGACCCCGAGCAGTTCGCCCTCCACCCGAACAACAAATGGCTCTACATCTCCAACGAGGACGATGCGCTGGTCACTGTTGTGGATGTCGACGAAGAAAAGGTGATTGCGCAGATCGATGTCGGCGTCGAGCCGGAAGGCATGGGCGTTAGCCCTGACGGCAAATGGGCCGTGAACACCAGCGAAACCACCAACATGCTGCATTGGATCGATACCAGCACCAACGAGCTGGTGGACAACACACTGGTCGACCAACGTCCTCGGCATGTGGAATTCACGAACGACAGCAAGTTGCTCTGGGCTTCCTCGGAAATCGGCGGAACCGTGAGCGTCGTCGATGTTGGCCAGCGCCAGATCATCAAGACACTGAACTTCAAGATCAAGGGCGTGCATCCGGACAAGGTCCAGCCGGTGGGCATCAAGCTCAGCTCCGATGGCAAATACGCATTCGTCGCCCTCGGTCCGGCCAATCATATCGCCGTGGTCGATGCCCAGTCCTATGAGGTTCTGGACTACCTGCTGGTAGGCCGCCGTGTCTGGCACATGGCATTCAATCTCGACGAGAGTCTGCTGCTGACCACCAACGGTGTCAGCGGGGATGTTTCGGTAATCGATGTGAAATCGCTCAAGGTGGTGAAGTCGATCAAGGTCGGCCGCTATCCTTGGGGCGTAGTGGTCGCGCCATGACCGCGTTACAGGTCGAGCACGTGAGCTTCGCATATGGCGCTCGCGAGGCGCTTCAGGACGTCACGTTCAACACCGGGACAGGCTCCTTCACAGCCCTGCTCGGCCCTAACGGCGCCGGTAAATCGACCCTGATAGCGTTGCTTACGCGGCATTATGACCTGCGCCAGGGTGACATCCGGATTGCCGGTTTCAGCCTGCGCAGCCAGCCACGCGAGGCGCTGCGTCGGCTGGGCGTCGTGTTTCAGCAGAGCACGCTGGACCTTGATCTCAGCGTCGAGCAGAACCTGCGCTACCACGCGGCTTTGCACGGCATGCCGCGCAGGGTGGCCAATGACCGCATCGAACTGGAATTGCAGCGCCAACAGTTGCAGGACCGTCGCAAGAGCAAGGTCCGCGAACTCAACGGCGGTCATCGTCGGCGCGTGGAAATTGCCCGTGCGCTGCTCCACAAACCAAGCTTGCTGCTGCTCGACGAAGCCAGTGCCGGGCTTGATCCTGCCAGCCGCCAGGGGTTGAACGAGCACGTGCGAGCGCTTTGCCAGGACCAGGGTACAAGCGTGCTCTGGACGACGCATCTGCTCGATGAGGTCCACGCCGCCGACAACCTGATTATCCTCAACCGCGGCGCGCTGGTGGCGCAGGGTCGCGCTGACACACTATCGGGGGTCAATGGCAACCTTCAGCAGACGTTCGCGCGACTCACGCGCAATCCGGTGCCGGTCTGATGGGCGTACATGCCCAGCTTGCGGCCAGCCCTACTGCGCGCTCAGTTCAGGAGCCGATGCCATGAATGCCTACTGGGAATGTCTGCGAGCGATCGTCTCCCGTGAATGGCTGCGGTTCGTGCAGCAGCGTTCGCGCTTCTTAAGCGCTTTGGTGCGGCCGTTGCTGTGGCTGGTGGTGTTCGCGGCGGGCTTTCGTGCAGCGCTCGGCATCGCGATCATCGAGCCATACGAAACATACATTACCTACGAAACCTACATCGTCCCCGGGCTGGCATGCATGATCCTGCTGTTCAACGGCATGCAGGGTTCGCTGTCGATGGTCTACGACCGGGAGATGGGCAGCATGCGGGTCCTGCTCACCAGCCCACTGCCACGCAGCTTTCTGCTGGCAAGCAAGCTGCTGGCAACGGCACTGATCTCGCTGCTTCAGGTTTATGCTTTCCTGCTGATTGCCTGGCTCTACGGCGTGCAGCCGCCTGCTGCGGGGCTGCTCAGCGCCCTGCCCGCGCTGCTGCTGGTTGCCCTGTTGCTCAGCGCGCTGGGGTTATTGCTCTCGAACGGTATCCGTCAGCTGGAAAACTTCGCTGGCGTCATGAATTTCGTCATCTTCCCGATGTTCTTTCTTTCGTCAGCGCTGTACCCGCTTTGGAAAATGCGCGAAGCCAACGAATGGCTGTTCTGGATCTGTTCGCTCAACCCTTTTACTTACGCGGTAGAGCTGGTGCGATATGCGCTGTACGAGCGCCTCGACCCACTGGCGCTGATCGTATGCATTGGCCTGACACTCGCGTTCAGCTTGCTGGCTGTATGGAGCTTCAACCCGCAACACGCGGCCCTGCGCAGAGCGACCTGAAGATCTACTACTTTGGTACTGGTTTTCCTGTCCATCGTAGGATTTCAAACTTCGGCGCTTTGCCCTGTAATGAGGCCGACGGATGTACTCTGAAGCCGGACATGACGGACCTGCCGAGTCGATGCGCCAATGTCGTATATGGAGAACGACGGGGCTGCTCGACCGACATTCACCCGCTTACGATTGCCGGGCCTGATCGAGCGTCCTGGCCGTTGGCGGTAACCGCGCCTCACCGCCTTCAGGCGCAGTAAATGCAAAGGCTTCCGCTCCGATCTACCCCACCATAATCACAACAACGAGGTGACCGGCCGTGTACAAGATACTGATCGCTGATGACCACCCGCTTTTTCGTGAAGCCATCCATAACGTCATTCAGGACGGCTTCCCGGGTAGCGAGATACTGGAGACCGCCGACCTCGACAGCGCACTGGCAATGACGCTTGAAAACGATGACCTGGATCTGGTCCTGCTCGATCTAAACATGCCTGGCATGCATGGGCTCAACGGCCTGATCAACCTGCGCAACGAAGCGCCGACCATTCCCGTGGTGATAGTGTCAGCCGAGCAGGATAAGCAAGTGGTGCTGCAAGCCATCACCTACGGCGCCTGCGGCTTCATCACCAAATCGTCGCCCCGCGCCCAGATGACAGAAGCGATCGAGCAGATCCTCAATGGCAACGTCTATCTGCCATCGGACATCATCCGTAGCCAGAAACCAACCACCCGACGCTCGCAGAACAATGAGCAGAGCATTCCGCCAGAACTGTTGCAGGCATTGACGCGCAAGCAGCTGTTGGTCCTGGAGCGCATGACCAAGGGCGAATCCAACAAGCAGATCGCGTACAACCTCGACATCGCTGAGACCACTGTGAAAGCCCACGTTTCAGCGATCCTTCGCAAGCTCAACGTGCACAACCGCGTGCAGGCGATCCTTTCGGCTGGCGACATCGACTTCACCGCGTATTTGCGCAGGTAATAACCCTTCACCCACGCAGCCGTGGTATGAGCCAAACGTGCCATGAACCCCTTGTAGCAGCCGGTTTGCTGGCGATCACGACGGCTTCCGCGTGGCACCTGATCGCGAGCAAGCTCGCTCCTACGAAAAGCACGCCTACTGAATCAGTCTCTTAAGCCATACGGCAGGTCTGGACCAGGTTCGACGCCTCGAAATCCCCCCTCGTCCTGTAAGAGCCAGCTTGCTGCCGATCACGACGGCTTCCGCGTGGCACCTGATCGCGAGCAAGCTCGCTCCTACGAAAAGCACGCCGACTGAATCAGTCTCTTAAGCCATACGGCAGGTCTGGACCAGGTTCGACGCCTCGAAATCCCCCTCGTCCTGTAGGAGCCAGCTTGCTGCCGATCACGACGGCTTCCGCGTGGCACCTGATCGCGAGCAAGCTTGCTCCTACGAAAAGCACGCCGACTGAATCAGTCTCTTAAGCCATACGGCAGGTCTGGACCAGGTTCGACGCCTCGAAATCCCCCTTCTTCCTGTAAGAGCCAGCTTGCTGCCGATCACGACGGCTTCCGCGTGGCACCTGATCGCGAGCAAGCTCGCTCCTACGAAAAGCACGCCGACTGAATCAGTCTCTTAAGCCATACGGCAGGTCTGGACCAGGTTCGACGCCTCGAAATCCCCCTCGTCCTGTAGGAGCCAGCTTGCTGCCGATCACGACGGCTTCCGCGTGGCACCTGATCGCGAGCAAGCTTGCTCCTACGAAAAGCGCGCCGACTGAATCAGTCTCTTAAGCAGTACGGCAGGTCTGGATCAGGTTCGACGCCTCGAAATCCCCCCTCATGCTGTAGGAGCCAGCTTGCTGGCGATCACCGGTGCACGCAGTTTGCAGCGGATCGCGAGAGAGCTCGCGCCGAACGGTTGAGAAAAATCGCTGACGGCAAAAGCTCGCCCGATAAAGCCTGACGCAGCTCTAGGAATGCCCATGCTGCATCATGTGGCACATCGCGGTTTTCAATTTCATTGGGCGAACGGGCTTGTGCATCAGCATATGGCCCAGCTCCCGGACCTGTTGCTTCAGCTCATTGCTGTAATTGGCGGTGATCATCAATGCGGGCAGCGGGCTCGCGCGACGGGCGTTGACCGTCTCGACCACGTCGACACCATTGCATCCGTTATCCAGATGGTAATCGGCGATGATGAGATCTGCGTCGGCATGGAAGTTGTCCACCTGCCCGGCCAGGTCCTGCTCGGATAGCGCGGTGACGACCTGGCAGCCCCACCCTTCGAGCAGCGTGCGCATCCCCGCGCAGATCGCGGTGTCGTTATCGAGCACCCATACCCTCGCCCCTTTGAGACGCTCGAGCAGCAGATCCGTCGTAGCGGGCTCAACCGCCGTCTTGGGCGCACGCTTGGCCAACGGCACTTCGACGGCAAACATGGACCCTCGGCCAGGCACGGATCGGACCTGAATTCGGTGGCCAAGGATGCGCGCAATCTTTTCAACGATCGCCAGGCCCAAGCCGAGGCCACGATCCTGCTGCGGCCGCACGACCTCGCCTCGTTTGAACTCATGGAAGATTTCCTCGAGCTTGTCTTCAGGAATGCCGACGCCGGTATCCCAGACCTCGATGGATAAGCTCTGCCGACGGCGGCGGCATCCCAGCATCACACGGCCATGCGGTGTATAGCGGATGGCATTGGTCAGCAGGTTGCGCAGGATCCGCGCCAGTAACTGAATGTCGCTACGGACCAATGCCGAACAAGGCACGAAGTCCAACTGCAGCTGCTCGCTGCCAGCTAGCTGGCGAAACTCCACCGCCAGGTTTTCCAGTAGTTCGCTGACAGCGAAGGGGGCGATATCAGGCTTGATCACCCCGGCATCGAGCTTGGAAATGTCGACCAAGGTACCGAGCAGGTTCTCGACGTCTTCCAGGGAGTTGCTGATGTTGCGGATCAACCCGCCGCTGGACGCCGTGGGCTGCTCAAGCAGCGCACTGGTGAAAAGCCGCGCGGCGTTGAGTGGCTGCAACAAATCGTGGCTCACGGCCGCCAGGAACTTGGTCTTGGAGAGGTTCGCCAGTTCGGCCTCACGTTTGGCCTCCCGTAGACGCGCTTCGGCATGGGCACGCTCATCGATCTCGCACAGTAGCTGATCATTGAGGCTGGTCAGCTCCGCGGTACGCTCGCGTACCCGCTGCTCAAGGTTCTGGTAAGCCTGGTGCAGCGCTTCTGCGGTACGGCGGCGGTCAGTGATGTCCTGGATAAGGACGAAGATACCCACAACTTCACCGCTTGCCAGCCGATTCGGCACGTAGGAGCGCAGCATGTAACGCTGCTGCCCGGAATGGTTGTGCTCGGCCATTTCGAAGCTGACGCTCTCACCGGACAGCGCTCGGTCGATGTAAGGCTCAAGCTGGTGCCAATGATCGCCGCTATGAAGGTCGCGCAGCGATTGGCCGAGCATTCCGTCACTGGGCCAGCGATACCATTCCTCGTAGACCTTGTTGGTGAATTCGTACGTTAGGTCCGCAGAAACGTAGGCGATCAGTGCCGGCACGTGGTCGGTGATAAGGCGGATCCATCGCTCGCTTTCGCGCAACGCTTCGGCATGACGGTAACGCTCTGTGATATCGGTGAACGTGTTGACGAACCCGCCGGTAGGTAATGGATGCGTGCGAATTTCCAAAGTGCGGCCATCGAACAGGTGCTGCTCCATCTCATTCAACAGTTGTCCGTTGGGGGCATGGGTTTGTGGGGTCAAAAGCATCAGTTCGCTATCTGCCATTACCTCCTCGAAGGGTCGGTGTGCCTCGATGGGCGCGAGCCCGCAGAGTTCGAGAAAGCGGCCATTCCACAACTCCAGGCTACCGTCTGCACTGACCATGGCCACCCCTTGAGACAGGTTGTCCACGGCGCGTTGCAAGAGTCGCGACTTCTGCGCCAGAGCCTGTTCGCGGCGCATGGTCTCGCTGATCTTCACCTCCGTGATATCGGTGTAAAGCATCACCAGCCCACCCTCCCGGGTCGGCCGTTCGCTTACCTGTACCCAACGCCCATTGTGCAGACGGTACAAAGTGGGCTCATTGGCCTTGCCTCGGTGCTCTTCGGCGATCAGCCCGCTGCTTTCGGCCAATCGCTTGAGCTCCGACAGCCGTGTGCCGCTGTTGATGCGCGCACGAGTTCGGCTCCAAAGCGACTTGAAACGCTTGTTGAACAGAACGATGCGCTGGTCCTTGTCGAACAGCACGAAGGCGTCGGAGATGCTTTCGATGGCATCCACCAGATGTTGATGCGCGGTTTCCGCCCGCAGCCGCGCGTCGCTGAGCAGCCGGTTACTGGCCTTTAGCTCGGCCATCGCCTGGTTCAAGGCATCGGTGCGTTCTCGGACCTGCTCGGCCAATTCGACGGAGTGCTGGAACGCGGCGTAAGACGCATCGCGTCCAGTGCCGCTGGACTCGATACGTTCGATCAGCGCGGCATTGATGCGCCGCAGCTTGTGGTTCTCGCGTTCGAGCTCAGCCTCTCGGTCCAGCGGTTCAGCGAGCACTCTTTTCTCCAGGCCGCCCTCCCGGTCGGCCGATGGCGACACCGGTGAAGGTCTGGTTGATATGCATGCCATTGAACTGCTCTCCATAGGTGTTGAAACCGATCACCTGCTGGCGTTTAAGGAAGCCCGAAACGTCGTCGGCTGAGCCATGGCCGTCTATTTCGAGGCGTCGCAGGAAGCAATCGCAGCCAATGGTCAGCAACGGCGAACCGAGGCGCTGTTCAAGGCGCTCGAATAGCGCTTCGAGATTGGGCATCAGTGGCCCGGGCCGCATCGCGGTCAGCACGATGCCGTTTTCCACCGCACAGTAGAACGTCAAGCTGAGATCTTCATTGACCTTCTGGATGGAGCGCACGTAGTAGTGCTCATTGATCCGCACCGCAAGCGGATGCGCGGCAAACAGTCGGTGATCGAGATCGCCGACCTCGACCCCGACCAGCCGGGCGTACTCCTCCGCTGCCGGTTCGGCGTTGAGTTCATAGACACGGCGGGCATGGCTGTCCGCCCGCGTCACTACCAGCTTTTCGCTCCGCGGCAGGATGTGGTGCGTGGTGAACACCTCGAAATCCAGCCATGTGTTTACCAACACGACCACGGCAGCGCCGCTGTGGAATTTGCCATCGAAGTAGACGTGGGTGTCGGTCAGATGATTGTCATCACCAGCCGAACCGCCGAAATGCGGAATGCTGCCAAACGCGGCGCTGAGCGCCGACAGCACGATTTCCTCGCGACTGGACAAGCCATCGAGCAAGGTCAGCGCAAAGCTGTGATCTTTGATAGGCGCCAGGGAATTGCTGCGGCAGGCGCTTCCCAGCCTCTCGACCAACTGCTGCGCATCGATGAGGCTGAAGCGGTCCATTTCGTCGATGAGTTCGCACGCGATGGAGAAGCTGCGATGATCGAAGCCCACCGCGGTCACGCAGCTGCGCCCGTAGCCTTGGGATGTGATCTCCCCGGCCGAGGTGCAACCGACCATGGGCACGCCTCCGAAATACTGTTGCAGTGCATCACCAAGAGCAGGCAGGTCGTACTCGGCAGAGCAGAAGAACAGCACGAAACCCAAATGCGGATGAATAAGCTGGCGAGCCAGATCCTGGGCGACCGTTTCGACGTTCCGGGCTTCGGACATTGCTGTGCGTACTACCGATTCTTGCTCCACGCCCAACCCCACACCGTAATCGTATGACCCCATTCTTGGTCAGGGCATTGGGTACTGAAATGCTACTTCAGTACCGGCAGCGGCCTGCCAAGGTCGCAAAGCGACGAAACACCGCATGCATCCCGGAAATGAAAAACGGACGCATCAGGGCGTCCGTTTCAGTGTTTCATGATCTGTACTAGAAGCTCAGCGCCGCGCCTATGGCATAGGTGCGGGTGTCTTCATCGATGGCGTCGGTATCACGACCAGTCAGCTCGAACCGGTTCACCTCCGCTACCAGTTTCAGGTTGTCGTTGATGGTGCGGAAGTAAGCAATACCGCGGGTTTCGTAGTCAGCAGCTGTACCCAGGCCGTTGCCGTCGTCCTTGGTCTTGCCTGCGGACAGTGCGATGCGATTCTTGCCAAAGGTGTACGAGCCCTGCAGCAGGTAGCCATCGCTATCGACGTCCCGCAGCTGCGCCTTACCTGCGTTGTTTGTGTAGAACGGATTTATGCCTTCGGCCTTGAAGCCCGACGCGGTCACGGAAAATGCGCCCACCTTGGCCTGAACGCCGTAACCGATGCCCTTGGAGTCGATCTCTTCAACCGTGCTATCGGTGTTCTTGGAGGTCTGCTGCATCCCATTGACCCATGAGTAGATCTGCGCCCCCGAGAGATCGAACTGGTAGGTGACCTCGGTTTCGAAGCGTGGGCTGTCCTGATAGGCCTCATCCAGCGCACTGCTGGCGTCGTCCGTGGTGTCGACCGGGTCCATGATGCCTGCGGCTACGCGCAGGCCATTCATGACAGGCGAGCGATAGGTGATCTGCGAGGTCGGGAAAGGGTATGGATAGCCGGTCCCGATGTTGCCGAAGGATACGCCGCCAAAGTCGACAAGCCCCAGGGTATCGCTGACCTGACCGTAGCCTGCGAGCATCTCGTCGAGGAAGATGTTGGACCGGCCGAACAAGCCGAAATCCTTGCCGAACAGGACCTCACCCCAGCGGTCACTGGACGCCGTGCCGTAGAACTGGCGTACATCGATGCCTGTCTCGGTGCCATTGGTGTCGCTATCGTTGATCGTGACCCAGAAGGAGGAGCGACCGCCGACCTTCACCTGCTCTAGCTGTTTGCCAAAGTTGAAGCCGATGTAGTTCGGCAAGAAGCCCATCTTCACCCGTGATTGATCGCGGTCGAATTGTTCTCCGGCTCGGTCGACGTCGCTGCTGACATAGAAGGTATTGAAGTACCCGTCGACCGAGAACGTGGTGTCGTCCCTGTCGTAGAGCATGATCTCGGCAACCGCCGACTGGCTCACGCTCATGGCAATTGCGCTCGCCAAGGCCAAAGGCAATGACGTGATGAGTGTTTTCTTGTTGTTCTGCATGGCGCTCTCCGCTGATAAGACGACGGGCAGTCGTGTCGAGGCGGATTATCGGAAGCGCAATAAATGGCCTATACGCTGCGATAGCGGCGACCGGCTACTACTTTGGCCGTGGCGCCTGGACCACTCAGCAAGGCTGCTGCCACCGTTCCGAGCGGCGTAGCGCTTAGGTCTTACACCGTTGCGCTTAGGGGGCAGACACAGCAACCGGGAAGCCTGAGCGCCGGATGCACGAAGGCTGGCAGCTGTTTACCTGATTACCTTTTCGAGTAGCGAAGTGTTCGGATGGATCAGGTCCAGCTCATGTTCGGTGCGGCCGCGTTACTCAGCACGACCCAGCCACCCGTGCCACGGCGCAGTGCCTCCGACGCGGCCGTTAGATCATGCGGCTTCAAAGCGCGCATGGCAGCGGCGACCTGTTGTGGATGATCGATTTCGTGGCCCGACATGAGGCTTTGCCAGGCTTGACTGGCTCGGGCGCGCAGGTCCATCTCGTCAGCAACGTGCGTGTTTGCCGCCTCGCGCGCGAGTTGTTCGGAGAATGCTGCCGTGTCTTCCGCCAGTTTCTCGCGAAATGAAGACAGGAATGCCTCGATATGTTCGAGGATCTGTGCAGCCGATGCCGTAGGCGATTGCACCCCAAATACGATGCCCGTACGGCTGCCGAACTGACTGAAACGACTGAAAACCGCATAGCCCAACTGCAACTCACTGCGCAGCCGGCGATAGAAGGCACCTTCGAGTTGCTTAGCCAGCACCCGCCAGGCAGCTTCGCATTCGGGCGTGATTGCTGGCAGCGGGCAAAAAAGCAGCAGGGCTGTGTCATCCCGAGGCGCCTGATTGCCAACTGAAAGCCAGCGCTTGTGTGGCGTATTGGTAACGGCGCTGTTCGCCAATACGGATCTGCCTGGCAAGGCCTCCAGCGCATGGGCGATTGGCCCGCTCATGTCCTCCGCGAAGCCCACCGCCAAACCCTGCCATATTGCGCATTGCCAAGTTTTCGTCAGCTCGGCGCTGTCCGCCTGCACTGGAGAGTTCAGGGTAGTGACGGCAGGCCCGAGCATTCTTGGCAGGCGATCGAGCAATTGTCGAAGCAACATCGTGTCGCCCCGCAGCGTATCGTTATCCGCATGCCGACTGTCCTCGATAAAGGCCGTTGCCGGCGGTGCAGCAAAAAGCGCAATGATGTCCCCGAGAATAGTTGGTATGGCTTCGGCAAAACCTTCCAGGCGAAGCAGCCATGCGTCACCGACATCGTCGAATTGCAGCGCTACTCCCGCTTGGTGCGCCGCCCAGATGCTTGGCCGAATAACGTGCGCGAGCGCGTGCCAAAGACTGGATGAAGGCAGGCCACCAGTGAACTGCCATCGCAGGAACAGTGCGCCCTGCCCGCCTTTGTCCTGCGGCCCGCTCCAGCTCAGCGCGGTCGGGAGCCCACGGGCTTCATGCCGCGCTACCTCGCCAGATAGCCAAGGGTTTCGCGCCGGTTGCTGCCATTCCCAATCGATTCGATTCGGCTGGAGCGCTGCCTCGAACGCCATGCGTAGTGGAAAACCCTCGGTATCGATGATTGGGCAAACCGTGGCATCGGCGGTCAGTACCAGTGGCGCGTAATCAGTGACTTGCCTGGTGATTGCTGCCAGCGCCTGACGTATCCCAGCCTCATCGCTGTCAGCGCCCCATGCCCAGGGCTCCACCCAATACCGAAGCTGAGCCAACGGCTCGGCAACCTGCAGATTGCGGCGGCGGATCAGCCGGTAGTCCTCCCAGCACGACGGCCAGTGCGCACCTTCGGAGAAGAAGCGCAGCCAGTCGAGAACCGCATCGACCAGGGTCGCGCGCTCGTCATTCCCTTTTTCCATCGGCAGCATTTCGATTACCGCGACGCCCTGGTCTTCATACCAGTAAGGGACGCGTAGCTTGACCGACCGACACAAGCCAGCCTCACGCAATTGCTGTGCGAGCCCGCCTGGCGCTTGCGATTCAACCCATACACCCAGATAGTCCAAAGCAGCTGGTGATTGTTCGCGCACGCCATCGAACACGAACGCAATCAACAAACGTGGCTGGACACTATCGAGCTGCAATCGAAGCCATCCATCCTTTGTCTTGCACAATGCCGGCGCCTGCGGTGAAGCAACCCTGCCGGCTGGCAGCTTTGCGGCTGCCAGCTCGGCAAGCTGCAATAAAATTTCCGGGGTTTGAGGTCCAGCCAGCAATAGCTCGATCTGCCCGGCCTGATAGAAGCGGCGATGGTAGCCAAACAGGGCCTGCTGAAATGCGTGATCCTCGACCGGCAAGGTCTCGCGGTTGCCAGCATGAAAACCGCTGAAAGGATGCGCCGGCGCCATAGCTCGGCCCAACGCTGCATCACATAGCGTTTCCGCATCCTGCGCACGTGCGTGGAACTCCGCGTGCAACACTTCGCGCTCGCGAAGTTGGGCGTCAGGGTCGAGTAGCGGATGGGCGAGCATGTCCAGCAGACGAAGCAGAGCATGCTCGAAATGGCGGGCCGGTATCTGAAAGAAGAAATCGGTATGCCGCTCCCGCGTTGAGGCGTTCAGCTGGCCCCCATGGCCTTGCACGAAGGGCATCAGGCCATCGGCTGCGGGATAGTCGCGACTGCCTAGAAACAGCAGGTGTTCAAGAAAGTGGGCAAGGCCTGGATAGTCTGTGGGCGCATCATGCGAACCTGCATGGACGCGAAGCAACGCCGCTGCCTGAGAACTGGCCCGTTGCGGCAACAGTCGCACCCGCAGCCCATTGGCGAGGGCTAGCTGAGCTGGGCGCTGAGCGGGATCGGCTGACGTGGGCATTGTATGTGCGTTCCGTCTATGGGCCTGGAGCATCGCGCCGGGCGGGTTATCGCTCTCGTTCTTCAGATTCTGCACCGACTCCGCGCGGCAACGGCCATTCGTTAGGTATCCAGATGACCGTCCAGGAACTGCAGGAGGCGACGCTGCATCAGCTTGCCAGCGTTGCCCAGACAGGCGATGGGTGAGCCGCGCAATCCTTCCTGCGAAAACTCAGCGGCTTCACCCGCCATGGCCAAGGGGCAGTCGAGGCTCATGGCCAGCTTGCCGAGTTGTTTGAGCAGCGATGCATTGGGCGGGACGTTCGAATACAGCACCAGCGCCCGCGGCCGGACCTTCTCGCAGACCAGCGTCAGCTCATCCAGGGGCTGACCGATCGATAGCACGTTCACAGGCACCTGCTCGCTGGAGAGCAGCAACCCTGCGATCATCAGCTCAAGCTCCCTACACTGCCCAGGCACCGCTGCCAACAGCACGCGACCCTCCGCCTGAGAGCGCCCAAGTTGCAGACGCTGCAGCACACGAGCGCGCAGGAAGCTGTCGAGGAACAACCATTCACTGGTCTGACCAAAGTCGTCCTGGCTCAGCAGCAGCTGCTGCCAGAGGGGTAGCAGCACGTCCTGGAAGACTACTGGAAGCGGATAGGTCGAGAAAATCTGGCCGTAAACCTGGTCGAGGCGATTTTCGTCGAAATTGCTGACCGCACGCTGGACCTGCGCTTGCCACTCCCCCCACTCGCCCGCGACCGCTTCCTGCTGCTCGATTGGTGCCGAAGCCTTGGTCGCCGCGCTGCGCGATAGAATGCTGCCGACCTTGCTCACAGCAACACCGCGCTCGGTCCACGCCAGAATGCTGCGCACTGACTCCACATCGGCCATGGAGTACAGCCGATGACCGCTTTCAGTCCGCGTCGGCTGAATCAACCCGTACCGCCGCTCCCACGCACGCAAGGTGACCGGGTTGACGCCGGTCAGGCGCGACACCTCTCTAATGGGGAACAGCTCCTCACGCTTGAGGTGTTCGGAGGAAAGCAGCGTGGCAGCAGCACGGGCGGATTCGGTCATGACGCAGGCAGCTCATGCAAAGGAAGGCGGCATTGTAACTCAGGGTCTTCAAGCATAGGCTATACAAGAGCTATACAAATCGAGGGCTGTGAGATGCATCCGAAGCTGCCGCTTACGCTCTACGTCGACGGAGCCTGCCCGCTGTGCGCGCGGGAAATCATCTGGCTGCGGCGGCATGCCACTGCAGACCGATTGGTGCTCACGGATGTAAGTACGCCCGGCTTCGTCTGCGATGGCCGATCAGCCGATCAACTCAGACAGAAATTGCACGCCCGCAGCGCAGATGGCCAGTGGCTGACCGGCATCGACGCAACCTACTGGAGCTGGCGAGCAGCAGGACGGGGTCGATGGGCAGCGCCCCTAGGCTGGCGTTCACTGCGCCCGTTTCTTCTGGCGGCCTATTGGGTATTCAGCCTGGCCCGACCACACCTCGACTGGCTGCCGCATCCTGAAGGTTCCAAGCGCTGCGGCGAACATTGCGATCTGGACCCTTGAGCCAAAGTGCAAAAACTGTACAGCTACTGTGACGCAAGCTTTTCGCCGGCTTGACGCGCTCGTGCTTGACCTGAAATGGCTCAATCAGCCCCAAGGCGAACACAATATTCTCTAATTTTCTTGTACAACAATTCCGGTTGGTATAGCTTTGCCATCACTGGTGGATAGCGCGTTGGCAGGGCTGCCGCGACTATTCATTTCTACCGCCTGGCTAGTGACCGCTGTCAAAGGACCGCCCGATGAATGATCTACCCAACCATTTCCGCGAGATTCTGCTGGGCGTCGGCGAAGACCCGCAGCGAGAAGGCCTGCTCGACACTCCGAAACGCGCTGCCAAGGCCATGCAGTATCTGTGCAACGGCTATGACAAGAGCATTGAGGAAGTTGTGAACGGTGCGCTGTTCGCGTCCGACAACGACGAAATGGTCATCGTCCGTGACATCGAGCTGTATTCGCTTTGCGAGCATCACATGCTTCCTTTCATCGGCAAGGCCCACGTTGCCTACATACCGACCGGCAAGGTGCTTGGCCTGTCGAAGGTTGCGCGCATTGTCGACATGTATGCGCGCCGCCTGCAGATCCAGGAAAACCTGACCCGCCAGATTGCCGAAGCCATTCAGGAAGTCACACAGGCAGCGGGCGTTGCAGTCGTCATCGAGGCGAAGCACATGTGCATGATGATGCGCGGGGTGGAGAAACAGAACTCACTGATGAACACTTCAGTAATGCTGGGTGCGTTCCGCGAGTCCTGCACCACACGCATGGAATTTCTGCAGCTGATAGGGGGAAATCGTTGATGCCCAGATTGGAGCCCGGCATGGCGCGCATACGCGTCAAGGACCTGCGACTGCGCACTTACATCGGAATCAACGAGGACGAGATCCTCAACAAGCAGGACGTTCTGATAAACCTCACGGTCCTCTACAAGGCGGTCGATGCGGTTCGGGACAACGATATAGATACCGCGTTGAACTACAGGACCATCACCAAAGCGGTGATTGCACACGTCGAGAACAATAGATTCAGCCTGCTGGAGCGTCTGACGCAGGAAATCCTCGATCTGGTGCTGGGTCGGCCAAGTGTCGAATATGCCGAGGTTGAAGTGGATAAGCCTCATGCATTGAGGTTTGCCGAATCGGTTTCCATCACCCTCGCAGGCAGCCGTTGAGAACACGGCAGTTCAATCCAGCACTGTTGTTGCGCCGTCAGCGACTGGGCTGAATGAGTCTTTTCGGCATGACCTGCAGCTGTAATCGCACCGCTGTCACATCAGCGGTGTGGTTGCTTCGCCCGACGTCTTTCGCTGAAGCTGAGGCTGCAGGGCAGAAGATCCTCGCTACAAAAGCCTTGTGCTGCCCCTGATGAACTTGTTCTAGAATGCCGCAAAACGAACAAGAGACACCTAGATGATCAATGCCAAGCTGCTGCAACTGGTAATCGAAGCCTCCAACGACGGAATCGTGGTAGCCGAGCAGGAAGGCGACGACAACATCCTCATCTACGCCAACCCCGCTTTTCAGCGCCTGACCGGCTATGAAGTCGACGACATCCTTTATCAGGATTGCCGCTTCCTCCAGGCTGACGACCGTGACCAGCCTGGTCTGGATGCGATTCGTGAAGCGGTCCGATCCAACACCCCTTGCCGCCAGATCATCCGCAATTATCGTAAGGATGGCAGTGCGTTCTGGAATGAACTGTCCATCACGCCGGTATTCAATGAGGGCGACCAACTCACCTATTACATCGGCATTCAGAAAGACGTCACGCCTGAAGTCGAAGCCAAACAGCGTGTTCGTGAGCTGGAAGCAGAAGTACAGCAGCTGCGAGAACAGCTAACTGCGTTGAAGGGCTAAACCTACCGCCGACACCGTCGGCATGCCTGCACATTCAGGCGTTCTGCTGCCGATATCTCGTTGATAACAGTGCCTTGCCCAGCCATGCGCAGCAGGATCGTGCCTGCTGCATGCGGTCTTTTTTCTTACAGCGCCAAAGGAGCTCTACGGCACAGATCGACCAGCGCCTGCACCCATTGTTCATGGGTGTTCAGGCAGGGAATCAATTGCAGGTCTTCGCCGCCAGCTTCAACGAATTGCTCGCGGCCACGGTCACCGATTTCCTCCAGTGTCTCGATGCAGTCCGCGACAAATGCAGGGCACATCACCAACAGTTTCTTCACGCCCTTGGCGGCCAGCTCTTCGAGATGCGCTTCGGTATAGGGCTCGATCCACTTGGCTCGCCCAAGCCGTGACTGGAATGACACGGACCACTGATCCGCTCGCAGACCGGCACGCTCGGCGAAGGCAGCCGCACTCTGAATACATTGGGCACGGTAGCAGCTGGCGAGCACGGGACCTTCTGCGCGCTGGCAGCAGTCGGTAGTCTTCAGGCAGTGCGCGCCGGTCGGATCTGTCTTGTGCAAATGCCGCTCTGGCAATCCATGAAAGCTCAACAGCAGATGATCATGGGGTTGCGCCAGGTAGGGCTTGGCGCTGGCGACGAGTGCGTCCAGATACTCCGGCTGGTCATAAAACGGTTGCAGGATAGAGAGCTGGATATTGAGGCCATGCTCGCGTATCACGCGCCGCGCCTCTTCGACGGCGGTGGTCGTCGTGCTGTCGGCGAACTGCGGGTACAACGGGGCGAAGGTCACCTTTCCGATACCCTGCCCTGCCAGCTTCAGTAACGAACGCTCGATGGACTGCTCGCCATAGCGCATCGCCAGCTCAACAGGACCATCCTTCCAATACGGGCGTACGGCATCGATCAGGCGCTGGCTCAGCACCACGAGGGGAGATCCCTCCGGCCACCAGATGGAAGCATAGGCGTGAGCAGATTGTTCAGGGCGCTTGATCAGAATCAGTGAGACCAGTAGCCGGCGTACAGGCCACGGCAGGTCGATCACATAGGGATCCATCAGAAACTGATTGAGGTAGCGGCGCACATCAGCCACTTCCGTAGAGGCCGGTGAGCCCAGATTGACCAACAACAACGCCTGTTCTGACATGCACATTCCTGACTACTGATTAAAGAATCGCGCCACTACCTGCTGGCTAGCGGTGCCATTTTCACATAGCGGTTACGCGTTGCGCAGGTCCGCCAATGCCGCATCCAAGGTATCGAACCGAAAGGTAAAACCCGCAGCGAGCAACCTCGACGGCTGTGCCTTCTGCCCGCCAAGAATCAACCCCGAAAGCTCACCTAACCCAACTTTCAGAGCCAAGGCAGGTACCGGCAGAAAGGCCGGACGCCCCAGGCTTCGCGCATAAGCCTTGGCAAAATCAGCGTTGCGCTCCGGGTGAGGTGCGCAGGCATTGTAGGGCCCCGCTACATCGGTCTGCCGCAACAGAAAATCTATCAAGGCGATCTGATCATCGATGTGGATCCAAGGCATCCACTGGCGGCCATTGCCTTGGCGGCCGCCCAAGCCCAGCGCAAATAGTGGTTTGAGCCGTTGGAGAAAGCCCCCGTGAGGGGCCAGCACCAGGCCGGTTCTGACTAGCGCCACACGGATGCCCAACTGCTCGGCGACCACAGCGCTCTCTTCCCAGGCGATGCATAGCTGACTTGCAAAATCGTTGGTGATCGGGGCGTCGCCTTCATTCAGCTCCCGCTCCCCTCCGTTGCCGTACCAGCCCACTGCCGAGCCTGAGATCAGCACATTGGGTTTGTGCTCTTTTGTCGAAAGCCATGTGACCAGTTGCTCGGTCAGTTTCACCCGGCTATTCCACAACAACAGACGTCGGGATTTGGTCCACGGTCTGTCAGCTATCGGGGCACCGGCCAGGTTCACGACTGCATCGAGCGGAATCTGGTCCAGCGCACTCAGCTCGCCCACTCCCGTGACCGCCGATCCGCACCGCTTTGGCACCTCGTGCGGGGACCGGCTCCAGACCCAGAGGCGATGCCCCTGCTCAAGCCAACGCTTGCAGAGCGCTTGTCCGATCAGCCCTGTGCCTCCGGTGAGCAGAATGTTCATGGCGCATCCCCTAGTCAGATGGAACTCATGCCGTTGATCAGCAGGAACACTTGAAGCTGATAGTACATCTATACACAAGCATCATGTTGTATAAGTTTGTACCGGAAGCGTAGCCTATGTACAACATTGTACTGCCGAGCTGAAGGTGTGCCCCGTACTCAGGCTAGCAAACGCGTGGAGCTCTCATGAATCGTTTCAACCCGGACAAATTACTGTTATCCAAATGGACCGCGGTCCAACCTAGAAACAAGGAAAAGCACTTTCTTGTGACCGAGCTTCAGCGTGACGAGGAAGGCGTAGTGCTGCAGGTCGAACTGCAAGCGGTCTATAGCCGGCGTAGCGAATGGCTGGACTGGCAGCTACTCAGAGACGACCAACAATGGTTCCTAGGCTGGAAATGACCCACTGAGCTGAAAATATGTGGCGGCGACCGAATTTCCTATACGCGTCCTGTTGACTTGTACAACTAACCGCCTAATATTGACCCATGCTGTACAGGAAATACTCCCTGTACAAGAACCCATGAGGTCGCCCCATGCTCAACGCCACTCGCCCCCACATAAAGGTTGGTATCAGTGCCTGCCTGCTAGGCAGCCCGGTGCGGTTCAATGGCGGCCACAAGGAATCACGCCTGTGCAGCGAAACGCTTGCCAGCCACTTCGAGTTCATCCCGGTATGTCCCGAGGTCGCTATTGGTCTCGGCACACCACGCGAGCCAATTCGATTGGTCGGTGACCCTGAAAGTCCCCGCGCAGTCGGTACTGTGCACCCTGAGATGGATGTCAGCGAAGCGCTCACCGCCTATGGCGAGAAGATCGCTGCCGAGCTGCATGACATCAGTGGCTACATCCTCATGCAGAAGTCGCCGTCCTGCGGCATGGAGCGGGTGAAGGTCTATCAGGCAAACGGACACCCCATCGATGGAGGCGGCTCCGGCCTTTTCGCTCGAGCCCTCATGCAGGCGCGCCCAGATCTCCCCATCGAGGAAGACGGACGCCTGAACGACCCGGTTCTGCGAGAGAACTTCCTGACCCGGATCTTCGCCTATGCCGAATGGCAGCGTTTGCTCAGCGCCGGCTTGACCCGCAAGGCAGTAGTCGAGTTTCACTCACGCTACAAGTATCAGCTGATGGCCACCGACCCGATCCAGTACAAGTCGCTTGGCCAGTTGGTCGCAACGGTTGGCACCAAACCTCTGGACGAGTTCGCACCGGCCTATTTCAGTCAGTTGATGGCGGCGTTGAAAAAAACCGCATCGCGCGGAACACACACCAACGTCCTCCAGCACCTGAGCGGCTATCTGAAAAAGGATATCTGTAGTGAGGACAAGCAAGAGCTTCAACACCTGATCAGCCAGTACCGCCAGGGCATCGTCCCGCTGGTGGTGCCAATGACGCTGCTCAAACATCATTTCCGCCGGCATCCGGATCGCTATGTGGCCACACAGGTCTATCTCCAGCCGCATCCTGAAGACCTCAGCCTGCGCAACGGCATTTGAACATGACCTACACTAACGATGACGATATCGATGCAAGCGTTGCAGACGGCTGGTTTCCAATACGAGAGGTGGCGCGGCTGACGGGAGTCAATCCGGTCACCTTGCGCGCCTGGGAACGTCGTTATGGCCTGATCGTGCCTCGTCGCACACCCAAGGGGCATCGGCTCTACGACGAAACTCACGTAAAACGTATCCAAAGCATTCTCAACTGGCTCAACCGCGGTATAGCGGTCGGCCAGGTCAAGCAACTTCTGGACGCCCGTCAATCGCAGAATCTGGCTGAGCACAATCAGTGGGGCGGCCTGCATGAGCAGATGCTGCAGGCCATTGCTGAGCTTTCAGAGCGGCGGCTCGATGAAGGTTTCAACCGGGCTCTATCGCTCTACCCGCCGCGCACCCTCTGCAAGCATCTGCTTCTGCCATTGCTGGTCAGCCTTGAGCAGCGCTGGGCAAGCCAGTTCGGTGCTGAACTCGAACGTGGGATGTTCAACTCCTGGCTGAGGACGAAGCTCGGCACGCGCGTCTATCACAGCAACCGGCAGCACAGCGGCCCACCGCTGCTCCTGGTTACGCTGTGTGACCAGCGCTTCGAGCCTGGCTTGTGGCTGTGTGCGTGGCTGGCCAGCAGTGCGGGCTGCCCGGTGGAAGTAATCGAGTGGTCAGTCCCGCTTGGTGAACTGCCGCTGGCGCTTGATCGGATCAACCCTAGTGGCCTGCTCCTGTATGCCAGCCAATCCCTGGACAGTGGCTATCTGCGCCGACAGCTGCCGCGCCATACCGCTCCGCACGGAATGCCCCTGCTGTTGGTGGGGCCCGCTGCGAGTATTCATCAGGCGGAACTGCGAGACATGCCCGGCCTGACGCTTGCCATAGATCCACTTGCAGCACTCGAATCGCTCGAGGCGAGCCCGCTTTTAGAGAATCCCAAAGGCTATCTCGAATGAACCAGCTCATATGGCTACGCACGGACCTGCGCGTCAGCGACAACACTGCACTGGCCGCTGCCATGGATGCCGGACCAACCATCGCGCTCTACCTGATCACTCCAGCGCAGTGGCTGGCCCATGATGACGCGCCATGCAAAGTCGACTTCTGGCTGCGCAATCTCACCGAGCTGTCAGCTCGCCTGGCAGATTTGAACGTACCGTTGCTGATCCGTACAGTCACCGACTGGCAGGCAGTACCCGCTGCTATCGAGGACCTTTGCCGCGTCCACAAGATCGACACGCTTCATGTAAACGACGAATACGGTGTGAACGAGCAGCGGCGTGACGAGGCCGTTGCCGAGGCGCTGGAAAAGACGCCGACCATCATGCGCCATTACCTAGATCAGTTGCTGTTCGCGCCTGGAACTATCACCACCCTTTCGGGCGGCTACTTCAAGGTATTCAGCCAGTTTCGAAAAGTCTGCCATCAGCGCTTGAGCCATTCGCTGCCTCCTTGTCTCCCCACTCCTCCACGTCAGGCGCCGTTATTGATCCGAGGCGACCTCGTGCCGGAGTGTGTCGATGGATTTGCCCAGCCGACCGAGCACCTGCGTTCTCTGTGGCCCGCTGGAGAAGAGGTTGCAGGCAAACGGCTGGGGGTCTTCGCCGACGATGCTCTGGCCGACTATCAAGTGCGTCGCGATTTTCCCGCGGAGCCCGGCACCAGTCAGATTTCGGCCTACCTTGCCGCTGGCGTGATTTCCCCTCGGCAGTGCCTCCATGCAGCCTTGAGGGCCAATCATGGAGAGCTCGACAGCGGTAATCCCGGCGCCGTCACCTGGATCAACGAACTGCTTTGGCGGGAGTTCTACAAGCACATCCTGGTGGGCTATCCACGGGTGTCGATGGGGCGTGCTTTTCGCCGCGAGACCGACGCGCTCCCCTGGCGCCATGCGCCCGACGAGCTGGAGGCATGGCAACAAGGCCGCACCGGATTTCCGATCATCGACGCTGCAATGCGTCAGTTGCTTACCACAGGGTGGATGCACAACCGACTGCGCATGCTGGTTGCGATGTTTCTCAGCAAGAATTTGCTGATCGACTGGCGTGAAGGCGAACGCTGGTTCATGCAGCACCTTATCGACGGCGATCTTTCAGCCAACAACGGCGGATGGCAATGGAGCGCTTCGACCGGGACCGACTCAGTGCCCTATTTCCGATTGTTCAATCCGGTTAGTCAGTCCGCCAAGTTCGATCCGGACGGCCGGTTCTTGCAACACTGGCTGCCCGAGTTGGCAACCCTCGACAAGCGCGCCATCCACAATCCAGCAAAGCTGAACGGGCTGTTCACTACCGTTGACTATCCGCCACCCATCATCGATCTGGCACAGAGCCGCGAACGGGCGCTGTCTGCCTTCCGTCAACTTGGTGAAGCACCATGAATGAAAGCACTGCCCTGGCAGCGCTCTTGGTGATTCGCCTGGTTTGACCTCCAAAATCTCGGCCCCCGCCGTAGCTATGGACCGTACCCAGCGCTATCGGCACACCTCAGGCCGAATGCCTTGATCCGCGACGTACATGAATCTGCGACGTGCGCATCACGGCCTTCAGAGCTACCGGCCGCCGCGGTTTCGATCATGACGCCACATGCCGACAGACGGTGTGCGCCGCATACATCCAACAGCCGATACAGAGATGCGCATCCGAGCGCCCTTAGAGAGCAGTGCTATGAACGAACAGACCTTTACGTTGCAGGACCATTACCGCAAAGCCGATCGGATCATGCTCGGCGTCTTGTGGTTCCTGGTGGTCTGCTCGTTCGGCCTTGCCGCCGACAGCGGCACCTGGGGGCAGGCCTTTGTCATCGGTGGAGGCACTGCACTGGCGATGACTGTGCTCCATGCATTGATAGCTGGCGAACGCCTTATGCGCTGCCTCATCGGCGCCGCGTTCATGGTGATGTCTGCGCTACACATCAACCAGGAACACGGGATGCTCGAAATGCACTTCGGCATCTTCGCGCTGCTTGCCTTTCTCGTGTACTACCGTGACTGGCTGCCCATCGTGGTAGCTGCTGCCACGATTGCTGTCCACCACGTGACCTTCTTCATACTGCAGCAACAAGGCGCCGGGGTGTTTCTGATGCCCGATGGCAACTGGAACGAAGTCTTTCTGCACGCCTTCTACGTTGTTCTGGAAAGCGCCATCCTGATCTATCTGGCTATCAAAGCGAACCTCGAAGCGCGCGAAGGTGAGGCCTTGCTGACCACGGCTGCGGCGATCACTGTCGATCCGACGCAGATCGACCTGCTCCAACGCTGCTCTGCCAACGGTCCGGTTGGAAACCGCTTCAATCAGTTCCTCGATCAGCTATCTGAGCTTGTCAGCGCCGTAGTCAGCGACACACGTGGGCTCGACAGAACCGCTGGAAGTCTGAACAAGGCTACCCGCCATCTACGCGACGGGGCGGATAGACAGTTGGCAGAGACCGCACAGATGGTCGACGCGATGCAACAGATGTCTTCGGCTATCGAGGAAGTCGCCAGTAATGCGGACCGCGCAGCTCAGGCGGCCCACGCGGCAAATACCAAGGCTGAGCAAGGGCGTGCAGCAGTCGCGAATAGCCAGAGCGAGATTGGCTTGCTTGCAAAGCGCATCGATGGCACCGATGAGGTGGTTCAGGACCTCGCCGTTCAGTCCGAACACATTGGCCGTGTGCTGGAGGTGATTCGTAGCATTGCAGAACAAACCAACCTCCTGGCTTTGAACGCAGCGATCGAAGCAGCTCGAGCTGGCGACCAGGGGCGTGGCTTCGCGGTTGTAGCGGACGAGGTGCGCAACCTCGCCCAGAAGACAGCATCCTCTACCCGTGAAATTCAGGAAATCATCAGCCGGCTGCAGAACAGTAGCCGCAAAGCTGCAGAATCCATGCAAGACAGCCGCCAGAGTGTGGCGCGCTGCGTCAATGACAGTCAGCAAACCACTGTTTTGCTCGAATCAATGGCGCAGGAAATCGAAGCCATCAGCCATATGAACGAGCTGATTGCCGCGGCTACTCACGAGCAGACCGCTGTCTCTGCCGATATCTCCAGTCACCTGCACAGCGTGCAGGAAATCGCCGAGCAGAACGCTGTGGATGCCAATGAACTGGATCAGGACAGCAATAATCTGAGCACTCTGGCCACCCGCCTTGGCTCGCTCAGCGGGCGATTTGCCGTAGGCCAGGCGGCCGATCGATAGACGAGCGGTTGCGGCTGCCGATTTCTGCGCACTGCGACCACCGATCGCGAATGCGCGCTGCCGGAATCGCACGGCAGCGCCCCTCAACTTCCATATTCCAGCGGAGCCTGGTGGTGTCGCATTGGCATTCGCGCGGATCGATGCTATTGGTTGGAGCCCCTAGGGCCGTGCAAACGGTCAGACAGGAGCCCCGACCATGTTCTCCACGACCCTCATCGAAGCATTGCGTAAAGCGCAACATGTAGTGGTGTTCACCGGTGCCGGCGTATCGGCCGAAAGCGGCATTCCAACTTTCCGCGATTCTTTGACAGGCCTGTGGGAGCGCTTCGACGCTACTTCATTAGCCACGCCAGAAGCCTTTGCCGCCGACCCAGAGCTGGTTTGGGGCTGGTACGAATGGCGCAGAATGAAGGTACTGCAGGCACATCCGAATCCCGGCCATCGCGCCATTGCCGCGCTGGAGCGGAATATTCCTCGCCTGACGCTGGTGACCCAGAATGTTGACGACCTGCATGAGCGCGCTGGCAACCAGGCAGTTATCCACCTGCACGGCAGCCTGCATGCACCCCGTTGCTTCGATTGCGGTAGATCCCCCGACATTCCCTTGAGCGCGCCAGAAGAACCGGAAGGTGGACGTCGCCTGCCACCACCACGCTGCACGGTTTGCGGCGGCCCGCTACGGCCTGGCGTCGTGTGGTTCGGCGAAAGCCTGCCCACCGCCGATCTAAGTGCGGCCTTCGAAGCGGCGGAGAACTGCGATCTGTTGATTTCGGTGGGCACCTCGGGAATGGTCTATCCCGCTGCCGAGGTTCCAGCACTGGCCTGGCGCGCCGGTGCAATCGTCGTACATGTAAACCCGCAATCACATCCCTGCCAGCAGGAACGTGAATATGCACTTCCAGGCCTCGCCGGGGAGCTACTGCCGAGGCTGATCGAGCAAGCGTTCGGGACAGCTGACGGAGTGTCGTACCCTCCATCAGTCCCCTTTCTACTCAGGTGAGCGGCGTAAGCACAGCTGCCTGGTACGCAGGACGCTGCCGCAACCTGTCATACCAATCACGCAGGTGAGGGAGGTCCGGCCGCTCAATGGGCATTTCGAACCAGGCATAGGCAAAACAGCCCAGCGGGATGTCACCCATGCCAAGCGAATCGCCTGATAGATAAGGCTGCGTTGCCAGCGTCTGGTCCACGATGGTCAGCAGCTTGCTGCATTCCGCCAGCCCCGTTTGCACCGCAGCCATGTCACGCTGCTCCGGTGCTGTACGCACCATGTTCCAGAACACCGGTCGGAACGGTGCAGCCAGGGTGGATGTGGCCCAGTCCATCCATTTATCAGCTTCCGCGCGCTGGGCGGGGTCGGTGTTCCAAAGCGAACCCTCGCCATAGCGAGCAGCGAGATATCGCACGATAGCGTTGGATTCCCAGAGAACAAGCTCGCCATCCTCCAGACATGGGACGAGCTTGTTGGGGTTTTTCGCGACGAATTCCGGCTCACCTACGATGCCGAACGCACCTCCAGCATCGATCCGTGTGTAAGGCACTTTCAGCTCTTCAAGGCACCAGAGCGGCTTCTTCACGTTGGTCGAGTTGTTGCGTCCCCAGAGTTTCAACATGCGATTGCTCCAGCTGTCGGGTTAGGAAGTTCCAACGCTAGCGGTAAAGCATTGCCATTTGCCAGTCACGAAGATCTAGCCCGCTTTGCCCCTGTCGGCCAATAAGCGTGTCGCCCCTTGGGGCTTCTGCGTGTACCAGACCACCCGGCTGACGCCGCGGGTGATAGCCACATAGGCCAGACGCAGGTTCTCATCAGCCATGGCCTGGTCATAGCTGTTACGAAAGAAGCCGCTGTAGGCGTAAAGCGCGTTGCGAAGCGGGTGGCGCTCGGCTGGCAGACAATCGTCGACGATGATTGCGACTTCGGCCTGCAGGCCTTTGGCGCGATGAATCGTGTAGGTTTTTACCGGGAGCTTTTTATCGAGCTGCGCCTCGATCGCCCGCAACGGCTCATTACGCCGGCTAAGTACCAGTACGGCATTGCGATCAGCGTCAGGGCGGCAGGCAACGTATTCGCACTGAGCCTGAATGGCCTTGATCAGATCCGGCAGCCGCGCCTTTACATCGAAGCGCGTTACGAGCTTAACCCCGTGATCGCCCTGCTGCGTGGGCCGCGCCGCCTTGCTGACCTTGGCTTGTTTGAACGCGACACCGCTCAATACCGCTTCACCGTCGCGGATGATCGGCTCGATCGAGCGGTAGTTGGTTTCCAGCATCAGCACCTGGCTCTTCTTCGATGCGCCGCGGCCTGGGAAGTATTTATCGAAATCCATGAACAGCTCCGGCGAACTGCCGCGCCATCCATAGATGGATTGCCAGTCGTCACCAATGGCCATCAGGCTTACCCCTTCGCCCTGACGCGCCAGCGCTCTGTGCGACGCCTGCAGCCATTGAACGATCTGGGGGGAAACGTCCTGGAACTCGTCGATCAGCAAATGGCTGAATGGCGCCAACACATCACTTCTCACGCTGAGGTCTGCTGTTGCCAATCGTTGCGTCAGCGTCTGGAATGCGCTGTTGAATGTAGTCAGTCCGCGGCTGGCGAGCAGCGCCTGGAAGTGCTTCCAGAACAGGATCAATGCCTCCACGAACGCTCGCTCACGAGGCGCGCAGTCCATCCGCGCCGGCTGCATCTGATCGATGCGAATGCCGATGCTCTCGATGAATCCGGCCTGAGCGTAAAAGGCTTCGAACAGCGGCATCGGGGTGAACTCGCCGGCCACTTTGAAGGCGTCCAGAGGCGCTTTGAGAACCTGTTTACCGCTGACCTGTTCTGGTTGTGGCAATTGCAGCAACTCATGCACCAAGCCTCGGAACGCCTCCACTTGGGCGTAGCATTCTTCATAAGCCTGTTTCAGCAGGCGCTGCTGTGCAGGCCGCAACCGCGACCCCATCAACGGATTGTCCAGCTCGGTAGCCAAGGCGCCCTTTTCGTCCAGTTGCTCGAACCAGACCGGCTTACCCAACACCTCCTTGGCAAGCACGGCCATCGCCGAGTGGAAGGTGCGTACACAGTGCTTCGCACTCGCGGGGTCGAAATCGAAGTTCCAGAAGGAAAGCACACGCACCAGCTGATCACGTAACTGCGCGCACGATGCGTTGGTGAAGGAAATGACCGTCAACCGCTCTGGCGCAATGTCCATGTGACAGAGCATGAACACCACACGCAGCACCAGTGTCGTGGACTTGCCTGAGCCAGCACCGGCAAAGATACGTGTAACCGGGCTGTCGTTGAGGATCATCTTCCATTGTTCCTCCGATGGTGCAGCGATCACGCCAGCCTCCACCGCGCGACCAACGCGCAGGCGCATCGCCTGGACTTGTGAGTCCTCGACCGGCATTTTTGCCGGGCCGTAAATTCCGTCGCTGGCCTGCCTACTTCTGGACTTTGGCTTCGCAGTCTTCTCTGATTCACTGGTCTGCTGCTTCGGTGCCCGGCCGGTTTTCTTGGCCGATACGCGACCCGGCTGTTTGCCCGGCCGCTTCACGACTTGCTTGGCGTTTTTCTTGGCCGTGGCACCTTTGCCGTCGGCAGCGCTGGGCCAGCGGCGCAGTACCAGATCCTCCTCCGACTGCACATAAGCAGACGTACGGGGGAAGCAACGCGCCAGCGCTCCGGACAACAGGAGTTTGTAGCGTTTGACAGCAGACAACATCGAAAGACCAACCAGAGCATCAACAGGTGATCGATATGTTAAGGGTTTTCTGCAACCCGCAGGCGCTCTAGCTCGGTGCCCCGACAGAATGAGCCGGTTTGACGTCAGCGCTGCATCGAACCGCAACGAGGGTCAGGTTGCCCAGTTGCGCTGCAGCCACCAGGCGCCACGATCAACGCTGCCACTGCTTCTTGTCGATCCCCACGCGTGGTTTGCGCGATTTTCTGGTGGCATTCGTCAGATGCATTGCACCGCGCGTAGCGCGCGCACACTAATCAGAACAGTCATTTTCGCGCCGAGCCTTGGCGCTATCAGCACAGGTAGTTATGTACAGAATCGGTTTTGCCTGCATGTACCGCCATCCGGGCCACAGCGGGTCATTGAAGGAACTTGAAACCATCGAGCGTGCTTTCAACCCCCGCTCGACCACGCTGCGCTGGCTCAACAGCGTGTCCCAGGAAGTGGCTCGGGAAAAACTCAACGGCATCATCGAGCACAACCTCGCTGCGCAACTGAGGCTACTCTACTATGTCGCAACCCTGCCAGAGCCGCTGCGTATGCTACGCCTGAGCAGTGATCTGATGCCGTTCTACAGCCATCCGGAGGCCGCCGACTTCTATCGCCAGCCAGAAGTGCGCGACGTCATGGACCGCGGTTTCGGACGAATCGGTGAGCGCGCCAGGGCGTCGAACATTCGACTCTCGCTGCACCCCGGCCAGTACTGCGTGCTAGCGTCGGATAAGCCTCAAGTCGTCGAGAACAGCCTGGCCGAATTCGAGTACCACGCGGACATGATTCGCATGATGGGTTATGGACGCCAGTTTCAGGACTTCAAATGCAACGTGCATATCGCCGGCCGGCTAGGCGTAGATGGCATCCGTACAATCTGGCCCCGGTTGTCCAAAGAGGCACGCAACTGCATAACGTTCGAGAACGAGGAAAAGACCTACGGCGTCGATGACTGCCTGCAGCTCGCCGACCTTGCTCCCGTGGTGTTGGATATCCACCATTGCTGGATAAACGAGGACGATTACATTGACCCGTATGACTCGCGGGTGGCACGGATCATCGACAGCTGGCACGGTGTGCGGCCAGCCATGCACTACTCGCAGCCACCGGAAAGCTTGATGGAGCTTGGGTTTCAGGCCAAAGACAAACTGGAAATGCCGGCGCTGCTCGAAAAAGTCAGCAAGCGCGACCTCTATAGTCACAGCAAACGCATGTGGAATCGCTGGACCAATCTCTACGCCCGCGAGTTTCTTGACCGGTTCGACATCATGTTCGAAGCCAAGGACAAGAATCTGGCCACCTTGGACTACTACCGCGACTATCTAGCTGTGCACGAGTAGACGGCTTCCTCTGGGAGAAGTCGCCTTAGATAGCCGCTGCCCAGGCCTAACTGAACCACTTCAACCATACCCAGCCAGCAAACAACACAATGCCGGCGATACCGATAGGCTTGGCGTGCCGGTTCCACAGATCCATTGCCGCCTTTCCCGCAAGCTGTATCAGCAGCGCAAGTCCAAAGTAGCGAATGCCACGCGCAATGCAGGCGGCAACTAGAAACAATGCAATCGGATATCCGCTGGCCCCCGCTACGAGCATGGCGATTTGAAACGGAATGGGAATGATCCCGATCGCCAGGATTGCCGTGAACCCCTCTTCGCTGAACTGTTGATCAAAGGCTTCGTACGCTTCTTGCCCACCGAAGAAACCGACCAATGTATCGCCCCATTGGTCCATCGCGAAAACGCCGAGGTAATAACCAAACGTCGCTGCGGTAAGGTTGCCCGCCAGGGCAACGGCCGCGATGCGCCACTTACGATGGGGATGACACAGCATCCACGGTATGAGGATCACCTCGATCGGTATCGGGACGAGCAAGGTTTCCATCATGGAAGCGAAAAACAGCAAGGTCATTGCGTGGCGGGATTTGTCCAGGCGATCTAACCAGGCGCGTGCAGACGTGAGACGGACTTGTGACATGAATGACCGGATCCAAACTGGGCAGGTTATGGCGCGCTGTCACGCCTGTTCATGGGAGTAGCCGGCCCCAAACCCGTTCCCAAACGTTTCAGCAAAATTACCGCATAGCGAATTTATTACATGGTGTGTGTATATACCCGACCACAACGCTGCACTTTTCCCCCTTTGCTGAGTCAGTATTAATCCGAAGGTGCAGCGATCGATTCAAGCACCCATAAACCAGTAGTCGCTACGCGTGGTTTAGCCAATGACCGACGACAAATACCGGACTGCTGTAGACGCCGCGGCGATCTACTCTGAAACGGATCTCCGCGGGACCATCACCCACATCAACGATCAGTTTTGCGCCATTTCCGGTTATACAAAGGAAGAGCTGATCGGCGCCAATCACCGCCTGCTTAACTCCGGTCAGCATCCCCCGGAGTTCTTCCGCGAACTCTGGGGGACCATATCCAATGGCGAGATATGGAAAGGTGAGATATGCAACCGGCGCAAGGATGGATCGCTGTACTGGGTAAACAGCACAATCGTGCCGATCAAGGATGACAAGGGGCAGCACGTCGAGAAATTCATCTCCATCCGGTTCGACGTCACCGAAAAACAGGAGCTGCTGGAGGCTATGCAGTGGCGGGCGTCCCATGATGTGCTCACCACCCTGCCCAACCGCGTCTATCTGCACGATCGTCTCCACCAGGCCATTTCCGCGGCACAGCGTCACGAGCACTCCCTTGCCGTATGCATCCTCGATCTCGATGGCTTCAAAGCGGTGAACGACCGCTATGGCCATGCGATTGGCGATCTGCTGCTCGTTGAAGTCGCCAATCGACTCACTCGCGAGCTGCGAGCCGAAGACATGTTGGCCAGGCTCGGGGGAGACGAGTTCGTACTGCTGCTCGACCAGGTCGATGAAGAATTGCTTCCCGCTGCGCTGAAGCGCGTGCTGGACGTCATTGCAGTGCCATTCCATATCGACGGGCATCTGCTCAAAGTAGCGGGCTCGCTAGGGGTGACCATCTACCCAAAGGACAACGAAGGCCCGGACACACTGCTGCGCCACGCCGATCAGGCGATGTATGAGGCCAAGCAGAGCGGCCGCAATCGATTTCGCTACTTCGATGTTTCGATCAGCAAAAAAACACGAGCGACCTTCAAGACCATCGAGCGATTAAAACAAGCGCTGGGTCAGGATGAGCTGCGTCTGCATTACCAACCGAAGGTTAACCTGCGCAACGGTACCGTGATCGGCTTCGAAGCATTGCTGCGGTGGGAACATCCGGAATGGGGATTGCTACCACCCGATGCATTTCTGCCCGCCGTGGAACGAACCGACCTCATTATCGATATCGGTGATTGGGTCATTGAGCAGACGTTGGAGCAAATACGATTATGGACAGCCGAGGGTCGTATCTGGCCCGTCAGCGTGAACATCGCAGCCCGACATTTTCAGCTTCCGGACTTCGTTGATCGTTTGCAGGCCCTGCTGGCCAAGCATCCCGATGTTGAACCGCGCATGCTCGACATCGAGATCGTCGAGTCCACGGCGATCGACAACCTCGAGCATGTCAGTCAATGTCTAATCGATTGCCAGAAGATGGGCGTAACCTTTTCTCTCGATGATTTCGGCACAGGCTTCTCTTCACTCAGCTATTTGAAACGCCTGCCGGCGCAAACCATCAAGATCGACAAATCCTTCGTGCGGGACATTCTTCACGATAAGGACGATCTGGCGCTGTCCGAAGCGATTATCAATCTTTCGCGAACATTCGAACGAGAGGTGATAGCCGAGGGCGTCGAGACGGATCTGCAAGAAAGCATGTTGCTGGGGATGGGCTGTTATCTGGCGCAGGGCTACGGTATTGCTGCGCCTATGCCAGCTGAGCAGGTGACCGATTGGGCAGCGCGATACGAATTGATGAATCGCTGATTTATGAATAGTTAACTGCGGCTTCGGAAACAGCCAATGGTGAAGTGTGGTGGATATCCTGCGCTAACCTCCACCCGTCAGCGCAGGACGGCAGTGGGTCAGGAATTCCTTAGTTCGATGTGCTGCTCCCGACGTCTGGCCAATATGTCAGCTGCGATCAGCGCGAGCAAAGGCAGCACGCCAACCTTGAGGCCCAGCTCCCATGATCCAAGGAACCCAATCAGTACCGCTCCTACAACGACGATGGCAGCAACGCAGTGAGCGCAAAAGCGCCACAACTCGAGTGCAACGACCTGAGTGTTCTGGTTGTTGATCATAGTTAGCCCCTCTTTCTTGTTGTAATAAGCTTTGTACAATTTGAGAGTAGCCCTCCTGGCAAATGGTGCAAACACATTTTTGTTTCAGCAATGTGTCTATCTCGCAGGTTTCGGACGCTTCGTCGGCGTGTAAAACAGCATTGGCAAGGGGTGCGCTTGTTGATTGCCCTTGAATGCAAGCCTGGGAGCGCCCAAATTCACCACTGAATATTGCGATGAACGGTCATCGGTCGTATGGCATTTACCGTCTTTGTGCTCTACGAACCTCTGATTTCATCGAGTGCACGGCGCAGTATCTCGACCGTCCTATCTGCGTTTTTCAGTTTTTCGAGACCGAACAGCCCGATGCGAAACGTCTGGAAATCTGCTGGCTCGTCGCATTGAAGAGGCACACCAGCCGCTATCTGTAAGCCATGCGCGGCGAACTTGCTGCCGTTCTTTATACCCGGGTCATCTGTGTAGCAGACCACGACCCCGGGGGCCTGGAAGCCTTCCGCGGCAACGCTTCGAAAGCCACGCTCAGCAAGAAGCGCTCGTACCTCACGCCCCAGCTCCAGTTGCTGAGCCCTGAGCTTTTCGAATCCGTACCCCTGAGTCTCAAACATGATGTCACGGAAGCGGGCCAGCGAATCGCTTGGCATGGTCGCGTGATAGGCATGCCCGCCCTGCTCATACGCTCGCATAATTTGCAGCCACTTCTTGAGATCACAGGCAAAGCTGCTGCTTTGCGTGGCCTCCACCTGGCGCTCGGCGGCCTCGCTTAGCATGACCAGCGCACAGCAAGGTGACGCACTCCAACCTTTTTGCGGAGCACTGATCAGTACATCTACGCCGCAAGCCTGCATATCGACCCAGAGCGCGCCAGAAGCGATACAGTCCAGGACGAAGAGGCCACCCACCGCATGTACGGCGTCCCCTACCGCTTTCAGGTAATCGTCCGGCAGGACCATTCCAGAAGAGGTTTCTACATGGGGGGCAAACACGAGATCCGGCTTTTGTGCGGCAATGGTCGCGACCACCTCATCTACAGAAGGCGGCACGAACGCAGATTGTGCACCCGGCCCTGTTGATTGCGCTTTGAGCACTGTGGACTCGGCTGGTATCTGCCCCATCTCGAAAATCTGCGTCCAGCGATAGCTGAACCAGCCGTTGCGAATCACCAGGCACTTTTGGTCATGGCCGAGTTGGCGTGCTACGGCCTCCATTCCGAATGTGCCGCTACCCGGCACCACGACAACAGAGTGAGCGTTGTAGACCGATTTGAGCAGGACGGAAATGTCGTTCATCACGCCCTGGAAAGAATGGGACATGTGGTTTAGCGAGCGGTCGGTGTACACGACCGAATATTCGATCAACCCATCAGGATCGACGTCTGGGTATAGCTCTGACATGGGAATCACTCCGCAATGAGAGGTCTGGATCGACCCTGCACGAAGCCTGTGCGCTTTACAAGCGCAAGCTATTTGTAGCCAAGATCGAACGTTTGGTGCACAGAAGTGAGCATCAATCACGAGGAAGCCATGCCAGCTGAGCGCAGTGATGCCTCGACGGCGCCGCCATGAGAGCTCTCTGTCAATCCTCCGTCCGTCAGGACTGGCATCTATGCGTTTTTTGCCGGACGTACAGCCTATCCAAAAATCTGACACCGCCCGCAATTCGCACTCCCCTATTCATAAGACTTCCAACGTTGTCGATGGCTGCTTTTGAAGTACATGGCACGTACGGAAATGACCGATTTATTAAACGACGTATATTTGGCGGCGTTATTTCGTCGGATAAGATTTGATTACTTCACAGAACTAATTATAAATCCGCAACCGAAACGCGCTGGCCTCTCAAGCTGGGGTTTCGAACCAGTGGTCCGTTCTGTTCGTGGATGTACATGCTCAAGCAGCACCGCTTATTGACCGACCTCCCCTTGTCGCTACATCGACCTAACGGGCCGATGTGCAAGATCACGGTGAGCTCAATGCCAACCAATTCATCTGTCCGCGGCCCCAAAGGCCTCTTGCCTGCCGTCGTGCTCTCCACCCTTCTGGGTTTTCTCCCAAGCGTTGCCAATGCGCAGGTCACCAGTACAGCTGTCTCGGATCCGCAGCCGGCTACAGCACCCGTGCATTTGGTAGGTGTGAACTTGTCAGGGGCAGCGTTCGGCTCTTCCGTACTGCCAGGCAAGCACGGCACCAACTACATTTATCCCGCAGAGTCGTATTACAAGAAATACGCCGAGCAAGGCTTGAAGCTTGTTCGCCTGCCGTTTCTTTGGGAGCGTCTGCAGCCGAAGCTGGACGCTGATCTGGATGCCGCGCAGCTCGCCCTGCTCATCCAATCACTGGATTTCGCTCATAAGCATGGCGTCAAGGTCGTGCTGGACATGCACAACTACTACCGCTATTACCGAGAGCCGATAGGGTCGCTGAGCGTACCGGTCGAATCATTTGCCGACACCTGGAAGCGCATCGCATTGAAAGTTGGCAACCACCCCGCCCTGAGCGGTTACGGCTTGATGAACGAACCGAGCACCAAAGGTCTTTGGGCCGATACCGCGCTGGTGGCTGCCAAGGAGATACGCAAGGTTGACAAGACAAACTGGATCTACGTGGCGGGGGATCGATACTCCAGCGCATGGCATTGGCCGCAGTCCAATGCCCAGCTCATAGCCGACCCGTGGATGCGCGACCCTGCTAACAACCTGATCTTCGAAGCCCATATGTACCTCGATCGCGACACGTCGGGCATGTATGCAGACAAGACCGAAACATTTGCACCCGATCTGGGCATCAAGCGAGCCAAGCCATTCGTAGACTGGCTGCGGGCTAACAATCTGCGTGGCTATATCGGCGAGATGGGCGTTCCGAATTACGCTCCCGATGCGATCCTCGCGATGGACAACCTGCTGGGTTACCTGCGCGAGAACTGCGTGCCTCTCACCTATTGGGCTGCGGGTCCGTGGTGGGGAAAGTACATCCTTTCCCTTGACGTGACAGGCGGTGCCGAGCAACCGCAGTTGCCGGTACTTCGCAAGCACGCCGCCACACCTAACAGCTGCGCGACGATCGGCGCACCTATGTAAGCCACACAAGCAAAGCCCAAGGCCTGACGTCGTCGGGCCTTTTTTTTGCCTGCATACCAGCTTGAGTGTCGTCGCGGCGCCCATCTTCTCGAAGGGCCAATGCAGGCTGGATGGAACCAACCATCGATGCGGCAGGACGAACTCCTAGTGCCTGACTACAGGCTCCTGAACGGCGACACGACGTCAGCCGATAAGCTCCGAGGATTGGAATGAAGGAAGGAATACTTCTCGCCGCGACCGGGCTGCTGGTCGTGCTGACCTTTCTGCCGCTATGGAAGAACCCGGTCTGGTGGGTTCGAGGGTTGGACTTTCCCCGCTTGCAGCTTTGTGTACTGGCTTCTGCACTCTTGCTAGGCCAAGGGCTGCTTCTCTCTTACTCCAATGCCCTGCAGATACTGGTGACCGTCGTGTCGATGATCTGCCTGAGCTATCACGCCTGGTGGATCATTCCGTATACCCGACTCTGGCGCCGCGAAGTCAAGTCGGCCGACCTGAACGCTGACAAGCCACGGATTCGCGTGATGGCGGCCAACGTACTGACGCCTAATCGTCAGGCCGACAAACTCAAAGCGCTGGTGCGTCAACACAAGCCGGACGTACTGGTTACGCTTGAAACCGATCAGTGGTGGGAAGATCAGCTCTCGGAGCTGACCAGTGACTATCCGCACACCATCCGCCGTCCGCTGGACAATCTTTATGGGATGCATGTCTGGTCGCGTCTGGAACTGGAGAACGCCGAGACCAGTTTTCTCGTCGAAGATGACGTCCCGTCCATGCACGCTAATGTCCGTTTGAACGACCAGCTGGCGATACGCATGCATTTTCTACATCCCGCCCCACCGAGCCCTACGGAGAATGACGAGTCAACCGAGAGGGATGTTGAGCTTCTGGTGGTGGCCAAGAGTGTCCAGGATGACCACGAGAACACACCGGTGATCGTCACGGGCGATCTCAACGATGTCGCGTGGTCCGCCAATACCCGACTGTTCCGCAAGATAAGTGGGCTACTCGACCCCCGCGTCGGTCGATGCATGGTCAACAGCTTTCATGCGCAGCACTGGTTCCTGCGCTGGCCACTGGACCATTTGTTTCACAGTCATCACTTTCAGTTGGTGAGTATCCAGCGATTGCCTGAATTCGGCTCGGACCACTTTCCGGTTCTGGTCGAGTTGCAATACGACCCCGCACCCGAACAAGAAAGCTTGTCCGGTGATGAGGATGACGAACGCGAAGCAGCTGAAAAAATCGGCAAGGAAGGCGTTCGGGTGTCCGACGTTCCGGAGCCGGAAAAGCACTGAGAAACAGGCCAGCTGGTCTAAGGTGCCCTGGTGTATGCGGGCGACTTCCGCCGGCTCGGCATCTAGCCGGCAGATGATTGCCTGAATCCTCAGGGCATCCATTACGCGATTAGGTCTCGCTGAGCGGCCGGTCCTGACAGACCGAGATTTCGCCTCAGACGGAGCGCAACACTTAATACGAACGATTTGTATTTGCTGTCTCATCACGATTGGCTTAGCATGCTGCCGCCTGTCAATTGAGCGCACTGCAACTCATGAAAGCCGCCCTACCAACCAGGATCGCCGTACATCTTGCGATGCTGATCAACATGCTGTCGCTGGGCAGTCTGATGATGGTGATGCCATTGGGCCCGGATCTGGTGCGTGACCTTGGCATGGTGGCGAGTCACGTCGGCTACATCAGTGGCGGTGCAACCCTTGCTGCCGCATTGAGTGCTGTCGCCAGCGCGCCCTGGCTGGATCGCTTCGATCGCAAGCGCGTACTGGTCACCCTCCTCACCATCCGTTTCGCTTTGTTGCTCGGCTGCGCACTGGCCACGGAGTCGAATCAGCTGATTGCACTCTTCATCCTCTCCGGGCTGGTCGCCGGGCCGATGGGCGCAATTCTGATGGCTACCATGCTCGACCTTATTCCTCCGGCCGAGCGCGGTCGGCAACTCGCCTATGTGGGCATGGGATTCTCTCTGGCGGCCATCCTGGTCATTCCGCTGGCACTTGAATGCTCCATGCGCTGGAACTGGACCAGCCCCTTTCTCCTGATTGGCGGCGCCGGCTTGCTACTCGCCTTGCTATGTCAGCTATTTCTTCCAGCGCCGGTAGCAGTGCAGCGGCCCAAAGCATCACTCATGTCGTTACTCGCATCGCGCCTTTGCATTGCTGCGCTGGGCATCACGTCATTGCAAATGTTCGGGCACTTTCTATTGGTGCCTCACTTCGCCACCTATTTTCAATTCAACCTTGATTTTCCACGTGAGCAACTCGGGTTTCTCTATCTGGCCGGCGGCGTCGCGAGTCTTGTTGCGATGCGCATCGGCGGAGCCTTGATCGATCGCGGCAGCCCCATGACGGTTGTGCTTGCCAGCAGCGGCGGCCTTGCGCTGGTCACGCTGCTGGGTTTCGCCACACCCATTGGCATTTCGCTCTACGTCATCTTCACGCTGTTCATGGCACTGAGCGCGGTGCGCAGCAACAGCACCATGACCCTTGCAGCTGGCGTGCCCCCTGCCCACCAACGAGCAGCATTCATGGCTTTTCAGGGGACGGTATCGAATGTCGCCGCAGGTCTCGGCAGCTTGTTTTCTGCACGCTACCTGACCGATGGCCCGGGTCATGAGTTGCTCGGGTTCGAAGATCTAGCAGCCTTCTATGCGGCGGCCGGCGTGGTGGCCGGACTGGGCGTGCTCTATCTGATCCACGGCATCAGGCAACGCGATGCGAGCCAGACAAAGGCAGAACAACAGGCGGGATGAACCCGCCGGAGAAACGTGATGAGTCCACTTCGAATTGAGCCAGCAACGGAGCATGCAATGAAAACTGCAACTGATCGCGGCATCAGCCGCCCTCGTCACCTCTCTCTGACCGTCTTGGCCAGCCTCTTGCCATTCGCCGCACTTGCGAACGACCCCGTTGCACTTGAGCAGCAGGTCATCACCGCGACCCAGACCGCACACAGCGAGCTCAGCGCGCCGGCGAGCGTATCCGTGGTTACACGCGAAGAGCTTGAAAAGCGCCCGGTCTATAACCTGGCCGATGCGGTGAAGTACCTGCCCGGCGTGCATTTGAATCCGTCGTCTGCTTATGGGCGGCAGGAAATCAAGATCCGCGGGCTGGATTCGGACTACACACTACTGCTCGTCAACGGGCGACGCATCAACTCCCGCGATGCGCTGACGTCCAACTACGCAAACGACTTTGATCTATCGGCCATTCCCATGGCGGCTGTAGAACGTATCGAAGTAATCCGCGGGCCCATGACTTCGCTGTATGGCGCCGATGCCATGGGCGGCGTGATCAACGTGATCCTGAGGCAGCCAACCAACCAGACCGAAGCCGGCGTCGCTTACAGCTATGAGCACCCGACCGAGGGCGACTCAGGCGACAGCCACAAGACAAGCGCCTACCTGAGCGGTGCACTGGTCGAAGATAAGCTGCTGGGCAACCTGATTCTGGACACCACCGACCAGGCGGCATGGCAGTCGGATCAATTAAGGCTCGCGGGTACCGACGCGGCCGAAAAGCGCCAAAACGTAAGCGCGATGGGTACGCTCAGCTGGATTCTGGACGAACGCCAGAGCGTAGATCTAGACATGAGCTACCGGGAGGATGACCGCAAGGCACGCTGGAACAATGCAGGTGCGCCGCAGCCGCTGACAACGAACGTCCAGGAAATGGATCGCTGGACCTTGGGCCTGACTCACAATGGCCGTTGGGAAGGATTCAACACCCGCCTGCGCTACTACTACGAGGACGTCGAACTCATGGACGACTCGCAGCTGATGACGAACATGCGTGGTGCCAAAGGTGACGTTAACCAGACCAATCACACCGTCGATGGCCAAGTCAGCGCTTCACTTGGCAATCAACTCGTCACCCTCGGCAGCGAATTCCGCCGTACTGAACTGACGCATAACCAGAATCTTGGTGCCGATACAGAGGTCGATCAAAAAGCGATCTATCTACAGGATGAGTTTTCGCTTGGCGATCTCGACGTTACGCTCGGCGGACGCTGGGACCATCACGAAACGTTCGGTAGCGAATTCAGCCCGAGGGCTTATGGCGTCTATAACCTGACTGATAACTGGGTGCTCAAAGGGGGGGCAGGCAAAGCGTTCAAGGCACCGAGTATCTCCCAGGCCGATGCGAGCTATGGCGTACTGGCCTGCCGTGGGTTGTGCACCGTATATGGCAATCCAAACCTCAAGCCAGAGACCTCGACCAGCTACGAGTTTGGCACTCAGTATCAGGACGAACGACTGGAAGCCGGCGTCATGTTCTTCCACAACGACATCGATGATCTGATCGTCACTGAAACCACCCGCCTGGTGTTCAACCCTGTCCTGGGAAGGCCCGTTCCGCTGCGCTCCGAGCTCAGCTACTACAACCTTTCCAAGGCACGTATCAAAGGTTACGAGCTGCAAGGCCGCTACCACCTGAACGAAGGACTATCGGTTCGAGCCAATTACACCTACTCCGACAGTGAAGATCGCGAGACCGGCGATGAGCTGGACTACACGCCCAAACATGTCGGCAATATCGGCTTTGACTGGCGTGCCCTGCCCCAGCTCGATCTGAATCTGGACTACCAATACACGGGCAGTCAGATGGTCTACGTGCCTGCGTTGGCGAACAGCGAGCGCTCCGATGCGTTTCATACGGTGGGCATTGGCGCGAGGTTCCATGCCACCAATGAGCTGACATTCAATGCAGGCATGAACAACCTCACCAACGAGAAACGCGACGAGGTTGCGCAGTCGGTGGATCACATCCTCATGGGCCGCACCCTGTTCGTCGGCTTCAGCTACGACATTTGATACGCCCACGCCCGGCAGCCAGGCTGCCGGGTTTCAGGAGCTATTTGCACTCGATGATCCGGACCGATTCCACTTTCCAAGGCGTGCAGCAGGTAATACTGCTTGGCGGCGGCGGGCTGTTGCTGGCCTTGCTGGTGCTTTCGATGAGCACTGGTGCTGGGGTATACGGGGCATCAGCGGTGTTTCATTACCTCGCCGGCGAGCCCGCTGCGATGGCCGACGACAAGCTCGCCATGGTGGTCGAGACGTTGCGTCTGCCACGTACGTTGGCTGCGCTGGTCGTTGGAGCGAGCCTGGCGGTCGCCGCATCTCTGCTTCAGAGTGCAACCCGCAACCCACTGGCCGAGCCCGGGCTGTTAGGGGTCAACGCGGGTGCGGTGTTGGGCTTGGTGATCGGGCTGATCTTCTACAACGTTGAATCGACCCGCGGCTACCTGCTCTGGTCCGGTGCAGGCGCCTTGTTAGGCAACCTGGTTGTGCTCGGAGTAGGTCTGATGCTCGGCCAGGCCAGGCCGCTCAAACTGATTCTCGCCGGCGTTGCGCTTGCGGCGATCTTCGGCGGGCTCGCGAATTTCCTGTTGCTGCGCACGCGCGTCGCGCTTGACCAGTTCCGTTACTGGAACCTTGGGTCCCTGTCCGCATCCAGCCTTGATGCATTGGGAACCATACTTCCGGTCGCATTACTGGGCATCGTACTGGCCGCCCTGCTCTGCCGGCAGCTGACACTGATGCAGATGGGCGACAGCCAGGCCAGAGCCCTCGGCATACACACCACTTGGGTACGCGTCGGCGTGCTGGTTGCCTCGACGCTGCTCACGGCCTGCGCCATTTCAATCGCTGGCCCGATAGGTTTCGTCGGCTTTCTGGCCGCTTACTGCGCGCGGTTGGTAGAGCCTGTCGGGCTTCTTCGGCAACTGGTGTTCTCCACGTTGTTCGGAATGCTGTTTCTGCTTGCTGCCGACGTCCTTGCGCGGTGGCTGCTGCAGCCGTACGAGTTGCCGGTCGGCACGCTGCTCGCAGCGATTGGCGCGCCCGCCCTGATCACCATCGTATTGCGCGGTGGTTTTCGTTCACTGTTGACGGTGAGGTAGACATGACCGCTATCACCCCAAGCGGGATCTGGACGATCCGGCTAGGCGCCTTCAGCGTATTGCTGCATAGACGTAACTGGCTGATGTTCGGACTGCTGACGGCACTGCTGGCGGGGTTCGCGGTCGTCGCCATAAGCCTCGGCTCAGGCAACATGGGTGTGCGCGATGTCATGGCTACTCTGGCTGGCAACGGCAGCAAGCTGCACGAAATCATGGTGTTCAAGATTCGCATGCCACGTATCGCTGCCGCGGTAGTCGCAGGGCTGGCCATGGGCATGGCGGGCTGTCTGATCCAGACCCTGGTGCGAAACCGACTGGCGACTCCCGACATGATCGGCGTAAACGAAGGAGCTTCGCTCGCCGTGGTCGGCTTCGCCATGTACCTGACATTGGGCAGCTGGCCCTGGTGGGCGTCGCCGCTAGGTGCATTGTTCGCTGCTGCAGCGCTATTCACGCTCTGCCGCCGCCCTGGCGAGCAGGGCTATCTGTTCATTGTCATCGGTATCGCATTGTCTGAATTGCTCGGCGCGGTCGGTGACTTCGCCATGTCAACCCAGCCGCTGGTTCATCTGGGCAGCATATACCTGTGGTCGATGGGCCACTTCGCCGGAGTCAGCTACCAAACCGTTCAACCCATTGCTTTGGTGCTGCTGGTGCTTTGCCCGCTGATGACGCTGGTCAACCGCCCGTTGGCGCTTCTTCGCTTTGGCGATTCCACCGCGCAGAACCTGGGTATCCGGGTGCCCCTGATACAGCTTTCCGTGCTGGCCCTGGCCATTCTGGTGGCATCGCTGGGCACTGCCATCGCCGGCCCGGTGATCTTCATCGCCATGGCTGCGCCGATTCTGGCCAGCTGGCTCGCACGGGACAACCTTGCGCCGATCTGGTTGGCCGCTATGTGCGGCGCGGTGCTGATGCTGGGAAGCGACACGCTGGTGCGCGTGCTGGCGCAACCGGAAGAAATTCCAACCGGAATCATGACTCGCCTGCTCGGTGGCATTCTGCTGCTGGGCCTGCTCATCAAGGACAGACGAGGAGCTGACTGATGACCGTTCTCCAGGTGCGGAATCTGCACTTCGCCTATCAGGACAAGGTCGTTCTTGAAGACCTGTCATTTTCGCTGCCCAAGGGCCGTCTGATCGGTATCGTCGGTCCGAACGGCAGTGGCAAGTCCACGCTGTTGAAGCTCCTGGCGCGACAACTGCCCCTGCAGCGTGGCGATGTCGAGATAAAGGGCGAGCCACTGACAAGATTCACCTTGAAACGCCTCGCCAGGCAGCTGGCTTTTCTGCCTCAAAGACCGGTCATGGCTGAAGGCATTCGCGTTGAACAGCTCGTGCAATACGGCCGCCATCCGCACCAGGGCTGGTTCAACCAATGGAGCGATGAAGACGCCGTGCAGGTTGCACGTGCCAGAACGGCAATGCAGCTCGATGCGATTTGGCAGCAGCAGGCCTCGTCGCTCTCGGGCGGGCAGGCGCAACGAGCCTGGCTGGGCATGATCCTGGCGCAGAACACCGATCTGATCCTGCTTGACGAGCCCACCAGTGCGCTGGATATCGGTCATCAGGCCGAAGTCATGGAGGCGGTACACCGGATCGCCGCTGAAGGCCGCACGGTGCTGATCGTCATCCACGATCTGGGTATAGCCGCTCGCTATTGCGACGAGCTGATCGCGCTCGCCGATGGCCGTATTCAGGCGATGGGGCCGGCGCGTCAGGTGATCACCAAAGAGCTGGTGGACCGCCTCTACCAGACGGAAGTGGACATCCTGCCGGCACCGGGTGACGGTGCACCGGTCATCGTCCCGCGGCGACGTCCGCTAAAGCCACCCGCATGTACGGCGCCCAAGGCAAATGCCCACCACGAACTCGTACCACAGGATGAAAGCCTATGAAATTGAGACTTCCCAAAACCCTGACCGCCGTACTGCTCGGGGGACTGTTGACACTCAATGTTCAGGCGCAGACCCGTGAGGTCGAAGACGCGTTCGGCAACAGCGTGACCATTCCAGCTTCGCCAGAACGCGTGATCACCCTCAGCGAAATCGACCTCGACACTGCCTTGACCCTCGGCGTCACACCAATCGGCACCATCAACGGTCGCGGACAGGCTGCACCGCCGCGTTATCTCGAAGGCAAGTTGCCTGCAGGCATCAAGGTCGTTGGCGATCTCGATAATCCCAACCTGGAAGTTCTGCTGGAGCTCGAACCGGACCTGATTCTCACCGGTCCGGTAAAGCCCGAACAGCTCGCCATCCTCAACGAAATCGCGCCCACCGTTACGACCTTCAATTGGGCGAGACCCTGGCAGGAGAGCATGCTGAGAACGGCCCATGTGCTGAACAGGGACACCGAAGCCCGCGCCTTCCTGGACCGCTACAAAGTTCGGGCAGCGCAGGCACGCGAACGGCTGAAGGATCACCAGGGCGAGACGTTCAGCATCGTCCGCTGGAACCCCAAAGGGCCTTCGTACATGTTCAAGGATGCTTTTTCGAGCACAGTCGTCGAAGACGTCGGCCTGGTTCGCCCAGCGCATCAGCAGGACCCGGGACATACCCATTCGATGGCGCTCAGCCTCGAATCGCTGGAGCTGCTCGATGGCGACTGGCTGGTGATCGGCACGCTGGCCACCAGCGGGGAAGCGGTCGAGGCGCTGCAGCAGGCCGAAGAAACCGCCGCTTTCCGCCAGCTGTCCGCCATCCAGGCCAAACGCTTTGCCGCTGTCGATGGATCGCTGTGGACGTCACTCGGTGGCCCTATGGCTGCACTGCAGATCATCGAAGACATCGAGTCCATCGTTGGCAAGGCTGAAGCCGAGCCTGTCGCCAAAGACTGACCACAAGAGCGATCCCGACTGCCTTAGCGCGGGATCGCACGCCCACTCAAACCGGTTCGGGCAGCCGCTTGCGATCGATCTTGCCGCTTGGTGTTTTCGGCAATGCGTCGATCATGAGGATCCGGTGCGGAATCATGTAGTGCGGCAAGCTCAGCTGCAGCGCTCGGCGGATCTGAAGCCGGCCCGGCGCCACTTTGCCGCAAGTTTCCACGTAGCCGACAAGGCAGGCGTCATCCCCTTCGCCGACCAACCGTACCGCCGCATCCTGGACGCCTTGGATGTGTCTCAGGGTCGCCTCGATCTCTCCAAGCTCGATCCTGAAGCCCCTCAGTTTGACCTGATCGTCACGCCGCCCGAGATAGCGAAACTCGTCATCAGCGATACGCAGCACCCGGTCACCGGTGCGGTAAAGACGCCGCCCCTGCCAACTGATGAAGGCTCGCGCGGTCAGACCGTCCCGCTGCCAGTACCCCTGGGCGAGCGAAGCGCCTTCAATGCATAACTCGCCCTCGCTTCCCGGCCCGACGTTCTGACTGTTCTCATCCAGCACCCAGTGACAATAGCCGTCGAGTGACTGACTCAGTAGCACGCCCTGATCGGTCAGCGGCACTTCGACTCGCGCCATCATCGACCAGACGGTTGCCTCGGTCGGCCCGTAGCAATTCCATAGCTGCCCCACCGACGCAGCCAGCCGGGTAGCCAGCGTGGGGTCAAGTGCCTCGCCGCCGCACAGCGCAACCATCCCGTCGCGGCCTTGCCATCCGGCCTTGAGCAGCATTCGCCAGAACGCTGGCGTTGCCTGCAGTGTGTTCAGGTCTGGTCGGCTGTCGAGCAATTCAAGCAACGCCACCGGGTCCTTGTTTGCTGGCGCGCAGACCACCTCGACATAGCCGCCCACCCAGAGCGGTCCGAGCATTTCCAGCAGCGAAATATCGAAAGCCGGCGTAGTGGTGAACAGCCACCGGGTGTCCGGCCCAGACCCGATACGTCGGGTCGCCGCGCTGAGAAAATTGCTCAACGCGGCGCGATCGATGACCACACCCTTGGGTTTGCCGGTGGAGCCGGAGGTGAACATCATGTAAGCCGGCAGCTGATCATCCAGATTTTGGTGCTCCGGCATGACCGCGAGACCGGGCTTCAGCCTCAAGGAAGGTGAAAGCCACCGCTGTGCCTGTTCGTCTTGAAGCACCCAGTGCAGCTGCGCGTCATCGGCTATGCCTTGCAGCCGCTCCAGTGGAAAGTCCGGCTCGAGCGGGACGAAACACAAACCCTCGTGCAAACAGGCCAGCAGCGCTGCGATGTAATCCGGCCCTCGGCTGAGATGCAGCCCGACCCGATCACCCGCGGCCAGGCCCTTTGCACGCAACTGCAACACGATGGCCGCAACCCGTGCCTGCAGCTCAACATAGCTAAAGCTGGCGCCCAGGCAGCCCAGCGCCGGTCGCGTGGCATGGCGGGCAAACACATTGGTGAAATGCTGGTTGAGCAAGCTCATTGCAGATCCTCACCCAGCGCAGCCAGGTCCTCCAGATTCGCTTGCAAGAAGGCCAGCAGACGCGCGCCCAGGTCAGCACGCAGGCTTCCGATCTGGCGCAGGGTCAGTAAGCCGTCGAAGACGCCGCCGTGTAGGCTGATCAGCTCCGCGGACAGATTGCCCTCGCCACTCGGGTTGCCTGGGGCCAGCGGGAGTGGCTGCCAATCTCCCGCCCCGCCTGCATATACGCCCAGGTAGTTCAAGGCCACGCCAGGCAGTGGCAAGGCTGCGCGATTGGCGGGCTTACTGCGTAGCGGGAGGTAACCTACACCCTTGTCCGGGACCTGCCGCAACTGCTCGGCTGCGTGCCTTACCAGCGCTGGCCAATCGACCTGATTGCAGACCTTCAATGGAAACATGCTGGTGAACCAGCCAACGGTACGGCTCACATCCAGCGCCGTATCGATGGGCTCGCGACCGTGTCCCTCGAGCATGATCCAATGCTGCTCGCCGAGGCCCAGCTCAGCAAGCGACCGGGTAAGCGCTGCCAGCAATATCTCGCGCACCTCGCACTGAAATTGCTGTGTAAGGCCGTGCGTCAGCCGCTGCGTGGTCGCCTCGTCCAGCTGCAACAGCTGGTTCTGGACTCTTTCAAGAGAGCGCCAATCCTGAGGGAATACCGTATCCATCGTGCCGATTTGCTCCTGCCAGTACGGCAACTGCGCTTCAGCGCGCTGCACGTAGGCGTCAAGCCCCTCGCCCCACTGTCGATAGCTGCTGCTCTTAGCGGGCAGGGCTTCGCCGCGGGTCAGACGCTGCAGATCTTCGATCAGAATGCGCCAGGACACGGCATCGATGACCAGATGATGAAACGCGATGAACAGCCCACGCCCGCCGCTCGGAAGATCTTCGATTACAGCCCAGGCCAGGGTCCGCGAGCTTCCGGGGTCCATGTGCGACTGCAGCTCCGTCAGCGCCTGCTGCAAGCCCAGCGGCCCGAGAACAGCGGCATCCAGCTGCGCCGGTTCGGAGAGCGGCAGATGCGGTTGATAGCACTGGCCGGAAGGATTCACGGTCAGCCGCAACGCGTCGTGCTGCGCCAGGAGCTGGCGCAAGTAATCCATCAACTGCAGTGTGTTCACCTCTCGCGGCAGCCGCAGCACCACACCCTGGTTCCAGTGCTGAGGGTCGGCGAACGGCTGCTCGTAGAACCATTGCTGGATCGGCTGCAAGGGAAAGTCGCCGGTCAACAATCCCTGCTCGGCGCGGATCGGCTCAGCCTCTCGTGGCGTTTCGAGCAGGCGGCATAACCGGCGTACCGTTTTGGCCTCGAACACTTCCTTCACACTGCAGGCATAACCGGCGTCGCGAAGTCGGGTTGCCAGCTGGATGCTCAGGATCGAATCCCCACCCAACCGGAAAAAGTCGCTTTCCACGCCCAATGGCTGGTCTAGAACCTTCTGCCATATAGCCAGGACCTCTCGTTCCAGCTCACTCACCGCCTCGACGAGCGCATCGGCTGGGGCTAACTCGACCGCAGGGAGTCGCCCGTGATCGAGCTTGCCGTTGGCTGTCAGCGGCATCCTGTCGAGCAGAATCAGCCGATGCGGCACCATGTACTCGGGCAAGCGACTCGATACGGCCTGCAGCACCTCTTCTGGATCGGGCGCCGGTTCGTCTGCACTTGCAGTCGCATAGGCGACCAGTGCCTGACGGGCGCCCTGGCTGGCAACGATGACTTTGATTTCTCGCAGGCTCGGGCTGCTGGCATGTAATTGGGCTTCAATCTCGCCGGGTTCAATGCGGTAGCCGCGCAGTTTGATCTGGGCATCCAGCCGTCCCAAGTACTGATAGTCACCATTGGCAAGCAGCCGTGCGCGATCGCCAGTGTGATACAGGCGAACCGTCACGCCAGCGATGCAATGCTCACGAAAGACCTCGGCGGTGCGCTCCGGCTGGTTCAGATAACCTCGCGCCAGGCCCAGCCCGGCCAGGCACAATTCCCCAGGCACTCCCACCGGACAAAGTGCGCCATGCCCGTCCAGCACCACGGCCTGCATGCCATCAATCGGCTCGCCGATAGTGGGCCGAACGCCCGGTGTGAGCGTCTTGGTAAGTGCCGTAACGGTGGCTTCCGTAGGGCCGTACATATCGATCAGGCGGAACTGCGCCGCCCAACGCTGCGGGATCGCTGGTGGACAGGCTTCACCGCCAAAACCCACCGCTTTCATGGCGGGCAAACGCCTCTCCGGCAGTGTCGCGAGCAGCGCCGTGGCGAAGATCATGTGGGTGGTTTCAGTCCGCTCGATCTCGTCCAGCAGGCCTTCGCCCGGGTCGGCCCATAACAGGCTTGCGCCATGGACCAACGGCACCAGAGCGCACATGTTGCCGGCATCGAAGGACAATGACATGCAGTCGAGCATCCGGTCGCCAGGCTCCACCCTCAGTCGGCGGCCGTGATCTCGCAGGAGATTGACCAATGCCCCGTGTTCGACCATGACGCCCTTCGGGGTGCCCGTCGAGCCGGAGGTGTAGATGACCTGAGCGAGGCGTTGCGGATCATGCCGCATCACAGGCGCACTGGGTGACAGGGCATCCAGCTGCGCCTGTATCTCGCTGCAATCCAGAGCCACCCATCGCTGATCTGCTTCCAGGGCAAAAGGTGCAGGGCCTTGCCCGATGATCAACTGCAGATCGGCGTCGCGCATGATGTGCGCCAAGCGCTGCTGCGGGTAATCCGGATCCAGCGGCACGTAGGCGGCGCCGACCTTCCAACACGCCAGCAACGCAACGACGAATGCGTTTTCCCGCCGGGCAAGCACACCGATTAGGTCGCCAGTCGTACAGCCCTGTGCCAACAGCCAGTTCGCCAGGCGGTTGGCGCGGGCGTCAAGCTCGGCATAGCTGATCCAGCCGCCCCCCTGGCGCAACGCGGGTCGGTTCGCATATCCCAGGGCGATCTCGTCGAACAGGGAAAGCGCCGTCACGCCCAGCGGGTATACGGCGGGCAACTTGGCGAGCTTCTCGGCAGTATGGGCAAGCAGCGACGGATCATGCATCGGCAGCTGCCAGATATCCTGTTCCGGCTCATCCAGAACCGCTTGCAGCAGATGAAGCAGACGATTTGAGTAACCCTCGACGCTGCTGCGCTCGAACAAGGCGGTGGCGCACAGCCAATCGACCCGCACCGAGTCCATCAGCTCGGTGACCTTGACCGAGATATCTGTCTTGGCAGGCAATACTGGCGAGGTTTCTTCAACCGCATCGCACCCCGGGATAAGGTCGTTGAAGTCCACCCGCGCCTGATACACCAGCATGATCTGGAAGATCGGGTTGATGGCCGTGTGGCGATCCATCCCCAGCGCCTCGCTCAGCGCCTCGAAGCGGTACAGCTGATGGTCGAAAGCCTGCAGGTCGTCAGCGCGACACTGGCGAAGGTAGTCGACGAAGCGTTGCTGTTCGGGCAGCTGCGTGCGCAACACCAGCGTATTGACGAAAAAGCCCACCAGCGGCTCGATCTCTGCGCGCTCACGATAGGCCAGCGGCGTGCCGATCACGATGTCGCGCTCACTGGAATGGCGTGCCAGCAACAGCGCGAACAGCGCATGCAGACCTATGAATGGCGAAGTGTTGTGCTGCTGGCAAAGCCCCTTGAAACGCTCCCACAGAACGTTGTCGATGGTTGAGAAAACCACTTCACCATCACTCGCCGTTTGAGCTGGACGAGGCTTGTCCAGCGGCAGGCTGTGCACCTCGGGAATGCCGGAAAGGCGCTCTATCCAGAAGGGTTTGAACTGCTCGTGATAGTCCCGGAACAGGGACGAATTGAACCAGATCGCATAGTCGATGTAGTTCAGGCGCGGCTCGTCCCAGCTCAGCGGTTGGCGGTTCTGATAGGCAAGATAGGCGGTCTGCACATCAGCGAACATGTTTTTCACCGACCAGCCATCGGAGATGATGTGGTGCTGGTTGATCATCAATATGTACTCGCGCTCACCTAGCTCAAGCAGGTTGACTCGCGTGAGCCGCCCACCGGTGATATCGAACGGCCGCAGAATTTCTTCGTGTACGCGCTGCGCGACCCTTGCCTCTCGGGCCTGCGGCTCGAGGCAGCTAAGGTCCTCCCGCACAAGATGGAAGCCTCGGTGCGGCAGGATCTCTTGCTCGCCTCGCCCCTCTGCGCTTCGCTGGAAACGGGTGCGCAAGCTGGCATGTCGAGCCACCAGCGCATCGAAGGCAAATTCCAGCGCTTCAATGTCGAGCTCGCCTGTGAGGCGGAAGAACACCGGCATGTTGTACAGGTGCGAGCCCCGCTCGTACTGCTCGATGAACCAGAGCCCACTTTGCGATGAGGACAATGGGCCTGCGTTGCGATGTTGCGGTGCGATGGGCGCCTCGAACGCGCGCTGTGCGCGAAGGCATCCGATGATCGCTTCGCGGTTGTCGCGGATCTGCTGGCCAAGGGCGGGAGTGACGGCATCCTTGCTGGACTGGGAGACCAACTGGTGTTGATCGTTGAGCGCAAGCCGCACCCCCTGCTGAGCCAGATGCTTCAGCAGGCCGATAATGTTGTTGTGCATCTGCTACCTCTCAGGCCGCTAGCGTGGCGCCGCCGTCGACGACGATGTCCTGCAGGGTGATGTGGCTCGCCAGGTCCGATGCGAGAAACAGCACCGTGCGGGCGACCTCGTCAGGCGTGGCGATCTTGCGCAAGGGGATGCCGAGTTTGTACTGCTCCGCAAAGCCGGCAATCGTCCGCTCAAGGGCATCTTCGCTGTGCCACATGCCCCGCTGCATGGCGGTATCGGTGGAGCCCGGCGAGACCAGGTTGCAGCGCACGCCATGCTCGGCCAGCTCCAGGCCCGCGGTACGGATCAGGCTTGTGAGCGCGGCCTTGGATGCGCTGTAAGCAGCCATCTGCATCCGCGGGACGTGGGTCGCGTTGCTGCTTACAGCCACTACGTTTCCGCTTCCTCTTGTCTTGAAATGCGGAATCAATTCACGCAGCAGATAGAAGGGACCGGACACGTTGACGCGCATCGAGTCATCCCAGTCGGCCAAGCTCAGCTCATCAACCGCACCCAGCCGCAGAATTCCCGCCACACTGACGAACGCATCAACAGGCTTTCCCGCCCCTAGCAGCGCGTTGCATGTCCGCTTCACGGCTGCGGCATCACCTACGTCGAGTACATAAGGCGTGAAGCCATATTCCTTTTCGCCAAAAGCACGATCAAAACCGATGACCTGCGCGCCCAGTCGCGCAAAACCTTCAGCCACGGCGCGGCCGATTCCTTGCCCAGCGCCCGTGACCCAAACGCCCTGCCCGTTGAAATTCATCTGATCGCTCATAACCGCGCCCCTTACCAAACCATTTCCACCTGCTCTTCTCGCTGCCGCACGCGGCTATCGAGAAAGCTGCAGAAATCCGCGAGTTGCGGGTGATCAAACACATCGGAAACCTTCACTGCAGTGCCGAACTCAGCACCCAGGCGGTTAACGATCTGGATGGTCTGCAATGACTGGCCACCCAGCTCGAAGAAGTTGTCCGCAGGCTGAATGGCGCCGACCCCAAGGATCTGTTGCCAGATCGCGCTGACACGGCGCTGCGTCTCATCATTGAGCACAGTCTCGGTTGAGCCCAGCAGGTAGCCCTGTCGCAGCTTCTTGCGGTCGAGCTTGTTGCTGCCGGTACGTGGCAATGCAGAGAAGTGTCGGTAATCGGTGGGCACCATCGCCGTCGGCAATAATTCGCCCAGCTCACGCCTGATGGCGCGCGCATCGTTCCGCGGCCCAGAGAAGAAAGCCACCAGGCGACGGACGCCTGGCTGCAGTTCAAGACCCAGCACGCAGGCTTCCTCGATGCCCGACAGCGAAAGCAGCCTGGACTCCACCTCCCCTGGCTGGATGCGATAGCCGCTGATCTTGAACTCGTTGTCCAGCCGGCCCAGATAAACCAGCTGGCCCTCCACCAGCCGCACGCGGTCACCGCTCCGGTAAACCCGCTCAATCTCATCGCCAATACGCAGCTGGGCGAATGCTTTTGAATCACTGTTCAGGTAACCGTTGGCCAGCTGTGCACCGAACAGGACCAGCTCGCCTTCCTGAGCGGGACGATCGCCGCGTTCGAGGACCAGTGCCTCCACACCCGCCAGCGGCCGACCGATCGGTAGCTGTTCACGTGATGAATCCAGGCCATGCAGGTCGCAAGTGGTGGCGACCACGGTGGCCTCCGTCGGGCCATAGGTATTGATCAGGCGAACGCGATCGAGCGCCACGCGCTGCCAGGCCTTCAGTTGCTCGGGATATGCCGCCTCACCACCGATGATCACTGTTTTCAACGATGCTGGAACCTGTACCTGGCCGCTGCGCAACGCAACGACCCACTCGTTCCAGAACGCCGTGGGCAAATCGACAACAGTGATCGCCAACTGCTCCAACCCTTCGACAAACGAGGCCATCGACTGCAGCATGGCATCGGTACGCAACACCAGCGTCGCGCCGGCTGAAAGGCTGACGAAGACTTCTTCAAGGCTGGCATCGAAGTTGAACGGCGCAAACTGCAGCACACGATCGGTCGAACCGATGCCATAACGCACCCTGGCCGCCCGCGTGAAATGCGCCAAAGCCCGATGGCTCACCTCGACGCCCTTGGGAGTGCCTGTAGAGCCGGACGTGAACATCAGATAGCAGCCAGCATCGCCCTGACGTGGGCTGAAAGTCCGATTGGCCGAGGTCAGCAGACCGATCAGCTGGATCGGGCCTGCATGCACCTCGGCTAATCGGTGCCTGTAAGCCGCCTCGGTGATGACCAGAGACAGCTCTGCCGCCTCGCAGATCAGCCGCTGCCGATCCGCCGGCTGCTCGGCGTCGAGCGGGACATAAACGGCCCCGGCCAGTAGTACACCGAGCTGGGCAAGGATCGCTTGCGGCGAACGGCTCAGCATCACACCGATCCGCTGGCCGGGCTGAACGCCCTGTTCGACCAGCGCCGCAGCCACCATTTCAGCACGCGCTTGCAGGTCGCCATAGGTCATTACCTGCTCGTGCTGGACCAGCGCGACACGCCCCGGCTGGGCATGGGCCTGCTGGCGTATCCCATCCAGCACGTTTTCCCACTGCCGAGGAATGTTGCTGTCCGGGGCCTTTATGACTTGCCAGGCGCGCCGGACTGCGAAGAGTTCGGCGAGCAGCACATCGCGCGGCTGGTCGGGCTCGGCCAGCCAGCATTCGAGCAGATCGAAGAGCTCCTCCTGCAGGCTGCGCACCTGTTCGGGGCTGTAGCAGGACGGATTGGCGTCATAGTCCAGTATTGGCAGGCCGTCGGGGCCGATCTGCACTTCAAGGGTCAGATCCTCCACCGGGCCGGCACTGAGGTTCATCATCCGCGCCGGGCAATCGCCATACATCATCGGGCGGTCGAACGGCATGATGTTGATCAGCGGGCCGAACAGTCGCTGCTCGCCGCCGACACGACCGAGGTCACGGCGCAGCGACTCATAGCGGTAATGCTGATGTTTGCGGCTGCTGCGACGCAGCTTGCCGATGGTCCTGGCACAGGCAATCAGGTCCGCGTCATCCGGCAGGTCCAGGCATAAGGGCGCGATGTTCATCTGCATACAGGGCACGTTGAACGAGGCGGAGCCGATGCGGTTCATCATCATCAGACCTAGCACCTGCGCGCGGGACCCGCTGACCTGGCGCAACTGTGCCGAGATCCCGGCCAGCAGCAAATCGGGCCAGCCGATCCCGTGGGCCTCGGCGGTGTGCTGCACGGCATGCCAGAGGGGTGTCGGGAACGCTGCGCCGTGGCGAATGAAGGTGGCCGAAATCGGCGCGCTGCGGTCACTGAAACTGACCGGCTCCGGCATGCTGGACAGGGCTTCGAGCCAATAACCTCGGGCAGCAGCAGTCTGTCCCTGAGCTTGCCGCTCGGCGTCTTCCTGCAATACATCCTCATAACGACCGAAGTCTGCGGGCGGCGCCTCTTCACCAAGCAGCGCCGCCCCGTATAACGAGGCTATCCGTTGATACAGCAGATTGGTGCCATAACCGTCCAGCGCGATGTGGTGGACGCAGCTATACAGAAAGTCGCTCTTCTCGCCCTGCAGCAAGACGAAACGACATGCCATTTCTCGCTCAAGATCCATCGGCAGACGGATGTCGCGCATGGCCCATTCACGAACCCAGCTTTCGGCATCGGCGCCAGCGGGTATCTGCAGTTGATGTACATCCAACGGCAATTCGCAAGGCTTGAAGCAGACCGAGTCTCCGTCCGCCACGTACAGGCCGGACAGCACTTCGCACTCGCTGACTGACCGTTGCACAGCGGCAATCAGCGCCGATGCCTGGACCTTGCCAGCGAAAGCGATGCACTCGGCGGTGTTGAACATGGCGCGGTCTTCATTGAGCAGGTAACCGTACCAGAGTCCCTGCTGGGCAATGCCAAGCGGCCTCATTGGACGCCTCCCCGGTCGCTGATGAGTGCCCACCAGCCATTCAAGGTCGGCGTCTTGGCCAGGTCGGTGAAGTTGAGCTCGAGGCCCTGTTCCCGCCACTCGCTCAGCAAGGTCATCATCTGAATCGAATCAAGCCCGTAATCGAGCAGGTTCTCGTCCGGATCGAAGGGTTCATCCATCTCGTCCAGCATGCTCAGCAATCGAGACTTGAGGTCGTCGCGCGTTGGCAGCGACCGCACGGTGTCACCTAGACCAAGTACTTCCCTGCAGGTCAGGACCCGCCCGCACCGAGTTGCGACGTAGTCGAGCGCCATCTGGTGTTCGGCCTGACTGAAGTCGGCGATGCCATCGGCGAGCATGAAGGGCTGGATGTCACGCATGAAGGCGTCGCATGCGGTCATGAGGCAGCCAATGTGCCCATAGATACCGCCGATGATCAGCTGATCACGCCCAAGCTCGGCCATCATGTGTTCCAGGGGCGAACGCTGGAATGCGCTATAGCGCCATTTCACCAGTACGGTGTCGTCGTCCGCCGGCTCGAGTCCGGCAGTGATGGCCTGCCGATCGGGATGCTGAGTGATGCCTGGCCCCCACATGTCGGAAAGCAATGCACGATCGACATCGCTCTGCTGCCCCGGCTGTGCGGTGTAGATGACGGGAATCCCAAGGTCCTTGCAGCGTTGGCGAACCTGCGCCAGACGCGAGACAAGCTCGGCAACGAATGGGCTCGCTGCGCCCCAGAAATCGCAGAAGTACGCCTGCATGTCGTGAATCAGCAGCACAGCGCGCCCGGGATCCAGCGTCCACTGAACCTTGTTTTCGCGCCATTCGCGAGGTAACGGGTAAGACGTGAGGGTGGGAATAGCCATGAAACGGATCCTTATTCGGTCACTGTCAATTGTTCAGCGGCACGGCGGCGCAGGTAGTTCTTGTCCACCTTGCCCACGGCTGTCATCGGGAGCGCGTCTATGTGTACGAAGCGGTCCGGCAGCTTGTAGTCCGCCAGACCAAGCCCGCGCAGGAATTTGCGCAGTGCGGTGCTCTTGAGGTGGGCGTCGAAGCTGACGATGTAAGCGCAGCTCTTCTCTCCCATGGCATCGTCCGGGATTGAAACCAAGGCAGCCTGTGCCACTGCCGGGTGCGCCATCAGCAGGTTTTCAACTTCTTCGGCAGCAATCTTTTCACCACCTCGGTTGATCTGGTCCTTGATGCGGCCCACGACCACCAGATAGCCGTCTTCACGCAACCGGACCAGATCACCGGAGCGGTAGAAGCCCTCGGCATCAAATGCATTGGCGTTGTGCTCAGGACTCTGGAAGTAGCCACGGATCGTGTAGGGCCCACGCGTCATCAGCGCGCCGACTTCTCCAGCTGGAACCGGTTTGCCGGCTCGATCAACGACCTTGACCTCGTCATCCGGGCTCATTGGTCGCCCCTGAGTCAGGTAGACCCGCTCATCGCTGTCATCCAGGCGGGTGTAATTGACCAGCCCCTCGGCCATGCCGAAAACCTGCTGCAAACGGCACCCGAGCATTTGCGGAACGCACCTGGCCTGGGATTCCGGCAACTTCGCTCCACCTACCTGCACCAACTCCAGCGAAGCGATCTCGGTACGATGCGTGGGTGCAGCCTGCAGCCACAACGACAGCGCCGAAGGCACCAGTGCAGTGACATTGACCCGATGCTGCGCAATCAGCGGGAAACAGCTGGCCGGACCGGGATCACTGCTGAGCACAACCCTGCCTCCGACGAGAAACACACCCAATGCACCGGGCGAACTCAGCGGAAAGTTGTGCGCCGCGGGCAAGGCGCAGAGGTAACGGGTGTGGTGATCGAACTCACAGATCTCGACGCTACGGCGCACGCTGTATAGGTAATCATCATGGGTTCGAGGAATCAGCTTGGGCGTACCGGTGCTACCTCCCGATAGCTGAAAGAAGGCCACCTCGCCTGCTGGCGTCGGGCTGAATGACCGCTCAGCCGTAACCGGCTCCAACCAGCGCTGCAACCGCAACTCAGGCTGCGGGTCGTCATGCAGCACGGCCGTATCGAGTTCCGGGATGAGTTCGGACAGCTCTTCAGCAAATTCATCATCAGCAAACAGCGAATGAGCACGGCTTGCGACCAGTAATCGCGGACGGATCTGTGAGGCATAAGCCATAAGCTCCAGGCGGTTATGGCTGAACAGTGCATTGACCGGCGCGATGCCGGCCTTAATCAATGCGAAAAAGACGATGTAGAGCTCGGCCTGATTGCCCAGCTGCACCAGAGCCCGATCACCCTGCCCCACGCCACGGTTTGCCAACCGTCGAGCGAAGTGTGTCGAAGCTGTATCCAGCTCGGCGTAGCTGATCTCCCGTCCGCCACAGACAATGGCGATGGCATCCGCCTGAGCGCTGACCCGGTCCGCCAGCATCTGGCTCAGCGGTTCACCGCGCCAATGGCCAGCACGCCGATAGCGCTCGGCAAATGCCTCAGGCCAGCGCGCGAAAGGAACCAGGCTCATGCGACCTCCCGATCCAGGCCGAACGCCGCGAGCATGGTGCGCAGCTTGGTACCGGTCTCTCGCCATTCCGATTCAGGGCAGGACGCCGATACCAGACCGGCTCCTGCAAACAACCGAACCTTGTGTTGGTCGATCACCCCACAGCGAATGACGACGGCCCATTCACCGTTTCCGGCGGCGTCGCACCAGCCGACAATCCCGCCGAACACGCCGCGATCGAACGGCTCCAGCTCGGCGATCAGCTGCCGGGCGGCTGCCGTCGGAAACCCACAGAGCGCTGGGGTCGGGTGCAGCTGACAGGCCAGATTCAGGGCTGAGATCGGCTCTGCCAACTCGCCCTCGATCCGGGTAGACAGGTGCCACAACTTGGCCGTAGCCATCAACGAGGGTGTCTCCGGTATATGCAACTCGTGGCACAGCGGGCGCAGCTGCCGCTCCATGTCGCGGATCACCAGCCGGTGTTCGTGCTGATCCTTTGCCGAATCCAGCAGGCGCTGCGCCGCGTCATCGTCTGCCAACGGATCGGCATGACGTCGAGCTGAGCCAGCCAGCGGGTTGGTTTCCAGACGCTGCCCAATTTTGCGCAACAGCAGCTCGGGGCTGGCGCCGATCAGGACGCCGCCTTCGGGCAAGTCCGCGTAGAAGTGATAGGCCTCGGGATTCTGTTGGCGCAGCCCTTGGAAAATGGTTGCCGGACACGGAGGTACATCGAATTCCAACTGCAACAGCCGGGAAAGAACTGCCTTGTCCAGCCGGCCATTACGCAGGGCGCCAAGAGCACGATTGACCGCCTGCTGGAAGCCCGCCTGATTTGGGTGCTCGATGCATTTACGAGCGCTACCGCACGGAAAACCGCAGATGGCGGTGGGTGGGGACGTAGGGGAAAGATGACTCACATGGCGTGGGATGAACAAGCTAGAAGGCTGGCGCTTATCGAAGGGGATTACGCCAACCAGCACCGGATTGGCCAACCCGGCTGCTTGGGCGTCGGCAAATGCTCGCTGCACATCGCTTTCCAGCCTTGGCCCGGCGCCTTCAGCTGGTGTGGTTATTGCCTTGAAACAACCGCTGGCTTCGATGCCGCCCACCGGTGAATAGAATCGATATGACGGGGGGTATTTGTATCCTTCCCCTGGCCCGTCATAGGCGACGCGAGTCAATGCGTTCACCACCACCTCCGCAAATGCCAATGAGATTGCTTATCATTTGCTGCGGAAAGATAGTTAGCTCGACTGGATGCGTCAAATTGTTTCTGCGTTGCCCGCTAGGCGGCCCTTGCCGGGCAGGCTATTAGTCAAGCAGGCCGTTTACGGCAATAACTTGCGTAAAATCAGATAGTTACGATATTTATATAATTTATTTTCGAGATTGAATTCGAAGCGGCGCTGCTGACAACGACACGCTCCGCCTTTATGGAGATAAAGCTTTAAGTAGGCAGGTTATCTAACTGATAAATATAACTTTATTTACTGCACAGTCAAAATCTGGAACCGCTGCACTCGGCTTTCCACAGTGATCTCTACCTCGTCGCCTTCGTGCAAGCCCAGCAGTGCTTGCCCTAAAGGTGATCGAGACGAGATGAGCAGCACTTCGATATCGTTCACAGTGACGCGCAATCCTGCTGCGTCCGGACCAAGGAACACCCATCGGCATGAACCATCGACTTCCAGTTCGATCAGAGCGCCGAGCGTAATAGCCTCGTTCAAGTGGGGCCTGATCGGCAGATTGCGGTAACCGGACAGAGCGGTCTCGATTTCATGCACCCGCCGTCGTTGGCCATCGGCCAGGTATGCAGCTTCGAGGCCACGGGTGTCGTACTTGTTTTCCGCCTTGCTCTCGGCATGGGTGGCCGCCTCGTGAGACGCCTGCAGGGCGTCCTTTGCAATGGCGAGATCGGCTTGCAGCTTGTCAATGATCGCCGTCTGGAGCTGGCTTTTATTCATGAGGGCTCGAAATGATTTAGGGCTGGCCTTCTAGCATCGCATCGATGCAGCCCGGCCAGTCTGTTGGCGGTACGGATTGTCACGCGTCTCAGGCAATTTGGCTGGCTACGCACGAGCAAGAACCATTAGTAGAATGCGCACGCTGGCCGCTCAGAGCAAAGCCCGGCACTATCGCCAGCAATACCCACGAGCAAACCTACGACTGGTGCCGATCGCGCCGTTTACCCTATTTACCTGTTTCGTTTATCGGGGAGTGACTGATGACATTACGCGCAAGTCTGGTGCTGGCTGCAGCCATCGCGGCAAGTGGATCCGCCTTTGCCGATGGGCAATCGATGACCGTAAGGCTGAACGGAGTTGAACACGACCGTGGCACTCTTCGCGTTGCCCTGTTCTCCGACCCCAAGACCTTTCGCAAGGCCGACCAGGCGTTTGCAGCACAGGAGGTGCAGGCCAGTGCCGGAACCGTTACGGTGGTGTTCGACGAGGTTCCGGCTGGCCAGTACGCGGTCATGGCTTACCACGACGAAAATGCCAATGGTGAGCTGGATTTGCGCTTTGGCATGATACCGATCGAGGGATATGGCTTGTCCAACAACCCTAAGGTCATGGGGCCCCCGTCGTTCAAGGACAGTGAGTTCGAAGTCCCAGGCGATAAGCCGAGCGACCTAGACATAGAAATACGCTACTAAAGTCGAACATTCGCCCACGCCCCCGCACTTTTGGCTTAAGTTGGGGGCGATGTCCCACGCTTCGGCCACAGGCCTCGCTTGGCGGCGCCGTTCTCAGCCGCCGACACACAAATATTGGCCGCGGCCTGGAATATAAGGTCGAGCAGTGCGACGTTCCGACGGTTTCTGATGATCGGCTGCACCGCCGGCCGGCCGCAGGCGCGGCTTCAATGAACCGAAGCCGGAACACCGCTGTCCAGACAAATGCGTCTGCATCAGCCAAAAACGAGCGAATAGTCGCCCCGCGCGAGATATTTTTTTGAAAAGAGGAAATTTGCCGCAGGCGACAGAGCAAGACGCTGCTTATACTGACCACCCATCCCAATCTGGAGCCACACCCGTGAATAAAGCCGAGTTGATTGAAGCGATCGCCGCCTCTGCCGATGTCCCGAAGAGCACCGCAACCCGCGTGTTGGATGCCTTCACCGAAAGCGTGACCAATACCCTGCAAAGCGGCGACAGCGTAACGCTGGTCGGCTTCGGCACATTTGCCGTCAAGGAGCGCGCTGCTCGCGATGGTCGCAACCCGCAGACCGGCGCCACGATCAAGATCTCCGCTGCCAAGCTGCCGGGCTTCAAGCCAGGCAAATCGTTGAAGGACGCGGTGAACTAAGTCACCTGCATCCGAACACCGGGCCGCTGACGTCCATCATGGACGCAGCGCCTGCTTAGCACTAGCCCCCTGCTCCTGTCTTCGGCCGAATCCGGTCGATGCCCCTCCTGAACAACGCTCCCATTACATAAAGCGGTGAACAAACGCGCCCTATGGACGCGTGGCTTGTCGAACCCGGCTTGTACAGCGCCGTGGCCCTACATCATCAGCTGCTCGATTCCCCCTTTCAGCTAAACCAGACCGGCGCGCAATCACAGCGGTTGGCAGTGCGCGCCTTAATTGTCGCGGTCGACAGCGAAGCCTGCCCAAGCCTGGCGCGACGGCATGATCTCCAGTCGATTGATATTGATATGCGCGGGTAGCGTTGCGACATAGAAGATCTGCTCGGCGATGTCCTCGGCGCTCAGGGGGGTGGTGGTGCTGTAAAGCGCATCCGATGCCGCCTGGTTACCCTTGGTACGCACCAGAGTGAACTCGGTCTCCGCCATACCCGGCGCGATGTCCGTGACGCGCACGCCTGTCGCGATCAGATCGCAGCGCAGGTTGTAGCTGAACTGCTGTACGAATGCCTTGCTGGCGCCATACACATGGCTACCGGGGTACGGCCATTGGCCGGCGACCGAACCAATATTGATGATGCTGGCGCCCTTGCCGGTTTCGATCAGGGTCGGCAGCAAGGCATGGGTCACGTTGACCAGCCCGGTGATATTGGTGTCGATCATGGTGTGCCAATCGTTCAGGTCGGTCTTCTGTGCAGGCTCCGGCGCGAGCGCCAGGCCGGCGTTATTGACCAGACAGGTCACCTCGCGGAATGCGTCGGGCAGATTCGCAACCACCTCAAGCACTGCTTCATTCTTGCGTACATCGAGCGTCGCGATGTGAACCGGAACCTTGGCGCCTAGTGAAGCCTTCAGCGCCTCCAGCCGCTCCGAACGGCGTCCAGTCAAAACCAGGGACCAACCCGCCTCTGCAAAACGGTGTGCTGTAGCGCGTCCGAAGCCAGATGTGGCGCCCGTGATGAAAACGACCTTGCTGTTCATGCTTTTCCTCTTTCCAATGGCGGCGCCCGTAGAAGCACCGCGTTGATCTCGGATATCTATGGTCCGCTGGTGGACGAAATAATTCGAGCGGTTTCAAAGCTGTACGGCATTTCGAGAACGTTGCTGTGTAGCTACCGACCAAGCCTGTACTTACCTTATATATAAACGCTGTTTTAGCCTCGGTTTTAGCTATCCGGCGCTTTATAGCCAATCATCACAAGTGAGCACGCCTCCCTAGCTCCCGCCATCGTCGATATCACGTGACTCTCAGATTGACATGCAGAGGGATTAATCCACCGTTCATCATCAATCAATCGGACGATGTATAGCGACATACAACCGAGGCGGCTAGAAGACCAGTTCCTTCACTCAAGGGACTCTGAACATGCATACAACAAAAACAATGCTGGCCGCAGCCATATCGCTGCTTGTGGCAACACAGGCGCTTGCCGCTAGCGAGTCGACGCAGGAACAGACTGGCTCAGATAACTACGCAGACGTAATGCAGTCCGGGAATGACAACCGCATCAGCCAGATCCAGGACGGAGTTGGTAACGTCGTCTACACGACCCAGACCGGTTTCGGTCATCTGGCTGAAAGCAAGCAGACTGGCAGCGGTAATATTTCTACCACTGAGCAAGGCGGCGCTAGTGGTGAGGTCAGCATCAGCCAGGATGGCGATTACAACCTTGCCACGGTCGGCCAGTCTTCTCTGGAAGTGGGCAACTCGGCAGCCATCACCCAGGTCGGCGTAAGCAACTTGGCGTATATCGAGCAACTGGATGGCGATGCCAATAACGCTGCGATCAGACAGGACGGGGAAAATAACGTCACCGAACTGTTTCAGGAAGGAGTGGGAAACCGCTACGACGGCGTGCAGAACGGTGTCGGCAACATCGCTTACGTCGAGCAGTCGGGTGGCGCCTTTGCCGACACCGAGCAGACCGGCACTAACAACATAATCACACTCAGCCAGGACGGCTTCCCCTACGGCGCCAACGCTTCGATCAGCCAGAACGGGACCGGCAACGAGGCCACGCTCGATCAGCGTTCACCCGGTCGCTATGCCTCAGGCGACGTTGATCTCGTACAGATTGGCACTGACAACAGAATGGATGTCGTAGAAATGGGCGGCTTTTCCTCGTTCTCTTTTACTCAGGATGGAACGGGTAATGAGCTGACCGCCATGCAAACTGGACGCTCTACGAAGGTCGAGGGCCGCTCCAGCGGCGACTTCAACCGGGTGGACATTGAGCAGGACTTCGATGGCAGCAGCGTAGTCATCGATCAGAACGGTACCGCTAACGAGATCGACGTGGTGCAGTCTGCCTACTACAGCAGCGGCACCATCGAGCAGGTCGGCACCGAAAACTACGCCTCGCTGGTTCAGAACGGCGGCCTCGACAGCATGACCCAATACGATGCGATGATCAGGCAGGACGGCACCGGCAACTCGGCTTTCGTCACTCAGGGCCCATGATCCATCACCTGATATGACGGCAGTTGACCGTTAGCACAGAGCGTCCTGATGAGGCGGACTCATCGGGACGCTAGTGCCGACAGCACCACTTGCTCCAGATCGCCAAAGAAAAACGGTTTCTGCAACGTCGGAATTGCTGCGTAACGCGGGTCCATTCCTGCTTTGCCGTAGCCGGTCGCAAAAATCAGTGGGATCCCACGCTCGATCAGGCGATCGGCAATAGGAAAACTGCTTACGCCATCCAGATTGACGTCCAATACCGCCAGGTCGAATTCCCCGTCGTGGGCGGTACGCATCGCGTCATCGAAACGCTGCACCAGCTCGACTGAACGGCACCCGATATCTTGCAGCATGTCTTCGAGCAACATGCCTACCAATGCCTCGTCCTCTATGACCAGCACCTTTGCACGTTCAATGGTCATTCAGTGGCACCTCTATATCGCACAACAATCCTGACTTCAGATACGCCAAGCGCACCTCCGCGTTCAGCTCACCTGCCAACCCTCGCTCCAACAAGCGCGTGCCGAAACCCTTTCGCGTAGGCGCCTCGACCGAAGGACCACCTACTTCTTCCCAGTGAATCTGCAGGCAGGGTATGTCATCGCTCTTCGCTAGTTGCCAGGTGAGCCTTACTTGACCGGTGTGGGTCGACAACGCGCCATATTTGGACGCATTGGTGCACAGTTCGTGCAGTGCCATGGCCAATGCCAGCGCCTGCTTGGGGCGCAGCCGTTGCGCCGGGCCCTGAATGGCGAAACGTTCATGGCCGTCAACTTGGAATGGAGCTGCCACCTGATCGACCACCTCACGCAGGTCCGCGGCTTGCCAGTTTTTACGCGACAGCACGTCGTGAGCCTTGGACAGAGCAATCAGACGGCCCTCGAACCAGGGGTAGCTTTGATTACCAACCTCACGGCGAAAACTCTGCGCAGCAATCGATTGCACGGTGGCAAGCGTGTTCTTCACCCGGTGATTCAGTTCATTTAGCAGTAGCTGACGATGATCCTCGGCTACTTTGCGCTCGGTGATGTCGACCATCATGTTGACGGCGCCGACGACTTCGCCAGCGTTGTTGCGCAAAGGTGCCGGATAACCGAGGAATGGCACGCCGCTGCCATCGGGCCGCAGCGCCAGCGCCTCAACGGCGTGGAAGGAACGATTCTCGGAAAGCGCGACAGCCAATGGACAGGTGCCCGGCTCGATGACTGAACCGTCGGGCCTGCAAAGTCGCCAGATCACGCTCCAAACGTCTACGCCGATCTGCGGCACGCGTCCCGCCAGCTCAACGCATGCCTGATTGAAGTAGGTGATCACGCCTTCTGCATCGGTGGTGTATACCGCGGTAGGCAACGCGTCCAGTAGATTCCTGAGGCGGTGCTCTGCTTCGCTGTTGGCTAAGGCGAGCCGCTTGCGCTCCGTGATATCCCGGGTGACCGCAAGCTGCACGTATCCATGTCGACCCTCAATGTCGGAGGGCAGAATCATTGGCACCGCGTGGGTTTCCATATGCCGCCTGTTGCCGGCGAGGCTGATGACATCGAATTCCCAGCTGAGCTTTTCCCCCGCGCAGACGCGTTGATGCTGTTCACGCCAGTGGGCCTGGTGTTCGGGAGCGATAAGGTCGATTACGTAAGCACCCTCGACTTGTTCAGCATTGCTGGCTTCCAGCATTCGAAGGCCTGCTGGATTCATCTGTACCAGGATGCCGTCTTGATCGACGACCTTCACACACTCCGGAGTGCTCTCCACGATTGCGCTCAGCCATTCGACGTCGCGATGCCGGTTCAGGCTCGATTCGGCCGCCGGCGTGCTGGCCTGAAAACAGATGACTGCACCGGTGATCTGCCCGGCGTCATTGCGTAACGCCTCGATGTTCGCGAGGACCGATACAGGCGTGTCATCAGGACATATCAAGGAAAGCTGGACATCTGAGCCGCTGCGGCCCGTACGTAGCGTATGGGCCAGCGGCGTATCGGCCAGCGATTGCAGTTCTCCATCGCTGCCAACAATCCGCAAACGTCCCAGCTTCGCCAACCCGCCGCCGCAAAGGCGATCAGCCAGAGCGTTATAGCGAAGCACGGCGCCGTCCGCATCTAGCGTACAGACAGCCATCGGTAGAACGTTTATCAGCGCCTCATCAAAGGGCAATGGATGTTCGATGCACTCGGTTGCGGAAGTCTCGCCGCGGGGATCTGCATTCAGCATCAGTACCTGTTCCAGCGAATCGATTATTCAGCCTGCCGAATCCACTTCGCTTCACCGGCTAGAGGCAGAGAAACGGCAGCGTCACACGACGACATAGTGTGTATTTATGCAGAGCTGCTATGCAGCAACCCGCATTGATGTATGCAATTTTGCACTCTAGGATCAGGACAACATGATCCGTCTTGTTCCAATAACAATTAAACGCTAGGACCCGCCATGACCCAGTCAAGTGCCATCCCAACAGTCAAACTCCTGATCGGCGGCGAGCTGGTCGAGTCATCCACCAGCGAATGGCGGGACATCGTAAACCCAGCGACACAAGAGGTCCTAGCGCGCGTTCCGTTCGCCACGCAAACGGAAATGAATGCTGCCGTCGCCAGCGCCAAGGAGGCCTTCAAGACCTGGCGCAAAACGCCCATTGGCACACGCTCGAGGATCTTCCTCAAATACCAGCAGTTGATACGTGAAAACATGAAGGAGCTGGCGGCGATCCTCACCGCCGAGCAGGGCAAGACACTACCCGATGCCGAAGGCGATGTGTTTCGCGGGCTGGAGGTGGTCGAACATGCCGCCGGCATCGGCAACCTGCAGCTCGGCGAGCTGGCCAACAACGTGGCCACCGGCGTCGACACCTATACTCTGCTGCAACCGCTGGGCGTCTGCGCCGGCATCACCCCTTTCAACTTCCCGGCGATGATCCCGCTGTGGATGTTTCCGATGGCAATCGCCACCGGTAATACCTTCGTCCTCAAACCGTCAGAGCAAGACCCGATGGTGACCATGCGTCTCGCCGAACTGGCGATGGAAGCGGGCGTACCGCCGGGTGTGCTCAACGTCATTCATGGCGGCGCCGACGCGGTAAACCTGATTTGCGACCACCCTGATATCAAGGCCGTTTCCTTCGTCGGTTCGACCAAGGTCGGCACCCATGTCTACAACCGGGCCAGCCAAGCGGGCAAGCGTGTGCAGTGCATGATGGGCGCGAAAAACCACGGCATCATCCTGCCCGACGCCCACAAGGAGCAGACACTCAACAACCTGACTGGCGCTGCATTCGGCGCGGCCGGTCAGCGCTGCATGGCGCTGTCCGTGTTAATCCTCGTGGGTGAGGCGCAGAGCTGGCTGCCGGATCTGATCGCCAAAGCCAAGACATTGAAGATCAATGCAGGGGCCGAAAGCGGCACCGATGTCGGCCCGGTGGTGTCCTGCGCGGCGCTGGATCGTATCAGCTCGCTGATCGAACGCGGCGTGTCCGAGGGCGCTGAGCTGGTATTGGACGGTCGCAACCCTCAAGTGGCTGGCTTTGAGAATGGCAACTTCGTTGGGCCGACCATTTTCTCCGGCGTGAAGCCCGAGATGAGCATCTACCGCGAAGAGATCTTTGGACCGGTGCTCTGCGTGATGCAGGCCGACACGCTCGATGAGGCCATCGAGCTGATCAACGCCAACCCCAACGGCAACGGCACCGCCCTCTTCACCCGTTCCGGCGCCGCCGCCCGGCATTTCCAGGAAGAGATCGACGTTGGTCAGGTGGGCATCAACGTACCGATCCCGGTGCCAGTGCCGATGTTCTCCTTTACCGGCTCACGCGCTTCCAAGCTCGGCGACCTCGGCCCTTACGGCAAGCAGGTGGTGCAGTTCTACACTCAGACCAAGACGGTCACCCAGCGCTGGTTCGACGAGAACGAAGTCGGCGGTCCGGTAAATACCACGATCAACCTCAAGTAATCGACTCGGCGCTGGCTGTTGCTCGGCGCCGATTCAGCCGTCAATCAGAACAAGAAGGAAACGGCCATGAATATCGGATTTCTAGGGCTTGGCAACATGGGCGGGCCGATGGCCCGCAATCTGCTCAAAGCCGGCCATCACGTCACTGTGTTCGACCTCTCTGCGGCTGCGGTGTCGGGTCTGGTCGAAGCCGGTGCCAAGGAGGCAACCTCGCCTGGGGCGGTCGCAAGCGCTGACGTCGAGGCCATCATCACCATGCTGCCGGCTGCTGCGCATGTCAAACAGGTCTATCTCGGCGATGGCGGGCTTCTCGCCAATGTTCCCTCCGGCGTGTTGCTGATCGATTCGTCCACCATCGATCCGATGTCCGCACGAGAAGTCGCCGAAGCGGCTGCGAAGAACGGCAACCCCATGCTCGACGCGCCGGTTTCCGGCGGCACGATAGGTGCCGCTGCCGGCACCTTGACCTTCATGGTCGGCGGCAGCGAGGCGGACTTCCAGAAAGCGCAGCCAATCCTGGCGGCGATGGGCAAGAACATCGTGCACTGCGGTGACACCGGTAACGGGCAGGTAGCCAAGGTCGCCAACAACATGCTGCTGGGCATCTCGATGATTGGAGTGGCCGAAGCCATGTCCTTGGGCGTTGCACTGGGCATGGATGCGAAAGTGCTCGCCGGAATCATCAACTCCTCGAGCGGACGATGCTGGGCGTCGGAGATCAACAACCCCTTCCCTGGCGTCTTGGAAAATGGCCCGGCCTCTCGCGGCTACAGTGGCGGTTTCGGCACCGATCTGATGCTCAAGGACCTGGGTCTGGCCAGCGAAGCGGCCAAACAGGTGCGCCAGCCGGTTATCCTCGGCGGTCTCGCGCAGCAGCTCTACCAGGTCTTCAGCATGCAAGGCCACGGTGGGCTGGACTTCTCCGCGATCATCAAACTCTACCGCCAAGAGGATTAGACATGACCCAGGCAGAAGCGCCGGTACTGATCGAGGTACGCAATCGCGTCGGCTATCTCACGCTCAACCGCCCCGCCGGGCTGAATGCCGTCACCCTGGAGATGGTGCGGATGCTGCACCGGCAAATGCAGGCGTGGGCCGATGATCAGGGCGTCGTGGCCGTGGTATTGCGCGGCGCGGGCGAAAAAGCCTTCTGCGCCGGTGGCGATATCCGTTCGCTGTACGACAGCTACCAGAGCGGCGACAGCCTGCATCGCGAATTCTTCGAGGAGGAATACGCACTGGACCAGTACATCCACGCATATACCAAGCCGCTGCTCGCGCTGATGAATGGCTTCGTACTGGGCGGCGGCATGGGGCTGGTTCAGGGCGCCTCGCTGCGAGTGATTTCCGAACGCACGCGGATGGGCATGCCGGAGGTCGGTATCGGCTATTTCCCCGATGTCGGCGGCAGCTACTTCTTGTCTCGCCTACCGAGCAACCTCGGCTTCTACATGGGCCTGACCGGCAACCATGTGGGGTCGGCTGACGCGTTGTATGCAGGCCTTGCCGACTACTGCGTCCCCTACGAACGCTTCGCCGAGCTGGAACAGCAACTGGATAAGCAGGACTGGAAAACACCTGCCGAGGATGCCTTGACCGCGCTGCTCAAGGACATGGGTAGCACTGAATTGCCGGACGCGCCCTTCGAAACGCTTGCGCCCGCCATCGAACAGCATTTCGCCCACGACACCGTCATCGCCATCCGCCAATCGCTCGCTGGCGAAAACCGTCCGGAATACCGCGACTGGGCGGCAGAAACGCTCAAGGTCATCGACAGCCGCTCGCCGCTGTCAGTGAGCGTCACGCTGGAAATGCTTCGCCGGGGCCGAACGCTGTCCCTGGCCGAGTGCTTTGCCATGGAGCTGCATCTGGACCGTCAGTGGTTCGACGGCGGCGACATCATCGAAGGCGTTCGCGCGCTGATCGTCGACAAGGACAAGAATCCCCGCTGGAACCCGCCTACGCTCGATGAAGTGACGTCCGAACGCGTGGCGGCCTTCTTCGCCGGCGTCTGAGGAGCTGCACATGCAAGACATCGAACTGACCGAAGAACAACGGATGATCCGCGACATGGCGCGCGACTTCGCCCGCGCCGAAATCGCTCCCAAGGCCCAAGCCTGGGAAAAAGCCGGCTGGATTGGCGACGACACCGTGACGCAACTGGGCGACCTCGGCCTGCTGGGCATGATCGTGCCCGAGCAATGGGGCGGCACCTATATCGACTACGTCGCCTACGCCTTGGCGGTCGAGGAAATTTCCGCAGGTGACGGCGCGATCGGCGCGCTGATGAGCATTCACAGCTCGGTCGGCTGCGGCCCCATCCTCAAATACGGTACGCCGGCACAGCAGGATGAATGGCTGCCGGATCTGGCCGCCGGGCGTACCATCGGCTGCTTCGCCCTCACCGAGCCCCAGGCCGGCTCCGAAGCCCACAACTTGCGCACCCGCGCCGTGCTGGAAAACGGCGAATGGGTGATCAACGGCGCCAAGCAGTTCGTCAGCAACGGCAAGCGGGCAAAGATCGCCATCGTCTTCGCGGTCACTGACCCGGACCTGGGCAAGAAAGGTCTTTCCGCGTTCCTGGTGCCCACAGGCAATCCCGGTTTCGTCGTCGATCGCATGGAAAGCAAGATGGGTATCCGTGCCTCGGATACCTGCGGCGTGACCCTGCGCGACTGCCGCATTCCCGAGGCCAATATGCTCGGCCCGCGAGGCAAGGGATTAGCGATCGCCCTTTCCAATCTCGAAGGTGGCCGCATCGGAATCGGTGCTCAGGCACTGGGGATTGCCCGTGCGGCGTTCGAAGCGGCACTGGGGTACGCCCGTGAGCGAATTCAGTTCGACAAACCCATCATCGAGCACCAGAGCGTGGCAAACATGCTGGCCGACATGCATACCCGCCTCAATGCGGCACGCCTGCTGATCCTGCATGCCGCACGCCTGCGCAGCGCCAACCTGCCATGCCTGTCCGAAGCGTCCCAGGCCAAGCTGTTCGCCTCGGAAGTCGCCGAGTACGTCTGCTCCAAAGCCATGCAGATCCACGGCGGCTACGGCTATCTGGAGGATTACCCGGTCGAGCGTTATTACCGCGACGCGCGGATTACCCAGATATATGAAGGCTCGAGCGAGATTCAGCGGCTGTTGATTGCGAGGGAGTTGAATAACTACGGGTTGTGACTGATGGCGCAACGATTGTTCAACGACTAACTGGGCGGCAGACCCGAGCCCTTACTCGCAGGCGCTGGAAGTTCGGCGTAACGAGTGATCGCCAGCAAGCTGGCTCCTACAAGGGCACGGTGGGACCGTTCGCCCGAATCGTCACGGGTGCGCAACCATCCCGTAGGAGCCAGCTTGCTGGCGATTAAGCCAGGCCCCAGACGGTAAAGACGAGACACCTCGCAGCAGTATTTTGAGCGAGATGACGGCAAGCGCCGCGGCAAGCGCGACCGCTATCCAGACAACAATAAAAAGGATACGACGATGCTCAAAGGTACGATGCAGCAGACTCCGCTGATGATCAGCGGCATCCTGGCCCACGCCGCCCTGGCCCATGGCGACCGGGAAATCGTTTCGCGGCTGGCGGACGAACCGCTCTGGCGTTACGACTACGCAGGCCTGGCGAAACGGGCCGGCCAGGCCGCCGCCATGCTGCGCCGCCTGGGCGTGAGGCCTGGCGATCTGGTTTCGTCGATGGCCTGGAACACGCACCGTCACTTCGAGCTGTTCTTTGCCGTGCCTGGCATCGGCGCGGTGCTTCACACCGCCAACCCTCGCCTGTCGGACGAGCAGATCATCTACACCTTGAACCATGCCGGCAGCGGCGTACTGCTGTTCGACCGCAGCTTCCTTGCGCTGGTCGAACGCGTGCGCCCACAGCTGGACAAGGTCCACACCTTCATCATGCTCTCGGATGCAGAACGCACAGAAGCCGGCGAAGTGGGCGCGTCGAGTTACGAAGCCCTCATTGCCCGTGAACAGCCGATCACCGAGTGGCCGCAGTTCGACGAAAACGCAGGTGCCATGCTCTGCTACACCTCCGGCACGACCGGCAACCCGAAAGGGGTGGTCTACAGCCATCGTTCGGTCGTCCTGCATGCCATGGCCGCAGGCCTCACTGGCGCCTTCGGGTTCTCCGCATTCGACTGCATCATGCCCTGCTCTTCGCTGTACCACGCCACTGCCTGGGGCGTGCCCTTCACGGCCGCCATCAACGGCTGCAAGTTTGTACTGCCGTGCGACAAGATGGACGGCGCCAGCCTGCAGGAGCTGATTCAGAGCGAGGGCGTCACCTTCTCCGGCGGTGTGCCGACCATCTGGACCATGTACCTCAACCACCTGGAGCGCACCGGAGAGAACACTGGAGATCTCAAGTGTCTGGTGATTGCCGGCTCGGCCGTGCCCCGTGCGCTGGCCGAGAAGTTCGAAACACGTTATGGCGTCAGCGTCCGTCAACTCTGGGGCATGACTGAAACCAGCCCGCTCGGTGTAGTCGCTACACCGACACCCAAGCTCGCCGCTATGGGCGAAGCTGCCACTAACGAAGCGATCTGGACCCGCCAGGGCCGCTTGCAATTTGGCATCGAGCTGAAGATCGTCGACGAATCCGGCAACCCATTGCCCCATGACGGGACCACGTCCGGTGCGCTGCTGGTTCGTGGCCCCTGGACCGTAGAGCGCTATTTCCGAAGCGAAACCAGCGCGCTGGATGCAGACGGCTGGTTCGACACCGGAGACATCGCTACCCTGGACCCCAATGGCTACATGCGGATCACTGACCGCAGCAAGGACGTGATCAAGTCCGGCGGTGAGTGGATCAGCTCCATCGACATCGAAAATATCGCCGTCGCCTGTCCCGGTGTGCGCATCGCCGCGGTAGTCGGTGTGCCCCACGAAAAATGGGAGGAGCGGCCCATCCTCATCATCGAGCCCCACGACGATGCGGAGATTCATACCGAAACCGTGCTCGCCTTTCTCGAACCACAGATTGTCAAATGGTGGATGCCCGACGCAGTCATCATCGACCGCGTGCCGTTGACTGCCACCGGCAAGATCGACAAGAAGACCCTGCGCGACCGTTACCGCTCCTATCTCATCGACATGGCAACTGACGCGACAAGCGCGGCCACTATGTAGGGCTTGTGAACCGTGGGTGAGTTTGAGATACCACTCGAGCCTAACCAGCAGCCTGGAGCACCTCATGCCGCTAGACGATAAACCCCGTCAAGGCCCGCTGCTCGGCCTGCGCGTGCTGGAGTTCGCCAGCATCGGCCCCGGCCCGCATTGCGCGATGCTGCTGGCCGACCTCGGCGCCGAGGTGATTCGCATCGAGCGTGAGGGCGGTAACGGTTGGCCAAATCCAGTTGTTGATCGCGGCCGCAAATTGCTGACGCTGAATATTCGCACAGAGGCCGGACGCGACCGGTGCCTGACGTTGGCCGAGGATGCCGATGTGCTGATCGAAGGCTTTCGCCCAGGCGTGATGGAACGTCTGGGCCTTGGGCCGGAGCAGGTTCACAACCGCAACCCGCGATTGGTCTATGGCCGCATGACCGGATGGGGCCAGACGGGACCACTGGCAAAAAGCGCCGGTCATGACATCAATTACCTGGCCATAACCGGCGCGCTGGCTGCAATCGGGAATCGCGAAGGCCCGGCGATACCACCGCTTAATCTCGTGGGCGATTTTGGTGGCGGTTCGTTGTATCTGGCGTTCGGCATCATGGCTGCGCTCTGGGAGCGGGAGCGTTCCGGAAAGGGCCAAGTGGTGGACGCCGCCATCGTTGACGGTGTGTCCTCGATGATGAGCTTCTTCGCCGGGCTCTTGCCCAGCGGCGCACTATCCCTCGAGCGCGACCGCAACCTGCTTTCCGGCGCCGCCCCCCATTACCGCTGCTACACCTGCGCAGACGGACGCGACATTGCAATCGGCCCGTTGGAGCCGCAGTTCCTGGCCGAACTGATGCAGCGCATCGATGCGCCGGAATCCCTGCGTGAAGGCTGCAATGACCCTGCGCAATGGCAGGAGCAAAGCGAACAGCTCGCCGGGCTGTTCGCCAGCCGAACCCAGGCCCAATGGTGCGCCCTGCTCGAGGGAACCGACGCCTGCTTCGCCCCTATCCTGACGCTTGAGGAAGCCGCACAGCATTCACATATGCGGGAGCGCGGGGTCTATCGCGACATCGATGGCGCCCTGCACGCCGCCCCCGCGCCGCGCTTTTCGCGCACACCGGGGGCGATAAGAGCGTCTGACGATGCAAATGGCTGGGATTGATAAAGCACAGGAAAAAATTACCGGTGGATCGGTGAAGCGCGATCCAATCTACGTCCGCTTGCGCAACCGGGGGCATCAAACGGCCAGGCATCGTTCCGCTCACCGACTCCGTAGGGTGGATGACGCTTTATCCATCCACCAAACGACGACGCAGGTTCAACGGTGGATCGGTGAAGCGTGATCCACCCAACGTTCGCTTGCCTAACCGGGGGTGGATCAAACGACTAGCATCGTTCGCTCACCGACTGCGTAGGGGATGGCGCTTTAATCCATCCACCAAAGCGGCGATGCGATTTTCACCGGTGGATCGGTGAAGCGCGATCCACCCTACGAAAAGCGGGCAACGTGACAGAAACGATTAGGAGCTCATTCCCCGAGGTTGCGCGCAATCACCAGCCGCTGGATGTCGCTGGTACCTTCGTAGATCTGGCAGACCCGCACGTCGCGGTAGATGCGCTCGACGGGGAAGTCCTGCAGATACCCGTAGCCGCCAAGCGTCTGGATGGCGGCTGAGCAGACCTTCTCGGCCATTTCGGAGGCGAACAGCTTGGCCATGGAGGCTTCGACCAGCGCCGGCTGGCCAGCCTCCCGCAGCGCGGCGGCGTGCAGCACCATCTGCCGGGCGACGGCGATCTGAGTGGCCATATCGGCCAAGCGAAAGGCGACGGCCTGATGTTCAGTGAGTGCTTGGCCGAACGCCTCGCGCTCACGCGCGTAGTCACGGGCGGCCTCGAATGCAGCCCGCGCCATGCCGACCGCCTGGGCCGCGATGCCGATGCGGCCACCTTCAAGGTTCGCCAGGGCAATTCGGTAGCCCTCGCCCTCCTCGCCCAACCGCTGGGATTCGTGCACGCGCATGTCTTCGAACGCCAGCTGGCAAGTATCCGAGGCATGCTGGCCGAGCTTGTCCTCGACACGTACGACCTGATAGCCCGGTGTGTCGGTAGGTACGATAAAAGCACTGATGCCTCGCTTGCCGGCGTCTGGATCGGTCACCGCAAAGACGATCACCGTGCCAGCGTGCTGGCCTGATGTGATGAATTGCTTGGCCCCGTTGAGTACATACCCATCACCGTCACGCCGCGCGCGGGTGCGCAAACTGCTGGCATCGGAGCCGGCATGGGGTTCGGTCAACGCGAAGGCACCAATCTGCGCACCGCTGGCCAGTGACGTCAGGTAGCGCTGCTTCTGCTCATCGGTGCCGAACCGCAGAATCGGCACGCAACCGACCGAGTTGTGCACGCTCATGATGGTCGAACAGGCGCCATCACCCGCTGCAATTTCCTCCAGCGCCAGCGCATAGGCAATGTAGCCCGTGTCACTGCCGCCCCATTGCTCCGGGCAAAGCATGCCAAAGAAGCCGAGTTCAGCCATCTCGGCCACTGCTTCAGCCGGATAGCGGTGTTCACGGTCCCAGTCGGCAGCGAAGGGCTTCAACCGCTCCTGGGCGAACTGCCGGGCCATGTCACGGATGCTGATGTGGTCATCATTGAGCAGCATGGCGAATCCTCAATCGAGCAGTTCGATGGCCATGGCAGTCGCTTCGCCACCGCCGATGCAAATGGCCGCGATGCCCTTGCGCAGGCCGCGGTCGCGAAGTGCCGCAATCAGCGTCACCAGAATACGGGCACCGGACGCACCTATCGGGTGGCCAAGCGCGCAGGCTCCGCCGTTGACGTTGACCTTGGCGTGATCCAGCCCCAGCTCGCGCATGGTGACCATGCTGACCACCGCGAAGGCTTCGTTGATTTCGAACAGGTCCACCTCGTCGAGACGCCAGCCGGTGCGCTCCAGCAGCTTATGGATTGCCCCGATGGGAGCAGTCGGGAAGAGATTGGGCGCATCGGCAAATACGGCGTGGCCGTGAATGATGGCTTGGGGTTTGAGGCCATACTGCTCGGCATGGGAGCGGCGCGTGAGCACCAACGCCGCGGCGCCGTCAGAGATCGAACTGGAATTGGCCGCGGTCACTGTCCCGCCCTCTCGGAATGCCGGCTTGAGGGACGGAATCTTCTCCGGCATTGCCTTGGGTGGCTGTTCATCGTCTCGAACTAAGCGTTGCTCGCGCCCTTGAGGGGCCTCTAACGGGACGATTTCGCTGGCAAAGCGGCCGACGCTGATTGCATCACGCGCACGCTGTAACGAAGTCAGTGCGTAAGCGTCCTGTTCCTCGCGGCTGAAGCCGTGGTTCTGCGCGCAGTCCTCGGCAAAGGTGCCCATCAGCCGGCCCTTGTCATAGGCATCTTCAAGGCCATCGAGGAACATGTGGTCGAGCACCTTGCCGTGTCCCATGCGGTAGCCACTGCGGGCCTTTTCAAGCAGATACGGCGCGTTGGACATGCTCTCCATGCCGCCCGCAACGATCAGGTCGACGCTGCCGGCGCGCAGCGCATCATGGGCGAGGATTGCCGCTTGCATGCCTGAGCCACACATCTTGTTGAGTGTGGTGGCGGCGGTCGCCTTGCCTAATCCGGCGCCAAGCGCTGCCTGGCGGGCAGGAGCCTGGCCCAGGCCGGCCGGAAGCACGCAACCCATCAGCACTTCCTGAACCTGTTCGGCCGAAACACCGCTGCGCTCTACCGCAGCGCGAATTGCCGCCGCACCCAGCTCCGGCGCGCTCAAGCCTTTCAGATCACCTTGAAAGCCGCCCATGGGGGTACGGGCAGAGCCCAAAATCACGATTGGATCGTTGTTCATTGCTGTCTCCGGTTATTTCGCGGCCATACGCAACGCGCCGTCGAGGCGAATCACCTCACCATTGAGCATGTCGTTCTCGATGATATGGCGCACAAGGTTGGCGTACTCGCTGGCACGGCCCAGGCGTGGCGGGAATGGCACACCGGCGGCCAGAGAGTCGCGTATCTCCTGCGTCATGCCCGCCATCATCGGCGTTTCGAACACACCGGGGGCGATGGTCATCACGCGAATGCCATGACGAGCCAGCTCGCGCGCTGCCGGTAGTGTCATGGCCACGACGCCGCCCTTGGATGCAGCATAGGCAGCCTGGCCAATCTGGCCGTCATAGGCCGCGATGGATGCGGTGTTGATGATCACGCCGCGATTGCCCTGCTCGTCCGGCTCGCCCCTGGCAATGGCTTCTGCCGCCAGACGCAGCATGTTGAAGCTGCCGATCAGGTTGAGGCCGATGACCTTGCTGAAACTATCCAGGCCATGCGGTCCCTGTCGACCGAGGATTTTTTCTCCACTGGCGACGCCGGCGCAGTTGACCAGCCCGTGCAGGCCGCCAAAACGCTCCACTGCTGTGTTCACTGCCGCTTGTGCAGCAGCCTCTTCACACACGTTGGTCACCACGCCGAGTGCGTTCGCGCCCAGTGCCTCGCTACGCTCGTTCAGCAGTGTTTGATTGATGTCCGCCAGTACTACTTTGGCACCAGCCGCGACAAGCGCTTCGGCGGCCGCAGCGCCCAGGCCGGACGCACCGCCTGTGATCAGGAAAACCTTGTCTTGAATATCCACAGCACGACCTCGAGAAGATGATGGGCATCGCGGCAGATCAGCTGCCGGATCCCGCTGGGTTCATCTTCTTCAGACCGGTAGGTACGGACAATGGTCGTTGCGGGCAATCGCGGTGACCGATTTGGCCAAGGTTGTTGGTACGTGCAATCTGGAAAAGTTCTGCCAGCGCGCTGTGGCGCTGTGTGCGTTCAGTTAACGCCAGCAAGCTAGCACCCACGGAAAGCATCTGACCGGCGCATCGGTCCGCCCTCTCTGTAGGAGCCAGCATGCTGGCGTTCCGGGTGGCCGCCGCACCTCTATCGCGACGCGGAATGACCCATTTCGTCCCCGCGCAGGATCAGGCTGCGGTACTGCCCCGGGTTGGTCCCGGACCATTTGCGGAATGCCTTGTAGAACGAGCTGACATCGGCGAAACCCAGGCGCTCGGCGATGTCGGCATAGGTGATCGAAGCGTCCGCCAACCATAGTGTCGCCATCTCCTGGCGCACCTGGTCCTTGATCGCCTGATAGGTCTGCCCGGCTTCAGCCAATCGACGACGCAAGGTCGAGGGCGAAACGCACAGCGTCTGCGCGAGCCCTTCGCTGGTTGGCCAGCACTCGGCTGGCAGCTCGCGCAACTGCGCCTTGATGCGGCTGGCGAGGCTCGTGGTGTCGCGGTATTTAACCAGGATGTTGGAAGGCGCATGGGCAAGGAAGCCGTGCAGCTCCAGCTCACTGCGGCGCACCGGTAGGTCGAGCGCTTCGGCAGCGAAAATTATCCGCGTGGTGGGCCGCGCGAAGCGCAGATTGCGCGAGAACATCACTCGGTAGTCATCGGTATAAGCCGGCTCATCGCAACGCAGCTCGACCGCCAGCAGCGGAATGCGCCGCCCCACCAGCCAACAGGCCAGGCCGTGCAGCAGCATCCAGAAGGTGAAATAGCTGAACGCCCGGAGCGGCTGCGCCTCTGGTCGCTCAGTCAGGGTGACTTCCGCCAGGCTCTCACTGCGATACAGCTCGCCAGCGAAGCCCTCGAAGGTCAGCCTGAAGAACTCCAATACCACGCGAAGCGCGCTATCGAGGGTCGGCTGGGCCATTGCCGCGCGGCATACGAACGCGAAACTGCCGGTACGCATGCGTCGCGCATCCATGCCGAAGAACTCATCGTCGAAGTGCCGCGCCAGGCGCCGCCAGAGCTTGCTGTACTCGGCCACGTCGATCCGCGCTTCGCTGTCGCCCAGGTCAATGGCATCGAGTCCCAGTTGGTGCAGCAGCTGTCCGGCGGATCGCGAAGGCGCGGTGAAACCTTGCAGCGCCTCTTCCACCAGCCTGACCGAGATAGTGCCTTTGCCGTCGCGGTTCATGCGCGCCCCATCATCACGTCATGGCTGTTGGCCGCAACGTCCCGTAGAAAGTCCCAGCAGACGCGCATCCGCGCCAGGTCCTTGTTTTCCACCGGCATCAGCATCCAGAAGGTTCGGGTGAATTCGATCTCGTCCACCAGAACCTCTTTGAGCAACGGCTCCTTGCGTGCCGAAAACGCCGGCAGGATCGCCAGCCCTGCTCCGGCGGCGACCGCTTCCTGCTGCGCAAGGATGCTGGTGCTGCGTAACGAGTGTTGACGGGGGCGGACAATCTCGTCGAGGTAGAACAGCTCTTTGCTGTACAGCAGGTCTTCGATGTAGCTGACGAAAATATGGCCGCTGAGGTCTTCGCGGCTGCGGATAGGCGGATGAGATGCCAGATAGGCTTCCGACGCATAGAGCCGCAGCACATAGTCGGTCAGTTTGGTGATCACATAGGGGCCACGCTCGGGGCGTTCCAGCGTGATGACGATGTCTGCCTCGTGTCTGGCCAGTCGTACCGAGCGCGGCACTGCCAGCAAATCCACGCCCAGGTGCGGATAATCGCGTGTCAGATTGGCCAGCTGGCTTGCCAGCATCACCGTGCCGTAACCCTCGGTGGCACCTATGCGGACCTGGCCCGAGAGTTTGTCGGCAGTCAGGCTCGGTTGTTCGATGGAGGCAATGGCGCTTTCCATCGCCTCGGCCTGGGCCAGCAATTCGCGACCCGCTTCAGACAATCGATAACCGGCCTTGGCACGAATGAAAAGCTGCCGGTCAAGGCTTTTCTCCAGTGCCTGCACCCGTCGCGCGACCGTGGTGTGATCTACAGCCAAGCGCCGCGCGGCGACTGTCAGTTTGCCCGCACGCGAAAGCTCGAGAAAAAAACGCAGGTTGTCCCAATCCACTGCTGGCTCCAGATCCATCGAATTGATGCGTGCCATCCGCGGCTCGCTGTGCAAAAACACAGAATACATCTGCATTTCGCAGCATGGGTTTACTATTTTTACGCTGCTAGGCTCGTCTATCGAACCCGTTTCGCCTCAGGCGACCGCATCATTGCAAACCCAAGGAACCGACATGAGCCAGAAGATACAGCTCGAAATGCGCGATCATACGGCGCTGCTGACCATCGCCAATCCACCAGCCAATACCTGGGATCGGGAGTCGCTGGCTGCGTTGGAGCAGATGATCGGCCAGCTCAACGACAATCCTGACGTGTACGCATTGGTCATCACCGGCCAGGGTGAAAAATTCTTCTCGGCCGGAGCCGACCTCAAGCAGTTTGCCGATGGCGACAAGAACGGTGCGCGCGAGGTAGCCGAACTCTTCGGGCGAGCCTTCGATGCGCTGACGCGCTTTCGCGGTGTGTCCATCGCCGCTATCAACGGCTACGCCATGGGCGGCGGGCTGGAATGCGCGCTCGCGTGCGACATCCGCATCGCAGAAGAACACGCACAAATGGCGCTCCCTGAAGCCAGCGTCGGTTTGCTGCCCTGCGCCGGTGGCACGCAGAACCTGCCCTGGCTGGTCGGCGAAGGCTGGGCCAAGCGCATGATCCTTTGCGGTGAGCGCATCGACGCCCAGCGCGCGGAGAAGATCGGTCTGGTCGAGGAAGTGGTACCGCGCGGCCAGTCACTTGAAGCAGCACTGAAGCTTGCCGAAGGCGTCAGCAAGCAAAGCCCCTCCTCCATCAGCCGTTCCAAACGACTGGTAATGAACGCTCGCAACGATACCCACGTGAGCGGATGGGTAGCCGAGCGCGAGCTTTTTGCCGAACTGTTCGACACCAAGGATCAGAAAGAAGGTGTGAACGCGTTCCTCGAGAAACGCAGCGCGAAGTGGCAGAACGGCTGATCATTCCGGCCCCGCCTGTGCGGGGCCAGGGCTGCTTGGAGAGAGGCGTCAGGACGTAGTCGCGAGCCGACTTGTCCGCCCGCCACTCTCCATGTTTGCCGGTCGTGGTGTAGAGGCCGGAAACCGAGCGGTTACCTGTGAGCTAAGACTCAGGACCATCTAGCGCAGCAGCAGGGCCAGGTCAGAACCCCCCCCCGCAGGTTTTGGCACCTGTCACTTGAAATTGCGTTTGATCAGCCGCTCCACCCATCCAACGATCCCCGATCGGAACAAGAGCACGCAGAGCACGAAGATCACCCCGAGGATCACGTGTACCCATTCGCCCAACGGCCCGTTGGACAGCGAGCTCTGCAGCGTAACCACCACCGTTGCCCCTACGATCGGCCCGAGGATGGTGCCCACCCCACCCAACAGCGTCATCAGAATCACCTCGCCGGACATATGCCAGTGTGCGTCGGTCAACGACGCCAGCTGGAACACCACCGTCTTGGTCGAGCCGGCAAGGCCTGTCAGCGCAGCGGAGATCACGAACGCCAGCAGCTTGTGCGCATCCACGTTGTAGCCCAGCGAAATCGCTCGCGGCTCGTTCTCGCGAATGGCCTTGAGCACCTGGCCATACGGTGAATGGATAGTCCGCTGGATGATCGCGAAGCCAATCACGAACACGGCAAGTACGAAGTAATAGAGCGACATGTTGTTCTTCATGTCGATAAGCCCGAACAGGTGACCACGAGGTACACCCTGCATACCGTTTTCACCACCAGTGAAGGGCGCCTGAACGAACACGAAGAAGATCATCTGCGCCAGGGCCAGGGTAATCATCGCGAAATAGATGCCCTGCCTGCGAATCGCCAACAGCCCGAAGACAGCGCCCAGCACAGTGGAGGCCACTGTTCCGGCCAGTATTCCGAGCTCCGTACTCAGTCCGCTGTAAGTGCTGAGCATGTAGCCGGTTATATAGCCGCCGCAGGCGAAGAATGCCGCGTGCCCGAACGACAACAATCCCGCATAGCCCAACAGCAGATTGAAGGCGCAGGCAAACAGCGCAAAGCACAGCAGCTTCATCAGAAAGACGGGGTAGACCATCATCGGCGCCACCATCGCCACGGCCAGCAACACGCCGTAGAAGATGTACATGCGCCGCCGGGCGGCACGACGACGCTCGCGCTCGGCATTGGCTCGTACCGTGGCTGCTTGCACAGGAGACGTTTGAACGTTTTGTTGAGTCGACATGTTCATGCCTCCTTGCCGAACAGGCCTGCAGGACGCACAAGCAGGACCAGAACCATGATCAGGAAGATCACCGTGTTTGCTGCCTCGGGATAGAACACCTTGGTCAGCCCTTCGATCAGCCCCATGGCCAGGCCGGTGACGATCGCTCCCATGATCGACCCCATGCCGCCAATCACCACGACGGCGAACACGACGATCAGCAGGTTGGAGCCCATACCCGGCGTTACCGCGTAGATGGGTGCAGCAAGCACACCGGCAAAGGCGGCAAGCGCAACGCCGTAGCCATAGGTCAGCGTGATCAGCAGCGGAACGTTGATGCCGAACGCCTGCATCAGTTTCGGATTCTCCGTACCGGCCCGCAGGTACGAACCCAGCCGGGTCCGCTCGATCATGTACCAGGTGACGAAGCACACCGATAGCGCCGCAACGATGACCCAGCCACGGTATGTCGGCATGAACATGAAACCGAGGTTGTGACCACCTTTGAGCATCTCGGGCATCGGATAGGACGAACCTGAAACGCCGAACAGTTTGACGAAACTGCCCTCGACGATCAGCGCGAGGCCGAAGGTAAGCAGCAAACCATAGAGATGATCTTCACCGGCAATACGCCGCAGCAGGCCACGCTCGATGCCCATCCCCAGCAAGCCGACCAGCAGCGGAGCCAGAAGCAGCGCTGCCCAATAATTGATGCCCAGGTAATTCAACCCGAGGTAGGCGGCGAAAGCGCCAAGCATGTATTGCGCGCCATGCGCGAAGTTGATGATCCGTAGCAGCCCGAAAATGATCGCCAGGCCTAGGCTCAACAGCGCATAGAACGACCCATTGATCAGTCCGAGCAGCAGCTGTCCGAACAGAACGCTCAGGGGAACGCCGAAAACGAGAGTCATGATTCACTACCCAAAGGAATTCCGGAACGCCCGGCCATGTCGGCCGGGCTGAGGCGTGGGATCAGGTCGATCAGCCCTTCGGCGCCATCTTTTTGCATTGGCTGTCGGCCATCGGACGGAAGGCCTCGTCACCAGGGATGGTGCTCACCACCTTGTAAAGGTCCCACTCCCCTTTCGACTCGGCGGGCGTCTTGACCTGCACCAGATACATGTCATGAACCATGCGACCGTCCTCGCGGATGGTCCCGTTCTTGGCGAACATGTCATCGACTGGCGTCTTGGCCATATGCGCGCGCACGGTTTTGGTCTCGTCGCTGCCGGTTGCCTTCACCGCATTCAGGTAGTGAGTGGTAGCCGAATAGATACCGGCCTGCACCATGGTTGGCATGCTGCCGACGCGCTCCGAGTATCGCTTGGCCCAAGCTCGGGTCTCGTCATTCATGTCCCAATACCAGCCGGTAGTCAGCATCAGCCCCTGGGTCACTTCCAGGCCCATGGCGTGGATGTCGTTGAGGAAGACCACCATGCCGGCGAGACGTTGACCGGACTGTGTGACACCGAACTCACTGGCGGTCTTGAGCGAGTTGACGGTGTCCGCCCCGGCGTTCGCCAGCGCCACGACATCCGCCCCGGAACCCTGAGCCTGGAGGATGTAGGAAGAGAAATCGCTGCTCGGGAATGGATGGCGGACCGTCCCGACCACGCTGCCGCCCTCCTCTTCGACGACTTTCTTGATGTCAGCTTCCATCGCATGACCGAAGGCGTAGTCGGCGGTAAGGATGAACCAGCTTTTACCGCCATCCTTCAGCACGGCATTGGCCGTACCGTTGGCCAAGGCGAAGGTGTCGTACGTCCAGTGAATATGATTGGGAGAGCAGAACTCGTTAGTGATGCTGGAAGCAGCCGCGCCCGAGATCAGCGCCAGCTTATCGCCCTGCTCCACCACCTTGGCCGCAGCCAGCACCACGGAGCTGGCAACCAGGCCAGTCACCATGTCTACATTTCGCTCGTCGATCCACTGGCGCACGGTGTTTGCGCCGACGTCCGGTTTGTTAAGGTCATCGGCATTGAAAGTGACGATCTTCTTTCCATCAACGGTGCCGCCGAAATCTTCGATGGCCATCTTCAGCGCCTCCAGACCGCCTGGTCCGGACAGATCACGGTAAGTACCGGACATATCTGCCAGGTAGCCAATGCGGATTTCGTCGTTGCTGATTTCGGCCTGCGCCGTGCCGGCGATCATGCTTGCTACGAGTGCGGCGGCTGCGGTTTTCTTGAGATTTTTCATATTCACCCACTATTGTTTTTGTTGTTTTGCTTTGGTTGATGAACGAACCGGCGAGCACTGCGGACCGGCTGGCATGCATTGCGAGAGTGGTCAGACCCCCAGACAGCTATTCAAAAACTCCTTTTTCGAATCGAGTTCAGCGGCGCTTATTTCTTCGATGATCTGCCCGTGCTCCATCACGTAATGACGGTCGGCCAGCGGTGCGGCAAAGCGGAAGTTCTGCTCCACCAGGACGATGGTCAGGCCGCGCTTTTTTAGCTTTATCAGCACCTCGCCCAGCTTCTGCACGATTACCGGTGCGAGGCCTTCGGTGATTTCATCGAGCAGCAGCAGGTTTGCGCCAGTGCGCAGAATCCGCGCCATCGCTAGCATCTGCTGCTCCCCCCCGGACAAGCGCGTGCCCTGGCTGAAACGGCGCTCATACAGGTTGGGAAACATCTCGTAGAGCTCATCCAGGCCCATGCCACCACTGCGCACCGTCGGCGGCAGTAGCAGGTTTTCCTCGACGTTGAGGCTGGCGAACACGCCGCGCTCCTCGGGGCAATAGCCCACCCCAAGTCTTGGAATAAGGTGCGCCGGCATGCCCATGGTTTCGTTGCCGTTGACGACAATGGAGCCGGTGCGGCGGCCTACCATGTTCATGATTGCGCGCAATGTAGTACTGCGGCCGGAACCATTTCGGCCGAGTAACGTTACAAGTTCGCCCCGTCCGACTACCAGGTCGACACCATGCAGAATGTGGGACTCGCCATAGAAGGCATGCAGGTCATCGACCCTCAACTGGTCGCGATCAGCCATGGGCGTCATACGTGCGCCTCCTCTGCGTCGGCTTCGCTGCCCATATAGGCTTCTCGCACTTCCGGGTTTGCCGAGACGGATTCGTAATCACCTTCGGCCAGAACCGCGCCGCGGGCGAGAACGGTAATACGGTCGCAGAGCCGGCTGACCACGCTGAGATTGTGTTCGACCATCAGCACCGTGCGATTCACCGCTGCCCGGCGCACCAGCGCGACGACCATATCGACGTCTTCGCCGCCCATGCCCTGCGTTGGCTCATCGAGCAGCAACACCACGGGGTCCAGTGCGAGCGTGGTGGCCAGCTCCAGGGCGCGCTTGCGGCCGTAAGGCAGTTCGATGGCCAGGGTCTGGGCGAAAGTCTCGAGGTCGACGTCGGCCAGTAGCTGCATCGCCCGCTCGTCCAACTCGCGCAACGTGCGTTCGGACTTCCAGAAGTGGAAGGAATTACCGAGTTTCTGTTGCAGTGCGACTCGCACGTTTTCCAACACGCTCATATGACCGAAAACAGCCGAGATCTGGAACGAACGCACCAGACCGAGCCGGGCGATTTCGTTCGCCTTCATGGCAGTAATGGGCTTACCGCGATAGATGATTTCGCCGCGTGTTGGGGTCAGGAATTTGGTGAGGAGATTGAAGACGGTGGTCTTACCGGCGCCGTTAGGGCCGATCAGTGCATGGATGTGTCCCTTCTCGACGCGAAGATCGACTGAATCAACCGCTGTGAATCCACGGAATTCCTTCGTCAAACCACGCGTTTCCAGCACAAACTCTGGTGCCATGGGATGCCCTCTAACCCTGATTATTGTTGTTGGTTATGGCGCAGGTCGCTGGGTGACCTTTACGTAAACGATAACAATCGTTTCCAGCTGGAGGCAAGCTTCAAATTCAAACGCGCGATTGATGCCGGAGCGGCCCGTACGTGGGGCCAGGACACCCTAGACGGTAGCCTAAAAAACCGGGCCGCAGAGGGCCCGGTAAAAGGATCAACGAGGAGGTATTGCGGTGTTGCGCCCTGCGGTTACCAGAGCGCCAATGTATAGCTCACGATCAGACGAGTCTCATCGATGTCGGCGCCGAAATTGCTGCGGACAGTCGCGTTACGCACTTTCACGCCGAGGTTCTTCAGCGGGCCATCCTGAATCACGTAAGCCAGGTCTGTGTCGCGTTCCCACTCTTTGCCTTCGCCGCCAGCGTTGAGACTGACGTTATCGCCCGATACATAACGGGTCATCAGGCTCAGTCCCGGAATGCCCATCGCCGCGAAATCGTAGTCGTAGCGGACCTGCCAGGATTTCTCGTCTTCGTTGCCGAAGTCGTTGATCTGCAGCAGGTTGATCAGGGTGTTATCGCCACCGCCAACATAGGCGTAACCGGTGTCGCCGCTCATCTTCTGGTAGCCGCCAGTGAAACCGTGACCGCCGATACGGTAGGTGAACAGCGCACCGAACGCGTTGTTATCAACGTTGCTGCCGCCATCATCGGTGGAACGGACGTAGCGTAAGTCCGTCTTGAAGCTCTGGTTGTCGCCTAGCGGCATGACATGAACCAGATTGAGGTTGTGCTGCTTGTAAATGCCGTCCAGCCCGCCGTAGTAATAACTTCCAGTCAGCTCGGGCATGAATTGGTAACGACCACCCGCAAAGACGAATTCATCACTGGTGGTAGTATTGCCCAACACGATATTTCGCGCGCCGCCGTTGAAGACAGCCATCTCCTCATAGTTCGAGGAGTCCCGGTAACTTGTACGATCGAGCATACCCAGATCGAAGGTGAGCCCTTCGACTTCCTTACTCTGCAGCCAGGCGCCACGGTACACGTTAGGTAGCAAGCGGCTGTCGTTGCGCATCAATACTGGAATGATGGGCTGCAGTGTCCCGACGTGCAGCGTCGTGTTGGAGACCTTCGCCTTGGCAGTCACACCGGCAGTGCCATAGTCATCATGTGCTTTGTTTGGCGCCTCCCGATCGCGAGGCAGTAGTCCGGTGCCGGTGCGATCAGGACTGGAATCGAGTTTGACGCCGAGCAGTCCAATGGCATCGAGACCGAAACCGATCGGCCCTTCGGTATAGCCAGACTCCATCTTCAGAATGAAGCCCTGGGCCCACTCCTCCGCCTTGGACTGGGCAGCTCCGCTTTGGCGGAAATCACGACTCATATAGAAATTGCGCGCTTCGACGCTTGCTTTGCTGTCGTCGAGAAACGCGGCTGATGCCATCGAAGAGGTACCTAGGGCTGTGGCCGCCAGGCTGCTGAGAATGAAGAAACGGCTCAGGGGTTTCAGTTGCATAGTTATCTCTCTTGTTATTGTCTTGGTTGGTGCAGCTGGACCCGACCTCGCTCCTGCCGGGTCTCATTTTTACCGCTATAAGGCGGTAAATTCGTCGCTACCGATCAGCTAGCGGTAGCTCTGGGCACACGGCCCAGCAAATAAAACTCAGCGTTGGGCGGCGTGCGTGCCATCGACACCAGGCGATTGGAGAGCCCGAACAGCGCGGCAATCGCGCCGATATCCCACACGTCGCTCAGAGTGAAGCCTACTTTCTCCAGTTGCGCCTGCCACCCGTCATCCAGCACGCCACGGTGCGAGGCCAGATGCAACGCGAAGTCAATCATCAGCTGCTGACGCTCGCTAATCAGAGCAGTCCGGTAATTGACTGCTATCTGATCGGCGATCATCGGGTCCTTGGCCAGGATTCTCAGAATCGCCCCATGGGCCACCACGCAGTACAGGCAACCATGATCGGCACTCACCGCAACGACGATCATTTCTTTCTCGGCCTTGGTCAGGCTGTCCGATTCGCGCTCCATCAAAGCATCGTGATAAGCAAAAAACGCGCGAAATTCATCTGGCCTATGAGCCAACATAAGGAAAACGTTTGGCACGAAGCCGGCTTTTTCCTGCACGGCAAGGATGCGCTCACGCACATCGGTGGGCAGTTGCTCCATATTAGTGACCAGAGGGAAACGGCTTATGGCTTGGCTCATGCTGTGCTCCTCATGAAACAACTCACGCTCTACCGCCCTTAGTGATCAGCAAGCCCAAGCTCGGCCACGCTCACTTCGCGCATTTTGAATTTCTGCACTTTGCCGCTGATGGTCATGGGGAAGTCATCCACGAACTTGATGTGCTTCGGCGTCTTGAAATGAGCGATGCGACCTTTGCAGAACGCACGCAGTTCGTCTTCGCTCGCCTCATGGCCAGGGTGGAGCTTGACCCACGCGACGATCTCCTCGCCGTATGTTTTGTCCGGTACGCCAATGACCTGCACGTCCGCAACTGCAGGGTGAGTGAACAGGAACTCTTCCACCTCACGCGGGTACACGTTCTCGCCGCCGCGAATGATCATGTCCTTGTTGCGCCCGACGATCTTCAGGTAGCCCTCGTCATCCATGATCGCCAGGTCGCCAGTGTGCATCCAGCGCGCGCCGTCGATGGCGCCTGCGGTGGCTTCCGGATTGTTCCAGTAGCCGAGCATTACGCTGTAGCCACGGGTGCAGAGTTCACCGATCTGTCCACGCGGCACGATGCGGTTGTGCTCGTCCACGACCTTGCTTTCCAGGTGCGGCTGGGTGCGGCCGACGCTGGTGACACGGCGCTCGAGATCATCGTCCGGGCCGGTCTGGGTTGAGACCGGACTGGTCTCGGTCATGCCATAGGCGATCTGCATTTCGGCGAGGTGCATGTCGTCGATCACCCGCTTCATTACCTCGATCGGGCATGTGGAGCCGGCCATGATCCCGGTGCGCAGGTTGCTCAGATCCAGTGACTGGCGCTCCGGGTGGTCGAGCATGGCGATGAACATGGTTGGCACACCATACATGCCGGTTGCCTTCTCTTCTGCGGCTGCCTGCAACGCCGCCAACGGTTCGAAAGCAGCGCTTGGATAGATCATCGTAGTGCCGTGGGTCACGCAGCCCAGGTTGCCCATGACCATGCCGAAGCAGTGATACAGCGGAACGGGGATGACCAGGCGATCATGTTCGGTGAGCTTGAGGCTCTCGCCGACCATGTAGCCGTTGTTGAGGATGTTGTAGTGGCTGAGCGTGGCGCCCTTGGGAAACCCCGTGGTGCCCGAGGTGTACTGGATATTGATCGGATCGTCGAACTGCAGTTGCTCGCCGCACTGACGAAGCTGTTCCGGGCCAACACGCTCCGCCATCTCCATCAGGCCTTTCCACAACAACATGCCATCCACAGGCTGGTCGCATAGGCTGATCACTCCGCGCAGCTCCGGCAGCATGTGACTCTGCAGAGCGCCGACTGCGGAGCGCTCCAGCTCGGGCAATAGCTCATGCAGCATGGCGTGGTAGTCGGACGTCTTGAAAGCGTCGGCACAGATCAACCAGCGGCAGCCAGACTGCTTGAGCGCATATTCAAGTTCATTGACGCGATAGGCCGGGTTGATGTTCACCAGCACCACACCGATCTTGGCGGTTGCGAACTGGGTGATGCACCACTGTGCATTGTTCGGGGACCAGATGCCTACCCGCTCGCCCGGCTGAAGACCCAGCGCAAGCAAGCCTCGGGCACAGCGGTCCACCTGCTCGGCCAGTTGCGCCCAGGAATAACGCAGATTCTGATGACGCACGACCAAGGCCTCGCGGTCGGAGTACCGCTCGACCGCCCGGTCGAACGCTGCGCCAATTGTCATCGGCAACAGGGGGTTGGTCTGCGGTCCGCAGGTGTAGCTCGGAAGACTCATGTCGAATTCCTCAGTCTTATGTTTGTTATGAGGCCTTGCTATCCGGGGCTTTCCGCTGTTGACAGTCATTCCGGACGTGGTTACGTTAACGTAAAGGTAACAGCGTGACAACCCACCGCACCCAGCTACGGAAAGACCAGCAGGGTCAGGTGTCGGGATGCCACAGACAACAGGCTGAACCGCAAAGGAAATCCTGCGTTTTTCCTCCTGCAGCAGTCGAACCAGAACAACTACAAGACAAACAGGTGGCACATGAACTATTCCGGCCTCAACTTCGCTCTCGGCGAAACCGTCGACATGCTCCGCGATCAGGTGCGCGGTTTCGTAGCCGACGAAGTGGCGCCCCGCGCCGAAGCCATCGACCGTGACAACCTCTTCCCCAGCGACATGTGGCGCAAGTTCGGCGACATGGGCCTGCTCGGTATCACCATAGACGAGGAATACGGTGGCGCTGGCATGGGGTACTTGGCGCATGTCATCGCCATAGAGGAAATCAGCCGTGGCTCGGCCTCGGTGGGCCTTTCATACGGCGCGCATTCCAACCTGTGCGTGAACCAGATCAATCGCAACGGGACGCCCGAACAGAAGGCCAGATACTTGCCCAAGCTGGTTTCCGGCGAGCACGTTGGCGCCCTTGCGATGAGTGAGCCGAATGCTGGCTCTGATGTGGTTTCGATGAAGCTGCGCGCCGATCGCAAGGGCGACCGCTTCGTGCTCAACGGCAGCAAGACCTGGATCACCAACGGCCCGGATGCAAACACCTACGTGATCTATGCCAAGACCGACCTCGACAAGGGCGCCCACGGCATTACTGCGTTTATCGTCGAGCGCGACTGGGAGGGTTTCTCGCGCGGCAACAAGTTCGACAAGCTCGGCATGCGCGGCTCCAACACCTGTGAGCTGTTCTTCGATGACGTCGAAGTACCGGAAGAAAACGTGCTGGGCGTGGAAAACGGCGGCGTGAAAGTCTTGATGAGCGGCCTGGACTACGAACGCGTGGTGCTTGCAGGCGGTCCGGTCGGCATCATGCAAGCCTGCCTGGACGTGGTGGTGCCCTACATCCACGACCGCAAGCAGTTCGGCCAGAGCATCGGTGAATTTCAGTTCATCCAGGGCAAAGTGGCGGACATGTACACCCAACTCAACGCCAGCCGCGCCTATCTCTACACCGTGGCCCAAGCCTGCGACCGCGGCGAGACTACCCGCAAGGACGCCGCCGGCGTGATTCTTTACACCGCCGAAGCGGCTACGCAGATGGCCTTGCAGGCGATCCAGATTCTCGGCGGCAACGGCTACATCAACGAATTCCCCACCGGCCGCCTGCTGCGTGACGCCAAGCTTTATGAGATCGGTGCAGGCACTAGCGAGATCCGCCGGATGCTGATCGGCCGCGAGCTGTTCAACGAAACCAAATAATCCGCCGAACCGTAGGAGGCAGCTCGCTGGCGATCAAGTCTCCAAAGATCATCGCCAGCAAGCTGGCTCCTACTAAAGGCATCCAGTTCGGAGTGGGCCGCATGGCTATCCTGAATACGCAAATCAACATCCGCTCCCCAGAATTCGCCGCCAATCGTGAAGCTATGGTGGAGCAGCTGCAGAACCTGCGCGCCCTGCTCGGCCGCGTCAGCGAAGGCGGCGGAGAGAAAGCGCAGCAGCGCCATGTATCGCGTGGCAAATTGCTCGTGCGCGACCGCATCAACGCCCTCCTCGACCCCGGTTCAGCCTTTCTCGAAGTCGCGCCCTTGGCGGCTTACGAGGTGTACGGCGAAGACGTCGCCGCTGCGGGGGTGGTAGCCGGCATCGGTCGGGTCGAAGGCGTCGAATGCATGATCATCGCCAACGACGCCACAGTGAAAGGCGGCAGCTATTACCCGCTTTCGGTGAAAAAGCACCTGCGCGCGCAAACCATTGCCCAGCAGAACCGCCTGCCCTGTATTTATCTCGTGGATTCGGGCGGTGCCAACCTGCCGCGCCAGGACGAGGTCTTTCCGGACCGGGAACACTTCGGCCGCATCTTCTTCAACCAGGCCAACATGAGTGCCATGGGCATTCCGCAGCTCGCCGTGGTGATGGGTTCCTGCACGGCGGGCGGTGCTTACGTACCGGCCATGGCTGACGAAACCATCATGGTGCGCAACCAGGCAACGATCTTTCTGGCTGGCCCGCCGCTGGTCAAGGCTGCCACCGGCGAAGTGGTCACGGCGGAGGATCTCGGCGGTGCCGACGTGCATTGCAAGATTTCCGGAGTGGCCGACCACTACGCCGAGAACGACGAGCACGCGCTCGCCATCGCACGGCGCTGCGTCGCCAACCTCAACTGGAAAAAACTCGGCCAGATAGAAGCCCGTCAACCGCGGGCGCCGTTGTATGAGGCGGATGAGCTATATGGCGTGATCCCTGCGCAATCCAAGCAGCCCTATGATGTACGCGAAGTCATCGCTCGGTTGGTGGACGGCAGCGAGTTCGATGAATTCAAGGCGCTGTTCGGCAACACGCTGGTTTGCGGCTTCGCCACCCTGCATGGCTACCCCATCGCGATCCTGGCGAACAACGGCATCCTGTTCGCCGAGGCTGCTCAGAAAGGCGCGCACTTCATCGAGCTGGCCTGCCAGCGCGGCATTCCACTGCTGTTTTTGCAGAACATCACAGGCTTCATGGTCGGTCAGAAATACGAAACAGGCGGCATCGCCAAGCACGGGGCCAAGCTCGTCACCGCGGTCGCCTGCGCCCAGGTGCCGAAGTTCACTGTGGTCATCGGCGGCAGCTTTGGCGCCGGCAACTACGGCATGTGCGGGCGCGCCTACGACCCGCGCTTCCTGTGGATGTGGCCGAATGCGCGTATCGGCGTGATGGGTGGGGAGCAAGCCGCCGGTGTGCTGGTGCAGGTCAAACGCGAGCAGGCCGAGCGCGGCGGGCAAAGCTTTTCCGATGAGGACGAAGCCCAGCTCAAGCAGCCGATCCTTGAACAGTACGAGCGTCAGGGGCATCCCTACTATTCCAGCGCCAGGCTGTGGGACGACGGCGTCATTGATCCGGCGCAGACACGCGATCTGCTGGGCCTGGCAATCTCGGCCAGTCTCAACGCCCCGATCGAGCCGACCCGCTTCGGCGTGTTCCGGATGTAAGCAGCGCCGTGCCAAGCGGAGTGAGAGTAGCCAGGCGAGAGGTATCCCCTTTTCAGACAGCGCACTTCAGCACCGCAGATCGCGAGCGACCTCGCTCCTACAGGAAAGCAGCATGAACGACTTCAAAACCGTACAACTGGAAGTGGACTCCCGCGGTTTCGCCACACTCTGGCTCAACCGTCCGGAAAAGAACAACGCCTTCAACGCCGAGATGATCCGCGAACTTGTGCTCGCGATCGACCATGTGCAGTCGGACAAAAGCCTGCGTTTCATGCTGCTGCGCGGTCGCGGAAAGCACTTCTCAGCAGGGGCCGACCTCGCATGGATGCAGCATTCGGCCAAGCTCGATTTCGAAGCCAATCTCACCGATGCCCGCGAACTGGCCGAGCTGATGTACAGCCTCTACCACTTGAAACTGCCCACATTGGCCGTGGTGCAAGGCGCTGCGTTCGGCGGCGCGGTGGGGCTGATTGCGTGTTGCGACATGGCCATCGGCGCTGCTGATGCACAGCTTTCGCTGTCCGAGGTGCGCATCGGCCTCGCCCCTGCGGTGATCAGCCCGTTCGTGGTAAAGGCCATTGGCGAGCGCGCTACCCGCCGCTACTCCATGACCGGCGAACGTTTCAGCGGCGAACGCGCTCGCGAGCTTGGCTTGCTTTCGGAAAGCTACGACGCCGCAGAACTGGACGCCAGCCTGGATGGCTGGATCGACAATCTGCTGCTCAACAGCCCGCAGGCCATGCGGGCCAGCAAGGATCTGATGCGCGAAGCCGGCAGCATGTCGCTAAGCCCGGCGCTGCGCCGCTACACCGAAAACGCCATCGCTCGCATTCGGGTCAGCCCCGAAGGACAGGAAGGGCTCAACGCCTTCCTGGAAAAACGCAAACCGACTTGGACGCAGGAGCCACAACAATGATAACCACCCTCCTGGTCGCCAACCGCGGTGAGATCGCCTGCCGCGTGATGCGCACCGCCAAGGCAATGGGCCTTACCACCGTTGCCGTGCACAGCGGTATCGACCGTGACGCGCGCCATGCCCGAGAAGCGGATATCCGCATCGATCTGGGCGGCGCAAAACCCGCCGAAAGCTACCTCATGATCGACAAACTGATCGCCGCGGCCAAAGCCAGCGGCGCTCAAGCCATTCACCCTGGCTACGGCTTCCTTTCCGAGAACGCCGATTTCGCTCGCGCTATCGAAGACGCCGGCCTGATCTTTCTCGGCCCGCCCGCCTCGGCCATCGACGCCATGGGCAGCAAATCTGCCGCCAAGGTGCTGATGGAAAAAGCAGGCGTGCCCCTGGTGCCCGGCTATCACGGCGAAGCACAGGACGTGGAGACCTTCCGTACGGCTGCTGAAAAGATCGGCTATCCGGTACTGCTCAAAGCCACTGCAGGTGGTGGTGGCAAAGGCATGAAAGTCGTCGAGCGCGAAGCGGATCTGGCAGAGGCGCTGCAATCGGCCCAGCGCGAAGCGCAATCATCGTTCGGCGACTCGCGCATGCTGGTCGAAAAGTACGTGCTCAAACCTCGCCATGTGGAGATTCAGGTATTCGCCGACCAGCATGGCAACTGCCTGTACCTCAACGAGCGCGACTGTTCGATCCAGCGGCGCCATCAAAAAGTGGTCGAAGAAGCCCCCGCGCCCGGCCTCTCCCCCGAGCTGCGCCGCGCCATGGGCGCAGCCGCCGTCAAGGCTGCGCAAGCCATCGGCTATGTCGGCGCGGGCACTGTCGAGTTTCTGCTCGATGCCCGCGGCGAGTTCTTTTTCATGGAAATGAACACCCGCCTGCAGGTCGAGCATCCCGTCACCGAAGCCATCACCGGCCTGGACCTGGTCGCCTGGCAGATCCGCGTTGCCCGTGGCGAACAGCTGCCGATGACCCAGGAGCAGGTGCCGCTCACCGGGCATGCCATCGAAGTGCGGCTGTATGCCGAAGATCCGGACAACGACTTTCTGCCTGCCACCGGTACGCTCGATCTGTACCGGGAATCGGCTTCAGGGCCGGGCCGTCGGGTCGATAGTGGCGTAGCGGAAGGCGATACAGTCTCACCGTTCTACGACCCGATGCTCGGAAAGCTGATCGCCTGGGGTGAAGACCGAGAGGAAGCGCGCCTTCGCCTGCTGGCCATGCTCGATGAAACCTGCGTTGGCGGCGTGCGCACCAATCTTGCTTTCCTGCGTCGCGTGATAGGTCACCGCGCCTTCGCAGCGGCGGAACTCGACACCGGTTTCATTCCGCGCCATGAAACGGAGCTGATGCGCAAACCCGGCGAGCTGGCTGATGACTTCTGGCAATTGGCGGGCAAGCTCTACGTGCAGACCGAACCGCCAAAGGTTCGCGGTGACGATGCTCACTCGCCCTGGGCCAATCGTGATGGCTTGAGGTTCGGCCTGCCAGGGCGGATCGGCGTACACCTGCAATGCAACGGTGAGAGCCGTCTGGTTCGGGTGGCGGCAAACTCAGAAGAAAGCAAGCCGAGCTCCTCGGCCGCCAGCGGCCTCACGTCTACACAAGCAAAAGCCTCACGCCAGCCGAAAGCCATACGCCAGGGCAAGACGCTGTATCTGGAATGGGATGGCGAGCTGCAGGCCATAACGGCGTTCGACCCCATCGCCGAAGTCGAAGCGAGCCACCAGCACCACGGCGGCCTGACGGCACCCATGAACGGAAGCATCGTTCGCGTGTTGGTCGAGCCCGGCCAAAACGTCGAAGCTGGCGCTACGCTGATCGTGCTGGAAGCGATGAAGATGGAACACAGCATTCGCGCAGCTGAGGCCGGCGTGGTCAAAGCGGTGTATTGCGCAGAAGGCGAGATGATCAGCGAGGGTGCAACGCTGGTAGAGCTTGAGTGATGACGTTTACGGCCAACCGGCGAATCGGGGATGGGCTGCCCGTCTGGTCCAGCGATAGTGATAACCGCTGGTTCCACCTCGAAGCCATTACTTGCAATAACGGGCAAGTGCGTAAAGCAAGCTCATCGGGGGGCCGTATCCACAAGCATGCGCAGGAGCGTTCATCCTGCTCCTGCATACCCGCCCGCACCAGGCGGTGGTTACATCTTGAATCGGCGCACCAAGCCGTTGAGGTTCACCGCCAGCCGCGACAACTCCTGCGTGGCGATGCTGGTTTGCTGCGCACCGGCCGACGTCTGCACCGACAGATCACGAATGTTCACGAGGTTGCGGTCGATTTCGCGGGCGACCTGCGCCTGTTCTTCAGAGGCGCTGGCGATGACCAGATTGCGCTCATTGATGCCAGCCACAGTCTCGGCGATCTGAACCAGCGCAACACCGGCCGCCTGAGCCTTGTCCAGCGTCCCCTGAGCGCGCGATGCACTCAGTTGCAGCGCGTCCACGGTCAGCCCGGTGCCTTGCTTGATGTTGCCGATCATCGACTCGATTTCCTGAGTCGATTCACCCGTGCGTTTCGCCAGTGCCCGTACCTCATCCGCCACCACGGCAAATCCACGGCCCGCATCGCCTGCTCGTGCAGCCTCGATGGCGGCGTTGAGCGCCAACAGATTGGTCTGCTCGGCCACCGCGCGAATGACATCGAGCACCCGCGTGATGTTTTGCGTCTGGTTAGCCAGATCCCCAGCGCGATCCGACGCGCTGAGTACGTCATGGGCAAGCGCCTGAATCGAAGCGATGGCGTCGTCCAGCTGGATGCGACCTTGCTGCGCCGACTCGCTGGATTCACGGGACGCCTCGGATGTGGAGACAGCATTGCTGGCCACCTCCTCGACGGCGCAGGTCATTTCGTTAACTGCGGTGGCCGCCTGCTCGATCTGGTCATTCTGCTTCTGCAGGCCGTCGGTGCTGTCCAGCATGACGGCTGTCATTTCCTCGGCCGAGGTGGTCAGAACATGCGCCGAATCGTTGATCTGGCCAATGATGTCGCGCAGGCTCGCCTGCATTTCGCTGAGGGAAGTCAGCAGCTCGGTGGCCTCGTCATTGCCGTCGATAAAGACCTCGTGTGTCAGATCACCCTTGGCGATCTCGTTGGATACCGCTACAGCCCGGCGCATCGGCCGGACGATGCTGGCGGTCAGGATCAGCGCCAGCACTACAGTTGCTATCAAGGCAGCCAGGATCACCGCGGCAATGATCAACCGGGCATTCTTGTAGACGGCAGTCGCGACATCTACCGCATGGTGGGCACCCTCCTCGTTGAACGTGCGCAGTTTCAAAAGCGCTTGCTCGAACTGTGTGCCCATCGCGTCAACACGAGCGTTCGCTGCGGTCATTTGCGCGGCGCTCGGGCTAGCGGCCATGACACGCCTGCGCTCCTCGAGCGCTTGCGGATACTGGGCGAACACTTCCTTGGCGGCGCCGAATACGCGCGCCTCGTTGTCATCGGAGATGTGTGCCTCATAACGAACCATGAGGCTTTGGATCTCGCTCAACGCGGCTGCAATCAATGCCTCGCTCTTGCGAATCGTCTCCACGTCGCTGAAGGCGAGCTGGCGCAACGACTCCGTCTGAACATGGGCAAAGTTCAACGCCATGTCGTCGGCGGCCGCCTGGCTGGGCATCCAATCCGAGTCGATTTCGCTGCCGGCCGCACGGATCGCCGCCATCTGCATCAGGCTGAACAAACCAAGCGCGGTCAGCAGTACGGCCACGAGCGCAAAGAACAACAGCGTGCGATGGGAAATCTTCAGTTTGCGGAGCATGGGAACCTCGAAAAGGCGTGCGGCAAAAGCCGGGTTTCCTATATTTATCTGCTAGGTGCGAGCGAACTTAAACGCACGAAGTCCACTTTTTGACTACCGAGTCGGTATCCAGGCGGTTGCCGATCGGGGACCAGATCCTTACGGCGGCTCGCTTGTTTACTTGAGGAAAGATGATGACCACGACCTCTGAAATTCCACGCCGGGTACGCCTGGTTGAAGTCGGACCGCGTGACGGCCTGCAGAACGAAAAGCAGCCGATCAGCGTTGCGGACAAGGTGCGATTGGTCGATGACCTCACTGCCGCCGGTGTGCGCTACATCGAGGTAGGCAGTTTCGTGTCGCCCAAATGGGTGCCGCAGATGGCGGGCTCGGCTGACGTGTTCGCCCAGATCAAGCAGAACCCCGGGGTGACCTACGCGGCCCTGACGCCCAATCTGAAGGGCCTTGAAGCGGCCATCGAAGCGGGTGTCAGCGAGGTGGCGGTATTCGGCGCAGCATCCGAGGCGTTCTCGCAAAAGAACATCAATTGCTCCATCGACGAGAGTCTGGCGCGCTTCGCCCCTCTGATGTCTGCTGCACGAGAGAACGGCATTCAGGTGCGCGGTTATGTGTCTTGCGTGCTCGGTTGCCCGTACGAAGGCGACATCGATCCCGCGCGCGTCGCGCATGTCGCCCACGAACTGTTCGCCATGGGCTGCTACGAGGTCTCACTTGGCGACACCATCGGCACCGGCACCCCGGGCAAGACGCGTCAGCTCTTCGACCTGGTCAGCCGAACCGTGCCGCGTGACAAGCTTGCCGGGCACTTTCACGACACCTACGGCCAGGCCATGGCGAACATCTACGCCAGCCTGCAGGAAGGTATTTGCACATTCGACAGCTCGGTTGCAGGGCTTGGTGGCTGCCCCTATGCCAAAGGGGCCAGTGGCAACGTCGCCAGCGAGGATGTGCTCTACATGCTCAACGGTCTTGGCATCGAAACAGGGATCGACCTTGACTCACTGATCGCGGCGGGGCAACGCATCAGCGATGTATTGGGTCGACCCAACGGCTCACGGGTTTCGCGGGCGCGGCTAAGCGCGCAGTGACACCGCTGGCCGGCCCCGCTATGACAAAGAGGTTCATATGAACAAGATCTACCCAAACGCTGAAGCGGCGCTCGACGGTTTGGTCGAGGATGGCATGACCCTCGCCGTCGGCGGCTTCGGGCTGTGCGGTATCCCCGAGGCGCTGATCGAGGCGCTACGCGACACCGGCAGGAACAATCTCACCGTCATCAGCAACAACGCAGGTGTGGACGGCTTCGGTCTCGGCTTGCTGCTGGAGTCGCGCCAGGTGCGCAAGATGGTTTCGTCGTACGTGGGCGAGAACAAGGAGTTCGAACGGCAGTATCTGGCCGGCGAGCTGGAGCTGGAATTCACTCCACAGGGCACCCTGGCCGAAAAGCTGCGTGCAGGCGGTTCAGGCATTCCTGCGTTCTATACCAAGACTGGCTACGGCACGCTGATAGCCGAAGGCAAGGAAACCCGCCAGTTCAACGGTGAGTGGTACGTGATGGAAGAGTCGTTGACCGCCGACATCGCGCTGGTCAAAGCCTACAAGGCAGACAAGGCCGGCAACCTGGTATTCAACAAGACCGCCCGCAACTTCAACCCACTAGCGGCAATGGCCGGCAAGGTTTGCGTGGTGGAAGTCGATCATCTGGTCGAAACAGGCGAGCTGGATGCCGACCAGATTCACTTACCTGGCATCTACGTGCAGCGCATCATCCACAATCCGAACGCCGAGAAGCGCATCGAAAAACGTACGGTGAGGAGCTGATCATGGCCTGGACACGTGAACAGATGGCGCAACGCGCCGCGCAGGAATTGCAGGACGGTTTCTATGTGAACCTCGGGATCGGATTGCCGACACTGGTCGCAAACTACATCCCCGAAGGCATGGACGTCTGGCTGCAAAGCGAAAACGGGCTCCTCGGCATCGGTCCCTTCCCGACTGAAGATGAAATTGATCCGGACCTGATCAACGCTGGCAAGCAAACCGTCACCGCCCTGCCCGGCAGCGCCTTTTTCGACAACGCCATGAGTTTCGGCATGATCCGCGGCGGCCATATCAATCTGGCAATTCTTGGCGCCATGCAGGTCTCGGAGAAAGGTGACCTGGCCAACTGGATGATCCCCGGCAAGATGGTCAAGGGCATGGGCGGCGCGATGGACTTGGTAGCTGGGGTCAAGCGTGTGGTGGTTTTGATGGAGCACACCGCAAAGGGTGCGCACAAAATCATGGAGCACTGCGACCTGCCCCTTACCGGCGTCGGCGTGGTGGATCGCATCATTACCGACATGGGGGTGCTGGATGTCACCGAGCAGGGCTTGAGGCTGGTCGAACTGGCTGAGGGCGTCAGCTTCGATGACATTCAGAAAGCGACCGGCTGCACGATTTCCCGTTGAACGAGGGTACATGGCCTGATGCCACTGTGCATCAGGCTTGCTCCACGTGTAGCCTTGACGCATACACAGCACGAACGAAACGCCCGGTTCATTGCGAGCCGCGGGTGGATAGGCAAACTGGATACCTTCATGGCAAAGCAGACGTACAGCATTTCCGATTTGGCCAACGAGCTTGACATCACCACCCGCGCAATACGTTTTTACGAAGAACAGGGCATGCTCACGCCGACGCGTCGCGGTCAGGAACGTATCTACAGCCCGAAGGACCGCGTCGCCCTCAAGCTGATCCTGCGCGGCAAGCGCATCGGCTTCTCCCTCGCCGAATGCAAGACGCTCATCGAACTCTACGATCCCAAGGCCGGCAACCAGAAGCAGCTGAACATCATGCTTGGCATGATCGCCGAGCGCCGCCAGCAACTGGAGCAGCAGCTGCTCGATATCCAGCAGATGCAGTTGGAACTCGATACCGCCGAAGAGCGTTGCCTGTCGGCACTTAAAACAACCATCAGCAAAGAAGCGAGCTAGCGTCAGTTGTCTCGTTCAGGGCGGCAGAAGCACTCTGGCGTCCGCTCCCTTCATCACCTTGATTCAGGCATTCGGCGACTCAGGGCAAGCATAGTGACCGATGGATGCTAAGCAGCGAACTTGTCCGCGACGCGCACTGAACCTCGTGCAATCGAACTGCCCTTTCATCTGCTCATCCGCTCATCTGCATCCTTGCCGTTCGACTCACCGTAATCCAGGATTCCGGACACAGATCCAGATTTATGGACACCTGCGCAACCCATCCGGATTCATGTCTACTTGACTGGACACAGAGATTTCGGCCGCTTCGCTGGAACCTATCTATACCAGTATTCCAGCTTCACGCAGAACTCAGGCATAGAACCTGCAAAGCATTGCCTGCAACGTGTGGCCACATCTGGCAGGACGAGAATGTCGTGGGTAAATCGTCTCGTTCCGCCTTTACACCAGAACAACAACAAGAAGGAATCATCAATGTCCCTAACCAGAAAACTGTCCCGTCTCGCCTGCGCGGTAGGTGTCACCAGCATTATCAGCACCGGCCTGATCAGCACTGGCGCTACGGCTGCGGAGAAAATACGTTGGCAAGTGCCGCTAGCCTTCCCCTCGCATCTGATCGGCCTGACCACTCCAATTAAGCATCTGTCCGAGTCGCTCAAGGCCATTTCCGGCGGCGACATTCAACTGCGTTACTACGAGCCCGGCGAACTGGTACCGCCGTTCGAAATCATGGATGCGGTCAGCAACGGCAAGTACCCGGCCGGCTACACCTGGATTGGCTATGACCAGGGCACCATTGCGGCTCTGCCGCTCTACTCCGGCGCGCCGTTCAACATGGAGCCGCCGGCTTATCTGGCCTGGTACTACGAGGGTGACGGCAAGAAGCTGCTCGAGGAAATCTACGCGCAGCGCAACATTCATCCAATGCTGTGCAGCATCATCGGCCCTGAAGGGGCCGGGTGGTTCGCCAAGCCGATCGAGAAGCTAGAAGATATCGATGGCCTGCGCATCCGTTTCGCAGGCATCGGGGGCAAAGTGCTGGAGAAACTCGGTGCTTCGGTCACCATGATCCCGGGTGGTGAGATCTACCAGGCGTTGGAACGCAAGACCATCGATGCCACGGAATTCTCGCAACCCGCCATCGACAAGATGCTGGGGCTCGATCAGATCATCAAGAACTACATCATGCCGGGCTGGCACCAGACGCTTACGACCTCCCACCTGCTGGTGAACAAAGGCGTCTGGGACAAACTCGAGCCGCAAAGCCGCGCATTGATCGAGATGGGCTGCGAGTCCGCCACCCTGAAGGGCTTCGCTGAGAGCGAATGGGCACAGCCGACCGCCCTACGCGATTACGAGAAGCAAGGCGTTAAGGCTCAAGTATTGCCCGAGGAAGTGTTGCGTGAGCTGGAGCGAGTGACCAATGAAGTGCTTGATGAAATCGCGGCCGAGGACCAGATGTTCAACCGTGTCCTGACCAGTCAGCGCGAATTCATGCAGCATCACTCGATCTGGCATGGCAAGGGTTACCTGCCCCGCGACTACTACAAGTACGAGTGATTTCTCAGCAAGCCTGGTGACCCCTAGGGTTGACTTGTCGTGCACCTGATGTGCCGAGGCTCGCTTCCATCGCAGGCAACTGACGAAGCGAAGTAACACAGTCTCAGCACAGCAGGTGGAGAATCTAGTCGTCCCGATTGGTGCTAGCGCCACGGTCCTTGTGCCGTGTCTTCTCCTGGTTTCGGATCTCCGAGGTGGCCGTGTCCGCTCATCCCGTCTCCCCAAGCAATGCTGTGCCCGCTGCTCCCGCGGATGCACTGCCGCACAACAAACTGTCGTACTGGCTGGACAAGGCCCTGGTCGCTGTCGGCGAATCCAGTTCCTGGATCTGGCTGCTGGTCCTGGCGGTGGTGCTGACCAATGTGTTCAGTCGCTTCGTCATGTCGCGCGGTTCCATCGCGCTTGAAGAGCTGTCGTGGCACCTGTTCGGTGCCGCCCTGATGCTCGCGCTGGCCTACGCAGTGGTCCGTGATGATCACGTACGTGTCGATGTACTGCGCGAGAAATTCACATTGCGCAGCCAGGCGATCATCGAGCTGTTGGCGATCCTGATACTGGCGTTGCCGATCGTGGTGCTGATGGTCGATGCACTGGTGCCGTTCGCCTACCAGTCATTCGTACACGGCGAGCGCTCACAGGCACCCAGCGGCCTGCCGCATCGTTTCATCTTCAAAAGCGTGTTGCCCCTAGGCCTGACACTGGTTGCGCTTGCGCTGCTATCGCGCGCTACCCGCTGCAGCACACTTCTTTTCAATTTCCCGCGGGCCTTCAAGGCTCCCTCGCGTGACCGCGACCGCGGCCATTCGCAGCCCTGATGGAGTAGCCGTAATCATGGGTCTGGAAGAAATTCTCGTCATCAGCATGTTCGCAACCTTCATGGGACTTCTGCTGCTTGGCTTCCCGGTTGCCTGGTCACTGGCCGGCATCGGACTGCTCTTCGCAGTGCTCGGCCATGTAATGGTCGAACACTTTGACGCCGATCTCTGGTTTACCTGGGACGGCACAATAGGGGTCCTGGACGCACGCATCTACGGCATCGTCGCCAACGAGCTGATGGTCGCCCTCCCGCTGTTCATCTTCATGGGGATCATGCTCGACCGCTCCGGCATCGCCGAACGGCTGATGCATAGCCTGGTGCGCGTGCTGGGTCCATTGCGTGGTGGTTACGCCGTGACGGTGGTATTGGTGGGCATCCTGCTGGCCGCGTCCACTGGCATCGTCGGCGCCTCGGTGGCATTGCTCGGCATGCTTTCCATCGGGCCGATGCTGCAGGCCAAGTACAACAAGAGCCTGGCTGTGGGCACCGCCTGTTCCGTTGGCACGCTGGGCATCCTGATTCCGCCGAGCATCATGCTGGTACTGATGGCCGACCGCCTCGGCACCTCCGAGGCGTCAGTGGGCAAGCTGTTCATGGGTGCCTTAATCCCCGGAATGATGCTGGCGCTGATGTATATCCTGTATATCGTCATCGCCTCCTGGGTGAAGAAGGACTTCGCGCCGGCACCGGCCAACCGCCCGAAGCTTGATGCTCGGGCACTGCTCGATGTTTTCTGGGCCGTAGTGCCGCCCTTCGTTCTTATCCTGGCGGTCCTTGGCTCGATCTTCTTCGGAATTGCCACCACGACCGAGGCCTCCGCGGTTGGCGCATTCGGCGCGGTCATCATGGCCGCATGCAGCCGCAAGCTGAACATGACTGTACTCAAAGAGGCGCTTTACCAGACCAGCCGCACGTCAGCATTCATCTTTGGCATTTTCATCGGTGCCACCGTTTTCGCCGCCGTGCTGCGCGGCCTGGGTGGCGACGACGTCATACGCGCAGCGCTCACCGGCCTGCCGTTCGGCCAGACAGGCGTGCTGCTGACAGTGCTGTTCATCACCTTCCTGCTCGGTTTCTTTCTGGACTGGGTGGAGATCACGCTGATCATCCTGCCCCTGGTAGCGCCAGTGTTGTTCTCCATGGGCGTCGATCCGCTGTGGTTCGCGGTCCTGTTCGCGCTGTGCCTGCAGACGTCCTTCCTCACCCCACCGGTGGGCTTTGCGTTGTTTTATATCAAAGGGGTCTGTCCGCCGGAGGTCACCACGCGGGACGTTTATCTCGGCGTCATGCCCTATATCCTCATTCAACTGCTCGGGCTCGCACTGGTGTTCTTCTTTGCCCCATTGGCAACATGGCTGCCCAACGAGGTGTATGCCCAGTGAAAATCTTCGTACGTTGCCAAAACTGGGTGGACAGCGGTTACCTTGCCCATGGCAACCGGCGCCTTTCATAATCGGCAGAACCTCTCCGGACAGCTCGAATCCATGGCAATCGCCCGCAACGACCTCGACCACAACGGCCTGATCATCGGTGTTTCGCCCGAGCGCTTTCGTGCAGTGGCAATGCCGCTTCTGTTCGACCATCTCAACGCCCAGTGCGAAGGCACTATCGCGGTCAACCGGCAGGCACGCATTGTCTGGATCAACGACAAGTACGCCGAGAAGATCGGCATCAGCGACGCGCGCAGCGTACTCGGCAAGGAAATAGAGGAAGTGCTGCCTGCGAGCCGCCTGCGTGAGGTGGTGGAAAGCGGTTTGCCAAGCATGCTCGACCTCATGGCTTTCGGTGACGAACATTTCGTTGTCACCCGCATTCCACTCCGCGATGAAGATGGCACCCTTGTCGGCGCACTAGGCTTCGTGCTGTTCGACCGGGCTCAGCATCTCAAGCCATTGATGTCCAAATTCAACATCCTGCAAACGCAGCTGGTGGCCACACAGAACGAATTGGCAAAGGCCCGTCGTGCCCGCTACACCATTGCCGGCTTCATAGGCACCAGCCCCGCCGCCAGTGAAGTGAAGCGCCAAGCCCGACGCGCCGCGCAGCTGGACGCCACGGTTCTGATTCGCGGCGAAACCGGAACCGGCAAAGAGCTGTTAGCCCAAGGCATTCACAACCTGTCTCCGCGCGCCAACGGGCCATTCGTCGCGGTGAACGTTGCCGCTATTCCGGAGACCCTGGTCGAAGCCGAACTGTTTGGCACTGCGCCGGGAGCCTTTACCGGCGCGGACCGCAAGGCCCGCATCGGCAAGTTCGAAGTTGCGAATGGTGGCACTCTGTTTCTCGACGAAATCGGCGATCTGCCATTGGGGTTGCAAGCCAAACTGCTGCGCGTGCTGCAGGAACAGGAAATCGAGCCGCTAGGCTCCAACCAGGTCAAACCCCTCAACGTCAGGGTGATCGCCGCCACCCATATCGACCTGGAGGCCAAGGTCGCCGCCGGGCAGTTCCGCGATGACCTCTACTACCGCCTCAATGTGCTAGCGCTGAAAGTGCCCTCGTTGCGTGAGCGCGCCAGCGACATTCCGGCACTGGTCGAACACCTGCTCGATGATATCGCCAATCGATCGGGTCAAGCCCCGATGGAGCTCACCGCCGAAGCTGTTGCCCTGCTCTGCGGCCAGCCCTGGCGCGGCAATGTGCGTGAGCTGAGTAATCTGTTGGAGCGCGCTCAGCTCAACGCCGACGGCTTGCCACTCGAAGTGCGGCATCTTTTGCCGTTGCTGGACGTTAAAAGCTACACGGAGGTGCCAGCTGTCCAGCTCTCACCCACGTACAGCGAGCCCACAGCAATGGAGGAATTACCATTGCAGCTGCTTGCTGAATGGGTCGCCCAAGCCGAGCGTCGCGCGCTCCAGCACGCATTACGCGCCTGTAAAGGAAACCGCCGCCGCGCTGCAGTGGAGCTCGGTATTTCCCGGGCCAGCCTCTACTCCAAGCTGCAATTGCATGGATTGAGCGAGAGGTGAGTCGAGGGCCAACTGTTTGATGGGTATCGCTTTGCTCAACGCCATCTTACCGACCGCACCAAGCCCGAATGGCCGTTAGTCGCTTGTAGCTCGAAGGATGGGCCGCCCAGCCCACCCTACAGTCCTTAACTACTGCGCCACCCAGCCGCCATCGATATTCCACGCAGCACCGCGGACCTGCCTGCCAGCGTCGCTGCAGAGGAACAGCGTCAGTTCGCCCAACTCCTCCGGCGTAACGAAGTCCAGTGAGGGCTGTTTTTCCATCAGTAATTCGCGAGTCGCTCGTGCCGCATCGCCATGTTCCCGCGCTTTGTTGTCGATTTGCTCTTGGACCAGAGGCGTGAGCACCCAGCCAGGGCAAAGCGCATTGCAGGTAATCCCGGTCGTGGCGGTCTCCAGCGCTACCGTCTTCGTCAGGCCGATAACGCCGTGCTTCGCCGCAACGTAGGCAGCCTTCTGCGCTGAGGCCACAAGGCCGTGCACCGATGAGATATTGATGATCCGCCCCCAGTTACGCTCGCGCATTCCCGGCAAGGCGAGCCGCATGGTGTGGAACACCGAAGACAGATTGATGGCGATGATGCTGTCCCACCGTGCCACCGGAAACTGCTCGACTGGTGCCACGTGCTGAATGCCGGCGTTGTTGATCAGGACATCAAGCGAGCCGAGATCACGTCTGGTCTGGCTGACCATTTCTTCGATCTGCGCGGCATCGGATACGTCAGCTGGATGGTGAAGAACCCGTGTGCCATAACCAGAGACGCGTGCGATGGCCGCATCCACATCGCCGAACCCGTTGAGCATCACATCAGCGCCGGCCTCCGCCAATTTGCAAGCGATCCCAAGGCCGATGCCGCTCGTCGAACCTGTCACCAGTGCAGTTTTTCCGTCGAGGGTCATGGCAGGCTCCGGGAGTAACTACTGACAGAAGCGGCTTGCCCTGAACAATGGCACTTTCCGTCAGCATAGCGATTGTGGGGAGCTTTGATGGTCGTCATTAGCGGACCCAACACGGAACAGCCGTTCAGCGCGCTGGCCAGATCGGAAGGTTGGAACATCTGCATTTCCTTATTGTTGTTCTGGGCTGCACTTAGCGGTGCGGCATCCCGCGAACGAGCGAGACTCCCTGCCCCAGCGAAAGCCATGCCAAAACCCGATCGGAGATCAAGATCACTTATCGCTGGCGCCCATCTCCCTGTGGCAGGCGGCTGCATGGAAATCTGTCACTCACCGGCTCGGAAGCACGGTGTCCAGGATTTCGGACATGCGTAACCATCCATACATCTTCACACCATAGATGTCCGTTTGGCTGGACGGCGAATGTCACGGCGGGCCGGGGGCTGTTCAACCAACAGGCGCTCGGCATTCGTGTCGCGGACATCGTAGCCATGAAAAAAGTGCTTACAGGCTCTTAATTGATCCCGCGCCGTCATAGCGTCACGCAATACCTTCACCGTTGGGCTACTTTGTTATCCATCAAGCCAGAACCCTGGCGCTAGAGAGGAAGGGCATGCCCATGAGTGACGATGTTGGAAAGCTGATATTGAGGGTGAGCGTAGCCTTGCTGATGCTGCTGCATGGTATCGCCAAGCTTCAAGGTGGCGTCGGCGGGATTGCCGGCATGCTGGCCGGGTATGGCCTGCCGGGATTTCTCGCCTATGGTGTCTATCTCGGGGAGGTTGTAGGTCCGATTCTGGTCATCATTGGCCTGTTCACGCGGATTGGGGCGCTGCTGATGGTCGGCAACATGCTGGTAGCGATCGCCCTCGCCCATATGTCTGAGCTGTTCACGATAGGCCAGATGGGGGGCTGGGCGCTGGAGACCCAAGGCTTGTTCCTCTTCGGATCGGTCGCCATTGCACTGCTGGGCGCAGGCAGATTGAGCATTGGCGGCGTCCACGGACGCTATAACTAACGCTGGGATTGCGCTACCCGCACGGTGCACAGCTGCCGTGCGGGCGAGCGTCATTTTTTAAGATTTGTACTCAGAACAGCTTTCTGGGCACGTTCTGGTGGATCGCTTGATCAGGCTAGCAGGCCGCTTCGTCCGCATCATCTTCGGACCTACTGCCGTATCCGCCCGCCGCCGACCGCTGGCGGGTCTTAGTAACATGCTCCCGTTAGAGTCATTCACGCAGAACAACTTGTGGCCGATGTACAGGTGCCAGCTGCGCCACCAGCTCAGCAACCCAATCAATGAATACCCTTAGCTTTGCGCTGACGTGCCGGTTTGGAGGGAAAGCGATATACAGCGGCATCGGATCGAATTGCCAGTCTTGAAACAGAGGCACCAATTCGCCTCTCGCTAAATGCTCTTTGGCCATGTAGTCGGGCAACCAGAGAACGCCCAGCCCCGCCACACCGGCTCCCAAATAGGCATTGCCGTCATCGACTGAAACCCAATAACGGCCTAGCAAATGAACACGCTCGCCATCGCAATGCATGGCATACGGCATTGCCTTTCCGCTTCGCGCCCACAGGAAGCCGATGATGCGGTGATGCGTGTCTTCTAGTTCCCGAGGATGCAAAGGCGTGCCAGCGCGCTCGAGGTAACTCGGCGCCGCGTAGGTCCCAAGTTGCAGATCACCTATGTGGCGAGCAATCAATGATTGGTCGGTTAGCTCCCCGCCGCGCACAACGCAATCAACGCTCTCGTCGACAAGATCGACCATGCGATCGCTCACGCCAAGGTCCAGCTGGATATCTGGGTACAGCGCATGAAACTTCGGCAACGCTGGTATCAGGATCGTCCGTGCGAAGGGGCTTGGCACATCCACTCTGAGACGTCCTCTGGGCGCCGCCGACGCGCCGGACAAGCTGGTTTCTGCGTCATCCAGGTCGGCGAGCAGGCGCACAACCCGCTCGTAGTAGGCGGCACCATCGGCCGTTACGTTGACCTTGCGCGTCGTGCGGTTGAGCAGCCTGACGCGCAGACGCGCCTCGAGTTGCTGGACCAGTTGCGTGACGCTGGTCTTGCTCAGATTCAGCGTCTCGGCGGCCTTGGTGAAGCTGCCTGTTTCGACTACGCGGGCGAATGCCTGCATCGCGACAAAGCGGTCCATGGTGGCTCCGGGCTTTGGATTGTTTTGAATTCGTGAACAGTGATGATCAGCCTTACCAGTTTATCCGGCTGGCACGCCGCTCTACAGTCTGATTCCAGATCCCTGACACTTGCTCGACCCAACTATAGAGAGGCACTGATGAACACACGTGACGTCGTTTTCCCCGCTGGCCGCCAAGCGCTTTACGAACGCAACCGTTATTCCCCCGCCATTCGCTCCAATGGGATGCTGTACGTTTCGGGGCAAGTGGGTAGTCGCGAAGATGGATCGCCCGAGCCGGATCTGGAAGCTCAGGTCCGGCTGGCGTTTGAAAATCTAAACGCGGTTCTGCAAGCAGCCGATTGCACCTTTGACGACGTGGTCGACGTGACTGTTTTCATCGTCGATCCCCAAACCAACTTCGAGAAAATCTGGAGCGTGGTTCCGGACTATTGGGGCAGAGCACCGCACCCTACTGTGACAGCTGTCGGCGTCACCTGGCTTTATGGTTTCCAGTTCGAAATCAAGGTGATTGCCAAGCTGCCGAAAACGGTCGGCGTGTGAAGGTTCAGGTTGGCAACGTGTGAGATGTTGCCGGGGCCAGTGCGGACAAGCAGAAGCAGGCAGATCACCCGCTCCGTTTCCGTTGTCTATGCTCAATTACAGCCGTTCGCATCCGCCGGCCAAAGCGTTGCCAACCCTTCCCTGATCATCACCAAACAAGAGCTACTTTTCCATGCAATTGATCTATGCCGCTGCATCGCCCTTTGCCCGAAAGGTGAGAGTACTTGCCAGCGAGACCGGCTTAACGCCCCGACTGGAGCTGATCGAAACTTCCGTACTCCCCGTATCCGTTAACGAGCGGGTCAACTCTCTCAACCCTCTGGGCAAGATTCCCGCTTTGCTGACCGATGAAGGTGAAGCCTTGTACGACAGCCGAGTGATCTGCGAATACCTCGACAGCCTGCACGACCAACCCAGGTTATTCCCCACTGATCCCACCCTGCGATGGCAAACCTTGCGTCTGGCCGCGCTGGCGGATGGCTTGATGGAAGCCGCGGTGCTTACGCGCTACGAGCGCGCTGCACGGCCCGTGGAGCGGCAGTGGGATGAATGGGTAGATGGCCAGTTGAGCAAGGTACGGCGGGGTTTGAGGTCACTGAATGATGACGTAGGCCAACTGCAAGGCCCGCTGGACATCGCTCAGATTGGGGTAGCCTGCGCGTTGGGGTATCTGGATTTCCGATTTGCCGAGCTGAGCTGGCGTAACGAATTCCCAGGCCTTGTGGCGTTCCAGGACAAGTTTTCAGAACGGGACTCGATGCGCAGCTCTGCGCCTGCCGCCCAATGAGTGACAAGCAGGACTGATCCTTTGACTCAGCCTCCGTATCTAATCGGGCTAGCCATCAAAGTCATTGGTGTGAAGAAAGCACAATTTGTTGCCTTCCGGATCGAGACAGTAGGCACCGAAGAAATCTGCGCCATAACGTGGGCGCAGCCCCGGCGCCCCTTCATCAGCCCCTCCGCTCTTGATAGCGGCCTGCCACGCCGCTGTCACCTGCTCCTGCGAAGCGGCGGCAAAGCTGATCTGGACGCCGTTACCCGATGTAGCCGGCAAACCGTTGTAGGGTTGCTGCACATAAAACTGCGGCCACTTCGTACCGGGCCGATGCCAGCCGGCACCGGGTGGGCCGTCATCCTCTTCATCAAGCAAGCGCACCCAACCCAAGCGGCCAAGCACCAAGTCATAGAAGGCGACCATTGCCTGGAGATCGCGACCTCCAACCTGAATATGGCTGAACATGGCTCTCCTCGTCTCAACTTGGTGACTGACCTCTTCGATCATGGCTCGGCTGCTAGTCGTCAGCCGTTGAGCACGTTATCCACCAGCGCCTTGGCTTCTTCCTGGATGCGCTTGAGGTGCCCTTCGCCTTCGAAGCTTTCGGCGTAAATCTTGTAGACGTCCTCGGTGCCGGACGGGCGCGCGGCGAACCAGCCATTGTCGGTCACCACCTTGAGCCCGCCGATGGCTGCACCGTTGCCAGGTGCTTCGGTGAGGATCTGAGTGATCGGCTGACCGGCCAGCTCGGCAGCTGTGACCTGGGACGCCGAAAGTTTGCCCAACTTTGCCTTCTGCTCGCGATTGGCGGGCGCGTCGATGCGCTGGTAGACCGGCGCGCCGAAACGGTCGGTCAGCGCCTGGTAGCGTTCGCCCGGGTCCTTGCCGGTTACGGCGGTGATTTCGGCGGCCAGCAGGCCGAGAATCAGGCCGTCCTTGTCGGTCGACCAGGCCCCGCCCTGCTTGCGCAGGAATGACGCCCCAGCGGATTCCTCGCCACCGAAGCCCAGACTGCCGTCCATCAAACCATCGACGAACCACTTGAAGCCTACCGGCACCTCAACCACCTTGCGGTCGATGCCCTTGGCGACGCGATCGATCATCGAGGACGACACCAGCGTCTTGCCGATACCTGCCTGAGCGCTCCATTGCGGGCGATGGGTAAACAGGTATTCGATGGCCACGGCCAGGTAATGGTTGGGATTCAGCAGACCCACCGAGCGCGCCACGATGCCGTGACGGTCATGGTCAGTGTCGCAGGCGAAGGAGACGTCGAAGCGGTCCTTGTTTTCGATCAGCCCGGCCATGGCGTGGGGCGAACTGCAATCCATGCGGATCTTGCCGTCCCAGTCCAGGCGCATGAAACGGAAGGTCGGATCGACACGGGTCGAGAGCACTTCCAGGGGCAGACCATAGCGTTCGGCAACACGCGTCCAGTAATGCACTCCTGCCCCACCGAGTGGATCTACACCAAACTTGAGACCGGAGTTGCGGATCGCTTCGAGGTCGATTACCTGCTCCAGGCCGCTCACGTAGCTATCGATGAAGTCGAAGCGTTGTGTCGTCGGTGCTTTCAGCGCCTGGGAATAATCCATCCGCTGCACGCCTTTCAGGCCGGCAACCAGCAATGCATTGGCGCGCTCTTGAATCCACTTGGTCACACCCGTATCGGCCGGGCCGCCATTGGTGGGGTTGTACTTGAAGCCGCCATCGGCAGGTGGATTGTGCGAAGGCGTGATGACGATGCCATCGGCCAGGCCTCTGCTACGGCCGGCGTTGTATTCGAGGATGGCGTTGGAGATCGCAGGCGTCGGTGTGTAGCCGGGCTCGCCGTTGGTCTCGGTGCAACCGGCGTCGATTCGAGTCTCAACGCCGTTGGCCGCCAGCACTTCCAGGGCGGATACGAAGGCCGGTTCGGACAGCGCGTGGGTGTCCATGCCGACGAAGATCGGGCCATCTATGCCCTGCTCCCGGCGATAGTCACAGATCGCCTGGGTGGTTGCCAGGATGTGCCATTCGTTGAAGCTCGCCTTCAGCGAGGAGCCACGATGCCCGGAGGTGCCGAAAGAAACCTGCTGCGCTGGATCGGACGGATCTGGTCGCTCGCTGTAGTAGCGCGAAATCAGGCGCGGAATGTTGGTCAGCGAATGTTCTTCCGGGAGGCGTCCTGCGTTGAGGTCGATGCTCATCTATCGTTCCTTTGAAGGGTAAGTAGGTCGCCTCAGGCAACAGCGCCGCACGGGAGGCAATCGAAAACCAAGACCGGTGGTGGTCATTGTCTAGGCGCTTCGACCATCACTGATCCGGCTTTGGTTCCCCAGCCGGCGAGATGAATGTGCAGGCGACCCGGCGGTGCATGATAGTTGCCCCTGCGAACCAGGCGTAGCGTGCTAAACGCAGCCCCCAGAAACGCCTTACATCAACAGGCTGCTCCATGCCGAGACGAGCAGCAGCAGCGCCATGGCCTGATTGAAACGCCGCAGCGACGCTCTGGAGCGCAGCAGTTTGACCGCCCCGCGCCCAAGCGCGGCCCATCCAATCAGGCAAGGCATCGCTATGGCAAGGAAGATCAGCGCGTAGATTGCGTATCCTGCCAAGCCTGCATCAGCGCCCGCGAATACGCCGACTACGGCAAGTGCCATCATCCACGTCTTCGGGTTTATCAGCTGCAAAGCCGCCCCGCCCCATGCCCCGATGCGCATGTCGGCCGCGTCTGTGTCCAAGGGCTCATCAGCGCTGCGCCAGAGTTTCCAGGCCAGCAGCGTGATCCAGCCAACGCCCAACCAGGCCATCGCATTTTGCACAGCAGGTAGCCGCATCAGTAATTCGCCCAACCCCAGGCCGACCAGCATGACGATCAGTGCGGCACTCAAGCAGGCGCCCGTCAGCAGAGGGAGAGCAGCGCGCCAACCGAAACGGGCGCTGCTGCTGAGCACGAGCATGTTGGTTGGCCCGGGGGTGATCGAAGCGACAAAGGTGAACAGTACAAACGGAAGAAGCTGGTTCATCGCCGCCCCCTTACAACGGGCCGGGTGGCGGTGAATGAAAGGTAATCGATGGCAGGCATGGGCAGGTCTCCAGTTTCGACCCTGCCACTTTGTCTGTGTTTGGCTCAGCGGTCTGGAAGGTTTGAGCAGCTTTTTCGATACGCCGCGGGACTAAGACCGTAGGCCCGGCGAAACCATCGTCCGAGGTGGCTCTGATCGGCAAAACCCAGCTCCATTGCAACGTTCGCAGGTGCCAACCCCTGCCGAAGCAATTTGCGAGCGGCGCTTAGTCGAAGCTGGACTAGATAGGCGTGGGGTGCCAGCCCGAAAGAAGCCTTGAACACTCGGGACAAGCGAAAGCGGTCGACCCCAGCCACAGCTGCAAGCTCATCGAGGCCGAGGTCCTGGTCAAGATGGGCATGGAGGTAATCCCTGGTCCTTATCGCAACCGCCGGCAGCGGCGCGGGAGTCTCCAGGCGCTTGCGCCAGTGCATCCGCCTCGACAGTACATCCAGCAAACCGTCGAGTGCGGCATGCCGAACGATGCGCAACTCGTCGAGGTGAACGGCCTGAAACGCGTAGGCGATGTGCCTTACCAGGCCCGGCTCATCGGCGAGGGTTTCCTTGAAACTGGGCAGGCAATCGCTCGGCGCGTCTTCGAACAACCCACGCAGTTGGGCCTCCAGCCAATGAGGCTGCAGGTAGAAAGTCGAATAGGTGAAGCCGCCGGGGGTCGGCGCACGGCCATCGTGGATCTCGCCTGGCTCCAGCAGAAACGCCTGCCCCACGACGCTGCTGTGCAGTGCCCTGCGGCATTGGAACTGCTGGACGCCCTGCTCCGTAACGCCGATGAGGTAGCTGTCATGCCAATGCGGATCGTAGGCATGACCTTCGAAATGCGCACGGATGGTCTCGATGCCTGTTTCGGCATCCAGCTTCAGGTCGATCCAGCTATTGCCAGATTTGCTGTCGCTCATACCTTCCCGCCACCCGCTCGCTTTCGAAATGAGGATTATGGTCTGAAGCCCAGGCTAGGGTTCTAGAACATCTGTGCAGACTACAGGGTGATCAGCGTGCAGCGCGTGCCTTCAAGCTTCGAACCGCATGCGGGCCACGAGCTATATCCGCAACACGCACGACACCGTCTCGGCCAGCGAATCCAGAGTGAAGGGCTTGGTCATCAACTTCATCCTCGGCCCCAGAAACTCCGAACGAGTGGCTGCGTTTTCCGCATAACCGCTGATGAACAAGACCGGCAGATCCGGTCGGTGCTGCTGAACGATTTCAGCAAGCTGCCGCCCATTCAAGCCGGGCAAACCAACGTCAGTGACGAGCAGATCAACCGCGCTCATCTGGCCCAGCAGCTTCAACGCTTGCTGGCCGTCTTCGGCGAGATGCACGCGGTAGCCCAAATCCTGAAGCGCACTGTCGAGCAGTAATCGAACGGAGTCGTCATCCTCCACGACGAGGATCGTCTGGCCGGCGCCGGCCACCACCTCAGCATTCGCCGCGCTGGAAACGGTTTCGCTGGATGACGGCTGCGCCACAGGGATGTGCAGCGTGATCGAAGTACCGACGTCCTCGGTACTGGTCACGGAAATGAACCCACTGCTCTGCTGGACGAAGCCATAGACCATGGACAACCCCAATCCAGTCCCCTGCCCCAAGGGCTTGGTCGTGAAGAACGGCTCGAAAACCTTCGCCAGCATGGAAGCCGGAATACCGACGCCCGTATCGGTCACATCGATGGCGACGTAGAGTCCAGCGCTGCCGCCCAGGTTGGCAGCTTCTGCGGCATCAAGCTGCGCAACGCGCGTTGCGATCGTCAAGGTGCCACCGTCCGGCATCGCATCGCGCGCGTTGATACTGAGGTTCAACAGCGCGTTTTCCAGCTGATTGGGGTCCACCTGCGCCAGGCCGATATCGTCCATCAGCCGAACATCCAGGCTGATTCGTTCTGTCAGGGTCCGCCGCAAGAGATCAACCAGCGAGTTGATCAAGGGATTCACAGCCACGGCGCGGCTTTCCAGCGATTGTCGGCGCGAGAAGGCAAGTAAGCGCTGGGTCAGTGCAGCAGCGCGGCTAGCCGATGCATGCGCGGCGGACATATACCGATCGAGGTCACCGTACTGTTGTCGGCCGATACGCAAGCGCATCAGATCCAGCGCCCCGATCACTCCGGTGAGCATGTTGTTGAAGTCGTGAGCGATGCCGCCAGTGAGCTGGCCGACCGCATCCATCTTCATGGACTGGCGCAATTGCTCCTCGGCGCGGGCGCGCTCCTGGCTTTCCAGCGTCAGCTTTTCCAGGGCGTCTTCCAATGCACGGGTGCGCGCCTTTACCTGGGCTTCGAGATCATCGTTGAATCGACGTAACGTTTCCTCGTTCTGTTTCACCGCGTTGATATCGATGACCACCAGTGCCGCGCCTTTGACCTTCTGATTGGAATCGTACAAGGGCACGGCGCTGATGCGGGTCCAAAGCTCGCCACCACCTTCCGGGTAATAACGGAAATCGGCACTCGCAACTACTTCGCCACGCAATGCACGTGCACCCGCAAACTGATCACGCGGCAGCGGTTGCCCGCTGCTATCCAGGCCAACCCAGCGTCCAGTGTGGGCAGGGTCATTTGATGGAATGAGCTTATTGGGGACGTAGCGCTCGTAGTGGGGGTTACTGAGTACGGTCGCTCCCTTCATGTCGATCAGACAGACACCAACAGGAAGATGCTCGACCAGGCTCTCCAGCGTGGTGCGCTGTTCGGCCAGTTCGATCATGCGGTCACGAATTTCGAGCTGACGCTGCCGAGATCGCCACACGGTTGCCACGGTGCTGAGCAAAGATGCTGGACCCAACGGCTGTTCCAGCAGCACCAGCTCGGTGATGCTGGACGGAAGTCGCGCTCGCAATGTCTGAAAATCGGCACGCGACATGCCCCGACACTGCGATATCAGAATGAAGGGAATCCCCGACCACCCGTGCCCATCGTTCACTGAAGCAGGAAGCTCGGTGAGTGCCGGAACGAAGGTATCCATGATGATGACAGCGCCGACCCGATGGTCCAGTTGGCCAAGCATCGCCGCCAGATCCGTGCAGACGACCGCCTCATAACCTTCTTCGCCAAGAAGCTGAACCATACCGGCGCACTCTGCGCCGTCGGACGCACCAATCAGCAAAGGCTTCCTTTCGGATGAAACGTGTAGGGTCACATCGATGCTCGTCAGTGAATACTCGGAACTACGCTTGGCCGTTCTCGACCACCGCACCAGACTCGAATTGGCGCATCGATGAAACCTTGACCAGATTTCAGATGCAGCAAGGGCGTTCGACCAGAGTTGGCTGAAACGCCCGGAGCGTCGGGGCACTCGTGGCGGGAATGGTACAGGGACCGAATCGTAGGTGGCGATGGGTTTCTTACCACCTGTTTGCATCCACGCAGCCAGAGACTCGGCTCTCCACGCCGCTCACCGCTGGTCGGAATCTGCTGCGGCAACACCAACGTCGCGTAGGTGGCCGCCGATATAGATTCTGCGACCTGTCGGTCGCGCATCCAGTACGAGTTCCGGCGAGATCAGATGACTCTTCATACCGCAGCGAATCCTGTTTCATCGTCAGCGGGTTATACCGCCATTACCCGCAAGGCGTCCCTCAGCTTTGTCTACGTCGTCGCAGCGCTGTTCATTACCGCAGGCCTTGCGCTGGTTTACCTGTGCCTTGCACTGGACGAGCATCAGGTCAGCCACAGCGAAACGGATGCTGCCAGAGCAATGGAAAGCCGCCAGGACAAGATAGGCACGGCACTGGCGGACTACGCATTCTGGTACGACGCCTACAAGTACATGCACGACGCCATCGACACGGCATGGGCCTATGAGGGGGACAATATCGGCCCGTCGCTGTTTTCTACGTACGGCCTGGACGGTGTGTTCGTTCTTGGTCCGGACGCCACGACCCGCTACGGCGTCATCAATGGTGCTCTGGGCGATACGCCGGCCACCGATTGGATCACAGGAGACATTCCTGCTTTGCTTCAAGAAGCGCGCGATAAATCTGCGGACGATGCGATCGCCTACGCCTATTTTTCCGTAGCGGGTGTTCCGGCCGTCATGTCAGCGGCGGTTATGCGCCCCGACAACAGCTTCGACGACTTCACTGCGCTGTCTTACCTGGTCTACGTCGACGTACTGACGGAGGCGAAACTCAAGGTCATCGATCAGGCTTTTGACCTGGATAACCTGAAAGCAACCCTGGGCAACCTGCCCGATGCGTCGAGCCCGAAATTGACGCTGCAAGCGAAGGTGGGTGCGCCCGTAACTCTTCAATGGAACAGCGAAGATCTTGGTTTATCGCTGCTGAAGACCTACTTGCCGTTGCTCTTTCTGGTCGGGGTACTGGTTGCGGTTCTGGTCTGCTGGCTGCGCAAGCGCGTTCTGCACGCTACCCATATGATCGATGCGGCTCAGCAGGCTTTGCAGATCAGCGAACAGCGTTTCAAGAACATCTCCGAGGCGTCATCGGACTGGATCTGGGAAACCGACTCTGAGCAGAACCTGACCTATCTCTCCGACCGGTTTTGCCAGTTGACCGGGCTGCCCCGCGAGCAATGGCTCGGCCGTCCGCTGTTCGAGTTGCTTGCGTATGACACCCGACTGTTGGCAGTAAGTGCGGAGCTCGGCGCCAGCAATGCACGCCGACCAATACCGTGCGAGATGAATGCCGCCAACGACAGCCTGCGCTATTGCCAACTTTCCGCTCGCGCGGTGCGTTCAGGCGCGCAGCTGTTGGGCTTCCAGGGCACCGTGTGCGATATCACCGAAGAGATCGAAGCCAAGGCACGTATCGAGCACATCAGCCAGCACGATGCCCTGACCGGCCTCGCCAACCGCCACCGCCTGAACCACTTCATCAACAGCCGTTTGAGCGAAGGCTTGAACGCTGATCGACCGGTGTATCTGCTGGCGCTGGACCTTGATCGCTTCAAACCCATCAACGACGCATTCGGTCACGCCGCGGGCGATCTGGTGTTGCGCGAAATCGCGAATGCATTGAACAGCTGCACCCGCTCGACCGACCTGGTAGCGCGGCTGGGTGGGGACGAATTCGTCGTGGTTGCTACCGACTGCAAGAGCCCCGAACAGGCCGAAGGGCTCTGCCAACGCCTCATCGATCGCATCAACCAGCCGATCACGATAGCCGGCAACGAAGTCAGCGTCGGTACCAGCATCGGTGTGGTGTGTGCTCCTTTCGATGGAATCACCGGCGAAGACCTGCTGCGCTACGCCGACATTGCCCTGTACGAGGCCAAATCCAGCGGTCGCAACATGTTCCGATTCTACGAGCCGGCCATGAACGAACGGATCATGGAGCGTCGACAGCTGGAAATCGACATGCGACACGCCTTGCGCAGGCGCGAGTTCCGCCTGGACTTCCAGCCGCGCTACGAAGCGGCCGGCCAGCACCTTGTCGGGGCCGAAGCACTGGTGCGCTGGCATCACCCTACAAAGGGGCTTCTGCCGCCGGACAGCTTCATCCAGTTGGCCGAGGAGACCGGTCTGATCATCGAGCTCAGCGATTGGGTAATGCAGGAGGCCTGCATGAACGCCTTGACCTGGGGAGACACCATGATGGTCTCGGTGAACCTCTCTTCTGTGGAGTTTCAGCGTAACGACCTGGTTGAGCGCGTCGCGGCTGCATTGAAGATCACCGGACTCTCACCCGAGCGACTGGAGCTGGAAATCACAGAAAGCGTAATGCTCGAAGATGCCGCCGCTGCGCTGATCACCATGAACCAACTCAAGGCACTGGGCGTTCGGCTGTCGATGGACGACTTCGGTACTGGCTATTCTTCGCTCAGCTACCTGCGCACTTACCCGTTCGACGGAATAAAGATAGACCGCAGCTTCATCTCGGGCCTTGATCACTCGCAGAGCAGCGAGGCTATCGTGCACGCCATCGTCAGCATGGGCCACGCCCTGTCCTTGACGGTCACGGCCGAAGGCATAGAAACGGTCACGCAGCTCGGAAAGCTGACCGAGCTGGCCTGCGATCAGGCGCAAGGGTTCTATCTGGGGCGTCCTATCGCATCCGAGCCGTTCAAGCGAGTCGTGTCTGAGCATCAGGCGCAAGCGACCCATCGAGCGACCGCCGGCCGCTGAGCGCTGAGCGCTGAAGCCGATTCGAACCGCTGGCTCGCGGCCAGCTAGCTAGCCTGTCGGTCAATAATGAAGTCGTCGAGCCTGGACAGCGGCATGGGTTGGGCAAAGAGGTAGCCCTGCGCCTCATCACATGAGGACCGGACGAGCTGCTGCAGCATGTTCGAATCCTCGACGCCTTCTGCCACGACCCGCATGCCGAGCGAATGGCACATCTCAGTCACGGCTTTTATGAAATCCATTGTGCTGTCCGTCCCGGACGATGGCCCAAGGAAGGATCGATCAAGCTTGACGACATCGATCGGGTACTGCCGAAGGTAGGCGATGCCGGCGTAACCCGTACCGAAATCATCGATGGCTAGCCTGACGCCGATATCGCACAGCTCACGCAGGAGCTGGTGTGAGGTGTCGGTGTCTTCAATCAGCCCGGACTCGGTGAGTTCCAGTTCCAGGTCGCTTGCCTTCATGCCCGACGCTTCCAGCGCATGGCGAACATCGCTGCAGAGGGTCGGCGATTTGAGTTGAACGGGCGACACGTTGACCGACAGCACCAGATCGATCCCGATGCGCTCGACCAACAACTGAATGTCTGCACATGCCTGCCGCAATACCCAGCTGCCGATCTTGCAGATCAACCCGGTGGCCTCGGCAATCGGAATGAAAGCGTTCGGCGGGATCAGTCCCTTGGTCGGATGATTCCACCTGATCAATGCTTCTACGCCGCAGGCCATATCGTCACCAAGGCGAATGCGCGGCTGGTAGTGCAGCACGAACTCGTCGCGCTCCAGCGCATCGCGCAAATCCAGCTCGAGCGCCATGCGGTTCTTGGTCTCTATGCTCATCTCCGCGGAGAAGAACTGGATTCGCGTGCCGCCCGCATCCTTGGCCCGGTACATGGCGATATCGGCATGCTGCAACAGCTCGTCGATCGTGGTGTCGGGGTTTGGGTACAAGCACATGCCCATCGAGGCCGAAGGATGGTAGCGGGTGCCCAGCACATCACAAGGCAGCTGAATGGCGCGCAGAAGATCGGTTGCAATCAGCTCGGCCGACCGTACACCGTCCGGCAGATGCGCAACCACGACGAACTCGTCACCACCCAGCCGCGCAACCAGATCCCCCGTGGGTAGAGCCTGGCGAAGCCGGTGCGCAATCTGCACCAGCAGCACATCACCATAACCGTGCCCCATCGAATCGTTGACTTCCTTGAACCGATCAAGGTCGATCAGCATGATCATCAGCTGCTGGCCTTCGGGAATGAAGTTGACCAGCTCGCGCAGATGGTCGTTCAGATAAGTCCGGTTGGGCAGTCCGGTCAGTGCGTCATGGGTCGCCAGGTGGTTGAGCCGGTGTTCGGCCTGCTTGCGGTCGGTGATGTCGGTCAAGCCACCGGACCACTCCTTGATATTGCCGCGTTCATCGAAGATCGGCACCGCATGCCCGGACATGTAACGGTACTGCCCGTCCCTGCGGCGTACGCGGTATTCGGCGCGCTTGTTGGTGAAGACCGAATGCATTTCACCTACCACCTCCTCAAGCTCGGGACGATCCTCAGGATGCACGGCATCCAGCCATCCCTTGCCGCAGGCTTGCTCGAAGGTCTGTCCAGTGAACTCGCTCCACTCGCTTTGCGGTTCGATGATGTCTACAGCAGGGCTCGTCGCCCAGGTCAGGCTGTTCGTAGCCTTCACCAACCCGCGGAAGCGACGCTCATTAGTCGCCATTCGTTGTTCGGCCTTGGCACGGGCGCGATTGGCTCGATCACGCTGTACCACCAAGGCCGCTGTATTGGCCAGCAGCGTAATGCCCTCCTGCTCCACTGCCGAAGGCACGGAGCGCACATTGCTGTAGCAGGCGATGGTCCCCATGATCTCCCGTTCGGTAGAGAGGATCGGGGTCGACCAGCAAGCGTGCAGGCCGTGCTCAAGCGCTTTGGCGCGATGTTGTTGCCATTTGGGATCGGTATCAATGTCCTCAGTGATGCTCGGCTGGCCAGTGCGGACCGATACGCTGCAGCTCGTTTCGTTGGAGCCGGTATCCATGCCGTCCAGTGACCTGACGAAATCATCGGGAAGGCTGGACGCTTCGATGAACCGTAATTTGCCGTCCTCGTCCAGTCTCATGATCGCCGCGCGGATGACTCCGGCCGACTGCTCCTGGGCAGACCGAGTGAGCTCAACCAATACCTCGGCCAGCGGTGCGCCAACTACTGCAAGCTCTAGCGCACGCATTTGGCCCTTGGCGATGGCCTCCGAGCGGCGACAGTCAGTCACATCCTGGCTGATGAAGTGCAGTGACCTGAACTCGGGATGCGCGGTAGAGCGCCCCATGACACTGACCGTCTGCACGCCTGTGTCACCGACCAGCACACGACATTCGAACCGCACCTCATCACCAGTCGAGAGCGCAATGGCGACATGTTCGGCGACGCCATCGCGGTCTTCGGGATGGATATGTTCGAGAAATTCGGTTAGCGAGGTGCTGCCCAGTGAACAGGCGTCAAGCGCGTGGGTGACCGCCTCGACCGCGGCTCTCGCGTCATTTAGCGAGTCGTCGAGTTCGACGTACCACTCCAGCAAACCAGCAGATTTGAGCGTAAAAGCCAAGCGGGATTGGAGATCTGGTTGAGCCATGCAAGTTCACCAACGAAGGGGCTGCGAATACCGTTTTCGACCCCTGCCGATACGCGCCGTTCTTATGGCGCGAAGCAAAGATGAGGGTTTCGTACAAGCGTAGTGCAAGAACACCACAATCCCCTGAGCTACGCCATTGAAAACCGGGTTGCCAACGTCCGATCCAGCCTGCCCCCGAGATGGATGGCAATTCGTATGCAGGCGATCGCAACGCCAGCGACCCATGCTTATCGGCCATGCCGTTCGACCACTCTGCGACAGACCGCCTGATCAATTCTGCCGCAACGCCAGAGGCACGCTTGGGCTCGGCCCAGGATGGACGCCACGAAACGGCAGCCTCTCGAAATTCGCCGTTCTAGAACAAGATGGTGCGCGCAGTTTGGCGGTGGCACATTTGCACACCTACCCACGCCCTCTTTTGGATTTTCATGGCCATCAGCAATGCCCGTGCCGGCTCAGCACCCTCATCCAGCAGCCCACTGGCGATGCGAATCATCGGCGGTGTTGCGCTGGCGCATCTGATCAACGATCTGATTCAAGCGGTGTTGCCGGCGATCTATCCGATGCTGAAGGCCAGCTATGGCCTGACATTCACCCAGGTCGGGCTGATTACCCTCACCTTCCAGCTGACCGCCTCGCTGTTACAGCCCTGGATTGGCTATCACACTGATCGCCATCCCAAACCATGGTTATTGCCAGCCGGCTCGGTGTGCACCTTGATAGGCATTGTGATGGTATCCATGGCCGGCAGCTTTTCCATGATTCTGCTGGCGGCCGCCTTGATTGGCATCGGATCTTCGACCTTCCATCCGGAAGCGTCCCGCGTCGCGCGATTGGCTTCCGGTGGCCGTTTTGGCCTGGCGCAATCGACTTTCCAAGTTGGAGGCAATGCAGGTTCGGCGTTCGGCCCGCTCTTGGCAGCGGCCATCATCATTCCGCACGGCCAGGGCAATATCGCCTGGTTCGCGCTGTTCGCCATCCTCGCCCTGTTCGTGCTGTACCGGATCAGCCGCTGGTACGCCGAGCACCTTGCCCTGTTCAAGCTCAAGCAGGGTCAAGCCGCCACGCATGGCCTGTCCAAAAGCCGGGTGATGAGCGCGCTGATCGTGCTCGGCCTGCTGGTCTTCTCCAAGTATTTCTATATGGCCAGCTTCACCAGTTATTTCACGTTCTACCTGATGGAAAAATTCGACCTGTCGATAGCAAGTTCACAACTGCACCTGTTCCTGTTTCTAGGGGCGGTGGCTGCAGGAACCTTCTTCGGCGGGCCAATCGGCGACCGGATCGGCCGCAAGGCGGTGATCTGGTTCTCGATCCTTGGCGTAGCGCCGTTCACCCTGGCGCTGCCACATGTCGACCTGTTCTGGACCGCCGCTTTGAGCGTCATCATCGGCTTCATTCTGGCGTCTGCGTTTTCGGCCATCGTTGTTTACGCTCAGGAATTGGTGCCTGGAAACGTTGGTATGATCGCGGGTCTTTTTTTCGGTCTGATGTTCGGCTTCGGCGGGATTGGGGCGGCGTTGCTTGGGCATCTTGCCGATATATACGGCGTCGAGTATATGTACTTTCTTTGTTCGTTCCTGCCGTTGTTCGGTGTGCTGGCGGTCTTTCTTCCGAGGACCAAAACGTCATGATGTTCTGCCGAGGTTCATCGCCGCTGGCCACTGGCAAGCACACCCAAGTCACCTTCACCACCTTCTACCCTCTCCTGCAGGCAGCGGCGGAACAGCTGATGCAGGGGCGAACGGTGCGTGCTGTAGCGGCTAACGAGCATCAGCTCACGATAGAAGGTCGCCGCACCTAGGGAAATAATGCGAACCGACGGCGTACGCTCCAGCCACAGTCCGGCTTTTGGTACCAGGGCAACGCCCAGCCCGCTTTCAACCATCTTGACGATGGCATCCAGCTCATCCAATTCGAGCCCGGGACGCACATCCAGATGGTGCTTGCGCAGGAACTGACTTACCTGGCGCCCACCGAATGAGCTGCGGTCGTAACGTACGAACGGATGCTCCTCGATCAGCTTGAGCGGGTCATCGCCCTGGATGGTCAACGGCGTAATCAACACGAATGGCTCCTTGACGATCAGCTCGGCGTGCAGCTCCTTCGCAAGTGCATGGGGGGGCCGGATCAGAATCGCCAGATCGATATCCCCAGCGTCGACCTGGGAAAGCAGGTTCAGCGAGACTCCAGGCACCAGCTTCGGCACAAGGCCTGGCGCCTCCTCGCGCAGCCGCAACAATGTGCCTGGCAAGAGTCCTGTTTGTACCGTCCCGATTGCGCCTATGCGCAGCTCGCCGCGAAAGTCGTCGAGCGACTCGGGCTGGCCCATCAGTGCAAAGGTTTCGATGATCTGTTCGGCCAGTGGCAGCGCGCGCAACCCGGCGGCATTCAGATGCGCCGAGCGGCCGGTTCGATCGAAAAGACGAAGGCCCAACGCCTCTTCGAGGTTCTTCATCTGAGCGCTCACGGCGGACTGCGTGAGGCCGACCGTGTTGCCTGCTGCAGCGAAACTGCCGCACTTGGCAATGGCCAGTAAAGTTTTCAATTCACGAATCATAGGCGCTTCACTGATCGAAATTTTCGAGGCTCGGCTAGAAAGATACGCGCTGTAGGGAGGTGCGACAAATTGGCAAGATGGCCTTCACGTCGACTGCACAGGTAGCCCTGATGAGCCTTTCACCCTTTCACCTTGCGATACCCGTTTATGACCTGCCCTCTGCCCGGCGCTTCTATGGCGAAGTATTTGGCCTGGCAGAAGGCCGCTCATCCGAGCACTGGGTGGACTTCGACTTCTATGGCCATCAACTGGTCATTCACGAGCATCCGCGAACCGCATCGCAAGAAGCTGCCCATACCAATGCCGTGGACGGCCACGACGTTCCAGTCCCGCATTTCGGCATCATTCTGAGCTGGCCTGAATGGGAGGCACTGGCCAAGCGATTGCGCGCCCGTGATACGCAGTTCGTCATCGAGCCGTATGTCCGATTCCAGGGTCAGGTGGGCGAGCAAGCTACGATGTTTCTCTTCGATCCCTGCGGCAATGCCCTTGAATTCAAGGCTTTCAAGGACATGAGCCAGCTGTTCGCCAAGTAGCGTTTCCAGAAGCAATCAGCCAGATTTGAGTGCGTAGAGATAGGCTTGGACGTGCTCGCCATTGGCAAGCCGAACGGTGGTCAGGATACGCCGATAGGCGTCTCCCTCGAGCTCGTCGAGCCTGGCCCAATGCTTGGGCAGCTCATCTGAGCTGAACACCAAACCCTCTATAGCTTGGCCGTGGTCGTCCAGGTCGAGGCCAGGATAGCCCATCGCGGCTCCCCACCCTTCGGCTCGCAAAGTGCCCGTAACACTGGCGGGCAACCAGGTACCCGGAACGTCAGCGAGGATATGCGCATTGGGGCGGCCAGGCGCAAGCGTGCCATATACGAATAGTCGCTCAGTCATGTCGTGCCCTCGTAGAACTACCGTGCCTTTTATGCGTTGGCTGCGGCTTGCCATTCCCTAGGGCTCGCACCTGTCTTGCGACGGAACGCGCGGGCGAGCGCGGAGGGGCTCTCGTAGCCAACCTCATCGGCAATCAGAGCGATGGGCCGCCCTTCGCGCAGACGCTTCTGCGCCAGGCTGATCCGCCAACTGGTGAGGTAATCAGCAGGCGTCTGCCCGACCACAGCGCGGAAACTGGCGGCGAAACTTGCGCGCGACATGTTCGCTTCAGCCGCCAGTTCGGCGACGGACCAAGCGCGCTCAGGCTCGGCATGCATCATTGTCATCGCGCGGGCCAGACGTAGATCCGCCAGGCCAGCCATCATCCCCGACGTCATTGCATGGCTGGCCATGAGATGACGCAGCATTTGCACGATAAGCAGCTCGAACAGACGCCCCATGACCGCCTCTCGGCCGCAATTGCTGGCCAGCGCCTCTTCGAACAGCCAGCTCAGGGCGCCGTCGAGAATAGGCGCTTCGGCCACCGGCAGTAACAGCACGTCTGGCAATGCCGCCGCCAAAGGATTGTTCTCACCGCCGTCAAAGCGCAACGTCGCGCAGACCAATCGCGCATGCTCGGTTTCATCAGCAATCATCCGATGCCGATAGGGCCGTGGAAACACCATGACAGTCGGTTCGGTCAGCTTGACCTCGCTGTTGTCTGCCAGGCGCAGGGTCATGCTGCCTTCTCGCAACACATGGATGTAGCCCACCTGATCCCCGGTTTCAAATGCCGCCACGCCACAAAGGGCTCCGCTGTGATAAAGCCCTGCACTCATGCCGAAATGAGTCAGCAGGCTGGATAAACGATCCATGAAAATCCTCGATTAGACGATCAGTTGCATATTGTCGACGTTTTGAATCCTAAGCACCGGTGCAGCTGCGCATTATGTCCCTGCACCTGACGCAGGCATCGAGAAGTACCGGCGGTTTCAGTGAGGGTGCGCCGCCCCGGATACAGCCTGGGTAAACCGAAACCTAGCCATCTCAACGAAAGGTAGATCAACGTCATGACCAGTGCATCCAAAACTCGCAAAGCCGTAGCAGCCACCGTTCTTGCAGCCGCGTCCACGCTCGGTAGTGCCATGGCCGTCGCCGCCAAGCCAACCGTAATTCTTGTGCATGGGGCGTTCGCAGAATCATCCAGCTGGAACGGCGTAGCTGCCCGCCTCATCGACCAGGGTTACCCGGTAATAGCGGCCGCTAACCCGCTGCGTGGCGTGGCAAACGATGCGAAGTACGTATCCGATCTAATCGAACACACTCCAGGGCCGATCGTTCTGGTTGGCCATTCCTACGGCGGCAGTGTCATCACCAATGCCGTGAAGGGCAGCAGCAAGGTCAAAGCACTGGTCTACGTTGCCGCATTTGCCCCAGACATCGGCGAGAGTGCGGCGACGCTGGCAGGTAAGTTTCCGGGAGGCACGCTCGGCCCAACGCTGGCGGAACCGGTGCAACTGAGCGATGGCAATGAGGACCTCTACATCCAGCGGGACAAATTTGCCGAGCAGTTCGCCTCGGATGTCCCACCGGCTGAAGCAGCACTCATGGCGGCCACCCAGCGGCCAATCACCGCCGCGGCCCTCAATGAGGAAAGCCTGGACAACGCTTGGAAATACGTCCCGTCCTGGTTCGTCTACGGCACTGGCGACAAGAACATCCCCGAAGCTGCGCTGAAGTTCATGGCTGATAGGGCCGGATCGCAGAAAACGGTAAGCATCCCAGGTGCTTCCCACGTTGTGATGACCTCCTACCCTGCCGAAGTCGCCGCGCTGATCAGCGAAGCTGCCGAGGCCACGAACAAGTAGGAGATCGCGAAAACAGTACCGACCAGTGAGCGCTCACTGGTCGGTGTTTTCTATTTCAACAGAACGCTGATTACCGCTATTGAGATCGCAACGGGCCCAAGCTTCCAAGGGTTATGTGGAACGCAACGGTCAGGAGCGAGAACGGCTTCGCCAAAAAAGATCGCCGTTTCGCTGTACGGCGTTAAACAAAAACGCTGCCGTACCGATAACCCGGCATGCCAAGCGGACCTTGCAAAGTGGATGTAGGGACGCCTTGGATTTCTCTGCTGGTTTCGTCGCTCCGCAGCCCTATCGCAAGGCTTTCGGAACCAGCATCACACCCTGCATACGGAAGCCTTCACTGTGCAACTTATCGATAACCGAGCGCTGATCAACGATGCCCTGAGCCAGTCCGCGACACTTACTGGGGGGCGGTTCGATCATCGATACTGGTTGAGAAAGGTGACGGATGTGAAGTTGGTGATCATCTCCAAGCCGGAGGTGCTGTTCGACCTCTCGATCAAGGTATTCATCCCGCTGGCGCCAGGCCAGAAGGCGCCACTGACTTATGGCGACGGCTGGTTCAACTGGCATTTCCTTGGAAGCAAGAGCGCTGTGGTGACTATTGCGCGGGAAATACTTTCCATCGCGATGCGCAATCAGAAGGCCAATTCAGCCGTGCTACAGGCTTGGTTGATCGAACTGGTGTCATTCAAGAACAGCGATCACACGATCGCTGTGCTCGAGCCCGAACCTCAGCAGGATCAGGCGGGGCGCTAAGCCGTCTCACCTGCACCTAGCGCGGCCTCTTCATAATCGAGTTCGCGCAGCAGCGTCTGCAGCATCTGCTCATCGATCTGATGACGTTTTCTCATCCGATACATTTCCTTGCGCTGAACAGCGATGGCCTGGACGCGAATGTCACGCTCGAGTGCCAGCGTTTCTCGCGCCTGGTTGGCCCGATCGTGATGGTCCATCAGCGCCTCGATGTCATGCCGGTAGGATTCGGTAACCCGCGCGGTGACCTCGCTGCGTAACAAGGCATCATCCGCGTGCTCGGCCGGATTGGCCTGCTTCCAGTTCTCCAGCCAGCTGACCGCCGCCTGAGCAGCCAGCCGGCGTGCTTTCTTCAATTCTTCCCGATGCTCTTCCAGCTCGTTGTTCGGCAAGTGCCTGAGGAAATAGGGGATGCCCAACGCACCGACCAGCAATGACAGGATGATGACCGCCGCAGCCAGGAAGATCATCAGGTCCCGACCGGGGAATGGCGTGTCGCCAATCATCAGCGGAATGGAAAGCACGCCCGCCAGCGTGATCGCACCGCGCACTCCGGCCACCGCGCTGAGTGCAGAGAACAAGCGCAGCGGCTTGGGTTGAACCGTCTTGCCGAGCATGCGTCGCACCCGCCCCTCGCCCCAGTGGTAGGCATAGACAAATACGAAGCGCACCACCAGCAGCAGCGCCATGATCGCCAAGGCACTGAAAACCAGCATCGGCATGTTGTAGCTCTCTTGCCCAGCCCCTTCCCAGACGCGCTGCACGATGCGCGGGAACTGCAAGCCCAGCAGCAGGAACACCAGGCCATTGAAGCTGAAGTCGAGCATTTCCCAGATGCTGCGATTGAGAATACGCGTACTGGTTTTCACCGGCAGCATGTCGATCCGGCTCTGAACCATACCCGCCGCCACTGCCGAGAGAATGCCCGACATACCGGCGTGCTCGGCAAGAAAGAACGCGGCAAATGGCAGCAGCAGGATCATCACCACGTACGTGGCGGGATCGAACAACCCCCGCGCCGTCATCCACTGCTTGCCCTTGCCCACCGCCCAGCTCAGCCCTGCACCGATCAGCAGCCCGCCGACCGCGATAACGAAGAACTCACCTGTCACCGTAACCAGCGAAAAGCTGCCGGTAATCGCTGCGGCCAACGCGAACTTGAAAGAAACCAGGCCGGTGGCGTCGTTCATCATCGCCTCGCCTTCCAGCTGGTGGGCCATATGCCGAGGCAGCCGCCCCTGAGCGATGGCGATGACTGCCAGCGCATCGGTTGGCGACAGGATGGCAGCCAGCGCGAATGCTGCTCCGAGTGGGATCGCTGGCAGCAGCCAATGAATGAAGTAACCGACTACCACCAGAATGATCAGCACCAATACCAGTGCCATTGCGGTCATTTCAGCGCCGTGCTCGGTGAACTCGCGCTTGGGGATCTTCCAGCCGTCGTAGAAAAGCAGGGGCGGAATGAACAGCAGCATGAAGATCTCGGGACGCAGTTCGACCCCCATGCCGAACGGCGGGAGTGCCAGCAGGCTTCCCATGATGATTTGCAGAATGGGCAACGGCAGCGGAACGACGTTGGCCAGGATGCGGCTGATGCCTACCGCCAGCAAAAGCAGAAAAATCAGATAAAGCGTTTCCATGAGGCAAGCAGGTCTCGACAGAGAAAAGAACTCGCGACGCGGCAATTGCGCGCATGCGACAAAAGTATAGTCAGTGGTTTGGGAATATCCCGATCATCTGTCAGATCGGATAGAGCTAAACGGCGTAAGCACTTGAGCCAGTGCAGTACTAGCGAAGACGTCACCTACCTGCCCTGTCGTCACGCAGCTGAAAGCATTGAGGGGGCATTCAACCGTACCGCCTGTCGAAAACGTCCAGACTGTCAGACAGGGTGTCCAGCCGGCGTGACAATTCTGCGATTGATGTAGCGAAAGCTGGACCTTTCTGGTGACCCGACGTGGCTTATGGATCGTTGCGTGGGCCGCCAGAGCGCGCGGATGACTGTATCCGACCGGCCATCGGCAATTGCCTGCCAATCGGCTCGGCTGGCATAGCTTTGGCTCGGCTTCCGTCAGCCCGACCGCTGCCCTGCGTTCTATTCGGGCACTTCAGCTCGAGAGTCGAGCATGACCAACAACAAGAAGAAGGATGCCCACATGACTGCTCCCTGCCCCTTCAGCAGCAACCGCAGACGACCGCCCCGGATGCTGCTCGCCACCCCTGCCCTGCTGGCACTCGTGATCGCCGAGTCGAGTCTCGCGGCCAGCTGCAACGAACTGCTCGGCACTCGCATAGCTGCCGACGCCATCGCTCTGCCCACTTCCGGCGCATCTGTAACCTCGGCCGCACTGCTGCCGGGAGGCGGCACCGCGCCGCAGGCCTACGGCGCCTACTGCGAGCTGAACGTCGAGATTGCACCAGTCGATCCGAGCGCGCCGACGATAAAGATGCGTATCGCTCTGCCAGAGCAGTGGAACGGCAAGGCAATGATGTTCGGTGGCGGGGGCTATAACGGCACGGTGCCCAACGTTGCCGGCAACGTACCGGCCGGGCCGCTGGACCAACCAACCCCGCTGGGGCGAGGGTATGCAGTTTTTGCTAGCGACTCGGGCCACGTCGCCAACCCGGTCAACCCTGGCGACTTCGCCTGGAATGAAGAAGCGCTGGCCAATTACGCCCATGACGCGCTGAAGAAGACCCGCGATACGGCAGTTCACTTGATCCAGCTGCGCTATGGGCGTGAGCCTGTGCGCAGCTACTTCGCTGGCGGCTCGACGGGCGGCCGCGAAGCGCTCGCGGTGGTGCAGCAGTGGCCAAGAGATTTCCAAGGCGCAATTGTCCTCTACCCAGCTTACAACGCCGCAGCGCTGGACTTGCAGTTCGGACGCATTACCCGTGCGCTGGCTGCGCCGGGCGCCTTCCCCAGCCTGGAGAAGCGATCAGTACTGCTAGAAGCCGCGATGCAAGCCTGTGACGGGCTTGATGGCGCTCTCGACCGGGTGATCAGCAATCAGGCCGGCTGCAACGCCTCGTTCGATCCTGCCAAAGCCAAGCTAAACGGCCGCCCGCTGCGCTGCCGCAGCGGAGCCGACACCGGTGATGATTGCCTGTCCGATGCTCAGATCAACGCACTCAGGGTGTTCAATACGCCGATTCGCTTCAGCCAAACTTTGGCCAGTGGCGAGCGCGGCTATCCGGGTTTCAACACTTGGGGCACGGATCTTGGACGTCCCGGGACCGGGCTGCAGTTGGTAGTCAACCGCCTGGGTCTCAATACCCTCCAGCCGGACTATCCCATGCCCGTGCACGGGACCGGCTTTGCTGACGGCGCGCCTTATCATTCCGGCTTCTGGGATGATAAGGCGCGCTACTTCGTCACCCGCAATCCGTCTTTCAATTCGCTCACACTGGATCCGGCCAACCTCGGACCATGGCAGGCGCGGGTGGATTCGCTGTCGCTGCGCCAGGACGTCAATCAGACCGACCTCACCGCTTTTGCGGCCAATGGCGGCAAGATCCTTATGGCCCATGGAACCTCGGATCAGCTGGTCAGCACACGCGCCACGGCTGACTACTATCGGCGGGTACAACAGGACATGGGCATGGGTCGCACCCGGCATTTCATGCGCTATTACGAAATCCCCGGCTATGCCCACGCAGCCAGCACGGTATTCAACGCCGCCTGGGACTCGCTGACAGCGCTGGAAAACTGGGTCGAGTCTGACGTTGCACCCAGACGGCAAGTCGTGACCGACACCGTCGCCGTGCCCGGCCGCACTCGCCCCCTTTGCGAGTATCCCGCCTGGCCGAAATACAAGGGGCGAGGCGACGTAAACGATGCCTCGAGATTCGTCTGCGTGCGTAGCCGCGGTCATCACAACTAGCTAGCGAGCCGAGACGGAGTGACTTGGTACAGCCGAGCCGCTCCGTTCTTTTTGGTACTCGACCGTGAAGGCCATTGCCCTAGCGTGAAAACGCACACCCCGGCAACTACCTAGTCGATAGCACTCGCCGGATAGGCTCATGCACCAGGGCGCCTGCAGCTCGACCATCTATCCAGTCTTGATCAAGCTTCTTGAGCTAAAGCCGATACCTCACCGTTGCCGCGTCCCAACCGGACGGCCGACTTGACTAGAGGTTGCTCATTCATGTTCTCGCTTCAAACCATCAAGGCTCGCTATACGGTCGCGTTCGTAGCCTTCGTGCTCGTGATCGTTCTTTTTACCGTGCTGGGTATCAAACGTTTCGTGACGCCCCAGCTCATTGCGGCTGGCGAGTCCATCGTGATCTCAGAGGTCAACGAAATCGGCCAGCGCATTTCGATCGAACTGGCGCAGGTCGCTGCGCAGGCACGAAGCATCACCCAAACCGTTCCCATGCTGGACAGCGATGAAATCGACCGCGTTCTACCTGGTCTGGTGGACCAGTACGGTGACGTGAAGGTGTTCGGCGGCGGCATCTGGCCCCTGCCGGACAAGCGCACCCCGGGTCGCGCCAAGCACAGCACCTTCTATCATCGCGATCAGTCCGGAAAGCTGGTGGTCAACACCCACTGGAACTCCCCTGAATCGCTGAACTATTTCGAACAGCCCTGGCACCGTGGCGGGCTGCAGGCGCCGCGTGGCCAGTGCGTCTGGGCAGCCGCCTACAAAGACGACGCAAGTGCTGAACCGCGCACAAACTGCGCGATGACCATCTACAAGGACGGTGCCGCCTGGGGCGTCTCCACCATCGACCTTACTCTGGGCTTCTTCAACCGCCTGGTTGCGGAAAAGCAGGACGAGATCCAGGGTGAGGTCATGGTCGTCGAAGCCGATGGCAAGATCCTCAGCAACCAGCCGCAGTTGAGCGGCAACATGGTGCTGCGTAACGTATCCGAGCTCTCCAGTCAGTCGCCCTTCATCGCCACCATTCAAAAGGCGCTTGCCGGCAGGTCGCAGCAGCTGCACCGCGAAACCTACAGCAGCAAGGCCGGCGAGGAGTTCAGCTTCTTTCTGACACCTATCGAAGGGACCCCCTGGCTGCTGGCCGCCGCGCTTCCCACTGCTCATCTCGAAGCGAAAAGCGATGCCATGCTCAAGGCCCTGGCTTATCTCCAGATCCCCATGGTGCTGATCCTGATGGCCCTGATGATCGTGGCGTTGAACCAGCTAATGAAGCGCCTTGGTGTGCTGCGTTCGAACATCGATGCGCTGTCGGCTGGCGATGCCGACCTGACCAAGCGAATCGACATCAAGGGCCATGATGAAGTCGATCAGGTTGGCCGTTCGGTCAACGGATTCATCGGTTATCTGCAGAACATGATGATCGACGTGAGCGATGCGACGACACAGATCCAGAGCGAGATTGGCCAGCTCAAGCAGCTTTCCCGATCGACCAACGATGCGCTGGCACGGCATGCGTCGGAAACGGATCAGGCAGTTACGGCCATCAACGAGATGAGTTCGACTGCCGAATCTGTCGCCCAGAGCGCAAGCGATACCGCCGCCTATACACAGACCGCCAACCACAACGCATTGTCTTCGAAAATGGTGGTCGATGATGCCTCCAACAGCGTCCGCGCATTGGTAAGCGAAGTCGAAAGCGCTACCGCGAAGGTGCAGGCAATGGAAACCGACGCCAAGCGTATCAATGATGTGCTGGGCGTCATCGGCGATATCGCCGGGCAGACCAACCTGCTTGCATTGAACGCGGCCATCGAAGCGGCGCGCGCTGGTGAACAGGGCCGCGGTTTCGCGGTGGTCGCTGACGAGGTTCGTGCCCTGGCCGCACGGACTCAGCAGAGCACTTCAGAAATCAACGAGATGCTTCACCGCCTGCAGCAGGCCGTGGGTTCAGCTGTTCAGGCTATGGAGCAGACCAAAGTCAGCTGCCAGGCGACTGCTGACAAGACGGCTCAGGTCACGGTTGGCCTCGACGAGATGACCAGCTCGGTCGTCCATATCAATGATCTGAGCACTCAGATCGCCACCGCAGCGGAGGAACAAAGCGCCGTGGCCGAGGAAATCAACCGAAACATGGTTGCGGTTCGCCACGTTGTCGATGAGCTGGTGGAAAGCGGTGTGAGCGTCGATCGAAGCACCGAGTCGTTGCTCAGTTCGAACGGCCGCCTCACCGCAGTCGTGAGCCGCTTCAGGGTGCGCTGATTTTCAGCCTCATAAACAGAAAGGCCCTTCGGGGCCTTTCTTGTTGATCGATCAGCTGCGCAGAAAGTCGAGAACCTGCTGGGTAAAGCCCTCTCCCATTTCAACGTTGGACAGGTGTGCTGCGTCCAACTCAACCAGCGCGGCGTTTGCGATGTGTGCTTGCATGAAGCGGCCATGCTCAGGTGTGGTGACCGGGTCGCGAGTACCGCATACAACCAATGTTGGCACCTTGATTGCGCCCAGCTGCTCACGGAAGTCGGCGTCGCGGACCGCCGCGCAGTTTGCTGCATAGCCCTGGGGTGAGGTGCCGGCGATCATCTGGGTTATGCGGTTGACCTCCGCAGGCTGCTGCTTGGCGAATGCCGGAGTGAACCAGCGGGATATGGAGGCGTCTCGCATGTCTCGCATGGCCTGCTCGCCACCTTGTAGCACGGTCTCGATGCGGTCGCTCCATACCTCATCGGTTCCGATCTTCGCACCGGTGTTGCAGAGCACCAGGCGCGTCAGCCGTTCGCCAGCGTTGATTCCAAGCCACTGGGCAATCAGGCCGCCCATGGACAGCCCGCAGAAGGCGAAGCGGTCGACACCGAGCGAATCCACCATAGCCAGCACGTCACGGCCCAAGTGCTCGATGCTGTAAGGGCCGGGTGTGACGGACGAGCCGCCATGGCCTCGGGTGTCGTAGCGCAGAACGCGAAAGTGTTCAGTGAACGCCGGAACCTGCGCATCCCACATACCGAGCGATGTGCCCAGCGAGTTGGACAGCACCAGCACCGGGGCGTCGACCGGGCCATCGAAACGATAATTCAGTTCGCCATCGGCGAGCTTTACGGTGGGCATCGCAACCCTCCTGGAGTCGAATTTTAAAGGTTTGCAATGAGTGAGCCGGGCGCTGCACAAGCGATGCGCGGCAAACCCATCAAGGCTGTGAAAACAGTGGTGGGCTTCATCCCACCCTACCAGCGCACAGTTCTTGTAGGGTGGGCTTCAGCCCATCACGGCGCGCCGCTTAGACTTTCTCGACCGCCAGGGCCAGGCCCTGCCCTACGCCTACGCACATGGTCGCCAGCCCGAGTTTGCCGCCGCATTTCTCCAGCGCATGTACGGTGGTCAACACCAGACGCGCGCCGCTCATGCCGAGCGGGTGACCCAGGGCGATGGCGCCCCCTTGCGGGTTGACCTTCGGGCTGTCGTCTTCAAGACCCAAATCACGCGTGACCGCCAGCGCCTGAGCGGCGAACGCCTCGTTCAGTTCGATCACGTCGAAGTCGCTTACCGCAAGGTTCAGCCGCTCACACAGCTTGCGCACTGCCGGCACCGGGCCGTAGCCCATGATGCGCGGCGCTACGCCAGCGCTGGCCATGCCGAGCACCTTGGCACGCGCTTTGAGGCCGTATTTCTGTACTGCTTCGGCACTGGCGAGAATCAACGCAGCGGCGCCATCGTTGACGCCGGAGGCATTACCCGCAGTAACGGTTTTATCCGGCCCGTTGACGGGTTTCAGCTTGGCCAGCGCTTCGGCTGTGGTATCCGGGCGCGGGTGTTCGTCGACGTCGACCACGGTGTCGCCCTTGCGGCCCTGAATCACCACCGGGACGATTTCTTCTGCGAAGAAACCTTCAGCCTGCGCCTTGCCGGTGCGCTGCTGGCTGCGCAGCGCAAAGGCATCCTGATCTTCGCGGCTGATCTTGTGCGCTTCAGCGACGTTGTCGGCGGTCTGCGGCATGGCATCGACGCCGTACATTTCCTTCATCTTCGGATTGATGAAGCGCCAGCCGATGGTGGTGTCCTCGATCTTCTGGGTGCGGCCGAACGCAGTGTCGGCCTTGCCCATGACGTAAGGTGCGCGGGTCATGGATTCGACGCCGCCTGCGATCGCCAACTCCATCTCGCCACAGGCGATGGCGCGAAAGGCACTGCCCACGGCATCCATGCCGGAGGCGCAGAGTCGGTTGAGCGTCACGCCTGGTACGGTTTCCGGCAGTCCGGCTAGCAGCGCGGCCATGCGCGCGACGTTGCGGTTGTCTTCGCCGGCCTGGTTGGCGCTGCCCATGAACACTTCTTCGATAGCCGCAGGGTCGAGCCCGGGGTTGCGCTCCAGCAGCGCCTTGATCGGGGTTGCGGCCAGGTCATCGGTACGCACGGCGGCCAATGCGCCGCCGAAGCGGCCGATGGGCGTACGTACGGCGTCGCAGATAAAGACTTCGCGTGTCACTCGTCACCTCCAGCTTGTCCGTGGGCGGCGGCGGTGCGGGCCTCGAGGGCACGCAAGGCCTCCAATTCATTGTCGGTCGGCGGCGTGGTCTCGCCGAGCTCATCAGCGAAACGGATCGCCCAGCCAGTGTTCTCGATCACCTGCTCGCGGGTCACGCCCGGATGCAGCGAGGTCACTACGAACTCGTTGGACCCGGCTTCCGGCTCCATGATGCAAAGATCAGTGATGATTCCGACTGGCCCCTGCCCCGGCAAGCCCAACCGCTTCCTGTGATCGCCGCCTTCACCGAAGCCCACCGAGGTAATGAACGCCAGCTTATCCACGAAGGTGCGATGGGACTGCTTGAGGATGATCAGCACCTGCTTGGCCGACCCTGCAATTTCCGGCGCACCACCCGCACCTGGCAAGCGAACTTTCGGTTGGTGATAGTCGCCGATCACCGTGGTGTTGATATTGCCGTACTTGTCCACCTGCGCCGCGCCGAGGAAGCCGACATCGATACGCCCGCCCTGCAGCCAGTAGCGGAAGATCTCCCCGGTGGGCACCACGGTATCGGCAGTCTCGGCCAGCTCACCGTCACCGATGGAAAGCGGCAGTACCGAAGGCTTGGCGCCGATCGGCCCGGATTCATAGATCAGCACGACGTCCGGCGCGTGGGTCAGGCGCGCCAGGTTGGCCGCCTTGGATGGCAGGCCGATGCCGACAAAGCAGACGCTGCCATTGCCCAGACGACGGGAGGCGGCGACAGTCATCATTTCGTTAGTGCTGTAGTTCATCGCTTGGCCTCCTGCTGTGCGGCCAGCTTGGCCCCTATCTTTTCTTGAAAGACTGAAAAATCGTCGGTGCCGCGGATGAACTCGTCGACCCATGCGCAGAACGTGTCACGGTCCCGAGCGATGGGGTCCCACTGTTGGTAGAAGCGATTGTCGCGTTCGTAATAGCCATGGGCGTACGAAGGACGTGCGCCACCGGGCACCACGCAAACGGCGGTCAGCGCCCAGGTCGGGAGGACACAGGCATTCATCGGCGCCTCTAGATCATCGACCACCTCCTCGACCGTAACGATGCAGCGCTTGGCCGCCAGCGCAGCTTCCTTCTGTACGCCAAGAATCCCCTGTATCAGCACGTTGCCCTTGCGATCAGCCTTCTGTGCATGAATGACCGTTACGTCCGGACGCACGCTGGGTACGGCTGCGAGGGTCTCGCCAGTAAAGGGGCACTCGATGAACTTGATCATCGGGTTGACCTTGGGCAGATCGGAACCGAGGTAGGCGCGCAGCACCGCGAACGGCAGACCGGAGGCGCCAGCAACATAGGCATTGGCCAAGTCCGCATGGCTGTGCTCTTCGATTTCCAGCGGCTGCGGCCACTGCTTCTCCACCGCGTCGCGCAGCCGATGCAGCGAGCCTACGCCCGGATTGCCGCCCCAGGAAAACACCAGCTTCCTGGCACAGCCGGCACCGATCAGCAGGTCGTAGACAAGGTCGGGCGTCATCCGCACGAGGGTCAGGTCTTTTTTGTTCTGGCGGATCAGTTCATGTGCAGCTGCAGTGGGGATCAGGTGTGTGAAGCCTTCGAGTGCAACGGTGTCGCCGTTGCTGACGAAGCGATCTACCGCGTCACGAAGGGAAAGAAGTTCGGCCATGGTCTGTCTCAGGTTGATGTCTGGATGCGCCAGCGAACGCGCTTGCGACCCACACTAACCATCGAACAAAACCCGGACAATCCGATAATCGCTTACCTGTGCGATTAACGAACGGAAATACAGCTTCACGACTAGGGTGGCTAGTGAGCCGTCAGTGAAACAGTCTCGTGCTCAGTTCTTTGCTGGCCTCGAGCAATACCGGCAGAAAGCGCGCTTCCAGCTCTTGCCTGGACACGCGGCTGGCGTGCGTACCGACATTGAGCGCAGCCAGAACCTGCCCGGCAGAGTCCTTCAGCGGCACGGCCAACGAGCGCAGTCCGACCTCCAGCTCTTGATCGATGATGACCCAACCCTTCTGCCGAATCTCTTCCACCGACGCCCGTATGGCCTCTGCGGTATGCAACGTTCGGCTGGTCTTGATCTGCAGATTGGCATGCTCGAGATAGTCGGTCAGCGCGGCATCGTCCAGCGCCGCAAGCAGGATGCGCCCCATGGACGTGCAGTACGCCGGCAGACGGCTGCCAACGCTCAGATCCACCGAAATCAAGCGCTGTGGTGTAGCCGAACGCGCGACGTAAAGGACCTCGTCGCCCTCCAACGTGGCCATGGAGCAGGCCTCGTGCAGCTCATTGCTGAGCCGGTCCAGAATGGGTTGAGCAGTGACCGCCAGCGGCGTTGAGGACAGATACGCATGACCGAGCGTCAGCACTTTGGGCAGTAACGAATAGGTGCGCCCGTCAGTGGTGGCGTAGCCGAGTTTGATCAGCGTATGCAGGCAGCGCCGCACCGCTGCACGCGGTATTTCGGTTCGGTGGCTGATCTGTGCGATGGTCAGGTGGCGCTTGCGCTCCTGAAAGGCATGGATCACAGCCAGCCCGCGGGCCAGCGACGTCATGAAGTTGGGATCGCCGGTCAACGCCTCAATGCGTTTGGCGGGCGAGGCGATAATCGCCGGTGCCATCGATGCAATGCTGGGACGGGTTTCATCACTCATGGTCAGGCCGCTGGGTCAGATGCGATGGGCGATTATCGTCCGATGGGGCGATAATCGCAAAAGCGTACCTGTGGTAATGCCAACGATCGGCTCATGCAGCAATCCCACTGGCTTATAGGTCGTCCGGGACAATGCTCAAGCATAGAGGCCGAGACTGTCCCATCTTTGCGAGCGAGGATTGCTAAGCGCCTGCCCCGCCGTGAGTGTGCGGGGCGTTTCCATCAAAAGGCCTGACTCCTACACGGAGAAGCGACCAACCAGGGCGCGAAGCCCGACGGCGAGCTGTGCCAGTTCCTGGCTGGCAGCGCTGGTCTGGTTGGCGCCAGCGGAGGTTTGCATGGATAGATCGCGGATGTTCATCAGGTTCCGGTCTACTTCACGTGAGACCTGTGCCTGCTCTTCCGATGCGCTCGCAACGACCAGGTTGCGCTCGCTGATGGTCGCAATCGCAGCGGCGATCTGATCCAGTGCCTGCCCGGCGGCCTGTGCCACAACCAGAGTCGAGTGCGCCTGCTGGTTGCTCTGCTGCATGGCATGCACTGCACTTTCGGTCCCGTGTTGGATGCCGCCAATCATTTCTTCGATTTCCTGCGTTGACTGCTGGGTTCGGTGAGCCAGGGCCCGCACTTCATCGGCTACCACGGCAAAACCACGTCCGGCGTCACCGGCACGGGCGGCTTCGATCGCGGCGTTCAGCGCCAGCAGATTGGTCTGTTCGGCGATGGCGCGAATGACGTCGAGTACCTTGCTGATGTCGCGGACTTTCTCGGCGAGCTGGCCGACCTGGCCAGCCGTCGTGGTGACACCTTGCGCCAGTTCGTTGATGGACTGAACGGTACGGCTGACTTGCTGCTGACCCTCGCGCCCTGACTGCTCCGATTGCCTGGACGCTTCGGCAGTGGCAACGGCATTACGCGCAACCTCATCGACCGCTGCGGTCATCTGGTTTACGGCAGTGGCAGCTTGTTCGATTTCGCTGTTCTGTTGCTGCAGACCGCGACTTGAGTCCTCGGTCACCACGTTGAGTTCTTCAGCGGCTGATGCCAGCTGAGTGGACGAGTCCGAGATGCTCATGATGGTTTCACGCAGGCTGGCCTGCATGGCTTTCATCGACTCCAGCAGACGAGCGGGTTCGTCCTTGCCGACCACCGTGATGGTCTTGGTCAGATCGCCTGAGGCTACGATCTCAGTCACTCGTACAGCTTCAGCCAATGGTTGAACGATGCTGCGAATCAGCAGCCAGGCCAGGAGCGCGGTAACCAGCATGGCCACAACAATGGTAGAGATAACAGCGATACGGGAGCTGTCGTAGGTATCAGCTGACAGATCGGCCGCCACTTTGAGTCCAGCGTTGTTGAAGTCACCGAGAGCGATGAGGGTCTTCATCAACGCGTCGGCATTACCCAGCAGGGTCACATTCAGGTATTCACGTGCTGCATCGGCTTGGCCCTGGCTTACATAGTCCAGGACCTGCTGTTGGTCTTTCAGATATACCTGGTATGCACGGCTGTAAGCGTCATATAAGGCCTGCTCTTCAGCGCCGGTAATGTAGCCCCGGTACTCCGTGCTCAGTTTTTCGACGGACGCTTTCAGCTCACTGATGTTCGACGCGTTTTTCGTCAGCGCAGCCTGATCGGTGAGCACCATCGAGCGAAGCGTGAAGATCCGCTGACGCAGGATCGCCTGGTTGATTTCCTTGAGCGTCGCCAGCGACGGCATCCAGTTCTGGCTAATGTCATCCGAGGCGCTGTCCATCTTCGCCATCTGCATCAGTGAAAACGTACCAAGGCACAGCAAGAGGAGCGCAACCAGACCGAAGCCAAGTGCAGCGCGCGGAGCAATTCCGATGTTGCGTAGAGACATGAGTGTCACCTATCCGAAAGTTAGCCAACTGCGCACCGAAAGGCGGAGACGCCATGGTGCTGGCGGACGCGCGGCCGAGCCGAAACGGTCCATGCTGACTTATCGGTCGATATCGCAGGCGCTCCAGCACCGTCGATCTGTTTGTTGATTTAGATCAATAAGCGGGCACCTGCTGAATCGTCGTCAGCTTCGCGGATAACCCGTGGCAGCACAGAGCGCATCTGCAATCGCCTGGGCCGCAACCGAGAGTTCATGGCCGGGTTTGGTCAATATGCCCACCCGCTTTTCGATAACGGGATCGCTCAGAGCAACGCATTGCGCGCCGACCTCCAGCATCTGCGCGCAGCACAGGGCGGGCACCGCACTGACGCCCAGACCGCAGGCCACCATGCGGCCAACGGTTGCGAGCTGGTGGCTTTCGAATTGCACTGGGAGATTGCGGCCGCGCTGACGAAGATGGTCCTCAAGCATGAAGCGCACCGTGGACGGTCGCTGCAAGGTGATGAAAGGCTGCTCGAGCAGGTCATCCCATACCAGCCCATCGCTGACAGCAAGCGTTGAATCTGCCGGAACAACCGCCACGAAGCGATCCGTGTAGAGCGGGATGAAACTCAACGGCATGCTCGATTCCGGCTCGAAGGCGATGCCCAGCTCTACCTGTCGATCACGCACCATCTCCATCACTTGCTCGTTGATTACGTCATGCACCGTGACACTGATCGATGGATACTGATCGCTGAAGGCACGCAGTATTGCCGGCAACAGGTTGCCTGCGAATGACGGCATCGAGGCAAGCGTTACCCTGCCCTGTTTCAAGGTGAAGCGCTGACGCAATTCGTCCTCGGCATTGTCCCAGTCGGCCAACAACCTGCGTGCCAGTGGCAGCAGCGCCTCACCTTCGGGCGTCAGGCTCACCGCACGCGTCGTACGACTGAACAAACGCCCGCCCATGCCGTCTTCCAGCGCCTTGATGGTCAGGCTCAAAGCCGATTGCGACAGATGCAGCCGCTCGCAGGCTTGAGCGAAGCTCAAGGTATTGGCTACCGCTAGAAAGGCACGCAGCTGTTTGACGGTCATGCTTGGTTCACTCTGCACGCTGTGAAGCGCACGTATTTATTGATTTATTAGTTCAATTAATAGCGCTTAAAAATCAACTTAACAAATCCACAGAGGAAAGGAACACTCGGGAGCACGACCTTCGGGTCACCAACAACAAGAAGGAAAGGTTTATGGCTGGTTTCGACAAGCGCGTGAATTCCTATGCCGAGGCGCTAGAAGGCCTGGAGGACGGCATGACTGTCCTGGCCGGTGGCTTCGGGTTGTGCGGCATCCCTGAAAACCTCATTGCCGAGATCAAGCGCAAGGGCACTCGCGATCTGACAGTGGTTTCCAACAACTGCGGCATCGACGGCTTCGGCCTCGGCGTTCTGCTGGAAGACCGGCAGATCCGCAAGATGATCGCGTCCTATGTTGGCGAAAACGCCTTGTTCGAAAAGCAGTTGCTCGATGGCGAGCTCGAAGTCGAGCTGACGCCTCAGGGCACTCTGGCCGAAAAAATGCGCGCAGGCGGCGCCGGCATCCCTGCGTTCTACACCGCGACCGGGTACGGCACGCCCATCGCCGAGGGCAAGGATGTGCGTGAATTCAACGGCCGTCCGCATATCCTTGAGCACGCCATCACTGGCGACTTCGCCATCGTCAAAGGCTGGAAGGCCGACCGCTACGGCAACGTCATCTACCGGCACACCGCGCAGAACTTCAACCCGCTCGCTGCGGCAGCCGCCAAGGTCACCGTGGTCGAGGTCGAGGAAATCGTCGAGCCCGGAGAGATCGACCCCGCCCAGATCCACACGCCCGGCATCTACGTCGACCGCATCATCTGCGGCACCTTCGAAAAGCGCATCGAGAAGCGCACCGTCCGCAGCTGATCACAAGAATAAGGAACTGACGATGGCACTTTCCCGCGAACAAATGGCTCAGCGTGTCGCCCGCGAACTGCAGGACGGCTACTACGTGAACCTTGGTATCGGCATCCCGACTCTGGTCGCCAACTACGTGCCCGAGGGCATGGAAGTGATGCTGCAATCGGAGAACGGCCTGCTCGGCATGGGCGCCTTTCCCACCGAGGCGGAGCTGGACGCCGACATGATCAACGCCGGCAAGCAAACGGTCACGGCACGCGTCGGCGCCTCGATTTTCAACTCCGCCGAATCCTTCGCGATGATCCGTGGTGGGCATATCGACCTGACCGTCCTGGGCGCTTTTGAAGTCGATGTGCAGGGCAACATCGCCTCTTGGATGATCCCCGGCAAACTGGTCAAGGGCATGGGTGGTGCCATGGATCTGGTCGCCGGTGCCGAGAACATCATCGTGCTGATGACCCATGCTTCGAAAGACGGTGAGTCCAAGCTGCTGCCCAAATGTACGCTGCCGCTTACCGGCGCCGGCTGCATCAAGCGGGTGCTGACCGATCTCGCCTATCTGGAGATCGAGAACGGCGCCTTCATCCTCAAAGAGCGGGCGCCGGGCGTGAGCGTCGAGGAAATCATCGCCAAGACAGCCGGTGAGCTGGTGGTGCCGGATCATGTTCCGGAAATGACGTTCTAGATACGCATGACATTCTTTGGGAACGCAAGTTAGACCCATCGACTGTGAGGGCCAGCGGCTGGTTATTGCCAGCAAGCTGGCTCCTACGGAGGGGTGCGTGTTCAGCAACGCATGCGTTGACGACTTCCGTAATTTAGAAAACGACACACCAGCATCACAACAACATCCAATTCAACTGGAGCCCGACTATGCAAGACGTCGTTATCGTCGCAGCAACCCGTACCGCTATCGGTGCCTTTCAGGGCGCACTGGCCAACATCGCCGCGCCGGACCTTGGGGCCGCCGTTATCAAACACCTGCTGGAACAGACCGGGCTGGACCCCGCCGAAGTCGACGAAGTCATCCTCGGGCAAGTCCTGACAGCCGGCTCCGGCCAAAACCCAGCCCGCCAGGCTTCGATCAAGGCGGGCCTGCCCCACGCGGTGCCCTCCTTCACCCTGAACAAGGTCTGCGGCTCGGGCCTCAAGGCGCTGCATCTGGCTACTCAAGCGATTCGCTGTGGCGATGCGGATGTGATCATCGCTGGCGGTCAGGAAAACATGAGCCTGGCGCCCTATGTACTGCCCAAAGCACGAACCGGGCTGCGCATGGGCCACGCCGAACTGGTCGACAGCATGATCAGTGATGGTCTATGGGATGCCTTCAACGATTTCCACATGGGCATCACCGCCGAAAATCTGGTCGACAAATATGGGATCAGCCGCGAGGCACAGGACGCCTTCGCCGCGTCATCCCAACAGAAAGCGGTTGCTGCCATCGAGGCTGGTCGTTTCAAAGATGAGATCACACCGATCGAGATCCCTCAGCGCAAAGGCGAGCCGCTGCGCTTCGACACCGACGAGCAACCGCGTGCCGGCACCACAGCCGAGGCGTTGGCCAAACTCAAACCCGCTTTCAAGAAGGACGGCTCGGTCACTGCCGGCAATGCCTCCAGCCTCAACGATGGCGCCGCCGCGGTACTGCTGATGAGCGCAGACAAGGCCAAGGCCCTGGGCCTGCCTGTGTTGGCAACCATCAAGGCTTACGCCAACGCAGGCGTTGATCCGGCGGTCATGGGCATCGCACCGGTGTCGGCGACCCGCCGCTGCCTGGATAAAGCGGGTTGGTCGCTGAACGAGCTGGACCTGATCGAAGCCAATGAGGCTTTCGCCGCCCAGGCGCTGTCGGTCGGCCAGGAGTTGGGCTGGGATGCGGAGAAAGTCAACGTCAATGGCGGTGCCATCGCGCTCGGCCATCCCATCGGTGCGTCCGGTTGTCGGGTGCTGGTCACCCTGCTCCACGAAATGGTTCGTCGCGACGTGAAGAAGGGCCTGGCAACGCTGTGCATCGGCGGTGGCCAAGGCGTCGCCCTGGCCATCGAACGCAATTGAACTAACGCATCGGCTCATCAGTGGAGGGTTAACGCCGCAGCCAGGAAAGATCGCAACGATGTATAGATAAAATCGCGGCGCGCGCGATTCGCGCGCCGCCTATAAAAAAGAAGAACAACATAGGATCAACGACCATGCTCAGCTCCGTTACCGCCTTGAGCGTAAAGCTCATTCAGCGATATCTACCCTCACCTTTCGTTTTCGCGATCATCCTCAGCCTCATCGTGCTGGTCGCCAGCATGCTGGTGACCGGCCAAGGCGTGCCCGCCATGGCCAAACATTGGGGGTCGGGTTTCTGGAACCTGCTCACCTTCGCCATGCAAATGGCGCTGATATTGGTCACCGGGCATGCGCTGGCCAGCGCTCCGGCGATTCATCGGTTACTGGCAGGCCTTGCTCGCACTGCGAGGACCCCAGGTCGCGCTGTGGTCATGGTGACCCTGGTCGCACTGGCCGGTTCGTGGATCAACTGGGGTTTCGGCCTGGTCATCGGTGCGGTGTTCGCCCGCGCCTTGGCCCGTGAAGTGAAAGGGGTCGACTATCCGCTGCTGGTCGCAGCGGCGTACTCAGGCTTTCTGATCTGGCACGGCGGGCTCTCCGGCTCCGTTCCATTGTCGCTGGCTACGGGCGGCGCGGATCTGGAGCGCATGACCGGCGGCGTGGTTACCACGGCCATCGGTGTTGGCGACACGCTGTTCACCACCATGAACCTGACCATCATCGGGCTGCTGGTGATCGGCCTGCCGATCCTGAACTGGGCGATGCACCCGAAAGACCCCAAGGTCGCCGACCCCGCGCTGCTGCTTGATCCGGAACATGAACCGCTGCCGCGCAACACCCTGGCGCAGCGTATGGACGACAGCCGCATTCTCAACCTGATCATCGTGGCCCTGGGCGTGGTGTACTTCGGTTACTACTTTGCCGAGAACGGCTTCGCCCTGACCCTGAACATCGTCATCGGCCTGTTCCTGTTCATCGGTCTGGCGCTGCACGGTTCGCCCGAGCGCTACATGCGCGCGGTGCAGGATGGCATCGGCGGCATCAGCGGCATCGTCATCCAGTTCCCCTTCTACGCCGGGATCATGGGGATGATGGTCGGCGCCAACGCGGACGGGCTGTCATTGGGCCGGCAGGTCACCGACACCTTCATTGCCTGGTCGTCTGCCGATACCTTCCCGGTGCTCGCCTTTCTCAGCGCCGGCTTGGTCAACGTCTTCGTACCGTCCGGTGGCGGTCAATGGGCGGTGCAAGGCCCGATCATGCTGCCTGCAGGGCAAGCGCTTGGCGTGGCGCCAGCGGTAACGGCCATGGCGATCGCCTGGGGTGATGCCTGGACCAACATGATCCAGCCATTCTGGGCGCTGCCGATCCTCGGCATCGTCGGCCTGGGAGCGCGCGACATCATGGGCTACTGCCTGCTGATGCTGGTGTACTCAGGCATCGTCATTTCTGGCTGCCTGTACTTCTTTGGCTGACGCGGAGTCCGGTAGGCTGGATGGCGCTTTTTACATTCACCGTCACTCCGTTCGGTGGATCAGTGATCAGTGAAGCGTGATCCACCCTGAGATTGCGCGGCAGGGTGCTTTCTCTGTCGCGCTTTGAAGGGCTGCCTCTACTCCTTCGCCTAATAAAGACCGGCACTTCAAAAAGCTGGCCTGCACTAATGGAAAACCCCGCAAATGCGGGGTTTTTTCATGAAACCAACTTGAGCTATCTGGCGAGATAGAGCCGCATCAGATGCGGAACTGACGAACCAGCGCACCGAGGCGGTCGCCCACACTAGCCAAGTTGCGTGCGGTCTGCGCACCCTGCTGGGTTTCCACCGCGACGTTCTCTACCGCGTTGGCGATCTGGTGAACGCTACGGTTGATCTCTTCGGCAACGGCGGTCTGCTCTTCGGCGGCGCTGGCGATCTGGGCGTTCATGCCGTTGATGGTCGCGATCAGATGAGAGATCGCATCCAGCGATGCACCGGCCTGATTGGCCTGCGCGCTGCTGGCATCGCCCGCTTCGCTGGAACGGCTCATGGCTGCTACAGCCTGCTGTGTGCCGGTCTGCAGGCGATCAATCATGCCCTGGATTTCCTGAGTACTCTTCTGCGTGCGGCTGGCCAGAGCCCGTACTTCGTCCGCTACCACCGCAAAGCCCCGACCGGCTTCACCCGCACGGGCCGCTTCAATGGCGGCGTTGAGTGCCAGCAGGTTGGTCTGCTCGGCAATCGAGCGAATCACATCCAGCACACCGACGATGGCGCGAACATCCTGCTGGAGAGAATCCAGCGAGGTGCCGCTGCTACGGATTTCTTCAACCAGCGAGTGAATCTGACGGATGCTGGAATCGACCACCGCCTTGGCCTGCTGGCCTTCCTGATCGGTCTTCTGGGCCGCTTCGGCCGCACCCTGGGCGCTATGGGCCACTTCCTGCGCCGCAGCGGACATTTCGTTGATGGCGGTGGCGACCTGATCGGTTTCCTGCCTTTGGGTTTCCATCGCTTTTTCAGAGCGCTGGGCCTGGGAAGCCACCTCGGCGACCATGCCGGTCAACTGGCCGGTCATTTCGGCGACCTGAGTCACCATGGTGTGGATCTTGCCAACGAAGCGGTTGAAGGAGCCAGCCAGCTGGCCTAGTTCATCCCTGCCATGCTCCGGCAAACGATGTGTGAGGTTGCCATCGCCGGCGGCGATTTCGTCCAGCTGGTCCTTGATGACCTGAATCGGGCGAACGATAGAGTTGCTTACCACTACACCGGCAATGCCAAGCCCAACGAGCAACACAGCGGCGATTACCAGAATGCTGGTGAGAATGGACTGCACGCGCTCCTCGATGTCCGCCCGGACTCCATCGAGTGCCAGTTCGATGCCATCCAGGTTGATGGCAGTACCCAGAGCCATGTCCCACTTGGGCAGGTAATAGCTGTAGGCAAGCTTGGGCACCTGAACCTTGTCGTTGCTTGGCAGGGGCGATGAGTAATTGACGTAGTAGGTGTTGTTCTTCGCGACCGCAACCAGCTCACGGTTGATATAGACGCCATTGGAATCGCGACGATCATTCAGATTGGAGCCGACATCGACCGGGCTGTCGCCACGGAAGAGGCGAACCACATTCGAATCATGTCCGAAAAAGTAGCCGTCTTTGCCGAACTTGATCTTGGAGAGAATGGCGATGGCTTGCGCGCGGCTGGCCATGTCGCCTTGAGCGGCGGGCTCGTAAAGGTGAGCGACGCTGCTGATGCCGATACGGATGTAATCCTCAAGCCGTGCACGGCTGTCCTGGATCATCCGCTCGCGGGTATCAGCGACTTCTTCCTCGGCCATTCCGTTAAGAATTTTTGCCACCGCTCCGCTGAGCACCAGCGCGAACAAGGCAACGGGTATCAGTGCCAACAGCAGCACTTTGAGTTTCAAGGTCATACGCATGGTGGATCTCGAGTGAGTTGTTGGTACTCACGGGTCATCGGCTGACCGTCCGGATACTTCAATGCTCAATCTCGGGAATGACGACCGGTTCCAACTTCGGCGCTGACGTGAGGTTGCTGACTCTGAGTTGGAATAAAGACCAATCTTTACCGAGCATGCTTGCTCTCAGCCCAGCCTGACCGCTCGTCGCAATTTATGTAAGCCACACCGAACGGGCACTCTATCTCCGCCGTTTCGCTTGTTTTCGGCGCCATATCCACTCGTCTGAACGGAGATATCGGCCAGTTCACCTTCGCAACTTTTTATTTCAGACTTGAGTCGCAGTTAACAGACAGAGCTAAGCATCCATGAATTGAAAGGAATTAGACCTGCTGCGGCGTCATCCTCGTGTGAGCCGGAAATGAAGGAATTCGACAAGCGTCGCAGTAGCTTTCTAGTGCGGTGTGGTGGGTCTTCAGGGATAGGGAAAGGACGATGCTCTTCAACTCCGTGATCTTTATCGCCGGATTTCTTCCGGTGGTTCTATTTGGCTTCATCATTCTCGCGGGCACCGGAAGGCAACGATACGCAGCAATCTGGCTGACGCTCGCCTCGCTGGTTTTCTACGGATGGTGGAACCCCGCCTACGTACCCTTGCTGGTCGGCAGCATGGTCGCGAACTACCTCATCGGCGGCTATCTGATGCGCCGCCCTTCGCGATTGCTGCTGATACTCGGTGTCGCGGCAAACGTCGCCTTGCTCGGGTACTACAAGTACACGGGCTTTCTCTTCGGCTCGCTCGATAGCCTGTTAGGGCTGGGTTGGTCAGTGGGCGACATCATCCTGCCCCTGGCGATCTCGTTCTTCACCTTTCAGCAGGTCGCCTATCTGGTGGATGCCCACGATGGCGAAGTGAGCGAGCACGACTTCGTCAATTACTGCCTGTTCATCAGTTTCTTCCCGCAGTTGATCGCCGGGCCTATCACTCACCACGGCGAAATGCTCAAGCAGTTCAAGGATGGCAGCACATTTCGGCCGCGCATCGACAACATCTCGTTGGGCATTACCGTGTTCGTGCTGGGGCTGTTCAAGAAGGTGATCATCGCCGACCCGCTGGGGGCCAATGCCTCACCGATCTTCGCGGTCGCGGCCGACGGCACCGTGCCCGCGCTTTACGACGCATGGTTTGGCGCCCTGACCTACACGCTGCAAATCTACTTCGACTTTTCCGGCTACAGCGACATGGCCATCGGGCTGGGCCTTATGTTTGGTCTGCGACTACCAGTCAACTTCAACAGCCCATTCAAGGCGCATAACGTCATCGACTACTGGTCACGCTGGCACATGACGCTGACGCGCTTTCTCACCGCCTACATCTATAACCCAATCGTCATGCGCATCACGCGGTCACGGATGGCTGCAGGCAAGCCGATGCCGCGGCGAGGCAAGATGAGCCTCGGCACCTTCGCTGTTCTGGTGGCCTATCCAACGGTGCTGACCATGTTCATCTCCGGCGTCTGGCATGGCGCAGGGTGGCAATTCGTGGTGTTCGGCCTGCTGCATGGTTTCTATCTGGTGGTCGCACATGGGTTTCGCGCCTACAAGGCCCGCCGTGGTTTGCCGCTGGACAGCAACAAACTTGTGCATCACTGCGGGGCCGTCCTGCTGACATTTCTTTGCGTGGTCGTGGCAATGGTGTTCTTCCGCGCCGAGAGCGTGACCGCAGCGATGGCCATGCTGTCAGGCATGGTCGGCCTGAGCGAGCAGACCACCAAGTTCGACAAGTCCGACTTCCTCACCATTGCCCTGCTGCTCGCATTCGTCTGGCTGATGCCCAACGTGCAGCAATGGATCACCCGCTTTCAAACCGCCCTTGACGCAAGACCAGAGCAAAGCTGGCTGCTGCGCTGGTTTCCCGTCTTCTCGTGGAGCCCGACCCCGGTCATTGGTGTCGCGATTGGTGTACTTGGGTTCTTTGCGCTGGCGGTGGCGTTCTCCGTGGCGCCAACCGAGTTTCTCTACTTCCAGTTCTAAACGACAAGGAGTGAATGGCTAATGGATCAGCTTCTCTGGCTGGCTCAACATCCGGACCTCGGCGCTGCCATCGGTGAAGCAAAGCGCGTCGCCGACCCGGTCGAACGATTGACCGAAGCCGCGAGGCTGGCTGGCTTTCGTCGCGACTTCACTCAGACCGCGCGGCTTGATCGGCTCGCAACCGATGGCCTGCGTGCCGTGACACAGGGCGATGCGAGCGTGCCCGGCCTGCGCCCGCTGCGTATCGCCTTGCTCGCTTCCCATACGGTCGATCACCTTGTACCCGCCATCCGCGTCGCCGGGCTTCAACGGGGCTTGGCGATCTGCGCATACGTTGCCCCATATGGAATGTACCGTCAGGCATTGCTGATGGAAGACGCAGCCCTCAACGACTTTGGCCCACAGCTGATCGTGCTGGCCCTGGACGCCCGCGATGCGCCGCTGCAATTGCCGCTGGAAGCATCGCTGGACCAGGTGGACGCCGCGATCGCCGAGCGAGTCGATGAATTACGCCTGCTCTGGCGCCGTGCCCGCGAGCGTCACGCTGCGCAGGTGGTGCAGCAGACCATCGTCCCTGCTGATCCGCCCCTCTTCGGCTCCTTCGACGCGCTTGTCCCAGCCGCGCCCTATGCCGTGATTGATCGCCTCAACGCAGCCATACGCGCCGCGGCGCGGGAAGACGGCGTCCTACTGATGGACCTCGCTTGGGAAGCGGCGCGCAGCAGCTACGGTGACGGGCTGGCTGAACCGCTGCGCTGGCATCAGGCCAAGCAGCTGGTGAGCCCGAACCTCGCACCGCTGTATGGCGACCAACTAGCCCGGATCGTGGCGGCAAGCGTCGGCCTGTCACGCAAATGCCTGGTGCTGGATCTGGACAACACGCTGTGGGGCGGTGTCATCGGCGACGATGGCATTGACGGCATCCACCTCGGCCAAGGTTCGCCAAGCGGTGAAGCCTTTCTCGCCTTTCAGCGTTACGCGGCACAGCTGGCCCGGCGCGGAATCATCCTGGCGGTGTGCAGCAAGAACGATATGAGCGTCGCAGAAGCGGCTTTCGAGCACCCCGAAATGGCGCTCAAGCGCAGCGATATCGCCGCATTCGTCGCCAACTGGGAAGACAAGGCCGGCAACCTGCGGCGCATCGCCTCGATGCTGGATATTGGCCTGGACAGCCTGGTATTCGTCGACGACAACCCGGCCGAGCGCGACATCGTTCGTCGCGAACTACCCGAAGTCGCAGTGCCGGAATTGCCGGATGACGTGGCCGACTACCCGGCCCGCGTCGCTGCTGCAGGCTTTTTCGAGGCCGTCTCCTTTACGTCGGATGACGCCAGCCGCGGTCGCAACTACGCGCTGAACGCTGAACGCAAGGCCGCGATGGGTCAGTCCACTGACATGGAAGGCTATTTGCGCGGGCTGGAAATGGTGATGACCGCAACGCCCATCGGCGCCTCCGAACTTGCGCGCAGCACACAGCTGATCAACAAGACCAACCAGTTCAATCTCACTACGCGCCGCTACAGCGAGGCAGAAGTCGAGCGCATTGCCAGCGACCCGCGCTCCGTGGCCTTGGCTATCCGCCTGGCCGACAAGTTCGGTGACAACGGCCTGATCAGCGTCGTCCTGGCGCGCCCGGACAGCGCCTTCGCTGACGACGAGTTGCTGATCGACAGCTGGTTGATGAGCTGTCGCGTGCTGGGCCGCCAGGTCGAAGAAGCGGTCCTCGAAGTCATCACCAGGGCTGCAATCGCAGCAGGCTACAACGCCCTCATCGGCGAGTACGGCCCCACCGAACGCAACGGCATGGTCGCTGAGCATTTCCCGCGATTGGGCTTTACCCAACACCAGATTCCGGCAGGCGCGCCCAGCGACGCGACCTTCTGGCGTCTGGACCTCACACACGACACCCCTTCCCGCCACTTCATCGAGGTAAAAGCATGACCGAGGCAGACGCACTCAAGGAACTCACGGCGGTTTTTCACGATGTGTTCGACGACGACAGCATCGTGCTCTCCCCGGAGATGACCGCTAACGACATCGACGGCTGGGATAGCCAGACCCACGTCATGCTCACGGTGGCGGCGGAGCAGCGCTTCGGCATCAAGTTCAAGACGGCCGAACTGGAATCGCTGCGTAATGTCGGCCACTTCGCCCAGGTCATCAGCGCCAAACTCGAAGGAAAATAATCATGGTCCATGCCGCCGATTTCCCGAAGGACGGGAGCGCCACCGATAACAGGAAAGACACCACGGCCAGCGCGCCGGGTAAGGTGCGGTCGCGGTATCTGATCTCCTTTTTCGCAGGGCTTACCGGCGCACTGATGCTGTTTTGCGCGACCCTGTTCGGACTGGACCGAACAGGCAACCTGCCGCCGCCTGCCTTTTCCAACAATCTGTGCGTAGACGAGAAACTCAACTTCTTGCGGGACAACCCGATCCAGTCGCCCAACCTGCTGGTGATCGGCTCGTCGGTCGCTTGGCGGCACGTAGACAGCCAGATCCTCGCCAGTGCATTGCCGGAGATTCGCCCCATGAACGGCGCGTTTTGCGGGCTGTTCGCCAATCAGTCGACCTATGTCGGGCACTGGTTGCTGGACCGCGCGCCAAGCATTCGCAGCGTGGTGATGATCGCCGATCCACAGGATTTCGCCGGCTGCTGGCGCGTGCCTGCCGCTGTATTCAACCGCGAGCATGTGGACCCTTACGTGTACGAGGGTGACGCGCGCTGGGGTTATTACATGCGCTACTTCTCGCCCAAATCCCTGGCGCGCAATGCATTGACCGTCAAAGCGCAACGCGCTGGCCAGATCGAATGGGACCCACTGGTGTTCAACCGTTACGGCGACGGCCCCCTGATCACCAATAACACCCGCAAATTGCTCTACGGCCGGCCCGACCCACTGGATCGCAGCTGCTTCGCAGCCCTGCGGGACATGGGCGCGCGCTTGGCGCAGGAAGGCCGCCAGCTGATGGTCGTCTCCACCCCGCTGCACCCGGACTGGAAGGAAAAGTACGACCCGGACGGCACCTTTATGGCCGATTTCGACAAACGCATCGCCGACGCCCTGAATGTGCACGGCGGCACCTATTGGAACGCCGACAAGGATTGGCACACACCGACGCACTCCTTCGTCGATGCCGTGCACATGCGATGGTCCGCCGTGCAGGATTTCACCGTCGCCCTGGCCGAACAGATCAGCAATGCCGCGACCGGCCCGACCAAACCGCCAGGGCTGGAAACGGCAGCCCTGCGCTGACCTCCTTGTCGATAAAAAAAGCCCGGCGACCTCGAACAGGCGACCGGGCTTTGTCGTTACGGGCAACTTAGCTCGAGGCGGGAATCACGCGGCCGCGACACTCGCCAAAACCGATCGAGGCCTGCCCTTCACGGCGGCAACGGGCCTTGAGGATGATTTCATCGCCGTCCTCCAGGAAGGTGCGGGTCTCACCGCTGGCCAGTTCGAGTGGTTGCTTACCGCCTTGGGTGATTTCCAGCAGGCTACCGAGGCTGTCGGCACTGCTCCCTGACAGGGTGCCCGAACCGAACAGATCACCCGGTTGCAAGCTGCAACCGTTGACGCTGTGGTGCGTAACCATCTGCGCGACAGTCCAGTACATGTTGCGGGTGCAGCTCAGGGCAATGCGTTGCGCAGGCAATCCTTTCTCGCGCATGGCGTCGGTCAACAGCAGGACTTCCAGCTCGATGTCCAGTGCCCCGTGCTGCTGATCCTGCTCGTCATAGAGGTATGGCAGCGGCTGAGGATCGCCTTCGGGGCGCGGTGGTTGAGCGCAGCGGAAAGGCTCCAGAGCTTCGGGCGTGACAACCCAGGGCGACACGCTGGTGGCGAAACTCTTGGAGAGGAACGGGCCCAGCGGCTGGTATTCCCAGGCCTGCAGATCGCGGGCCGACCAATCGTTCAACAGGCAGAAACCTGCGACATGGCCACTCGCTTCGCCGATCGGTATCGACTCGCCACGAGCATTGCCCTGGCCAATCCAGATACCCAGTTCCAATTCATGGTCGAGTCGTTTGCTCGGTCCGAAAGAAGGCTCGCTGGCACCCGGCGGCAAGGTCTGACCATTAGGGCGCTTGACGGTGGCACCGGACACATCGATGGTCGACGCGCGGCCGTGATATCCGATGGGCACATATTTGTAGTTGGGTAGCAACGGATTATCCGGGCGAAACAGCTTGCCGACATTGTTGGCGTGATGGATGCCGACATAGAAATCGGTGTAGTCGCCCACCTTGGCCGGCACATGCATCTGGCAACGGTCCATCGGCTGCAGCAAGGACTCGCCCATGCCCTTCAGCCGCTCACGCTGCGAGTTGCCTTCGCCAAGCAGTTCCTGCAGCGCGCCGCGCAGAGACTTGCGTGCCGTTGCGCCCAAGGCGAAGAAGGCGTTGAGGCTGTTGCCGCTGGCCGCTTGAGCGGCAGACAGCGCCTCGCCGCCGAAGAGGCCTGCCTCGCACGCGGCGCGTAGATCCAGGATGAAATTACCGATGGCCACTCCACCGCGTGGCTCGTCGCCGTCACGGCTGAAAACTCCCAGCGGCAGGTTGGCAAGGGGGAAGTCGGGATGGCCATTGGCCGATTCGACCCAGCTGCGCGATCCCTTTTCTGCGGTCATGTTTTGTTCGGTCATGGTCTGCGCCGTCCTGTCATTTCTGATTCTTGTCGAAGGTCTTTGTCAGGCCAGCCCAGCAGCTGTCGTAATCGCTTTGCAACTGCGGGCTCTCCAACGCCTGACGTGTGGGGCGAAGCACCTGGCCGGTCTCGAACATGAAGGCCATGGTGTTCTCGATCTTGTGCGGTTTGAGTTCAGCCTTGATCGCCTGTTCGGTCGAAACATGATCCGGCCCGTGGGCACTCATGCAGTTGTGAAGTGAGGCACCCCCAGGCGAGAACCCATCTGCCTTGGCATCGTAGGCGCCAGCAATCAGCCCCATGAACTCGTTCATCAGGTTGCGGTGGAACCACGGCGGCCGGAAGGTGTTCTCCGCGACCATCCAGCGTGGCGGAAAGATCACGAAGTCGATGTTGGCCATGCCGTGAATGGCGCTTGGTGAGGTGAGCACCGTGAAAATCGATGGGTCTGGATGGTCGAAGCTGACCGTGCCGATGGTATTGAAGCAACGCAGATCGTATTTGTAGGGCACGTTGTTGCCGTGCCAGGCGACCACGTCCAGCGGTGAGTGATCCAGCTGAGTCGTCCAAAGCTCGCCGAGGAATTTCTGCACCAGTTCTACCGGGTCGTCGCGCTCTTCGAAGTGCGCAACCGGCGCGAGAAAATCCCGTGGATTGGCCAGGCCATTGCTGCCGATAGGCCCGAGGTCAGGCAGACGCAGCGCGCAACCATGGTTCTCACACACATAGCCTCGCGCCGTAGCCCCCAGCAGCTCGGCGCGAAAGCGCATCCCGCGCGGGATCACGGCGATCTCCAGCGGCTCGATTTCCAGCACGCCCAGTTCGGTAACCAGCTTCAATTCCCCTTCCTGCGGCACGATGAGCAGCTCGCCGTCCGCATTGAAGAACACCCGCTGCATCGACTGGTTCGCCACATAACGGTAGATGCTCGCGCCAGCCGGCTGATCGGGTTCGGCGTTGGCTGTCACGCACTCCAGCCCGTCGAGGAAGTCGGTCCCTGCCTGGGGAAAGGGAGCAGGATTCCAGCGTAGGCGGTTGGGCGTTATCGGCCCCAACGCCGCGCCGAGCTGCCGGTCCATACGCTGATACTGCCCGTGATTGGCCGAGGGACGAATGCGGTACAACCAGGTACGGCGCGCTTCACTGCGTGGCACCGTGAAGGCGGTTCCTGAAAGCAACTCGGTGTAAAGCCCATATGGGACCTTTTGAGGTGAGTTTTGCCCGACCGGCAGCGCGCCCGGCAAGGCTTCACTGCTGAACTCATTACCGAATCCGGAAAGGTAGCGAGAGCTTGCACTGGTTTTTTCTTGTGATTGCATAGCTTGTCTCTCATTTGCGTAACTCATTTACGCAAAAAGTAATTTGAACTCACCTAAGCGTCAAGCTATAAACAGCGCCTACTCGGGCAGGCAGCGAACCATGGCAGACAGTAACGTTGAAGCAGCGCCCCGGCGCCAGAAGGTCCAGGCCGCGGAAGTGGGCACTGACATCCTCACTGCATTGGCCGAACTGGCTCCGGCGACATCACTTTCGCGCCTGGCAGACCATGTCGGCATGCCTGCCAGCAAGGTGCACCGTTATCTGCAGGCATTGATGGCCAGCGGTTACGCCGAGCAGGACCCTACAACCAATCATTACGGGTTGGGGCGCGCCGCCCTGTTTGTCGGGCTGGCAGCGCTGGGTCGACTGGATGTCGTAAAACTGGCCACGCCACACCTGGCACAGCTGCGTGATGAGCTCAACGAAACCTGCTTTCTCGCGGTATGGGGTAACCGGGGACCGGCTGTGGTGCATGTCGAACAGGCGGTTCGGGCCGTAACCCTGGTTACCCAGGTCGGGTCGGTGCTGCCGTTGCTCGGCTCCTCGACGGGGCTGGTGTTCAACGCGTTCATGCCGAACGCGGAAACCGCGCAACTGCGCGATGAAGAACTGAAGCTGCCATCTGCCCCCTCCTCCGACGCCCTGCTTGCGACCATGAGCGAGCTGCAACGTACTCACATCCAAGCGGTACACGGCTTGCTGATGGCTGGCGTCAACGCCCTGTCCGCGCCGTTATTCAGCGGTGGGCAGAAACTGGTGGGCGTCATCACTATTGTCGGTGCCGAACCCGGCTTTTTGGCCGATGCCAATGGCGAAGCAGCGAAACGTCTGCTGGAAATTGCGCACAAGATCAGTGCACGAATGGGCGCCTAGCTCGGGGGTTGTAGGCGAACTGACGGACGGCTGGCACTGCGTCAAAAGTGCAAATTGACGGGGGGCGGTCAGGCGACTAGCGTACGTCTGACTTTTTTCCGACCCGGAGGCACCATGGATATCCAAGTCCGACCGCTTACGTCATTCGAAGGAAGTAATTGGGAAGTACTCATGGGCCGAAACAAGGTCACGTTTCGCAATGAGGCCGAGGCACGTGCTTTCGTCGAGCTACTCGAGTCGCGCTTATCAGCGCCTCATCATCTACCGGACATCCCCATCGACCATCAGCTGCGTAGCCAGGCAGGCTGACCATCACCCCATTGGTTGCCAGCGCCACGCTGGCAACCATGCCCTCATCTTCGTCCCCCGCCCGCAGGTCAGCTCGCAAGCCTCCCATCCGACCGGACAAAGATCGTACGTCCCAAACCACCGCCAGTATTACCGCGCCGCTACCGCCGTACTCGGCATAGTCCTATTCCAGGCGGTGCGGGATTCTACATAAACAGTCGGCTCTTGATCCGCTCGGATTGCGGTGAAGGCGGTCACGGCCTCAAGCCAGACGGTTGCGAGCTAGTTGCTGGTCATTCATTAGCTCGAGAGATGAGAATCATCAGCAACATTCGTTGGATTGATCATTACGCCTGCCCGATACTTGGGGCCTCGCCAACGGCGGAGTTATCAGTAATAACCCCCTAATCGGGGTCAATGGCTAACCCGTACTGCTCGGGCAATGACGACAGTCAAAGCTCGTACCTCTTACTCGACCATCTGCGATGCCGACCCAGTGATTGCGCATCCCTCGCCCCTCCAGCCGGCAACGGCACCACTTATCAAATCGCAAACCAAAGGGCTGCTACGTGACTAATAGCGATTCAAACCTGCATGACTTCACCCGCTACGATGTATGGCGCGGATTCAAGCAGCTGGTACCCATCTCAATTTTCGTGGTCGCCTTCGGCGCAGCGTTCGGGTTGGCCGCGACGCAAACCGGCCTTGGCGAACCCATATCCATGATCATGAGTATTCTGGTGTTTGCCGGCGCTTCGCAGTTCGCCGCGCTGGACCTCTGGGGCACACAGATTCCCGTCGTACCGCTGGCGATTACGGTTTTTGCCATCAACGCGAGGCACTTGCTGATGGGGGCCTCTCTCTATCCATGGCTGCGTCACCTGCCTCCAGCCAAGCGCTACGGAGTGATGATCGTGGCCTCGGATGCCAATTGGGCAATGGCGCTGCAGGCCTTCAACCGCGGCCAGCCGGGTTTCGGGCTACTACTTGGCGGTGGGCTCGCGCTGTGGTCGTTCTGGGTACTCGGCAGCTGGCTGGGCCTTCACTTCGGCAGCGCGATCAGTGATCCGAAGAGTTTCGGACTGGACATGGTGATGGGCTGCTTCCTGCTGGCGATGGCGGTAGGCGGCAACAAGAACTTGCGCATCCTCGTTATTTGGACCGTAGCGGCCAGCGCAGCGCTGCTGGCGTACTGGTACTTGCCGGAGAACAGTCATGTCGTCGTGGGCGCGCTTGCGGGTGGTGTGCTGGGCGCCGTGTGGACGGAAAAGAAATGAACCTTGAAACCGCAGGTTCCGGCTCACTGATCATCATTCTCGTCATGGCGTTGGTGACGCTGGCGACCCGTTGGGGTGGCGTTTTCGTGATGTCGTTCGTGCCCATCAGTTTCAGGGTGCAACAGTTCATCAGCGCAATGTCGGGATCAGTATTGGTCGCGATCCTCACACCGCTCGCCATCGAAGGCGACACCAGCGCCCGCCTGGCACTGCTCACGACCGCAATCATCATGTTGGTGCTCAAGAAACCTCTACCGGCAATCGCCGGAGGGATTTTGGTTGCGGCAATCATCAGGCAGTTCTGATCGGCAAAGATCGCGCGGTTTCTGCCCGGGAGCCAGGTCAGAAGAGCCCAGCACTGAGCTGGGCTCCCTGCCCGATCGTCAAGGCAAAGGGTTACCGAGCCCCGGTTCGTTGGGGTCATTTTCGTTTCCGGCGCGAGGTTTCTCAGAAGGCTGGCTGCCGTTTCCCGATCCCGGCTGAACGTCCGGGTTATCGGTTATGAAATCCGGCTCCGGGGAGTGGCTGGGGTTCTGGTCCTGCCCAGGGACGGGCTGCTGGTCGTGGGGCCGGTCGAGCGGATCGATACTCATGGATCACCTCCGATAGGGCCGAAGATGGCCCTGAAACTTTGAGTGAACCCAGTTGGATAAGTGCGCTCCGCATGTCGGCCAGACTCAGGGCAAAGGCACGCCGGAACGCCCCTGCTCCGGCTGATGCCCAACGATGTTTTTGCGTGCTGAGGGCGGCATTCCAGAGAGCCTGGCTGCCTAATGATCAGCACCTTGGTTCAGCTCTTCAGCTTGTCCAAACCGCTCATCCAGATTGGCAGCTTTAGCCATTGTTGCAGGGTGCCGCCGACGCCAATATCCAGAAGCACCCATAACAAGAAAATCAGGAGCCAGCCATGCGCGACTACGCAACCGCGGCCAGTGAATTCGATTACCACCAGACCGTCTCAGCCATTCTCTCTGGCGATCTTGCGGCCATGAATGCCTGCGTCGAGTGCTGCGATCGCCATGCTGATACGGACAAAGTGGCGCTCATCTGGGAGGGTCGCGAGGGTCAGCGCGCCACCTGGACGTTCTCACAGCTCAAGGATGCCGCTTCGCGTTTCGCCAACTTTCTTGACAGTCATGGGATCAAGCCTGGCGATACTGTCGCTGGGCTGCTGCCGCGCACGCCTGAGTTGCTGATCACCATTCTTGGCACCTGGCGCGTCGGTGCAATCTACCAGCCTCTTTTCACTGCATTCGGGCCCAAGGCAGTCGAGCATCGGCTCAAGGAGTCTGGTGCAAAACTAGTGGTTACAAACACTGCTAACAGCGAAAAGCTGGACGGTATCGAAGCCGCGCCGTCCCGACTCGTTGTTGGCAATGGCGCCGATGATTTCTGGACGCATGTAAATCGGGAGTCGCCCGATTTCGCCCCGGTTCTGCTGGACGGCGATGCACCATTTCTGGCCATGTTCACCTCCGGCACCACCGGGCCAGCCAAGCAATTGCACGTTCCGCTCAAGGCCATCGTCGCCTTCGTCACCTATATGCGTGACGCAGTGGACCTGCAGCCCGAAGACAACTTCTGGAACATCGCCGACCCGGGCTGGGCATACGGTTTGTACTACGCCGTTACCGGCCCCCTCGCCATGGGACACAGCACGCTGTTCTATGAAGGCGGCTTCACGGTGGACAGTACCTGCCGGGTAATAAGCGAATACAACATCACCAACATGGCGGGCTCACCCACTGCGTTCCGCCTGCTGCTGGCTTCACGTGACGAAGTGGAAAGCAAGATCAAAGGCCGTCTTCGCGCAGTGAGCAGCGCCGGAGAACCGCTTACCCCAGAGGTCATCCGTTGGTTTGCAGCAGGCCTCGGCTGCAAGATCCACGATCACTACGGCCAGACCGAACTTGGCATGGTGCTCTGCAATCATCACGCATTGAGCCATGCGGTCAACATCGGCACCGCCGGCTACGCCATGCCAGGGCACCGCGTCGTAGTACTCGATGACCAGCATCGCGAACTTGGGCCAGGCGAACCGGGGATGCTCGCTCTTGATCGCAACCAGTCTCCTCTACTCTGGTTCAACGGATACGCCGGTACCCGCACCAAGGCTTTCGTCAGTCATTACTACCTGAGCGGCGATACGGTGGAGTTGAATCCCGACGGCAGCATCAGCTTCGTGGGGCGCTCCGATGATGTGATCACCACCTCCGGTTACCGCGTGGGCCCATTCGATGTTGAAAGTGCGTTGGTCGAGCACCCTGCAGTGATCGAGGCTGCTGTCATTGGTAAACCCGACCCGGAGCGCACCGAGTTGGTGAAGGCCTTCGTTGTGCTGCATGCAAGCCACCAGGGTGACAAAGCACTGGCCGAACAGCTGCAGCTGCACGTGCGCCAACGCTTGTCCGCGCACGCCTATCCGCGGGAGATCGAGTTCGTTAGCGAACTTCCGAAAACACCTAGCGGCAAGATCCAGCGATTCCTGCTGCGCGACCAGGAAAAGAACGCAAAGCAGGCGTCCACGGCCGCGGCGAGTTAGGCCTGTCAGAACGGGGCCGAGCGATAGGCCCCTCTATCAAATCAACTAGTGCATCAGCGGCTGCACCACAACGCTGCCCGGTGATAGTGCGCTCACGTCTTCTGCCTAACGATTCCCACCCTACCCTGGCGCGCCGCTGAAATATCAATCCAAACGATGCGCACTAGCGGCTCGAGGACTTCAATGACCGTCACCACCGAAGACCGTTACCTGCCAACCGAACATGGCGACGTGTTCTCCCGCCGCTGGCGCACGGGCCATTCGCAACGCACGCCCATCATTCTCATGCATGACTCGCTTGGCTGCGTCGAACTCTGGCGCGACTTTCCCGAGCGGCTCGCGGTCGTCACCGAGCGCGATGTGATTGCCTACGACCGCCTCGGCTTCGGCCGCTCCGCAGCGCACCCCGGCGGTTGGTCGAACAGCTTCATTCGTGACGAAGCGCTGAAGTTCTTTCCGCCGGTATGGCAGGCGCTCGACGTCGAACACTTCATCGCTCTCGGCCACAGCGTTGGCGGCATCATGGCCGCCAGCCTCGCCGCACATTACCCGCGCAATTGCCGCGCCCTGATCACAATCGCCGCCCTCGCCTTCGTCGAGGACAGGACCTTACAAGGCATTCGCCGGACCCAAACCGCTTTCGCCGAGCCCGGCCAGCTAGAGCGGCTGCGCAAATATCACGGCGACAAGGCCGAATGGATACTTTGGGCGTGGATCGACACTTGGCTGTCAGAGAGCTACGCCAGCTGGACTATCAAAGACAGCGCGCCTGCGGTGAACACCCCGCTTCTAGCGATACATGGGCTGGAGGATGAGTACGGTTCGGTGGCTCATCCCCAACAGATCGCGGCATTGGGAACAAACCGCGTCGAGAAGCTTTTGCTGAAAGGCTGCCAACATGTACCGCATCGTGAACAGCCAGAGTTGGTTATCGAAACCATCAGGGTATTTGTTGATGCGATGGAGCCGTAGCAAACTGGCTAGAAGACCAGTCCTAGTGGCGGTCTCTAGCCCGTCCCAGTGAGCGAAGCGAACGGTTTGAACGAATTGTTATACGATACTAATTGTAGATTCCAGTTCCCATGTTATCTTCCAGTGCCTCACCAATCTGATGTAACCCAATGACAGTGGAATTTTCAGCTCCCCAATGTAAATTACTGATAATTTCCGCCAAAGCTTTCTTGTCCATTTCTTAATGAAAGTTCAGATGCAAGACTTTCCAGCTCTTTACTCAGCGCCATCAATTTCGAAGCAATTTTTTCAAACTTTTCTTGAGTGGTATTGGGGTTCATATTTCCCTAAGTCGTATAACGTTTGGTTAAGGGGTGGGCTTTAGCCCGTCCCAGTGAGCGAAGCGAACGGCTTGAACCGCTTGTTATGTACAGACCACTTCGCAGCACTTGAACTCTTCGAACTGCACCTCAATTTTTGAGCCGGAAACAAATGTGATGCAGTGAAGGAACTTTGATTCACCGCATGCAAGGATTGCGTGTGCGCTTACATCACCGTGAAACGTGTCTGCCCAGTTGTACTGGTTCATCGCTCCGGATATTTGGTATGAATGAACCTCTTGATACTGAAGTACTATGGTTCGGTCGTGCATCGGGCCGAGCAATTCAATTTCGATCGAGGGCAGGTTCCTGCCCTCGCTTTCCGGGCGCCTAAGCTCTCTAATGCTAATCGATGATAGCCAACTGTCGTGCAATGAGTGAGGACTGGTTAGATTGTGCCGCTCCTCACTTGAGGCGAATGCATAGATATGCTCTGGGAACGAGCTCTTGTGAGCTTCCAAATAGGATACGTAATTATCGAACGACTCAAACAATCGCGGCCGCCTGTACATAACGTTTGGTTAAGGGGCGGGCTTTAGCCCGTCCTAGTGAGCGAAGCGAACGGTTTGAACCAAGTGTTAGCTGAACGCACGCAGGATATCAGCCAGACTACCAAGCCCCTCGTGAATACGCTTTAGTGTTCCATCCTTTAAATAAAGAGCTATTACCAGAAACGGCGCATTTATACAGCTGAATGCAAGTATGCCCCAGAAGCCTTTGGAAAGAAGAAAGACTGCGGTAGCGATAAGTACGAGCGCAGAGATGGACATATAAACGACTCTCAGCGGGATAAAGCTTCTGCGGTCTGTATCAATATTGCGCATTAAGAGCCTTCAGCTAACGTTTGGTTAAGGGCGGGCTTTAGCCCGTCCCAGTGAGCGAAGCGAACGATTTGAACCAGTTGTTAGGCAGTTCATGTCGTGCGCTCGTTCTGAGGCTTCAGGCTAGGTACGCCTGCATAGAAAGAATGGGCAATAGACATACTTCTGGATCTTAACGAAGGAAGCTCATTGTGCAGAAAGGCTACTTGTGCTTCAAGAGTGCAGCAATCCTCAAGCTGGTAGCAAAATATGACTATTGGATCGTCAAGGTTTTCGCCTATACATTTAACATTCGCCCACTTAATAAAATTGTTAACCTCAAACTCAGATTGGATATTTAGCGCTGATACTCGCAAGCCAAATTCTTCGGTAAACGTAAGCTCTATTGGCCTATAAGGAAATTCATAAATTGGGCGTTTAAGACAAGCACCGGGGCCTTCAAGTGATAGCTGGACTAGAGCCTCGTCGGGATTGTTGGATACTCCAATGTGAGCATCAACCCACGCGATTAGCTCTTCTGAGCTTACAAGCCCAAGCTTCCATAATGACAGAGCGATACTCAAAGTTTCCATACAGAGCCTAACGTTTGGTTAAGGGGCGGGCTTTAGCCCGTCCCAGTGAGCGAAGCGAACGGTTTGAACCACTAGTTAGAGGGATGTAGTAAAAATGCGAATACTGCTATCCCTTCTTATGCAGCGCTCTACTTTTTTGTATGCATGGTCAATTTTTTGAGTGAATCCTACGGCGAAATATCGGTGAAACGCTATTTCTAAGCAAACGAGTTGCAAGAAAATTGCTTCATCGCCGAAGTGGCGCTGCTTTTCTGGATTCCAATTATCAGTTCTATTCTTATTTGGATGATGTAACGAGCCTCTGGCAAGAATTAATATTTCCAGAATTTTTCTTGTATCCGATGCTCGCAGCTTTTCTACGAAAGATCTTGAGAGTAACCCGTTGAGTTCAGGCTTCTCTAAGGTGTTCTTAATGCTAGATGTTAGCTCAGTGGATTTCATGAATTCATCTAGAGTTGCATTTTTCCCTGACTTGCCATTTCCGTACAAGAACTCTAGAAAAAAGAAAAGATTGTAATATGCTTCAATAAAGCGATGAGAGTTTGCATCGGTGCTTCCGCGGCTGAAAAATGTCAATGCAGGGTCGTGATTTTTTTCTATGCAGCCTACCAATACTGAACGTATAAATAATGGTGTTGTTAGATGCTTGGCAGATGTGGCAGCGGCTGGTCCACCATTGATATCAACTTGGATGCTGGATGGTTTATCGTTGATTATCCATTGGACACGTCTCTTTTCAAAAAGAAACTCTACACAACTATGGCTAAATAAAGAAAAGCCGTTACCTATCTGAAGAACTATTTCTTCAATTTCACGAGCTCTAGGCTCATTAGTTACTAGATTGTCACCTATCCTTTCTTCGGTTGTCGGCGAGCTTGGAATAGGGCAATTTATTACAAGATAGCTCAATATTCCTGAGCGCATAAAGAATTCAATTTCAATATCGTCTATTTGAAAAGCTAAAGGCTTATCAATAGATACATTCCCAGCTATAGGGATTGTGTATACGCAGTAGGAGGTCACTTTTCCCTCTAACGTTTGGTTAAGGGGCGGGCTTTAGCCCGTCCCAGTGAGCGCAGCGAACGGTTTGAACCAATTGTTAGGCCGTGCGTGCTCGCGACCTGCACGAAATTTCCCATCCGCGCCGTATTTACGCTCAGTGCCAGTCTACGATCTGCGTGTCCATTTTTCCGACGCGCGCAAAGTACGGCGAGTCGCCGTACAGGGGCCCAGCTTCCAAGAGGAAACGCGGATGCTCGGGCAGGAGCATGCCATCGTCGTATCGAATGAACCCTTGAACAATCGCAGCGGTGCCCGCGTCCAAAAACTCCGTTAAAGACGACGCGATGCGGTTGAGACCAACACCATCGGTCATCTCGTATACGGCGCCGAAAGTGGGCGAACTCGAGATGCAGTTCACCGCTACTACCGAACCGGCGCGGTCCGAGAGGATCGGAAGGAATCCGTCAGCCCAGTAGTTGGGCGCTTCATCGGTAATTGCGAACTGGAGCTGATCATGTTCACGCAGCGCACCGTCGACCGACAACGCCTCCATGCCCCACGCGAAACTCGGCTCGAACAAGTCCTGTTCCGACAAAGCTTCGTAGTTGTAGCCGTCAATGCGGCGGAAGTACGCGATCAGCTCATTCGAAAGGGTTACATTGTCAAGGGCGCGAAGAGCGTCCAGTGCACCTTGATTGACGAGTGGGAGTATCAGTTCGCGAACCGGGCTGCCAAGCTGGGCAGTGGCGGCAAGGTAGCGGTCGAGAGCATTGTCAAGCGTTTCGAGAGTCATCGCAGTTGTTCCGGGCTGTTTGCGTAAATTGACCACGAGTCGAGCAATGTCACCGCTCTCTATGGCCTAACGAAGCTGTAGAAAAACCCCAAAAGCACTTACCCCTTCAAGGTCCGCGCCGTTTTTTTGAAGTGGCCGGACAGGTATTGAGGTGTGGCTGCTCTTGAGGTGTTGGGGTTGTTTGTTTCGGCTCGTAGCCGCTATCGATCCACTGTATCGCCCTGTTGGTGTTGTGCACTCTATTTTTGTAGCAGCTAACGTTTGGTTAAGGGGCGGGCTTTAGCCCGTCCCAGCGAACGGAGTGAGCGGCTTGAACCGCTTGTTAGGCAGCGGAGCAAACCGGGCCTCGGTGGCTGATGCCGCACGGTGGCCGAACGGCTTCGAGTGTTCAAGCCAGCACGTGAGGACTGAATCACACCGCTGTATGCCTCTGGTCGCCATACCCGGAGCCAAGGCGAGCACAGACGACGCAGTAGATGGAAACGCAACGGACGCGTATTAAAAGAGGTACATGCGGCGGCGAGACAAACTTCCATGTATGCACGAGCCTAAAAAAGAAATGACGCCTAACGTTTGGTTAAGGGGCGGGCTTTAGCCCGTCCCAGCGAGCACAGCGAGCGATTTGAACCACTTGTTAGAGGATTACTCGCAAATTTGGATGAGTCGCTATCGAGCTAGACTAAAGGCGAGCATGTTAACGGTGCGTTCCCTGAAGCGTAGGGTTAGAACCTTCTTGAGAAAGAACATTCAATTTCCCACCAATGCCAGCGACGTCAATTTCTTGTACTTCCAGCGCTGATGGAGAATCAGGTAGAAAGAGCGCGATTCCATTTTTTATACCACTTATGAGCATGTAATGCTCAACCTGCGCTAATACGTTCTGGAAGTTCTTACGATCAAGACGCCGCTTTAACTCAACGACAAGTTTTTCCTCGCCTCTTTCAATAATCAAATCCGCTCGGAATGGACGGTCTTTTGCGAGCTTTACCTCTGTGAGCACTCTTAATTCGGGCGCTGCAGAAGCCAAGAAACCATGCAGTGCACCTATAAACTGGGCTTCAGTGTGTTGCAGTGGTGAGCCGGTTGGTGGCGTGTAGGTAGAGCAGAACTGGCGCAGAACATCTACGGTACGCATGAGTAAGCTTGCGTCCACCGAACCTGCAAGAGTTTCAGCAATCTGCTGCTTTTGAGCTTCAGCCTCAGCTTGAGACTTCAAATAAGCAAGCCTCTCAGCGATTTGATCTAGGAGCAGGCATGCGAATGCTGAAACTGAAACTATTGCTAGAAAAGCTTCGCTGGCGTCGAAGTCTAGTTTGTAATCATGTGCGGACGGATTGCGCCATTCAGTACGGTATGTGGTGAATTGGCTAAGAACCCTGCTGCGGAAAACTTTGTTAGTTTCGAGATAACCTTCGATGTCAAACGGCCTTTTCTTGGCTGGGTCCTGCCCCGCTAAAACCCTGTAGGCTTCTTTGATGCTTCCTTCGAACGCTTGATTTGTTCGATAGATAGCATCGGTAAATGCAGTGTCGTCGTCAGACTCTTGTCCTCTCGATAGATGCCGAAACCCTGTTTCAATATGAAGCAGTACAGCCTTTAGTCCCGCGATGTACTCGCCGTCATCTAGGACGTCTATCTTGTTTCGCAAGGTAGCTACGAGATCCATTTGTAAGCCTCTAACGTTTGGTTAAGGGGCGGGCTTAAGCCCGTCCCAGTGAGCGAAGCGAACGATTTGAACCAGTTGTTAGCGTTCTGTGCACTCGTTGCGCTGCTCGAATTCACGATATTGGACACGCAGGTTGGCTTCGGTAACTCTCAAGTTTCTGTTACGCGGTTCGCCAAGCTCTTTGTCTTGGTAGATGCTGTAGTCGCCCAAGGCGTCCGCTGCCACTACCACTTTACGAGTATTAGGGTGGATTGCGATTAACCTCGCGTCGAACAGTGAATGAAGGTCTGCCCTAAGAGGTAGCCCATTCGTAGGCTCATAAGCGTGATCATGGCGATATGGCACTACATGTGCCGCCTCGACTGCGGGTTCAGTTCGACAGCCTGAGATTGCACAACTCCCTGCATATTCCTCAAAAAGTAAGGTTCTGAAGTCGCTTTGCCCCCGCCTATTCCATGCGGGCCGATTAACAAGTGAGTCTGAAAGTCGATCACGTACCGTCCGCTGATCTTCGTTATCTAGAGCATACTCGCGAAGACAGAGAATTAGTTGCGCGAGCTGAGCATCGTTTGCAATGGCGACTCGTGGATATTTCTGAGAAAATTTCGGCTTTGCATAGGCACCAACGCAGTTCTGCAAATACGAAACCCATAGCCAAAATAATGGGCTACTACGCCCTAAACCTTTGGGTGATAGTGCTACTTCAGGAATCTCTTCATGATCAAGGCGGCTCGTGTAAACAGTAATTTTTGTCTGAGTGCCAAACTGATAGTTTCGTCCATTCTTAATGTCTCGGACGTTACTCCAGAGAAGTTCGGATGCTAGTGAATCCATCAGGGAAAGTACGTTCATGATCACCTGTAGACGCTAACGTTTGGTTAAGGGGCGGGCTTTAGCCCGTCCCAGTGAGCGCAGCGAACGGTTTGAACCATTTGTTAGGCCAAACGCCGAGCTAACGCCTTGCCGAATAAAAATAAGATACACGCTGCACCTGTTGTTAGTGTGACGAAAACTGTGGCCTTGATTTGATGCAGTGCCGTGAACAAAGGCAGCAGATGCCAAGTATTTATATCTGCTGTTCCCGCCCCGAAAAATGTTGCTCCGTTGATGTAAATAGACGCCGATAGCACAGCTGCAAATGTTGCAGCAAGCAAAGTCACTGCCGGATAGATGCTCTTAAAGAAGCGATAGTAGACCTCAGTGCATAGGGCCATTATCACAACTGATGCAACAACCCATGCGGAACTTAGATAAATGGCCTCACCAAGCCATTCTGATTTGTCTCGAAAGTATATATACAGGCTTGGTACAACTGCCAAGGCCATTCCAATGCTGAGCAGTATTCTACTGGCGAAGATGATTTTCCGCATAAAGCCTAACGTTTGGTTAAGGGGCGGGCTTTAGCCCGTCCCAGCGAGCGGAGCGAGCGATTTGAAACAGTAGTTTATGCATCGAGTAACTCGGGATCAAACCATACGTCTTCGAAATTATTGCCGTCGATTTGAAAGCGGTAACCGGCAGGTAGATCAAGGTAGCCGGCCACCTCTGGAAGATAGCTGCCAATGTGTTCTATATGCAACGGAGAAAAGAAATCGTCAGCGTCGGACAGCTCGGTGCCACACCAGATGTACCAGCCATTAGTGCCATTTTCTGGTTTATGCCTTAGTCCATTAATGGGGAGCTGTCCTAGGGTACTTAAAGCAACTCCAAGTTTTGACCCGCTCTCTGGTTTTTGAGGGGCAACATTCTTCCATTCGCAGATGGTCTGTTCCTTCAGGATTTTCACGGTATTACTCCGAAGGTGCATAACGTTTGGTTAAGGGGCGGGCTTTAGCCCGT
>NZ_RFFM01000004.1 GCF_003696365.1 Stutzerimonas zhaodongensis
ACCGCTTCCGATCAACCTGACCGAAGCTGCCAACAAAGCTCAACCACTACCTGTCAGCCCGGCGCATTCTACTCGAATTCGCCACCCGTGCAAGCCTTAAATTTCGCTAACTTCTTGATTTACAAGAGATTTCGCTAAAGGCCTGCGCCGGAGAAGGTGCGCATTATAGGCACTGCAATTCTCACGTCAACGGTTGTTTGACGTTTTCTTCCGGAATGAGCGAAACCCGTCCAAAAGACTTCTTCCCAGCCTGGCAGACGTGACTGGCGCCGAGCTTGAAAACAAAGGTTCGGTCTACCACCTCCCCGTCAACCCGGACGCCTCCTGACGCGAGAAGATCGCGGGCCACTGCTGCATTCCTCACCAAGCCTGAGCGATTCAATACCGAAGCGATAAGCAGGTCTTCGGCAGAAGACACATCGACCTGAGGGATGTCAGCCGGTAGCTCACCATCCTTCATTCTGTTGCCAGCAGAGCGATGCGCCGTCGCAGCCGCTTCCTCGCCATGGAATCGAGCAACGATCTCCTCAGCGAGTTTGATCTTGATGTCCCGGGGGTTGGCGCCGCGAACCACGTCGGCCTGAAACTCTTCGATTTCGGCCATCTCGCGAAAACTAAGCAATTCGAAATAACGCCACATCAACGCGTCGGGTATCGAAACCAGCTTGCTATACATGACACCCGGTGCTTCCTGAATGCCGACATAGTTTCCAAGCGACTTGGACATCTTCTTGACGCCGTCAAGCCCCTCAAGGAGCGGCATGGTGACTATGCACTGGGACTCTTGCCCATAGGAACGCTGCAATTCGCGCCCCATAAGGAGATTAAACTTCTGATCAGTCCCTCCCAGCTCGATATCTGCTTTCAATGCGACTGAGTCGTACCCTTGAACCAGCGGGTACAGGAACTCATGTATCGCGATTGGCTGGTTGGTGGAGTAACGCTTGCTGAAGTCGTCCCGCTCGAGCATCCGCGCCACCGTGTACTGCGACGCCAGCCGAATGAAATCTGACGGCTTCAGCTGATCCATCCAAGAAGAGTTGAAGGCGACCTCTGTTCTAGCAGGATCAAGAATCTTGAACACCTGAGCTTTGTAGGTTTCCGCGTTCTCCAAAACCTGGTCGCGGGTTAGAGGCGGGCGCGTGGCGCTCTTGCCGCTAGGGTCACCAATCATCCCAGTGAAGTCACCTATGAGGAAGATCACCTGGTGACCCAGGTCTTGAAACTGTCGCAGCTTATTAATAAGTACAGTGTGGCCGAGATGCAGATCCGGGGCAGTCGGATCAAAGCCTGCCTTGATCCTAAGCGGGAGGCTGCGCCCCAGCTTTTGTATCAACTCAGCCTCTACCAGCACTTCGTCAGCGCCTCGCTTGATCACTGACAATTGCTCTTGAACCGACTTCATTTGAGGCCCCGTAGCTGAAATAAAGGCGGCCAACCTTACAAGAAAGCTAGGAAAATTCAACGCTATCAAACGCCAACCAACACGCGAACAGCGGAACTCAAGGGTTGCCTCAGCTGGCCTTTGGTTATATTTTAGACAGATATTTTCTCTGTACAAAATATCGCCAGTCATTTTCAAGATATCTAATGATCAAATCCAAATCGAAAGCACCTCTCTACCCGAAGAGCCATCTCTTGGCTGCCAGCGGTGTAGCTGCGCTTCTGAGCCTGGCACTCCTTGTATTTCCATCCCGTGAAGTTGAGGCGAAGAAGACCTTTCTAGACCTTCGTCTCGACACTGCAGCAGAGCTAGCAGCCGTTCAAGAATTGCCGTTGACAAATTCTCAATCTGAAATCCCCTTCGAGCTGATACAGCCTACCGAAGAGGCGCAGGCACAATTCAACGAGCCTGTTGATGTGGATTCAGTTGAAGTCGAAGCGAAGTCTCTCGTGAAAGAGGTGGTTGTCGCCAATGGGGATACCCTATCAACGGTATTTGCTAAAGTCGGTCTTCCTCAAGCAACCGTGCACGATGTGCTCGCTAGCAGCAAGGAAGCAAAACAGCTAGCGCGCCTCAAGGTGGGTCAGCGCTTCGAGTTTGAACTGGACGATCAAGGCGATCTGGCTAAGTTGCGTAGCCCGTTGAACAAACTGGAAAATGTCCAGCTTGAGCGATCCGATGCGGGCTATGTATTCAAAAAAGAGCAGCTGAAGCCTGACGTCAACACTGCCTATGCCTACGGCCGAATCGACAGCAGCTTGTTTCTCGCCGCCAAGCGCGCAGGCCTCACCCATAACCTGACCATGGACCTAGCGAACGTCTTCGGCTACGACATCGACTTCGCCATGGATATACGCAAAGGCGATACCTTCGAGGTGGTTTACGAGCAAAAAACCATCGCTGGGGAGATGGTGGGAACCGGCAATATCCTCGCTGCTCGCTTCACCAACCGCGGCAAGAGCTACACCGCGGTTCGCTATACAAATAAGCAAGGCACCAGCAGCTATTACACCGCTGATGGACAGAGCATGCGCAAGGCGTTCATCCGCACGCCGGTGGACTTTGCCCGAATCAGCTCTCGATTCTCCAACGGTCGCAAACACCCGATACTTAATAAGATACGGGCCCATAAAGGTGTTGACTACGCAGCGCCACACGGGACCCCCATCAAGAGTGCTGGAGATGGGAAGGTTCTTCTTGCAGGCCGTAAGGGCGGATATGGAAACACGGTGGTCATCCAACACGGTAACCGCTATCGCACCCTTTATGCTCACATGCAGGGCTTCGCGAAAGGTGTGCGCAATGGAGCTTCAGTCAAACAAGGGCAGATCATCGGTTATATTGGCACCACCGGCCTGTCAACCGGTCCGCACTTGCATTATGAGTTCCAGGTAGATGGCGTACATGTCGACCCCCTTGGGCTGAAGCTGCCTATGGCTGACCCTATCGCAAAAAGCGAAACCCAACGCTTCCTCCAACTGAGCAAGCCCTTGATGGCTCGCATGGATGAAGAACGAGCCACAATGCTGGCGATGAAAGCTGAATAGATGCCGCTATACATCGGTGTAATGTCGGGTACCAGTCTGGACGGTCTGGATTTTGCTCTGATTGATCAGAATGACCGGACAAACCTGCTAGCCACACACTATGAGCCCATGCCCAAGGAGCTCCAACAGGATCTCCTTGGGTTGTGCTCCAGCGGCCCTGATGAGCTGGCCCGTGCAGCACTGGCGGAGCAGACTTGGGCGAGACTCGCAGCTGGGGGTATACGCAACCTCCTTCATAACGCCGCTATCGACGCAACGTCGATCCGAGCAATCGGCAGCCACGGCCAGACAGTGAGGCATGAGCCTCAGCGAGCCTTTACCATTCAGATTGGCAATCCGGCCCTTCTTGCGGAACTGACCGGTATTAGCGTCGTGGCTGATTTTCGTCGACGCGACGTAGCGGCGGGAGGCCAAGGTGCTCCGCTGGTTCCCGCCTTCCACGAAGCCATCTTCGGTGACGAGAGCCGTATTCGCGCAGTCCTGAACATTGGCGGATTCAGCAATCTCACCCTTCTTACCCCTCGCGAAGCGGCTCGAGGCTTCGATTGCGGCCCTGGTAATGTCCTCATGGACTCATGGATTCAGCGCCAGCAAGGGCAATCTTATGACCGGGAAGGCTCCTGGGCAGCCATTGGCCGGGCTAATGACTTGCTGCTTGATCAGCTGATAAGCGACAGTTTTTTCGCCGCACAAGGACCGAAGAGTACCGGGCGTGAACTGTTCAACTTGCCTTGGCTGGAAGCGCACCTTGCATCATTCCCGACTATCGAACCTGAGGATGTGCAAGCAACGTTACTTGAGCTGACCGCCCGGAGCATTTGCGAGTCACTCGTCGCAAGCCAGCCGGAGACGCAAGACGTACTTGTCTGCGGAGGCGGAGCGCACAACACCGTACTGATGCGCCGCCTGGCGACGCTACTGCCCAGCTGCGATGTGACAAGCACCAGCGCCTTCGGCATAGATGCGGACTGGATGGAGGCTATGGCGTTTGCCTGGTTAGCCCATTGCTGTGTAGAGGGAATACCGGCCAACCGGCCAGCCGTGACGGGTGCGCGCGGGTTGCGCGTACTCGGGGCAATCTACCCTGCCTGACCTCACAATGACGATCACGCAATCGCTACACGAAAAAACACCGCGCCTAGGCGCGGTGTTCTAGGCGCATAAAGTACCTAGATCGAGAAAGACTGACCGCAACCACAGGTCGTCGTGGCGTTTGGATTCTTGATGATGAAACGAGAGCCTTCCAAACCTTCTTGGTAATCGACTTCAGCGCCGGCGAGATACTGGTAACTCATCGGATCGACTACCAGACTCACGCCCTCGCGCTCGATGATGGTGTCGTCCTCTGCCAGATCCTCATCGAAGGTGAAACCATACTGGAAACCTGAGCAACCTCCGCCGGTGACGAATACACGCAGTTTCAACCGCGGATTGCCCTCTTCATCGACCAGACTCTTCACCTTGCTCGCGGCACCCTGACTGAACTGAATCGCGGTGGGCGTGAAGGATTCGACACTCATTTGGTTCTCCTGGCGCGGGAGCGCACATTACAGCGTTGACGCTGCATTATCGGCTTGTCCTACAAAATCGGTCAACTATTCATAACCACCCTGTCAGATGCCGGCCCACTCAGCAGCGGGCCGACATCTACGTTCACGGCAACAAGGCGGCGTTGCCGAGCCCAAGACGCTCGTCCATCCCAAAAACTATGTTCATGTTTTGCAGCGCCTGGCCCGAAGCGCCCTTAACAAGGTTGTCGATGACCGATAGCACGACCACTAGATCGCCGCCTTGAGGACGATGTACCGCAATACGACACACGTTGGCACCACGCACGCTGCGTGTTTCCGGATGGCTACCTGCCGGCATGACGTCGACGAATGGCTCATTTGCGTAGCGCTGCTCGTACAGGGCCTGCAGATCTAGAGATGTATCAGCGACCGTTGCGTATAGCGTGGCGTGAATGCCGCGGATCATAGGTGTGAGATGTGGCACGAACGTCAGCCCAACCTCGGTACCGGCCGCACGGCGTAGGCCCTGGGTGATCTCCGGCAAATGGCGATGCCCTTTGACGGCATAAGCCATCATGCTTTCGCCCGCTTCGGTGAAGAGCGACCCAATCTTCGCTGCCCGACCTGCGCCGCTCACCCCTGATTTGCAGTCTGCAATCAGCCTGGAAGCATCAGCCAGGCCTTTTTCCAAAAGAGGAATGTAGCCAAGCTGCGTGGCTGTCGGATAACAACCCGGCACGGCGATAAGCCTTGCGCGCTTGATCTGCTCGCGGTTCACCTCTGGCAGCCCGTATACAGCCTCAGGCAGCAGCGCCGGCGCACCATGAGGCTGGCCGTACCACTTCGCCCACTCATCGGCATCCTGCAAACGGAAATCGGCGGAAAGGTCGATAACCCGGGTCCCGGCATCAAGGAGCTCAGCTGCCAGTGCGTGAGCAACACCATGTGGCGTCGCGAAAAAAACCACATCACATGCGCCTAGCGCTGCGGTATCCGGATCGCTGAAAGCCAGCCCATCGTAATGGCCGCGCAGATTCGGGTACATGTCCGTGACTTTGACCCCCTTCTCAGAGCGAGAGGTGATCACAGCCACCTCGGCCTGGGGGTGCTGCGCCAAAAGGCGCAGCAATTCGACACCGGTGTAGCCTGTGCCGCCAACAATTCCGACCTTGACCATGAGCTGCCTCGCGCGTGGAACGATGATGACCGCCGATGATAAAGGCGCTGGCCCCTTAGGGCCAACCTCTCAGATGACGCGCGGATGTCCGTGCCACTACTATCATCTCCTACCCTGCCAACAAGGAACTTCGAATGCTCTATCTCTGGCTCAAAGCACTACACATCGTTGCGATAGTCTGCTGGTTCGCCGGGCTGTTCTACTTGCCGAGGCTTTTCGTCTATCACGCCATGAGCGAAGACTCTGTTAGCCGAGAGCGATTCCAGACCATGGAGCGCAAACTGTACCGAGGGATCATGATGCCTTCGATGATTGCCACGCTGATTTTCGGCATCGGCATGATCGCGATGAACCCAGGATTGTTCAGTACCGGGGGCTGGCTTCACGCCAAGCTCGCACTTGTTGTGCTGCTAATCGGTTATCACCATGTTTGCGGCGCGCAGATGAAGCGTTTCGCGCGTAATGAAAACAAGCGCAGCCACGTGTTTTACCGTTGGTTCAATGAAGTGCCGGTCCTGCTGCTATTGGCTATCGTCATCCTGGTAGTCGTCAAACCGTTCTGATGACATAAGGAACCGCTCATGCCATTACCTGCACTTCTCGCAGATCGATTGCGCCTGCCGCTAGTCGCGGCGCCCATGTTTCTAGTGTCGAACCCGGACCTTGTAGCAGCGTGCTGTCGCGACGGCATAGTGGGCAGCCTTCCTGCTCTCAATCAGCGTGAGAGTAGTGGTTTCAAGACCTGGCTAGAGGAAATAGAACAGCTTCTTTGCACTGTCGAGGCGCCTGCACCTTACGCAGTGAATTTGATCGTTCATCAGAGCAACCCACGGTTGCAGGCAGATTTAGCAATATGTGTGGAGCAGCGAGTTCCGATCATCATCACCAGTCTGGGCGCAGTGAAGGAAGTGGTCGATGCCGTCCATAGCTATGGCGGTCTCGTTTTTCACGATGTAACGACTCGACGCCACGCGGAAAAGGCCGCTGATGCGGGCGTCGATGGCCTCATTGCCGTAGCGGCAGGTGCCGGGGGACATGCCGGTACATGGAGCCCTTTTGCGCTGATCGCCGAGATTCGACAGTTCTTCGACAAGACCTTGCTATTGTCAGGCTGCATAAACCATGGTCGCGAAATACTTGCAGCACAACTGCTAGGTGCGGACCTCGCGTATATGGGCACCCGTTTCATTGCCACTCGAGAGAGTCAGGCGTCGGACGATTACAAACAGATGTTGCTCGATGCGCATGCTGCGGACATCGTCCATACAGCAGCCGTTTCTGGCGTACCGGCTAGTTTTCTGCGGCAAAGCCTGCAGAGGGCTGGCTATGATGAAGATCGGCTGAAAGCTAAAGGCGAGATGAACTACGGCGAAAAGCTAAAGCCTGTGAGCGAGGAGGCAAAAGCCTGGAAGACAGTCTGGTCGGCAGGTCAAGGTGTGGGTGAAATAAACGACCTGCCCAGCGTTCACGAATTGGTCACACGTCTCGACGGCGAGTACCGAGCCGCTCACACGCAGGTGGCACACGTATCGCAGCGATGGCTCAGGCAATAGTGATGCGGATCTCAGTTCGTAGCGATCCGGGGCTTGGCGCCCGGGCACCGCTTGTTGGCGTCACGGCGGGCCATTACCCTCGGAGCTCACCCTGCTAACAAGGATGTTTTAATGAGCGCCGAGCAATACAGAGTCGTCTTCGACGGCGAGCTCGTTCCTGGAATGTCTGTCGATGCGGTCAGAAGCAATCTGGCCAAGTTATTCAAAAGCGACTCCTCGAAGGTCGACCAGCTTTTCAACAATGGCCCCGTTAACATCAAGCGTGACCTCGGCGCAGCAGAAGCTGACCGGTACATTCAAGCGTTGGAGCGTGCGGGCGCAAGGGCGCGTAAAGAATTGGAAGCACCTCAAGGTATCGTTCTGACGCTTGTCGAGGAGGAGCCTAGCCAGATCAACACCGGCATTGCTCAAATGGAGTGTCCCAAGTGTGGCCACCTGCAGGCACCGTCCATCCAGTGCACCAGCTGCGGGGTCGTGATTGAAAAGTACCTGGCAAGACAGGCGCTGCAGGCGAATGAATCGGCACTAGCAGTAGATACTCTATCTGCGGGGCAACCTTATGCCCCACCTCGCGCGCAAGTCGGGGAGCCAATCTCCGAACATGGCGACCTGAAGGTATTCACCACCCAAGGCAGGATCGGGCGTCTACGCTACCTGGCATGGTCCATAAGCTTGATGACTGCGGCGCTGGGCCTGTGGATGATCGCCAGCATGACATTGGCTGTCTCCGTTGTAGCCGGCGCCATACTCATCGGAATTTTCGGCCTGGGCTTTCTTGTCGTAAGCGTGCAGATCGGCGTGCAGCGGCTTCACGATCTTGGGTGGTCCGGCTGGTTCATGCTGCTCAATCTAGTACCAGTCGTGGGAACGCTTTTTCCGTTAGTCATGCTGCTGATGCCAGGCAATCAGGGGCCTAACCGCTTTGGTGCGCCCCAACCGCCGAACAGCCGAGCGGTGAAGGTACTGGCCGCGCTCTGGCTGCTCGTGCCGGTCGGCGGCATTGTGGCCGCTATTGCCCTACCAGCACTTTCCTAGACTCAGGTCAGGCCGAGACTGTCCGCCCTGAAGCCCACTGGCGCAGGGCATCTAGCTTCTCGGCCATGACTACTGACAGCGGAGCGGTTGCGCGGATGCAATCCAATAACATGGACTGGTCGGGATCACGGGATTGCGCCTGCCCCGCATAGACAGCTGACACTACGACCTGCTCGATCTCAGCTCCAGAGAAACCATCGGCAGCACTTGCCAAGACTGCAAAATCGAAACCGTCGACCTTCAGCTCGCGACGCATCAGGTGAATACGGAAGATCTCGGCACGGGTAGGGCCGTCAGGCAGATCAACGAAAAACAGCTCGTCGAAGCGCCCCTTACGTAAAAGCTCTGGCGGTAGACGGTCCACGGCGTTGGCGGTTGCTACCATGAATACAGGTGCGTCACGCTCAGCCATCCAGGTAAGCAAGGTGCCCAGAACGCGCTGACTGACGCCGCCATCCATCTCCCCGGTCGCCAGGCCCTTCTCCAGCTCGTCCATCCACAAGACACAAGGCGCCATCTGTTCGGCAAGTTTCAGCGCTTCGCGCAAATTGCGCTCGGTCTCACCGAAGAACTTGTTGTACAAGCATGCGAAATCCAATCGCAGCAGAGGCAAACCCCAAAGTCCTGCCACCGCTTTGGCCGCCATGCTCTTGCCGCCGCCCTGTACACCCACGAGCATCACGCCACGTGGTTTATCTGCAGTACCAGCAGCCAGAAAGGCGGCCTGCCGCTCACTCAGCCAACGCCGGAAATTCTGCAGCCCTCCGACGTCCGCGAAGCGCGCCGTTTCGTACTCGAAACCAAGCACCCCCTGCATGTCCAGTAATTCGAACTTCTTGCGGTTAAGCTCCGGCAGATCGTCCTGCGTGATGGCGCCGTCATCGCAGATCAGGTTATGGGCCATACTGCGCGCCTCGGCATGGCTGAGACCTCGCAGATTTTTCACCACCTGCTGCAGCGTCCGGTTGTCGGTACGCACCCGCGATCCACGGTTCCGCTCGCTCCACACCGTCGCCTCTTCGCGCACGATGCTCAGCAACTCCTCCTCACTCGGCAAGCTCACGCTGAACCGCGCCGCATAGCGTTGAACCTCCGGCGGCAACTTGAATGCATGCGAAACCAGCACCAGCGTGGGTGCGGATAGGCCCTGCGCCATCGCGATTTCCTTTAGCAGTCGCACCAAGGTCGGGCTCTCAAGAAAAGGATGCAAATCGCAGAACACATAGAGGCTGCCAAGCGGATCATGTTTGACCCGCTTTAACGCGATTTCCGCAGAACAACTCTCGCCCGCATCCAACGCCTCGCCGCCAAACGCCAGATGCCTGAGGCCCTCAGTGACGGACCAGACGTGAAGCGTCAGACCTCGACTGACAGCCATGCCGGTCAACGTTTCCAGTACTCGTCCCTCATCCCAAGACTCGATCACTACCAATCGCGTCCTCGACTCGAGCACCAGGCCCAAGTCACGGATATCGTTCTTCATTGCTATGTCCTGTGCTAGCTGACCAGCCGGAAAATGGCCTGTTACACTGTTTAATCGTTCCAATGCTGGAGAAACGCCATGGATTGTCTGTTCTGCAAGATCGTGGCCGGGGAGATCCCTGCGCACAAGATTTATGAAGACGATCAGGTCATCGCCTTCAACGACATTGCGCCTCAGGCACCGGTGCATTTCCTCGTCATACCCAAGAAGCACATCGCAACTCTTCACGACCTGAGTGAAAATGACGACAAGGTGCTGGCGGGCCATATCCTCTTTACCGCTCAACGCCTCGCCGAAGCGCAAGGCTGCCAGGAAGGCTTCCGTGTCGTAATGAACTGCAACGACCTCGGAGGCCAGACGGTCTACCACATACATATGCACGTGCTCGGACAGCGTCAGTTGCATTGGCCTCCGGGCTGATCCCGACCATCCACGCCAACCTGTACATTATCGGCCGCTCCGCATCACCTGGAGGCGACATGCCCAATCAACGCGAATATTCACCTGCCGATCGGCTGCTGATGCAAGCCGATGCTGCACTGAGAACGCTGCTGCCCTTTAGCGGCCAACCCCATCGACCGACACCCGCAGTATTGAAGAACGAGACTGAGCTGAGTGACCGCGAAGCACGTCACGTTGCAGGTCTCATGCGTATCAATCACACCGGAGAGGTTTGCGCCCAGGCGTTGTATCAGGGGCAAGCGCTGACGGCACGACTGCCCAGGGTGCGTGAAGCTATGGAGCGCGCTGCTGATGAAGAGATCGATCATCTGGCATGGTGCGAGCAGCGTATCCATCAGCTGGGTAGTCATACCAGTGTGCTCAATCCAATTTTCTACGGACTCTCATTTGGAATCGGCGCTACTGCCGGTCTGATCAGCGACCGCATCAGTCTGGGTTTCGTTGCCGCTACGGAAGATCAGGTCTGCAAACATCTCGATGAGCATCTCGAGCAAATTCCGATCGAGGATGAAAAGTCTCGGGCCATTCTTGAGCAGATGCGTAAAGATGAGGCGCAACACTCCACTGCAGCACTCGACGCAGGCGGTTTACGCTTCCCTACACCCATCAAGTTCGGCATGGGCCTGATGGCAAAGGTAATGACGAAAACCACCTACCGGATCTGACCGATCCTTCAAACAAGAAGGGCGCCATCAAGGCGCCCTTCTTGTTTAAGTCGTGCTCAGCCCGGCATGTTTCGGGCATAGAAGATTTCCAGCATCTCGTGGCGCAGGCGGTCTTCAACCTGATCCCGCTGCTCAGGCGACAGATTGCTAGTGGCATCGCCGAACAGGTAATTCTCCAGTTCGAACTCCTTCAGCAGCATCTTGGTATGGAACAGGTTCTCCTGATATACGTTTACATCGGTCATCTGATAGGCCGAGCGCGTATCTTCGGAGAGATAGTTCTGAATTGAATTGATCTCGTGATCAATGAAGTGTTTCTTACCTTCGACATCACGCGTAAATCCACGCACACGATAGTCGACAGTCACGATATCCGAATCGAACTGGTGAATAAGATAGTTCAGCGCTTTAAGCGGGGAAATTACGCCGCACGTTGACACATCGATATCCACACGGAAGGTAGCGATTCCTTCCACAGGATGAATCTCGGGATACGTATGAACGGTGATGTGGCTCTTGTCGAGATGCGCCAGGATAGTATCAGGCAACGGACCGGGCGATTCCTCGATCTGGCTGTCCGTTGGCGTAACCGGCTGCTCGGAGATCAGAATGGTCACGCTAGCGCCCTGCGGCTCGTAGTCCTGCCGGGCAATATTCAAAATATTTGCGCCAATGATGTCCACAACATCGGTCAGAATCTGCGTTAGCCTTTCCGCGTCATACTGCTCATCGATGTATTGCACGTACGCCTGCTGGTCTTCCTGAGTTTCGGCATAGCAGATGTCGTAGATATTGAAGCTCAAGGACTTCGTCAGGTTATTGAACCCGTGGAGCTTGAGTTTACTTTTCACCATTGGAGACTCTCTTCGATGCGGCTCACCGCGTGATTGAGCATGCCCGTCAGATACGTCTGTACCTGCGTAGGACCGTAAACACCTCTTCGCAATTGCGACCTTGGCTGTGCTGTTCTAATGAAACGCCCCGTTGAAAACGGGGCGCGCATTATGCAGATTGGAGACGCTGGGTTCCAGTGTTTGCGCGCATCCTACAGAGTTTGCGCATCGCTTCTTCCTCATGCGAATGCGCGCCCGTCGACCAGTTACCCCAACTCGACGATCTCGTACTCATGAGTAATGGCTACTCCAGCACGCCCCAGCATGATGGATGCCGAGCAGTACTTCTCCGCTGACAACTCCACTGCCCGCTTGACCTGCGCTTCCTTCAAACCGCGGCCTTTGACGACGAAGCGCAGATGAATCTTGGTAAATACTTTTGGATCCTCATCGGCGCGCTCTGCCTCAAGAAATGCCTCACAGCTTTCCACCGGCTGACGGGACTTCTTAAGGATGCTTACCACATCAAAGTTACTACAGCCACCGAGGCCCAAAAGAAGCATCTCCATCGGGCGAACCCCGAGATTGCGCCCACCATTTTCTGGAGGCCCATCCATGACCACGACATGGCCACTGCCCGACTCGCCAAGAAACATAGCTTCGCCAGCCCATTGAATGCGCGCTTTCATCGACAGACTCCGGTAGAAAAGGAGCGCAGCTTATCACGCCAATTGGCAATGGCTGGATACCGCAATCCGACGAAATGAATGCTCCGAAGTTGATATTCGTGTCGCAGTTTTGTTGTCGATCCAGACGGGTCTGTTAAGCTCCCCATGCCTGTTTACTTGAACTCAGTCATACATAATAAGAACTGCCTTTTAATTGGACACATCTTCCGGGACTAAAGCATGGTCGCTATTACACTCACGCCCAAGATCAAGAACATCGACAAACTACTCGCGCATTGCCATCGGCGGCGCTATACCGCCAAGAGCACCATCATCTATGCAGGTGATCGGAGCGAAACTCTATTCTTCATCGTTAAAGGTTCGGTCACCATCCTGATCGAAGATGATGACGGTCGCGAGATGATCATTGCCTATCTCAACTCTGGAGATTTCTTCGGTGAGATGGGGCTGTTCGAGAAAGAAGGTTCTGAGAAGGAACGCAGTGCATGGGTCCGCGCCAAGACAGAGTGCGAAGTGGCGGAGCTGAGTTATGCCAAGTTCCGTGAACTGACGCAGCAAGACCCAGACATTCTTTATGCACTCGGCAGCCAGATGGCCGAGCGCCTGCGCAACACAACGCGCAAGGTGGGCGACCTGGCGTTCCTCGACGTAACCGGCCGCGTGGCACGCACCCTGCTCGATCTGTGCAAGCAGCCCGACGCCATGACGCACCCCGACGGCATGCAGATCAAGATCACCCGTCAGGAGATCGGCCGAATCGTTGGCTGTTCGCGCGAGATGGTCGGCCGTGTTCTCAAAAGCCTCGAGTCCCAAGGACTCGTGCATGTGAAGGGCAAGACCATGGTGGTCTTCGGCACCCGCTAAGGTGAGCATCAATGAAAAAGCCGGCGCATGCCGGCTTTTTCATTTGTTCAGATCAATCAGTCTGGATCAGCCACCGGCCGCACCGTTGCGCGCCCCGGAAAAAACAAGCGCTGCAACTCGACTCCGGGCTGCTCAGCCCGCATGAATGCCTCACCAACCAGGAACGCGTGCACTTCGTTAATTTCCATCAGCTCGACATCGGCCCGATGAAGGATGCCGCTTTCGGTTACCACAAGGCGGTCACGGGGAATACGTGGCAGCAGGTCAAGCGTGGTCTCCAGGCTCAATTCAAAGGTGTGAAGGTTACGGTTGTTGATACCGACGAGCGACGTTTCAAGACGCAGAGCCCGTTCCAGTTCCGCGCCATCATGCACTTCTACCAGCACATCCAGCCCCTGGGCCTTCGCTACCTCGGCCAGCTCGGCCATCTGCCCATCTTCCAACGCTGCAACGATCAACAGGATGCAATCCGCACCCAGCGCCCTCGCCTCGATCACCTGATAGGGATCAACCATGAAGTCCTTGCGGATCACCGGCAGTTTGCAGGCAGCACGAGCCTGCTGCAGATACTCGTCGGCGCCTTGGAAGAAATCGATATCAGTGAGTACGGACAGGCAGGTCGCCCCTCCGGTCTCATAGCTCCTGGCGATCTCGGCAGGCACGAAATCCTCTCGCAGTACGCCTTTGCTGGGTGAGGCTTTTTTGACCTCGGCAATGACGGCCGGCTTCTTGCTGCGAACCTGCTCCTCGATACGCTTTGCGAAACCGCGAACAGGGTCCGCAGATGCCGCCATTGCTTCGAGCTCCGCCAGCCCCATACGGCCGCGGCGCTCGCTCACTTCCTCACGCTTGCGCGTGATGATTTTTTCCAGAACCGTCGGCACGCTCATTAAGAACTCTCCTGCTTGAACACCACGGTAAAGGACACCAACTCTTCGAACTTGTCCCGCGCCAACCCCGTATGCAAGGCATCGTGGGCGATCTCGACTCCCTGTTTCAGGCTGCTTGCAACATCTGCAGCGTAGAGTGCAGCGCCAGCGTTGAGCACGATCAGGTCAGCGGCCTTTTGGCCGTTCTCGGTCTTGCGCCGGCCCAACGCATCGCGAATCAGCACCAACGAGCTCTGCGCATCTTCCACATTGAGCCCGATCAGGCTCTGGCTTTTGATACCGAAGTCCTCAGGCTGAATTCGGTACTCGCTGATCTCGCCTCCTTTCAGTTCGGCTACGAATGTCGGCGCAGCCAGACTGATTTCATCCAGCCCGTCTTGCGCATGTACGACCAACACATGCTCGCTTCCCAGGCGGGCCAGTACTTCGGCCATGGGTCGGCAAAGCTCTTTGCTGAACACGCCCAATACCTGATGCTTGACCCCCGCAGGGTTGGACATCGGCCCGAGAATATTGAACAGGGTGCGCAGACCCAGCTCGCGGCGCGGCGCAGCGGCATATCTCATCGCGCCGTGGTGTGCAGGGGCGAACATGAAGCCGACGCCAACCGCATCCACGCTGCGCGCAACCTGCTCAGGGGTTAGATCAAGGTAGACGCCTGCTGCTTCGAGCAGATCGGCGCTACCGCTCTTGCCCGATACCGCTCGGTTGCCATGCTTGGCCACCTTGCCACCGGCAGCGGCGACTACAAACGCGGCTGCTGTCGAGACATTGAAAATGTTCATTCCATCGCCGCCAGTGCCGCAGGTGTCCACCAGACGGTGGGTGTCGAAATGCACCGGCGCGGCCAGTTCGCGCATTACCTGCACGGCACCGACGATCTCGTCGATGGTTTCGCTCTTCATGCGCATCCCCATGAGGAACGCGCCGATCTGCGCATCAGTGCACTGACCGGTCATGATCTGGCGCATGACGGCCTTCATTTCCTCAGTGCTCAGATCCAGCTGGCCGACGATGCGGTTGAGGGCTTCCTTGATATCCATCAGCGCACGCCTCCGGTCTGCTTCAGAAAATTGGCGAACAGTTCGTGGCCCTGCTCGGTGAGGATCGACTCCGGGTGGAACTGCACGCCCTCGATGTTCAGCGTCTTGTGACGCAACCCCATGATCTCGTCAACGGCGCCGTCATCCTTGACCGTCCAGGCCGTAGCTTCAAGACATTCGGGCAGGGTTTCACGCCTGACCACCAACGAGTGATAGCGGGTAACGGTGAGCGGGTTGTTCAGGCCGGCGAACACGCCGTCATTCTCGTGGATCACAGGACTGGTCTTGCCATGCATGACCTGCCGGGCACGCACCACATCACCACCAAAAGCCTGGCCGATACTCTGATGACCGAGGCAGACGCCGAGAATCGGCAGCTTGCCAGCGAAATGGCGAATCAGCTCAAGCGAAACGCCCGCCTCGTTCGGGGTGCAAGGGCCTGGAGAGACCACGATGCGTTCGGGATTGAGGGCTTCGATTTCAGCCACGCTCAACTCGTCATTGCGCACCACTTTGACGTCCGCGCCCAGCTCGCCGAGATACTGCACGACGTTGTAGGTAAAGGAATCGTAGTTATCGAGCATCAACAGCATGATCAGTTCTCCTGCTGGTCGCGTTCGGCCAGAGCGACCGCGCGGAACATGGCGCGGCGTTTATTCAGCGTTTCTTCCCATTCCAGCGCGGGCTGCGAATCGGCCACGATACCCGCGCCTGCCTGCACATGAAGTTCGCCGTCCTTTATGACCGCGGTGCGGATGGCGATCGCAGTATCCATGTTGCCGTTCCAGGCCAGATAGCCGACTGCACCGCCATAGACGCCGCGTTTCACCGGCTCAAGCTCGTCAATGATTTCCATGGCGCGTATCTTCGGCGCGCCGGAAAGCGTACCCGCCGGCAGAATCGCACGCAGTGCGTCCATCGCCGTCAGCGGTGCCTTGAGCTGGCCAGTGACGTTGGAGACGATGTGCATGACGTTGGAATATCGCTCGATGACCATCTTTTCGGTCAGCCGTACCGAGCCGTTTTCCGCAACGCGCCCCACATCGTTGCGCCCAAGGTCAATGAGCATCAGGTGTTCGGCCAGCTCCTTGGCGTCGCTGAGCAGGTCTTTTTCCAGCGCCAGATCGGCTTCCTCGTTCGCGCCGCGCGGGCGGGTGCCGGCGATGGGACGGACCGTGACCAGCCCTTCCTCGACGCGCACCAATACTTCCGGCGACGAGCCCACCACGTGGAAATCGCCGAAATTGAAGAAGTACATGTAGGGCGTTGGATTGAAGCAGCGCAGTGCGCGGTAGAGATCGATCGGCGCAGCCTTGAAGGGAATCGACATGCGCTGCGAGATCACCACCTGCATGCAATCCCCGGCAAGGATGTACTCCTTGATGCGGTTAACCGCCTGCTCGTAGTCCTCGCGACTGAAGCTGGAGCGGAACGTCGGCTCGATGCCGCCGCCCTTCTCGAAATCCAGCCCGAGCCGTGGGGTGATCGACTGACGCAGCTTTTCGCGCAGGGCTTGCAGCTTCGCCTGCCCCGACTCGTAAGCGTCCGGCTGGGACGGATCGACCAACACAATGCAGTGCAGCTTTCCGGCGAGGTTGTCGAACACCACCACGGCGTCCGATACCATCAGCAGGATATCCGGCGTTCCCAGCGGATCGGGGTTGGGACAGGTCGCCAACTTGCGCTCGACATAGCGCACACTGTCGTAACCAAAGTAGCCCACCAGCCCACCGTTGAAGCGGGGCAAACCGTCAACGGGCGCGACGCGATAGCGCTGCTGGAAAGTCTCGACGAACGCCAGCGGATCCTCAACCTCGCAGCGCTCGGTTTCGACGCCATCGGTGCTTACGCTGATGCAATGGTCCTGCACCCGCAGCACGGTGCGGCACGGCAGACCGATAATGGAATAGCGGCCCCACTTCTCGCCGCCCTGCACAGATTCGAGCAGGTAGGAGTTGGGCGCGTCGGCGAGCTTCAGATAAAGCGTCAGGGGTGTATCGAAATCGGCGAGCGTTTCGAAGGACAGAGGAATGCGGTTATGGCCTTCAGCGGCCAAACGCAGAAATTCTTCGCGGGTCATATCAGCCTCGTGGTCGGAGGGGGCAACTTGGGTCGAATGCAAACGTACCGGCCGAGCCGGCAGGAAATGTCAGGCGCGCCAGCGCCAACGGGCAAGGGCCTTGATGACATTCATCCATTGTTTGCGAGTGACCACCACGATCTGATCTCGTCTGCGGGGTTCAGGGGACAGAGGCCACACTAGCGCAGCCCCGGAGCCGAAGCAACCAGCTCGCGCAGGTCGTCAAGCACCAGTGATGGCTCCTCATTGGCGATGGGCTCGCCGTGGTTGTAGCCATAGCTGAGCGCGACGCACGCAACGGCAGCCGCTTTCGCCGCACGCACATCGTTGCGCGAGTCGCCGACGAACAGCGAAGCGCCCGGTTCAACCCCGGCCTGATCCATCACCCACAATAACGCAGCCGGGTCTGGCTTCTGCTGGGGCAAGGTGTCCCCGCCAACCAGCCATTGGAAGTAACCTGTAAGCCCCTTTTCTTCCAGCAGGGGCTCGATGAACTGTGAAGGCTTGTTGGTGATGATCGCCAACTTCACATCACGCTCACGCAACCAGTCCAGGCATTCGCGAACACCGGGATAAACAGATGTCAGCTCGTGCCCACCGGAATAGGCTTGCATGAAAAGCGCCAGCGCTTCATCGGCCAACTCGTCGGCCACGTCATCATGCTGCAGCTGGCCCGCCAGCGCACGGCGCACCAGCACACGCGAACCATTGCCGACCCAGTCACGCACCTGCGCGACCCCCACAGGCTGGCGACCGAGCAGCATCAGCATCTTGTCCACCGCGGCGGCCAGATCCGGCACCGAGTCCAACAGCGTGCCGTCCAGATCGAACATCGCCAAACGAGGGAGTTTGCCGTCGAAAAGCTGTTCAAGGCGAGTCATGGGCGGGCCCGCGCCAGCTCAGCGCGCATCTGGTCGATCACCGCCTTGTAGTCGGGCTGGTTGAAAATGGCCGAACCGGCAACGAAGGTATCAGCACCGGCGGCAGCGATTTCGCGGATGTTCTTCGGGTTGACGCCGCCGTCGATCTCCAGCCGAATCTCACGCCCGCTGGCATCGATCAACGCCCGGGCTTCGCGCAGTTTGTCCAAGGTGTTGGGGATGAACTTCTGCCCGCCGAAACCGGGGTTGACGCTCATCAACAGGACCATATCGATCTTTTCCATGACGTACTTGAGCACATCCAGTGGGGTAGCAGGATTGAAGACCAGACCGGCCTTGGCGCCTCCTTCCTTGATCAGTTGCAGGGAGCGGTCGATGTGCTCGGACGCTTCGGGGTGGAAAGTGATGTAGCTGGCGCCCGCTTCGAGGAAGTCGCCAATCATGCGATCCACCGGCTTGACCATCAGGTGCACGTCGATGGGTGCGGTGACGCCATGCTTACGCAGTGCTGAACAAACCATCGGCCCAATCGTCAGGTTGGGGACGTAATGGTTGTCCATCACATCGAAGTGAACGATGTCCGCGCCCGCAGCGAGCACGTTGTCCACCTCCTCACCCAGGCGGGCGAAATTGGCGGAGAGAATGGAGGGGGCGATGGCGAACGGCTGCATGACGACCTCGGGTAGCTCGGGCGGAATGCCGCGCATTGTACCCGAGGGTCAGGGCAGCGGCGCGTCTGACATCCATTGCAGATGCAGACGCGCTATACGCTATAGCCGATCAGGTCAGCTCATCGAAGCACTCACCAATGATGGCGAGACCACGCTCGAGCATGTCGTCCTCCACAGTAAGAGGCACCAGCACGCGCAGCACGTTGTAGTAAGTGCCGCAGGAAAGAAGAATCAGGCCCTTGTCACGCGCCTTGGCGACAATCTGGGAAGTGAGCGCCGCCGCCGGACGCGCATGGTCGCCCTCCTCGAACAGCTCGATCGCGATCATCGCGCCGAGGCCGCGAACCTCGCCGACTTCCTTGTGTCGCGCCTGAATCGCCTTGAGGCCGCTGGTGAGTTTCTCGGCTACCGACTTGCAGCGTTCGAGCAGCTTCTCCTCCTCGAAGACCTCCATGACCGCCAGCGCCGCGGCGCAGGACAGCGGATTGCCGGCGTAAGTACCGCCCAGCCCGCCGGGAGCAATGGCGTCCATGATCTCGGCCTTGCCACAGACACCAGCAATCGGGAAACCACCGCCAACTGATTTGGCGAAGGTAGTGATATCGGCGACAACGCCCATCTGCTCCATGGCGAAAAAAGTGCCGGTACGGCCAGCGCCGGTCTGCACCTCGTCGGCGATCAGCAGGATGCCGTGCTCATCGCAGAGCGCGCGCAGGCGGGACATGAATTCCTTCGGCGCAACGTTGAAACCGCCTTCGCCCTGCACCGGCTCAATGATGATCGCGGCAATGTCACGCGGCTCGGCGTCGTTCTTGAAGACGCGCTCGATGCTGGCGATCGAGTCATCGACGCTGACGCCATGGATCGCGCACGGATAGAGCGCACGGAAGATGCCGCCAGGCATCAGTCCCATGCCCGCGGAATACGGCGCGACCTTGCCGGTCAGCCCGAGGGTCATCATGGTCCGGCCGTGATAAGCGCCGGTGAAAGCAATCACCCCGGCTCGACCGGTCGCGGCGCGGGCGATCTTCACCGCATTCTCAACCGCCTCAGAGCCGGTAGTGACCAGCAGCGTCTTCTTGGCGAAATCACCTGGCACCCGAGCGTTGATTTTCTCGCAGAGTTCGACGTAGGGCTCGTAAGCCAACACCTGAAAGCAGGTATGGGTGAGCTTGTGCAGCTGCTCTTCCACCGCCTTGACGATCTTCGGGTGCAGGTGCCCTGTATTCAGCACGGCGATGCCGCCGGCGAAATCGATGAATTCGCGGCCTTCGACGTCAACCACGCTGCTGTTTTTCGCATGGTCGGCGAAGATCGGATGGATCTGGCCGACGCCACGGGGAACGGCGGCAACACGGCGTTGCATCAGAGATTCGTTGGTCTTGCTCATAGGCTCCTCGGTAGCCGCTCATCGTCGGCAAGGATCGGAAAGAACGCCAGGAGCGAGCGCGGCAGCATACGATGATCGACTGCTGGGCCATCCGGAGCGTTCGGATTACAGTAAAACTCCGTGCATTATTTTGCACGCCCGTTTTTAAGCCCAGTTGGTCAGATTGTCGGGCGCAGACGTTCCTCTTCCTGGGCAAGATAGCCTGCATCCGCTGAGTCGACCTTATGCCATCGCTGACTTTCGCAAGAGCGCTCGTGCCTGCTTCTCCGCTCTGCCAGCAGCTAGGCTGCTGATCGTGACAAACAAGTGGGCTGCCACGTATCCAGCATCGATCAGACTTCGAACCTCACGAGAACGACAGATGCGCCGAAACTCTAAAAAGCGCATCCATAAAGCGATCCTCATGACCATTAACCCAAGCGGATGCACAGTCAGGAAGCCCAATGCCCCAACTTCGATTTTCAGCTTGCCTGGTGGTCGGCTTTGCCATCATTAGCGCACCACTGGCAAGCATCGCGGAAGAGCCGGCCGCGACGGAATCACCAGCCCCATCAGCTCCGGTAATGCCTGAGCGTCCTTCCACGCCGTCCCGCAGCGAAGCCATGGCCGCAGATCTGGTGCGTCAGCTATCCGCCGGCGAATTCATCAGCTTGAAGGAGGGAGATGTTGATTTCGTAGCGCTTTGGCGGCCTGCGAATGTCGGCTCACCAAAAGGGGTCGTCATCCTGCTACCGGGCGATGGCGAGAGCGCCAACTGGCCAAGCGGCATAGGACCTCTGCGCCGGGGCTTGCCCGACCACGGCTGGCACACCTTGAGCCTTAGCCTCCCGGATTCACCTACCCTCACTCCGCCTCCATCCGCTAGCGACGCAGCGGAGCAGGCGCCAGAAGCACCAGGTGACGAAACCGACGCGCAAGCCGAGCGAGCTGATGCAACCGATGCACCCAATGAAGCAGGCTATTTACCGGAAGAGACAGCAGCGCCTCCCGCTGAACCACCGCTGGAACCCGATGATGAAGAAGTGCCTACTGACGAGCAAAGCCCTCAACCAGACCAGTCCGAGCGAATTGCCGAACGCATCGAAGCGGCTCTGGCATTTGCACGTAGCAAGCAGCCCAAAAGAATCGTGCTTCTTGGCCAACGCACTGGAGGGTACTGGGCGGCGCGCTTTCTTCAACAGCAGGGCCCATCTGATATCCAGCATCTGATCATGGTACGACCGCAGCAGCCGGAGGGTCAGGATGAACCCCTTGCACAGCTGGCCCCAACGCTCAAGGTGGCCACGGGGGACTTCTACTATAAGGATGGACTCGGCAGCCAATCTGCAGCGCTAGAGCGGTTGAATGCGAGCCGACGCCTCGATCATCCCGCTTATCGACAGGTGGGTTTGCCGCCGCACACAGGCGACCGCCAGGTCGATCAGGAGCAGCTGATACGACGTGTCCGCGGCTGGCTGGACAAGGAAATGTAGTGCAGGGGCGCTCGCAAGCTGCGTTAGCGAAAGCCCCGCCGCTCCCGAATCAAGGTATAGGCATTGTGCAATTCGCGAGTTCGCTCAGTCGCTTCGCGAACCTCTACCGCCGTTGCCCCGGCTCCAGCCTGCTTGTCCGGATGGTGCTTGCTGAGCAGCCTTCGATATGCCCGCTTGATCGCTTGCGGCTCGGTGTCTGGGCGCACATCGAGCAAACGCAATGCTTGCTCGTAAGCACCGCCCAGGTTGCTAGGCGCGCCCTGCCGCCGGCTGGCGTGATGGTCCTGGGCGGCAACCGCTACCGAGTCCCAGCCCATCCACTTCCCCCAGAGCATTATCAATTCGTGCTCCCGGGCATCGATGTGCCCTTGCGCCCTCGCCATCCGCCAGCAGGCCTGCAGGATTGCCTTCGCCTCACTCTCGCGCCCACGCATGCGCTGCAAGGGTTCACGCAGGCCGTCCCCGCTGGACTTCCCGCGGTAGAACGCATCTATCGCAGCCCGCTGCTGGTCAGGCGTCAACCGTAAACGCTGCATTTCGCTGCGCGCGGCCTGGATGTGTGCCTCGCTGATCCGGCCGCTGCTCTTGGCCAATCGCCCCAGCAGAAAGAACAGCAGCTCGCTGCCCTGCATCACGGGTTTGGCACGGCCCAGCCGCTGGCGCAAACTCGCCCATGAATCGATGCCCAGACGGCGATCCAGTACCTGCCCGATCAAGGCGCCAAGCAAGGCCCCTGGAATGCTTGCCAGTAACCAGCCTGCGAGGGCGCCTAATATCGTGACCGGCCAGAACATCTATTTTTCCGCCTCCAGCATGCGCTCAACCTCAGCGAGACGCTCGTGCGTGCCGACATCGATCCAGCGCCCGCAATAGTGCTCACCGCCGACCTGCCCGATGGCCATGGCCTTCCGTAGCAAGGGCGCGAGTTTGAACGCGCCGGGAACACATCCGTCGAACAGTTGGGGGGCAAGTACAGCGATGCCGCTGTAGGTAAGCGCTTCGCTAGGATCGTCTCGCACATAGCCCTCTATCAGGCTGAAATCACCGCTGGGATGGTGCTCGGGATTGTCCACCAGCACCAGGTGCGCCAAGCCCTTAAGCGGGCGTCTGAGATTCTGGAAGTCATAATCCGTCCAGATATCACCATTGACCACCAGAAAGGGCTCGTGCCCCAGCAATGGCAGCGCACGGTGGATACCACCACCGGTTTCCAGCGGCTCGCCTTCAGGCGAATAAGCGATGCGTACTCCCAGTCCGCTGCCGTCACCTAGATAGGCTTCGATCTGCTCGCCCAGCCAAGCATGGTTGATTACCAGCTCATCGAATCCCGCGTCGGCCAGCGCGCGGATGTGGTATTCGATCAGCGGCATCCCTCCGGCCCTCACCAGCGGTTTTGGCGTGTGTAGCGTTAGGGGACGTAGGCGCTCACCCTTTCCGGCCGCCAGAATCATTGCCTTCATGATGGAGCCTCTTCACTAGGCAACCGCTGCAGCAACAGCTTCAGGTCAGCCAGCTCGGGGCGACGAGCGAGTACCGTATCGAGATAGGCAAAGAAACGTGGCACATCAGCCAGGTAGCGCGGCTTGCCATCACGGTGACAAATGCGCGCGAAGATGCCGATTACCTTGAGGTGGCGCTGCAAGCCCATCAGATCGCTGGCACGGTGAAACGCTTCGAAACTGTCCTGCACTGGTATGCCCCGGGTGCGAGCAGCGTCCCAGTAGCCCTGTAGCCAGCCAGTCACCCGATCTTCAGGCCAGCTGAGAAAGGCATCCTTGAACAACGAGGTAATGTCGTAGGTGACCGGGCCGATCACTGCATCCTGAAAATCCAGTACCCCGGGGTTGGGCTGGCTGACCATCAGGTTGCGCGGCATGTAGTCGCGGTGCACCAGCACGGTTGGCTGCGCCAGCGCCGAGTCGATCAGCACGTGGCAGGTTTTCTCCCATAACTGCTGCTCGTCGGCCGTGAAGCTGTGGCCCAGATGCCCTTGCACGTACCACTCAGGGAATAGCTGCAGCTCGCGGCGCAGCAGCGCTTCGTCATAACAAGGCAGTACCCCTGGATTTGCGTTCGCCTGGAACGTCAGCAGTGCCGAGATGGCATCCGCGAACAACTCATCAGCATTATCGCTGTTGATCACGTCCAGGTAGGTCTGCCGCCCGAGATCGCCGAGCAGCAGGAATCCCTGTTCTAGGTCGGCGCAGAGAATCTCCGGGACGTGAACGCCCGCGTCAGCAAGTATTGAGGCGATCTCCACGAAGGGCCGACAGTTCTCCTGTGGCGGTGGCGCGTCCATCACAATGAAGCTGCGCTGCTCTGCCTCCCAGCGGAAATACCGTCGGAAACTGGCATCGCTGCTGGCTGCGACCAAAGACACCTCCGGCACTTCGCCCCAGCCACGGCGAGTGAATAGCTCTTGCACAGTTGGCTGCAGCCAAGCGTTGAGGTCCAGCAGACGTTGATCATGTTGCGGCATTTCAGGGGCTCTCCACGGCGCTAGCCGATAGGCGGGTCATGCTTTATTATCCAGCATCTTTTTCAGCCCATCGAGAGGCGTGCGGCCCAGCCCGGCCGATGGCTCGCCGTAGCACGGACCAATAAAACAAGATGGCAGTCAAATATCCCGCTTTTCGTAAAAAATTCCCTCTATTGGTTACCGGCAGTTTGCTCGCGCTGCAACCCGTAGCGACGCCTCTGGTTTTTGCGGCCGAACAGTTCGCCTGCCAACCTGGCGCTGGAGGCGGCTGGGACTGTGCTTCGGATGCCGCCAGCCCCGCGCTGCCGCCTCGGCCGGTCCATCGCGGAAGTGCAGCGAGTGAAGAGTCTGCTCCTGCACCGCGCGCCACCAAGGCCGAACGCCCGGTGGCCACGACCAAGTTGGTCACCGAGAGCAGGGGCCGCGCCCTGGCATCCCGTAGCGCCGACTACAGCCACCTGGATTGGGTGCCGCGTGATCAACTGACCAACGCGCAGCTGGCCGAGACAGGCCCTTACTGCGCTGGCACCTATGTTGAACCGAACCGGCCCGGTCAGTTCGACAATACGCCGATGAGCGAGGCCCCGACCTACGTTTCGGCAAAAGCCACGCGCTACGAGCAGCAGCAGGAAGTCGCGACCCTTGCCGGTGAAGTGGTTCTGCGTCAGGGCAGTATCCAGGCGGAAGCCGACGAAGCCAGCCTTTACCAGCTGGAGAACCGCGGCGAGCTGAAGGGTAATGTCCGCTTGCGCAACCGTGGTTCCTTGTTGGTAGGTGATCGCGCCGAGCTGTTCCTCGACACCGGTGAAGCTCAAGTCGAAAACGCCGAATACGTGGTTCACGAAGGCAAGGTCCGCGGAAGCGCGGAATACGCGAAACGCACCGACGACGCGATCATCCGCCTGAAGGACGGGACTTACACCCGATGTGAGCCAGGCGACAATGACTGGTATCTGCAGGGCAACAACGTCACCCTCAACCCGGCGACTGGTTTCGGCTCAGCGACCAACGTGACGCTACGGGTCAAGGGCGTACCGGTGTTCTATACGCCTTACATCTACTTCCCGATTGATGACCGTCGTCAGTCCGGCTTCCTCGCACCGAGTATCAGTTCCTCCAGCGATACCGGGCTGTCGTTGGTGACGCCCTACTATTTCAACCTGGCGCCCAATTTCGACGCCACGCTCTACCCGAATTACATGACCGATCGTGGCCTGCTGATGGAAGGTGAGTTCCGCTACCTGACCCGCAGCAGCGAAGGGCAGTTCGGCGCTGCCTACCTGAACGACAGCAACGATGATCGCAAGCTTCAGTCGGAGTCCGAAGACAAGCGATGGATGTATAGCTGGCAGCATCGCACTGGGCTGGATAGTCGCTGGCTCGCTGAGGCCGACTACACCGATATCAGCGATCCCTATTATTTTCAGGACCTCAGTACGAACCTGAACATAAACCAGGCGGATCACCTGGACCAACGCGGTACCCTTACCTATCGCGCGCCGTCCTACACGGCCCGCCTCAATGTGCATGCTTACGAGCGCGCCACCATTGCTGACGTGACCCCGTACGAGCGCCTGCCTCAGCTGACACTGGACGGTGCTCTGCCGTTTCAGCCGGGCGGGCTTCGGTTTGCCTATAACACCGAATTCGTCAGTTTCCAGCGCAGCCTGCGCAGCGGCAACTTCATCAATGACGACGGTAATCCTGAACGCTGGTACGACGATCGCCTCGCCGGCCTGACTCGCGCCGAGGGTGAACGGCTGCACCTGGAGCCTGGGGTCAGCCTTCCGCTGGACTGGAGCTGGGGCTTCATCAAGCCTTCGGTGAAGTACGCATACACCAAGTACGACCTGACGCTGGACAACACCGGCCGCAGCCAGGTGACCGACTTCAACGGATCGCCTGATCGCAGCGTGCCGATTTTCAGCGTCGACAGCGGCCTGTACTTCGACCGCGACACCCAGTGGTTCGGCAAGGACTACCGCCAAACACTCGAACCACGCATGTTCTACCTGTACGTTCCCGAGGAAGATCAAGACGACATTCCGGTTTTCGATACCGGCGAGAACACCTTCAGCTATTCATCGCTCTGGCGGGACAACCGCTTTTCAGGCAGGGACCGTATCGGTGACGCCAATCAGCTCTCGCTGGGCGTGACCAACCGCTGGATCGAGCCGAACGGACTGGAGCGGCAGCGTTTCAGCATTGGCCAGACTGTCTACTTCCGTGACCGTAAAGTTCAGCTGCCGGACCTTCAGGACCGCCCGGGCTCCACGTCGGATGTATCTCCATACGCCCTCGAATACATGTTCCGCTTCAACCGTGACTGGCACTTCACCTCGACCTTCAACTGGGATCCGGACGAAGGCCAGACTCAATCGGGCAGCGCGATGTTCCATTACCAGCCGGCCAACGATCCACGCAAGATCGTCAACCTGGGTTATCGCTACCGCAACGACACCGTGCGCTTCGACCAAGCCACGGGCCGGTGGACGTATGGCGGCGATTACGGCACTCCCGGAACGCCCGAATACATCAAGGATTACTACAAGATCAACCAGCACGACATTTCCACAATCTGGCCAATCGTGCCGCAGTGGAGCGTGATCGCACGCTGGCAGCATGACTACAGCCGCAACCGTACATTGGAAGCCTTCGGCGGCTTCGAGTACGACAATTGCTGCTGGAAACTGCGCTTGATCAACCGCTACTGGATCGATTACGACGAAACCAGTCTCAACCCATCGCAGAATGATGAGCCGGACAACGGCATCTTCCTGCAAATCGTCCTCAAGGGACTCGGCGGCGTGTTCGGCAGCTCCACCGAGACATTCCTCGACGAAGGCATACAAGGCTACCGTGAACGTGAAGATCAAGCTTTCTGATTTCCTGCGCCCTCTTCTGGCGGGTGCGCTACTGCTAGGCAGTGTGACTGCCGTTACCACCGCAGCGGCCGAGGTTCGGCAGCTCGACCGTATCGTCGCGATCGTCGACAACGACGTGATCATGCAGAGCCAACTGGACCAGCGTATTCGCGAGGTCCAGCAGACCATCGAGAAACGTGGCGCCGAGATGCCGCCGGCGGACGTGATGCAACAGCAGGTTCTCGAGCGATTGATTACCGAGAACTTGCAGCTGCAGATCGGCGAACGCTCTGGTATCCGCATTTCCGACGAAGAGCTGAACCAGGCCATGGGCACCATTGCCCAGCGTAACAACATGACTCTCGACCAGTTCCGGGCTGCCCTTGAGCGTGACGGCTTGAGCCTCGATACGGCCCGCGAGCAGATTCGCCGCGAAATGGTCATCAGCCGAGTACGGCAGCGTCGGATCGCAGAACGCGTTCAGGTATCGAATCAGGAGGTGGAAAACTTCCTGGCATCCGACCTCGGCAAAATGCAGTTGTCTGAGGAATATCGACTGGCGAATATTCTGATCCCTGTCCCGGAATCAGCTGACTCGGCGACCATCGAAACGGCTGAGAAGCTGGCAATGGACACCTACCAGCAGCTTCAGCAAGGCGCCGACTTCGCCACGCTCGCCGCCTCGCGCTCGGCCAGTGAGAACGCACTCGAAGGCGGCGATATGGGTTGGCGCAAAGCAGCGCAACTGCCGCCACCGTTCGATACCGAAGTCAGCGCCATGTCGGTTGGCGATGTGACTCAGCCTGTGCGTACACCGCCCGGCTTCATCCTCCTCAAGGTACTCGAGAAGCGTGGCGGTGATACCCAGGTGCGTGACGAGATTCATGTCCGCCATATCCTGATCAAGCCCAGCCAGATCCGCAGCGAAGAGGAAAGCCGTCGCCTCATCGAGCGGCTACGCGACCGAATTATTGCCGGCGAAAGCTTTGCCGATCTGGCGAAAAACTTCTCCGAAGACCCAGGCTCCGCGCTCAACGGCGGTGATCTGAACTGGGTAGACCCCAGTTCGCTGGTTCCGGAATTCCAGGAAGTCATGGCCAACACACCTGGCGGACAGTTGTCCGAGCCGTTCAAGACGCCTTACGGCTGGCATATTCTTGAAGTGCTAGGCCGCCGCGCCACCGACGCCAGCGAAGAAGTACGCGAGCAACAGGCGCTATCCCTTCTTCGCAATCGCAAATACGAAGAAGAGTTGCAGAATTGGCTGCGCCAGATTCGCGACGAAGCCTACGTCGAAATCAAGATCTGATCGCCACGGCCGCGCTGGCCGAGCATCCGATTTGCCTCAGCGGGCCGGCCATGCGGCTGGCCCGTTTCATTTCACCAGCCTGACGATACCAACATGACCGCCAAACGCTTCGCCCTCACTCCCGGCGAACCCGCCGGTATCGGTCCTGACCTCTGCCTGCTGCTTTCGCGCGACCGCCATCCCCACGCATTGATCGCCGTTGCCAGCAGCGAACTGATGCGAACCCGCGCCTTGGAGCTCGCACTGAATATAGATTTGCTCCAAGTCGAGCCCGGTAGCTGGCCAAGCGAGGCCGCTCCAGCGGGCAGCCTTTATGTCTGGGATACGCAACTCGTCACACCAGCGGTATCCGGTCAGCTCGATGCGCTCAACGCAGGCTACGTATTGGAAACCTTGAAGCGCGCAGGCAATGGATGCCTCGATGGGGCATTTGCGGGCATGATCACCGCCCCTGTACATAAAGGCATCATCAACGAGGCGGGTATCCCCTTCTCGGGCCACACCGAGTTTCTCGCCGAGCTGACCAATACCCATCAGGTAGTGATGATGCTGGCAACGCGAGGCCTGCGGGTCGCGCTGGTGACAACGCATCTTCCGCTGAAGGATGTCCCCGCCGCCATCACGGCAGAACGCCTGCAGCGTGTAACCCGCATCCTTCACAAGGATCTGGTGGAGAAGTTCGGTATCGCCAAGCCACGCATCCTCGTCTGCGGACTCAACCCGCACGCCGGCGAAGGCGGGCATCTAGGCCGGGAGGAGATAGACATCATCGAACCAACACTGGAACTGCTCCGGGGTGAAGGCATCGAGCTGGTCGGCCCGCTACCCGCCGACACCTTGTTCACGCCCAAGCATCTGGATAGCTGCGATGCGGTACTGGCGATGTATCACGATCAGGGCTTGCCTGTGCTCAAGTACAAGGGCTTTGGCGCGGCAGTCAACGTCACCCTCGGCCTGCCGATCGTTCGCACCTCGGTCGATCACGGGACGGCTCTTGATCTCGCAGGGACCGGGCGAATTGATATCGGTAGTCTGCAAGTGGCATTGGAGACGGCTTATCAGATGGCAAGATAGTCGTGGGCAAACAGGCATCTGAGTTAACACGCTGGCGCGCTCACCCGAGCATCACTTAGGACAGCATCGACGGCACTCGCTCGTGTGCCAGCGAAGGCCTGGCTTTTCCCCGGTCCTAGAGTCCGATATACGGCAATGGCAAAAGCAGCAACCACCCCAGCCTGTTAAACTGCGAACCTTTTCTTCAGCCTCGAAGCGTCATGCTTCCGGCTGCACCTGGGTACTGCTGTCCATGTCCGAGAACTATCAACACCGGGCGCGCAAGCGTTTCGGCCAGAACTTCCTCCACGATGCCGGCGTGATTCATCGAATCCTGCGCGCCATCCATGCCAAACCGGGTGAGCGCATTGTCGAGATCGGACCGGGCCAGGGCGCTTTGACCGAAGGCCTGCTGGATAGCGACGCTCATCTGGACGTGGTCGAGCTCGATCTGGACCTGATACCGATCCTTCAGCAGAAGTTCGCCGAGCGAGAGAACTTCGCCCTCAATCAGGGCGATGCACTGAAATTCGACTTTTCGCAGTTGAGCCAGGAGCTCGCCAGCCTGCGCATCGTCGGCAATCTGCCCTATAACATCTCGACCCCGCTGATCTTCCACCTGCTTGCACATGCATCTCTAATTCGCGACATGCATTTCATGCTCCAGAAGGAGGTGGTCGAACGTCTCGCGGCGGAGCCGGGCGGCGGTGACTGGGGAAGGTTGTCGATCATGGTGCAGTACCACTGCCGAGTCGAACATCTGTTCAATGTCGGGCCGGGGGCATTCAACCCTGCCCCGAAAGTCGAATCCGCCATTGTTCGCCTAGTCCCTCACGAGGTACTACCGCACCCGGCGCGCGACCACCGCCACCTGGAAACGGTGGTCCGCCAAGCTTTCAATCAGCGTCGCAAGACACTGCGAAACACCCTCAAGGGCCTACTGGACGCAGATGCCATCGCGGCCGCAGACGTAGATGGCAGCCTTCGCCCGGAACAGCTGGACCTGGCAGCGTTCGTAAGATTGTCAGATCAACTTTCCGCCCGTAGCTGAAGGCGAAGCCCACCCGCAGGAGGCAACATGCCTGAAGACCGCCGCTACTGGATTGATGTCAGCGTCAGTCCGACCTATCTGGCAGACCAGTCGCAACCGGAACAAAATCGTTTTGCCTTTGCCTACAGGGTAACGATAGAAAACAAAGGTCAGCTGATTGCTCAGCTGTTGTCTCGCCATTGGGTCATCACCGACGGCGACGGTCAGGTGCAGGAAGTTCGAGGCGATGGCGTAGTGGGTGAGCAGCCGGTGATTGCGCCAGGCCAGCGACATGTCTATACCAGTGGGACCTTGATGGCATCACGCGTCGGCACCATGCAAGGCAGCTACCAGATGCTCGCCGAAGATGGACACCGCTTTGACGCTACCATCGCGCCTTTCCGGCTGGCCGTCCCCGGAGCTTTGCATTGACTACCTATGCCGTCGGCGACCTGCAGGGTTGCCTTGAGCCGCTCAAATGCCTGCTGAACCGCGTCGACTTCAGCCCTTCGCGGGACTGCCTGTGGCTCGCTGGGGATCTGGTCAATAGAGGCCCACAATCGCTTGAGTCCCTGCGTTTCGCTCGTGATCTTGGAAGCTCGGGCGTTACCGTTCTAGGCAACCATGACCTCCATCTGCTCGCCGTCGCGCATAAGGTCGAGCGAATGAAGAAGTCAGATACGCTCCAGCCGATCCTCGACGCACCCGACCGGGCCGATCTGATTTTCTGGCTTCGACAGCAGAAGCTCATTCATCACGATGCCGAACGCGAAGTCACCATGGTGCATGCAGGTATTCCACCGCAGTGGTCTGTTAGCAAGTCCCTTCGCCGCGCAGCGGAAGTTGAGCAAGCGCTTCGCGACGATGCCACGCTGCAGCCTTTCCTCGATGGTATGTATGGCAACCAGCCCGCCAAATGGAACAAGGATCTACATGGCGTGCCGCGGCTTAGGTTGATCACCAATTACTTCACCCGCATGCGTTTCTGCAAAGCAGACGGGACACTCGACCTTGAAGCAAAGGAGGGTCTCGATTCGGCGCCGGACGGTTTTGCGCCCTGGTTCAGCCATCCGACCCGTAAGGCCCGAGGCGCAAAGATCATCTTTGGGCATTGGGCGGCACTGGAAGGTCATTGCGACGAGCCAAACGTGTATGCGCTGGACACCGGCTGCGTGTGGGGCAACTCCATGACATTGATGAACATCGATAGCAACGAACTGCACCACTGCGACTGCGAGGCCAATCCATGACCGACTTCAAACGCATATCTCCGGAGCAGGCCCAGGCCCTGCGCGACCAAGGTGGTGTGGTGGTCGACATCCGTGACGCACACAGCTACGCGAACGGTCACATCACAGGATCAACGCACCTGGACAACCAGTCCCTGCCAGACTTTATTGCTGCTGCGGATCTCGATCATCCACTGATCGTCACCTGCTATCACGGCAACTCGAGCCAGAGCGCTGCTGCTTACCTGATTCATCAGGGTTTCTCCGATGTGTACAGCCTCGATGGCGGCTTCGAGTTGTGGCACCAAACCTTCCCGCAACACGTCGATCGAGACGATCAGCAATAAAATAAAAATTCTTCGCTCAGACGCCGCGTAAACCGCGGCCTTGCGCGTTTCATCCGACGAAACGCAGCGGTAAATATCCCCCTCTTCCCTTGAATTTGCTGAATCCGAACTATCCTTCAGTTCAGGCCATCCACACAGGTAATGCCGTCCATCGGCCAACGGCCTCAGGTTTCGACCATCAGGTGTTCGGGGGAACTCCACAGGCCGAGAAGTCGGCCGTACCTGAATGCATGATGACAACACCGGCTCCGAGCATCGTCCGAGGTGAAGTCAATGAGCATTTTCAGCCATTTCCAGCAACGATTCGAAGCAACTCGCCAAGAGGAATATTCGCTCCAGGAATACCTCGACCTGTGCAAGGAAGACCGGGGCACCTACGCAACTGCAGCCGAGCGCCTGTTGATGGCCATTGGCGAACCCGAGCTGATCGACACTTCGAACGACTCGCGACTGTCGCGGATTTTTTCCAATAAGGTCATTCGGCGATACCCGGCGTTCGAAGACTTCCATGGCATGGAAGATTGCATCGATCAGATCGTCTCCTACTTTCGCCATGCCGCTCAGGGGCTGGAGGAAAAGAAACAGATCCTCTATCTATTGGGGCCGGTAGGCGGCGGTAAGTCGTCATTAGCCGAGAAGCTCAAGCAGCTGATGGAGCGCGTTCCGTTCTACGCGATCAAGGGATCACCCGTATTCGAGTCGCCGCTGGGGCTGTTCAACCCAGCCGAAGACGCGCAGATTCTGGAAGAAGATTACGGTATCCCCCGGCGCTACCTCAGCTCGATCATGTCGCCCTGGGCCACCAAGCGCCTGCAGGAGTTCGGCGGCGACATCAGCCAGTTCCGCGTGGTCAAGCTGTATCCATCGATCCTCAATCAGATCGCGATCGCCAAGACCGAGCCGGGCGATGAGAACAACCAGGACATCTCGGCTCTGGTCGGCAAGGTGGATATCCGCAAGCTTGAGGAATTTCCGCAGAATGACGCCGATGCCTACAGCTACTCGGGTGCACTGTGCCGGGCCAACCAGGGCATGATGGAATTCGTGGAGATGTTCAAAGCGCCGATCAAAGTGCTGCATCCACTGCTGACCGCCACCCAGGAAGGCAACTACAACAGCACCGAAGGGCTCGGTGCGATTCCCTACAACGGCATTCTGCTGGCCCACTCTAACGAGTCGGAATGGCACACCTTCCGCAACAACAAGAACAACGAAGCCTTCATCGACCGAATTTACATCGTCAAGGTGCCGTATTGCCTGCGTGTAAGCGACGAGATCAAGATCTACGACAAACTGCTATTCAACAGTTCCCTTTCGAAAGCTCACTGCGCGCCCGACACGCTGAAAATGCTGGCGCAGTTCTCGGTGCTCAGTCGCCTGAAGGAGCCGGAAAACTCCAACATCTACTCCAAGATGCGGGTATACGACGGCGAGAACCTGAAGGACACCGACCCCAAGGCCAAGTCCATCCAGGAATATCGCGATACAGCCGGCGTTGACGAGGGCATGAACGGGCTTTCCACCCGCTTCGCCTTCAAGATCCTGTCCAAGGTGTTCAACTTCGATCCGCACGAAATCGCGGCAAACCCGGTGCATCTGCTTTACGTACTGGAGCAACAGATCGAGCAGGAACAGTTCCCGGCCGAGGTACGCGAGCGCTATTTGCGTTTCATCAAGGAGTACCTGGCGCCGCGCTACGTAGATTTCATCGGCAAGGAAATCCAGACCGCTTATCTTGAGTCCTATAGCGAGTACGGCCAGAACATCTTCGATCGTTACGTGCTCTATGCGGACTTCTGGATTCAGGATCAGGAGTATCGCGATCCTGAGACTGGCGAGATCCTCAACCGCGCCGCACTGAACGAGGAGCTGGAGAAGATCGAGAAGCCGGCCGGCATCAGCAATCCAAAAGACTTCCGCAACGAGATCGTCAACTTCGTACTACGCGCCCGCGCCAACAACAACGGCAAGAATCCGTCATGGCTGAGTTACGAGAAGCTGCGCGTGGTGATCGAGAAAAAGATGTTCTCCAACACCGAAGACCTGCTGCCAGTCATCAGCTTCAACGCCAAGGCAAGCAAGGAGGATCAGAAGAAGCACAACGACTTCGTCGTGCGGATGGTCGAGCGCGGCTATACCGAGAAGCAGGTTCGTTTGCTTTCGGAGTGGTACCTGCGGGTGCGCAAATCGCAGTAGAGCAATCAAGCGGCAAGCTTAGAGCGACAAGCCGTTCCTTCGCGCCGATGATCCGGCAATCCGGTGATCCGGCGCGAAACTGATTTTCCGCACGGCCAGCTTCCAGCTTGTAGCTCAGAGCTTGTGGCTGGCCCCGGAGGGGCCCATGAGTTATGTGATCGACCGCCGTCTGAACGGCAAGAACAAAAGCACGGTCAATCGCCAGCGTTTTTTGCAGCGATACCGAGGGCACATCAAGAAAGCGGTTGAAGAAGCCGTCGGGCGTCGCTCCATTACTGACATGGAGCATGGCGAGCAGATCAGCATTCCCGGCCGTGATATCGACGAGCCGATCCTGCATCACGGCCGTGGTGGTCGGCAGACCATCGTCCATCCCGGCAACAAGGAATTCATCGCCGGTGAGCGCATACCCCGCCCGCAAGGTGGCGGCGGCGGGCAAGGCGCTGGCCAGGCCAGCAATAGCGGCGAAGGCATGGACGACTTCGTGTTTCAGATCACCCAGGAAGAGTTTCTGGACTTCATGTTCGAGGATCTGGAGCTTCCGAATCTGGTCAAGCGGCACCTGACCGGCACCGACACCTTCAAGACCGTTCGCGCCGGGATCAGCAATGAGGGCAATCCGTCACGCATCAATATCGTTCGCACCCTGCGCTCCGCTCACGCTCGCCGGATTGCGCTGTCAGGCAGCAGCCGCGCCAAGCTGCGGGAGGTAAAAGCCGAGCTGGCGAGGCTCAAGCTAGAAGAGCCTGCCAACTTCACAGACATCCAGGCAGCAGAGGAAGAAATCGAACGGCTCAGCGCGCGCATTCATCGCGTGCCGTTTCTGGACACCTTCGACCTCAAATACAACCTGCTGGTCAAACACCCAAACCCGAGTTCCAAAGCGGTGATGTTCTGCCTGATGGACGTCTCCGGCTCCATGACACAGGCCACCAAGGATATTGCCAAACGCTTCTTCATCCTGTTGTACCTGTTCCTCAAGCGGAACTACGACAAGATCGAAGTCGTGTTCATCCGCCATCACACCAGTGCCAAGGAAGTCGACGAGGAAGAGTTCTTCTACTCCCGGGAAACCGGCGGCACCATCGTCTCGAGCGCATTGAAAATGATGCAGGAGATAATGGCCGAGCGGTATCCAGCCAACGAGTGGAACATTTACGCCGCACAAGCTTCCGACGGTGACAACTGGAATGACGACTCACCTGTATGCAGGGACATCCTGATCAACCAGATCATGCCGTTCGTCCAGTATTTCTCTTACGTGGAAATCACCCCGCGCGAACATCAGGCGCTGTGGTACGAATACAACCAGGTGGCCGAGGCCTTCGGTGACTCGTTCGCCCAGCAGCAGTTGGTAACCGCGGGAGACATCTATCCGGTGTTCCGCGAGCTCTTCCAGCGGCGCATGGCTAGCTGAGGTACGCAGCATGAAACGACAGCCCATTTCCACAGGCTCGGAATGGACCTTCGAGCTGATCCGCACCTACGACCGCGAGATCGGACGCATTGCCGAGCGCTATGCGCTAGACACCTATCCCAACCAGATCGAGGTCATCACCGCCGAGCAGATGATGGATGCCTACGCATCGGTAGGCATGCCGCTGGGCTATCACCACTGGTCCTACGGCAAGCATTTTCTCAGCACGGAGAAATCCTACACCCGCGGCCAGATGGGCCTGGCCTACGAGATCGTGATCAATTCCGACCCCTGCATCGCGTACCTGATGGAAGAGAACACCATCACCATGCAGGCGTTGGTGATCGCTCATGCCAGCTACGGCCACAACAGTTTCTTCAAGGGCAATTACCTCTTCCGGACCTGGACAGATGCCAGCTCGATAATCGATTACCTAGTGTTTGCCAAGCAGTACATCATGCAGTGCGAGGAGCGCCATGGGATCGACGCCGTAGAGGATCTACTCGATTCCTGTCATGCCCTGATGAACTATGGCGTTGACCGTTACAAGCGCCCCTATCCCATTTCCGCTGAAGAGGAGCGGCGCCGGCAAAAGGATCGTGAAGAACACTTGCAAAAGCAGATCAACGATCTCTGGCGGACCATTCCCAAGCTTGGCGACAAAGGTGACGAGCGTCAGCAGGATCAGCGTTTTCCGGCCGAGCCACAGGAGAACATCCTCTACTTCGTCGAGAAACACGCACCGCTTCTGGAGCCATGGCAGCGCGAAGTGGTGAGGATCGTGCGAAAGATCGCGCAGTACTTTTACCCACAGCGCCAGACCCAAGTCATGAATGAAGGCTGGGCCACGTTCTGGCACTACACGCTGATCAACGATCTGTACGACGAGGGCCTGGTGACCGACGGCTTCATGATGGAATTTCTGCAGTCGCACACCAGCGTGATCTATCAACCCGGCTTCGACAGTCCTTACTACAGCGGCATCAACCCTTACACACTGGGGTTCGCCATGTACCAGGACATCAGGCGCATCTGCGAACATCCTACGGACGAGGACAAGCACTGGTTCCCAGACATCGCTGGCCGTGATTGGCTGACCACCGTTAAATTCGCCATGAACAACTTCAAGGATGAAAGCTTCATCCTGCAATTCCTTTCGCCCAAGGTGATACGCGACCTCAAGCTATTCAGCATCCTCGACGACGACCACAAGGACGAACTCCTGGTGCCAGCCATTCATGACGAAAGCGGATATCGCACAATCCGTGAATTGCTGGCAGCGCAATACAACCTTGGCAACCGAGAACCGAATGTGCAGGTCTGGAGCGTCGACCGCCGCGGAGATCGCTCGCTCACCCTTCGCCACCAGCAACACGACCGCAAACCCCTGGGCGGCTCAACCGACGAAGTGCTCAAGCACTTGCATAGGCTCTGGGGGTTCGACGTACATCTGCAATCGATGCAAGACGACAAGTTGATCGCAACGCACCATATGCCACCACGGGTCGAGCCGGATCCCGAAGCCAAGTTTCCCGGCATGAATCTGGCCCTTCCGCCGATCTGAACCAGCCGCCCCTCGGCACTGGCCCAAGCATTACGGCTTGCCGCCACGGGGCTTTGGTTTATCCTCCGCCGCAACGGAGGTTACATGCAAATCTATAAAGTCGGCGGAGCAGTACGTGACCGGTTACTGGGGCGCCCTGTGACCGAAGTGGATTGGGTGGTGGTGGGATCGAGCGCCGAGGAAATGCAGGCGGATGGATATCGCCCGGTGGGCGCAGATTTTCCGGTGTTTCTGCACCCAGCCACGGGCGAGGAATATGCGCTCGCCCGAACGGAGCGCAAGAGCGGTCGTGGTTATGGCGGATTCACCTTCTACGCCAGCCCCGACGTCACGCTGGAAGAGGATCTTACCCGCCGGGATCTGACCATCAATGCCATGGCCGAGGATGAACACGGCCACGTCATCGACCCCTTTGGGGGCCAGACCGACCTCGATGCCCGTCAGCTGCGGCACGTTTCCGCGGCGTTTGCTGAGGACCCGCTTAGAGTGTTGCGCGTCGCCCGTTTTGCTGCACGTTATGCCGACCTCGGATTTAGCGTCGCACCTGAAACGCAGGCTCTGATGCGTCAGCTCGCGACCTCTGGCGAGCTCCAGGCGCTGACTCCAGAACGCAGCTGGAAAGAGATTTCACGCGCGTTGATGGAGCCCAGCCCAGACGTATTCATCGAGGTATTGCGTGACTGCGGTGCGTTTGAAGAGCTGTTCCCGGAGGTTGAGGCGCTGTTCAACAAGCCGGACGAGGTCGAAAAATCTACAACGTGCATGGGCCAACAGGTTCTTCGAGCTCTGCGTCAATGCGCGATTAACGAGCAGCCTCTCGCTGTGCGCTGGGCCTGCATGCTTAAACATTTAGCCCAAATCGAGCAGCCCGATTCACCACGAGGCAGAGGTCGCTTACACCTGATTGAAGCGCTCAACACACGCTTCAAGGTCCCGCGAGATTGCCAGGAACTGGCCTTATTGACAGGTGAGTTTCATGAGCATGCCCAGGATTGCCTGCAGCTTCCTGCCGAGACGCTGCATGACATGCTCCAACACTTCGACATCTACCGTCGTCCTGAGCGGTTCGAGCAATTTATTGCTGCCTGTGAGATGGATGCGACGAGCCGGTCAGGCAATGAACCTCAGAACTATCCGCAGGCCCACTATCTACGCGGTGCTGCCAAAGCAGCCCGCGCAGTACAAGCGAAGCCGTTGATTGATCAAGGTTACAAAGGAGCAGATCTGGGGGAGGCGCTCAAGCGCGAGCGCCTGGCGGCAGTGCGGCATTATCAGCGCAATCACCTGGAGAACTAGATTCGCCTGAAAACTGACGAATCAAACGATTGCCGCCTAGCCCTTCCCATGGCTCAGGATCAGCATGGGCGGTGTCAGTTCCTGGCCTTTCCAGCGAAACGGCACCGGCCACAACTGCTGCTCGATCGTCGATGTCTGCCATAAATCAGCGAAGCTGCGCCCCGCCCGCGGATGGCTCAAGTCTGGTACCAACAGCGACAGCGGCCACAGCACGAAGGCGTTCTTCAACGTCTCCGGCCGCGGCAGCTCAAGGCCGTGGTAATTGCCCATGAGATCGCCGTACATCAGCACATCGATATCCAGCGGCAAGCCCTTTCGATCTGGGGCATAGCGGCCATTATCTGCCTCGATAAACTTGAGGCGACGGTCCAGTTCGGTCAACGACAGTGCCGTAGTGCCGGATACGACCAAGTTGTAGAAATTGTCACCCTTATAGCCAACCGCAAGGCTTTCGAAGACTGGTGAACAATGCATGTCGCCGAGCATTTGCTCCAGCGCATCGAGCCCGGCCGTCAGATTCTGTTCCCGGCGCGCGTTGCTGCCGAGCCCCAGCAATACGCGAGTCAGCGACATCCGCGTTCGATCTCCACACCTAGCGCCTTAGCGCGCATATTCACGCCCGGCTTGGTCACACGCAGCCGCAGCCAGGGAATTCCGAATTGGCTCATGAGAGCGGAAGCTAGCCGCTCAGCAAAGGTTTCGACCAGCTCGAAGCGCGACGCCTGAGCAAAATGATCGATGGCGGCGGTCACCTGCGCATAGTCCAGCGCCTTATCCAGCTCGTCGTTCACCGCAGCCGGACGGACGTCCCAACCCAAGGCTAGATCCAGGCGCAAGCACTGCCGAATCCCTCGCTCCCAATCATAAGCGCCAATCAGCGTATCCACTTCCAGCCCTTCGATGAAAACTGTATCCACGCAACGTCCTCCCACGGCACGACAACTCAACGACGGGCCGTTAGACTCAGGAGCTCCCTGCCCCGGATGGATGCCATGTTCTGGCAATTAGTACTGCTCGCCTATCTGACCGGCTCGCTGTCATTCGCCATTCTACTCAGTCGCCTGGCCGGCGCGCCTGACCCGAGGGCTGGCGGTTCGGGAAATCCCGGCGCCACCAACATGCTCAGGCTGGCCGGAAAAGGGCTCGCCATCAGCACGCTGATAGGCGACCTGCTCAAGGGGTATCTGCCTGTTCTGCTCGCCGCAATGCTCGGCCTGACCATCGAGCAGCAGGCTTGGGTCGGGCTTGCAGCAGTGTTGGGACACCTCTATCCACTCTACTTTCGTTTCCGTGGAGGCAAGGGCGTCGCCACCACGGCCGGCACACTGCTCGGGCTGCATCCACCAACCGCAGCGTTGGCCCTCATCATCTGGCTGGTTGTTTTCAAAGTGAAGCGCACCAGCTCACTGGCTGCACTCGCCGCGCTACCGCTCTGCCTGCCCCTGCTTGCCTGGCAACAGCCGGAAGCGCTACTGCCCATGACACTGCTGGCCGCGCTTATTGTCTGGCGTCACCGGAGTAATCTGCGTGATCTGTCAGTAGGCAAAGAGCGGCACTTCTAATCTCAGCCGGCATTCATATCGCCGGCAGCGTTTCCATCGGCCAACGTGCCTGCACCGAAATTTCAGGGCCATCGGTCTGGCCAGCCAGTAAACGCTGGCATCCGGCATACGCAATCATTGCTCCGTTATCTGTGCAGAAGCGGGGACGCGCATAAAACACCTGCCCGTTCAGCTCAGCGAGCATCGTCTCCAAGCTACTGCGCAATGCGGTATTGGCGCTCACGCCGCCAGCTATAACCAAGCTCTTCAAGCCCGTTTGCTTCAGTGCACGTCGGCACTTAATGGTCAACGTTTCCACCACAGCCTGCTGGAAGGCCAGTGCGACATCGCAGCGGGTCTGCTCACCGTCGTCACCAGCGTTCCGGCAGCTTTGCCAGGTTGTCAGGGTGGAAGTCTTGAGCCCGCTAAAGCTGAAGTCCAACCCTGGCCGATCTGTCATAGGGCGGGGGAAAACAAAGCGCCCGGCAGTACCCCGCTCGGCCAGCAAGGCTATCTCCGGGCCACCGGGGTAACGCAGCCCCATGAGTTTCGCTGTCTTGTCGAAGGCTTCACCGGCCGCATCGTCAACCGACTCTCCCAGCAGCTCGTAGCGACCTATCCCATCCACCCGGACCAGTTGCGTGTGCCCACCCGATACAAGTAGAGCCACGAAAGGGAACGCCGGAGGCTGCGCCTCGAGCATTGGCGCCAGCAGATGCCCTTCCATATGATGCACACCCACTGCAGGCACGCCCCAGGCAAATGCCATCGCCTGTGCACACGAGGCACCAACCAGCAAGGCACCAACCAGACCGGGGCCGGCGGTATAGGCCACTGCATCGATCTGGCTCGATTCACGGCCCGCTTCGGCAAGCACTTGGCGAATCAATGGCAGCATTCGTTTGACGTGATCTCGCGACGCCAGCTCCGGCACTACGCCGCCGTAGACCCGGTGCAGATCGATCTGACTGAACAGTGCGTCTGACAAGAGCCCTAGCTCGCTGTCATAGAGCGCGACCCCGGTCTCATCACATGAAGTTTCCAGCCCCAGCACCAGCATGGGCACGACCCTTTCAAAGAAGCGAATGAAGCCGCGCATAATAATCGCCGTGGCCAGCGACCGACCAGCGCTTTTCGATCAGGGGGCTTTGCATTCCGGGCGGCAAGGCGTTAACATCCGCAACCCTTAAAACCAGCGTGCTCGCCTATTTGCCGAAGCGCGTTGTAACCGGTAAACAAGTGAAGGTACGTCCTGGATGCCCAACGTTAAAGTTAAAGAGAACGAACCATTCGACGTAGCTCTGCGTCGCTTCAAGCGTTCTTGCGAAAAGGCCGGTGTTCTGGCCGAAGTCCGCAGCCGTGAGTTCTACGAAAAGCCAACTGCCGAGCGCAAGCGTAAAGCTGCTGCCGCAGTTAAGCGTCACGCCAAGAAAGTGCAGCGCGAACAGCGCCGCAGCGTTCGCCTGTACTGATCCAGTACAGCTGACGCTGCATCAAGCCCGGCCAAAGCCGGGTTTTGCATTTGAAAAAGACTCCGCTTCGCCGGCCGGCGAATGGTCGGAGTTTTTTTCATTCCGGCCTGAACACTGCGAGCGTATTCTCATACCCCTATGGCCGGCTTGATCCCGCAATCCTTCATTGATGATTTGCTCAACCGCTCCGACATTGTCGAGGTGGTGAGTTCACGTATTCAACTGAAAAAGGCGGGCAAGAATTACACGGCGTGCTGCCCGTTCCACAAAGAGAAGACACCCTCCTTCAGCGTCAGTCCGGACAAACAGTTCTACTACTGCTTCGGCTGCGGCGCGGGCGGCAATGCGCTCGGCTTCATCATGGATCACGACAGCCTGGAATTTCCCCAGGCAGTCGAAGAGCTGGCCAAGCGCGCCGGCATGGAAGTTCCGCGCGAGGAAGGCGGGCCCGGCCGTAAGCCCCGCCAGCCTGTGGACTCCCCTCTCTACCCGCTGCTTGAATCCGCCGCCGATTACTACCGACAGTCGCTCAAGAGCCACCCGGCACGCAAGGCCGCGGTCGAGTACCTGAAAGGCCGTGGCCTCTCAGGCGTCATCGCGAGGGATTTTGGCCTTGGCTTCGCGCCGCCCGGCTGGGACAACCTTATGAAGCACCTGGGCGGCGACCCACTTCAACAGAGGGCGATGATCGACGCCGGGCTACTGATCGAGAACACTGAAACAGGAAGAAGCTACGACCGCTTTCGTGATCGGGTGATGTTTCCGATTCGCGACAGCCGCGGGCGTGTCATAGCCTTCGGAGGCCGTGTGCTTGGCGATGATAAGCCCAAGTATTTGAATTCTCCCGAGACACCGGTCTTCCATAAAGGCCAGGAGCTCTATGGCCTTTACGAAGCCCGAAAAGCCAACCGCGATCTGGATGAAATCATCGTCGTGGAAGGCTACATGGACGTGATCGCGCTGGCCCAGCAAGGGCTGCGCAACGCCGTCGCCACATTGGGTACAGCCACCAGCGACGAACACCTCAAGCGACTGTTTCGCATCGTTCCCAGCGTGCTGTTCTGCTTCGACGGCGACGGCGCGGGCCGCAAGGCGGCGTGGCGCGCACTGGAGTCCACCTTGCCCAACCTGCAGGATGGTCGACGTGCACGCTTCTTGTTCCTACCCGAAGGCGAAGACCCGGACAGCCTGGTACGCCGTGAAGGGACCGACGCGTTCATGGCGCGCACCCAGCAACAAGCTCAACCGCTGGCCGACTACTTCTTTCAGCAACTCAGCGATGAAGCAGACCCGCGCTCCCTCGAGGGCAAGGCTCACCTGGCCACCCTGGCGGCCCCACTCATCGAAAAGATTCCCGGTACAAACTTGCGTGCACTGATGCGACAGCGCCTGGGAGAAATCACCGGTCTGCACAGCGAAGCACTTCAGCAGATGAGCGCCGCGCCCTCGAGCGCTGCGCCGGAATACGACGACAGCATTTATTACGACGCAGGCTCAGGACAAGACGAAGGCGACTATTACGCGCCACCCGAGGCCATTCCGCCCAAGCGCAACGGCAAAAAAGAATGGAAAAAGGACTGGAAAAAACCGGGCGAGCGTCCAGACTTCAAATCACGCGCACCGCGAACGCCAGCGACGGTTGAACCACCTGCCCTGACTACGCTGCGCACACTGCTGCATCACCCCGAACTCGCTCAGAAGGTGGAAGATGCGAGCCATTTCGCAGCAGAAGACGACACCTATGCGCAACTTCTAGTGGCCTTGCTCGGCACGCTACAGAAAAATCCCAAATTACGTAGCCTTCAGCTCATCGCACGCTGGCATGGAACCGACCAAGGGCGTCTTTTACGTGCACTTGCCGAGAAAGAATGGCTAATCTCGGCCGATAACCTTGAACAACAGTTTTTCGACACCATAACTACCCTGGCCGCCAGACAGCGCGAACGCAGCCTAGAGACTTTGCTGCGCAAAGCACGCCAGGGTGAACTGAGCGCAGAGGAGAAAGATCAGCTGCGCAACCTGCTAAATCGCAACTCAGCACCCGCAATATCGACCTCAACTGGCGCGTGAGGTCCTTGCTCAGCTATAATGCTCAGCTTGTTTTCAGCCCGCCAGAACCGTCAGTGGATAGGGTTATATGTCCGGAAAAGCGCAACAGCAGTCCCGTCTCAAAGAATTGATCCAGCGTGGCCGTGAGCAGGGTTACCTGACTTACGCCGAGGTCAATGACCACCTACCGGAGGATATTTCCGATCCGGAACAGGTGGAAGACATCATTCGCATGATCAACGACATGGGTATCAATGTATTCGAGGTTGCCCCGGATGCCGATGCCCTGTTGCTGGCCGAAGCCGATACCGATGAAGCTGCAGCAGAAGAGGCCGCTGCGGCACTCGCCGCTGTTGAAACCGACATCGGCCGCACCACCGACCCTGTGCGTATGTATATGCGCGAAATGGGCACCGTCGAACTGCTAACCCGCGAAGGCGAGATTGAAATCGCTAAACGCATAGAGGAAGGCATTCGCGAGGTGATGAGTGCAATTGCCCACTTCCCTGGTACCGTCGACGGCATTCTTGCCGATTACGAGCGAGTAACCACCGAAGGCGGCCGACTCTCTGACATCCTCAGTGGCTACATCGACCCTGACGACGACGGCGCTGCCGGCCCGCAGGAAGAAGTCGAGCCTGTCGCTCCGCAAACGGCTGCCAAACCGGCCGGTGACGACAAGGACGATGACGAGGAGGACGATTCAGACAGTGAAGAGGAAGAAGGTGACGGCGGCCCGGATCCGGAAGTCGCGCGGGTTCGCTTCGGTGCCGTTGCAGAACAGCTGGAAGTAGCCAAGAAAGCGCTGAAGAAGCATGGTCGCGGCAGCCAGCAGGCAACCGATGCTCTGCAGGAGCTGGCCACGCTGTTCATGCCGATCAAGCTCATCCCCAAGCAATACGATGCACTGGTTGACCGTGTACGTGACGCCCTGAGCCAGGTTCGCGCCCAGGAACGCGCCATCATGCAGATCTGCGTCCGCGATGCACGCATGCCTCGCGCCGATTTCCTTCGTCAGTTTCCAAACAATGAAACCGACTTGGGCTGGGCCGACAAACTCGCCAACGGCAAAGGCAAATATGCCGAAGCCATTGCTGAGCGCAAGGAAGACATCCAGCGCTGCCAGGAGAAGCTGCTCGCGCTGGAAGAAGAATGCGCACTGCTGATTACTGACATCAAGGACATCAACCGTCGCATGTCCATCGGTGAAGCCAAGGCTCGCCGAGCGAAGAAAGAGATGGTCGAGGCTAACCTGCGTCTGGTTATCTCCATCGCCAAGAAGTACACCAACCGCGGCCTGCAGTTCCTCGACCTGATTCAGGAAGGCAACATCGGCCTGATGAAGGCGGTGGACAAGTTCGAATACCGTCGCGGCTACAAGTTCTCGACCTATGCCACCTGGTGGATTCGCCAGGCGATCACTCGCTCCATTGCGGACCAGGCGCGGACCATCCGCATCCCTGTGCACATGATCGAGACGATCAACAAGCTCAACCGCATCTCTCGTCAGATGCTGCAGGAAATGGGCCGCGAGCCCACGCCTGAAGAGCTTGGTGAGCGTATGGAAATGCCCGAGGACAAGATCCGCAAGGTGCTGAAGATCGCCAAAGAGCCAATCTCCATGGAGACGCCGATTGGTGACGACGAAGACTCGCACTTGGGCGACTTCATCGAAGATTCGGCCATGCAATCGCCGATCGACGTGGCCACCGTAGAGAGCCTCAAAGAAGCCACTCGCGAAGTTCTCTCCGGCCTGACCGCAAGGGAAGCCAAGGTACTGCGCATGCGCTTCGGCATCGACATGAATACCGATCATACCCTTGAGGAAGTCGGGAAGCAGTTCGATGTCACCCGTGAGCGGATCCGTCAGATAGAAGCCAAGGCGCTACGCAAACTGCGCCACCCGACGAGAAGCGAGCACCTACGCTCCTTCCTCGACGAGTAAACCAAACCCCCGGCCCACGCCGGGGGTTTTGCATTCAGCGCAGATAAAACAACAACGTACGCTCGCTTCCCTTGGCGCCCACGCAACACCACCGGTATAATCCGCCGGCCTCTGAGGGCCTATAGCTCAGTTGGTTAGAGCAGAGGACTCATAATCCTTTGGTCCACGGTTCGAGTCCGTGTGGGCCCACCAACTCCAAAGCCGCGCACTGCGCGGCTTTTTCGTTTTCGCAAGCCTGACGCCCGTACGCCAGAGCCTAGCTACCACAATTTATTTACTAATAACCAAAACACATATAAACAAGCTAAAACGATTCTAGACTCTCTAAGCAACGCCCTCTATCGTGCGCGCAAAGTTGCTATCTGCATGCGCTTGCTGCCAAGTTAAGGACGTTGATGCTCTTCGAATCGCTGCCGCTCTTGTTTGTTTGTGCCTTGTTGCTGTGGGTGCTTGTGTCTTTTGTGCGGGAGACGTGGAGCCCCGATATCGTCGTGGCGATAGCGGTCGCCGTGTTGATCGCAAGCCAACTGCTGACGCCCGCCGAAGTGCTGGGCGTGCTGTCGAACTCTGCGCCAGTCACTATCGCCTGCATGTTCGTGATATCCGCAGCCCTCGAGCGCACGGGCTGCATTGATGCTCTGGGTAATTGGCTGGGTGACCTGGTCGGCACCAGCCCGACTCGGGTGTTGGGCGGCTTGACGATTACCGCGCTGGTCATATCGGCTTTTCTCAACAACACACCGGTCGTGGCGATCCTGACGCCGGTTGCGATTTCACTGGCCAAGCGGGCCGGCACGACACCTTCCAAGCTGCTGATCCCCCTGTCCTACGCCACCATCCTTGGCGGCACCCTGACGATGATAGGGACCTCCACCAATATTCTGGTCGATGGTGTTGCACGCAAGGCGGGCCTACCACCGTTCGGCATGTTCGAAATCACCGGCGCCGCACTGATCCTCGCGGCCGCAGGCATGCTCTATATGCTGACCATTGGCAAGCGGCTGCTGCCGGAGCGTGACACCCTTTCCAAGCTGCTCGGGCCGCGTCTTGATCGGACCTTCATGAGTGAGTTGCGAGTCCCGCAGGGTTCCCCAGTGATCGGCAAGAGCATCGCCGAGGCCAACCTCAACGGAGGCAGCGGGCTGCAAGTGCTGCAGGTCAACCGCGGCGTACACCTGCACAGCCGACCTGAACATGACTTCAGCCTGCAGGCTGGTGATGTGCTGGTCATTCATGGGCAAGTGAAGGATGTGGTCGAGCTCAGGGGTAGCGGTCATCTGAGCTTCAACCGCGACGATGCCTTCGAGACGATCAGCAGCGATGACGAAGTGCTCGCCGAAGCCATCGTCGGTCGCAATTCCCGGTATAGCCACAGGCCGATGCGCGACCTCGACCTCAGAGCGCGCTACGGGATCAACGTGCTGGCCGTGCATCGCCAGGACGAGAACATCCAGGGCAACCTCGACGATTTCCAATTGCAGTTTGGCGATGTGATGCTCGTGGAAGGTACGCCCGCGCAGATCAAGCGCTTTGCCGACAATGGTGAGCTGATCAGCCTCAATGCCGTGCAGGAGCGCTCATTCCGCCGGGACAAGGCCCCTATCGCTATCGGCGCCACGTTAGTAGTCATGCTGCTGGCTGCGTTTGGTGTGATGCCGATCGAGGGCCTGGCGATCATGGGCGCCGCGGCGGTACTGGCGACCCGCTGCCTGGATGTCGAGGATGCCTACAAGGCAGTGGACTGGAAGATTCTCAGCCTGATCTTCGGCATGCTCGCCATTAGCGTGGCGATGAACAAGGTAGGATTGGTCGAGTTGATCGTCTCCAGCGTCGTTGACCTGACGCCCTGGGCAGGCCCGCTGTTTATGCTGGGGTTCATCTACCTGTTCACGTCGGTACTGACAGAGATTCTTTCGAACAATGCCGTGGCGGTGCTGGTGACACCAATCGCCATCGGGCTTGCTCATCAATTCGGCATCGACCCCCGTGCGTTTGTGGTCGCGGTGATGTTCGCGGCCAGCGCCAGCTTCGCCACGCCTATCGGCTACCAGACCAACACATTTGTCTATAACGCGGGCGGTTACCGTTTCACAGACTTCCTGAAAGTCGGTATACCGCTGAACATCCTGTTGTGGGTCGTTGCCACGCTGGTGATTCCTTTGTTCTGGCCGCTCACACCCCTTTGAGCACTGGCGAATCGGCCTTCAGTGATAGCCGCCAGGCCACGATTTCTTGATACACATCCGGCCCGGTGCTTGATATCACGCAGCGAGGCTCCACATTTATGAAATACCGCCGTGGAGCCCCACCATGACCAACTCTTTGATCGTTCCCTGCGCGCATTGCGCAAGCCTTAACCGCATTCCTGCCGATCGCCTGCGGGACGCTCCGCATTGCGGTCGCTGCAAATCCAGCGCATTGCTGAACGCGCCTTTCGACCTGCAGCAAAGCCAGTTCGCAAATCAGATCAAGGGCAACTTGCCGCTACTGGTTGATGTCTGGGCCAGCTGGTGCGGCCCTTGCAGAACTTTCGCGCCGACCTTTACGCAAGCGGCAGCTGAACTGCACGGACGTTGCAGGCTGGCAAAGCTGGACAGCGAGGCAAATACGCAGCTGTCGGCACAGCTCGGGATTCGTTCGATACCGAGCCTGATTCTGTTCAAGAATGGTCAGGAAGTTGCTCGTCAGAGCGGCGCCTTACCGCTGCCACAGCTATTGGCGTGGCTCAAGCAATACAGCATATGACCAGCCTCAGCTGACAGGGAAGTCGTGCTGCCCAGGGCACACGGCTGAGCAGTGAGATCACCGCAACTCAACCTGTCACAGACAGGTGAAGTGATATACGGTTCCGCTCAACGGGCGTACCTTTTATCCGGATAGTTCAAGCAACGTTTGCCTCGGTCCGGGCACGATTGGATAATGCCGCCATTTTCACGGCAGACATTACCGATAGTCGCTGCACAGGGACGTCGACACGCCAATAACAAGGCTCGGGATGAGCCGGTGAGTTCTCGCGTGATTCAATTCGATATAGATCAATGGCAGGCCTGGGCGCCGGGTTTGGCGTGCGCTGAAGATTGGGCGACTTGGGCTCGAGATCCGTTCGACCCGCAAACGAGTGACGCGCAACCTGATGTGAGCTTTCTGCCGGCGATGTTGCGCCGACGGTTGAGCCGCCTGGCGCGCATGGTATTCGCCGTAGCCATGCCCCTGGCTGCTGGAAAGCCGTCAATGCCACTGGTTTATGCCTCGCGCCATGGCGAAACGGCCCGAACCTTCGCCATCCTCAACGATCTGGCCAGTGGCGAGCCAATGTCGCCGACACAGTTCAGCCTTTCTGTCCACAACGCGATCATTGGCCTGTGGTCCATCCAGCAGCATGACACAAGCGAAATGACATCCTTGGCAGCCGAAGGTGACGGCCTCGAGCACGCGGTACTCGAAGCGTCGATGCTTCTCGCCGAGGGCGCTCCGGCCGTGCTGGTGGTCATCGCCGAGGACGAGACGCCAGGCGTCTATGCTCCATGGATCAACGACGTCCACTTTCCCTACGCCGTGGCGTTGCTGCTGAAACCGGGTAGCACCTGGCAGTTAAGCCTCAAGACCGCTGACGAGCGAACGCTTCCGACACAGCGACCGCATGCCATCGAGCTGCTCGGCGCGATGCTGAACGGCCAGACCAACCTCGAGCATCAATGGGAGAGACGCCAATGGAACTGGCAGCAGACTCACTGAGCAACCGCCCTACCCCCCCTTGGTTGTGGCGTCTGATCGCGACCGGATTGTCGTTCGCACTGTTCGGGCTGGGCGGGCTTTGTCTGCGGGTGGTTGTGTTCCCGCTGCTTGCCCTACTGCCCGGTGACGCGATAGCCCACCGTGGTCGTGCGCGTAAAACGGTGAGCAGGCTGTTCTGGCTGTTCGTTCAGTTCATGTATCGAAGCGGGGTGCTGACCTACGAGGTGCAAGGCGCGGAGCGTCTCGGTCGTCCTGGTCAGTTGGTAATCGCCAATCATCCTTCGTTGATCGATGTGGTGGTGCTGATTGCCCAGATCCGCGACGCCAACTGCGTGGTCAAGCAGAGCCTGTGGGAGAACCCGTTCACCCGTGGTCCGATCCGCGCAGCGCAGTACATCAGCAATAACGGCAGCGCCGAGATGCTCGATGAAGCAGCCGAGGCATTGCAGCAAGGCCAGACGCTGATCATTTTTCCCGAAGGCACCCGAACTACGCCTGGCCAGGCGCCCCAATTTCACCGAGGCGCGGCATCGATTGCGCTACGCGGCGCGCGACTGGTCACGCCGGTGGTGATCACGGTATCGCCGACCACTCTGACCAAGGCCGAGCCCTGGTACCGCATTCCGGCGAGACGTTTCCATTTTCACCTGCGTGTTGGTGAGGACATCGACCCGCAGGTATTTGCCGCACGGGGAGCGGCGCCCATCGCCTCGCGGCGACTAAACGACCATCTGCATCGACACTTCATAAAGGAGCTCGCACTCGATGAGCCAACTACAGCTTGAAATCAAGCAACTGATCATCGACGCCCTGGGTCTGGAAGACCTCGGCCCGGACGACATCGGAGCCGATCAGCCACTGTTCGGCGAGGGACTCGGGCTCGATTCGGTCGATGCGCTGGAGCTGGGGCTAGCGATTCAGAAGCGCTTCGGCATCAAGATCGACGCCGACGCCAAGGACACCCGCAAACACTTCGCCAGCGTCGACAGCCTGGCCGCCTACGTTAGCGCCAGCCGCGCCGTCGCCTGAGGACGCCCACCATGAACAACCGTACCGAGATATTCCAGACCCTTCGCGATGCCATGGTCGAGCTTTTCGAGCTCGATCCGGAGCGCATCAGCCTCGAAGCCAACCTCTATCAGGATCTGGAAATCGACAGCATTGACGCGGTCGACCTGATCGATCACATCAAGCGTCAGACGGGCAAGAAGATTGCCGCCGAGGAATTCAAGTCGGTGCGCACCGTGGGCGATGTGGTTGAGGCCGTTTACCGCCTGGTCAATCCCGAAACCGCTTGAGCCACATTCCGGACGCCTGGCATTGCCTGACGATAAATAAGCCGGCCGATGCCAGTTCGCGTTCGCAGACGGACACTACCCATGCAATCACCCGCACGAACAGGCAAGGCGAACGCCAGCCAGCTGCTTGGACTCGCCTTGCTGCTGGCCGGTCTCGCTTACCCATTCGTGGTGTATCTGGGCCTGGAGCACCTTTCGCCACGGCTATTCGCCGTACTGCTCGGCGCACTGTGGCTGGCCAGGTTGCTGAGCGGCAAGCAGACACCTCTCAACCGCACACTGGCAGTCATCGCCCTGCTGTTCTGCCTGCTCCTGGGCCTGGCGGGCGAGCCTGCGCTGCTGCGTTGGTACCCGGTGCTGATCAGCCTCGCACTTCTGGGCCTTTTTGCCGGCAGCCTCATGTCCGGAATGCCGATCATCGAGCGACTCGCGCGACTGAGCGAGCCTGAGCTTCCCGCTGCGGCGGTGCGCTATACACGGCAGGTGACCTGGGTCTGGGTAGGGTATTTCATCATCAACGCCAGTATTGCGGGCGGTCTTGCGCTGTGGGCGCCGCTTAGCTGGTGGACGTTGTACACCGGGCTTATCGCCTATCTCCTGATGGGGCTGCTGTTCGCCGGTGAGTGGCTGGTACGCCAGCGAGTCAGGAAGGATAAATGAACTGGATTTCCCTGGAATACTTGCTGGATCAGGCGCCCAAGTCGCGCATGGTCGCAGTGGACCCCGTCCTTGAGCATGCCGAACTGCGCCTGCGTGCGCTGCGCCTGGCGGCCGGACTGCGTAATCGCGGTATCGTCAGGCTCGCCGTGCATCTGGAAGATGCCGGGGAACTGGCCGTAGCACTGCTCGGCGCCTGGCGTGCAGGGGTCACCGTATTGCTTCCGGCAGATCTGCAGCCGGCCAGTCGCACGCGCCTTGGCCATCAAACCGACCTCTGGCTGACGGACCATGACGGCGATGCCACGATTGCCGATCTGCTGGCCGAGCCGTTAGAGGGGGCAAAACTGGATCTCGACCAGTGCCGCTTGCTGCTGTGCACCTCCGGCTCCAGCGGCGAGCCGAAACTGATCGAGAAGCGCGTGCGCCAGCTCGCCAATGAAGTGGAAACACTCGAAGCCACTTGGGGCGCCGATCTTGCCCATGCCTGCGTAATATCCAGCGTTACGGCACAGCACATCTATGGATTGCTGTTCCGAGTACTCTGGCCATTGTGTGCCGGGCGCCCATTCCTGCGACGCGCGCAGCCCTTCTCCGAAGATATTCAGCGCGCCAGCCGCGAGCATACGAGTTTTTGCTGGGTAGCCAGCCCGGCGCTGCTCAAACGCATGGGTGAAAATCTTGACTGGCACGCCATGCGCAGCGTGCGCCTGGTGTTCTCCTCAGGTGGCCCTCTCGAGGCCGATGCCGGGAAACGTCTGCAGGAAAAGCTCGGTCAGCTACCGATCGAGATATACGGCAGCTCCGAGACGGGCGGCATCGCCTGGCGTCAGGGCGGCAGTCTGTGGCAGCCATTTCCTCCCGTATTACTGACCCAGGACGCACAAGGCGCGCTACGCATAGCCTCGCCGTTCCTGCCGCCAGGACATGTCGAGCAGACAGCCGATGCAGCACGTATCGCGGACGATGGACGTTTCGAGCTGCTGGGGCGACTGGACCGAATCGTCAAGCTTGAAGAGAAACGCATCTCGCTACCGATGCTTGAGATAGCCATGGCGGCCCATCCCTTCGTCAGCGAAGCACGGCTGGGCGTAGTCAACGAAAACCGTGCCTATCTTGCCGCGCTTATCGCGCTCAGCGAGGCCGGGCTGCACGCTCTGCGCAACGGCGGCCGACGCGCATTGACCGAAACCCTGCGCAAGCATCTGGCCGATCACTGCGAGGCATTGGCACTGCCTCGGCGCTGGCGCTTGCTGACCCGACTGCCCCACAACAGCCAGGGCAAGCTGCCACAAGCGCACGTCGACGCACTGCTGCAGGCGCCACGGCCTTTGCAGCCTGAGCGGCTCGGTACTGTCGAGGAAGCGGGTCAATGGCAGCTCCAGTTGGCGATACCGCCCGACCTGGCACATTTCACTGGCCACTTTCCCCATACGCCCGTTCTGCCCGGCGTGGTGCAGATTGACTGGGCCATCGGCCTGGCGCGCGAGCTGATGGAGGACCTGCCACCGTGCTTCAAGGGTATGGAGGTGCTGAAGTTCCAGCAGCTCGCCCGGCCAGGTGACCAACTGAACCTGACCCTGCGCTTTGACCGCGAACGCAACAAGTTGCACTTCGCTTACCGCAATGGCGAGGCAGCCTGCTCGTCCGGCCGTATTCTGCTGGGAGACAACCAGTGACCACCCTCGCTCCTAATGCATCCGCAGCAGTCGCACCACCCGCCGAACCCAGCGCTCATCAGCAGCTTTCGTTGCTCATCGACGACGACTGGTTCAAGCCCTGCGCGGTAGTGCCTGTCTACAACCATGAAAGAAGCCTGCCAGCGGTTCTCAGCACTCTACTAGCAGACGACCTGCACTGCATTCTCGTGGACGATGGCTCCAGCGCCGCCGCGGCAGAGGTCATCGACAGGCTGGCACAACAGCAGTCGGTCCATCTTGTGCGTCACGCTCAAAATCAGGGCAAGGGCGCTGCGGTTGCATCCGGATTGCGGGAGGCCCATCGACTGGGCTTCAGTCATGCCCTGCAGGTCGATGCAGACGGGCAGCATGATTTAGGCACGGTTCCGCTGTTTCTCGACCGCGCCAGCCAGGCCCCGGACGCCGTCATCTGCGGTTATCCGCAATACGATTCCAGCGTGCCCAAAGGCCGGCTCTATGCGCGCTACCTGACCCACATATGGGTCTGGATCAATACGCTGTCTCTTTCGATCCGCGACTCGATGTGCGGCTTCCGGGTTTACCCGCTGCGCCAGACGTTGGCATTGCTCGACTCGACCGATCTTGGCAAGCGAATGGATTTCGACACCGAGATTCTGGTGCGCTTGCACTGGCGCCAGCAACCCATGGTCTGGCTTCCAACCAGCGTCCACTATCCGGCCGATGGGATTTCGCACTTTCACCTGTGGCGAGACAACGTATTGATTTCCTCGATGCACGCGCGCCTGTTTGGCGGCATGCTGCTGCGTGCGCCAAAGCTGATATGGAGCAGGTGGCACGGATGAGTCGGGACGGCACAAATGGCGCCCACTGGGCCGGGCACCGCGAGCGCGGCAGCTTTGCGTTGATGAGACTTACGGCATGGGCCGTTCGAGTGCTTGGCCGCAAGCCGATGGTGCCGTTGCTTTACATGATAGTGCTGTATTTCTACCTGTTTGGCCGAAGTGCACGCCATAGCGCCTGGGCTTATCAACGTAATCTCGCCAACTGGAGCGGACGCGCCGAGCTGACGCCGAGCGCAGGCTCGGTGTATCGCCAGTTCATCGCCTTCGCCGACACACTGCTGGACAAGCTTGATGTATGGGGGGGCCGTCTGTCGCTGGATCGACTGGTTCTGCATGACGATGCCAACCTGCATTCCGTCTTGAAAGCCCCACGCGGGCAGCTGCTGGTTGGCTCGCATCTGGGCAATCTGGAGATCTGCCGTGCGCTGGCGGAGTTGGGCCGCAAAGTAGAAATGAACGTACTGGTCCACACCCGCCACGCCGAGCAGTTCAACCGACTGCTGAGCGAATCGGGCGCAAACAACCTCCGGCTGATCCAGGTCAGCGAGCTGGACCCGGCGACCATGATGGAGCTTTCGCAGCGACTGGACGCAGGCGAATGGCTGGCAATCGCCGGTGATCGCGTCCCGCTTCATGGCGCACGCATCGCGACTGCGGATTTCCTTGGTCAGCCAGCGAATTTCCCACAGGGTCCCTGGCTGCTGGCGGGGTTGTTGCAATGCCCGGCGAATCTTCTGTTCTGCCTGAAACATGGGCAACAATTTCATGTACACCTGGAGTCCTTCGCAGAATGCATACAATGGCGCCGCGGCGAACGCGATGCAGTGGTGCAGCAGTGGGTGCAGCGCTATGCGGACCGCCTGGCGGCTCGTTGCCTGGAAGCCCCTTTGCAATGGTTCAATTTCTACCCTTTCTGGAACACTCATGAACAACGCTGAGGCTGTGATCTTTGGGGAGCACCACCTGCGCATTGAAGATCTGCTGGCGGTTGCCCAAGGCAGAGCACCCGCGCGCCTGCAGACCGATACGGCCTTTCGCGAGCGGATCGCCCGAGGTGCTCAGTTCCTCGACTCTCTGCTCGATCGCGAAGGGGTGATCTACGGTGTAACCACCGGCTACGGCGATTCCTGCGTGGTGGCAGTACCCTTGCATCAAGTCGAGGCGCTTCCGCAGCACCTGTTCACGTTTCACGGGTGCGGCCTGGGCAAGCTGCTCGACGCCGAAGCGACGCGCGCAGTGCTCGGTGCGCGTCTGCGTTCGCTGACCCACGGCATGTCGGGCGTGCGGATCGAGCTGCTCGAACGCATGCAGGCGTTTCTCGAGCACGACGTGCTGCCGCTGATCCCGGAAGAAGGCTCGGTAGGCGCCAGTGGTGATCTGACGCCGCTGTCCTATGTCGCCGCGACACTGGCTGGCGAGCGAAATGTCATGTATCGCGGCGAGCGCGTCAGCGCGGCGCAGGTGCATCGGCAGCTCGGCTGGACGCCGCTGACCCTGCGCCCCAAAGAGGCGCTGGCGCTGATGAACGGCACCGCGGTGATGACCGGGCTGGCCTGCCTCGCCTACGCTCGCGCCGATTACCTGCTAAAGCTGGCGACCCGCATCACCGCGCTTAATGTCGTTGCGCTGGAAGGCAATCCAGAGCATTTCGACGAGCGCCTGTTTGCCGCCAAACCGCACCCGGGGCAGATGCAAGTGGCTGCATGGATTCGCCAGGATCTGGCCATCGACGCACCGACCCCGCCTTTGCATCGCCTTCAGGACCGCTATTCGTTACGCTGCGCGCCGCATGTGCTCGGGGTACTGGCCGACAGCCTGGGACTGCTGCGGCAATTCATCGAGACGGAATTGAACAGCGCCAATGACAACCCGATCATCGACGCCGATAACGAACGCGTTCTGCACGGCGGGCACTTCTACGGAGGCCATATCGCCTTCGCGATGGACAGTTTGAAGAACCTTGTCGCCAACGTCGCCGATCTGCTCGACCGTCAGCTCGCCTTGCTGGTCGACACTCGCTACAACCACGGCTTGCCCAGCAATCTGTCCGGCGCACCTGAAGCCACGGCAATGATCAACCATGGCTTCAAGGCGGTGCAGATCGGCGCCAGCGCCTGGACAGCAGAAGCCCTGAAGAACAGCATGCCGGCCAGTGTTTTCTCACGCTCTACCGAATGCCACAACCAGGACAAGGTAAGCATGGGAACCATCGCCGCACGCGACGCCCTGCGCAGTCTGGAGCTGACCGAGCAGGTGGCAGCCGCCACGCTGATTGCGGCGAACCAGGGCGTCTGGCTGCGCCAGCGTCAGCCGGGCACGCGAGCATTACCGGCACCGCTCGCGCTGATGCATGAAGCACTCGCAGAAGACTTTTCACCACTCATCGAAGACCGGGCGCTGGAAAGCGAACTGCGCCTGTGCCTCGAGCGAATTCGTGCCCAGCACTGGGGGCTTTATGCGTAAAGAGGGTGTGCTGCAGGCCGAGGCGGAGATACTGGTGCCGTTCTTTGACGTCGACTCGATGGATGTCGTCTGGCATGGACACTACGTCAAATATTTCGAAGTCGCGCGCTGCGCTCTGCTCGACCATATAGGCCACAACTATACGCAGATGAGGGACGCAGGCTTCGCATGGCCGATCATAGACATCCAGCTGCGCTACGTGCGCGGCGCACGCTTCAATCAGCGCATCGTTGTCCGCGCTGATCTTGTGGAGTGGGAGAATCGTCTGAAAATCAACTACCTGATCAGCGATGCCGAAACGGGCGAACGCATGACGCGCGGCAGCAGCGTGCAGGTTGCGGTAGAGATCGCCAGCCGCGAGATGCTGTTGGCCTCGCCGAAGGTCTTCGTCGACGCTGTGGAACGAGCCTTAAAATGATGAGGCTGTTCAAGCTGACCGCCCGAACGCTGTTTTCCATGGGCATGCTATTTTCCATGACTGTCGCTCGCGCCGACGCCTTCGATCTGGCGCAACTCAGCCGCCAGCTGAGCGAGCCTGAAGTCGTGCGGGGCAGCTTTGTTCAGGAGAAATATCTGCGCGCACTTCCTCAACCGCTCGTCAGCACCGGCACCTTCGTGCTGGCGCGGGACCGCGGTCTGCTCTGGTTGCTGCGCGAGCCTATGCAGCAGGACTATCGCATCAGTGGCACGGGCATCGCCCGACGAAACGGCAGCGGTTGGCAGCAGAGCGATCAGCCGACTCCTGCGGCTCGCCAGAACGATCTGTTCCTCGCCGTGCTGCATGGAAATACCGAAGCCCTGCAGCGGGATTTCGAACTGGAACTCAACGGCGATTCGCACACATGGGCGTTAACTCTGACGCCGCGCTCGAAACTGCTTGGGCAGATCTTTACCCGCATTCTAATTCAGGGCAGCGCCACGGCCGAACGCGTCGAATTGCTCGAGGCACAGGGCGACAGCACCTTGATGCTGCTGACCGACATCCAGATCGACGACCAGCTGGACCCAAGCGAACTGCATGACCTCGCCAACTGACAAAGCGCTCAGGCTACCGTCCTGGCTTTCCTCTCTGTTCTTCCTGGCGCTGCTTGGGCTCATTGCGCTGACGGCCTGGCAGTGGCGCGACGGGCCGCCGGTCAACGCCAATCTTCTGCAGCTATTGCCCAGTGGCGCGCCCGGTGAACTGGAGCAGTTGGCCGAGAAACGCGTGCAGGAACCGCTGAACCGCGACCTGATGTTGCTCATCCACCATCCGGACGAAGAATCGGCTCTCTCACTGGCTGCCGAAGTCTCGGACAGGCTCAGGGCAACCGGTCTGTTCGCGGAAGTTCGCCGCTCCGTGCAGACTGACCTGCCAGCGTTGCGTCAGCAATTGCTCGATCAGCGTCTGGTCCTGCTCGATCGAGCCAGTCGGGAGGCCCTGATCGCCTCGCCGGCAGAGTTCATCGCACAGCGGCTGGAGCGCTTGTACAGCCCATTCGAAGGCACAAGCCTGATCCCGGTCGAGCAAGACTGGTTCGGCCTTGCCGATCTGACGCAACGGCAGCTACCGCAGCCCGGCCATATCCATCCGCGTCTCGACGGGTTGCTGGTGGCCGAACACAAAGGACAGCACTGGGCCGTGATTCACGCGCAAACGCACGGTGATGCGTTCGATGATCAGCTTCCGCTTCAGGTCGACAATGAAGTCACTGCGGCTCGTCAGCTGGTTGAGGCACAGCAGGGCGAACTGCTGGCGGCAGGCGGGATGCTGCATGCCGCTCATGCTCAGCGCCAGGCGCGCGAGGAAGCGAGCCTGATCGGCAGCGTATCGCTGGTCGCCACGCTTGCACTGTTGCATCTGCTGTTTCGCACGCCACGGGTGTTACTGGTTGCGCTGCCAGTAGTGGTAGGTGCGCTCAGTGGCGCCGCAGCCTGCATCGCACTGTTCGGGAGTATCCACGTGCTGACGCTCGTACTGGGCGCGAGCCTGGTTGGAGTGAGCATCGACTTTCCCCTGCATTACCTATCCAAGAGCTGGACACTACAACCGTGGCAGGCGTACCGAGCCTTGCGTCTGACTCTTCCAGGCCTGGCACTGGCGCTGGCGACCAATGTCATTGGCTACCTGGCCATGGCTTTCACTCCATTCCCGGCGCTGGGTCAGGTTGCGGTGTTTTCCGCCGCTGGGTTGCTCGGGGCCTTTGCCTGCGCCACCTGTCTGTTGCCAGCGCTCCTGGATGCCCCTCTGGAGCCTTGGGCAGCGCCACTGGGCTGGGCCAAACGTGGGCTGGAGGTCCGCCAAGCTCTGCTGCGGCGGGTTCCGGCGCCCTGGCTGCTGGTCGCATTCGTAGTGTTCTGCATCGCGGGAATCAGTCAGGTCTCCTTCACCGACGATCTACGCCAGTGGACCAGCCGCGCGCCTGTGCTACAGCAGCAGGCACAGCAGATCGGACGGATCACAGGTTTCGAGCCCACCAGCCAGTATTTTCTGACTCATGCCGACAATCCTGACGAGCTGCTAGCGCGGCAGGAGGCACTGAGCGCACGCCTCGATGAGCTGGTTGCCGACCAACAGCTGCACGGTTACCTCGCACTTAGCCAGCTGATCGCTCCAGCGGCCTCACAGGAAATCCTCCACCTGGCGCTGCCGCGCTTGCTCGAAGCCAGCCAGCCGCTGTTGGATCTAGGGGTGAGCACTGCCATGCTGCAAGCTGAACTCGCCGAATTGCTGGCTGAGCCGGTCGTCAGCCTCGATCAGGTGCTTGCAGGGCCGCTCGCCGAGCCCTGGCGCCCGTTATGGCTGGGTGCTCTACCCGACGGCTCGGTTGCCGGACTGATCACCCTGCAAGGCCTTCGCGACAGTGCGGCCCTGCAGGGCCTGGCTGAGGGCATTGGCGAAACCCAGCTCATAGACCGACCAGCCGAACTCAATCGGCTGTTTGCCGAAACTCAGCGCCACGCCGCTCTTCTCAAGCTGCTCTCCGCCGCGCTTATCTTTGCCCTTCTGTGTTTACCGTTCGGTTGGCGAGGTGCATTGCGTTGCCTGACCGTTCCGTTGTTGGCAGCCATGGGAAGCCTGGCGTGCCTTGGCTGGCTGGGCCAGCCCCTGACCCTCTTCGGTCTTTTTGGACTGCTGCTGGTCACCGCGATCGGTGTGGACTACGCCATCCTCATGCGCGAACGCATCGGCGGCACTGCGGTGAGTCTGGTTGGCACCCTGCTGGCCGCAGTGACCACCTGGCTGTCGTTTGGCCTGCTGGCCTTGTCGAGCACCCCAGCAGTGAGCAACTTCGGCCTCGCGGTGGGGCTCGGACTGATGTTCGCGTTCCTGCTGGCACCGTGGGCCGCAGAACCGGAGCGGCAACCCATATGCTGACGTGCGACTGCCCCGCGTGTGGCGGTCGCACAACTGGTCGCGCACTGCTTCAATCGAATGAAAGTATTTCCCGCCGGCGATAGCCGGATTCTGCCACCTGTCGAGTCGAATACATGAAGGCATCCTCGCACCTGGAAAACCGTAGCGTCGTTGTCATAGGAGCGGGGCCATCCGGGGCTATCGCAGCCGCCCTGCTGAAGCGTAAGGGGCACGATGTGCTGATCATCGAACGGCAGCAGTTTCCACGCTTTTCGATTGGTGAAAGCCTGCTGTCGCACTGCCTCGATTTCATCGAGGAAGCCGGCATGCTAGAAGCCGTGCAGGCTGCCGGCTTCCAGACCAAGCACGGCGCCGCCTTCGGCTGGGCTGAGCGCTATACGGAATTCGATTTTCGCGACAAATTCACCGAAGGGCACGGCAGCACCTACCAGGTTCAGCGCGCTGACTTCGACAAACTACTTGCCGACCAGGCCGAACTGCAGGGCGTTGAGATCCGCTATGAGGAGGAAATCATCGCCGCTGACTTCTCGGCTGCACGTCCCCGACTGCAGGTGCGCTGCCAGGACGACCGCGAATATTCGGTAGAAGCGGACTTCGTTCTGGACGCCAGCGGCTATGGCCGCGTCCTACCGCGCCTACTCGAACTGGAGGCGCCATCGAGCTTTCCGCTGCGTCGCGCGGTCTTCACCCACATCGAAGACAACATCGACGATCCGCATTTCGATCGCGAAAAGATCCTCATCACGACCCATCCCGAATTGCGCGATGTCTGGTACTGGACGATTCCATTCAGTAACGGCCGCTGCTCGCTGGGTGTAGTCGCCAGCGCTGAACGTTACGAGGATCGCCCTCTGGATCTGGACGCCTGCCTCAAGGAGTTGGTACTCGAGGCGCCCAACCTCAAGCGGATTCTCAAGCACGCCAAATGGGACACCCCGGCCCGCCTGATCGGCGGCTATTCGGCCAACGTCAAGACCCTGCATGGCCCGGGTTTCGCTCTGCTTGGCAATGCCGCCGAGTTTCTTGATCCGGTGTTCTCTTCCGGCGTGACCATCGCAATGCGCTCGGCGAGCATGGCGGCCTCGGTTTTACACCGCCAGCTGACGGGCGATGCGGTTGACTGGGAGACCGAGTTCGCCGCGCCGCTCAAACGCGGCGTGGATACCTTCCGGACCTATGTGGAGGGCTGGTACGACGGCAGCTTTCAGGACGTTATCTACTACGAGCGCGCCCAGCCGGAAATCCGCCGGATGATCAGTTCGATTCTAGCGGGCTACGCCTGGGATGCCCGCAACCCGTATGTCGCCGAGCCCAAACGCCGTTTGCGCGTGCTGGCCGAACTGTGTGCCTCCCAGGAGACGGCGTGAGGGTTCAGCCATGAGGCCGTTGAGGCGTCATGTGCCCCGGCTGGGCTGGCTTTTCCTGGCACTGCTTCTGGCCGCCTGCGCGCGGCAGTTGCCGCTGCCAGCGCAACCCCCGCAGCTGGAGCTGCCGATGCAACTGCATGTGCAGCGCCGAAGCGCAGAGCAAACACAGGACTGGCTGCTGGTTATCCAGCGGGAAGAGGATGCATTGCGCTGGTCGCTGCTCGACCCGCTGGGCATTCCGCTGGCGCGCCAGCTGTTATCGGACGGCCGCTGGAAAGCCGACGGGCTGTTACCGCCTAACGCCGAGGCGCGTGAATTGTTCGCCGCATTGCTGTTCGCGCTCAGTCCAGCCGAGGGGTTGGGCGAACTCTATGCCGACAGCCACTGGACCGCCGATGGAACCCGCTCACTGAAAAACGGCGCGTCAGACTGGCGGGTACGGTATGGAAAAAACGACCGTTTCGATCTCGACGTCGGAGCAACGCTGACCTATGGTGTCGCCCCCATCGCGACAGCCGGAGCCCGCCACTGATGACCGCCTACCTGAATGCCCTCGGGGTGATCTGCGCACTCGGCCGCGGCCAGGCCGAGGTCGCACGTCGCCTGTTGGCAGGCGACGTCTCAGGCATGCAGCTCTATCCGCAGCTTGTCGCGGGGCGCCAACTGCCGGTGGGGGCGGTCATGGGCGAACTGCCCTCGCTAGAAGGAGCCGCACCGCGCCACGTCACACGCAACAATCAACTGCTTCTGGCTGCCGTCGAGCAGATCGATAGCGAACTCCGGGAAGCGATGGCCCGCTTTGGCCCAGCGCGCATCGGCGTGGTCCTGGGCACCAGTACTACCGGCATTCAGGAAGCAACGCTGGGCATCACCGGGTTGGTACGCGAGGGACAACTGCCTGCCAGCTACCATTACGGCCATCAGGAGCTTTGTGCACCGGCAAGCTTTCTCAGTGAGCGACTGCTGCTCAGCGGGCCCAGCTATTCGATCTCTACCGCCTGCACCTCTAGCGCGCGTGCACTTCTCAGCGCAAAGCGGTTATTGGAGGCTGACATCTGCGATGCGGTCATCTGTGGCGGGGTCGACACCCTCTGCGACTTGACCCTGCAGGGGTTCAGCTCACTGGAAGCCACCAGTGAACACATCTGCAATCCCTTCTCGGTCAACCGCGACGGCATCAATATCGGAGAGGCGGCGGCGGTCTTCCTGATGACCCGTGAACAGGCTCCGATCGCTCTGCTCGGCGCAGGCGCCAGCTCTGATGCCCACCACATTTCGGCGCCTGACCCACAGGGCCTGGGCGCCATGCATGCCATGCGCAAAGCACTGAACAGCGCGGCGACGCAGCCCGACCAGATCACTTATCTGAACCTGCACGGAACCGCAACCCGACACAACGATTCGATGGAAAGCCAGGCGGTCACCGCCGTCTTTCAGCACGCCGTTGCCTGTTCATCGAGCAAAGCGCTTACCGGCCACACCCTGGGCGCCGCCGGTGCGCTGGAGGCGGCTTTCTGCTGGCTCGCGATGTCCGAGCACAATCCTGCAAAGCTGCTGCCGCCACATCGCTGGGACGGGCAGCAGGATGCAGAGTTGCCGCAGCTGAACCTGATCGCGCCTGGAGTGCAGATGAAGGCGACTGGCCCGCGACGAATGATGAGCAACTCATTTGCCTTTGGCGGCAACAACATCAGCCTGATCCTGGGGGACGCAACGTGATCGATTGGCCAATAGCCGGGCTGCTGCCTCACGCAGGCGACATGATCCTGCTCGACGCGGTCGAGGCGTTCGATAGCGATAGCATCGAGGCACGGCTGCAGGTCAAACCCGCTGGCCTGTTCAACCTGCCTGACGGCAGCCTGCCAGCCTGGGTAGGCGTCGAAATCATGGCTCAGACGGTGGCAGCGTTTGCCGGCTGTCAGGCACGTCAAGCCGGACTGCCGGTAGAGCTTGGCTTTCTGCTTGGCACCCGCAGCTTCCAATGCAATGTCGCGTATTTCCCTGCCGGCAGCCTGCTGCGTATCCGTACGACTCGCTCACTGCAGGATGACAACGGAATGGGGGTGTTCGAGTGCCATCTCGACGGGCCGGGCATTCATGCCGAGGCGCGTCTCAATGTGTTCCGCCCGCCCGAAGTGGCGAGCTATCTGCAAGAGCCCACGCCATGAGCAACAGTATTTTAGTCACCGGTTCAAGCCGCGGCATTGGCCGCGCTATCGCGTTGCGCCTCGCTCGTAGCGGCCATGACGTCGTCCTGCATTGCCGTTCGCGCATGGATGAAGCACTGGCCGTTCAGGCGGAGATCCAGGCAATCGGACGCGATGCGCGAATCCTGAAGTTCGACGTCGCGGATCGCAGCGCTTGTCGCCTCGCACTAGAAGCCGATATAGAGTCATACGGTGCCTACTATGGGGTTGTCTGCAATGCCGGCCTTACCCGTGACGGCGCCTTCCCAGCACTGACCGAGGATGACTGGGACCTGGTGATGCGGACCAACCTGGATGGCTTCTACAATGTCCTGCATCCACTGACGATGCCGATGATCCGCCGCCGACAGCCCGGACGCATCGTCTGTATCACATCGGTTTCCGGCCTGATCGGCAATCGTGGGCAGGTAAACTACAGCGCATCCAAGGCCGGCGTGATCGGCGCTGCCAAAGCGCTGGCCGTAGAGCTCGGCAAGCGTCGCATCACCGTCAATTGCGTCGCACCTGGCCTGATCGATACGGACATGCTCGATGAAGATTTGCCTATCGAGGAGATGCTCAAGATGATTCCCGCTCAGCGCATGGGCACTCCGGATGAGGTGGCCGGTGCGGTCAACTTCCTGATGTCGGAAGAGGCCAGTTACATCACTCGCCAGGTGCTGGCGGTTAACGGCGGGCTGTGCTGATGAAACGCGTCGTTGTTACCGGAATGGCCGGCATCACTTCACTGGGCAGCGATTGGGTAACCATCGAAGCTAACTTCAGCGGCAACCGCAGTGGCATCCGCTACATGCACGAATGGGATAGATTCACCGAGCTCAATACCCGCCTGGCGGGCCCGGTGGACGACTTCGTGGTTCCGCCGCACTGGACCCGTAAACAGCTACGCAGTATGGGCCGTGTATCGCGCCTCTCAGTAAAAGCCGCGGAGCAGGCGCTCACGCATGCTGGCCTGCTGGATGACGCTTCGATTCGTGACGGCCGTATGGGGGTAGCCTGCGGCTCATCCACCGGCAGCACTGAAGAGATCAAAGCATTCGGCAACATGCTGCTCAATTCGGTTGCCGACGGGCTGAACGCCAATTCCTACATCCGCATGATGCCGCATACCACCGCGGCCAATATCAGCATCTTCTTCGGCCTCACCGGGCGGGTGATACCCACCTCCAGCGCCTGCACAAGCGGTAGCCAGGGGATCGGCTATGCCTACGAAGCGATCAAGTTCGGCCGCCTGCCGATGATGCTCGCTGGTGGCGCTGAGGAACTATGCGCCACTGAAGCCATGGTGTTCGACGCGCTTTATGCCACCAGCCTGAAAAATGATGCCCCACAGACATCGCCACGCCCCTATGACGCCGCACGCGATGGCCTAGTGATAGGCGAAGGTGCCGGCATGCTGGTGCTGGAGGAGTTGGAACACGCCTTGGCTCGGGGAGCCGCCATCCACGCGGAATTGATTGGCTTCGGAAGTAACGCTGATGGCCAGCACGCGACCAAGCCGGAGCAGGCAACCATGCAGCGAGCCATGGAGCTCGCGCTGGAAGATGCGGCGCTGCCGCCGGGCGCGATCGGTTACGTCAACGGCCATGGCACCGCCACCGAACAGGGCGACATCGCCGAGACCCTGGCGACTCGATCGCTGTTCGGATCAGGTATGCCGATCAGCTCGCAGAAGAGCTTTCTCGGCCATACGCTGGGTGCCTGTGGCGCCCTCGAATCTTGGTTCAGTATCGAGATGATGAACAGTGATCGGTACATCCATACGATGAACCTCGATGCAATAGACCCGCGTTGCGGCGAACTCGATTACCTCGTCGACGCGCCGCGCATCATGCAGCACGAGTACGTGATGAATAACAATTTTGCCTTTGGCGGCATCAACACCTCGTTGATATTTCGCCGCTGGAGCTGAGCTGGTTCAATCAAAACAACGGAAGGAGAACGCAATGAAGAAAAATACATGGATCAGCGCTGCACTCGTGCTCTGTGCCCTACCAGGAATCAGCCAGGCACGCGATACCACCCATTACCTTCCGTTTGACCAGGTTGTGGCTGAAGCCAGCGCTTCCGGCAAGTTGGACGGCAGTGTGAAGTTCTACTTGAGCGGCAAGACGCCGAAGGGCGCAGAGGTCGTTCGCCGCGACGTATCCACCAGCAAGAAGACCAACGCTTTCAACAAGACGGATGAAGGCGCGTGCAGCTGGGCCCTGCAATCTGCGCTTATCAGCATGCAGCAGGCTGCCAAGGCGGCAGGCGCGAATGCGGTGGTAGACATTGCCAGCAACTACAAGCACGTCGAATACAAGGACAGCGAAAAGTACGAATGCCATGCCGGCGCAATCATGGCTGGCGTCGCCATCAAGGGCAACTTGGCGAAGGTCAAGTAATCCCATGGCGCTCGGTGAGCCGAGCGCCATTGTTCACAGGTCGCATTCCGACCGTCGCCAGGCCGCACCACTCCCGAACCAATAACTGGACCCGCGAGTCAATATTAGACCCGCCACCGATTCAGGAGTCGTCATGTTCGGAAAGTCATCGCACAAATTCGAAATCAATTACATCTTCCAGAACGACCCTAGGCACCACATTATCGAGTCGGAAGAGGAAGGTATGTCCCAGGGCAGCGCTGCGCGACATCTTCTCGAACTGCACAACGGGGATGCTGAAAACAGTCTCGTGATGCCCGAAGCAGGCGCCGACGAGGCGAAGATTCTGGAACAAGCCGAAGTCATCGGCATTACTGACATTCGTGTGACCAAGCTGGTCCACGAGCATGAGCCCGGCACCACTCCGGGCCACTACCAACAGCCTTGAATGAAAAAGAGCCGCGTAATGCGGCTCTTTTCATTCGTGCAGATCAGACGTGATATTGCGCAGACAGCTCGTGCACGGCCTCGATGAAGGCGCCCGCGTGAACGGGGTCGACTTCAGGCGTGATGCCGTGCCCAAGATTGAATACATGCCCGTCGCCGTGACCGAAGCTGGCGAGGATACGCCCCACCTCAGCCCGGATGGCGTCCGGCTTGGCGAACAGGACGCTTGGGTCCATGTTGCCCTGAAGCGCGACCTTGTTGCCCACCCGCCCACGCGCATTGCCGATATCGCAGGTCCAGTCGAGACCCAGTGCTTCAGCTCCAGTATCTGCCATTGACTCCAGCCACAGTCCGCCGCCTTTGGTAAACAGAATGACGGGCACACGTCGACCATCGTTTTCACGGATCAGCCCGTCGACGATTTTCTGCATGTAAGCCAGCGAGAATTCCTGGTACGCGGCCGCTGACAGGCTCCCCCCCCAGGAGTCGAAGATCTGAACCGCCTGCGCGCCCGCCATGATCTGGCCGTTGAGGTAGCTCGTTACCGACTGCGCCAGCTTATCCAGTAGCGCATGCATCGCCTGAGGGTTCTCATAGAGCATCGCTTTGGACTTGCGGAAGTCCTTCGATGAACCCCCCTCGACCATGTAAGTGGCCAAGGTCCAGGGGCTTCCGGAAAAGCCAATAAGCGGGACGCGGCCATTGAGCTCACGGCGGATGGTGCGCACTGCCTGCATCACATAGCCAAGATCCTTCTCTGGATCAGGGATTGGCAGCGCCTCGATATCAGCCATGCTGCTGACGACTTTCTTGAAGCGCGGCCCCTCGCCTGTTTCGAAATACAGGCCCAGGCCCATGGCGTCCGGTACGGTGAGGATGTCCGAAAAGAGAATCGCCGCATCAAGCGGATAACGATCCAGTGGCTGCAAGGTGACCTCGCAGGCCAGCTCTGGGTTCATGCACAGGCTCATGAAGTCGCCGGCCTTACTGCGGCTGGCCCGGTACTCCGGCAAGTAGCGTCCGGCCTGACGCATCATCCACACCGGGGTGACGTCGACAGGTTGCTTGAGCAGTGCGCGGAGAAAGCGGTCGTTCTTCAAAGCAGTCATGTCTGGGTTCCAGCTGAAAAGTGGCGGCATTGTCGCAAAGCGGAAAACAAAAGGCACGGCGAGAGCCGTGCCTTTTATCTATAGGCTTGATTCCGATCAGGCATGTGACCAGTGCTTGGGGCCTGGTCGGGAGCAGGCGCCGATCAGACTTCCAGGTAGTCGAGAATACCTTCTGCAGCCTGACGACCTTCGAAAATAGCCGTCACCACCAGATCTGAGCCCCGCACCATATCGCCTCCGGCAAATATTTTGGGGTTACTGGTCTGGTGCTTGTACTGGCCCATCTCCGGCGCGACCACACGCCCTTGATTGTCGATCTGAACACTCTGCCCTTCGAACCAGTCAGCCGGGCTCGGACGGAAACCGAAGGCAATGACTACCGCATCGGCCGGCAACACCTCTTCTGAGCCTGGAATAGGCTCGGGGCTGCGACGGCCACGCGCATCCGGCGCGCCAAGACGGGTCTCGACTACCTTCACGCCTTCGACCTTCCCTTCCCCGACAATAGCGATGGGCTGGCGGTTGAAGAGAAACTTAACGCCCTCTTCCTTGGCGTTCTTCACTTCTTTGCGCGACCCCGGCATGTTCGCCGCATCACGCCGGTATGCACAGGTCACGCTCTTGGCGCCCTGGCGGATGGAGGTGCGGTTGCAGTCCATCGCCGTGTCGCCACCGCCTAGAACCACAACCTTCTTGCCCTTCATGTCGACGAAATCTTCCGGCGACTTTTCGAAACCAAGGTTGCGATTGACGTTGGCGATCAGGAAATCCAGCGCATCGTGCACACCAGGAAGGTCCTCACCCGGGAAACCGCCTTTCATGTAGGTGTAGGTTCCCATGCCCATGAACACCGCATCGTACTCGGCTAGCAGCTGGTCGATCGTCACGTCCTTGCCGACCTCGGTATTCAGGCGGAACTCAATGCCCATGCCGGTGAATATTTCACGGCGACGGCTAAGCACGGATTTCTCGAGCTTGAACTCGGGGATGCCAAAGGTCAGCAGTCCACCGATTTCCGGGTTCTTGTCGAATACCACAGGAGCGACGCCGCTACGCACCAGCACGTCGGCACAACCAAGGCCGGCCGGACCGGCGCCGATGATCGCCACCTTCTTGCCGGTCGGCTTGACCTTCGACATATCGGGCCGCCAGCCCATTGCGAAGGCGGTATCGGCGATGTACTTCTCCACAGACCCGATGGTGACCGCGCCGAACCCGTCATTCAGCGTACAGGCGCCTTCGCACAGGCGATCCTGGGGGCATACACGGCCACAGACTTCCGGCAGCGTGTTGGTCTGATGTGCCAGCTCAGCCGCCGCGAGAATGTTCCCCTCGGAAACCAGCTTGAGCCAGTTGGGAATGTAGTTGTGGACTGGGCACTTCCACTCGCAATAGGGGTTGCCGCAACCCAGGCAGCGATGAGCCTGCTCACAAGCCTGCTGCGGCTTGAAGGGTTCGTAGATCTCGACAAATTCCTTCTTGCGCTGGCGCAGCAGCTTTTTCTTCGGATCCTTGCGCCCGACTTCGATGAACTGGAAGTCGTTATTCAGACGTTCAGTCATTTCAAAACCTCTTTGCGGCAGCCGCAAGCTCAAGGCTGCTAACTGCGTGACAATCACGGAGCGGGGCCGGCCTCTGGCCTAAAGCCGAGGCACGCCGCTTGAATCTGCTTTTTATTGGGGGTTGGCCCGAGTGGTCGACAGCAGCGTCGCCAGGTTGGCTGCTTTGGGCTTGACCAACCAGAAGCGGCGCAGGTAGTCGTCGAGATTGTCCAGAAGCGTCTCGCCCCATGCACTGCCGGTTTCAGCCACGTACTCGCGCAGCACCTCTTGCAGATGGCTCCGATGAGCCTCCATCGACTCTCCGGTGATGCGCTGCAGGTTGACTAGTTCGTTGTTAACCCGGTCGACAAAGCTGTTGTCCATGTCCAGAACATAGGCAAAGCCGCCGGTCATCCCGGAGCCGAAGTTATAGCCAGTCTTGCCGAGGACGCAGACGAAACCGCCCGTCATGTATTCGCAGCAATGATCGCCCGTGCCTTCCACGACCGCATGCGCGCCGGAGTTCCGTACCGCAAAGCGCTCACCCGCAGTACCAGCAGCAAACAACTTGCCGCCAGTGGCGCCGTACAGGCAGGTATTACCGACGATGGCCGAATGCTGCGACTCGAAAACACTGCTCTTGGGCTGGGTGATCACAAGCTTGCCGCCAGTCATGCCCTTGCCGACATAGTCGTTGGCATCACCTTCCAGATACAGGTGCAGGCCACCGGCGTTCCAAACGCCAAAGCTCTGACCTGCAGTGCCTTTGAAGCGGAAGGTGATCGGCGCATCCTTCATGCCCTGGTTGCCATGCAGCTGAGCGATCTCGCCGGATACTCGCGCCCCGATGGACCGGTCACAGTTACAGATATCGAGCTCGAAGTCGGCACCGCTCTTTGAGTCGATGGCCGAACGCGCAAGCTTGACCATTTCCTCAGCCAGCAAGCCCTGATCGAAGGGCGGGTTTTTCTCGACCTGACAAAATTGTGGTTTGTCCGCCGGAATGTGATCGCTGCCGAGCAGCGGTGACAGATCCAGATGGTTCTGCTTGGCGGTTTCACCGGGCAGCAATTCGAGCAGATCGGTACGCCCTATAAGCTCTTGCAGGCTGCGCACGCCCAACCTTGCCAGCCACTCGCGGGTTTCTTCTGCCACGAAGGTGAAGAAATTGACCACCATGTCGACCGTGCCGATGAAATGGTCTTTGCGCAGCTGTTCGTTCTGCGTTGCCACGCCCGTGGCGCAGTTATTCAGATGGCAGATACGCAAGTACTTGCAACCCAAAGCGATCATTGGCGCGGTACCGAAGCCGAAGCTTTCGGCACCGAGGATCGCAGCCTTCACCACATCGAGGCCGGTCTTCAGACCACCATCGGTCTGCACTCGTACCTTGCCGCGCAGATCGTTGCCGCGCAGGGTTTGATGGGTCTCAGCCAAGCCAAGCTCCCAAGGCGAGCCTGCATAGCGGATCGACGTCAACGGTGAAGCGCCCGTACCGCCGTCGTAGCCGGAAATGGTAATCAAATCGGCGTAAGCCTTGGCGACACCGGCTGCAATGGTGCCAACGCCAGGCTCAGCCACCAGCTTGACTGAAACCAGCGCCTTGGGATTGACCTGCTTGAGGTCAAAGATCAGCTGCGCGAGGTCTTCGATGGAATAGATGTCGTGGTGTGGAGGCGGTGAAATCAGCGTAACGCCAGGCACCGCATAACGCAGCTTGGCGATCAGACCGTTGACCTTGCCACCAGGCAGCTGACCTCCCTCACCGGGCTTCGCACCTTGAGCGACCTTGATCTGCAGCACTTCGGCATTGACCAGATATTCAGGGGTGACACCAAAACGGCCCGTCGCCACCTGTTTGATCTTCGAGCTGCGCTCGGTGCGGTAACGCGAAGGATCTTCCCCACCTTCACCAGAGTTAGAGCGCGCACCGATGCGATTCATCGCAGCTGCGATCGCCTCATGGGCTTCGGGTGACAGTGCCCCAAGTGAAATACCCGCTGAGTCGAAACGCTTGAGGATTTGATCGAGCGGCTCGACTTCTTCAAGCGCCAGCGGTTGATCAGAGACCTTCAACTTGAGCAGGTCGCGCAGCATCGCGGCCGGACGTTGGTCAACCAGCGCGGTGTATTCCTTGAAACGGTGGTAATCACCTTCCTGGACCGCGACTTGCAAAGCTGCAACCACATCCGGGTTGTAGGCGTGGTATTCGCCGCCGTAGACGAACTTCAGCAGGCCGCCCTGCTGGATCGGCTTGCGCACGCTCCACGCTTCCACCGCGAGTGCTTTTTGCTCCGCCTCAAGATCAACGAAGCGCGCACCTTTGATACGACTGGCTACACCACGGAAACTCAGATCGACAACCTCGTCTGCGAGGCCGATCGCCTCGAAGAGCTGGGCACCGCGGTACGACGTGATGGTGGAAATGCCCATCTTCGAAATGATCTTCAGCAGGCCTTTGGAGATGCCCTTGCGGTAATGCTTGAAGACCTCATATAGATCCCCCAGCACCTCACCCGTACGGATCAGATCGCCAAGCACCTCGAACGCTAGGAACGGATAAACCGCCGTGGCGCCGAAGCCGAGCAGTACTGCGAAATGATGTGGATCACGGGCGGTCGCGGTTTCAGCCAGGATGTTGCAATCACTGCGCAGCCCGGTTTCGATCAGGCGGTGGTGGACCGCACCGACCGCCAGAGCCGCATGAACCGGCAGCTTGCCGGGCATGATGTTGCGGTCGCTGAGGATCAGCATGACCTTCCCGCCACGCACGGCTTCTTCAGCCTGATCGGCGATATTCCGCACCGCAGCTTCGAGGCCGATGGATTCGTCGTAGTTGAGATCTATCAGCTCCCGCCCGAAGCCTGGGCGGTCGAGCTCCATGATCGTCCGCCACTTGGCCGGCGAGATCACGGGCGTGGTCAGGATCGCGCGATTAGCGTGATCCGCTGTCTCTTCGAAGACGTTGCGCTCGGCACCCAGGCAGGTCTCGAGCGACATGACGATGGATTCACGCAACGGGTCGATGGGCGGGTTGGTAACCTGCGCGAACTGTTGGCGGAAATAGTCATATGGCGAACGCACGCGCCGCGACAGCACGGCCATAGGTGTGTCATCACCCATGGACCCCACGGCTTCCTGCCCCTGCTCGGCGAGCGGACGCAGCACCTGATCACGCTCCTCGAAGGTGACCTGGAACATCTTCATGTATTGCTTGAGCTGGTCCGCATCGTAGAACGCCGACCCATGGTCGTTATCGTCGAGCGTTGACTGGATGCGCAGCGCATTTTGCCGCAGCCACTTCTTGTAGGGGTGCTGTGATTTCAAGCGGTTATCGATGTCATCCGTATGCAGTACCTGACCGGTCTGCGTATCGACCGCCAGAATCTGACCGGGCCCCACGCGCCCCTTGGCAATGACGTCTTCGGGTTTGTAGTCCCAGACACCCACCTCAGACGCCAGGGTGATGTAGCCGTTCGTGGTGGTTACCCAGCGCGCAGGACGCAGGCCGTTACGATCAAGCAAGCAGATCGCGTGGCGGCCATCGGTAAGCACCACACCTGCGGGACCGTCCCACGGCTCCATGTGCATGGAGTTGAATTCGTAGAATGCACGCAGATCGGGGTCCATGGTTTCGACGTTCTGCCAGGCCGGCGGAATGATCATGCGCAGCCCACGGAACAAATCCATGCCGCCGGTGACCAACAGCTCCAACATGTTATCCATGCTCGAGGAATCGGAACCTGTGCGGTTGACCAGCGGATCCAGGCTTTCCAGATCCGGCAACAATTCATTGGCAAATTTCAGGCGGCGCGCCTGAGCCCAGTTGCGGTTACCGGTGATGGTGTTGATTTCGCCATTGTGGGCAAGGAAACGGAACGGCTGAGCCAACGGCCATTGCGGCATCGTATTAGTGGAGAAGCGCTGGTGAAAAACGCAGATGGCTGTTGCCAGTCTCTCGTCGCCGAGATCCGGATAGAACTGCGCCAGATCAGCCGGCATCATCAGGCCTTTGTAGATGATGTCCTTGTCGGAAAAGCTGCAGACGTAGAACTCTTTGTCACCAGCCAGCGCGACCTCTGCACGGCGGCGGGCAAAGAACAGCCTGATGCCGAAATCACGCTCGGACAGCCCTTCGGCCGAGACGAACACCTGCTCGATGCGTGGCAGACGCTCGAGAGCCAACCGGCCGAGGACAGCGGTATCGATCGGCACTTCGCGCCAACCGACAAGAGTCAGCCCCTGGGCCGCGATCTGCTCGTTGAGACTGGCGCGGCCCGCGTCCGCCTTGGCCGCATCCTGGCTGAGGAACACCATCCCGACGGCATAGAGTTCAGGCAGATCGGCACTGAAGTGCTGTCTAGCCATGGCGCGCAGAAAGGCGTCGGGCTTCTGCATCAGCAGGCCGCAACCATCGCCAGTTTTTCCGTCGGCGTTGATGCCGCCACGGTGAGTCATGCAGGTGAGGGATTGAATGGCAGTCTGAAGCAGGTGATGGCTTGCCTCGCCCTGCATGTGGGCGATCAGACCGAAGCCGCAGTTATCCTTGAACTCTTCAGGACGAAACAGACCTGCTCTCATAGGCACTCCACCAGCTAAATGCGTTGTAAATCAACCCCTTATTGACGGCGCACAGAATCGCCCCGTCATACACGTGGGCAAAAGGGGGAGCAGTTTACAAAGCCCGGTAGAACGACACAATTTTATTTTTGCAAGCCCCATAACAGTGCATCACGCACCTTTATGGGGCGTATTTTATCGAGCGCCCGCCATTTCTTGCTGAACACTAGCGAAGCTGCGCACCCAAGGCTTGCCCTCTTTCAACGAAGCCGGCATCGCGGCAATCGCTTGCAAAGCAGCCTGGCGACTAGCGAAGTTACCGTAAGTCACAACGTACAGAGGCTTGCCCTCGTGTTGCTTGACGAAATAACGGAATCCTTCTCCGTGCTGCTTAACCAACGCCTCGGCATTGGCTTGAGTGCGCGTCCCCAGTATCTGCACTAGGTAATTAGCCTTTGGCTGGCCGGCATACCAGTTTGCAGGGGTATTAACAGGCTCCGGTTTCACTTCCGCCGGCTTGGCCACTGGCTCAGGTGCCTTTGGCTGAGGGGCGGCAGCTGCCGGCCGCTCATTCTTCACGATAGGTGCCGGCACCTCGGCAGGAGGCCGCGCCGTTACAGGTGACGGCTCCTCAGCGATCATCGGCAAGTCTTCATCAGGTGCGGTCGCATCGTCGGCCTCCGCACCGCCAGCGGCCGCGAGGGGCTCGCGAATAACTGGCCGATCTGGCTGAACAGTGGGCGCTACTGGAGGCGCATTTTCGGACTGGGACGCAACGGTGCCTCCAGAGTCAAGCGGCAACTGCGTGGTCGTTGGCGCAACCGGCTCGTCATCGGTATCGCGCATCAACAATGCAACCGCGACGACTAGCACGACCGCAGCCAACGCCAGCAAATGCTTCATTGGCAGAGGTAGCGCCAAGCCAGCCGACTTCCGTTTACCCTTTGATTGCTGCATCGCATCCAGGAGCTCATCCCGGGCCGCCTGATTGATTGCACCAGGCCATCCGCCTGACACCTCGTGGATACGTGACAGCTGGTCTTCGGTGAAACTGTCGAGCCCAGCGCCGGCGCCCTCCAGCCGCAACGCCAGGTACTCCCGAGTCTCGTCTTCCTCATAGGGTTGCAGTGCAATTACATGGAAGCGCTCTTCACCCTCCACTAGCGCCTCCAGCCGCGCAACCAGCGCATGTTCACCGAACAGGAAGACATGCGGACGCCCCTCTGGGCTACCCTGGGCTAACCGCAGTAGCGTTTCGACGGCAGCTCCAGTCAGTCGCTCGGCATCGTCTACCAGCAGATAAACTTCCTGACCGGTTAGCGCCAGTTGAATAATCTGCCCCATGATCGAGTCGAAGTCGGCCCGCTGAATGCCGAGAGCCTGCGCGATCTGCTGCAAAAGAATATTGGAATCAAGCGTCTCTACAGGAGAAATAACGACGCTTTGAACCGCTTGTTTATTGCTGCTTGCAACAAGAGCTTGGCGCACGAGGGTCTTGCCGCTTCCCTCCGGCCCCGTGACCACGAGCAGCAACTGACTGTAACGAGCAAGATGATGCAACTGCCCCAGCACTGGTTTGCGCTGCGCTGGAAAAAACTTGAAGCCAGGCACGCGGGCAGCGAAAGGGTCATGACTGAACCCGTAGTGGTTCAGGAAGGAATCGTCAGCAGACAAACTGGTCATGGAAATCTCTTAGGTTCTGACTCACGCGCAAGCGCGTCGTAATTGGCGTTCAACGTGGCCTCCAATAGCTCCTGAGGAAAGTCGCTAGTAACAGTCGCTTCGCCCAGTCGCTTGAGCAGCACCAATCGCAACTGCCCGTCCAACACTTTCTTGTCTACCGCCATGTGACGAAGAAAATCCGCAGCGCACATGTTCGCAGGAGGCACGACGGGCAGCCCAGCACGCGACAGCAAGCGAACACCTCGATCCCGTTCACTCGCCGTGATCCAGCCTAGCTGCCGTGACATCTCGAGTGCCATGACTGTGCCCGCTGAAACAGCCTCCCCATGCAGCCACACGCCATAACCCTGATGGGTCTCAATGGCATGGCCAAAAGTATGGCCAAGGTTGAGTGTGGCTCGAATGCCCGACTCGCGCTCGTCCGCACCAACCACTCGGGCTTTAGCCTCGCAGGATCGCCGTATGGCCTCGGTAAGGGCTGCCTGATTCAAACCGCGCAGATCGCCAATGTTATCTTCTAGCCAGCCAAGAAAGGGCTCATCACAGATGAGTCCGTATTTGATGACCTCAGCCAGGCCCGCCGAGAGCTCGCGAGGCGGCAGTGTTGCCAGCGTGGCAGTATCAATCAGGACCGCGTTCGGCTGATAAAAAGCCCCGATCATGTTCTTGCCGAGAGGATGATTGATGCCCGTCTTGCCACCTACCGACGAATCGACTTGCGAAAGAAGGGTTGTAGGAATCTGGATGAAATCTACGCCGCGCTGGTAGCTGGCTGCAGCAAAGCCCGCCATATCTCCGATTACGCCTCCACCCAGCGCGATAACCGTAGTCTTCCGATCATGCCTAGCGCTCAGTAACGAATCGAAGATCAGCTGCAATGTTTTCCAGTTTTTATGCTCCTCACCATCAGGAAGCACCACGGATGTGACGGTAAATCCCGCCAGACTTTTGGTCAGCCGTTCGAGATAGAGAGGCGAAACGGTCTCGTTGGTGACGATTGCGACCTGCTTGCCGCGGATGTACCGGGGCAACAGCTCATCGCTATCAAGCAAGCGCTCGCCAATAAAAATCGGATAGCTGCGCTCGCCAAGATCGACATGAAGAGTCTGCATAGGAGCCCCACAGTAAAAGGGGGTTAGGATAGCGCAGATCGAGTCAGGCTTTCACGAGGCGCCAGCGATTGAAGCTGACTCAGAATTTCCTGCACGACAAGACGTGGGGGGCGTTCATCTGTCTGGATGATGATATCCGCAATATCCCGATAAAGCGGGTCACGCACGGCCATCAAACCAGTGAGGATTTCGCGCGGATTCGGCTTTTGCAAGAGCGGACGATTACGATCCCGAGAGGTTCGATCAAGCTGCTGCTCGACCGATGTACAGAGATAGATTACGCGCCCGCCAGATCGTAAGACCTGGCGATTATCCGGCCTCAACACCGCACCACCACCGGTGGCCAGAACCACGCCGCGCATCGAGCACAACTCTGTGATCGCGACATGCTCCCTTTCGCGGAAACCCTGTTCACCCTCGACATCGAATATCAGCGGAATGCTGGCACCGGTCCGCTGCTCGATTTCCTTGTCGGAATCCCGAAACGGAAGCCGAAGCTCCTTAGCGAGCAAACGTCCGATGGTGCTTTTACCGGCGCCCATCGGACCTACGAGGATGATGTTTTCCAATGGTTTCAGCGGTTTACCGCAATAGCTTGGTGATTAAGAATTCTAGGCGTTAAGAATATGAGCAGCTCAGATTTCGCGTCAGACACGACGTCACGCTTGAACATACGCCCAAGGTACGGCAGATCGCCCAGGAAGGGAACCTTATCAACCGACTTGCTTTGTGTATTAGAGAACACACCACCGATAACGACGGTTTCGCCATCATTGACTAGTATCTTAGCGTTCACTTCATTTTTTCGGATTGTCGGCGTTCCGTTAACGTCATTGGCAAAATCAGGCTCATCCTTGGTAACCCTAACCTCCATGATGATCCGGTTGTCGGGAGTTATCTGTGGCGTAACCTCAAGAGAAAGTGCCGCCTCTACAAAGGTGGTCGACGTTGCGCCGCTGGAACTCGCTTCCTGGTAGGGTATTTCAGACCCCTTCAAGATTTTCGCGGTTTCCTTGTCCGCAGTCATGACCTTCGGCTGAGATACAACCTCGCCGTTTCCGGACTTCTCCATAGCGGAGAGCTCGAGATCCAAAATTAGATTGTTAGTTATATACCCGATGCCAATACCAGACGTTGCGTTCGCCACGCCTAGATCAACAAACGGGACGTTGCCGTTACTTTCTTCGCCGGTATTCCCGCCTTCGTCACCGAACTGGTCATTGCCATACACCGCGCCGCGCCCATTTGCGAATAGCTGCGTACCGCCCCAACGAACACCCAAACTTTTATCATAGTTGACGTTAGCCTCTACAATGCGGGCCTCAATCATCACTTGCCGGACAGGAATATCGAGCTGCACTACGATTCGGCGCAGTTCGTCCAGGCGCTCCTGAGTCTGATAGGCGATTATATTGTTCGTCCGGTCGTCAACAGCGATCGAACCCCGGTCTTCACTCGTACCGTCTTTATTGGCTACTGATTGAAACAAGCTGGCTATATCGGCGGCTTTCGCATAGTTGACCTGCACGACTTCACGACGCAACGGAGCAAGCTCTGCGATCTGGCGCTGAGCTTCGAGCTCCTGCCGTTCACGAGCAGCAATCTCATCCGCCGGCGCTACCAGTAGCACGTTACCCACCTGACGCTTATCGAGCCCCTTGGTCTTCAACACGAGATCTAGCGCCTGATCCCAAGGAACGTTCTGCAAACGCAGCGTGATATTGCCTTGTACGGTGTCACTGGCAACCAGGTTGAGATCCGTAAAGTCTGCAATCAGCTGCAGCACCGAACGCACATCAATGTCTTGGAAATTTAGCGAAAGCTTCTCACCGGAATAGGTGAAATGCTCAGCCTTGCGCTTCTCAGCATCCGCTTCGCTCAGCGGCTTGACGCTGATAGTCAGTTTGTCGTCGGTTTGATAGGCCAGATAGTCGTATCGTCCGGTCGGCTCAATGGAGATGCTTGCGCCATCGGCCTTGCTACTCGAATCGACGAATTTGACCGGCGTCGCGAAGTCTTGCACATCCAACCGGACACGAAGCGACTCTGGAAGTTGTGTCTTTGCAAAAGAGACGCGGATCTTTCCGCCCTGCTCTTCTATGCTGGGGCTGATCGATGGATCCGAAAGCGTAATTACAACGTTGCCCGCACCGTCCTCACCGCGGCGGAAGTCAACGTTGCTGATCGACTTGCCTTGAGAAACTGCAGCAACTGGCGATACTTTGGGCGCATCGGCGACCGGAGTCGCTACGGCCGCAGTGGACGGCGCGCCAGCCTCACCAAGGACGACGAACAGGTTGTTGCCATCTACCCGGGTCGAGTACGGCACAAGCGATGTGAGATTCACGATAAGGCGCGTACGCCCCTGAGCCTCTACAACGGTGACACTTCGCGCATTGCCTACCCCGAGCTCCTGGTTCTTCGAAGCAAGCTTACTAGTGACACCAGGCAGATCCAGCGCAATACGCGCTGGCTGGTCAAGCGTATACCCGCGCGGGGTGGGTACCGGCTCGTCGAATGCCAGTTTCAGCTCGACGCGGTCGCCCGGAAGCGATGCCACATCCAGTGAGTTCAGGTTTGCAGCCAGAAGCGCAGGCGAGATGAATGCTGCCAGCATGGACAACCCGAGACGAGAGAGAGAGGTATTCATAAAAGGCTTCCGTTGTGCTGACCGGGATAGATTTTCCATATTTGCCATGACTCAAGAGCGCTCTTTCAAGGTCAGGCTGCGCGGGCGCTCAAGCCACCCACCCTCTCCGTCCGGAACGATTTCCAGCACATCCACTTCGGCTTCGCTGATCTCAACGATTCGGCCATGGTTGCGCCCCAGATAATCACCGACCTTCACTCGATGAACGCCATCACCGCCTTTGATCAAGGCGTACTTACCAGCGCCATTGGTCAATGTACCGACCATGACGAAATTTTCTATGTTGAACTCTTCGAGAAACTGCTTGATACGAGCCTCGTCGGGACGAACATCTTTTGAACCCCTTTGTCGCTGAGTCAGATCTATCTTCATCGGCGGCTGGAAAGGATGGCGTAGCGATGCTGCGCTATAGGTAAATGCCTCGTAGGGCAGAAACGACGGGAGAGGCTCGATCGAACCCTTCGGCTTGGCTCGCTCCTCATCCATGTAAGCGCGCAAATCGTCGAAATCGGTCGCGCCACCGCATCCTGATAAAAGGGCCAAGCCTAGGCCAAGCGTAACGAGTCGGGTCTTATTCATTTCTGCAGCCCCTTATCGTTGTAGCGATAGGTCTTGGCCAGGATGTTCATATGAAGCTTGGAAGAGGAATCCTTACTCTGCGGCTTTATTTCGAAGTCGTGCAGGGTCACGATTCGCGGCAGGCTCGACACGCCGCTTACGAACGTCGCTAGATCGTGATACGCGCCAACCACTTTGATCTGAATAGGCAACTCGATATAGAACTGCTGTGTCACTTCCGGCTGCAGTTTGATTTCCTCGAATTCCAGCCCGCTGCCCAGACCGGTGCGGGTGATATCCTCGAGCAGACCGGGCACTTCAGTGTCGCTAGGCAACTGGCGCAACAGGGCACCGAAGGATGCCTCCATCTCGACCATCTGCGCTTTGTACGACTCGAGGTTTGCAGCCTGAAATGCCTTCGATGAGAATTGCTGCTTCAGATTAGCCTCTTCCGCTGCCTGCTGATCGAGGCTAGCTTGCAAGTCACTGAGATAGAAGTAATACCCCCCCCCAAGCAGCAGAGCCATCAACAGCATTCCCGCGATGACCTTCACTGCCGCGGGCCATGACCCCAAGTTGTTCATGTCCAGATCGGACAAGTCGATGCTGCGGAGGCTCTCCATAGAGTTCGACAAACTCATGGCCTTTCTCCTTCAGCGGCAGCCGTCGGCTGTGTCTGTTGCACTGTCAGCTGAAACACGTTTTCTTGTTCAACCGCACCAGCGGTGATCGCTTTCACTTCGTTCAGGTTGGGCGCATCGAGCCACTCTGATCCATCAAGGTTACGCATCAGGTTTGAGACCCGGTTGTTGGACTCAGCACCGCCGACAATCGCGATGTTCTTACCAGTCATTTTCAGCTCTGTGAAATACACACCATCAGGAAGCGTTCGTACCAGCTGATCGAAAACTCGCCCAATGATTGGGCGGTTGCCCTGCAGGTCTTGAATGATCTTCATCCGTTCCAGCAATTGCTGCCGACGCTCTCTCAATTCCTTTATCTCAACGATCCTTGCATCCAGAACGGCGATTTCCTTACGAATGAAATCGTTACGAGCGTTCTGCCGCTCGATGGCATGAGTGAAGTATTGATCCGCGAGAAACAACAGCCCCACTGCAATGACGGCCACGCCTGCAAGTGATACGAGAAAACGCTGCTTGCGCTCTTCCCGCAGCTGCTCGCGCCAGGGTAATAGGTTGATACGAGCCATTAGTCGAAACTCCTCAGGGCCAACCCACAGGCAATCATGAGGGACGGCGCATCACTGGCAAGCGCACCAGCATTGACCTTGCTGCTAAGGGCCATATCGGCAAACGGGTTGGCTACTAGAGTCTGAGTTCCGATTTTTTGCTGGATAAGGCGATCCAGTCCCGGAATTGACGCTGTACCGCCAGCTAGCAAGATGTAGTCAACATCGTGAAATTGCCCTGCGGCGAAGAAGAATTGCAGTGAACGAGACACCTGTTGAACCACCGCTTCTTTGAACGGCTGCAACACTTCGCTGTCATAGTCATCAGGGAGGCCTCCCTGCTTTTTAGCGAGGCCAGCTTCTTCCATTGACAGGCCGTATCGGCGCTGAATCTCTTCAGTCAACTGCCGACCGCCGAACAGTTGTTCACGTGTATAAATAGTGCGACCGTTATGCAGAACGCTCAGCGTGGTCATGGTCGCACCGATATCAACAAGTGCGACGGTAAGCTCGTCATGACCGGCACCCAACTGGGGCGCCAACAACCCATAGGAGCGCTCCAGGGCATAAGCCTCCACGTCGACGACTTTAGCGGTTAGCCCCGCCAAGGCAAGCGCCGCCTCACGGATCTCGACGTTTTCCTTGCGGCATGCGGCAAGCAGAACTTCAACTCGCCCCGGCGCGCGAGCAGCCTCACCCTGAACCTCAAAGTCGATCGCGACTTCTTCAAGCGGATATGGGATGTACTGATCTGCTTCGATCTTGAGCTGATTTTCCAGCTCGTCGTCACTGAGCCCGCCATCCATCTCGATGATCTTGGTGATGACGGCCGAGCCGGATACCGCTACAGCAGCTGATTTTACGCCCGTCTTCGCCTTGGTCAGCAGCCGAGTCAGCGCCTGACCGACTCCCTCCAGCTCTGCGATGTTCTTTTCGACCACGGCATTTGGTGGAAGGGGCTCGACCGCATAGGACTCAACCCGATAACGGGAGCCCGAACGGCTTAATTCGAGTAGCTTGACGGACGTCGAACTAATGTCGATCCCAAGCAGCGTGTTCGCTTTCTTAGTGAAGAGCCCTAGCACGGCCGAATTCCTTCTTTATCCGCTACTTACGGATTAATTATGTATGTCCGCATTAGATAACAGCCTTGACAGAAGCGCAAATGGCTCCCCAGCAAAAAAACCGCTTATAATGTGAACCGTTTTTCCTTTCAGCATCGTCTGCCGCAACAACCTCATTTCCCACCCTGGATATAACGAACCCCAATGCGTTTTCTGAAGTTTTTTTTGTGGTCGTGCCTGACTATTTTCTGCGGACTTCTACTTAGTCTCAGTGGGGCCTATCTCTATCTGAGCCCGAACCTGCCATCGGTAGATTCGTTGCGCAGCATTCAGCTTCAGATCCCGCTGCGCATCTACAGCAATGATGACAAGCTCATTGCCGAGTACGGAGAGATGCGCAGGAATCCCATCGCATTCACAGACATACCCGAGGATTTCATAGCCGCGCTGCTGGCCGCCGAGGACGACAATTTCGCCAATCATTATGGCGTCGAAGTCTCCAGCCTGATGCGCGCTGCCACGCAAATATTGAAAAGCGGACATATTCAGACCGGTGGCAGCACTATCACTATGCAGGTTGCGAAGAATTACTTCCTGACTAGCGAACGGAGCTTTTCCCGCAAGATCAATGAAATTCTGCTCGCCCTTCAGATCGAGAGGGAGCTGAGCAAGGACGAGATCCTCGAGCTCTACGTCAACAAGATATATCTGGGCAATCGCGCATACGGTATCGAGGCAGCAGCGCATGTTTACTATGGCAAATCCATACGCGAACTGAATCTGGCGCAGATGGCCATGATCGCCGGACTCCCGAAAGCCCCCTCCGCTTTTAATCCACTGGCCAATCCGCAGCGGGCTAAAGAACGGCGAGACTGGATCCTTGGAAGAATGTATCGCCTGGGAAGGATCGATGAGGCACGTTATCAGCAAGCGCTGGCGGAGCTTGTGGACGCGTCCTATCACGGCTCGTCACCCGAACTCGATGCGCCTTACATCGCCGAGATGGCCCGTGCCGAATTGGTGGGCCGGTTCGGCAGTGCTGCATACACCGATGGCTTCCGCGTCCGTACTACGGTCACGAGCGACCGTCAGATCGCAGCTAATGAGGCGCTCGCTCTAGGCCTGATCGAGTACGACCAACGTCACGGTTACCGCGGCCCGGAAGGCCACATGAGCACCACTGACCGTGCAGCCTGGCTCAAAGAACTTGGAAACTACCGTGGCCAGGGCAATCTTGCCCCAGCGGTGGTCAGTGCAGTTTCCAATGACGCGATCAAGGCATTGCTTCGTGACGGCAGCGAACACAGCGTCAGCTGGGACAGCATGAAATGGGCCAGGCCACACATCAATACCAACAGCCTGGGCCCACAACCGAAAGCGCCGTCAGACGTCGTCAAACCGGGAGATGTGATACGCGTACAAGCTGTAGGTGAGGAATTCCGTTTCGCTCAGGTGCCGCAAGCACAAGGAGCACTGGTATCCCTCGACCCGCACGACGGATCGATCGAAGCGCTAAGCGGCGGGTTTTCCTTCGGGCAAAGCAATTACAACCGTGCCATTCAGGCTAAACGCCAGCCAGGCTCAAGCTTCAAACCTTTCATTTACAGCGCAGCGCTAGACGCTGGGTATACGCCCGCCACCCTCGTTAACGACTCTCCAATCGTGTTCATCGAACAAGGTCAGGATCGAATCTGGCGCCCAAAAAACGACAACAATACTTTCTTGGGCCCTATCCGCCTGCGTGAAGCGCTGTACAAATCGCGCAACCTGGTTTCGATCCGCCTGCTGCAGACCCTCGGCATTCCGCATACGCTCGAATACATAAAGCGCTTTGGATTCAAGTCCGAAGACCTGCCACCGAATCTGTCGTTAGCATTGGGAACAGCAACACTGACGCCAATGGAAATCGCGACCGGCTGGACAGCATTCGCAAATGGCGGCTACAAAATCGAGCCCTACTTGATCGAGCGAATCGAGGATCGGGACGGGAAAGTGATCTTCACAGCTAATCCCGCGCGGGTGCCAGAGCGGACAGCGGCGAGCGCAGAGACTCCCGATGAAGGCGAAGCAGCTGCCGTCAGCTACGCACAGAACGACACGGCGCTCATCGACCATTCTGCACCGGACGCTGAGCGCAGGTACGCCGAGCAGATCATTGATGAGCGTACCGCCTACATCATGACCAGTATGCTGCAGGACGTGATCAAACGCGGCACGGGCAGGAAAGCCCTATCCATGGGGCGCGGTGACCTCGCTGGCAAGACAGGTACTACCAACGAGTCCAAGGACAGCTGGTTCTCCGGCTATAACGCCGACATGGTAACCACGGTATGGGCAGGGTTCGACCAACCCCAAAGCCTGGGTAGACGAGAGTATGGCGGGACCGTAGCGCTCCCGATCTGGATGAAATACATGAGCGCGGTGCTCGACGGAGCACCCGAGCATGCGCCTGCAGAACCGGAGGGAATCCTCACGTTACGCATAGATCCCAGGACCGGCCGCGCGGCAGCGCCTGGCACCCCTGACGCCTACTTTGAAGTCTTCCGAAGCGAAGATTCACCGCCCAGCATGGACGGTGAGATGACACCAGGCTCGGTCTTGCCGGACAGCCCGTTGCCTGAGTCCGAAGCCGCACCGATGGATCTGTTCTAAACGACTCCAGCGCCATCTATACAGGGTATGAAGTTCGCCCTGGCGACCTGAGCTCGGTTTTCCATGCCCAGCTCGGTAATAAGTAGTTCGACTGAACACCCGAGGTGTTCTTTCCCTATATATGAAAAACCCCAGCAATGGCTGGGGTTTTTTATATCCAGCGCCCGCGATTGCCGGGCGACGGTTTCAATCAACCGTTGAATACGTCGTCGACCGACTTCAGTGGGTAGTTGGAGGGGTACGGCAAGGTCGCTACTCCACTTTCGATCGCAGCCTTAGCCACAGCATCGGACACCAGCGTAATCAGGCGCGGATCCATAGGCTTAGGAATGATGTACTCACGACCGAACTCCAGGTTGTCCACACCATACGCCGCCGCCACTTCTGCCGGCACAGGAAGCTTGGCCAGCTCGCGTAGCGCCTCCGCTGCCGCAATTTTCATCTCTTCATTGATGCGTTTGGCGCGTACGTCCAATGCGCCACGGAAGATGAAAGGGAAGCCCAGCACGTTGTTGACCTGGTTCGGGTAATCCGAGCGACCAGTCGCCATGATCACATCGGAGCGCGTCGCGTGCGCCAGTTCCGGGCTGATTTCCGGATCGGGGTTGGAGCAGGCGAATACCACCGGGTTTGCCGCCATACGCTTGAGTCCTTCAGCGCTCAACAGGTTAGCTCCCGACAGGCCGACGAACACATCTGCTCCATCAAGCGCGTCATCCAGTGTGCGCTTGTCCGTCTCGTGGGCAAATACCGCTTTGTACTGGTTCAGATCATCGCGACCGGCATGAATGACGCCCTTGCGATCGATCATGAAAATATTCTCGATCTTCGCGCCCATGCTCACCAGCAACTTCATGCAGGAGGTGGCCGCAGCGCCCGCGCCGAGGCAAACGATCTTCGCCTGCTCCAGCGTCTTTCCAGCGATCTCCAAGGCATTCAACATCCCCGCCGCGGTCACGATGGCAGTACCGTGCTGATCATCGTGAAACACAGGTATGTCACATTGCTCGATGAGTGCCCGCTCGATCTCGAAGCACTCAGGCGCTTTGATGTCTTCGAGATTGATGCCACCAAAAGTAATGGAAATGCGCTTGACCGTATCAATGAAGGCTTGAGGGCTTTCGGCATCCACTTCGATATCGAATACGTCGACCCCGGCGAAGCGCTTGAACAGGACGCCCTTGCCTTCCATAACCGGCTTGGACGCCAGAGGCCCAAGATTGCCTAGACCCAGAATGGCAGTGCCATCTGAAATCACCGCAACCAGATTGCCCTTACCGGTGTATCGGTACGCAAGCTCGGGGTCGCGCGCGATCTCCCGCACCGGCTCCGCTACGCCCGGACTGTAGGCCAACGACAGATCGCGAGCGGTGGAGGTTGGCTTGGTCAACTCGACGCTCAGCTTTCCCGGACGGGGCTGGGAGTGATAGTCGAGAGCGGCAGTTTTCAGGTCAGTCATGAGGCAATTCCGCTTATTTTACTGGGACAGACAGGGGGCCGAGCATACGCCAAGACCGATCGTCGTCACAAGCTGAGGGGAAAAGCTGACTGTCAAGTGCTGGCCGTACGACTTTCAGCCTATAGGCTCGACCGCACTCACAGCACAACCGAACCCCTCGCGATTGCTGTTATTGCCGCAAGGTGAGCATCGAAGAATGGCTGATCTTCAGTAGCCAGCGCGCCTGCCGCGACAAATCCGCACGACCTTTGCGATCAATCACCCAACCGCGCGCTTCGAGCGTCTTTCCAGGCAGATCCTTGAACGAGCCACCAAGACTGGCCGCGATGTCATGACTTATGTGTAAGACAGTCGACCCGTCCAGCTCCAGCCATACCCCGCCACGGTTGGTTTCAACACGTTGGACCGTTGCCTTGATGACTGCAAATCCTCCTCTGCGTAGCTGCGAGGCGGAGATTACCGGGGATTCACGCCAGACACCCCGGCCAGCTGAGCGTGCTTGATGCTCAACTCTGCTGTGGCAGCCAACCAGTTGCGTATTGGGCGCGATAGCGACGAAAAAACCCAAACCCTCGGCAAGGAGTAGCGCTTCCAGATTTCTGCCCTGGTCGTCGTATGCGTGAGCCAAGAGGCGGCCGTAACGGTCGTTGGCTTGCAAACCTGGTTGCAGCCCGACCTGCCAATTGCTAGCGCTGACCAACGCTTTTAGATTGACCTTTGCAGCATTGGCATAAGGCTCCACTCGACGCCCCTTGCGCCCGACCTCCGGAGCATTAAGACCAATCAGACGGACCTTGCGCCCATCGACCAGGCGCAGCGTATCGCCATCAATGACCGCTGCCACTTCTACTCGCTGCAGGGGACCTTTGGCAGGGCATAGCGCCTGGGCAGGCAGACTGGTGAGTACGAAAACGAAAAAGGCGCCCACCAGGGACGCCTTTTTCAGATGCTCGGAAAACCTCATTGGCATTCCGTCGCGGCGACAGCTTACTTGGCGCCGAACACACCGAAACGCTGCTTGAAGCGGTCAATACGGCCGCCGGTATCCAGCACTTTTTGCTTGCCGGTGTAGAACGGGTGGCACTCGGAGCAAACGTCGATGCTCATGTTCTTGGCCAGCGTCGAACGTGTCTTGATAACGTTGCCGCAGCTGCAAGTGGCTTCGATTTCAACGTAGTTAGGATGGATATCGGCTTTCATGGAAAAATCCTCGAGGACCTGTGCCGCCACCCGACCCTATGTCGAGTACCGCACGGAAGGGCGCGAATAATACCAGAGCCCGTTAGCGATGCAAAGGCAGCTGGTCGCCAGAAGACGTGCCCCGCTCGCATGGACGCAAGCTCCCGAGTGGATTGCAGCGCAGCCGAGCCTGCTGTTGTGCAGGATCGTTTAAGATCGCCGTTCGCCGCCAAGGACATTCGCGTGCTCCAACCCATACTTCGCCTTGCTCTGCCCTCTCCCCTGCGCAGGCTCTTCGATTATCTGCCGCCCGTGGGCATTGCCGTTTCCTCACTGAAGCCGGGAATGCGACTGCGGGTCCCCTTCGGCCGCCGCGAGATCGTTGGCGTGCTGGTAGAAATCGTCGATCACAGCGATGTACCACCGGCGAAGCTCAAGCCAGCACTGGAGGCGCTCGACTCGCAGCCCCCCCTTCCACCGGAGCTGTTCAAACTCTGCTTATGGACCGCGCAGTACTACCAGCACAGTCTGGGCGATACGTTCAGCTGGGCATTGCCGGTATTGCTGCGTCAGGGTGAGCCGGCTGAGACGAGGCAGGAACGCTTCTGGCACGCGGCAAAAGGGGCCAGGCCAGAAGATCCGCGACTTAGTCGCGCTCCGCGTCAGCGCGAAGCCCTGAAGACTATCGCGCAGCATCCGCATGGAGTGGCGCACTCACTGGTCAGCCAATTGCAGCTCAGCAAGGACAGCCTCGACCAGCTCCTGCAAAAAGGCATGCTGCGAACGGAGACCCGCCGCAGCCACGACATCAAGCGACATCAAGGCAGCTGGTTGCTTCAACCCGAACTGCCGTTGAATCAAGAACAGCGAGCCGCCTTCGAAGCCATCAACGCAGGGCTGGACGGCTTCCAGACATTCCTGCTGGCGGGCGTAACCGGAAGCGGCAAGACGGAAGTCTATCTGCAGCTGATCCACCAGGTCCTCGAAGCCGGCAAGCAGGCGTTGGTCCTGATTCCAGAGATCAACCTCGGGCCCCAGACGCTGGCACGCTTCGAAAAACGCTTCAACGCACGCATCGCTCTGCTGCATTCAAACGTCAATGACCGTGAGCGTCTCGATGCGTGGCTAGCGGCGCGAGATGGCGAAGCGGACATCATCATCGGTACGCGCTCAGCGCTGTTCACTCCGATGAAGAACCCAGGCCTGATCATTCTCGATGAAGAGCATGACGCTTCTTATAAACAGCAGGAAGGCCTGCGATATCACGCCCGTGACCTGGCGGTAGTCAGGGCACGCCAGGAAAATTTGCCGATCTTGCTGGGCTCCGCGACGCCCTCCTTGGAAAGTTTGCAGAATGCCCACAGCGGCCGCTACGCGCTGCTGAAACTGACCCAGCGCGCTGGTGGCGCGCAGGCGCCCCGCTTCCTGCGACTGGATGTCAAGAGCCGACCGCTGGACTCAGGGATTTCGGGCCCGCTGCAGCAGGCCATGGCCCAGACGCTCGCCGCAGGACAGCAGGTACTGGTGTTTCTAAACCGTAGAGGCTTCGCCCCGTCACTGCTTTGCCACGACTGCGGATGGATCAGCCAATGCCCTCGCTGCGATGCTCGGATGACGCTGCACCAACGCCATAACGAATTGCGGTGTCATCACTGTGGACACGCAGAACGCCCTCTGCACAGCTGCCCCGACTGCAACAAGCTCGATCTTCGACCGGTGGGCGCAGGTACCGAACGCGCTGAAGAGCGACTGGGCACCATATTCCCTGACTACCCAGTATTGCGGATCGATCGTGACAGCACTGCTCGCAAAGGCTCGATGGAACAACTCCTGACAACCATCAACCGTGGAGAGCCCTGCCTATTGGTCGGCACCCAGATGCTTGCCAAAGGGCATCACTTCCCGCGGGTCACGCTGGTTGCCATTCTCGATGCGGACGGCGGGCTATTCTCGGCCGACTTCCGTGCCAGCGAACGAATGGCGCAATTGATCGTGCAGGTGGCTGGCCGAGCGGGGCGCGCCGAGGAGCCTGGCAAGGTGATCATCCAAACTCATCTGGCTGATCATCCACTGCTTGTTCAGCTCACGGAGCAAGGCTACTTCGCTTTTGCCGATCAGGCGCTGAGCGAGCGACGCGCTGCGGGGCTACCGCCTTTCAGCCATCTCGCTCTGCTGCGTGCCGAAGCGCAGAAGCCGGGCCAGGCGGAGGACTTCCTCGACCAGGCCTGCAGCCAGGCCGAGCAGCTCCTCGAACAGTTGGGCATCAGCGGAGTCGAGCTGCTCGGTCCAGTGCCCGCACCGATGGAGCGCCGCGCGGGACGCTTCCGGGCTCAACTTCTATTGCAGGGCAACGCCAGGGCGCCGCTACATAAGCTGATGGGCGTATGGATTCCACTAGTGGAAGCGCTTCCAGGCAGCCGCACGGTCCGTTGGTCCCTGGATGTCGACCCCATCGACCTGTTCTGAACGCGTGCAATCGAGAGCTCATCCCGCAACTAAGCGCCTAAAGCCTTGAAGGTTCGCCCCCCGCGCCCCGATAATGCCCAGTTTTCGACCAAAGCCTCCGGGCCGAAGAGCACAAGATGAAAGACAGTATTCGCCACCTGATTCAGCAAGCCTTGGCCCGCCTTACCGCTGAAGGGGTGCTGCCTGACGGCTTGAGCCCAGCTATTCAGGTGGAGAACACTCGCGATAAGACTCACGGTGACTTCGCCAGCAACATTGCCATGATGCTGGCCAAGCCAGCCGGAATGAAGCCCCGTGACCTCGCGCAAAAGCTCATCGATGCTTTACCGACTGACAGTTCGGTCAGCAAGGTGGAGATCGCAGGCCCAGGCTTCCTCAACTTCTTCCAGAACAGCGCGGCGCTGGCTCAACGCCTCGACGCAGCCCTGACAGACTCGCATCTCTGTGTAAGCAAAACAGGTCCCGCACAACGCGTCGTCGTTGATCTTTCCTCGCCAAATTTGGCGAAGGAGATGCACGTTGGCCACCTGCGCTCGACCATCATCGGCGACGCCGTCGCGCGGGTTCTGGAGTTTCTAGGCGATGACGTGATCCGCCAGAATCATGTGGGCGACTGGGGCACTCAATTCGGCATGCTGCTGGCTTTTCTTGAGGAAAACCCGTCAGCCGCCGAAGCCGAGCTGTCCGACCTGGAGCAGTTCTACCGTGCAGCGAAACAACGCTTCGACGAATCCGAAGCGTTTGCCGAGCGTGCACGGGAGCTCGTGGTGAAGCTGCAAGCGGGCGACGCTGACTGCCTGCGGCTGTGGAAGCAGTTCAACGAGATCTCTCTGTCCCATTGCCAGAAGGTCTACGACCGCCTCAACGTCAAGCTGACACCTGACGATGTGAAAGGTGAAAGCGCGTATAACGCCGAGCTGGGCGATATCGTCCATGCACTCAAAGGGAAAGGCTTACTGAGCGAGAGCAATGGCGCCCAATGCGTCTTTCTCGAAGAGTTCAAGAACGCCGAAGGCAACCCCCTGCCGGTAATCGTACAGAAAGCCGGTGGCGGCTATCTGTATGCCACCACCGACTTGGCATCCATGCGTTACCGCAGCCAACAGCTAAAAGCGGATCGCGCACTCTATTTCGTCGACCAGCGTCAGGCGCTGCACTTCCAAATGGCGTTCGAAGTAGCCCGCCGTGCAGGCTTCGTACATCCGGACATGCAGCTCGAGCACATGGGCTTCGGCACCATGAATGGCGCCGACGGCCGCCCGTTCAAGACCCGCGACGGCGGGACGGTGAAACTGGTCGACCTGCTCGATGAAGCCGAACAGCGCGCCTATAGCCTGGTCAAGGGCAAGAATCCGGAGCTGGATGAAACCGAATTACGGCAGATCGCACGTGCGGTGGGCATAGGCGCCGTCAAATACGCCGACCTCTCCAAGCATCGCACCAGCGATTACAGCTTCAACTTCGAGCAGATGCTCAGCTTCGAAGGTAATACCGCGCCCTATCTACTTTATGCCTACACCCGTGTCGCCAGCGTGTTCCGCAAGCTCGGCACTGACATGGACGCGTTGTCCGGCGAAATTCACCTGGATGCCGAGCAGGAGCAAGCGCTAGGTGCGAAGCTCGCCCAGTTCTCGGAAGTGCTTAATGGTGTGGGGGAGAAAGGTGTCCCACATCTACTGTGCAGCTATTTGTACGATCTAGCCGGCCTGTTCTCGAGCTTCTATGAGCATTGCCCAATCCTCACAGCGGAAAGCGAAACCGTGAAACAGAGTCGCCTGCGCCTTGCTGCTCTGACCGGCAAGACCCTCAAACAGGGTCTGGAGCTGCTTGGCTTGGAAACACTGGAGCGGATGTAAGTGGCAGCCAAGAAGAAACCTGCCCCCAAGCGCGGCGCAAGCCGTTATCAGGCACCAGCGCGCAAGCCAGTTCCTGGCTGGGTCTGGCTGGCATGTGGCCTGGTCATCGGCGGGTTTATCGTATTCCTGATGAGCCTCGAACCCGGCGGCGACGAGATCAAGCGCACCAAGGAAACGGCAAAGCCCAAGGAGCAGCCGAAACGTTCAGCGCCTGCTTCGGGCCAGCCGGTAAAACCGAAGTACGATTTCTATACGTTGCTGCCAGAATCAGAAGTGATCCTGCCGCCCGAAGCGCCGAAACCTGAGCAGCCCAAGCCGGTTACCCCGGAAGAGGCCGCCAAGATCGACGCTGCACGCGCGGAAGCCGCGCTGAATGGCCAGGTCCCTCCACCTCCACCGACGGTAGCCAAGGCACCGGTCACGCAGTTCTTCCTGCAAGCCGGTTCTTTCCGTAAGAAACCCGAAGCCGAGAAGGTCCGCGCGCAGATCATTCTGTTGGGTCAGGATGTTCGAGTCGAAAACGTCACCGTGCGTGACGAGGACTGGTATCGCGTACTGGTGGGCCCTTACGCCAACCGAGACCAACTGGCCCAGGCCCAAAAGGCACTGGCCGCCAGTGGCTATAACAACCTGCTGCTACAGCAGCGCCAGGTACGTTAATTCAAGCGCCGAGTGCTGCGGCGCCAACCTGGTTGGCGCCGCGCAACGCTAGTGTCTGAAGAGACCGCGCCTCATGCAGCAGATCATCATCAGCGCAACCAACTCTCGATCAACGCCCAGGGGCTGACCGGCGCGGTAAGGCGCTCTGCTCAGCCATTACCTGCTCTTGAAAAACTAACGACTCAGCTGGACGCAAGCCATTCGCCAATAAGGATGAAGCAGGCCACGCTTGCCAATGAGCTCAACACCCTACTGACAACAGCTAAGAACTCAGCCCTGCTTACACGTCACGGGGGGCATAGGCGAATACGTCCGCCCGCATCTGCGTCGCATCCATTCCTGCCTCGACCAGCGCGTCCAGCGTGCCGTATATCATTGCAGGTGAACCACTGGCGTAGACATGCACCGGCTTCAGATCTGCGATGTCTTCGCAGACAGCCTCATGCAACAGCCCACACCGGCCCGGCCATCCGCGGACGTCGCTGACCACCTGATGCAGGTAGAGATTAGGCATCTGCTGCCACTCTTCCCAGTGGGCAAGCTGATAGAAATCATCAGGACGTCGCACGCCCCAGTAGAGATGAACCGGATGGGCGAAACCCTCGGCTCGGCAGTACTCGATCAGGCTGTTCATTTGCGCCATACCGGTGCCCGCGGCTATCAGAACCAACGGGCCGTTGGGCAACTCTGCCAGGTGCGTATCGCCAAACGGCATCTGTACCGTCGCCATCCCCTTGCGCCGGATGAATGCCAGCAGCTCGATAGCCGACGTTTCACGCGCCAGGACGTGAAGCTCAAGCTCACGCCCACGGCCAGGGGCGGACGCCAGCGAAAAGGCGCTGAACTCGCCATCCTCTCGCTCAAGCAACAGGTATTGCCCGGCGTGATAGCGCGGCAGCTTGCCCGCCGGCGCCTGTAGGAGCAGGCGAAACACATCGCCTCCGACCGCCTCGCAGCTGATCAGCTGACAGCTGAGCGTACGCACCGGGAGTTCCCCGGGCGCAAGGACGCCGTCCCAGAGCAACACGCAATCCTCTTCAGGCTGCGCCAGGCAAGCGAACACTTCGCCGTGATCATGGCTCTCACCACGCTGCCGCACTCGTCCATTGACGAGCAGGGCGGCGCAGATCAAGCAATTGCCGTTTCGGCAAGCTTGCGGACAGTCATAGCCAAGGCGCCGGGCCGCGTCGAGGATCAGCTCGCCACGCTCGACTTCAAGTACCGCGCCAGAGGGTTGCAGCGTAACTTTCATCTGATTAAAACCTGAGATTGCGGCTGCCGGTCATCAGTCGATGTCCAGCTCGGCCCAGAGTTCGTCTACCCGGCGCTTGACCGCCTCGTCCTGAACGATGGCGCGCCCCCATTCCCGGCTGGTTTCGCCCGGCCATTTATGGGTCGCGTCGAGCCCCATCTTGCTACCAAGGCCGGAAACCGGCGAGGCGAAGTCGAGATAGTCGATGGGGGTATTCTCGATCAGCACTGTATCGCGCTTGGGATCCATGCGTGTGGTGATCGCCCAGATCACATCATTCCAGTCACGAGCATTGATATCGTCATCGGTGACGATGACGAACTTGGTGTACATGAACTGGCGTAGGAAGCTCCAGACACCCAGCATCACGCGTTTGGCGTGGCCGGGATACTGCTTCTTCATCGTCACTACCGCCATGCGGTAGGAGCAACCTTCCGGTGGAAGATAGAAATCGGTGATTTCGGGAAACTGCTTCTGCAAGATCGGCACGAACACTTCGTTAAGCGCGACGCCCAATATCGCCGGTTCATCCGGCGGACGACCCGTGTAGGTGCTGTGATAGATCGCATCGCGACGCTTGGTGATGCGCTCGACGGTAAACACCGGGAAGCGATCGACCTCGTTGTAGTAGCCCGTGTGATCGCCATAGGGCCCCTCGTCTGCCATCTCGCCTGGCTGGATGAAACCCTCGAGCACTATTTCGGCGCCTGCCGGCACCTGCAGATCGCTACCTCGGCACTTGACCAGTTCGGTTCGACTCCCGCGCAGCAGGCCGGCAAAGGCGTACTCCGAAAGCGAATCGGGAACTGGAGTCACGGCGCCGAGGATGGTGGCCGGGTCAGCTCCGAGCGCAACCGCTACCGGGTACGGACGGTCGGGAAATTTCTCACACCATTCACGAAAATCCAGTGCACCCCCCCGATGGCTGAGCCAGCGCATGATCACCTTGTTGCGCCCAATCACCTGTTGGCGGTAAATCCCAAGGTTCTGCCGCTCCTTGTTAGGGCCCTTGGTGATAGTCAGCCCCCAGGTGATCAACGGCCCAGCATCACCCGGCCAGCAGGTCTGCACCGGCAATGCGGACAGGTCGACGTCGTCGCCTTCCAGCACCACTTCCTGGCAGGGAGCGTCCTTGAGGACTTTGGGCGCCATGCTGATGACCTTTTTATAGATCGGCAGCTTGCTCCAGGCATCCTTCAGCCCTTTCGGCGGCTCAGGCTCCTTGAGGAAAGCCAGCAACTTGCCGATCTCGCGCAGCTCCGAAACTTCTTCGGCACCCATTCCGAGCGCGACCCGCTTCGGGGTGCCGAACAGGTTGCCGAGCACCGGCATGTCGAATCCGGTCGGGTTCTCGAAGAGCAACGCCGGCCCCTGCCTGCGCAGGGTGCGGTCGCATATCTCGGTCATTTCCAGAACAGGGGAAACGGCGGCCGAAACACGCTTGAGCTCGCCGCGTTTTTCCAAACCGCTGATAAAGTCGCGCAGATCACGATACTGCATGCTTGAGCCTCATGTGGGCCGGCAGGACTGGGGCCGCAGAGTTTAGCCTTGACCTTGGCGATTCCAAAACCTGCAGACAGACAAAGGCCGGGTTTCCCCGGCCTCGGTGACACAACCAAACGCTTACTTACGCTTCATAGACATGAAGAATTCGTCGTTGGTCTTGGTGTCCTTGAGCTTGTCCAACAGGAACTCGATCGCTGCGCTCTCATCCATCGGATGCAACAACTTGCGCAGAATCCAGATACGCTGCAGTTCTTCTTCGCTGGTCAGCAACTCTTCGCGACGAGTACCCGAACGGTTGATGTTGATGGCCGGGAACACCCGCTTCTCGGCGATGCGGCGATCGAGCTGCAACTCAAGGTTACCAGTACCCTTGAATTCCTCGTAGATCACCTCGTCCATCTTCGAACCGGTTTCCACCAGCGCGGTGGCGATGATGGTCAGGCTGCCGCCTTCTTCGATATTACGTGCCGCACCGAAGAAGCGCTTTGGCTTCTCGAGGGCATGGGCATCGACACCACCGGTCAACACCTTGCCGGAGCTCGGGATCACGGTGTTGTAGGCGCGGGCCAGACGTGTGATGGAATCCAGAAGGATGACCACATCCTTCTTGTGTTCGACCAGGCGCTTGGCCTTCTCGATCACCATCTCGGCGACCTGCACGTGACGCGTCGGCGGCTCGTCGAAGGTCGACGCCACAACCTCGCCGCGCACGGTGCGCTGCATTTCAGTCACTTCTTCCGGACGCTCATCGATCAAGAGGACGATCAGATGGCACTCGGGGTTGTTACGGGTAATGTTGCTGGCGATGTTCTGCAGCATGATCGTCTTGCCCGCTTTCGGCGGTGCGACGATGAGGCCGCGCTGGCCCTTGCCGATCGGGGCGCAGAGGTCGATTACCCGGCCGGTAAGGTCTTCAGTGGAGCCGTTACCGGCTTCCATCGTCAGGCGCTTGTTAGCGAACAGCGGGGTCAGGTTCTCGAAGAGAATCTTGTTCTTGGCGTTTTCCGGGCGATCGAAATTGATCGTATCGACCTTGAGCAACGCAAAGTAGCGCTCGCCTTCTTTAGGCGGGCGGATCTTGCCGACGATGGTGTCGCCGGTACGCAGGTTGAAGCGGCGGATCTGGCTCGGCGAGACATAGATGTCATCAGGGCCGGCAAGATAGGAGGAATCCGCGGAGCGCAGGAAGCCGAAGCCATCCTGAAGAATCTCCAGCACGCCATCACCGGAGATTTCCTCACCGCTTTTCGCGTGCTTTTTCAGCAGAGAGAAAATCACGTCCTGCTTGCGCGAACGGGCCATGTTGTCGATGCCCATCTGTTCGGCCATTTCCAGCAGTTCGGTGATGGGCTTTTGCTTAAGTTCGGTCAGATTCATAGAGAGAGATCAGAAGGGATGAAGAAAGCGATTAGCTTGAGAAGCCGCGCAGCAAGAGACGAACAGGTTCGTTGTGCTTTTTGAGGCTGAAGTGCGTCGGCGACGGCATGCAGAGGGCGACGGAAGAAGCGTCGCGAGGCCGAATTTAGCATCGTGCAGGCGAAGCGTCCACCCTGCAGTCATAAAAAAGCCCCCGCAATTTGCGAGGGCTTTTAAAAAGAGCCTTACCGGATCAGATATTGCTGTCGAGAAACGCCGCTAGCTGCGACTTCGACAGGGCACCAACCTTGGTTGCCTCGACGTTGCCATTCTTGAACAGCATCAGCGTCGGGATACCGCGAACGCCATATTTAGGAGGCGTTTCCTGGTTCTCGTCGATATTCAACTTGCAAACCTTCAAACGGCCTTCATATTCCTTGGCGATCTCATCGAGTACGGGAGCGATCATCTTGCAAGGGCCACACCACTCGGCCCAGTAGTCGACCAGCACGGGGCCGTCAGCCTGAAGCACGTCCTGCTCGAAACTGCTGTCGCTGACATTGTTGATGTATTCGCTCATGGAATGTTCTCCAGGGTCAAAATCGGAAGTGACGCCATCATAGCCCGGCTTGAAGGGGACCGAAAGTCGCAGTCTGTCGCTTGGGTAATAGACAACGACTATGGAACGGAGAGTCAGGCCGGCTGACCGAAGTGCGGCTAAGCAGCGCTGCGCGTTGGCGTATGAAGGCGATCATGTCAGGATGTCGGGGTTTTGCACAGAGACCGCCCCATGCGCCCACTAGCCGTCGAACCCTCCCCAATGATCGCTGCACTGGATCTTGGCTCGAACAGTTTCCATATGGTCCTGGCCCGGACCAGCAACGGTGAAATGCGCATCCTCGAACGGCTTGGCGAAAAGGTCCAGCTCGCAGCCGGTATAGATGAAAACCGTCAGCTCGACGACGCCGCCATGCAGCGCGGCCTGGACTGCCTGCGCCGCTTCGCGCAGCTGGTCAACCACCTGCCGCAAGGCGCTGTACGCGTGGTAGGCACCAATGCGCTACGAGAAGCCCGCAACCGTGCACAGTTCATTCGCCAGGCCGAGACAATCATCAACCATCAGGTCGAGGTGATATCCGGTCGTGAGGAAGCGCGACTGATCTATCTAGGGGTCTCGCATACCTTTCCCGCGTCGACCGGAAAGCGGCTCGTAGTGGACATTGGTGGCGGCAGCACGGAATTCATCATTGGTGAGGGGTTCGACTCGCTGTTGCGTGAAAGTCTGCAAATGGGTTGCGTGAGCTTTACCCAGCGGTTCTTTCGAGACGGCAAGGTTACCCCCGCCCGTTACGCACAGGCTTACACTGCCGCCCGGCTGGAATTGATGAGCATCGAGCACGGATTGCGCCGGCTCGGCTGGCAGGATGCAGTGGGTGCGTCCGGTACCATTCGAGCCGTCGGGTTGGCCATCAAGGGTGCAGGACTTGGAAATGGCGAAGTCACGGCCGAAGGCATCGGCTGGCTGAAACGCAAGCTGTTCAAGCTCGGCGATGTGGAAAAGCTGGAGATGGATGGCATCAAGCCAGATCGCAAGGGCATCTTCCCTGCCGGCCTGGCAATCATCGAAGCAATATTCGATGCTCTGGAGCTGACCAGCATGGCCCACTCAGAGGGCGCGTTGCGCGAAGGCGTACTTTACGACCTCATCGGCCGACATCATGACGAGGACATCCGGGACCGCACACTGAGCTTTCTCATGGAGCGCTACCACGTAGACGCCGAGCAGGCGTCACGCGTCGAGAGCAAGGCGCTGGAAGCCTTCGATCAGGTGTCGTCAGACTGGGGCCTGGATGAGGACTGGCATCGCGAACTGTTGAGCTGGGCCGCACGGATTCACGAGGTGGGTCTGGATATCGCGCACTACCACTACCACAAGCACGGCGCCTACCTGATCGAGCACTCCGACTTGCCGGGCTTTTCGCGCCAGGATCAGCAGATGCTGGCACTGCTGGTACGCGGCCACCGCCGCAACATACCCAAGCAAAAGTTCGAAGAAATGAGCGAAGACGGCGTGAAGCTGACCCGCCTTTGTGTGTTGTTGCGCTTCGCCATCCTTTTCCACCACATTCGCGGACCGCAGCAGGCCCCGGCATGCATGCTCAAGGCTAGCGACGACGCTCTGGACGTGGCATTCCCCGACGGCTGGCTGGAGCAGAATCCATTGACCCAGGCCGACTTCGCCCTCGAAGCGGACTGGCTCTCGCGAATCGACTTCACATTGACGGTGCGCTGATGGTGTTCAGCCGCCTGCCAGTGCAGGCGGCTTCGTAGAGGCTCTAGCGGGCGGCTGCGCTACCGAGCCGCTCAAGCAGGGCGTTCTGTATGTTCCGTGCGTTCTGGTTGCCACTAGGACTGTTGCGCAAGTAGCTGCCGTCCGGCTGCAGCACCCAGCTCTGCGTGTTGTCGGTCAGAAAGCCTTCCAGCTCCTTCTTCACCCGGGTTATCAGCTTCTTGCCTTCTACCGGGAAGCATGTCTCGACGCGACGGTCGAGGTTACGCTCCATCCAGTCCGCACTGGACAGGTAGAGTTTCTCATCCCCCCCGTTGAGGAAGTAGAAGACCCGGCTGTGCTCAAGGAAGCGGCCGATGATGGATCGCACGTGAATATTGTGCGAAACCCCAAGAATGCCAGGGCGCAGACAGCACATGCCACGGACGATGAGATCGATGCGCACTCCTGTCTGGCTGGCCTTGTACAGAGCGCGGATCATCTTAGCGTCGGTCAGCGAGTTGACCTTGAGAATGATATGCGCCGGCTTGCCCTCGCTGGCGTGCTGCGTTTCCTGTGTGATCATGTCGAGCAGCGCCTTCTTCAAGGTGAAAGGCGCGTGCAGCAGTTTTTTCATGCGCATGGTCTTGCCCATGCCGATCAGCTGGCTGAACAACTTCGATACGTCTTCACAAAGCGCGTCATCCGACGTCAGCAGGCTGTAATCGGTGTAAAGACGCGCATTCCCGGCGTGATAGTTGCCGGTTCCAAGATGCGCGTAACGCCGCAGCTCTCCATTCTCGCGGCGCAGGATTAGCATCATCTTGGCGTGTGTCTTGTAACCCACGACGCCATAGATCACCACGGCGCCAGCCTGCTGCAGGCGACTGGCCAGTTGCAGGTTGGACTCCTCGTCAAAGCGAGCGCGCAGCTCGATTACCGCTGTAACTTCCTTGCCATTACGTGCCGCTTCCACAAGCGCATCGACGATTTCGGAGTTGGCGCCCGAGCGATAGAGCGTCTGCTTGACCGCCAGTACGCAGGGATCCTTTGCCGCTTCGCGCAGCAGGTCCACCACAGGGGTGAATGACTCATAGGGGTGCAGCAGCAGGATGTCCTGCCGACCGACGACGCTGAAGATGTTCTCGCTGTTCTGCAACAGCTTTGGAATGGCCGGGGTGAAGGGCGTGTATTGCAGCTCGGGATGGCTTTCCAGCCCCGTGATGCTGAACAGTCGGGTCAGGTTGACCGGCCCGTTGACCCGGTACAGCTCACTTTCGCTAAGACTGAACTGCTTGAGCAAAAAGTCCGCGAGATGCTTCGGGCAGGTGTCCACCACCTCCAGCCGTACCGCATCGCCATAGCGCCGGGAAATCAGTTCGCCACGCAGCGCTCGGGCCAGATCCTCAACATCTTCCGTATCTACGGACAGGTCGGCATTACGCGTCAGGCGGAATTGATAGCAGCCTTTGACCTTCATGCCATGGAACAGGTCGTCCGCGTGAGCATGAATCATGGACGAGAGGAACACATGATTCGCTCCCGCCCCACCCACCTCTTCCGGTACCCGGATGACCCGCGGCAACAATCGCGGCGCCGGGATGATCGCCAGTCCCGAGTCACGCCCAAAGGCGTCGATACCTTCCAGCTCGACGATGAAGTTCAGGCTCTTATTGACCAGCAGCGGGAACGGATGAGTGGGGTCCAGCCCGATCGGGGTAATGATCGGCGCGATCTCGTCACGGAAGTAGCGACGCACCCATGTCTTGATCTTTGCTGTCCAGTGGCGTCGGCGGATGAAGCGCACCTGATGCTTGGCCAGCTCCGGCAACAACACCTCATTGAGAATGGAGTACTGGCGGTTGACCTGGTCATGGACCAGCTCGGAAATACGCGCCAGCGCCTGATGCGGCTGCAAGCCATCAGCGCCGGCTTGCTCGCGGGCGAACGTGACCTGCTTTTTCAAGCCAGCGACACGAATCTCGAAGAACTCATCGAGGTTGCTGGAAAAAATCAGCAGGAACTTGAGCCGCTCCAGCAATGGGTAGGACTCGTCCAGCGCCTGCTCCAGCACGCGGATATTGAATTGCAGCTGGGACAGCTCGCGGTGGATGTACAGACTATTGTCATCCAGGTTCGGCGGCGCCACCGGCGGCGCCGGTGCATCCTCAACCTTCTCAAGCTCAGGAGCTGTTTGCACAAGCTCCTCGAGGGGTTGCGCCTCAACGGCGGCCATCTGCAATTCGTTTTCGCTGAGTCCCTGATTGGTCATCGATCTGCCTCGGGCGGGCTCATCGGCCCTGTTTTAATTGCTGTGCCGCCTGCTTGGCGAAGTAGGTGAGGATGCCATCGGCGCCCGCACGTTTGAAGGCGGTCAGTGATTCGAGAATCACTGCATCGCTCAGCCAGCCGTTCTGTATGGCGGCCTTGTGCATCGCATATTCACCACTGACCTGGTAGACGAACGTCGGGACGCGAAAGGCATCTTTGACTCGCCACAGGATGTCGAGATAGGGCATACCGGGCTTGACCATGACCATGTCCGCGCCTTCGGCCAAATCTGCACCAACCTCATGGAGTGCTTCGTCCCCGTTGGCAGGGTCCATCTGATAGGTGTTCTTGCTGCCCTTGCCCAGATTCGCGGCCGAGCCTACCGCATCGCGGAAGGGGCCATAGTAGGCGCTGGCATATTTCGCCGAGTAGGCCATGATCCGCACATTAGGGTAGTCAGCCACTTCGAGCGCCTCGCGGATCGCCTGAATTCGCCCGTCCATCATGTCTGACGGGGCGACTACCTGAGCGCCGGCCTCGGCGTGGGACAGCGCCTGCCTCACCAGTGCATCGACCGTGATGTCGTTCTGCACGTAGCCATGCTCATCGAGAATGCCGTCCTGACCATGTGTGGTAAACGGGTCCAGCGCAACGTCGGTGATGATTCCGAGCTCGGGGAAGCGCTCTCGTAGCGCGCGAGTGGCACGCTGCGCGATTCCATCGGGGTTCCAGGCCTCGGCGGCGTCGAGGGATTTCTTTTCCAATGGCGTTACCGGGAACAACGCCAATGCCGGAATACCCAGCGCAACAAGCTCGGCCGCCTCTTCCAGCAGCAGATCGATGGACAGACGCTCCACCCCGGGCATCGATGGGACCTGCTCACGGCGATTTTCACCATCGAGAACGAAGACCGGCAGAATCAGATCGTCCACGCTCAGCAGATTTTCACGAACCAGCCGGCGGGAAAAATCGTCACGACGGTTACGGCGCAGGCGAGTACCGGGAAACAGTCGATTGGCAGGGACGAAACTCACAGCGAACTCCTGGCCCGCAGTGCGGGCGAATATGACGTTTATAAGCCGACTTCGTGACTGAATGATGACAGAAACAACCCAGTCGACAGGTAACCGCAGCCATTGTGGCCACCGATGAGAGCGTCGGCCAGTGCTTTAATCAAGAGTAGAGCGGGCTCAAGCGCACCGGCTAGAGCCGCGCAAAAGCGAACGTCGGGCGCCGCCAGGCCTCCAATGAACAGGAGGTGGCTTAGCGAGAACCCACCACGCATCAGCATCCAAGCCATTGCCCGACGTCCGTCGGGCCGTTGATCGACCAGGAGTACCCCATGAACAAAAAAGTCGCCGTCATTCTCTCGGGCTGTGGCGTTTACGACGGTTCGGAGATCTACGAAAGCGTAATCACCTTGCTGCGGCTGGATCAGCGTGGTGCCACCGTTCAGTGTTTCGCTCCAAACATTGCGCAGATGCACGTGATCAATCACCTCACGGGCGAAGAGATGCCCGAAAACCGTAATGTTCTGGTCGAGTCGGCCAGGCTGGCGCGCGGCGAGATCAAGGACCTGAGCGAAGCCCGCGCGGAGGACTTCGACGCCCTCATCATGCCAGGCGGGTTCGGCGCCGCGAAAAACCTGTCCGACTTCGCCACCCAAGGCGCTGCCTGCCAGGTCCTGCCAGCGGTCTTGGAACTGGCGCAGTCCTTTGCTAGCTCAGGCAAGCCGGTGGGCATGATGTGCATCGCGCCAACCATGGCTGCGCATATATTCGGGCCAGGCGTCGTCTGCACACTAGGCAACGATGATGACCCAGCCGCTGCTGCGTCTCGTGAGATGGGCGTCGAGCATCAGGCCTGTGAAGTGACCGAAATCATCGAGGATTCGAAGAACAAACTGGTTACTACGCCGGCGTACATGCTCGCCCAATCGATCAGCGATGCGGCTTCCGGTATCTACAAGCTGGTCGACCGTGTACTTGAGTTGACCAACAAATAGTCTAGGGGCCGTTACTCGATCCCGGGGTACGTCCCGGGATTTCTGAGTATCGGTGGCTATACAGCCAATCCTACCGACGCTCCCGCCGACCTACTGGCCAATCCGCCGACATTCCTGCAGTTTGAGCCGATCTGCCAGGAAGCCGAGCCATGACCCCGCCTCGAATCGATACCATCGAAGAACAGCAACACGCCGTGCGACAGTTGTTCGAGCGCATACCCTTCAACGAATATTTAGGCATCGAACTGGATGAGGTCTCTCGGCAGCGCGTGGTGATGCACCTGCCGATGAAGCACGAGCTGATCGGCAACTTTTTCCACGGCATCCTGCATGGGGGCGTGATCGCTTCACTGCTTGACGTTGTTGGCGGCGCCATGGCGATGATCGGCGCGTTCGAGAAGCACCAGCACCTGACGACGGAAGAGCGCGCCCTACGCTTGTCGCGACTCGGCACCATTGATCTGCGCATCGACTATTTGCGCCCCGGGCGGGGCAGTCGCTTCAGTGCAAGTGCGACCTTGCTCCGCTCTGGCAACAAAGTGGCCGTGGTTCGCTCAGAACTGCATAACGAAGAAGATGTACTGATCGCGGTTGGCACCGGCACCTATCTCTGCGGCTGACGACGATTCGGTCAAAGGCGCCCGTTCGGCAGCTTCGCTAAAGGTTCCGGGCGCGAGCGAGCTGGGTCAACAAGCGATCAAGCGCATTGGCGAAGGCTTGCCGATCCCGATCACCGTAAGCGCCCTGCCCGCCACCAGTCTGGCCCTGTTCGCGCAAATCGGTGAACAGATTGCGTACCGCCAGCCGATCACCCATGTTGCGCTCATCGAACTCGCGACCCCGCGGATCGAGCGCTGCGACGCCCTTCTTGACGAGGCGATCAGCCAGCGGGACATCGCTGCAGATCACCAACTCGCCAGGCTGGGCATTTTCTACCAGATAGTCATCGGCAGCGTCCGGGCCACTTGGCACGACGATCAGACGGACACAGGCGAAGGCCGGTTTGATCTGGCTCTGGCCAGCGACAAGGACGATCTCGAATTTCCGTTTGAGGGCGAATTTGATCAGCTGCTCTTTGGCCGCTTTAGGACAAGCATCGGCGTCGACCCATACACGCATGGACTCAGTGATGTTCACACCACGGCCCGCCGCACGGTAGCGAGTAGCGCCGCTGCGCCGGCAAACATGGCCGCAAAGCTACGGTTGACCAGACGCTGCTGACGCGGGGTGCGCAGCAAACGCAAAACCCTGGCGGCCAACCCCGTATATCCGGCCATGACGATGAGATCAACCGCCACCATGGTGGCACCCATGTGCAGATACTGGATCACCAAGTCTCGCTGCGGATCGAGAAACTGCGGCAACACCGCGAGAATGAACACGATCGCCTTGGGGTTACTGGCGTTGATCAGGAAACCGCGGAATACCAGCGACAGGGGGCGCGCGATAGCCCGCGGCCCGGCGCTTTCATCGATCATTGAAGGAACCGCCTGCCACTGCTTGAGCGCGAGCCACAGCAGATAACCGACACCGAACCACTTGATCAGGCTGAACGCCAGCGAAGATGTCGCCAGAACCGCACCGACACCCGCCGCCACGACGGCGATCTGTAGCGCCAAAGCGATCTGAAGCCCGAGAGCGTTCCAGTAGCCGCGCCAGAAGCCGTACTGCAACCCACAGGACATCGAGGCAATCGCCCCGGCTCCAGGCGAAAGGCTGATGATCCAACAGGCAACCAGGAAGGCCAGCCAGGTCTCGAACGTCATACTGGATCCTCCAGAAGCCGCTGTTCCGGACAGGAGCAGCGGCTACACGATTACTCGGGAATGTCCTTGCCGAGCTTGACCGGCTCTTTCAACTTTCGATTCATCGCCTTGCGCATGCGAATGTTGATCGCCTCGACTCCGAGCGAGAACACCATCGCGAAGTACACGTAGCCCTTGGGCACATGGGCACCGAACGCCTCTGCCACCAGCAGCGTGCCAACCACGATGAGAAACGAGAGCGCCAGTATCTTGAGCGTCGGATGCCTGTCGATGAACTCACTGATCGTGCCCGCTGATAGCATCATCACGCCGACGGCAATGACGATTGCCGCGATCATCACCTGCACGTTGTCCACCAGCCCTACGGCGGTGATGACAGAGTCCAGAGAGAAGACGATATCGATCACTGCGATCTGCAGAATGATGCCAACGAAGCCCGCCTTCACAGCACCGGACGTGGTGCCATCCTGCTGCTCTTCACCCTCGACACTGTGCCAGATCTCCATCGTGCTCTTGAACAGCAGGAACAGACCACCGAAGAACAGAATCAGGTCGCGGCCGGATACGCCATGCTCGAAGACCGTGAACAGGGTATCGGTCAGCCGCATGACCCAGGCGATGGAGAGCAACAAGAGGATCCGCGTCCCCATTGCCAACGCCAGTCCAAAGAAGCGTGCCTTGGGCTGCTGCTCCTTCGGAAGGCGACCGACCAGAATGGAGATGAAGATGATGTTGTCGATACCCAGGACGATTTCCAGGGCGGTCAGGGTCAGAAACGCGACCCAGATTTCGGGGCTGCTAAGCCATTCCATGGGTGTTACTCGTGTGAGCTGTGGTGGGGTGTCTGGATCTCGGTCCCGCGCCAGCGACGCAGAACCTTCTGAAAGAACAAGCTGTTCGGGACCTGAACGATGGCGCCGGCACCACTTTCGCAGGACTCTTCCAGTGTGGTGTAGAGCAGGTTTATGTCAATGACCCGCCCTTTGACGATGGGCTTGTCGGAACTCTCGACCAGCTCCACCAGATCGCCCAGACGGAAGGGGCCAACGGTCATGATCAATACGGCGCAAAGCAGGTTGGATAGCACGCTCCAGATAGCGAAGAAGGCTACTGCCGCAACGGCCACGAACCCGGAGAAAGCGGTCCAGATGACCGTGGCTGAAACGCCGACGCGCTCGAGCACCATGATCAGCGCGCCACCAATGATGAACCAGCGAATCCCGCCACGCAGCGGCAGAAGCAGTTCCGGCGGAAGCGGGTAGCGGCTGCCCAGCCGAGAGAGGCCACGCACGACCATCCGCTGAAGAACATAGGCGACCAGCAGAATCAGCATTATCTGCAGGCCGAGCAATAGCTGATCGCTCCAACGCTGCGAGAAAAATAACCATCGTTCGCTCACGGGCTGGCCTCGAGTTGACTCTGTAGCTGTTCGAGCGCCTCCAGCGCCTCCAGCCAAGCCTCTTCGAGCTCACCCTCGCGCACCTTCAGCTCCGCCTGCTTGGCCAGCAACTCGCGTAGCTCATCCTTGCGTGACGACTCGTACACTTCCGAGTCGGCAAGGCGTGCTTCAAGCGGTGCGAGCTTTGTGTGCACGTCAGCCAGCGTTTTTTCGAGCTTCTCAGCCTGCCTTTTCAAGGGAGCCAACTGTTGGCGCAACGCAGCTGCAGCCTGACGAGTGGCCCTCTTGTCGGTCTTGTCGCCAGCAGATTCGACGGAGCTCTGCGGCTGCTGGCGAGAACGATAGTCAACCAGCCAACGCGCGTAATCCTCAAGATCACCCTCGAACGCTACGACCTGGCCGTCGGCCACCAGGAGAAATTCGTCCGTGGTGCTCTTGAGCAAGTGTCGATCGTGGGACACAACGAGCACCGCACCCTCGAAGTCCTGCAAGGCCAGCGTCAGCGCCAATCGCATCTCGAGATCAAGATGGTTGGTCGGTTCATCCAGAAGCAGCAGGTTCGGCTTGCCCCAGGCGATCAGCGCCAGCGCCAGCCGCGCCTTCTCACCACCCGAGAAGTTCAGTACTGCTTCGTCGCAACGATTTCCGCGGAAATCGAACCCACCAAGGAAATCTCTCAGAACCTGCTCACGCTCGCCGGGCGCAATACGCTGCAAATGCAACAACGGGCTCGCCTTGGCATCCAGGGCGTCGAGCTGGTGCTGCGCGAAGTAGCCGATAACCAGGTTTTCGCCGCGCTGCAGCCGTCCGTTCAGGGGTTGTAGCTCATTGGCCAGCGTTTTGATCAGCGTGGACTTGCCCGCGCCGTTGGGGCCGAGCAAGCCGATGCGGGCACCCGGGACAAGCTGCAGCTTGACCTTGTCCAGCACCACCTTGTCGCCATAGCCAAGGCTGCCCTTTTCAAGATCCAGCAACGGACTGGAGACCTTGTCCGCCTCACGAAAAACGAAGTCGAACGGCGAATCGATATGAGCCGGCGCCAGCTCCTCAAGTCTTTCCAATGCCTTGATACGGCTTTGGGCCTGGCGAGCCTTGCTGGCCTTGGCCTTGAAGCGACGGATGAAGTCCTCCATGTGCTCGCGCTGGGCCTGCTGCTTTTCGAAGGCTTGCTGCTGCTGAGCCAAGCGCTCGGCGCGCGCCCGCTCGAAGGCCGAATAACCGCCGCGATAGAGCGTAAGTTTGCGCTGCTCGACATGCACGACGTTACCAACCACCTCGTCGAGGAAGTCGCGGTCGTGAGAGATCAGCATCAGCGTGCCTGGGTAGCTCTTCAGCCAGGCTTCAAGCCAGAGGATGGCGTCCAGGTCGAGGTGGTTGGTCGGCTCATCGAGCAGCAACAGGTCAGAGGGGCACATCAGCGCCTGAGCCAGATTGAGACGCATACGCCAGCCGCCGGAGAAGCTACTGACAGGCAGATCCATCTGCTCATTGGCGAACCCGAGCCCGGCGAGCAACTTACGTGCGCGCGCATCAGCGGTGTAACCGTCGGCGTTGTCCAGTTCGGTATGCAGGCGCGCCAGGGCAGTACCGTCATGTGCCGCCTCTGCAGTGACCAGGGCAGCCTGGACACGGCGCAGCTCCGTATCGCCATCGAGGACATAATCCACCGCAAGGCGATCGAGCGTGTCGATCTCCTGGCGCATATGTGCGATCCGCCAGTCGGGCGGTATCTGGCAATCGCCACCGTCCGGCGTGAATTCGCCAAGCAATAGCGCGAATAGGCTGGATTTTCCGGCGCCATTGGCACCGACAAGCCCGACCTTCTGGCCAGGATGGAGGGTTAGCTCGGCGCCTTCCAGCAAACGCTGGGGGCCACGCTGTAGAGTGAGATTCTGAAGTCGGATCATAATGGCGGCGGAGTTTATCAGGTCGCCCGGAAATCCATCCGGCTGCTCAGGAAAAAAAGCCCCGATGAAGCATGACGATCTCTGGAATTTCGCCCTCGCCTGTTACTCGCAACCGGGCGTCGAAGAAGCCTGTCTGGATTTACAAGCTGCCGGAGGGGACGTCTGTCTGCTACTGACGTGCGCATGGCTCGAATGCCGCGGAACCGCTCATGACGATGCACGTCTCCAACTACTACAGCAAATCAGTGAGGACTGGCGAACTCTAGTAATCGCCCCGCTGCGCACGCTGCGTCAGACATGGCGTGAGCCTGCTGCCGCGGATGCCGATCTGGCTGAGCTGCGAAAACGGGTGAAGGCGCTGGAACTGGACGCCGAACGCGTCCAGCTTCTGCGGCTACAGTCAGTTACGCAGCACTGGTCAATCGCCAGTGGTTCGGCCGACTGGATAGGCCGAGCCTGCGCCAGCCTCGGACCAGCCACGTTCCGGCCAATCGAGACGCTGCGCGCGGCGGCTCAGCTCGTAGCAGGCGATTGATTTGCAGCGGGGCGCTTAGGTGCAGCAGGCTTACGGGGCGAAGGCTTTTTCGCCGCGCCTGGCTTTGTCGACGCCGCCGCGGCGGCCGGTTTCGCAGGCGCCGTATCGGGCTTTGTCGTCTGCGCCGTGTTCACCTCAGGCTTGGCCGCCTGAGTTTTGGTGTCGTTCTTGGCAGCAGGCCGAGCACGACCGGTAGTTGCGCCGGCTGCCCTTGCGGGTGATTTGCCCGCAACCTTCTTGCCAGCAGAGCCTGTGGATTGAGCAGCGGGCCTTGCGCTCCGAGCGGACGCTTTCTTGGCTACTGGAGCGCGAGAAGCGGCAGGCTTGGCACGCGCGGCAAGCGCTTGGGCGGCGGCCTGTTCAACCCTGGTGACGCCCTGAGCAAGCTGCATGCTCTGCTCGGCATCACGCTTCAATTCAGACAGATACGACAGCGTCTCGCTCTGCCGGCTCTGCAATACGGCAAGCATGTCGTCCAACTCGGCCAGCCGGCTGCGGGCCTTGGTCTGTGACTTGGATTTACCAGCGTTACCGGCTTCATCCAATTTGGCGCGGGCCTTGATGATCTTTTCCTGGGTCCTCCCACGCTGTTTCTCGAGCTTGGCCAGGAGCATTTCCGCGTCCTGCTGCGCCTCGCTGCAGGCTTTCTGCAGATGCTCCACCAGACTGTTGGACAACTGCTGGAGTAGATGCAGGGGAGTAGTAACCGAGGGTTTCTTTGCGGGCATAACGGCGCCTCCAGGCGGGATGAGAGCAACCTTTACTGTGCATTCAGCAGGGCTGGCCGCAGACCGCGGCAAAGCAGCGACGAGAGACGCTGCGGTTGCCCTGGGGGATCATTCAGGCGGTGGCGGCGGGCTGCTTATGTGCGGTGTGCAGCACTTCGATGAGGCAATCTTCCAACTCGAAACGCTCGTGCAATAGTTGCCCAAGACGCTTCAACTCATCAGGCAAACCGGGACTGTTCAAACAGTCACCCTTGTCACAACGATCATTGAACGCGACCGCCACTTCAGTAATGGCTTCGATCCGAGGATAGATCTGGCGGGCAAGGTCCAGGCCACGCTTGTCACCGAAGGCTTCGGCCTCATTGAGCAGCTGCTCATATATCTCGAAATGGCCGGCCGATACGTAATCAAGCAGGATTTCGCAAAATTTCTGCAAAGCGGCGCGACTTGCAGCGGCGTCGCGGACATGCAGCTCGTCGAATGCGTTGATCAGTGCATGGCGCTCTTGCAGCCAGCGATCAATCAGCAGGTGTACACCTCCCCAGCGTTCCTGGGCGTTCCGACAGCTCTCGAGCATGATGACCTCACTTCCCTAATCGATGATGCCTGTTGCGCCTTCCGAGACGTTTTTGTCTTGGTATATCGGCCTTGGGTGAGTGGCAGCGACTGGTAAGAAATCTACGCCGCCCGAGCAGACTAAGCTGCGGCGATCGAAGCATCAAGCAGCAGGATCAAAATCATCCGGACAGCGAGGTCAGCATTGCTTCGCGCTGGTCGATTGACCGCCAAGCGCAGCGATCATTCGATCGCTGCGACAAATAATCGCTAGTCGCGGCGCAGCAGCTGCCAGAAGCAGAACAAGGCCATGGCGATGAAGGCCAGCAAGGTCCACTCCGGAATGCTCATACCCAATAGCGTCCAGCTAACTTCGGCGCATTCGGCTGTGCCATGGAGGACAAGCCGGACGATGTCCTGAAACGGCAGCGCATCCATCATGTACTCGAGGCTGGGCAGGCAGCTTGGCAGCTGATCTGCCGGCATGTTCTGCAGCCAGATCTGGCGTATGGCAGTGGCGCCACCAGCGACCGCGAACAGCAGCGCCAGTACTGAATAAGCACGGCGGCCACCCTTTTGAGGCCCATGAATGGAGGCGGCCAGACAGACCAGCCCGAAGCCAATCACGCAAACGCGCTGAACGATGCACAATGGGCAGGGCGCCAACCCGACGACATGCTCGAGATAGAGCGCCGCGATCATCATCAGCGAGCAGCCGATGAAGGCCAGAAGGAACAGCGAACGAGGACTGGCCAGGTTCATGGTGACTCCGCAGACAGAGAAAGTTCGCTACGGTAGTGCTGCTCGCCATTGGCTGCAAGCCAAAGGCATTTAAGCGCAGAGGAGCGGGACGCTTGTCACGTCCCGCTCAAGCGACTGCTAGGGATTACCGACTGTTTGCAACCCGGTCTGGCTGGTCTGACCGAGTAGCCCGAGGCCTTCCTGAAACAGGCGATTGCTGCGCTCGTTGTCACCCAGCTGCGCCAACAGGCGCGCCAGCTCGGCACAGGTTTCGGCGCGATGTTCGAAGCGCAGACTGGCTTCGAGATAATCGCGTGCCTTACCCCACAACTCATTGCGCAAGCTGAGGCGGCCCAGTGCAAGCAATAGCTCAGCATTTTCGGGGTGAGCGTTCAGCCACCCTTCCGCGTGACTTAGCTGACGCGCTGGTTCACGACCGCGAACACGGCCATAACGCTCCACCAAACGGTCATCGAACTGCTTCTTGAGCGCGGCATAAAGCACCTCTTCCGCCTTCTCCTCAGCACCCAGTCGGCTCAATCCATCGGCATATGCACGGACCAGCAAAGGCTCGTTACGCAGTTTTCCGGGCACCGTTTGCCAGCATTGGTTAAGTGCTTGCTGCGGATCCTCGGGTGTGGCGGTTGCAGCCACGCCGGCCTGCTCCACGGCAGCGGTCCAGGCGAGCAGCTCGAGTTCATCGAGTTTCGCCGGTGGTAAGACCCGATGCTTGCGCAGCTCCGGCATCAACCGGCACAAAGCCGGCCAATCTTTCAACTGTACGTAGAGTTGCTGTAACAGGGTCAGCACATGGGTGTGGCGAGGATGCTCGTTGTGCAGCGTGTTCAGCGACGCTCTAGCTTCCGCGTACTGAGCGCGATCGATCTGAAGCTGAGCCCGGGTCAAACCAACTGCCAAGCCTGCCTCCGGCTCACGCTCCTGCGCTTTACGCAGCAGCTCCTCGCTTTGCTCGTACTCCCCGAGTTCGCTAGCAGCCCGAGCAGCCCCGAGGTAGTGCACCAATGGCTGGCGATCATGCTCCGCCGCCGTCCGCAAATGGGTCAACGCATTGCTCCACTGCCCCTCGGCAAGCTCACGCAGACCTGAGCGCGAAGCCTTGGCGACGCGGCGTGCGCGGTGGCGACGCGACCAGGGGTTGACCAGTGCGCCAGAGGCATACAACAACCCAAGCACCCAGTGCACCACCATGGAGAGCAGCCAAAGACAACCAATCAGCGCCAGAAATACCCAGAAGCTCGACTCATAGCGAAAGCGGTCATAGCTGATCAGGACATATCCGGTGTCTTGATAGATGGCCCATCCGAGAAAACCAACGGCTGCCAACAGCAGGACGACGACAATGGCGAATCGCTTCATGTGCGCAGGTCCCCATCGGCTGTCCGCTCGGAATCAGCCTGCGGCTCCGACTCGTCGGCTGGCGCGGTGTTTTCTCCACTGTCGTCAGATTCGCGCTGGCCCTGGCTGAGCGTACCGTTCTGAGCCGACTCGCGCTTTTGCACGTAGGTCTGCATGGCCTCTAACGCCGGCGCCAGGTCTGGCAGCGTCACCGAGACTTGACGCTCTGCCAGCTGCTCAAGGCGTTCCCGCAGCCCTCGGCTCTGACCGTTCTCTTCACTGAAGTGATCCTCGATCAAGCGAGCGGCCTGATCCAACGACTGCCGATAGATCTCCTCGTTGCTATTGAGCACGGCCCACTGAGCCTGCTCGATAGCCAGAGAGAGCGCCAGACGCACCTGTGCGAGGCTTTGCCCAGCCAGCAGAGGTTTGACATCTGTGCCTGCGTTGAAATCGATCCGCACGTAACGAGTCAGCTCGTTCAGCCAATGCTTCCAACGGCTTTCACCCTGCCCCTCTGACTGGCCCGGACCGTTTTCGAACTCAGGAGCCAGACCGCTCAACTGGTTAGCCTGGCCGCGCAACGCGCCCAGCTGCAGGAACAGGCCGGTGCGATCCAGTTCCGGAAGACTGCGCAGCGCTTCAAGACCTTCAAGCAATTTCTGACGAGTGCCGTAGGCGCCCGGATCGTCCTGCTTGCGCAGGATCAGGTCTGCTTCTGCGATAAGCGACTCGGCACTGTTCACGTCTTCCATCGCAGACAGGCGCAGCATCGCCATGCGCAGCAGGTGTTCAGCCTCAGCCAGACGCCACTGCTCACGGCTGGCGCCCAGCACCTGCTCTACTCGCCCTGAAAGGCGCTGTTGATCACTTTGCAATTCCGCTAGCAGGCGTCGACGCTCCTCCAGCTGTTCGGCTGAAGGCAACTGCTCAAGACGACCAAGCCGACTGGCCATCTGCTGTGTGCGATCGCCCAGACCTCGCGACTCATCACGAGCAGCCTGAAGCGCTTGGAGCTGCTCCTGTTCCCGCTCAGCCAGCTGCTGAGTCTGCAGCACGCTGTAACCGCCAGCGGCGAGGCCTAGTAGCCCCGCTACCAAAGCGACACTGGCCAGGGCCTTGCCACCGCGATGGGGGCCAGACGCTACAGCAGGCGGCGGCTTCGGTGGATCCCTTGGCGGTTCTTTGGGACCCTTCTGGTCTTTCGCGTCTTTCGGAGATTCTTTATTGACGGGCTTTTTGGGGACGACAGGGTCGTTGCCCGTAGATTGCTGCGGTGCCTTATCGGGATCTACTTCGCTCACGTTTCCATCCTTTGCATCAGAAGGCGGGCTCGGGATACTCCCGCAGCGCCGCCAGCAAAGCCGCGGTTCCGGCACCACGGCAGTCCACTATTCTTTTGGCGCCCAATTGCGCGGCCATCTGTGCCACGCGCGGGCTAGGTACGAACAAGGGTAGCTCAACCACATCGCGCCAATCCGCCGCTGCCAGCTCGCGCAATGACATCAAACCTTGTCCACTGCTGACCACCACCGCATTCAGCCGTTCCGAGCGAAGGGTCCGCAGAAGCGTTCCGGACGGATAACCGGGAAGATAGCGCCGGTAAAGCTCCAGACTTTCCACTTCCACGCCACGAAATCGAAGGGTCTCGGCGAGGTGCTCGCGACCGCCCTCACCGCGAAGTATCAGTACTTTTGGCTCGGGCACCTCAAGGGCCCCGGCCAATTGAGGCAAGGCCAATAATGCTTCGCTGTCGTCACCAATTGCGGGCCAACTTACATTCAATCCTCGTTGCTGAAGGATTGCGCCAGTCGCAGCGCCTACAGTGAACCAGGCTTGGTCCGGCGGTGATTGCGTCCGGTAGCGATCAAGCGCCTTAAGGGCCAATCTGGCCGCCGGTTTGCTGACCACCACTACTGCGCAATAACGATCCAGCGCCTGCAAAGTCGTACGCTGTTCAGGCTTCTCAGCCACAGGCTCTATCGCAAGCAATGGCAGGCTCGCACTCTGTATGCCGTGCTCAGCCAGCGCGGCAGCCGTCGCGACGCATTCTTCAGCAGGGCGCGTCAGCAATAGCCGCCAAGCGCTCACGCCCTGCCTGCCTCGCCGTATATATCTTCAAGAATCTTGCCGGCACCTTGCTGCAGCAGTTCTTCCGCGATTCGAACACCAAGTGCTTCTGCCTCGGCTCCGGGGGCACGCCCCTCGGCGCGCAACAGCTGGGTGCCGTCTGGCTGTCCAACGAGGCCACGCAACCAGAGCTGATCGCCTTCAAGCACGGCGTAGCAGGCAATCGGAACCTGACAGCCTCCGTTGAGATGGCGGTTCAATGCCCGTTCGGCAGTTACCCGAAGCGCCGTCTCTGGATCATTCATGCATTGCAGGAGCTGATGCAGCTCGGTATCACCGGTACGACATTCGATGCCGACCGCGCCCTGCCCGCCCGCCGGCAGGCTGTCTTCGACACTGAGACTGAAGCGGATGCGTTCACCGAAGCCAAGACGGATCAAACCGGCGGCCGCGAGGATGATGGCGTCGTATTCGCCGGCATCGAGCTTGGCCAGGCGGGTATTCACATTGCCGCGCAGGAACTGGATCTTCAGATCGGGACGACGAGCCAACAGCTGCGCCTGGCGCCTCAGGCTAGAGGTGCCGACTACCGCCCCCGGAGGCAGTGCATCGAAGTTCTCGTAGTGATTGGAGACAAAGGCGTCGCGGGGGTCCTCACGCTCGCAGATGCAGTACAGACCGAGTCCTTCAGGGAACTCCATCGGCACGTCTTTCATCGAGTGCACGGCAATGTCCGCTTCGTTTTCCATCAGGGCCGTTTCCAGCTCCTTGACGAACAGACCCTTGCCGCCGATCTTGGCTAGCGGCGCATCGAGCAGCTTGTCGCCGCGACTGACCATCGGGACCAGACTTACCCTCACATCGGGGTGTGAGGCTTCCAGACGGGCCTTGACGTATTCGGCCTGCCAAAGGGCCAAGGCACTTTTGCGGGTGGCGATGCGAATTTCGCGTGACATGAGCAATTCCAGACGAATGAACTGCCGGCGATGATAACAGGCCGGGCCTCGCGGCCGGGTTGGCCCGAATCAAGGAAAGACCACAACGACCAAGCCCAGCGCCCGCGGACAGCGGGACTGGATTGGATTGGAAGTGGTCGCCAGAAGCGGGCTAAGGTCAGAGCGCCTGCATCAGTTTGCGCACACCGGCGACATGCCGTCGGCTGACAGTCAGGGGTTCACCCTCCAGGCCTTTGAGAAACAGCTGGAAATGGCCAAGCGGCGTACGCTGCAAACGCTCGATACGGTCGCGGTAGACCAATGCATTGCGATGAATGCGTACGAAACGCTCACCGAATTCATCCTCCAATGCTTTCAAAGGCTCATCTAGAAGCACCTCACCGCCTTCATGTCGCAAGGTCACATACTTGTGATCGGCGATGAAATAGATCACCTGCGGCAGCGGGATCAACTCGATACCTTTGCGGGTGCGGGCGCTGATGTGGCTACGTGGCCCGGTGCCGGAGACGGCAGCCGGCCGGGTAAGCGCAGCCAGCTGAACACGATTGGGCCGCTCGGCCTTCTTCAGGGCTTCGGCCAGATGCTCCGGACGAACCGGCTTGACCAGATAACCGACCGCGCTGACCTGGAAGGCATCCAGAGCGAATTCGTCATGGGCCGTGCAGAAAATCACGGCAGGGGGAGCGTCACGCTCGCACAATTTGGCAGCGACCTGAAGACCATCCAGCCCTGGCATACGGATATCCAGCAACACAACATCGGGGCGCAGTTCCTCGATCAGGGACAGCGCCTCCTCGCCGTTGGAGGCGGAAGGTTCCAGGACACGATAGCCGTCAAGGTCACCTACCAGTCGGCTGAGGCGCTCGCGGGCTAGAGGTTCGTCATCGACAATCAGCACATTCATATAGTTCTGGCTTCCTGCTTCTATGTCGCACACGGATAGCGTAGACAGGTGTAGTGACGGGCGTTACGCCGCTTCACGCTGAGACTCGCTGCGGGACCGAAAAGTGCCGTTAGTCGTGCGTCTATATTGTGCAGTGCCTGCTGAGTGCCCCGAGATGGCTGCGTTTGAGCCGTCTCATCAAACGGATTGCTGACCTCCAGTTCGAACACCCCATCGGCATAGTGCGCGGTCACGCTGACCATACCGCCTTCGATGCGCGGTTGAATACCGTGAATCAAGGCATTCTCCAACAACGGCTGCAAGGTCAGCTGTGGAATCGGCAGCTCATCCGGAACGCCATCGACTTGCCATTCGACCTGTAGTCTTTCGCCGAGCCGGTAGTGTTCGATTGCGAGGTAGCGACGCGACAGCTCCAGCTCTTCACGCCAAGGGACTAGCGTGCCAGGCCGCGCAAGGCTTGCCCGGAACAGATCGGACAGATCCAGCACGGCTTGTTCGGCCTTGCCCGGATCGGTAACCACCAGGCTGGCGATACTGTTCAGGCTGTTGAACAGGAAGTGCGGTCGAATGCGCGCCTGAAGCGACTCGATACGAGCCCTGAGCTCGGCCTGTTCCTGCCGTCGCCACTGGCTTTGCAGGTAGAAATAGCGCAGCAGCAATCCCGTCATGATCAGGCTGATGAGGGCGTGCCGAAGGTAAAGATTGACCTCCCCGACACGAGTTAGTGGCCCGCCCAGCTGGTAGATATCGGCAACGGCCGTGCACGCCAGCGTCAGCCCGACAACCATCGCGCAACATGCCAACCCGGCAAGCCACGCAGGTAGACGCGCCAGCAGTGGTCGCAGCTGACACGTCAGCCCAGCCGACAGGAGCATCACCCACTGCACGAACAGTGACGCAAGGGCGAGCCTCATCCAATTGAAGCCCGGCTGCATCGGCTCGGCGAGCACCAGGACAAGCACCAGCAATTCGGCCAGCAGAACGAGGCCGAGCAAGGCTTCCGGCTGACAGAGTTCGGGCACGAAAAAGTCGTCGATCGGCGCTGTGGGGCGCGTACGTTTAGAGGTTTTGGTCTGCATGGGGGCAGTTTCCGCGGGCGCTGTCGCTACCGCAAGAAGCCATGACTACGAGCGCACCTTCAAACTGTCGATTTGCAGCGCAGCGCACTGTTCTCAAGCGCGCCGAGGGTGCGCTTAACCCTGTTATCATCCGCGTTTTTCCCAGTTCCGATTCAGCGAGCGCATTCATGAGCACCGACAAGACCAACCAGTCCTGGGGCGGCCGCTTCAGCGAGCCCGTCGACGCCTTCGTCGCCCGATTCACCGCCTCCGTCGAGTTCGACAAGCGTCTGTACCGTCACGACATCATGGGGTCGATCGCCCATGCGACGATGCTGGAAAAGGCTGGCGTGCTGAGCGCCGACGAGCGCGAGCAGATCGTTGCCAACCTGAAAGACATTCAGGGCGAAATCGAAGCCGGCACCTTCGACTGGCGCGTCGATCTGGAAGACGTGCACATGAACATCGAAGCACGGTTGACCGACCGCATCGGCGTGACCGGCAAGAAGCTGCACACCGGACGCTCGCGCAACGACCAGGTCGCGACTGACATCCGCCTTTGGCTGCGCGATGAAATCGACCTGATCCTCGGCGAAATCACGCGACTGCAAGAGGGCTTGCTGGGCCTGGCGGAAGCCGAAGCGGACACCATCATGCCCGGCTTCACCCATCTGCAGACGGCCCAACCAGTCACCTTCGGCCATCACCTGCTGGCCTGGTTCGAGATGCTCAGCCGTGACTATGAGCGTCTGATCGACTGCCGCAAGCGCACCAACCGCATGCCGCTCGGTTCGGCCGCGCTGGCTGGCACCACCTACCCAATCCAGCGGGAGATCACCTGCGAACTTCTGGGTTTCGAAGCGATTTCCGGCAACTCACTGGATGGCGTTTCCGATCGCGACTTCGCAATTGAGTTCTGTGCAGCAGCCTCGGTGGCGATGATGCACCTGTCGCGCTTCTCCGAAGAGCTGGTGCTGTGGACCAGCGCGCAATTCCAGTTCATCGACCTGCCGGATCGTTTTTGCACCGGTTCCTCGATCATGCCGCAGAAGAAGAACCCGGACGTACCCGAGCTGGTGCGCGGTAAGACCGGCCGCGTATTCGGCGCGCTGGCAGGCCTGCTGGTGCTGATGAAGGGCCAGCCGCTGGCTTACAACAAGGACAACCAGGAGGACAAGGAGCCGCTATTCGACGCCGCCGACACCCTGCGCGACAGCCTGCGCGCCTTTGCCGACATGGTCCCCGCGATCAAGCCCAAGCGTGAAGTCATGCGCGAAGCGGCGCTGCGTGGGTTTTCCACCGCAACGGACCTGGCCGACTATCTGGTGCGCAAGGGTCTGCCCTTCCGCGATTGCCACGAGATCGTCGGTCATGCCGTGAAATACGGCGTGACAACTGGCAAGGACCTGGCCGAGATGAGCCTCGATGAGCTGCGCCATTTCAGCGATCAGATCACTGACGACGTGTTCGCCGTGCTGACGCTCGAGGGCTCGGTGAACGCTCGTGACCACATCGGTGGCACGGCACCGAACCAGGTTCGCGCCGCCGTGCAGCGCGGCAAGAGCCTGCTGGCCACTCGGTGATCATGCCCGGCCGACGTATTTCCGTGGTCGGCTGTTCGGGAGCCGGCAAGACCACCCTATCGCGCCGGTTGGCAGCGCAGCTCGGTTACCGCCATATCGAGCTGGATGCCCTGTATCACCAGCCCGACTGGCAAACCCTGCCCACTGAGCAGTTCCAGACTCAGGTCGCCGAAGCAATACGCGGTGATGGCTGGGTCGTGGAAGGCAACTATTCCGCAGCCCGCCCTTTGGTGCTGGAGCACGCGGATATGGTGATCTGGCTGGATGTGCCGCGACCGACCGTGATGCGTCAGGTGCTATGGCGCACCTTGCGACGGCTTTTTAGCCGTCAGGTGTTGTGGAACGGCAACCGCGAACGCTGGGCCAACCTGTTCAGCCTCAAGCCCGAACAGTCCATTCTGGTCTGGAGCTGGACGCGCCACGCCAAATACCGCCATCGCTATGGCGAAGAGATGCGCAATGCACCGGCGCATCGCCAATACCTGCGACTGGATTCACCTCAGGCCGTCGAAGCCTTACTGGCGAGTTTGAGAAGTCGCTGAAACCATCCACTGCCGGAGAATGATTGTGATGCCGCTGACCATCCGCCCCGCTACCCGGGCCGACGCCGCCCTGATTCTGCGCTTCATCACCGAGCTGGCCATTTACGAGCGTGCAGAGCATGAAGTGAAAACGGACGCTGCCGGCATCGAGGCCAGCCTATTTGCCGATGACGCCAGCGCCAGCGCGCTGATCTGCGAGCGTGACGGTCAGCCGCTCGGATACGCGGTTTATTTCTTCAACTACTCCACCTGGCTCGGCCGCAACGGGCTGTATCTGGAGGATCTCTACGTCACACCAGAAGCCCGTGGCACGGGTGCCGGCAAGGCGCTGCTCAAGCATCTCGCGCAGATCGCGGTGTCCCACGGGTGCGGCCGCTTCGAGTGGTCGGTGCTGGACTGGAACGAACCGGCGATTCAGTTCTACGAGTCGCTCGGGGCAAAACCGCAGGAGGAATGGACTACCTATCGCCTGACGGGCGCGGCTCTGAATGCGCTAGCCGAGCAGCCCTGACGACAGGTCCAGGGATGGAACTCAGGTCAGCGAGCGACGACCAAACCAGGTCGATGCCTTGATGAAACAGACCTGATGACTGATCTCAGAACATTGTTGCTCAACCAGGATACGCAGGGCGCCGAGCTGTTCGACTCGCCGAAGGAGCGATTGAATTTCTACCGCTCCGAGATTCACTTCGAATCGACACTGCTGGCCAGCCGAACCAGCGGCTACCTGTCGTCGCAATCGTTTTTGATAATTGCATTCGCGTCATCGATGGCCAACACCAACCCTGAATGGGGGAGCCTTTTTCGGCTGGTCGTCCCAACCGTACTGGCGCTACTCGGACTGATCACGTCCCTGCATGCGATACCGGGCATTCGAGCGAGTTACGACGTGATCGAACGCTGGCACATCAAACAGGCTGATCTGCTGCAAACCGAGGGGCACGTGGGGTTGCTACCAACGATGACTCAGCGCTGTTCGGCGAAGGCACAAGCCCGGCGGGAGGCCATCGATACAAGCGCACGCTGATGTTCTCCCTGCGCACGCCGATCATCTTCGGTAGCGTCTGGGCGCTGCTCGGCGTGTTTTGCATAGTTCTGTACTTTTTCGGCTGATCAGAGCCAGTTGCGAAACTTGAACCAGGCGTAGGGAATGATCGCGGAGATCACCATCATTCCCAACGCCATCGGGTAGCCGAACGACCAGTTGAGTTCGGGCATCAGTTCGAAGTTCATCCCGTACACGGTGCCTACCAGAGTGGGTGGCAGGAACAAGACCGCAGCGATGGAAAATACCTTGATGATCGCGTTCTGCTCGATGTTAATCAGCCCCAGCGTAGCGTCCAGCAAAAAGGCGATGTCTCCCAGCAGGCGAGCCTGATGCTCACCCAATGAACGCACGTCGCGCTCCAGGGCCTTCAACAACCCTTTGGCGACGCCCTGCTTGGGCTCGTTGGCGTGCAGCCTGTAAAAAGCGATCAACCGGCTCGAGCTGAACAGGCTTTCGCCAAGTTGCGACAGCAGCGACCTGTGCTGACCCAGCTGTTGGATGATCTGCTGCAGATCGGTGCGCTGCTCCTTTCGCTTATCGAAGATGCAGCGGGACAAGGTCTGAAGCTCGATCTGCACACTTTCAAGGACGTCTGCAATGCGGTCCACCACCGCGTCGGCCAGCGCCAGGAAAATCTGGTGGCTCGAGGAATAGGTCGAGGGCTGTCGCGAACTCTTGGTTTCGAACTGCCGGAATGCGCTGAGCTCGCTGTAGCGGACCGTCACCAGGCATCGCTTGGTGAGCACGAAAGTCACTTCAGCGTTTTCGGGACGCCGATCAGCAATACCCATTACCACCGTAGTGGTCATGAATATCGCGCCATTTTCGTCATAGAAACGTGAGGAGTCCTCGATCTCGGCGAGCTCTTCGCGTGTAGGAATATCGACCCCGAGCGCCGATTCGACCAAGCGCTCTTCGTGCTGATCAGGCGAGAGCAAGTCAACCCACAACACATTGTCGGGTATCGCCTGCAGGTTTTCGGCAGCCCGCCGCACGAGCTCGCCATTTTCAAGACAGTGAAAGGTGATCATTGCTGTAGTCGTGTTCTCGATGGTCCATAGTAAGAATAGAAACCGACCCAAGCGAAGCGTTCAGACGGCCCTGCCGCGCGCGCTACTTTGCCGGGGCGCATCGAAACACGCTATCTGGATTTTCCTGAACGAGAGTTGCGACATGAACGACGCTACATCCGATGACGACGAAACCTTTGCAGAAGAAACCCTGATCCAGGCCATCGAGAACCAGCTAGAAGCCGGCGAGCCTGCCGCAACGCAAGCGACGCTGAACAAGCTGACTCTGGTTGGCTATGAGCGCGACGAGATCCTTAGGCTCATGGCCCTCGTGCTCGCTCGGGAGATCAGGCAAATGCTTGCGGAGGACCGCGCGTTCGACATCGACGGATACGAAACGCAGCTGCGCAACCTGCCAGATCTGGCCGAATAGTCCAACACCGCAGCAGGCCGGCCAACAGCATCTACACTTCGCAAACAGGGCTCAGCCCACCATCCCGAGGAGCAGACATGTCCTACACCCCAGAACTGGTCGCCGAGCTGGAAATTCTCAGCCTGTTCAATCTGGAAAACAAAACAGAAGGATTGAAGGTTCATCATGACGCGGACAGCGCTGCCATCGCCGCTGCAATACGTCTGCACAGCAAGGGGTTGACGACGCAGCCAGACGGCGGCTACCTGACCAGCCTTGGCCGTGACGCGGCCGAGCACGCCCAGGTGCTGCTGACCATCATGTCCGAGACTGCTCCGGCCTGAGAGCGAGTGCGACCTAAGCCCTGATCGAGCGCGCACAGGATCAGGGGATTGGTCGCGAAGCCGGGGGTGTGCCAAACGCTTTTGCGGCTTTTCCCTGGAGCCTGGACACGTGCTAAGTTTCGCGCTTTCACAATCAACATGTCGGACAACGTCGCTTGCCTGAACGAACCACCCCATGACGCGCCACCAGGAAATACGGCCCATTCTTGAAGAGGGGATCGACCGCAAGGTGCTGGCTGCGCTTCGCGCTCGATTCCTGACCTTGAATGCCGCTCGCCTGGAGCGCACGCGCCAGAGCATGTCGTCTCGCCAGCAAGCCGTTCTTACGTTGCTGCCGCTGCTGTTTCACGTTAATCACCCGATACTTCCGGGGTACGTTTCCAGCGCTACGCCAGCCGGCCTGGCGGGTTTCGAGCCTGATACCGACACTTTGGCAGAAGCCCAGCGCTTGAGCCGGTCGTTTTCCTACAAGCCGGTCCGTGGCAAGCCCCATCAACCTATTCTCGGCTTGTTTCTTATGGGCAGCCTGGGAACCGTAGCGCAGGACGATCAGAGCGATCTTGACGTATGGGTCTGCCACGATTCTGACCTGCCGGCGCAGCAGCTCGCTGAACTGCAGCGCAAATGTGACCTGCTAATGGCCTGGGCGGCCACTCAGGGCAGCGAAGCGCACTTCTTTCTGATCGATCCGGTGCGCTTCACTCAGGGCGAGCGCGATGCGAAGCTGACCTCAGACGACTGTGGCACTACCCAGCACTATCTGCTGCTTGACGAGTTCTACCGAACCGCGATCTGGCTCGGTGGACGCACGCCGCTCTGGTGGCTGGTCCCCGACTATGAAGAGCATCGTTACGGCGACTACGTCCGGACACTGCTGGACAAGCGATTCGTGCGCAGCGATGAGGTCTTGGATTTCGGCAGTCTCGCCAGCATTCCACCTGGCGAGTATCTCGGCGCCGGCTTGTGGCAGCTGTACAAGGCCATCGAGTCGCCATACAAATCGTTATTCAAGTTGCTGCTCGTGGAGGTTTATGCCAGCGAGCACCCCGGGGTGCGCTGCCTCAGCCTCGACTTCAAGCAGGCGGTTTACGCCAATCGCCTGGAACTGGATGAGCTGGATCCGTACATCGTCGCTTACCGCAGAATCGAGCGTTATCTCACCTTGCGGGCCGACCATGAACGCCTGGCCCTGTTGCGTCGCTGCTTGTACCTGAAGATCAACAAACCACTCAGCCAGCCGCCCAGCAACCGCACCAAGAGCTGGAAAAGACGACTGCTCGAGCGCCTGGCGTCGGACTGGAACTGGGACGAGCGCCAATTCGCCCAGCTCGATGCGCGCTGCCAGTGGAAGGTTCGTCGTGTGGTCGAAGAGCGCCGGGCACTGGTCAACGAACTGACCTACGGCTACCGATTTCTCAGCGAGTTCGCTCGCCGCCTGCAGATTATCAGCAGCATCAACGGTCGCGATTTCGGCGTGCTCGGCAGGCGTCTGCACGCGGCAATCGAACGCAAAGCGGGGAAGATCGAGACGATCAATCTGGGCATCGCGCCCGATCTTGCCGAGCACAGCCTTACCTTGGTGCAGGGTTACGATGCAGCCGACGACGTATCCTGGGCGTTGTACGAAGGCAACCTGACAGCCCGGCAGATCACCAACTTCTCGCCACTGAAACGTTCCCGAGAGCTGGTGCCCCTATTGGCCTGGTGTCACCGCAACGGTGTAATCGATACAGCGACGCATGTCGCGCTGCATCCTGGGGACAGCGGGCTGACCGAGGCCGAGCTGTTCGCCTTGCTGACAGATATTCGTCAGGCGTTCCCGATGCCACCTGCGGCCCTCGCCGATGAAGCACTGCTGATCGCCGCTTCGCCCGTCAAGGTGCTGTTATTGGTCAACGTCGGACTAGATCCACTGAGCCCTCAACAGCCGCTCTCGTTCGATGAGCTTACCGAATCGTTGCGCCACGGCGTGACGAGGGACAACCTGGTGCTGAGCATCGACCAGCTCACGCTGAACAGCTGGAGCGAGCTGATCGCCACCCGCTACGAGGGTGCATCGCCATTGCCCGATTGTCTTCGTGATTTCCTGCAGGAACTGCCCGTGCGTGGCGAACGGCCTGACCTGCAAGTGCGCTGCTTCAGCCGAAACGCTGGCATGGCATTAGCCCGACGTGTCGAGACCGTGTTTGCCGATGCACAGCTAATGCTCGATGACCCGAGCGAGAGTCGTTACCTGCTGCAAGTGCGCCAGCACTACCATCTGCTCGATCTGATAGCAGGCAATGTACGGCACACCACATTGAGCGACATGCCCACCTTGCTCGAGCACCTCGGCGAGGCGCATCACAGCATCCGCCCTATCAAGGTCGAACGCCATGCCCTTGAAGGGACCGATCTTGCGCTGATTCTCGGCCAGGCCAGACCACACTGCTTGCAAGTTTTTTACCGTATTCAGGGGGATCTGGCAGAAGTCACGGTGCTGGACGAATTCAACGCGCTTTGGCGCCAGCAGCTGACCTACCGGGACGAGCAGAGCCTGCTTACCCCTTTGCTACGTTTTCTGCAGTCGGTGAGCTACCGACGCACTACCCAACTGCCGTTCGAAGAGAGCCGCTTGGCAGCGATGGACATCCTCTTCTATCGGATCGTACCGTCGACAGCAGACCACACGTACGAGATCGAGCGCAGACCGGCACCTCGGGAGAATGTCAGCGACCCCTTCTACGATATCCAGGCGATCGTCGAACCCAGCGAACGTGGCCGTTCATTGGTAACGCTGTATTGCAATCATCAGGAGTTTTCGAGCCTGGAATATGGGCCAGAGCTGTTCGCGGCAGTCGCACACTACATCCTTGCACAGCGACGAGGCGGTGAGCGCTATCCCTGTTACATCACCGATCTGGACCTGTCTGGGCTGCATGGCACGGGCCACGCCCAGACCGTCCAGCACCTGCGCTACAAGACCCAGCTGGAGGCTAGCCTCAACCAAGCCCTGAGCGGGCTCTGACGCCCGACAATATGGACCTGCCGTAGCGCTTAGAGATGAACGTCGCCCGCCGCTTCCGGCTGGTATTCGACGGCCAGCAGCGTGAGCTTGAGCACTTTTCCGCCCGGCGTCGGCCAGTCGATATGCTGGCCGACCGTCATTCCGAGCAATGCGGTACCGACGGGCGCGAGCACAGAAACGGTACCCTCCTTGCCAGCGTCCTGCGGGAAGACCAGGGTCAAGTGATAGTCCTTGCCACTGCCTTCCTCGCGGCAATGCACTCGGGAATTCATTGAAACCACGCCAGCGGGCAACTCGCTGCGCTCGACCACCTGGGCACGAGACAGCTCTTCTTCGAGCGCCTCGGCAGCCGGACCGTAGTCAGCCAGGCCGTCGAGCAGCCGCTCGAGCCGCTGAAGATCGGGTTGAGTGATGATGATGGGCGGTGCGCTGGTCATGGGTGCGAATGAGCTCCTGAAAAAAGTGGACAGACAAAAAAGCAAAACCCCGCCCGAAGGCGGGGTTTTTAAACCTGAAACCGACCCTATCACAGCTCATTAAATAAGCAAGGCCGCGGGGCTCGCGCCCTCGGCGAAGCGGTCACCCGCGCCTCACAGATCCTCGAACTCCAGCGCTTCGCCGCCCTGCTCCTGGGTAACACGCGCCAGCAGTTCGCCAAGACGCTCGTCGTTGGCGTCACAGATCCACAACGATGCAGACTCGTCGTAATCGAAGTGAAAGCCGCCTGAACGCGCTGCGACCCATAATTGGCGCAGCGCCGGCTGGCGGCTGAAGATCAGTTGCGTACCATTTTCGAAACGCACGGTAAGCACGCCGCCGGAGTTTTCCAGATCGACATCCAGACCGCTGTGATCGAACACGTCCTCGATTTCTTCTTGCACGGCGTCGACCAGATCGTGAAAGCGCGCTTCGCTCAAACTCATGAATCAGTTCCTCGGTACGGTGATGCGGCGGCGCGGGGCCGCCCGATGATGGCCGCGAGCTTAGCAGGCGACCGCCGCGTCTAGCGAGCGGCTGACCGACGGACCGCTCGCGCCGGCTGCCGGTGAGCGCGGCCACATAGGCAATCAGGTGGGTGCTGGGTATACTCCGGCCCATCGATTTTTCTAGGATTGCACCCCAATGAAGCGTCTGCTGCTTCCACTCATTGCACTCGCGGTTCTCGCTTCCGCACTTGCCGGCTGCGGCCAGAAAGGCCCGCTGTACCTTCCGGACGACGAGGCTACCGCCAAAGAACGTTCCAAAGACCGATTCGAACTGTAAGGAGGCATTCCATGGAGGCCTTCTCGTACCGCGACGGTCAACTCTTCGCGGAGGGCGTGGCGCTGCCCGCTCTCGCGCAGCGCTTCGGCACCCCGACTTACGTCTATTCCCGTGCCCATATCGAGGCTCAATACCAGGCTTATGCAGGCGCCCTTGAAGGCATGCCGCATCTAGTCTGTTTCGCCGTCAAGGCAAATTCCAACCTCGGCGTACTTAACGTACTGGCCCGATTAGGCGCAGGCTTCGACATCGTTTCACGCGGTGAATTGGAACGTGTCCTCGCCGCTGGCGGCCAGCCGGACCGCATCGTCTTCTCAGGTGTTGGCAAGACGCGCGATGACATGCGCCGCGCGTTGGAAGTCGGGGTTCACTGTTTCAACGTCGAGTCAACCGAAGAGCTCGAACGTCTGCAGCAAGTTGCGGCCGAGCTGAGCGTCGTGGCGCCTGTATCGCTGCGGGTCAATCCGGATGTCGATGCCGGCACACACCCATACATCTCTACCGGTCTGAAAGAAAACAAGTTCGGCATCGCCATCGCTGACGCCGAGGCGGTCTATACACGCGCTCATGAACTGAGCAACCTCGACGTGATCGGAGTGGATTGCCACATCGGTTCCCAGCTCACTACGCTGCCACCATTTCTCGACGCACTGGATCGCTTGCTCGCGCTGATCGACCGGCTGGCCGTACGCGGCATTCGGATTCGTCATCTGGATCTGGGTGGCGGGCTCGGTGTGCGTTATCGCGAAGAGCAGCCGCCGTTGGCCGGTGATTACATCAAGGCCGTGCGCAACCGCATCGATGGCCGCGATTTGGCGCTGGTGTTCGAGCCGGGTCGCTCGATCGTAGCCAACGCCGGTCTGCTGCTGACGCGCGTGGAGTACCTCAAGCACACCGAGCACAAGGACTTCGCCATCGTCGATGCGGCGATGAACGACTTGATCCGTCCAGCGCTCTACCAAGCCTGGATGGACGTCGTGCCAGTGCAACCGCGTGAAGGCGAGCCGCGTCACTACGACATCGTCGGCCCCATCTGCGAGACCGGCGATTTCCTCGCCAAGGATCGCCCGCTGATGCTGGCTGAAGGCGATCTTCTGGCCGTCCGCTCAGCTGGCGCCTATGGTTTCGTCATGAGCTCGAACTACAACACCCGGGGCCGTGCCGCCGAAGTGATGGTAGATGGCGACGAAGCCTACGAAGTGCGCCGCCGCGAAAGCGTGCAGGAGCTATATGCGGGCGAAAGCCTGCTGCCTGCCTGAGGCCACGACGATGCTTTTGCGTTTTACCAAGATGCACGGCTTGGGCAATGATTTCATGGTCATTGACCTGATCAGCCAGCACGCGCATATCCAGCCCAAGCACGCCAAGCAGTGGGGTGATCGGCATACGGGCGTAGGCTTCGATCAGCTACTGCTGGTCGAACCACCGCACAATCCCGACGTCGATTTCCGCTACCGCATCTTCAACTCCGACGGATCGGAAGTTGAGCAATGCGGTAACGGCGCTCGCTGCTTTGCGCGTTTTGTGCTGGACAAGCGCCTGACCATGAAGCGCCAGATCCGCGTCGAGACCAAGGGCGGCATCATCGAACTCAATATCCGGCCTGACGGGCAGATCAGCGTCGATATGGGACCACCCCGCATGGTTCCGGCCGATATCCCCTTCCTGGCCGACAACGAAGCCCTGAGCTATCCACTGGAGGTTGAGGGCCAACTGCTTGAGATTGCCGCCGTGTCCATGGGCAACCCCCATTCGGTGCTGCGCGTCGAGGATGTCGATACTGCACCAGTGCACCAATTGGGCCCGAAGATCGAGCACCATCCGCGCTTTCCGCAACGGGTCAATGCCGGCTTCATTCAGGTCATCGACCGCCAGCACGCCAAACTGCGTGTGTGGGAGCGCGGCGCAGGCGAAACCCAGGCTTGCGGCACAGGAGCTTGCGCTGCAGCCGTGGCAGCCATCAGCCAGGGTTGGATGGATTCGCCCGTACAGCTCGACCTGCCTGGTGGCCGTTTGTCCATTGAATGGGCAGGCGCGGGTCAGCCCGTTATCATGACCGGCCCCGCCGTTCGCGTATTCGAAGGACAGGTTCGCCTATGACCGAGCAAAACCAGGACAAGCAGCAGTTGCCGGACGCCGAAGCGGTCGCGGCTTATCTGCGTGCCCATCCGGAGTTCTTTGTCGACCACGATGAGCTGATTCCCGAACTGCGCATCCCCCATCTGCCCGGCGGGGCTGTATCGCTGGTCGAGCGCCAGGTGAAGCTATTGCGCGAGCGCAACATCGAGATGCGCCATCGCCTGTCGCAGCTGATGGATGTCGCCCGCGACAATGATCGACTGTTCGACAAGACGCGCCGCCTGGTGCTCGACCTGCTCGACGCCAACAGCTTGGAGGAAATCATCGGTGCGGTGGACGAAAGTCTGCGCCATGAATTCCAGGTGCCCTTCGTGAGCCTGATTCTGTTCAGCGAGTCGCCACTCCCAGTTGGCCGCAGCGTGACCAGCGCAGAAGCCCAGCAGGCCATTGGCGGACTTCTCGGCAGTGGAAAAACAGTGTGCGGCGTGCTTCGCCCGCATGAGCTGACGTTTCTGTTCGGCGAAGAGGAAAGCAGCGCCATTGGCTCGGCCGCCGTCGTGGCGCTGAACCAGCAGCAAGGCATCCTGGCGATTGGTAGCCACGATCCGCAACATTACAAGAGCTCGTTGGGCACCCTGTTCCTGGGCTACATTGCCGAGGTGCTCACCCGCGTATTACCTACCTACTCGACGCCGCTGCGCTCGGTTCGCTAGAGGCGCCAAGCGCGGGTTCAGCCGCAGAGCCGGCCTCTGCCCGAGCGGCTCGAAGCGCCTTGTGAAAGAAGGGACCGAGCCATGCAATCCGAAGTTGATGCCTACCTGAGCCATCTGCGCAACGAACGGCAGATGTCAGCTCATACGCTGGATGCCTACTGGCGCGATCTTGGTTTGGTCATGGCCTTTTGCGAGAAGCAGCAGTGCAGCGCGTGGGGGGCGCTCAGAAGCGCGCAGGTCCGTCAGCTCATCGCCGAGCAACACCGCCAAGGCAAGTCCAGCCGCAGCCTTGCACGCCTGCTGTCCTCGCTACGCGGGCTGTATCGCTACCTCAATCAGGAAGGCCGCTGTGATCATGACCCGGCCGCGGGCATTTCCGCGCCCAAAGGCGAGAAGCGCCTGCCAAGGCTGCTCGATACGGATCGCGCCATGCAGCTACTCGACGGTGGAGTGGAGGATGATTTCATCGGCCATCGGGACCAGGCCATGCTCGAACTCTTCTACTCCTCGGGTTTGCGACTGGCCGAACTGGTAGGCCTCAATGTTGATCAGCTCGACCTGCCAGCAGGCCTGGTCCAGGTGCAGGGCAAAGGCAACAAGGAACGGGTGCTGCCCGTTGGACGTAAAGCGCGAGAAGCGCTGGAAGCCTGGTTGCCGCTGCGAGCCTTGAGCAACCCGACTGATGGCGCCGTGTTCGTCAGCCAGCAAGGCCGGCGCCTTGGCGCACGTGCCGTGCAGTTGCGCGTGCGGCAGGCAGGCGTGCGTGAACTTGGCCAGCACCTGCACCCGCACATGCTCAGACACAGCTTCGCGAGCCACATGCTGGAATCTTCCCAGGACCTGCGATCGGTTCAGGAACTGCTCGGCCACGCCGACATCGGCACCACGCAGATCTATACCCATCTGGACTTTCAGCACCTGGCCAAGGTCTATGACCAGGCGCACCCGCGCGCCAAACGCAAGCAGAGCAGTGAGCACGAGCAATGAGTATCCGGTTGATCACCTTTGACCTAGACGACACCCTGTGGGACGTCGGCCCTGTCATTCAGAGCGCTGAAATGAGACTGCGTGACTGGCTCGGACAGCATGCGCCACGCCTGGGCGCATTTCCTGTTGAGTCGCTGGCAGCTATCCGCGCGAAGCTGGTCGAAGCCGAGCCGGAACTCAAGCACAGGATCAGCGAACTGCGCCGGCAGATCCTCCTCCACGCCCTGCACGATGCGGGCTATTCAGATGCAGAAGCACGGGAGATCGCGGCCCAGGCATTCGACGTATTTCTCGAAGCTAGGCACGCCATCGAGCTGTTTCCCGACGTGCATCCGACACTGGAACGGCTGGCCAATGAATACATGCTTGGCGTACTGACCAATGGCAACGCGGACGTGAGCCGCCTCGGGTTAGCCGACTATTTCCGTTTCAGCCTTTGTGCTGAAGAGCTTGGAGTCGGAAAGCCCGACCCCCACCCCTTCCGCGAGGCGCTCAAGCGCGGCGGCGTCGAAGCGGCCCATGCGGTGCACATCGGCGACCATCCCAGTGATGACGTAGGTGGGGCTCAACGTGCCGGGATGCGTGCAATCTGGTTCAACCCTGGCGGGATCGCCTGGCAGCATGACGGCCGTCCAGATGCGGAAATCGGTAGCCTCGCCGAACTTCCAGCACTTCTCAAGCGCTGGCGATAAGCACAGCGACAACGCTCCGCCAGCCATAAAAAAACCCGCGAACGTGCGGGTTTTTCATGAAGTGCCGAAGTGTGTCAGATAGGCCGGCTACCGTATTTGCTGTCCGGCTTCTTGGGCGGATCGGCTACTACGTTGGGTTCAACTTCCTGCACGCGTCCACCGCGGGCAAGAAATTCCTCCATGGCACGAGCGAGCTCATCGCGCTCCTTCTGCTTGGCTTCGAGGCTTGGCAGCTCCTCGACGACGACCGCCTTGGCCTTCGCCTTCTTGCTGGTCGGGGTAGCCCGGTCGCTGTCGGTGCCTTCTTCGTCGGCGCTGTTGTCGGCGTCGCTGTCGTCAGCCGCAGGCAACTCTTCGCCGTCATCCTCGTCGTTAACGTCCAGATCGTCTTGTTCTAATTCTTCGTCACTCATGTTCAACCTCGTACCATGCCAAAGCGGAAGTTATAGCCCAGCGATGTGGTTTGTTCGCCATCGCCAAAAAAAATTCAACTTGCCATCCCGTGCAATGTCGCCAGCACTTGTCTGGACCCACCATGATCACGGTGTTCCCCCAGATAGACACCCTGCCACGTCCCTAATGCCAGTCGCCCCTCGCTAACCGGGAGGCTTACCTGGCAGCCCAAAAGGCTCGCCTTGAAGTGCGCTGGAAGATCATCAGGCCCTTCGTAGTCATGCTCGTATCCACTCTGACCCTGTGGCACCAGACGGTTGAAGAACCGCTCGAAGTCTCGCCGGACCGCACCGTCAGCATTCTCGTTGATGGTCAGCGAGGCCGATGTATGGCGCAGCCACAGGTGTAACAGACCGGTCTGGCATTGTTGCAGTTCCGGTAATTGCGCCAGCAGCTCGTCGGTAATCAGATGAAAACCACGAGGTCTAGGCCGCAGGGTGATGATCGTCTGTCGCCACATCGTAGAACGCCTCTGGCCACCGGAGCGAAGCGCATTCTAGCGCGGTGCCAGAAAAAACAAAGGGCGCCCGAAGGCGCCCTTGTCGACAGCAGACGAATCATCGCTTGTTGGTGAACTCTGGGTAGGCTTCGAGGCCGCATTCGACGACGTCGACACCCTCGTATTCTTCCTCTTCGCTCACCCGCAGCCCCATGACCGCCTTGATGATGCTCCAGACGATAAGGCTGGCAATGAATACCCAGGCGAAGATCGAAACCAGGCCAAGAAACTGCGCACCGAAAGTCGCGTCGGCATTGGTCAGCGGAACGGCCAGCAGCCCCCACATGCCGACGACACCGTGGACTGAAATCGCACCGACCGGATCATCCAGCTTGAGCTTGTCGAGGCCGAGAATGCTGAACACGACCAGCACGCCGCCCACACCACCGATCAATACCGACTGTAGTGCGCTGGGCGTCAATGGTTCGGCAGTGATGGCTACGAGCCCTGCCAGCGCGCCGTTGAGCACCATGGTCAGGTCGGACTTGCCGAACAGCAGGCGCGCCGTGATCAGCGCCGCAACCAGGCCACCGGCAGCAGCCATGTTGGTGTTGGTGAAGACCTGAGCAACCGCGTTGGCGTCTTCGATGGTGCTCATCTTGAGCTGCGAGCCGCCATTGAAGCCAAACCAGCCCATCCAAAGGATGAAGGCGCCCAGAGTCGCCAACGGAAGGTTGGCGCCTGGAATGGCGTTGATCTGGCCGTTCGGACCGTATTTGCCCTTACGGGGGCCTAGCAGCAGCACACCAGCGAGGGCAGCCGAAGCGCCCGCCATATGCACCAGGCCCGAGCCTGCAAAGTCCAGGAATCCGGCTGCATCGAGGAAGCCGCCGCCCCATTTCCAGAAGCCCTGCACCGGGTAGATGAAACCAGTCATCACCACCGCGAAGGTAATGAAGGCCCAGAGCTTCATCCGTTCAGCTACCGCACCGGAGACCACGGACATGCAGGTCGCCGCGAAGACCACCTGGAAGAAGAAGTCGGCGCGGGTCGAGTAGTAAGGTGCGTCCTCACCACCAGCGGCCACGACGTCCACCGCGTTCTCATCGCCGATCAAAAAGCCCAGGCTCGGCAGAATGCCGCCGTCCGGGCTGGAATACATGATGTAGTAACCGATCAGCAGATACATGATCGAGGCTACTGCATAGAGCACGATGTTTTTGGTCAGGATTTCAGCTGTGTTCTTGGCTCGAACCAAGCCGGCTTCGAGCATTGAGAAACCAGCTGCCATCCACATTACCAGGGCGCCGCAGATGAGGAAGTAGAAGGTATCGAGTCCGTACTGGACGGGTATCAGTGCTGTGCTATCCATTTTTTTATCACCTTTTCCGTCGCGCCTGCCGGCGCAGTTCGGTTTCAGTCGTTCAGAAGCAGCTGAGCTTCGAACGGCCTATCAAGGCGCCCGGGTTGGCTCCGGGCGCACTCCGTGTGCTTAAAGGTTGTAACCGCGTTCGTTGTGCAAACTGAGATCAAGGCCGATGGTTTCTTCCTCTTCGCTGACCCGCAGGCCCATGACCATGTCGATCACCTTGAGAATCACGAAGGTGACAATCGCGGTGTACACAACGGTGAAGAGCACGCCCTTGAACTGGATCCAGAGCTGCAGGCCGATGCTCTCTACTTCGCCGAAACCACCCAGCATCGGTGCGGCAAAGATGCCGGTGAGCAACGCGCCGACGATGCCGCCGACGCCATGCACGCCGAAGGCATCCAGAGAATCGTCGTAACCGAGCTTGCGCTTGAGGCTGGTGGCGCAGAAGAAACAGATGACGCCCGATGCCAGGCCAATGATCAGCGCACCCATGGGGCCGACCGTGCCAGCTGCCGGAGTCACCGCAACCAGACCCGCGACGACACCGGAAGCGATGCCCAGAGCGCTGGGTTTGCCATGGGTCATCCACTCGGCGAACATCCAGCCCAGCGCAGCTGCGGCCGTGGCGATCTGAGTGACCAGCATCGCCATGCCGGCGGTACCGTTGGCGCCCAGTGAGGAACCCGCGTTGAAGCCGAACCAGCCGATCCAGAGCATGGCCGCGCCGACCAGAGTAAGGCCCAGGTTGTGCGGTGCCATCGCGGTAGTTGGAAAGCCCTTACGCTTGCCCAGCACGATGCACGCTACGAGCCCTGCGATACCGGCGTTGATGTGCACTACAGTGCCGCCAGCGAAATCGAGCACGCCCCAATCCCACATCAGGCCGCCGTCGCCGCCCCAGACCATGTGCGCGATCGGCGCGTAGACGAGGGTGAACCAAACAGTCATGAACACGAGCATCGCGGAGAATTTCATGCGCTCGGCGAATGCACCGACGATCAGCGCCGGGGTGATGATGGCGAACGTCATCTGGAACGTGATGAAGACCGATTCCGGAACCGTGCCGGTAAGGCTGTCAGGCGTCAGGCCGCTGAGAAACACCCGCCCAAGGCCGCCTACGAAGGAATTGAGGTTGGTGACACCCGCTTCCATGCCCGCCGTGTCGAATGCCAGGCTGTAGCCGTAGACCATCCAGAGGATGCTCATCAGGCCAGTGATGGCGAAACACTGCATCATCACCGACAGAATGTTCTTGGAACGGACCATGCCGCCGTAGAACAGCGCCAGGCCCGGGATCGTCATGAACAGCACCAGCGCAGTCGCTGTGAGCATCCATGCCGTATCGCCTGAATCAAGCGTTGCCTCCTGTGCCAAGGCGATGCCTGGACTTATCAGAGACAAAAGGGCTCCTAGCCCTGCGAATTTTCGCAGAGTCATGGTTTTACTCCTGGGGCGTGGGGGTTCGTAGGCCTGCTAAGCAGGCAATCGCAAAGCTTTAGGTCGGCGCGTGGCGAAACTTCAGGCGCTCGCTACGCGTCGGGCCGTCAAATTGCGTCGGTATCGGTTTCGCCTGTGCGGATACGGATGGCCTGCTCCAGATTCACGACGAAGATTTTGCCGTCGCCGATCTTCCCAGTGTTGGCCGCCTTGGTGATGGCTTCGATCACGCGATCGAGCTGATCATCAGCGATGGCCACATCGATCTTCACCTTCGGTAGGAAATCGACCACATATTCAGCACCGCGATATAGCTCGGTGTGGCCCTTCTGGCGACCGAAGCCCTTGACCTCGGTGACCGTGATGCCCTGAACGCCGATTTCGGACAGCGACTCGCGTACGTCATCCAGCTTGAACGGCTTGATGATGGCAGTGACTAGTTTCATGAAAACTTCTCCCGTTTAGGTGGACTTGCCCCAGAAGTACGAACCCGGCCCAAGTCTAAGCGCAGTGTCTGGCTCTTGTAACGCGCCGGCATTGCCGAGCGACCATCCGACACCATCAACCGATCCGACGAAACGTCCCGAATCGCCTATGCACCGCAACCTGTCGGTGCATGCGTCAGGATGAGCCAAGCAGAAACGATGCCAATCTTTTGAAACGCCCGATCTGGCGCGCCGCGTAGTCACTGTAGAACGGACGGCATTGGACCAGCGGTCAAATGAAGCACCAATATGGTGCGTGCCGCCGCCATCAGGTGCCCGCAAATGGGCACTGGTCCTGAAAAGGCCGGTTCAGTGAGCGTGCTACACTGCCCGCCGCTCAGAACACAGGTGATCAGCATGTTTCCGCCCAAAGCTTTTCTCGACGCCATCGGCTCCCAGGCCTCGCGCCTGTTCAACGGTGAAACACCCCTGCCTCGCGCTGATATCGAAGCTCAGTTCAAAAGCATCGTGCAGAGCGCGCTGAGCAAGCTCGACGTAGTCAGCCGCGAAGAGTTCGATACACAGATGGTCGTCCTTGCTCGCACCCGTGCCCGTCTCGAAGCACTCGAGGCCAAGGTCGCCGAACTGGAAGAAAAGCTGACGCCACCCGCCACCGAATAAACCCGGCGGCAACGATCAAAGGAGTGATCGGATGTCCCTTGCAATTGTTCACAGCCGCGCCCAGGTCGGCGTCGAAGCGCCCACCGTGACGGTGGAGGCGCACCTCGCCAATGGCCTGCCTTCGCTCGCGCTGGTTGGCTTGCCGGAAACGGCAGTAAAGGAAAGCAAGGATCGCGTGCGCAGCGCGATCCTAACCTCCGGCTTCGATTTCCCCGCCCGCCGCATCACGCTGAATCTCGCCCCGGCTGACCTGCCGAAAGACGGCGGCCGCTTCGATCTTGCGATCGCGCTCGGCATTCTCGCTGCCAGTGCCCAGATTCCAGGGGATCGCCTGGACAGTCTCGAATGCCTCGGCGAATTGGCGCTGTCCGGTGCGCTACGACCTGTCCAGGGCGTATTGCCGGCCGCGCTGGCCGCTCGCAAAGCCGGTCGGGCGTTGCTGGTGCCGAAGGCTAACGCCGAAGAAGCCAGCCTGGCATCAGGTCTGGTGGTATACGCGGCGGACCACCTGCTCGAAGTCGCTGCACACTTCAATGGCGTATCCCCCATCGCACCGTTCGAAGCGCAAGGGCTGCTTCGCCAAGTCCTGCCCTATCCTGACCTTGCGGACGTACAGGGTCAGGCGGCGGCAAAGCGCGGTTTGCTGGTTGCCGCGGCCGGGGCGCACAACCTGCTTTTTTTCAGGGCCGCCCGGGACCGGCAAGACTCTCCTGGCCAGCCGTCTGCCGGGTCTGCTGCCTCCGCTGGAGGAACAGGAAGCGCTGGAAGTCGCGGCCATACAGTCGGTAGCCAGTCAGTCGCCATTGGAAAACTGGCCGCAGCGGCCATTTCGGCAGCCCCATCACAGTGCATCGGGGCCAGCGCTGGTGGGCGGCGGCAGTCGACCGCGCCCCGGCGAGATCACCCTGGCGCATCAAGGCGTGCTGTTTCTGGACGAGCTGCCCGAATTCGACCGCAAGGTACTGGAGGTGCTTCGTGAGCCGCTGGAGTCCGGCTGTATCGTGATAGCGCGTGCGCGGGACAAGGTCAGGTTCCCAGCGCGGTTCCAGCTGGTTGCGGCGATGAACCCCTGCCCTTGCGGATACCTGGGCGATCCTAGCGGTCGCTGTCGCTGCTCGCCGGATCAGATACAGCGTTACCGCGGCAAGCTGTCCGGGCCCTTGCTCGATCGTATCGATCTGCACCTGACCGTCGCACGCGAAGCCACCGCTCTCAATGCCCCGCTGGCCGGTAATGAAACAACGCAGCTTGTTGCTGAACGGGTAGCCGAAGCGCGGCGCATTCAGCTGCAGCGCCAAGGCTGCGCCAATGCCTTTCTCGACCTGACTGGCCTACGCAGCCACTGCCAGCTGCTGCCTGAGGATCAGTCATGGCTGGAGAGAGCGTGCGAACGACTCGGGCTATCGCTGCGCGCCGCACACCGGATTCTGAAGGTCGCACGCACCTTGGCCGATCTCCAGCAAGCCGAATCCATCGGCCGTGCTCATCTGGCCGAGGCGCTGCAATACCGCCCAGCGAGCCAGAGCAACTGAACCGAAACGCTGAGAAGAAGACAATCAGCTAGGCATTGCCGGGGTCGGTCGTCGCGAATTTGTGAGATAGCGTGCTGCAACCTGCGCGTTGCGGCGGTCTCAGACCTGACCCTGCCTGGCGTCGAGGCCGAACGATCCGGTCTAAACCTGACCATTATGTTAGGTTACGTCCTCTTCGCCACAGGCGGCCACTCCCTAATAGGCAATCCAAGGAGCGCAGCATGGAGGCCAACAAGTCTTCTTCTCCCACCCTCAACCCCCCCGTTTTCTACGGCTCAGCCGTTCTGATTCTCGCACTGGTGTTCTACAGCGTCGTCACTCCGGAACATGCACAGAGCCTGTTCAGTGACGTCCAGGCGTGGATCATCGGCCATGTCAGCTGGTTCTACATTCTCGCCGTAGCGATCATCCTGATGATGGTCGTGCTGCTGGCTTTCAGCCGATATGGGGAAATCAAGCTCGGTCCGGACCACAGCGAGCCTGCTTACAACAACCTGACCTGGTTCTCGATGCTGTTTTCAGCAGGCATGGGGATCGGCCTGATGTTCTTCGGTGTCGCCGAACCGGTGATGCACTTCCTCTCGCCTCCGGTGGGTGAAGGCGGCACCGCAGCGGCAGCACGCGAGGCCATGAAGATCACCTTTTTTCATTGGGGCCTGCATGCCTGGGCCATCTACGCCATCGTAGCGATGATCCTGGCGTACTTCAGCTATCGCCATGACCTTCCACTGACCCTGCGTTCAGCTTTATACCCATTGATCGGCGAACGCATCTACGGTCCCATTGGGCATGCCGTGGACATCTTCGCCATCATCGGCACGGTGCTCGGTGTCGCGACTTCGCTGGGATTGGGTGTCACCCAGATCAACACCGGCCTGAACCATCTTTATGGCCTGCCCATCTCGGTACCGGTGCAGATTGGTCTGATTGCAGGCACCACCCTGTTGGCCACCGTTTCGGTGGTCACCGGACTGGACAAGGGCGTGCGTCGCCTGTCCGAGCTGAACCTCGGCTTGGCCGTGCTGCTGTTGCTACTGGTGCTGGTCGCTGGCCCCACCGTATTCATTCTGCAAACCTTCGTGCAGAACACCGGCAATTACTTCTCCGAAATCGTCGCGGCTACATTCAACCTTTATGCCTACGAGCCAAATGACTGGATCGGCGGCTGGACGCTGTTCTACTGGGGCTGGTGGTTGGCTTGGTCGCCCTTTGTGGGCCTGTTCATCGCTCGCATTTCCCGCGGCCGCACGATCCGCGAATTCGTCACTGGCGTGTTGCTGGTTCCTACCGCCTTCACGCTGCTCTGGATGACGGTATTCGGCGATACGGCCATTCACATGATTCTCTGGGACCACGTCGAGAGCTTAGGCGCGGCCATCGAGCGAGACAGCTCTCTGGCGCTGTTTGCGTTTCTCGAGCACTTCCCCTTTGCCTCGCTGTTGTCGCTTATCGCAATCATCATGGTGGTGGTGTTCTTCGTGACTTCGGCCGACTCGGGCGCACTGGTGGTGGACATGCTTGCGTCCGGAGGCCAGGGTCAGACACCTGTCTGGCAGCGCATCTTCTGGGCCGGCACCATGGGCGCAGTGGCCATTGCGCTGTTGCTCGCCGACGGGCTGAAGGCTTTGCAAACCGCGACCATCGCAAGTGCATTGCCGTTCACGCTCGTGCTGCTTTGCGCCATGTGGGGGTTGCTCAAGGCACTACGCGTCGATGCCACCAAGCAGGGGTTGCGTTATCAGTCTCTCAGCACAACACCCACTGCTCCCCAGTCCGAAGGTGGCTGGCGCCGACGTGTGCTGAATCTGACCAAGTACCCGCGCAACCCTGACGTAGAGCGATTCATCGATCAGGTCGCCAGCCCAGCCTGCGCGGCAGTCGCCGAAGAGCTGCGCAAGCAGGGTTACGACGTGGAGCTGACTTCGGGTGAGGACCACCGTACCGGGCTGCAGATCACCCATGAAGGGGCGCCGGACTTCATCTATCAGGTTCGCCCGCGTGGCTATCCGATGCCGAGTTTCGTCGCGACCGAGAGCGATGGCGACGAGCCCACCTACTTCCGAGCCGAAGTGCATCTCAAGGAAGGCGGCCAGAACTACGACGTGATGGGTTGGAGCCGGGAAGGCGTGATCGGCGATATCCTCGACCAGTACGAAAAGCACATGCACTTCCTGCATATGGTCCGGTAACCGCCATGCGCCGGGCGCAATACCCGGCGCATCCAGTCAAGCACTGGCGTGGGCCTCACGGCCCTCGGCCAGGAAACGGCCAAGCTCCGCCAGGGGCAGTGGCTTGCTGATCAGATAACCCTGCACCTGATCGGCACCGAACCGTCGCAGCTGGCCAAGCTGAGCGGGACCTTCGACCCCTTCAGCCACGACTTCCAGACCCAGCTCATGCGCCAGGCTGATCATCGCTCGGACCAGGCGACCGTTCTGCGGGAGGGTGTTCATCTTGTCAACGAAGCTCTTGTCGATCTTCAACAAGCTGATGGGCAAGCGACTCAGATGCACGAATGAGGAAAACCCTGTGCCGAAATCATCCAGCGAGAAGCGAACGCCGAGCGCCGCCAGGGCGTTCATGGTGCCGCGTACCTGATCGCTGCGGCGCATGACCGCCGTCTCGGTAAGCTCGAACTCCAGCCAGTGCGGGTCCACTCCGCGCTCATGGATCAGCCGTTCAAGCGTAGACAGCAACTGGTTGTCCTGGAACTGTCGAAATGACAGGTTGACCGCCATGTGCAGTTCACCGGCGCCGTCCTCGCGCAAACTCTGCATGTCACGCAGTGCCCGCGAGATCACCCAGTAACCCAGCGGCACGATAAGCCCGCTCTCCTCCGCCATCGGAATGAACTCGTCTGGTGCCAGCAGCCCACGCTCGGCATGTCGCCAGCGCACCAGCGCTTCGATCCCGACGATACGCCCTGTTTCGATGCACAGCCTCGGCTGGTAATGCAGTTCCAGATCATCCCGGCGCAACGCACGGCGCAACTCGCCCTCGAGGTCGGCAAGGCTTCCGGCACTGCGGTTGACGCGCTCGTTATACAGGTACCAGGTGCAACCCTGGCTGGCTTTGGCGTGGCGCATGGCGATCTGCGCCAGCCATAGCAATTGGTCGGCATCGGTATCGGCCTTGGCGCGCGCCAGACCCAGGCTGCAACCAAGCATCAGGCTTTCACCGTCGATCCAGTAGGGCTCGGCAAGCGACTCCATCAGTTGATCAGCAAGACGTTCTGCGCGTCCGGGGGTGGAGGCGTCCAGTAGCAAAGCAAACTCGTCGCCGCCGAGCCGACCGAGCCGGTCTCCAACCTCCAGCTTCGCCTTCAATCGCGCCACAACTTGTACGATCAAGCGATCACCCGCCTGGTGGCCGAGCGCATCGTTGACTCTGCGGAAGTTGTCCAGATCCAGTATGCCCAGCACCAGCTCATCGCCGTCGTGAGCCAACAGCTCGGTAGCCATGTGAGCCTGAAAGCCCTGGCGGTTGGCTATGCCAGTCAAAGGGTCCTGAACGCTGAGACGCTGGAGAATACTCTGCAGGTGGCAGCGTTCCCGGGCGTAGTGCAGACATCGCCGCAGCAACTCGGGAACCAGCTGCGGACCGACCAACCAGTCGATGGCACCCTCTGGCAGCTCGGCCGGATCCTGCTCAACCAGCAATACCGTGGGCCAGGGAAAGCGCCCGGACTCCGGACGATACCGAGGCGTGGTAAGCAGCAGGTTGAATCCAGATTCAACCAGGTAGGCGTTGGCTGCAGCCCAATTGTCTGCAACGAAAAGCTGGTGCGGGGTCGGAAGAGCATTGAGCGCGGCCTGCAGGTGCTCGCGCCACGCCGGTTCTTCAGCGAGCAGAACCAGCCGGATAGATTTAACGGACGATGTCACTTTTGTTCACCGATTCGTGCGGAGCAGTAAGGTGAGCAACCACCTTGAAGTACACCTCCTTGTGTGAAGCGGGACGACAGGCCGAGCGGCCTAAAGCGGGCGTCGGCGCATAGACTAGAGCATTGCGCCGCATAACCCAGCCTCGCCGGCGACGACCGGTAGTTGCAACCGCCTACCGATCCCAATTCGACGGCCCAGCCCTGTTAAACTCTCGCCCCCGTTTCGACAGACCAAACGACGATGTCCCGACTCAATCCCCGGCAGCAGGAAGCCGTGAACTACGTCGGCGGCCCCATGCTGGTGCTCGCCGGCGCCGGTTCCGGCAAGACCAGCGTGATCACCCGCAAGATCGCCTACCTCATCCAGCAATGCGGAATCCGCGCGCAGTACATCGTCGCCGTGACTTTCACCAACAAGGCCGCCCGCGAAATGAAGGAACGCGTCAGCAGCCTGCTGCGCGGCGGAGAGGGTCGGGGCCTGACGGTCTCGACCTTTCACAACCTGGGCCTGAACATCATTCGCAAGGAATACGCCAAGTTGGGTTACAAGCCCGGCTTTTCAATATTCGATGAGGGTGACATCAAGGCGCTGCTGACGGACATCATGCAGAAGGAATACGCCGGTGATGACGGCGTGGACGAAATCAAAGGCTACATCGGCAGCTGGAAGAATGACCTGATCGTTCCTGAAGAAGCGCTGGCCAATGCGCGCAACCCGAAGGAACAGACTGCCGCAATCGTCTATACGCACTACCAGCGCACGCTCAAGGCGTACAACGCGGTGGATTTCGACGACCTCATCATGCAGCCGGTCAAGCTGTTCCAGGACCATCCTGAGGTGTTGGAGAAGTGGCGCAACAAGGTCCGCTACATGCTGGTGGACGAGTATCAGGACACCAACGCCAGCCAATACCTGCTGGTGAAGCTGCTGGTTCAGGAGCGCGCGCACTTCACCGTGGTCGGCGACGACGACCAGTCGATCTACGCCTGGCGCGGCGCACGGCCGGAAAACCTGATGCAGCTGAAGGACGACTTCCCCTCGCTTAAGGTGGTGATGCTGGAGCAGAACTACCGCTCCACCAGCCGTATCCTCAAGTGCGCCAACGTGCTGATTGCCAACAACCCGCACGCCTTCGAGAAGCAGCTGTGGTCCGAAATGGGGCACGGCGACGCGATACGGGTCATCCGCTGCCGCAACGAGGAGGCCGAGGCCGAGCGAGTGGCGATGGAGATTCTCACGCTGCACCTCAAGACCCAGCGGCCCTATAGCGATTTCGCCATCCTCTACCGTGGCAACTACCAGGCAAAGCTGATCGAGCTGAAGCTGCAGCACCACCAGATCCCCTATCGCCTGTCGGGCGGCACCAGCTTCTTCGCCCGTCAGGAAGTGAAGGACCTGATGAGCTACTTCCGCCTACTGGTCAATCCGGACGACGACAACGCCTTCCTGCGGGTGATCAACGTACCGCGCCGGGAGATCGGCTCGACCACCCTGGAAAAGCTCGGCAACTACGCCACCGCCCGAAAAATCTCGATGTACACAGCCTGCGATGAAATGGGCCTGGGGGAACACCTCGACAGCCGCTTCACCGATCGCCTGTCCCGCTTCAAACGCTACATGGACAACCTGCGCCAGCAATGCGCGCAGAACGACCCCATCGCCGCCCTGCGCAGCATGGTCATGGACATCGACTACGAGACATGGGTACGCCAGCAGACCTCCAGCGACAAGGCGGCGGACTTCCGCATGGGCAACGTCTGGTTCCTCATCGATGCGTTGAAGAACACGCTGGAGAAGGACGAAGAAGGCGAGATGACCATCGAGGAGGCCATCGCCAAACTGGTTCTGCGCGACATGCTCGAACGTCAGCAGGAAGAGGAAGAAGGCGCCGATGGCGTGCAGATGATGACGCTGCATGCATCCAAGGGCCTCGAGTTTCCGTACGTGTTCATCCTTGGCATGGAGGAGGAAATCCTTCCGCACCGATCAAGCATCGAGGCCGACACCATCGAGGAAGAGCGCCGCCTGGCCTACGTCGGCATCACCCGCGCACGGCAGAACCTGGCAATGACTTTTGCCGCCAAACGCAAGCAGTACGGCGAAATCATCGAATGCATGCCCAGCCGTTTCCTCGACGAACTACCGCAGGAGGACCTTGAGTGGGAAGGCCAGGAAGACGCACCGGTGGAGGTCAAGGCTGCGCGTGGTAACGACGCACTGGCCGCCATGCGGGCAATGTTGAAGAAGTAGCAAAGCCTTAGCGGCTCAAGCTGACGTAGGGTGGATCACGCTTCACCGATCCACCGATCCACCGATCCACCGGGCGACGGCACCGGGTGGCGCTCCACCAATTCGTGAGGCGGCGACTCACTGAGCGGGATCACGGTGGATGAAAAGAGCGTCATCCACCCTACGCTGGCTACACCACGTCTCCTTCAGCCGCTGACGATTGACTCCAGCTCCCTTGCTGCCGCGCGCAGACGTGGCACGAACTCAAGCAATTGCTCCATGCGACAGCGAATCACCGGCGCATGGGTGAACAGGCAGGCGGTCAACTCGCCACGGCCACCGCGCACCGGTACGGCGCAGGCGACCATGCCGTCGATGAACTCTTCCGTATCGGTGGCCAGGTCTTCCTCCCGAATCCGCGCCAGATCATCACGCAGTGCGCTGAGCTCGGTAAAGGTGTTGCGCGCCATCTGCCGAATCGGCAGGCGCGGCAGGATCCGCTCCAGCTGATCGTTCGGCAGCGAAGCGAGATACAGCTTGCCGCTTGCCGTACACCAGAGCGGTGTATGGCTGCCGATGGGCAGGTTGATTTGCAGTGGCCAGTTGGTTTGCACCCGATCGAAATACAGCATGTCCAGGCCATCTGGCACCGAAAGGCCGCAGGTTTCGCCTATCTCATCAGACAGCTGACGCAATATCGCCTGACGCAGCGCCTTGTGCCGGCCACTGCCCAGAATGTTCACCGCCGTCGCGTGAAGCCGATCACCCGGTAACAGCCCCCCCTTTAGGCCGAACTGGAGAAAACCTTCCTTCTCCAGCGTCTGCACCAGGCGATGTGCGCTGGGTTTGGGGATGTCCAGCTTGTCCGCCAATGCACTGGGGGTAAGCGGTTCCTTTGCGCTCGCCACGGCCTCGATGATTTCAAGCACGCGGGTAATTGATGAGCCTTTTTCACGGGAAGTGCTGCGCATCGTTTGCCTTGTGATTGATGAAGATGAACAGGTGCGTGTTTGGCAACCTGCACGTGTAGCAGCGGTCCGAGACAGGTCAGCCGCAAACCGCTCAAGTGATGCGGCCCAGGCCCCTGTAGGGTTGGCTTCAGCCATCTGTGGTCTGAAGCGGAACGCCGTACGGCCCACCCTACAGCGCAGCGCATTTTAGGAGCCAGCTTGCCGGCGATCACCGTTGCCCGATCGTCAGCAGCTGGTTCCCTACGATAAGCCGGCGGAGCCCAGCCCTACTTCATTGTCGGCATGGAAAAATCCGCGCCAGCACGAATGCCAGTCGGCCAGCGGCGGGTCACAGTCTTCATTCGGGTGAAGAAGCGCACGCCATCCGGACCATGCATGTTCAGCGGGCCGAAGATCGAGCGCTTCCAGCCGCCAAAGCAGTAGAAGGCCATTGGCACCGGAATCGGCACGTTGACCCCGACCATACCGACCTTGACCTCTTCCTCATACTGACGCGCAGTGTCGCCGTCACGGGTGAAGATCGAGGTGCCGTTGCCGAACTCGTGATCGTTGACCAGCTTCAACGCTTCATCGAAAGATTTGACGCGTACCACAGCTAACACCGGACCGAAGATTTCCTCCTTGTAGATGCGCATCTCAGGCGTCACCCGATCGAACAGCGTTGGGCCGACGTAGAACCCGTTCTCGTAGCCTTCGACCTGAAGCCCGCGGCCATCACAGACCAAGGTTGCGCCCTCTTCAACGCCCAGGTCGATGTAACCGGATACTTTCTGTTGATGCTCGCGTGTGACCAACGGCCCCATGTGCGGCTCAGGCTCGACGCCGGTACCCGGTCCGACTCGCATCTGCGTGATCTCGGCCTTGAGCATCTGGACCAGGTTATCCGCTACCTCGTCGCCTACGCAGACTGCCACTGAAATCGCCATGCAGCGCTCGCCGGCCGAGCCGTATGCGGCGCCCATCAGCGAGCCCACTACCTGCTGCGGATCGGCGTCGGGCATGATCACCATGTGGTTCTTCGCGCCGCCCAGGGCCTGGCAGCGTTTGCCGTGTGCCGAAGCAGTCGTATAGATGTATTCGGCGATGGGCGTCGAGCCGACGAAGCTCACCGACTGCACGCGCTCGTCAGTCAGCAGCACATCCACCGCCTCCTTATCGCCATTGACGATGTTCAGCACGCCCGCCGGCAGTCCGGCCTCGGCCAGCAGCTCGCCGAGCAGCATGGTCGCGCTCGGGTCCTTCTCGGAAGGCTTGAGGACGAATGTATTGCCGCAGGCGATGGCCACCGGCAGCATCCACAGAGGCACCATCGCCGGAAAGTTGAATGGCGTTATGCCGACGCAGACGCCCAGCGGCTGCATCAGCGAGTTTGAATCGATGTCTCGCCCGACGTTGGGTGAAAACTCGCCCTTGAGCAGATGCGGAATACCGCAGGCAAACTCCACCACTTCCAGGCCACGAGTGACTTCACCCTGCGCATCGGAGAACACCTTGCCGTGCTCCAGCGAGATCAGCCGCGCCACGTCGTCGCGACGCTCTTCGAGCAGCGCCTTGAAACGAAACATGACGCGAGCGCGCACCAGCGGCGGCGTCTTTGCCCAGCCTTCGTACGCGGCCTGAGCAGCTGCGATGGCCTCGCGGGTTTCGTCTGCCGAAGACAGCGAGACGTAGAAACGCGGCTCTCCCGTGGCCGGGTTATAGACGGTTGCGTGCCGTTCGGAGCGGCCAGCGACGGCCTCGTTGTTGATCAGATTGCCGAGGGTCTGCATGAGCTCACTCCTGGTTCCAGACGGTTTCGTAAAGGTCGATGATTTCTGCTTCCGTGGGCACACGCGGGTTGTTACCCGGTGAGCCGGAGGCCAGTGCCTGCTTCGCCATAGTTTCGCGCAGTTCGAAGAAACGCTCGCGGGTGATGCCGAACTGCTCGGGGCTGGGCACCTGTAGCTCTTCGTTGATTGCACGGAGTTCGTTCAGCAGCTTGTGGTTAGCTATTTCGACGCTGTCGCCTTCGCCGGCGACGCCCATGGCACGTGCGCACTCGGCATAGCGCTCAGGTGCGGCGGGAATCGAGAATGCAGTGATCGCAGGCAGCAGCATGGCATTCGACAGCCCGTGCGGCACATGGAAGAACGCTCCGATCGGCCGGCTCATGCCATGTACCAATGCCACCGATGCGTTGGAGAAGGCGATGCCGGCGAGCGTTGCCCCGAGCATCATTGCCTCACGAGCCTGGCGATTGGCCGGCTCGTGGTAGGCCGAACGCAGGTTGGGTGCCAGCAGACGCATGGCTTGCAACGCCTGTGCGTCGCTGTAGAGACTGGCCTTGCGGCTGACATAGGCCTCGATCGCGTGGGTCAGCGCATCGATACCGGTGTCGGCGGTCACCCGCGGTGGCAGCGACAGAGTCAACTCGTAGTCGATCAGCGCAGCGACCGGCATGAAGCCAAGGCCGGCGCAGAGCATTTTCTCGTCACTGGTTTCGTCGGTGATGATGGTGAAGCGCGTAGCTTCGGAGCCGGTACCGGCTGTCGTTGGAATCGCGATCAGCGGCAGGCCGGCTTCGCTGACATCGCGCGGGAAGCGGTAGTCGCGCATCTCGCCGCCAAACTTCCCAAGGATGCCGATGGCCTTGGCTGAATCGATGGGGCTGCCGCCACCAAGCGCGATGATCGAATCGTAATCGCCCTGGCGAACCATCTCGACGCCGGCACGAATCGATGCCGCGGTCGGCTCAGGCAAGGTATCGGCAAAGCAGTCGCTGGGGATGTCGGCCTTTGTCAGGATCTCGCTGATTCGGGCGACGTAGCCCAGTTCGACCATCATTCGATCAGTGACGATCAGCGGGCGTTTGCAGCCTAGGTTCTGCAGCACGGAAACGATCTGCTGAACGGCGCCAGCGCCGACTTCCATCAGGCGCGGCAGGACGATGCGATTGCTCATGGTGCGCTCCGGTAGGGTTCGCGATGCGCTTGGGACAGGTCCAAAGCCTGTCGAGCGATACGCCACGCGAACGGATTGCATGAGGAGACATCAGGTCTCGATTGAGAGACGTTCGCCTCAGGTGGTCTTGAGACTAGAAAACAACGCTCGAAAGCGCAAACTATAACGAGACGATTTTTCTCGTTATGGATTTTAGGACAGGGCCGACTGGAACCGAGACGGTCGTGACGAGGGAGTGGGACCGGATCGCCAGCAAGCTGGCTCCTACCAAGACTGGGGGTATGACTCTGGCGCGTGGAACCTGCTTTTCGTAGGAGCCAGCTTGCTGGCGATCATCTCCGCCGCGCGCAGAGATGAAGCCGCAGACTCATTGGATATTGGCGACGCGAGATTGATCAGGCAGAGCCGGGGACATCGCCCATAACCCGATCGCGCAGACGCTTCAGCAGACCATCCCCCTCATCCTGCAAGCGCCTGCGAGTCTGCGCGGCTTGTTCGCGGGCGGTAGGGTCATCAAGGCTCCCCATGTCCGCATCGACATTGATCAATGCAGCGCTGAGCCCCGAATGGATGAGCACAGCACCGGCCTGAGCGTCGCTTTGCACGTTTGTATCGGTAAGTGGCCAGGCTTTGACGGCAAGCTCGAGCGCCTCCAGGCAGCAGTGCGCCAGGGCCAGCGGCACGGCGCAGGCTTGCCGAGAGGCCGCCCGTTTCTGCTCCGGCTCGCCTGCTCGGGCAGCGTCCAAAAAATCGCGGAAGGCCTGAACGTCATCGTCGGCGAAAGCGCCCGGCCGGCCCAACAGCGATTCCGCCGCCTGCAGCAGCTGGAGCCTAACCGGGTCCGAGTCGTGGGCCTCGCTGATACGCAGCCCCTTCAAGACCAGCGCAAGGCCTATGTCAGCCGTGACTGCTGCCGCCGCGCCGCAACCGGGCGTTGGTTGACGGGCAGCCGTAGCCGCCCGAAAACCATCCAACCGTTGCGTCCAGACGCTCCCGTCATCGCTCATCCAGGCGAGCCGATCAGCTGGCTTGGGCGGTGCCATCGCCCCAGTGCAACAGGACGTCGAGCATGCGGTTGGAGAAGCCCCACTCGTTGTCGTACCAGGCCATCACCTTGACCAGCTCGCCCTGCACGCGAGTCTGGCTGAGGTCCGCTACGCAAGAAGCCGGATAACCGTTGAAGTCGCAGGACACCAGCGCTTCCTCGTTACATTCCATGACCCCGTCCGGCATCTTCTGCGCACCTTCGCGCAGGATCTGATTGATCGCCTCGACGCTTTCCGGTGGGTTTTCGGCAACGAAAGTCAGGTCCACCAGCGAGACATTCGGCGTCGGCACCCGAACGGAAAGACCGTCCAGCCGGCCAGAGAGCTCCGGCAGCACCAGGCCGATGGCCTTGGCCGCGCCAGTGGTGGAAGGGATCATCGAAAGCCCGGCGGCACGCGCCCGGTAAAGATCCTTGTGCGCTTTATCGAGCAGGTTCTGATCATTGGTGTAGGAGTGCACGGTATTGAGCAGCCCCTGACGAATGCCCACGGCTTCGTGCAGCACCTTGGCCAGTGGTGCCAGGCAGTTGGTAGTGCAGGACGCATTGGAAATGATCCGCTGATCGCTCAGCAGCTGGTGGTTCACGCCATATACGACGGTCAGGTCGGCACCATCGAGCGGGTGCGATGCGAACACCCGGCTGGCACCGGCCTGCAGGTGCTGCTCGACCAACTCGCGCTTCTTGAATTTGCCGGTGCATTCGAGCACCACATCCACGCCCAGCTCCTTCCAGGGCAGCTTGGTCGCCTCCCGCTCGGCGAGCAGGCGGATCGACTGGCCGCGCACCACCATGGACTCACCGTCCAGCTCCACTGGTTCGGGAAAGCGACCAAAGGTCGAATCAAAACGCGTCAGGTGCACCAGCGTTTTGTGGTCGCTCAGGTCGTTGATGGCAACGACCTGAACCTGATCCTGCAGTCCACGCTCGAACAGCGCTCGTACGACGGCGCGACCGATACGCCCATACCCGTTGATGGCAATACGTAGCATGCAATTCTCCTCGGAGGGTTGGAATCAGTTGTTAGCTTAGGCGGAGTATCCGCGCCTACGTTCATGGCGTACCGACCCGGATCAACAAAATGGCGAACCCAGGTGCCGCTTGTCAGTCGTAAACCTAACAGAGCGGCCGTTCAGCTTCGGCCGGAAACTGCGACAAATCGGGGGTGTGAAGCATGAGCGAGACGACCCAGGCACCGTGGTGGAAAGGCGCGACCGTCTATCAGATCTACCCGCGCTCCTTTGCCGACAGCAATGGCGATGGCATCGGGGACCTCAACGGCGTACTTCGCCATCTCGATCATTTGCAGGCGCTAGGCGTCGATGCGCTGTGGCTGTCGCCGATCTTCCGCTCGCCAATGGCCGATGCCGGCTACGACATCAGCGACTATTGCGATATCGACCCGCTATTCGGTTCGCTGGACGATATCGACCGGCTTATCGCCGAAGCCCACGTCCGTGGTATCCGTGTGCTGCTGGATTTCGTGCCCAATCACACGTCCGATGAGCATCCCTGGTTCGTCGAGTCGCGCAGTTCGCGAGACAACCCCAAGCGCGACTGGTACATCTGGCGCGACCAGCCGAACAACTGGCGTGCCGCGCTGGGCGCCGGAAGCGCCTGGACCTGGGACGAGCACACTCAGCAGTACTACCTGCATCTGTTCCTCGCCAAGCAGCCGGACCTCAACTGGCGCAACCCCGAGGTGGTCGAGGCCATGCACGCCGTGCTGCGCTTCTGGCTCGACCGCGGCATCGACGGCTTTCGCATCGACGTCATCCACTGCACCGGAAAGGACCCGAGCTTCGCCGATGACCCGCGCTGCCAGGCCGGCCAGCCGCTGTCGGACTTCAACGATCAGCCTTACAGCCACGAAGTCCTGCGCGGCCTGCGCAAGCTCGTCGACAGCTATCCTGGCGACCGCATGCTGGTGGGCGAGGTGAACATCCGCTCCACCGAGCGCGTGCTGCAGTACTACGGCGCTGGCGACGAGCTGCATCTGGCCTTCAACTTCAACCCCCTCGACGCGCCCTGGGATCCGGTCATGTTTCGCACCTGCATCCGCGAGGTCGAGCACTGGCTGCAACCCGCCGGTGCCTGGCCGACCTGGGTGTTGTCTAATCACGACAACGTGCGCCAGCGCAGCCGCTATCAAGGTTCCGAGCGATCCGCACGAGCGGCTGCGGTGCTGTTGCTGACGTTGCGCGGCACCCCGTTCATCTACCAAGGCGAAGAACTGGGCCTGGAGGATGCGCATATCGGCGATGAGGCGCGCATCGATCCGGGCGGCCGCGATGGCTGCCGCGCCCCGATTCCCTGGCAGGCCGAACCGCCACATGGCTGGCAAGGTGCAGGACCCTGGCTGCCCTTCCCGCCTGAAGCCAACGAGCTGGCGGCAGAGCGGCAGACTGGTGAAGCGAACTCCATGTTCGCGCTCTACCAGCGCCTGCTTGCCGCCCGCAAGGCCAGCCCGGCGCTGCATCACGGCGACTTCGAAGAATTGCCATCGCACCCCGAGGTGCTCGCCTACCGTCGGCATTTCGGCTGCGATCAGCGGCTGGTCTGCATCAACTTCTCGGATCAGCCCCACGCTCACCCGCACGCTGGCGACTGGCATGTCGAGATCGCCAGCGACGGTATCGGTGAAGGCGATCCCTACAACGGCACCCTTAACCCAAGGCAGGCCGTCGTGCTGCGCCCAATGGAGAACTGAGCATGCGTCCACTCTGGTACCGCAACGCGGCGATCTATCAGATCGACCCCACTCTGTTTCGTGACAGCAACGGCGACGGCTGCGGCGACCTGCGCGGCATCACCGAACGGCTCGACTACGTTCGTGGCCTCGGCTGCACCGCCGTTTGGCTGATGCCGTTCTACCAGTCGCCGTTCGAGGATGCCGGCTACGACATCACCGATCATCTGCAGGTGGACGAACGCTTCGGTGATCTTGCCGACATCGTCGCGCTTTTGGAGAAGGCCGAAGAGCTGGGCCTGCACGTCATCATCGAGCTGGTAGTGCAGCACACCTCCATCCAGCACAAATGGTTTCAGGAGGCGCGCCGCGACAGAGAGTCGCCCTACCGCGACTACTACATATGGGCCGACGAGCCCGACGACTTCATGGAGCCGATTTTCCCGACGGTCGAAGACAGCATCTGGACCTGGGATGAAGAAGCCGGCCAGTACTACCGTCATCTGTTCTACAAGCACGAGCCGGATCTGGACCTGACCAACCCGCGGGTCATCCACGAGATCGAGCGGATCATGTCGTTCTGGCTGCGCCTGGGCGTTTCCGGTTTCCGCATCGACGCCGCGGTGCACATGGTGCGTCAGGCAGGCGGCGGCGAACTGGAAAAGGGCTACTGGCTGCTCGAGCACATGCGCGACTTCGTGACCATGCGACGGCCTGAAACCGTGCTGCTGGGCGAGATCGACACCGACCCGGAAAAGTACGTCGAATACTTCGGCGACGAAGCCGATCGCGTTACTTTGCTGCTGGACTTCTGGACCAACAACCACCTGTTCCTGTCTCTGGCACGACAGCAGGCCGAGCCTCTGGCCCGTGCGCTGAACAGCCAGCCGCTGCCTCCGAGCCATTCGCAATATGCGCTGTGGATCCGCAACCACGACGAGCTGAGCCTAGACCGGCTGGAAGAGGATGAGCGCAAGGAGGTGATGGACACCTTCGCCCCTGACGAGAACATGCGCGCGTACAACCGCGGCATTCGTCGACGTCTCGCGCCGATGCTCGACGGCGATGAGCGACGCATCGCCGCGACCCATGCGTTGCTCTTCTCGCTGCCCGGCACGCCGATCATCCGCTATGGCGAGGAGATCGGAATGGGCGACGACCTCGATCGCCCTGAGCGGCTGGCCGTACGTACACCGATGCAGTGGTCCAATGAACCCAACGCCGGATTCTCCTGCACCACCGGTGAATTGGCCGCACCGGTGATCGACGAAGGGCCGTTTGCCTACGAAAAGATCAACGTGTTCGCCCAGACCCTGCGTAGCGACTCACTGATGGCGCGCACCGGCAACATGATCCGCACCCGCATCGGCCTGCGCGAGATTGGCATCGGCAAGCGCACAACCGTCGAAGTGGATGATCCGGCGGTGTTCGCAATCCGCCATGACAATGGATCGACCGTGCTGATGCTGGTCAATCTTGCCGACAAGGAAACGACCGTGAAGATCACCGCAGACGATCTTCAGGACATGGTCGATGTACTTGCCGACTGCGACTACGGGCAGCCAGAAGGCTCACCCCTGGAGTTGAAACTGGGGCCGTATGGCTACCGCTGGTTGCGGCGCAAGCAGCAGCTGTTCGGATGACTGGCCTATGATCCGACAACTCGATGCATCGCAATGGCGCGCCTGGCACGGCGACAGCTTTCCCGACTGCTGCTGGCAACTGGAGGGCGATGAGCTGCATGCCGTTGCCGGCACGCAGCGAATCGACCTGGTCTCGCTGGAGCGTTATCGCAACTTCAGGTTGCGCTTCGAGTTCGCCCTGCCTTATGCGGGCAACTCGGGCGTGTTCTATCACGTTCAGGAAGATGTTGAGCTGAGCTGGCACAGCGGCCCGGAACTGCAGCTGCTCGATGATCAGGGTCATCCCGATGGCTGCGTACCCAGCACCCGTAACGGTGCGCTTTATGGGCTGCTACCGCCGGATGCGGACACCCAGCTGATACCCGATCAGTTCGTCGAAGCCGCGCTCAGCGTTCACAATGGTGAGGTCGAGCACTGGCTGAACGGGCGTCTTGTACTTCGCTACGGGCTGAACGACGAAGCGTTACGCAAACGCATCGCCACGAGCAAATTCAGCAATTACCCGCGCTTTGCCCGGGCGGATGAAGGTCACATCGTCTTGCAACATCATGGCGAGGCTGCGCGCTTCCGCCGCCTGTCGATAGAAACACCGGACTGAACGGTCCACTTGGACCCGCGCATGGAATTAGGCGAGAATGCGCGGCTTTCCAGGCTGCGGAAAGCAGTGACGAACGGATGCTGGATTGAAACGAGCTGGGCGCTCGCCACTACGGCGCAGCGCCCAGCTGGCTTTTCGACCTCTGATTCGTCAGGTGAACCCGGCCGCCCACGCTTGAGGTAGCGCGTTCGTGGAACAGCTGAAACAGAAGATCCGCAATGAAGGCATCGTACTCTCCGACCGCGTGCTCAAGGTCGATGCATTTCTGAACCACCAGATCGACCCCGTGCTGATGCAGCAGATCGGCCAGGAATTCGCCCGCCGGTTCCGCAACGACGGCATCACCAAGATCGTCACCATCGAAGCCTCGGGCATCGCGCCCGCGATCATGGCCGGCCTGGAGCTGGGTGTGCCAGTGATCTTCGCCCGCAAGCATCAGTCCCTGACGCTGACCGATCACCTGCTGACGGCCTCCGTGTATTCGTTTACCAAGCAGGTCGAAAGCACCATTGCCATTTCCACCAATCACCTGTCACCCAGTGATCGGGTGCTCGTCATCGACGATTTTCTGGCCAATGGCAAGGCAGCCAAAGGGCTTATCTCGATCATCCAGCAGGCCGGCGCGAGCATCGCCGGGCTCGGCATCGTGATCGAGAAATCATTCCAGGCCGGACGCCAGGAACTGGAGGAAGCAGGCTTTCGCGTCGAATCTCTGGCCCGCGTTGCCGCGCTTAGCGACGGTGAGGTGGTTTTCGTCGAGTAAACGCCGCTCGCTCTACTCGTTACGCCAAAGGCTGACCAGCGCGCCCTGGGTGCCGGCAACCGGATCACTTACCGGCACGCTGACCCGCTGCGCGCGCATCCGAGCCTCATCGTGGCTGCTTTCATCCGGGCGCAGCAGATCGTATTGCTGCTCCATCGGATAACCACCGACCACCTCGAAATCCTCACTGGCGCTGAGCTGGCAATGCCCAGTGCCGGCAGGCAGCACCAGCGCATCCCCCGCACTCACCTCCACTTCCTGACCGCGCTCGCCACCCAGCATCAGTCGTGCCGAACCACGTGATACGCCAAGCACCTCATGCGCAGTGGAGTGGTAGTGGTGATAGTCATAGACTCCTGCTCGCCATTGCGCCGGCCACAGATGGCTATTGAAAAGATTCTCGAACGCGCTGGCATAGTCGTTACCGGCCAATGGCAGCTGTCGGTAAACCAGCACCGGGTGAGAGCTGTTCGGCGTACGACCATCGCTGGAAAAATGCAGCTGCTCGGGTTGCGGGGCGGAACTGTGCATGGGCACCTCATCGACATGCCGAGGGCTCAGCAATGAAGTCCTCGGGAAGGGAGTTGCAAGTTTCGACCCGGCACCGAGCGGCTTTACTCCCTCCAGAAACGACAAAGCCGCCCGAAGGCGGCTTTGTCTTGACCGGCGTGCGCTTGAGGGCGCTTGTTACAGGCCGGACATATGCTTGATGGCATCCAACAGCTCGTCATCCGAGCAGTCAGCACATGTGCCTTTCGGCGGCATGGCGTTGATGCCACTGATGGCATGCTTGAGCAGACCATCCAGCCCACCCGCGGCATCTGCACGCGCAGTCCAGGCAGCGCTATCACCGGTCTTCGGCGAATTCAGCAGGCCGGAACCGTGGCAGGCAGTGCAGAATTTGCCGTACACATCGGAACCGCTGCGAGCAGCGCCGCCTGCGGCAGCAGTCGCACCGCCAGCAGCAGCGCACTCCTCGCCTTGAATACATACATTACCCACCGGCTTGAGTCGCTCGGCGATATCGTCGTTGGTCGCAGCCTGAGCGCTCACTGCCCACAGGGCCAATACGGCAGTCTGTGCTACCAGGATCTTCTTAATCAGGTTCACCTTATACCCTCATGTGGCTAGACACGCCCGCGGCCACGGTATCGCGAGCGGCGATCAGTATAACGGCAAGCCATGTCCGCCGAAACAATACGAATGGCCCGCCCATCCTCAGCGACGCTTTGTCGCAGCGGAGTCCGGCACGGCCTGCCCGCAATAAAGCGCTTAGAAATTAGCCGGCGTGGTCGCGCTGATCAGCCGGGCAGGTGCGTCGAACGGGTTACGGAATCGGTGTGGCTTGCTGCTTTCGAAATAGTAGCTATCCCCCGTCTCGAGCACATAGGTCTGGCCGCTCACTGTCAGCTCCAGACGCCCTTCGACCAGCATCCCGGCCTCCTCCCCCTGGTGAGCCAGCATGTCGGTGCCCGTATCAGAGCCAGGCGGATAGGTTTCCGTCAGAAAGGCGATGGCCCGTCCCGGATGGGCCTTGCCAACCAGTTTCATGCTGACCGCACCGTCGGAAATATCGATCAGCTCACCGGCCTTGTAGACCACCTGGGTATCGCTGTCCTGCTCGAAATCGGGAGAAAAGAATTCGACGAGCGACATGGGGATGCCGCTGAGCACCTTTTTCAACGAACTGATCGAGGGGCTAACGCTGTTCTTCTCGATCATGGAAATTGTGCTGTTGGTGACGCCTGCACGTTTGGCGAGTTCGCGCTGGGACAGGCCCTTGAGTTTACGAATGGTTTGCAGTCGAACACCGACGTCCAATACGGGAGCCCCCAATCAAGAGCGATAGCAGAGGCCGCTATGATGGCGAGGGCGTTCAGAATTTTCAACACACCGGGATGAAATGACGTCTTGCCTGCTAACCCCCTGCATCTACGGGCTCTGCAGCTCTTACTGGATGGGCCATGTAGAGAATCAACCGTTCGGCTCATGCTCGAACGAGAGGCAGCCGGCTAATTTGCCGACGCTGGATCGAAATCCAAATTCCCCAGTCTGCTGAGGACTGGTTGTGGGAACAGGACGTTTACCACCCCTCCGAACGGAGCTTCAAATGCTGAACAAAAAGACGATTCTCGCACTGTTGATATCTGCCGCTGCGACAAGCGCAATGGCTGCTGGCAGCGAAACCACGATTCTGCAAACCGGCTCCTATCAGGACGCCACCGTCAACCAGTCTGGCGCGTCGCATAACGCTGAGGTCACCCAACAGGGTGCGCAGGGCAATACAGCGCTGGTCGACCAGACCGGAACCAAAAACACCACTGCCATCTTCCAGTCTGGCGAAGGCAACGAGGCAACAACCAATCAGCGCGGCATCAACTCAAGCTCAGTCGTCAACCAGATCGGCAACCTGAACGTCGTGGACGTCGTGCTGCAAGCATCTCGCAATAACGAATCATCAATTGAGCAGCGCGGCGATTTGAACGAAGCACGGGTCGTGCAAGGTGGCGGCGGCAACCATTTCTCGGACCTGTTCCAGAGCGGTAACTCAAACCGGGCCATGCTGGCCCAGGGCGGCAACTTCCAAAGCGCCTTCGTTGAACAGACCGGCACTGATAACTACGTTCGCAGCGGTCAGTACGGCACACGCGGCACCCTCGACGTGATCCAGAGCGGCGACATGAACTCTGCCACCGTCAGCCAGACCGGTAGAGACCAAGGTGCATTCGTTCAGCAGGATGGCGTCAACAACGACGTAACGCTCACTCAAACGGGCGACCTGGCCGAGGCCGAGATCGTGCAGTTCGGACAGGACAACAGCGCGGAGTTCGTGCAAGCCGGCAGAGACAACTATGCGCAGAGCTACCAGGACGGCAATGACAACCTGCTGGATGTCACCCAATCGGGGGCTCAGAACGACGCAGTCATAAGCCAGGCCGGGATGGATAACAGTGCAGTACTGCTCCAGAGCAGCATGGGTGATTATGCATTCATCACCCAGAGCGGTAACGGCAACATGGCGGACGTGACCCAACGTTAAACGTTGCGCACAACAAAAAGCCCGGCGCGTGCCGGGCTTTTTTGCTTCTGTGGCTTCGCAGATGTGCCACCTGCATGCGGAACTACAGACTGCGCCACCCTCGGCGCTCAATCAGTCTGGAAGCGCAGCGACAACGGACAATTCGACGAGGATTTCCGGCTCGCAGAGCTTGGCCTCCACCGTAGCGCGAGCTGGAGCGACGCCCTGAGGCAGCCACTGATCCCAAACAGCATTCATGCCGGCAAAATCTGCATCGATATCCTTGAGATAAATGGTCACCGAGAGGATGTGTTGCTTGTCGGTTCCAGCCTCACCGAGCAGCCGCTCGATATTGTCGAGGGTCTCACGGGTTTGTTGCTCGATACCGGCACTCATGTCATCACCCACCTGTCCAGCGAGATAGACCGTGCCACGGTGAATGACGATTTGGCTCATGCGTTCATTGGTGTGCAGGCGCTGTATGGACATGCTTTTGCGATTCCTTGTTTTTTCCATAGCGGGATATGTCGAGACCATCGGTGCTGATCTGGGTGCGCTTTTTCGCCAGCAGATCGGCGAGCAGACGACCAGAGCCGCAGGCCATGGTCCAGCCCAGAGTACCGTGCCCGGTGTTCAGATACAGGTTGCGATAGGCCGTGCCGCCAATGATCGGCGTGCCGTCCGGCGTGGCCGGGCGAAGGCCGGTCCAGAGTTCGGCGCTAACTGGATCACCACCTTCAGGAAAAAGATCGCCAACCACCATGGCCAGTGTCTCGCGACGCCGCGGATTGAGTGACAGATCGTGCCCGGCAATCTCGGCCATGCCACCAACCCGGATGCGTTGGTCGAAACGGGTGATGGCGACCTTGTAGGTCTCGTCAAGCACAGTGGAAACAGGGGCCATAGATGGGTTGCTGATCGGCACGGTCAGCGAATAGCCCTTGAGCGGGTAAACAGGAGCATGGATACCGAGCGGCTTGAGCATTTGCGGGCTGTAACTGCCCAGCGCGAGCACGTAGCGATCGGCCTTTTCGAGTTTTCCATCGATCCACACACCATTGAGCCGGTTACCCGAATACTCCAGTCGCTGAATATCCTGATTGAAACGGAACTCCACACCTAACGAGCGCGACATTTCGGCGAGCCTGGTGGTGAACATCTGGCAATCCCCGGTCTGGTCGTTGGGCAACCGCAGCGCGCCGCTGAGCTTGTCCGAAACCTGTCCAAGCGCGGGTTCGGCACGAGCGATCCCGGCGCGGTCGAGCAATTCATAAGGCACGCCTGAGGCTTCAAGGACAGCGATGTCCTTGGCCGCGTTGTCCAGCTGCGCCTGGGTGCGGAACAGCTGCGTAGTGCCGCATTGACGACCTTCGTAGTCGATTCCGGTTTCGTTGCGCAATTCGTCGAGGCAGTCTCGGCTGTATTCAGACAACCGCACCATCCGTTCCTTGTTGACGGCATACCGCGCCGCCGTGCAATTGCGCAGCATCTGTGCCATCCAGAGGTATTGCTGGATGTCGCCAGTGAGTTTGATGGCGAGCGGCGCATGGCGCTGCATCAACCATTTCATGGCTTTCAGGGGCACGCCAGGGGCCGCCCAAGGCGAGGCGTAGCCCGGTGACACCTGCCCAGCATTGGCGAAGCTGGTCTCCATGGCCGCGGCAGGCTGACGGTCGACGACCACCACCTCGAAACCGGCCCGAGCCAGATAATAGGCACTGGTGGTACCGATCACGCCGCTACCCATCACCAGAACACGCATCGCCGCCTCCCACCCGCCGTTGCGGGTATTCCAGAGCCACTGTTAATGGGCAGTATAAAAAGCGTCGAGCAGTGTTTTTCTCTATATAAAGCACTATCTTTGCGATTTATTAACGCTGAAAGACACTTTCATGGAGGCGATACGCCTATGCGTACCAAGCATCAGACTCGTCGTGAACTGGACAAGATCGACCGCCAGATTCTTCGTCTCCTGCAAGCGGAGGGCCGAATGCCCTTCACCGAACTCGGCGAGCGCATCGGCCTGTCCACTACGCCTTGCACCGAGCGAGTCCGGCGGCTGGAGCGCGAAGGCATCATCATGGGCTACACGGCGCGGTTGAACCCACAACACCTCAAGGGCGGGCTGCTGGTGTTCGTCGAAATCAGCCTGGCTTACAAGTCCGGCGATATTTTCGAGGAGTTTCGTCGGGCCGTGCTCAAGCTGCCGCACGTGCTGGAATGCCATCTCGTCTCGGGTGATTTCGACTACCTGATCAAGGCGCGGATTTCAGAGATGGCCTCCTACCGCAAACTGTTAGGCGACATCCTGCTCAAACTGCCGCACGTCCGCGAATCGAAGAGTTACATCGTCATGGAGGAGGTCAAGGAGTCGCTGGAGCTGCCAGTACCGGACTGATCGGCGATGCGCTTTTGCGCCGCCCGCCCTCTGCGGTCTACCCTTCGGCCAGGCAAATCGTTCAAGGCTTGACTATGACTACCCGGCAATCGGCCGCTCACGCTCAGAACCACGCTCCGTCCTATTACGCTGCCAGTGCCAACCGAACACTTGCATTCGCCCCTCTGCAAGGCGAGCAACAGGCCGATGTCTGCATTGTCGGCGGAGGCTTCAGCGGGCTGAACACCGCCATCGAGCTGGCTGAGCGCGGCTTGTCAGTCGTGCTGCTGGAAGCCCACCGCATCGGCTGGGGCGCCAGCGGCCGGAATGGGGGGCAGCTGATCCGCGGCGTCGGACATGACGTCGAGCAGTTCCAACCCGTGCTGGGTGACGATGGCGTAGACAACCTCAAGCGCATGGGCTTCGAAGCGGTAGACATCGTTCGCCAGCGCATCGAGCGTTATGCCATCGAATGCGATCTGACCTGGGGTTATTGCGACCTGGCGACCAAGCAGCGGCATCTAGATGGCTTCGAGGCGGACTACGCAGACTTGAAGCGCCTCGGCTATCCGCATCCACTTAAACGCGTGGCGAAAGAGGACATGCACGAGGTCATTGGCTCGGATCGCTACGTGGGCGGCTTGATCGACATGGGCTCAGGGCATCTGCACCCGCTCAACCTGGCGCTCGGCGAAGCCGCCGCCGCACAGTCGCTTGGGGTGCGATTGTTCGAGCAATCGGCGGTGGAGCGCATCGAGTACGGCTCGCAGGTACAGGTGCACACGGCGCAAGGCAGCGTGCGCGCTGGCCAACTGGTGCTTGCCTGCAACGCTTATCTGGGAGCGCTGCATAAATCGCTGTCGGGAAAAGTGCTGCCGGCCGGGAGCTACATCATCGCCACCGAACCGTTGCCCATGACTGTCGCGAATGAGTTGTTACCGCAGAACATGGCGGTCTGCGATCAGCGGGTGGCGCTGGACTACTTCCGGCTGTCAGCTGATGGGCGACTGTTGTTCGGAGGCGCCTGCCATTATTCCGGACGGGATCCAAAGGACATTGCAGGCTACATGCGGCCTAAGATGCTCGAGGTTTTTCCTCAGCTGGAAGGCAGCCAAATCGACTTTCAGTGGGGCGGTATGATCGGTATCGGCGCCAATCGCCTGCCTCAGATAGGGCGGTTACCAGACCATGCCAACGTCTTCTACGCCCAGGCGTATGCCGGACATGGCCTGAATGCCACGCATCTCGCCGGCCGGCTCCTGGCCGAGGCCATATCGGGGCAGGTCGATGGCAGGTTCGATCTGTTCGCGCGTGTGCCGCACCCGACGTTTCCCGGCGGTCAGCGCTTGCGTTCACCGCTGCTCGCCCTGGGCATGCTCTGGCACAGGCTGAAGGATCAGTTCTGAATTTCACCGTTGCGCTGACGTCCAATCTGCCGAGGAAGAGAACAATCGACAGGAGTGACCCTGCGCATGCGTCTGCTACTTGTGGCAGTGCTTCTCCTGGCTGGCTGCGCCGGTCAGGTTACCCCCGCCCCGCAATCTTATGCTCTGCCGGACCGCAGCTCTGCACTGGCTCAACGGGTAGACGCACTGGCTGCCCGACAGCAGGCGGGAACGTCCGGCTTTCGCCTGCTCGCTGAAAGCGAGGACGCTTTCACTGCGCGCATGCAGATGATTCGCCAGGCCAGTACAAGCCTCGATGTGCAGTACTACATCGTCCATGACGGACTCAGCACCCGTGCGCTCGTCGATGAGGTGCTCCATGCTGCCGATCGCGGCGTGCGGGTCAGGCTGCTGCTAGACGACATGACCAGCGATGGCAGCGACTACCAGATCGCCACGCTGGCTGCGCACCCGAACGTGCTGATTCGCGTATTCAATCCGCTGCATCTGGGCCGCAGCAATGTTGTGACGCGCTCGCTGGGACGCCTGCTTCATCTGTCCCAGCAACACAGACGCATGCACAACAAGCTGATGCTGGCCGATAGCAGCCTGGCCATCGTCGGCGGCCGCAATCTGGGCGACGAGTATTTCGACGCCGATCAGGCCTTCAACTTTACCGACATCGACCTGCTCGCAGCCGGCCCGGTCGCCGAACAGTTGGCGGTGAGTTTCGATCAGTACTGGAATCATCAGTTGAGCGTGCCGATCCAGCAATTTCTGCGCAGACCGCCCAGCGAGGCCGATCTGATGCAGGCACGCGACGATATAAGGCGCTACCTCGAGGCCGAAAGGCTGGAGGACAATCGTCGCTATCAGCACCTGATGGGAAATCTGCAAGAGCCGCTACTCACCCGGTGGATGGACGATCTGATTTGGGCTCCTGCCCAGGCCCTCTGGGACCACCCGGACAAGATCGAAGCGCCAGGAGTACCGGACGAAAAGCTACTGCTCACGACCCAGCTGCAGCCAAGCATGGATCGTGTGCGTCATTCGATGACGCTGATATCTGCCTATTTCGTACCTACCGAACAAGGGGTCGAGTACCTTGCAGAACATGCCGGCAATGGCGTTTCAGTGCAGGTTCTTACCAATGCGCTCGAGGCAACGGACGTACCTGCGGTGCATGGCGGCTACGCACCCTATCGAGCCGACCTGCTCAAGGCAGGCGTAAGACTTTTCGAATTGCGACGGCAGCCGGATCAGGAGTCCAGGTACAGCATCAGCGGGGACTCCGAATCCAGCCTGCATAGCAAGGCGGCGGTATTCGATCAGCAGGAAGTCTTTCTCGGCTCGCTGAATTTCGATCCACGCTCGATATTGTGGAATACCGAAGTAGGTATTCTCATTGACAGCGAGGCTCTGGCCAGCGACGTGTACGAACTCGTCCAGGAAGGTACGTCTCCGGCTATCAGCTATGAGGTGCGGCTTGTGGAGCGCGATGGCAAGGAGCGGCTGATCTGGCTGGCCGAAGACCATGGTCAGCGCAAGGTTCTGCTCCATGAGCCTGGCGGCGCCTGGCGCCGCTTCAACGCCTGGTTCAGCCGCATCATCGGGCTGGAACGATTGCTCTAAGCGACATCGGCAAATCCATCGCGTTTCGTGTCATTTCAGCCATTCCTACTGCTCGAGCTGCCGAGTTTCACGATTTCATTCTTTGGTGTGATACCAGCGTGCCATCCCTTGGCTAGGCTACCGAGCGGGTGCCTAGCCGGGCAGACCTGCGACACTTGCTTCTATAAAAATAAAAAGGGAGCGCAACAATGGCTTATCGCAAATGGCTATGGACGGTGATTTTCCTGGCAGGCTGGTTTCCGGCGCTGCTCAATTCTGCTCAAGCGCAAACCTTCACGCCTCTTGAAAGCATGCAGATCCATGCAAACCGCGCGACCAGCAGCCTGCTGCTTTACCGTGGCGAAGGCTTTCAAAAAGCACACCTGGCGCGAATGGAAAGCGACCTTCAAACCCTGGCCGATACGGTGAACGGCTTTGCCGGGGCGAACGCCGAACTTCGCGGACTCCATCAGGCCCTGCAAGCCATCCTCAGGGAAGGAGCCGGGTTTGGCTACAGCGAGAGCGACGTGCCTTGGGGCTGGCCCCTCCAGATGAGCAAGGCACTGCGCGACTTCCTGACCGCGGCGCGCAGTCAGCAAGGTGCCGATGTCAGCGCCGAACTGCCGGCCAAGGTGGAGTACCTCACTGTTCAGTACTTGAGCCGCGCTTATGTGGGCTCGTTCGAAACCGCGAGGGAACAGCCGGACACCTATCTCGGGCAGGACGAGCGCCGCCTTGTGCCGTCGATCGAAGCCCAGCTGGCCCAGTTGGACGGCAAAGCGAATCCCGCGATCGCCAAACTGAAAACTCGCTGGGATTTTCTCAAGGTTGCGCTGGAAGACATGAATAGCGGCAACAACAGTTTCAACACTGCCTCAGGTCGCCCCTTCGCTCCGATCATGGTCGATCGCCACGCGCGCAGTCTTAGCGATCAATGGATGGCACTCGCCCGCTGACTCAGGCATCGACCGGGCGCTGCCTCAGTTGCACCGGGCCGACTCGAGCCTCGATGGCTTCTCGTAGCGGCTCGCGACAGCCGAGCATGAAGCCCAACTCAGCGGCGACGAACAGCGGCCCGATGATCAGCCCGGTCAGGTCATCGACGAATGCTGGCTTTCGGCCTTCGTAATAGTGCCCGACGAACTGAATGATCCATCCGACCACGAACAAGGCTAGGCCTGTGCTCAGCCAGACCGTCGTCGACTGCTGCGCAAGCGTCGCCCCAACCCAGACGCTGATCGCCAGCACGCCCCCCATGAGCACACCGAAGCGCGCGTCCAGCCGCAGGTAGAACAGCGTCGATGCCAAGGCCACCAGCGCAACCGGACTGAGCCACAGCCCCATGACTTCGATGCCAGGCCGTGAAAGCAGCACCGCCACGGCTAGCACGATCATCGGAATGCCGATGAAGTGACTGAGTAGATTGCGTGGATCCCGGTGATAAGCGGCGTACTTTGACAGATGGTCGGTGAGGGTTTTCATTGGGCGAGCTCCATGTAGCCTGACTGGCAAGCTTAGCCAGCCAGAGGCGTTACTGCGCGACGGTGGGAGGTGGTTCAGTGCCAAAGGAGATGGCGCTTGTGCCAATGCGCCTGCTTGCTACGGTTCAGGTCGATAGCCCAATCGTAAGCCCCCCCAATGACGCCCGCTGACCATGATCGGCACCGACAGGTCATGCATCAGCTCGCCGGTGTCACGGCTATAGGTCTGCAGCAGGACCTTGCGCTCATGGCTGCCGCAGCGCGCGCCGGTGCGGTCATTGAACAGGCGCTTGCTTCGACTCTTGACCTTGTCGACCTCAGGATCACCAGTCAGTGGTTGGCTGAAGGCGCGGTTATGAGTTGGGACATAACCATCGGGCGTGGTGGCGATGGCATAAACAACCGCGCCACTACGCTCGAGCAAGGGCTCCTGAATCCCCGGCAGCACCTCGTCAGCGTATCGATCGAAACGGGTAGAGTAACGGGGCGGATTGGTTCCAGGCTGAGGCTTGTAGTTACGGTCGAAAAGATCGTCGAGCGTCAGCCGTCCGGCCTGCAGGTCCGCTTCGAAACGAGCGCCAATCGCCGCAGCGCCTTCGCGGGCCAGATCGAACACCTCCTGATGGTAGGCATCGAGTTGCACCTCGGCGAGCTGCTCACTGACCGTCTCTGCCTGGCCAACGAGTTTTTCTGCCGCCTGCTCCAGCTGACGGGTCTGGTTCTCGCTCTCCAGTGCGTCTGCGCGCAACTGCTCGACGGCGACGAACAGCTGCGTGAGTCGCTCATGGTTGTCCGCAGTGCCTGCGGCTATTTCCGCTACCTGGGTTTCGACATTCCCGGCCAGATCGGCGATATCGCTGAGCTGGACTCCAGTGCCAGCGATCTGAGCCGCCGCTTCATCGAGTTCGCTGGCCTGCTTCTGGATATGGCTGACCACCGCAGTGCTCTGCTCGCGAATGTCACTGACCATCCGCCCCACTTCTTCGGTAGCCGATGAGGTGCGCCCGGCGAGATTGCGCACTTCTTCCGCCACGACCGCAAATCCCCGTCCAGCCTCACCAGCACGGGCGGCTTCGATCGCCGCGTTGAGCGCCAGCAGATTGGTCTGGCTGGCTATGGACTGAATCACATCGGTGATCTGCCGGATCTCCTCGGTACGGGCGGACAAGCCGTCGAGTAGCTCACGGCTAGCTTCGGTCTGCGCACTGAGCCGTTGCATACGTTCGATTGCATGTTGCAGCTCCGTTCGCCCGCTATCACTGCTGCGCCGCACGGTTTCGGCCGCCTCAAGCGCCTGGCGGGCACGGGCTGCACTGTCCTGTTCGGTGGCGGTCATCGCTTCGGCACCGGACGCAATCTCGCTGACTGCCACCAATTGCGATTGCAAACGAGTGGCCAGCTGCTCGGCACTGTATGACACCTGCGCAGCAGATAAGGCGTTGTGGCAGGTGTGCCGCGACAGGCTCTTGCTTAGCGCGGCAGAACTCAGCACGTCCGTCTCGGCTGCCGTGGAAGGCTCGCCCGCGATGCGCCAAGGCCCGAACCAGGGACACAGCCCCAGTAACAAAACAGAGGCCGCCGTGGGGAGGAGGGGCAGCTCAATCCAGTGGATCAAGAAGAGCAAGCCGAGCAGGGCAGCAGCGTGCAGCAAAAAAGCCTTGGGGCGGAAGGCTGGGCGCATGGGTGGCCTCTTGTTTTCATCCGGGAATAAGGTGTTGTAGCACCTCTGCCAACAATTGACATTGTTCCTTAGTGGCAATCGGCCTGCACGAATGAAAAAAGGCCGCGAAGGTGCCGCTACCCCCGGCAAGCCGGGTTTACCGGGTTAGCGGCCGGAGAGAATGAACCTTAAGCGCGCTCCTCCACTATCAGCAATCACATCGGGCTGGGCGCATCCGGTGCGGTCAACGCTAGCCCGAGCTGGACGCGGCGACGCAGCCAGGGGCTTGGACGATAACGCGGCTCATGGCCATAGCAGGTTTGCATCCCCTCCAGAATGGCGAGAATACGCACCGGGTTGTAGTGTTCGGCAAAGCCCAGCGGCCCTTTCGGATATCCCAGAGCAACCGTGACGGCCCGATCAATCGTCTCTGGCGAGGCAATGCCCTTTTGGGCGATCTCGCAACCCAGATTCACGATGCTGGCCACAATGCGCTGGCTTACAAAACCTGGGGAATCATTGATCACCTCAACCGGCACACCGTCGGCGCCCAGCGCCTGTCGCGCCTGGGCTTCCAGGGCTGGATCGAGTGCGGGCTGGCGCATCAGCACCCGGCGCTTATCGAGATCACTGAACGTATCGAAAGCGATGGTGCGGACCGCCGGCAGCCCCAGGCGCTCGATGCAATTGCTGGCGTCTTCGCCCAGCGGCGTGATCAGGCAGATCGCCTTCTGCGAGGGCTCAGCACCCTCTTCAAGCTCGGCACCCGCTTGCCGCAGTACCGAACCGACTACGGCGCGTAGTGCTGGATCGAGGCTATCGAGCCAGAACGGCCGATCGATAGTCACAGGCTCGAAACGGGACTCTGGCGAGCGGATCTGCTGGCCGTCTTCGTAACGGTAGAAGCCCTGTCCGGTCTTGCGTCCGAGCAACCCTGCTGCAACCCGCTGCGCGGCAAGGTACGACGGCGTGTAGCGCGGATCGTAATAGAACTGGTCATGCACCGACTCCATCACCGCATGGGAAATGTCCAATCCAGTCAGATCGAACAGCTCGAAAGGCCCCATCCGAAATCCGGGACCATCGCGCAGGATGCGATCGATCTGCTCCGGCGTGGCGATGCCCTCGCTGAGAATTCGCTGCGCCTCGGTGCCATAGGCGCGACCAGCATGGTTGACCAGAAAACCGGGGGTATCCGGCGTAATGGCCGGGAAGTGCCCAGCATGCTCGGCCAGCTGCACCAGCCGCTCGATCACCGCGGGATCCGTACGCTCGCCCCGCACTACTTCGACGAGCTTCATCAACGTCACGGGGTTAAAGAAGTGGAAGCCAGCCACCCGCTCCGGGTGAGCACAGGCGCTGGCGATACGGGTGACCGATAGCGATGAGGTGTTGGTCGCGAGGACGGCATCTGAGGCGATCAAACCCTCCAACTCGACGAACAGGCTTTGCTTGGCCTCGAGGTTTTCGACGATCGCTTCAATCAGCAAGTCGCAACCGGACAGATCTGCCAGCTCGTGGGCAGGCTGCATCCGCTCCAGTGTTGCCGCCAGCTCAGCTGAACTCAAACGGCCTTTGGCCACGCTGCGCTCTAGCAACTGACGATTGAATTGGAGGGCTTGTTCGATGGCTTCCGGTCGGCTGTCGTAAAGCCAGACCTGCTGTCCGGCGCTGGCGAACAACTGAGCGATGCCACGCCCCATGGCGCCAGCGCCAATGATGCCGATACGGGAAAACATAGGAACCTCCTCAATGATGGCGTTGCGACGGTATTGGTCTTATTCTTCATTTCGCAGTGCGAAATAGCATTCCACCTACATTGACCAAGAGCCTAAAGACTGCCAGTCTCCTTAGCAAGCCATCCGCGACCGACCGCCATGCCCACCCCAGACTATTCGTCCGCGCAACTGCAGCAGGTCCATGCCTCCGTCACCGGCTTCTTTCAAGATATCGGCTGCGAGCTGACAGCCTACGGGTCCGAGCACGCCACGCTCGCCCTGGAGCTGTTACCCCGGCATCTGAACAACGCCAGCAACATGCACGGCGGGGTCATGGCAACCTTGATGGATGTCGCCATGGGGCTGTGCGGCACCTGGGAGCCCGACCCGGCTGAACGGCGCGTAGCCACTACCCTGTCGATGAACATCAACTTCAGCAAAGCCGCCGTGGCGGGCAGCCGCGTCAGGGCAGTCGCCCGATGCCGTTCGTCCGGCCACAAGGTGTTCATGGCCAGCTGTGATCTGCTGGATGAAAAGGACCGATTGATCGCGTTCGGCGAAGGCGTTTTCAAACGTGGTGCCCTGCGCCGTGAACTGCCCGCTTAAATGACTGCATTATTGCCGCTGGCTCTGCTGTTCGAGCTATTGGCGCTCATCACCCGAGTCCAGCCACTGAGTGTCATCAGCGGCGCCCTGCTGTGCATCTTTTTCATCTGGCATTGGCGCTCGCTGATGCCCTATCCACGACGACTCGGCGTAATCACCCTGGCGCTCCTTGGGTACTGGCTATTGTCTGGGGAGGCGAACTGGCAACAGGCCTCGCGCATGCTGTCGTCCGCGGCCTATTACGCCGCCTTCATCGGCGCACTCGGCCTGATGCACTGCTTGGTCAAGCGCCTGCACCAGCTCAGCGAGCTGCATCGTCTGCTGCTCGCCGGCCCACGGACATGGCTCTATCCCGGCTACCTGATGAGTACCTTCGCGATCAGCTCGGTGCTTAGTTTCGGCATGCTCAACCTGATCTGCGGCTCGCTGGAACGTCACATCGAAGGTCGCCCTTACAACGAGACTCAACGGCGCGAGGGGCGTCGCGGCGTTATGGTCACGGCATTGCGCGGCTTTGCACTGGTGCCCCTGTTGGCACCCACGAGCGTTGCGGTAGCCATCCTGACGCGTGAATTACCTGGCCTGAGCTGGAGTGCGCTGCTGCCATTCGGCTTGCTTGGCGGCTGCGTTTTGCTGCTGTTCGGCTGGGCTACCGAGAACCGCCGTCTGCAGCAGCTGCTCGATCATCCACCTGGCGAGGGGGGCCCGGATCCGCATCCCCCGGCTGAAAGCCTGCGAGGGCTCTTTCTCGGAAGCCTGATCGGAATCGGGTTGATCGCCCTGCTGGCGGCACTCACTTGGCTGTCGGCGACTCAGGCTGCCATGCTCCTGGTGCCCCTCGCCGTGATCGTGATCCTGCTCTGGCAGCGCAATGCGCCACCGCAGGTATTTCGAGAGGTCAGCGAAACACTCATCGGCATGCGCAACGAGACATTCATCTTCGCCAGCTCGGCCCTGCTCGCCGGGTTGGTCTCAGCGATACTGCCGGTGCATCACCTGGCCGAACATCTGGGCAGTACGCCGCTTGTGCTGTTTTGCCTGGGGACCTTTGGCGCACTTGCTGTAATGGGCCTGGCACTGCTGGGCGTCGCACCGTTGATATCTCTCAATCTCTGTGCCGCTTTGCTCGCGCAGCTGGCGAGCCAGGGTCTGGAGGTGATGCAGCCCGCCGTGGCCCTTCTGTTCGGGTTTTCCCTGGCGATGCTGCTGTCGCCCTATGGACCGTCTGCATTATTACTGGCGCGCCATGCGCAGTTGTCGCCGTGGCGGATTGCGGTAGGCTGGAACGGCCGCTTTGTACTCAGCGTACTGCTGCCACTGCTGCTCATACCACTGCTGGCGTAGCCTCACATCCAGCCATATTCGGCCATCGACAGTGGCTCACCATCGCCGACGATGAAATGATCGAGTACCCGCACGTCTATAAGCGCCAGGGCATCGCTGAGTTTGCGGGTCAGCTGCCGATCCGCCTGGCTCGGCTCAGCCACACCGGACGGATGATTATGCGTGAGGATGACGGCTGCAGCGTTCTGTGCCAGCGCGCGCTTGACCACCTGGCGCGGATACACGCTGGCGCCGTCGATAGTCCCGTGGAAGAGCACCTCGAATGCGAGTACCCGATGCCTGGAATCAAGGAACAGGCAGGCAAAGAGTTCGTGCGGCTCATGTCGCAAGCGGGCCTTTAGGTAGTCACGCACCGCCTGGGGGCTTTCCAACGCGGAATCACGGCGAATGCGCTCGGCGAGATGTCGTCGCGCCATTTCCAATACCGCCTGGAGCTGGGCGAACTTCGCCGGCCCCAACCCCAGATGACTGCTGAATTGCGCCAGGTCGCTTTCCAGCAGCGCGCGCAAGCTGCCGAATTCACTGAGAAGAAGCCGAGCCAGGTCCACCGCGCTCTTGCCTGTCACCCCGGTGCGCAGAAAAATCGCCAGCAACTCAGCGTCAGACAGCGCCGCCGCACCTTGTTCCAAAAGCTTTTCCCGCGGTCGTTCTGCCGCCGGCCAGTCACGAATGCTCATGCTCTCTCCTTGTTGAGCGTGCCCTATTTCCCTGTGGGCCCTGTGCTATCTTAGCGGCCTTTTGTCCAGGGTCACCGGCTACGGCCGGAACCAGTTCTCACCTCGTTACAAGGCAGGCCTATGCAGCGGCTCTATCGTAAACGCATCGTCCTGGGCGTCGGCGGCGGCATCGCCGCTTACAAGAGTGCCGAGCTGGTGCGTCGGCTCCGTGACCAGGGAGCCGAGGTTCGTGTGGTCATGACCAGCGGCGGTCGCGAATTCATCACGCCACTGACGCTCCAGGCACTGTCCGGGCATCCCGTCCACCTGGATCTGCTCGACCCGGCGGCCGAAGCTGCGATGGGTCATATTGAATTGGCTCGCTGGGCCGACCTCGTCGTGATCGCCCCTGCTACTGCCGATCTCATGGCACGCCTGGCTCAGGGCGTCGCCAATGACCTGCTCACGACCCTGGTCCTGGCGACCAATGCGCCGGTCGCGCTGGCGCCGGCGATGAATCAGGCCATGTGGGCCGACCCCGCCACTCAGGCCAACCGTGCGCTCCTGCAACAACGAGGCATCCGCATGTTCGGCCCAGCCTCTGGCAGCCAGGCATGCGGTGATGTCGGTATGGGCAGAATGCTGGAGGCAGACGATCTGGCTCAAGCTGCTGCCGATTGCTTCGAGCGCAGCCTGCTGACCGGCAAACATCTGTTGATAACCGCCGGCCCCACTCAGGAAAACATCGACCCGGTCCGCTATATCACCAACCACAGTTCGGGAAAGATGGGCTTTGCACTCGCCGAAGCTGCAGCCGAAGCCGGCGCCCGGGTGACACTGGTAGCGGGTCCTGTGTTCTTGCCAACGCCCGACAGGGTTCATCGAATCGATGTGGTCAGCGCTCGCGACATGCTCACCGCCTGCGAAGCGGCAATGCCCTGCGACTTGTTTATCGCCGCTGCCGCCGTTGCCGATTACCGCCCGGAAGTGGTCGCGCCCCACAAGTTGAAGAAAGATCCCGGCAGCGATGACGGTCTACTTTTGCAGATGGTGCGCAATCCCGACATTCTTGCCACGCTGGCCGGACGCGCAGATCGGCCGTTCAGTGTCGGCTTCGCCGCCGAAACGGAGAACCTGCTGGAATACGCCACTCGCAAGCTGCGCGACAAGAATCTCGACCTGATCGTGGCCAACGATGTGGCAAACCCGAGCATTGGCTTCAACAGCGAAGAAAACGCTGTCACCGTGATTGACCGCCAGCAGCACGAAACCCGCTTCAGCCAGGCGAGCAAGGGCCATATCGCCCGCCAGCTGATCGCCTTCATCGCCGACCGTTACCATCAGGCCTGACCATCATGCACAAGCTCCAAGCCAAGATTCTCGACCCACGCCTCGGCCAGGACTTTCCTCTGCCCGACTACGCCACCAGCGGCTCCGCTGGACTCGACCTGCGCGCAATGCTGCAAGCTGACGCAACGCTCGAACCCGGCCAAACGCTGCTGATCCCGACCGGGCTTTCGATTCATATCGCCGACCCAAGCCTGGCAGCGCTGGTGCTTCCTCGCTCAGGCCTGGGCCACAAGCACGGAATCGTGCTTGGCAATCTGGTCGGTTTGATCGATTCCGACTACCAAGGGGAGCTGATGGTGTCCTGCTGGAACCGCGGCCAGACCAGCTTCACCATCGCTGTAGGCGAGCGCATCGCGCAGTTGATGCTGGTTCCCGTGATCCAGGCGCAGTTCGAACTGGTCAGCGAGTTCGACAACAGCGAGCGCGGCGCCGGCGGCTTCGGCCATTCAGGTAGCCATTGAGGCACATCTCGTTTTTTCAGGATGATCGAGGAGCTCCATGAAACTCTTCAAACGCACGGCCAAGGACGACGGTGTTCTCAACCCCGCCGACACCCACTCGACACCAGCCCGTCGCAGCAATGGCCTCAAGATGCTGATGCCCGGCTTGCTTCCGGGCTTGCTGGGGCTTGTCGCGGCCGGCGTACTGCTCGGGATCGCCTACCAGTCCAGTCAACAACAGCACGCAACCGAACTCGCCGAGGCATGGGGCCAGAGCCAGGCCTCAGCGGTCGATCAAGCCTTGCGCCAGCTCGCTGAAGACACCCAGGCGGCCGCCCGGGACCCACAGTTGCTGGACGCCCTTCGCAGCGAGCAACCTGGACAGATGCGCGCTGCCGAGCGTGAGCTGGGCTACCGCGACGGCGTCGTTGACGTGCATATCAGTGCACGCGGCCAGGCGCGACAGAACCCGGACCGCCCAGGCCCATTGAACTTTGCTGCTCTGGACTTGCTACAACGTGCAGAAAACGGCACTGCGCCGCCACCCGAGGCGTTCAAGGTGGGTGATCGCTGGCTTTTATATAGCGCCGTGGCATTGCGTCGGAATTCGCAGCAACCGGTCGAAGGCACACTATTGCTGGTGACCACTCTGGAGCGCTTCCTCTCCACACTGCCCGCACTCCCCGCCGACGCCGGCCAGCTTCGCCTGGTACAACAATTCAGCAATGCGCCTGCGCAGACACTCGTGCAACGAGGCGCGACCACAGCACCCGGCGAGGCCGTAGCGCTGCCCTCCGCCAATCCGAACTGGAAACTCAGCTTCGTGCCGAATTCGTCGGCAAGCACCGCGACATTGTCTCCGCTGCTAATGCTCGCCGCTGCGCTGGCCGCACTGGGAGGTCTATGCCTAGGTTTGCAGACCGTGCTCGGAGCCCAGCAGCGCCGACTTCGCGAAGATGTCATGCATTTGGGCCGCATGGTGCAGGAACTCTCCACGGGCAAGACCATCAAAACACCGACCTTGAGCCTGCCAGCACTTGATGCGCTGGCCAAGAGTCTGGCCAGACTGCCGCTGCGAGCGCCCGTAACGGCGCCGGCCAAAGCTGCGGCTGCACCACAGCCAGCGGTCCGGCAAGTACCATCCACCGAGTACGTCGATCCCCTGTTCCAGGACACCGATATTCTCGACATCGACATTCTCGACGAGGACCAGGACTGGCTTGGCCTCGACACCAAGGAGCGAGAAACCGCAATGAGCGCCCCCAAAGCCCCGCAATTGCCTGCGAGCATCTTTCGCGCCTACGACATCCGTGGCGTTGTCGGCGATACCCTGACCAACGAAACTGCTTATTGGATTGGCCGCGCAGTCGGCTCCGAGAGCATTGCTCAAGGCGAGCCGAACGTGTCGGTAGGCCGAGACGGGCGCCTGTCGGGTCCTGAACTGGTTCAGCATCTGATCCAGGGCCTGGTGGACAGCGGCTGCACCGTGAGCGACGTCGGCATGGTCCCTACGCCGGTGCTCTACTATGCAGCGAACGTGCTGGCCGGCAAATCGGGCGTGATGCTCACCGGAAGTCACAATCCACCTGACTATAACGGCTTCAAGATCGTGATCGCGGGCGACACCCTTGCCAACGAACAGATACAGAGGCTACGCCAGCGCATCGAGACCGGCGATCTTTCCGAGGGCGTTGGCCAGGCTGAACCGGTCGACGTGCTGGAAAGTTACTTCAAGCGCATCCGCGAAGACATCGCACTGGCCAAGCCGTTGAAGGTGGTGGTCGATTGCGGGAACGGCGTAGCCGGCGTGATCGCGCCGCAACTGATCGAAGCACTGGGCTGCAAGGTCATCCCGCTGTTCTGCGATGTGGATGGCAACTTCCCCAACCATCACCCGGACCCGGGCAAGCTGGAGAACCTTGAAGACCTGATCGCCAAGGTCAAGTCCGAGAACGCCGACCTGGGCCTGGCCTTCGATGGCGATGGCGACCGCGTCGGCGTGGTAACCAACGCGGGCACGGTGGTCTTCCCTGATCGCCTGCTGATGCTGTTCGCCAAGGATGTAGTGTCGCGCAACCCGGGCGCCGACATCATCTTCGATGTCAAATGCACCCGCCGCCTGACGCCTTTGATCAGCGGCTATGGTGGCCGCCCAGTAATGTGGAAAACCGGTCACTCGCTGATCAAGAAAAAAATGAAAGAGACCGGTGCGCTGCTCGCAGGCGAGATGAGTGGACACATCTTCTTCAAGGAACGTTGGTACGGCTTCGACGACGGCATCTATAGCGCCGTTCGCCTGCTGGAAATTCTCAGTCAGGACAAGCGCAATGCCGAACAAGTATTTGCCGCTTTCCCCAATGACATCTCGACGCCGGAAATCAACATTCAGGTAACCGAGGAAAGCAAGTTCACCATCATCGAAGCATTGCACCGCGACGCCCATTGGGGAGAAGCCAACATCACCACCCTGGACGGCGTGCGGGTCGATTATCCGAAAGGCTGGGGTCTGGTGCGCGCATCGAACACCACGCCGGTGCTGGTATTGCGATTCGAAGCGGAGACCGAGGAAGAGCTCAAGCGGATACAGGAAGTCTTCCGCGCGCAGCTTTATACTGTTGCGCCCGATCTCACCCTGCCGTTCTGACTTGCGGAGCCTTGCATGACCCTCAGCCGTGAAGCTGCCACCCAATTCGCTCAGGTTCTGTCTGAAGCGTTGCCCTACATCCGCCGTTTCGTCGGCAAGACGCTGGTCATCAAGTACGGCGGCAACGCGATGGAAAGCGAGGAGCTGAAAACCGGCTTCGCCCGCGACATCGTGCTGATGAAAGCAGTGGGCATCAATCCGGTGGTGGTGCACGGCGGCGGGCCACAGATCGGTGACCTGCTCAAGCGTCTGAATATCGAAAGCCACTTCATCGACGGCATGCGGGTGACCGACAGCCAGACCATGGACGTGGTGGAGATGGTGCTGGGTGGCCAGGTCAACAAGAGCATTGTCAGCCTGATCAACCAGCACGGCGGCAGCGCCATTGGCCTGACCGGCAAGGACGCGAAGCTGATTCGCGCCAAGAAGCTCAAGGCCACGCGGCAGACACCCGAGATGACTTCACCGGAAATCATCGACATCGGTCATGTCGGCGAAGTTACAGGCGTCAATACCGAACTGTTGGAAATGCTGGTGCGCGGCAACTTCATTCCGGTCATCGCCCCAATCGGCGTTGGGCCGGACGGTGAGTCGTACAACATCAACGCCGACCTTGTAGCGGGGAAAGTTGCAGAAGCCTTGAGGGCAGAGAAACTGATGCTGCTGACCAACATCGCCGGCTTGATGGACAAACAAGGCCAGGTCCTGACCGGACTGACCACAGCGCAGGTGGACGATCTGATCGCTGACGGCACCATCTACGGCGGTATGCTGCCCAAGATTCGCTGCGCCCTAGAGGCAGTACAAGGTGGCGTACACAGCGCGCACATCATTGATGGCCGCGTCCCGAATGCCGTACTTCTTGAAATCTTCACGGATATAGGTGTCGGTACGCTGATCACCAACCGCAGGTAGGTCGGCCGTAAACAAGAAACCCAGCACTTGGACACAGGTGCTGGGTTTTTTAATGCATCACTGAGACTGGCCTAGCAGCTCTCCGACTCGCTGATGTTCACGGGCAAAACTGCTTTCAGCTTGCTTACGCGCTTGCCTGTAGCGCTCGATATCCCGCCGCAGGCTAGCCTGCTCCTTGCTGAGGTTATCGATCTGGGTCACGAGTTGTTCGGGCACTGTGCGACCGGCGCGCTCATGGCCTGCGGCCTGACTTTGAAGATTTGCCTGCTGCGTACGCAAGGATTGCAGATTCCCGCGCGTGATTCCGATAACGCTATCGAGCTCCGAGAGCTTGCGCACCTTGGCTCGCTCGACATCTTCGACACTGGCATACAGACGCAGCAGTTGAGCATCCGACGTGGCGCGCGCTTGCGCCTCGAGCAACCGCTGGCGTTCTTCCGGCGTAGGCGCAGGTGGCACTACACGGGTCACGCGGCCCTGAGCGTTGAGAACCTCATACCCCTTGCCGATATGCTGCGGCGGAACGCCTTGACGATTGAGCACCACGACGCCCTTGTCATCGACGTAGCGATACAGCTCAGCCTGCACCGCTGCTGCCCCCAACATCCCCAACAGCAGCAGTAACCCGCTCCCTATTCGCATCTTCCTGCCTTTTCGTTTTCAGTGTGCCCGGCACAGCGCACCGAAACGCCTGATATTTTTATGTCGAGCACTGCGCGTATTTACAAACCTTAGCTCTGCGTTCAGCAATAAGCACACCAACTGACGAGTCCAGCCTTGGCTCGTCTCAAGGTATTCCCATAACCTCTGCCAGAGCAGCGCTTTGAGGCTCTCGCGGTATGCTGCGCTACTTCGTGGCAGCTAATGGTCCTAACCGCCCCAAAATGTCAGTAGCTGACAAACCAGAGTTCAGCGTTACACAACGACTCGCCGGAGAAGGCTTTCAATCAGGCTGAGCGGCTGCAGATGACACTCAAAGTCAAATCCCGTATTGGTCGCGATACGCCATGACTGCCGGCAAATGCTGACGAAGCTGCTCATCCTCTGCCAGGAAATCCAGGACCTGCGTCAGCGACACGATGCTCACCACAGGCATGCCGTAATCACGCTCCACTTCCTGGATAGCTGATAGCTCACCCTGACCGCGCTCCTGTCGGTTCAGCGCAATAAGCACGCCCGCAGCCTCGGCGCCTTGGGCGCGAATGATCTGCATGACTTCGCGAATGGCCGTGCCGGCCGTGATCACATCGTCCACGATCAGCACGCGCCCATTGAGCGGGGAGCCTACCAGCGTGCCGCCCTCGCCATGATCTTTAGCCTCTTTGCGATTAAAGCACCAGGGCAAATCACGGTCGTGGTTTTCGGCAAGGGAAATTGCCGTTGCCGCTGCCAGCGGGATGCCCTTGTATGCAGGTCCGAAGATCACATCGAAATCGATCCCACTGTCCATGACCGCAGCGGCGTAGAACCGTCCGAGCTGAGCCAAAGCCGAACCGCTATTGAACAGTCCCGCGTTGAAAAAATAAGGGCTGGTACGGCCCGATTTCAAAGTGAACTCACCGAAGCGCAGAACCCCGCGTTCGATGGCGAAGCGAATGAAGTCGCGCTGGTACGCCTGCATGAAGAATATTCCCGGAAGACACTGGCTTAGCTAATTGCAAAGAGCTTGGGTTATCATACACGCACGTGTTTTTAGGGGCCATTTATGCGGATCATCAGCGTCAACGTGAATGGCATTCAAGCGGCGGCACAGCGGGGTCTTCTCAGCTGGTTGCAAGCGCAGAATGCCGATGTCATCTGCTTGCAGGACACCCGTGCCTCCGCAGTTGAACTTGACGATCCCGCTTACCAGCTCGACGGGTATTTCCTCTACAGCGTCGACGCGGAAATTCCTGAACAGGGCGGCGTCGCTCTGTACTCGCGGCTCCAGCCGAAAGCCGTGATCATGGGTCTAGGCTTCGAGACTGCCGACCGCTATGGCCGCTATCTTCAGGCCGATTTCGACAAGGTCAGCATTGCAAGTCTGCTCCTGCCTACCGGCCGCGGCGGGGACGAAGATCTGAACCAGAAATTCAAGTTCATGGACGACTTCGCCCACTATCTGGACAAGCAGCGCCGCAAACGCCGTGAATACATCTATTGCGGCTCGTTGTACGTCGCCCATCAGAAGCTGGACGTGAAGAACTGGCGCGACTGCCAGCAGGCCACAGGCTTTCTCGCCCCAGAGCGCGCATGGCTGGACGAGATATTCGGCAACATGGGTTACATCGATGCCCTGCGCGAAGTCAGCCGCGAGGGTGACCTATACAGCTGGTGGCCGGACACCGAACAGGCTCAAATGCTGAACCTGGGCTGGCGCTTCGATTACCAGATCCTCACATCAGGCATGCGCCGCTTCGTGCGCAACGCGCGCCTGCCGCGGCAGCCTCGCTTCTCTCAGCACGCACCTCTTGTCGTGGACTACGACTGGACATTGAGCCTGTAAGGGCAAACTTCTGCCCACTCGCTGACTCATAGCCCTCGCGCAACCTTGCAATAAGAGCCGTAGCTGGCAGTTACTTCACGAGCCGCCAGCAGAATGGATACCGGTAAGGCTTGCCTTCATTGGCGCGGATGCCGGCGATTACCACCAGCACCAACGCGACCACACTGATCAGTGCCATCAGTGGAAAGCCAATCAGTATCCAGGCCAGCGCACCGCAGATCATCAGCAAAATACTGAAGGTGATCTGGAAATTCAGCGCTTCCTTGCCTTGCTCGTCAACGAAGGGATCCATGTCCTTCTTGAGCTGCCAGACGATCAGCGGCCCCAACACGTTGCCGATCATTGGCATGAGAAACCAGAAGAACGCCGAGTAGTGACAGAACATGGCCCACTGGCGCGCTTGCGCAGAGGGTTGAGGAATAAGTTCTTGATCAGCCATGGCGTTCTCCTTTTTCAGTCAGCCAGCGCAGCGGTTTGCAGGGCGAACAGCTCGTTCATGCCGCCCTGTGCGAGTGCGAGCATGGCGTTCAGCTCATCGGGCTGGAAAGGCGCGCCCTCTGCAGTGCCCTGTATTTCAATGAAGCCGCCAGCACTGGTCATCACCACGTTCAAATCGGTTTCTGCCGCAGAATCTTCCAGGTAGTCCAGGTCGAGCACGGGCTCACCCTGATAAATACCCACCGAAACTGCCGCCACCATCTGCTTGAGCGGATCACCACCCTTCAACCCGCCCCGCTTCTTCATTAGCTTCAAGGCATCTGCCAACGCAACCATTGAACCGGTTATCGAAGCCGTACGGGTACCGCCGTCAGCTTGAATCACATCGCAGTCGATGTAGATGGTGTTCTCGCCCAACTTGCTCATGTCCAGCGAAGCGCGCAGTGAACGGCCTATCAAACGCTGGATCTCCAACGTTCGGCCACCCTGTTTGCCGCGACTGGCTTCTCGCTGATTACGATCGCCTGTCGCACGAGGCAACATGCCGTACTCGGCTGTCAGCCAACCTTGACCCTGCCCTTTGAGGAAGCGAGGTACGCCATTCTCGACGCTGGCGGTGCAGATCACCTTGGTGTCACCGAACTCCACCAGCACTGAACCTTCGGCGTGCTTGGTGTAGTTGCGCGTGATGCGGATGGAACGCAGCTGATCGGCGGCGCGGCCACTGGGTCGCTTCATGAGGCTTGTCCTGCTTATGGGAAATGAACGGCGACCATTATAGAGCGCAGTAACGTCACAACGGCCACCGCCGAGCTAAATGGCGCCGCGCTTCGTCTATCACCTTGGCGGTGCGGGCTTAAAGGTGCCGGGTCGACTGGCGGGCGCAACACAGAGGTTTTTCCTTTACAATCCTTCGCCTTTCGCACCGCACTGAGGGCTTCCCAATGATCCACAGCATGACCGCTTTCGCGCGTGCCGAGCAGGCTGTCGATAACGGCACCCTCAGCTGGGAAATCCGCTCGGTGAACCATCGTTATCTTGAGCCACACCTGCGTCTTCCGGATGCGTTCCGGGAGCTGGAAGGAGCCACTCGCGAAGCGCTACGCAAGGGCCTATCGCGGGGCAAAGTGGAATGCACCCTGCGCTTCGCGGAAGACTCCGCGGGCCGCTCGATGCAAGTGGACAACGAGCGCGCCAGCCAGTTGATCGCCGCCGCTGAAAGCGTCGCTGCGCTGATCAAGCAGCCGGCGCCGCTCAATCCGCTCGAGATCCTCGCCTGGCCAGGGGTCCTGGTGGGTGACTCGGCCGATCCGCAGACGCTCAACACCGCAGCCCTGCAGTTGTTTCTCACGGCGCTGACGGAAATGAAGGCGGGACGGCTCCGCGAAGGCGAAGAACTTGCGCGTCTGATCAACGAGCGCCTCGACTTGATCGCCGATGAGACCGCCACGCTACGCGCCCAAGTTCCGCACATGCTCGCTGCCCAGCGTCAGAAGATCCTCGATCGTTGTGCAGAGATGCGCGTCGAACTCGACCCGCAGCGCCTCGAGCAGGAAATCGTGATGCTTGCACAGAAGAGCGATGTGGCCGAGGAGCTTGACCGCCTCAGCACCCATGTCAGCGAAGTGCGACGGGTGCTCAAGTCAGGCGGCGCCGCCGGACGGCGACTCGACTTCCTCATGCAGGAGCTCAATCGAGAAGCCAATACCCTGGGCTCCAAGGCATTCGATACGCGCAGCACCCAGGCCGCGGTCAACCTCAAGGTGCTCATCGAGCAGATGCGCGAACAGGTCCAGAACATCGAATAGCAACTACGCTTGGCTATGGTGAATAGACGCCCGCCAGGCATAACTCAGCAATCGTACAGAGAATCACATGTCAGCCTCTACCGGCACGCTCTACATCGTTTCTGCACCTTCCGGGGCGGGCAAAACGAGCTTGGTCAAGGCCCTGCTCGATGCGCAACCGCAGGTTCGGGTCTCGGTTTCCCATACGACACGCCCAATGCGTCCGGGTGAGGTAGACGGGGTCAACTACCATTTCGTCAGCCGCGAAGAATTCCTACAGCGTTTGGAACACAATGAGTTTCTCGAGCACGCTGAAGTGTTCGGCAACCTGTACGGCACGTCGCAGCGCTGGGTCGAACAAACGCTTGAGGAAGGCTACGACCTGATCCTGGAGATCGACTGGCAGGGCGCGCAGCAGGTGCGCCGCCTGATGCCCCAAGCGAAATCCATTTTCATCCTGCCTCCGACCCAGGAGGCGCTTCGTCAGCGCCTGACCAATCGCGGCCAGGACAGCGATGAGGTGATTGAAAAGCGCATGCAGGAAGCGGTTAGCGAAATGACGCACTTCGTCGAGTATGACTATCTTGTGATCAACGATGACTTCGCCCACGCCCTGATCGATCTGCAGGCGATCTTTCGCGCCAATCAGCTTTTGCAGACCTCACAGCAGCAACGATTTCAGCACCTGCTGGAGCAGCTACTCGCCTGAGTGCAGCCGCTCAGGTTCTTGCCCGTGGCTTTCGTATTGCACGAGCGGACTGATTCATGGGTAGCCTTCCGGCGCGGAAACGTTTTACCGCTTCCCTATTGGCTGGTGATTTTTTAGACTATCCCGTCCGCTCGCCCATTCGGGCACGCTTTACCGCTATTGATGAGGAACACCATGGCCCGCGTTACCGTTGAAGACTGTCTGGACAACGTAGATAACCGCTTCGAGCTGGTCATGCTCGCTACCAAGCGCTCGCGCCAACTGGCCACCGGTGGCAAAGAGCCCAAGGTAGCCTGGGAAAATGACAAGCCAACCGTTGTTGCCCTTCGTGAAATCGCCTCCGGCCTGGTGGACTACGACGTCATCGCCCAGGACGAAATCGTTGACGACGAACCGCTGTTCGTACAATACGAGGAAGAGCCGAACGAGGCCCTCTGACTAAATGCCAGGTCGAAGTCGAACCGCAGACATAGCGCCGCGCCAGCAGGGAGAATCTCCTTGCCAGCCATAGACGCTCTTGCCGATCGCCTGTCGACCTACCTCGGCGCTGACCAGGTCAATCTGGTCCGCCGTGCCTATTTCTACGCCGAGCAGGCCCACGACGGCCAGCGTCGACGCAGCGGTGAAGCCTACGTCACCCACCCCCTCGCAGTAGCCAATATCCTCGCCGACATGCACATGGACCATCAGAGCCTGATGGCCGCGATGCTGCATGACGTCATCGAAGACACCGGCATTGCCAAGGAAGCACTGACCGCTCAGTTCGGTGAAACCGTCGCCGAACTGGTGGACGGCGTCAGCAAGCTGACCCAGATGAAGTTCGAAACCAAGGCAGAAGCCCAGGCCGAGAACTTTCAGAAGATGGCCATGGCAATGGCCCGCGACATTCGCGTGATCCTGGTCAAGCTCGCTGATCGTCTGCACAACATGCGCACCCTCGAGGTACTCGCCGGCGAAAAACGCCGGCGCATCGCCAAGGAAACCCTGGAAATCTACGCGCCCATCGCCAACCGGCTGGGCATGCATGCCATGCGCATCGAATTCGAGGACCTGGGATTCAAGGCGATGCACCCCATGCGATCGGAGCGCATCCGCGCAGCAGTTCGCCGCGCGCGAGGGAACCGCAACGAGATCGTCGAGAAGATCGAACAGTCGCTCATCCACTGCCTGGAGCGTGACGGACTGCAAGGTGAGGTAGTCGGGCGAGAAAAGCACCTCTACAGCATCTACAAGAAGATGCGCGGCAAGCGTAAGGCGTTCAACGAGATCATGGATGTCTACGCCTTCCGCATCGTCGTTGACAAGGTCGATACCTGTTATCGCGTGCTCGGCGCGGTGCACAGCCTCTACAAACCGCTGCCTGGTCGCTTCAAGGATTACATCGCGATCCCCAAGGCCAACGGCTACCAGTCCCTGCACACCACGTTGTTCGGCATGCACGGCGTGCCCATCGAGATCCAGATTCGCACCCGTGAAATGGAGGAGATGGCAAATAACGGCATCGCCGCGCACTGGCTCTACAAATCCAACGGCGAGGAGACGCCTAAAGGCACTCACGCGCGGGCCAGGCAATGGGTCAAGGGCGTGCTTGAGCTGCAGGAGCGCGCCGGTAACTCGCTGGAATTCATCGAAAGCGTCAAGATCGACCTGTTCCCGGACGAGGTCTACGTTTTCACCCCAAAGGGCAGCATCATGGAGTTGCCCAAGGGCTCGACGGCGGTGGACTTCGCTTATGCGGTCCATACGGATGTCGGCAACACCTGCATCGCCTGTCGCGTCAATCGGCGCCTGGCGCCGCTGTCCCAGGCGCTTGAAAGTGGCTGCACAGTTGAAATTGTCACAGCCCCTGGTGCTCGCCCGAATCCCGCCTGGCTGAACTTCGTGGTCACCGGCAAGGCGCGAACGCACATTCGCCACGCGTTGAAGCTTCAGCGGCGCTCGGAGTCGATCAACCTCGGCGAGCGCCTGCTGAACAAGGTGCTCACCGGGTTCGAAACAAGCCTGGACAAGGTCTCGCAAGAGCGCATCCAGGCGGTGCTCAACGAGTACCACATGGAGGTCATCGAGGATCTTCTCGAAGACATCGGCCTTGGCAATCGGATGGCCTATGTCATCGCCCGGCGCCTTCTGGCCAGTGAAGGCGAACAGGCACCGAGCGCCGAAGGTCCGCTGGCCATCCGCGGCACCGAAGGCCTGGTGCTGAACTACGCCAAATGCTGCACCCCGATTCCTGGCGACCCTATCGTGGGGCATCTTTCCGCCGGCAAGGGCATGGTCGTGCACCTCGACACCTGCAGGAACATCGCCGATGTCCGCCACAATCCGGACAAGTGCATACAGCTGTCCTGGTCCAAGGACGTCACCGGCGAATTCAATGTAGAGCTACGCGTCGAACTGGAACACCAGCGTGGTCTGATCGCACTGCTTGCCGGGAGCGTCAATGCAGCTGACGGCAATATCGAAAAGATCGGTATGGACGAGCGCGATGGCCGCATCAGCGTTGTCCAGTTGGTAGTGAGCGTGCATGACCGCGTGCATCTGGCCCGCGTGATCAAGAAGCTACGGGCGATCAAGGGCGTCATGCGTATCACCCGGATGAAAGCCTAGTTCCGACAACGATGCCGCCCAGGGCTTTTGCAGCTTCGCTTCAGCCCGTATCCTCTGAGGCCGCACTCTTCTATCGGAGCACCCCATGAGCAAGACCGTGATCCACAGCGACAACGCCCCAGCCGCCATCGGCACCTATTCTCAGGCGATCAAAGCGGGCAACACTGTCTACATGTCCGGCCAGATCCCATTGGATCCGAAAACCATGGAACTGGTCGAAGGTTTCGAGGCGCAGACCGTGCAAGTCTTCGAGAACCTCAAGGCGGTAGCCGAAGCGGCCGGCGGATCGCTGAAGGACATCGTCAAGCTGAATATCTTTCTTACCGACCTCGGCAACTTCGCCACCGTCAACGAAGTCATGAGCCGTTACTTCCAGCAGCCCTACCCCGCTCGTGCCGCTATCGGCATCGCCGCGCTACCGAAGGCGGCACAGGTCGAGATGGACGCCATTCTGGTGCTTGAGTAACGAACGGCTATCCAGCCTAGCCTTCGGCCGGTTGCAAGGAGCGCGACTGATGGCGCTATCCGGCCGTCTGGCACCACGCTTGCTGCTCGCCTCTACTGGCCTGCTCGCCGCTTGCGCCCTGTACCTGGCTGAACCGAGGTTCTTGCAGGCTTTTCGGAATAACCTTTTCGATCAGTATCAACGCTGGCAGCCGCGTCCAGCGCCCGAGAACTCCAAGGTGCTGGTGCTCGATATCGACGAGGACAGCCTTACGCGCCTTGGCCAATGGCCCTGGCCCCGAAACCTGATGGCGCAATTGCAGACTCGTCTGCACGATGCCGGCGCAGCGGTAGCTGTGTATGACGTGCTTTTCGCAGAACCGGATCGCAGCTCACCGGCCCAGCTGGCCAAGCAGCTGCCCATCGAGCTGGCAACTCAGCTCAATCAGTTGCCCGACCACGATCAGCAATTCGCCGCATCCCTCTCACTTCGGCCCAGCGTGCTAGGGTTTGCGGCAACACGGGCACCCACCCAGGCAACCCCAACCCATCGCTTCGCCGTGAAGCTCAATGCCGACGCCGGCATGCCCGGATTCCCGGCCTATGCCGGAGCCATCACGGCGCTACCGGAATTAGAGGCCGCCGCGGCTGGCAGTGGCGCCATGACCTTCCAGCCCGATGGGGATGGCGTTGTGCGGCGCGTACCGCTGATGATTCGGGCAGGCGATCACCTGCTGCCCTCGTTGTCGGCAGAGGCATTACGCGTCTATCTGAAACACCACATTTACCGGGTCGACGCCGACGAGCGCGGCGCCATCACGCACATCGATATCGGCAGCACCCGCCTCCCGACCAATCGCAGCGGCGAGCTCTGGGTGCACTACCGGGCCGACATGAGCGCTCAGAGCATTCCTGCGTGGCAGCTGTTTCAGGAGCAGCCGGACGCCAGGTTGCAGGGAGCAGTGGTGTTGATCGGCAGCTCGGCGCAAGGCCTGCAGGACCTGCGTTTCAGCCCGCTAGGCGGCATGATCCCCGGGGTCCATATACATGCCCAGGCAATTGAGCAGTCGCTGTTCGGCGCGCCCTTGCAACGGCCACATTGGGCGAGCCCGATCGAGGCACTGACGCTTCTGCTAGCCGCACTCCTGCTCTGTGGCGTCACGCTGACCACGGGTGCGCTGACAGGGGCCCTGGTATCGGCAGGCATGCTGGTTGCGCTGAACCTCGCCGCCTGGTGGGCCTATTCGCGCCATGGTTTGCTGCTCGATGCACTTAGCCCATCCATCGGCCTCGTGCTGACCTATCTAGGCGCCAGCGTTGCCCGGCACCGGGCCAGCGAAAGACAACAGCGCTGGGTGCGTGACGCCTTCTCGCGCTACATTTCACCCAATCTGGTAGAGCATCTGGTCAGTCACCCCGATCAGCTGCAGCTCAGCGGCGAACGTCGGCATTGCAGCTTCGTGTTCACCGATCTCACGGGCTTCACCACTCTGATGGAAGGCCAATCGCCGGAGCGGGTGGTAAGCATGCTCAACGAATATCTGGAAGGCATCATCCAGATCGCGTTTCGTCACGAAGGAACCCTGGAGCGCATTATCGGCGACGGCATGGCCATTCTGTTTTCAGCGCCAGTGGTTCTGCATGATCACCAGCGCCGCGCCCTCGCCTGCGCACTCGAAATTCGCCAGTTCACCCGTCAGCACGCGGTTGCCCAGCAAACCAGCGGGATAGCTCTGGGCGTGACTCGCATCGGTGTCCACAGCGGCGACGTAGTGGTGGGCAACTTCGGCGGCGCGACGCTATTCGACTACCGCGCGCTGGGCGATGCGGTCAACGTCGCGGCACGCCTGGAAAACCTCAATCGCCATATCGGCACCGAACTCTGTGTCTCGGAGACGATTCGCGACGCCAACCCGGACGCACCCATGCGTCCTGTTGGCAATGTAGTGCTCAAAGGCCGGCAGCAGCCGATCAGGCTCTACGAGCCCTGCGACACGGAAAGAGATTTTGCCTACGAGGCAGCCTATGAACTGATGGCGGGCGGGGACGAAACAGCTCGAGAGGCTTTCGAAAGGTTGCACGCTCAACGGCCGGCCGACAACCTGGTGCGCTTTCACCTGGAACGTCTGCGCACCGGCATGGGTGGTGAGCTTATCGTGATGACTGAAAAGTGATGCTCAGCGAACACTGATCTCTACCCGACGATTACGCGGCTCGGAAACACCATCGGCCGTCTTGATCAGCAGGTTGCGCTCGCCATGGGACTCGATGCGCAAGTCGATCACCTCGATATTTCGTTGCCTGAGCAGCTCTGCCACCGCCTTTGCACGGATCAGCCCGAGCTGTTCGTTCCACCGCGCGCCACTGAGCGTATCGGTGTGGCCAATCACCGAAACCGCCGATGGTCCGCGCAGACGTATTGCCTCGAAGACATCGTCGATGGTGCGCTCCGATTCCTCCGTCAAATCAGCGCTGCCAATCTTGAAATGCAGCTGGAAGCGTTGGGGCAGCGGCGGCTGGGCGGCCAGTGCAGCGGCAAAGTCGCGGGATATACGCGCCTCGGTTACCTCGAAGGGCCCCGACCTCGTCCCGCTGGGGCCGATGTTGGTGCCTTGATTCTTACGATCCAGCCGTGTCTGCCCGTTGGCATCTTCGATCACCACGGAACCCGTGGTCCCATCCGGACTTTCCAGCAGCACTACGTAATTGCCCGTCGCGCATCCCGAGATCACAAGAGCCAGGCACAACAGCGCAAACCTTCTACAAAACTTTCGAATCACTCGCTGACCTTCACCAGAAAATGCGTGCCCCTGACGCCAATGGTGCCGGTCGGGGTCTTCAATTCGACGGCTTCCGGCCTTAGCTTGGCAATCACGCCGGAGATGAAGTTCAGCGTGCCGCGACTGATTCGGGCGCTCAACTTCAGTTCTTCACGGGCTGGTTCGAACGCGTACTCATCCAGGATGAATTCGCTGTTTGGGCCGAACGACATCACGGTGTTATCGCTCAGGGTGACGCCCATCGCGCCCTGGGCGCCAGTACGCAGCGTGGCGCCGAGAATCACGGCCTGCCCCACGCGCGCCTCGATGGTCTGACCACGGCTGGTCACTGTTGCCGGAGCTTGGACCTTCATGATGTAGCCGATCGGCTCACTTATCTCGTCGGCCAGCGACACTCCAGACATCGCCAAAAAGCCAAGGACGAGCACTGTTCGGGTGAATTTCGACGCTGCATCCTTTTTACTGACCATGATTTATGTACTCTCCATAGCTGGCCAATGGCCTGCGAGTCGACGCTACTGCAACCTAAGGTTCGGTCGCCCGATGTTCTGGCACTGCCGTCAAGTAATCGCCGCAGGATGCAGTATGACCTCAAGCAAATACAAGCTCAGCTACGAGACCTGGGCCTCGGCGCTAGTCACCCTGTTCGTGCTCTTGCCCACCGTACCGGCGCTCATGCTGGTTAATTTTGAGTGGTTCGACCTGCGCAGCTTGTTGCTTGCAGAGCTCCTGCTCATGTTTGCGGGCCTACCGGTGCTGCTGGCCTGGCTGAGCAGCATCCGCCGCTCGCTCCGCGTTCTGAACGAAGACACGCGGCGCATCCGCCAGCTCGATTTCAGCGCGTGCAACAGTTCCGGCTCGCTGATTCGCGAGCTTGACGACCTGCATCGCCAGCATGACGCCATGCGCGGTTCGCTGAGAGCCCAGAACCAGGCCCTCGAAGAAGCACAGGAGAAGCTCGCCAGCCTGGTGGAAAACGGCCTGTTGCTCTCCTCCGAGCGGGATAAGCATCGGCTGCTGCAGCACATCCTTCTGCAAGGCAAGCGCATCTCTAACGCTGACGCCGCAACGCTGTACCTGATGACCGACCATGACAGCCTGCGCTTCACGTTGCGTTCGAAGGCCGACCATTTACCAGACATCGAACTACCGCTACATGATCCGCAGACGGGTGTGCCCAACGAGCGGCACGTTTCGACCTATGTGGCGCTACGCAGGGAGACGGTCATCATCGATGACGTGTACCGCGATACGCGCTTCGATCTCTCCGGCACGCGCCGGTTCGATGAGGAGTCAGGCTACCGAACGGTATCGATGCTCTGCATACCGCTGATTGCACGCGGTGGCGAAGTGCTCGGCGTATTGCAGTTCATGAATGCGCTGGATCCGGCCAGCCGCGAAGTCACCAGTTTCTCCAGGCAAAGTCTGAGATTTGTCGAGGCGCTGGCCTCGCAGTCGGCGGTGGCACTGGAAAACCACAACCTGATCGACTCACAGACCGCCCTGATCGATTCCATGATCGAGATCCTCGCCGGTGCGATCGATGCCAAGAGCGCCTACACCGGCGGACACTGCGCCCGCGTTCCCGAGCTCGCCATGATGCTGGCTGAGAAGGCGTGCGAAGCCGATGAAGGCCCCCTGGCGGACTTCAGATTCGAAACCGATGACCAGTGGCGGGAGTTTCGCATCGGCGCCTGGCTTCATGATTGCGGCAAGATCACGACCCCAGAACACATCGTCGATAAGGCCACCAAGCTGGAGACCGTCTACAACCGTATCCACGAGATCCGCATGCGCTTCGAAGTGCTGCTGCGTGATGCCATGATCGAACGGCTGGAAGCGCTGGCTACGGGCGAGTCACCAGAAGCGGTCGAGGCACGCTACACCGAAACGGCAGCACGCCTGACAGAGGAGTTCGATTTCGTCGCCGAGTGCAATATTGGCAGTGAGCAAATGGCACCGGAGCGCATCGGACGGCTCCAGCGGATCGCCGAGCAAGGCTGGACCCGCCATTTCGATGATCGCCTCGGCATCTCTCACGAGGAAGCGGCTCGCCTGGAGGCTTTCCCAACCGTCGCATTGCCGGCGTTCGAGAGACTGCTGGCGGACAAAGCCGAACACCTCATGCCGCATACTGCGACCAAGGCGCTGGACCCGAAATACGGCTTCAAGATGAGCGTGCCCGAGCACCAGTTCAACTTCGGCGAACTCTATAACCTGAGCATCAACCGCGGCACGCTGACAGCCGAGGAGCGTTTCAAGGTCAACGAGCACATCGTCCAGACCATCGTGATGCTTGAGAACCTGCCATTCCCAAAAGAACCTGCAGCGGGTGCCGGAATACGCCGGCACGCATCACGAAACGCTTCTGGGGACCGGCTACCCAAGAAAGCTGGGGCCCGAGCAGCTATCCATTCCGGCGCGGATCATGGCCATCGCCGAACATCTTCGAAGCGCTGACCGCCTGCGATCGCCCCTACAAGGAGGCCAAGCCGCTGAGCGAGTCGCTGCGGATTCTGGCGCGCCTGCGCGACCGCGGTCACATCGATGCGGATCTCTTCCGGCTCTTCCTGACGTGCGGCCTGCACAGCGCCTATGGCGAACGCCACCTTCGGCCCGAGCAACTGGACCAGGTGGACGTCGCTTCGCTTCTACAGCCGCAAGTTACGTCAGCAGAGTAGCCAGAGCGCCCGAGTTCAGATCGCGACCCGACCGTCCCACAACTCTTTGTCGTCGAGCTGAAGGGTATCGACATAACGCGGCAAACCGCTGATCTCTTCCAGCTCGGTCATACCGGCGAGCTGGCTGACGATGCGATAGCGCTTGCCGGCGGTTTTGTCTTGTAGCGGATAAAGCACAGCGATCTGCTGGGCCAACTCGGTCAGGGTCGACATGGTGCGGGGACTGCTCTGGGTGTGTGAAAAACCAGGCTATTTACTACGAATCGCTGCCGATTGCGCGACACAGCCGACGCCTAGCAGCCCACTCATCGGAACGGCTTGTTCAACTCCGCAACCAGTGAATCGTAACGGCGCTCAGCATTGGCTTTAGCCAGGCATGCGGCGGTGAAAATCCGACCGCTTCGGACAATTTTTGTCGGTAAACCAGCCGTGCGGTAATTAATTGCCAATCATCGGGCAACTTTCGCCTCACCCGTTGTCTCGTTCATGGGCGTGCACCAAACCAACCATAAGCGCGCCGCATCAGAGCCTGACGTGAGGTCCCTTTCCAATGCTGACACTTTCCATCAACGGCGCCGACCTCGAGGCCGACGTTCCCGAAGACATGCCCCTGCTATGGGTCCTGCGCGACGTACTGGGCCTGACGGGTAGCAAGTACGGGTGCGGTATCGCCCAGTGCGGCGCCTGCACCGTTCACCTCGACGGCCAGGCAGCACGCTCGTGCGTGTTGCCGGTGGGTGAGGTGAAGGATCGCAAGGTCGTGACCATCGAAAGCATCGGCAACACCGATCTCGGCCAGCAGGTGCAACAGGCATGGTTGGAGGACGAGGTGGTGCAGTGCGGTTACTGCCAGTGTGGGCAGATCATGTCGGCCGTTGCGCTGCTGGAGAAGAACCCCCAGCCGGACGACAAGGCCATCGACCAGGGCATGGCCGGTAATCTGTGCCGCTGCTGCACCTATACCCGCATTCGCAGCGCCATCAAGCGCGTCGCTCAAGCATGAGGAAGCGCAAGATGGCCAACCGGGAAACGACCCTGCAATCCCCTTCGCGCCGCACCCTCCTGAAAATCAGCAGCCTGGCATTGGGTGGCCTGGTAATCGGCTTTTCGCTCCCATTTGCCGGGCGCAGCTTTGCCGAGCAGATTCTCAATGAGGGGCCTGAAGATCAGCCCATGTCCAACGCCACGGCGCTGGATGCCTTTATCAGCATCGACCGCGACGGCCAGGTGACCTTTACCGTACCGAAGATCGAAATGGGCCAGGGTGCGCAGAGCGGCCTGGCCGTGATGGTGGCCGAAGAGCTGGAGATCGAACTCGACCAGATCACCCTGAAGGAAGCACCGCCTAACGAGCAGATCTACAACGACAAGCTGCTCAATTTCCAGGCCACGGGCGGTTCGACCTCGATCCGCAGCAACTGGGAACCGTTGCGCCAGGCCGGCGCGGCGGCGCGGCTGCTGCTAATCCAAGCTGCTGCACAACGCTGGCAGGTTGGCGCCGACACCCTTCGCGCCGAGAAGGGCCGCGTGCTGGGCGGCACGAATGGTCAGAGTTTCGGTTATGGCGAACTGGTCGAAGACGCCTCCAAACTGCCAGTGCCAGAGGATATTCCACTCAAGCCCGCCGAGCAGTTCCGCCTGATAGGCAAGCCCACCCGCCGACTGGACACGCCAGCCAAGGTCAACGGTACTGCCCGCTTCACCATCGACCTGGTCGTTCCCGGCATGAAGTACGCCTCTGCCCGCGCCTGCCCAGTACTAGGCGGCACGGTACGCAACGTCGACGAGCGCGCCGCCCGGGCCGTTCCGGGGGTGATCGAGATCATCCGTCTGGAAAATGCCGTGGCGGTGATCGGTGAGCACACCTGGGCAGCTTTCGCCGGCGTGCGTGCGCTGGGCATCGAATGGGACCTCGGCGACAACGCCGGCATCGATTCCGCGCAGATGGAGCGCGACATCAAGGACGCGCTGGACAAGACCGGGGCCATCGCCAATGAACAAGGCGACATCGATAAGGCGCTCAAGGATGCGGCCAAGACATTCGAAGCCGAATACCAGATGCCCTTCCTTGCCCATGCCGCGCTGGAACCCATGACCTGCGTTGCCCAAGTACGCTCCGACGCAGTTGAACTGTGGGTCGGCACCCAGGTGCCGGTAAGGGCGCAGACGGCAGCCGCTGAAGCCTCGGGACGCCCCGCCGAGCAGGTCATCGTCAACAACCAGCTCATCGGTGGCGCCTTCGGCCGTCGCCTGGAGGTGGACTTCATCAGCCAGGCCGTAGCGATTGCAGCCAAGGTGGACTACCCGATCAAGCTGACCTGGACGCGAGAAGAAGACACCACCCACGACATGTATCGCCCACATTACATCGACCGCTTCTCCGCTGCGCTGGATGCCGAAGGCCGCTTGCAAGGCTGGCGTCATACCATTGCCGGCGCTTCGGTCCTTGCGCGCTTTGCGCCTGCTGCGGTACCCGAGAACGGCCTGGATGGCGATGCCGTGGAAGTGGCCATGCATCCGATCTACGCCATGCCCAACTTGCGAGTGAATTACGTGCCGGTGCCGCCCAAGGCGCTGCATCAGTCCTGGTGGCGCGGCGTCGGGCCGTTACGCAGCACCTATATGTTGGAAAGCTTCATCGATGAAGTTGCACGCAGCGTAGAGCAGGACCCAGTCGAGTACCGCATGGCGCTGCTCGGTAGCCATCCACGTGCTCAGGCGGTGTTACGCCTTGCAGCCGAGAAATCGGGATGGGGCGAATCGCTGGAAGCCGGCCACGGCCGAGGCGTCGCTGTGCAGGAAGTGTTCGGCAGCTTTCTCGCCACGGTGGTCGAGTTGCAGGTGACCGAGGACAAAGGCATCAAGCTCAAGCGCCTGGTCGTCGCGATCGATTGCGGCCAGGTGATGAACCCGGTGTCGGTCAAATCGCAGATCGAGGGCGGCACGCTGTTCGGGCTGTCCGCAGCGCTGTTCAACGAGATCACCGTCAGCCAGGGTCGCGTCGAGCAGACCAACTTCCATGATTACCGCCAGCTGCGGATCAGCGATGCGCCACCGGTGGAGACCTACATCGTAGAGAGCCGCGAAGCACCCGGAGGCGTCGGCGAGGCCGGCACCGCGATGATCGCGCCCGCACTGGTCAATGCCCTGGCCACTGCCAGCGGCACCCGTATCCGCCGCCTGCCGCTGGCTCGCGCCGGCTATTACGTGATTTGAGGAACCCGGCATGAAGATTCGATTATTACACCGCAGCCTGCTGGGTGCTGCGCTCGCCGTCTGCGCTGGTGCAGCCTTAGCGCAGCCGGCGGACCAAGCGCTGCTCGAACGCGGCCAATACCTGACGCAGGCGGCCGACTGCCTGGCCTGCCACGTCACCGACGGTGGCAAGCCCTACGCTGGCGGTCTACCGGTGAAAATGCCGTTCGGCACCCTGTATTCGACCAATATCACCCCGGACAAGGAGACCGGGATCGGTAATTGGAGCGACGATGACTTCGTAGAAGCCATGCAGCAGGGCGTTAGCCCGGACGGGAAACACTATTACCCGGCGTTTCCGTACACGTCCTACACCTTGATGCCACGCGAGGACATTCTGGCGATCAAGGCCTACCTGTTCAGCCTGGAGCCGGTAAACCAGCCGAACAAGGAAAACGACATCGGCTTTCCGTTCAACCAGCGCTGGGGCATCGCGCTCTGGAACATGCTGTTCCTTGACGATGAACGCTTCGAGCCGGACCCGGAGCAATCCGAGCAATGGAACCGCGGCGCCTATCTGGTAGAAGGCCCGGGTCACTGCGGCGAGTGCCACACGCCGCGCAACTTCATGCAAGCGAAGAAGGCTTCCGAGGCCCTCGGCGGTGCAACCATCCAGGGTTGGGCGGCCTGGAACATCACTGGCGATGAACAAAGTGGCATCGGCGGATGGCCGGACGAAGCGCTCGCCAGCTACATGGCGACCGGCGTCGCGCCGGGTTATGGCGTGGCCGGTGGCCCCATGGCTGAGGTAGTCAATCATAGCCTGCGGCATCTGACGCCAGAGGACATCCAGGCGATAGTGGTCTATCTCAAATCTGTGCCGGCTCAGCCAGCTGAGGTCAAGCGACCCGATGACAAAGCGCTGGCGAACGAGCCGCCGTCAGAGAGTCGTCATCCGCTGGGACAAAAGCTGTTCGCCGATGCCTGCGCCAGCTGCCACCACTGGGACGGTAGCGGGCGGCAAAGTGACTACGCCTCCTTGCGTGGATTACGCACGGTCAACGATCCGAACGCGCTTAATCTGGTACAGGTCATTCTCAATGGCGACGCCCTGCACGGCCCGAACGGCCATCATTTGATGCCGGCGTTCAACCGCCACTTCAATGATCGGGAAGTCTCGGCCTTGAGCAACTTCATGCTGAGCCACTTCGGGTCCCAGGCGGGCGAGCTGACGCCAGAAACCATTGCCGAGAGGCGGAAGGAAGGACACTGACCCCAAAATAGTTAGACGCAGCCACCTAGCCAGCGATACCCATCGGGCATGAACAGGCGCCCGATGGGTATCGCCTCGCTGACGCCCAAGCCCCAGGAGCGCCCAGATGCAAGACCAGCCCCGCAAGTGATGTAACCCCAAGACACCGCCGTTCCGCTTAGTTCCGTAGCAGAATGGTCATTCGTCGCAAACCCGCCCGCCATTCGTCGCATGGCCACTTGCATGATGGCACTTGCCGTATTCTCGCCGGCTATCGGAGTCAGAGAATCCGATTCGCAGTCCGGCATATAAATCGCATCCAACACGCCCGTACTGTGCTGCGCCATGCGATTGGCGCCGCGGGGATCCCCCGCGAACAACTGTGGTCCGCCTCGCTGGCGGTTGTTTGTCGAAACATCGGGCTTCCCGATTGGATGTGAAATGAAAACACCACGTCTGCTACAAGGTCGCCGCGGCCCTGTGCTCTCCGTTGTCCTGTTGCTGCTGATCGTTGCTAGCGTAGCGTTCTGGCAGTTACGCCCGACCGCCCCATCCACGCCGGCTACCGGTGCTGCTGCCAGCATGCTCGAGGCATTGCAGGAATCAACCGAACCCTGGAAAGCCAATCGACGCGATCTCTCCGTGCTGATGGCCGATCTGCGCGGCGCGACCATTGCCAGTGCGGCGCTGGATAAGGACGCCGTCTACATCAGCCTGCAAGACGGCCTGCACTATTGGGTGCCGGATCAATCGGGTCGCGTCGCGCAACTGATGCTCGACCACTACGCCAGCAGCGAGGGCCAGCTGTTCCCGCTGACACTGTTCGAAACCGACGGCGAAGCGCCCTGGTACAAAGCTGTGGTGCCCTATGCCCCCTTCATCCTGCTACTGCTCGGCGCGCTGACCTATCTTGCGATCAAGAGCCAAGCGTTTCAGGTACAGCGCAAGGGTAGTGGCATCAGCTTTGCCGATGTGGTGGGCGCTGGCGAGGCCAAGCAGGCCTTGAGCGACGTCACTGCCTATCTTCGCGACCCCGCAGCCTACGCCGCGCTGGGCGCCCGCCCGCCTAAAGGCGTGTTGCTGACCGGCGAGCCCGGCACCGGCAAGACCCAACTGGCCAAGGCGCTGGCGACCGAATCCAACGCCAGCTTCATTCAGGTGACCGGCAGCGACTTCTCGTCAATGTACTTCGGCGTCGGCATCCAGAAGGTCAAAGCGCTGTTCCGCACTGCGCGCAAGCAGGCACCCTGCATCATCTTCATCGACGAGATCGACGGCATCGGCAAGCGCGCCGAGCAGCAGCGCTCCAGCGACGCCGAGAGCAACCGCATCATCAACCAGTTCCTCGCCGAGATGGACGGCTTTGACGGCGCCAGCGGCGTGCTGGTGCTGGGTGCGACCAACTTCCCCAATTCGCTTGACCCTGCTCTGGTACGTGAAGGCCGCTTCGACCGCTCCATTGCCGTCGGGCTGCCAGGGCTGAGCGACCGGGAAGCGCTGTTCCGCCTCTACGCGGCCAAGATCCGCGCCGAGCAGGATCTGGACTTCCCACAGCTGGCGCGTAATACCGTTGGCCTCACACCCGCCGCTATCGCCTATATCGTCAACCATGCCGCCTTGCTGGCCGCACGTGGCGAAGCTAAATCAGTGACCATGGCGCATTTCGTCGACGCAGTGGAAACCTGCCGCATCGGCGAGCAGCCATCCGGCGTCACGCCCATGTCACCCACCGATCGCAAGCGTATCGCCGTGCATGAGGCCGGCCACGCACTTGTCGCCGCCGCGCTGAAAGTTGGTCGGGTGGAGAAGGTGACCATACTGCCGCGCGGTCAGGCCCTTGGGGTCACGCTGGTAACTCCGGTGGAGGACAAGCGCCTGCACATGGAATCGGAGCTGCGCAACCGCATCCAGATGCTCCTGGCTGGCCGCGGCGCAGAACAGCTGTATTTCCATGAGGTGTCCTCCGGTGCCGGCCAGGACCTTCAGGAAGCCTCGAAGATCGCGCTGTCGATGGTTGGCGCGCTGGGCATGGGGCCGAACGGCTCGCTGCTCAGCCTGCAAGCGGTACGCGACGCGCACATCGAGTTCGATTCTGGCGAGTCGATTCGTGCTGCTGATACGCTACTCAAGCAACTCGACCGCGAGTGCATGGCCTTGCTCCAACGGCTAAAACCAGCGCTGGACCAGATCGCCGACAAGCTGCTGGCTGAGGAAACCGTGCCAGGTGAAGAGGTGCTGGCAGCCATAGAACGGCTACCGGAGCATCATCATGAGGCGAGCGTCAGCTCGATCATCGGCCACGCCATGAGCAGCATCGATCGCGTTGCTGCCAGCGCCATGGAGAATGCACCCTACCTCGATCTCGCGCCGATCGAGCAACCCGAGGACGATGGTCCGGGCATGCTCTGATAACTTGCCGGGACGGAAAAAAGAAGCCCATGCGATATGCATCGCATGGGCTTCTTGGTTTTCGTATGCCAAGCGGCTGAACAACCTGTTTACGGCAAAACCACCAGATGGTTCGGCAGCTCGTTGCGCTCATGAGTCGCCGGCACGTGTTGTTTGAGCAGCGAACCGCAGGTTTCGATGCAGGTCAGGAAACCCTCAAGCACCTGGCCGTTGCGCACGTCTTCGGTAAAGGTGTCGACAATCGATTGCCAGACGCTGTCATCGATGCGGCTGGAGATTCCCTGGTCCACGAGAATTTCCACATAGCGCTCGGCTTCAGAGACAAAGATCAGCATGCCCGTTCCGCCAACGGTGTGATGCAGGTTCAGCTCGATGAACTGGCGCCGCGCCAGATTGCAGGCGCGCCAATGGCGAACCGAGCGGGGGATCAGCCGGCTGGTCAGACTCGGAATACGGAAGACTACCGCCAGCACGACGAAGGTCAACCATTGCACCAGCAACAGTTGCCAGGCTGCCAGCCATCCCGTGAAGAACAGCAGCGCGCCAGGAAGGATAAGCGCTAGCAGGCTCGCCCAGAGCAACGGGATGTAGCGGTAGTCATCGGCCTGTGCGGCCAGCACGGTTACCAGTTCGGCATCGGTATCACGCTCGATGCGATCGATCGCCTCGGATACCTGTTTCAGCTCGCTTTCGGACAGTAAGGTCATTGCGTATTCATCTTCGATGGGTGCTCTCGTTTAGCCGAATTGATCGGCTGGTCATTCGAAACTGGCGACGTCCAGATCATCACCAGCCACCCGAAGCACCGCCGCCGCCAAAGCCGCCACCGCCGCCGCCGAACCCACCGCCACCAAAGCCGCCTCCGCCGCCCCGGCCCATGCCACCGAGCAATGCGCCCAGCAACAAGGCGCGTCCGGCACCCCGACCACCACCGCGGCCGCCCCGGCCACCGCCAATCACGAAGATCGCGACCAGCATCAGGAAGAAGCCGAGAATCCCCAGCCCACCGGGCTCCTGTGCGCCCATGGGCATGGCCGGCTGCATACCTGCGGTACGCAGGGGATCGCCGCCCAGCACCTGAATCATTGCGGCAGTGCCCTCGGTGATACCGCGGGTGAAGTCACCCTCACGGAATGCGGGGGTGATGATGCGGTTGATGATGACCGAGGATTGCGCATCGGTCAGTCGACCTTCCAGACCATAGCCGACTTCTATTCGAACTCGGCGGTCATCGCGAGCGACGATCAGAAGCGCGCCAGTGTCTTCGTCCTTTTGACCGATCCCCCACTTGCGGCCGAGATCCACGCCATATTCTTCAATACTCCGACCCTGAAGATCGGGCACGGTTACGACCACCACCTGCTCGCCACTCGCTTGCTCATGGGCAGCAAGCATGCTGGTGAGGCGCGCTTCGGCCTGGGTGTCCAGTAGCTCGGCCTGGTCAACCACCCTGCCGGTCAGTGCAGGTAGCTCGACCTCCTGTGCACCAGCACCACTTGCCCAGATGAGCAGCGCGAGGATCAGCGTAAGCGGACGCGTCATTGAAACTGCACTTGCGGCGCCTGGTCAGCGTTCTCGGCCGTGGCCTCGAAGTTCTCGCGGATCGGCATGTCGCTATACATCAGGCTGTGCCAGATACGACCGGGGAAGGTGCGAATTTCAGTGTTGTAGCGCTCGACTGCGGCAATGAAATCCCGGCGGGCCACGGCGATGCGGTTCTCCGTGCCTTCGAGCTGCGATTGCAAGGCAAGAAAGTTCTGATTGGATTTCAGGTCCGGGTAACGCTCGGACACCGCCATCAAACGGCTCAAGGCGCCGGTCAGCTGGTTCTGCGCTTGCTGGAATTGCTGCAGTTTCTGCGGATCATCGAGATCGTCCGCGCTGAGCTGAATCGAGGTGGCGCGTGAACGAGCTTCGATGACCGCCGTCAGCGTCTCCTGCTCCTGGCGGGCAAAACCTTTGACCGTCTCGACCAGGTTGGGAATGAGATCGGCGCGACGCTGGTACTGGTTCTCCACCTGCGACCAGGCCGACTTCACCTGCTCATCGTATTGAGGAATGTTGTTGATGCCGCAACCTGCCAGCAGCCAGGACATGAACAGGACAACCGTCAGTTGCCAGGTGAATCGATAACGCTGCGTCTGCATGATTCGCTCGTCCGCCAATATGTGAGTACATCCATAGGGATGGCCGAACGGCGAGAGAGTTCAGCTTATGCGTACGAGCCGGCCCGTTTCGAGCGACGGCTGAGGTGATATGACTGCGTCCTTGCACATGATCGCCAGCAAGCTGGCTCCTACATCAAGAGCGCTCCCGACTACCAGGGTCCAAGGTCCAGGGTCGGCTTGCTGGCGAAGGCTCAAAACGGGATCTACAGGTTTAAGTGCAGGCCGGAGGTTTTTCGTGGGAGCCAGCTTGCTGGCGATCAGCCGGAGCCGCATCGCTGGAACGATTCAGATCACACCGGATTGCCGCAAGGACAAAATCTTGTCGAAACTCAACCCCAACACGTTCTGCAGGACCGCTTCGCTGTGCTCGCCAAGCAGCGGAGGCGCTTTGCGGTATTCGACTGGCGTCCCGGAAAGACGGATCGGGCTGGCGACCTGCGGCACGGTCCCGGAGAGCGGATGTGACATGTCCACCCTCAGTCCACGCGCTTGTACCTGCGGATCGGCAAATACTTGAGCCAGATCGTTGATCGGCCCGCAGGGCACCCCAGCCTGCTCCAGGAGCGTGACCCACTCAGCCGTGGTACGGAATACCGTGACCTGACGGATCATCGGAACCAGTTCCTTGCGATGGGCGACACGCGCCTTGTTGCTGGCGAAACGTGGATCACTTGCCCACTCCGGATGCCCGGCAGCCTCGGCGAATTTACGGAACTGCCCGTCGTTGCCGATGGTTAGGATGATGTCTCCGTCAGCAGTGGGGAAATCCTGATAGGGCACGATATTCGGGTGAGCATTGCCCATTCGCTTGGGCGCGACGCCCGTGGTCAGGTAGTTCATCGCCTGATTCGCCAGACAGGCCACCTGCACGTCCAGCAGCGCCAGCTCGACATGCTGCCCTACGCCTGTCTGCTCGCGACTGTTGAGCGCAGCGAGTACGCCGACGGTGGCGTAAAGCCCGGTCAGGATATCAGTCAGCGCGACGCCGACCTTGACCGGCCCGGCGCCCTCTTCCTCCTCGGCGCGTCCGGTCAGGCTCATCAACCCGCCGAGGCCCTGGATCATGAAGTCGTAACCGGCACGATTCGCGTAGGGGCCGTCGCTGCCGAAACCGGTGATCGAACAGTAGATCAACTTGGGATTGATGGCTTTCAGGCTTTCATAGTCCAGCCCGTAAGCCGCCAGCCCGCCTACCTTGAAGTTCTCCAGCAGCACATCGCAGTGTTCCACCAGTTCGCGAATGATCCGCTGGCCTTCTGGCTGGGTGAAATCCAGAGTCAGCGACTGCTTGTTGCGGTTGGCTGACAGGTAATACGCCGCTTCCGATGTGTCTGCGCCCAGGTCGTCCTTCAGATACGGCGGCCCCCAGTGACGGGTGTCGTCGCCGGTGCGCGGACGCTCGACCTTGATCACATCAGCGCCCAGGTCGCCGAGTATCTGCCCGGCCCAGGGGCCGGCGAGCACGCGCGACAGGTCGAGGACGCGGATATGAGAAAGGGCGCCAGGCATGGGGTGAAGCCTCGAGATTCAAGTGAGCGTTGCGTGGATCGGGCGCGTAACCGACGCTTTTATCCATCCACCACATGGGTTTGAAGTGGATGAACGAAGCGCCATTCACCTTTATGGGCAGGGTTAGAAGAACGCCTGGATGCCGGTCTGCGCGCGACCGAGAATCAGCGCATGCACATCGTGAGTGCCTTCGTAAGTGTTGACCACCTCAAGGTTGACCAAATGCCGCGCTACACCGAACTCGTCGCTGATGCCGTTGCCGCCGAGCATGTCGCGGGCAAGGCGCGCCACGTCCAGGGCCTTGCCGCAACTGTTGCGCTTCATGATGGAGGTGATTTCAACAGCAGCGGTGCCTTCGTCCTTCATCCGGCCGAGGCGCAGACAACCTTGCAGGGCCAAGGTGATCTCAGTCTGCATGTCGGCCAGCTTCTTCTGGATCAGCTGATTGGCGGCCAGCGGACGACCGAACTGCTGACGATCGAGCACATACTGACGCGCGGTTTGCCAGCAGAACTCGGCAGCGCCCATCGCTCCCCAGCTGATGCCGTAACGGGCAGAGTCCAGACAGGTGAAGGGGCCGCGCAGGCCACGCACATCAGGAAACGCGTTCTCTTCCGGGCAGAACACGTTGTCCATCACGATCTCGCCGGTGATCGACGCGCGCAGGCCGACCTTGCCGTGAATCGCAGGCGCGCTAAGGCCTTCCCAGCCTTTCTCCAGCACGAAACCGCGAATGGCACCCTCATCATCCTTGGCCCACACCACGAAGACATCGGCGATCGGGCTATTGGTGATCCACATCTTGGCACCAGACAGGCGATAGCCCCCGTCGACCTTCTTGGCACGCGTGACCATGGAGCCCGGGTCGGAACCGTGGTTCGGTTCGGTCAGGCCAAAGCAGCCGATGAATTCACCGCTGGCCAGCTTGGGCAGGTACTTCTGCTTGGTTTCTTCATTGCCGAATTCGTTGATCGGCACCATGACCAGGGAAGACTGCACGCTCATCATCGAGCGATAGCCTGAGTCGATGCGCTCGACTTCCCGAGCGATCAGGCCGTAGCACACATAGTTCAGCCCGCTGCCGCCATAGGCCTCAGGGATGGTCGCGCCAAGCAAGCCGGTATCACCCATCTCCCGGAAAATCGCCGCATCAGTGCGCTCATGGCGGAAGGCTTCCAGCACCCGTGGTGCCAGTTTGTCGGCAGCGAACTGCTGGGCACTGTCACGCACCATGCGCTCTTCATCGGTGAGCTGCTGATCGAGCAGCAGCGGGTCGATCCAGTTGAAGCTTGCTTTGCCGGCCATGGGTGGTCCTCTTGTCGTAGACGATGAACCGGGCCCTTGGCCCGGTGCAGCATTCGGATGGGTTGATCCTAGAAGCTGCAGCGGCAACCAGCAAACGAGTAATTCGCAACAACCTGTGCGCTTTACTCACTCCGAGCTATGCTCAAGCTAGTGAATACCAAACTATTAGTGAGGCAGTCGCATAATGCGTCGCAAGATCCCCAGCACCGCCGCGCTCATCGCCTTTGAGGCAGCCGCGCGCCACCAGAGCTTTACCCGCGCCGCCGAAGAGCTGGCGTTGACTCAAAGCGCAATCTGCCGACAGATCGGCGGGTTGGAAGAATTCCTCGGACTGGAGCTGTTCCGCCGCTCCCGCCGCGGCGTGAAACTGACCGAGGCCGGGCAGTCCTATGCCAGGCGTGTCGCCACCCAGCTTGATGCGGTAGAGCGCGATACGCTGTCGGTGATGGGTCAGCAGGGTGCGCAGACAATCGAACTGGCGATCGTGCCGACCTTTGGCACGCAGTGGTTGCTGCCCCGGCTGCGGCAGTTCCAGGCGCTGCATCCTGAGATCACGGTGAACCTGACCAACCGTACCCGCCCTTTTCTGTTCGCCGATACCGAATTCGATGCAGCGATCTATTTCGGTGATGGCGACTGGTCCGGCACCGTCGCCCATCCATTGATGCCAGAACAATTGCTGCCCGTCTGCAGCCCGGCCCTGCTGGACGATGCGACCGAGCTTACGCCACACGGCATTGCCGAAATGCCGTTGCTGCAGCAGACCACGCGCCCCTATGCCTGGCGGCAGTGGTTCGATTCGCTGGGGCTGAAAGTCGCACGCGACATGACCGGCCCCCGCCTGGAGCTGTTCTCCATGCTGGCCCAGGCCGCCGAACACCGGATGGGCGTTGCGCTGATCCCACCTTTCCTCATACAGCGAGAACTCGCCGAAGGACGACTGGTAATCGCAAACACTCACTCCTATCGCCAAGTAGGTCAGGCCTACCATTTGATGATCCCGGAACGCCGAGTGGAGTCCTCTGCCATGCATGTCTTGCGTGACTGGCTGCTGGACGAAGCACGTGCCTGGATGGCGCAGCAGGATAGGAACGAACCGCACTGAAATGCCGTCGCCATCCTGAATTCAGCAGGGCCGACCCTGCGCTTTGTGAACCGGCAACTTGAATCGACGCCGGCGGTAGTTCTTACTGGCCCCCGCGCCGGGACCAACAGGATGTAGCTCGCCGGCGCCTGTCATCCAGATCACCCAGCCTCATTCAGCCAAGGAAAGGTAGAAGCATGAGCGGATACGTCCCCAACACCCCCCAGGCGAAGCGCGAAGCCGAGCTGCGCAATGTCGAGCCGGCCGATATCCACGCCCAACACTGGGCCGAATACGAACGCCATGCCAAGCAACCGGCGAAGCCAGCCGAAAAGATAAAACTGGCCCTGCGCATCGGCGTGTTCTTCGATGGCACCGGCAACAATGCGACCAATACTGCGCTAGGTATCGCATGCGGGGCGCATCATCCTGTGCGAAAAGAAGATCTCGACTCTGCCTGCAAGCCCTATATGGCTGACCCAGATAGTAGTTATGGGAACGATGTAACCAAGTTCGTAAATTGATGGAGCTGTACATTGAAAGCGCCAGCCCCGAGGGCGATGGCCCGCAAAAACAGCTTTCACGCAAGATCTATGTCGACGGAATCGGTACTGAGGCCGGCACGGAGGACAGCTTCCTAGGTGCGGGGATGGGTCGTGGCGAGACCGGGGTAAAAGGCTGCGTGCAGAAGGCATTCACTTTGATCGCATCCGCCGTGACGCGAGCCGTCTCAGAAAACCCCGATTGCACAATCAGCTCGCTGACGTTCGACACTTTCGGATTCAGTCGGGGAGCTGCGGCCTCAAGGCACTTTGCCAACGAAATTGTTAAAGGACTACAGGGGCCGTTGAGGAGCATTCTCCAAGACACTACCAGACGTTTCGCTCCGGGTTTCATAGAGCGATACCAGTACGGTATCGACGTGGGGTTCATTGGCTTGTTCGACACTGTCGCATCAGTTGGCGGACTAGCCAATTTGGGAAATATTCGAAGTGCCATTACGCCCTGGGTCAACCTCTACTTGCCCCGCAAGTACTTCAAACATGTGGTACATCTCGTTGCCCGAGACGAAGTGCGCGCCAACTTCCCTTTAAGCCGAGTCAAGCCAGACCACCCAGAGTTAACTCTGCCAGGAGCTCATTCAGACATTGGAGGCGGCTACCTTCACGAGGCAGAAGAGTGCGTACTTGTCAGTCCCATGCAGGCATTGACGGTAAACGTAGGAATCGATGTCCGAACAACTTCTATCTATAAAGAAGCAGAAACTGCCATGAAGCGCCTTGTTGCTAAAGGTTGGGCTCCTTCCAGTCTGGAGATAGTCACTCCGGCGCCGCAGCTCCTGCCCCGAGATTTGCAAGACCGATTAGCGCCACGGCAACAGAGGGTCTATGCCGGCCTGCAACTCAAACGCTCCGTTAGTGGGGCGCTTTCGAGAGTATATCTACGAGTGATGTACCAACTAGCTAAACGCGCAGGGGTACGCTTCGATGCGATGGACGAGCACAACCCCAATTATTCGCTCCCGAACGAGCTACAGTCGATTTGCGAACGCTTTTGCAAGGGCGACTACAGCACAACCTCCGATGAGGACGAGCTTCTGAGAAGTCGATATATCCATGTCTCTGCCCACTGGAACAACCCGCTCGGCAAACTGACGCATGACGGCGCTAAGCTGGTTTACATCAATGCCCCCGATACGGACGGGATTCGTCGACAGCATCCCCACGAACCTGAATGGACTCTACTGTGATGAAGCTATTGGCGGCCCTTGCAAGCACCCTATTTTTATTTGGTTGTCAGATTGCCGGTCCGTTAACGGCCGAGCCGGACCCAAAGACCCCATGGTGGAGCCTAGAGTTTGCTGCTCCCCTCTATATGACCGGCTGGGTCAAGGCGAGCGTCGTAGAGGACGTGCAAGGAAAGCTCTTCAATCATGGCAGCGCTGGGGTGATTGGAAGCGGCGATTATGGAAATAAAAGAGAAGTAGCCAAGGGTTGGCCTAAGGGACTAGCAGGCAGCGGAATACGTACCGTCGAAGGGGCAAATCTGCCTAAGCGGATCTACGTACGATGGCAGTCGGTGGTGGAGCCTCAGACGTATCACGCGTGGATTGATATTCCCGAGCAAGCTAGAACGATTATGTACGAGTCAACTCACCGCCTATGCCCGGAAGCACCACAGCGGAAAGTAAGCCAGATAGCCTCGTTACACCTAGGCTTGGCCCCAGGTGGGATTATCCAGGTTTGGGTACGAGACCAGTGTCATGAGCCAATAAAAGTTGCCCGCGGCAAAGCTGAGATAGAACCACTCGGACCACATCTCGGAAAGTCCGATGGAAACTACTATCCGCAACCTGAAGCCTCGAAGCGCTACGTAGATCGGTTCGGCATTCCCTATGGAAGCTGGTAGATGCGACCGGACTAGGCAGCGCGCTCGTGGATCAAGCCGCCTCGACCTTCTTCTTCCGCGGCTTTAGATACTTGGTCAACCCCTGAAACCACATCACCAATGCAGGGTTGCCCTGGATCTGAATATCCTTGTTCTGAATCCCTTGCATGAAGGCGAGCTGCTTGTTCTTGGCGTTCATCGTATCGAAACCGAAGGCGCTGTCCTTGAAGCCGATAGCGAATGCTGGCTCGTTTACTGGGCCGCCATGGCTGGTGACGCGCTGATCCTTGACTCTGTAATGCCGGGCAACCTTGCCGTCTAGCGTATGCAGCTGGAAGGTCAGGTCTTTATCGCCGAGTTGTTTTTGAAAGTCAGGGTTGGTGCGGCTGGCCTTGGTCATCAGCCGACCAAGCATCCAGAGAAGAAAGCGAAATTTCATGATTGGCCGACCATTGGCGAGAAAACCGGCATTGTAGCGGCTGCCCCGAACGGGGAAAGCAGGAGAACAGAGGGGTCTGGAGTGGACTGTCCAGTCAGGCTGGCCCGGAGCCTGGCGGCCCCGGGCAGACGCAGATTCAGTTGATCGCGTCTTTCAACATCTTTCCCGGCTTGAATGCTACGGTGTTGCTGGCCTTGATGGTGACGGGCTCACCCGTCTGAGGATTCTTGCCCGTACGAGCGCCACGATGACGTTGCAAAAAGGTGCCAAAACCAACCAGGGTCACGCTGTCCTTGCGGTTCAACGCGTTGGTGATTTCATCAAGTACAGCATTGAGTACACGATTGGCCTGATCCTTGGTGAGATCAGCCTTTTCGGCGATGGCGGCGGCGAGTTCCGGTTTGCGCATAATTGGCCTCTACGACTTTATTGTTTTTGTGCTTGCTGTTCTCCGAACAGCATCCCGGCGCGCCGCAGCAGCTCTACGTTGCGGCAGCGCCTCGGGCAGCATGGCACGCTGCTAGCACTCGCGCCAGTCCCCGCCACTTGTTTGCTAAATCATTCAGACGACTTTAATGACAGAACTTGGGGCAGTTCGGCCAACACTGGTGGCAGCTGTTTGTTTAAAGCCAGACGCTCCTGCACGGCCGCTCCGGTGAGTGCATACCCGAGCAAGGTGCCATCAGAGGATCGAAACAATGCTCTCAAATCGCTGCCCTGGCCCTCGACACTCCAACTACCCTCGCTTTCAGCCGCTGGGGGCGACACCACCAGCGGGCATATTGGCGTTTTAACGGTGATCGGCATCGGCCCGTAGGTAACGGGTGTCGGTTGGCCCGCAAGCGTTTTGCCCAGCGCACGCACGCCACTCATCAGCGGCATGACATAGAACAGGTTGAGTCCATCTACCTCAGCACAATCACCCAGCGCGTATACGTGTTCGGCCGAGGTGCGCAGCATTCGATCGACTTCGATACCGCGGTTGACAGCCAGTCCCGCAGCGGCAGCCAGTTCGATTCTGGGACGCAGCCCCACAGCGCTGACCACCAGATCGCAATCAATCCGCTGACCATTGGACAACCGCGCTTGCAGCACATCGCCTTGCCGCTCAAGCCTCTCCAGGACAGGCCCTAGATGAAAACGCGCACCTAGTGACTCAAGCCCGCGCTGCACCGCGGCGGCGGGCTCTGGCGGCAGAAGTGACGGCATGATCTGCTCGCATGGCGCGACGAGCTCGACTTCGTAGCCGCCATGCAACAAATCGTTGGCGAATTCGCAACCGATCAGCCCGGCTCCGAGAATCAATATGCGCCGTTTACCATGGGCGGCTTCACGGAAACGGCCGTAATCGAGAAGGTCGTTGACTGGGAAGACCGCGTCCTGGGCGTCCCCGGCTACGGGTACCCGGATGGTCTGTGCACCCCAGGCGATCACCAGATCGCGGTACGGCACCGGCTCGTTGCCGATCCAGACCCGACGATGCGCGGGGTCGAGCCGCGTGACCTGCGTATGGGTGCGGATCTCTGCATTAAGCTGAATCGCCATCGGCCCGGCCACCGTCATGCCCAGAGCGTCGGCGCTCTTGTTCATGGCGAAGCCGGTGGACAACATGGGTTTGGAGTAAGAGCGCCCGTCATCGGAGGTGATGAGCAGCAAGGGCGTTTCGCTGTCGTGCTTGCGAAATTCCCGCGCCAGGTTGTAACCCGCCAGCCCGGTACCGATGATTACCACCGGCGGTTTCTTGTTGTTCAACTCGTTCATATCAGCCGATCGCGATCATTTCGAAGTCCATCTTGCCTACGCCACAGTCTGGGCACAGCCAGTCTTCGGGAACGTCTTCCCAGGCAGTGCCCGGCGCGATGCCCTCGTCCGGCCAGCCCTCGGCTTCGTCATAGATGAACCCACACACCACGCATTGCCACTTTTTCATTATTCACCTCGATCAGTCTCGGTTGCGCTGCACGCTATAACAGAATGCCGCACTCGCCAAACCTCGCGCCACGGGTGATAGACCCACCGGCCGCGAAAGATTTCAGGGCAAAAACGAAACGGGCGGCCTAGGCCGCCCGTTTCGTATTCAACCGCAGCCTCAGCTGCCGTTAGAGACTCCCACCAATGGATCGCTGATCCCCATCACATAGAAGCCAATCAAACCGATGGTGCCAGCCAGTACGAGGTAGTACAGCGTCGGCAGCATGGTCTTGCGCAGCGTGATGCCTTCGCGGCCCAGCAAGCCGACCGTGGCCGAAGCCGCCACCACGTTGTGAATGGCGATCATGTTGCCCGCCGCAGCGCCCACCGATTGCAGTGCTACCATCAGCGCTCCGGAGAGGCCGAGCAGCCCCGCAGTGTTCAGTTGGAACTGCGAGAGCATCAGGTTGGACACAGTGTTGGAACCGGCGATGAAGGCACCCAGCGCGCCGACTGCAGGCGAGAAGAACGGATAAACACCGCCAACGCTATTGGCAACCAGTTGCGCCATCGCCACGGGCATCGAGACCAGATCCGAGCCGTTTACGCCGGAGTTGATCAGGATCCGTACCATTGGAATGGTGAAGATCAGCACGAAGCCAGCGCCCAGTAGCGTTTTGCTCGACTCGGAAATGGCAGCGCCGAGTTGTGCGGCCTTCATCCGATGCAGGAAGAAGGTCACCAGCACCACCATGCAGAGAATCCCGCCAGGCAGATACAGTGGCTCCAGCGTGCCGGACACGCCCGCTTCACCAAGGATGTCACGCCAGCCGAAACTCACCGACATCAGGGCCGCCTTGAGGTCCGGGAATACTCGCGACATCACCAGGAAGATTGCCAACAACAGGTACGGTGCCCAAGCCATCGGAACGGAGATCGGCGTGCGTCCTGCGACGTCGTCGATCTTCATCTCGATCTTGCCCATCCACTCCACCGGCCATTCGCTCGCTGGTGCGAAGTCCCAGCTGGTCTTGGGCAGCAGGAAGCCTGCCTTGGCTGCTGGAACGACGATAGCCAGGCCAACCAGCGCGCCGATCATCGAAGGGAATTCCGGGCCGAGGAATACACCCGCTGCCGCGTAAGGAATCACGAATGCCAGACCGGTGAAGATGGCGAACGGCGCCATCGCCAGGCCCTCGCCCCAGGAGCGATTACGACCGAAGAAGCGCGTCATGATGCAGATCATGATCAGCGGCATGAGAATGCCGCACAGCGCATGGATGATCGCCACACGGGAGAAGATCAAATGGAAGAACACATCCCAGCTGCTGCCCACCGTCGCCAGCTGACCACCGAGAGTAGCCTGATCAAGACCACCGGCGACTCCCACCAGAATCGGCGTACCCACTGCACCGAAGGACACTGGCGTCGACTGCACCATCATGCCCAGCACAACTGCCGTTAGCGCCGGGAAGCCCAGCGCGACCAGCAGCGGCGCAGCCACCGCAGCCGGCGTACCGAAGCCCGACGCGCCTTCGATGAAGCAGCCAAACAGCCACGCCACGATCAGCACCTGAACGCGTTTGTCCGGGCTGACGTTGGCAAAACCGCGACGGATCGAAGCGATGCCCCCGGAGTGTTTCAGCGTGTTGAGAAGCAGGATGGCGCCGAAGATGATCCAGAGGATCGCGGCGGTAAGAATCAGGCCCTGCAGCGTGGAAGCCAGGACCCGGTTGAAGGTCATGTCCCAGGCCAGCAGGCCAATCAAGGCGGTAAGCACGAAAACCAGCGGCATTGCGTACTTGGCCGGCCAGCGAAAGCCGATCAGCAGTACCCCCGCTAGCACCAGCGGCACGAAGGCCAGTATGGACAGCAGTGTCTGACTCATTGTTGGGTTCCTTGTTTTTTGTTGTGAACCACTTCTATCCGGGAAAGCCCGGTCCCACGCATGGCCGATGTGGGCACCACATCAGCCCGAGAAGCTGACCAACAAGTCACGCTGGCCGACCCCTCTTGCTCGAAAGCCCCGAGCGCTATAAGCGTCCGGGGCTTGTCAAATCGATCCGGTCACCGACTCTCGTCGGCCACCGGTTTTGCGATCGATACCGCTCAACCTACCTGCTGCTTGAAGCGCTGGCGCCACGCATGCAGCAGCGGCTCGGTGTACCCGCTCGGCTGCTGGCGACCCTTGAACACCAGATCACAAGCCGCCTGGAAGGCTGCCGATCCAGCATAGTCGACGGCCATTGGACGGTAGGCGGGATCGCCAGCGTTCTGCTGGTCAACCACCTTGGCCATGCGCTCCAGCGTCTCGCGAACCTGCGCCTCATCGACCACACCGTGGTGCAGCCAGTTGGCAAGATGCTGGCTGGAGATTCGCAGCGTGGCGCGGTCTTCCATGAGGCCGACATCATGGATGTCCGGCACCTTGGAGCAACCGACGCCCTGTTCGACCCAACGCACGACATACCCAAGGATGCCCTGGCAGTTGTTGTCCAGCTCCTGCTGGATGGCCTCGGCGGACCAGTTGCGCTCCGGCGCGACCGGAATGGTCAGCAGATCATTGGTCAGCTTGTCCCGCTCACCGGCCAGGTCGATTTTCTCCAACTCGGCCTGAACAGCCTGCACATCGACCTGGTGATAATGCAGCGCGTGCAGTGTGGCGCCAGTCGGCGACGGCACCCAGGCGGTATTGGCGCCAGCCTTGGGGTGCGCGATCTTCTGCTCGAGCATGGCGGCCATCAGGTCGGGCATGGCCCACATGCCCTTGCCGATCTGCGCCTTGCCACGCAGGCCGCAATTCAGACCGACCAGCACGTTGTTGCGCTCGTAAGCCTGGATCCACGCGGTGCTCTTCATGTCGCCCTTTCGCAGCACAGCGCCCGCTTCCATGATGCTGTGCATCTCGTCCCCCGTGCGGTCGAGGAAGCCGGTATTGATGAACGCGACGCGGTTCTTCGCGGCGCCGATGCAAGCCTTGAGGTTGACGCTGGTGCGGCGCTCCTCGTCCATGATGCCGACCTTGAGGGTGTGGCGCGGCAGTCCGATGAGGTCTTCGACGCGTCCGAACAGCTCGTCGGTGAACGCCACTTCGGCAGGGCCATGCATCTTCGGCTTCACGATATACATCGAGCCGGTGCGCGAGTTGCCCTTGCGCTGCTGGTCATGCAATGCGATCAGACTGGTCACCACACCATCCATAATGCCTTCCGGGATCTCGTGGCCTTCGCCGTCGATGATCGCAGGGTTGGTCATCAGGTGACCGACGTTACGAATGAACAACAGCGAACGGCCGTGCAGCTTCAGATTCGAGCCGTCCGCCGCGATGTATTCGCGATCCTCGTTCAGGCGGCGGGTGATGCGCTTGCCGCCCTTCTCCAGGTCCTCGACCAGGTCGCCCTTCATCAGGCCCAGCCAGTTGCGGTAGACCAGCACCTTGTCATCGGCGTCGACTGCAGCGGTAGAGTCTTCACAGTCCATGATGGTGGTGACGGCCGCTTCCATCAGCAGATCCTTCACGCCAGCAGCGTCGGTCTGGCCGATCGGGCTGTTCGGATCGATCTGGATCTCGACATGCAGGCCGTTGTTCTTGAGCAGGATGGCCGTTGGCTCGACAGCCTCGCCCTGGTGACCGACGAACTTCTCCGGCTGCTTCAAGCCCGTCACGTTGCCGTTTTCCAGGGTGACCTTGAGTTGCCCATCCTGCACGCGGTAGCTGACCGAGTCGGCATGGCTACCTTCAGCCAATGGCGCGGCCTGATCGAGGAAATTGCGTGCAAAAGCGATGACTTTTGCGCCACGCACTTCGTTGTAGCCCGGCCCCTTCTGCGCGCCGTTCTCTTCGCTGATGGCGTCTGTGCCATAGAGCGCGTCATACAGCGAGCCCCAGCGGGCATTGGCGGCGTTCAGGGCATAGCGAGCGTTGCCGATCGGCACGACCAACTGCGGGCCGGCCTGGGTGGCGATCTCGCTGTCGACGTTGCTGGTGCTGATTTTCACGTCGCCTGGCTCGGGCTGCAGGTAGCCGATGGATTCGAGGAAGGCACGGTATGCCGGCATATCGCCGATCGGGCCGGGGTTGCTGCGGTGCCAGTTGTCCAGCTCGACCTGCAGGCGATCGCGCTCGGCAAGCAGGGCACGGTTCTTCGGCGCCAGGTCGTGGACCAGCTGATCAAAACCGCTCCAGAAAGCAGCCGCTTCGACGCCGCTGCCGGGCAGGACTTCATCTTCGATAAAACGCTGCAGGTTGGCCGCGACTTGCAGGCGGCCCAGGGTTACTCGTTCGGTCATGTTGTTCTCCTTTTCCGATTCAGTTGGCGATAGCGGCAACACCGGCTTTGGCGACCTGTGCGTCCTGCGTGGCGGTCACGCCAGACACGCCCACCGAACCGACCACCTGACCATCGACGATCACCGGGACACCGCCCTCCAGCGAGCACACGACCGGCGCGGACAGGAAGGCGTTGCGGCCGCCATTGACCATGTCTTCATAGCCCTTGGTTTCGCGACGACCCACCGCGGCGCTGCGGGCCTTCTCGGTAGCGATGTAGGACGCGATCGGCGCACAGCCATCCAGACGCTCAAGCGCCAGCGGGTGGCCTCCGTCGTCGGCGACGACGATGGTCACGGCCCAACCATTGTTCTGCGCTTCGGTACGTGCCGCGTTGAGGATGGCGGTCACTTCGTTCTGGGTCAGCATGGCTTTGGTCTTCATGGTCTCTCCTGTCTTCAGATTCGGTTGTGCGTGTTTACCGGTGGGCTTCAGCCCACCGAAATCAACGTCAGGTTTTTAGGGCGAGCTTCACCCCATCGCCTCCTCGACAATCTCGATCCAGTGCCGCACCGGCGTCCGTCCGGCGCCGTCGAGGTGCGTCTGACAACCGATGTTGGCGGTGACGATGACTTCAGGTTTGCCGCTTTCAAGTGCAGTGAGCTTGTTGTCGCGCAGCTGTTTGGACAGCACCGGCTGGGTGATTGAATAACTGCCCGCCGAGCCGCAGCACAGATGCGCATCAGGTACCGCAGTGAGCTGGAAGCCGAGCCGGGTGAGCACGTCTTCGACCGCGCCGCCGAGCTTCTGTGCGTGCTGCAAGGTGCATGGGCAATGAAAGGCCATGCGCTTGTCCGCTTTGACGTTCAGGCGTTCGAGCTCAGCGCCGCGCATCACCTCCACCAGATCCTTCGCCAGCAGGCTCACTCGGGCAGCCTTGATCGCATATGCGGGGTCATCCTTGAGCAGATGACCATAGTCCTTGATGAAGGCACCGCAACCGCTGGCGGTCTGGACGATAGCTTCGGCACCGCCTTCGACGGCTGGCCACCAGGCATCGATGTTGCGCCGAGCACGGTCGAGTCCGGCCTCCTGAGCGTTGAGGTGATAGTCAACCGCGCCGCAGCAACCCGCCTCGCGCGCCGTTGATACGCTGATACCGAGGCGATCGAGCACCCGTGCCGTGGCGGCATTGGTATTGGGCGACAGGCTTGGCTGCACGCAGCCTTCGAGCATCAGCACACGTCGCGCATGCATCACCTGCGGTCGCGGCTTGGCTGGGGTTACTTGGCGCGGCATGTGCGCACGCAGTGTCGCCGGCATCAGCGGACGCAGCGCATTGCCCGTGCTCAGCAGCGCCTTGAACAGGCCCGGACGCGGTATCACATTGCGCAAGCCGGTGCGCAGCAGGCGTTCACCCGCCGAGCGCTGTACCTGCTGCTCCATGAAGTCCCGGCCGATATCCAACAGGTTGTGGTACTGCACGCCTGACGGGCAGGTGGTCTCGCAGTTACGGCAGGTCAGGCAGCGGTCCAGGTGGGTCTGGGTGCTTTCAGTGACTTCGCCGCCTTCGAACATTTGCTTCATCAGATAGATGCGCCCACGCGGCCCATCCAGCTCGTCGCCGAGCAACTGATAGGTCGGGCAGGTCGCATTGCAGAAGCCACAATGCACACAGGAGCGAAGGATACTTTCCGCTTCCTCGGCACGCGGCAGCTTCTTCGCCGCTTCACTCAGATTCGTTTGCATTATTCAGGTCGCTCCCAACGCCAATTGGCTCTTTGCGTCGGCGCTTCGCGCCAACCCTTCGGGACGCGCCCCAGAAAGCGCAATCCATCGTTGTTCGTCATTCATTTGGACCACCAAACTTCTCTCTTGGGCCAGTCGCGCTGGGCGCGACCTAAACCTCAGAGTACATACGGCCGGGATTGAAGATTCCCTGCGGGTCGAGCGCTGCCTTGAGCTGGCGGTGATAACGCAACAAGGGCTCCGCCAGCGGCTGGAACGGGCTCGTGGCCGCATCAGCGGTGAAGCAGATCGCATGACCACCTACTTCGCTGACGATGGCGCGAATGGTTTGCGCATCGGCATCGGACTTCAGCCAGCGCTGGGCTCCGCCCCAATCGATCATCTGCTCGCCCGGTAGCGCCAGCGCGACGGTGTCAGTCGGCAGCGACAGGCGCCACAGCGGCCGAGCGTCGTTGAAAAAGCCCAAGCGGTGTTCGCGCAGGTCATGCCAGTAGCCGACATCCAGCGTCTCGCCGCCGATGCGGTCACAGGCGGCGTTAACCGAGCCTTCGCCGCCCTCCAGACGCAGATGCAGCGCCTGACCATCATGGCTCGCCGCGGTGATCGGCACCGGTTGCTGCCCCCACTCGGCAAGCTTGAGCAGCGCCCGATCGACCGGCATCTCGACCCGCAGGCTGCGGCACAGGCGCGGCTTGGGCAGCACCTTCAGCGATACTTCTGTGATCACGCCGAGACAACCAAAGCTGCCGGCCAGCAGGCGAGACAGGTCGTAGCCGGCGACGTTTTTCATCACTTCGCCGCCGAAGCGCAGATGCTTGCCATGACCGGTGATCACCCGCGAGCCGAGTACGAAATCGCGCACCGAGCCGGACCAGGGCCGACGCGGCCCGGACAGGCCGGCCGCGATCATGCCGCCAACTGTTGCTCCGTTCCCCAGATGAGGCGGTTCGCAAGGCAGCATCTGGTTGGCTTCATCGAGCGCGGCCTCCAGCTCTGCCAATGGCGTGCCGGCGCGCGCGGTAACTACCAACTCGGTCGGGTCATAGGTGACGATGCCGCGATGGGCGCGAGTGTCGAGCAAGGTGCCCTGCACCTCACGGCCGAGAAAAGTCTTGCTGCCGCCGCCCTGGATACGCAGCGGGCTGTTGCTGGCCAGCGCCTGGTTGACCTGTTCCAGCAGCTGTTGGCTGGCGTCGAAGGAAACCGTCATCAGAAGCGCTCCAGTTCAGGGAATGGCAATTGCCCGCCATGGACATGCATCCCGCCGAATTCAGCGCAGCGATGCAGCGTCGGGATGTTCTTGCCCGGATTGAGCAACCCGCTGGGGTCGAACGCGGCCTTCACTGCATGGAAGAGGGTCAGCTCGTCCGCATTGAATTGGGCGCACATCTGGTTGATCTTCTCGCGCCCGACACCGTGTTCGCCGGTGATCGAACCGCCGACTTTGACGCAAAGTTCAAGAATCTTGCCGCCCAGCGCCTCGGCGCGCTCCAGCTCGCCTTCGGTGTTGGCATCGAACAGGATCAACGGATGCATGTTGCCGTCGCCGGCATGGAACACGTTGGCCACGCGCAGGCCGTACTCCTCGGACAGATCGGAAATCCCCTTGAGCACACCCGGTAGCTCGCGACGCGGGATGGTGCCGTCCATGCAGTAGTAGTCCGGCGAGATGCGTCCGACTGCCGGGAATGCGTTCTTGCGCCCCGCCCAGAACTTGACCCGCTCGGCTTCATCCTTCGCCAGACGAACTTCGGTAGCGCCGGCCAACTTGAGCACTTCGCCCACCCGCGCGCAGTCGTCGTGAACGTCGGCTTCGACGCCGTCCAGTTCGCAGAGCAGGATCGCCTCGGCGTCCACCGGGTAACCGGCATGAATGAAGTCCTCGGCGGCGCGGATCGACAGGTTGTCCATCATCTCCAGCCCGCCGGGAATGATGCCTGCGGCAATGATGTCGCCCACCGCGCGGCCTGCTTTCTCCACCGAGTCGAAAGCTGCCAGCAGCACCTTGGCCACCTGTGGCTTGGGCAGCAGCTTGACCGTAACCTCGGTGACGATGCCAAGCATGCCCTCGGAGCCGGTGAACAGCGCCAGCAGGTCGAAGCCGGGCGAATCCAGCGCGTCGGAGCCGAGCACCATACGCTCACCCTCGACGGTGAGAATTTCCACCTTGAGCAGGTTATGCACGGTCAGCCCGTATTTCAGGCAATGCACGCCGCCAGCGTTCTCGGCCACGTTGCCGCCAATGGAACAGGCGATCTGCGAGGACGGATCGGGCGCGTAATAGAGGTCAAATGGCGCCGCCGCCTGGGAGATGGCGAGGTTGCGCACGCCGGGTTGCACGCGGGCAAAGCGTCCAGCCGGATCGACTTCGAGAATCTTGTTGAAGCGCGCCATCACCAGCAGGATGCCCTGCTCCAACGGCAGCGCGCCGCCAGAAAGTCCGGTTCCGGCGCCGCGCGCCACCACGGGCACACCGCGCTTGTAAGCAATCTTCAACAGCGTTTCGACCTGCTCGATGCGCTCAGGCAGAACCACCAGCATCGGCGTGGTGCGGTAGGCGGAGAGTCCGTCGCACTCATATGGCTTGAGATCTTCACCGCGATGCAGGATGTCGAGATCAGGCAGCTGCGCCTGTAGCTCGTTGAGGAGCGCTGCCTTGTCGACTCTGGGCAGCTCACCGTCGACGCGTTCGTCGTAGAGGATATTCATGGCAGTGGGTGCTCTTAGATGTTCACCGTCAGCACGGCCAGCTGCGGTGGTTTGACGCATCATCTGCCCCGCCCCAGCTGACGTCCACCCTAAAACCAACTGGTCCTACCAGTTTCTTTCACTAGCCTTTCGCTGTAGATCGATGCGCACCGCGAAATGAGGGCCTAGGGACAACCAATACACCGACACGGTAAACTTCACCCAAACTGGTCCTACCAGTTACGGAGAAGCCATGTTGCAAGAACATACTCACGAAAAACGTCAATTGGCGGACGTGGTAGCTGAGCGAATCGAGCGCCTGATCGTCGATGGGGTGCTCAAGGTAGGTCAGGCACTGCCATCGGAACGACGTCTGTGCGAGAAGCTCGGCATATCACGCTCAGCACTGCGCGAAGGCCTGCGAATCCTGCGCGGCCGGGGCATCATCGACACCGCTCAGGGTCGTGGCTCTCACGTCGCGAGGCTTTCCGGCGAACAGGACGCCAGCCCGCTGATGCATCTGTTCAATTCGCAGCCGCGTACGCTCTACGACCTGCTCGAAGTCCGCGCCTTGCTGGAAGGCGAGTCGGCGCGACTGGCCGCGCTACGTGGCACCGATGCCGATTTCATCCTGCTGCGCCGCCGCTACGAAGAGATGCTGGCTGCGCATACGGCTGAAAGCGCCGATCCGCGCGAACATGCCCGCCTCGACCATGCCTTTCATCTGGCTGTCAGCGAGGCCTCGCATAACCCAGTACTGGTGCACACGCTGCAATCGCTGACCGACCTGATGCTCTCCACCGTGTTCGCCTCGGTGAACAATCTCTACCACCGGCCAATGCAGAAGCGGCAGATCGATCGTCAGCATTCGAGGCTCTTTCATGCCATCACCGAACGACTGCCCGATCAGGCTCAGCGTGCCGCACGCGACCATATCCACAGCATTCGCGACAACCTCAAAGAGATCGAGCAGGAAGAGCAACGCCTGGTCCGCGCGACAATGCGCCTGGAAGGCTGGACCTGACTGGGCTTGGAGCGACGTTTTTGCCGCGTGCTAGACTCGCCGCTTCTTTTCGCTGCCCATATTACTCGTGCCCAACTCTCAGAACTGGCTGCCTGCCGACCGCCTCGCCTCCCCGCTCGCGCCCGACCTTCACGACTGGCTATATGAAGACAAAGGCTCGCTGACCCGGCGCCTCACAAAGCTGGCCGACGGCGCATTCAGCGTCACGCCACTGACCGAAGGGTGGCAGCCGCTGCGCGAAGACGAATGCGCGGCGCTGGGCGTAGCGGATGGGAGCCAGGGCTGGATTCGTGAGGTATTTCTGAGTGGGCATCAGCAGCCTTGGGTCTTTGCCCGCAGCGTTGCAGCCCGCCACGCTCTGGAGCAGTCCGGCCTGGACTTGCTGCACCTTGGCAGCCGCTCATTGGGCGAACTGCTGTTCAGCGACCCCGCATTCAAGCGCGGCCACCTGGAAGCCCGGCAATATCCTGCCGAGTGGCTCCCCGAAGCTGTGCGCCAACCTCGGCTCTGGGCGAGGCGCTCGTGCTTCAACCAGGACGATCTGCACGTACTCGTTGCCGAGGTGTTTCTGCCCGAGCTGTGGCAAGCCGCACGGATCATCCCCTGAACGCGGCACAGACTGCCTAACCTGACTTTATCGATCGGAGACCCGCTGATGTTTCAGAAGCTTCTGCAATCGAGCAATCGCCTGCACCCGCGTGCCTGGGACTTCATCCAGTTGATGCGCCTGGATCGGCCGATCGGCACCTATCTGCTGCTATGGCCGACGCTCTGGGCGCTGTGGATCGCGGGCGAAGGCTCACCGAGCCTCAAGAACATCGTCATTTTCGTCCTTGGCGTGATCCTGATGCGCGCTGCGGGGTGCGTGATCAATGACTTCGCAGATCGCAACCTCGATGGCCACGTCAGCCGGACCAAGGGTCGGCCACTGGCAACCGGCAAGGTATCGGTCAAAGAAGCCTGGATTCTATTCGCCATTCTTGTCGCCCTGAGTTTCATTCTGGTCCTGTTCACCAACGCTGCAACCATCTGGTTGTCGTTCGGCGCGCTTGGCGTGGCGGCGCTTTACCCCTTCATGAAGCGCTACACCTACTACCCGCAAGTGGTACTTGGCGCGGCGTTTTCCTGGGGCATGCTGATGGCATTCACTGCCGAGCGGGGCGAGCTGCCGCCGGAAGCCTGGCTGCTGTTCATCGCCAACGTGATCTGGACTGTGGCTTACGACACCTATTACGCCATGGCCGACCGCGATGACGATCTGAAAATCGGCATCAAGTCCACCGCGATCCTTTTCGGCGAGGCCGACCGCATCATCATCGCCACCCTACAGGGGCTCGCGCTGTTCTGCCTGATCCTTGCCGGCGTGCGTTTCGAGCTGGGTCAGTGGTTTCATCTGGGCCTGACCATTGCCGCGCTGTGCTTCGCGTGGGAATTCTGGAAAACCCAATCCCGAAAGCCCCAGGTGTGCTTCAAGGCCTTCTTGCACAATCACTGGGCTGGCCTGGCGATCCTTGCAGGGATCGTTCTGGATTATGCGACCAAGGCCGGCTAGAGCGGCTCAGATGATGCGCGAGGAGCAGACGCAACCTATTGCTGTCACATCCCTGCAATATTTCCGTTATCTAATGCCGAGCGACAAGAACCGGACCGAGAGCGGACATGAACGGCAAATGCATATTGATAGTCGATGACGAAGCGCCAATTCGCGAGATGATCGTCGTGGCGCTGGAAATGGCCGGCTACGAATGCCTGGAAGCCGAGAATACCCAGCAAGCCCACGCGCTTATCATCGATCGTCAACCGGACCTGATCCTGCTTGACTGGATGTTGCCTGGCACTTCCGGCATAGAGCTTGCGCGCCGACTCAAGCGCGACGAGATGACCGCCAACACGCCCATCATCATGCTCACCGCCAAGGATGCCGAGGACAACAAGATCCAGGGTCTGGAAGTAGGTGCAGATGACTACATCACCAAGCCTTTCTCGCCTCGTGAGCTGGTGGCACGCCTGAAGGCCGTGCTGCGCCGGGCTGCACCGAGCGACAATGAAACACCGATCGAAATCGGCGGCCTGCTTCTCGACCCCATCAGCCACCGCGTGACCATCGACGGTACGCCTGCTGACATGGGACCCACCGAGTACCGCCTCCTGCAGTTCTTCATGACTCACCAGGAGCGCGCTTACACCCGCGGACAATTGCTCGATCAGGTCTGGGGCGGCAATGTGTATGTCGAAGAGCGCACCGTGGATGTACATATCCGACGCCTGCGCAAAGCACTCGGCGAAACCTATGAAAACCTGGTGCAGACCGTGCGCGGCACAGGCTACCGTTTTTCCACCAAGAGCTGAACGAACCGCAACCGCTGCGCGTCAGTGGGCGTAGTAGATGATTTCCGGCCGGCATCAAGCTGCCTCAAGGAGCGTTAGCGGTGAATCAAGATTGGCAAGGCGCTCTAGTTCGCCGCCTGCTTCTGATATTGGCAGGATGCCTGCTGATCGGTCTGATTACGGGCGAGTACGCCTGGGCCCTGGTCGTCGGCCTGACCGGCTACCTCGGCTGGACGCTGTATCAGATCAGGAGGCTTCTGCTCTGGCTCAAGAGCGACCAGGCTGACCAGCCCCCACCGGATAGCCACGGCCTGTGGGGCGAAATATTCGATAATCTTTATCAGCTCCAGCGCCGTGACCTGCGCCTGCGCGGTCAGCTGCAGTCGGTGATCGATCGGGTACAGGGCTCGACTACCGCGCTCAAGGACGCGGTGATCATGCTCGACAGCGACGGCAATCTGGAATGGTGGAACCCTGCGGCCGAGCGCCTGCTGGGGCTGAAGAAGCCACAGGATACCGGTCATCCGGTGACCAATCTGGTGCGCCATCCGAGCTTCAAGGAATACTTCGACAAGGGCCGCCACGAGGAACCCCTCGAGCTGTCTTCGCCGGTCAATGACCGACTCTGGTTGCAAGTGACCATCACCCGCTACGGCAACAGCGAGCACCTGATGGTGGTGCGCGACATCACCCGCCTCCATCAGCTGGAGCAGATGCGAAAGGATTTCGTTGCCAACGTGTCACACGAGCTGCGCACGCCACTGACGGTTATTGCCGGTTATCTGGAGACGATGCTCGAACACACAGACGAAATGCCACCACGCTGGCCGCGGGCGCTGAACCAGATGAACCAGCAGGCCGGGCGCATGCAGCATCTTCTAAACGACCTGCTGTTGCTGGCAAAGCTTGAGGCGACCAGCCCACCTTCCAACACGCAGCCCGTGGCCGTCGCCAAATTGTTGCAGTCCATCAAGGGCGACGCTCTAGCGCTGTCAGCCGAGCGCAAGCACCAGATCACCGTAGAAGCGGACGACACCCTGATGCTCAAAGGCAGTGAAAGCGAGCTGCGCAGCGCTTTCTCCAATCTGGTATTCAACGCGGTGAAGTACACGCCTGACAACGGCGAGATCCACGTTCGCTGGTGGTGCAACGAGCACGGTGCGCATCTGGCGGTGCAAGACTCAGGTATCGGCATCGAGTCAAAACATCTGCCGCGACTGACAGAACGCTTCTACCGGGTCGACTCGAGTCGCGCCAGCAATACGGGCGGGACGGGCCTGGGCCTGGCAATCGTCAAGCATGTGCTGCTTCGCCATCAGGGCCGCCTGGATGTAAACAGCACTCCGAGCAGGGGGAGTACCTTCACCTGTCACTTCCCGTTGAGCCAGGCGACGGTAATCTGAGCAAGATGACCGGCCGGCACCCTCGCCTGCCGGCTCCTTGAAATAACCCCGACCCGGCCCCATCCTTGGGCGGTCATTGACTACCCGACACCCTAATGGACCCTTCCCCCGCTAGTTACGCCGCTTCCTCCTATTTCGCCGATTTCGGTCTGATTCTCTTTGCACTGTTCCTGGTTCTGCTCAATGGCTTCTTCGTCGCCGCTGAGTTCGCCATGGTCAAGCTGCGCTCGACCAAAGTGGAAGCCATCGCCAAGGAGCATGGCTGGCGCGGGCACATCCTGCGCAAGGTGCACACTCAGCTGGACGCTTATCTGTCGGCCTGCCAGCTGGGTATCACCCTTGCGTCCCTGGGGCTCGGTTGGGTCGGTGAGCCAGCGTTCGCCCACCTGCTGGAGCCCGTGTTGGCCGCAGCCGGCGTGCAATCGCAAGCCGTTGTGCACGGCATCGCGTTCTTCACGGCCTTCTTCATCATTTCCTATCTGCACATTGTCGTCGGTGAGCTGGCACCCAAGTCCTGGGCGATCCGCAAGCCCGAGCTGCTGTCCCTGTGGACGGCCGTGCCGCTCTACCTTTTCTACTGGGCCATGTACCCGGCGATCTACCTGCTCAATGCCAGCGCCAATGCCATTCTGCGCGTGGCTGGCCAGGGCGAGCCCGGCAGCCATCACGAGCACCATTACAGCCGTGACGAGCTGAAGCTGATCCTGCACTCGAATCGTGCGCTGGACCCCGCCAATCAGGACATCAAGGTTCTGGCATCCGCTGTGGAAATGAGCGAGCTTGAGGTCGCCGACTGGACCAACTCGCGGGAAGATCTACTGCAGCTGGAGCATGACGCCTCCCTGGCGGAAATCCTGGAACTGATTCGACGCCACAAATACAGCCGCTACCCCGTCTACAACAGTACGCGGGGCGAATACATCGGCCTGCTGCATATCAAGGATCTACTCCTGGCGCTGGCCAGCGACGGGCAGCTCGCGCAGCACTTCGATCTGGTTGCGCTGCTGCGACCGCTGGAGCGCGTGTCTCGCCACTTGCCGCTCAACGCCCTGCTCGATCAGTTCCGCCAAGGCGGCGCGCATTTCGTGCTGGTCGAGGAAGGGGACCACAAGGTGGTGGGCTTCCTGACCATGGAGGACGTACTCGAGGTTTTGGTGGGCGACATTCAGGATGAACACCGCAAGACCGAACGCGGCATCCTCGCCTATCAACCTGGGAAGCTGCTGGTACGCGGAGACACGCCGCTGTACAAGCTGGAGCGCCTGCTCGGTGTGGACCTTGACCACATCGAGGCTGAGACCTTGGCAGGATTGGTCTACGAGACGCTCAAGCGCGTCCCAGACGAGGATGAGGTGCTCCATGTGGATGGTTTGCAGATCGTCATTAAGAAGATGCGCGGACCAAAGATCGTGCTGGCTAAAGTTCTCAAATATCGAGAGCTGCCGAGCCAGTTCTAAGATAGTAGGGAGCCGTCTAGCGTCTCCGCCTCCTGCAGTGGCCATGATCAACTTCTACGGTTCGATCTATCAGGGCTGAGCAAGCTTATCCATTGGTATTAAGCCGATCGTCAGCACTATCACTTGGCCATGAATAGCCATACATTTGGCGTCGCCACTTCTATGAAGTTGATTGACCTGCGAACATCAGAGCAGGCACGACCCTTGCTAAGACTCTAACAATGACAATAAAACATCGCAGCTAGCGCTTCCTGCGCTGCCTGCAAAACCTGGCTAGGTCAGGCCAGGCGTTTTGCCACTCGCCTCAGCGGACTCGATGCGAACGGCGCACATATGTGCTGTGAGGATTCACGGTGCCTGTGCGAAATCTTAGTGCCTAAGCACTACCGGCAAGGATGCCGGGCTTGACAGATTTCGCGCCTGCCGAGGGCGGCGCGGTACCCCAGACCGTTTCGCAGATGCCATCGATGACCCAGCTACCATACGCAAAGACCGCCCTGGCCCTGGTGGCCGCCCTTTCCCTGACAGCGTGCGCCCAGTTCGAGCCGCGACCGCTGACCGAGCAGGCCTTGAGCGATCAGTCCCGGGCTGATCAAGAGAGCGCCCGACAGGATGTCGAGCCTATCGCCGGTACGCTGACGTTGGATGAGGCCATGGCCCGCGCGCTGAAGTACAACCTCGACCGCCGAGCGCGCATGTTCGAAGAAGCATTGGCCTTCCAGCAGTACGATGTGTCGCGCTACGACATGCTGCCCAAGCTGCTCGCCCAGGCCGGCTACAGCTCGCGCAACAACGATAAGATCAGCCAGAGCCGCAACGCCGAAGACGGTTCCTTGTCGCAGTCGCGCTTCATTTCTCAGGACCGCGACCACACCGTCAGCTCCCTGGCGCTGAGCTGGAATATGCTCGACCTCGGGGTCGGTTACTACGGCGCCCGTCAGCAGGCCGACCGCGCTCTGGTGGCCGGCGAGAAGCGCCGCAAGGCCATGCACCTGCTCATGCAGGACGTACGCACGGCTTTCTGGCGAGCCGTCAGCGCCCAGAAACTGCAGAGCGAAGTTCGCGCCGCTACCCTGCTAGCCGAAGGTGCGCTGACTGATTCGCGCCAAGCCGAGGCCGAGCGCCTGCGCAACCCGATCGACTCGCTGCGTTACCAACGTCAGGTGCTGGAGAATCTTCGCCTGCTCGAAGCCATCGAGCAGGAGCTGTCTACCGCACAGACCGAACTGGCACTGCTGATCAACGCCCCGCTCGGACAGCCGATCACCCTTGCTGAACCGCCCTTCCAACTCGACCGGCAGGCCCTCGATGTACCGGTTGCAGTCATGGAGGACACAGCCCTAGGTGCAAACGCCGATCTGCGTGAGGCGCACTACAACGCGCGTATCGCCCGCGAAGAGACACGCAAGACTCTGGTGCGCCTGTTCCCCAGCCTGAACTTCAGTTATGGCCTGAACTACGACACCGATAGTTACCTGGTCAATCGCCAATGGAACGAAGCCGGGGCGCAGCTCTCTTTCAACCTGTTCAATCTGCTGACGGGGCCGAGCCAGCTCAAGCTAGCCGAAGCTGGGGTGGCCCTGGCCGACCAGCGTCGGGTATCGATGCAGATGGCAGTACTGGCCCAGGTCCACCTGGCGCGCCAGCAGTTGGCCAACGCCCAGCACCAGTTCACCCGCGCCGACGCCATATGGGAGATTGACCGCCGTATTGCCGAGCACATGGATAATCGTGAGGCCATCCAGGTGCAAAGCAAGCTGGACCAGGTGGCCAACCAGACCACCGCGATCCTAAGTCTGCTGCGCCGCTATCAGGCGCTGGCACAGGCGCAGACCGCTGAAGCCCGCTTGCAGGCAACGATGGGCGTGGACCCGGAAATTGGCAGCGTCAGTGACCTGACGCTTGCGCAGCTGACGCGCACCTTGACCGACGGTCAACGCACTTGGCAGAAGCTCGCGGCCGACGCGGGCCAAGGCGGTACTCAGTGAACCGTTTGCCGCTTGCTCTGCTGCTGGCACTTAGCGCGGGCATGGTTCAGGCACAGACGCCCGAGCAGGCCCCGGCGCGTGCCGGGCTGGAGCGCCAAGAAATCCGAGCCCAACTGCTGCCCCGTCAATTCACCACTCTGGCGGCGGAGATCGGCGCCAAGGTAAACAAGCTATCTGTACCCGAGGGCGGTGCCTTCAAGGCCGGGCAGACGCTGGTCGGCTTCGATTGCAGTGTGCAGCAGGCCATGCTGCAGAAGGCACGTGCCGAGCTGAACGCAGCCGAAGCAACCGACAAGGCCAACCAGCGCCTGGCCGAGCTGAACTCGGTCGGCAAGCTGGAGGTGGACCTTGGACGCGCGGGCCGGCAAAAGGCCGTCGCTGAAGTCGGTGCTCAGCAGGCCGTGCTCGGCAAATGCAGCATCACTGCGCCGTTCGCCGGCCGCGTTGCCGAGCAGAAAGTCCGTGAGCAACAGTTCGTTCAACCTGGCCAGCCACTGCTGGACATACTCGATGACAGCGTACTGGAGCTCGAATTTCTGGTGCCTTCGGCCTGGCTCGTCTGGCTGCGTACCGGGCAAACCTTCGATGTAGAGATTGATGAAACCGGTCAGCGCTATCCGGCTAGGTTCGAGCGCATTGGCGCCCGAGTCGACCCGATAAGCCAATCGGTGAAGGTTGCCGCATCAATCGACGGTCGCTTCCCCGAGCTGATCGCCGGCATGAGCGGTCGCGTGCGTGTCACTCCGCCCACCCCCAAACCCTGATTCTGATACGCAGGCCTGCCCACCTGCGTTTGAACCGCTGTGCATCGAGGTCCGACATGGCCGATAAAACCCGCACCACTTCTACCCCTTCCCGACTGGTACGTGCCCGCCCACGGCCACTGGCACTCGAGCAGCGCTTCGTCTTCGACGGCGCTGGCGCGGGCGATGCAGTCGATGCCACGCCCGGCCAGCCAGTCGCCGAACCGGCAACCGAAGCAGGCAAGGCGTCAATTGAGGTAGAGGTGGCACGACCCGCAGCAGCCGAGCGTCAGCCGGCCACAGAGCAGCCTGGCCTGTTCCGGGTTAGCGGCAACCATCCGACGCTTGATGAAGCGGCGGCTACCGCTGCCGAGCAGATTCGCCAGTTCCTGGCCCAGGCCAGTGATGCGCAGCTTTTCGAGCTATTCAACGGCGGGCAAACCACGCCAAGCGAACAGTGGACGACCGAGCTCGCGCGGCTGCGCACGTCGATCGCGGACGGCACACTGGAGATCGGCATATCGCTGCTCGATAACGCGCAGATCAAGGGCGCCTTGGCTGCCTATGCACCAGATGGCTCCGGCGGTGCGCCGGTCATTTTTCTCAACCAGGACTGGCTAGGCGTACTGGACGCGCAGCAGGTATCGCGCCTGCTGGTCGAGGAGTACGGGCATCATCTGGACCATCTGCTAAACCAGGGCGCCGACACCGCAGGTGACGAAGGTCAGCGCTTCGCCGCCAAGGTCAGCGGCATCGATACTGCGACCCCAGGTTTCGCTGGCGACAACGACCACTCCACCCTGCAGATCGACGGCGAGTCGATCAGCGTCGAGTTTGCCACCCTGACGTTCAGCAACGCTTATCAGGTGAACGTGGGGACTACCCCCGCCGGCAAGGAATCGAACAGCCACGATTTCGTCTTCACGGACCTCGGCCAGGTAATCGTCAACGATGCCGCCAACAGCCGCTTCTTCAGCGGCAACGACGTTTCGGCCACCGCGGTGACTATCGGCTCGACCACCTATTACGGCTGGATTAGCCGCCCAGTCAAAAGCGGCGGCGTGGTGCGCGGGTTCTATTTCTGGACCGACATGGACTTCACCTCGCTTGCCCTGGCCCAAGCCGATGGCAACCAGGACGGCGATAGCAATGTGGCGGACAACCGCGGCTTTCTGCTGGTGGTCGATCAGGCCTGGTTCAACAGCCTCGGCTGGAAGAACCAGGCGGCGAACCTCAAGAACGTCGGTTCGTCGTCCGACCGGGTCGACTCAGCACTCAACACTTTGGTCGGCGCAGAAGTGGCACCGGTGGCCGTGGCTGATATAGCCAACGGTGAGCCAGGCACAACCGGTGGTGCCGCGGTCGAAGCGGGGACGGGCACGCCTGGTAGCGCAGCGGTAGGCAACGTACTTAGCAACGACACCTCGGGCAACAGCAAGGTGGTCAAAGCAGTCGGTACCGGCGGTGCCGATCAGGCAGTCGCTGCCTCGACCACCTCACTCGCAGGTGGCACTGTGGTGGTCGGCCGCTTCGGCACCCTGACCCTGGGCGCCGATGGCAGCTACCGCTACGTGGTCAACGATGCCAATCCACAGGTCGACGCCCTGCGCAGTACCAGCGATACCTTGGTCGATACCTTCACCTACAGCATGGCCGATGCTTCGGGCAAGACTGCCACTACCACCCTCAGCGTGACCATCCGCGGCGCGAACGATGCCCCAGTGGCGAACAACGACTACAACACGGCGAAGGAGTCGATAGCCGGTTCGGGGCAGTACGGCGCTTCTGACACCAGCGGCAGCCAGGCGATTGGAAATGTACTGAGCAACGATACGGACGTGGATCGCTATGGGGAAACAAAGTCGGTAGTCGACCTGAACATCTCTGGTTCCGCAGTGGGCAGCACTGCAGCCACGCAGACCATCCTTTCCTTCGCAACCCTTCCCAGCAACGTCAGCGCAGGCTATTACGTTTTTAGCAATAACATTGCATTGAGGGACGCAAACGGAGTTCAAATTACAGTCTCCAGCATCGATTCAGTGGCAAAAACCTTTACTTTGAGCGGCAAGGTAGCCACGCCATCGCTAGCGGAAAATCAATCCCAGGTGCTGGGCTTCGCAAACAACGCATCAGGTAGCGCCGCGTATAAGGAAGCCACTATCAGCTCCAGCACAACCTCCGCTGGCCCGACGGTGAGCATCGCCACCTTTCAGGGGAACATCGCTGTAGGCATGACGGTGAATGGCACGGGACTGGCTACTGCCCCAACCGTCACCTCGATCAATTACAACGCCAGCGGAAACATCGTATCGGTCGTTCTCAGCCAGTCAGTCGCGATAACCAACCAAGCGCTCACCTTTGGCAGCAGCCAGAGCGCTGGCACTACCCTGGTGGGCCAATACGGCAGCCTCCTGCTCAATGCCGATGGCAGCTATACCTACACGCCTATTGCCAATAACCCCGCGCTAAGTGCGGGCCAGTCGGCAGTCGAGCGGTTCCAGTACACAATGCGCGATGCCGGAGGCGCCACCAGTAGTGCCAGCCTCTACATCACCGTGCTTGGCTCCGGCACTAACGACCCGAACGCCGTGGCGGACACGGCCTTGGCTACCGAGCGCGGAGGGATCGCTGACAGCGCTTTGGGCGTCGATCCATCAGGCAACCTTCTCGGCAATGACGGCGCCAACGGCGGCACCAACCAGGTCGTCTCGGCGCGCGCCTCAAGCAGCAGCGCCAGCACCGCGGTGAGTAGTAACACCCAGATCATCGGCCTCTACGGAAAGCTGACGCTGAATGCTAACGGCCTCTACACCTATGAGGTGGATAACAGCAACCCGACTGTCCAAGCGCTGCGCGATGCCAACACAACCCTGACCGACACCTTCATCTACACCATCGAGAACGGGCTTAGCGCTAATGGCGTGCGGCTGCAAGATTCCGCCACGCTGACCATCACAATCCGCGGCGCCAATGATGCGCCGGTAGCAACCGACACCAGCGCCACGGCAATCGAAGCCGGCGGCGTTAACAACGCCCTTGCCGGCTTCAACCCCAGCGGCAATGTGCTGGCTGCTGTCAGCGACCTCGACGACGCCCAGAGTGAGTTACGCGTGACCGCCGTGCGCCTTGGCGGCGTAGAGGGCGCCGGTAGCACTGGCGTTGTGGGGTCGTCACTGACTGGCCTCTATGGCTCGTTGACACTCACCGCCAACGGTCACTGGACGTATGTCGTCGACAACAGCAATCCAGCAGTCCAGGCCTTGAACCCAGGCGACACACTGCTTGAGCGCTTCAACTACACCGTCACCGACCGCAACGGCACCGGTCTGTCCGACATCGCCGTACTGTCCATCACCATCAAGGGCGCGGCCGACACGGTCGCGGTCAACAGCGTATTCGTCAACGAAGCCTCGCCCTATGCTGTGTTCACCGTCAGTGGCAGCGCCGGGGTAGCCGTTACTCTGGCATTGAGCGACTCGGGCCTGCCGACCAGTGACACTCTCGCCACCCTAACGGGCGCTAACGCCGATATCAGCGGTGCAATGGAGTACTTCAACGGCGCCGCTTGGGTGAGCTACACCCCCGGCGCCTCGGTGCTCATTCCCAGCGGCGACAAGTTATTGGTCCGCGTGGCCGTCAACCAGGACAATGTCCACGAAGGCAACGAATCATTCACCCTGATCGCCACTACTGGCGGCGGCGATAACGTAATTGGCATCGGCACCATCAACGATGAAGGCGAAGGCGACGTCTACCTGGGCGGTAATACCAGCGGCACGCCGGACGCGCCCGGCAGCGGCGGCTATCCGAGCCTGGACGACGACCGCCCGACGCTCAGTGTCGCCAACGTCTCGATTACCGAAGGAAGCTATGCCGAGTTCATCGTCAGCGTCGACAAGGCGGCGACAACAGCGATCAGCTTCAGCCCGGTGCTGGCCAGTGGCACGGCAAGTGTGGGCGTCGATACAGGGACGACCGAGCAGCTGGAGCGCTTCGACGGGAATGGCTGGGTGGTGGTCACCGGGCCGGTCAGCATCGCCCCCGGCGAGTTGTCAGTACGCCTGCGCGTTGCCACGTTGGATGACAGTTTCGTCGAGCAAACCGAGACCTTCAGCCTGCTTACCGGCTCGGTATCCGGCACGGTAACCAATCTGGCCGGCGCCGAGGGGATTGCGACCATCCTCGACAATGACATTGCGGCACCCAGCAACCGGGCGCCGGTAGCCGCCGACGACAGCCTGACCGCCACCGAGGACACACCCGCTACCTACACTGCCGTACAACTGCTCGGCAACGACAGCGACCCCGATCACGACTCGTTGAGCATCGCCTCGGTCACCAGTGGCATTGGCGGCAGCGTGGTTCTGAATCAGGACGGCAGTCTGACCTTCACTCCCGATGCCAATTTCAATGGTGTGGCCACCTTCACTTACACCGTGACAGACGGCAATCTGGTATCGAACACCGCGACGGTGAGCATTACCGTCGCGGCGGTCAATGATCCTGCCGTCATCGGCGGGGTCGACACCGGTTCGGTGACCGAAGACTTCAACGTCACCCAGGGCAATCTGACCTACAGCGGTACGCTGACCGTTGCCGACCCGGATGCCGGTGAAGCCGGCTTCCAGCCCACCGTCACCGCACCGGCCGGAACACTGGGCACCCTGACCATCACCACCACCGGCACCTGGACCTACAGCGTGCCGAACAGCGCGGTGCAGTACCTGAAATCCGGTGAAACCAAGGTCGAGACCTTTACCGTCAGCACCGTGGACGGCACCCAGCAGACCGTCAGCGTGACCATCCACGGCGTAAGCGACATAGCCGTTATCGGCGGCAACGCGGCGGGCGCAATGACCGAGGACCTCAACGTCAACGGACAGGGCAACCTCACCACCAACGGCGCACTCACCGTCAGCGACCCGGATGCCGGTGAAGCGGGCTTCCAGCCCACCGTCACCGCACCAGCCGGAACACTGGGCACCCTGACCATCGCCCCCAACGGCACCTGGACCTACAGCGTGCCCAACAGTGCGGTGCAGTACCTGAAATCCGGGGAAACCAAGGTCGAGACCTTTACCGTCAGCACCGTGGACGGCACCCAGCAAACCGTCACCGTGACCATTAGCGGCGTAAACGACGCAGCTGTATTCGCGCCAACCGGGCAGCAGGGCTATGTTCAAGAGGACACGCTGCTTACCTCGGAGGGCCAACTCAGCGTGACCGATGCCGATCTGGATGAGGCTGTGTTCGTGGCCCAATCATCCACCAGAGGACACTATGGCGACTTCAGCGTCGACGTGGGTGGAAGCTGGCGCTATGTATTGGATAACGCCAACCCGGTTGTCCAAGAGTTGGCAACGGCCGATAGTCGCAACGATACATTCACCGTAACAACTCGTGACGGTAGCACTACGGCAGTAATCATCACCGTGCGTGGTTTAGACGAGCCCCTTTTGACGACACCGCCGCTGCCGCTGCCGCAGCCAGTACCTGCACCTATGCCAGAACCACAACCAGCACCGCAACCACAGCCGGCACCGCCGCAGCCAGCACCCCGACCAGAACCCGTGCCAGAGCCCGTACCGCCCGCCCCACAGCCGCAGCTCGTGCCACCGGCCGCGGTCACGCCACCGCAACCTGATGCTCCATTGCCTGTTCCGCCCCCTCTGGCTCCGGAGTCAGTCGCTCCACCTGCTCCGCCGGTGCCGTTCGATACAACGGTAGCACCAGCCAATACGCTAGCCGCACCGGCCGCGGTCGCGGCACCACTTATTGCCGCTCTGCAGAGCCGCGACCTGGACCTGGCAATGAACAGCCGATCCAGTTTCTCTGATGTGTATACCCAACGGGCTGGCTTCCGGATTTTGGTGATCGAAGCGCCGCAGCCACGCCTAAGCCAATATCACGGCGTAGCAGATCAATACGCCGACGCTGGTATCCAAACCAGCTTCTCGGTGCCATACGACGCATTTGCTCACACAGATCCGAACGAGCGCATCCTGCTGAGCGCTACCCAGGCCAATGGCCAACCCCTGCCTGCTTGGGTGCGCTTCGATCCGCAAAGCGGCAAGTTCGAGCTCAAATCACCGGCAAACTACCGCGGGGAAATAACCATCAAGGTCGTGGCACGCGACAGTCAGGGCCGCGAAGCCAGCTCGCTGTTCCGCTTCAACGTGGGGGACCGCAAGACCAGCGACGCCAGCGACGCCAGCGACGCCAGCGGCAGAACCACGTTGTCCGATCAACTTCGTCAGGCGGTCGGCCAGCGCCCGGTCAAAGCGCTCGAACGGGCAATGTCCAGCACCGGATCAGAACACGCCCAGACCGAACGCGGCTCGCGCGACGTTCGGCCGGGTAACAAGGCAGGTTGAGCATGGATCGTTCGCCCCTGGCGGGCCTACTGGAGCTTGGCCGCCAGGCTCGGCAAGCAGAGTCACTGGCCGAGCTGCAGTTCCTGCTAGTCAATGACAGCCACACGCTGCTGCCCTACCGACAAGCAGCACTCTGGCTCGCGGGCGGCGTACGAGCCCTATCCGGCGTGGTGCAGATCGAAGCCAACGTACCCTATGTGCTGTGGCTAGATGCACTTTGCCGGCATCTGGCGCAGACGCCGGAGGCGCGGATAATAGCCCACAACACCCTCCCCGAAGCGCTCGCAAGCGACTGGAACGAGTGGCTGCCAGATCAAGCGATATGGGTGCCGCTCGGCGATGACGGCGGCGTACTGTTTGCCCGCGACCTGCCCTGGCGCGAGAGCGAAGTCGCGTTGGTGGGCGAATGGGCTGGCATCTGGCATCACGCCTGGCAAGCGCATCAGTCGCCGAAACGCTGGAGGGGCCTGAGCCGCCGCACAAAGCCGAACACCACGCCCTCGCGCCATCGCTGGTATTGGGCGCTGGCCATAGGCTTGCTCGTGCTGATCCCGGTGCGGCTGACGGTGCTTGCGCCCGGCGAACTGGTGCCGGCCAATCCGGCGCTGATCCGCGCTCCGCTGGAGGGCGTTATCGACACCTTTCATGTACAGCCAAACGAAACAGTGCGTCAGGGCCAGCCGTTGTTCGGCTTTGACGAAGCGCTGATCCAGAACCGCCTCGAGGTGGCGCAACAGGCACTTGCCACTGCTGAAGCCGAATACCGGCAGACGGCCCAGCAGGCGTTAGCCGACCCACGCGCCAAAGCACAATTGGCCGTGCTCACAGGACGCATCGAGGAGAAACGCACCGAAGTAGCCTTCGGCACCGATCAGTTGAGCCGCGCCCGAGTGCTCGCGCCACGGGACGGCATCGCGCTGTTCGACGACCCATCCGAATGGATAGGACGTCCGGTGGCAATCGGCGAACGCATCATGCGCATCGCAACACCGCAGGATGTAGAGGTCGAAGCCTGGGTGCCCCTGGCCGATGCCATCCCGCTGGCCGAAGGCAGCCGGGTCGCATTGCATCTAAACGCCAGCCCATTGGCCCCGGCCAGTGCGACGCTGCGCTACTTCGCCCACGATGCGGTGGAGCGATCTGACGGCGGCTATGCCTACCGTGTGCGTGCACGATTGGACGCACCGACCGAGCACCGTGTCGGCCTCAAAGGCACCGCCCGTTTCAGTGGCGGCTGGGTGCCGCTGGGGTATTGGGCCCTGCGCCGGCCACTCGCCAGTTTGCGCGCTATGATCGGCTGGTGAAGATGACTTGGCCTTTGCTACGAGAGGAGCTGGCGTTGCTGCCCGGCCCGAAGCTGGCTGACGGCCAGCCGAGCTGGACGCTGCATGACCCTACTCGCAATCGTTTCTTCAGCATCGACTGGTTGACGTTCGAAGTACTGCGCCGTTGGTCGATAGCCGACGCTGAGGCCATTGCCGAGAGCGTCAGCCAGAACTCGACCCTGAGTCTTAACACCGACGATGTCGAACAGGTATCGCGCTTTTTAGGCGAGAACCAACTGCTGCAGACACGACCCGGCACTGCCCGCCAGCAGGCCGAGCGCCTGAGCAAGGTCCGCGGCAGCCGCTTCAAATGGCTGCTGCATCACTACCTGTTCTTCCGAGTGCCGCTGGTGCGCCCGGATGCCTGGCTCGGCCGTTGGCAGAGTTTGGCGACCCTTTTTAGCAGCCGCAGCTTCGCCTTTCTGACGCTGGCGGCACTGCTGCTCGGGCTGACTCAGGTGGCCCGGCACTGGGAGAACTTCACCGCATCGCTGGTGAATACCTTCACCTGGAGCGGCCTGGCCGCCTACGGTTTGGCACTGATCGTGGTCAAGCTGCTACATGAGCTGGGCCACGCCTTTACCGCCAAGCGCTACGGTTGCAGGGTCCCGACGATGGGCGTGGCTTTTCTCGTGCTTTGGCCGATGGCCTATACGGACACCAACGAGACCTGGCGCCTCACCAGTCGCTGGCAGCGCCTGCGTATTGCTGCCGCCGGCATCGTCACCGAGCTCGGTGTGGCGGCATGGGCAACGCTGGCATGGGGGCTGCTGCCCGACGGCGAGCTACGCTCCGCCGCATTCGTGCTGGCAACCACCAGCTGGATAGCCACGCTGGCGATCAACGCCAGTCCTTTCATGCGCTTCGACGGTTACTTCATTCTCTCCGATTGGTTGGACATGCCGAACCTGCACGAACGCAGCTTCGCCCTGGCCCGCTGGAAGCTGCGCGAATGGTTGTTCGACCTTGGCGAGGAGCGCCCCGAACGCTTTTCACCTGGAAAGGAACGGGCACTGATCATCTTTGCCTGGATCACCTGGGCATATCGCCTCGTGGTGTTTCTCGGCATTGCCGTACTGGTCTATCACTTTGCGATCAAGGCCGTCGGCATCCTGCTGTTCGTAGTCGAAATTGCCTGGTTCATCCTGATGCCCATTCGCCAAGAGTTACGTGCCTGGCAGCAACGCTGGCCAGCGATTCGCCGCCGCCGGCGCAGCCTGTTGAGCCTCCTGTCGCTGATCACACTGATCGGTTTGGCAGTGCTACCTTGGCCAGGCCGGATCAGCGCCAGCGGCATGCTGACTCCGGTAGCGGTTTGGCCCGTGCATGCGCCAGGCCCTGCCCAATTGGAGGCCATGCCTCATGCGGAAGGCGCGATCGTCGAGGCCGGCGAACCGATAGCCCGGATGGTCTCACCTGCCCTACTTGCACGTCGCCAAACAACAGCGGCACAAATCGAGCGATTGCGCTGGCTCGCGGCGTCGGCCGGCTTTGGCAGCGACTCGCGAAACCGCCTGCAAAGTACGCAGGAAGAGCTGGCAACGGCCGAGGCCGAGCTTGCCGGCCTGGACCGTGAGCTGGCCCGCTACGAGCCCCGCGCGCCTTTCACCGGCCGCCTCTATGATGTCGATCCGGACCTCCACCCGGGCCAATGGCTCACTGACAAGGAGCGCCTGGCCCTGTTGGTCGGCGACAAAGGCTATCGGGTTGAAACCTATCTCGATGAAGAAGCGATCAAACGCATCCAGCCGGGGAACACGGCGCGATTCGTCAGTGATGGCGGTGAAGGCGCGGTACTACGCCTGCAGGTCAGCCACGTTGACATCGATACCACCCGAGTCCTCGACGACGGGCGCCTTGCAGCCCAGAGTGGCGGCCATGTATTGGTTCGTGAGAGACGTGGCCAGCTTATACCCGAGCAAGGGCTGTATCGGGTGACGCTGGCGGTGGAATCACCGATCGGTGCGCTGGCCGGCCAATCCTGGCGCGGCACCCTGGTGATTCATGGAGAGGCGGAGTCGCTGGCCGGGCGTTACCTTCGCAACGCCCTTAGTGTGCTTTTGCGCGAAGCGGGCTTCTGATTTAGGCCGGTCTCAATCGCCACCGACGGCGAAGTTGGGAAGACTGTTCACCGGCTGGGCGAAATCGAAAGGAATGGATTCAACGGCCAGTCCCACGTTGCGCTGGACCACGAAGTGCAGGTGTGGGCCAGTGCTGTTGCCGGTGTTGCCCGAGCGCGCGAGCAGGCTGCCGGTTTCGATGCGCTGGCCTTCGCGGACGTTCACCGATCCCTTCATCAGGTGCAGGTAAACGCCCATGGTGCCGTCATCGTGCAGCACTCGAACGAAATTACCGGCCGGGTTGTTACCACGCCCGGTCTGTTCATTCTCGATCTTCACTACCATGCCGCCGCGCGCTGCCACGATCGGCGTGCCTTCGGGCATGGCGATGTCAGCGGCGTAACGGCCTTTCGGCGTGAAGTGGCTGTATTTGCCGTTGGCACCCTGAGTAAGGCGGAAGGGACCGCCCCGCCAGGGCAACGGGTAGCGGTAGGGTTTGGGCAGCATGCGCGGATCACCCAGCGCGTGACGCAGCTTGGGCGTGTACTTGAGTGGCTTGGATGAGTCGAGCGGCGCGAGTGTTGCCAGTCGGATCTGGCTGCGAGGAGGCAGCACCCAGCGGATAGGTTTGTCCGGTGCGCCGACGGCGTTGTGTACGCCGGTCAGTTTGAGTTCGATATCCACTGGCGCAAACAGATCATTGCGCACCACCAGGGTCTCACCGCCGGCATGTTTGCGGGTTTCCAGCTTCACCTGCGTGTCGAGCTTCTCGACCATTCGGTCGCTGAAGGTGAACACCTTCGCGCCCGGTGCGGCCTGGTCGCTGTAGGTGACCACGCCGTTGGCGTCAGTGTATTTGTAGATGGTCAGCGCCGACGCGGACGACGCTAGCCAGAACGACCCGAGAACGAGAATGATGCGCCACGACATAACGGCAGACTTCATAGGGTTATGCAGTAAGAGGGCTGCAGACTAGCAGCGCAACGGAGCACACGCGAGCCACCGACCGTCGGCCTGTGAATTTGTTCCGGCAGCAGCGCGAGGTTTCGGATGAGCGGAGTGTCGTTCAGCTGAGCAAGGGGGATAGGCGCCCCGGTTCACGCGCCTGGTACGAAGTGCCGTTGTGCTGTGCCTCGCGCGATGAGGCGCGAGAGGTAGTCGAGTTTCTGCGGGTCGCGGTCGACGAAACGGAAGGTCAGCTGCAGCCATTCGCTGTCTGGCTTCGGCTCAACGGCCGCAACGGCGTGCAGGTAACCGTTGAGGCGCGCTACCTCACCGCCTTCGCTCTGCTCAAGATCGAGCACGGCACTTTCCAGCACCTGCGGCAAGGTCTCGCCACGCCTGACCACCAGCAAACCTTCCTTGAGGCTCAACGCCTTGATCACGCAAGGCAGCGTACCCGATGCCAGGCGCAGCTGACCTTGCCCACGTCCTGAATTCGCGGCGGCGGCCGCAGCTGGTTTGCCGGCCGGAGGTCGGATCAGAGGCGACGCTGCAGCAGGCGACGGCGCATTAGTGGCAGCGGGCTTGACGACGTCGGCCTTGCCTCCCGTCAGTGCCGCGAGCGAGTCATTGGCCATCCCTGTATTGGTCGGGCGGGCAGGCGCGCTGGCGGCCAGCGCATCGAGCTTGCCGGCCCGGCCCAGCGCCTTGCGCACCTTGGTGGTCAGCTGTTCGTTGGAGAACGGCTTGCCGATAAAGTCGGAAACCCCGGACTGGATAGCCTGGACCACGTTTTCTTTGTCGCCACGACTGGTGACCATGATGAACGGGGTGGTCTTGAGCTTGTCTTGGGCACGGCACCATGTGAGCAGTTCGAGACCGGACATTTCCGGCATTTCCCAATCGCAGAGGATGAGGTCGAAAGAATCCCGATCGAGCATCTGCTGGGCCTTGCGCCCGTTCACGGCGTCTTCGATGCGAATTCCCGGGAACTGGCTGCGCAGCCCCTTCTTGATCAGATCCCGAATGAAGGGCGCGTCATCCACCACCAATACACTGACTTTGCTCATCACTCGCTCCTGCTTGAATGGTCGTCAGCATAGCGTTAGCAGCCCAACGAAAAAAGCATTCCGGATCAACGCGCAGAAATGCGCCGCCAGCCTGAAACGTAGAGCTCCGTGCGTCATCACCACAGATCAGTTCATGCGCGGCATACTGCGCCAATCCACTTCCGCTATCGCGAGGCTCCAGATGGTTCAGCATATCCTCGTCGCCCATGACCTCAGCCCTGATGCTGACTTGGCCCTGGCCCGCGCGGCTCGACTGGCGCAGCAGGCCAGGTCCAGGCTAAGCGTGTTGCACGTTCTGGAAGGCGATGCTGACGAGCGGAACGCGCGTACCAAGTTGCATGCAGCACTCGAACAGCACGCGCCTGGTCAGCAGCAGCTCTGGATCCGACAGGGCCGCGCCGCTGACGAAATTCTCACTCAGACGGCGGGTCTCGAGGCCGATCTGTTGGTGATGGGCCGCCATCATCGCTTGTCCCCGCAAGGGTTCGCCGGCACGACCCTCGAGCAGGTACTGCAAAGCTGCCCTGCCCCGCTGCTGCTTGCGGTCGCCCCGATTGCGCCGTACTCACGTGCGCTGGCTGCGCTGGACTATTCGGGCTGCGCCAGCCGCGCGCTGCAAACGGCATGGGGGCTGCTGTCGGCAACTGGCGAACTTACGGCACTGAATATCCATGAAACCTCTGAGCTGCAGCAGCCGGACGAATCGGAGCTGTCGCTGCAACGGGAGCTGTTCGAACAACTGGTCGCCGACCTGCGTGCAGACCTCGGCGAGAACGATCGTCAACTTCATAGCAGCCTTCGCTACGGTGAGCGCAATAACTGCCTGGATTCGGCCATCGCCGCAGTACAACCGCAGCTTCTCGCACTCGGCAGCCACAGCCGCGGCGAAATCAGCGACGCATTGCTCGGCAGCTTGACGCGGCAATACCTCGACCATCCTCCCTGCGACATTCTCATCGCACGCTGATAACAGTGCGGGACCTCATCATGTCGTTTGGCCCCGAAGGGGGCTAGCCTGCGCCGCTCAGCCGCTGGGCTTCCTGTGCCGGCTTTTGCCGTTGCCTGGTCATCGCAGCGGCGCAGTTGCGTCTGCCTGATCCCCTGCTACGTTTAGTTCTACAAAACAATAACAAGAAGAACCCTATGCCAGCTCGATCCCTGTCGCAGCCTCCGGCGCTCATCGACTGTCGGCGCCAGCTCCACACGGCGCATCACGCTTATCGAAACGACCCCTTTCTCAACCTTAGCCATGTCAGGGCCGTGGGTTCTTTAGTGCGCGTTTTTGACAGCACTGCGTCATCCAGCCACCGGCGCATCTCTACCGGGCCAAGCAGCCAGGCGACCGAAACCATCCAACCGTTCAGTGCGCAGACAGGCCGCATGCTTCGCCCTGCCTGCGCTCAACCCCAGCAAGGAGACAGGCGATGATGAAGCTTCTGGCATTGGCAACGGCTACCCTGGCCGCAGCAACCGCGCTACCGGCGCTGGCAGCGGAAATTTCCGATGGCAAGGTGAAGATCGGAATCCTCAACGATCAATCTGGCGTGTACGCCGACTTCGGCGGCAAATGGTCATTCGAAGCGGCGAAAATGGCGGCGGAAGATTTCGGCGGCAAGGTTCAAGGGGCAGCCATCGAAATTGTCACCGCCGATCATCAGAACAAGCCGGACATCGCATCCAACATTTCCCGCCAGTGGTACGACCGCGAGCAGGTGGACTCCATCATGGAGCTGACCACCTCGTCCGTGGCGCTGGCCGTGCAGGGCATCTCCAAGGAAAAGAAGAAGATAAATCTGGTGACCGGCGCAGCCACCACGGAGCTGACCGGCAAGCAGTGCTCGCCGTATGGGTTTCACTGGGCCTATGACACTCACGCGCTGGCGGTGGGCACAGGCGGTGCGCTGGTTTCTCAAGGCGGCAAGAGTTGGTACTTCCTGACTGCAGACTATGCCTTTGGCTACTCGCTGGAGGAGCAGACCAGCAAGTTCGTCCAGGCCAACGGCGGTGAGATCAAAGGGTCTGTGCGCCATCCGCTGGCGACCAACGATTACTCCTCTTTCCTGCTGCAGGCCCAGTCGTCCGGCGCTGAGGTCATCGGGCTGGCCAATGCGGGGCTGGATACCGCCAACGCCATCAAGCAGGCCGCGGAATTCGGCATCGTCGCCAGCGGCCAGCGCCTGGCAGCGCTGCTCTTCACCCTGTCCGAAGTTCACGGCCTTGGGCTGGAAGCCGCTCAGGGGCTGACGCTGACCGAGAGTTTCTACTGGGACCGTGACGATCAATCGCGCGAATTCGCGCAGCGCTTCTTCGAGCGTACCGGGCGCATGCCGAACATGGTCCACGCGGGGACCTATTCAGGCGTGATGCAGTACCTCAAGGCAATCGACAAGGCCGGGACAGACGAAACCGAAGCAGTGGCCAAGGCCATGCACGAGATGCCGGTGAACGACCTGTTCGCCCGTGACGCCAAGGTCGGAGCCAATGGTCGCCTGATCAGCGACGTCTATCTGATGGAAGTGAAAAAGCCGGACGAGAGCGAGAAGCCCTGGGATTACTACAAGGTGCTCGCCACCGTGCCGGGCGATGAGGCTTACATCAAGCCCGCCGACAGCGGCTGCGACCTCGTGAAGCAATAAGCATGTCGGCCAATAGCAGAAAAGCTGAAAGGTCGGCGGCAGCGCCAGCGACAGACGAGCACTCGTCTGTCGTACTCTCGGCGCGCGGGTTGCGCCGGGATTTCAAGGGATTCGTCGCCGTCAACAATGTCGACCTGGACGTGCATCACGCCCGCGTTCACGCGTTGATCGGGCCCAACGGCGCCGGCAAAACCACGGTGTTCAACCTGCTGACCAAGTTTCTGCAACCGTCTAGCGGCACCATCACCCTGCTTGGCGAAGACATTACCCGCGCGGATCCGGCCAGGGTGGCACGCATGGGGCTGGTGCGCTCATTCCAGATTTCGGCCGTCTTCCCGCACCTGAGTGTGCTGGAGAACGTGCGCGTCGCCCTGCAGCGGCCCGGTGGGCTGGCGACGCAATTCTGGCTACCGCTGCGCTCGCTGAATCGGCTAAACGACAAGGCCATGGCGCTGATCGAGTCGGTCGGCCTGGCGGATGCCTGTAATAGCCCGGCCGCAGACCTGTCCTACGGTCGCAAACGGGTGCTGGAGATCGCCACGACCCTCGCGCTCGAACCCAAGGTGCTGCTGCTCGACGAGCCGATGGCAGGGATGGGCCACGAGGACGTGCACATCGTCTCCGACCTCATTCGCGAAGTGGCCCGCAGCCGGGCGGTGCTGATGGTCGAGCACAACCTGAAGGTCGTCGCAGACCTCTGCCACCAGGTGACTGTGTTGCAACGCGGGGAGATCCTCACGTCTGGCGATTACCGCAGCGTGAGCCAGGATCCTCGCGTGCGCGAGGCTTACATGGGGACCGATGATGAGTGAAGCGAAGCCGCTGCTGAGTGTTCGCGAACTCAACGCCTGGTATGGCGAAAGCCACGCGCTGCACGGGATTGACCTGGAGGTGCGCCAGGGTGAGACGGTCACCCTGCTCGGCCGCAACGGCGTGGGCAAGACCACGGCGCTGCGCTCGATCATGGGCATCATCCGTAAACGCTCGGGCACCATCCATTTCGATGGCCACGACATGATGCGCGTACCGCTGCATCGCGCGGCCCACACCGGTATGGGCTTCGTGCCGGAGGAGCGCGGAATCTTCGCGACGCTGACCGTCGACGAAAACCTCAATCTGCCACCCATCATCGCCAAAGGCGGCATGAGCACCGTCGAAATCTATGAGCTGTTCCCCAACCTGAAGGAGCGCCGCAACAGTGCCGGGACCAAGCTGTCGGGCGGCGAGCAGCAGATGCTCGCCATCGCACGCATCTTGCGAACCGGAGCGAAACTGCTGCTGCTCGACGAGCCCACCGAGGGCCTGGCACCGGTCATCGTTCAGCGCATCGGCGACGTGTTGCTCACGCTCAAGCAGCGCGGCATGACCATCCTGCTGGTGGAGCAGAATTTCCGTTTCGCCAGCAAGGTCGCCGATCGGTTCTATCTGGTTGACCACGGCAGGATCGTCGACAGCTTCGACGTCAGCGAACTGCCAGACCGCATGTCGCTGCTCAACGAAACCCTGGGGGTCTGATGACGGAGATCTTCGGCGTGCCCATCCAGGCCTTTCTCGGCCAGCTGCTGATCGGGCTGATCAACGGCTCCTTCTACGCCATGCTGAGCCTGGGCCTTGCAATCATCTTCGGGCTGCTCAAGGTGATCAATTTCGCCCACGGCGCGCAGTACATGATGGGAGCCTTCGCCGGTTACCTGCTGCTGGCGGTGCTGGGCATCGGTTACTGGCCGGCGTTGATCCTGGCGCCGTTGATCGTTGGCCTTGCCGGCGCGGCGGTGGAGCGGCTGGCGCTATCGCGCCTGTACAACCTCGATCACCTCTATGGCCTGCTGTTCACATTCGGTTTGGCGCTCGCGCTCGAAGGCGCCTTCCGCTACTACTACGGCTCATCCGGTCAGCCCTATGCGGTGCCGAGTCTGCTCTCTGGCGGCTACAACCTGGGCTTCATGTTCCTGCCCAAGTACCGGGCGTGGGTGGTCGTGGCATCGCTGCTGATCTGCCTGAGTACGTGGCTGCTGATCGAAAAGACCAAGCTCGGCTCCTACCTGCGCGCCGCCACCGAGAACCCCACCCTGGTACGCACCTTCGGCATCAACGTGCCGCTGCTGCTGACCTTCACCTACGGCCTCGGCGCCGGACTGGCGGGGCTGGCCGGCATTCTCGCAGCGCCCATCTATCAGGTCAGCCCGCTGATGGGTTCGAACCTGATCATCGTGGTCTTTGCGGTAGTGGTGGTAGGTGGCATGGGTTCGATCCTTGGCGCCATCATCACAGGTTACATGCTCGGCATCCTGGAAGGCCTGACCAAGGTGTTCTACCCCGAGGCATCCAATATCGTGATCTTCGTGGTCATGGCGATCGTGCTGCTCGGGCGTCCAGCGGGCCTGATGGGAAGGGATGGCTGACATGCAGCAAGCTACCGCAACGGCCGCAGCGAAGCACAAGCGCTGGAACGCCGAGACGCTACTGATCCTGCTCGGCGTCGCCACGCTGATCCTGGCGCCGCTGTACTTCTATCCGGTGTTCCTGATGAAGGTGATGTGCTTTGCACTGTTCGCCTGCGCCTTCAACCTGCTGCTGGGCTACACCGGTATTCTCTCGTTCGGTCATGCAGCCTTCTTCGGTGGTGCAGCCTATTTCACCGCCCATGCAGTGAAGGAATGGGGCCTCACGCCCGAGCTGGGCATACTCGTCGGGGTCGCAGGGGCTGCGGTGCTGGGCCTGGTAATCGGCTTTCTGGCAATTCGGCGGCAAGGCATCTACTCGACGATGATCACCCTGGCACTGTCGCAGATGTTCTTTTTCTTCTGCCTGCAGGCGCCCTTCACCCACGGCGAAGACGGCATTCAGGGCATTCCCCGCGGGCATCTGTTCGGTCTGATTGATCTGAAAGAGCCGCTTAACATGTATTTCTTCGTGCTGACGGTGTTCGTACTCGGGATGCTGGCTATCTGGCGAATCATCAATTCCCCGTTCGGCATGATCCTCAAGTCGATCCGCGAAAACGAGAACCGTGCGATATCCCTCGGCTATTCAGTCTCACGCTACAAGCTCGGCGCCTTTGTCATGTCGGCGGCACTGGCAGGGCTGGCCGGAGGACTGAAGGCACTGGTGTTCCAGTTCGCCACGCTCACCGACGTGAGTTGGCAGATGTCCGGTGAGGTGGTGCTGATGACGCTGCTTGGCGGGATCGGCACCCTGGTCGGCCCGGTTTTCGGTGCCGCACTGGTAACCAGCCTTGGCAACTATTTCGCTACGTCCGAGCTGCCGGTCACCCTGGTCACCGGCATCATTTTCATGGTCTGTGTGCTGGTGTTTCGCCGCGGCATCATCGGCGAGCTGTATGCCTCGCGCCTGGGCCGCCGAATCGAACGCTCACGTGAGGACTGAATCAACTGCCCTCCAGATGCCCGTGCAACTCTACGAACTGCTGGGTCAGCTTATGCCTGGGGTCGAAATGAATCAGCGGCATGCAGACCTGATGGGACTCCCGCATCCTCACCGAACTCATCAGGTGAACGGGCAGTACCGGCAACCCTTCAGCCAGTAACTCGTCGATCATCTGTTGCGGCAGAGCGGCCCTGGGCTGGAACTGGTTGACGATGATGCCCTCGACCTGGAGCCCTTCGTTGTGGTCTTCCTGCAGTTCTTCGATCTCGTTCAGCAGGCTGTATAGCGCCTGGCGGGAAAAGCTGTCGCAGTCGAAAGGGATCAGGCAGCGGTCAGCCGCGATCAACGCGGACACTGTGAAGAAATTCAGCGCAGGCGGCGTGTCGATGTAGATGCGTTCGTACTCTTCGGAAAGGCTTTCCAGCAGTTTCCGCAGCTTGTTGATCTTGTGCTTGGCTTCGAGCTTGGGCTGCAGGTCCGCCAGTTCCGCGGTGGCGGTGATGATGTGCAGGTTCTCGAATTGCGTTTCGGTGATTGGGGGGCGCGCCTTCTTGCCCGCGGCTCCTCCGGTCAGCACCTGTTTGAAGTAATCGGCGATGCCGGTGGGCAGCGACTCGCCCGTAAGCCCGGTGAGATAATGGCTGGAGTTGGCCTGAGCATCGAGATCGATCAATAGGGTGCGATAGCCCTGCTCGGCACTCACCGCTGCCAGATTGCACGCAATGCTCGACTTGCCGACGCCGCCTTTCTGATTGAACACCACCCTTCGCATGCTCCGCCCTCGCTGTCTGTTTTGATCTGGAGTCTATACAACGCAGATGGCATTGGGGCTACTGCTTGCCTTTCCCAAGCTCCCTGCGCCGGACACCGCTTTGCTACCCTGCGGCAAAAACAAGCACAGGAGTCGCTCGTGACCAAACCCCTGCTTTCCCTGCTGCTCTGCTTCCTGGCATACGCATCGGTGCCCGCGACCCTGGTCGCACAAGAGCGCCAGCAGGCGCTGCGTGTGGGTATCACCGAGGTTCCACCCTTCGTAATCCGGGAGGCCGACGGCAGCTGGAGCGGTATCAGCATCGAGCTGTGGCAACGGATCGCCGAGCGCAACGGCTATCGTTACGAACTTTTACCGATGCCCTTCGACAGACTGTTGCCGGCACTCGAGGATGGGCAGCTGGACGCCGTAGTCGGTGCGCTGACCATGACCGCCGAACGGGAAACGCTGATCGACTTTACCCATCCTTTCTACCGCACTGGCCTTGCGATTGGCCTTCCGGCGCAGACGAGCGGTGGCTGGAGTGCGCTTCGGGCCTTGTTCTCGTGGCAGTTCCTGAGCCTGGTGATCGGTTTGGCAGCGCTGCTTCTGCTGGTAGGCGCAGCGCTCTGGCTGTTCGAACGCCGACGCAACAGCGAACAGTTCGGCGAATCATCCGTACGCGGCCTGGGCAATGGATTCTGGTGGGCGGCGGTCACCATGACCACCGTGGGATACGGCGACAAGGCGCCCGTTACGCTTGGCGGACGGCTGATCGCGATCATCTGGATGTTTGCCGCGCTGGTCATGGTGTCGACCTTTACCGCAGCGGTGACGACCACATTGACGTTGGGCAATCTGCAAGGCGGCTTGCAGGGTCCGGAGGATCTGAGACGGGCTCATGTGGCAACCGTAGTCGGCACCGTCAGTGAGGCCTATCTGGATAATCAGCGCATTCGCGCCAGTCGTTATCCTGACCTGCGCCAGGCAATGCTCGCGGTGCAGTCAGGTGAGGCCGAAGCGGTGGTCTACGATCTGCCGATCCTGCAATACCGTAATGGCGAGCTGGACAAAGGCGGGCTGCGCCTTCTCCCGGGCACCTTCGACAATCAGTCCTACGCTTTTGCCGTACCCAGGCAGAGCCCGCTACGCGAGCCCATCAGCCAGGCTGTCCTGCAGATTACCGGGGACAATTCATGGCAGCAGATCCTGCAGCGCTACCTGGGTACGCCCTGATGCCCAGACGTTTGATCGTCAGACCGCGACCGGCGCCTTGATATGGGGGTAGGCTTCATAGCCTACCAACTCGAAGTCTTCGAAACGGAAGCCGAACAAGTCTTTCACGGTCGGATTGAGCTTCATGGTCGGTAACGGCAGCGGCTCGCGGGTCAGCTGAAGATCGGCCTGCTCAAGATGATTGGCATAGAGATGACAATCACCGCCGCTCCAGATGAACTCGCCTGGCTGCAGATCGCATACCTGGGCCACCATCAAGGTCAGCAATGCGTAGCTCGCGATATTGAAAGGCACCCCGAGAAAGATGTCTGCCGACCGCTGATACAGCTGGCAGCTGAGCTTGCCGTCAGCGACGTAGAACTGGAATAACGCATGGCACGGCGGCAGAGCCATCTGATCGACCAGCGCCGGGTTCCAGGCTGAGACGATCAGCCGGCGCGAATCCGGATTCTTCTTGATCATCGCCAGCAAATTGGCGATCTGATCGATCGACTCGCCATTGGGCGCCGGCCAGCTGCGCCACTGATAGCCATATACAGGGCCCAGCTCACCGTTCTCGTCGGCCCACTCGTCCCAGATGCGCACGCCATTTTCTTTCAGGTACTTGATGTTGGTGTCGCCCTGAAGAAACCACAGCAGCTCATGAATGATGGACTTGAGGTGGCATTTCTTGGTGGTCACCAGCGGGAAGCCCTCGGCCAGATCGAAGCGCATCTGATGGCCGAACACGCTGTAGGTGCCGGTGCCAGTGCGGTCGCTCTTGAAGGTGCCGGTCTCGCGCACATGGCGCATCAGGTCGAGATACTGTTTCATCGATGGGCTCGAAGCGGGCGCCTGGGCGCGATGGAAAGAAAACCTGCAAATAGTAAAAGTTGGCGCCCGGCTTGTCGCGTGCATGCGACAAGCCGGGCGTTGTCATTCAGGCCGATGCCTTGACCGGCTCGTGACGATAGCCCCAGACGATCATGCCGAGCCCGATCAGCACCATGGGCACGCACAGCACTTGCCCCATGGTCAGCCAGCCGAACGCCAGGTAGCCGAGCTGCGCGTCAGGGACGCGGACAAACTCGACAATGAAGCGGAAAATCCCATAGCAGACGGCGAACAGCCCGGACACTGCCATGGTCGGACGCGGCTTGCTCGAGTAGATCCAGAGAATCACGAACAGCGCGACGCCTTCGAGCGCGAACTGGTAGAGCTGCGAGGGGTGCCGCGCCAGCTGCTGCGGATCGGTCGGAAAGACCATTGCCCAGGGCACATCGCTCGCCTTGCCCCAAAGCTCGGCATTGATGAAGTTACCGATGCGGCCCGCACCCAGGCCGATGGGCACGAAGGGCGCGATGAAATCCATCAGTTCGAAGAACTTCTTGCCGTTGCGCCGCGCAAATATCCAGGTGCATAGCAGCACACCGATCAGCCCGCCATGAAACGACATGCCGCCTTTCCAGACCTGAAAGATCAACGTCGGGTCGCTGATGTAAGCGGCAAGATCGTAGAACAGTACGTATCCCAGCCGCCCGCCGACGATTACGCCCATGGCCACCCAGAACACCAGGTCGGACAGTTTGTCCTTGTCCCAGCTCGGGTCGAAGCGATGCACTCGGCGTGAGGCCAGCAGCCAGGCGCCACCGATACCGATCAGATACATCAGGCCGTACCAGTGGATTTGCAACGGGCCTAGAGAAACGGCAACAGGGTCTATCTGCGGATAAGGCAGCATCCGGGTTTCCTCAGATCAAAAAGTTGATTCCGACGCCCAACAGCAACAGCGCAAACAGGCGCCGTAGCACAAGGGGCGACAGGCGGTGCGCGAGCTGCGCACCAATACGGGCGAAATACATGCTGGTGATTGCAATGCCGACCAGCGCCGGCAGATAAACGAAACCAAGGCTCCACTCCGGCAGATGCGCATCCTGCCAGCCAACCACGGCAAAACTCAACGCACCGGCAATGGCAATCGGCATACCGCAGGCGGCCGAAGTCGCCACGGCCTGCTGAATCGGAACGCTGCGCCAGGTGAGAAAGGGCACGGTCAGCGAACCACCACCAATCCCGAATATCGCCGAAGCCCAGCCAATCACTATCCCGGCCCCCGTCAGCACGGGCTTGCCTGGCACTCCAGCGCTGGATTTTGGTTGCAAGGAAAAGCCCATCTGCACGGCGATGGTGATGGCGAACACACCAATGATCTTTTGCAGCATCGGCCCCTGAATCGCAGCAGCGGTAAGGCTCCCAAGCGCTGCGCCAATCAGAATGCCAAGTGTCATCCAGCGCACCACAGCCCAGCGAACGGCGCCCTGGCGATGATGCGTGAGAATCGAGTTGAGCGAGGTGAACACGATGGTCGCCAACGAAGTGCCAACCGCCAGGTGAGTCAGGATCAGCGGATCAATGCCTTGCGCGGTAAAGCTGAACACCAGCACTGGGACGATGATCAAGCCGCCACCGACGCCAAACAGGCCAGCCGTGATGCCCGCAAATCCGCCCAGTATCAGATAAAGCGCGAACTCCATCGGGCCACCCAGAAAAACAAAGCGGCATGTTAGCGGAAAATGCCCTGACGGCGGAGCAGGCGCCGATGCTCCAAGGGGACCCGTTACATCGTCGGCTGGCGACCTCGATGCGTTTTGGTCTAGCCTCGCAGTTCCGCTTAGCTGGTTACGCTTATATGTGTCTGATCGTATTTGCCTGGCACCCGGACCACGCGCTGCCGTTGATCGTCGCCGCCAACCGTGACGAATTCTATGTGCGCCCAACGCTCCCGCTTGGGCATTGGCAGGATGCACCTGGCATCGTCGCGGGCCGCGATCTTCAGGCCGGGGGGACCTGGATGGGCGTTAGCACGTCCAAACGCTTCGCCGCGCTGACCAATATTCGCGCACCGGGAGCGGCGGCCGGCTCGCGCTCGCGCGGTGAGCTGCCGGAACGATATCTACGCGGTCAGCTCACTCCTGAAGCGTATCTGAACGAACTGGCGGGGCATCTCGAACATTACGCTGGCTTCAATCTGCTGGTCGGCGACGAGCATGAGCTGTGGTACCTGAATTCGAACGCAGCGGTAGCCGAACAACTCCGACCGGGACTCTACGGCCTGTCCAACGCCGCGCTGGATTCGCCATGGCCAAAGCTGCTTCGCGCACGTGCCGCCCTGCAGAGCCACATTGAAGCGCCTGAAACGGTCGACTTGATGCAGATGTTGAACGACCCTGAGCTCGCCGCGGATGCGGACCTTCCGAGTACCGGCGTGCCTTACGAGTGGGAAAAGCGGCTATCGAGCATATTCATAACCAGTGCCGACTACGGGACCCGGGCGAGCACCGTACTGATCCGTCGCGCGGATGGCTCGCTGGATATCACCGAACGCAGCTTCGGCGCGACTGGCGCGCTTGGCGACAGCAACATCAGCCTGCCTCCCGCAGATTCAATCGAGTGAAGGACTAGAGCGCCGCCGATGGATTAACCATGCGATCGAGGCCGAGATTTCGCAAGGTCAGCTGCAGCGTGGCACGAATCACCTGAGGGCTGTCCATCACCATCACTTTGGCCAACAGCTCGCGGGCCGTCACCGAGCTGATCTGGCGCAGCATCCACTTCACCTTCGGCAGGTTGGTGGCGTTCATCGACAGGCTGTCGAAGCCCATCGCCAGCAGCAGCATGGCTGCACCGGGGTCGCCAGCCATCTCACCGCAGATGCTGACCGGCTTGCCCTCTTCATGGGCCTCACGCACCACACGCTGCAACGCTTCGAGAACGGCCGGATGCAAGTAGTCGTAGAGATCGGCCACCCGAGGATTGTTGCGATCGACCGCCAGCAGATATTGGGTCAGGTCATTCGAGCCGACCGAGATGAAATCCACCTGGCGCGCCAGCTCGCGGGTCAAATAGACCGCCGCAGGCACTTCGATCATCACGCCGACCGGCGGCATCTCGACGTCGGTGCCTTCGTCACGTACTTCGCCCCACGCGCGATGGATCAGATGCAGCGCTTCTTCCAGCTCACGCGTGCCGGAAATCATCGGTAGCAGGATGCGCAGGTTGTTAAGGCCGGCACTGGCCTTGAGCATGGCGCGGGTCTGGAGCAGGAAAATTTCGGGGTGATCCAGGGTGACGCGAATCCCGCGCCAGCCCAGGAAGGGATTCTCTTCCTTGATCGGGAAGTACGGCAGGCTCTTGTCACCACCGATGTCGAGGCTGCGCATGGTCACCGGCAACGGATGGAAGGCTTGCAGCTGTTCGCGATAAATCGCCATTTGCTCCTTCTCGCTGGGGAAGCGCTCTTTGATCATGAAGGGCACTTCGGTGCGGTACAGGCCGACACCTTCGGCGCCACGCTCCTGCGCCCGCACTACATCGGCCAGCAGACCGGTATTCACCCAAAGCGGAATGCGCAAGCCGTCAGTGGTTTCGCATGGCAGCTCGCGCAGGATATCCAGGCCTTCAGAAAGCTGGCGCTCCTGCTCGGCCAGGACCAGGTATTGCTCGCGCAGCACCTTCGCCGGGTTGGTAATGATCTCGCCACGGGTGCCGTCGATGATCAGCTCAATGCCATCGACCTTTGAATACGGCAGGTCTACGGCCCCCATCACCGTGGGGATCCCCATGGCGCGGGCCAGAATTGCCACGTGCGAGTTGCTTGAACCCAACACGGAAACCATGCCCATCAGCTTGCCTTCAGGCACCTCGCCGAGCATGGCCGGGGACAGCTCCTCGCTGACCAGAATGGTGTTGTCCGGATACGTCAGGGTCTGTTGGCGCGCCTGCTGCAGATAACCGAGAAGGCGGCGACCGATGTCCTTGACGTCCGAGGCGCGCTCTCGCAGGTAGGCATCGTCCATCATTTCGAAGCGCCCGACGTGATCGGCGACGACCTGGCGCAGCGCGCCCTGTGCCCACTGGCCGGTGCGGATGACCTTGGACACTTCGCCACCCAACGCGGAATCGTCGAGCATCATCAGATAGACGTCGAACAGTGCGCGCTCTTCTTTGCGCATCTGCGTCGCGAGCTTCTCCGACAGTGCCCGCATGTCGGCGCGCACAGCTTCCAGCGCAGCCTCGAACAGTTCCAGCTCTGCCGGGATGTTGGTGATGGACTTGTCCGGCACGACATCCAGATCCGCAGGCGGCAGGACGACCACTGCCGTGCCCACCGCTGCACCAGGCGCGCCGGGTATGCCGATGAAGCGGGTTTCCTGAATGCCCTTACCCTGACGACCAAGGCCGCGGATCGAACCGGTCGCCTCGGCATGGGCGATGACCCCGGCAAGCTGCGCGCTCATGGTGACGAGGAAAGCCTCCTCACCTTCGTCGAACAGGCGCTGCTCTTTTTGCTGGATGACCAGTACGCCCATCACCCGTCGGTGGTGGATGATCGGCGCGCCGAGAAAGGAGGCGTAACGCTCTTCGCCGGTCTCGGCGAAGTAACGATAACGAGGGTGTTCGGAGGCATGTTCGAGGTTGAGCGGCTCCTCGCGGGTACCCACCAGGCCAACAAGGCCCTCATTGGGGGCCATGCTGACCTTGCCGATCGCCTTCTTGTTCAGGCCCTCGGTAGCCATGAGCACGAAGCGCCCAGATTCCGGATCGAGCAGGTAGACCGAGCAGACCTGGCTGGCCATGGCCTCCCGAACTCTCAGCACGATAATGCCCAAGGCCGCCTTGAGGTCCTTGGCGGCGTTCACTTCCTGGACGATCTTGCGCAGCGTGCCGAGCATGCTCAGGGGCTTTCTCCCGTCAGTCCCGCGCCAGTAGGCGCGGAGCGAGTTCTTTTAAGGCGCGACGGTAAACCTCGCGCTTGAAGGTAACCACCTGGCCCAGCGGGTACCAATAACTGACCCAGCGCCAGCCGTCGAACTCAGGCTTGCCGGTGAGATCCATGCGTACTCGATCCTCCGCGCCGGTGAGGCGCAGAAGGAACCATTTCTGTTTCTGACCAATGCACAGCGGCTGGCTGTGAGTGCGAACCAGACGCTGCGGCAGACGATAGCGCAACCAACCCCGGGTGCAGGCGAGGATTTTCACATCCTGCTCTTCGAGACCGACTTCCTCGTTGAGCTCGCGATAAAGAGCTTCTTCTGGCGTCTCGCGTGGATTGATCCCGCCTTGCGGAAATTGCCAGGCATCCTGATTAATCCGCCGGGCCCAAAGCACCTGTCCGACATCATTGGTCAGGATGATGCCGACATTTGGGCGAAAACCATCGGAGTCGATCACGGCAACAACCTCGCAAACGCATGTCGCGGCATTGTTCCACAAAAATGCGAAAAGCAGAAAGCGCACAGCAAAGCCGTCGATCATCAGGGCTCGAGGCCAGGAGGAGGCAGTCAGTGGCTGCCATTGAGGGGTAATCCCGCTATGCTTCGCCTCCTTTCACCGACCGAGGAACGCAGCGTGCGCCTGGCCCTTTTCGATCTCGACAACACCCTACTCGCCGGCGACAGCGACCACGCCTGGGGCGAGTTTCTCTGCCAGCGCGGCCTCGTCGATACCGATTCGTATCGTGCGCGCAACGATGCCTTTTATCAGGACTACCTGGCTGGTGCACTGGATGTTCAGGCCTATCAGAATTTCTGCCAGGAACTGCTAGGGCGCAGCGAGATGGCGCAGCTCGAGCAATGGCATGCCGAATTCATGCGTGACCACATCGAGCCCATCGTCCTGGCCAAGGGTGAGGCGTTGGTGCGCCAGCATCATCAGGCCGGTGATCGGGTGGTGATCATCACTGCCACAAACCGCTTCATCACCGGGCCGATTGCCCAGCGACTTGGCGTGGATACACTGCTGGCCACCGAATGCGAGATGCAGGACGGTCGCTATACAGGTCGCCTCACCGATGTGCCCTGTTTCCAGGAAGGCAAGGTCACTCGGATCGAACGCTGGCTCCTTGAAAACGACCAGAGCCTGGACGACAGCTATTTCTATAGCGACTCGCGTAACGATCTGCCGCTGCTGGAGCGGGTCAGCCATCCGGTTGCGGTAGACCCTGACCCGACGCTGAGGGAAATCGCCCAACAGCGTGGCTGGAACATCATCAGCCTGCGCTGACCGATAGCCGCAGGCTGGTACGCGACTTCGCCGATGTGGCTAGACCGGTTTGGCGCCCATCAGGCCCATGATGGCGATCAGTATCACCAGAATAAGACCGGCATAGACCAGCGCAAACCGCGGCAGGCGTGCCGGTGCCTGTGTATCGCCTAACGCCTGCCAGGCGCGTAGTCGGCCACCGAGCAGCAGCCCGAGCGGCACCAGCACCAAGAACAGAATCGAGCTGGCAAGCAACCACAGCTGGCCAAGCGGAAAGCCTGCCAGATGCGCGAGCCACCAACCGGTCACCGGGAGCAGCAGCGCAAATACCGCGAGCAACGGCAGCGACATCAACCGGGTCCGCCGCAGCTTCTGTCGCAGCACGGCGGGATCGGCACGCCGCCACGCCTTCCAGAGCATGATGATGTGGGCGATCAGCCCTAGCGTGAGCAGGATTGCCAGTGCAGCATGGACGATATTCAGCAGCTGATAATGTTCCATCAATCCTCGCGGTATGGCTGGTCAGCCAAGAAACAGTTGGTAGGCAGGGTTGTCCGATTCGTCCCAGTAGCGATAGCCGATCTTGTCCAGCGCGGCGGGTAGCAGGTGACGTTCCTCGGCTGGCACCTGCAGGCCGGCAACCACCCGGCCATCTGCCGCACCGTGGTTGCGGTAGTGGAACATCGAGATGTTCCAGCGCCCGCCCAGGTTATTCAGAAAGTTGAACAGCGCACCGGGCCGCTCTGGAAACTCGAAGCGGTAGACCACCTCGTCGCTGACGCCGGAAGCATGTCCGCCGACCATATGCCGAGTGTGGAGCTTGGCCAGCTCGTTGTCGGTGAGATCCAGTACCGGAAAACCTTTGGCCCTCAGTCCCTCTACCAGTGCAGCGCGTGGGTCGTTCTCCGGATGGGTCTGCACGCCGACGAAGATGTGAGCCTCACGGTCCTGGTGGTAGCGGTAGTTGAATTCCGTGATCTGGCGCTTGCCGATGGCTTCGCAGAAGGCCTTGAAGCTGCCGGGCTCCTCGGGGATGGTCACAGCGATGATCGCCTCGCGCTTCTCGCCTAGCTCGGCGCGTTCGGCAACATGGCGCAAGCGGTCGAAGTTAACGTTGGCACCGGAGTCGACACCAACAAGCACCTGGCCCTCGATGCCCTCGCGCTCCACGTAACGCTTGATCCCAGCCACCGCCAGCGCGCCCGCCGGCTCGGTGATCGAGCGTGTATCGTCGTAGATATCCTTGATTGCAGCACAGATCTCGTCAGTGCTGACGGTGATCACCTCGTCGACGTAATCCTTGCAGATATCGAAGGTGTGCAGGCCGATCTGGGCAACGGCAACCCCGTCGGCAAACAATCCGACCTGCGGCAGCACCACTCGTTCGCCGGCAGCCATGGCCTGCTGCAGGCAGTTGGAATCATCCGGCTCGACACCAATGACCTTGATGTCCGGTTTCAGATATTTGATGTACGCCGCGACGCCAGCGATCAAGCCACCACCGCCCACGGGTACGAAGACCGCATCGAGCCGGCCCTGATGCTGACGGAGTATTTCCATCGCCACGGTGCCCTGCCCGGCGATCACGTGCGGATCGTCATACGGGTGGATATAGACGTAGCCCTTTTCCTCGACCAATTTCAGCGAATAGGCCAGCGCCTCGGCAAAGGCGTCACCGTGCAGCACAACCTTGCCACCACGGGCACGCACGCCCTGCACTTTCAGCTCCGGCGTAGTGCGCGGCATGACGATGGTCGCCTTGATTCCCAGTTCGCGCGCCGCCAGCGCCAAGCCTTGCGCATGGTTGCCGGCCGAAGCCGTGACCACACCGCGCGCCAGCTCCTCGGGCGATAGCTGCGCCAGCTTGTTGTAAGCGCCACGAATCTTGAAGGAGAACACCGGCTGCAGATCCTCGCGCTTGAGCAGAATCTGGTTGCCGAGCCGCTCGGAAAGCTGGCGCGCGGGCTGCAACGGAGTTTCCACCGCAACGTCGTAGACGCGCGAGGTGAGGATCTTCTTGACGTATTGTTCGAGCATCGTGGGCTATCTTGGCGGGCATTGCGGGGCAGACGAGTCTACTCTGCGAAAATCCCGCCGACCACCGGCAATCTGCGCAGAAAAAGGCCAGACAGTCTCAGCAGACAAGACCCGGCACTCGGGGCGCCGCTATACTTTCCCACCACGTTTTCTCTCAGCCCGGACCCATAACGCCATGACTCAGGATCAACTCAAGCAGGCCGTCGCCCAGGCCGCCGTCGACCTCATCGTCCCGCAGCTTACCGACCGCAGCGTCGTCGGGGTCGGCACCGGCTCGACTGCCAACTTCTTCATTGATCTGCTGGCCAAGCACAAGGGTTTCTTCGACGGCGCCGTAGCAAGCTCAGACGCTACCGCCGAGCGCCTCAAGGGTCACGGGATTCCGGTCTACGACCTGAATTCGGTATCGGAACTGGAGTTCTACGTCGACGGCGCGGACGAAACCAACAGCCATCTGGAACTGATCAAGGGCGGCGGCGCAGCGCTGACCCGCGAAAAGATCGTCGCAGCAGTCGCACACACCTTCATCTGCATTGCAGACGGCAGCAAGCTGGTCGAACGCCTCGGCGAGTTTCCCCTGCCGGTCGAAGTGATCCCGATGGCGCGCAGCCATGTGGCGCGCGAACTGGTCAGGCTGGGTGGCGATCCGGTCTACCGTGAAGGCGTGGTGACGGACAACGGCAACGTCATTCTCGACGTGCACAACCTCATGATCGGCTTCGCGCCAGACGTCGAGGCACAGATCAACAACATCGTCGGTGTAGTTACCAACGGCCTGTTCGCTGCTCGCCCGGCCGACATCCTGCTCCTCGGCACAAAGGACGGCGTCCAGACGCTCAAGCGCTGAAGCTCTTAAACAGGCGCAGCGCTGACCTGCGCCTTGTTTCGCAATAGGGCGGCTTTCATCCACTTGCTACTTTATGGATCGCCGCCGGCACATTGCCGGGGCGGAGAACTGACCGAATAACTGGTTGACGACAGCTTGTCGCCCGTCGCGCCGTACGATGCGTCATTCGTCCGCCGAACTTGCTAAATCGCCGGCCGGCGTGCTTCTTGCTTATGGCCCTTTACCATAAAGACAAGGAGGCTCCTGTGAGCAAAGCCACAACGCTTGCACTCATCATTACCAGCTTGGTTGCCGCACCCAGCGCCCTAGCATATGAATACGGCCAATATGCCGATACCACGCTTGATCGATTGATCAACGACTATCCCGGCCGCTACCGCGGCACCGCCAACTTCGAAGGTGCCAGCGATTGGATGCAGGCACGCCTGGGATCGGGCTATGCCCTGTCCCGCCAGCCCTTCTCCTGGGTGGTCGCCGGGGCCAGCCGAAGCTCACAGAATGTTATCGCCACTGCGGCCGGCGTCACCGGACGGAGCCTAGTGGTCGGTGCGCACTTCGACACCTTCTTCGGCCGCCCTACCCTTCAAGGACTGGACGACAACGGCTCCGGTGCTGCGGTGCTCACAGAGATCGCCCGAAACCTCAGCGGTCTGGACCTGGAAGATGGCTTGACCTTCCTTGCCTTTGGCGCCGAGGAAGAAGGCTTGCGGGGCTCGCGAGCTTACGTGTCTTCGCTCGATGCTGAGGCACGCGCGAGCCTGACCGGCATGATCAACATAGACAGCCTGATTACCGGAGACAAGATGTATGCCCACGCCGGGGGCAACAGCATCGCGAACCCCGCGCTCGCATCTTTGCGTGAGCATGCGTTCCGCATTGCCGAAGAGCTCGGCATCGAGCTTTTCACCAATCCAGGCCTGGACCCTGCCTACCCGATCGGGACGGGCTGCTGTAGCGATGGCGATTCGTTCAACGCCGCCCTGGCGATTCCAGTGCTTTACCTGGAGTCAACCAATTGGGAAATAGGTGATTTGGATGGCTATACACAGACCACCAACCCAGCGATCCCCGGCGGAGCGACCTGGCACAATCCTGCACTGGACAACGAGGCCGTACTGGTGAGCGCATTCGGGCGAGAGCGCATCGATCAGCGCCTGCGAGACTATTCCCGCCTGCTAACACGTTTGGTACTTGAAGCGACCAACACCGATTTGCGTTACTCGACTGCCTCGGCGGCTCACACAATGAGAGCAGTGGAAGAGGGTCTCGCCCGCCAGCACCAGAACCTCGGGCAGCTGCACGAACGCCGCTGGTTGCTCCTGCAACTCGACTCTCGGGAAGTGGGCAGCTTCGATGGAGCCATTGGCGCAGAAGGCGGTGCAAACCCTAGCGGTGGGTTTGACGATGGCGTGCAAGGTCGCGCTCGCCATGCTGGGATATATGCACTGGGCGACTATCAAATAAGCCCAACCCTTAATATCGGCGCAAGCCTGAGCTACGGTGGTGGCAAGCAGGATCTGCAGCACGGCGGAAAAATCGAAAGCGACACCTGGCAGGCTGGCGTTTACGCGCAGCTGAACGACGGTGGCCCGCTCTGGCTGAATGCCGATCTGCGCGCTGGTCGCAGCGATCTAGACCTCACACGCTCTCTGGTTATTCAGGGCAATGGTGGAGGGCCGGTTGTACTGAACCAACGACTGAGCGGCGACACAGACGCGACATTTTGGGGCGGCCGCTTATTGACCGGGTATGACTTCAGCTTTGGGCAGCTGCGCAGTGGGCCGCTGGCTGGAATCGAATACACGCGCTACGTCATCGATGGTTTCACGGAGAAACAGGCTTTGCGAACCGCACTCGACTATCAGACGGAGCGATATGATTCAGTCGAACTGAGCTTAGGCTGGCGCGCCTATGGCGATATCGAGTTCGATCGCGGGCTGAAAGTGCAGCCGTATGCGAGCCTCGCCTGGGTCGAAGAGTTAGGCGACGGCTTCTCGGACAGTTTCAGCGCCGTGAGCCGTGGCGACGGAGCCACTCGCACGACACGAGTGAGCAACGTGGACAAGCATTTTGCCCGCGCTCAAGTTGGCGCTCAGTTAGCCATCAACGAGTCGCTAGGCCTCTATGCGGAGGCCAACGGCCGGCTACAGCATGACGATGGCGAAGCTACCGGCTTTCTGATCGGCGCTCAGTGGGCGTTCTAGCTCTGGCAAAGCGGAGTCGCCGTTGACTCCGCTTTAGGCCCCACCCATGCCCCGGCCTACCTGGCGTGGCCGGGCTTGGTGAAGGTGTAGAAGAGATTAGGTTCACTGGTGATATAAATCGTGCCGTCGGGCCCCATGGTCACGCCCTCGGCTTGCGGGACATCATTGCGCAGCCCGTGCTTACTCTCTTCCAGTGACAGACTGCTGATCGCCTCGCCCTCAGCATCCAATTCCACCAACAGGCGCGACTCATCCGACAGCACCAGCAGATGATGGTATTGATCAACGTAATGCAGGCTTGAAATATCAGTCACGAACAAACCGTCGTCGCGCAACGTGTTTTCCTGCACATCTACCGCCAGCGGCTCAAGGCCCTTGGACGGCGGGAAGCCTTTGACTTCAAGAATGCGAAGAGGATTCTGTTCCTTGCCCACGAAGAGACGCCGAGTGGAAGCATCATAAGCAAGACCTTCGAAACCTTTGTTCTTTTCTCTCAGATCGAAGTTGAGCGTCAGGCGCTCGGACTGCTCCAGATCCACCGAACGGGTTTCATCATCAATCTCGATACGAACCAGCTGTTGCAAACGTTCATCCGCAATGACCAACACACCCGGCTCGATGTACTCCACAGCCTCAGGGTCGAGAAACCCAGTCAGCTCGATCTCTCGCAGCAGCTCACCTTCCAAACTCAATTCCAGCAGTAATCGGCTGCCATTGGTCACTGAGAACAGCGTGTTCCGGTGGTGATCGTAGGTCAATGCCGACAGGTCATCCTCGACGCCTTTAATCGGCTGCGCTTGGATCTGTACCTGATAGTCGTCTAGCCAGACTGATTTACCCTGCCACTGTTCGGCCCGCGCGTCCTGCCCTTGCTTGAAGAGCCACTGCTGCGCAGTAGACGAGATTGGTAACGCATACGCGAAGGAAACCAGCACAACGCCTAACAGAAGCGCTGCACTCGTGCGTTTTAGGGTAAGGAACATCGAGCTATCTCGGACTTAAAGCGGGCCAGCAGAAATACCACAACGTGGATGAATTGAAACTTAATTCTGCCAGCCCGGGTGCATCGACGGTTACAGCACACGACTCTCGAAACGCGACAGACCGAGCAGCTCCAGCACCAGTTCATCGCCTTGGTTCAGAGGGCCGACGCCGACCGGTGTGCCGGTCAACACCACATCACCTGGCTGCAGGCTGAAATGCCCGGCGATGTGCTGCAGCAGCGGCAGTATCGCGTTGAGCATCTGGTTGCTGTTGCCGTCCTGACGCACTTCACCGTTAATGGTCAGCCGAACTCCGATGTCGTTCAGGTCCTGTACCGCATCGCCCGGTACGAAAGGTGCCAGCACGCACGCGCCGTCGAAGCTCTTGGCGGTTTCCCAGGGATGACCCTTTTCCTTGAGCTTGGCCTGTACATCGCGCAGTGTGAGGTCTAACGCCGGGGCGAAGCCGGAGATCGCGTCGCGCACCTCTTCTTCGTTCGGCTTGCGTGACAGCGGCTTGCCGATCAGTACGGCGATTTCCGCTTCATAGTGCACCACGCCGCGGTCGGTCGGGATATTGAAGCCGCCTTCCAGCGGTACGGTGCAGCTACCGGCCTTAATGAACAGCAGCGGCTCGGTCGGCACCGGATTGTTCAGCTCCTTGGCGTGCTCGGCATAGTTGCGTCCGATGCAGACCACCTTGCCCAGCGGATAATGAATGAGCGTGCCGTCGGTGTACTGGTGTTGGTAATTCATCGAAGCTCTCGTCTGTAGGGCGGGACTTGCCCGCCGTTGCCGTTGGCGGGTCATCCCGCCCCTACAATCAAACCGCGAATATCTTGCCTGGATTCATGATGCCGTTCGGGTCGAATGCCGCCTTGATCGCCTTCATGTAGCCGATCTCCGCCTCGGAGCGGCTGTAGGTCAGGTAATCGCGCTTGGTCATGCCCACGCCGTGCTCTGCCGATATCGACCCGTTGTACTTTTCGACCGTCTCGAACACCCATTTGTTGACCGACGCGCACTTGTCGAAGAACTCGTCCTTCGAAAGGGCTTCGGGCTTGAGGATGTTCAGGTGCAGATTGCCGTCTCCAATGTGGCCGTACCAGAGCACTTCGAAATCCGGGTAGTTGCCCGAGACGATGGCGTCGATGTCCGCCAGGAAGGCCGGCACTTTGGATACGGTGACCGAGATGTCGTTCTTGTATGGTGTCCGGTGGGAGATGGTCTCGGAAATGTACTCGCGCAGCTTCCACAGGTTCTGCAGTTGCTGGTCGCTCTGGCTCATCACACCATCCACGACCCAGCCCTCGTTGACGCAATGTTCGAAGGTCGCCAAAGCCTGCTCAGCGCGCTGATCGGTGGTGGCCTCGAACTCCAGCAGCGCATAGAACGGAGTGCGGGTTTCGAAGGGTGCGGGTACATCACCGCGTTCGAGGATCTTGTCCAGGCACTTGTCGGAGAAGAATTCGAAGGCCGTCAGGTCCAGCTTGTCCTGAAAGGCATGCAGCACCGGCATGATCGAGTCGAAATCCGGCGTGCCCAGCACCATTGCGGTGAGGTTGGTGGGTTGACGCTCAAGACGCATCGTCGCCTCGACCACGAAGCCCAGCGTGCCTTCGGCGCCGATGAACAGCTGACGCATGTCGTAACCGGTGGCGTTCTTGGTCAGGTCCTTGTTCAGTTCGAGCAGGTCGCCCTTGCCAGTCACCACTTTCAAACCCGCCACCCAGTTGCGGGTCATGCCATAGCGAATCACCTTGATCCCGCCAGCGTTGGTGCCGATATTGCCGCCGATCTGGCTGGAGCCGGACGAGGCGAAGTCCACCGGGTAGTAGAGGCCCTTGTCCTCGGCGAACTGCTGCAGCTGCGCGGTGATCACGCCCGGCTGGCAGACCGCGGTGCGGTCCATCTCGTTGAACGAGAGGATCTGATTCATGTAATCGAAAGAGACCACTACTTCCCCGTTGGCCGCTACGGCCGCCGCAGAAAGGCCGGTCCGTCCGCCAGAGGGCACCAGTGCAACCTTGCGCTCGTTGGCCCAGCGCACGATGGCCTGCACCTGCTCGACACTTTTCGGGAAGACGATGGCCGTGGGCGCTGGGGTGTAATGCTTGGTCCAGTCCTTGCCGTAGGTATTCAGCGAATCGGCATCGGTCAGCACCTTGCCGGGCTCGACCAGGGTCTTCAGCTCATCGATCAGGGCGGGATCGGTCATCATGTGAACTCTCATTCAATTCATGGTCACCCTGAGTACGCTTCAGCTCAGGACATAGGGTGTTTCGAGGGGGCCGTATGCTAGCATACGCACCCTTTTGAAACGTGCCTCGGCAGACTCCCGACACCGCTGATACCGGGTCGGCCAGCCTTCGCTGGACACTTCGTCCTACCCTTCGGCCTTAAGGTTTAAATGCAGATGAGCCAGACCTCACTCGACAAGAGCAAGATCAAGTTTCTTCTTCTCGAAGGCGTTCACCAGAACGCTGTCGATACCCTCAAGGCCGCCGGTTACTCCAATATCGAGTACCTCAAGACCGCGCTGACCGAGGAGGAGTTGAAGGAGCGGATCGCCGACGTCCATTTCATCGGGATTCGTTCGCGCACTCAACTCACCGAGGAAGTATTCGAAGCCGCCAACAAGCTGATCGCTGTCGGCTGCTTCTGCATCGGCACCAACCAGGTTGACCTGAACGCCGCCCGCGAGCGCGGAATCGCAGTCTTCAATGCCCCCTACTCCAACACCCGCTCGGTGGCCGAGCTGGTGCTGGCCGAAGCCATCCTGCTGCTGCGCGGCATTCCCGAGAAGAACGCCTCGTGCCATCGCGGCGGGTGGATCAAATCGGCGGCCAACTCGTTCGAGATCCGCGGCAAGAAGCTCGGCATCATCGGCTATGGCTCCATTGGCACTCAGCTGTCTGTACTCGCCGAAAGCTTAGGGATGCAGGTTTATTTCTACGACGTGGTGACCAAGCTTCCGTTGGGCAACGCAACTCAGATCGGCTCACTGTATGAGCTGCTGGGCATGTGCGACATCATTTCGCTGCACGTCCCCGAATTGGCGTCCACCCAATGGATGATCGGCGAGAAGGAAATTCGCGCCATGAAGAAAGGCTCGATCCTGATCAACGCTGCCCGCGGCAGTGTGGTCGAGCTGGACCATCTGGCCGAAGCAATCAAGGACGAGCACCTCATCGGTGCAGCAATCGACGTGTTCCCGGTCGAGCCCAAATCCAACGATGAAGAGTTCGAAAGCCCGCTTCGTGGCCTGGACCGCGTGATCCTGACCCCGCACATTGGCGGTTCGACTGCCGAAGCCCAAGCCAACATCGGACTGGAAGTGGCCGAGAAACTGGTCAAGTACAGCGACAACGGCACGTCGGTGTCCTCGGTCAACTTCCCCGAGGTCGCTCTGCCGTCTCACCCGGGCAAGCACCGTCTGCTGCACATCCACCAGAACATTCCGGGCGTGATGAGTGAGATCAACAAGGTGTTCGCCGACAACGGCATCAACATCTGTGGCCAGTTCCTGCAGACCAATGAGAAGGTCGGCTACGTGGTGATCGACGTGGACAAGGACTATTCCGACCTGGCTCTGGAAAAGCTGGTGCAGGTAAACGGCACCATCCGCAGCCGCGTCCTGTTCTAACCAGCAGCGCACGCAAAAAAGGGAGACTTCGGCCTCCCTTTTTTTATGCTGCTATCCAACGAGAGGATCAGCGGTTGGACGCAGGTTTCTCCGCCTCGCCGCGCACATCGGCATCGCTATCCCGCGGCGACTGCTCAGTCGTTGGCAGTTCCCTTGGAGTCTCCAGCGTCGCTGGCCTAGGCTGGTTCTGGCTGCCACTCGCACCCTCGATTACGTCCTGCCTAGGCTCGCGGGTATCGAGCGGATGCTCGCGGCTTTTTTCGGGAAGCGTCGGCCCGGTTCCGGTAGCCAGAGCCAAAGGCGAAACCGCCACCATCATCATGAATACGGGTATACGCATGTTCATGGTTCCACCTCATGTGAGGGATGGACAGTTCAGCGCGATCAACTAGCTCGCAACGACTGTGCGCACGGGGCTGCCCTAAAAAAAAAGCCCCGACCAGGGCCGGGGCTTTCATCTGGCTACGCTGGCATCAGTTGCCAGCGCCACCCGCTCCGCCTGAACCGGAGCCCGAGCCTGCGCCCGTAGCGCTGTTGCCAGTTCCGGTGGTGTTACCCACGCTAGTACCGGTGCCAGTGCCGGGGCCTGCTTCTTGGCCAGAGCCGGTGGTGGTGCCAGTGCCAGTGCTCATGCCGTTGCGGTTGGTATCGTCGGAGGTGTTGCCATCCATCGTCGTACCGCTATGGCTGCCGCTGTTCATCGAGCCGTGGCCGTCTTTATCTTTCATGTGATCGCTGTCGGCGGTACCGGCTGCGAAAACGCCGGTGGACATCAAACCGGCCAGGGTAAGCGCTGCCAATTTAGTCGTTTTCATGGTCGTTCTCCTAATCACAAAGGGTTCCTATAATCGGGCACCCATCCGCCGCAGGGGTTTCATCGGACGCATTACAAAATTTGTATCTGTGCGGCTCAAAGCCCCGGGCCGTGCTTTCAGATGCCCTACCGTTCATCGTAATCTTCGGCAGCGTGCCGTTCTTCTCGCCCCGGACGATCACCGAGCACGTCTTCGACATAGAGCATTCGGATCATCACCATTCCTACAGCGCCCAGAGGTGTGGCCAGCAGCAGGCCCAGGGTGCCGGCAAGCAAGCCGAACAGCAGTTGCAGGGAGATGGTGAGGGCCGGCGGCACGGACACGATCCGGTTCTGCATCCAGGGCGTGAACACGTAGCTCTCAAGCGCTTGGACCAAGGCGTAAAGGCCGGCGACGTAGAGCATCGTCCGGGTTCCCTCGAGCGAAGCCAGCAACAGCGCAGGAACCAAAGCGATCACCGGCCCGATATTGGGTATGAAGGACAACAGCCCGGCAATCAGCCCCAGAACCAGAGCCAGTTCGATGCCCAGCAACCACAGGCCCAAGGTAGTCAACACGCCGATCAACAACATCTCGATGAGTTTGGCGATCAGCCAGGACTGCAGCGTCGAACCACTCTCGCTTAGCACCTCCTTGGTGCGTGCGCGGTAACTCAGAGGAATCAGTTTGACGAATCCGTCAACGTAAACCCGAGGATTGATGGCCAAGCAGACGCCGATGGCAAACGCCACCACGAAGCTGGTAAGCGCTCCTCCGAGGGACGCCAGCACAGCCGTCACCACGCTGAAGCCATCACCCGGTGATACGGCTTCGCTCAGACTGCCCTGATACTCCATGATTCGACTGACCCATGCGGAATCATCGGCGCGCTCGCGCAACCGCTCGACTGCCTCGGGCAGCGACTCGGAAAGCGCATCAACCTGTTCGGAAATGCTCGGCGCGACCAGCCAACCGAACAAACCGACCGAAATCAGGAACAGTACAAAGAACACGCCCATCGAAGCTTTTCGCGACAGCGGCGTCTTTTCACTGATCCAACAGCTGACACCGTTGATCAGCACGCCGAAGAGAATGGCTGCAAACAAAAGCAGAAGAAACTCGAAGGCCAGCCACGCCACCACCACCAACAGCGCAACCACAACCAGCACGCTCACCTTGATCAAGCTCCGGCTGGCGACCCCTCTCGCACTCTCGGTTTCATTGTCTGCGTCGCTCATGCCATCCCCTTCTCGAAGTCTGAAGTTGGGACATGAGGCCGATGGAGAAATTCAGGTGCAGCCGCTCTAGTGGAGCAACTGCCACAGCGAAATCCCGATTCCGGCCAGACTTTCGCCGGCCACCAGACCCGCGGCGGTAACAATCACGAATCGCTCGGCGAGGCTGCCCCAGCGAGCAGCGAAGAGCCAGGCCAGTAGCGCCCCGAACGCCATCATCAAGGAAATCGAGGCGGGGATGATGAAGGCCAACCCTAGTGCCGCGGAGCTCGGCAACCAGCGCAGGCGTGAGGCCGGCGCCAACCCTTCGGGTATCCCCAGCGCCACTCCCGCCATGGCACCGGCCAGCATAGCCCAGCGGATATCCGGGCTGATGGAGCCGAGCCCCGATGTCAGCGCCTCCGCCACGGCCTTCCAGGTCGCCACCGCGGGTGCCGGCCATTCCGGTGTGATCAGCATTGTCTGGGGGTCTGGAATCAACAGCTGATAGGCCAGTACCCCAACCAGGCTGCCGACCAGAATGCCCAGGCATTGCGCGATTACCTGCCGCGACGGCGTGGCGCCGATCGCATGGCCGACCTTGAAATCGTTGAGCAGATCGGTGCACTGACCGGCGGCACCGCCAGCGGTATTGGCGCTCATCAGGTTGATCCCCACCTGCCCCGGTGCGATGGCGCCAAAACCGAGCTGCGACAACTGCCCGATTGCCCCGATAGGCGGGATGCCAGTCGCCCCCACGACCCGCGCCGCAACCATTGCCAGCAACAACGCCAGTGGGATCGAAAGCGCCGCCATCAGCGGATGAATGCCGAACAACGTCATCTGCAGGATGATTACCAGAATCGCAGCCAGACCTAGCCCGAGCGCGGGCAGCAACGCCGGTCGGCGCATAGCCATCCTCCTGGGCCCGCCCGCACTACGGGCACGCAGAAAACGCAGCCCAAGGGCCGTCAGGGTGGAGCAGACCATCAGGCTCACCCCCGGCCAGAGCAGCCACTCGATGAGCAACGCGAACTGCGGCCCGCTGGCACCTGCAGGCATGCGAACAAGGCCTTCAGCGAGTAACCACGGTGCAATCAGCCCCCATGCGATCGCCGCCCCCAGCAGCAGTGACAAGCCCACCCGCAGGCCGATAATCCCACCAAACCCGAGCAGCAACAGCGACGGTTCGAGGTTGAACGTCAGCCGCTCCAGCTGCGCACTTGGCGCCCAGCGCGGCAAGTTCCACAGCAGGCTATCGATCAGTTTGGCTCCTGCCGCCAGCAATGCGGCCGAGCTCAGCACCCATAGTCGCCGGGCCGCCTCGGCGCCGTGACTGTAAATCTGCTGCATCGTCGCCAGCGTCGCCATGCCTTCCGGAAAGCGCAGCTGTGATTCGACGATCAGCGAGGGCCGCAAGTACCAGGCGACCCAGATTCCAAGAAAGCTCACCGAGAACACCCAGGCCATCAAAGGCAGTGTGTCCAGCTGGTGGCCGGTAATCAGCGTGAGGGCGGGTATGGGCGCCACTAGCCCGCCGGAAATGATCGAGGCTGCAGAAGAAGCTGTGGTCTGATTGATATTGCTTTCGTGCAGCGTCCAGGACGGACGATTCAACAGCTTTGCCAGGTTCTGCCAGAAAGCGAAACCGACCAGCAACGCAATGATCGACATGTTGAATGACCAGCCGATCTTCAGGCCTGAATAAATGTTCGAGGGCGTCAATATCGCCCCTAGGATTAGCCCTGTGATCAGCGCGCGGCACGTCAATTCGCGAGAGGGTTGATTCATGCCGTCTCCATCGAACGGGTGATTGACTGACCTTAGACCATTCACTCCACCTTGGCATTAACTCGACCGTCCGTCGGGTTGTCAGCGTCTGAGCGCAGATGCCTGCCTAATCGCAACCCGAACGCTGAACTTCATCTTTTTCGCCCGGTCGGTTAGTAACTTTTCTACGCGGCATAACGGTACCCAAGACCAAGGATTGAACATGGACGAAGCGGATTTCACCCACCAGGAAAGTAACCGGCCTACTGTGACCCTGCTCACCGGTAATGAGCTACTGGGACTGTTCTTCAAACACTTTCTCGGCGAACAGGCTCAGGTGGAAGTCGCCCTGGCGAGGCTTGAGAAGATTGCCCCAGGCGAGACCGACCTCTACCTGCTGGATTCGGGAAACAGCCAGACCGAGCAGCTTTCGGCGCTGCTGGATCAACTCGACGAGCAGACCCCCGTGGCCCTCGTCAATATTGCTCCGGATCAGGCAGAGCAACTGGTCGACAAACACCCGGCCATTCGTGGCGTGTTCTACAGTCACGCAACGCGCGAGCATCTGCTCGACGGCATTCAGGTATTGCTCGAAGGCGGCGACTGGCTGCCGCGCGTGCTCACTCAGCGGCTACTCAGCCAGTGGCGTCGCATGCGTCAGCTGGCAGGTAGCAAACCGTCGCTGACACTGCGCGAACGTGAAATTCTCAGCCTCGCAGGCAAGGGCCTTTCCAACGCCGAGATCGCCGAACAGCTGTGCCTGAGTCCGCATACGATCAAAAGTCATATCCATAACCTGCTGCGCAAGATCGGCGCCTCCAACCGTGCCGAAGCCGCCTTCCTGCTGCGCGGTCGGCTGGATTGGTCCGAGTCGTGTCACGCCTGACGCTGGGGCTGCTCCTGCTTTTCGCCCTTGCGCCGCTGCGCGCGCAGGAGCAGCCGATCGAATCGCAACAGGCCGAGAGCGAAGCCGAACTGAGCGGGCTGATCATCGATAACGCGATCACCCGCTTCGGTCACGATTTCCATCGTTACCTGAGCTTTGCCCTGCAGGATGCGACGGACTTGGACGGCGACCTCGTGGTACGCGAACGGCCCTCGGCACGCTGGGGGAGCCTGGTGTGGGTCGAGCATGGGCAGCGCATCGTCTACCGCCGCTTTCTGCAACCTAATGTCGCGGAGATCGAAACCATCGCCAACGAAGCCGCTCGCCTTATCCAGGAAGACATCAGCCGCAACAAGCTGCAGAACCTGTTACTCGACACCTACGATATGGATCGTGACGAGCTGTAAAAAAGGTATGGCTTAATCCCCTGAACCTGTCTTTAACCTGTTGTTTTACACCGTTCGATGGATATTCACCGCCTCGCCTGCGGTCAAGAATCCGAACACTATCAAGAGGTGCCTGCATGGATCGTCTAGCCCTACTCCGCCGCGGCGTTCTTGCCGCCCTGATGCTCACCAGCTACGGGCTTCTGGCCAATGACCTGATGGACAACGGCGACCTCGCTGGAGGCTCGTACAACCTGTCCAGTCCTGCGATGGGGTCCTTGCAGCTTCCTGATGGGCAGCTTGCGCGGGTATTGCAGGAAGGCAGCGACAACCTGGCTGACGTGAGCCAGACCGGCACCAACCAGCTGGCCAACATCGTTCAGCAGGGCAGTGATCAGCAGGCCTTCATCCTTCAACAGGGTGACAACCAGCTGGCCACCATCCTTCAGATCGGCTCCGGCAATATCGCCGACATCAGCCAGATCGGCAGCGACAACGAAGCTGCAATCGCACAGATCGGCTCGAACAACGCCGCGAGCATCGAACAAATCGGCAATGGCCTGAGCAGCAGCGTCGTCCAATACGGCAGCGGCCAGCGGGTCGAGATCGTTCAGCATCGCTAACCACGTCGCCACCTAACTCCATCGCCAGATCTATAAGGAACGATATGCGCAGCCTGCATTTCCTCGCGTCAGCCGCTCTACTGGCTGTCGCCATTGGCGCTCATGCCGACACCAGCGCCAAGGTCGTGCAGACCGGCGACTATAACGACTCGACCATCGAACAGAGCGGACCACTCAACGAGGCGGTCGTACGCCAGAACGGTACGGATAACAGTGCTGCGGTCTATCAACTCGAGAGCGGCGAATCGAACCTGACCTCTATCGTGCAAATCGGTAGCAGCAACGATGCTGCCATCTACCAGGGCCCTGACAGCCACTTCGGCACCGCGAGCGTTTATCAGGAAGGCAACGGAAATCGAATCGAGGTCGAGCAGACCTGGTACGCAAACGAGATGCTGCTCAGCAGCATCGGCGACAACAACTTCATCGCCGCTACTCAGCGAGGCTTTGCAGAGGCTCAGGCATATCAGATCGGTAACGACAACTCGGTAACCCTGACCCAGGACGGCGTCTATCACGGCACCAAATTGGCGGTATACCAGGTTGGCGATGAGAATGACGCGACCATCGATCAGGGCGATGCCGGTGACATCAAGCTTGCTCAGAACGGCAACTCGAACAGCGCGGACATTACGCAGTACACCCTGTTCGGTGAAATCGCGTTCAATCAGGCGGGTGACAACAACCTGCTGTCCGTCGAGCAGACAGGCCGCGGCAATGCATTCAGAGGCTCGTCGACCGGTAATGACAACAGCGTGGAGCTGGTCCAGCAATTCGATGGCAATCAGGCCAGCGTGGTGCAAAACGGTGATGGCAACCTCGCCGCGATTCGTCAGTTCGCCGAATACAATGAGGCGCGCATCACTCAGACCGGCGCGACGAACCAAGCTGCAATCACGCAGAGCGCAGCCCTGATGAACGCCATGATCATGCAAACCGGAAGTGGCAATCAGGCCACTATCACGCAGCAGTAGACCGCATCTATATGGGGTGAATACGCCCATGCTCACTACAGCTCTTGCCACCGTGCTGCTTGCCACAGCAGCATCTGCCGCACCGGTCGAAGCACGGCTGGAGCTGCTACCTGATAACGATCGCCTGCATCTGCGGCTGTGTTTCAGCAGCGCGAAGCCTCACCAGCTCACCTACCAGCTTGAGGTGCGTACGATCGGTAAGGCAGGCACCAGCCGTAGCCGTCAATCAGGGAGGCTGACCAGTGGATCTGAAGCGCAATGTCCGTTGAATAACCGCCTTGGCCTGGCCAAAGACAGCCGCATCGAGGCGACGCTTACCTGGTCCGTAGACGGTGAAGAGCAGCCTGCACTGCATCAAGCCTACCCCGCCGTGCAGCCAACCAGCCCAACGCCCGGTTCGTCGCCGGGCGAAGAGCAAACCGAACAGATCGCCAGGGCCGACTCACACCTGCGATAGCGGCCGCGGCTCGCTACGTGACAGGCGCCTTCCGGTCTGTATCCCCTTCAACTCGACGAAGCGATACGTCAGCGTAGAAACCGCCAGCACAATTGCCAGCTCCAGCAAGGTCAGCAGATCGTCGACCAGTGTGCTGCCCGAGCTTACATAGCGCATGATCTGGTCGCTGTCCGGCTGCTGCAGAATCAGCGTGTATTCCGTCCCGGTGAATTTGGATAACACGACCGCCGCGCTGGTGAATGCAAAGATCACGGCCGCGTGAGTCAGGTAGATCGAAAAGGACAGCTCCCCCAAGCGTATGAAGCTTTTGCGCTGCAGCAGTCGCGAGATGGCGCCACGCTCGCTGGCAAAAACCAGCACAGCCGGACAGAACAGTAGGCTGGCGATGATGCCCTGATGCGGCAGCTCATGGGTCAGGGTTCGGTACACCAGCAACAAGCAGAGCAGCTCGAGCCCGGTAAAGAACGGCCGATCATCAAAACGGCTGATCGTAGGTTCAAGCTTCTGATAGAGCCGGTAGGTCAACGCTCCGGCAAAGAAGCAGGATGCCCCGCGCCAGATGAAAGGCTTGATCACTTCCAGGTCGACATAAAGCGCCGCAAAGGACACCAGGGTCGCCAGCGCCAGGATCTGGCCGCAATATCGCGGCATCGCCAGCAGCAGAACGCCAAGCACCATGTACAGGTAGTACTCGATGCTGATGCTCCATGCCGGCGTATTGAACGACAGGCTGTTGTAGTCGCCAATCCAGCTCTGCAGCAGCAAGGCGTTGGGCAGAATCTCGCTCGGCGCCGTCTTGCCGGTGAACGCCGCGTCGTTGAAGGAGAAACCATGATGCTCGGCCCACAACTTGCCGAACTCGAGCCCGATGAACACCAAAAGCATTACCAGGTGCAGCGGATATAGACGGAACGTACCGCTGATGACGAATCGCCTGAGCATGTCGGCCGAGAACGGGCGCGAGCCGTAGGCGTGAAACATGACGAAGCCACTCAGCACGAAGAAGAACTCGACGAACAGATCGGCATGCCTGAAGAAACTGAGTTCTGAAAAACTCAACAGGATCTGAGTGTGAAACAGCACCACCGCAACCGCGCAGATGCCTCGAAAACTATCCAGCACAACGAAACGCTTCATTCCTAAACCTTGCTCGACATCCAGGCATGCCCGCTACGCGATCCAGCGCGCGGATTTGCTGATAAACGGGGAATACCGGAAAAGGCTCCCGGCCTGGATGAGAGCAATTGGCCATCAAAAGAGTTCCGGCGCATCTAGACAGTTCTGCATTCGGCTTCGATCGAGAAGCCCGCTCGGGCGGTGAATCAGACGGGCGCTGGATGCCCAGCGCTGCTTATCCACCAGCAGTGGGAAAACACCGCGTTAAGGCCACGGCAAAAGTGGCGTTCCACAATCAATCCACGAGCTCCACATACAGAATCTCGCTATCCAGCCGCTGCCATCCATCGCCTGCCCGGAACGCCAGCGGCGCTAAGGCTTCTACCGAGCCAAGGTTTCCCAACGGTTGACTGGAGGAGTTCTGATGCACATTTCCTTGAAACCCCTGCGCGAGCAGGTCGTTGTCATTACCGGTGCGTCCAGCGGTATAGGTCTGGCCACCGCGCGGATGGCCGTCGAACGCGGCGCACGCGTGGTGCTGGTGGCGCGCAATGAAGAAGCCCTGCAGGACATCAAGCAACAGCTGAACGCCGGCGAGCGCGTCCTGCACGTGCAGGCCGATGTAGGCGATCGCGAGCAGCTCGAACGCGTTGCCAGTGAAACCATTGCGCACTTCGGCGGCTTCGACACCTGGATCAACAATGCTGGCAGCTCGGTATGGGGACGCTTCGATCAGGTCAAGGACGAGGATCACCATCAGGTCATGCAGACCAATTTCTGGGGCACCCATTACGGCTCTTCGATTGCGGTGAAGCACCTGCGTGACAAAGGTGGCGCGCTGATCAACATCGGGAGTGTCGAGTCGGCCAATGCACTGCCATTTCATAGCAGCTACAGCGCCAGCAAGCACGCAATCAAGGCGATGACGGACGTGCTGCGCGTCGAGCTGCAGAAATCCCGCACACCCGTTTCGGTAACCCTGGTTCGCCCGTCATCGACCGATACCCAGTTCATGGACCACTCCAAGAATTACCTGCCCAGCGCGCCGGTCTTTCCGCCGCCGGTCTATGCACCCGAAGTGGTTGCCCGCGCAATCCTCAACGCCGCCGAGCACCCTCAGCGCGACGTTTACATCGGCAATGCGAAGCTGCTTTCCAAGCTGGCGCAGAACGCTCCACGGCTGGCCGACTGGATCAACCGCACATTCGTTTACGATGCCATTCAAAGCGGCCGCCCGGACCAGCACCCACGCGGAGCCCTGCACGACAGCGATGTCGGCGCGGCCGGTGACGGCAAAGCCAGCGGCAACTATCCCGGCATGGTTCTCAAGCGCAGCTTGTACACCCAGGCGACACAACATCCGCTCGCGACGACGGCAGCGGTGGCTGTGGGCGCAGCAGCATTGGTTGCCTTGCTGGGGCGCCGGGGACGCTAGCGCAGCGGTGGCGCAGCCGTTGCTGCGCCACCTTCACGTCGTTCAGCTGAGGTTCAGCCAGGGTTCAGGAGCGGTTCAGGGGCTCGCAGGCAGGATGAATGCGTAACTTTTCAGCCCTGCACAGGAGCGACATATGAACAAGCTGCATACCCTGGCCATCGCCACTACTCTGAGCGTCTTCACCCTCGGCGCCCAAGCCGCCGACAACTTCGCCGGCCTCACCTGGGGCAAGAGCACCGTCAACATCGATCGCTCCAGCACCCTGAAGCAAACCATGCCCGGCAAGAACCGCTTCGACGACACCATCAAGAACAGCGGCACCTGGGGCGTACGTGCCGGTCAGATGACTGACGAAGCGCGCTACTATGCAACTTACGAGAACGTATCCGACGACTACGGCAGCTCGCTCAAGCTGCGCCAGCAGAACCTGATCGGTAGCTACGACATGTTCCTGCCGATCGGTGACACCACTCGCCTGTTCGGCGGTGCCAGTGCTGGTCTGACCAAGCTCGAGAACGAGTCCAGCGGTTACAGCCGCGACAGCGACATCGGCTACCTTGTCGGCCTGCAGGCAGGCGTACTGCAGCAAGTCGGCAGCAACACGTCGCTGGAAGCAGGCTATCGTTACCTGCGCAGCAATGCCGGGACCGAAGTGTCCGAGCGCGGCGTGGGCAAGGTCGGTTCCATCGACGTTCATAGCAGCAAGCAGGCCTATCTCGGCGTGAACTATCACTTCTAAGCCGAGCGGTTTGCTTCACAGGACCACGGCCGGGATCGTCCCGGCCGTTGCATGACGGGAGTAAGCAATGAAAGTGCTGGTGGTGGAGGACGAGGCGCTGCTGCGCCACCACCTGTTGACTCGCCTGAGCGAAAGCGGTCACATCGTTGACGCCGTGGCCAACGCTGAAGAGGCGCTTTACCAGACCCGTGAATTTCATCATGACCTGGCCGTGGTCGACCTAGGCCTGCCTGGCATCAGTGGCCTCGACCTGATCCGTCAACTGCGCACCAATGGTCTACGGTTCCCCATTCTCATTCTTACCGCTCGTGGCAACTGGCAGGACAAGGTCGAAGGACTCGCCGCCGGTGCAGACGATTACGTGGTCAAACCCTTCCAGTTCGAAGAGCTGGAGGCAAGGTTGAATGCACTGTTGCGACGATCTTCAGGCTTTACCCAGGCCAGCATCGAGGCCGGCCCGTTGAAGCTCGACCTCAATCGCAAACAGGCGCTGGTCAATGATGAGCCGCTTGCACTGACGGCTTTCGAATACCGCATCCTCGAATACCTGATGCGCCATCAGCAGCAGGTAGTCGCCAAAGAGCGGCTGATGGAACAGCTCTACCCGGATGACACCGAGCGCGACACCAATGTCATCGAGGTACTGGTTGGCCGCCTCCGCCGCAAGTTGGAAGCGCAGGGCGATCTGAAACCCATAGATACCGTCCGCGGCCTGGGTTACCTCTTCACTGAGCGCTGCCGATGAGTCGACGCTGGCGCCGCTGGCTAGTGCTGGCGAGAACCACGCGTAACGGCACGCTTTCGCTGCGCCTGCGCTTGATGCTGGGTGCGACCTGCCTGGCGGTGGTCTTCATGCTCGCGCTCTTGCCGGTACTGCAGGCCGCGTTCAGCCTTGCCTTCGAGCGAGTCATCGAAGAACGTCTGGCCGCCGATGCCAACACCCTGATCAGCGCGTCGCGCATTGAAGACGGACAACTGGTGATGCCCAGCCGGCTGCCCGATGAAGAATTCGACCTCCCAGATGCCAAGCTGCTGGGGTACATCTTCGACCCCCAAGGCAAGCTCCTCTGGCAGTCGCGCTCGGCCGAAGATGAGCAGATCGACTACCACCCGCGCCTTCATGGCGACATCACCGAGTTCAAGCGCGTGCGTGACGCCGATGGCCAGGAGTACTTCGTCTATGACGTCGAACTTCGCCTGGCTGGCGAGGGGCGTCAGGCATTCAGCTTCGTCACCATGCAACCCACCAGCGAATACCGCAGCCTGTTCGATGAGTTTCGCCAGCAACTTTACCTCTGGCTTGGGGGAGGCCTGCTGGTCCTGCTGACTCTGCTGTGGCTGGGCCTGACATGGGGCTTTCGCTCACTCAAACGCTTGAGCCACGAACTCGACCAGGTCGAATCAGGTCGATTGGATCGGCTTAGCGACCAGCACCCCAAGGAGCTGTTGCGCCTGACCCGGTCGCTGAACCGATTGCTCGATGGCGAGCGGCGACAACGGGAGCAGTACCGCAACTCCCTGGGCGATCTGGCCCACAGTCTTAAAACGCCACTGACGGTGCTGCAAAGCGTGGGCGAAGTGATCAGTGCCCAACCGGACAACCGCGAGCAGACCCGTATCATGCGAGCGCAGATCGAGCGAATGAGCCAGCAGATCGGCTACCAGTTGCAACGTGCATGTCTTGGCCAGAGCGGCTTGGTGCGATACCGGGTGGCGCTGCAGCCCGTACTGACGCGGCTGTGTAGCACGCTGGACAAGGTCTACCAGGACAAACGCGTACAGGTCGACCTGCAGCTGCCTCCCGGTGCCACCCTGCCGCTGGAGCAAGGTGCGCTGATGGAGCTGCTCGGCAATCTGCTGGAAAATGCCTACCGGCTGTGCCTCCACCAGGTACGCATCACGCTGCTTGAAGACGGCGATCGACTTCTCTTGAGCATCGAGGACGACGGCCCAGGCGTGCCCGTCGACCAGCGTGCACGCATCCTGCGCCGCGGCGAGCGACTGGACGCTCAGCATCCGGGTCAGGGCATCGGGCTGGCGGTGGTCAAGGACATCCTCGACAGCTACGGCGGGGAGCTCAAGCTCGATGACTCCAGTCTCGGTGGTGCCGCGTTCCGGCTGCGGTTGCCGCCGGACTGAGCCGACGAACTGCTCGGCGGATGGATGCTGCCCCTGACCGCTGCTGCTACAGTTCACACTCTCCTCACCGCACATGGACGCATCGGAATGTCACTGGATGACAATAAACGGGTGGTTCGTAACCACATCGACCTGAGCTGGAATCGCGGTCATCTTGCCCTCGCCGAGCAGCTGCACAGCAAGGATTTCCTGTACAAGAGCTCCTTCGTCGGCCGCGCAATGAACAGCAGCGAATTTGCCGCAATGGTTTCGCAGATCCGCACGGCCATGCCGGATCTTGAGGTGGTCATCGAGGAGTGCGTAGCCGAGGCCGACAAAGTGGTCACCTGGAGCACGCTGATCGGCACCATTGAGAACGAAGCGCTGGGCTATCCACCCAGCGACAAGGTGCTCAGCATCTCGGCGATGGCTTTCTGGATACTGACCCCGAGCGGACAGATTCGCGAAATCTGCACCATGTTCGACATGGAAAGCTTTCGCTCCCAGCTTGGGCTGGTCACCCGCACCTACGCCGAGAAAGCCCTGCCCTGACCTGCGCCAACTGACAATGGCGGGGCATTCATCGCCTTACGGCAGTCAGGCGACCGGTTTCGCTGTCCACTGTGCATACACCCAAATCCGAAAAAGGCAGGTTGAATGCACCGTAAGCAGTTGCTCAGGATACTGGTGTGCCTCGTCGTACTTGCCTTGGTGGCGTCTGCCATCGATCCCCATGACCGCACCACCTGGCTGCTGGAAATCCTGCCCGCGGCCATCCTGCTGCCGGCGCTGATCTACAGTCACCAGCGCTTTGCGCTGTCGTCGCTGCTCTATCTGTTACTCGCTACTCAGGCGCTGGGGCTGATTGCTGGCGGGCACTACAGCTTTGCGCGCGTGCCTTTGGGGTTCTGGCTGCAGGACTGGCTGGAGCTCAGCCGCAATCCCTATGATCGACTGGGGCACTTCATCCAAGGCGTGGTGCCGGCGCTTATCGCTCGTGAGTTGTTGCTGCGCAACGGTCATGCGTTGGGGCGGCACCTACTGCCGTTCGTTTGTGTGTGTATGGCGATGACCCTCAGCGCCGTCTATGAACTCGTGGAATGGGGTGCAGCGCTCGCCCTTGGCCAGGGCGCGGAGGAATTCCTTGGCATGCAGGGCGATCAATGGGACACCCAGGCCGATATGTTTTGTGCGCTGCTCGGTGCACTGACGGCAATGACCATTCTGGTCCCGCTGCACAACCGCAGCATGGCCGCAATCAACAAACCAAACCGTGTGCGATCTGACGTACAAGGCGAAACCGCGATCCGGTAATTAACTGATCATATCGGCCTGATTGAATCTTATGATTGGCTGCATAGATCATTACCTCCCGACTCGGTGTTACATCACTATTGTCGATTTGCACTATTGATACGTGCGCGTTTGTACATTGAGTCCTCCCCCGTAGCATAGGTCCCGTACCCAACTACCTCGAGGACGACATCATGAAAAAGTTATTTGCAAGTATGATCCTGGCCAGTGTCGCGTCCACCGCACTTGCTGTCCCACCGAGCCAACCACAGCCACTTCTTGGCGAAGTACAGGGCACGTCGACAGTATTCGAAGAGATTCGCGCAGATCGTACGCTCTCGGAAAACGGCTTCGATCGCACCCCTTTGAGCGAGCAATTTGCTGAAGATGGTTTCGATCTGACCCCACAGGCTGATCAGATCGCTGACGATGGCTTCGAGCGTACGCCGCTGGGCCAATTGCTGGCAGAGGATGGCAGCGAGCGCACTGGGCTTGGTACTTCTTGAACCTCATGAAAAAACTCAAGGCGCCGTCGGCGCCTTTTTTATTGCCCGAGTACTTAGTGTGTAAACAATAATGAATAACTAGCGAACCGTTATTTAAAGTTGTTTCAGCACTTTGATATAACTTGCGAAGTTGCCCTGGCGCACTCGCAATTACCTGCTGTAACTAACGCCTGACGCCACTACCACAACCATCCCAACCAGAGCAGAACAGCCAGAAGCCAGGCGCTTATTGCAAGCGCGCCCTTGTTCCAGAAACGATTCCAGCGGCGTTCGCGTTGCCGCCAACGCTGGGCATCGGGGCGGGCGGTGGGCACGGCCAGGGGCGGCTGCATGACCAGGCGCTTGAAATACAGAGACAGCGATAGCGCCGGGTTGGGGAGGTTGGCCAGGCGAGCCGGTATTCTGAAACCGCTCCTCACGACCACTCCTGCCACCCCTAGAGCCATAAGCAGAGGCCAGAGCGACGACCAGATCCCACCGGGATACAAGCCATGCAGCATGGGTTCACGCAAGGCGGGCCAGAGCCAGGGGAGCAGCAGCGCCAGGATGCTCAGCAACGCCCAGGGCAGCAGCTGCAACGGAGGCGGAGGCCCAGGGGGCGCGTCGGCGGCATCGCAGCGCAGCAGCCAGAGCGCGCGAGCCAGCAACAAAGCTGTGGTCAGGCTGCTGACGGTCAGCCAAAGCAACCAGCCTTCGAATTCGCCGGCGTACCAGACATCCTTCAACGCCGTCTTTACGGCGCCGCCGGTGGTCAGCGGCAAGCCAACAATCGCCAGCGCCGGTAGCGCCAGCAGTACCCAGCCGATACGAGGTAGGCGACCGGCGTGGATCAGACCAGCTGCAAGGAACAGCGCTCCTTTGGCGAACCCATGATGTACGCCATAGATCATCAGCACGATCGTCATGGCCTGATGCTGCTGCGGATGCCGCCAGGCCAATGCCATGAGGATCACCAGATAGCCCATCTGGCTGACTGACGAATAAGCCAGCACGGCTTTGGCCTTACCTGCAATCAGCCCGAGCAGCGCAGGATAGATCGCGCCGAATACTCCTGCGACGAGCAACACCTGCGCCCAATCAGACAGCAGCGGATCATCCTCGGGCAGACAGCGCCAGATGCCGATGAGTCCGGCCTTCAGCATTGCGCCGGACAGCACAGCACTCGCCGGCGCTGGCGCGGCCGGATGTGCCAGCGGCAGCCAGACGTGCAGTGGCCAGAACCCAGCCTTCAAGCCCAGCCCGAACAGCAGAAGCGCAAGGGTCAGCCCATCCATGGGCACCGCCTGCCAAGCCGAGAATGAGAAATCGCCGCCTGTGGCATGGCTGCGCAGCATCAGCCCGGCAAGCAGCGCCATCTCGCCGCAGATCGCCAACTGCAGATACAGGCGCCCGGCGCGCCGCGGGCCGGGACCACCCTGATGGACGATCAGGCCATAGGCGGACAGGCTCATGGCGCTGAAGCCGAGATAGAAACTCAGGGCGTCGGCGGCGATGATCAGCAGGAGATTGCCCGCGAGGGCCAATAGCCAGAAGGTCCAAAAGCGCATTTGCCCGGCGTCGCCCTTCTGGCTGCTGCTGGCGAAGACCCCGGCGCAACCCCAGAGCAGCGCCGTAAACCCCAGCCAGGCGCGACTGAGGTCATCACTCGATCCCCAGCGGATCCCGTCCCAGAGCATCGGCAGATCCAGAGTCGGCATCGGCTGGAAGACCAGCACCAGCGCCGGAACGCAGACCAGCCACAGCCAGGCAATGGCACGTCCGCGCCAGATCGCCAAGGCACATGCGCCCATCAATGGCGCCAAAGGCACCAGCAACCAGAGCCAGGCGCCGGTCATATGCGGAACTCCCGGTCGACGATCAGCTCCGCCCAGCCCAATGGACTCAGTGCCGTGCCGGCCAGCAGCCCTACCAGCACTGACAAGGCGGCGGTAAACAGTGCGGGTAGCAGCAGCATCCAATGCGTCTCCCAACGCTCTTCGCGCCAGTTGTCCTCATGCCAATCAGCCGGCTCGGCGAACCAGCCACGCCACAGTAACGGCAGGAAGTACCCGGCATTGAGCAGCGCCGAACCCATCAGAACCAGCAGCACCCAATCCTGGCCCACCTCAAGCGCGCCCATGCCCAGCGCCCATTTGCTGACGAAGCCGGCGATGGGTGGAATTCCGATCATGCCCAGCGCACCAATGCTGAACGCCGTCATGGTCAAGGGCATGCGCTTGCCGACCCCATCCATTTCGCGGATCCGGTGAATACCCAGGGTTTCGGCGAAATTGCCCGCGCAATAGAACAAGGTGACCTTCATCAAGCCCTGGTGCACCAGATGTACCAGCCCGCCAACCGCCGCAATCGGGCCGAGCAAGGCGACCCCGAGGGTCACGTAGGACACCTGGCTGATGGTCGAGTACGCCAGGCGCTTTTTCAGCTCCTGCTGTTGCAGCGCACGCACGGAGCCGTAAAGAATGGTTGCCGCCGCCAGCCAGAGCAGCGGCCCGGCGACGTCCAGCAGCCCCATCGCCTCCGCACCATAGACGTCGTAAACCACGCGGATGATGCCGAACGCACCCGCCTTGACCACCGCAACGGCATGTAGCAATGCGCTGACAGGAGCAGGGGCGACCATCGCCTTGGGCAGCCAGCCATGCAGGGGTAGCAATGCCGCCTTGACCCCGAGCCCCGCGATCAGCAGGACGAATGCCACGCGCAGCGCCAGATCGTGCTCGCCGACAGCAGAGAGCAGATAACCGCCTGGCTGGAAATCAGGGCCGCCCGCCAGGCTATGCAGCAGCGCGACGCCCATGAGCACCAGGGCACCGCCGCCGACCGTGTAAGCCAGATAGACCCGGCCCGCACGGAGCGATTCGGGCGTGCCGCGGTGCACCACCAGCGGAAAGGTGGCCAAGGTCAGCATCTCGTAGAACAGAAGGAAACTGACCAGATTGCCCGCCAGCGCCAAACCCACGGTGGCGCTGACGCAGAGGCTGAAGTAACCGAAGAAACGCGACCGCAGCGGTGACTTTTCCAGATAACCAATGGCGTAGATGGTCGTTGCCATCCAAAGCACCGATGACAGCGCGACGAACAACAATGAGAGCGCATCGGCTTGCAGCACCAGCGGTGCCCCGGGCAGAAATGGCAGGCTGAAGCGAAACTCCAGGCCACGGCTGACGCCGACGATCATCGCTACCACCAGCAGCAACTTGATCACCACGCCGCAGATATTGAGCCCAACCCGCAATCGCTGTTGATCTTCGCGCAGGGTGAAGATGAACAGCCCCGGCAGCAGCGAACTGAGCACGATCGCGAGCGGCAGCCAATTGGTCCAGATCATCGTGCCACCCCTCCGAGCCAGAGCAGCAAAGGCTCGCTGATCAGTGCCAGGCTCAAGACAAGCAATGCGGGAAGCATTGCCAGCCATTGCGCGACGGGATCAGGCTTGATGCTGGGTGGATTGGGGCGGGCACGATCGAAGCCCAGCGCCACGACGCGAAAAACATAGGCGGCAGACATCAAGGTCCCCAACAGCACGCCGAACGCCCAGGGCCAGTGCTGTGGCTGTCCGAACAGGGGTTGCAACAACAACCATTTGGCCAGAAACCCGCCACTCGGTGGCAGGCCAATCAGACTGCCGCCCGCCACGGCGAAGGTCGCCATGGCCACCGGCATGTTTTGACTGGCACCTTTGAGTGCACGCACCCGCCGCGTACCGAGCACCCGTTGCAGTTCGCCAGCGGCGAGGAACATCGAAACCTTGGCCAAGCCGTGGGCCAGGATGAACAGCCACAGGGCCGCTTCCATCCGAGGCTCCTGCAAGTGCAGCAGCAGGCCAAGCGTGAGCAGTGCGTAACCCAACTGGGCTACGGTGGAATAGGCCACCAGCATCTTCAGTCGCGGCGCACGCAGGGCCGACCAACCACCGGAAATCAGCGCAAGGATGCCAGCCCCGGCAAACAACGCGCCCGCGGGCTGGCCCAGCTCCGGCGGCGCAATCTCGCTCCAGACCAGCCAGAGAATGTAGATAGGCCCCTTCACCACCAACGCTGAAAGCAACGCACTGACCGCCGTCGGCGCGCCGGAATGTGCTGGTGGAAGCCATAGATGCAGCGGCCACAACGCCGCCTTGAGCATCAGCCCCAGGCTCATCAGCAACAACGCCAGCCGCGTGGTGGCGTCCGCCTGGGCCAGCTCGGCCAGCACCGAAACGTCCAGCACGCCGTAGCGACCATAGAGCAGTGCGACGCCGAACAGGTACGCCAGCGATCCGGCCAGCGACAACATCAGGTAATTGAACGCCGGTCGATAGGCCTTACGCCCCGCCAGCGCCACCAGTGCAACCGCGCAGAGGCTCAGCAGTTCGAGCGTGACGTAGAGGTTGAACAGATCCGCTGAAAGCCACAGCGCGACCAGCGCTGCGTGTAACAGGCAGGACAGCGGCCAGTAATCCTCGCTGCCCGTGGAGTGCGGGCTGCGCGCGGCGTAAAGCGCAACGAGCAGATGCAGCCCGGCTGTGAAAACCATCAGCAACGCCGTCAATGGCGTCAGCTGGAAGCGAATGGCCAGCGGCGCTTCCCAACCGCCGATCTGCAGCAGTTGTGGGCCGAACTGCATCACTTGATGCAGGGCAAATCCAGCTGCGATCAAACTGGCCAGACTTATCGCGATCACGCAAAGCCCGCTGCGCCGCGGTTTCAGCAGCACCAGCAGCAGGCCGGTGACCAGCGGCAGCGACAGGCTTAGCAGGGCCGCATTCATTGCCGCGGCTCCTGTGTGTCATGCGCCACTGCGGCAAGCCGCAGCGCTAAGGCGGTCGCGCTGACCGCCACCACCAGCCCGGTCACCACCAGAGCCACCAGCAACGGGTCACTTGGCTGCTGACGGGCGGCCAGGGCAATCATCACCAGAAACACGCCGCTGCCCATCAGGTTGAAGGCGATGATCCGACGCAGTGCCTGGCGCAAGGTCAGCAGCCCGTGCAAGCCCAGCAGCCAGAGTGCAGCGCCGATGATCATCCAGAACAGGCTACTGCTCACGAGCGCTCCCCTCCCCTTCGCCCACTACCAGCAGACTCAGGCTCGCGGCGATGGAAAGCGTCGCGACCGTCTCGATCAGCAGGATGATCGGTTTGGCGGCACCCGCGGGATAAGTCAGCCAGCCCTGCCCCAGCCAGGCGGTCAGCATCGCGACACCTAGGAATACCAACAAGCCGCCTAGTACCAGGAGGCGCAACGGCATCGACGACCAGCGTAGCCGCGGCAACAGCCCCGACAGCCGCAACAGCACGACCCCGGAGGTCAGCAGCGCGCCGGCCTGGAAGGCGCCACCCGGTGCGCTGGCGCCGCGCCAGAGCACGTAACCGGCGGCCAGTACCAGCAAAGGTGCCAACACCCGCGCCCAGGCCCGCAGCAGCGGCCAGGGTTCTGCCAGGTCGAGCGGCCTTGGACCGAGCTGACGCGCCCCGAGCACCGCCAGCAGCAGGACGGCCAATTCCAGCAGCGTGTCCCAGGCTCGGTAGTTCAACAGCACGGCCGTCACCGGATGCTCGACCCCGGTTTCGCCCAGATTCTGCGCAATCAAGGCTGGAAGGCGGGGCTCGCCCTCGCTCAGCGGCGCAAGACCCTGCACCATTAGAAACAGCAATGGCAGCACCACTGCCGCAGCGCCCAGACGCAGGCGCGTGCCAGTGACCTCAGGCATGTCCGCTGCCGGCTGACGTGCCAGGGCGGTGAACAGCAGAACGCCGGTCAACCCGGCACCGATGGCCGCTTCGGCAAGCGCCAGATCCGCCGCACCCAGACGCGCCCAGATCAGCGCCAGCGCCAGGCCGAAGGCGATGAACAGCAACACGCTGGCGTAGAGATTTCGACCATGTAGCGCCCCAAATGCCAGGCCCAGCAGAAGCACGCCAAGCACGCCGTCGAACAGCCACTCAGTCATCCTTGCGCTCCTCGTCGGCATGCCGCGCCAGCAGCTGGCACGCAGTAGCGCCAGACGCCAGCAGCAACAACCAGATCAGCACCATCTGACCGACTTCCCAGAAACTGTCGGCACGCAGAGAAAGACCGGTGATTACAAGCCCGAGACCGAGCGTGTCCGCTTTGGTCAGGGCATGCAGACGGCTGACGGTGTCAGGAAATCGGATCAGGCCGACGCTACCCGCCACGAAGAACAATAGCCCGCCAATCAGCAAAACCCAGCTGAGCCCATCGCGCAGCACTTCAATCATGACGGCCTCGCCGCAACAGCTGCACCAGTGCTGCACTGGCCACGGCGGCCAACAACCCCAGCAGCAGCGCAACGTCACGTAGTGCCGGCTGGTCCTGCCACTGCGCCAGAACCAGCAGCAAAGCCGTGCCCGTAGTGCCGAACAGCTGGATGGCGAGCAGCCGATCGACCCGACTTGGTCCAAGCACCACACGACCCAAGCCAATGACAATGGTCAGCAGCAGCAGGGACGAGTACACCGCCATCAACGTGGGATCTCCTGCGTAAGCAGGCGCTGTAGCCGCCGCTCCAGTTCCCGGACCGTGGGTTCCCAGGCCTGACGCTGGTCAAGCACATGGACGCGCATGCTGTCGCCATCCACGCGCGAGGCCAGGGTACCGGGCAGCAGCCCGACCAGGGCCGAAAGCACCAGCCGTACCTGCGCGGAGCGGGCAGTCAGCGGGTAGACGAGCCAAGCCGGTTGCAATGACCGTCCAGGATGCAGCGCACGCACGGCGACGTCCCAGGCACCGGCGACCATCTTGGCGAGAAAGAAGCCGATGAAGCCCGGCAGTACGGACAATGATGGATGCCAGGGTCGCATGCCTAGACAGAGCGAAACTCCAGCAGCGATCAGAACGGTGGGCGCGCCCAGAGACCAGCCGCCGCCTTCGCTGAATAGAGCCCAGAGCACGGCGTAGATCAACGCCCAGCCCAGCCCATCGCTCAGGCGGTGCTGCCATCCGGTCCGCTCCATTTCGGTTCTCTTTAATCGACACATCGTGTTTGTTGGACTGAACCCAGCGCAGGCGTTCCGTCACAGAGCGCAAGTAGGGTGTTTCCAGCCATTGCGATGGCGTGCCGCGCTCGTTCCCGTTGTCTGAAGGGGCAAATGAATGCGCCCATGGGGAAAAAGTGAGCCATTAGCCAGGGAGGGCGGAGCGTCTTGGCCCAGGACTGTCCATCCGCCCCAGCAGTAGGGTCAGCCGAGCCGGAACCGAGCGGTGTTCTGCGCCAGGCTGCGTGTGCCCTCGCCAAGCTGATCAGCTACCCCATGCATTGCCTGAGCGCCTTCGAGCAGAACCAGGGCCGCCTGATCTACGCGCTGGATATTGCCGCTGACATCCTCTGCTGTGGCGGCCTGCTGCTCCACAGCAGTGGCGATCTGTACGATCATGTCGCTGACCCGCTGAACGGCCCCGGCGATCTCGCCCAGGTGGTCGCCCAGTTCGGTGACGGCACCAGCATCGCTATCGGCCTGGCTACAGGCGGCGTCCATCAGATCCACCGCTTGCTGCACTACCCGTTGCAGCGCCTCGACGGTTGAGCTGATTTCCCTTGTGGACTCCTGAGTGCGCTGCGAAAGGCTGCGCACCTCATCGGCGACCACCGCAAAACCACGGCCCTGCTCACCGGCCCGCGCGGCCTCGATGGCTGCGTTGAGTGCCAACAAGTTGGTCTGCTCAGCGATACCTTTGATGACGTCGACAACACGGTCGATCTGCTGCGCCTGATCGCGCAGTTGGCCCAGCGCCGCAGACGTCTCGCCCATGCGCTGGGTAAGTTGCCGCATGCTGGCGGTGGTCTGCACACTTCGCTGATTGCTCTGTTCGGCGATCTGGCGTGTCTGCGCGGCATCCTGCGAGGCTTGCTCGCAGCTTTCGGCAACTGCCTGGGCGGTCGCCGCCATCTCGGTCGCGGCAGTGGCGATCTGACTGACCTGCGATTGTTGATCTTCCACCGAGCGCAAGGACTGCTGCGCCTGCCCTGTGAGCGCTTGCACCGTTCCGCCAAGCACGGCGCTCTGCTGGTTTACACCTTGCAGTGAGCTACGCAGCTGCGCCACCGCCTCATTCAATGCCGTACCGATCAGGGCCAACTCATCGTGGCCATGGGTACGTGTTTCGCAGCGCAGATCCCCGTCACGCAGCGATTGCGCCATGGCGGTGATGCGCGCTGTACTGGCGCGGATCGAAGCCTGCAGGCAGACCAGGGTGTACAGCGCCAGCAGCACCAGCAGGCCGAATGCAGCGGCGGTCAAAGCCAGCGCCTGCAGTGCTTGTTCACGGTATTCGGCCAGCCGCTGATCGAGCGCCCCCAGTGTCGCTGCCTGCAGTTGGTGCACCTGCTGGAGTGTGGCGTCCATACCTTGCTCGAATGCCCTGGCGTCCAGCTTGACGCTGCCATCGAAAAGGTCGCGGTCGAGCTGCGCTATCCATCCGTCGATCGCCTGCAAGCTGCTGCGATAGCCCTGCTCCCATACGCTCAGCGAAGCGGGCAGTTTGCCTTGCAGGTGGTCACCATATTTACCCAGCTGGGTGCGCTGAGCTTCGCTGGCGCTACGTATTTCGCGCAGCTGCAGGCGACTCTGCATACTGAACTGGCCGGAGGCGACCACCCCTTGGCCGACGCTCGCGAGCACGCCGAGTTGCTGCAGCAGGCTTGGCGCGCCCTGCGTGACCATCTGCATCATCAGGTAGGTTTCCAGCCAGGGGTCGAGGATCAGGCCGCTGTCAGTGGCGATCTGCTCGCGCACCCTCACCACTTGTTGCAGCCCATCGGTGAAGCGGTTGTAGGCATCCGGCCACCAGGCTGTGCCCTGCAGCGCCCCGGTACGCAAACCATCTCGCTGCGCCTGGAGCTGGGCCACTGAAGCGAGCACCTCCGCGCTGGAACCCTCCTCGTTCAGTCGAGCCTGCAACTCGACGAGGGCGCCGTCGAGCTGGGACTCGCTGCGCTGCATGGCGTCCATCAGGACGCGAGTTTCGCTGCTGATTTCACGGTTGGTTTCGCTGGCCTTCCAGCGTGCCGTGAGGTTGCGTTGCGCGACCAGCAGCGTCTCGACCTGATCCAACGCGATCAGTTGCCGAACACCGGAGCGCTCGCTGGCGACCAGTTGCAATTTGTCCGTATAACCATGACCAATGGCCCAGACCGCGTAACCCAGCGGCAATACGAACATCAGCGCCAGCAGCTGGAACTTGCGGGCGAAACTGATGCGTTCGAGGGTGCGCACTCCTGGCAACAACAAGGCATTCATCACCGATCTCCTTGATCGTTCACTGCATTCACCAACGGGCGAGCCGGTGCAAGGCCGGAACCGAAGCAAAGGGCGCGCCATGCACGGTCATCACGTACCTGGCGAGGCAGCCATGCACCAATAAAAGCACTGTGCCATCAACCCAGCTTCGGAAGTCTAGTCAGCCGGCTGGAATCTGCCGGCAGAAGTGCCCAACCGCGAGCATGCTTCAATCGCGCGCGCACCAAATTCAGCCGCAGCGCCCCATGCTTGAGCGCTGCAGGGAAACCTTTGGCCGCCTCGCCGCTCGAATCACCAACGTCGGTTTTACTCCGACGCAGCGAACCGCCACCCTCGTTGGTGGTATGGATCACTGGGCAGCAGCCCAAGCCTGCGTGATGCCTGTCCCGGGCACGCGTGCGAGGAGCCTTCGATGAGTGCGATTGCGTTGATGATTGTGGGGCTGGCGGCGATGTCGCTGGGGTATCTGTTCTACTCGAAGTTCATCGCCGAGAAGATATATCGCCTTGATCCCAACTACCGTACCCCCGCCCACACCATGCGCGACGGCGTGGATTACGTGCCGACCAACAAGTTTGTGCTCTGGGGCCACCACTTCACCTCGGTGGCGGGCGCCGCTCCCATCGTCGGGCCAGCGATTGCGGTTATCTGGGGTTGGGTTCCAGCTTTCATGTGGGTGGTGCTGGGGACGATCTTTTTTGCCGGCATCCACGATTTCGGCGCGCTCTGGGCCAGCGCTCGCAACCGCGGGCAATCGGTCGGGATGCTTAGCGGCCGGCTGATCGGCTCACGTGGACGCAGCCTGTTCCTGGTGGTGATCTTCCTTGTGCTGCTGATGGTCAACGGCGCCTTTGCGGCTGTGATCTCCAACCTGCTGGTCTCGACGCCGACCTCGGTGATTCCGGTGTGGGGCGCAATCGTCGTCGCGCTGGTGATCGGCCAGCTGATCTACCGTTACAACGTCAAGCTGCTGTGGCCTTCTCTGGGCGGCGTGATCGTGCTCTATCTGCTGATCCTGCTGGGGAGCCAATTCCCAGTCTCGCTACCTGACACAGTGCTGGGCCTGAGCGCCAAGTCGTTCTGGATTCTGCTGCTGTTCGCCTATGCCGCCATCGCTTCGCTGCTGCCGGTATGGGTACTGTTGCAACCGCGTGATTACATCAACGGCCTGCAATTGTTCGTCGGCCTTGGCTTGCTCTACATGGCTGTGCTGTTCGGCGCGCCGGAGCTGGTGGCGCCTGCCTACAACAACGAGCTGCCGGCCGATAGCCCAAGCATCGTGCCGCTGCTGTTCGTCACCATCGCCTGTGGTGCGATTTCCGGCTTCCACGGGCTGGTCGCCTCCGGCACTACGTCCAAGCAGCTGGATAAAGAAACCGACGCACGCTTTGTCGGCTATTTCGGCGCTGTGGGTGAAGGCATGCTCTCGCTGGCGGCGATCATCTGCTGCACCGCCGGCTTTGCCACGCTGCTGGACTGGCAGCAGGTCTACACCGCCTTTGGCCAAGGCGGGGTGAACGCGTTCGTCCAGGGTGGCGGCACGCTGCTCGCCAACGGCCTCGGCCTGCCGGCGGACCTCGGCGCAACCATCCTCGCGGTGATGGCGATCCTCTTCGCCGGCACCACGATGGACACCGGTCTGCGTCTGCAGCGCTTCGTCATTCAGGAGGCCGGCGAACTGGCTGGGATCAAGGTGAACACCTTGGTGGGCACCTTCATTGCGGTCGGCGTATGCATGGCGCTGGCTTTCGGTGCCGGCGCCGAAGGCAGTGGCGGCATGGCGATCTGGCCGCTGTTCGGCACCACCAACCAACTGCTGGCAGGCCTGACGCTGTCGATCATCACCGTGCTGCTGATCAAGCAGGGCCGCCCGGCTATGTACACCCTGGTGCCGCTGGTATTCCTGCTGGCGATGTCCATCTATGCGCTTCTGGTGCAAATGGGGCAGTTCTACCGGGCCGAGAACTGGCTGCTGCTGGGCATGGACGTGGTGATCCTGATCGCCGCGCTGTGGGTCACCCTGGAATCGGTGATCGCCATGCGCAAGGGCCGCGACCCAGCTGCCGACATGACCACGGACGAGCCGTTGCCATGACCCAGCAGCCGTTCTTCGAACGCCTTTCGCACGGGCTCAAGGAGTTCTACGTTGCGCCGTATCGACGTACCTTCGCCCGTGCCCGGCGTGACGAGGACGACCTGTTCATGTTGCTGGTGTTCTCCGAAGCACTGGGCGTGCCCAACCCGGCGGCCTGGTACACCCTGGAGCTGATGCCGGAACTCTACGAACGCTTCCATGACTGGCACCTGCGCATGGGCATGGAGCACTCGCCGCTGGACCACATCGGATGCTGCTAGAACTTGCGACCCGGCGCCGCGTGCTGTTCGTAGGCGGCAAGGGCGGCGTCGGCAAGACCACTGTTGCAGCCGCCACGGCGTTGCAGCAGGCGCGCACCGGGCGCCGCGTGCTGCTGATCTCCACCGATCCGGCCCACAATCTTGGGCACCTGTGGAATCGCTCGATCGGTTCGAACATCGTGCGCCTGGCGGCTGGACTCGATGGCATGGAGCTCGACCCCGATGAGACCGTTCGCCAGCACCTCGACGAAGTCGGCGCAGCGCTGCGTCGGCTGATGCCGCCGCATCTCGCCGGCGAAGTCGACAAGCACATGGCGCTATCCCGCGACGCACCCGGCATGCATGAAGCGGCATTACTCGAACGGATCGCGGATACCCTCATCCAGGGCCTGGCCGACTACGATCTGTTGGTCTTCGATACCGCTCCATCGGGCCACACCTCGCGCCTGATGGCCCTGCCGGAAATGATGACCGCATGGACCGAGGGGCTGCTGCAGCGCCAGGAACGCAGCAAGCGCTTCGGCGATGTACTGCGCAATTTCGGCAAGGACGACAGCGGCCTAGGTGAAAGCGTGCTCGGCCAGGAGAAGGCGGACGGCGAAGACCGTCAACAGCGCGTGCGCCAGCTGCTCTACCGACGCCGTGAACGCTTCAGCCAGCTGCGCGACGTGATACAGGACCGGCAGCGCTGTGCCTTCGTCATCGTCCTGGCCGCCGAGCGACTGCCGGTGCTGGAGACAATCGAGCTACAGGCACAGCTGCAACGCAGCGGTATCGAAGTAGCCGGGCTGGTGGTCAACAAGCGCTCCCCGGCCGACGCTGGCGCCTTCCTTGCAGAACGCCATGCGCAGGAACAACGACATCTGGACACCTTGCGACAAGCGCTACCCGACCTTGCGCTGCAACAGCTGCCTCTACTGGCCGAAGACGTGATCGGCGAAGCGGCGCTCGATGCGTTCGGGGAGCGGCTCGCTGTCCCGACAAAAACCCCGTAACAGTCTTTATGTCTACACCAGACGAGGCCTGTAGATAATCCTCGGCACAACTTCCGGAAGCTGAGCATGACCGCCTACCTGCGCGCCCTCCTGATTTTTCTGCTGGCTGTGGCCTTTGCCACGGTCCTCGGTTCGATCATCCAGACCCAGATCAACCTGGCTGCCCTTCAAAGCCTGGGTGCACCGGTCAGCCTGTCGGTGCGGCTGAACGCTACTGTTCGTGACCTGCTGGGCTTCACCCCGGCGTATGCCGGAATCATGGCCGTCACGCTTATGTTCGCAATGCCCCTTGCCGCGCTCGCGTCCCGCTTTCTACCTACCTGGCGACTGCCGCTGTACTTCCTGGCTGGGGGCCTTGGCCTGCTGGCTGCATTCCAGATCGCTGACGCGGTCGCCCCGATGCCGACTCTGATCGCCGCCACCCGCAGCGCCGAAGGCACCGCCGCGATGATGCTCAGCGGTGCATTCGGCGGCCTTCTGTTCGCTACGCTACGGAGGCCACGCCAATGAGAGCGCTGATGCTGATGCACAAACCGCTCATGGCAGGGCTGCTGGCGTTTGCACTGGCAAATCACGCAGCCGCACGCGGCGAATATCAGATCGAAACGCTGACCGAAGGCTTGCAGTACCCCTGGGCGCTGGCATTTTTACCGGACGGTCGAATGCTGGTGACCGAGCGCGTGGGTCGGTTGCGCATGATCGAGGCCGATGGCGAACTTCGGGACGAGCCCATCGACGGCGTACCCATGGGATATCAGAACACCCAGGCGGGCCTGATGCACGTTGCGCTGGACCCTGACTTCGGGACCACTCCCTGGGTATACCTGACCCTGGCCTACGGCAAGGACAGTGCGAATAATACGCGGCTGATACGAGGACGGCTGGTCGAGGATCGCCTGGAAGAGGTGGAAACGCTGTTCGACGCCCATCCCGCCAAGGCTGGCGGTTCCCATTACGGCGGCCGCATCGCGTTTCTGCCTGACAAGACGCTGGTCCTGACGCTGGGCGACGGCTTCGATTATCGAGAACAGGCGCAGAACCTGGATAACCATCTAGGCACTCTGGTCCGCCTGACGCGCGAAGGCAAAGCGCCCGAGGACAATCCCTTTCATGGCCGCACCGGCATGGCCAACGAGATCTACAGCTATGGCCACCGCAACGTTCAGGGCATTGCCTACGACCGGAAAAACGACCGACTGCTGATCAACGAGCATGGCCCAAAGGGGGGCGATGAAATCAACCTGATAGAAGCCGGGGCTAACTACGGTTGGCCTCTGGCAACCTTCGGTCTGGATTACACCGGGGCACAGGTCAGCCCATTTCAGACCCGCCCGGAGACCGTAGCACCCTTGCTGCACTGGACCCCTTCCATCGCACCCAGCGCACTGGCGATCTACGAGGGTTCGCTGTTCCCAGACTGGCAGGGCGATCTGTTCAACGCCGCGTTGGTCGCCAAGGAAGTTCGTCGGGTCCGCTTGATCGACGGTGAGGTTGCCGAACAGGAAACACTGTTCGCCGAACTCGACGAGCGGATACGCGATGTTCAGGTCGGCCCCGATGGCGCCCTCTACCTGCTCACCGACGGGCCTGAGGGCCGGCTTCTGAAGGTTACGCCGGCAGCGGACCCGGATTCGGACTGAGCTTCGCATCCGCATCTCCAACGCCTGGCCGGCCGCTGCTGTTCATCCATTGTGCAGACCGCCGAGCGGGGCCCCTTCCAAGTGCAAAAAATCTCCGTATAGTGCGCCGTCGCCTGCCGCTTGCACCGACCTTACCGGGTCCGGCGTGGTCAGACGACAGGGCATGATCCTTGCCTGAATTATTTCCGCAGCCCACCACCCCGGCGCTGCGTTTGCCGAATCCCCTATCCGGGTGGCCGGCCTGATGCTGGAGATACACGATGTCTACCGAACCCGTCACTCTGATGGTGGCCCGCCGTGTGCGCGATGGCCGCTACCACGACCTCCTGGCCTGGCTGCACGAAGGCGAACAATTGGCCGCGGACTTTCCCGGCTATCTTGGTTCCGGCGTATTGGCGCCCCCGCCCGGTGACGATGAATTCCAGATCGTCTTCCGCTTCGCCGATGAGCAGACACTCGACGTCTGGGAGCACTCAGCTTCGCGTCGTGCCTGGCTGCAACGTGGCAGCGATCTGTTCGGCCAGCCCCACGAGCAACGCGCACGCGGTATCGACACCTGGTTCGGCAATAACGACAGCACTCCACCGCCGCGCTGGAAACAGAGCGTAGCAATCTGGCTGGCGTTCTTTCCGGTCTCTCTGCTGTTCAACATGCTGTTCGGCGGCGTGCTCAGCGAACTTGGGCTGGTAGCCCGCATCTTGATCAGCACCCTCGCGCTGACGCCACTGATGACCTATCTATTCATCCCCCTATCCACACGCCTGCTGGCGCCCTGGCTGACCGCCGCGCCGCGCCCCGGCCTGCGCCCTGCAAAATCGGCTGCGTCCGCCCGCTGATCGGAATGGCCAAGGAAGGCCATACAAATTCGTTGCTGCCACTCGTCTGACGCCACTAAAGTGCCATCAGTGCACGCCGATACGCTGCTTGCCGATCACTACGTAAGTGATGGGAGCCTCGGCCGTTGGTAGTTGTAGCCGTTCAGCGCGACGGCAAACCGAAATTGCGTGGTGGATGAGTAGCCTGATGAATAACAAGAAAGCACCGACTTCGTGCCGCTTCAGCGGCGCGCTGCTGACCGCAGCCTGCCTGCTGTTCCCCTCGACGGCTACGCATGCAGCCGAAACCCTGAGCCTGCTCAACTGGGAGGAGTATCTCAGTGAAGCGGTCATCAAGCGCTGGGAAGCCGAAACGGGCGTCAAGATTCAGCAGGTGTACTTCGACAGCGGTGACAAGCGCGACGAAGTGCTCGCCAAGCCCGACCACCAGATCGACATAACCTTGTCCGAACGGATCAGCGGTGACCGTTTTGGCGACCGCGGGTTGCTCGACCCGATCGACCTCAAAGCGCTGCCCAACCTCAAGCACATCTCCCCCCGCTGGAGCGACAGTTGCGGCGCGTACGCCATTCCCTATCTCTGGGGGACTCTTGGCATCGCCTATCGCGCTGATCGGATGCCGGTCGCGCCGCAGTCCTGGGCCGACTTGCTGAAACCGGCCCGTAGCAACGAGCCACACATCATCATGATGGAAGACCACGAGGACATCCTGGCGGGGCCCCTTCTATATCGTCAGCACTCGATCAACACCTCGAGTAACGATGAACTCAAGGCTGCTTTCGACATGCTGACAGCGCAATCCAGGGCAGTGCTGACCTACGAGTACGCTATCACCTCGCTGCGCAGCCAGCGCTATCAGGACAAGGCCGACATGGCGCTGGCCTATAGCGGTGATCAGCAGGTACTCAATGAAGTCGAAGGCATTGAAGGTGAGCCCTGGCGCTATGTAGTTCCAAAGGAAGGGACTCTGCTCTGGATCGATTGTCTTTCCATTCCGGCCAAGGGCAGCAAGAAAGAGCTGGCTTACCGCTTTCTGAATTACATCAGCGATCCGCAGATTGCCGTGCTCAATGCCGCCGAGCTCGGCGTCGCGACCCCGAATGCCGCGGCGAAAGCGCTGTTACCCGCCGAGATCAGCGAGGATCCGACGATTTATCCGACCGAAGCAGTGCTGCAGAACAGCCAGATCTATGAGCCGCGCCCCATGCAGGCGACACAGACGCGGCGGCGCATCATCAGCGCCCTGATCAACGCCCATGACGCTCGGTAAACGCGCGCTGCTGGTGATCTTCCCGGTCATCCTGATCGTCCAGCTACTCGCCGCCACCACCGCCTACCTGACCCAGCGTTCCTCGCTCCTGGGTCTTGAACAGGCGCGCCTGGAACAACAGCTGTATGCACTCAAGTCCGCCTATCTGGATTATGAGTCGTTCAACCGCAGCGTGCTCTATTCGATCATCGATAGCGATGCCCTGTTGCTTTTCCTGCGCGAATCGCACACTGGCTATCGCAACGAAACGCTCGGCCTGCGCATTCAGCAGAGCATCCGCTCGCTGTCCACCACGCGCCTGTCGTTCGTTTCTTTCGCGATCGTCGAGCCCGATGGCGAGGTGGCCTACTACTTCGAAAGCAGCCTATCGCCATTTGCCAGCATGAACGCCACCCAGGAGCGAATCGTCCGCGAAGCCAAGCAGGCCACCGAAACCCGCGAAATGATCTACGTGGAGGACGCCGAAGGCGGGCCACTGTTGGTGGATACCGACTTCATTCTGCCTGCCTCGACCACACGGCCTCTGCCGAGCCAGCGCAGCGAGGCGTTCATCCTGCAACTGGCGGTGCGGCCGGGGCAGTTCATCACATTGAAGGAGCGCCTCAAGGCGGAATACGGCGCAGCGGTCGAGATCGCGCCACAGCTGGGCCCAACGCCGCCGGGCCTGTCGGCGGACGTTGAATTATCGAGTTCGATGCGAGCGCGCCTGACAGCGCCAGAGGAGTACATCGCCGAGCGGCTACGCACCTTGAGCCTCGCCTTTCTCATTGGCGGTTCGCTGATCTGCCTGCTGACCATCGCGTTGCTGATGCTGCTGATTCGCCGCTACATCACCGACCCTATCAGCCACCTCGACAGTCAGCTCACCGATTTGCTGCTGTGCAAGCGCGACGCGCTGGACGAGCCCACCGACGGCGGCGAGATCGGCCGACTGACGCAGAACATGAAAACGCTCCACGAGCGCAACACCGAGGCCTTGCAGCGCATCCAGGAAATTTCCTGGACCGACAGCCTGACCCACATCAGCAACCGCGCCCACTTCGCCGTTCTCGCCTCGGCGATGCACGATAAATGCGAGCAGAACGGCCAACAACTGGCGCTGCTGTTCATCGACCTGGACAACTTCAAGCAGGTTAACGACCAGCACGGGCACGATGCTGGTGATGCGCTGTTGCGAATCTTCGCGTTGCGGGCCCAGGGTGCCCTCGACCGGCATCGGGAAGCCCACCCAGGCACGGAAACCGCGCTGGCGCGATTGTCCGGTGACGAATTTGCCGTCCTACTGATGTCCACCCCCGAAAATGACGGCCTGCGCGAACTGACCGACGCCTTGCTTGAGCTGTGTCGCGGCGGCTTCCGAATGGACGACCGCCTCTATCAGGTCAGTGTGAGCATCGGCATCGCGTGTTACCCCCGCGATGCGGATTCTTTTACCCAGCTGCTGACTCGCGCCGACACCGCCATGTACCAGGCCAAGGCCGAAGGGAAGAACGCGGCGGTGGCCTTCTCGGCAGAACTGGAACAACGCGACCGGCGCATCCGCGTGATCGAACAGCAATTGCGTGCACTGGATGGCGACGAGCAACTGCGGCTTGTGTACATGCCTGCGGTCGATCGGGAAGGCGCCGTGGTGAGCTGCGAAGTCTTGCTGCGTTGGCATTCGCCGGTGCTGGGTACAGTCTCACCGGGCGAATTCATTCCGATCGCCGAGCGTGCCGGGCTCTTTCCGAAGATCGACAGCTGGGTGATCGACCGAGCGCTGGCGGGCTATCCGGAGCTGGTGTCCTTGTTCGGCGAACGGGTGATTCTGGCGATCAACGTTTCTTCGGCGCAGCTGACTGACGACCGCCTCTGCAATTACCTCATCGAGCGCGCCGCGCATTACCGCATCTGCCCCACACGCATCGAGATCGAGCTGACCGAGACCTATGCCGCGGAGCTGAGCAGCAACACGATGGAAGTTGTACGCACCATCCGCATGGCCGGTTTCCGCGTAGCGATCGATGACTTCGGAGTCGGTTACACGTCCATCCAGCAGCTGCTGGAGTATCCAGCCGACACCATCAAACTGGACATGGCCATCATCCAGCGGCTGACCCGGCCCGAGATGCAGCAGAGCCTGACTGCCATCGTCGCGTTCTGCCAGGCACAAGGCAAACGGGTCAATGCCGAGGGCGTGGACACACTGGAAAAACAGTCGGCGCTGCTGCAAGCCGGCTGCGATCTTTTCCAGGGCTATCTGATTTCGCCGCCACGCTCGGTCAATGCCCTGAAGGATTGGGTGGCGGTCCGCAATCGTGCGCAGAGCGATTTGCGCCTCGACCAGCTGCCTGGCGGCGCAGTGCCCAAGGGTGCGGAGGCATAAGCGGGGTCAGATGGAATCTTCCTCAGCGGCGCCAGCAGGGTTGTCACGGGTTGGCATGCCGAGCAATTCCGGCAGCACCTCACGCTCGAAAACGCCATGCAGGCGCCGCAGCTCTGTCATCGGTTCGCGGTGATGATCAACGCGTATGTCCCACAAGGGATATTCCTCGCGGTCGACGATATAGATGGTCGCCGATGACTCGCCGTGGCGGTCGCCACCCATGGCGTCGCCCGCCGCCAAGCCTTCCATCAGGCGCTCGACGAGCGGCAGTACCTGCGTGCAGTTGAGCGCATCAACCACGGCTTCCAGCACATTGCGGCCGGTCAGGCGGTTGCCCTGCACACAGAACCCATCACCCTCTATGCACCCCGACCACGGCAGGCACTGATCGCCGGTCCAGCAGGCGGTACGCCCCTGGGCATCGACCACAGCGACCTGGCGCTGGGACATGCAGGGATCGGTCGACTTGAGGCGCTCGATCACCTGATCCGCATCGCAGCCCTCGCGCAATAGCGCCAGCCCATCGATTCCAAGATAGGGGTTGATACGTGCCTGGGTCGCCACGGCGCCGACCCCGGCAGCAGCGTGGGTCAGCAGCTTGCCAACCGCCGGCATGGCGGTGGCAGCGGCAATCCCAAACTGGCCGGTTCGTGGGCATCGGGCAACGATCGAGAAAGTCATGCGGTTTTCCATCCTAGGCTTATGTAGCTTGGGCCCGCGCCCGGCGCATAACGTTCCTCGCCGCGAGCTGGGAGCGCAGCGCAAAGTGACTCAACCCTCATCGACGTCCTGGTCCTTTTCACCCAACCGTCGGTAAAGGGTGCGCCGACCAATGCCAAGCAGCGCAGCCGCACGCCGCTTGTTGCCTTCGACGCGCTCCAGCACGTGTTGGATGTAGCGCATTTCCAGCTCGTCGAGAGTAGGCAGAAGCGGACCGTCGATCATCAGCCCAAGCAGCTCGTCGGCGTTGCCTTCGGGAGGACTGTCCTGATAGCTGGCGATGCGTGTTGGCAGGTGTTCAAGTTCGATGCTGCGGCCATGACAGAAAGTGACAGCACGCTCCATCGCGTTTTGCAGCTCACGCACGTTGCCCGGAAAAGGGTAACGCCGCAGCTGCTCAAGCGCCGTTTGCGACAGCCCGCGCACCGGCCGCCCATCGCGCGCTGCGAAGTGGGCGACAAAACCGGCAGCGAGCAGCTCGCGATCTTCTTCGCGATCACGCAACGGTGGGACCTGCAGGATGAAGGTCTCGAGACGGAAGAACAGATCTTCACGAAAGGACTCGCGGCCGGCGGCGGTTTCCAGCGGACGATTGCTGGCGGCAATGATACGCACGTCGACACTCAGTTCGCGCTCGCCTCCAACCGGGCGAATGGTGCCTTCCTGCAACACGCGCAGCAGCTTGGCCTGCAGTGGTAGCGGCATCTCGCCGATCTCGTCGAGAAACAGCGTGCCGCCGTCCGCCTGCTGGAACAGCCCCTTGTGGGCCCTGTTGGCGCCCGTAAAGGCGCCAGCGGCATGGCCGAAGAACTCACTTTCCAGCAGTTCGGCCGGCAACCCCGCGCAGTTGATCGCCAGGAATGGCCGCTGCGCCCGCTCACTTTCGGCATGTACCGCGCGTGCCACCAGCTCCTTGCCGGTACCGCTTTCGCCTATCACCAACACCGGCCCGGCCGCACGGGCGAGCTGTCGAATCTGATCGAACAGGCTGCGCATGACGCGACTGCGCCCGAGCATTCCGTGGAACCGATCATCGCTGAGCAGTTGCTGAAAGCGCCGCACCTCATCACGCAGATGACGGGTTTCCAGGGCACGCGATACGGCGAGGCCAAGATGATCGAGATCCAGCGGCTTGGTCAGGAACTCATCGGCGCCTTCCTTCAATGCCGCTACCGCCTGCTGGATGCTGCCGAACGCCGTGATCACTAGAAAGGCCGGTGCCGCCTGCATGGCCTTGACTCGCCGCAACAGGGCCATGCCGTCGGCCCCCGGCAGCCGCAGATCGCTGACCACAAGATCCGGCTCGTAACTGTCGAGCAGCGGCACCGCCTCTTCGGCGCTTGCCACGGACCTTACTTCGAGCGAGCGATCCTCCAGTTCTTCGACCAACAACTGGCGCAGGCCATCGTCATCCTCCACGACCAGAACGCGCTGGGGCGTGCTGTCATCCATTTGCATTGCTCTGCTCCTCATCGGCCAGCGCCAGGTAAATACGAAACGCCGCGCCGCCTAACCGGCTCTCGACCAGTTCGATCCGGCCACCGCATTCGGCAACCACACCGTGAACCACCGCCAGGCCGAGGCCGCTGCCCTTGCCAACCGGCTTGGTGGTAAAGAAAGGTTCGAACAGGGTGGCCCGATGCTCCTCAGCCACCCCTGCACCATCGTCTTCCACCTGGAACAACAAGCACTCATCCTCGCGCCACCAACGCAGCAGCACCTGGCCACCCGGGCTGGCCTGAGCTGCGTTGCGCAGGAGATTGGTCAGGGCCTGCTCGAAACGCGGCGGGTCGACCTCGCAATAAAGCGGCCCTGGCGGAGCCTCAAGCTGCAGCTGAACGTTCAGGGCCGCCAATTCGTCAGCAACCGCAGCGGCGGATGAATGCGCCAGCACTTCGGCCGGCATTCGCCGTGCCGGACGCCCAGCGGCGCGGCCGAAATCCAGCAGCTGGCGGACAATCTCGCTCAGGCGCTGCACCTGACTGCGAATCTGCAGGAGCCCTTTGCGTGGCCCATCCTCGAGCGTCTCGCTGCGCAGAACGCGCTGGGCCTTGCCATCGATCACGCTGAGCGGGCTGCCCAGCTCATGAGCGACACCGGCTGCCAGCCGACCTACCGCAGCAAGTTGCTGAGAACGTCGCAGGCGCGCTTCGAGTTCGGCCTCACGTGCCTTCTGTTCGGTCATGCGCTGCTCTGCATCGGCAATGCTGTCGAGCATCTGGTTCAGCGCCCGGCCGAGCACCGCGATTTCCTGCGGGCCGTCGCGTGGTGCGCGATGCTGACGCTCGCCTGCTGCCACCCGCGCCATACTCTGAGTCAGCTCCTGCAGGTGGCGACCTATGGCAGCCCAGTGCCCGAGCAGAACGATGCACACCGAAGCCAGCGCCAGCACCGCAGCGGAGATGCCGGCAATCATTCGCAGCTGACGGGTGTCTCGCTCGAAGTCGTTCCAGCGGCGGGTGACCTGCAACAGGCCATTGATGCGACCACCGCTCTGTTCCAGCGGCAGGAAGTAGGAATAGACCTCCCGTCCACGAATGCGCTGGTAGCCACCGCGATGTTTGCCATCGGCGGTCAATCGCTGGATTGAAGATTGATCCTGATCCGGCTCGATGGCCCCGGCGAAAGCCACCAGCTCGCCCTTATCATCATAGAGATAGGCGCCATAGACGCGCCCCAGGCCAAGCACCGACTCGAGCACCTGTTGCGAGGTTCGGTCGTGCTGCTTCTCTAGACTATCGCTGAGCGGAAGCCGAACGGCCCGTGCGACAAGCTCAACCTCTTCTTGCAGACGTCGCTCACTGTTGCGCTCGACCGTCCACAGCAACAGATAACTGAAGCCGAGCATGATCGCGACCAGGGGTATGACCACCTTCAGCAGCAGCGCGCCGCGTAAGGTCGAAGTTCTTTGCCAAACTGCTACATGTGCCATTCTGGCACCATACAGAAGGCATTACGGCACGTCGAGCTGAGCGAGACAGGCGGCAATAGCTCTTGTTAATCAACAACTTATCTTTTCTTCTCATAGCTGGCATGGCTGATGCAACACCCTGAGCGTCTTTCCAAACCCAGGATGAATATCTATGACCAAGCTCAATACTCGCTTCGTATCCGCCAGCCTGTTCGCCCTGTTCATGGCCGCCGGCACCTCGCAGGTTGTGGCGCAGCAAGCCGCGCAACCGCAGGCTCCGCAAGCCGCACCGGCGATGCAGGCCTCGGACATCAGCGACAAGAAGCTTGAGAAGTTTGCCGACTCGCTGGGCGAAATCATGGAGATCCGTCAGGACTTCACCGCCAAGCTGGAGAAGACCGGTGACCCGGCCGAAGCTCAGCAACTGCAACAGCAGGCAAACGAGAAAATGATGAACACCGTGGAAGAGAACGACCTCAGCATCGAGGAGTACAACGCTATCAACCAGGCGGTGCAGAACGACCCGCAGCTGCGTGACAAAGTCATCTCGATGATCCAGAGCTGAGTCTGATCGATACGAAAAAGCCCCGTTAACGGGGCTTTTTTTCGACTGGAGAAATGAAGCTTCGTCAGCTGCCTCGTTGCGCCAGCCCCTTGAGGAAGTTGCGCAACAGCTGATCGCCGCAAGCCCGGTAATTGCTGTGTCCGGCCTTGCGGAACAGCGCGTTGAGCTCCGGCTTGGACACCGGGAAGTCGACCGACTTCAGGATTTCATGCATGTCGTCTTCCTTTAGCTCGAAGGCTACGCGCAGCTTTTTCAACACGATGTTGTTATTGATCGGCAGCTCGATAGGTGGCGTCGGCCGGCTCTCGTCCTTGCCACGCTTGTAGATCACCAGTCCATCGAGAAAATGCGCCATGATCCGGTCGCCGCAGGGCTTGTAACCGTCCTCGTCTTCCTTCTTCAGGTAGGCCTGCGCCTCGGCATCAGGAATCTCGCAACCGGTAAGCCGGGTGATCTCGGCGATCTTGGCGTCGTTGACGTTGAGGATGTAGCGCAGGCTGCGCATCACATCGTTATTGAGCATGGATGTTCCTTAACTTCCTGGAGGAGCGAGAGCGGCGCCACACCTCAATGGTTGATACGTTCGCCGGGCTGCGGTCACACAGCAGCTCAGGCCGGCCCGAAAGGGCTGCGAGTATAGAGGATCGCCCAGGCCTCCAGAGCAATGCCGCCCGCAATCGGTCGCAAACCGCGTTACTGCGGAAGCTCCACGCTGACCTTGATTGCCGAATACCAGGCCGTCACCACGGCAATGTCATCGTCGTTCAGGCCGGCGGCAATGACGGACATCTGCGGATGCTTGCGCTCGCCGCTGCGAAAAGCCTTGAGTTGCCGGGCCAGGTACAACTCGCCGTTACCCGCCAGATTGGGCGCATCGGCGACCTTGCTCAACCCATCGATGCCGTGGCAAGCCGCGCACATCTTCGCCTTTGCCTTCCCCGCCCCGAGGTCGGCACGCACTTCGGAGGCGAACAACAACGACAACAGAATCAGCCAGTGCAGCACCAGTTTGCGACGACGATTTACAGCCATATCCACCTCCCGGACCACATTGCCCGGCTCGCAGAAGCCGGGCCACCTCATGGCGAAGACTCAGTTCGCGCCGCCGCTGTACGAGATGCGGTAGATCGCGCCAGCAGTGTCGTCGCTGACCAGCAGTGAGCCATCCTTGAGCTGAGCGACATCGACGATGCGGCCGTAGTATTCGCCGGTTTCCTTGTCCAACCAGCCTTCAGCGAAGGGCAGGGTTTCACCCGACGGGCCGCTGCCGTCGGCAGCGAAGGGTGTGAACATTACGCGGGCGCCCGCCGGCTCGGTCCGGTTCCAGCTGCCGCGCTGAGCGCTGAACAGGCCACCCCGGTATTGCTCGGGAAACATTTTCCCGGTGTAGAACGTCAGCCCCATGTCGGCAGCGTGGGCAATGGTCTCGATGACCGGCGGCGTCAGGCCGTCGGGCGGAGTTTCGTCGGCGTACTCATTGGTCCGGACCTGACCACCGCCGAACCAGGGCATGCCAAATTTCATGCCGGCCTCGGGCGCGTGATTGATCTCGCCCGGCGGGATGTCATCGCCCATGCCATCCACCTGATTATCGGTGAACCACAGCTCCTTGCTCGTCGGGTTATAGGTGATACCTACGGAGTTACGCACGCCCGTGGCGTAAACCTCGCGCTTGCTGCCATCACGCTCCATGCGAATGATGCCGCCGATGCCGTGCTTGCTGTAGAGATCAAGCTTGTCCTTGGGCGGCACGTTATGCGGTTGTCCCAGCGACACGGTGAGCTTGTTGTCCGGCCCCACGGCACAGACTCGGGCGCCATGGTTGTAGCTTTCCTCTTCAGTCGGGATCAGCTCGCCGGTGGGCACCACGATGTCCGCTGCGACATCTGGCCCTTCATAGAAGAATTCCGCCGCTGGGAAGACCAGTACGCGATTGTGCTCGGCAACGAACAGAAAGCCGTCCTGGCTGAAACATGGCCCGGGCTGGGTGAAGGAGATCGCCGGAGCGAAACGCTTGACCTCATCGGCCTTGCGATTCTTGGTGCGATCGGTGACGGCCCAGAGATCGGTCTTGCGCGTACCGACGAAGACCACCCCGCTCGATGGCCCAACCGCCATGTGGCGAGCGTCGGGCACCACAGCATAGAGCTCGATCTTGAACCCGTCCGGCAACTTGATCCGATCGAGGTTGGCGCGCAAGGCGTCTGCAACCTCGCCCGTCTGGGGAATGGTCGTCATCTCCAACGACTGCCCGGTGGTTTTCATCGAGCGCATGCGCTCCAGGGCTTCGTCGCTTGTCGGAGCTGCCATGGCAGCTCCGGAAAGACATGCAACCAGGATACTCAAGGCAAAGGGAGCATATTTCACAGGCACCGACCTCATGAAGGATCACCTCGCAGGGCGACGTTTATTGTTGTTGTGCTCGGCGTTTGAGCTGCTCGATCGAACCAGCAAAAACGTGAGCTATGTCACAGCGTAGCGCCAACCCCGCCCTTTACCAGAGGACGGCCCAAAGCCGTTCGCGAACCATGCAGGCGTTGCCTGATTGCCGCGAACCTCGACTAACCCTCAGAAACGCCATAACTATCGCTGCAATATTATGTTTCAAATAATTTCTAGGTTGATGCAAAGCCGCGTGCAAGTGATTACGCATTAGAAAAGAGGAAATGGACTGTGAAGAAAGCCGCACTCACCATTGGCGTCATGTTTACCTGCGCCAACGCCTGGGCTGTCACGCCGGGTACCCACTGGGATTATTCAGGAGAAGCCGGCCCGCAGAACTGGGCGAAGCTGACGCCAGAGTTCCACTCGTGCGCTGGACAGAACCAGTCGCCGGTCAACCTTGATGGCTTCATCGAAGCGGAGCTTGAACCCCTGAAGGTCAGCTACAAGGCAGGCGCAACTGAAGTCATGAACAACGGCCATACCGTACAGGTTGCCTACGATCCCGGAAGCACCCTCACCCTTGACGGCAAGACGTTCCAGCTCATCCAATTCCATTTCCATATGCCCAGCGAAAACCAGATCAAGGGCCTCTCCTATCCACTTGAGGGTCATCTGGTCCACTCAGACGAGCAGGGTAACCTGGCGGTTCTGGCAGTCATGTTTAGGGAGGGGGAGCGGAATGCCACGTTGGCCAGCCTGTGGGATACGCCTCCTGCGGAAGGCCAGAAGCAGGCAGTTTCTCCACATTTGAACATCCGTGACATGCTACCCGCCGATCTGGACTACTACCGTTTCAACGGCTCGCTCACCACGCCGCCCTGCTCCGAAGGCGTTCGCTGGTTAGTCCTCAAGCAGCCGATCGTCGCCTCTCATACACAGATCGAAGCCCTCACCAAGTCTGTGGGCCACGCCAACAATCGCCCACTCCAGCCGCTCAACGCCCGCGCCATCCTGCAATAACTCGGCTGCAATAACCGGCCGTCGTATCAGCGAAGGCCGGTTCCTCTCCTCCGCTCCAGGCTCATGACAGCCCAGGCCGTCGCGGCTACACTGCGCGCCGCGCGCACCACCCCGTTGCGCCAACGCCTCCCACCTCTGCCGGGGCCACCGGCCAGGACTCATCATGATTCGTATCAACGAACTGCAACTGCCGCTCGATCACCCTGCTGATGCCTTGCGCAGCGCCATCGTCGCGCGATTGAAAATCAGCGACACCGAGCTGCTCGACTTTACCGTCTTCAAGCGCAGCTACGACGCTCGCAAGAAGAACAGCGAGATCACCTTCGTCTACATCATCGACGCCAGTGTGGCGGACGAGCCCAAGGTGCTGGCGCAACTGGCGGACGACCGCAACATCCGCCTCTCTCCGGATACCGGTTATTACCCGGTGGGCCAGGCACCAGAGGGGTTGAGTGAGCGACCGCTGGTGATCGGCTTTGGCCCGTGCGGCCTTTTCGCCGCACTAACCCTGGCTCAGATGGGCTTCCGGCCGATCGTGCTGGAGCGCGGCCGTGATGTGCGCAGCCGCACCAAGGACACCTGGGCGCTGTGGCGCAAGAAGGTGCTGAGCCCTGAATCCAACGTGCAATTCGGTGAAGGCGGCGCGGGACTATTCTCCGACGGCAAGCTCTACAGTCAGATCAAGGATCCGAAGTTCTACGGTCGCAAGGTGATGCACGAGTTCGTGCGTGCCGGCGCGCCTGAAGAGATCATGTTCGTCAGCAAGCCGCACATCGGCACCTTCCGCCTGACCGGCGTCGTCTCGACCATGCGCGAGGAAATCAAGGCGCTGGGCGGCGAAGTACGCTTCGATAGCCGCGTGGTGGACTTCATCATTGAGGACGGACGCATCCAGGGCGTGCGGATGGCCGATGGCGAAGAGATTCGCAGTCGCTACGTGGTCCTGGCTCTCGGCCACAGCTCGCGGGACACCTTCCGCATCCTTCACGAGCGCGGCGTGTATATCGAAGCTAAGCCCTTCGCCGTGGGCTTTCGCATCGAACACCCTCAATCGCTCATCGACAACGCCCGCCTGGGTAAATATGCCGGGCATCCGGAGCTTGGCGCGGCCGACTACAAACTGGTCTACCACGCCAAGAACGGGCGAGCGGTCTACAGCTTCTGTATGTGCCCGGGCGGCACTGTAGTGGCGGCCACGTCCGAGCCAGGGCGCGTGGTCACCAACGGCATGAGCCAGTACTCGCGAAACGAGCGCAACGCCAATGCAGGGATCGTCGTCGGCATCAATCCGGACGAGGACTTCCCCGGCGGCCCGCTGGCTGGCGTCGAATTGCAGGAGCGCCTCGAATCGCGGGCCTTCGAACTGGGCGGTAACGACTACTGCGCACCGGGCCAGCTGGTGGGTGACTTCATTCGCGGGCGGGCTTCCAGCGAGTTCGGCGAAGTCGAACCCTCTTACAAGCCCGGCGTCCGTCTGGGTGACCTGGCGCCATCGCTACCGGACTACGTGATCGATGCCATCCGCGAAGCGCTGCCGGCATTTGGCAAGCAGATCCGCGGCTTCGACCGTGCTGATGCAATTCTCACCGGCATCGAAACACGCACATCCTCGCCGGTACGGATCAAGCGCGACAACGAGAATCTGCAGAGCATCAACACCCGCGGCCTCTACCCCGCCGGCGAGGGCGCCGGATATGCGGGCGGCATCCTGTCAGCAGGCGTCGACGGCATCAAGGTGGCAGAAGCGGTGGCCACTGCAATGCTGGCCGATCTGCAGGGCTGATTCGCTGAACACGGATAACGGCAACGCCGTTCGTCCGTGTTCCTACGTGCCGCCCCGCCCGACAAACCGCCTCGCCTCAGCTACTGCTGGCGCTCGCAGCAGTACCAACGAGCATCTGGCAAAACCGCAGTGACCTTTTGGGGCCGTTGAGGGGTCGACCCTTATACAGGGCTGCATCCGTTCGCAGCTGACCCTCTCTAACCACGCACAAGCGGACCGGATCAGGAGGCCAGGTGGCGAAAGCAGCGAAAATCATAGCGATCCTGCTGGCAGCCCTGGTGCTACTGGTGGTGATTGCCGCCGTGCTGGTACAAACGCAGTGGGCGCGTGAGAAGATCGAAGACGAGCTGAGTCAGCGCCTCGATGGGCGCGCGGTGGAGATCGGCAGCCTCGAAGTCGACTGGGGATTTCCGCTGGGGGTCAGTGTTGGCGATGTCGAAGTTGCCAATCCCGCGTGGGCCGAACATCCGTATATGCTCAAGCTCGACGCCATGCAGGCGAAGCTGGAAGTCGGCGCTCTGCTGACAGGCGATCTCCGCTTACAGTCGCTGGAACTTGATCAGCCGGAGATCCACCTGGATCGTCAGGCTGATGGCCGCTCCAACTGGGCCGCGCTGACTCCAGATGAGAGCTCCAGCGACAGCACCTCACCTATTCAGCCCGATATCATCCGGATCCAGAACGGGCGGCTCACATATCGCGACGCGGGGCTGGATGCCGAAGTCACCCTTGATATAGCCACCACCGATAACGGTGCGGGCCAGCGTCAGCTCGCCATCGAAGGAAGCGGCAATGTTCAAGGTAAGCCTCTGACACTGAGCCTGAGGGGCGAGCCACCCGCCCAGGCATTGGCCAGCGACGCACCCTATGCCGTGACGCTCACTGGGCAACTAGGCGAGATCCAGGCGCGGTTCAGCGGTGAAGCCAAACAGCTTCCGCAGCTAGCCTCCCTGAACGGCAGATTGACCGTGAGCGCGCCGGACTCAGCCGAATTGATGGCGTTCGACCACCCAGCCATCGACATCCCGGCCTTCGATTTCAGCACTCGGTTGAAACGTGACGGGCCGCGCTGGGCGTTGGAGGACATTGACCTGAAAACCGGCGAAAGCCATCTCACCGGCGCGCTCACTCTTGATAAAGGCGATACGCCAGAGCTGACCGTTCGCATGCAAGGCGACAGGCTCGACCTCAATCGTTGGGGCGTGATGCGCTTGCTCAGCGTTGACAGCAACGACACCCCAGCGGATGCAACAGGTGACCAGCAATCGCTCCAGCAGCGCGCTCAAAAACTGCTACGGCCGTTGCGTCGGTATCGCGGCGAGGTTGACCTCAGCCTGGATAAGCTCCTGTACGGCGATAGCATACTGAGCGATATCGTCCTCAAGGGCAGCCTGGCCGAGCAGCGTCTGGATATCGAGCGTCTGCATGCGGCGCAAGGCGATGGCACCATCAGCGCTAGCGGCTCGTTTGATCTGACCGAGAGCTCACTGAGCGGAACGCTCGATCTCACCATCGAGGAGCTGGACCTCGGCCGTGCGCTTGAGCCAATGGGCTACCCGAAGCTAGGCACGTTGGACGGTGATCTGCATGCGAAGCTGGGGCAGAACTCCGCCCGCCTGAGCGACACGCATCTGCGCTACGAAAACCCGGCACGCGACCTGTGGATCGATGTTGACGCCACAGCTACCGAGTCCGGCCTGCAACTGATGGGCAATGCCCGGCGTAACGGTGTACCGCTGCACTTCGAGCTCGAGGTCGGTGCGCTGGACGAGCTGCTTAACGATCGACCCTATCCCATCGAAGGCACGATAAGAACGCGCGAAAGCGAGCTGACCGTGGATGGCACCATCACCGATCCGCTGCAGTTCAGTGCAGCTGATCTAGCCGTATCGCTCAAAGGCCCAAACCCGGCAAACCTCAACGCTCTGACAGGCTTGAGCCTGCCCTCGCTGACCAGTTATCAGTTGCGCGGCCAGTTGCTCTGGGAGGATCAGCAGCTGCGCCTGCTAGGTCTTCGGGCGCAATGGGGCGAAAGCGATCTGAGCGGGGATATCCGCCTGAGCCTCGCAGGGCGCCCGATGCTCTGGGTCAACCTGCATTCGAACACCCTACATACCTCAGACCTGAAGGCGCCCGACACGCCAACCGATCCCAATGACGGGCGGGTATTCTCCGATGAATCGCTTGGCCTCGACGCACTACGCGACCGCGACGCCATCGTCCGCTATGAGGCCGACAACATGATGACCAAGGCGATACCCCTGAACGCGGTCAAATTCAAAGTGGAACTGGATGAAGGTGTTCTGGTGGCTGACCCATTGACGCTCGCCATCGGCAAAGGAAAGGCCAACGGCCGGTTGCGTCTGGACGTACGCCCGCAGCAACCCACGGGTGAACTGCAGCTTGATATCACCAGTGTCAATCTCTCCCCCGTTCTGCGCGAGGCTGACCTTCCTCAGGTAGCGCAGGACTCGGCCGGAACCATGGGCGGTCAGTTGGACCTGACCTTCGAAGGTCAATCCCTGGGCGCTATGGCAGCAGATCTCGATGGGAAACTGGAGCTGGCCATGTCTGGCGGAAAGCTCGACATGCTCGCAGTCGAGCTACTCGGCCTGGACGCCGGCGAAGCAGCAGTCGCAGCGCTGGCCGACTCCGATCAGGTCGATATGAACTGCGCCTATCTTCGCTTCGTCTCGAACCAGGGCACAGCAAGCCTTGCTCAGCTGTACATCAATACTTCCGACAGCAACATCACCGGTGGAGGAGAAATTGATCTGGGCAGCGAGCAGCTAGACCTGGCATTCGAGACCCGCGCCAAGGATTTCAGCCTGTTATCAGGTAACTCACCGATACAGCTCAAAGGCACCCTCAGCGACCCGCAAGTCAGTGTGGTGAGCGATCAATTGATTGCCCGCGTGTTGGCCAGCGTGGCGGGCGCGCTGATAGCACCGCCCTTGGCGATATTGCCTTGGGTGGAAGCCGGCCTTGGAGAAGGCTCTGGTGTGGGCTGCCGCAAGGCTCTCGCCGAATTTGAGCAGGGAAGCGCTTCTTGAGGCCACCCTCTGTGTCAGTGATGGCCTGCCATCAAATCTGCCACCGTGCCATCCGCCTGCAGTTGCTCGAACGCAGCCTGGGTGCGCAACACGATGTCATCATCGGTCTGTCGGCTATAAGCCATATAGAGTTGAGTTGAGGTATTGGGCGTGAATACGCGCTGAACCTCGCCTGGATCAAGCCCTGCCTCCTCGCACAGCGCAATCATGTCCCGTTCGGGCATGGGCACGAGATCGACCTGCCCATGGAGCAGCCGCTTGAAGTTGTCACTGTTATGCGCAGTCACCACGATCTTCTCGAAGCCGTTGGATTGCAGATACTGATGGCGCACATCATCGCGCAGCACGCCGACCCGATACGCCTTTGCCGCATTCAGGTCGGGGACCTGGATATCATCTCGCTCGCGCAACTTGTAGAAGTGATAGTCAATGCGCAGAATCTCGCCCACCCAGCGAAACAACGCCTCACGCTCCGACGTCCGGGCGATGAGATACACCAGCACGCCGGGATCCTGCAGTGCCATGTCGTAGGCGCGCGCCCAGGGGTACATGCCAATCTGATAGTCACCCAGCCCGGCACGCTTCAGGGTGGCATCTACCACTTCGGTGGCCGGGCCGCTGACCTTGCCATCTTTCAGATAGCTGTAGGCAGTCTCCTCAGTCACCACACGCACCGGTCCCGCCTGCGCTACTGCGTCGAGCATTGCGAGGGAGAAAGCGATCCAGAAAATAGGGCGCATCATGAGATCCTCGGCTAGCTAGTCGGCAATACAGTTGCGGCCCTGCGTCTTGGCCCGATAAAGGGCTTCGTCCGCACGGCGCAGCAACTGATCGAATTGATCCACGGTCTCAGGGTCGAACCCGGCCAGCCCTATGCTCAGCGTGACATAGGGCGAGACGGCAGAAGCCTCGTGCGGCAGCTCGCGCTCGGCCAGTCGCTGCTGCAATCGCACGGCCGAACGAAGAGCGGATTCGGCATCGACGCCCGGTAACAGCACGACGAATTCTTCGCCGCCAAGCCTCGCTACGACCTCGCCTGCGCGGGCGAACACACGTTTGAGCGTATCGGCCACGACCTTCAGGCACAGGTCTCCCTGCGCGTGACCGTAATGGTCGTTGTAGCGTTTGAAGAAATCCACGTCGCACATAAGCACGGTCAGCGGCTGACCGAGCCGCAGCGCGCGACGGAATTCAACTTCCTTGATCTCGTCGAAATGACGACGGTTAGCCAGCCCAGTAAGCGGGTCGCTACGTGAAAGCTCCTGCAACAGCACGTTGGCTGCACGCAACTCGGTGGTGCGCTCTTCCACCAGCTCTGCCAGGCGATCCCGGTGAGCGGCCAAGGCCAGCTCGTCCTGATGCTGTCGATCGAGGTAGGCGGACAGTTTCGCCTGCAAGCTGTTGACGCCAGATTCCAGCAAGCTCAGCTCATCATGACGCTTCACTGATCGCCCAAGGCGCAATGTCTGATCGAGATTCTCAGGAGCCAAAGCGGTGAGATGCCGGGCGATCCGCCGAACATGCAGGGTGACCGTACTGTTGAACATCCACATGATCAGGCCGGCCAGCAGAAGCGACTGGATGACCTGGGTAATGACGATCTCGGTGACCTCGTCGAAAAGCCGCTCCCAAAGCAGACCTTCGTTACCCTCCAGCCTGAGCTCGCCAACCGTTTCGCTGGCGCCGGCGTAAGCTTCGTATGTCAGGCGATGCTGTAGCACTGGCGCCCGATGCTCGGCATGCTGCTGCGCCCGCTGACGCTGGATGACTTCTGGCGCCCTCCCCGCTCGGATGATCTGCAACTCCACCCGACCTACCGGCGCCGCACTTGCAACGCTGTCGAGCTGAGTTTCCAAGGCGTCGCTGTCCATCTCCCAGATGGCCCTGGCCAGGTTGCTCTGGAACACCTGATCGATCAGCTCCAATTCGGCGTCCATGGCCTCGAGGCTGTCGTGCCAGGCCAACCAGGTACGCAACCCCACGCTTGCCAGAGTGAAGAGCAGGCAGAACCCCAACGTGGCCAGTACCAGCCGGCGCCCTAAAGAGCCGGTCTGACGGTGTACCGTTTCTGGATCACCGGGCTTCGGGACACTAGCACTCATTCGAGCCATCTGGCGGCAATGACGTCATAGCGGCCGTCGGCGCGCAAACGCGCTAGCCCTTCGCGGAAGCGCTCGACGACCTCATCCGGCGTGTTACGGCTGAAAGCCATGCACAGCCCATCGGCGCCTCCGAGATCGTCCAGATTCAGCTGAGAAACCGCGTTTTCGTGCGGATTACCGCTGGCCTGCCGTACCAGGTAGTGCGCATTGAGTTCGTTGGATATCCAAAGATCTACCCGCCCGGCCTTGAGCTTTTCATAGTTGTGTTCGTACTTGTTGCTCGACTGCAGGTTACGCCCGACAGCAAAGCCTTTGTCTATCAGATACTGCTCACCGACGTCTTCCTTCACGGTAGCGATCTGGTACTGACGCGCATCATCAAGGCTTTTGAGGTCGAACTGCGTACCGGGTAGAGAGAACAGAGACCAGCGAGTCGGCGCGATGACGCCGACCCATTTAAACAAGGCTTCGCGCTGAGGAGTGCGAGCAATGGAGTAGATCAGCACGTTTTCCGAGTTGAGGGCGATGTCATATGCGCGCGCCCAAGGCATCGACTGGATGCGGGCTTGCTCACCCACTTCGGCCAACACGGCTTCCACCACTTCCGTACCCATGCCGGTAAGTTTGCCATCGACGGTCATGTTGTACGGCGGGAGCTCTTCGGTAACTACCGTGATGCCGTCGGCGGCATGTGCGAACTGAAGTGCTAATAGCGACGCGATTGCTGTGAGAGCACGTGTCAGATGGCGGAGCGAGGGTCGATTCACGGGTGACCTCAGGGACGGCAGTCGTCCGGCATGCAACATTAGCTAGCCATCATAATGGCATCATTCAAAACGCAATCAAGCATTCCTTTTTTCGGCGTTATGCGCCCAGACTTGAACGCGTGCCGGCAACCACTGCGACCTACCGACGAACGGCGATGCGCCCGAATGGCCCGGTTGGTGGCATACAGTCGCGAGAGTGCTGAAGAACCGGCGGACAGCTCAAGGTGTGGGACAAGTGGCTCTGCCTGAAGATGTGCGCTATTAGAAGGGCGTCGCTATCAAGCAGCTTCCTCACTAATGACGAAATCTGGTGCAGGACATACTGGGGACACGACGAATGCATATCCTATGGGTGCTCGGCAGCCCGCTGCACAGGCGTCAATGGACGATCCACGCCAAGGTCATATGGGCGCACGGAGCATGGGCAATGCCCAACAGCAGATCATGCGCCCGAAGTAGCTGGGAGCTACGGCTTGAGAAAAAAAGTGCTTCCAGCTACCCCCCCCGATGCCAACCATAGCGTCAAGGGAATTAACGGGTCGGTTACGGCATTTACGCTAACCGGAGCAATCAGACAGAAGCCATCCTCTAGTTAGAGGCGACTGACGAGAACCGACCAGTCAGCCAGCCAAAGCCAGCACCTTCAAATATCCGGTGATAGAGTTTTAGTCGCATTTTCGATTACTGGAGAAATCATGCGCTCAATGCTCACCGCTTTGCTGCTAGCCCTGCCGCTCTCGTCACTGGCTTTCGCCGCCGAATCGCCTGCCGGGCGCTGGCAGACCATCGATGACGAGACCGGCAAACCTAAGTCGATTGTCGAAATTCAACAAGCCGCCGACGGCACGCTGAGCGGCAAAGTGTCAGAGATACTCAAGTCGGAACAAGGGTCAAACCCGGTTTGCAGCGCATGCGATGGTGAGCGCAAGGACCAGCCCATCACCGGGATGACGATCCTCTGGGACCTGAAGCCGGACGGCGAGCAGACCTGGTCAGAGGGAAGCATCCTGGACCCTGCCAAGGGTAAGACCTACCGCGCCAAGGCTAAACTGCTACAAGGTGGCGACAAGCTGGAAGTGCGCGGTTACGTCGGCATCGAAGCGCTGGGGCGTACCCAAACATGGGTTCGTCAATAACGCAGTTGTTGCAGCTTCGACTGTATATGAAGAAGGTTTTGCTGCCTTCTTCAGTTTGCAGCTCTGAACAAACGACTCGGCCAACAGCCTACTCTTCTTCGATCACCGCAATCGGTCACCTAAGCGTCTTGGTCCAAGCTGATTCTCGATAGAGGTGCGTCAGTAGTGACTCAGCTCCGAACCCATCGATATCGATCTGAACGCACGTGTGTAAGCAGATTTAATGTTAACCCAGCTATACAACGGCACTGCTGGTTGCGCCCCTACTACACTCAACCGATAGCCTCACACCATCGGCGCGACGATGCTTTATTTGCACTCGCCGCCCTTACGCAGGACTGCCATCCAACACCCTGACTTCTTTTCTAAGCTGGCGCCAACCGCAATACCGTTTGCACAAGACGCAGCGATGAAGGCCGCAGAATCTTGTTCGGCTCGGGCCGCTCGATGATAGAAACCAAAACAACCCCCACCCACAATCTCAGCCGAGAGAGGTTATGCGCTTTGGCTCTTCAACCATGCACCGGC
>NZ_RFFM01000005.1 GCF_003696365.1 Stutzerimonas zhaodongensis
TCCAGGTAACGTCGTGCTTGTGCGGCCGAACCCTTACGGCCCTGCGTAAGACGAGGGGTTCGAAAGGCATCCCAATCGTCAGCGACCTCGCGAAAAAGCTTTTTGGACACCTCGGTGTCCAATGCTGTTTCGGAAGGGTCCAAACCGTCGGCAAGTCGGACTCGGCACTCATCCCGCTTCTCCCGCGCACGCTTGAGAGAGACGTCTGGATAAACGCCTAACGACATCTTTCGCTTTCTGCCTTGGTGGCTGTAGCGAAATGTCCAGTACTTGCTACCGTTGCGGTGCACAAGTAACGCCAGCCCATTGCTGTCGCTGATCGTATAGTCCTTGTGCGCCGGCTTTGCCTGTCTCACAGCGGTGTCTGAAAGCGCCATGTGTCCAAAAACCTCGGTCACATTCGTTTGGGACACATTTTAGTACACCCTGATCCGTGCTGGCACGGCAGCTACTAAAAAAAGCTGATAATCAACAGACACAAAAAAGCCCCTATTACGGGGCTTTCAGGGATTTCCGTGTCCTCATGAGAGGCCAGGAAACCATTAGATGGTGCGGACGGAGAGACTCGAACTCTCACACCTTGCGGCGCCAGAACCTAAATCTGGTGTGTCTACCAATTTCACCACGTCCGCAAACTTCTAACAAAAACGCCAGGCTAAGCCTGGCGTTTCGGAATATGGGGTGGACGATGGGGTTCGAACCCACGACCGCAGGAGCCACAATCCTGTGCTCTACCAACTGAGCTACGCCCACCATATTGCCTTTGCTTGTGCCAGAGCCGGAATGGCGCACCCGGCAGGACTCGAACCTGCGACCATCCGCTTAGAAGGCGGATGCTCTATCCAACTGAGCTACGGGCGCTTTTATCTGCATTCAATTTGAGCGCAGACTTCAAGCTCCGGCGAGTGAAGGAATGACCTTCAAAAGCCGTCTTACCCAGCAGCAGGCTGTGCTCGACAAGCGGGGCGAATCTTAATGGCCTGCCTGGACCTCGTCAACAGCAAAGTCGAAAAAATTTCAGCCTGGTAAAGGAGTTACGGGAATCCACCGTTGCATCGCCTTTGCCGAACGGAGCCGCCGTGCGAGAATGCGCGTCCTTTTCCAATCCTCCCCGATGGTTAATCACGCGTCATGACCGCACAACTGATCGACGGTAAAAAGATCGCTGCCACCATTCGCCAGCAGATTGCAGGCAGAGTCGCCGAGCGCTCTCAGCAAGGCCTCAGAGTACCGGGACTGGCAGTGATCCTTGTTGGCACTGATCCAGCATCGCAGGTATATGTCGCTCACAAGCGTAAAGACTGCGAAGAAGTAGGTTTCAAATCTACCGCTCATGATCTGCCCGCCTCGACCACCCAGGACGACCTGCTGCAGCTAATCGATCAGCTCAACGAGGACCCACTCATAGATGGGATTCTCGTACAGCTTCCGCTGCCCAAGCACCTGGATGCATCGCAATTGCTCGAACGCATCCGCCCCGACAAAGACGTTGATGGATTCCACCCCTACAACATCGGCCGCCTCGCCCAACGCATGCCGCTGCTGCGCCCCTGTACGCCAAAAGGCATCATGGCGCTGCTCGAAAGCACAGGCGTCGATTTACATGGCCTCAACGCCGTTGTAGTCGGTGCGTCAAACATCGTAGGTCGGCCGATGGCCCTTGAACTGTTGCTCGCAGGTTGCACGACCACCGTCACGCACCGCTTTACCAATGACCTGGCTGATCACGTCAAGCGTGCTGATTTGATCGTGGTGGCGACCGGCATCACCGGTTTGGTGAAAGGCGAGTGGATCAAGGAAGGCGCCATCGTCATCGATGTCGGCATCAATCGCCAAGCCGACGGAAAACTGGTCGGGGATGTGGAGTTCGATGTTGCTGTACAGCGTGCGGGCTGGATCACCCCAGTTCCAGGTGGGGTGGGGCCCATGACACGAGCCTGCTTGTTGGAGAACACTTTGCATGCGGCCGAGCATTTGCACGATTGATGGCAGCTGCGATTGTGGCAAGTTGACGAGCTAGCGAAAAACGGCACCCGAGGGTGCCGTTTTGCCAGGAGCTACTTGCCGCAACTAACGCTCCTGCTCCCAGGATTTGATCAGCTCGTCATAGCTGACGGTCTCACCCTGTGGTTTTTCGTTTTCCAATTTGGGTTTTGGCGAACCAGGCTGGCTCAGCCAGTATTGCGGATCACGCGGCTCGTTCATCTTGGGGCCGCACTTGGGCTGCACCTTGGCCCGCTCAAGTCTGGCCATCATGGTGTCCTGAGCCTCGGCTAGCCCATCCAAAGCCTCCTGAGGCGTCTTGTCGCCACTGGCCGCTTCGGCAATGTACTGCCACCAAAGCTGGGCAAGACGTGGGTAGTCAGGAACGTTGGTTCCGGTGGGCGTCCACTGCACCCGAGCCGGGCTGCGGTAGAACTCCACCAGCCCGCCGAGCTTAGGCGCGGCCTCGGTCATGGCATCAGAGTTGATGTCCGACTCACGGATAGGTGTCAGACCAACCAAGGTTTTCTTCAGCGACACGGTTTTCGCTACTGTGAACTGCGCATATAGCCACGCTGCCAGGCGCCGCTTTTCGGGGGTCGAATCGAGGAATGTCCAGGAGCCCGCGTCCTGGTAGCCGAGCTTCATACCCTCCTCCCAATACGGACCTTTGGGCGATGGCGCCATCCGCCATTTTGGCGTGCCATCTTCGTTTACCACAGGCAAGCCCGGCTTGGTCATGTCGGCCGTGAAGGCTGTATACCAGAAGATCTGCTGGGCGATATTGCCCTGCGCCGGAACCGGGCCCGACTCCGAGAATGTCATGCCTTGCGCCTCGCGCGGGGCGTACTCGCGCATCCAGTCGACGTACTTTTGCGTAGCGAACACTGCCGCCGGGCCATTGGTAGCGCCACCGCGGGCAACGCTGGAGCCAACTGGATGGCAGTCCTCTACCCGAATACCCCACTCATCCACCGGCAGCCCGTTTGGCAATCCCTTGTCTCCAGCACCAGCCATGGAAAACCAGGCATCAGTAAAGCGCCAGCCCAGTGAAGGATCTTTCTTACCGTAGTCCATGTGGCCGTACACGCGCTGCCCGTCGATCTCCTTGACGTGTTTGCTGAAGAACTCGGCGATGTCCTCGTAAGCCGACCAGTTCACCGGCACGCCGAGTTCATAGCCGTAACGCTCCTTGAACTGTTTCTTGAGGTCATCGCGCTCGAACCAATCGGCGCGGAACCAGTAGAGGTTGGCGAACTGCTGAACCGGCAGCTGATAGATCTTGCCGTCCGGCCCGGTGGTAAAGGAAATCCCGATGAAGTCTTTTAGATCGAGGGTTGGCAGCGTGTAATCCTTCGCCTCGCCCTCGATCATGTCGCTGATGGCAACTGCCTTGCCATAACGGAAGTGGGTGCCGATCAGGTCGGAATCGTTGATGTAGCCATCGTAGATGTTCTTGCCGGACTGCATCTGCGTCTGCAGCTTTTCGACGACATCGCCCTCCTGCATCAGGTCATGGCGCAGGCGGATGCCGGTGATTTCGCTGAATGCACGAGCGAGGGTCTTGGACTCGTACTCGTGGGTGGTGATGGTCTCCGAAGCGACGTTGATTTCCATGCCACGAAACGGCTCGGCGGCCTTGATGAACCAACGCAACTCTTCCATCTGTTGTTCCGGCGATAACGTCGATGGATTGAACTCCGACTCGATCCACTTTTTCGCCGCATCCTCATAGGCATCGGCCCATGCCGTACCTGCAAAGCCGGACAACATCAGCAGGGCCGTGAGCGCCATGCCATGTCGGGTGTTGTTTTTATTCTCGAACATAAACACCTCCTTTGGGTTTTTCGGAGGGATGGGCCACAAGGCTCAACCCCAGCGCATCACTGCAAACAACCAGACGAGAGACAGCGCGGACGCTATCCAGATGCTCCAGTCGGTCAGCCCTATCAGCAGAAGGTGCCAATAGGCGCTGCCCAAAAGTCCAATGAATAGCCGATCGCCCCGGGTGGTAACGATAGGCAGAAAACCTTTGCGCGGAACGCAAGGTCGCCTCAGTTCCCAGGCGCTCATCAGCGCCAGCATTACACCAATGACGGCGAAAAAAGCCGTGGTCGGCGCGGTCCATGCCATCCAGCTCATGAGCGACTCCTATACGCGGCCGAGGGCGAAGCCCTTGGCGACATGATTGCGGACAAACCAGATCACCAGCATGCCCGGCAGAATGGTCAACACGCCGGCAGCAGCCAGCACACCCCAGTCGATCCCTGAAGCCGAGACGGTCCGTGTCATCACCGAGACGATCGGCTTGGCATCAACCGACGTCAGAGTGCGCGCCAATAGCAACTCGACCCACGAGAACATGAAGCAGAAGAACGCCGTGACCCCGATGCCCGAACCAATCAGGGGGATGAAAATCTTCACGAAGAACTTGGGAAAGCTGTAGCCGTCGATGTATGCCGTTTCGTCGATTTCCTTGGGCACACCGGACATGAAACCTTCGAGAATCCACACCGCCAAAGGCACGTTGAACAGGCAGTGCGCCAATGCCACTGCGATGTGGGTGTCGAACAGCCCGATCGATGAGTAAAGCTGAAAGAACGGCAACAGAAATACCGCCGGTGGCGCCATCCGGTTGGTTAGCAGCCAGAAGAACAGGTGCTTGTCGCCGAGAAAGCGAAAGCGGGAAAAGGCATAGGCGGCTGGCAATGCCACCGTCAATGAAATGATCGTGTTCAGGCAGACGTAGTACAACGAGTTGATGTAGCCGCTGTACCAGCTGCGATCGGTAAAGATGACTTTGTAGTTATCCAGCGTCAGGTCCCGAGGCCACAGCGTCAGCCCGCCTAGAATCTCGGTGTTGCTCTTGAACGACATATTGACCAGCCAGTAGATCGGCACCATCAGGAAAGCGATGTAGAGGATCAGTACCGCTCGCTTGCGCAGGTTCATCAGCAGTCCCTCTTCATTTCTGGTCGCCATGGGTCATGGCGGTGTAGAACACCCAGGACACCAGCAGGATGATCAGGAAGTAGATCAGCGAGAAGGCCGCCGCCGGGCCGAGATCGAACTGCCCGACCGCCATTTTTGTCAGCGTCTGGCTGAGGAAGGTGGTGGCATTTCCCGGGCCGCCGCCGGTAAGCACGAATGGCTCGGTGTAGATCATGAAGCTGTCCATGAAGCGCAGCATCACGGCAATCAGCAGCACGCTTTTTAGCTTCGGCAGCTGTATGTAGCGAAACACCGCCCAGGAAGACGCCCTGTCGATGCGCGCGGCCTGGTAATAAGCGTCAGGGATCGCCCGCAATCCCGAGTAGCAGAGCAATGCCACCAGAGAGGTCCAGTGCCAGACATCCATGACCAGGACCGTCACCCACGCGTCTCGCGTGTTGGATGCATAGTTGTAGTCGATACCCAGCTCACGCAGCCCGTATCCCAGCAAACCGATGTCGGCGCGCCCGAATATCTGCCAGATGGTGCCGACCACGTTCCATGGAATCAGCAGCGGAATCGCCATCACGATCAGGCACAGCGACGCCCAGCGGCCACGGGTCGGCATGGTCAGCGCAACGGCGATACCCAGCGGGATCTCGATAAGCAGCACGCAACCGGAGAAAATGAATTGCCGCAAAAGTGAGTCGTGCAGCCGAGGGTCATGAAGTATCTGGCGGTACCAGTCCGCACCCACGAAGAACCGGGTCGAGGAATCGAAGATGTCCTGAACCGAGTAGTTCACCACGGTCATCATCGGGAGAATCGCGCTGAATGCCACCAACAGAAACACTGGCAGCACCAACCACCAGGCACGGTTGTTCTGGACCTTGGTCATGCCCTCTCCTCCACCAGCCGATCATCGGCGTAGAGCATCAGCCACTGGGCAGGGAACCCCACCCAGGCCTGCCCCTTCGGAACGGGCTGATCCTCAGGTAAGCGAGCCTTCAGCAAATGCCCTTCCAGGCGAAGCGTGACGATTTTGTAAGTCCCTAGATCTTCAACCCGCACCATATCGGCCTGCATTGCGCCGGCTGCTGGCTCCTCGGTCACCTGAACGAACTCGGGGCGGATGCCGATCTGCAGGCGGCTTTGTGTCAATTCCGGCAAACGAGCCGCGAGCGCATCGGACAGTGGCAGATGCAGATCTCCGAAGCCGACACCGCGCTGCTCAGCGCGCACCTCGATCAGGTTCATCCCTGGGCTGCCAACGAAAAAGCCGACAAATGTATGCTGTGGCCGTTCGAACAGTTCCCGTGGCGTACCGAATTGGACGATCTGCCCGCCATGCATCACGGCAATCTTGTCAGCGAAGGTCGAGGCCTCCAGCTGGTCGTGCGTGACGTAGATCATCGTGATGTTGAACTGCTCGTGTATCTGCTTGAGCTTGCGCCGCAGTTTCCACTTCAGATGCGGGTCGATAACGGTAAGCGGCTCGTCGAAAAGGATTGCCGAAACGTCATCTCGTACCAGTCCACGCCCCATGGACACCTTCTGTTTCTCGTCCGCTGTAAGGTTCCGGGCCTTGCGCTTGAGCAGCGGATGCAGATCGAGCACCTCGGCGATTTCGTGAACCTTGCTGGTAACTCGCGCTTCCGGCACGCCCTGGTTGCGCAGCGGGAAAGCCAGGTTGTCGAACACCGTCATGGTGTCGTACACCACTGGAAACTGAAAAACCTGAGCGATGTTGCGCTGTTCGGGAGTCAGCCTGTTCACTTCGCGGCTATCGAACAGCACTTTCCCCTCCGAGGGGCTGAGCAGGCCGGAAATGACATTCAGCAACGTCGACTTGCCGCATCCTGAGGGGCCCAGCAGGGCGTAGGCGCCGCCCTGCTCCCACACGTGGTCCATCTCCCGGATGGCATAGTCCGCCGCGCCACTTGGTTGCGCGCTGTAACTATGGGCCAGGTTCTGCAAGCGAATCTCTGCCATAACGCCCTCCTCAGGCACGCCGCGCCGGTGCCTGGGCCAGCTGGCCCGAGGCATCGAAGACGAACAACTTGTGGGTCGGGATATACACCCGGATCGGCGAGTCCACTGCGTAGTCATGTACGCCCTGCAGGTGCAGCACCAGACTGAAATGCTCGTTGCGCACATGAAGGAAGGTTTCCGAACCGCTGATTTCCGCGAGTTCAACCATGCCGGATACTTCCAGATCATCATCGTTGGACGGTACGAGACCGATATGGCTAGGTCGTACGCCAAAGCGGTACTCACCTTCACCCAAGGCCCGTAGATCGGCATTGAGTGGAAAATGCAGACAATCCTGGAAGCTGACCTCATTGGCCGCGATGCGACCCGGCAGCAGGTTGATCGGGGGCTCGGAGAACAGCTCGGCACTGAGCATCTGGCTCGGCCGGTGGTATACCTCTGAAGTCGGGCCGCTCTGTATCACCCTCCCTTCGTGCAGCACCGTTGCGGTTCCGCCTAACGCCAGCGCTTCGTTGGGCTCGGTAGTGGCGTATACGGCAATGCTGCGACGAGTCCTGAACAACTCACGCATTTCCTGACGCAGCTCTTCACGGAGCTTGTAATCGAGATTGACCAGCGGCTCGTCGAACAACACCAGATCGGCATCCTTGACCAGTGCACGGGCCATGGCTGTTCGTTGCTGCTGGCCGCCCGACAGCTCCAGAGGATGGCGCTTGAGAAATCCCTCTATGTGCAGCATTTCGGCAGTCTCACGAACCTTGCGCTCGATCTCCGATTTGCTCACACCTGCCTGCCGCAACGGCGAGGCAATATTTTCGAAAACACTCAGCGTTGGGTAGTTGATGAACTGTTGATACACCATCGACACGTTGCGCCTGCGCACCGGCACGTCCGTAACGTCGGCGCCATTCATCACAATGCGCCCCCGGGTAGGCTTGTCCAGGCCTGCCATGAGCCGCATGAGCGATGTCTTACCCGACAGCGTCCGCCCGATCAGGACGTTGAACGACCCCGGTTCGAAAACCAGGCTCGCGTCATCGATATGCACTTGGCCATCGACGGTCTTGGTAACGTGTTCCAGCGTGAGGGACATGCCGCATCCTTCTAATTGTTGTGAAGGATGCATAGCGATATCCGTGCCACCCGCCCCCACCCGCTCTAGCTCATGAGCCGACGCGGGAATACCCGTTCTCGACTGTTCAAAATGAACAAAAGTGAACATTGACAGTGCTCAGAAATGAACAAAACTGTTCAAGGCGCCGCCACGGCTGCAGTCAATAAAAATAAGAACATGCATCGTCAGAGAGGCAACATGGCCGATTCAGCCCAGTCCATCTCACACCAAACCCTGATCGAAGATTCATGGAGTCGCTGCGAGCGCTATGGCTTGCAACCCCACAGTATTCCCAGCTTCGGTCAACCGGCTGAGCGAGACGTCAACGAATTGCTCGAACGCCAACGCAGTCTGGTGCAAACCACTCAGCGCGAAGTCCTGCCCTACTACGAAAACATCCTTTCAAATTCCAGCTGTTTGATTCTGCTGGCCGATAGCGCTGGGCGATTACTGGAGTCATGGGGCGATCGACGTTTTGTGGATCCATCTCAACAACGCGGTTTCAATCCCGGCGCGAGCTGGATGGAGCGCGATACCGGTACCAATGCCATCGGCACAGCACTGGCCAGCGGGCAGGCCGTGCACATTCAACGTGATGAGCATTTCCTCAAGGCGAACCGCTATCTGTCCGGCGCGGCATCTCCGATCTTCGACGCCCAGCGCCAGCTGATCGCCGTGCTCGATGTATCCAGCGACAGCTACCTGCCGCCGTCCCACACGCTCGGCATGGTCAAGATGATGACTCAGTCGGTGGAGAACCGGCTGATCCTCAATCTGTTCAATGACGATTACTTTCAGCTGACCTTCAATACCGGGCAGGACAATCTGGACAGCCAATGGGCCGGATTGCTGGTGTTCGACGAGTCAGGCCTGATCGTTTCAGCCAACCGACGTGCCGACAACCTGCTAGGCGTGACCCTGACACGCACCCGGATCGACCAGCTGTTCGACGTCCCGCTTCTACAGTTGCTCAATCAACCGGAAGAGCAGCCCATGCTCCTGCGTGCCATGGGACGGCATCGCTTCCACGGCCTGGTTCGGCGCCCGCTGAGACCGCGCGTCCAGCCACGAGACTTCCGCAAGCCTTCTCGTTCCGGGCAGCATCTGGAACTGGCGGACATCGACCAGGGCGATCCGCAGGTGAATAAAGTGGTCCGCCAAGCACAGCTGATGCTCGAGAAGGATGTTCCGGTGCTCGTGCACGGCGAGACCGGTGTCGGCAAGGAAGTCTTGGTCAAGGCCCTGCATGCCGCGAGCTCACGTGCCAGCTCGCCTCTCATTGCGGTGAACTGTGCCGCGATTCCTGCCGAACTGATCGAATCCGAACTCTTCGGCTATGAGAAAGGTGCCTTCACCGGTGCCCACCAGAAAGGCAGCCTCGGTCTGATTCGCAAGGCCGACGGTGGGATACTCTTTCTCGATGAAATTGGCGACATGCCGTTGAGCCTGCAAGCGCGCCTATTGCGCGTGCTGCAGGACCGCAGCGTCCAGCCGCTCGGTGGCGGAGCGCCCGTCCCCGTCGACTTCCGCCTGATATGTGCGACGAACCGTTCACTAAGGGAGGAAGTCGAGAATGGTCGTTTTCGCCAAGATCTGTTCTACCGGGTCAGCGGGCTGAGCGTCGAGCTGCCGCCGCTGAGGCATCGGCGCGACAGGCAGGCGCTGATTCAACGCATCTGGGAGCAACATCGTGAACCACAGCAGTGGGCTGGGCTCACGCCGGACGTACAGCGGCTGCTTGATTCTCACCCCTGGCCGGGCAACCTCCGGCAGCTGAGCAGCGTGATCCAGGTTGCGTTGGCACTGGCCGGCGACCAGCCAGTTCGCGCAGAGCATTTACCGGACGACTTTTTCGCGGATCTTGACGTGGCGGGAGACCGTGCGTTGCCTACGAACATTTCCTCGAAGGTGGCAAAGGTCAGCCCGCCGCCCGTTGCAGTCAATCAGCCGCTGCGTTCTCAATTCGAGGCCTGTCGCGGCAACGTTTCGCATCTGGCCAGGCACTTGGGCGTGAGCCGCAACACCCTTTACAAGCGGTTGCGTGCCGAGGGGTTGTATCCGAGCTGATCGCCTCACCCGTCTGATCACATAGTGATGAAGCCTGTCCATTTTCTCGAATCGGTGGTTACCGGGCGCCCACAAAAAAGGCCGCACAAGGCGGCCTCTTGAAGAGCCAGATCAGCTATTCGGCGAGTCGCCAGGTCGTTCCACCCTTACTGTCTTCCAACACCACGCCCATGGCTGTGAGCTGATCACGAATCCGGTCGGATTCGCCCCAGTTCTTGTCAGCACGAGCTTGCAAGCGCGCGGCGATCAGGGCTTCGACTTCGGCTGCGTCCACCGTCCCAGCAGCACCGGATTGCAGAAACGCGTCAGGATCGATCTGCAGCACACCAAGCACACCGGCCAACTCTTTCAAGCGAGCTGCGAGAGCGGCAGCGGCTTGAAAGTCGGTGTCACGCAGACGATTGATCTCCCGAGCCATTTCAAACAGCACTGCACAAGCTTCAGGGGAATTGAAGTCATCATCCATGGCTTCACCGAAGCGAGCGACAAAGCTCTCACCGCCATTTGCAGGCAACTCGGGAAGGCCCCTCAACGCGGTATAGAACCGCTCAAGCGCCCCCTTGGCTTCCTTCAGGCTGTCTTCGGAATAATTGATCGGGCTGCGGTAGTGGCTCGATACCAGCAAGTAGCGCACGACCTCTGGCTGGTATTTCTCCAGCACCTCACGGATGGTGAAGAAATTGCCCAGCGACTTGGACATCTTCTCGCCATCGACGCGTACGGCGCCGGCGTGCATCCAAGCGTTGGCGTATTGCTTGCCGGTCGCGGCTTCGCTCTGCGCGATCTCGTTTTCATGATGCGGGAAGACCAGATCCGGGCCGCCGCCATGGATATCGAAGGTCTCGCCCAGGCAGCAGGTGGACATGACCGAGCACTCGATATGCCAGCCAGGACGCCCTGCACCCCATGGAGATTCCCAGCTCGGCTCACCCGGCTTGGCCGCCTTCCAGAGCACGAAGTCCAGCGGATCCTGCTTCGCCTCATCGACCTCGATGCGGGCGCCAATCTTGAGATCCTCGATCTTGCGTCGAGAGAGCTTGCCGTAACCGACAAACTTCCCGACCCGGTAGTACACGTCGCCGTTGCCGGGCGCGTAGGCGAAACCCTTGTCGATCAAGGTCTGAATCATGGCGTGCATGCCAGCGATGTGGTCGGTGGCCCGCGGCTCAAGGTCAGGACGCTGCACATTCAGACGGGCCTCGTCTTCATGCATCGCAGCGATCATGCGATCAGTCAGCGCGTCGAAGCTTTCGCCATTTTCCTGCGCGCGGCGGATGATCTTGTCGTCGATATCGGTGATGTTGCGTACGTAGGTCAGCTCGTAGCCACGATGGCGCAGCCAGCGCGACACGACGTCGAACGCCACCATGACCCGCGCATGACCAATGTGGCAGAAGTCATAGACCGTCATGCCGCACACGTACATGCGCACCTGATTGCCAATCAGCGGCTTGAGCGGTTCCTTGGCCTTGGTCAGCGTGTTGTAGATCGCCAGCGCCATTACTGGCCTCCCCATGAGTCGCGCAGAGTCACGGTACGGTTGAACACAGGCGCGCCCGGTTGGCTGTCCTTGAGGTCGACCGCGAAATAGCCCTCACGCTCGAACTGGAAACGCTCTTCGGCTTCGGCCGAGGCCAGCGACGGCTCCGCGCGGCAACCTTTGAGCACGATCAGGGACTCAGGGTTGATGTTGTCCAGAAAGCTACCACCGTCCTCGTCCTTTTCCGGGTTGGCTGAGCGGAACAGGCGATCGTACAGGCGCACTTCGCACTCCACGCTCTCGGCGGCCGGCACCCAGTGGATGACGCCTTTGACCTTGCGACCTTCAGGATTCTTGCCGAGCGTTTCCGGGTCATAGCTGCAGCGCAGCTCGACGATATTGCCCTCGGCATCCTTGATCGCCTCATCGGCGCGAATGACGTAACTGCCGCGCAAGCGCACCTCACCATTGGGCTCGAGACGCTTGAAGCCCTTGGGAGGATTTTCTTCATAGTCCCCCGCATCGATGTAGATCTCGCGCGAGAACGGCAGCTGACGCACGCCCATGTCCTGCTTCGGATGGCGCGGCAGTTCCAGGTTTTCCACCTGGCCTTCCGGGTAGTTGGTAATGACCACTTTGATGGGCTTGAGCACGCACATTGCGCGCGGCGCATTGGCGTCCAGGTCCTCGCGGATGGCAAATTCGAGCATGCCGATATCGACGACGCCGCCTGCGCGGTTTACACCGATCATGTCGCAGAAGGTACGAATTGAAGCCGGCGTGTAACCGCGACGGCGGTAGCCGCTGAGGGTCGACATGCGCGGGTCATCCCAGCCGCTGACGTGCTTTTCATCCACCAGCTGCTTGAGCTTGCGCTTGCTGGTGATCGTGTAGTTCAAGTTGAGACGCGCGAATTCATACTGACGCGGTCGCGCCGGAACTGGCAGGTTCTCCAAGAACCATTCATACAACGGACGATGGTCTTCGAACTCCAGGGTGCAGATCGAATGGGTGATGCCTTCGATGGCATCCGACTGGCCATGGGTAAAGTCATAGCTCGGGTAGATGCACCATTCGTTGCCCGTCTGGTGATGATGCGCATGGCGGATCCGATAGAGAATCGGGTCGCGCAGGTTCATGTTCGGCGAGGCCATATCGATCTTGGCGCGCAACGCCTTGGCTCCATCAGGAAACTCGCCGGCCCTCATGCGTGCGAACAGGTCCAGGTTTTCTTCCACGGCACGCTCGCGGAACGGGCTGTTCTTGCCCGGCTCGGTCAGGCTGCCGCGGTATTCCCGGGCCTGATCGGGCGTCAAATCGCAAACATATGCTTTGCCCGCCTTGATCAGCTCGACAGCCCAATCGTGCAGTTGGCCAAAATAGTTCGAAGCGTAGCGCTCTTCACCCGCCCACTGGAAACCGAGCCACTGAACGTCGCTCTTGATCGCATCAATGTATTCCTGATCCTCTTTCGCCGGATTGGTGTCATCGAAGCGAAGGTTGCACTCGCCGCCGAACTCCTTGGCCAAACCGAAGTTCAGGCAGATCGACTTGGCATGACCGATGTGCAGATAGCCGTTGGGCTCAGGCGGAAAGCGCGTGACGATCTTGGTGTGCTTACCCGAATCCAGGTCGGCCTGAACGATCGGGCGGAGAAAATTCGTGGCTGCGGTAGTCTCAGGCTTGCTCATGGTGTCCTTAACGATCTGCGAGTGTGCGGCTCAGAGAGAGGTTTTTACAAAAGTAGCGAACGATGACCAGGCAAGGCGACACCAGTCGGAAAAAAGCGGAATGTACAGCTTGTACATGAGCATTTTGAGACTGGATTCAACGCGGCATGGCCGAGCGCAGTAATTTGTAAATCTCTCTCAGGGTAGGCCGGCCAAATCAAAGCGCCTATCATAGCGGACCCGTCAACCCCCTGACAGAGCAAAGCGCCCTGCCGCGCCCTGCGCCGCGATCACGAGTCAAGTGCAATCACCGGTCGCGTCTGCGCGACCTATATTTCCGTCCCCCATTCAGGAAGGCTTTCCAATGATCAAGCTGCATACCAATCATGGCGTCATCACCGTCAAGCTGTTCGAAGACAAAGCACCGGAGACCACCGCCAATTTCAAGGAATACGTGAAGAGTGGGCACTATGACGGCACCATCTTCCACCGCGTGATCAGCAACTTCATGATCCAGGGCGGCGGCTTCGAGAGCGGTATGAAACAGAAAGCCACGCGCGGCCAGATCAAGAACGAAGCCAACAACGGTCTATCCAACAAGATGGGCACTTTGGCAATGGCCCGCACCATGGAGCCGCATTCGGCATCCGCGCAGTTCTTCATCAACGTCAAAGACAACGATTTCCTCGACCACACTGCCCCGACAGTACAAGGCTGGGGTTACACAGTGTTTGGCGAAGTCGTCGAGGGCATGTATGTAGTAGAGAAGATCAAGGGCGTGCCTACCACCATGAAGTCCGGCCATCAGGACGTGCCGGTAGAAGACGTTGTGATCGAGAAAGCCGAGATCGTCGAGTAACGCTATTGATCCTGCTGATTTCTGATCTGCATCTCGAAGAGCGACGCCCGGACATAAGCCGGGCGTTTCTTGGCTTTCTGGAAACCAGAGCCCGGCATGCCGAGGCGCTGTATATCCTCGGAGACTTCTTCGAGGTATGGGTCGGTGACGATGGCATGACCCATTTTCAGCGCGAAATTGCCCGAGCGTTGAAGGCTGTGAGTGTTGCCGGAACCCGCATCTATCTAATGCACGGTAACCGCGACTTCATGATCGGCAAGGCGTTCTGTCGCGAGGCAGGATGCACGCTGCTCGCCGACCCACATGTCGCGCCACTGAATGGTGAACGTGTGCTGCTCATGCACGGCGATAGTCTCTGCACCCGCGATGAAGGCTACATGCGACTGAAGCGCTGGCTGCGCAACCCTGTCAGCCTGTTCATCCTGCATAACCTATCGCTTACCAAACGGCAACAACTTGCGCAAAAGTTGCGCTCAAGCAGCAAAGAAGAAACGCGCATGAAAGCCAGCGATATCGTCGACGTAACCCCCGATGAAGTCGTGAAGGTTATGCAACGCCACAATGTCCACACTCTGATCCATGGCCATACCCACCGCCCTGCAACGCACGTGCTGGAGGTCGATGGACAGGTTGCCCGGCGGATCGTACTGGGTGACTGGGATCGTCAAGGGTGGGCGCTGCAGGTCGACGAATCGGGGTTTCACCAAACGCCTTTCGAATTGACGTAAGAATTCAGGCTGCGCAGGGTACGCCGCTGTGAAAACGAAACTCACTGTCGGGGCTTTCGATCAACTCACGTTCGCGCTCACGAACACGAACTATCGTCGCATCGATATCCGCTGCCTCCCCGTAGAGATAGGCAAGCTTGAGATAGTCCTGAAAATGCCTCGCCTCGGACTTGAGCAGCCCGTGATAGAACTTGCCCAATTCATCGTCCAGATGCGGAACCAGCATCGCGAAGCGTTCGCACGAACGTGCCTCGATGAATGCCCCGATCACTAACGTGTCGGTTAGCCGATAAGGCTCGTGGTTACGTACCAGCTCGCGCAGACCCGCGGCATAACGGGACGATCCGATATTACGCAGGCCTATCTCTCGCTTGCGGATGATTGACAGTACCTGTTCGAAATGCCGGAGCTCTTCCCGGGCCAGACGCGACATCTTGTTCTGTAGATCGGGCTTGTCGACATACCTGAACATCAGCTGGAAAGCGGCGCCCGCAGCCTTTTTTTCACAGTTGCCGTGATCGATGAGCATCACGTCCTGATTTTGCAGCGCCGCGGCGACCCACGCTGGAGGTGTCGTGCAGCCAAGAAATTCATTCAGTTCAGGAAGCATGAGGTCCGGACATTCGTGAAGTTGATTTGAGCAGCGATGCGCTCGAAGACGAGCGCCGGGGACGCATTATACGAATGCTTCCTGGCGCGGCCAGCTTTGCTTGATATGGATCAGTGGCCGCTGCGAAGTCCTTGTCTATAGTCAACCCATCCGATACCGGAAACGGAGCCGATCATGCAAGCCATACGCAGCATCCTCGTCGTTATCGATCCAAAGCTCTCAGAAAACCTCGCACTCAAGCGAGCACGTCTGATCTCCAGCGTCAGCCAATCAGAGCTGCACCTGCTGATCTGTGATGACAAGCAGAATCACGTTGAGTATTTGGACGGCTTGCGCTTGGAGCTTGAGAATCAAGGTCACGTGGCTACGGCTCGGCAGGCCTGGCACGGAAACCTTCATCAGACAATCATCGCAGTGCAGCAAGCCGAGGGCTGTGGGCTGGTCATCAAGCAGCACGTCGCCGACAACCCGCTCAAACGTGCATTGCTCACGCCGGACGACTGGAAACTGCTGCGTTATTGCCCATGCCCAGTGCTGATGGTTAAAACCGAAGCGCCCTGGACTGGCGGCAATATCCTGGCCGCGGTGGATGTGGGGAACTCCGATATCGAGCACCGCACGCTCCACTCCAGCATCGTGCGCCATGGTTATGAAATCGCCTCACTGGCCGAAGGCACGCTTCATGTCATCAGTGCACACCCTTCTGCAATGCTGTCGGCGGCCGATCCTGATTTTCAACTGAAAGAAACGATCGAGGCCCGCTACCGCAACGCCAGCCGCAAATTTCAAGATGAGTACGACATCCCTGACGGCCAGCTGCACATTGAGGAAGGTCCAGCCGACGCCTTGATTCCGCGTGTTTGCCATCAGCTCCAAGCCGTCGTCACCGTGATCGGCACGGTAGCCCGAACCGGGTTTTCGGGGGCGTTGATGGGCAACACCGCGGAGGTGATCCTCGATGCGCTTGAAAGTGACGTATTGGTACTCAAGCCCGAAGACATAATCGATCATCTGGAGGGACTGGTCGCGCAGCGCTGAAGTCTTTTTAGTGCGAAAGCCCAGTTCTCTTTCTATAGAACCAAGGAAAAACTTCGACGGCGCTGTATCTAGGGCGCCGTATCGTCGAGAAACCGTGGCGCGATATAACGATGGTAGTGGGCTTCGGACAGAAGGAAGAACTCCCGGTCGATGGCGTCACGAAGCTCGGGCAATGACCAGTCGCGGAATTCTGGCATCAGGACGACACCATAGGCTTCAAGCTGCTGAATTACCCGCGCGCCTCTGGCGATCAGATGATAGGCCCAGCAATAGGGCGATTGCTCTGCAACGAAACGAATCTGCCTACTTTCCAGCTGACTGCGCAGCAGCGCCGGATCGAACACTTCCAGCTTTGCTGCCATCACCTGAGCAAGCAGGATCTCGAGGCGATGCCATATCGAGCGTTTGCCTTCCTCGCTGTAGCCGTTCCAGTTCACCACTTCGTGGTGAAAGCGCTTGCAGCCACGGCACACTAGATCGCCATAAACGGTCGAGCAAAGACCTACGCAGGGAGTTTTGATTCGCTGATTGGGCATGGCAAGCGATGGATCGAAGGACAGCGGCGCATCTTAGACTTTTGTCCAAGCCGGGTCACTCGACAATCACGCCAGCCTCTCCCAAAACATCCCAAAGGCCACGGAATACGGGCTGCAGCTTCGTAGCACTCCAACCCTGAACTTATGGAGCGATTAGTCCGCTCGGGGCTTTCGCTTAACTTTGCGGGCCCGTTCCAGTAGAATCGGCCCGCCGTTTTAGGCGACACAATCCGCAAGAAGCTGTTTTCAAAGCGTCACGAGCACAGTTAACCGGTCATCGACGGGTGCGCAGTTCCCTCTCTCCTGCGCATCCGTTATCCCGCCGGCGTAAAACTTTGAAAACAGCTTCCGGATGCGCGTCCCGAAACACCCAAGGGACCAATGATGAGGGTATATAACTGTGCTTGAAGCCTATCGCAAACACGTAGAAGAGCGTGCCGCCCAGGGCGTCGTGCCCCAGCCGCTCAACGCCGAACAGACAGCTGGCCTGGTCGACCTCCTGAAGAACCCGCCTGCCGGCGAAGAACAATTTCTCCTCGACCTGATCACCAACCGCGTTCCTGCCGGTGTGGACGAGGCAGCCTACGTCAAGGCCGGATTCCTCGCCGCCATCGCCAAAGGCGAAGCCACCTCTCCACTGATCAGCAAGCAGCACGCTGTTGAGCTGCTGGGCACCATGCAAGGCGGTTACAACATCGTCACGCTGGTCGAGCTGCTCGACGACCCAGAACTGTCCGACACCACCGCAAAGCAGCTGAAGCACACTCTGCTGATGTTCGATGCGTTCCATGACGTTGCAGAGAAAGCCAAAGCTGGCAACGCCAATGCCAAAGCCGTGATGCAATCGTGGGCCGAAGGCGAATGGTTCAAGAACCGCGCTCCGGTTGCCGAGAAAGTCACCCTGACCGTCTTCAAGGTTACGGGTGAAACCAACACTGACGACCTGTCGCCCGCTCCTGACGCCTGGTCGCGTCCCGACATTCCGCTGCATGCCTTGGCAATGCTGAAAATGGCTCGCGACGGCATCAACCCGGACGTTCCAGGCTCGGTTGGCCCGCTCAAGCAGATGCAAGAGCTGACCACCAAAGGTTTCCCGATCGCCTATGTGGGCGACGTGGTAGGTACCGGCTCCTCGCGCAAATCCGCTACCAACTCGGTACTGTGGTTCTTCGGCGACGATATCCCGAACGTACCTAACAAGCGTGCAGGTGGTTTCTGCTTTGGCACCAAGATCGCACCGATCTTCTACAACACCATGGAAGACGCCGGCGCACTGCCGATCGAGTTCGACTGCTCTGATCTGGCAATGGGCGACATCATCGACGTCTACCCCTACAAGGGCGAAGTCCGTCGCCACGGCAGCGATGAACTGGTCACCACCTTCGAGCTGAAGACCGATGTCCTGCTCGATGAAGTCCGCGCTGGCGGTCGTATCCCGCTGATTATCGGCCGCGGCTTGACCGAAAAAGCACGTGCCGAGCTGGGCATGGGCCCGACTGATTTGTTCAAGAAGCCCGAAGCCCCTGCCGAGAGCACCAAAGGCTTTACCCTGGCACAGAAGATGGTCGGTCGCGCCTGCGGCCTCCCAGAAGGCAAAGGCGTCCGTCCAGGCACCTACTGCGAACCGAAGATGACCACCGTCGGCTCCCAGGACACCACTGGCCCAATGACGCGTGACGAGCTGAAAGACCTGGCTTGCCTCGGCTTCTCGGCGGACCTGGTCATGCAGTCCTTCTGCCACACTGCGGCTTATCCAAAGCCGATCGACGTCACCACGCATCATACCCTTCCGGACTTCATCATGACCCGCGGCGGTGTTTCGCTGCGTCCGGGTGACGGCATCATCCACAGCTGGCTGAACCGTATGCTGCTGCCGGATACCGTCGGTACTGGTGGTGACTCGCACACCCGCTTCCCTATGGGTATCTCCTTCCCGGCCGGCTCCGGTCTGGTCGCCTTCGCCGCAGCCACTGGCGTCATGCCGCTGGACATGCCGGAGTCGGTACTGGTTCGCTTCAAGGGCAAGATGCAGCCTGGCATCACGCTGCGCGATTTGGTCCATGCGATCCCCTACTACGCCATCCAGAAAGGTCTGCTGACCGTCGAGAAGAAGGGCAAGAAGAACATCTTCTCCGGCCGTATTCTCGAGATCGAAGGCCTGAACGAACTGACGGTCGAGCAAGCCTTCGAGCTGTCGGATGCCTCGGCTGAGCGTTCTGCTGCAGGTTGCACCATCAAGCTGCCGGAAGCTGCAATCGCTGAGTACCTGAAGTCGAACATCACCCTGCTGCGCTGGATGATCAGCGAAGGTTACGGCGATGCTCGCACACTTGAGCGCCGCGCTCAGGCCATGGAAGCCTGGTTGGCCAAGCCGGAATTGCTGGCTGCCGATGCTGACGCCGAATACGCCGAGATCATCGAGATCGACCTATCCGAAGTCACCGAGCCTGTGCTCTGTGCACCGAACGACCCGGACGATGCACGTCTGCTCTCGACCGTTCAGGGCGAGAAGATCGACGAGGTATTCATTGGCTCGTGCATGACCAACATTGGTCACTTCCGCGCCGCTGGCAAGCTGCTGGATAAGGTGGAAGGCGCGTTGCCGACTCGCCTGTGGCTGTCTCCGCCTACCAAGATGGACCAGCATCAGCTGACTGAGGAAGGCTATTACGGTATCTACGGTCGCGCTGGGGCCCGCTTGGAAATGCCAGGCTGCTCGCTGTGCATGGGCAACCAGGCGCGGGTCGAGACCGGCTCGACGGTCGTCTCCACTTCGACTCGTAACTTCCCGAACCGCCTTGGCGATGCAACGAACGTGTACCTGGCCTCTGCCGAACTGGCAGCGGTCGCCTCGATTCTGGGTCGCCTGCCGACCGTTGAGGAGTACATGGTCTACGCCGCTCAGATTGATACCATGGCGGCTGATGTATACCGCTACCTGAGCTTCGATCAGATTGCCGAATTCCGCGAGTCCGCGGCCAAAGCCAAGATCGACGTGGTTGCTGTTTGAAGTACTAAAGCGTCAGTGTAAATGCCTGCATCGCCAGTGATGTGAATCACGGGCGATGCATCAGCAGATAAAGCAACGCCCCGACTGGTTCGGGGCGTTTGCTTTCGTGGTCTGTCATACAACTGCCTACACAGCTATGAGACAATACCGGCCAATGTCTGGTATGAACCCCCGCATTTTTCCCAACAGCTCGCCCTAGCGCGTCATGGCTGCGCCAACCTCTGTCCGTGGACCCTTCCAAACTGATGGATTCTCGGGCCGTGCGCCAACTGGCCTCCAGCAAGCCTTAGTTATTGATAGGTATACCCTTTGATTTCAACCGCCAATATCACGATGCAGTTCGGTGCCAAGCCGCTGTTCGAAAACGTTTCTGTCAAATTCGGCAACGGCAACCGCTACGGCCTGATCGGTGCCAACGGCTGCGGTAAGTCGACCTTCATGAAGATTCTCGGTGGCGACCTCGAACCATCGGCGGGTCAGGTCATGCTGGAACCCAACGTGCGCCTGGGCAAATTGCGCCAGGACCAGTTCGCCTACGAAGACTTCAATGTCATCGACACGGTGATCATGGGCCACGAGGAACTGTGGAAGGTCAAGGCTGAGCGCGAACGCATCTACTCGTTGCCGGAAATGAGCGAAGAAGACGGGATGGCGGTAGCGGAACTGGAAACCGAATTTGCAGAGATGGATGGCTATACCGCCGAATCTCGCGCCGGCGAGTTGCTGCTTGGACTGGGCATTCCACTTGAGCAGCACTTTGGGCCCATGAGCGAAGTCGCGCCGGGATGGAAGCTCCGCGTGCTGCTGGCGCAGGCGCTATTCTCCGATCCGGAAGTGTTGCTGCTCGACGAGCCAACCAACCACCTGGACATCCATACGATTCGCTGGCTGGAAAACGTTCTGACCGTGCGTAACAGCACCATGATCATCATTTCCCACGACCGCCACTTCCTCAACAGTGTCTGCACCCATATGGCGGACCTGGACTACGGCGAGTTGCGCCTGTTCCCAGGCAACTATGATGAGTACATGACAGCGGCGACCCAGTCGCGTGAACAACTTCTGGCCGACAACGCCAAGAAGAAAGCGCAGATCGCTGAACTGCAGACCTTCGTTAGCCGCTTCTCGGCCAACGCCTCGAAAGCCAAACAGGCGACGTCGCGCGCCAAGCAGATCGACAAGATTCAACTGGCAGAGGTGAAACCATCCAGCCGCGTCAGCCCATTCATCCGCTTCGAGCAGACCAAGAAGCTGCACCGCCAGGCTGTAACCGTGGAAAACGTTGCCAAAGGTTTTGACGGCAAAACGCTGTTCAAGAACTTCAGCTTCACAGTCGAAGCCGGTGAACGCGTAGCCATCATCGGCCCCAACGGCATCGGCAAGACGACCTTGCTGCGCACGCTTGTTGGTGAGCTTCAACCCGACGCTGGCGCCGTGAAGTGGACCGAGAGCGCAGACCTCGGTTACTACGCACAGGATCACGCAGACGATTTCGAGGATGACGTCACCCTGTTCGACTGGATGAGCCAATGGACACAGGGCGGGGAACAGGTCGTGCGCGGCACTCTCGGCCGCATGCTGTTTTCCAACGATGAGATTCTGAAGTCAGTACGCGTCATTTCGGGTGGTGAACAAGGCCGCATGCTGTTCGGCAAGCTGATCCTGAAAAAGCCGAACGTGCTGGTAATGGACGAACCAACCAACCACCTGGATATGGAATCGATCGAAGCACTGAACCTTGCACTGGAAAACTATCCGGGCACACTGATATTCGTCAGCCATGACCGTGAGTTCGTCGGTTCATTGGCGACGCGGATCATTGAGCTGTCCGATACCGGCGTCACCGACTTCAGCGGTACTTACGATGATTACCTGCGCAGTCTCGGCGTGATCTGACAGATATCGGCACCACAAGAACGCCCTGCTGAGTCGGGGCGTTTTTGCTCCGTGGTCGTGCCTGTGTTCAGGACGCAAGCTGCAACACCAAATGGCGCAGCCGTTGGAGATACAGGTAATCCAGCCACGCGATCTGATGCGCCATGACGATAAGCCAGAAGATTATCTGGAATGCTATTTTGCGAGTCTTATGTCGTAGCGTCTGCTGGGCGATCAATGCGCCGGGCCAGCCGCCGAGCAGTTCAATCAGATGCAGCTGGGCTTCTGGTGTGCGCCAGCCGCTGTGCTGCGCGCGCCGTTTGTCATGCAGGTAGAGCCCGAGCGCCAGCAGGCTTGCCAGGAAATAGGCGTACAGGGGCCAATGAATTCCTTGGCCGCCCAGGCGCATCAGGCCCGAAGTCGGAAGCACAAGCAGCGAGCTGTAAGCCACGACCTTCGGCAGAGGCTGACTAACCCGCGCGCTCCGGTTCGGGCGGTTGTGAGGCCTGTCAGATGCCTTCGCTTTGACTATGGCATTAGACGGCTTGTGCCGGATCTTCGGCTCATCGATCGACAGTCCGGCATCAAGGCGGACATGGGTGGCGCGCAGCCTCCCGTCCTTGTCAGGTTCACTGAGGTACAGCACCCGATCGCCCTGTACCGGTCGGCGTGCGCCTCGCATGGCAGAAATATGTGCGAAGACGTCATCCCCGTTCTGCTCGGAGCGGATGAACCCAAAGCCTTTCTGATCGTTCCAGCTTTTCAGCTGACCGCGTAATTCCATGACGGCTGGTCCGGTGCAAAACCGGCGAGTCTAATCGCTAATTTCATTAGCGACGAGACGCCTACTTCAACGCTGCACGATGTACCGGCGCTTGAGGAAGTCCAGCAGCAGCCGGGAGACCTCTTCCGGCTGTTCACCTTGGAGCCAATGGCCACAGTCGGCGACCAGATGCTGCTCGAGGTCAGGTACCCATGCCGGCATCTTCTGCAGGGTGTGAGCCTCGAGCGTGCCGACGGGATCATTGTCACCGAGGAGAAACAGTGCCGGCTGCAGCACCTTCCTATCCGCCAGCGGCGCGGTTCTTTCCCAGTTGCGCTGAAAGTTGCGATACCAGTTCAGCGCTCCGCGAAAACCGCGGCCAGCGAACGTACGAACATATACGTCGAAAGCGTCACCTTCACACCAGTCAGGCGGAGCGCCAGGATCCTGCATGCCGTCATGCAGAGAGCTACCGGCTGGCTTCTTCTGTAAAAAGAAATCCTTTGGCACGGCCGCCGATGTGTTGTGCATCATCATTCGCAAGGTTCGGGGAATGTCATGGTCCAGTTCGGCTTCAGCAACGCCCGGCTGCTGGAAATACAGGATGTAGTTGAAGCGATCAGCGAACTGGTTGCGGATGATTTCAATAGCAGGCTTTTTCGGGCGCCCACCATAGGGCACAGCCATGGCGCCAATCACCTTGACGCGCTCCGGCTCAAGCAGAGCGAGATGCCAGGCAACCGGCGCGCCCCAATCATGGCCAACCACAGCAACGCTGCGTTGACCGAGCAGATCCATAGCCGCCTGGATGTCGCCGCAGACCGTCATGAGGTCGTACGCTGCAATCTCACTCGGTGCGCTGGTCTGACCGTAGCCACGCATCTCGGGCACTATTACGCGCAAGCCCGCGTCTGCCAGCAGCTGAATCTGATGCCTCCACGAATACCAGCTTTCCGGAAATCCATGCAGCAGCCAGACCACCGGCCCGTCCGCAGGCCCCGCGGTATAAAGACTCAGCGAGATGCCATTGACCGTCAAAAGCTGGTGTTCATATGTGTGCATAGGGTTCCTTCGAACTATCTGTTGCAGCCGCGTCAGCCGGATGCAGTACTCCAGTCGATCAGACTGAACTGCCAAGTGGCTAAAATGATGATGCCGAAGATGATTCGATACCAGGCAAATGCCGCATAGCTATGGTTGCCTATAAATTTCAACAGCGCCCTTACCGCCAACATCGCGAAGATAAATGAAGTAACGAAGCCAATCGCGAACACCGGGAAATCGCCAGGCTGGAAAAGCTCGCGATATTTGTACCCCGAGTACACCGCTGCGCCGACCATGGTCGGCATGGCCAGAAAGAACGAAAACTCGGTAGCCGCCTTACGCGACAGCCCGAACAGCAGGCCACCGATGATGGTTGCCCCAGAGCGCGATGTCCCGGGGATTAGTGCCAAGCATTGCGCCATTCCGACCTTCAGCGCGTGACTCCAGTGCATGTCATCAACGGTCTCGGCCTGCACTTCATGCTGGCGCTTCTCTGCCCAGAGCATCACCACTCCGCCGACCACCAATGCAGCGGCAACAGTGATCGGGTTGAACAGATATTCATGGATGAGATCGGCGAAGGTCATGCCCAACACAACTGCGGGGAAGAACGCCACCAGCAGGTTCGCGGTGAACTTCTGCGCTTGTTTCTCTCTCGGCAGGCCGATAACCACATTCAGGATCTTACGGCGGTATTCCCATACCACCGCCAGAATTGCGCCTAACTGAATGATGATATTGAAAGCCAGCGCGCGCTCGCCGCCAAACCCGATAAGGTCCGCGACGATTATCTGATGTCCGGTGCTGGAAATCGGCAAAAACTCCGTAATGCCCTCAACCACGCCCAATAGCAATGCCTGAAAGGCAATCCAAAGATCCATCTTCGCCTCGATAGCGGTGCCAGTCACCGCGCTTGAATGTCCACAACCCCGATATATGTCAGATAGCCATCTGCGCGATCTTCAGACTCGCACTAAACAAGTAAATTCACCGATTTGGTGCGTTGTAGTGCTCATCTTTTTCGCCGCGCTGCCGAAACACTATTCGATGGGCCATGACAAATTGTCGCTGCCGCAGCCGGTGTTCCGAAGCAGATCGTTTCGCCGCGCTCCTAATAATATGAATAAAAGAAGTTCTGCTTTAACAGGAGCTTACAAACCAATGAATATGCTAAGAAATTTCCCAATCAGCAAGCGGCTCTGGCTCATCCCGCTAGTAGCCGTCGCCATGCTATTCATCCTTGGTTTGTTGATGATCCAGCAGGTTCGTGTCGACTTGTACAAAGGTAAGGAGGTCATGACGCAGAACATCGTCGAGACCGCACGCGGCGTGCTCGACTACTACCAGAAGCTTGAAGCGAACGGCAGCATGAGCACTGCCGATGCGCAACAGGCGGCGAAGGACCAGATCCGGATGATTCGTTACGGACACAACGACTACTTCTGGATCAACGACATGCAGCCGGTCATGGTGATGCATCCGATCAAGCCAGAGCTTGAAGGGCAGGATCTTTCCAAGACCAAGGACCCGAACGGCAAGGCGCTCTTCAACGAAATGGTCAAGGTCGCCCAGCAGCAGGGGGCAGGTCTGGTGGACTACCAATGGGCAAAGCCGGGCGAGAAAGACCCAGTTCCAAAGATTTCCTACGTCGCGCTTTTCAAGCCCTGGGGCTGGATCATCGGCTCAGGTATCTATGTTGACGACGTGGAAGCTGAATTCCGCAATTATCTGGTGCGCTTTTCGATTATCGGATTGGCCATCGCAGCACTGATGGCAGTACTAGTAGCGATCCTGATTCGCAGCATCACCCAGCCTCTGCGCCGCTCGATGCAAGCCATGGCCAACATTGCCAGCGGCGAAGCTGACCTCACGCGTAGCCTGGACGTCTCGGGGAATGACGAGCTGACTACGCTGAGTCGTGATTTCAATACGTTTACCCACAAGCTACGTACTGTCGTCGGTCAGCTTTTCGAGACATCCAGCTCTCTGGAGCAATCGTCCAATGCCCTGGGCGGATTAGCTAGCCAAGCGCATCAGCAAAGCCAGCAGCAATCCCAGCAAATGGAACTCGTCGCGACCGCCGTGAACGAGGTGACCTATGCAGTGCAGGAAGTTGCCAAAAACGCCGAGCATGCTTCAAGCGAAGTGGGCGAAGCAGAGAGACAGGCCGGTCAGGGCCAACGCAACATCGAAGCCAGCTTGCAACAGATCGACCAGCTTTCGACCACCATCACTGAGGCAGTCGGAGTGATTCAATCTCTGGCAGACGAGACCACCCAGATCGGCTCGGTTCTGGAGGTAATCGGATCGATCGCAGACCAGACCAACCTTCTCGCGCTGAACGCAGCCATCGAGGCCGCGCGCGCTGGTGAGCAAGGTCGTGGTTTCGCAGTTGTGGCTGACGAGGTTCGCCTGCTGGCTCAACGGACTCAGACATCCACCGCCGAGATTCATACGATGATCGAGCGGTTGCAGAAGAACTCTAGCGCGGCGGTTACAGTGATTACGAAGAGCAGCCGCGCATCACAGGCAACCGTCGAGCAGGCAAGCCAAGCCGGTGAGAGCCTCGGACAGATTGCACAAGCCCTGCGTAACTTGTCTGGATTGAATGCATCCATTGCCAGTGCCACGCTGCAGCAGACTCATGTGGTTGAAGACATCAACCAGAACGTAACCCAGGCGGCCGGCCTGGCTCACGAGAGTACACTCGCAGCCGAGCAATCGAGCGCAGCTGGCAAGCAACTTGGAGAGCTGGCCGACCGGCTGAACCGCCTGCTCAAACAGTTCAAGGTTTAAATACGCTCCTTGTCAGCAGCCCAGCAACGGCCAGCATTTCCAATGAAATCTGGCCGCTTCTTCGTTTCTCAGGTCGCGTCATTTCGTCACATCACAGACAAAGTGGTGATTCGAGGAAATGCGGCTGAACCAGTCCGTTCTTTCTCACAGCATCAACAAAATCAAATAGTTACGGCACATCAATGCAAGTAATTGTCTGCCCTGTAAAATTTAGACTTTTGGCTAATTGCAAAGAACTCAATAAATTACGAAACCACTGTGTGACTTATCAGTCCTCTGTGAACATCAATGGATATGTAAAGCCAACGCCGGCAGCCTGGCGGCAGGCTCAAATCCGAATTTTGGTTATCACACAGAGAGACATGCCCGATGAACAGCCCGCTTCGTTTCAACGACGCCCTCCTCATTACTGACCGTGCTTTCAAGCCGTTCCAGTGCGTCGCCTGGACGCTGCTCGAAGGCAACGGCGAACTCAGCATCACGGTCTTGGACGGCAGCGAATCGCGTGCTGTAGGCCACTGCAAATTGTCCAGCAGCGTTTATTCCGATCCGGTCAAGCTAGGCGAGTCTCTCAAGCAAGCGCGTGCCGACTTGAGCCGCCAGGGCGTTACGTTGGCCCCATGGCAGATGCCTGCCTGACACCAGCGTATCGGGGTGGAATGCAGTCGCCACACTGCCCGGTTCGCTTCCTCAGCCAGTCCGAATCCCGTTTTCCATGAAAGGCCCGAGCGCACAAGCGCCGGGCCTTTTCTGTTGCAGCTGCCCTGCCCTAGCTCCATCCCGCTTCGTTCGCACTGACCCATTCGCGTGTTTCACGGTCCCATAAGTAGGTGAATCAACGGGAGAAAATCATGAAAGGTGCTCAGGCCTACGTTAACGATCAGTGGCACAGCAGCGGGCTGGCACATTTGCCAGAAGGCCCTGAAGTTCATTGCGTTACCTTGAAATACGTCATCCCTCGCGACACTCAAACCACGGGCCTGATTACCCACATTCGTGATGTGGCGCAGCAGAAGCTCAGTGAGTTCTATAAAGGTCGCGAGGTGGCGCCTCGGCCGGTTGAGGGTTCTGTCGTCGGCGACGGAAGCGGTGACGGCATCGAGCTCGTTTTCGACATTCAGCCCGCGAAGTGATTGCCGGCAACCTGGGCGCGTGTTTAGCAGCACGATCAATCAGAAGCGCGCGATAGCTTTGCTCGGGATCGCGCCCGCGTATGAGTTGAACGCGCCAAACTCGCGCCTACTGCGCAAGATAGTCCGGCCAGGAGGTAGAGTTTCACCGTAGACACAGCGAGCAAATGACGCGCGCCGCTCGACTTACTGCTGGCGGGTAAGAGCCATGTTTGGCACCTAGATGGTCTGCTCGAGTGTGAGTTCATGATCACTACCAGCAAAACCCGGCAAACGACTAGACAGCATATCGGTACTTAGGATGACTCCTTTCGATTTGCAGCGAATGCTGCTGGATGATTTTCCGCTGCTGTTCATTGGGGAGGTGGCGCTGCGTGCGCTGTTCGCCTTCGTCGCAGTATTCCTTTTCCTTAAAATCAGTGGGCGTCGGGGAATACGTCAGCTTTCGCTGTTCGAACTTGTCGTGATCCTCACCCTTGGCTCGGCAGCTGGCGACGTGTCCTTCTATGACGATGTTCCCCTGCTGCCGATCATCACCGTGTTCATCACGCTACTGTTCCTATATCGGCTGACACTATGGATCATGGCTCACAACAAGCGCTTTTCATGTTGGATGGAAGGAAAGCCCGTCACCATCATCAAAGACGGCCTGTACGAACTGCATAGCCTGGAGCAGATGAATATTTCCTCCGATGAATTCTTCATGGAGTTGCGCCAGCAAGGCGTTGAACATCTTGGGCAGATCCGGATGGGAATCCTGGAAACGGACGGGGACGTCAGCCTCTTCTTCAATGATGCAGAATCCGTTGTGCCCGGGTTGTCAGTTTTGCCGCCAGAGCATCGACCAATATACCTGCGCGCCCCGGCGAGCGGCCTATATGCATGCACCCGTTGTGGATACCCTCAGATCATCGAAGAACATCAGGACTCCACTTGCCCCCGTTGCAAGAACTCCGAGTGGTCCGTGGCATTGAGGACACAGCGTCTGCACTGATGCACGGCGCGAACCCCGCCCCATGGAGTCGGTCACTTATAGGGACAGGCGACGCGCTGGCCTCCCAGCTCAGCCTCCTCAACTCGCAACCCTCGGAGCGTGAACATGATCGGTGACTATTCCTCAATAAACGACCATCTCGAAACCGCGCGAAAGCTGGCAGACACGGCAGAAACCAAAGCCGACCCCGCTATCTACCGCGAAGCGATCGATGAATTGGTCGCGGCCATACGCTTGTTGATGCGCAACTCTCAGGAAAGCGAAGACTGATCCGGAAGCCGCATCGTCGGCTGGTAGCGTTCATGTGTCAGCCAAGCGTGGCCGCGATGCAAAGTGGTATCGGCTTATCGGGTAGGAGTTCCATATGTTGACCGATCAGGGCACAGAGTCACCCCCGCCGCTAGCGGAGGGCGTTCGTCCCGTTCCGGCGGACGAATTTCCAGATACAGGCACGGCTTTGTGCCCTGACCTTCCATCCGACCTTCGTTACGTCGATGACAGTGGCCCAGGCATCACGCGCAGAAAGCTAAGAGGCAAGTTTGCTTACTTTCTACCGTCCGGCGAGCGGATCAACGACTCGGCGGAAATTTCCAGAATCAACAAGCTGGCCATTCCTCCGGCGTACTCGGACGTCTGGATTTGCCCTGACCCTCAGGGCCATATGCAGGCAACCGGTCGAGATGCGCGGGGCCGCAAGCAGTATCGCTATCACCCACGGTGGCGAGAGGTTCGCGACTGCAGCAAGTACGATCGAGTCATCGCCTTTGGCGCAGCCCTGCCAAAAATGCGCGAGCGTCTGAAGGAGCATCTGGCTGTGCGGGGGATGCCGCGGGAAAAAGTAATGGCGTTACTGGTACAGCTGCTAGAGTCGACATTGATCCGCGTCGGCAATTCGCGTTACGCCAAGGAGAATCGCTCGTACGGCTTGACCACTTTGCGCACCAGGCACGTAGATGTGCGCGGCTCGGCAATACGCTTCCATTTTCGCGGAAAGAGCGGAGTGGAACACCGCGTGACCCTAAAGAACCAGCGCTTGGCCCGCATGGTGCGCCGCTGCATGGAGATTCCCGGACAGCACCTGTTCCAGTACTTGGACGAGGACGGCACTCGCCACCCGGTAAGCTCCAGCGACGTTAATCAATTCATCCAGCAGATGACGGGCGGTGATTTCACCGCCAAGGACTATCGCACCTGGGCTGGAAGCGCATTGGCACTCGATAGTCTGCGAAAGCGCGAGTGGCAGCCCGATGCCGTGGCGCGTCGCAACCTGGTTGAAACGGTTAAGGATGTGTCGCAGCAACTAGGCAATACGCCGGCCGTATGCCGTCAATGCTATATCCACCCAGAAGTGCTCGAAGCTTTTACCTCCGGCGAGCTTGCTCGGCTGCCGAAGGCTCGCAAGCGAAAATGGATGAGCAGTGAAGAAGTCACCTTGCTGAATTTCCTGAAGGCCCGTTGCGCTGCAGCCAACGATCGCTAACGGTAAACGGTGACCCGATTACGGCCCGCTGACTTAGACATATAAAGGGCACTGTCAGCGCGCTCTATCAGCTGCGGATACCCACTGGTGGGCTGGCTGAGATCGGCGATTCCAAGGCTGACCGTAAAGCGAATGCTATGGCCTTCATAAACCACTTCATGTGCCTCAATAGTGAGGCGGAGGCGCTCAGCGAAGGTCATCGCACCCTCACAGTCGGTATCGGGTAAAAGAACCACGAACTCCTCGCCGCCATATCGCCCAGAGATATCTGCATCCCGCATGCACTGGCGAATGAGTTCGGCTGTCTGTTGAATCACGGCGTCACCGGCCTGATGGCCGTAGGTGTCGTTTATTTTCTTGAAGTGATCGATGTCGAACATGACCAGAGCAGCGTTGCGCTCATAACGGCAATGCCGCGCATAATCCTGGCGCAGCATTTCTTCCCAGTGGCCGCGGTTGAACAAACCCGTCAGGCGATCAGTGCTGGAGAGCCGTTGCAACTCCTGATTCGCCGCCTGTAATTGACGGCGGTTGGTTGCCACGTCTGTTACGTCATAGATGATCAGACAGATTTGTTCGATCCTGCCGCTCAGCCCCTTCAGCGGCATGAGCGTCGTGTTCTGATACATGAAATCTTCCAGCCCGGTGATCGGCTGATAATTCTTGAAGCGGAGCAGATACGGGCGCTGCTCCCAGATGGTGAACGACGGAGTACCGAGCGTCGCAACATTCTCCACCTTGCGGCGAAACCATTGCTCGTCTACCTCAGGAAACAACTCGAAGAAGGATTTCTGCCGCGCTTCTTCAGGCAACCGGCCAGAGCGGTTCTCCATGAAGGTGTTCCAGACGTCGATGCGATATTCGCGATCGAGCACCACGACCCCTACGTCAATGCTCTGCACGATTGCCAGCAACCAGTGGAGCTCGCTCAGATCAGTAGAATCAGACATGCTCAGTTCATCAGGTAAGCGAGCTTGCGATTGAGCAGCTCAACCGAATCCTCGGTGAACAGCAACAGCAAGTCGAAATGGATATCGTGACCTTCCAGGCTATAGCTGATTTCAACCGCCAAGGTGTTTTTCCACCGCTGTCGGTTCACCGAGATCAACTCGTCGATGGACGCATGCTGGCCGAGTACCTGAGGGTGTCCCTGGGAAAACACCACGTCAATCTGGTCGGCGATGCCACTCAAACAGGCGCTGATCAGCAGGCTGGACAGGTCTAACAGCATTTCCAGCTCAAGATAGTCATCGGCACGCATCAAGCGCGCCATGTCGGCAATTTCGGAGTCGTGGAAGATCAGCAATGCCTCGCCAGCTATTCCGCCGCCAATGTAACCCTGGCACACCGCCGAAAGCTTATCGCCTTGGGCTGCGTCAGCGAGGGCCATATGTAATTCGCCGACTTCCAAAATATTCACGTTGGGAATGGGAAGCTGAACGAAGACACCAAGCACCCTGGCCAGCAAAGCTGCTGCGCGCCCCATTGCGACGTTCACTACTTCACGGAAAGCATCGCGGAATGGGATCGCCCCTGTTCCACGGTGTTGGAGCACGGGCACCTCTCCTCCGGCGATCCCCAGGCCAGCGAGCGTCTGTTGCAGATAAGCGGGATCGGCCGGCTTGCGAATGAACGCCAGCGCCCCTAGCTCAAGCACACGTCGCACCGCCTCAACCTGAATGTCAGCCGAAATCACGACGACCTGGCAACTGAGCTTTTCTTCGCGAAGTGCAGCGAGCACCTGGTACCCGTCCACGTCAGGCATGGTCAGATCAAGGAGCAACACGTCTATGTCGCCTTCCCGAATCTTCTCCAGCGCCTCACGACCGCCATTCGCCTGGCTGATATCCAGCGGCCAATCAGCAGGCAGCGCGCGCAGCAACTGCTTGCGCGCAAGGCTCGAGTCATCACAAATCAACAGGGAAACAGCAGACATTCGGCGCTCGCTCAGCTAGCCAGGACACTGGAACCGGGACAGCTTATCTCAGCAAACGAGCGCCGTGGTGGCGACGCAAACCAATAGTGGCATTTTGCCAAGAAGTGGCCGAAACAGCCACCGTTTGGGCTGTTACAGCTTAGTAGTAAGCGTTATCCCGGTTGGTATGGTCGGTCACGTCGCGTACTCCCTTGAGTTCAGGAATGCGCTCCAGCAATGTCTTCTCGATACCTTCCTTGAGCGTCACATCCGCCTGACCACAGCCTTGGCATCCACCGCCGAATTGCAGTACGGCCACGCCTTCATCGACTACGTCGATCAACGTCACCTGGCCGCCGTGGCTGGCCAAGCCCGGGTTTATTTCTGTCTGCAGGTAGTAGTTGATCCGCTCGTTAAGCGGGCTGTCTTCATTAACCATCGGCACCTTGGCGTTGGGCGCCTTGATGGTCAACTGTCCGCCCATGCGGTCGGTCGCATAGTCGACCAGGGCATCCTCGAGAAACGGCTCGCTGACGCTGTCGATCCAGGCGGTAAAGCGTTGCAGAGCGATAGCCACGTCGTCCGGCTTTTCCTCGCCCGGTTTGCAGTAAGCAATGCAGGTTTCCGCATAGGGCGTTCCGGGCTGAGTGATGAAGACCCGAATCCCGATACCGGTAGTGTTCTGCTTCTCAAGCAGATCGGCCAGGTAATCGTGTGCAGCTTCAGTAATGGTAATGGCGCTCATGGGAACTCCTCTCAGACATGCTCGCGAGTGTACGCCAACCGCTGCGGAGGATAAAGTCCTAGTGTTTTAGTAGGAAATATTCCAAGTTAGTCGGGCGTCGGCTGGTGCAACCTGGATAGCCTGCGGCGCCACTGCGGCATGTCTCAGAGATTCACAGTTACGCTGACGTCCAGCGCTCGGGACTAACATGAGCACTGTTCATGAAAAATCGCGAATGATCAAAAAGCGTGCAGCTTTGCTATTATCCTCGGTCCTCGCCACCAGCTTCAGGTAGTCCCACATGCTCGACCGCAATGCCCGTCTCCAGGCACTCCAGCAAGCCCTCAAGGAGCGCATCCTGATTCTCGACGGCGGCATGGGGACCATGATCCAGAGCTACAAACTGGAAGAGTCCGATTACCGTGGCGAGCGCTTTGCCGATTGGCCGCAAGACCTGAAAGGCAATAATGATCTATTGATCCTCACGCGGCCAGACGCCATCAGCGCCATCGAAAAAGCGTACTTCGATGCTGGTGCCGATATCGTCGAAACCAATACCTTCAATGCCACGCGTGTTTCCCAAGCCGATTACGGCATGGAAGAGCTGGTATATGAATTGAACGTCGAAGGCGCCCGCCTCGCCCGCCAGGCCGCGGACGCCAAGACTGACGAGACGCCGGATCGCCCGCGCTTCGTCGCTGGTGTGCTCGGCCCGACCAGCCGCACCTGCTCGCTGTCGCCGGACGTGAATAACCCGGGCTACCGCAACGTCACGTTCGACGAACTGGTAGAAAACTACACTGAAGCCACTCGCGGCCTTATCGAAGGCGGCTCAGACCTGATCCTGATCGAGACCATCTTCGATACGCTGAACGCGAAGGCTGCGATCTTCGCTGTGCAGGAAGTCTTCGAAGAGATTGGCTTCGAGCTGCCGATCATGATCTCGGGCACCATCACTGACGCCTCTGGGCGCACCCTATCCGGCCAGACGACCGAGGCTTTCTGGAACTCCGTGCGTCACGCCAAGCCTATCTCGGTCGGCCTGAACTGTGCGCTGGGCGCCAAGGAGTTGCGTCCGTACCTGGAAGAGCTATCGAACAAGGCCGAAACCCATGTGTCTGCGCACCCCAACGCCGGGTTGCCGAATGCGTTTGGCGAGTACGACGAGAGCCCTGCGGAGATGGCCTCAGTCGTCGAGGAATTCGCCGCCAGCGGATTTCTCAACATCGTTGGTGGTTGCTGTGGCACCACACCTGCGCATATCGAAGCCATCGCCAACGCTGTAGCCAAATACGCGCCACGTGCAATACCGGATATTCCAAAGGCCTGTCGCCTGTCGGGACTCGAGCCCTTCACGATCGATCGCACCTCACTGTTCGTCAACGTGGGTGAACGGACCAACATCACCGGCTCCGCTCGTTTTGCTCGCTTGATTCGTGAAGACAATTACACCGAAGCCCTGGAAGTCGCCTTGCAGCAGGTGGAAGCCGGTGCTCAGGTCATCGATATCAACATGGACGAGGGCATGCTGGATTCAGAGAAGGCCATGGTGACCTTCCTCAATCTCATTGCAGGCGAGCCCGACATTTCCCGCGTGCCAATCATGATCGACTCCTCCAAGTGGGAGGTAATTGAAGCTGGCCTCAAGTGCATCCAAGGCAAGGGCATCGTCAACTCGATCTCCATGAAGGAAGGCGTCGATGCGTTCAAGCATCACGCACGTCTGTGCAAGCGCTACGGCGCGGCCGTGGTGGTGATGGCGTTCGACGAAGCCGGCCAGGCCGATACCGCAGCCCGCAAGCGCGAAATCTGCCAGCGCTCCTACGACATCCTGGTCGATGAAGTGGGCTTCCCACCGGAAGACATTATCTTCGACCCGAACATATTTGCGGTCGCGACAGGCATCGAAGAACACAACAACTATGCCGTCGACTTCATCGAAGCCTGCGCCTACATCCGCGACCACCTTCCCCACGCCCTGACATCGGGCGGCGTGTCGAACGTGTCCTTCTCGTTCCGCGGCAACAATCCGGTGCGCGAGGCGATCCACTCGGTCTTCCTCTACTACGCAATCCAGAACGGTCTGACGATGGGCATCGTCAACGCCGGTCAGCTGGAGATCTACGACGAGATCCCGAAGAAGCTGCGAGACGCGGTCGAAGACGTGGTGCTCAACCGCACGCCCAACGGCACCGAAGCGTTGCTGGCGATAGCGGACGAGTTCAAGGGCGACGGCAGCGTCAAGGAAGCGGAAACCGAAGAGTGGCGCGGATATACCGTCGAGAAGCGGCTTGAGCACGCGCTGGTCAAGGGCATCACCACGCACATCGTTCAGGACACCGAGGAGTTTCGACAGCAGTGCGCGCGTCCCATCGAGGTCATCGAAGGGCCGTTGATGAGCGGCATGAACGTGGTCGGTGACCTTTTCGGCTCGGGCAAGATGTTCCTGCCACAGGTGGTCAAATCTGCGCGCGTCATGAAGCAGGCCGTTGCGCACCTGATCCCCTTCATCGAAGCGGAGAAAGGCGACAAGCCAGAAGCCAAAGGCAAGATCCTCATGGCCACGGTCAAGGGCGACGTGCATGACATCGGCAAGAACATCGTAGGCGTTGTGCTCGGTTGCAACGGCTACGACGTTGTCGACATGGGCGTCATGGTGCCGGCTGAGAAAATCCTGCAGACCGCCATTGCCGAGAAGTGCGACATCATCGGGCTGTCAGGCCTGATCACGCCGTCGCTGGACGAGATGGTCCACGTTGCGCGCGAGATGCAGCGCCAGGACTTCCACCTGCCGTTGATGATCGGCGGCGCGACCACCTCAAAGGCTCACACGGCAGTCAAGATCGACCCGCATTACAAGAACGATGCAGTGGTATACGTCACCGATGCCTCGCGCGCCGTAGGCGTGGCCACCACCTTGCTGTCGAAAGAATTGAAGCCGGTTTTCGTGCAGAAGACCCGCGAAGAATACGCGATGATCCGGGAGCGCACGGCCAACCGCAGCGCTCGTACCGAACGCCTCACTTACCCCGAAGCCATTGCAGTCAAACCAAAGTTCGAATGGGCACAATACTCGCCGGTCAAGCCGTCGTTTACCGGGCGCAAAGTGCTGGAAGACATCGACCTGCGTACCCTGGTCGATTACATCGACTGGACGCCGTTCTTCATTTCCTGGGACTTGGCAGGGAAATACCCGCGCATTCTTGAAGACGAGATCGTCGGTGAAGCTGCTACATCGTTGTTCAACGATGCTCAGGCGATGCTTACCAAATTGGTCGATGAGAAGCTGATCAAGGCCCGCGCGGTGTTTGGCTTCTGGCCGGCCAACCAGGTCGACGAAGACGACATTCAAGTCTATGGCGATGACGGTGAGGCCCTGGCGACGCTGCATCATCTTCGTCAGCAGACGGTGAAGACAGACGGCAAGCCGAACTTCTCGCTTGCTGATTTCGTCGCACCGAAAAGCAGTGGCCTCACCGATTACGTAGGCGGATTCATTACCACGGCTGGCATCGGCGCCGAGGAAGTGGCCAAGGCTTACCAGGACGCAGGTGACGACTACAACTCGATCATGGTCAAAGCTCTTGCCGACCGCCTCGCAGAAGCCTGCGCCGAATGGCTGCACCAGCAGGTCCGCAAGCAATGGTGGGGCTATGACCCGGAAGAGCAGCTGAGTAACGAAGAGCTGATCAAGGAGCAATACAAGGGTATCCGCCCTGCTCCTGGCTATCCGGCCTGCCCTGACCATACCGAAAAAGGCACGCTGTTCCAGCTTCTAGATGCCGACGGCGCCAGCCAGGTAACCCTGACCGAGCATTACGCGATGTTCCCTACTGCGGCAGTCAGTGGCTGGTACTTCGCGCATCCGCAGGCGCAGTATTTTGCGGTTGGAAAGATAGACAAGGACCAGGCCGAGCGTTATAGCCAGCGCAAGCAGCAAGACCTGGCAGTCACCGAGCGTTGGCTGATGCCGAACCTGGGCTACGACGCCTGAAGAAGCACCGGCTCCGATCACAGAGCTTGATGCCGTCAACCAGAGCGGCCGCGTTTAGCGGCCGCTTGCCCTCCGTTTCTCCATGCGCCAGTTCGAGGTGCATCGGCCTGAAGCGGCGTGCCTAGTGCTCTGCAAGCCAGCGTTCGAAGTCGTCTACTCTCAGGGGCTTCGATAGCAGATAGCCCTGCGCCTCGTCGCAGCCGAGTGTTTTCAGCAGATCATAGACTTCGGTTTCTTCGATACCCTCGGCCACCACGCTATAACCCAGGTCGTGGGCCATGTTCACCATCGACTTGACCAGGGTCTGACTGCGCCTGCGCTGGCCCAGAGAAGTGATGAACGAGCGATCGATCTTCACCACCTGTGCGGATATTTTCTGCAGGTAAGACAAGCTGCTGTAACCGGTACCGAAGTCGTCGATAGCAATACTGATGCCGGCCGCCTGCAGAGCAGCCAGCTGGCTGGATGCGGCCGGGCTATTGCTGATCAAAGCACTTTCGGTCAGTTCCAGCTCGATAGCTGACGCGGGCAAATTGCATTCAGCCAATGCGGCAATCAGCGTGTCTGCGAAATCCGTTTCCTCAAGATTCAAGGCCGTTACGTTGATCGAGATGCAGAGTGTCAATCCCATGGCTTGCCAATGCGCAGCCTGACTCACTGCAGTCGCGATGACCCAGGATGTGAGCGGCCTAGCCAGCCTTGTCTGTTCGACCAGCGGGATAAATTCCACCGGTGAGATATTGCCCAGCAGCGGATGCTCCCAGCGAATCAGCGCCTCCGCCCCTACACACGACCCGGTTTTCATATCGACACGAGGCTGATAGTCGAGCCGCAGCTGTCCGGCCTGGGTCAGCGCCGTGCGAAAGTCTGCGAGCAAGAGGAAGCGTCGCTGATGAAGCGCATCGATCTCGCTTGAATAGAGCCCAACCCCCGTCTCGTCATGACGAGCATCCTGGCAGGCAGAGTGGGCGATTCGCAATGCATCCTCGGCGAGCCGCTCCCCCAGACGGAAAGGTGCAACGCCAATGGCCGGCCGCATCATCATGGATGCTGAATCATCCGGCGCGAGTGAGGCAAGTACGGCGCGCCAGGCTGCTGCGAGACGAACCGCTTCGTTCTCGTCAGTTGCTTCGATGACATGCACGAATTGGCATGGGCTTACACTGTAGAGCCGCACGCCGTCAGGCAATGATCGCTGAAGGTGAGAAGCGGCGGACCTGACCAGCTTGTCGAGAAATGCAGGCCCCATCACTCGCTGGATGGAAATCATCTGCGACATGTCCACCAGGTCTGTGAAAAACGCGAATACCGGCCTCCCTGGCGTATCTCGGCCGCGATCATCAAGATCTTCAAGAAACTGGCTTCGATTGCCAAGGCCGGTCAGCGGATCTACACGCCCGTAGGCATGCTGCATCTCGATTTGCCCCATGACCATGGAAGCCAGGTCACGGAGAGCTGAACGCTCGCTGTCGGTAATGGCGCGAGGTTCGGTACCCAGCACGCACATGGCACCAAGCGTATAGCCATCGCGGGTGACCAGCGGAGCACCCGCGTAAAAGCGGATACCAGAATGTGCAAGGGTACTGTCGCTGTAATGTGGGGAGGCCAGCAGGTCATTGATAACGATCATTCCGGAGGTGTCTGCTACTTCACCACAGCACGCCTTGAACCTTGGAATTTCTGTATGTGCCACACCAACGCGTGACTTGAACCATTGACGGTCGCTGTCAGTAAGCGATACCGCTGCGATGGGCAAGTCGAACAACTGACTGGCCATTCGCGTAATCCGATCGAAGCTTTCGCTGGGGGGGGTATCCAGGAGATTCAGCTGCTTAAGGGCGGACAGCCGCTCTTGCTCGTACGATGTCATGGACAGCATCAACTCCGAACTACATTTCTCTGGGAAGCGCAGCAGCAAGGTCACGGCGGATTACCTGTGGTCGCAGCAACCTTGGCCCAGGCCAGTCTCACTGCCGGAAGCGAACCTGTTGCAATTGGCTGGGATTGCGATGCGTTTCTGTATGCAATCTGTATAACGGCCGCAGCCTGCCTGTCCTTTACTACCATTTGTCGACCGCCGTCCGCCAGAACATGAGTTAGCGCTGCTGGCTCGCATCCGTATCACAGGGTTAAATGGCGACGCAGCCAACCGACCGGTTAAGCCGGTCGCATCGCCAATGGACAAATCGCCAATGCAAATCGAAACACCCTACCTGCTGGATCAGCTGGAAGCCGCCGACATGCTGGAGATCGACGCGCTTCACGCGTGGCACTTCGAGCTCAACGAGGCGCTGCTCGATGAAGCAGATGCTGCAGCCGAGGCCGGACTACCGTTCGCCAGCGCAGAAACCGTTGTCACCATCGAAGGCGTCGACGGGCGCGAACGCCGTGTGTGGCGCTTCACCTATAACGAGGTGATGGAGGCTGAATATCTCACCGAAGAAGACACCTGGTTACTGCTGGATGGCAGGCACCGTCTTCGCTGCCAAGGCGCAATCTCGGTGAACGGCGAGATTTGATCTCTGGATCGGAGCGTCGCAAGCAGGCCGCCTGGCAATCCAACGTAGGCACGCCGGCTCGCGCTGCTCGTGCCCGGTTGGGATGGTCATTCGCGGGCTATTAGCATCATGGTAATGGCGAGGCCACGCAAAAACTGAATGTTGCGATTCTTGCCCTGCTGATTGCCTACGTCACTCATAAAACGATCAAACCTTGTTTGCGGAACCGCCGCCCGGATGATCCATTAAAAAACTTCACCCCATCAAGGATGACCGCCGAGTGTTCTGGTCTGGCGACCTTGCTCAAGCGGCGCGCCACCAGGCCAGTCTACTCCCTGCGACTGTTGACTGATCGAAAGCTCGGTCGTTCCTTCAATGGTATTGCCACGGCTGAGCGTCACCGAACCGCGCTGCCGCGACGCAATAGCAAGGCGATCGCCAGAAGCACGAGCACACTACCGGGCAGCCAGTGCCAACCCATCCGCTGTGGCTGGGTTGCGAACAACAGCAGCATCGAGACAAACGGCACCAGGTAGCTATAGGCCGTGACGGCACCAGGCGTCAGAACCGCGGTAGCCCGCTGCTGCAGGAAGAAGGTCATGCCACTGGAGAAAACACCGAGATAGGCGACCAAAGCCACGTCTGACAGCGTCATTTCCAGGAGCGCACCGGCATCCTCGCTGACCAGACCAAGCGTGCCGATAAGGACCGCCCCAATCAGCAGACTCCAGAACGTCCGTAATCCCGCCTGTGGAGCAAGCCAGCCACGTTGCAATCCCCATTTACTCAACACCGGGTAAAGGGCGGATGCCACACAGCCGAAGAAGAATCCCAATTCGCCGAGCCCCAGCTGCAGCCCGTTGAAATCGCCACCATTCTCGGCCCACGCCAACCCCAGAGCACCTATCGCACCCAGGGCGAGAATCGCCAGCAAGCGCCCGGCTGGCTGCTCGACACCAATCCCCCGGCCAATGCAATAAGCCAGCAGCGGCACGCTGACGAACAGAGTGGCCATCGACAGTGCGCTTACGCGATGCGCCGCCCAGAACATGGTGCCGAAAAATCCTGCCAGGCTCAGGCCCATCAAGGCGTAGAGCACAAGTCCGAAACGGCTCGGCCAGCAGTCCGCATGCCGCAACAGCAGCGGCGAGAGCGCCAACGCCGCAATGGTGAACCGCATCGCCGTAAGCAACAGCGGCGGCAGTCCCTCACTCATCAGGCCCACCGCCGGAAACGACAGTCCGACGAAGAGCGCCCAGAGCAACATGCCCAAGTGAGCGCGGGTGGTTCGACGTTTCGGCTCAGACATCGTCCTGCTCCTCGAGCGGCACCAGCAGCGTACGCAACGCTTCTGCAAGTTCGAGGCGCTGGTCTTGCCCAAGTGGGGCTTGCAGTTGATGCAATGCCGCCAGGTACTCGTCAAGGCAACCAAGCAGCAATGTCTGCCCTTTCTCGCTGAGTCGAATAAGAAGGCTGCGTCGATCTTGCGGATTGGCGACTCGCTGAATCAGGCCGGCCGACTCCAGCCGGTCCAACCGATTGGTCATGGCGCCGGAGCTGAGTACCGCGGCTCGGCGCAACGCGTTGGGCGTAAGCCCTTCCGATTGGCCGCTGCGGTAAAGCGTGGCAAGCAGATCGAACTCGCCGTCATGCAACCCGTGTCGACGAAACACAGTTGCGACGCTTCGGTTCAAGTATTTCGAAAGACGGTACAGGCGTGTGAACACCGCCATTGGGGACACGTCACGATCCGGCGTTACGCTTTGCCACTGCGCGAGAACCAGATCGACATGATCGACCTGAGTCGAAGGGGGCATATTTTGCTCCAGTAAAAGAATCTTTACGTGAAGCTAAATGGGAGCCGGCAGTAGAACAAGCGCGTACGGCGGAAATTGCAGCCGGCGCAGACGGACGGCTGCAAAGCCGCGTCTACGCTTTAACAATCACTTCAGCTCGGAAGGGGAATTGCGAACGATCTTGATCTTGTGGGTCAGAGTCGGCTTGCGCGTCACGCTGATGGCCCGCCGCGTGATGGTATCGATGGTGATGTTCCAGAAACCGGTGCCGGGTACCTTGATCTTTGCTGGGAACTGATCGAACGCACCACCGTGGTAGGCGTGCCGGCCGCCGTTGCGGAAGCTGCGAAAGTTCTTGTCGTTCATCAAGCGAATGTTGCAGGGTTGCGAGCACTCGATGATCACGAAGTCGTCTTCGTTGAGATGTTCGCGCTGGTGAATGAACTTCATGTACCGCTCCGGGCCGCATTGTCTGTAAGGCGCGCAGATTACCATGGCCGGTACAAACGGCGTTCGCTGCTCATCAAGCAGCCCCAGCGATCTGGTTGTGTGGTCGGCATTCCGTGCCGTTTGTTTGGCACAATACCTCGCGATTTCACCTCGCCAGCAACGCAATTCACTTTCTGACAGGACCAACCGCTTATGATCGCGGCGAATCAGGTTGTCGATGCCGCATCCCCCGCTGCCACACGTGCCGCCCGAGTCGGCTTCTTCATGGCTGGCTTCGGCCTTGCCATCTGGGCGCCGCTGGTTCCCTACGTGCGAGCTCGCATCGAGATGAGCGACGCGGTATTCGGCACCCTGCTCCTGTGCATCGGCCTCGGTTCACTGACCTGGATGCCACTGTCCGGGCTGCTCGTGGCCCGTCGCGGGATTCGTCCTGTGATCCTTTTCAGCGTGGCTTTGCTCGCTCTGTCATTGACTGGCATGGCGCTGACCGAGTCGCTGTGGATTCTTGCGCTCGCGCTGTTCTGCTTTGGCGGCAGCCTTGGCGTGATCGATGTCGTCTTCAACATCCAGGGCGTGATGATCGAGCGCGATACCGGGAAGCGACACATGTCCAACTTTCACGGCATGTTCAGCCTGGGGTCGATATGCGGAGCACTCGCGCTAACAGTGGCACTCACGCTTGGATTACCGCCGGCTGTGGGCACTTTGTTGATGGTCGCGCTGATCGTGCTGGCAAATCTGGCTGTCTCATCCGGCTTCCTGCGCGATCGCGCGCCCGCTGGCGGTGTTGCGTTCGTACGCCCGAGCGCAGCGGTATTGCTGGTAGGAGGCCTGTGTTTCATCGTCTACCTTGCCGAAGGGGCGGTGCTGGACTGGAGCGCCCTCTACCTGACCGAAACGAAGGCTTTGGAAACGGCCAAAGGCGGCCTTGGCTACGCAAGCTTTGCGTTGATGGTGACCGTTGGACGCTTTGCCGGCGGCCCGGTGGTCAACGCGTTGGGCACTGCACGGACGATCGCCTATGGCGGGCTGCTCGCTGCGGTGGGCATCGCGCTTACCCTGATCACCGCACACTGGGGTTGGGCGCTGCTGGGATACGGACTGTGCGGGATGGGCTGCGCGAACGTTTCGCCCGTGCTGATTTCGTCGCTCAGCCGGCAGCAGCAAATGCCCGTAAATCAAGCAATCACAGCCGCCACCACGATCGGATTTGCAGGCGTGCTCGCCGGCCCGGCCTTGATAGGCCTCATTGCACACTTCGCATCGCTGACCCTGGCGTTCGCATTGCTGGCAGTGCTGTTGATGGGTCTGGTGCTCGGTAGCCGCCGTTTTTCCGAGTGACCTCGCTGCTACAGACCGCGAACCGGCGTTTGGCTAGAATGCGCGCCCTATGCGTATTCACGAAATTCATCAGCAGCTCGCCGGTCTTGGCGCGAAGCCAGTTCATATCGGCCGGGTCACCCGTGCCTGGCTGCAAGGCCAGCCCCTGGATGTCGGCACCCGCCATCAGCGCACCGAGGATTTTCTGCCGTTGTCGGTGCGCAACGGCCTCCCCAGCGTCAGCGACACGATAGCCCGACTGGTCCGCCTGCGTTCGGAGCATCCGGCAGTTGACGGTTCGGCCAGGCTACTCGTCGAGCTTGCGGACGGGCAGATGGTTGAGAGCGTTCTGCTGCCACGTGGCGGTCTCTGCGTATCGAGCCAAGTCGGCTGCGCGGTAGGCTGTGTATTCTGCATGACCGGGAAAAGCGGCCTGTTGCGCCAGCTCGGTAGCGCTGAAATCGTCGCTCAGGTGGCGTTGGCGAGGCGCTTTCGCCCGGTCAAGAAGGTCGTGTTCATGGGCATGGGCGAACCTGCGCACAACCTGGACAACGTGCTGGAGGCCATCGACCTGCTGGGAACCGATGGCGGCATTGGCCACAAGAATCTGGTGTTCTCGACAGTTGGAGATCCACGCGTGTTTGAGCGCTTGCCACACCAGTTGGTGAAGCCGGCGCTGGCATTGTCGCTGCACACGACGGACGCCGGGCTGCGGCGCGCCCTATTGCCGCGTGCACCGGCCTTCGATCCGGCGGAATTGGTGGAACTGGGCGAGCGCTACGCGCGGCAGGTCGGCTATCCGATTCAGTATCAATGGACGCTGCTTAAGGGCATCAACGACAGCCAGGATGAGATGGATGGCATCATCCGGCTGCTGCGGGGCAAGTTCGCGATCATGAATGTCATCCCCTACAACAGCCTCGACGATGACGAATTTCAGCGCCCCGAAGCCGGGCGGATACATCAGATCATGCGTTACCTGCACGAAAACGGGGTGTTGACCAAGATACGCAACTCGGCAGGCCAGGATATCGACGGCGGTTGCGGTCAGCTACGTGCCCGTGCCGAGAGGGTAATTCGCGAGCGTCGGAATCCAGCTCCCGTGCCACCTCAAAGCCGCTGCGCTGAACAACCCTGACCTCCGACTGTCCTAGCGCACAATCCCGACGACCGCCATCAAGCGGAACGTCTTAAGTCCGCGCCGGCGGCAGAAGCCTGCGACACGGCCAAGCGAGTACAGCATGCATACACTGCAACAACTGAAACGCGGCGAACTGGCTGGCGCCACCCGCCTCGACCTGTCTGAGCAACTGGAGTACTTCCCGCGCGAGATCTTCGAGCTGGCCGACACCCTTGAAGTGCTAAACCTCTCAGGCAATCAGCTGACCAGCTTGCCGGACGACCTTCCGCGTCTGCACCGGCTGCGTATCCTGTTCTGCTCGGACAATGCATTCACCGAGGTACCCGCCGTGCTTGGCCGTTGCGCCCGTCTGGAGATGGTTGGCTTCAAGGCCAATCGGATACGTACGCTTGCTCCCGAGGCGTTACCGCCTTTGCTGCGATGGCTGATCCTCACTGACAACGAGCTTGAAGCACTTCCGGCGGAAATCGGCCAATGCACACGCATGCAGAAGTTGATGCTTGCGGGTAACAATTTGCATGCGCTGCCCGAAACACTCGCCAATTGCAGTCGACTCGAATTATTGAGGATTTCCGCCAACCAGCTGCCGTCCCTGCCTGACTGGCTACTTGAGATGCCCAGGCTGAGCTGGCTGGCCTTCGCTGGTAATCCCTTCAGCGACGCAATGGAGGCCGAAATCCTAGCTCAGCATCCCTTGCCTCCCGTGGACCGCGCTCAGATCAGACTGGGCGAGACTTTGGGACAAGGCGCATCCGGCGTAATTCATCGTGCAGACTGGCATCAGCCTGGCGGTACAAGCCGAGCCATGGCGGCCAAGCTTTTCAAAGGCAACCTGACCAGTGACGGGCTGCCACACAGCGAGATGGCAGCCTGCATCGCGGCTGGAGCACACCCAAATTTGATTCCAGTCGCCGGGCCCTTGGCCGAAGTTGCTGAAACACCGCAGGGGCTGCTCCTGGCGCTGATCGATCCCGCATATCAAACCCTGGCTGGTCCTCCATCGCTCGCCAGCTGCACGCGCGACTGCTACGCAGAGGACCGCAGCTTCAGCGTCGATGAAGCGTTGCATATAGCAAGTGACGTGGCCGCTGTTGTCGCGCACTTGCACGGTCGCGGCATTCTTCATGGCGACCTGTACGCCCATAACCTGTTGGTAAATCTGCGAGGCCATGCACTGCTCAGCGATTTCGGTGCAGCCTCGTTCTTTGACCCAGCAACTACTCAGGGAATAGCGCTCCAGCGTATCGAGACGCGCGCGTTCGGTTGCCTGCTCGAAGAGCTGCTGCAACGCTGCGAACAATCGGGTACCGACCCACGCATGTCGCCTGCAGCGAGCCTGAAGGATCAGTGCCTGAGTGAGAGTCCATCAGCACGTCCCGATTTCCTTGCGCTCAGACGACAATTCGAACAAATAACCGGGCGACTGGGCGATCCGGCCAGCTAGTTGCATACAGGTGCTGTCTTCCACCTGTTCTGACGGCTTCCTGACACTATGCCTTTATCTGAAACCAGCGATACCCATTCTAGCGCACCCTACCCTGCTGCTGGCGACGTTGCATTGGAGCGGGACCCGTTCATCATCGGCTTGAAGCAGCGGCTACCTGAAGATCTGCGCGAGAGCTTCAGCGAAAAGCAGCTGCAAGGCCTGCGCAGCGCATTTGCTACACGGTCTTGGGGTCGTCACCAGCTGGACTGGCGCGGCACCTTCGGCTTGTGGAGCAATCAGTACTATTTCGTGCTGGTGGGTGGGCGCAACAAGCGCAACCTTTCTCGATCGCAACGCAATATCTCGCTGGCCGCAAAGGCTGCAGCCATTACGCTATTCCTGTTCTTCTGCGTTCTGGTTGGTCTGCTGGCGCTGTACCTGATCAAATCGGCGCTAGGGATCAACCTGCTACCGAATTTTTCTCTCGGGATCTGGGACTGGTTCAAGGGAGGACGCTGACATCGGCTCTTGATCATTAATCAAAGTCAACGTGCGGCCAGCTGGATTGCACGAAACCTGACTGTGCCTGAAGACCGTTACTACTAGCTCATGTCAGTTGGTAGTTTCGGCACCCGACAGCGTCGGCTACTTATTACGCACCAGGTAAGGCACGGTTATCGCCACGGAATGAACCACGTCCCGAATGCCGTCTAGACTTCACCCCAACCCTATCTGGTGGAGACTGACATGGAAGACGAGCAGCAACCCAAGTCACTCACGCTGAGGCAAATGCTACAGAGCGTGCTAGCCGGCGCTTTGGGCGTTCAGAGTGGCAAGAACAGAGAGCGCGATTTCAGTCACGGGAAACCCAGCCATTTCATTTTGCTTGGCCTCGGCTTTACGGTCGTCTTCGTCTTGGTGATTCTTGGTGTCGTCAAGCTGGTGCTCTACCTGGTCGGTCTCTGAGCCGCTCCAGGGACATCGCTATTGATGACTGACCCAAAAAACCGCCGTGGCTACCACTAACATGATGATCAAGAAAATCGCGGTGGCGTCTGCGCGGCTGTCACTTCCGCGGTGATTGGACTGTTCGGACATGGCTGTCTCCGCTGTTATGGGCCGGCGTACTTCACCGTTCTAGCAGTTAAGACCACAGCTGCAATAGGCTCAAGCTGGGCCGCTTAAATGCCTAAAAGCGGCAGTTTCGTTCTAAACATATTCCCAAACATCACTTTTACGCATAAACGCTTGCTGGTATCTTGCCGGCCTCCCTAAACGGGTGCGCGGCCGTGCGCGCAAAAAGCTGTAAACAGCCTGAAAACAGGACATTTCATGTACGTATACGACCAGTATGACCAACACATCATCGAGGATCGCGTGCGTCAGTTCCGTGACCAGATACGCCGCTACCTCGCCGGCGAACTGACTGACGCAGAACTGCTGCCCCTTCGCCTGCAGAACGGTCTGTATATCCAGCGCTATGCGCCAATGCTGCGCATTGCAGTACCTTACGGGCTAATGTCGTCAACACAGATTCGCAAACTGGCTGACATCACTCGCAAGTACGACAAGGGCTACGCCCATATCAGCACCCGTACCAACGTACAGCTCAATTGGCCAGAGCTCGAGGATGTTCCGGACATTCTCGCCGAGTTGGCCACCGTACAGATGCACGCCATTCAGACCAGCGGTAACTGCATTCGCAATACCACTACAGATCAGTTCGCCGGCGTAGCCAAGGATGAGCTCGTTGACCCACGGCCGTGGTGCGAGATCATTCGCCAATGGTCAACATTCCATCCAGAGTTCGCCTTCCTGCCGCGCAAGTTCAAGATCGCTGTGAACGGCGCCGTCAGCGACCGCGCCGCCATCGAAGTTCATGACATCGGCCTTGAGGCTGTCAGAAATGATGCGGGCGAGTTGGGCTTCCGTGTATCTGTTGGTGGTGGCCTCGGGCGGACGCCGATCGTAGGCAGCTTCATCAATGAGTTTCTGCCGTGGCAGCAACTGTTGACTTACCTCGACGCCATTTTGCGTGTGTACAACCGCTACGGCCGCCGGGACAACAAGTTCAAGGCGCGTATCAAGATCCTGGTCAAGGCCCTTACGCCAGAGGTCTTCGCCGAGCGAGTTGAGGCCGAGTGGTCCTATCTCAAAGACGGCCCCAACACCTTGACCGAGACTGAAGTAGAGCGTGTCAGTAAGTTCTTTGTCGATCCGGACTACAAGAATCTGGAAGATCAGGACGCGGCGCTTGCTCAGCTGGACGCCGACCATCCTGGTTTCGCCCGCTGGCGACAGCGCAACGTAGTTGCTCACAAGAAGCCTGGTTATGCCGCAGTCACCCTATCGCTAAAAAGCACAGGCGTGGCCCCAGGCGATGTGACCGACAAGCAACTCGATACCATTGCAGACCTTGCGGATCGGTTTAGCTTCGGCGAAGTGCGTAATTCGCACGAGCAGAATATGATCCTTGCCGACGTCGAGCAATCGCGTCTGTTCGAGCTTTGGAACGAGCTGCGCGACCTCGGTGTTGCCACACCGAACATCGGTCTGCTGACAGACATCATCTGCTGCCCAGGCGGCGATTTCTGTTCGCTTGCAAACGCCAAGTCGATCCCGATCGCCGAAGCCATTCAGCGCCGCTTCGACGATATGGACTACCTGTTCGACATTGGTGATATCGACCTGAACATCTCAGGGTGCATGAATGCTTGTGGTCATCACCATGTGGGCCACATCGGCATTCTCGGCGTGGACAAGAAAGGCGCCGAGTTCTACCAGGTATCGCTGGGCGGCAGCTCCGGGCGCAATGCAAGCCTGGGCCAGATACTCGGCCCTTCCTTCGCGCAGGATGTCATGCCCGACGTGATCGAGAAGGTCATAGGCGTCTATGTGGAGCAACGCACAGAAGAGGAACAGTTCCTCGACACCTTCCGCCGAATCGGCATCGACCCTTTCAAGGAGCGCGTCTATGCAGCGAATCATTAAGGACGGCCAAGTCATCGACGAGACCTGGCACCTGCTACCCAAAGACGTTACTCTTGACGGCCTTTCCAATTGCGACGATCTGATCGTTCCTTTCCAGTTGTGGATCGACCACGCGCATGCCTTGAAGGCTCGCGATGGCGGACTGGGCATCTGGCTGGACTCTGACGAAGCCGTTGAAGAGATCGCCGATGACCTTGAGCATTTCAAAGTCATTGCCTTAAACTTCCCGGCATTCACAGACGGCCGCCATTACTCCAGCGCACGGCTCCTGCGCGATCGCTACGGGTATAAGGGCGAGATCCGAGCGATCGGCGATGTGTTACGTGATCAGCTGTTCTACATGCGCCGTTGCGGCTTTGATGCGTTCGCCGTGCGAGCGGATCGGGACCCTTATGACGCACTGCAGGGCCTGAACGATTTCACTGTTACCTATCAGTCGGCGGCAGACGAAGCGTTACCGCTGTTCAGACGTCGACAGGGTTGAAGCAAAGCGTAAAAAAACCCGCCTTTCGGCGGGTTTCTCTTTTCAGCGATACATCCAGAAATTTGGATGGTCCATTTCGACAGCCTCGACTTCATGCTTCTTGCCGAGGGCTTCCTTTATCTTGTCTGCCAAAGCTTTCATGACTGTTCCTGCGATGTTGGAGTGCTGTTAGCTTCGCTCAATCAATCACAGCTATGAAATCGCTTTTGACTATGTTTCCCATAGCAGCAGGAATTTGGCATATGAGTGTGGGCTAATCGACGCGAACCACTAATCGTCCCGTCTGTTGCCCCGCGAGAATGCGCTCGATGGCAATAGGCAGGTCGTCGAGGCATATTTCCTGGACCAACTCGTCGAGATTAGGCAGCTTCCATTGAACTGAGAGCTTGTCCCACATTGATGCCTTGACTACCAAAGGTATTTCCACTGAATCCACACCCAGCAGGTTCACCCCACGCAGAATGAAGGGAAGAACACTGCCCTGAAAGGCGGTGCCGGCTGTCAATCCGCAGCACGAAACACTTGCCCCGCGTTGCAATGATTTCACTACATTGAAAAGGATATCCCCGCCTACGGTATCAACTGCGCCTGCCCATTGCTCTTTAAGCATCGGTTTCTCGGTGCCAGCCTGAAGTGCGCTGCGCTCAACTATTTGCTTCGCGCCGAGTTGAGTCAGAAACTCGGATTGGTCAGCTTTACCGGTAACGGCCGCCACGTTATAGCCGAGGCGAGACAACAAGGCGACTGCAATGCTACCGACTCCACCCGTTGCACCGGTGACGAGTACCTGGCCATCGCCGGGCTCCAGCCCTGCTTGCTCGAGCTTGTCGATGCAAAGCGCTGCGGTAAGCCCTGCCGTGCCAAGCGCCATCGATTCGCGCAATGACAACCCCGCCGGACGCTTGATTACCCACGCGGCAGGCACACGGATGTACTGACCAAACCCACCTGCGGTGTTCATACCGAGGTCGTAGCCAGTGACGATGACTTCGTCCCCTTTAGTGAACTCCGCAACGCTGGATTCCGCAACGGTTCCAGCGGCGTCGATGCCCGGCGTATGTGGAAAGCTACGGGTCACGCCACGATTGCCACTTGCCGACAAGGCGTCCTTGTAATTGAGCGATGAATAGCTGACGCGAATCAGCACCTCTCCAGACGGCAGATCGTTGATATCTCGCTCGATGACGCTCGTCTCGAAACGACCTTCGCCGCTTTCGCTGGTTTGCAGTGCCTTGAAGCTAGTCATCATCAATCCTCTTATTGCCAGAATCGTTGTTCGTTCAGCCGCGTCCAGCCTTTCAGGACACCGCTCTCGAGCGCTGCACTTGCAGCAATGCCAAATCGTTCGGGAAGGCTTTTCTTCTCAGCAAAATGCAGCTGATAGAGATCGGCTTCACTGGCCCGGGACGCCAGGTACTCGTCGCTGGTCATCAACTCATCCACAAGCTGCTTTCCAAGCGCAGAAATGCCCAGCCAAACCTCGCCCGTGGCGACGTCATCAATGGATAGTTGCTGGCGATAGCGCGCCACAAAATTCTTGAAAAGCTCATGGGTAGTTTCCAGGTCGTCCTGGAATTTCTCACGTCCCTTCTCGGTGTTCTCTCCGAATATCGTCAGTGTCCGCTTGTATTCACCGGCAGTCAGGACCTCGACATCGACGTCATGCTTTTTCAGCAACCTGTGTACATTCGGCAACTGCGCTACAACGCCAATGGACCCGAGTATGGCAAACGGCGCGCTGAGTATCTTTTGGCCAATACAGGCCATCATGTAGCCACCACTGGCCGCCACCTTATCGACGCATACCGTTAGCGGCACACCGGCATCTCGAATGCGGACCAGCTGTGACGCGGCGAGCCCGTATCCGTGAACCATTCCGCCACCGCTTTCCAGACGCAGCACTACCTCATCCTGCGGTGTTGCCAGTGTAAGCAGTGCAGTAATTTCATGGCGCAGGTTTTCGACTGCAGAGGCTTTGATGTCACCGTCAAAGTCCAGCACGAACACGCGCGATCGATTCTCTGGATTTTTCTTGGCTAGCTTGGCTGCCTTGGCCTCCAGCTTTCGCTGGGTCTTTAGCTGATCCTTATCGATCAGCGATTGCTCAAGGCGCTCACGCATCGATTTATAAAAGTCGTTCAGCTTGTGGACTTCCAGATGACCGCCCCCTTGCTTGCCTCGTCCACGACGCAGTGAGGCGATCCCAATAAGCACGACCAAGATGGCTGCTACCAGCGTAACGGTCTTCGCCAAAAAGCTTGCATAGTCGGCAAGAAATTCCACAGATCCCCCTCGGGTAACTACGATGCCAGCAGAAGTGCGCAATGGCTGTTCGAGCAAGCATACCGACTGCACTGCTGTGTGAGCCAGCGGCGGCAATTCAAACGAACGTATGATTTATCGTTGACACTCCAATATGATCCACCTACCCTCGCGAAAACTGAGGTCCGGAGCAGAACATGGGCAGTATCTACCTGATCAGACACGGTCAGGCCTCATTTGGCGCTGAAAATTACGACGTTCTGTCGCCGCTCGGTTTTCAGCAGGCTGCAGCTCTGGGCGATCATCTTGATCAGCTGGGCATTCGTTTCGACCGCTGCATCAGCGGGGAGTTGAGCCGCCAGCAAGACACCGCTCGTACAACACTCGAACGAATGGCTTCGACGTACGCAGGCCAGCGACCGTCGCTGGAGATTGATCCGGCTTTCAATGAATTTCATGCCGATGAGGTGATCCGAGCCCACATGGATGATCTGCTGGCTGTGGAGCCTGGCGCCATGCACGTATTTCGCAATGCAGCCAGCCACCGAGCAGAATTTCAGCGACTGTTCAGATATGTCATACAACGATGGGTATCGGGCGAGCATGAAAAGCAAGGTCTGGAAAGCTGGCAAAGCTTCCTTGATCGCGTGCACGCAGGGATGAGTCGGCTGCTTGATCAAGCAGAAAAAAAGGATCACATCGCTGTGTTCACTTCAGGCGGGACCATTACGGCCCTGCTGCAGCTAGTCGTCGGCGTGCCGGCGGTTAACGCGTTCGAGCTGAACTGGCAGATCGTCAACACTTCCCTCAGCCGTCTGAAGTTTCGTGATCGGGAGGTGACATTGGCTTCATTCAACAGTCACACCCATCTCGAACTGCTGAAAAATCCGGAGCTCGTCACTTATCGATAGGCTCCAGCCTAACGCGGCTCAAAGCTGCACGTTATTCCACGACAACAAACACAGGGACAAACCGATGAGCAATGTCGACGAAACCATCCAGGGCATGAAGGCCAAATTCAACCCCAGCGCTGCAGCTGGCCTGGATCTGGTTTTCCAGTTCAATATCACCGATGCCGAAAACTATTACTTGGTAGTGAAAGACGGCACCTGCGACTTCCACAAAGGCGAGTCTGCAGACGCCAATGTCACGCTTATCATGGACAGCGAAACCATGCAGGGCGTCATTAGCGGAGAGACTGACGGTATGCAGGCGTTCATGGCAGGCAAGCTGCGCGCTGAAGGCGACATGATGCTCGCTCTCAAGCTGAGCGAATTGTTCCCAGCCTGATTTACGTAGCGTGCCAAAAAAAACCGAAGTCCTGCGACTTCGGTTTTTTTATACGCCTTTTTGATGATTTTCATGCATCAAGCAGCTTGATCACTGCTCAACACCCCGACCAATAACGGGCGACATCCCTTGGTGAGGCGCCAACGTCGGATTAGATTTATCAGCGATATATGGCTCGTGAGCGCCGTTATGTGCTGGCTGCGGCGACTTGCTCAACGAAGCACCGAATTACAAGAAGGGAAAAGCATGGCGCTAACAGATCAGACCAGCGACGTACGATCCGGTGAAGAACTGCCTGTAGAAGTCGTCGACGGGTATTTGAAGTCCCATATACCTGCGCTCACCGGGACCCCGAAGATTTCGCAGTTTCCAGGCGGCGCATCCAACCTGACTTACTTATTGGAATATCCGGATCAGGAATTCGTGCTTCGTCGCCCGCCGTTCGGACACAAAGCCAAGTCCGCGCATGACATGGGCCGCGAATATCGGATTCTCAACCAGCTCAACGCAGGCTTTCCGTATTGTCCCAAGGCCTATGCATACTGCACTGACGAAACGCTTATTGGCGCTGAGTTCTATGTAATGGAGCGCGTCAGGGGCATCATCCTTCGCGAAGATATGCCTACCGAACTTGGCTTTAGCACCGAGCAAACCACATCCCTGTGCAAGAGCTTCATCGACAAGTTCGTAGAGCTGCACAACGTTGATTACAACGCCTGCGGTCTGGCTGACTTAGGCAAGCCGGAGGGTTACGTGCAGCGCCAGATTGGCGGCTGGATTGACCGCTACGAGCGCGCCATGACATCCGACGCCCCGAGCTGGGAACCTGTCAAAACATGGTTGCGAGACAAGATGCCGGCAGATCACCACAAGCCCGGTATCGTTCACAATGACTACCGCTTCGATAACGTCATCCTCAGCCCGGAAAATCCGATGGAAATCATCGGCGTTCTTGACTGGGAAATGACAACAATCGGCGACCCTTTAATGGATCTCGGCAATACCCTCGCCTACTGGATAGAAGCAACGGATCCCGCTCCGATGCAAATGATCCGCAGACAGCCCAGCAATGCTCCAGGCATGCTGACGCGCCAGCAGTTCGTCGACTATTACGCAGAAAAAGCGGGAATACGAATCGAGAACTTCGATTACTACTACACCTACGGCCTGTTTCGCCTGGCGGGGATCGTCCAGCAAATCTACTACCGCTATTTCCATGGGCAGACTCAGGACAAACGTTTCTCGAAATTTGTACAGATGAACGCCCTCCTCGAGCAAGCAAGCCTACAAGTCATCAACAATTCGAAGCTGTAAGACAGCTCTCCAAAAGGAACCACCCCATGAGTAAAACCAACCTCTTCGATCTGGACGGCAAAATCGCCTTCGTATCAGGAGCCAGCCGTGGTATCGGCGAAGCGATCGCCAAGCTTCTTGCCCAGCAGGGCGCACACGTAATTGTTTCCAGCCGCAAAATAGATGGCTGTCAGGCTGTGGCAGATTCGATTATCGCGGCGGGTGGAAAAGCGACTGCCGTGGCCTGTCATATCGGTGAGCTGGAACAAATCCAGGCAGTCTTCACGCAGATTCGTGAGCAATTCGGTCGACTGGATATCCTGGTCAACAACGCCGCAACAAACCCCCAGTTCTGCCATATTCTGGACACTGACGCCTCGGCGTTTCAAAAGACTGTCGACGTGAATATCCGCGGCTACTTCTTCATGTCGGTTGAGGCGGGCAAGCTGATGCGTGAACACGGCGGCGGTAGCATCATCAACGTTGCGTCCATCAATGGCGTAACGCCCGGTAATTTCCAAGGCATCTATTCAGTCACCAAAGCAGCAGTCATCAACATGACTAAAGCATTTGCGAAGGAGTGCGCTGCTCAGGGTATTCGATGCAACGCCCTACTCCCAGGCCTGACCGACACCAAGTTCGCGTCGGCATTGGTAAAAAATGATGCCATTCGTGAAGAAGCACTGCGCTACATCCCGCTGCACCGGGTTGCCGACCCAAGCGAAATGGCGGGTGCGGTGCTTTATCTGGCCAGCGATGCTTCTAGCTACACCACCGGCTTGTCACTTAACGTGGACGGCGGTTATTTGGCCTGATAAGCCATGAGCAAAAAAGGGAACTCTTGGGTTCCCTTTTTGTTTTAGCGTGCCGCTTACCAGTCGTTCAAAGCCCGCTCGGCTGCCGCGTTTGCCGGTTTTGCCAACAGGCCTGTTGGGGCCATTTCGATTCTGTATTCGGCGCCATCAGCTATTGGGAGAAAGCTGACCCGCCGGGGCTGTGCCTCGATCAACAGCGGCGCGCACTGGCAACGCTGCAACCATGACCAGAAGTCCACTCCAGCTCGGCTATGCGCCAGCTTCACGTGGGGATGCCGCAGATGATCCTGTTGCTCTACCGCGAGATAACGACCGGAAAGTTTCTCCAATCGGTAGCCGGGCTCCAGCCCTATGAGGGATGCGATTCCCTTCCAATGAACTGCCCGCACGTCGAGCTGCCAGAGATCGCCTTCCAGGGTGACGAAGCGTACCTTCTGGCCCTCTTCAATCTTCACCTGATAGCGCTGCTGCCCATCGGACTTGAATGACAGTGAAACCAGCGGCGTGCCGATATTGAGAGGCTGGTAGGTGGTGAGGTCCCACGCGACCAAACCGACAAGGGCCGCCAACGCCATGACCAGCATTCCGAAAGTGCCGCGCAGCCAACCAAGCAGCCAGTGTCCTCCGGCCAGCAAACGCACCGACGTCAGCACAGCGATCAGCGCAAGTATCGCGACAACCACCCCAAGCCCCAGATATTGCATCGATTACCTTCCCGACTGATTCGTGGGGCCATTATCGATAGCTCATCCTAGAGCAGCCAGACGAAGTGCAGAACACTGGAGACGAGTCGACATTCTGCATTCGCAATACGAGGCGAGCGTCGATTAATGCAACTTGCACCGCTTAGATTGGCTTATATCTGCGCCAACGGCATCATGCACCGCTGCCCTCTCCCTGATCTGAGTATGCTGTATGCCGATGTTCGAAGTCGCCGCAGACCCGCTGGTCCTGGTCGTGCTGATGCTAGTTGCCTTCCTGGCGGGCTTTATCGATGCCATTGCTGGCGGCGGTGGCTTGCTGACACTGCCTGCTTTACTCACGGCTGGCTTGCCACCTCACCTGGTTCTGGGCACCAATAAACTTTGCGCGACCTTTGGTTCTGCCACGGCAAGTCTCACCTTCTATCGCCGCAAACTGTTCGATCCGAGACAGTGGCGGTTCGCCCTCTTGGCGACAGCCATAGGGGCAGGTTTGGGCGCGGGGCTGGCGCATTGGATCCCTGCACAATGGCTGAATCAGATGTTGCCATTGATCGTTTTCGCGTGCGGGCTATACCTCTTGTTCAGCCGAATGCCCACCACCCCGAGAGACGAAGGTGCGATCATCGCCAAGCGTCGGCAATGGCCACAAGGACTGGCGTTAGGCTTCTACGACGGCGTGGCCGGACCCGGGACAGGGGCGTTCTGGACGGTAAGCAACATGTTGCTCTATCCCCTGGATCTGCTGAGAGCCAGCGGCGTTGCCCGCAGCATGAACTTCGTCAGTAACGCAATGGCGCTTACGGTGTTCATCATCAGCGGGCAGGTTGCATGGGTACTGGGTATCGGAATGGGGCTTGCTTTGATGGCCGGCGCATACCTGGGCGCGCGGACAGCGATACAGGGCGGTTCGAAGTTCATCCGACCGATATTCATATCTGTGGTATTGGTGCTTAGCTTGAGACTAGCCTGGCAGCACTGGTTCGGCACGACCTAGTCGCTTGGCCAGATAGAGCTCGATCAGGTAACGCGCGATCGATTTGGGGGCGGGTAAACCAGGCAGATCGTGAATGGAAAACCAACCGGCGTCTTCGATCTCCTCGGGCTGCATGACGATTTCCCCCGAAGCATATTCAGCGTGGAAACCAAGCATCAGTGAATGGGGAAATGGCCAACCCTGGCTGCAGATATAGCGGGGCTCGCGGATCGAAACACCAACCTCCTCGCTCACCTCCCGGCGAACGCATTGCTCGACCGATTCCCCAGGTTCGACGAATCCCGCCAACGTGCTGTAAACACCGGGCGCGAACCGCGGCGATCTGGCCAGCAGCAGCTCGTCGCCTCGGGTAACCAGAACGATCATGCTTGGGGATATACGAGGGTAATGATGAATGCCACAGCTTTCGCACTGCATCGCACGCTCCGTAGGATGCTGACGCATCCGATGGCCGCAGCTGCCACAGAAACGATGGTGGCTGGCCCAGGTGCCGATTTGCGCGGCGAAACCGAGCATTCTAAACCTGTCGGAATCCTCATCTTGCATCATGAACTGACGCAACCCCTGCCACGCCGCACCGGGCACTTCAACCGGGTGCGCCAACTCAAGCAGGAACACCTCGTCGCCATCGAAGTAACCCAAGCCCTGTTCGCTTAAAAGAGGTAGTTCGAGACGCTTCAGCCATGCTCGTGGAAAGAGCACACCATTAGCGTCAAACAGGAAGCCCTGCTGGCAATGTACAACCGCCCAACCGCCCTCGCCGGCGGGATCAAGCAGTGCTGGCTGCCAGCGCAAACTCATCAGGCGGCCACCGGAAGACCCAAGGCTCGGACGCTCTCGGTCGCGATATCGAGCACGCTGGTTCTGGAGTCGTCGCGCCGTAGTATCGCGCCTCCGTCCAGGTAGTATTCCAAGCTGGTCAACGCATCGGCGAGCGTTTCCAGTAACTGTTCCGGAGGCATCTGCACGCCTTCAAGCATCTGCTTCTGGATGAACTCTGCACATGCGCCTATCAGCTCCGCAGCCCGGTCTTGCTCCAGGAAACGCAGCCCACCCCGTACTGCCATCAGGCTGAATGGGACATTAGCCAAGTGCAGCTTTTCTCCATTGGATTCCAGATAGGCTGTTATCGCTCGCTTGGCGAGCGCGAGGCCTGCCGTGGCCTCACCGATCACAACGATGCACGCTTCAGCAAGCTGATGGTTAGCGAACGCTTCGGCTTCATGGCCTGGCTGGACAACCTGGGGCCGGGTGTCACGGCGCTCGCCTCGCTCGAGGCTTGCTACCATGCTTTCGACATAGAGAACGGCATCTGCAAGTTTCAGTAGAGACTGCGGGTCCGGCAGTTGCTCGATGCTCCAACCAGAAACCACCGGTAGCTGTGCTTGCAGGTTACTGGAGGCCGAAGACAGCCCTACCATTCCCAAGGTTTTCGCCAACTTGCCGAGCAGACTGTGCAAATTCCCATACGACTCGGCTGGGGCCGTCTGACGCTCTATGAGATCAAGCAGATCCTTGAGGCTAGCGAGCTCTTCGCGAATAGCTGAGGACAGCGAGCGCATGACGGCCTGTCCGGGGCCCGCCAGACGTTGTGATTCGTCTTCGAGAAGATGGTCTGTAAAGGGCAGTGAACCAAGCGAGAAGGTTTCCCTAACCTGCGTGGCCAGAGGGCCATTGCTTTCAGCAAGCGCGACTAGGTACAGCAGTTCTTTGAGCAACACGCGGGGCGGCTCGTAAGCAGTGTTGCTATATAGCTGCCGAAGCTCACGATCCAATCTCGAAAATAGCTGCTTGCGTGACTGGCGTGGCAACAGCTGGCCGTCCAACTGAGCCTCGAGCGCGGCACTGCCCAGCCAGCACAGCCGACCGCCCGCAGTATTGGCAAACAGTATGTCCAGCCTGCTGAGTGCTCGGACCATGAGTTTGAGGCTTGCCTGAGCGTTGTCCTCCCGGATGAATCCGAGCAAGCCTACCTGATACATCTGGCGCAACCGGCGCGCTTCGATCGCGCGGGCCGCCGGCTCACGTACCGCAGCAGTGATTGGCGGCCGCGAATGATCGAGCCTGACGCTGAAGAAGAAACTCTCGGGCAATGGTGATTGACCGCTGACGAGCCGTAAGGCATTGATAGGTGGCAATAGCAGTTCAGGCATTTCCTGGCGGCTGGCATCGACGCTTTCCAGATATCGCCCTAGTACATACAGCGCATTGCTCAGCGCCGCCAGTTGGCTGTCACGCTCTTCCCCAGCCCCGACAGGAATGTCTGTGGCCAGTTGAAGTATTTCCTGCGCGAGCAGTTCAGCGCCCGTCAACTCGATGAGCCGCAACGTGCCGCGCACCTGTTTCAGGTTTTCGACGGCCTGCTGCAACAGGCTGCCGTTATTTCGGTCGATGATGAAATGCTCGAGGCTTTGCTCGGCTTCCTCCATGGTTGCGAAAAGCTCATCGCGGACCAGGCTCAGTGAAGTAGCTCCAGTAACCATGCCTAGCGCGCCTCCCGCGCAACGTTCAAATAGTGCATCAGTCGGCGAAGTCCGGTTTCTGTTTACTCATATGGGCAGCCATGGCGACCTTCAGGTCTGCTGACTGAAGCATTGCCGCGTTCCAGGTAGCGATGTATTCCAACCCGTCGTCAACGCGGTGGTCACGCATGTAACGGATCATCTCCTTGGTGCCACGAATCGCGACGGGTGATTTCGCGGCGATATCGGAGGCAAGCTCGAAGACAGCCGTCATCAACTCTGGCTGATCCGCATAGGTCCGGTTGACCAGGCCGATGGCTTGCGCCTCGCGGCCATCGACGGCACGTCCGGTATAGGCCAATTCGCGCATCATCCCATCGCCGATTATTCGAGGTAATCGCTGCAGAGTACCAACATCCGCAGCCATTCCCATGTCGATTTCCTTGATGGAAAACTGGGCGTCGAGCGTGCAATAACGCATGTCGCACGCCGCAATCAAATCGATCGCGCCACCTATGCAATAACCCTGAATAGCTGCAATCACGGGCTTGCGGCAATTATCAACTGCGTTGAATGACGCTTGGAGGGTGAGAATCTGCCGGCGCAGCCGCTCGGCGTTGCGCCCCACGTCGGCCCCCATTTGAGTGGCAGCCTGAGCCAGCAATTGCAGATCGATGCCTGCAGAAAAATGCTTGCCCTCGCCCGACAACACCACCACTCGGACCTCATCTGTCTCGTCGATCCACCGAAAGATCTCGACGATCTCGCTCCAGAACGCGGCGTTCATGGCATTGACCTTGTCGGGCCGATTGATCGCAACATGGGCGACCTTGTCCTTCAGCTCAACACGGAAGGCTTGGTATTCAATCACGCTATCATCCTCGACAGCCGCGGCACCGAAGTGCCTGAAACAGGTTGGACAGGCCCGCGACGGGGACTGCTCTCAGCCGAGCAACTATAGCAACAGCCGGATGAAAGTCGATGCGGGACGTTGTGATGCAGCCCACGACCTCGCGCATCATCGGCTTTGACATCCGCGATATCCGGCTCTCGGCGAAGATGCTTAGCCCTCAAGGATGCAATCAACCGTATACCGCACACCGTCAAGATGCTCCTCATGCTGCAAGCCATGGACATCCGCATCGAAACCCGGAAATTGGGCCGCGAAACGCTGAGCGAAAGCAAGGTAGTCGAGGATCGAGCGAGTCTCGGTGGTGAATCGCTCGCCCGGCATGATCAGCGGAATGCCAGGCGGATACGGCACCAGCATCACTGCGGCTATACGCCCCTCGAGGGCCTCGATTGGAACCGCCTCCACTTCACCCCTAACCAGTTTGTCGTAGGCATCGGCCGGTTTCATGGCCAGCGCTGGCAGTGCCGTATACATGCGCCGCATGGCTTTCGCCGTAGCATTCTGTCGATAGCAGTCATGAAGCGAATCGCATAGATCCTTCAGGCCCATGCTGATGTATTGATTCCCCCCCGCTTGTACGATTGAAGGTAACGCTTCGCACAAGGCCACGTTATTGTCGTAATGCCTTTTGAACTCAAGGAGTTCGGTGAGCAGCGTGCTCCATTTCCCTTTGGTGATCCCCATGGAGAACAACACCAGAATGGAATACAGGCCGGTCTTTTCTACGACCAGGCCCCGCTCCCAGAGAAACTTGCTGACAACCGCAGCGGGAATTCCCCACTCGCCCAACACTCCACCAGCCGTGAGCCCGGGCGTAACCAAAGTCACCTTGATCGGGTCGAGCAACACATAGTCATCAGCCACATCACCGAAACCGTGCCAGTCCGCTTCCGGCTCCAACAGCCAGTCGTTGGTAATCAGCTCATCAGTGCCGTCCGCCGCCGGGGGTTGCCAGATACTGAACCACCAGTCATCCGGTGACAGGTGTTGCCTGAGATTGGCCAGAGCACGACGAAAGCTCAGCGCCTCGTCGAAGGTTTCCTGGATCAACGAGCGGCCCGCCGGACCTTCCATCATCGCCGAAGCAACGTCGAGCGACGCGAGAATGCCGTATTGCGGAGAAGTCGATATGTGCATCATGAACGCCTCGTTGAAGCGATCACGGTCGAGCTGCCGTTGTTCGCTGTCGAGGACATGGATCATGGACGCCTGACTGAAAGCTGCCAGGACTTTATGCGTCGAATGGGTGGTGAAGACCAGGGGCCCCTGCTCCCGCGTATCCATCCCGTAACGCCCATCGTAGAACTCATGAAAGGCGGCATACGCGTACCAAGCTTCGTCGAAATGCAGCACATCGACGCTATTGCCAAGGGTTCGCTTGATCAGGTTGGCGTTGTAGCAAAGACCGTCATAGGTTGAATTGGTGACAACGGCTAGCCTCACCCGTGGCGTCCGACCGCGCGCCAACGGGTTCGCCTCAATCTTGGCCTGTATCGATTCTGGCGAGAACTCCTCAAGAGGAATCGGCCCGATGATGCCCAGCTCATTACGAGAGGGCGTCAGGTAAAGCGGAATCGCACCCGTCATGATGATGGAGTGCAAAATCGATTTATGGCAGTTGCGATCCACCAGCACCAAGTCGTCCCGCGCAACCATCGAGTGCCAGACGATCTTGTTCGCCGTTGAAGTGCCATTGATCACGAAGAAGGTGTGGTCCGCGCCGAAATTGCGCGCGGCGCGAGCTTCAGCAGCTGCAAGCGGGCCGGTATGGTCGAGAAGCGATCCAAGCTCAGGCACCGACACCGACAGATCTGAACGCAGCGTGTTCTCACCAAAAAACTGATGAAAAGCCTGACCCACCGGGCTTTTACGAAACGCTACTCCGCCCCCATGGCCAGGCGTGTGCCAGGAATAATTGGAATCTCCAGTGTGTTGTACCAGCGCACGAAAGAAAGGCGGTAGAAGGCCGTCAAGATAGCTGCGCGCTGCTCTCGCTACCTGGCGCGCCAGGAACGGGACGGTGTCCTCGAATAGATAGAGAAGGCCCCGCAGCTCATTCAGGTCGGCCATCGCTTCAGCGGGTGCATTCTCGATGGTGATCTGCTCACCAAGCGCAAAGATGGGCAACTGCGGAGCGCGCCGACGTGCAACTCGGATAAGGCCCACGACATCCTGCAGCAAGCGCTGGTTCTCCCCGGCGCCTTCGGCAGCGACCAGAATGCACGCCAACCCATGATGGGTTGAAGCGACAATTCGGCCCTCTGCCGCGCTGCCAGTGGGAAGGATATGGAAACCGTCCCGCTCAAGCTCGGCCGCGATTTCGCGGACCCGCTCGCCTGCCACGGTATCGGCCTTGATGTCGCGATGAACGATGAGGATGGGGAATTTGAGGTCTTTATACATGGGTGCTTCCTAAAAGCATTCCACCCCAGCGTAGAACCTTCGCCCCCAAGCTCCAAGCGTGAATTGCGTATGCTCAGTAGCGACCCGCTCACGAAGCCGGGTTCCAGACCTACGCAGGCACGGCTTCAGCCTGGCTGTCAGCTGGCTGTTCCAGCTGAACCCAGAGCGGCGCCGCGCCGGCTGCCTTCTCAATGGCCTGCATGCGAGCCGAATGGGCAGCAACCTCGTCGGCATTGGCACGGATTACCAGTGTGCCCGGCCGGTCAACAGGAAGCCGGCGGATCGGAGTGGCTTGCTGCCGTCCGCCGTTTTCGGAATCGGCACCCTCACCGGCAAGGGACAGATTGGTCTGTCCGCCAGTCATGGTCAGATAGACGTCTGCAAGAATCTCAGCATCGAGCAAAGCGCCGTGCAGATCGCGACCGGAATTGTCCACGCCATAGCGTTTGCATAGTGCGTCGAGGCTGTTGCGCTGCCCCGGATGGCGCTCCCGAGCCATCAACAGCGTGTCCAGGATGCTGCAATGGTCGCTTATCTCTGCGCGATCCTGCTGACCCAGCAGCGCGAACTCATTGTTGATGAAGCCAACGTCGAACGCAGCGTTATGAATGATCAGCTGAGCGCCCTTGATGAACTCAAAGAATTCATCTGCGACTTCCTTGAACCGAGGTTTGTCGGTCAGGAATTCGTTGGTGATGCCGTGAACGGCAATAGCGCCTTCGTCGACCTCACGATCTGGCTGCAAATATACGTGGTAATGCCGGCCCGTCAGGCGTCGCCCTATGACTTCGACACAACCGATCTCGATGATTCGGTGGCCGTCAGTCACTGGCATGCCAGTGGTTTCGGTGTCCAGCACTACGCTACGCATATATCACTCACTTACACAGTTTGTCGTTTGGCCTGTACTACGCCGCGGTTGGCGAGCACATCAGCGCGTTCATTTCCAGGATGGCCTGTATGTCCGCGTACCCACTGCCAGCTTACCTGGTGGCGATTGACCTGCTCGTCCAGCTGCCGCCAGAGATCGGCGTTCTTGACTGGCTGCTTGGCCGCTGTCTTCCAGCCACGTTTCTTCCAGTTGGGCATCCAGTCGTTGATGCCTTGCATGACATATTGGGAGTCGGTCACCAACTTGACCTGACAAGGTCTTTTCAGCTCTTCAAGCGCGCGAATCGCCGCCATCAGCTCCATACGGTTATTGGTGGTTTCGGCCTCGCCGCCCCAGAGTTCCCGCTCGACTCCTTTGTAGACGAGCAACGCGCCCCAGCCTCCCGGCCCTGGATTGCCTTTGCAGGCACCGTCCGTATACACCTCGACCGTTTCTTCACTCATTGATGATTACTTGCCTATTGCTGTTCGGCATCGCGTCGGCTGACTTTGGCAACCGGCATTGGCAGCAGTTGGCCCATGCGCTCGCGGCGACTCTGTCGGAGTGGCCGTAAACCGACCATGAGCTTTCGCGCAACCAAAAGATAAAAGCCACCAGTAGGTATCTGCAACCGGTCGCCAGCGACCTCCAATCCGGAAAGACGAGTCCGCCACTGAGCCGAAGAAAGCGGCGGACAATAGCACCCGTAACGGCGTTTCTCCAGCGCGAAACCGAGCAGGTTCAACCAATCTCCAATGCGTGAGGGACGGATGCAGCGGGCTTGGCGAAACGCCTTGCGCGACAGCAACCTGCTTACGCCCCAGGGGCTCCAGGGGTTGACGCCGACGATCACCAAGTGGCCGCCTGGCCTGACGCTACGGGCCGCTTCGCGCAACAAGGCATGCGGCGAAAGGCTGAAATCCAGCCCATGCTGGACCACGACGACGTCAGCGGCATGCTCGCCAATGGGCCAGGACTGCTCTTCGCAAATGATCTCGACGCCAGAAAGCGGCGGGCCTAGCCGGACGCTGCGCTTGATCTTCTGAGGTTCCACAGGCGTATTGGCAAAGGGTCCGTAATGCACCAGATAACTGCCAAAACAACGCGACAATTCCTGGCTGATCACACGCTGCTCCTGCTCGAGCAGCTGCCGCCCGATGGGGCCATCGAACCAGGCACTAGCCTCATTCATCAGCGACAGCCAGCGCTCATCCGACTTGCTACAAGACTCACTCATGGCTCGCCTCCGTTCATCGGTTGGGCCGTATATAAGGGCCTGCTCGGTCGATTCATCTTTTGGATTCGGCTGTTAGGATGCGCTTTTGCTAATGAATTGGCGACCCGAACCTATGTTGAAGATAGAAGCCCTACCCGCCTTTACCGACAACTACATATGGATGCTCCAGGACGTCGAGCGCCGCGTTTGTGCGGCCGTCGACCCAGGCGATGCTGGCCCTGTTCAAGCATGGTTGGATGCTAATTCCGGCTGGCGTCTGAGCGACATCTTGATTACCCATCACCACCATGACCATGTGGGCGGCGTTGAGCAGCTCAAGGCCAGGTATGGTTCAACCGTCTACGGGCCTGCGACTGAGCGTATCCCGGGAAGAGACAACGCACTGGTTGATGGTCAGTGCATCCAGATACTGGGCATTGAGCTGCAGGTGATCGAGGTCCCTGGGCATACAAGCGGCCACATCGCGTATTTTCACCCAGACGCTGACGAACCCTGGTTACTGAGCGGCGATACCCTTTTTGCGGCAGGCTGTGGGCGCCTGTTCGAGGGAACACCAGCTCAGATGTTCACCTCTTTACAACGACTGGCCGCACTACCGGCATCCACCCGGGTGTATTGCACCCACGAATACACTCTTAGCAACCTGCGATTCGCTCGAGCCGTCGAGCCAGACAACCATGACATTGCAAGACGTTTCGAAAAGACCACCGAATTGCGCAATGCAGGGCACATAACCTTGCCCTCCGATTTGCAGACCGAACTGGCTACCAACCCATTCCTGCGCAGCGGGGAACCCAGCGTTGCCGCAGCGGCAAGCAAGAAATCGGGCAGCCAACTCGATTCGCCTCAAGCGGTTTTCGCGGCGTTGCGCGCATGGAAAGATAGCTTTTAACGAAGATCGACCAGTACCCAAAAACCCGGAGGTCGGGTTGACCCACCGGAACGGCATTCCTACACTCCCCCGAATTTGCGCGATGGGAGCCCTCCAGCCAATGCCGTCTGACTCTTCGAACAGCCCATATCCGGACGCCTTGGCAGCCTCCGGAAGGGTCCTGGCGCTGGCCATATGCCTCGCTATAACAGGCTGTCAAACGACCGGCTCCCAAGCGCCTACTCATCAAAGCGCCGTGCCGAAACGGCCTGTACCTCAGGTGCAGGAAACACTTTGGCTGACAGACCGCGAGCCGGCCCCAGCGACTCACACCAACATATGGGATAGGGTCAGACAGGGTTACAAGCTGCAGGACCACCTCGATAGCAACCCACGCATCGAGCAACAAAGACTGTTGTTTTCAGCCAGAGCCAATTCGATCGAGATGGCAAGCGAACGAGGCAGTCCTTACATCCATTACATTGTGGAGCAGCTCGAAGAGCGCGATATGCCGCTCGAGCTTGCTCTACTGCCAATCATCGAAAGCGCCTACAACCCCTTCGCCTATTCGCCAGCCCAAGCCGTCGGCCTATGGCAATTCATTCCCTCCACCGGCCGGCACTTCAACCTGCAGCAGACCAGCTGGTACGACGGACGCCGGGACATCACAGCTTCCACTGCCGCAGCATTGCGGTACCTGACCTATCTTCATGGTCTTTTCAATGACGACTGGCTGCTCGCCTTGGCTGCCTACAACGCCGGTGAAGGCACCGTCAGCCGCGCCATCGAGCGAAATCAGAAGCTCGGATTGCCGACCGATTATTGGAACCTGCCGCTGCCTCGGGAAACTCAGGACTATGTACCCAAGCTCCTGGCCTTGTCGCAGATGGTGCAAACACCTGAAGCATATGGCCTCGATTTGAGCCCGATTGCCAATGAACCCTACTTTGAAGTGGTAGCGCTGAAGCAGCGAATGGACCTTGCCCGAGTAGCAGAAATGGCTGAGCTCGACGAAAACGAGATCTATCAGCTGAATCCTGCCTTCACTCGTCGCATTACGCTAGATGGCCCGCAGCACCTTCTGGTGCCGAGTGCCAAGGCCGAAATGTTCGCGGCGAACCTGGCACTCATGAAGCCACAGGACCTGGTCAACTGGCAACAATATAAGGTGCGCCCCGGCGATACCCTCGGCGCGATCGCCAACAGGCACAATCTGTCGGTAAACATTATCCGTGACCTCAATCGCCTCCGAGGCGACAGCCTGCAGATCGGGCAGGTATTGAGTCTCCCGCAGCCGGCCGGAACCAAGCAGTCCAGCGAACTTCTTCACGCCGTTGCGAGAAGCCAACCCGCGCCTCGCGCCTATCGTGTCCGAAAGGGAGATAGCCTTTGGGATATTGCCAAGAACCAGAAAGTCTCAGTGCATGATCTACAGCGCTGGAATAATCTTTCCGGAAGCAGCCTCAAGGTCGGCCAGGCACTTTTCCTTCAGGCAGCCGGCAGCACTCAACAGGCCAAACCTGCGCCTACCTACTACAAGGTGAAGAAAGGCGATTCGCTCTACGAGATAGCCAAGCGCTTCAATGTCCAGGTCAACAACCTGAAAACCTGGAACCCGAGAGATAGCCAGCGGCTCAAGCCTGGGCAGACGCTTACGCTGTATATCCCCCGCTAGATCCGGAGTCGTAGCTGTCAGGGCGATCAGCTACGTTTACTGAGTGCCTCAAGGCAACGCCCTGCTAGCTGCGTGAATCGCTGGAAGGCAATGAACTGCTCGTGCTTCAACGCCCTATCAGAAATGCGATTGTCCGCGTAGAGCACGCCGATCTCGCGCGTGCCGGCCATCAGCGGCGCGATGAAGAACATCCCTTTCCCCAAGTGCTGGCGAAGCGGCAAGGTCACCAGGTCTTCGAGGTTGTAACTTGCCGGCACGCCCATCCACAAGGGCTGGCGAAGTCTAAGCACGTAGCTGAAGATATGTGCCTGACCCGATGGATCACCCGGCAATACGAAGTTATCGATCCATGGCTGAGTTTGCTCTCCAACGACACGCTTGGCGCGAAACGCCGTTTGCTGATCGGCAAGAACCGCCAACATGACCCGCTCCAGCCCCGCCCCTTCATGCAAACCTTTCAGCAACGCATCGAGAATCAGCGCAACTTCGCTCCGGCTCGATGCCATCATCCCCAGATCCTGCATCGCCTGTTGCATCAGCAGTAAATTTGGCTGCAGGAGACTGGCCGCACGCTGAGCCTGTTGCAGCTGCACAAGCTCGGGGTCGGTTGATGGAATCAATTTCCCCAAGCGGCCAGCCCCGAAAGTAGTCGCTACATTGACGGCCTCGTCCGCGCTGGCAAAAATCTGCTGCATCGCATCTTCTTCGGATATCCCGCTGAAGTCGGCCAGTTCTTTTACCAACTCGCCCATTTCGGGACAGCCCCAGCCGTTCAGTGCAGCCACGCCAATGCGAGCACCGAGGCTTACCGCATGCACTGCGGGATCACGCAAGTTTGTCGAGCCGTGAGCGAAACTGGCCAACTCCCCGATGTTCCAGCTCTTGATCAGGCCAAGGTTCAGCTGGCGAAAACTTGTGCCAATGATCCTCTCGACGGGTTGATCGTGGGCCATTTCACCTGACGCCAGAGCGGCAGCCAGCTCATCGGCCTGCGCTCCGCCGCAGCCCCAGAAGGCCAGCTCCCCAACCTCATGAAGCAAGGTGGCGATGAAAACCTCTTCCTCATGTTTCGTCAGGACATAGCCAGCGATGTTTCGCGCCTGAACCGCCGCATGAAAAGACCTTGCCAGTAGTTCTTGCAACTGCCGACGTGGAGCGTGATCCAGCAACCCGTCAATCAGGCTGACCGATAGGCTGATCAGCCGAACGTTTTCAAAGCCGATCATTACGATGGCGCGGGATATGGTCTTGATGGTTTCCTGGGATGGATTGTAATAGCTGCTGTTACCGACCCGCAGGACCTTGGAGGTAAGCGACGCATCACGCAGCAGCACGTCGGCAAGTTGCTGGACGGAGGCATTTTGCTGCCGCGTGAGCCGTTGCAGATCCTGCACAACGGCCGCCAGTGCCGGCAGTTCGGATTGATTCAAGCGGTCTATCCATGACTGCAGACCATAGGTAGTTTCACTCAAAATCTGCGACCTCACCCACTGAACGGGCGGCTAAAAGGAACGGCAGTTTGCCCAGATGGTCGGCCTTTTTCCAGCGGATACAAGCTGTTACTGTACTCGGCCGAAAAGACGAAAGCCCCATGGATCGGATTCACCGTTTGATGCGACCCATCCTAATACTATTGAGCTGCCTGGGACTGAGCTTTCCGTCATTCGCCACCATCAGCGAAAGCCACGGTTACGCGCAGTTCGGCACGCTTAAATATGCAGAAGACTTTGCCCACTTCGATTGGGTCAACCCCGATGCGCCCAAGGGCGGACGTGTACGCTTGATGGCATCCGGCACTTTCGACACGCTCAACCCCTACACCTTCAAAGGCACAAGCCCCACCGCAACACCGGGATTCATCCAATACGGCATCAGCGAGATGAACGAGCCGTTAATGGTCGGCACCGGTGTCTACGACCCATCAGGTGATGAGCCCGCTTCAGCCTACGGGCTGATCGCAGAAACCATCGAATACAGCGACAACCATAGCTGGGTGGTTTTCAACTTGCGCGAGTCGGCCCGCTTTCATGATGGCCGGCCTATCACGGCGTACGATGTCGCCTTCTCTTATCGACTGTTGATCAAGGATGGGCACCCTAGGTTTCGCACCGATCTACAGGGCGTCGAGCGCGTCGACATACTCAGCCGTCATCGGATTCGCTTCGTCTTCGACAAACCTGCACAGCCTTTGCTAATTATGCGGCTAGGCGAGCTGCCGGTATTGCCGCAGCATTACTGGAAGGATCGGGACTTTCGCGCCACGACCTTCGAGCCGCCTCTGGGCAGTGGTCCTTATCGCATCAGTGAAGTCCAGCCGGGACGTAGGGTGACTTTCGAGCGAGTCAAGAATTGGTGGGGTGCGGACCTTCCAGTCAACCGAGGCAAGTACAACTTCAACCGCGTTGAACTCGAGTTCTATCGCGATACAACCGTTGCCTTCGAAGCGTTCAAGGTGGGCGAGTTCGACTTTTACATCGAGCACCAGGCTAAAAACTGGGCCAATGGTTACGAGTTTCCAGCAGTACGTCGCGGCGAGGTCATACGCGCCGAGATTCCCCATCAGATTCCGACTCAGACACAGGCACTTTTCCTGAACGGACGAAGGCCGACTTTTGCTGATATCCGGGTTCGTCAGGCGCTGGGGATGTTGTTCGATTTCGAATGGACTAACCGCGCCCTGTTCTATGGCGCCTACGAGCGTAGCGAAAGCTACTACCCCAACAGCGAGTTCGCGGCCACCGGCGTGCCAGAAGGCGGTGAGTGGTTGCTCCTGTCGCCGTTCCGCGACCAGCTGCCAGCTCAGCTCTTTACTGAATCATTCGAACTACCCGAGACCGACGGCCGCGGGATTCCACGCGACACCTTACGCAAGGCGCTGGCGTTGCTTGAGGATGCCGGCTGGACGCTGACGCCCGACGGACTACGCGACAAGGCAGGCCGCCCTTTTCAATTCGAGATTCTGCTAGTCAACCCACGGCTCGAGCGCATTCTTCAACCCTACACGGAGAACCTGGCCCGCATCGGCATTCAGGCGAGGCTGCGCAGCGTCGACGGTGCGCAGTACAAGCAACGCCTCGATCAATACGATTACGACGTAATACTCACAACCCTGGGCCAGAGCCTTAGCCCTGGCCTGGAACAGTGGCTGTACTTCCACTCCAGCCAAGTCAGTGTCAAAGGTGGCCGAAACTACGCAGGCATTGCCAATCCGATAGTCGACGAACTCCTTGCAAAACTGCTTGCTGCCAAATCCCGTGACGAGCAGGTCGCCGCAGCTCGCGCCATCGACCGGGTTCTGCTCTGGAACCATTACACCATTCCAAACTGGTACATCAGTTATCACCGACTGGCTTACCGCAATCGGTTCGCTCACGTCACCACCCCGCCGTATACCCTCGGCGTGCGTGCATGGTGGTTAAAGGACCTGGAGAAACCTCAATGACAAGAAACGCACGGTTGTCGTTCTTACGAGCGGGCGCCTTGGCTCTGCTGTGTGTCAGCGGGATCCTCGAAGCCGCTCCGCAACACGCGCTGACCCTATATGGGGAAAAACCCAAGTATCCGGCCGACTTCACCCATTTCGATTACGTCAACCCGGACGCCCCCAAGGGCGGAATGCTCCGCCAGGCGGGCTTCGGCAGTTTTGACTCCCTTAACCCTTTCATCAACAAGGGCGTCGCGGCAGACGATATCGCTCTGGTCTACGACACGCTGACAACCAACAGTCTCGACGAGCCGTTCACCGTATACGGGTTGCTGGCAGAAAAGATCGAGAAAGGGCCGAACAACGAATGGGTGCGCTTCTATCTGCGACCCGAAGCGCGATTTCATGATGGCGAGCCCGTAAAAGCCGAGGACGTCGTCTTCAGTTTCGAGACCCTCGTCAGCAAGGGTGCTCCGCATTACCGGGGCTATTACGCAGACGTCGAGAAAGCCGTGGTTGAAGGCCCTCGCCGCGTTCGTTTTGATTTCAAGCACGTTGGCAACCGAGAGCTTCCGCTTATCCTCGGCCAGCTTCATGTCCTGCCCAAACACTGGTGGAACGACAGAGATTTCACATCAGGCAACATGGAAGCACCACTTGGAAGCGGGCCCTATCGCGTAGAAAAAGTGGAAGCCGGTCGATCCATTCGCTATGCAAGGGTCGAGGACTACTGGGGCAAGGATCTCGCGGTCAATAGAGGCTTCTACAACTTCAATCGCGTGCATTTCGATTACTACCGCGACAACACGGTCGCACTTCAAGCGTTCAAGGCCGGCCACTTCGATTATTGGCTCGAGACCAGCGCGAAGAACTGGGCGACGGCCTACGACACGCAGGCCGTCAAAGACGGCCGCATAGTCAAGGACGAGATCGAAAATCATAACCCCCAGGGTATGCAGGGTTTCATTTTCAATACTCGCCGTGCCCGCCTGCAAGACGTCAAAGTCCGCGAAGCGCTCGCGTTGCTCTTCGACTTTGAATGGACCAATCGCCAGTTATTCAACGGGGCCTACACCCGGACTACCAGTTACTTCGATAACTCCGAGCTCGCTTCATCAGGCCTGCCGAGCAAAGAGGAATTGAGCATCCTCGAACCGCTTCGAGGCCAGATACCAGACGCTGTGTTTGATAGAGCATTTGAACTGCCACAGACCAAGGCCGATGGCATGATCCGCGAGCAGCAGCGGCGCGCCTACGAGCTGCTGACAGCTGCCGGCTGGAAGATTGAGAACGACCGGATGATCGATGCCAACGGCAAGCCGGTCAAACTCGAATTCCTGCTGGTGCAAGCCGACTTTGAGCGAGTACTGCTGCCCTACAAGCGCAATCTTGCAGGCCTTGGGATCGAGTTGGAAATACGCCGCGTCGACGTCTCGCAATATATCAACCGGCTACGTTCGCGCGATTACGACATGATTGTCAGCGGGTTTGGCCAATCCAGCTCTCCAGGAAACGAACAGCGCGAATACTGGCATTCGGCCAGCGCAGACAACCCGGGCAGCCGCAACTTCATCGGGCTGAAAGATCCAGCGATCGACACCCTGGTTGAAAAGCTGATCGCTGCCGATTCACGCGACGAGCTGATCACCCGAACGCGCGCGCTGGATCGTACGCTTCTGTGGGGCCATTACGTGATTCCGAACTGGCACATCAAGACGTGGAGAGTCGCCTACTGGAACCACCTCGCCCATCCCGCGACCACACCGGATTCTGATGTCGGCCTGATGACCTGGTGGCATAAACCCGACGTCGAGGTGCCCAAACCAAAGCCAATCGATGGTGATGAAACCGATGAATCAGCACCCGCCAGCGCATCTCCTGCGGCGGAGCGATAAAGCATGCTTGCATACATATTCCGGCGGCTGCTGCTTATCATCCCGACACTGTTCGGCATCCTGCTGATCAACTTCATCATCATTCAGGCCGCCCCAGGCGGTCCCGTCGAGCAGGCTATCGCCAAGCTTGAAGGATTCGAGGGAGCTACCAGCCGTATAGCCGGCGGCGGTTCCGAGGTAGCCACAGGTAGTAACAGCTATCGAGGCGGACAGGGCCTGGACCCGGACCTGATTGCCGAGATCGAGCGCCTGTACGGTTTTGACAAACCGGCTCCCGAACGCTTTTGGATCATGCTCAGCAATTACCTGCGGCTCGACTTTGGGGAAAGCTTCTTCCGTGACGCCACCGTAACGGACTTGATCATCGAGAAGATGCCGGTCTCGATCTCACTGGGCTTATGGAGCACGCTGATCATGTACCTGGCCTCGATACCGCTCGGTATCGCCAAGGCTACCCGCCACGGGACCCCGTTCGATGTTTGGACCAGTTCGGCAATCATTGTCGGCTACGCCATTCCCGCGTTCCTGTTCGCCATACTATTGATCGTGCTGTTCGCCGGCGGAAGTTACTGGAACTGGTTTCCTCTGAGAGGGCTGACATCCGGAAATTTCGACGAGCTTACGCTCGGTGGAAAGATCATCGACTATTTCTGGCATCTGGCGCTGCCCGTGACCGCGCTGGTCATAGGCAACTTCGCGACCCTGACGTTGCTGACCAAGAACAGCTTCCTGGACGAGATCAACAAACAGTACGTGATCACAGCGCGGGCCAAGGGTCTGAGCAAGAATCGGGTGCTTTACGGCCATGTGTTTCGCAACGCGATGCTGATCATCATTGCTGGGTTTCCCTCAGCGTTCATCGGAATGTTCTTCACCGGCTCGTTGCTGATCGAAGTGATCTTTTCCCTCGACGGGCTTGGGCTGCTCAGCTTCGAAGCTGCCATCAACCGTGACTATCCTGTCGTATTTGGCACCCTCTTCCTCTTCACCCTGCTAGGCCTTGTCGTCAAGCTTATCGGCGACCTGACCTACACGCTGGTGGACCCGCGAATCGACTTCGAAAGCAGGGAGGCCTGAGATGACGCTGTCGCCGCTCAATCAGCGTCGTTTCGCCCTTTTCAAAGCCCACAAGCGAGGCTGGTGGTCGCTCTGGATATTCCTCACGCTGTTCATCCTCAGTCTAGGTGCAGAGCTGATCGCCAACGACAAACCCATCGTCGTCCGTTTTGATGGCGGCTGGTATTTCCCAGTGGTCAAACGCTACCCGGAAACTGTATTTGGCGGGGAGTTTCCCCTGCAGGCGAACTACAAAGGACCCTACATTCAAGAGCTGATCGAGAAGAAGGACGGTTGGATGATCTGGCCGCCGATCCCGTTCCACCATTCAAGCATCAACTACGACCTTCAGGTCCCAGCGCCCGCCCCCCCATCACGAGACAATTGGCTGGGCACTGACGATCAGGGCCGGGATGTGCTTGCCAGGGTCATCTACGGCTTTCGGATCTCGGTCCTGTTTGCATTGACGCTCACGCTGATTAGTTCGGTGATCGGTGTAATAGCCGGAGCCTTGCAGGGTTTCTATGGGGGTTGGGTCGACCTTGTCGGGCAGCGCGTCCTCGAGATCTGGTCCGGGCTCCCGGTGCTCTACCTGCTGATCATTCTCGCAAGTTTCGTGCAGCCCAATTTCTGGTGGCTGCTCGGCATCATGCTGCTCTTCTCGTGGATGAGCCTGGTGGATGTCGTCCGGGCGGAGTTCCTGCGCGGCCGCAACCTCGAATACGTGCGTGCGGCAAGAGCGTTGGGAATGCGTAATGGCGCAATCATGTTTCGTCACATCCTCCCAAACGCAATGGTCTCGACCATGACTTTCATGCCGTTCATCCTCACAGGCGCGATTGGCACATTGACCGCTTTGGATTTCCTTGGCTTCGGTTTGCCTCCCGGCGCGCCCTCACTCGGGGAGCTGGTCGCACAGGGCAAGTCGAATCTACAAGCACCTTGGCTGGGCATCAGTGCCTTCATGGTTCTCGCCGTCATGCTGACGCTGCTGGTATTCATCGGGGAGGCCGCCCGCGATGCCTTCGATCCAAGGAAATAGCATGACCGATAATCTGATTGAGGTCCGCGACCTTGCCGTCGAGTTCGTCACTGGCGGTAAGGCGCAACGTGTAGTCGAAGGCGTCAGCTTCGATATTCGTAAGGGCGAGACACTGGCACTGGTGGGTGAAAGTGGTTCGGGTAAGTCCGTCACCGCTCATTCGATCCTGCGGCTTTTGCCCTACCCGCTGGCCCAGCATCCGGCGGGTGAGATTCGCTATGCCGGCGAGGACCTGCTCAAGGCAACGGAGAAACGTATGCGAGGCGTTCGCGGTAACCGCATCGCCATGGTGTTTCAAGAGCCGATGACCTCGCTCAACCCACTGCATACCATTGGCAAACAGATCAATGAAGTGCTCCAGATCCACAAAGGACTAAATGGCAAGGCCGCCACTGCGCGGACCCTGGAGCTGCTTGAACTGGTGGGAATTCCTGAACCTGCAAAGCGAATTCGTGCCTATCCCCATGAGCTCTCCGGCGGCCAACGTCAGCGAGTAGTGATCGCCATGGCACTCGCCAATGAGCCTGAACTGCTGATTGCCGATGAGCCAACTACCGCCCTGGACGTCACAGTCCAGCTGAAAATCCTAGAGTTGCTCAAGGATTTGCAGCAGCGCCTTGGAATGGCACTTCTACTGATAAGCCACGATCTGAACCTTGTTCGACGTATCGCGCATCGAGTATGTGTCATGCAGAGCGGTCGCGTCGTCGAACAGGCAGCTTGCGAAAAACTGTTCCGCTCGCCGGAGCATCCTTACACCCAGGAACTGCTTGCAGCCGAGCCTAGCGGTGATCCGGTAGCGGTTCAGGAGGACGCTCCGGCACTGCTGGAAGTGAAGGACCTGCGAGTCTGGTTTCCGATCAAAAAGGGACTTTTCCGGCGGACAGTTGACCATGTCAAGGCGGTCGATGGGGTCACCTTCAGTTTGCCGCGAGGTCAGACGCTCGGCATCGTCGGCGAAAGTGGCTCGGGTAAGTCCACATTAGGTCTGGCGATCATTCGTTTGCTTTCCAGCACGGGTGAAATCCGATTTCAGGACCAGGCGCTGGAGAACATGTCGCAACGCGCTGTACGGCCACTGCGACGACAGATGCAGGTAGTGTTTCAGGATCCATTTGGCAGTCTTAGCCCTCGCATGTCGGTCGGCCAGATTGTCGGAGAAGGGCTAAGCATTCATGGAATGGGCTCAGCCTCGGAGCAGGCGCAAGCGATCATTGATGCATTGGTCGAAGTAGGACTCGACCCGGAGAGTCGTCACCGCTACCCCCACGAGTTTTCAGGTGGGCAACGGCAGCGAATCGCCATCGCCAGAGCGCTGGTTCTCAAGCCTGAGCTGATCCTGCTTGATGAACCGACCTCGGCACTGGACCGTACCGTGCAGCGGCAAGTAGTGGAGCTTCTGCGCTCGCTCCAAGCCAAGTACAACTTGACCTACCTGTTCATCAGCCATGACCTGGCGGTGGTACGGGCACTGAGCCACCAGATGATGGTGGTCAAGCAAGGTAAGGTCGTCGAACAGGGAGCAGCGAAGACTATCTTCGCTGCTCCCCAACATCCGTATACACAGCAGTTGCTGGAATCAGCCTTCATGGCGCCAGCTACTGATGAACAACCAGAAGAGGGACAAGCACATGGGTTTTCTTACCGGTAAGCGCGTATTGATCGTCGGCGTCGCCAGCAAACTGTCGATTGCCTCCGGCATCGCCGCGGCCATGCACCGTGAGGGCGCCGAACTGGCTTTCACCTATCAGAACGAAAAGCTCAAAGGTCGCGTTGAAGAGTTCGCCGCCAGCTGGGGCTCCAGTCCAGAGCTGTGCTTCCCATGCGACGTCGCCAGTGATGAAGAAATCGTCAAGGTCTTCGAAGAGCTGGGCAAAAAGTGGGACGGTCTTGACGGCATCGTCCATTCGGTAGGCTTCGCTCCTGGGGACCAGCTCGATGGCGACTTCACCGACGTGACCACCCGCGAAGGGTTCCGCATAGCCCACGACATCAGCGCCTATAGCTTGGTCGCCCTGGCCAAGGCCGGACGTCCGCTCATGAAAGGTCGAAACGGCAGCATACTCACCCTCTCCTATCTGGGTGCCGAGCGCACCATGCCCAACTACAATGTCATGGGCATGGCGAAGGCCAGTCTTGAGGCGGGCGTTCGCTACTTGGCCGGCAGCCTCGGCCCTGAAGGCACTCGCGTCAACGCTGTATCAGCCGGGCCGATCCGGACCTTGGCTGCCTCCGGCATCAAGAGCTTTCGCAAAATGCTGGCGGCCAATGAGAAGCAAACCCCGTTGCGCCGCAATGTGACAATCGATGAAGTTGGCAACGCGGGCGCATTCCTCTGCTCGGACCTCGCCTCTGGAATCAGCGGTGAAATCCTCTACGTCGATGGTGGATTCAATACAACCGCCATGGGAGCGATCGAGGACTGACATTCTCGACGCAAAAAAAAACCCGCATTGAATGCGGGTTTTTTGTTTCAGCTCACCGAAGCCTGTCAGAAGGTTTCGATCTTGGCATCGCTATGCAGCATTTGCCTGTAGGCAGCAAAATCCTGTTGGCCGCTGCGGGAAGCCAGGAAGCGGCGATAGTTCTGCTTGTCCTCTTCGGAAAGAGCAGATTGAGGCTCGCTGACGCCGCTCAGTCTGACAACCACGTAGTCTCCGCTAGGGAGGCGCACACTGCCGTATGTTGGTTTGTCATTCGTTTCAGGTTTAGGCATGCGGAATACTTGCTGAAGCACCTCTGGATCCACGCCCTCCTGATCGCGCGATGCGGCCTCCACAGGCTGCCATTGGCCGCTCGCCTCACCACCGTCACGAAGGGTTGCGATCATCTGCTCGCTAGCCTGCTGTGCCTGATCAGCTGCCTTGCTGCGTTGAAGCTGAGCAACGATGGCGCCTTTGACTTCATCGAACGGAAGAACCTCAGGTTGCAAATGCTGCTTCACTCGGACGGCTACGGCTGTATCCGGATCCAGCTCGATGACGCCGCTGTTCGCTCCGTCCACCAGCACTTCTTCGCTGAATGCGGCCTGAATGACTTGCCGATTGGCCGCGACACCCGCACCACCCTCACGACCAAACGCATCGGTAGTCTGGACCGACAGCCCCAACTCCTGAGCCGGCTGTGCTAGATCCGAGGACTCAAATGCCGTGTCTTCTAGTTGCTTACTTGCTTCGACAAAGCGCTGTTCTACCTGCTGAGCCTTCAGCTCGCGAACCAGCTCGGGCTTGAGGCTATCCAGTGAAGGCACCTCGGGCGACTGCACGCCAAGCAACTTGATCAGATGCCAGCCGAAGTCAGAACGAACAGGCTCTGAGACCTGGCCATCCTGAAGCGCATACAGGGCCTCTTCAAAGGCTGGGTCATAGACCCCTGGCCCTGCGAAACCAAGGTCGCCCCCTTCATTTGAAGACCCAGGATCCTCGGACAGCTCCTTGGCCAACGCCGCAAAATCCTCACCCGCATTCAGGCGCTTAGCGACCTCGTCGATCTTGGCTCGGGCATCGTTATCGCTAGCGTCATCAGCTTCGATGAGGATATGTGCAGCTCGGCGCTGCTGTGCCAGGTTGGCGATACGCTGCTGATAGAGATCGTTGACCTCTTCATCGGAAACTTCAACCTGATCGAAGAACGATTCCTTTTTGAGCTCGACGTATTCAAGCACTACCTGCTCCTGCGAGCGATAGCGGTCAGTGTTCTGTTCGTAATACTGGCGAGCGTCTTCGTCGCTCACCTCGACGGCCGCGGTATCAGCGGGGATCGAAATAGTGGCGAAATCACGAGTCTGCTGCTCCAATCGAGCAAAAGCCTCAATCTGCTCATCCGTGACAAAGCCTGACCCCGATATACCAGCACGAAGTTGGCCTATCAGCATTTCCTGTCTCATGAGCTCACGAAACTGAAGCCGCGTGTAACCCATCTGCTGGATGACCTGGTCGAAGCGCGCTGCATTGAATGCACCGTCAACGGAGAACTCGGGCGTCTGCAGAATCAGCTGGTCGAGGGCCGATTCGGAAAAAGCGAAATCTGCGTCACGCGCACCCTGAAGCAGCAACGCCCGGTCTATCAATGCGCGCAACGATGACTCACGTACCAGCTTGTCATCCAGCATCGAAGGGTCGAAGTTGCCACCCAGCTGCTGAGCCAGCTGACGGCGCTGCATGTTCATTGCCTGATTGAGTTCATCCAGTGAGATTTCTTCGCCGTTGACCTCTGCAGCATTTCGGCTATTGCTTGCAGCGTTGAAGATGGCATCGAATCCCGTCAGCGCCAGCAGCATGATGATAATGCCGATGATGGTTTTGGCAATCCAGCCTTGTGAATTGTCCCTGATGTTCTGAAGCATGCATCCCCCAGGAGTCAGCTGCGCAATGCTCACGGCAGCACGGGTGGAGTCCGGAAAAAAGAAAGGCGCATCCAGGGATGCGCCTTCTCGGAGCTTTTGGAGCAGTTGGGCTTATCCCCCAAGCCCGAACACAACAGGCAATGCCTGTTCGACTAACCGCTCCAGACCAGGGTCAGCATCAGCTGACAACTGGCCGGATCGAAAACGCTTAGTTGACAGCGTCTTTCAGAGCTTTACCAGCTTTAAAACCCGGAATCTTGGCAGCAGCGATGTCGATCGGCTTGCCAGTCTGTGGGTTACGGCCGGTGCGAGCAGCACGCTCCTTGACAGCAAAAGTACCGAAACCAACCAGTACCACGGAATCACCAGCCTTCAGAGCGCCTGTTACGGATTCAATTACTGCATCCAGCGCGCGGCCAGCAACAGCTTTCGGGATATCAGCAGATGCAGCAATGGCATCGATCAGTTCCGACTTGTTCACTCTAAGTCCCCTTATTTCTGTTGAGTCGTATCTTTAATTTTTTGGTGTAAGCAAAGCGGCGCCGAATAGCAACGACACAATGGGCCGGCTTATATCAAGGCCACCGAAAATGTGTCAATCAAGCCTTGCAGACTAATGCGTGCTGATTCGCTCCTTGGAATCAGGCTCGCGTTTGTCGTCCTTTGCAACGATATCAGGAGCCGCATCGGGCAAGGGCTCCGGCGCGTATTGCAGCGCAATTTGGAGGACTTCGTCAATCCACTTGACTGGTTTAATCTGTAGGTCCTGCTTAATATTCTCTGGAATCTCTTTCAGATCACGCTGATTCTCTTCAGGAATGATCACGGTCTTGATGCCGCCCCGGTGCGCAGCGAGCAACTTCTCTTTCAACCCGCCAATCGCTAGAACTTGGCCCCGCAGCGTAATCTCACCCGTCATTGCCACTTCTGCCCGGACCGGGATCTGAGTCAGCGCAGAGACAAGCGCCGTACACATACCAATCCCTGCACTTGGGCCATCCTTCGGAGTCGCCCCTTCCGGAACATGGATGTGAATATCCTGTTTTTCGTGAAAGTCCGCAGGCAGGCCGAGGCTCGCTGCGCGACTGCGAACAACAGTAAGCGCTGCAGTGATGGATTCACCCATCACATCGCCCAAAGAACCTGTCTTGGTCAAACGCCCTTTACCTGGGACGACGGCCGCTTCAATCGTAAGCAGTTCACCGCCAACCTGGGTCCATGCAAGGCCCGTTACCTGCCCCACTTGGTCCTGCTGTTCAGCGAGACCATAGCGGAACTTGCGGACACCGAGAAAATGCTCAAGCGACTCGGCCGTCACCTTCACTTCGAAGCGCTTTTCCGTCGCGTGTTCTTTTACAACCTTGCGACAAACCTTGGCCACTTGCCGCTCCAACCCGCGTACGCCTGCCTCTCGCGTGTAGAACCGGATGATGTCGCGAATCGCTTCCTCGTCGAACAGTAGCTCAGTCTTCTTCAGTCCATTGGCTTGAACCTGCTTAGGGACAAGATAGCGAGTGGCAATATTGATTTTCTCGTCCTCGGTATAACCGGGCAGACGAATGATCTCCATTCGGTCCAGCAGCGGTGCCGGAATATTCATGGAGTTCGCGGTGCAGAGAAACATAACGTCCGAGAGGTCGTAATCGACTTCTAGGTAATGGTCGTTGAAGTTATGGTTCTGCTCGGGATCAAGCACCTCCAACAGGGCAGATGCAGGGTCACCACGCATGTCGTTACCCATCTTGTCGATCTCATCGAGAAGGAACAACGGGTTGCGAACACCAACCTTGGTCATCTTCTGGATCAAGCGCCCCGGCATCGAACCGATATAGGTGCGCCGATGGCCACGGATTTCGGCTTCGTCACGCACTCCACCGAGCGCCATGCGTACAAACTTACGATTCGTTGAACGCGCGATGGATTCAGCGAGCGACGTTTTACCCACTCCAGGTGGGCCTACGAGACACAGCACAGGACCTTTGAGCTTCTTCACGCGCTTTTGAACAGCGAGATACTCCAGAATCCGGTCCTTTACTTCCTCAAGGCCGTAATGGTCGGTATCGAGTACATCTTCGGCCTTAGCGAGATCGAGACGCACCTTGCTCGCAGCCTTCCACGGTACATTGACCAGCCAATCGATATAAGTCCTGACAACTGTCGCTTCTGCGGACATCGGGGACATCTGCTTCAGCTTGTTCAGCTCGGTCGTAGCTTTGGTATGCGCGTCCTTGCTGAGCCCCGCATTTTCGATGCGTTTCTTTAGGTCATCGATTTCATTGTGACCTTCATCGATGTCGCCCAGCTCTTTCTGAATGGCCTTCATCTGCTCATTCAGATAGTACTCACGCTGGCTGCGCTCCATCTGCTTCTTGACGCGCCCACGGATGCGTTTCTCGACCTGAAGAAGATCGATCTCGGCATCAAGCAACGCCAAAACGTGCTCGACGCGCTCAGGCAGGTTCGTAATTTCGAGAATGGCCTGCTTTTGCTCAATCTTCAGCGCCATATGAGCGGCCATGGTGTCAACGAGGCGCGCCGGTTCATCAATACTTGCGAGTGACGAGAGCACCTCGGACGGCACCTTTTTACCGAGCTGAACGTATTGCTCGAACTGACTCAGCAGGCTACGGGTAAAAACTTCGGCCTCACGCTCTTCGATTTCGGACTCATCGATAAGCGACACCTCGGCCCGGCAATGATCGTCCACGTCATAGAACCGATCGATAACACCACGCTGCTCACCCTCGACCAGTACCTTTACGGTACCGTCCGGGAGCTTCAGAAGTTGTAGCACTGTCGCGACCGTACCCACCCGATACAGCCCTTCTTCGTCCGGATCATCGTCAGCTGGATTCTTCTGAGCCAGGAGCAGAATTTGCTTGTCGCCCGACATCGCCGCTTCGAGCGCTTCAATAGATTTCTCCCGCCCAACGAACAGCGGAATCACCATGTGCGGGTAAACCACTACGTCGCGCAGCGGCAAAAGGGGCAATTCGATGGTTGTCTTCATAAATTCAGCTCTACGACGGCCATACGGCGGTAAACAGGAAAAACAGACTTGCCATCAAGATGAGGGCGCGAAGGCCAAAAAACAAGGACCCTGTAGAAATGCAAAGGGGCCCGGAGGCCCCTTATCTATTACGCGTCCGGCGCAGCCTTCGCAGGCGGCTCGCTGTTCTCGTAAATAAGCAGAGGCTGTGACGTGCCTTCGATCACGCTCTCGTCGATGACAACCTTGCTGACATCCTTCTGAGATGGGATCTCGTACATGGTGTCCAACAGAACGCCCTCAAGGATCGAGCGAAGACCGCGCGCACCAGTCTTACGCTCCAGTGCCCGTGAAGCGACGGCTTTAAGAGCGTCAGTACGGAACTCGAGGTCCACACCTTCCAGCTCGAAAAGCTTTGCATATTGCTTCGTCAAAGCATTCTTAGGCTCGGTCAGGATCTGGATAAGCGCCGCCTCATCCAACTCATCGAGCGTTGCGATAACTGGCAGGCGTCCAACGAACTCGGGGATTAAACCGAACTTGACCAGATCATCGGGTTCGACCGCCCGCAAAGACTCTCCAATCTTCTTGCCCGGGTCCTTACTGCGCACTTCAGCATTGAAACCGATACCACCCTGGGTGGAGCGGCCCTGAATGACCTTTTCCAAACCAGCGAACGCACCACCGCAGATGAACAGAATATTGCGTGTATCGACCTGCAGAAACTCTTGCTGCGGATGCTTGCGACCGCCCTGCGGCGGCACGGAAGCTACTGTACCTTCGATCAGTTTGAGCAGTGCCTGCTGCACACCCTCACCGGACACATCACGCGTGATGGAAGGGTTATCAGACTTGCGCGATATCTTGTCGATTTCGTCGATGTAGACGATACCCATTTGGGCTTTCTCAACGTCGTAATCACATTTCTGCAGCAGTTTCTGAATAATGTTCTCAACATCTTCACCCACGTAACCGGCCTCTGTCAGAGTGGTGGCGTCGGCAATGGTGAAGGGTACATTCAGCAAGCGTGCAAGCGTTTCGGCCAAAAGCGTTTTACCCGAGCCAGTTGGCCCTATGAGCAAAATGTTGCTTTTACCCAGCTCGACTTCTTCTTTCTTGTCTCGCTGATTGAGTCGTTTGTAATGGTTGTAAACAGCCACTGCGAGGATTTTCTTCGCGCGCTCCTGACCAATGACGTACTGGTCGAGAATGCCGCTGATCTCCTTGGGCGCAGGCAGTTTTTGCGCGCTGCTTTCAGCCTGTGCTTCTTGCACCTCCTCACGGATGATGTCGTTGCACAGGTCTACGCACTCGTCGCAGATGAAGACAGAGGGCCCAGCAATCAACTTGCGTACTTCGTGCTGGCTTTTGCCGCAGAAAGAGCAATAGAGCAGCTTGCCGGAATCCTCGCCGTTGCGGGTGTCAGTCATTCGATCGATCCAATCGGGAAGGCTTGAAACACAAGATGAAGGCAATCGTGGGCTTTTTCAAGCCCACGGTACAGCCGGATATCGCCACGCGGGTGAGATCAGACTGCCATCTGCCGCTGAGCGAGAACCTGGTCGATAAGGCCGTACTTGACGGCATCTTCACCACTCATGAAATTGTCGCGGTCGGTGTCGCGGGCGATCACTTCCATCGGCTGGCCGGTGTGTGCCGCCATTACCTTGTTCAGGCGTTCGCGAATCGTAAGAATTTCGCGCGCATGAATTTCGATGTCGGAGGCCTGCCCCTGAAAACCGCCGAGAGGCTGGTGAATCATCATCCGAGAATGTGGCAGGCAGTAACGCTTGCCGGCAGCGCCGCCAGTCAGCAGCAGAGCGCCCATGCTGCAGGCCTGTCCGATGCAGATTGTGGACACATCGGGCTTGATGAATTGCATGGTGTCGTAGATCGACATGCCTGCAGTCACCGAGCCGCCAGGAGAGTTGATATACAAATGGATGTCCTTCTCGGGGTTTTCGGCCTCGAGGAACAGCATCTGCGCCACGATCAGGTTCGCCATGTAGTCTTCGACCTGGCCAACCATGAAAATCACCCGCTCCTTCAGGAGGCGGGAGTAGATGTCATACGCGCGCTCGCCACGAGCGGACTGCTCGATGACCATTGGCACCAGCCCGCCAGCGGCCTGGATATCTGGTGCTTGCATAAACGAATTGCCGGACATTTCCAACGATACTCCCTATGTCACGCCGCAAATACATAAGCCAGCACTAGGCTGGCTTATGAATGTGCATTAAACGATTGAAGAGACTCAGGCAGCTTGCGGGGCTTCCGCAGGCTTCACTGCTTCTTCGTAGGAGACCGATTTGTCGGTCACTTTAGCCTGCTGCAGGACAGTATCTACAACTTGTTCTTCGAGCACAACCGAGCGGACTTCGTTCAATTGCTCGTCATTCTTGTAGTACCAAGAGACGACCTGCTCAGGCTCCTGATAAGCAGAAGCCATTTCCTCGATCAGCTCGCGGACGCGCGCATCATCGGGCTTCAGCTCGTACTGCTTGACCACTTCAGCAACGATCAGCCCTAGAACAACACGGCGCTTGGCCTGCTCTTCGAAAAGTTCGGCCGGCAGTTGATCGGGCTTGATGTTGCCACCGAACTGCTGAACCGCTTGAACCCGCAGACGGTTAACTTCGTTGTCGATCAGCGCTTTCGGCACTTCGATTGGATTGGCAGTGACCAAACCTTCCATGACCTGGTTCTTGACCTTGGTCTTGATCGCCTGGCGCAGTTCGCGCTCCATGTTCTTCTTCACTTCGGAACGGAAGCCTTCGAGACCACCTTCCTGAACGCCAAACTGTGCGAAGAACTCATCATTGAGCTCTGGCAGCTGAGGAGCTTCGACGCTGTTGACGGTGACAGTGAACTCGGCAGTCTTCCCAGCCAGGTCGAGGTTCTGATAATCCTCGGGGAAGGTTGGGTTGATCACCCGCTCTTCACCAGCTTTGGCGCCAACCAGTTCGGACTCGAAACCAGGAATCATACGGCCAGAGCCAAGCACGAGCTGAGTACCTTGAGCCGAGCCGCCTGCAAAGGCCTCGCCGTCGATCTTGCCAACGAAATCGATGTTCAGCTGATCACCGTCTTCGGCGGCGCGGTCGGCCTTTTCATAGCGAGTGTTCTGCTTGCGCAGAATCTCGAGCATGTTGTCTACATCTGAATCTGCCACTTCAGCCTGCAGACGCTCGACTTCAATGGCGTCAAGACCAGCAACCTTGAACTCCGGGAATACTTCGAACGTGGCAACGTACTCGAGATCCTTACCCTTTTCGAACACTTTAGGCTCGACGGAAGGCGCACCGGCCGGATTCAGCTTTTCGGCAACGACAGCTTCATAGAAGGTCGCCTGGATCAGGTCACCTAGTGCTTCCTGGCGGGCAGCTGCTTCGTAACGCTGGCGGATAACGCTCATCGGCACCTTGCCGGGGCGGAAGCCTGGGATCTTTGCACGACTGGCGGTCTGTTGCAGACGCTTGTTGACTTCGGTCTCGATGCGCTCGACCGGCACGCCAATGGTCATGCGGCGCTCAAGAGCGGAGGTGCTTTCAACAGAAACTTGCATGGATTTTCCTCGTTGCACAGACATAAGCCGGCGTTCCGGCCCCAGAATGGGCAAGCATTCTAGTGGCTCATACAGGAGAAGTCACCCTGCCTCTAAAGCCGATTGCTCGTGCGCCGGCTTAGTCCTGTCAATAGATATCGGTGAACCGAGCGCACCTTGATGCTTGTCCAGTGCGAGCAGCAAGACGCTGGGGCTTCAGCGCGGCTCACGCAGCAACCGCGGCGGCTAGCCAGACTAGTCTCAAGCGCATAGCTACCAGCTTCGCAAGCAAAAATGCACAGCGCAGTGGGTAAACACGTGGCGACTATGTTCGCTATGATCTGATTCATGACTGCTCCGGTTCCGATCCGCCAGCCCTGTCCCCCTGCCGCCTGCATTTGCGGGCGCATGCAGCTTCTGGAGGAGGCTGACTGTGATCTTCGAATTCTGCGACTCACGCGGCATGAGGAAGCTCGGTTGATTGAAAGGCTGGAGAACCTGACCAGCCTTCAGGACCTCGAACACATGCAGGGGCAGCTTTACCAGAAGCTCGGCATTCATCTTCAAATTGCACCGGGCTCCAATGAAGTGCGCAGCATGCGAGGTATCCGGATCGAACTTGGGGAACTCCCAGGGCTGTGCCGGAAGACTCGCCAATCGATTCCTGCAGCAATCCGACGCGCGTTGGAGAAGCGCCCGGAAATCGCCTACAGCCTACTTAACGCACATGACTTGTTGCGTGATGCATGACTTCTCCCTCCGCTATCTCGGTAGCGTTTCGGCAATAGCGCTCGCCTGCTCCTTCTGCGATAGTTGGAAAACCAGCCGCTTCTCGCTGGCGTGCTGCTTACCCAAAAGGTGTACAGCGCTCTAGACGCGCCTTTCGCTCGCTGCTTTTACCCAGTCAGCCTGCTGCGTCGTTTCCGCGCTACCCGCGCGTCCCGAAGGCTACCTGCCTTCGCCGCCAGCCGATGCCCGCCATCGACGGCCGTTCGCTAATAAAACCAAGACTTATCCGAACAAGGACGCCTCATGAAACTTACTCGCTGCCTAACCGCGTTGGCCGCTGCCGCTGCCCTGTCCGCAACATTCTCTGCAACAGCCGCTCGTGAATATTCCGTTTCGACCGTACTGTCCGACGCATTCCCCTGGGGCCAGGCGGCGCAGAAATGGGCCGACCTGGTCGAGGAGCGCTCCAAAGGAGAGATCACCCTTCGCGTTTACCCCAACGCACAGCTGGTCGCTGGGGATCAGACCAAGGAGTTCTCAGCCATGCGCTCTGGGCTGATCGATATGGCGGTCGGCTCGACAATCAACTGGTCACCGCAGGTTCCAGAACTCAACCTGTTCTCCCTGCCCTTTCTCATGGCGGACAGTTCCGACCTCGATGCCATTACTCAGGGCGAAGCCGGCAAGCTTGCGTTCGCAGCCATAGAGAAGCGCGGAATCGTACCGCTGGCCTGGGGTGAAAACGGTTTCCGGGAAATATCCAACTCGTCCAAGCCGGTGAAAACGCCTGCAGACCTGGCTGGCCTGAAAATCCGTGTCGTGGGCTCGCCACTGTTTCAAGACACCTTCACTGCATTGGGCGCCAACCCGACGCAGATGAGCTGGGCAGATGCAAAACCTGCGCTGACCACAGGCGCCGTCGATGGCCAGGAAAATCCGCTTTCGGTTTTCGACGTGGCGCGGGTCGATCAAGTTGGCCAGAAGTACCTGACACTCTGGCATTACATGGCCGACCCATTGGTATTCGCAGTCAATCAACGTGTGTGGAAACAGTTGCCCGAGGCTGATCGAGAGATCCTCCGTCAGGCAGCCATCGACGCAGGCAAGTGGGAAATCGAGCTTTCACGAAATGCCGAAGCCAAGCGTCTGGAGGACATCCGCTCGCGTGGCGTGGAAGTGACCGAGCTGAATGACGAGCAGCACGCAGCGTTCGTCGAAGCGACGCGCGTTGTGCATGAGAAATGGGCGAACAAGATCGGCACTGAACTGCTCGAAGCCGCTCGCGCAGCCATCGCAAAGTAAAACCGTTGCCCGGCGGCGCGATGCCGCCGGGATTCGAGGACATCCATGAACAATCGACAGGGCGCGCGCCTTGAGCGCGCACTGGCCACCCTGGCGCTGATCATCATCGGACTGATCAGTCTCGCCAACGTGGTGGTTCGCTATTTCACCAACGCTTCATTTGCTTTCACGGAAGAAATTTCCGTCTTTCTACTGGTCATCCTGACATTCGCCGGCGCCTCTGTAGCCATGCGCAGCAACAGGCACATCCGAATAGCATTCCTTGAGCGTCTGTTCCCTCGGCTTCGCACGCCGCTCATTCTGCTGCAATGGCTCGCCAGCATGGTGGTGCTGGGCCTTGTGCTGTGGTACGGCGGGCACTTTGCGCTGGAAGAGTATCAGTGGGAGTCCGAATCACCCGGTCTCGGCTTGCCGAACTGGTGGTACGTCATCTGGCTCCCGTTGCTGGCGCTCTTGATGCTGGTACGTTTGACGCAAATGACGATCGACCGGCTCCGCGGGAGGCTGGAAGATGAGCCCTGACTTCTGGATGCTCACCAGCTTTCTGGTGTTGTTGCTAATTGGCGTTCCGGTTGCGTTCTCTTTAGCGCTGTCTGGTGCTATCGGCATTCTTGCGGGCCTCTCTCCTGACATGCTCGCCACGCTTGGCACGAATACCTATAACGGTGTCGCCAAGTACCCGCTCATTGCCATCCCGCTGTTCATTCTTACGGGACTGGTGTTCGAGAAATCCGGCGTCGCGCTGCGGCTGGTGCGGTTTGCACAGGCACTGATCGGCCCGCAGCATGGCGGGCTGGCGATGGTCGCAATCCTCGTCTGCCTGATAATGGGAGGCATGAGCGGATCGGGCCCGGCAGACGCCGCAGCTGTCGCGATGGTGATGCTTCCGAGCATGACGAGAGCCGGCTACCCCAAGCCATTTTCTGCAACACTGATTGCCGCGTCGGCTTCCACTGCCATCCTCATTCCACCCTCGATAGCGTTGATCCTCTATTCCATCGTGGTGCCTGGCGTCGATCTTCGCGCTTTGTTCGCAGCGGGCCTGTTCCCCGGCGTCATTGCCGGCTTGGTCTTGATGCTGCCGGCATGGCTGCTTGCGCGCCGTTACGGCTGGGAGAATCCCGAGGGTGCCGAGAGGCCGCCCCTCGGCGAGAGCTTTCGTCAGGCATTGCCTGCGCTGTTCGCGCCTGTTCTGATTTTGGGCGGTCTGCGTAGCGGCCTATTTACCCCCACGGAAGCGGCAGTAGCGGGCGTGACTTATGGCGTGGTCATCGGCCTGTTCGTAACCCGTGAACTGGACTGGCGCAATCTGTGGCGGCTGTGTGGCGAGGCCGCAGTGATTTCCGGCGTGGTGATGTTGATCATTGCGCTGGCTGGAATCTTTGCCTGGGCTGGCACCATGCTCGGTACATTCCGGCACCTGGCGGAATGGCTCATCTCGCTATCGGATAGCGGCGCTGTACTGCTGATACTGGTGATGGTCGCCGTATTGCTGGCCGGCATGCTGCTAGATGCGATTTCCATCTACCTCATCCTGATGCCAATCCTTATCCCGGTCATGCAGCATTTTGGCTGGAATCCGGTGTGGTTTGGCATTCTCCTGGCGATGAACATTGCGATCGGCCAGTTCACGCCGCCAGTGGCGATAAACCTGATGGTCACTGCGGAGGTCGCGAAGATTCGCCTTGAACAGACGGTTGGCTGGGCGATGCTTTTCGTAGCGGTAATGGGGAGCGCGCTGGTATTGGTCGCAGTATTCCCAGAGATCGCGCTTTGGCTGCCTCGCGTTCTCGGCTACGCCGTATAGGAGTCCGCCAGGTTGGGCGCTTCACTCGACCTTGAGTCTCCAATAGCAGGCGATACCGGAACGGATCGCCTGCTGCGTTTTTTTCAGCGCAGAGGCAGCGATCAGCTATCCAGTACCGCCATTCCGGCAGGCGCGTTCTTGACCGAGTGATTCGGCACCGCGTTCTCTGCTCGCTCAGCGCGCATCTGCATGACGATATCCAGCGCACGGCTCGGCAGAATGTCGATGTCGTCGAATGTGACCAGCTGACCTGGCTCGACCGCTCGCTTGAGCGCGGTCTTTCTCAACAAGCCGATCGGCACGTGATCCGGGTGCTGATCCAGCTTGAGCGCCTCTCCACGGAATTGATATCCGCCTATCCCTCGTTCGACCAACTCACCAGCGCGCATGGCCCGCTTGGCGATAGCGCCAACCCCCAGCGTCGGCGCAATGGAATTGTTCAACAGTACGCTACCGCCGCTAAGTACGCGTCGGACTGTCTTGCCCACTTCGAGCGAGCAAAGATGAAATGGTCTGACTAGGGTGTAATAGGGTCCTGGACCGAGCTTGAAGTACTCGATCGCTTCACGCTGCTCGTCGTCATGACGGCAGACGAGGAATACTCCACCCGCGGGGAAACCGGCAGGGATCACGTAATCCACGAAGGGCTGGCCCAATCGATCAGCCATCATCCCCAGCAGATTGCCTGTTTCGGTGAGATTGGTGGAAGCCAATCCTTGAAGACCCTGCTGGGTAATGCTCGCTCCCAGGCCATTGCCGACGATGACCTGTTCGATCTGCACCTTGGTGCCATCTGTAAACGAGGTGGTCTGGTCAACGCTGATGCCCTGCCGCTTGGCCCAATAAGCCATATCCTCGGGCGAAGGATCATGATTCAGATAGCCTTTCATGTTGCCGTAGACCAGCGGCTTGAAGCCCATCATCAAGGCTTCCTCATGCAGCGCCGCAAGAGAACCGGGCTGATCGCCCTCGGCCTCAGTGAGGAAGCCCTTGCCGGCCAGATAGGATCCAGTGGTCACCTGCAGTTCAGCGTTGACCGTCACGACCTGCAACCCCGCTTCGAAGGCTCGCTCGATAACCTCGGTGCCGTGGAATACATCACCGCTGCATTCGACGATCAGATCAGCGCCATCAACCAGCTGATCGATAGAGTTCGTAAGCCGATCGGCCATTGGAAAATCGCTGAACGTATTCAGGGGCCTTCTAGTCAGCACATGGCTGATTTCCATGTCCTGATAGTGGGTCTGGATCAGCCGAATGAAGCAGCGCGCGATCATCCCTGTGCCGGATACACCGATCTTCTTCTTGGCATGCGAGGTAGACATAAACGAATCCATTCAATGGGCAACGAGTGCTCTGACCGCCACGACAGGAAAAGATTTGGTCCGGGCACGAAAAAGTCTGGCATTAAGCCATCTAGCTGCTGCGGTCGATCGTTGGGGTGCAGGAGCTGTCGATAGCAACAGCGGGGCAGTTCACTGACTGATGCAATCATCGAACGACTCAAAGAAGCCTCGATGCGGACTGCCCGATCTAAAGAAAGAAGCGGCATTGCACCGCTTCTTGTAACGCTGATTACTTTAGAGTCGCGAGGGCTGCGTCGTAGTTCGGCTCTGTACCGATTTCAGCGACCAGTTCGCTATGCAGGACCTGGTCCTGCTCGTCCAGAACAACCACGGCGCGAGCTGAAACCCCGGCAAGCGGACCGCTGGCAATCAGCACACCGTAATCCTCGAGAAATTCACGGCCACGCATCGTCGACAGGTTGATGACATTCTCCAACCCTTCCGCGCCGCAGAACCTCTTCTGTGCAAACGGTAGGTCGGCGGACACGCAGAGCACGACGGTGTTGGCCAGCTCGTTTGCCTGCGCGTTGAACTTGCGAACCGACGTCGCGCAGGTAGGGGTGTCGATGCTGGGAAAAATGTTCAGGATCTTGCGCTTGCCGGAGAAGCTATTCAGCGACACGTCTGCCAGATCGCCTCCGACGAGGCTGAAGGGTTTGGCTTTAGTACCAGCCTGCGGAAAATTGCCGGCGACCTGAATAGGGTTGCCCTTCAAAGTAACTTCAGTCATGCGAACTCCTCTGATGCGTTTGGCCGCGAGAAACCTCGCGGCCCCGTTAGTTACGCCGCGTGCTTACGTGCGAAGTATTCTTTCGTCAGTTTGACCACTACCGGACTCAATAGCAGCAGCGAGATAAGGTTAGGAATCGCCATCAGGCCGTTGAGCGTATCGGCGAGCAGCCAGGCGAAATCCAGCTGTGCGATGGCGCCGAACGGCACCGCCAACACCCAGACAATCCGGAATGGCCAGATGGCCTTGGTACCGACCATGAACTCCCAGCATTTCTCACCGAAGTAGCTCCAGCCAAGAATGGTGGTGAAAGCGAACACCACCAGGGCGATGGTCAGTAGCGCGCCACCGATGCCTGGCATCGCCTGCTCGAAGGCTGCAGCTGACAACGCCGCCCCGCTCTCTCCGCTGGTCCAGACGCCAGAACTGATGATCGCCAGACCGGTGATCGTGCAGATGATGAGGGTATCGATGAAGGTACCCATCATCCCGATCAGACCTGAGCGAACGGAGCTTTGAGTGGTGCCGGCTGCCTGCGCGATGCCTGCGGTGCCGAGACCCGCCTCGTTTGAGAAAATGCCACGCGCAACGCCGAAGCGAATCGCCGCAATGACAGCGGCGCCGGCGAAACCGCCAGTCGCTGCGATCGGGCTGAAGGCATGGGTAAAGATCAGGTCGAACGCAGCAGGGATTTCCGACGCATTCACGACCAGCACCACGATACCGGCAATGATGTACGCAACGCACATGAAGGGAACCAGTGCAGCAGCTACCTTACCGATGCGCTTGATTCCGCCGAGGATGACCAGGCCGACAAAAACCATGCTTACGAGGCCGGTGAGCCAGAGCGGCACCGAAAAGGTCGCCTGCAGCGCGAGCGCCATGCTGTTGACCTGGACCATGTTACCGATGCCGAAACCTGCGAGACCGCCAAAGATCGCGAAGGCGCCGCCAAGCCACAACCAGCGCTTATGCAAGCCGTTCTTGATCGCATACATCGGACCGCCGACGTGCTCGCCACGGTCATCTTTCTCTCGATAATGAACCGCCAGCACGACTTCACAGTACTTGGTCGCCATGCCGACCAGAGCTGTACACCACATCCAGAACAGCGCGCCAGGACCACCCAGGAAGATGGCTGTGGCGACACCGGCAATGTTACCGGTACCGACCGTTGCGGCCAGAGAGGTCATCAACGCCTGGAACGGGCTGATTTCACCCGTTCCTTCGTCGCCTTTGGCGCGGCCGCGCCAAATCAGTGCGAAGCCGGTGCCGATACGCACCAATGGCATGAACTTGAGCATGACCATCAGGAACAGACCAGTGCCGAGGATCAGCACCAGCATTGGCGGGCCCCAGACGAGGCCGTTGATGCTATTTACCAGGTTTTGCAGGAATTCCATTCAAGGCACCCTTATTAATTATGTTAGACATCCTTGCCCGTGCGAGCCGCAGACCAGCTGCCCGAAGGTCAGTATCGGTTGCCACTGAACCAGCTTGCATCTGGCCGTTGACCCAGTAAGACCCAAACTTCACTGTGACGGGCGTTACCGGCAGCCTGCAAGACCCATGCTAGAGCCATGCAACAGCCGCCTTGCAAGGAGCGACCGAGCGATCCTACCACCACCTTGCGCACTTGGCGTCTGCCCATGAGGCCGCAAATTTAGCAAGCCAGCGAAGCCGTAAAACGACTCACTGGTCAGCTGCCTTCGCGTCATATGCCTGCCGGTTACGTAAGCTGCTGAGCGTAGCCGACGGGCGTCAGCCTGCCAGCGTATGCGGCGAAAAATTTTGCAGGTGGCAAGGCATTTGCGGTGGCAGCCGTCAGAAGTTTCGCCGATAGAAAACGTCGAGGGAGCTGGCCAGCCCGCTGGCCGCTTCGAGGAATATCCGCTTGGTCAGTTGATACCGCAGCGCGACCGTATTGGCCGGTTCGAACACGCCCACGCCATAGCGAAGAGTCAGGCGCTCGGTCAGCCGGCCGCTCGCAACCACACTGGTATCGGTACCACTACCCTGCGTATCAAGCTGAAAGTCCTGAATGCCAAGCCGTTGCGCCACGTTGCCCGTAACCGATGCGCTGCCAGCCAGGCCCAGGCCAAGTGCAGCCTGAGCAAGCATGTTGTTGTCACCGGAGTCAGCGCCCAACGGCCTACCCAGAACCAGGTAGGACAATGCCTGCTCCTGGCTCATGGCCGGCTCGGCAAAGACATCGACCCGCGGCTGTTCCGCGCTGCCGGTGATGCGCAGACCGGCGATGACGTTATCTGCTTCAATTCGTCGAATGGCCTCGATATCCAGGAACGGTTGGGATAGAACCCCCGTAAACAGCAACTGGGCTTTGCGAATGGTCAATCGCTGACCATAGGCGCGATACCGCCCATTGTTCAGATTCAGCTCGCCTCGCGTGTCCAGGTCATCACCGATGTGCACGTAGCCCGCGAGGTCTGCAGTCAAGCCGAACCCTGAAAAGCGCAAACGATCCCTGCCAACCTCGACTTGTACATCCATTCGCATCGCAAGGGGCGTCTTCGCTTCCTCCGATTCCTCACCGATGATGACGACGTCTTCGGAAACGGTGACCGTCGAGGGCGGGAGCTCACGAACGGTGATATCGCCGCGCGGCACGCTGACTTTGCCGACTATGGCCAGCTGATCGTCAGCAAGCTGCAGGCGCAGATCCGGTTCCACCTCGAGTTCGGCATAAGGTTCTACGATCACAGGCAGACGACTACCGCTGACCCGGATATCAAGATCGAGCGCGTTGCGCCAGTCGACGGCACCGGCGATGTTGCCTTGCCCCTGTTCGCCGCTTCGCCAGTTACCGTCCAGCGTTAGTCGTTCACCATTGATGATCGCGCTGATCTGCAATTGCTCGAGGCTGACCGGCAGCTCGCTACCCGCAATCTCACCGCCGCTGAGATTGAGTTCTCCATTGATCTGCGGCTCGGCCAGAGTGCCGGACAGTCGCCCATTGCCGTTTAGCTGCCCTTCGAGGCGGTCGACCTGTGCGACAAATGGCCTGGCGACGGACAAGTTGAAGTTGCTCAGCCTGAAATCGCCTGAAATTGTTTTGGCCTCGGTGCTGGGGTCGATTTGAAAGCGCACGTCCAGCTCTCCAAGCTCGCCGCCTTCGAAACGCAATCGGCTGTCGACCAGCTCTGGTGCGAGCTCGCTGGTCAGCGCCAGCGTGGCGTAAGGGAAATCCAGCCATTGTTCGCCGTCACGGAAGCGCAACGTACCTGGGCCGGCATCTACGCGCACTGTACCGCTCGGCCCAGCACTCGGCATATCTATCGCCAGGTCGGCATTGACGTCACCTATCCAGCGGAGGTTGTCCGGCAGGTACTCTGCCAGCGATTCGATCGGGAAATCCCTCAACCGATACCGTAGCTTCGGATCAGGGGCAAGCTGCTGATTTTCGGCGCACAGGGTCGCCGGGCCGGAGCCCCAGCAATGAGCACCGAAATTGATTCGTCCATTGGCCAACCGTTCGAGCGTCGCCGGCTGTTGAAGCGCCCACTGCTGTCCTTTGGCATCGAGAGCGGCTCGCACCAGCCGGCCTCGCCAGTCTTCGCCTCGCACGCCTCCATCCAAACCCATCTCAAGGTCGAGCAACGGCCCTTGCAGATCTAGCGCAGCTACATGGCTATCGAGCGTGCCGCTGGCATCCAGACGCAGCTCGCCGATTTCAGTTTCGCCAGCCCGCAACCCGCCTGCGCTCAGACGCAACTGGCCGCGCTCGCCATCGGCAAGATTGGCCGACAGCTGCAAGCGCTCGACTTGATTGTCCTGAAAGGCAATAGCAGTGCCCTCCAGGGTCAGATCACCCAGCGGCGCATCGGGCGTGCCGGACAGGTTGAACTTTCCAGCCAGGCGTCCTGCTAGATCAGGCCATAACTGGGCCAGGCGCGGCATGTCCAGATCCAGACTCGCCTGCAGAGATTCTGCCCATCGGCCGCTGCCCTGAATACGATTGTCGCCAAGTCGCAGATCAAGGGTTGGCAGGTCCCAGGTGGCATCCTCGCCATTGGCTTCCAGCTTCAGCTGGAGAGGTTGCCGACGTAGTGTTCCCTCGAGATCGAGTTGCGCCTGCGCTTGCAGTTGCTCGCGCATGCTGCCGCTACTGGTCAGGGTGCCTCGGAGCTGGCCCGGGAGTTCAGCGACCCAGTAGGAAGGGTCAAGCTGACTGAGGTTCAATGTGGTGTTCCAATCGATGCCGTCGGCAAATCCGATACTGAGGTTGCCTTCTGCTCTCCCTTGCCCCGCCTGTAACAACAGTTGCGGCAGATGGACGACCTCGAGATCGCCACTGAACGGGCTACGCAGGCTGAAATCACCCGAAGGCCCGGTAAGCCCGGCGTCGAAATTACCCAGATAGCTGCCATCGTCGTACTGGAGTTGTGCATTGAGGATTTTCAGTGCAACTGGAGGTTCCTCGACATCGGGATAGAGCCTGCGCCACGGGAAATTTCGCCACGCGAGCTCCGCATCAGCGCGTAAGGCGTCCTCCCAACCGACCTGCCCTTTGATCGAGATGCGCTGGTCATTACCGGCATCGAGCTCCAGCCCATCGAGTTTTGCCCCAGCCGCATCGACGACCGCATTCAACAGGATGCCAACCGCCCCGCCCTCGCCTTGCAGACTTCCATCGCCACTCAGTCGATAGCCATTGTCCAGATCGCCTTCGGCTGATAACTCCATCCTGTTCAGGCGCAACGCATCAGGGAGGTCCGGGCTGGCCTTGAACCCCTCCACCAGCAGCACGAGGTTGGCCGGCAGGTCCTCCTCCAAGGGGCGCACTCGCCCGCTGAGCCTGGCGTTGATGAATCCCTGGCTCTCGACGTTCAGCACAAGGTGTTCACGCATCTCGCCGGCAACCCGCAGTGCCAACGCCCAGGGCTGCTCGTCAGGCGAGCGAATCGCGACAGTGCCACTGAGCTCCAGCGGCCACTCGCCGTTCGGCTCCAGGCGACCTGCCAGGTCCAGCGAAAGGTCATCACGCTGTACCTGGAGTACACGGATATCCAGCCCTTCGCGGCGCCAGTCCGCCCGAAGCTGAAGGCTTTGCAATTGCTCCGCATCGTTAACCCGCACCTGTCCGACTTCCAATCGTTCGATACGCAACGCCAAAGGCAATTTGACGTCCGGCAACTCGATGGGCCCGCTGCTGGGCTCGTCAGGGCCAGGCGGGATCCGAACGTCGATGTCACCAGCCACCAGCTCTTCGATGCAAAGCATCCGGCGCAACAGGCACGACGGCGACCACGCCATTCGAGGCTCAGCGACGACCACCCGAGTGCCATCCTGCTCCCAGACAAGCTGTTGAGCTTGCCAGCGCCCGCCTAGCCGGCCATTGAATTCTTCGAGTTGCAAGCCCGGAACCTTGCTCAGCACCCAGCGGCTACCGGACGAGGTTCCCAGCACTACGCCGATTGCCATTACCAGTATCAGCACCAACGCCAACAACAGCCCCAGCGTCCAACCAATGACTTTTACACTACGCCTCACAGCTCGGGCCCCATGGAAAAGTGCAGTCGCACGCCACCTTCGCTATCGAGCGGATGAGCCAGATCGACCCGAATCGGTCCCACTGGCGATACCCAGCGCACACCAAGCCCGACACTGCTCTTGAGCGTTGGGAAATCCAGGGAATTGAACGAGTTGCCCTGGTCGACAAATGATGCAACTCGCCACTTTTCGGCAATCTGATATTGGTATTCAGCGCTCAGTGCCAACTGGTAGCGGCCACCGATGCGGTCGCCATTGGAATTGGTGGGCGAGAGACTTTGATAGTCGTAGCCGCGCACGCTCTGATCCCCGCCGGCGAAATAGCGCAGCGATGGCGGTACGTTGGTGTATTCGTCGGTCCAGTTGCCTCCGACCTGCACGCGACCGAGGAAGCGATGCCGGTCCGCTAGCGTTGTCAGGCCTTTGAGCGTGGCGTTGGCGTGAACCAGATCGGCATCGGACAGAACCCCGGATTTGGCGGCTGCCAGTTCAAACTCCAGTCGATACCCTCTGCTGGGGTCGATGCGGTTGTCGCTACGCAGAAAACTGTACGCAACACCGGGCATGAGCAAGGTGCTGGTGCCCGAGTCGTCCCCAAGCTCGTACTGTTCGTGCCGCCACTTGAGTGACCAGACCCTCTGCCAGCCATTTGGCAGCTTGCGGTGCCACTCAGGCCCGACCGTGAGCAGCTTGCTGAGGCTGTCTCTGTTGGCTATTTCCTCATACTGGTAGCCCGCTGCGTAACGCATCTTGTCGGTAAGAGGCGGGTCCAGTGGTACGTCGTACCAGAGCCCCACGTTTTGCCGAGGTGCGGACAGCTCGGTTTCGATCCCGTAGCTGTGCCCCTGCGGATTTACCCAATGGCGACGGAAGTCGAAGCGCATGCGTGGCCCGACATCGGTGGAAAAGCCTAGTCCGAGCCCCAAGGTACGGGGGTCTCGCGTTGCCAGCTGCACAGCAACGGGAATGCGCTGCTGATCGGCATTTGCGGGGTTGGCATCGACTCGGACGCCTTCGAAGTAGCCACTCGATTGCATCGCCTGGTTGAGATCGGCAATCAGCTCTGAATCGTAGGGAGTGCCAGGTTCGAACGGCACCATGCGCGCGAGAAGATCGGGGTCGAAAGGCGAGTCGCCCTCAAAGCTGACGTCACCTAGCAGGTAGCGAGGCCCGCTTTCGAAAACCAGCTCTACGTCTGCGGCGTTCTCGGCAGGGTCCACCGCGAGCCGCTGCTTGACGAAGCGCCCGTCGAAGTAACCATAGCGGGAAGCCTGATTAAGAATCTGCTGCTTGGCGCTCTCGTATACCCCGTGATTGAGTATCGCGCCCGCCTTCAGGCGATTCCGGGGCACGCGGAAGGCCTTCATCTGCGCTGCCGGCCCGTCGACTCGCACGGTGATATCACGCAGCCTGACAGGCTCGCCAGGCCGGACGCTCACACGCAGCCTTGGCGTCTCGCCCGCAACAACTTCGGTTTCGATGGTGCCGTTGTAGTAGCCGAGCGCCTGGAGGGCCTTTTCCGCCTGCGTCTGCGCAACGCGGCTGTAGCGCAGAAGCTCCTGTTCGCTGCGATCACCCAGCTCGCCGATGTAATTCTCGACATTTTCGCGAAGCGCACCGTTTGCCGGCCGGACGGTGACGTCGAGCTCGGCGGCAGAAACCGGGTTCGCAACAAGAAGGACTAGCCCCGCCGGTAGGACGCGGCGGCGAAAAAAAATACGCATGGCGAGCGATGCTAGCACGACAGCAACCAGCGCTTTGCGCGAAGACGACGCGCGTTGCGCGGAAGGGACAGCTTTACCCAATGCATAAAAGTACTTCATCGATCACCCGGCGTTTCGACTACCGAGACTCCGCAAAATTCGGCTTCAACCGCTGTTTGCTTCCACTGCTCGCGGCGCGGGATGAAAGAACACATGTTCGACTACCGGCCCAATCGCGATCTGTCCGATGTCCTGATAGCCCTGCCGTTCGTAGAAATTGCGGTAGCGAGGGTTACCGGTGTCGATCACCAGCCCTTCTGAACTCGAATCCGCCGCGCACCAGTTGTGCAGCGCTTCGAGCAGTTGCTCCCCGTAGTGCTGGCCTTGAAACTGGGGATGAATGGCCATCAGCGGCAACACATGGAAGGTGCCGGGCGGCAAGCAGCCAAGGACGGTGGCGTGATAATCGAGGTAACGCCGCGTACACCGAAATCCCGCTGTGAGCAGCATGCGCATGCGCCATGCCCAACTCTCAGTGATATCCAGCCGCCGTTGCGGCGGTGCGATAAGAGCGGCGCCAATCAATCGGTCATCCAGAACGAGCCCAAGCGCTGGTTGATCCTGAAGAAGATGTTGATTAACCAATTCGCGCACCGTCGCTCGCACTCGCTGATCGTAACCGGGCCGGTCAGATTCAAAGAGGTAGGCAAACGTGGGCTCATGCCGATAGGCGTTATAGAGCAGTGAACGTGCTTCCCTGGCGTATCCGCTGTCCAGCATTCGTACTTCGGCAGGCTTCGGCATGGCTACTCTCTTATGAATATCGGGCACTTGGTATACGGCACTGATTTCACGTTAGCACCCACGGCGCGGTCACGCCCAGCTAAGCGACAACGAACCCTGACTCGCACCAGCCTCCCGTACACTTTAGAATCGCGGTTTTTCCGGAGCCCGAAAAGATGAAACTGGTTTCTTTCAATATCAATGGCTTGCGCGCAAGACCTCATCAGCTTTCTGCAATCATCGAGAAGCATCAACCTGACGTGATCGGGCTACAGGAAACCAAAGTCGCCGATGACCAATTCCCTCAAGCTGAAATCGAGGCGCTTGGTTACCACGTCCACTACCACGGCCAGAAAGGTCATTACGGCGTGGCGCTGCTCTCGCGTCAGGCCCCTTTGGAAGTTCACAAGGGCTTCCCCGGCGACGGTGAAGAATCACAAAAGCGTTTCATTTGGGGCCGTTTCGCTGATGCCAAAGGCCATGAGGTGACGGTCATGAACGGCTATTTCCCTCAGGGGGAAAGCCGGATTCATCCCACCAAATTCCCCGCCAAGACAAAGTTCTATGCGGACCTGCAATCCCTACTGGAAGAGCGATTCACGCCCGACCAGGCCGTCGCAGTAATGGGCGACTTCAACATATCCCCCGAAGACTGCGACATCGGTATCGGAGAGGTGAACGCCAAACGATGGCTGCGGACCGGCAAGTGCAGTTTCCTGCCGGAGGAGCGTGAGTGGTTATCGAAACTGAAAGGCTGGGGCCTGCAAGATAGCTTCCGGACCCTAAATCCTGAGGTCGTGGATCGCTTCAGCTGGTTCGATTACCGCAGCCGCGGATTCGAAGATGAGCCGCGCCGTGGCCTGCGCATCGACCTCATTCTGACCACAGCAGGCCTGCATGATCGAGTTGTAGACTGCGGCGTGGATTACGACATTCGGTCGATGGAGAAGCCCTCCGACCACTGTCCGGTGTGGATCGAGCTGAGCTGAATTTTCGTCGGCGCGAAACCCTCGTCATAGTCTTCTAACCACGTGAGAAAAACGAGATGCGCACCGCATCGGCGCATCTCTTTTGGTAGCCGTCACATAACTGTAAACAATCCTTCTTAATCTCCCCTGCTTCGTTGATAGGGAGATTAGCCATGGGCCTGAGTGCGTCCGCTGGTAGTACGAGTATTCGGGCGTTATGCCTCGCATCGCTGGGCCTGCTTTTCACAGCGGCAGCTCCGACCGATGCAACGGCTCAGATCGCAACAGGTGCAGCAGCTGAACGATCTGCAATTCTGCGCATACACGGATCGAACACCGTTGGCGCTAAGCTGGCGCCCATGCTGGTTGCCGGCCTGCTCGAGGCCAAAGGTTTTCACTCGGTACGCATAGCTCCAGCCGGCCGCGAGAACGAACAGCGCATTACGGCGATCGATAGCCAGGGTGCTCCTGTTCAGGCCCTGGTGGCCGCTCATGGAACGGGAACCGGATTCTCTGGCTTGAAAGACGGCACCGCCGACCTCGCCGCTGCCTCCCGACCAATAAAACCAGCCGAAGCCGAAAGCCTTGCAGCGTTGGGCAACCTGCGCAGCGCGGCTGCGGAGCAAGTGATCGCCATCGACGGGCTTGCCGTGATCGTTCACCCCGGCAACAAAGTCGGGTCGCTAAGCGTCGAACAGGTTGCGCGCCTGTTCGCGGGGGAGATCACAAACTGGCGAGAACTCGGCGGTAACGATCAACCGATTGAATTACACGCCCGTGATGATCAGTCCGGCACCTACGATACCTTCAAGGAACTGGTGCTCGCGGGCCAGGGCAAAGTACTTGCCGCCACAGCGCGGCGCTATGAGTCCAACGATGCGCTTTCGCAGACGGTTAGCAGTCGCCCCGGTGCGATCGGTTTCGTTGGCCTGGCGTCGGTTGGCACCTCCAAGGCACTCTCGATCACCGATGGCGGATCCCAGCCGATGCCACCCAGCACCGCGCTGGTCGCCACTGAAGACTACCCGCTATCCCGGCGACTGTTCCTATACGCCAATCCGACGAGCCAGTCACAGTGGACACGCGATTTTCTTAACTTCGTGCATAGCCCAGACGGGCAAGCCATCGTCGAGAAGTCAGGGTACGTGGCACAAGCCATTTCACCGATTACCCTCCCCGTGCAAACCAGCATGCCAGAGGCCTATCAACGGCTCGCTGGCGAGGCACAACGGCTGACGGTCAATTTCCGTTTTGAAGAAGGCAGCGCACAGCTGGATAACAAGGCGCAGCGCGACATAACCCGCCTGATCGATTACCTGAACGCTCACGACAAGCGCATGAATTCCGCGGTTTTAGTCGGCTTCGGTGACGCTGGAAACGATGCCGCCCGCACGGCATTGCTGTCCAAGCTGCGCGCCATGGCAGTGCGTCGGGAGCTCGCAAAAGGCGGAATACTTGTCAAAGATATCAATGGCTTGGGTGGTGAACTTCCAGTTGCCTCTAACAGCGCAGCTGGGCGAGTCAAGAACCGTCGGGTCGAGGTGTGGCTGTATTGATGACAGTGCAAAATCGTACCGGAGACTAGCCCAAGGCGTACTGTCTCGACATCCGCTCCCCGACTAAGCTCGGACGATGTCAAACGGCAGGAATAGCTTATGTATCTCGTCTGTGGTGAAGCGCTTTTCGACGTGTTCTCGGCCCCCGCGGACGCGCATAGCAATCGCTTGACTCTAGAAGCTGTGGCGGGTGGTTCGCCATTCAATGTAGCCATAGGCCTGGCAAGACTCGGCGCACCCGTGGCGCTGCTTGGCGGGATATCCACCGACCACTTCGGGCAGCGGCTGCGCAAGGTGCTGGAGAACGAAGGCGTCGACTCCAGCCACCTCATCGAATTCGAAGCACCTACGACGCTGGCGATGGTGGCACTGAGTGCCAACGGTGCACCCGCCTACAGCTTTCGCGGTAAGGGTTGCGCCGACCGCCTGGTAGAGCAATCCCATCTCCAATCGCTAGGCGATGACATCCGAGGTATCCACTTCGGTTCCTATTCGCTGGTGACCCCTCCAGTCGCCGATGCCCTGCTCTCGCTATTGAAGAACGAACAAGCGCGGCGCCTGATCTCGCTGGACCCAAACATTCGTCTTAATGTTGAACCCGACCTGGAGCGATGGCGCGAGCGGGTCGAGGCATTCGCCGCACGCGCGCACGTGATCAAGGTGAGCGATGAGGACCTGGCGCTCTTGTATCCGGGCGTTGCACCAGAAAGCATTGCTAAACGCTGGCTCACCGAGCGGGCCGAAGTCGTCGTGCTGACTCGTGGCAGTCAGGGAGCAGAGCTGTTCAGCAGACGAAACGGGCAATTCTATGCAGCGGCCAATGCGGTCACGGTCCGCGACACCGTGGGCGCTGGCGATACTTTTCAGGCAGCGCTCCTGACCTACCTGCACGAGCATCAGCTGGACACTGTGCAGGCGCTCGCGAAAGTAGATTCATCTGAGCTGGAGCAAATGCTCAAGTTCGCCACCGCGGCAGCGGCGATCACCTGTTCACGGCGTGGTCCCGACCTGCCTCACCGATACGAAATTGACTGACCTGTTTGGCCATTGCTCACTCAGCAGCTATAACCCTTCGTGGCTTTGCACTACAACGGACCCTGTATGAGAGCGTTGAAGATTTCAGATCCGTCCTACGAGCTAATGGACGACCACCACGGCAACTCCCTGATCTACCGCGAGCACGGGTTCCCCTGCCCGCTGGTGCGTTGGCACAATCACAAGGAATATGAGCTGCATCTGATCGTCGCCAGTTCAGGCAAGGTTTTCGTCGGCGATTACGTTGGGAATTTCGCGCCCGATAGCCTGTTCCTCACCGGGCCACATCTGCCACACAACTGGATCAGCCAGATGGATGACGGTGAGGTGGTAGCCAAGCGAGACATGTTGGTCAATTTCACCGACGAGCTGTTCGAGGCCGGCCATTCGGTATTTTCGGAGCTACGCAGCATCACGCCGATGCTGGAACGCTCGCGCTACGGCATCGAATTCCGTTGCTCCAGCACCATCGCTCAGGCGCGACAACTGATGCAGCAGGTCGCCGACAGCCGTGGCGCCACCCGTCTCGGTTATTTTCTGATCATGCTCGAGCTGCTCGCCAACTGCGACGATTACCAGTTGCTCTCCGGCGCAACGTCTGCGCAACTGGGCGATGAGAATCATGCCGACCGGACGAACCTTGCGGTCAACTACATCTTCGACAATTACATGCGTGAGTTGCCCCTGGAGGAAGTAGCTGGTCATCTCGGCATGAAACCCACCTACTTCTCGCGCTTCTTCAAACGAGCCACTGGGCGATGCTTCGTTGAGTTCGTCAACAGTTTGCGCATCAGCAAATCTTGCGAGCTGTTGCTCGATCAGGACAAACCCGTCACGGATGTCTGCTTCGAATCGGGCTTCAACAACCTTTCCAACTTCAACCGACGCTTCCAGCAGCTCAAGGGCATGACCCCTTCGTGCTATCGCCGCCTTGTCGAGCAGCGGCTGACCGAGCAAAACCTGGTCAGCTGATACGCTTTCCAGCTTTGGGCCAACGTTTCGAATCGACGGCTTTTCCTCCGCATCTTTGCTATGGCGAAGGCCAAACCCTCGTCCTTGAGCGGCTGCGCGTGGTTACATAAGCGTTCCTCGAATAAAAAAAGGCTAGCGAGGACTGTCCGCCCTGATGCAAGAAAGTATCAAAACGAGTGCAGTCAGGGCTTTGTGACCCAGCCATCACCAGCGTTGTAATGCTCGCGAGACGCTCGTAGCGCAGTACGCGGGCAACAACAAAAACAATAAGCGCTTCCACGGCTATGCCTGGAAGAGGAGTCCAGGAATGAAAACATTCAAATTGCTGCTCGCCAGTGCCTGCATCGTCACGACCGGCATTGCACAAGCCGCCGAAACCATCACCGTTGCCACCGTCAATAATGCGGACATGATCCGCATGCAGCGCCTGTCCAAGACTTTCGAACAGCAGAATCCCGACATCAAGCTCAACTGGGTGGTGCTAGAGGAGAACGTCCTGCGTCAGCGCCTGACCACCGACATCGCTACCCAGGGCGGTCAGTTCGACGTGCTCACCATCGGCATGTACGAAGTTTCGCTTTGGGGCGACAAGGGTTGGCTGACGCCCATGAAGGACCTGCCTGAAGGCTACGACTTGGACGACGTATTTCCTTCGGTCCGCGAAGGTCTGTCGGTGGACGGGACGCTGTATGCGCTGCCGTTCTACGCCGAAAGCTCGATGACCTATTACCGCACTGACCTGTTCGAGCAGGCCGGTCTGCAGATGCCTGAACATCCCACCTGGACTCAGATGGCCGAGTACGCCGAGAAGCTACACAAGCCCGGTGAAGACCAGTACGGCATGTGCCTGCGCGGCAAGGCCGGCTGGGGTGAGAACATGGCACTGGTGACCACAGTCGCCAACTCATTCGGCGCACGCTGGTTCGATGAGAAGTGGCAACCAGAGTTCGATGGCCCGGAGTGGACCAAGGCGGCCAACTTCTATGTGGATCTGCTGAGCAAGTACGGCCCGCCCGGCGCTTCCAGTAACGGCTTCAACGAGAACCTGGCCCTGTTCAACAGCGGCAAGTGCGCCATGTGGGTCGACGCAACGGTAGCGGGCTCGTTCGTCACGGATACATCGCAAAGCAAGGTCGCCGACAAAGTGGGCTTCACCTTCGCTCCGCAGGAAGAGACCGATAAAGGTTCGGCCTGGTTGTACTCTTGGGCACTGGCGATCCCTACCAGCTCGCAGCAGAAAGAAGCCGCCAAGCTCTTCACCGCCTGGGCAACATCGAAGGACTACGCCAAGCTCGTTGCCGAAACAGACGGCGTTACCAACGTGCCACCGGGTACTCGTGAGTCCACCTACAGCGACGAGTACATGGCCGCTGCACCCTTTGCCAAAATCACATTGGAATCGCTGAAGCAGGCCGATCCCGCCTCGCCTTCCGCTAAACCCGTGCCCTACGTGGGCATCCAGCTGGTGACCATTCCGGAATTCCAGGCTATCGGTACTCAGGTCGGCAAGATGTTCTCCGCGGCGCTTACCGGACAGATGCCAGTCGAGCAGATGCTGACCGCTGTGCAGCAGTCGACCACGCGCGAGATGAAGCGCGCCGGCTATCCCAAGTAAGCGCCCCAAGCAGGCATCGTCCCTTCCTAATCGAAGGTGAACACCGGAAAGGGCTCGCCCGAGCCCTCATGGCCTTCTTTCAGCCGGAGCACACCCATGGCCACCTCATCCACAGCCTTGCCCAAGGCGTCTGTCACCGACACGGCAAGCGAGCCGAGCGAGCGAAAGCCGCGCCGCTTTGGCCCCAGCTGGTTCCTCGTCAGCCCGTCCGTTGCGCTGTTGCTGCTGTGGATGCTGGTTCCGTTGTCGATGACCGTCTACTTCTCGGTGATTCGCTACAACCTGCTCTATCCCGGCGACAACGATTTCGTCGGACTGGAGAATTTCCACTACTTCCTGACCGATGCCGGTTTCATACCGGGCATGACCAACACACTGATCCTGGTGGGCAGCGTGTTGCTGATCAGCGTCGTGCTCGGGGTATTGATCTCCGCGCTGCTGGAGGCGGCTGACTTCGCTGGGCGCGGGATTGTACGCGTGCTTCTGATCTCGCCGTTCTTCATCATGCCGACCGTCAGCGCGCTGGTCTGGAAGAACCTGATCTACCACCCCGTCTCGGGAATTCTCGCGGCCGTCTGGAAGTTCTTCGGGGCGCAGCCGGTCGACTGGCTGGCCCAGCATCCACTCGCCTCGATTGTGATCATCGTGTCATGGCAATGGCTGCCCTTCGCGATACTGATCCTGATGACGGCCATGCAGTCCCTCGATCAGGAGCAGAAAGAAGCCGCCCGCCTGGATGGCGCTGGCCCCATCGCGATCTTCTGGCACCTCACCCTGCCACATCTGGCCCGCCCGATCGCCGTAGTAGTGATGATTGAAACCATCTTTTTGCTCTCTGTCTTCGCCGAGATCTTCACCACCACCAGCGGTGGTCCCGGCTATGCGTCAACCAACCTTGCCTACCTGATCTACACCCAGGCACTGCTTCAATTCGACGTCGGCATGGCATCGGCCGGCGGCTTGATCGCGGTAGTCATCGCCAACATCGCGGCGATCATCCTGGTGCGGATGCTCGGCAAGAATCTCACCGAAAAATACTGAGGACAGACCGATGCTGACGCTCAAACAAAGTCGCCGCCTCAATACCCTTGTGGTCGGGCTGTTCGCCTGGGCCGTGGCGCTGCTGCTGTTCTTCCCGATCTTCTGGATGCTGATGACCAGCCTGAAGACCGAGATCGACGCCTTCGCCACACCGCCGCAGTTCATATTCACGCCGACGCTGGAGAACTACCTGCAGATTCAGGACCGCAGCGGCTACTTCAAATACGCCTGGAACTCGGTGACCATCTCCTTCGGCGCCACGGCCCTGGGCATGCTGATTGCGATACCTGCGGCCTACTCGATGGCCTTCTACGAGACCAAGCGCACCAAAGGCACGCTGTTGTGGATGCTCTCGACCAAGATGCTGCCGCCGGTGGGCGTGCTGGTGCCGATCTACCTGCTGGCCAAGCAGTTCGGCATGTTGGACAGCCGCGCAGTGCTGATCATCATCTACACGCTGATCAACCTGCCGATCCTGGTGTGGATGATCTACACCTATTTCAAGGACATACCCCGCGACATTCTCGAAGCGGCCCGCATGGACGGCGCAACGCTGATGCAGGAAATGGTTCGCGTGCTGCTGCCAATCAGTAAGGGCGGGCTCGCCTCCACCATGCTGCTGTCGCTGATCCTGTGCTGGAACGAGGCCTTCTGGTCGTTGAACCTGACCTCTTCCAATGCCGCGCCGCTGACCGCCCTGATCGCTTCCTACTCCAGCCCAGAAGGGCTGTTCTGGGCCAAGCTTTCAGCCGTATCCACCCTCGCCTGCGCCCCCATACTGATTTTCGGCTGGATCAGTCAGAAGCAGCTGGTCCGCGGCCTGTCGTTCGGCGCTGTGAAGTAACGCCGCTGAGCTGAGAAGAACAACAGAGGATTCCGAACATGGCAGACCTGAAAGTCCACAACCTGAAGAAAAGCTTCGACGGCAACGACATCATCAAAGGTATAGACCTCGACATTCGTGATCGCGAGTTCGTGGTCTTCGTCGGGCCGTCCGGCTGCGGCAAGTCCACGCTACTGCGGCTGATCGCCGGCCTGGAGGAAGTCAGCAGCGGCAGGATCGAGCTCGACGGGCGCGACATCACCGATGTCAGCCCAGCCAAGCGCGACCTGGCCATGGTGTTCCAGACCTACGCGCTCTATCCGCACATGACGGTGCGCAAGAACATGTCCTTCGCCCTCGATCTCGCCGGGGCAGACAAGCAGGAAGTGGCTCGCAAAATCGAAGCGGCCGCGCGTACGCTCGAACTCGAGCCACTGCTTGAACGCAAACCGCGCCAGCTCTCCGGGGGCCAGCGCCAGCGCGTCGCCATAGGCCGTGCCATCGTGCGCAATCCCAAGGTTTTCCTGTTCGACGAGCCCCTCTCCAACCTCGATGCCGCCTTGCGCGTACAGATGCGCCTGGAGCTCTCGCGCCTGCACCAGGAATTACAAGCGACCATGATCTACGTGACTCACGATCAGGTCGAAGCCATGACCCTGGCGGACAAGGTCGTAGTGCTCAACGGCGGACGCATCGAACAGGTCGGATCACCCATGGAGCTCTATCACAACCCCGCCAACCTCTTCGTAGCAGGTTTCCTCGGGACACCGAAGATGGGCTTTTTGCAGGGCCGCATCAGGCAGGTTGAAGCTACAGGCTGCGAAGTGGAACTCGACGCAGGCTGCCGACTGTACCTGCCGCGCAGCGGACCATCCCTGGCGGTGGGAGACGCCGTAACCCTTGGCATTCGCCCTGAGCATCTCAACCGCAGCACCGATGGCAACTGCCAGCTTGAGGTCAAAGCCGACGTCAGCGAGCGATTGGGTAGCGATACCTACTGCCATGTCATCACCCAGGCGAACGAACCCCTGACTATGCGCATCCGGGGCGATTTTACCCCTCGCTACGGCGAATCGCTGAAGCTGAGCCTCGACTCCGCCCACTGCCACCTGTTCGATGGCAACGGCCTGGCGGTCGGTCAATCCCTGCAACAGGTGGCCTGACGCTTCAATCAGAACCCGTATGTCGGCGAGATCGCTGCCTACCCAGGCCGCGATCGCGCCCTCGGCTTTTCCATTCCCACGCCCTGCGAGGCCTGACATGAAGTTGAAACGACAGAATCTGCCGCAGCTGCCGGCCCACATCGCGCGTCCTGCCTATGCTCCGGATCAGGTCAAGACTGGGATAGCGCACATCGGCGTCGGCGGCTTCCACCGCGCTCATCAAGCGGCGTACACCGATGCACTGATGAACACGGGCGAAGGGCTCGAGTGGGGCATCTGTGGTATCGGCACACGTGCCGATGAGCTGTCCATGCGTGACGCCCTCGCCTCGCAGGATTACCTCTATACCCTGGTCGAGCTTGACGACCGACCCGATACAGAGGTCCGCGTGATCGGCAGCATTCGCGAAATGCTGCTGGTAGGCGAAGACGGCTCCGAGTCGGTTGTTGCCCGATTGGCTGACCCCGCGATCCGCATCGTTTCGCTGACCATCACCGAGGGCGGCTACTGCATGGACGATGGCACCGGCGAGTTCAACGCCGCGCTGCCCCACATCCAGCACGATGTGGAGAATCCGCGCGCGCCGATCAGCGTATTCGGTCTGCTCTGCGCAGCTTTGGCCAAACGCCGCGGACAGGGTGTGCCAGCGTTCACGGTGATGTCCTGCGATAACCTGCCGCACAACGGCGACGTTACGCGTAAGGCGACGCTGGCATTCGCCAATCTGGTGGACTCTGAGTTGGCCAACTGGATAGCGCAGAATGTCTCTTTTCCCAATGCCATGGTCGATCGCATTACGCCCATGACCAGTGCTGCTCACCGCAAGGATCTTCGCCAGAACCACGAGATCGATGACGCCTGGCCCGTGGTCTGCGAGCCCTTCGTACAGTGGGTTCTGGAAGACAAGTTCAATGCTGGCCGACCGGCCTGGGAAAAGGTAGGCGTCCAGTTCACCGATGACGTCGCGCCCTACGAGGAAATGAAGATCAAGCTGCTCAATGGCAGCCACCTTGCGTTGACCTATCTGGGCTTTCTGCGCGGGTATCGCTTCGTCCATGAAACCATGGCCGACCCGCTGTTCGTCGAGTACATCCGCCAATACATGGACGAGGACGTCACGCCACAGCTGGCTCCCGTGACGGGGATCGACCTCACGCAGTACAAACGAACCCTGATCGAGCGATTCTCCAATTGCGCCATCGCTGACCAGCTGGAACGCGTCTGCTCCGACGGCTCCTCGAAATTTCCAAAATTCACTGTGCCGACCATCAATCGCCTGATCGCTGATAACGCTGAGCTCGATCGCGCGGCGCTGGTCGTAGCTGCATGGGCGCTGTACCTGCGGGGCGTCGACGAGAACGGTGACCGCTACCGGATCCCCGATCCACGTGCGGAGTTCTGCCAGTCATTGGTCGAAGACGATGACGGACTTGCCGATCGCCTGCTCGGGCGGGAAGAGATCTTTGGCAATCACATAGGCCGCTCGCCGGCATTCCGCGAGGCGTTTGACCGCAACCTGCTGCGTCTGACCACATTAGGCGTGAGCGGCACCCTCGATCTGTTGCTGACCCGCTAACGGAGCAGATCATGTTTCTCGGAATCGATTGCGGCACCCAGGGCACCAAGGCATTGCTGCTCGATGCAGTCAGCGGACAAGTGCTCGGCCAGGGCTCGGCCAGTCACGAGTTGATTAGTGGCCCGAACGGCCGTCGCGAACAGCATGTCGAGCAATGGACGTCTGCATTTGAAGCGGCAACCGCGGCGGCGCTCGCCGACGCCGGGGTACCGGGTGATCAGGTGCTCGGGATCGGTGTTTCAGGCCAGCAACACGGGTTGGTCACGCTTGATCGCGACGGCCGGGTTTTGAGGCCCGCCAAGCTCTGGTGCGATACCGAGTCCGCCCAAGAAAACCAGCGGCTATTGCAGTGGCTGGGCGGTGAACGCGGCTCGCTTGAGCGGCTGGGTGTGGTCATCGCACCGGGATACACGGTATCGAAGCTGTTGTGGATGAAAGAACAGCATTCACAGCTGTTCGAGCGTATCGCTCATATTCTTCTGCCGCACGACTACCTTAACTACTGGCTGACGGGCCGCTGCTGCAGCGAGTACGGCGATGCATCCGGCACCGGTTACTTCGACGTGCGAAGCCGGCGTTGGGATCTGGAGATGCTGCGGCACATTGATCCCAACGGCCGTCTCGAAGCTGCACTGCCGGAGCTGATCGGGCCTGATGAAGCTGTGGGCACGCTGCGCCCGGAACTGGCACTTCGTCTGGGTTTGAACCCAAATGTCATCGTTTCGAGCGGTGGTGGCGACAACATGATGGGCGCTATCGGCACCGGCAACATCCAACCTGGCGCTATCACGATGAGCCTCGGCACATCGGGCACCTTGTATGCCTTCACAGGAGAACCGCAGATCAGCCCGCAACCAGCGGTCGCCACGTTCTGCTCCTCCAGCGGCGGCTGGCTGCCTCTGATTTGCACCATGAACCTGACTAACGCCAACGCGGCGATTCGCGACCTGCTGGAGCTCGATCTTCAGCAGTTCAACGACTTCGTGGTGCAGTCGCCCATCGGCGCAGAAGGCGTAACCCTCCTGCCCTTTCTTAACGGCGAGCGCGTCCCCGCCCTGCCCCAGGCCACTGCGAGCCTGCACGGCCTGACGACCGACAATCTGACCCGCGCCAACCTCTGCCGCGCGGTACTTGAGGGCGTGACCTTAGGCCTGCGTTACGGGTTGGATTTGCTTCGTGAGAGTGGCGTGCGCAGCGAGCGGATCCAGCTGATCGGCGGCGGCGCCAAGAACCCGCAATGGCGCCAGATCGTCGCCGACATGATGGCCACTCCTGTGGTCTGCACGTCCCATAATGAAGCTGCGGCCCTGGGCGGTGCGATACAGGCCGCTTGGTGTCACGCCAGACAAAGCGACCCGCAGGCTAGCCTTGTCGAGCTTTGTGATCGCTGCGTGAGCCTTGACGAATCTACCGCTGTCGAGCCTGAACCCAACGCTGTGCAGAGCTATGAACAGGTGTACCGGCGCTATCAAGCCCTGGTCATTGCCACCTATGGGCAGCGTACGCCCCCGGATCAGACGACAGTCACGCCGTGATGAACCGGCTCTGTGTCGGGCTGGGCCATGAGTGAACACAGGGTTCGGAATCATTCGTGGTGAAGGACCTACATGCCCTCAGTGATTGCCAGCACGCTCGCACCTTGATAACTCAACTGTCGTTGCATAAAAAAAGCAAAGCCATTTGAGTGGCTTTGCTTTTTGCTTAGCTCAGACCTGCCGTTGGCTTAGCGGCTGCGCAGCATCTCGCGAGAAATGTATTTGCCCAGCTCGTGCTTGGCGATCGATGCGCGGTGCACTTCGTCCGGGCCGTCGGCCAGGCGCAGGGTGCGCTGCATGGCCCACCAGTGCGCAAGCGGGAAATCTTCGGAAACGCCAGCGCCACCATGAATCTGGATGGCACGGTCGATGACCTTCAAAGCCACATTAGGCGCGACGACCTTGATCTGGGCGATCTCGCTCGCTGCAATCTTGTTGCCCACGGTATCCATCATATAGGCGGCGTTTAGCGTCAACAGGCGCGCCATGTTGATCTCGATCCGACACTCGGCGATGTGATCGAAATTTGCGCCGAGGCGAGCCAGGGGCTTGCCGAATGCCGTGCGGTCCACCGAGCGTTGGCACATCAGTTTCAGAGCACGCTCAGCGACGCCCACCGAGCGCATGCAATGGTGGATACGGCCTGGGCCGAGACGGCCCTGAGCGATCTCGAAGCCTCGACCCTCGCCTAGCAGTACGTTCTCGTAGGGCACCCGAACGTTTTCCAGCAGCACTTCGGCGTGGCCGTGCGGCGCATCGTCGTAGCCGAAAACGGGCAATGGACGCAGCACTTTCAGACCCGGCGCATCCATCGGCACCAGAATCATCGAATGTTGCTGGTGGCGCGGGCCATCCGGGTTGGTCAGCCCCATGAATATCATCACCTTGCAGCGTGGATCGCAGGCGCCGGAGGTCCACCATTTGCGGCCGTTGATAACCCACTCATCACCCTCGCGCACGGCGCGCGCCTGCATGTTGGTGGCATCCGACGACGCCACTCCCGGCTCGGTCATGCCGAACGCCGAGCGAATTTCGCCACGCAGCAGTGGCTCTAGCCACTGCTTCTTCTGCTGATCATTGCCGTAGCGCACCAGCACTTCCATGTTCCCGGTGTCCGGTGCCGAGCAGTTGAAGGCTTCTGGGCCGAGGCCCGAGCTGCCCATGATTTCCGCCAGTGGCGCATATTCGGTATTGGTCAGACCGGCGCCCAGCTCCGACTCCGGCAGGAACAGATTCCACAGCCCTTCTGCCTTGGCCTTGGCCTTGAGCTCCTCGACAATAGCGGTCGGCTGCCAGCGATCGCCCTCGGCAACCTGCTGGTAGAACACCTTTTCAGCGGGATAGACATGAGCATCCATGAACGCTTGCACGCGCTCTCTCAGCTCTTGAACCTTCGGGGAGTAGGCGAAATTCATGGGCGACAACCTTCTGGCAGGTAATGTTTTGTAGTTTTGGATGCTAGAGGAGGTCTGGCGATTTATCTAAGCTATTTTCCTCGTGTATAAACATTCATCACCGATATATGATCGGCGAATTCCGATACACGCCGGAGAGCACAACAATGAACCTGAACAAGGTCGATCTGAATCTTTTCATCGTCTTCGACGCCATCTACACCGAAGCGAACCTGACCCGTGCCGGACAGATCGTCGGCATCACCCAGCCGGCCGTTTCCAACGCGCTCGCCCGCCTTCGCGAAACCTTCAACGACCCGCTGTTCGTGCGCACCGCACAAGGTATGGTGCCGACGCCAATGGCGCAGAACATCATCGGCCCGGTGCGCAATGCATTGCAGCTGCTGCGCGTATCAGTACAGGAAAGCCGGACGTTCAACCCTGCGCAGGCAAACAAGACCTTCCGTATCAGCATGACCGACCTCACCGAAGCTGTCGTGTTGCCGCCGCTATTCCAGCGTCTGCGCCGGTTGGCGCCAAACGTCAAGATCGAGAGCATGCTCGCCAAGCGTCGCGAGACCACCAAGGAGCTGGCAGCCGGGCGCCTGGATTTCGCCATGGACGCGCCGCTCAACACCGACCCGCAGGTGCGCCACGTCAAGCTGCTGGAAGATCGATACGTGTGCGCGATGCGCCGTGGTCATCCGCTGGCCAAGGACAAGCTCAGCGTCGAGGAATACCTGTCGCTATCCCACATCCATATTTCGAGCCGGCGCAGCGGTCTGGGGATGGTCGACCTGGCGCTCGGCAAGATGGGCCAGCAGCGAAAAATTGCACTGCGCTCGCAGCATTACATGATGGCAACGCAGGTCATCCAGCACACCGACATGGCTGTAACTGTGCCCGAGCGCTTCGCCCGTCGCCACGATCTGCATCAGATCCCGCTGCCGGTGGACATTCCGCCGTTGGAGACGCACATCTATTGGCACGAAAGCACGGACCAGGATCCGGCCAACCGCTGGATGCGTGAACAGATGATCGAGATTGCCCAGCAGGTCACCGCCGCGCAGCAAGCCGACTGATCGACAGCGCCGATATGCAGGGACCGGCAGGCGCAACGCTTGCCGGTTACGTATCAGGCGCTTTCGCGCATCACCACTTCGAACCCCACATCGATGCGTCGCTGCGCAGGCGACTCACCGCGCATCAGGCTGAGCAGCATCTGCCCCGCCAACTTGCCTATCTCGCCACGGATGGTGCGCACCGTCGTCAGCGCCGGGTGCATCCAGGCAGCAGCAGGCAGATCATTGAAACCCGCAATCGCCAGCCGCTCTGGCACGGCCAACTGCAGCTGGCGAGCCCGGAACAGTGCGCCGAGTGCCAGGTCATCGTTGTTGAAGAAAATCGCATCGATCTCCGGATGTTGCGCGAGCAACCGGTCCAGTAATTCGGCGCCGAGCCCGATCGATGACACCTGGGGCGTCAGCAGTTCAAGCGCGGCGTCATAGCGGGACGCATCACGCATTACCTGACGATAGCCCTCGGCACGCTGGAGCGTCCGTGGGTCCAGCTGCGCAGCGGCGAATGCGATGTTGCGATAGCCGCGCTCGAGCAGCTTACGGGTCATGGCAGCACCCGCCTCGTACTGGGAGAAGCCGACGCAGTACTCCTCTTCTCCATCGCTGAGTTCCATCAGCGTGACGATGGGGCTGGTGTAGCTGCCCAGTACCTCACGCGCCGCGTCGCTGCGTTCGAAACCCGTTACCAGCAGGCCAGCCGGCTGATGCGCCAGGTAGGCACGCAGCAGGCGCTCATCTTCCTCAGGATGATAATGACTGACGCCAATCATCAACTCGTAACCGGCAGGCATCAGCACACGTTGAATGGCCTCTACGGTATCGACGAAGACGGCGTTGGAGAGCGAAGGAATGATCACCGCAACCAAATTCGACCGTGCACTGGCCAGGCTACGGGCGGCGGTATGAGGGACATAACCCAAGGTCTTGACAGCCGTCATCACACGTTCGCGCAGTGCATCGGATACACGTTCGGGCTGCGATAGCGCACGTGATGCGGACATCAGTGAACAGCCGGCACTGCGGGCAACGTCGGAGAGCGTGGCCCGTTCCAGCGAACGACGACGGCGAGAACTCATAACAACATCCAACGACCAGGGGCGGGAATTCTATATCGGGAAAAGCGCCCCCGTAGGGGCGCGCGCCATCACTTCGGTGCTTTGGCGATTTCGGCCTGTACTTCCTTGAACAGCGGCTCACCCACCGTATCGACTACGGTCTGGATGGCCGGCTTAGCCTGATCGCGCATGCGCTGAATTTCCTCCGGGCTGACTTTGTTGACGGCCATGCCCTGCTTCTCGATTTGAGCCAAGGCCTCACGAGCTTCGGCGCGAGTGTCCTCGCGTTCCGAATCACGCGACTTTTTCGCCGCGTCCATGATGATCCCCTGCTCGGTCTCGGAAAGGCCGTCCCACCAACGCTTGGACGCCGTAACAATCCATGGGCTGTAGACGTGATTGGTCACGCTCAGATACTTCTGAACCTCGTAGAATTTCGAAGACAGAATGGTGTTGTAGGGGTTTTCCTGACCATCGACCGCTTTGGTCTCCAGCGCCGTGAACAGCTCGGAGAATGGCAGCGGGACGGCGTTGGCGCCCATCTGCTTGAAGGTGTCGATGAACACCGGGTTCGGCATGACGCGCAGTTTGATGCCGTTGAAGTCTTCCATCTTCTCGACCGGACGGACGTTGTTGGTCAGGTTCCGGAAGCCATTTTCCCAGTAGACCAGACCGACCAATCCCTTAGCCTCCAGCGCGTCCATAACCTTCTGGCCGACCGGGCCATCCAGCACGTAATCGGCCTGCTTTTCACTTTCGAACAGGAAAGGCGTGTCCCATACCGCCATTTCCTTCGCGATGCCCACCAGTGTCGCGGTCGAACCGACCATCATTTCCTGGGCGCCACCCATGAGTGCGTTTTGCATCTGGTCATCGGAGCCAAGGCTGGCCGACGCGAAGGTACGCACCTTGAGCTTGCCATCGGAGGCCTTGGCAATTTCCTCGGCGAGCACCTTGGCGGCGCGGCCCTGGTTGCTGTCCTCATTGAGGCCATAACCGAAGCGAATCATCCGAGAGCGAACGTCATCGGCCGCATGTGCTGTCGCGATGGCGCTGCCAAGGGTGGTGACGGCCAGTGCCGCTATGAGAAATCGTTTCATGCTGTCGTACCTTTTGTTGTTGTGGGTGGATGAAGCTTGTTTTTGTCGAACGAGACCTGTAGCTACCGCAGCCACTGCAGCGGAACGGTGATGATCGATGGCACGGCGATCAGCAATGCCACGATGACCAGATAGATGGCGAAGAACGGCGTTACGCCGCGCACCAGCGTTTCCATGCGCAGCCGCCCTATTCCGCCGACGACGTTAAGTACTGTACCTACTGGCGGGGTGATCAGGCCGATCGAGCCAATCAAGACGAACATCACGCCGAAGTACACAGGATCGATACCGGCCTTCACGGCGATGGGCGCCAGTACCGGCCCGAGAATCAGGATGGTCGGTGTGAGGTCGAGCACCATACCCACCGCGATCATCAGCACCATGATGGCAACCATCAACAACTTCGGATCCTGCGCCAGCGGCCCGAGCATGGTGGCGATCTCATCGGGAAGCTGAGCCAGGGTGATCATGTAAGCCGAAACGATGGCCGCGGCGCATAGGAACATCACCGATGCCGTGGTGCGGCTGGCGCGGGTAAGCACTTCCACCACCCCGCTCCAGCTCAGCTCGCGATACAGCAGGGTCGAGACGGCCAGTGCGTAGACTGCCGCGACAACCGCGGCTTCGGTTGGCGTGAACAGCCCTCCGCGCAAACCGCCAACAATGATCACTGGCAACATCAACGCGGCTGCGCCATCGACGAGTGCTTTTCGGCGCTCGGCAGAGGTGGCCTTTTCCTGTGGCGGCTCATCAATATTGCGAGCAATCAAGGTCCAGGCAACGATCAGTCCGATGCCCATGATCAATCCGGGCACCATGCCGGCGAGGAAGAGTTGGCTGATGGATGTGTTGGTGACCACGCCATAGATGACGAAGGGCATCGACGGCGGGATGATCGGCGCAATGATGCCACCCGCCGCCACCAGCCCGGATGATGAACTCAACGGATAGCCTCGTTCTCGCATCATCGGCAACAGCAATGTCGCCAAGGCGGCCGTGTCTGCCAGCGCAGACCCAGACATGCTCGCCAGAAGCACCGATGCAGCAATCGCGACATAGCCCAGCCCGCCGCGCTTGTGGCCGAAGTAGGCTTTGGCCATGTTGATGATCCGGCGAGAGATCCCGCCGGCATTCATCAGCTCGCCGGCCAGGATGAAGAAAGGTACGGCCAGTAATGGAAAGCTGTCGGCACCGGCCTGCAGATTTTGCGCAATCAGTTGGACATCCCAGAAATCCAGGTACCACATCAACACCGCGCCGGTGAGGATCAGCGCAAACGCGATCGGCATGCCGAATGCCATGAAGCCAAATAGAGAAGAAAGAAAAACGACGACAGTCATTCAGGAACCTCGGCGGGCGTTGCCCTGTTGTTATCGGAGTCAGTCAGCCGTTACGTTGGCATCGGCAACATGGGGTCGTGGAGGCTCGCGCCAGACATTCACCAGCTGCACGAGTGCCAAGACGCCGAGCGCAATCATGCTGGCCATAACCGGCAGCATCGCCACGGCAAGTGGATAACCCACCACCGGGCTGTTGATCGTCCAGCCAAACTGCATCTGGTTCCAACCGCCCATGGCCGCCATGCCGCTGGCGCCAGCTACCAGCAACCAACTGATGGAATCGACCACGCGACGGAAGAGCACCGGGAAGCGATCACGAATCATGCTGAAGGCCATCAGCTCGCCGCGACGCATGCTGGACGCGACACCGACGAACACCAGCCAGACGAAAGCCAGTCGGGATAGCTCTTCAGCACCGGTCCAGCCGGTGCCGAACGCATAGCGCAGCACCACGCTGCTGAACACCACGACCACCATGAACGCCAACAACGCCGCCATCAGCCAATCGGTGATGCGGTCGAACCCCAGTGCAAGCTTGCCGCTATAGATGGGCGGACTGGTCAGCTCGGCGCCTTTGCCAACGCCGGTGTTAGCGCTATCAAGCGGAGCCGCGGAATGACCCTCGGCATCGCTGATCTCCAACCCTGGTGCGCGCTGCATCCAATCGACGATCTCCACCAGAACCTGGTCGCGCGACTGGCTGGCATCGACTACAAGAACACCAGGCTCGCCTTCGGGAGATTCGAGCGTGGCGAACTGACTGTCCACTAAGGAAATGGGCATGAAATGCCCAGCACGGCCGCCAACCCTCTGCACCGCCGTGTCGTAATCGATGGATAGGTGGGCGAACCGTAGTTCTGCAACCGCATCTCGCAGCAAATCGCGGTAGCGACGCTTGAGTGCAGAACAGGCCAGTACGAAGCCTACGCCGTCGTCGATGGCCCGTTGCATCTCGACGACGAGCTTCTGCAGCCATTCGACACGGTCCGCGTCAGACAGCGGCGTACCGGCGCGCATGCGGGCAACGTTCTCTTCAGGGTGGAAATGGTCTGCTTCGATGTGACGAAAGCCCAACGCATCGGCAACGGCGTGGCTGGTTTCGGTTTTGCCCGAACCGCTAACGCCCATGACGACCAGCGCGCGGCCAGTGGCAGAAAGATCGCTGTGGGAGTGGGAATCCACTACTTGGTCTCCGGCAGCATCGAGGTGCTGCATTATGTTTGTGGCGTGATGGTAGCGCTAACATAAATCTGCAATAACTACCGTTCGTCGGGTTACGGCTAAATATTGGCGCAATAGAGAGTTATTTACGGCTTCGGATTTCCCGGTACGCTTCTTACAATCGCGCCATACTCAGGAGACGCGCAATGCCCAAAGCCATGGCCCGGCACATACTGGTCAAAACTGAAGCCGAAGCTGTCCAGTTGAAAAAGCGCATCGCCAGTGGCGAAGCCTTCGATGTGCTGGCGAAGAAATATTCGACCTGCCCGTCCGGCAAGAAAGGCGGCGACCTGGGCGAAGTCCGCCCCGGACAGATGGTGCGGAGTATCGATCAGGTGATCTTCAAAAAGCCTCTGCGCGAGGTTCATGGTCCGGTCAAAAGTCAGTTTGGATATCACCTGGTGCAAGTGTTCTACCGGGACTGAGGCCTAGTTGGCGCCACCGAATCGGCTTAGCTGCATCTCATGCAGCCGGCTCAAAGTCCGGCGAAACGCAAATGACAAATAGCCTTGGGTATACAGCTCATCCAGCGGCACCCTTGCTTCGAGATATAGCGGTACACCACGGTCATAACACTCATCCACCAACGCAATGAAGCGTCGGACGCTGTCGTCGTGAGCCGCAAGCCTGGGCAGTTCGCGATCCCCTGCTACCACCCGCGCTGCACCGTCTTCGGTACCACGAGCGATACGAGCGTCGCGCTGCTCGCTACCCAACCTGGGCACATCGCTGAGCAGAACGGACGAGTAACGGTCGCAAAGCTCGATGAAATCCAACGCCGAGAATGCCTCCCCGCATAGCGCGGCGAAGCGGCACCATATGGCTGACTCACTCCTCCTGACGACAAGCAGAGGCCGTCGCCCTAGCAGCGCCGGCTCGGAGGTCGTGGGGCCCTGAGCCAATGCGTCGAATACTGACCGCAGTGCGCCGTCTGCATCAGGTTCGCTGACCCAGTAACGCTGCTCTGCTGCACCGGGACGTAGACGATGGTCCGCACCGCCATCCACGCTGATCACCTCCATATGCTGCTCCATCGCCGCGATCGCTGGAAGAAAGCGTTCCCGATTGAAGCCGTCGAAGTACAACTGGGCCGGTGGCTGATTCGACGTGGCAACGATCACCACACCTTCGTCGAACATCACTCGAAACAGCCGGCCAAGAATGATTGCATCGCCGATGTCACCTACGAACAACTCATCGAAACACAGCACCCTCACCTCCTCGCTCAGCTCACGCGCCAACGCACGCAGCGGATCGGCAGTGCCATTGAGCTGGAAAAGCCGGACATGCACCCAGCGCATGAAGTGATGAAAATGCTGGCGCCTGGCCGGAACGCGCAAGCTGCGATGGAACATGTCCATCAGCCATGTCTTGCCTCGCCCAACGGGACCCCAAAGATAGACGCCGCTCTGCACGTTTAAAGCTACGTTACCGTGCAGGGCGTCGTAACAGCGCTGAAGCTGCTCAACTGCGCGGAGCTGGGCCGCGTCGCTGACGAAGCCATGGACGGCAATAGCCTGTTGGTACAGCGCAAGCGGAGCGTTGGCTTCCATCTGAATCCGTGTCTTGAGACTGAGGACGCGATGGTAGCGCAGAGCACTTCCCAGAGTGGACGAACGGCGTACTGGACGCTTCAGTGACACGATGCATGTTCTACAAGCAACGATGGCCAGGCCGGTTAGATGGCAGCGCAGGACCATATGCCGTAACCGCTCGCAGCGCTTTGTGGTCGATAGGAAACAAAATAAACAAGCGAAACCGTTTGTCGACCGCCTGCGCACTGTCATTAAGCTGTCGCAAGCCCAGGCTAGCGTCACAGTTCCGTCGATTACCTAATGGAGCTGCGTCGTGACTGACGATAATCAAAACATAATGTTCGGCAACGGCGATGAACTGCCGAGTAACCGTTCTGGCAATCCTCATATCGAGGACGTGATCAATCTCGGTCGCCGCAAGGTTGTGGCTGGTGGCGCTGCGTTCGGTGCTCTCGCCTTTCTGGGCGGCCTGCCCTCGGTTGCCGGAGCTGCCGAACCCGCGCCGCTTGGCAGCGGATTGCCGTTTCAACGACGCACTCGCCTGCCCTTCAACGCAGTGGGCGTGACCCGTGCTGACACGATTACTGTGCCTGCTGGTTTCACCGCGAAGGCGTTCATTCCGTGGGGTACTCCGATCTGCGGTAGCTATCCGGCGTTTCTCGAAGACGCCAGCAACAGCGCTGAAGACCAGGCCCAGCAGACCGGCATGCATCATGACGGCATGCATTTCTTCCCCATGGATGCCAAGTTCAAGGGTCGCAAGAGTGACCACGGTCTGCTCGCGCTGAACCACGAGTACATCGATGCACCACTGCTGCACCCCAACGGCCCCACCGTAGTTGGCGGCAAACGTGTCAATGCCGATGAGGTTCGTAAGGAAATCAACGCGCATGGCGTGTCGATCGTAGAAGTGCGTCGGGGCGCTCAAGGTGAATGGGCCATGCTGCCCTCCGCCCGTAACCGTCGCATCACCGGCGCAACCCCTATGCGGATCGAAGGACCCGCGCGCGGTCACGATCTGATGAAGACTCGCTACAGCCCGAGCGGCACCTCTACGCGCGGAACGCTGAACAACTGCGCCAACGGCTACACGCCTTGGGGCACCTATCTGACCTGCGAAGAAAACTGGGCTGGTTATTTCGCCAGCCGCGACGCCGAGCTGCCCCGCCATCTGGATCGCTATGGAGTTCGCTCCACCGGTCGCTACGGCTGGGAAACGGTCAGTGGCGACGAATTCCAACGCTTCGATGCCACATCGCAGGGCGCAGACCCGCGCGCCGACTATCGTAACGAGCCCAACACCTTTGGCTGGATCGTCGAGATCGACCCCTTCGATCCGGACTCGACGCCGATCAAGCACACGGCGCTGGGTCGCTTTGCGCACGAGGGCCTTGTCTTCGCGCCCACCAAGCCAGGCTGGCCGGTTGTCTGCTATTCAGGCGATGACTCGCAGAACGAGTACATCTACAAATATGTAAGCCGCGACAAGTACCGTCCGCAGCGCAGCGATAGCCGACTGCTGGACGACGGCACCCTGTACGTAGCGCGTTTCAATCCGGATGGAAGCGGTGACTGGCTGGCCCTGGACATCGACGATGCTAATTTCCAGCGGGCCTGCGCGGCGGCCAATGTCAGCTTTGCCGATCAGGGCGAGGTACTGATCAACACCCGTCTCGCAGCCGATATCGTCGGCGCAACCAAGATGGACCGCCCGGAATGGGGCGCGGTGCATCCCGATACGGGCGAAGTGTATTTCACCCTGACCAACAACAGCGCTCGTCAGGAAGCCGATGCGGCCAACCCACGCGCGCCAAACCCAACCGGCCACATCATCCGCTGGCGCGAGTCGGGCAAGAACCAGATAGGCACCCAGTTCGAGTGGGATCTGTATCTGCTCGCCGGACCGCAGAGCGACAGCCGTGATCCACGTGGGCGTCCGCTCACTGAGGAAAACATCCTCGCGAGCCCGGACGGACTCTGGTTCGACGATGAAGGTCGACTCTGGATCCAGACCGACATGAGCGGAAGCCAGCTTAGCAGTGGCCCGTTCGGTAACAACCAGATGCTGGTGTCGGATCCGAAGACCGGAGAAACCAAGCGCTTCCTGGTCGGCCCGAAGGGCGCCGAGGTGACGGGCATCACCGCCACACCGGACTTTCGCACGCTTTTCGTCAACATCCAGCATCCGGGTGAAGGATCTACAGCGACCGAGTACACCAGCACCTGGCCGGACGGCCCTGGCCGCAGGCCGCGCTCAGCCACTGTTATCATCACGCGTGACGACGGTGGACGAGTGATCTAACACACCGCCGCTCCGGATCAGAGCAGCCGCCGTTAAACCGGCGGCTCGCTTTCAGATGGCGAGACCAGCCGCTTGTTTTCAGGGGAAGTAATCGGAAGCCTGCTTTCAGGTGAAGTAAACAGCCCCCACGAAGACATGAACAGCGCCGCAATCAGCGGGCCGATCACGAAGCCATTCAGGCCAAACAGAGCCAGACCGCCCAAGGTGGAAATCAGCACCAGATAGTCCGGCATCTTGGTGTCCTTCCCAACCAGGATCGGTCGCAGGATATTGTCGACCAAGCCAATTACCAGTACCCCGTAGAGCGTAAGAATCACGCTCTGGACCACCATCCCTTTCATGAAGAAATAGATGGCAACGGGCGTCCAGATCAGCCCCGCACCAACGGCCGGCAACAGGGACAGAAACGCCATGAGCACACCCCAGAGCAACGAACCGGGAATGCCCAGGATCGCGAAGATCACTCCTCCGAGAAAACCCTGAGTTGCGGCAACCACGATGTTGCCTTTGACAGTCGCCCTCACCACCCGCGTGAACTTGCTGAACAGCCTGCGCTTCTGATTCTCGCTCAGAGGCATCGCACGTTTGACCTTTGCGACCAGTTCGCGCCCGTCTCGAATAAGAAAGAACAGCAGATAGATCATCACGAAAAAGCTGACAAGAAACTGGAATGTTCCCTGGCCGAAGCTGAACGCTTTGGTTGCCAGAAACTGGCTGCCTTCGAGGGCTCCGCTGGCCAGACGGTCACGCATCTGATCGACACTGCCAAGCCCGAACCGCTGCAGTTGTTGCTGCAGTGAATCAGGCAGCATCTCCTTGGCGGTGCCAACGAACGCTCGGACGTCCAGTTCGCCGCTTTCAATCTGTTGATAGAGAGCAGAGCCCTCCTGCACCAGCAGGCCTGTAATCAGAATGACCGGCAACACCGCGACCAACAGGCACACCAACAGCGTGGTGAGCGCAGTCAGGTTTCGCTTATCGGGAAAACGGCGCTGCAGGTAACGCTGAAAGGGGGCGAAGATGATGGCGAGGATTACAGCCCAGAACACCGCCCCATAGAACGGAAAAAGTATCCAGCCAAACGCAATGCTCACGATGAGCAACAGAGCCAGAAAGACTTTCTGCTCGAGGGTTGATTTCACGATTGGATCCTATCGCTGCGGTTGTATCCCTTAGTCAGCGATTGCTGCCAGTAGTGCTGGTCGGCAGATAAGCAGCTGCGAACGCTCCAGCGCGCCGTCATTGCGACGGCGCCTGGATCAAGTTAGCGGGATTCGACGCTCATTACAGGGTCATCGCAGCGAACCAGCCGAATGCCAGCAGCGGCAGGTTGTAATGCAGGAATGTCGGCACCACGGTGTCCCATATGTGATTGTGCTGCCCGTCAGCATTCAGGCCGGCCGTAGGCCCGAGGGTCGAATCGGAAGCTGGCGAACCCGCGTCGCCCAGCGCTCCAGCGGTGCCCACCAGACTGACGATTGCCAGAGGACTGAAGCCCAGCTCCAGGCCCAGCGGAACGAAGATCGCCGCAATGATAGGTACGGTAGAAAACGATGACCCGATGCCAATGGTGACAAGCAAGCCAACCAGCAACATCATCAGGGCACCGACAGCCTTGCTGTTGCCAATCCACTGGGTCGAGGCATCGACCAGGGTTTTCACCTCGCCAGTTTCGCGCATCACTTCTGCGAATCCAGCTGCGGCAATCATGATGAAGCCAATCATGGCCATCATCTTCATGCCCTCGGTGAACAGGTCATCAGCTTCCTTCCAGCGCACCACGCCCGAAACGGAAAAGATGACGAAGCCGACCAGCGCACCAAGAATCATCGAGTCCAACCAGAGCTGAACGACAAAAGCTGCGGCGACTGCCAATGCAGCCACCAGCAACGTGAGCGGGCTATAGCTGACGCTGACGACCTTGGACTGGTCGACCGTGGCCAGGTCATAGGTGCGGGGCTTGCGATAGCTGAACATCGCGATCAGCAGGCCCGCGAGCATCCCGATCGCGGGGATCAACATCGCTTGGCTGACATTGATGCCCTCGATATCGGCACCACTCTTGGCCACGTTCGCCAGCAGGATTTCGTTGAGAAAGATGCTACCAAAACCGACAGGCAGGAACATGTAGGGCGTTACCAGGCCGAACGCGAGCACGCAGGCAATCAGGCGTCTGTCGATCTGCAGCCTGCTCAACACATAGAGCAGCGGTGGTACCAGCAAGGGAATGAAGGCGATATGGATCGGCAGGATGTTCTGGGAGGATACGGCGACCGCGAGCAGCAAGCCGATCATCATCCACTTGACCGCGCCGCCGCCGTGGGACTCCTGCTTGCCCACCATCGCCAGAGCGCGATCCGCCAGCGCATGGGCTAATCCACTTTTGCCGATCGCGACCGCGAAAGCGCCAAGCAATGCGTAGGAAAGCGCCACCGTCGCACCGCCACCCAATCCTTTATTGAAGGCCGCCAAACTGCCCTCCAGCCCTAGGCCGCCCAGTACGCCCCCCGCGATAGCACCCGCTATCAACGCCACCACTACGTGGACCCTGCACAGGCTGAGAATCAGCATGATGCCGACTGCCGCTACCACTGCGTTCATTTCAACTCCCCGAAGCGACGTACGCCGATAAAAAGCGGGGCACTTTGCCCCAACCCTGCGGGAGTGTCAAAGCGCCATGGAAACCAGCGCGCCATGTCTTCGCGCCAGATCGTTTAGCAACCACAGCGACTCATGAATCGGTAAAATGCCGCCCTTTGCCCATCCGGAAGCTTCAGTGGAAATATTCAAAGAGTTCACCTTCGAATCAGCCCATCGCCTGCCCCACGTACCCGAAGGGCACAAGTGTGGCCGTCTGCACGGGCATTCATTTCGTGTCGCCATCTATCTGGAAGGTGAAGTTGACGCTCACACCGGCTGGATTCGAGACTTCAGCGAGATCAAAGAAATCTTCAAACCGATCTATGAGCGCCTCGACCATAATTACTTGAATGACTTGCCCGGCTTGGAAAACCCGACCAGCGAGAACCTTGCAAAATGGGTCTGGCAGGAGCTGAAACCGCTGCTGCCGGAGTTGTCGCGGGTTCGCATTCACGAAACCTGCACCAGCGGCTGCGAGTATCGCGGAGACTAAGCGAACCGTTTCGCCGCCCCTGGCGGCCGCTCCTGACTCAACCAGCGAAAGGAGCCCCGCCATGTGAGCAATGAGCGACCAACTTTCGATAGCTCCCGTGCCCACAAGTTTACGGGTTACGAGTCAGGCCTCCAGCGAAGCCAGGCGCTTGAGAAAGGCCGCTTCGTCATCAACTGCAACGCCCAACTCGTTGGCCTTGATCAGTTTCGAACCCGCCCCTGGCCCTGCGACAACGACACTGGTCTTGGCGGAAACCGATCCAGACACCTTCGCACCCAAGGCTTCAAGACGCGCCTTGGCCTCATCACGACTCATGGCTTCCAGAGTGCCAGTCAGGACCCAGGTCTGGCCGGCCAAAGGCAAGCCTTCCGCGGCTTTTCGTTCGCTCTGCCAGTGCATGCCGAATTCTTTCAACTGAGCTTCGATGACTCGGGCACGCGCCGCATTGGCCGGCTCATCGAAGTAGTCGCGCAGCGCGCGGGCGGCTTTCTCATTGAGGCGTTCGATCTGCCTGAGGTCGAGCCAGTCGGCACCGATGATGGCCTCGAGGCTGCCGAACCGATCCGCCAGACGCTGTGCGCCAGTCGCCGCGATGAAAGGAATATTCAGATTATCCAGCAATCCGGCCAGCGTAGCGCAGGCTGCAAACTCAGGGTGAACGTCGCCCTCCTCCTGTAGCTCCACGCCCCGTTCGCGCAGCTGCCGGATCACCAACTGGTTGTGCTCGTCCTGGAAAAAACTATGGATCTCGTGAGCCACCTCCAGCCCGATATCCGGCAGATAGACCAGCACGTCCGGCAGGGCACAGGCAATCCGGTCCAAGGATCCCAGGGCACGTGCCAGCAATTTGGCCGTGCCCTCGCCCACGTCGGGAATACCCAAGGCAAAGATGAAACGCGCCAGCGACGGCATACGGCTGTCATCAATGGCTTTGAGCAGGTTGCGGCTCGAGACTTCAGCAAAGCCTTCAAGTGCGAGTACCTGTTCGAAGCTCAGGCTGTACAGATCCGCTGGTGAGCCCACCAGCCCGGCATCCACCAGTTGTTCGACGATCTTGTCGCCAAGGCCGTCAATATCCATCGCACGCCGGGATACGAAATGGATGATCGCCTGCTTGAGTTGCGCCTGGCAGGCCAGTCGGCCGACGCAGCGATAAATCGATCCTTCGCTGAACGACTCTCGACCCTTGCTGCGCTTGATCAGCTGAGTGCGCTCGACGGCCGAGCCGCATACTGGGCACTGCTCCGGCACGTGAACCTCACGGGCGCTTTCGGGACGTCGCTCCGGAATCACGCCAAGAATCTGCGGTATCACATCGCCAGCGCGGCGCACGATGACCGTATCGCCGATCATCACACCCAGCCGAGCGACCTCGTCCATGTTGTGCAGAGTGGCATTGGAAACCGTCACCCCGGCAACCTGAACCGGTTTCAGGCGCGCAACGGGCGTGATCGCGCCGGTGCGACCAACCTGGAACTCCACATCCAGCAGTTCGGTCACTTCTTCTCTGGCAGCAAACTTGTGCGCGATGGCCCAGCGCGGTTCTCTTGCGCGAAAGCCGAGCTCGCGCTGTTGGCCGACCGAATTGACCTTGAACACCACGCCGTCGATTTCATACGGTAGGGCATCGCGCTTCTCGCCGATGTCGCGGAAATAGTCCCGGCATTGCTCCACGCCTTTGGCTAGCCTCAGCTCTCGACTGATCGGCAACCCCCACTTTTTCAACGCCTCAAGTATGCCGATATGGGTGTCCGGCAGATCTCCGTCGCTGCGCCCGACGCCATAAGCGCATAACTCGAGCGGTCGGCTGGCGGTAATCTTCGAGTCCAGCTGACGCAGGCTGCCCGCCGCGGCATTGCGCGGATTGGCGAAGGGCTTGCCACCGGTTTCGAGCTGCCGCGCGTTGAGCGCCTCGAAGCCGGCCTTGGGCATATAGATTTCGCCGCGCACTTCCAACACGGCGGGCCAGTCGCTGCCGTGCAGCTTCAGCGGGATATTGCGGACGGTGCGAACGTTCGTGCTGATGTCCTCGCCAGTACTTCCGTCACCTCGTGTGGCGCCGCGTACCAGCCTACCGTTCTCATAGAGCAGGCTCACGGCGAGACCGTCGAGCTTGGGTTCACAGCTGTACTCCAGCTCGGCACCTTCGCCGAGCAAATCACCGGTCGGTAGATCAAGCCCCTCACGGGCGCGACGGTCGAAGTCGATCAGATCCCGTTCTTCGAACGCGTTACCGAGACTGAGCATCGGCACCTCATGCCGCACCTGGCCGAATGCCGCCAGCGCTGCGCCGCCGACCCGCTGGGTGGGCGAGTCCGGCGTCACCAGCTCCGGATGCTCGGCTTCGAGCGCCTTGAGCTCCTTGAACAGTCGGTCGTACTCAGCATCGGGGACGCTGGGCTCGTCCAGCACGTAGTAACGATAGTTATGGGCGTCGATGTCGCTGCGCAGTTCGGCGATGCGCTCTGCGGCGGTCTGGGCGGACGTCATGGTATGAAGGGCCATATCAGCAGGCCGGAACGAGCGCGAAATGCGGCGCCTCGATCGGCCCTATGTTGATTTCTGTGCGGGATTTTAGCGTGTTTGAAAGGTTGCATGTCCGATGGATCCATCGGCATCTTGAGTTAGGACGGCGATGCGAAAATGGCGGCCTCGCGGCTGAAACTCGGCTGGCTGTCTGCTGAGCCTTAGCCACAACGAAAAACCGCTCCTTAAGAGCGGTTTTTGTTGGTCAACGTTTGGTAGTCATCTGCCGACGTTCGTAATCGACGATCCGCTGACGGTAATGCTCGATGGTCTGGGCCGTAAGGACGCTGCGCTGGTCGTCCTTGAGCTCACCGTTGAGCTCCTGCGACAACTTGCGAGCCGCCGCGACCATCACGTCGAAAGCCTGCTTTGGATGGCGCGGCCCCGGCAGGCCGAGGAAGAAGCTCACCGCTGGCGTGGTGAAATGATCGATGTCATCCAGGTCAAAAGTGCCCGGCTTGACCGCATTGGCCATGGAAAACAGCACCTCGCCATTGCCTGCCATGCTTTCGTGACGGTGGAAGATGTCCATCTCGCCGAACCGCAAGCCGCTTTCCAGAATGTTCTGCAGCAACGCAGGGCCACGGAAGCCGTGAACATCACGGGAAATTACGTTAATGACCAACACTTCTTCGACCGGTGGCAGGTCCTGGTCGGGATCGCTGGTTTCTTCGCTGTCGTCCTCGTCAGCTACCGGATCAAGCAGCGTTGGGACAGGTGTATCGTCACTTGAAAAATGCAGGTCGCCCTGACGTGGTTCACTGGCACGGCGTTTGGAGGGCTCACGAGCACTCATCGATGGAAGATCGGTCTCATCAAGCGAAGGCTCGTTGCTTCGACTGACGACCCGTGGCGGGCCCAGCAACTCGGTGGATTCTTCTTCATCGGGCAGCGTGCTCGCGATGTTGCGGTCCAGTTTGAATTTCAACTTGCCCTTGCTACCGCGCATCCGCCGCCAGCCATCAAAAAGAATGCCGGCGATAACAATGATGCCGATGAGAATCAGCCACTCGCGCAGACCGATATCCATTAATGCTTGAACCCCTGAAATCGATGATAAAGACGCAGATTCACAGCCGCTGAACAGGCTCATCTGCGCATCGTAAAAATTGCGCCCTAAACTAGCACGACGAACGGTAGATGTGCACCGCCCGGCGCGGCTCTTTTATTGGTCTCCGCTCACCTTGATTATTGTCTGGAACAAGCGCCACTCAAGCTTCCGCCAGTGCCACCGCTTGTTCCACATCGACAGCTACCAGCCTCGAGCAACCCGGCTCATGCATGGTCACACCCATCAACTGATCTGCCATTTCCATCGCTATCTTGTTGTGCGTGATGTAGATGAACTGCACCTTTTCCGACATTTCCTTGACCAGTCGCGCATAGCGTCCGACGTTGGCATCGTCCAGAGGAGCGTCAACTTCATCGAGCATGCAGAACGGCGCCGGATTGAGTTGGAAGATCGCAAACACGAGCGCCAGAGCGGTCAGCGCCTTCTCACCCCCGGACAAGAGATGGATGGTGCTGTTTTTCTTGCCCGGTGGTCGCGCCATGATCGCCACCCCGGTATCGAGTAAATCTTCTCCGGTAAGTTCCAGATAAGCGTTGCCGCCGCCGAAAACCTTCGGAAAAAGCGCCTGCAGGCCGCTATTGATCTGGTCGAAGGTTTCCTTGAAACGGTTACGCGTTTCCTTGTCGATCTTGCGGATGACGTTTTCCAGCGTATCCAGCGCCTCGGCGAGATCATCGTTCTGCGCGTCGAGATAGCGTTTGCGCTCCGATTGCTGCTGATATTCGTCGATTGCCGCGAGGTTGATCGGCCCGAGTCGCTGAATCCGCGCTGCGAGACGTTCCAGCTCGGCCTCCCAATCCGACTCGCCGGCTCCTGGCGGCAGCGTCGCAAGTACGCCGTGCAGATCAAAGCCATCCTCGTGCAGCTGGTCCTGCAGGGCTTTGCGGCGAACGCTTAGCGCCTGCCATTCCATGCGTTGCTGTTCCAACTGGCCGCGTAACAGCTGCGCCTGCTGCTCGGCCTGGGTCCGACGTTTTTCAGCATCACGCAATTGGCGATCGGCGTCTTCCATCGCCAGCCGGGCCAGCTTGAGCTCGTCCTCGACACCCATGCGCCGCTCCAGCAGCTCTTCGAGCTTCATGCGTAGCTCTTCCAGCGGCGCTTCGCCCTCCTCCAGGTTCAAGTTCAGCTGCTCGCGGCGCTCGATGGCACGCTCGAATTGCAGTTCAAGCCGCTCGAGTGCCTGACGGATTGAGTTGTGCTGGGCTTTCAGCGAGCCAATGCGAACCGCCAGCTGATGAGCGTGATCTTTGTGCTGTCGCGCCTCCTGGCGCACCCGGTCAAGATGCTCGCGGATACCGTCGCGGCTCCCCAGCAGCGATTCACGCTGTTCGGTATCGAGCGCCATCGCGTCCAGGGCGTCCTGAAGATTCAGACGCGCCTCGCCCAGTTGTTCGGTCTCCACGGCGCGCTGCTCAGTGAGTTCGAACAGTTCACCTTCCACGCGGCGGCGCCGCAGGCTCAGCTGCTCAAGCTTCGCCTGACTCGCGGACAGACGCGCGTTCAGCTCGCCCTGCTGCCGAGCAAGATCCTGGTGTCGACGACGTTGCTGTTCACGCAGCTCTTCCAGCTCACGTTGAGCTTCAGCCAGCAGGCCTATGCGCTCACCCAACTGCTGGATATCTATCTCACGTTCATCGCGTTCTGCCTGAAGGCGCTCAAGCTCCTGTCCTCGGGCGAGCAACCCCGACTCGGCCTCCGCGGCGCGCCGAACCCGGAGGAAATGTCTGCCCAGCCAGTAACCGTCGCGGCTGATCACGCTCTCGCCATCTGCAAGCGTGCTTCGCGCCGCCAAGGCTTGCTCGAGGTCATCGACAGGTCGAACCCGCCCCAGCCATGGCGAAAGGTCTGCACTGGACTCGACCTTATCGAGCAGGCTCCCGGCCAAGTTAATGGACGCATGCTTCGGGCTGACGAGGCGCAGATCTCCCTGTTCGAAATCCCCCAGGTCCAGGTCATCTAAACGATCAAGCAGCACGGCCTGAAGATCCGCACCAAGTACGGTTTCGACGGCTAGCTCCCAACCCGACTCTACGCGGAGCTCTTCGGCAAGACGCGGCCGATCGTTCAGCCCGCGCTCCTGCAGCCATTCTGAGACCCCCTTGCCTGGGTCCATGGCGGCCTGCTGCAGCGCCTCCAGTGAGGCGATGCGGCCATTCAACCGCTGCAACTCGCCCAATGCCTGCTGCTCCGCACGGCTCGCCTGTTGCAGCTCTTCACGCAGCTGCTCGATTTGCTCATTCACCTGTTCCTGCTCGACCGCAAGCTCTTCCAGGCTGAGCTCGCCAACCGCCAGCTGCTCGCTCATCTCGGCTACGGCGGCATCTTCCGGATCCCCAGCAAGCGAAGCGCTTTCGTCCTCGAGCCGTCGCTGGCGCTCGGCCAATCGCTCGAGGCTCTGCTCGAGCTGCTGAATACGCGATTGCTGCACCTCTGCTGCGCGCCGTGGTTCGGCGCTTTGCTGATTGAAGCGCTCCCATTGATCTTGCCACTGCTGCATGGCAGCTTCGGCTTCTTCGAGCTGGGCAGCAGCTTCCTCGGCCGACGCCGCGGCGAGTTCCTGCTCGGGCTCAAGCATCGCCAGTTCCTCGCCCAGGGTGGCAAGAATGGTGCGATCGTGGCCGAGGTGCGATTCGGTTTCCAACCGGGCCCGCTCGGCTTCACGAAGGTCATCCTGCAACTGGCGCAAGCGCTGCTGACCATGCTGGATGCTCTGCTCGACCCGAGCGATATCGCCTCCAACCGAATAGAAGCGCCCTTGGACGACGTTGAACCGCTCGGACAGCTCATGATGACCGTCGCGTAAACGTTCGATGCTGGCGTCCGCGTTACGCTGCTCTGCGACCAGTGCTTCGAAGCCGACTTCCTGATCGCCGATCACCTGCTCGCGCTGGCCTACCTGATCGTTCAACGCCTGCCAGCGCAACGCCGATAACTGCGCCTTGAGCTGACGTTCCTCGGCCTTGTATTCCTGATACTTCTCAGCGGATTGGGCCTGGCGGTGCAACCGTTCGAGCTGCCGCTCAAGTTCTTCGCGCAAATCCGTGAGGCGGGCAAGGTTTTCGTGGGTACGACGGATACGGTTCTCCGTCTCGCGCCGGCGCTCCTTGTACTTGGAAATGCCCGCCGCCTCTTCGATGAAGTTACGCAGATCCTCGGGTTTGGCTTCGATCAGCTTGGAGATCATCCCCTGTTCGATGATCGAGTAGCTACGCGGCCCAAGACCTGTGCCCAGAAAGATGTCGGTGATGTCACGGCGTCGGCATTTGACGCCATTCAGAAAGTAGGTGTTCTGCGCGTCGCGCGTAACCCGACGACGGATCGATATCTCGGCGAAGGCCGCGTACTCACCGGTCAAGGTGCCATCGGAGTTGTCGAAGATCAGTTCGATACTGGCCTGGGTGACCGGTTTGCGGGTATTCGAGCCTTTGAAGATGACGTCGGTCATCGACTCGCCTCGCAGGTTCTTTGCCGAGCTTTCTCCCATCACCCATCGGACCGCGTCGATGATGTTGGACTTGCCGCAACCGTTGGGCCCAACTACAGCAGCCATGTTGCTAGGAAAGCTGACGGTGGTCGGATCCACGAAGGACTTGAATCCGGCGAGCTTGATGCTTTTCAGACGCATGAGGGCCTATCCATGGCAGTCGAGGCTTGAGCAGCTGGGCCGTGCTCGCCTTGGGCAGTTGGGGGATGCCGTGGCATTGATGGAGTCGTGTTGGCGGTCGGCCGAGAAGTTTATCACGGCCACTCGCCTGGCTCTCGAGGCGTGCGGCACAGAAGCTGACAGGCTTGTATAGGTCGCTGGGCACAACGATCCAGCAGCTGCGCCGCATGCCTGGATCGTAGGTAGAGATGAAAAGCGCGCGGCGGAATTGGAGGCGAGAGTGCCGACTCTCGGAACGATCTCGGCAAGGGGATCTCAGCCCCCAGTGACGCTCATGAAACGCACCACCTGGACTTGCTCGTCAGCGCGGAAGTCATGCTTCTCCGGCTTGAGCTGCAGCGCATCCACCAGCGCCTGGCGAAGCCGCTCACTGTCCCCCGGATAGCGACGCATGAGGCTCTTGAGATCCAGAGCGCCTTCATGTCCGAGGCAGAGTACCAGTTTGCCCTCCGCCGTGACCCGCACTCGATTACAGCTACCGCAGAAATTGTTGCTATGCGGTGAGATGAAGCCGACCTGCGTTTCGGTGCCCGCAACCTGCCAATAGCGCGACGGACCACCAGTGGTATGGCTGCTGCGCACCAGCTGGTGACCCACTTCGATACGCTCGCGCACCTCCTCGCTGGAACAGAACGTGATTTCCCGCTCATGACTGGAGACGTTACCCAACGGCATTTCTTCGATGAAGCTGATATCCAAACCGCGCTCAACCGCAAAATTCACCAGATCCAGCACCTCATCATCGTTACGGCCTTTCTGGATCACGCTGTTGAGCTTGATCCGACTAAAGCCGGCATCGATGGCTGCATCTATTCCGTGGACAACCTGATGAAGCATGTCGCGGCGGGTAAGTTCTGCAAATCGATCACGCTTGAGCGAATCCAGGCTGATGTTCAGGCGCTTGACGCCAGCATCACGCAAAGCCGTGGCGAGAACCGGCAGCTGGGAACCGTTCGTGGTGATGGCCAGATCTTCAAGCTCCTTCCTTGCGCCGAGACGCGACAGCAAGCCAGGCAACCCTTTGCGCACCAGCGGCTCGCCACCGGTCACGCGGATGCGTTTTACGCCAAGCGAGATAAACGCATCGGCCACCGCGTAAAGCTCCTCGAGCGTTAGGATCTGCGCACGCGGTGCGAACACCATGTCTTCGCTCATGCAATAGGTGCAGCGAAAATCACAGCGGTCGGTAACCGACAATCTAAGGTAGGTGATGCGCCGGCCGAATGGATCGACCAACTTCGAATCTGGCATTTCGCTCTCCAACGGCTTGATGCGCAAGGCTAAGACTATTCCTCATCGCCTACGGTAGCAAAGGCTGCCGACCCAACGGTTGACCAGGAGCAAGCCCGAACGGTCAATCTGCATCGAATGTCGTTCTTGGTTCGCATCGGAGGCGTTATGCAACGCCACGTTACTGTAGCGAGCCTTTCACATGCCGTTCGAACTCGGGATACTTGCCGCTAAAGTTCGCCGGGAGCTGTACATGGACAACGACGACCTCCGATCGATGGGCTGGCGCGAACGCCTTTACATCATCATCTTTTTCACCAATACGCCCGCGGGAAAGCGCTTCGACACCTGGCTACTGGTCATCATCTTTGCAAGCCTCGTGGTGGTCTTGTTCGATAGCGTAGCCATGTACAGCGACCGTCATGGGCCACTGCTGGATGGTCTGGAGTGGCTCTTCACCGTCATTTTTCTTATCGAGTACCTGGTGCGCATCTATTGCCACCCTGAGCCACGCAAGTACATTTTCAGCTTTTACGGAGCGATCGATCTCCTTTCGGTGGTTCCAGCTTTCATCGCACTGGTATTACCGGATGCCGAGTACCTGCTGGTGGTCCGTGCCATCCGCATGCTTCGGGTATTCCGCGTATTGAAACTGACCCAGTACCTGAGCCAAGCCAACTTTCTGCTGGTCGCCCTGCATGGCAGCAAGCAGAAGATCATCGTTTTCCTGCTGAGCGTCACGACGATGGTGCTGATCTACGGCACATTGATGTATGTGATCGAGGGCCCCTCGAACGGGTTTACCAGCATTCCCATGAGTATTTACTGGGCCGTGGTAACCCTCACCACGGTCGGATTCGGCGATATCGTCCCGCACACGCCGCTCGGCAAGGCGGTCGCGACCATGGTGATGATCACCGGTTATTCGATCATTGCGGTGCCTACCGGAATTTTTACTGCGGAGCTGGCCACTGCGATGCGAGCCGATAGCCTGCAGCACAAGTGTCCAAGTTGCGAAAAATTGAGCCACGAACCAAACGCGGCATTTTGCAGCCGTTGCGGCAGCCAGCTGTTCGAGCGCAACGCCGAACGCTGACCTTATCGCGAGGCCGGCGCAGACACTTCGCCCGTCTCCTCCGAGGTAACGGAAGATCCAGCCGAACCGCCCCGTCAGAGGGTTGTCACAACCTCTGACTTGCCAAGGGCCGGATGGAGACGCGGATGCCCCTGCTCAAACTGCTGCACTTTGTGGGCCTGCTGTGCTGGTGCGGCACCTTGCTATACCTGCCAGCGCTCGTTGCCGCCGGCACCCGGCGAAATGATCCACTTTTCTACCGTGACCACGCCCACCTGACACGCATGGTGTTCAACCTCATTGCCACGCCGGCAGCGTTGATCGCCATCGGCTCAGGCACTGCGCTTTTTCTACGTGACGGCATCATGGCCGGGTGGCTGATCGTCAAGCTCAGTACCGTGGCAGGCATGGTGCTTTGCCATGCCCTATGCGGTGTGCTGGTCCTGCGGGTCGAACGTTCACCCGAACTGAGCGTCAGCATTCGCTGCCGCTTTCTCGGATTGGTGACTGCGACGTTCATCACCGCAACGCTATGGCTGGTGCTGGCAAAGCCGTTCTAACCGATGACTCAAACCGCTCGACAGAAGCGAAAAGCGCCCATGACCGAACGATTCAAGCCGTACTCAGAAAGCAGGTCAGACCTTGTCCAGATCGACCCCAACGGCATGCTCATAGACCAGGCGCCCGCCGAGATAGGCTGCCAGGGAAATCAACGCCGCCGTGATGGCGGAGAGATACAAGGCCCAGAGATGAACGTTGGGCCCTTCATTCTGATACCGCAGCAGCCAGTTGAGCGAAGCCAGCGAGAGCATCATGACCGCCAGGATTGCGTGGCACCAGGCGGTGATCTTTTGCCGTATTTCTCGCACCGTCAGCAGGTCGATCAGCCCGAATATGCTGGCAACCCAGCCTCCCAGCGCGCCTACGCCCGCCAGCCAGAGACCTGCACGCCACCAAAAGTCATCAAGCGTCCAGATGTGCGCAATATCGACCGGCAGGAGCCCGGTCAGCGCTGCAACGGGAAAATGGATGAGCATCGGATGCAAGGGGTGCCCGGCGATCGCTGCGCGGCTGTGAATGGAATCTCGATAATTGGCCATTCGGCCCTCCGACTACTGAAGAAGTTGGCCGCGCAACCGTTCAAACGAGCCGGCGACCTTTTCAAATGGACCACGCTGGCGCTGGCAGTTCCTTTATTGAGTGCGTGCGATGGGCCGTTGTCGACACTCAACCCCGCCAGCCCCATGGCGCGGCAGGTCGCGAACGTATGGTGGGGCATGTTTGCTTTCGCAACGCTGGTGCTGATCGTCGTGAGTGCGATCTGGATCTACGCGCTGGCCCGAAAGCCGCGAGAAACCAGCGAAAAGGAAGCGCTGGCGATCAATCGTCGCTGGGTCATCGGTGGCGGCATCGTCCTGCCGAGCGTGAGCATCATCGTATTGCTGATATTCGGCATTCCCACCGGTCGCAGCATGATGCCGCTGCCGGTCGAGGGCGAGCAGCCCTTGAAAGTTGAAGTCACCGGGCATCAATGGTGGTGGGAGGTCCATTACCCGGACAGCGGAGTCACCACCGCCAACCAGTTGATCATCCCGGCAGGCCGCTTGGTCGATGTGCACGTCACCAGTGCCGACGTGATTCATTCGTTCTGGATCCCCCGGTTGGGCGGCAAGATGGATATGGTGCCGGGTCGCACCAACGTCATTCGCATCGAAGCCGGGCACGCTGGGATCTTTCACGGCCAGTGTTCAGAGTTCTGCGGCCTGCAGCACACCCACATGAAACTCCATGTCGAAGCGCAGCCCGTGGAGCAGTTTTCGGCCTGGATCGCCGCCCGAGAAGATCTTCGGTACGAGCAACGCGCCCCTGGCGATGCAGGCCAGACATTTGATGAGCGTTGTGGTCAATGTCACCGCGTGTCCGGCATCAGCGATGGCAATCGCGCACCCGACCTGACGGATTTGGCGACGCGACCAACCCTGGGCGCGGGCGTGCTCGAAAATGACCACGAAGGCTTGCGCCGCTGGTTGCGTGAGCACAAAGACCTCAAGTTCGGCAACGGCATGCCTGCGCATGACGATGTTCCCCCTGAAACCCTCGACCAGATTGCCGATTGGCTGGAGACGCTCGCTCCATGAGTAAATCCGATACAAGCAGCGTGCCCTGTACTGACCCTGACCAGTTACAAGATCAGTTCAACGACGTCTGGGGTAACCCGCGCGGTTGGCGGGCACTGACTATCGTCAATCACACGACAATCGGCCTGCGATTTCTCGTTACCGGCGCCGTGTTCTTCCTGATTGGCGGCCTGATGGCAATGCTGATCCGTACTCAGCTCGCCCTACCCGGCTACGTGCTGATGGAGCCCGAGGTCTACAACCAGATCTTCACCATGCACGGCTCGGTGATGATGTTTCTGTTCGCTGTGCCGATGATGGAAGGACTGGCCGTCTACCTGATTCCCAAGATGATCGGCGCGCGAGATCTTATCTTTCCGCGGCTGTCGTCGCTTGGTTACTTCTGCTACCTGTTCGGCGGAATCATCCTGCTCTCAAGCGTGTTCCTAGGCGTTGCGCCCAAGGCTGGCTGGTTCATGTACACGCCGCTGTCCAGCTCCTCGCACATGCCTGGGGTCAACTCGGACTTCTGGCTGCTGGGCATCACTTTCGTAGAGATTTCCGCGGTCAGCGCGGGCGTCGAACTGGTGGTATCGATCCTGCGCACCCGTACCAATGGCATGGCGCTGCACAAGATGCCGCTTTACGCCTGGTACATTCTGGTAATGGCGCTGATGATCGTGTTCGGCTTTCCGCCACTGATCCTCGGCAGCATCCTTCTGGAGCTTGAGCGCGCTGCAGGCCTGCCCTTCTTCGATACCGCAAAGGGTGGCGATCCGGTGCTCTGGCAGCACCTGTTCTGGCTATTCGGGCACCCTGAGGTATACATCATCTTCCTGCCCGGTGCCGGCATCGTCTCGACCCTGCTACCGGTGTTCTGCCAGCGTCCATTGGTGGGCTATCGCTGGGTTGTGCTCGGCGTCCTGACGACCGGCTTTCTCAGTTTCGGGCTGTGGGTTCACCACATGTTCACCGTCGGTATTCCGGCTCTGGCGCTGGGCTTTTTCTCGGCGGCAAGCATGCTGGTGGCAATTCCGACCGGGGTGCAGATATTTGCCTGGATCGCCACGCTCTGGCTGGGTAAACCGGTCTACCACGTTCCTATGCTGTGGCTGGTGGGCTTTCTCATCGTCTTCGTCTGCGGCGGCCTGACCGGCGTGATGGTCGCGCTGGTGCCGTTCGACTGGCAGGTGCACGACACCCACTTCGTCGTTGCCCACATGCATTACGTGCTGGTCGGCGGGATGTTTTTCCCGCTGATGGCCGGCCTCTACTACTGGTTGCCGCACTTCTCAGGCCGCATGCCGTCCGTGCGCCTGGGCCGCTGGGGCTTCTGGCTGGTGTTCATCGGCTTCAACACCACCTTCCTGATCATGCACTGGACCGGACTGATGGGCATGCCCCGTCGCGTCTACACCTACGACACGGGCCTGGGCTGGGATCTGCCGAACCTGATTTCGTCGATAGGCAGCTTCATCATGGCCATAGGCATCGGCACCATCCTGCTGGATATCGTGTTGCACTTCCGCTTCGGGCAGCCGGCGAAGACCAATCCGTGGAATGCCGACACGCTTGAATGGGCCACCAGCCTACCGCCGAGCCCGTACAACTTCGTCAGTCTTCCGGACGTGACTGACCGCCATCCGCTCTGGAAGGATCCCGATCTGCCCCATAGCATCGCGCGCGCCGAGCATGCCTTGAAGACCATCGACCATGGTCGGAGGGAAACATGGGGTTCCGACCCGCTGACGGGTGAGGTCCGCGAGATCATCCACTTGCCGGGCAACAGCTGGCTGCCCTTCATCGCCTCGGTATTCCTCGGCGTACTGTGCCTGAGCTTGCTGAACAAGGTGTACATGCTGGCGCTGGTAGCGACTGTCGCGACAGTGATCGTGCTGTTCCGCTGGTCTTGGGAGAATGGTGCCCACCCTGCCGCAGCGCCGGATGCACACACCCAGCCGGATGAGCCTCCTCTGCATTCGCGCACCTTCGACGGGCCGGGCCTGTGGGGCATGGGCGTCACACTACTGGCCGACGGCACCATGTATCTGTCACTGCTATTCGGCTGGTTCTACCTCTGGACCGTCTCGCCAGAGTGGGTGGTGCCGGAGCATTCGAATCTCAACGGATGGCTCATGCTTGCCAGCGCCATTCTGCTTACGGTTGGGACTCTGTGGATGCGGGTCATACCTGCCAAGCTACGCCGCGGCGACAGTAGTGGCCTGTTGATCAATCTGGCGATCGTGTCGGTTATTGGCACGGTGCAGTTCGGGCTGTTGCTATGGGTATTGCTGAGCGCCGATCTACAGATCACCGCAACCGCTCATGATGCGGTCATCTTCGTGATCCTGGCATATAGCCTGATCCACTGTGCGCTGGCGACAATCTGCACAATATTGCAGGCCATGCGCGTGAATTTGGGTTACGTAGGAAAGCTGGCGCCTTATGAACCGGTAGTAGTCGAGCAACTCTGGTACTACAACCTGGGCGTGATCTGGAGTGCCTACGCGGCGATCGTTCTATTTCCATCGGCCTGGGGAGGCGCCTGATGAAATACAACCGCACATCCGTCTTTCACCCGGTTCAGATCCCCTTCGGCCTGACTATATGGAGCCTGTGGTTCGCTGCGATGTACGGATCGCACGCAGTAGTCTGCTCCATTGCGCCACCTGATCCCAATAGCGGCGTCTTGAACTGGCTGAACGTCAGCTTCGGCATTGCGACGCTGCTGGTGGTGGCACTGTTGCTATGGCTTGGACGGCGTTCGTGGAAGCTGTCACGACCGCCGCATGAGCTCAACGAACGGCAGGTCTTCGTCACCAAGGTGGCGTCGGGCATCCACTTCATTGCAGCTCTATCGACGGTGTTCGTGGGCCTGCAACTGGCGTTTCTTCCGCCGTGCGTATGAGCCCAGATCGGCAGCCGGCTAATCGGCTTTCTTGCGAATCCAATAGAAGTAGGTGCCCTCTTGGGCCTGCTGGTCGACAAGTTCATGACCCAGGAAAACGCAGAATTTCGGAATATCGCGCTGAGTTGACGGGTCGGTGGCAATGACCTTGAGCAGCTCGCCGCCTTCGATCCCACGTACCTTGTTATGCAGCATCATCACCGGCTCCGGACAGTTCAGGCCGGTGGCGTCCAGAACCGCGTCGGCGGACAGTTCAGCAGATTGAGACATCAGGAGCTCCTTAAAACAGAGCGACATGGTCGCCCGAAGAGTTGCAACGGCATTGAAGGTATTTACAGCCGGCGCAGATGACAGGTCACTTCTTCACGATCGTGATAGAGCTGCTTGCAGCCAATGTTCGCCTTCACACCTCGTTCGGCAAGCCCATCGGCAATGCGTTCCAGCAAGCGTTTCACTTCGGTGTAGCGCTGTTTCATCGGCAACTTGAGGTTGACCACCGCCTCTCGACATAACCCTTCACCAATCCAGGTTTCCAGAAGCGCTGCATTCTTGGCGGGCTTTTCGACGATGTCACAGACCATCCAGTCGACCGACCGCTTTGGCCTGAAGGCGAAACCATCGGCCCGGTAATGACCCACCAGCCCTGTCTCGAGCAGGGCCTCGTTCATCGGGCCGTTGTCCACCGCCATCACTTCGATTTCCCGATTCACCAACTGCCATGTCCAGCCGCCGGGCGACGCGCCCAGATCCACCGCCGTCATGCCCGGAGCCAGTCGCTGATCCCACTGGTCACGCGGGATGAAATGGTGCCAGGCCTCTTCGAGCTTCAATGTGGAACGGCTGGGAGCCTGACGCGGAAACTTCAGACGAGGAACGCCGCCGGGCCACATCGCGCTGTTTTCCGCATCAGCAAAGCCGAGGAAAACCTCGCGACCACTTTTGAACGTCAGTAAGAGGCGCGGGCCGTTGCCGCCATCCTTCAAGCGCCCGCTCTTCTCCAGAGCCTTGCGTAGCGGCGCTTCGAACTTGCGACAGAAGTTCGATAGCTCCTTACCGTCATTGGTGTCGAAGACTTCAAGCCAGACGCTGCCGAATACGGGGTAAGCCTTGAGCTCCTCTAACAGCACTCCAATGCGGTCGGTTTCCGGCAAGTCCAACCACTGCCCTTGCGCCCATTGGCGCGGGAAGATCAGACGGGAGAAACGCACTCCCCGCATCAAGCGGTGCGCGCCGTCAGATTCGCTAAAGACGAATTCGGCGTAAGCACTGTTCGGCTTGGCCCGCGCGTATCCGGTCGCCTCAACCCGGGCGGCGTGGTCGCTGATCTCGGCGCACGCCTCATTCTCGAACCCCGGTCGGCAATGCAGCAGCAATGTGTTCATAACAAAATCCTGAGTGGCCAGCGCGCCGGCGCCATGCCATGCGACCAAAGGCGCGCATGATAGCGGACCGGGGAACCCAAGGCTTGCTGCTCCGGTCCAGTTAAGCAGTGGCTGGAATCGTGCTGAACTGCGAAAGCAGCGCAACAGACGCCCGGAACACCGGTGCAGTGATTCCCTCCGTCGCCTGAGCTAGCGACGGTTCATGGCGAAACATCTCGCCAGAGACTAGCTTCAAACGAGAACGCTCCCCACCTCAGTCAGCCCGGCCGTGCGGGCACAAGGAGAGACGAATGCCATCGCTGGATAGCCTGAACTGCCGTCGTAGCCTCGACGTCAACGGCAAGACCTACCATTACTTCAGCCTCCCCGAGGCAGCCAAGCAGCTCGGCGACATCAGCCGTTTGCCGACCTCACTCAAGGTACTGCTAGAAAATCTGCTGCGTTGGGAAGACAACCTTACGGTGCGAGCCGATGATTTCAATTCGCTGGCGGTCTGGCTGAAAACGCACACCTCCGACCGCGAGATCCAGTACCGCCCTGCGCGTGTATTGATGCAGGATTTCACCGGCGTGCCAGCGGTGGTTGACCTCACAGCCATGCGCGACGCGGTGTCCCGCGCCGGCGCTGATCCACAGCGGATCAATCCCTTGTCGCCCGTCGACCTGGTGATCGATCACTCGGTAATGGTTGACCGATTCGGCACCGACAAGGCATTCGAGCAGAACGTCGACATCGAAATGCAACGCAACGGCGAGCGCTATGAGTTTCTCCGCTGGGGACAGCAAGCTTTCGATAACTTCCGCGTCGTGCCGCCGGGCACTGGTATCTGCCATCAGGTCAATCTGGAGTATCTGGGCCAGGTGGTCTGGACCAAGGAAGAAGACGGCGAAACAATCGCCTATCCGGACACTCTGGTAGGCACCGATTCGCATACCACGATGATCAACGGCCTCGGAGTGCTGGGCTGGGGTGTCGGCGGAATCGAAGCCGAAGCGGCCATGTTGGGCCAACCGGTTTCTATGCTGATTCCCGAAGTGATTGGCATGCGCCTGACCGGCAAACTCAACGAAGGCGTAACCGCCACCGACCTGGTATTGACCGTCACACAGATCCTGCGCAAGCACGGCGTCGTAGGCAAATTCGTCGAGTTCTTTGGACCAGGCCTGGATCACTTGCCGCTAGCCGACCGGGCCACCATCGGCAACATGGCGCCGGAATATGGCGCGACCTGCGGCTTTTTCCCGGTGGACCAGGTCACGATCGATTACTTGCGCTTGACCGGCCGGGACGAGGATCGCATCGCGCTGGTCGAGGCCTACAGCAAGGCCCAGGGCATGTGGCGCGACACCAATTCTCCGGACCCTGTCTTCACCGCGACGCTGGAGCTGAACCTGTCCGAGGTCAAACCATCGCTGGCCGGACCGAAACGTCCGCAGGACCGGGTCTCTCTCGAAGATATCGGCGCCAGCTTCGACCTGCTCTTGGAAACCAGCGGCAAGATTCAGCAAGCCGATACCTCGGTCCCGGTGGCTGGCGAAGACTTCTCTCTCAAGCACGGCGCAGTGGTGATCGCTGCCATTACCTCCTGCACCAATACGTCGAACCCGAACGTGCTGATGGCGGCTGGCCTCGTCGCCAAAAAGGCACTCGAACGCGGCCTGAAGCGTGCGCCCTGGGTGAAATCCTCGCTGGCCCCTGGCTCTAAAGTCGTCACCGATTACCTGGAACGGGCCGGCCTTACCACCTACCTGGACCAACTCGGGTTCAATCTGGTCGGCTATGGCTGCACCACCTGTATCGGGAACTCCGGCCCGCTGCCGGACGCGATCGGGCAGGCGATTACCGATAACGACCTGGTGGTGTCCTCCGTGCTCTCGGGTAACCGCAACTTCGAGGGACGGGTGCATCCGCTGGTCAAGGCCAACTGGCTGGCTTCGCCGCCATTGGTGGTCGCTTTCGCTTTAGCCGGCACCACTCGGATCGACATGAACAGCGAGCCGCTAGGCTATGACCAGCAAAACCAGCCCGTGTATCTGAGAGACATCTGGCCGACCAGTGCCGAAGTAAACGAAGCCGTCAGCAAGATCGACGGGCAGATGTTCCGCACCCGCTATGCGGACGTGTTCAGTGGCGACGAGCACTGGCAGTCCATTTCTTTCACGGAGGGCGATACCTATACCTGGAACAACAATTCCAGCTATGTGCAGAACCCACCGTTTTTCGAGGACATCGGCCAGCCGCTGACGCCGCCAAAGGATGTCGAGAATGCGCGCATTCTGGCGCTGTTCGGTGATTCGATCACCACCGACCACATCTCCCCCGCCGGCAACATCAAGGCCAGTTCCCCCGCCGGCACCTATCTGCAGCAGCTTGGCGTACAACCCGAGGACTTCAACTCCTACGGCTCTCGGCGCGGCAATCATGAAGTCATGATGCGCGGTACCTTCGCCAATATCCGTATCAAGAACGAAATGCTTGGCGGCGAGGAAGGCGGAAATACCTTGTACCAGCCAAGCGGCGAACGCCTGTCGATCTATGATGCGGCGATGCGCTACCAGGCTGAAGGCGTCCCGCTGGTTGTCATCGCGGGCAAGGAATACGGGACGGGCTCCAGCCGCGACTGGGCGGCCAAGGGTACAAATCTTCTTGGCGTGAAGGCGGTTATCGCTGAGAGCTTCGAGCGCATCCATCGGTCCAATCTGATCGGCATGGGTGTTCTGGCATTGCAGTTCGTGGACGACCAGAGTCGGCACTCCCTGGGCCTGACCGGAAACGAGAAGTTGTCGATTCGCGGTCTGGGAGCCGATATCAAGCCGCGGCAGCTCCTAACTGTGGATGTCGAGCGCGCCGACGGTACCCGGGACAGCTTCCAGGTGCTTTGCCGAATCGACACACTCAACGAGGTTCAATACTTCAAGGCGGGCGGCATTCTGCACTTCGTTCTTCGGCAGTTGATCGAAGGCTGACACGCCACACGCGCCAAGTCGAAGCCCGTTGCAGCCTGTCTGCAACGGGCTTTTTATTGGCCGGTCGTCGTGTTTGCGCTTAAGTCTCAAGTGGAACGGCCGTTAATTGGCTTAGCACAACGGTCACAGATTTGACGCCATTTTGCCATCATTCCTCTAAATGCCGCCCTAACGGCTCGACCGGATAAATGAATGTGGCCCGGGCCACCTCGAACTGCCAGGCGTACCCAATGCGAAACAATCAACCCGTCACTCAGCGCGAGTATGCATTCCCTGATCAGCAGCGCCTGATCTCGACCACCGACCTGACCGGCAAGATCACCTACTGCAACGATATCTTTGCCGAGGTCAGCGGATACGACCGCAACGATCTCATCGGCGCGCCACATAACCTGATTCGCCACCCCGACGTTCCGGCTGCAGTATTCGGCCATATGTGGGCAACGCTGAAGGACGGCAAGCCTTGGATGGGCATCGTCAAGAACCGCCGTATCAACGGCGACCACTACTGGGTCAATGCCTACGTCACGCCGGTGCTGGATACCCAGCGCAAGGTCATCGGCTATGAGTCGGTCCGCACCAAGCCGACTCGCGAGCAGGTGCAACGCGCAGAAGCGCTATACGCACGCCTTAACGCAGGCAAAAGCGGCGTACCAAGGCGTGACAAGTGGCTGCCTGTGGCGGTCAACTGGCTGCCCTTCATTATCATCAGCCAGATCGGCTTCATGATCGGTGCCTGGTTCAATCATGGCTGGGGCTTCGTTCTCGCTGCCATGCTCTCTGTCCCTTTAGGCCTGGCCGGCCGCCACTGGCAGATGCGGGGCATGAATCGTTTGCTGCGCCTGGCCCGGCAATCGACCAGTGATCCGCTTATTGCGCAGATGTACACCGACAGCCAGGGTGTCGAAGCCCAGCTGGAGATGGCAATGCTCAGCGAACATGCCCGACTGAAGACCTGTCTGACGCGCCTGCAGGACAGCGCCATTCAGCTCCAACAACAAGCCAAGCGGGCGGACGAGCTGGCACACAGCTGTTCCGACGGCTTGTCTCGCCAGCACCATGAAACCGAACAGGTCGCCGCGGCGATCACCCAGATGGCGGCTACCACGCAGGAGGTCGCGAGTAATGTGGCGCTGGCGGCAGACGCCACCGAACAAGCCAATCAGCTTACGGCGCACGGTCAGAAGATCGGCTCGGATACCCGCAAGGCGATCGAGCGGCTGGCGCACGCCGTTACCGAAACCGGTGATGCTGTGTCGGCGCTGGCGCAGAACAGCAACGAAATCGGTACCGTGGTCGACGTGATCAAGAGCATTGCCGACCAGACGAACCTGCTCGCACTCAACGCCGCGATCGAAGCTGCACGCGCTGGAGAAAGCGGTCGTGGGTTTGCGGTAGTGGCCGACGAGGTCCGCCAGCTAGCCCAACGCACGGCAGCGGCTACCGGACAGATCCATCAGTTGATCGAAAAACTGCAGCAACAGGCGCGTCAGGCGGTCGAGACGACCGAACAGGGTCGCAATCAGGCCAATCAAGGCGTGGAGCGGGTTATCGATGCTGACAAGGCACTCGCTGGCATCAGCGAAGCGGTGGCGCGGATCATCGACATGACCGCACAGATCGCCTCCGCCACCGAGCAGCAAAGCTCGGTAGCGGACGAAATCAGTCATAACGTCGGTAACATCGCTCGTCTTGCTGATCAGACTTCAGGAGATGCGCAAAGCTCGGCGCTGCTTTCGGAAGATCTGGCGGCAACGGCGCAATCCCAGTACAGCCTGGTGGAACGCTTCAATCGCTGAAGCGCAGCCCGTCTATTACGGTCACTTCGAATAGACCAACGCCCGTTGCAGCTAGCTGTATCGGGCGTGCCGATTCGAACAGGCTCAAAGGTTGGCCAGGAAGTTCGCAACCGCATCGGCCGTTGCATCCAGATGCTGCTCGTGGGTGAACCCTGAACGTTTCAGCGGCTTCAGGTCGTGATCCGCGGCCTCCAGCCAATGCAGTTCAATTGCAGTTGAAAGCGAATAGCTCGCCACCCGATCCCGGTCTCCCAGCGCATCACGTTCTCCTTGGACGATGAGCGTCGGAGTCTGCATATGCGCCAGATGCGCAACACGTGGCTTTTCAGGTTTACCTGCCGCATGGAAGGGATAACCCAGGCACACCAGCGCATCGACGGCCAACTCATCAGCGAGCAGGCTAGCCATCCGGCCACCCATCGACTTGCCACCGACCGCTAGAGGCCCTGCGGTTTGCTGTCGCACCAGCTGATACACAGCACGCCATTGTTCGAGCAATTGCGGTTGCCGATTCGGCGGCCGTTTACGTCCGGTGCTGCGCCGCTCGGCCATATATGCGAACTCGAACCTCCAGACCGCGACACCACGGGCCACAAGCCGCTCGGTCATCTGCTGCATGAACGGGCTGTCCATCGGCGCCCCTGCACCATGCGCAAGAATCAGACTTGCCCGCACTTCGCCGCGCGGGTGATCAGCGCTGACGAGCGGAATCTGACTGCCCTGCGAGTATTGACCGGCGTCAATACCGGCCATTTGCCCATTGCCCATCCTTGCCCCGCTTTCTACTGAAAGAAATGTCTGCTCAGTGCAACAACAAACATGCTCATTACCGTGGATGGAAGCCCATACATGAACACAGCAACCAGTACCGCCTATGACTACAAGGTGGTCCGCCAATTCGCCATCATGACGGTGGTGTGGGGAATCGTCGGGATGGGGCTCGGCGTTTTCATCGCAGCGCAATTGGCCTGGCCGTTCCTCAACTTCGACCTGCCCTGGACCAGCTTCGGCCGCTTGCGACCCTTGCACACCAACGCAGTGATTTTTGCTTTCGGTGGCTGTGCCCTCTTCGCGACCTCCTACTACTCCGTCCAGCGGACCTGCCAGACCACGCTGTTCGCACCCAAGCTTGCAGCGTTCACCTTCTGGGGCTGGCAACTGGTGATCCTGCTGGCAGCGATCAGTCTGCCACTGGGTTACACCAGCTCCAAGGAGTATGCCGAGCTGGAATGGCCTATCGACATTCTGATCACCATCGTCTGGGTCGCGTACGCAGTCGTGTTCTTCGGCACGCTCGCGACACGCAAGGTCAAGCACATCTATGTTGGTAACTGGTTCTTCGGTGCATTCATTCTGACCGTGGCGATTCTTCACATCGTCAACAACCTGGAAGTGCCGGTCACCGCTATGAAGTCCTACTCGCTGTATGCCGGCGCAACGGATGCGATGGTTCAGTGGTGGTACGGGCACAACGCCGTGGGCTTCTTCCTCACCGCCGGTTTCCTCGGGATCATGTACTACTTCGTGCCGAAGCAGGCTGAACGTCCGGTGTATTCCTATCGCCTGTCGATCGTGCACTTCTGGGCGCTGATCACCGTTTACATCTGGGCTGGCCCGCACCACCTGCACTACACCGCATTGCCGGATTGGGCGCAGAGTCTGGGCATGGTGATGTCCCTGATTCTGCTGGCTCCGAGCTGGGGCGGAATGATCAACGGCATGATGACGCTATCGGGCGCCTGGCATAAGTTGCGTAGCGACCCGATCCTGCGGTTCCTGGTGGTTTCCCTGGCGTTCTACGGCATGTCGACCTTCGAAGGTCCGATGATGGCCATCAAGACCGTCAACGCACTGTCCCACTACACCGACTGGACCATCGGCCATGTGCACGCCGGCGCCCTCGGCTGGGTTGCCATGGTGTCGATCGGTGCGCTGTACCACCTGATCCCGAAAGTATTCGGCCGTGCCCAGATGCACAGCATCGGCCTGATCAACGCGCACTTCTGGTTGGCGACCATCGGCACCGTGCTCTACATCGCCTCCATGTGGGTGAACGGAATCGCTCAGGGCCTGATGTGGCGTGCCATTAATGAAGACGGCACCCTCACCTACTCCTTCGTAGAAGCGCTGGAAGCCAGCCACCCCGGCTTCGTGGTGCGGATGATTGGTGGTGCGATCTTCTTCGCCGGCATGTTGCTGATGGCATACAACACCTGGCGCACCGTACAGGCGGCCAAGCCGGCCGAGTACGAAGCCGCCGCGCAGATCGCCTGAGGAGCAGACAGATGAAGAAGCACGAAATACTCGAAAAGAACGTCGGTCTGCTGACCCTGTTCATGATCCTGGCGGTAAGCATCGGTGGCCTGACCCAGATCGTCCCGCTGTTCTTTCAGGACGTTGTGAACGAGCCGGTTGAAGGCATGAAGCCCTACACCGCGCTCGAACTGGAAGGTCGCGACATCTATATCCGCGAAGGTTGCGTGGGTTGCCATTCGCAGATGATTCGCCCCTTCCGTGCCGAAACCGAGCGCTACGGCCACTACTCGGTTGCGGGTGAAAGCGTGTACGACCATCCGTTCCTGTGGGGATCCAAGCGTACCGGCCCGGACCTGGCCCGGGTCGGCGGCCGCTACTCAGATGACTGGCACCGTGCGCATCTCTACAACCCGCGCAATGTCGTGCCGGAATCGAAGATGCCGTCCTACCCGTGGCTGGTGGAAGACACCCTCAACGGCAAGGACACCGCCGCGAAGATGAAAGCCTTGCGCAGTGTTGGTGTGCCCTACACCGAGGATGACATCGCCGCCGCTGGCGACGCCGTAAAAGGCAAGACCGAAATGGACGCTCTGGTGGCCTACCTGCAGGTACTCGGCACCGCGCTTCAGAACAAGCGCTGAGGCGGCACGCTATCGCGAACGACGTGCTGCAAGAGCAGCCGTCAGGGACCCAACATCGCGGATAGCTCGAGCGTTCGGGCTGTCCAGGAGTAACAGATGAACGCTTTCTGGAGTGGATACATCGCCCTGCTGACGCTGGGCACCATTGTCGCTCTGTTCTGGCTGATCTTCGCAACCCGCAAGGGCGAATCGCCAGGCACGACCGACAAGACCATGGGGCATTCCTTCGACGGAATCGAGGAATACGACAACCCACTGCCCAAGTGGTGGTTCATGCTGTTCATCGGCACGCTGGTATTCGGCATTGTCTATCTGGTCCTGTACCCCGGCCTGGGTAACTGGAAAGGCATGATGCCTGGCTACGAGGACGGTTGGACTCAGGACAAACAATGGCAACGTGAGGTCGACCAGGCTGACGAAAAATTCGGCCCCATCTTCGCCAAATACTCAGCCATGAGTGTTGCCGAGGTCGCACAGGACGACCGCGCACTGAAAATTGGTGGCCGTCTCTTCGCCAACTACTGCTCGGTGTGCCACGGTTCGGACGCCAAAGGTGCAAACGGCTTCCCGAACCTCGCGGACAGTGAATGGCGCTGGGGTGGCGATGCCGAAACGATCAAGGCATCCATTCTCCATGGCCGCGTCGCCTCGATGCCTGCATGGGGCCAGGTGATCGGTGAAGAAGGCGTGAAGAACGTTGCGGCTTATGTACGTAGCGAGCTGGCAGGTCTGACGCTGCCAGAAGGCACCGTCGCCGATACCGCTGCCGGAGGCCAAGTCTATGCGCAGACGTGCTCGGTTTGTCATGGTGCAAACGGTGAAGGCATGGCCGCAATGGGTGCACCAAAGCTGACCAGTTCCGCTGGCTGGATTTACGGCTCCACACTGCCCCAACTGCAGCAGACCATACGTCATGGTCGCAACGGACAGATGCCTGCTCAGGAGCAATACCTGGGTAATGACAAGGTCCATCTGCTGGCCGCTTACGTCTATAGCCTGTCGCAACAGCCTGAACGCCTGGCCAAGCAGTAACCCTCTATAGGGCGGCGCGCTCCGCCGCCCTGTTTTCGGTCAATTTTCTACCCTGTGCGACGCTCTGTCGCAGACCGTCCGCCCCCTGCTCCATTTGCCCCACCATTACGCTGCTTTAATATTCTTTGTACTCGCCGTAGTCACGCAGAATTACAAGGCGAAGCCCTCGACTCAACACATCGGCATGATGTGCAAAACGACCCTGTAAATAGCATGGAAAACGCTTGGAATCAGGGTCCGAACGGCGTGAGATGGCCTGGGCCTTGATTGCATTGCCCCCCTCCTTTCTCCATACTTGCCGCCGTTTTTGCCCCCTTGAAATGCCATTAGCGTGGAAGCCTTGCATGAGCACAGCAATAAGTGAGACTGCATATAACTATAAGGTGGTTCGCCAATTCGCCATCATGACGGTGGTGTGGGGAATTATCGGAATGGGCCTTGGCGTGTTTATCGCCGCGCAGCTGGTATGGCCTGCCCTCAACCTCGACCTGCCATGGACCAGTTTTGGTCGCTTGCGCCCACTGCACACCAATGCGGTGATCTTCGCCTTCGGCGGATGCGCTTTGATGGCTACGTCGTTCTACGTGGTCCAGCGGACCTCGCAGGCCCGCCTGTTCTCGGACGGCCTCGCATCGTTCGTGTTCTGGGGCTGGCAGGCGGTCATCGTTCTGGCCGTTATCACGCTTCCGCAGGGCTTCACCAGCTCCAAGGAATATGCCGAACTGGAATGGCCGATCGATATTCTGATCGCCGTTGTCTGGGTCAGCTATGCAGTGGTGTTCTTTGGCACCATTCTGAAGCGCAAGGCCAGGCACATCTATGTGGGTAACTGGTTCTTCGGTGCCTTCATTCTGGTGACGGCGATGCTGCACATCGTCAACAACCTTGAGGTGCCTGTCACCTGGTTCAAGTCCTACTCGATCTATTCGGGTGCGACGGACGCGATGGTTCAGTGGTGGTATGGCCACAACGCCGTGGGCTTCTTCCTGACCACCGGCTTCCTGGGCATGATGTATTACTTCGTACCTAAGCAGGCTGGGCGTCCGGTTTATTCCTATCGCCTGTCGATCGTGCACTTCTGGGCGCTGATCACCCTGTACATCTGGGCTGGCCCGCACCACCTGCACTACACCGCATTGCCGGATTGGGCGCAGAGCCTGGGCATGGTGATGTCGATCATCCTGCTGGCACCAAGCTGGGGCGGCATGATCAACGGCATGATGACGCTGTCAGGCGCCTGGCATAAGCTGCGCACCGACCCGATCCTTCGCTTCCTGGTGGTTTCGCTGGCGTTCTACGGCATGTCGACCTTCGAAGGTCCGATGATGGCCATCAAGACCGTCAACGCACTGTCCCACTACACCGACTGGACCATCGGCCACGTTCACGCTGGCGCTCTTGGCTGGGTAGCCATGATCACCATCGGCTCGATGTACCACCTGATCCCGAAAGTCTTTGCTCGCGAGCAGATGCACAGCATCGGCCTGATCAACGCACACTTCTGGCTGGCGACCATCGGCACCGTGCTCTACATCGCCTCCATGTGGGTCAACGGCATCACTCAGGGCCTGATGTGGCGTGCAATCAACGAAGACGGCACCCTCACCTACTCCTTCGTCGAAGCGCTGGAAGCCAGCCACCCCGGCTTCGTGGTGCGGATGATCGGCGGTGCGTTCTTCCTCGCTGGCATGTTGCTGATGGCATACAACACCTGGCGCACTGTACGTGTGGCCAAGGCGTCCGAATTCGACGCCGCTGCACAGATCGCCTGAGGAAACGGATAGATGAAGAATCACGAAATACTCGAAAAGAACATCGGTCTGCTGACCCTGTTCATGATCCTGGCGGTAAGCATCGGCGGTCTGACGCAGATCGTCCCGCTGTTCTTCCAGGATGTCGTCAACGAGCCGGTTGAAGGTATGCAGCCTTATACCGCACTACAGTTGGAAGGCCGCGACATCTACATCCGTGAAGGTTGCGTCGGTTGCCACTCGCAGATGATTCGCCCCTTTCGCGCCGAAACCGAGCGCTACGGCCACTACTCGGTTGCGGGTGAAAGCGTGTATGACCATCCGTTCCTGTGGGGTTCCAAGCGTACCGGCCCGGACCTGGCCCGCGTAGGCGGTCGCTACTCGGACGATTGGCACCGTGCGCACCTTTACAACCCGCGTAACGTGGTACCGGAATCGAAGATGCCTTCTTACCCCTGGCTGGTCGAGCACAACCTCGACGGCAAGGATACCTCCAAGAAGATGCAAGCCTTGCGCAGCGTAGGCGTGCCTTACACCGAAGAAGACATCTCCGGTGCAAAGGACGCCGTCAAGGGCAAAACCGAGATGGATGCCCTCGTCGCCTACCTGCAAGTACTTGGCACAGCACTCACCAACAAACGGTAACGCATGATGGAAATCGGGACTCTTCGCGGTCTGGGCACCATTCTGGTATTTGTCGCATTCATTGCCATCGTGCTCTGGGCTTACAGCAGCAAACGCAAGCAAAGCTTCGACGAGGCCGCCAACCTGCCCTTCGCAGACGAGCCCGACGCCAACAAGCGTGATGAAGAAGCGTCCAGGAGTAAGAAATAAATGACCACGTTTTGGAGTTGGTACATCACCCTGCTGAGCCTGGGGACTATTGCAGCCCTGGTCTGGCTGTTACTGGCAACACGCAAGGGGCAGCGCAGCGACAGCACCGAAGAGACAGTCGGCCACTCCTATGACGGCATCGAGGAGTACGACAACCCCCTGCCTCGCTGGTGGTTTCTGCTGTTCATCGCCACCGTAATCTTCGCCCTCGGCTATCTGGCGCTTTACCCCGGTCTTGGTAACTGGAAGGGTGTGCTGCCCGGCTACGAGGACGGCTGGACACAGGTCAAAGAGTGGCAGCGTGAAGTAGACAAGGCCAACGAGCAATACGGCCCGCTCTACGCCAAGTTCGCCGCGATGCCTGTTGAAGAGGTCGCTCAGGATCCGCAAGCCCTGAAAATGGGTGGTCGCCTGTTCGCCTCCAACTGCTCTGTCTGCCACGGTTCGGATGCCAAGGGCGCTTACGGCTTCCCTAACCTGACCGATGACGACTGGCTGTGGGGCGGTGAACCCGAGACCATCAAGACCACCATCATGGGCGGACGTCAGGCTGCAATGCCCGCGTGGCGCGATGTGATCGGCGAAGAAGGCATCCGCAACGTTGCCGGTTATGTCCGCACCCTCGCCGGTCGTGACATTCCTGAAGGCATCAACGTGGACCTTGAGCAGGGTCAAAAGCTGTTCGCGGCCAACTGTGTAGCCTGCCACGGACCTGAAGGAAAAGGCACCCAGGCCATGGGCGCGCCTAATCTGACCGACAACGTCTGGCTTTACGGCTCGAGTTTCGCGCAGATCCAGCAGACGCTGCGCTACGGGCGTAACGGCCGCATGCCGGCCCAGGAAGAAATACTTGGCAACGACAAGGTGCACCTGCTGGCAGCCTATGTGTACAGCCTCTCGCAGAAGTCGGAGAACTGATCCCATCAGCTCAGGCGCGACCTACAGTCGCACCTGACTCCGGTTATCAAGGCGTACCATTCGCAGCAGGTCAGCTAAAGATCCCGGTCGGCATGTATCGACCGGGACACTCACCCTCCGCCGTGGTACGCATTCGATGTCTAAGCAGATCCCCGTTCATGATGTAACGCCACCGGCAAAGGTCAATGCGACATCCGACCTCTACGCCGCGCGTGAAAAGATCTATACCCGCTCCTTCTCCGGCCTGTTTCGCAATCTGCGTCTCGTTGGCGGTGCCGTTCTCTTCGCCCTGTACTTCGGTACCGTGTGGCTCAACTGGAACGGCCGCCAGGCGGTCTTCTGGGACTTGCCAGAGCGCAAGTTCTATATCTTCGGCGCCACCTTCTGGCCCCAGGACTTCATCCTGCTTTCAGCGTTGCTGATCATCTGCGCGTTCGGATTGTTCTTCATTACGGTGTTCGCTGGTCGGGTCTGGTGTGGTTATACCTGCCCGCAGAGCGTATTTACCTGGGTCTTCATGTGGGCCGAGAAGGTCACGGAAGGCGATCGCAACCAACGTATGAAGCTCGACAAGGCACCGATGAGTGCCAACAAGTTCTTCCGCAAGTTGGCCAAGCATTCGATTTGGCTAGGCGTATCCCTCGCCATCGGCATCACCTTCGTTGGATATTTCACTCCGATTCGCGAGCTCGTCCCGGATTTGCTCACCTTTCAGGTTGGCGGCTGGGCGCTGTTCTGGGTGGGCTTCTTTACGCTTGCCACGTATGGCAATGCCGGGTATCTGCGCGAGCAGGTATGCATCTACATGTGCCCTTACGCTCGATTCCAGAGCGTTATGTTCGACAAGGACACGCTTATCGTTTCCTACGATCCACGTCGCGGTGAGCGGCGCGGGCCAAGGAAGAAAGAGGCGGATTACAAAGCCATGGGCCTTGGTGACTGCATCGACTGCACCATGTGCGTTCAGGTCTGCCCGACCGGTATCGACATCCGCGACGGCCTGCAGGTCGAGTGCATCGGCTGCGCAGCCTGCATCGATGCCTGCGACACGATCATGGACAAGATGAACTACCCCCGCGGACTGATCAGCTACACGACCGAACACAACCTGTCCGGCCAGAAGACCCGTCTTGTCCGCCCACGGCTCATCGGCTATGCAGTTGCGCTAGTAGCGATGATGGGAGTCTTCGCCTATGCCGTCAGCGACCGCTCTCTGGTCAAGCTCGACGTTCTCAAGGACCGCGTCCTCTATCGGGAAAACGAGCAAGGCAGGATCGAGAACGTCTACACGCTGAAGGTAATGAACAAGGGTCAGAGCGAGCAAACCTTCGTCATCGAAGCGACAGGCCTCGATGGCTTGCAGTATGAGGGACGGAACGAGATCAAAGCCGAAGCAGGTGAACTGATCACCGTTCCGGTTGAGCTTTCGGTGAAACCTGAGCAACTCCCTTCCAGCACTAACGATATTGTCTTCCACATCAGGTCCGTGGATGACGATTCGATCAACGATGAGGCAGAGAGCCGCTTCATCGGTCCATCTATTCGATAAACAGGTAGTACATGAGCAACTCCGAGCAAGAGAACACCCGCTGGTACACACAATTCTGGGCTTGGTTCGTTATCGCTATCCTGGCGTTTTCAGTGGTCCTTGGGACTTCGCTGCTGACCATCGCAATTCGTAACGCCGACACCTTGGTATCGGATAACTATTACGACGCCGGCAAAGGTATCAATCAGTCGCTCGAACGCGAGAAGCTCGCTGAGAGCATGGAAGTGCAGGCCACGCTGAACCTCAATGACGAGCGCGGGATCGCTGAAGTGCAACTCAGTGGATCCAGCCGTCCTCAGCAATTGGTGCTCAGCTTGCTGTCCCCAACGCAGCCCGAGCGAGATCGCCGCATCGTTCTACAGCCCCAGGGTGACGGGGTTTATCAAGGGCAGATGCAGGATTCGGTGACCGGCAGACGTTTTGTCGAGCTTATCGGGCGCGAGGGTGAGCAGGACTGGCGACTGTTCGAGGAAGAGGAGATCGTCAGCGGCCAGCCAATAGACCTGAGTTACTGACGCGTCGATGGCGAACCCCGTCCCCTGCTATCACTGTGGGCTTCCAGTACCGGCCGGCAGCACCTACCGGGCATGCGTGCTGAACGAACAGCGGCCAATGTGCTGCCCGGGTTGCCAGGCTGTAGCCGAAGCGATCGTCCAGGGCGGTCTTGAAAGCTACTACCTGCACCGCAGCGACACCTCGATCAACCCCGGGGTTCTTCCGCAAGCGCTAACTGAAGAGCTGGCGCTTTATGACCGGAAAGATGTGCAACAGCCGTTCGTGCAACACGAAGGCGAGTTTGCCAGCACCGCTCTGATGATCGAGGGAATCAGCTGCGCAGCGTGTGGCTGGCTGATCGAAAAACATCTGCGTGGGCTGGAGGGAGTCAACGAGGCAAGCCTCAATCTCTCCAACCACAGACTGCGGGTCAGCTGGAACGACGCCACCCTTCCACTCAGCGAATTGCTTGCTGAGCTTCGCCGAATCGGCTATGCGGGACACCCCTACCAAGCGGACCAGGCTGCGGAGCGACTCGCACTGGCCAATCGCCGCAGCATGCGTCAACTTGGCGTCACCGGCCTGCTGTGGATGCAAGTGATGATGGCCACCATGGCAACCTGGCCGGAATTCAATATCGACCTGTCGCCAGGCATGGCAAGTATCCTGCGCTGGACTGCCCTGCTGCTGACCACGCCCATCGTCTTCTACTGCTGCACGGACTTCTTCAAAGGCGCTGTTAGGGATCTGCGGACCCGCCATCTCACCATGGACGTGTCAGTATCACTGGCGATTGGGGGCGCCTACCTTGCCGGGGTCTGGTCGACGATCACCGGCCAAGGCGAACTCTACTTCGACGCGGTCGGCATGTTTGCGCTGTTTCTACTGGCCGGACGTTTTCTTGAGCGCCGCGCACGGGAACGCACGGCTGCAGCGACTGCACAGCTGGTCAATTTATTACCCGCGTCCTGCCTCAAGCTTGATGATGAGGGTCAGACGGCACGCATCCTTCTCAGCGAACTGCAACTCGGTGACCACGTGCTTATCCAGCCTGGCGCGCTGATTCCAGCCGACGGCCGCATTCTGAGCGGACAATCGAGTGTCGACGAATCCGTTCTTACCGGTGAATACCTGCCGCAGCCGCGAGGCATGGGTGACGCCGTTACTGCCGGCACACTCAATGTCGAAGGTGCGCTGACCATCGAGGTTCACGCGCTGGGCGACAACACGCGCCTGTCCGCCATTGTGGGCCTGCTGGAACGCGCGCAATCCGACAAGCCACGGCTGGCCGAACTGGCCGACCGCGTTGCTCAGTGGTTCTTGCTCATCGTGCTGTTTACCGCTGCAGTGGTTGGGTTCATCTGGTGGCAGATCGATCCGCAACGTGCCTTTTGGATCGTACTAGCGCTGCTCGTTGCCACCTGCCCTTGCGCTTTGTCGCTGGCAACACCGACGGCGCTGACGACGGCCACCGGGACACTCCACAAGCTCGGGCTGCTGCTCACTCGTGGCCACGTCCTGGAGGGCCTTAATCACATTGATACGGTGATCTTCGACAAGACAGGCACATTGACCGAAGGACGCCTGACCCTGGGCGAGATCAAGCCCCTGGCCGACCTGGACGCAAATGCCTGCCTGGAATTGGCTGCCGCACTGGAGAACCGCTCTGAGCACCCGATTGCTCGTGCATTCGGTCGTGCGCCCCAAGCTGCCGATGCGGTGGACAGCATTCCTGGGCTTGGCCTGCAGGGATCAGTTGCTGGACGCGTTCTTCGAATTGGCCAGCCCGACTTCGTTGCGGCTGGTTACTCAGGCGTCGCACCGGAGATCCCGGGCAAAGATGGGCAGTGGCTGCTGTTGGGCGACGCTCAGGGACCACTGGCATGGCTGGTGCTCGACGACCGGATGCGCGACGACGCACCAGCCCTGCTTCAGGCTTGCAGAGATAAAGGCTGGCACACCGTACTGCTGTCCGGTGACAGCTCGCCAATGGTCGGCGAGATTGCTCGTCGACTCGGCATTGAGGACGCCCACGCAGGGATGACGCCTACAGACAAGCTGGTCTATCTTCAGAGGCTCCAATCCGAAGGTCGCCGCGTGCTGATGGTAGGTGATGGCGTCAACGATGCACCGGTGCTCGCCGCGGCGGATATTAGCGTGGCTATGGGATCGGCCACCGATCTGGCGAAAACCAGTGCCGACGCGGTGTTGCTCAGCAATCGTCTCGACAGCTTGGTCCAAGCATTCTCCATAGCGCGTCGAAGCCGACATATCATCATCGAGAATCTCGCCTGGGCGAGCCTATACAATGGCTTGATCCTGCCATTCGCTGCGATCGGTTGGGTGACCCCAATGTGGGCGGCGCTAGGGATGTCAGCCAGTTCCTTGCTGGTCGTGCTGAACGCCTTGCGGTTGACGCGCCTGCCAACTGCTACCACCCGACAATCCACCCTGCCTGACGTAGGATAAGTCACTCGACGGCCAACGCCGAATTGCCGTGACCTTCTGGAGGCCCTTATGGCCGCACTTTACATTTTGATCCCGGTTGCCGTGGTTCTCGTTGCATTGGCCATCTGGGTTTTCTTCTGGGCCGTCGACAGCGGCCAGTACGATGATCTTGACGGCCCCGCTCATAGCATCCTGTTCGACGAGGAAGACCCAAAGCACCGCGCGGGTATAAAACAGGCCGAGGAAGGTAGCGACGGCAGGAAAGACGGCAGTGACTGATCTTCTGCCGTTGCTGGCGTCAGCCTGGGTGCTCGGCCTGCTCGGCGGTGGGCATTGTCTGGGTATGTGCGGAGGGTTGATGGGCGCGCTGACCATGGCCATCCCACCGGAGCAGCGTGGCAGGCGCCTGCGTCTGCTGGTCGCTTACAACATAGGACGGGTGTTTAGTTACGCCACTGCAGGATTACTCATAGGCCTTGCCGGCTGGGCCGTGGCCAACAGCCCGGCAGCAATGGCGTTACGTGTCGTAGCCGCTTTGCTGCTGATCAGTATGGGACTTTATCTTGCCGGATGGTGGAGCGGGCTTACGCGAGTGGAGGCCTTGGGCCGAGGCTTATGGCGACATATTCAACCCTTCGCCAGCCGATTGATGCCAGTCAAAAGCGTGCCTCGGGCACTCTTACTGGGTGCGCTCTGGGGCTGGTTACCATGCGGTCTGGTCTATAGCACCCTACTCTGGGCGGCGAGTCAGGGCGACGCGCTAGAAAGCGCGCTGCTAATGCTGGCGTTTGGTGTCGGCACCTGGCCCGTGCTCGTGGCAACCGGCCTCGCCGCAGAACGCATCACCGCAATGCTTCGCAAACGCGGCGTGCGCCTGACCGGAGGTATAGCGGTAATCCTGTTCGGTGTATGGACCCTGCCCGGCCCGCATCAGCAATGGGTCATGGGCCATGGCAGCAGTGCACATCAACAGCAGTCCTCACACCTTCAACATTGACCAGCGCTTGACGAAAGTGAGCAACACGGCTGCTCACCGCTCCATGGAGTCGGCTCAGGGCTCTTTCGGCAACTGACGTTTGTGTGCTGACTTGTCATAGGTATCGACGATGATCCGCGCTGCTTCGTCTGGAATCGCTCGGCCTTGCAGGAATTCATCGATGTGCTGATAGCTCACACCATGAGCTTCCTCGTCGGGCTTGCCGGGTGACAGCTCTTCCAGATCCGCAGTCGGCACCTTCTTGACCAACTGCTCGGGCGCGCCCAATGCAGCTGCCAGCTCACGCACCTGGTATTTCACCAGTCCAGCCAGAGGCGTGAGGTCGCAAGCGCCATCTCCGAATTTGGTGAAAAATCCCATCACGGCTTCAGCCGCATGGTCTGTACCAATAACCAGGCCCTGACGTGCGTTGGCGATGGTGTATTGCGCCACCATGCGGATCCGAGCCTTGGTGTTGCCCAACACGAAGTCACGTTTCTCCGGGGTCAGGTCACCAAGCGCCTCGGTTGCCTGCGCCAGCCCTTGAACGGCAGCGCCAATGTTCACCGTATGGCATTCGTCCGGCTTTATCGTGTCCACCGCGAGCTGTGCTTCGTCTTCATCATGCTGAACCTGGTAAGGCAGCCGGACTGCAATGAATCGGTAGTCATCGCCTTCGCCCTTCGCTCGCATGCCTTCTACAGCGCGCTGGGCAAGCAGGCCGGCGGTGGTCGAGTCGACGCCGCCACTGATGCCCAGTACCAAGGTCTTCAATCCAGATTCGCGCAGGCACGTCTGTATAAAGGCGACGCGACGGTCGATTTCCGCCTGGATGGCTGACGGACCATCGAATGGGGGACATACGTTAAGTGCAGCAGCGATCTCTTGCTGACGGCTATGCATGAGTTTCTCCTATGCTGTTGAGCGATACGGTTAAAGACCCTGACTCGTTAATCCGACCATAATTCGACAGATAAATCTCCTACCCTTGTACCGCCGGTCCCAGTGCTTGCACCAGGGTCTGGACTCGCTTGATACAGGTCAAGTCTACGCGTCTGCGTCAGACCTAGAATCCTGCTACCGCAGTCAAACCGAGACCGTAAGATGCTCGACGCCATTCGCTGGGATGCCGACCTGATTCATCGTTACGATCAGGACGGGCCGCGCCATGTCTGCTATCCGCCCCCCCTTCGGTTCGACGGCAACCTGAGCTCATTCGATCTTTTGCATGCGCTTCGCAGCAGCCGTCAGGAACGCCGTGCGCTTTCGCTGTATGTGCACCTGCCATTCTGCATGGACGTCTGCTACCACTGTCACCGAAACAAGGTCATCACCAATGACCGCGGACGAGCATTGCCCTATCTGGAGAGGCTGGAAAAGGAAATCGAGATGGTTGCCTGCCACCTTGACCCTGGCCAGATCGTCGAGCAGCTGCATTTTGGTGGAGGTACGCCGACCTTTCTCAGCCATGACGAGCTGCGCAGGCTAGTGGCCGGTCTTCGTCAGCATTTCAATTTCAAGGACGATGATCATGCCGACGTTAGCATTGCCATCGATCCGCGGGAGGCAAACTGGCCGACCATGGGCTTGTTGCGCGAGCTGGGTTTCAATCGTATCAGCATCGGCTCGCTGGACCTCGATCCGGATGTACAGCGTGCCATTAACCGGGTGCAGCCCCTGAAGCAGACCCAGACTGTCATCGAAGCTGCCAGAACGTTGCAGTTCCGCTCGATCCAAGTCGACCTCGTCTATGGACTTCCGCGGCAAACTTCTACGGGATTCGCGCGCACGCTAGGCTCGATCATCGCTCTTCAGCCGGACCGCGTATCCCTGTCCAGCTATGCACATTTGCCGGAGCGCCACATGGCGCAAAGGCGAATAAACGCCACGGAGCTTCCGTCACAGCCCGACAAACTGACCATGCTGCAACACGGCGTGGAAATGCTGACATACGCCGGCTATCGATATATTGGCATGGACCTATTCGCGCTTCCGGATGATGAACTCGCAATGGCGCAGGAGGATGGCAAGCTCGAGCGCAATTTTCTGGGCTACACGACCCATGGCCAATGTGATCTTATCGGTCTGGGCGTATCCGCGATTAGCCAGATTGGCGATCTCTACTGCCAGAACAACAGCGATATCACGCTGTACCAGCAATCGATGGACCAGCGCCAGCTGGCTACAGTGCGAGGGCTGCGCTGCAATGGAGACGATCAGATCCGGCATCGGGTTATCAAGTCACTGATCTGCAACTTCGAGCTTCGTTTCGAGGAGATCGAAAACGTCTTCGGGATCAGGTTCAAATCGTATTTCGAGGAGATCTGGCCATCGCTGGAACAGATGAACACCGACGGGCTCATCCTGCTCAAGCAAGACATGATTACGATTCTGCCAGCCGGACGGTTGCTGGCACACAAGGTCTGTATGCAGTTCGAACACCCTTCACCTAGCCCCTCGCTGCAATTGTCCCGAGCCATTTGAAGCACCGTTGCAAAGCCCCTGCGACCGCTTCGCCAATTGGCCTTGAGCATCTGCCTGAGTTACCCTTGCACACTTCGTAGGGTTTCTCAGGATCTGCCAATGTCCGAGTCGATCAAGGTGCGCAAGCAGCCGCAAGCCAATTGCAAGGACTGCAGCCTTTCCGGCCTGTGTCTGCCGCTTTCCCTGAACATGCAAGACATGAAGGCGCTAGACGACATCGTCAAACGCGGGCGTCCACTTAAGAAAGGTGAAACGCTTTTCCGTCAGGGCGACGCATTCAATTCGGTATTCGCCATTCGCTCTGGAGCGTTGCGCACGTTCAGCGTGACCGATGCCGGTGAAGAACAGATCACGGGCTTCCACCTGCCTAGCGAACTGGTCGGGCTGTCGGGCATGGATACCGAAACCTATCCGGTGTCGGCCCAGGCACTAGAAACCACATCAGTTTGTGAGATTCCGTTCGACCGCCTCGATGAGCTGAGCGTGCTGCTGCCTCAATTGCGGCGCCAGCTGATGCGTATCATGAGCAGGGAAATTCGAGACGATCAGCAAATGATGATGCTGTTGTCCAAAAAAACCGCTGACGAACGTATCGCGACCTTTCTGATCAATCTATCCGCTCGATTCAGTGCTCGCGGATTTTCCGCTAACCAGTTCCGTCTGCCCATGTCACGCAATGAGATAGGCAACTATCTCGGTCTGGCGGTCGAGACGGTTTCGCGAGTTTTCACCCGCTGCCAGGCCAGCGGTTTGCTCGAAGCGGAAGGCAAAGAAGTCCGCATTCTGGATTCCATCCGCTTATGTGCCCTCGCGGGTGGAAACATGGACGCCTAACGGAGCCCACATGATTTTCGATGAGTTCTCGATCAAGACACTGGTCCGGCCTGTCCCTGACTTCCCGAAGCCTGGCGTGGTGTTCCGAGACATTACGCCGCTCCTGCAATCGCCCAAGGCGCTGCGCATGGTCGCGGATAGCCTGATTCAGCGGTATGTGGAAAGCGATTTCAGCCATGTTGGCGCTCTGGATGCCCGTGGGTTCATTATCGGGTCAATCATTGCCTACGAACTGAACCGGCCACTGATTCTGTTCCGTAAGAAGGGCAAGCTTCCCGCCGACGTATTGGCCGCATCTTATTCCACCGAGTACGGCGAAGCCTTCCTCGAGGTGCACGCCGACAGCCTATGCGAGGGTGATTCGGTGCTGTTGCTCGATGACCTGATAGCCACCGGCGGTACCCTCGTTGCGGCGGCCCAGTTGGTGCGGCGTATGGGTGCACAGATCCACGAAGCCGCTGCGATCATCGATCTCCCCGAGCTGGGCGGCTCTCGCAAGCTTCAGGATATGGGCATCCCTACCTTCACCCTGACCGCCTTCGAGCTTAACGAGCGCTAAGCATGCCCCTGCTCACAGCCGTCATTCGCAGCACATTGGCGGCCGGCCTCCTGGCATTCAGCTCAGGCCTCCTTGCGCTGGACCGCCATGCTTTACTCGATGAAGCGAACATCCTGTTGCTGCCACGCGAGCGGGAGCTACCGAATCTCCACCTGCTGGACGAACAAGGGCAGCTAGTGAGAACGGAAACCTTAAAGGATCGCTGGCACCTGCTGTTTTTTGGTTTTACCGCATGCCCGGACGTTTGCCCTACGACACTTAGCGATATGCGTCAGCTCTTGGCACAGCTGCCTTCCGACGTCAGCAATCAGCTCCAGCTAATACTGGTCAGCGCAGACCCGAAGCGCGACACGCCAGACGTCCTGCGAACCTACCTGAGTTACTACCGAGCAGGATTCAAGGGACTGACCGGTGAAATGGAGCAGCTGCAAAAGCTCTCGAAGGCGCTAGGCCTACCCTTCGTCCCAGCAGAGGAACCAAGGGGAGATTACAGCGTAAGCCACAGTGGCAACCTGGCCATCCTTGGGCCAGACGGCACTCTGCGCGGGCACATCCGAGCACCCTTCAAGCTCGAGGGCTTGAAGCAGGCACTCCCACAGCTAATCGAAGCTGAGTGACGCTACGGCGGCATGCATTGAGTTAATGACAGTCCAGCGTGTCAGCCAGCACGTAAGCCTGAAATGCAACTTCATCTATCCATTGCTGCGTAATGCTGGCTAACTTCGTCTTTCCTGCTGGGCTGGAGGCGACCTGCTCAATCTGCCGTTGCACGGCCGGGTCGCCTGCCTTGACCCCCAGACCCAAGGCCTGATTGGCCACCGGAGGCAGCAGCCGGTTGTAACGGCGCCACTCGGGCAGAGACGCGATCTGCTGCAGTAGAACTTCATCAGCCACAACGGCCTGGCACTCATCCAACTTCAGTCCGATGAGCGTTTGCGCTGCGCTTGGATACTCCCGTGCGACGCCGCCGTAAGTCGATACGACGAAGTCGGCATGAGGACTGCCAGCCATTACGCAAAAGGTTTCGCTAGAAAGATCCTTCCATTGCGCCGGCCCTGATGATGCTGCCGTCAGTGCAGCAATGCGGCTGGAGTAGTAAATCGCCCGAGGGTGAACCGCACCAAACCGCAGATCTGCTTGACCTGGTTTCTTGCCAAGTGTGATTTCGCGCCCCATCAAATCACCCAGCGCTGCGATCCATGCAGCCTCGAAACCGTCCGTCACCACTTCGGCTTCCGCTGCCTTGAGCGGCCGGTAATCACCTTCCGGGACTGCAGTGAGCGGATTTTCGGACGCGCCAGCGGAAACCGGAACGGTCAGCATCATGAGTCGCAGCAGGAATTTCTTCACGGCATCCCCTCAGACGTACTGGTAACGCAGCATCCTTTGCTTGAATTTTTCCAGAACGACCTGATCGATCAGCGTGGCGAGAATGGCAATGACGAGGATGTTCATCATCACCCCTGCCATATCGGCAATTTCGCCCGAGTAAGCTAGCGAACGCCCGAGACCCTGTCCAAATCCGATCAACATCTCGGCGGAAATCAACGCCCGCCAGGCATTACCGAACGCAAGCTGCGCGCCAGTAATGAGCTCCGGCATCACCGCCGGAAGATAGACCCGACGCAATAGCTGCCATCGCGATGCCCCCATGACCCGAGCGGCTGCTACATGGACGGGCTGGACGCTCTCGGTGGCATTCATTACCGACAAGGCCATTGGGAAGAACGCGGCAAGCGCGACCACCACGATGATAGGCAGATTACCGAAGCCCATCACGATCAGGAACAAAGGGACCCAGGCGATGGATGGGATCGACTGCAGGATCACAATGGCCGAGCGTAGGATCTCCCGGAAGAAGAACAACACGCCCCCGAGCAACCCGAAACCAATGCCAAACAGCAATGCAAAACAGTAACCACTGCCCAAGCGACTCATGCTGCCATACAGGCCTTCACGAAACACCGGCTCTTGCACCGTGGTAAACAATCGCTCGAACACGACGGGGATGCCGGGCATCAGAAATGCCGGAAGGCTCCAAGCCGCAATCTGCCAAATGAGAAGGATAAACAGAATGGCCAACACAACGGCCAGGTATTTTTTCGGACCGGTTAAACGACGTCCCTGGCTCATCAGTGCCCTACCTCCGTCTTGATTCCCAATAACCGGAGAATCTCGCGCCGCTCTGCAGCGAACTCGGAAAGGTCGTGGCTTTTTTCACAATGCTTGAAATTGAAAGTTTTCAGTACCTTCGCAGGCCGAGCGCTGAACACCAACACGTGGTCGGCGAGGTACAGCGCTTCATCTACGTCGTGAGTGACCAGCAGAACCGTGGGTTGATGCTCGTCGATCAGCTCTCGCAGAACATCCTGGAGCGCCATGCGAGTTAGCGCGTCCAGTGCACCGAACGGCTCGTCCAGCAGCAACACTTCTGGCTTGGCGATGAACGCTCGAGCCAGAGCGGTACGCTGGCGCATACCACCGGATACCTGATGCGGATAGTAATGCTCGAACCCATCCAGGCTGACTCGGGCAAGCCAGGCTTTTGCCTGCTCGAACGCTTCCTTTTTGGCTACACCCTGAAGCTCCAGCGCCATGGCAACGTTGGCCTGCAAGGAAAGCCAGGGGTACAGGGCGTGCTCCTGGAAAACCAGCGTGCGACGAGGACTCGGGCCGGGAATTTTTTCGCCGTCTGCAAGCACACGGCCTGCAGTCGGGTCTTCGAGCCCGGCAACCAGATGCAGTAGCGTTGATTTGCCACAACCGGAGGGCCCGACCAGGGCAACCAGCTCACCCTGGGCGAATTCACCGCTGAAGCCTTTGATGACTTCGAGCTGCCCAAAGCGTTTGTCTACTTCTTCAAACCTGAGCTGCATAGCGCTTTGAAGACCTCAAGTAACTGCCCGACTGTGGGCTGAATGACACTGCCCGGCACTAGGCCGGGCAGTTGATGGAGCGATCCGACGGCCGCCTCAGAGTTCGCGAGCCTGCTGCCAGGACAAATCGAGGATGCCGCTGGTATCGAACGGCTTACCGTCTTTGGTCTTCAGTGAGCCAAGCTCCTGAAGAATGTCTGCCAACTCTTGAATGCGAGCCAGATCGTCGCTACCCAGCTTGGCACTGAATGTTTGAGTGGCGATGGCCTCTTCGATGACCACTTCGCGAGCCAGATCCCCACGGCTGAGAGTCTTCAATGTCGGCTCGGCGATGAAGTAGTTGGCGATAAGCTTCGCCGCTTCTGCTGGCTGATTTTCTAACAGCTCGATCGCCTCACGCTGTGCATCAAGCGACTTCCAGACGGCGTCTTTGCGCTTGCCCAAGGTTTCACCAGAGGTGATCACAACCATGCACGGGAATGGCCAGACTTCACCGATTTCATAGATCTGTTTAACCGGCGCTACGAGTTGTGCAATCCGATCGTACGGTTCGAAGAGAAAGGCTGCATCAGTGCGGCCCGAAACCAGCGATTGCACCGCAACCGCGGGACTGGTGCCCATGATGTTCAAGTCATTGGGCGTCAGCCCAGCATCTTTCAGCGTAACGCCGCGAAGAACTGCATCGGCAGTACTGCCCTCTTTCTGTGAGGCGAGGATTTTGCCTTTAAGATCTTCGATTTTCTCAATGCCAGTGCCTTCGCGCGCAACGATTGAGTGATAGCCCTGCTGGGCACCACCCACGACTTTGAGATCAGCTCCCTTCGAAGCCCATGCAACAGCGTTGGTGAATCCAAGCACGCCCGTATCGAGTTGCCCCCCGATGATGGCCTTGATCAGGTCGGTACCAGAGCTGAACTCAACAAGCTCTACATCCAGGCCATGCTTTTTGTAGAACCCACCCTCGTGAGCAACCATCGCCTGAGCGTCATCCATCACTCGGATGTACCCAACCTTGAAATTCTCCTGAGCTTGAGCGAAAGCGCTCAACAGTACCAAAGCAGGAACTAGCCAATGTTTAGCTTTCATCGTCGACCTCGATTTAGGACTCGCCGCACTTATAACGAAATGGAAGCAACATATTCCATAAAGCTATAACTGTCTTATGGCTTAGAACTTTACACGAAGTATTATCGCTACGGCACTGCCTAGACGCCATAAGCTACGAACTCGTTGCTATAAGTTCGAGAGTCACGAGAGGTAGTTAGGCAAAGTTGGCTAGAGGGTTATTGTCTTTCGCCCTGCCAGCGCGTGGGCCAACGTGCCTCCATCAACGAGATCGAGCTCACCGCCAAGCGGCACGCCATGGGCGATACGGCTGAGTGTCAGTCCTTTCGGAATCAACAGCTGGGCAATGTAATGGGCGGTGGCCTCACCCTCCACGGTGGGGTTGGTGGCGAGAATGGCCTCGCTGAAACTGCCTTCCGCTACACGCACTAGCAGTTCGGGGATGCCGATGGCTTCAGGGCCTAGTCCATCGAGCGGGGACAGATGGCCCTTTAGCACGAAATAGCGGCCACGAAACCCTGTCTGCTCCACGGCAAAAACATCCACAGGGCTTTGGACGATGCACAGCAGCGAATCGTCCCGCCGCGGATCGGCACATTGAGGGCATAGGTCATCCTCGCTGAGGGTTCGACACTGCCTGCAGTAACCGACTTGCTCCATGGCGCGCGTAAGTGCCTGAGCCAAACGAACGCCACCACTACGGTCACGCTCGAGCATTTGCAGCGCCATGCGCTGCGCAGACTTCTGCCCTACCCCAGGAAGGATGCGTAGCGCGTCGATGAGCTGACGGATTAGGGGACTGAACGACATGATTTCACCGGTGCGGGACGAAGCTAAGACTTTGGAAGAGTGCTTGCCCAAAGCCGTCAGCGCACATTGATATGCGATATCCAACGGCTGGGCGTCGCATAGCGGGTGCCAGAACGGCGCCCTGACGTGTTCAGAAAGGCATCTTGAAACCGGGCGGCAGCTGCATGCCATCCGTCATGCCCGCCATCTTCTCCTTGCTGTTCTGCTCGATCTTGCGCACCGCATCATTCACAGCAGCTGCGATCAGATCCTCAAGGACTTCCTTGTCTTCCTGCATCAGGCTGTCGTCAAGGCTGACGCGTTTCACGTCATGCCGGCCATTCATGACGACGCTAACCAACCCAGCACCGGACTGGCCGGTCACCTCAGCATTGGCCAACTCTTCCTGCATTTTCTGCATTTTTTCCTGCATCTGTTGCGCCTGCTTCATCAGGCCTGCCATGCCACCTTTCATCATGGGGATCTACCTCGGATCAGGGTTCGGAATGTTCTACGGGTTCGATGGTGCCATCGCGAATAACGGCGGCAAACTGTTGCATCAGTTGTTGCACAACGGGGTCTGCCTGGATCGACTGCTCCGCTGCACGCTGTCTTTCACCGCGCCGCCGTGCCGCTGCCTGAGCGGGCGTTTCCTGCTCTGGAGTCTGCAGCTCGATATCCAGTTTGATGGTTCGCCCATGGTATTGATTCAGCGCGTCGTTCAATCGGCGATGTTGGGTAGAGTTGAATAGTGCACTTTGCGCGGGGTCGAGGTGCATCAGCCAGCGATCTCCTTCTACCGAGATAAGTGTGCAGTTGGCCGCGATACTACCGGTCAACCCGCCCAGGCCAAGCTTGAGGAAAATATCGAGCCACTCAGCGGCAAGCCCGGTCGCCGGCTCGACTGCCGGTGCCGGCTCGACGGGCGCCGGATCCTCGACGAGATCATCGAGGCCATCCATGAAGGCTTCTGCCTGCGTTTCAACCTCGAAGTAATCTTCATCAGTCAGTGGCGGCTCGTCATCATCCGGCTCGTTGACCTCAATGACGGAAGCCAAGTGCTCGGATTCTTCTGCATGCGTTTCAAGCTGCTCAATCGCTTCTGTTTCAACCGCAACTGGCGGCGATGAGGGCGGCTCATTCCAGGGCACGTCGACGACAGGCAGTTCTCGCTCCGGCTTTGTCGGCTCGACCGCACCAGACGGGGTCTCTGCAGCAGGAATTGGTACTTGAGCTGGGTCGGCAGGTGCCGAAGCCGAGCCCTGCGTCGAAAGCGGGTCCGATACAGTAGCAGCAGCCGTTGGCTGTGGCGTCTGGGTCGCTGTCGAAGCCTGAACCGGCGCAGCCAGATGTGCCGTACCGGCCACGTTGGTTGATCTGGAATCAGTCGTGGCCGGACTGACTCCCAAATTCTTTAGCGGTGTTCGAGGAGCGTCATCGGTGCCAGCCGGCCGAAAGGCAAGCATGCGCAGCAGAACCATCTCGAATCCGCTGCGCGGATCGGGGGCCAGCGGCAGATCACGCCGACCAATCAAACCCATCTGGTAATAGAACTGAACATCCTCTGCGGGCAAGGCACTTGCCAGTGCCAGGACTCGATCGCGATCGCCCTGCCCGTTATCAACAGCATCCGGCAACGCCTGGGCAACAGCAACGCGGTGGAGCACATTGAGTATCTCGGCCAGAACGCCGCCCCAGTCGGGCCCCTGTTCAGCGAGATGACGTACCGCTTCGAGCAGCGCACGGGCGTCACCTTCCAGCAATGCTTCCAGTACACCGTATACTTGGCCGTGATCGAGCGTCCCGAGCATGCTGCGTACGTCGGCCGCGAGCACTTTGCCCTCGCCGAACGCAATGGCCTGGTCGGTGAGACTCATCGCATCGCGCATTGACCCATCGGCAGCACGACCCAAAAGCCAGAGGGCATCCTCCTCGAAGGGTACTTGTTCGACGCCCAGCACATGGGTGAGGTGCTCGACCACCCGCTCGGGCGGCATGTTCTTCAGCGAGAACTGTAGACAGCGCGAAAGAATGGTCACCGGAAGCTTTTGTGGGTCAGTTGTCGCCAAGAGAAACTTGACGTGAGGAGGTGGCTCTTCAAGTGTCTTGAGCAGTGCGTTGAAGGAATGCGACGAGAGCATATGCACTTCGTCGATCAGGTAAACCTTGTAGCGGCCGCGGCTGGGGGCGTACTGGACGTTGTCCAACAGTTCGCGCGTATCTTCGACCTTCGTGCGGCTCGCGGCGTCGACCTCGATCAGGTCGACGAAGCGACCTTCGTCGATCTCTCGGCAGACCGAGCATTCACCACAGGGTGTAGAACTGATACCGGTTTCGCAGTTGAGGCATTTGGCGATGATTCGGGCGATTGTCGTCTTGCCGACTCCCCGAGTACCGGTGAACAGATAGGCATGGTGCAGGCGCTGGCTGTCCAGCGCATTGATCAGGGCCTTGAGCACATGCGTCTGGCCGACCATTTCGCGGAACGAGCGCGGACGCCATTTACGGGCTAGTACCTGATAACTCATAACACCATCGCGGGATAAAGCAGAGGACGCGTAATGCTAGCGGAGCAGGCCATAAATTGCATCCGACCTGTCGCTGTCCATTCTTGAGCCGGCGGTCAGGGCATCAAGCGTGCGCCCAGAGCGCGAACGACTCGTTCAAGTTCTGGCTCCGAAGCGCTGAGGTGGATCTGAAGCCCGTCGATTTCCCGACGCGGTCGATACTCTTTGCGCAGCTGATCGAATTCGGCACGGCGCTGCTCTTCGCTGCCGCTCAAGGTTCGACGAAACGCTGCGTCATCCCGGCGGGGGTCATAGACTGCACGACAGATTGTTGCCAGCAGGTCCTCGGCCTTCACCGAGGCATCGAACGATAGGCCTTGAAGCGGCGCCGCAGGAATCAGGCGAACTAGCTCGACCTTGGGCTCCACACCTTCGCCGGCGCAGAATGCCTGATAGATCTGCGCCGTTCCGCGCAGCTTTCCATCAAGGCTATAGCCAGCGATGTGCGGCGTCGCGATCCAACACAGTTCTGCCAGCGCGACATCCACTTGCGGCTCGCCTTCCCAGACATCGAGCACCGCCTGAATGTCCGTTCGCTGGGCCAGCAGTTCAAGCAGCGCCGCGTTGTCGACGACGGCACCGCGAGCCGCATTGATAAGCCAGGTACCGGGCTGCAATCGTTGTAGGACATCGCTATCCAGCAGATGGAAGGTTGAGTGCTCACCTTCCAGCGTCAGCGGTGTATGCAGGCTGATGACGTCACACTCACTGATGATTTCTTCGAGATCAACAAACTCGCCCAGGTCGCGTGTCTGGCGCAACGGGTCGCAAACCCGAACATCCCAACCCAGCCCACGAAGTACCTCTACCAACCTGCCGCCCACTTCCCCGGCGCCGATTACGCCATAGCGGCGTCGCTTCAGTTCTACGCCCTCCCCCTCGGCCAGGGCCAGCAGACTGCCGAGTACGTAATCGACCACGCCGCGCGCGTTGCAACCTGGAGCACTTGCCCAGGCGATGCCCGCTTGTTCGAAATAGTCGATATCGAGATGGTCAGTGCCGATCGTGCAAGTGCCAACGAAACGCACCGAGCTGCCTTCAAGCAGTTCACGATCGACGCGCGTCACCGAGCGCACCAACAACACTTCGATGTTTTCCAGTGAGGCTTTATTGATGCTGCGGCCCGGCATGCGACGAATCTCACCATGCTCGGAAAAAAATGATTCGACCAGTGGGATATTTTCATCGGCAAGAATGCGCATCAGCAGGCTCCTTCATTAGCTTGCCCATTCTAGACCGGCCTGCGCCTCTCCGCCGCCTTCCCGATTGCCTCCCCCGCGGCGTAGACTAGGCGGCTTCTGTATACAATCCGGATAGCACCTAATGCCAGCTGAGCTCCGACTCAGGCGGGTACGCACCGAACTGCGCACCCTCTTCTCTCTTGCCTTTCCAATGATGATCGCTCAACTGGCAAACACCGCCATGGGCTTCGTCGATACATTGATGGCGGGACGGGTAAGCCCCCACGACCTTGCAGCGGTGGCGCTTGGCAACTCGATCTGGGTGCCGGTTTTTCTGCTGGTGACGGGCATCATTCTGGCCACTACGCCTAATGTTGCTCAGCGTTTCGGCCGCGACCAGCACGACCAGATCGGCCCATTGGTACGGCAGGCGCTTTGGATGGGCCTTGGAGTGGGATCGCTGTTCGCATTGCTGATGTGGAATGCTGAACCGGTTCTGCACCTGATGAATGTCGAGCCAGCCCTAATTGAACCCACGATGGCTTACTTGCGTGCAGTTGCATGCGGCTTTCCCGCGGTTGCGCTGTATCAGGTGCTGCGCTGCTACAGCGATGGACTCGGGCACACCCGGCCTAGCATGGTGGTAGGCATACTTGCACTGATGCTGAACATCCCGCTCAACTACATATTCATCTACGGCAAGCTGGGTGTGCCCGCCATGGGCGGCGTGGGTTGCGGCTGGGCTACCGCGCTGGTCATGTGTTTCATGCTGTTGGCCATGCTGATCTGGGTGCGCCGCGCCCACTACTACCAACCCAGCCTGTTGTTTGCCCGTTTCGACTGGCCGCAATGGTCAGTACTGAGCCGTCTGCTTTCGGTCGGCGTGCCGATCGGTGTTGCGGTATTTGCCGAAGCCAGTATTTTTTCAGTCATCGCCCTATTGATCGGTGGGCTAGGCGCGACCATTGTAGCAGGGCACCAGATCGCCCTGAACTTCACTTCGCTGATTTTCATGATTCCGCTTTCGCTGGGCATGGCCATTACCATTCGTATCGGCCAGGCGCTGGGGCGAGGTGCGCCTAGGGATGCGCGCTTCGCTGCAGGGGTGGGTATTGTCTCGAGCCTTGTATACGCCTGCTTTTCAGCGGGAACCATGCTGCTTTTCAGCGAACAGATTCCTCGTATCTACACCACAGACTCGGCCGTCATAGCAGTCGCTGCCAGCCTGTTTTTCTATGCGGCGCTGTTCCAGTTCTCCGACGTAGTCCAGGTCACTGCAGCAGGCGCGCTGCGGGGTTATCAGGACACACGCATGACGATGATCTTCACTTTATTTGCCTACTGGGGCATCGGTTTGCCAGTGGGCTACTTGCTTGGTCTCACTGACACGCTTGGCGAACCGACCGGCCCTGCTGGCCTATGGCAAGGCCTGATCGCAGGCCTGAGTTGCGCTGCCGTACTGCTGAGCATTCGCCTGGCACGAAGTGCTCGCCGCGCGATACGTCAGCAAGCCCGAGCAATGGCTTGAGCCGCTGGTAACCCCGGTCAAACCTTCATGCCCAACAAGATGGCGCTCAGCACTAGGAACATACTGAAAAGCGCTCGGAGAATTCGCTCCGGCAGTGCATGCGCCAATTTCACGCCGAGGCTGATACTCAGCAATCCGCCTACCGCAAGCGGAAGCCCTAGCGCCCAATTGACCTGACCGTGACTGGCGTAGGTGAAAAGGGTGACCGCGGTACTCGGGGCGGCCAGCGACAACGAAAGCCCCTGCGCCACCACCTGCGACGCGCCGAAAACGCTGGTAAGAATAGGCGTCGCGAGCACCGCCCCGCCCACTCCAAACAGACCACCGAGTGCTCCCGCACCAGCGCCCAGTGCACTGAGCCACGGCCATGAGTAGCGGAGCTCAGTACCGCCCGGTTGTGGTCGCAGAATGGCTCGCAACAAGGTATAGGCTGCCAGAACGAGGAGAAAACCGATAAACGCAATGCGCATTCGACCGGGGTCAAGAGAGACCGCCACTGCCGCGCCAGCAATGGCAAAGCAAAAACTTGTTACGCCAAGCGCGAATGCGTGACGAAGCTCGATGCGATTACGTTGGTTATAGCGCCAGATGGCAAGCAGCACGTTAGGAACAACCATTACAAGCGCCGTGCCTTGCGCCACTTGTTGATCCAGGCCGAAGAGCACGCCCACGACAGGGATCGCGATCAACCCACCGCCAATGCCAAACAATCCCCCCAGCGTCCCCAGCATCAACCCCAAGAGCACATTCAAGCCAATCGCAAACAGATCCATCGATCTACATCCACACCTGAAAACAGGATGCTATCGATCCGTGTCTGGAAGAGAAACGCAAAGCCGCGCACAATGGCTTTGCAAAATCCGCACAGATGATCTTATCGCATGCAATCCGACGCGCTCGTGGAACAGTTTCGATTGTTCCTGGATGTACTTGAGACAGGAAGCTTTTCCGCGGCAGCTCGATTACACGGCCTGACCCCCTCGGCTGTTGCACGCCGAACCGATACCTTGGAAGCATCGCTCGGCTGCCAACTGGTAAGCCGCAGCACGCATGCCGTCAAACCCACGTCTGCGGGACGCAGCTTTGCCGAACGAGCCCGACGCATTGTGCAGGAAATGCAACTCGCGCGGGCCGAGCTGACGGCATCGCAGAATATTCCGGCGGGCCATATACGGATCGACGCGCCGGCACCCTTTGGCCGTCGCCACCTGGCGCCCGCTCTGGCTGAATTTCTTGGTGTCTATCCAGGCGTCGATATTCAGCTCCGCCTGATCGACAGTTTTGTCGACCTACAAGGCGACCATCTGGGGAAAGTGGATCTGAGTTTGCGCATCGGTCCGCTGGCTGACACACGCTTGGTTGCAACCCCGCTGGCGCCTTTGACGCGCATCGCCTGCGCCAGCCCTGACTATCTACAGCGTCGCGGCATACCTAAGAACCCGTCAGATCTACCGGAACATGACGGCTTGGACTGGGATGGATTGTCTCCTCCGCATGCGTGGCGGTTCGATCATGAAGGTAAGCCATTGTCGTCGCGGCCCAAGCGCTTGCGCATGGTGGCAAATAATGCCGAAGCGCTGCTTAGCGGCGCGCTGGCTGGGTTGGGAATCGCTCATCTTCCGACCTGGCTGATCAGCGAAAACCTGTTGCGAGGGGAGTTACAGCCGTTGTTTTGCGAGCACGGCTTGCCGGTGCCAGAGCCTAGCGGAATTTACGCATTGCGGCTTACAAGGGAAACCGACTCGCGCAGCCGGTTGTTGCTGGAATTTCTCAGAAACCGCTTCGGCCCGGTCCCACCGTGGGACCAGGCGCTACAAAGTGGTTTGGGTTTGAGTTGAATCAGACCGCGCAGCCCGATAGTTCCTGGGTCACGCCCCATCCGTCGAGCACGCCGCCCAGGGGTTCGACCAGATCCTCAAGGTCCTGCTCGAAGTCACCGATTCCATCGAAGGTTGCGTACATCACTTTGCTGACCTGGAGATCCCAGGCGCCATCATCGCGAGCGGTAATTTGGGTATTGACGCATTCGCCGCGGAATTTGCTTGCCACGGCAACGGCTCGTTCACGATCAGGAAACACGGCATAGAACTCTATCGGATGAACGCGAGCGAAATCGAAACCGCCCTCTTTCATTCTCAACAGCACATTGCTGCTTACATCCTCATGGAAGGTGGTACTCATAAAACAACCTCCTCGCACTCATGGATGACCATTTCAGGATTGGATAAGCGTTTGAACCCCATCGCAGATGCCGGCGCAAGGCGCGGCCTTGTTGGTGTCTCAGACCCTATTGGCCAGGGTCGATTTGATTGCGTACGGTAGGCATGACGGAATTGCTTGCCGCGCTCCGTATTTCGAACATACGGCCTCTGCACCGCTACTGCAATGGACAATCGAGCAGAGTTTTAGATCCAGCCGGATTGCAGCCGGATCCGTGGAGGCCTCAGAGGGGACTGACTCAGTCGTTGCTTGGCTTATTGATAGCCTGGAGCACGTACTGCGGAAGCGCAAATGCACCTAGGTGCACATGAGGGTTGTAGTAACGGGTGACGATCCCGCTGCCCGCAAAGCGCTGGCAGAGCGTTTCAAGTGAAAGCTTGCGGCTGGCTGAATCACAAGCGCCCCAGGCAAACGTCATCGCACCGCCGATATAGGTCGGCACTGCGGCCTGGTAGAAATGCCAATCGGGAAACAGACCGGTCATGCGCTTGGCGGTCGTCTGAACCTCCGACAGCTGCATGAACGGCGTACCGTTTTGCGTTACCAGGATGCCGCCATCATTGAGGCAGCGGCGACAAGCCTGATAGAAGTTTTCAGAGAACAGAACCTCACCCGGACCGATGGGGTCGGTCGAGTCGGAGATGATCACGTCGAACTTTTCCTCGGTCGTCGCGACGAAACGCATACCGTCATCAATCACCAGATTCAGCCGCGGATCATTGAAAGCACCCTTCGAATGTTCCGGCAGAAACTCTCTGCACATATCGACCACGGTGCCATCTATCTCCACCATCGTGATGCTCTCAACATCACGATGCTTGGAGACCTCACGCAGCATCCCGCCATCACCGCCTCCGATGATGAGCACACGCCGCGCCAGCCCATGAGCAAGGATGGGAACGTGAGTGAGCATTTCGTGATAGATGAACTCATCCGCTTCAGTGGTCTGAATAACGCCGTCGAGCGCCATGACACGGCCCATGCGAGCGTTTTCGAAAATGACCAGATGCTGATGTTCGGTACGCACTTCGTGAAGCATCTTGTCGACCGAGAACCGCTGGCCGTATCCCTCGTAGAGAGTTTCCTGATAATCGCTCATGGGGGTGTCTCCCGTGTGGAATGGCGTAACGGGTAACCGCGCAGGCACGGCGGTATGCCCGATGGCAAAGAGGCGCATTCTACTTTGGTCTCATGACAGGTGGAACCGCGCCCTTTCAAAGCGCGTCAGGTGAAGGACGCCATATCAATCTGGGCTATCGTTTGTCGATGCATATCGCTCATCTTCCTTATGTCTTGCCCTGGAACTGGTCGCAATTCCACCAGCATTTCGCGCTGCGCCTGCTCTCAGGTGTCGAGGCGCTCGAGCCCGACCGTTATAGCAGGGTCGTGCAAATCGGCAGGCATGTTGGCTGGATAAGTGTCCGGCCAATACCGGGTCAACACGTTCTGGAGCTGAGCGTGAGCGATTCGCTGGGGGAACACTTGCCCACCCTCTCCTTGCGTGTCCGCAAGATGTTCGACTTGGATGTCGATCCGGCCGAGATTGCCCGACATTTCGCATCGGACCGATACCTCGGCCCGCTGATAGCAGCCGACCCTGGGTTGCGCTTACCCAGCGCATTCAATCCCTTCGAGCAGGCAGTCCGCGCCGTGGTCGGGCAACAGGTCACAGTCAAAGCCGCTGTCACCATTACTCGTCGACTGGTTGAGCGGCTCGGCGAAAACCTCGATTGCGCAGACGAGAACAAGGCACCGGGACTGATCAAGCTGTTCCCTACACCCAGCGCTATTGCCACCGCTGCGCTTGAAAATATCGGCATGCCGGGCAAGCGAGTCGCAACTCTGAAGCGTCTGGCGGCCGCCGTCGCGGATGGCGCGCTCGAGCTGCACATCGATAACGGTCCCGATGAGCTGGTCAGCCGCTTATGCGAGCTACCCGGCATCGGGCCATGGACTGCGCAATACATCGCGCTGCGGGGCTTCGGCGAAGCAGACGCCTTCCCGGCCGCGGATTTAGGCTTGCTGAAAGCGCCGCTATGGGGCGAAGGTGGCATCTCGTCCCGGGCGCTGCGGGCACAGTCGGAGGCCTGGCGGCCGTGGCGAGCCTATGCCGCGGTCCATATCTGGCAGAACTACAGTGATGCCGCAGCCAAACCGGGCCGGCCATGGATCACGGGGGCAGAATCCGAGCCTGTATCTTCGGCGAGTCGGTGAGTGGCAATGCAAGGAATAAGGCTTCGCCGGATCGAGGAAAGACACCGGTTAACGCAGTAATATTCACCTGATGAGTAATCAGTATCACGGGAGAACCCGCTGACAATGAATTTATGAATGCCCTCAGGTTCTCTGTCTGAGTGTCCTTTTGGTCCTTTCGAACAAAAAAGGAGTCAAGCAAGGGCAGCGGCTCGACTGCATCGAAACGCATCTTTTCGGCTGTTTCCAGCGCCCGACACCATCGGCTGCTGAACACCCTTGGCTGAGTCACCCCTTTTGCTCGAAGTAACTCACCCCAACGTTGGGCCTGCAACCGACCCTGCTCGTCCAGGTTACGCTGGGTGTCGCAATCCTCCAGAACGAAACCGGGTGGATCGCCAATACCAGGCGCCGATGCATGACGCATGAGCAGAACGGCCTGTCCATCGCGTAATTCAGACCACGCCTGTTCCAGATCCGCACAGGCGATGCTGGCCCAAAGCAGCAGCGCAACTAACGCAGCGACACGCACGTTAGAGTCTTACCCTGGCGTGGCGACCCGCGGCCATTAACCACATGATCAGCCCGACCACCGGCACTAGCACGATGACGAGGCTCCAGATGATCTTGCGGCCAGCTTCGATGCGGCTTCGCCAAACTTGAATGATGGCTACGATATCAACCACCAATACGACCAAAGCCAGCACCGTACTCCAGGCTTCCACTATCAGGGCCTCAGGTTGCGCTCATCAGGACGATTACCGCGCGGGCCCATGATGCCCCAGATGATCAGACCCAACACTGGCAGCACGACGATCAATAGCACCCAGAGAGCCTTTTTCCCAGTAGTACTGTCGCTTCGCAGGACACTGACAATGGCCCAAATATCCAGTGCCAGGATCAGCAGGCCAAAAATACCGCCGAAGGCATCGGTCATGACATGACTCCAAATTACAGTGAGTTAGTAATTAGGATGCCGCGGCGGATTGAGGGTTCAGTGTGTATTGGTCAGTAGCTCGCTGGGTCGATTGCATCGAAGCTCTGGACGACCTGATGCCTGCCCAGCGTACCGCCGTCACGCACCAGCCCGCATGTCTGCATGCCTGCCTGCTGTGCGGCATCTAGCTCCTCTACCACGTCTGACAGGAAGAGGATCTGCTCGGCATCCAGTCCAATCGAGTCAGCGATACGAATATAGGATTCGCTCTCGCGTTTATGGCCGCTGCCAGTATCGAAGTAACCCGAAAAGAGCGGTGTCAGGTCGCCCGCTTCAGCGCAGCCGAATATCAGCTTCTGAGCCTGAATTGATCCAGAGGAGTACACATAAAGCCCGTAGCCCTGTTCATGCCACCGGCGTAGCGCGCTCACGGCATCGGGGTAGACATGACCTTTAAGCTGGCCTGCACGATACCCTTCAGCCCACACCATGCCCTGTAACGCCTTCAGCGACCTGGCCTTTCGGTCAGCTTTGATCCACTCCAGCAGTATCCCGATAACGCGCTCGTCATCGGCACCCGACTCACCACTTTCAGATCGCACTGCATCGAGCTGAGCTGCAACCGCCGGCTCTTTCGAATGCTCACGAACGAAGGCTGGCAGGTGCGCCTGCGCGTAGGGGAACAGCACGTCGAAAACGAAGCTTACTGCGCTGGTCGTACCTTCGATATCGGTCAGAACGGCTTTGACTGGCATGCTCAATCCTCCAGCCGTGGGAAGCGCCCGGCGATGTCTTCACCGGTAAACTGCGCTACCCAGCCTTCCGGGTTGTTGAACAGCCGAATGGCAACGAAATGCGGATGCTCACCCATGTCGAACCAGTGGCGGGTGCCAGCGGGTACAGAGATCAGGTCGTTCTTTTCGCAAAGCACGGCATACACCTTGTCCTCGATGTGGAGCGTGAACAACCCGCGGCCTGCAACGAAGAAACGCACCTCGTCTTCGGCATGGCGGTGCTCCTCAAGAAATTTCGCGCGCAGCTCAGCTTTTTGCGGGTGGTCGCTGGTAAGGCTGATGACGTCGACGGTCACGTAGCCACGTTCGCGTTTCAGCCGCTCGATCTGCGGACGGTAGGCATCGATCACTTCCTCCTGGCTGGCGCCCGCACCGATTGGCGCACTTGCCTCCCAACGCTCGAGGTGTACACCGACCTCGGCCAGCGTCGCGGCAATGTCTTCTAGATGGGTAAGCACCTTAAGCGGCTGCTCGGGGGCGCTGTCCTGATAAACACTTAGAATGCTCACGCTGATCGTCTCCAGTCAGGGCTGCTGCCCGTCTCATCGTCAATAGGAAAGAATGCTTGGTGCAGGCTGAGCCGGCGCGCTTAGGTGCGCTGTAGCATGCGCATCGTCAGTTCGCATTCGAATAGAAACTCGAACGCTTCGATCTGGCGCAAGGCGTCGCTCATACGCTGGCCCCAGGTATAGAGCCCATGCCCACGGATCAAATAGCCCACGCAATCGGGATGCGCGTCCAGCCAGGGCTGAACCCGAGAGGCGAGGCGATCGATATCCTGATCATTCTCGAAAATGGGTACCAACACCTCAGATTCATGGGTCGCGATACCGCTGAACGCCTTCTGCAACTCATAGTCCGCAAACACCAGCGAATCACTGCGGCAGATGCGCGAAAGCACCGTCGCGTTGACCGAGTGCGTGTGCAACACGGCACCGATCTCGGGCTTCCAACGATACAACTGGGTGTGCAGCATAGTTTCCGCAGAAGGTTTTTTGCCGTTCTCCAGACTGATGCCGTTCATATCAACCGCCAACAGGTCGTCCGCAACCAGCTGTCCCTTGTGCTTCCCGGATACGGTCAGCAGCACTTCGGCGCTCGTTAGCCGTGCGGAATAATTGCTGCTGGTAGCCGGCGACCATCCTCGGCCGTAAAGAAACTGCCCGGCCTCTATGATGGACTGCGCCAGATTTTCACGAATGGCTGTCATACCTGTTTCTCCCGCTCTGGAATGGCAATGATAACGGCCGCGGCCAGCGCCGCCAGGCTGGCGATGGCGAAAGTCCATATCGGGCCGAGTCCGGCCCAGCTGTAACCGGAGTACAGCGCGCCTAATGCCCCCCCGACACCAGCAAGCGTGGCGTATAGCGCCTGCCCCTGCCCTTGCTGACGGGGGCCGAAGCTGCGCTGCACGAAATGAATAGCCGCTGCATGGAAGCTGCCGAACGTGGCGGCGTGCATCAATTGTGCAATCAGCAGCACGCCGAGATGATCCGCCAAGGAGCCGAGCAACAACCAGCGCAGCGCTGCTAGCAGGAAGCTGGCCACCAGAACCTGACGTAACGAAAATCGAGACAGCAACGCTGCCATTACAAGAAAGGTGAGAATCTCAGCTACCACACCCAGCGCCCAGAGCAGCCCGATTGTTCCCCGGCCATAGCCGAGCGATTCGAGGTGTATGCTGAAGAAGGTGTAGTAAGGACCATGACTGACCTGCATTAGGCCGACGCAGACAAAGAACGCGAGCACCCCGGGACGGCAGAGCTGACGGAGGAACCCACCCTGCCCCTCCAGCTCTGGTCGCTCCGCCGGAGTGGCATTGGGAACCCAGATGCTGCTGAAGACGATCCCCAGCATCACGAGCATGACCGCCATCGGATAGACATCCAGGCTCAGACGATCGAACAGCGCGCCCAACCCTATTACGGCAACGATGAAGCCGATGCTGCCCCAGAGCCTGATCTGGCTGTAGCGGGAGGCCTGATCGCGCAGGTGCGCCAGGGTAATGACTTCGAACTGTGGCAACACCGCATGCCAGAAAAACGCATGCAAGGCCATGACCAACGCGAGCCAGGCGTAGCTCTTGCTATAAAAGACCAAGCCGAACGAAATGAGCGTACAGGCGGCTCCCGCACGGACGATCGCCAGACGCCGCCCGGTAGTGTCGCCTAGCCAGCCCCAGAGGTTGGGGGCCACGCAGCGCATCAGCATCGGAATCGCAACCAGCTCGCCGATACGCTCTGCGCCAAAGCCGAGGTGGGCGAAATACAGGCCCAGGAAGGGCGCCGTGGAACCCAGGAGCGCGAAGTAGAAAAAGTAGAAACCTGACAGACGCCAGTATGGAATCGAGGGGGTCATAAGCGAAAAGCCGGTGCCAGGAGCAAATCAGCTGTAATCAAAACTCAGCCTCGGGCTCCCGGCGTATGGCTCAGAATTGTCCCAGTACTGGCGTGGCGACCAGCACATCGGCGTTCTGACCGCGATGACGGAGCAGATGATCCAACAATACGATGGCCATCATGGCTTCCGCGATCGGGGTCGCGCGAATTCCGACACAGGGATCGTGCCGCCCCTTGGTGATCACCTCAACGGGATTGCCATCCACATCGATCGAGCGACCCGGAGTGGTGATACTGGACGTTGGCTTCAGCGCAAGATGCGCGATGATCGGCTGCCCAGATGAAATACCGCCCAGCACGCCGCCGGCATGATTGGACAGGAACCCACCTGGAGTCATCTCGTCACGGTGCTCCGTTCCGCGCTGGGCTACGCTGGCGAAACCTGCACCGACCTCCACGCCCTTGACCGCGTTGATACTCATCAGCGCGTGGGCCAGGTCCGCATCGAGTCGGTCGAAAATTGGCTCACCAAGACCCGGCGGAACGCCATCGGCCACGACGGTGATCTTGGCGCCGACCGAGTCCTGATCGCGCCGCAATTGGTCCATATAGGCCTCCAGCTCAGGCACCTTGTCAGGATCAGGGCTGAAGAAGGCATTCTGCTCCACGCTGTCCCAGGTCTTGAAGGGGATTTCTATCGGACCGAGCTGGCTCATATAGCCACGGACCTGGATCCCCAGGGTAGCTAGGTATTTCTTGGCTATGGCGCCTGCGGCGACACGCATGGCGGTTTCGCGCGCTGAGCTGCGTCCGCCGCCTCGATAGTCACGCACCCCGTATTTGTGGTGATAGCTGTAGTCGGCGTGTGCGGGGCGAAACTGATCCTTGATGGCCGAGTAATCCTTGGATTTCTGGTCCGTATTACGGATCAGCAGGCCTATCGGGCACCCAGTTGTGCGTCCCTCGAAGACTCCCGAAAGGATTTCGACCTCGTCAGGCTCCTGACGCTGCGTGGTGTGCCGGCTGGTTCCGGGCTTACGTCGATCAAGGTCACGCTGCAGATCAGCTGTAGTCAGCTCCAGACCCGGCGGGCACCCGTCGACGATGGCGACCAGCGCCGGACCATGGCTTTCACCAGCGGTGGTGACGGTGAACAGCTTGCCGTATGTATTGCCGGACATGCAGGGTGCTCCGCGATCGACCTAAACAGGGGGCGGAAGTATACCCGAGCCGCCACCGGTTTCACTGCTTGCAGTGGCGGCGCATACTGCCGACCAGCGAACCAACCGGCTCGCCGTCTATCCAACCCGCTTCGACCCTGGTTGTTTTCTGCTCATGCGTCTTTTCTTGTTGCTCTCGTTACTCGCCATGCTCGCTCCGCACGCCCAAGCTCAAACCCTGCTGAACCAGAAAATGTCCGTGGAGGTGCCCGGCGGTAGTCTGCGGGGCAGCCTGCTGTTACCCAAGGCTGATGCTCCCATTCCAGTCGCACTGCTGATCGCTGGATCCGGCCCAACCGACCGCAACGGCAACAACCCCATGGGACGCAACGACAGCCTGAAGCGACTGGCACAGGCACTGGCAAGACGGGGTGTCGCCAGCCTGCGCTATGACAAGCGCGGCATAGGCCAAAGCCAAGCCGTAGCGTCAGATGAAAGCCTGCTGTCGGTGGAAGCCTACGTGGCAGATGCTGAGGCTTGGGTGCAACAGCTTAGAACCGACAAGCGCTTCTCCAATGTGGTACTCATCGGCCACAGCGAAGGCGCACTGATCGCAAGTCTCGCCGCCCAGAACCTGGAGCCGGCTGCGTTAGTCAGTATCGCGGGTAGCGGCCGCCCGATTGACGAGCTTCTTCGCGAGCAACTTCAGGGCCGCCTCCCGCCGCCTTTACTGGCCACAGCTTTTTACATCCTCGATGAGCTGAAAGCGGGAAGGATGCATGAACAGATCCCTGAGACACTGCAGATACTGTTTCGCCCCAGCGTACAGCCCTATCTGATTTCGTTGTTTCGATATGACCCTGCAGAGGCTTTTGCCGGTACCACGGCCCCTGCGCTCATCGTTCAGGGTACGCAGGACATCCAGGTTGAGCGCAAGGATGCCGAAATCCTGCACGCGGCGAGAGTAGACGCCGAGCTGGCGATAATAGGCGGAATGAACCATGTGCTGCGTATTACCCCACCTGGTCAAAAGGCGCAAACGGCATCCTATAGTCAGCCAGAACTCCCGATAGCCCACGAGCTTACGGATCGTATCAGCCAATTTCTTCATGAAAAGGGAGTATTGCCGGACTCCAGTTAACCTGAAGATTGCCGATACGCTCCATGCCTGCCGCATTGACTCCCCGGATAGGCTCATGGATTCGGATATGACCGACAGCTCACCATCACCTGAAGAAAACGAGGCCCAGGCGCCCGCGGCACCACAACCGCACCCTTGGGCCGAGCTCGGCCCGGATCGCTTCCGGCTGGTGCGTCTGGCGCCATTGCCGACAGACAGAGACAGTGGCCAGCGCCCGCTACGGTTCGTCGAACTAGGCCATACAGAACGCCATACGCCACAGCAGAGCTTGATGAAGCTGTTCATACGCCTGCCTGGCCAGATTCTGTCCAAGAAGCACAACGTGCTGGAAATCTGGGCCGACCATCAAGCAAAGCAGTTGCGCTTTGGCCCAGATACTGGCTTGCGCGTCGAACCCGTCAATCGGGGGCTAGGCCGTTTTCTTCTGGCGCAGGGAACGCTATGGGCTCAGAAGCGCTGGGCACATTATCTGGTTGAGGGTGGCGCCTTAGCTGCCAAGGACATCACCGGCGATGACATGCGTTTGCGCCGGGACCACTGCCTGCTGAGCCAAGGCTTCGAAGTTCTATACCCTGAGTCTCAACAACTGAAGGCCACCTATAGTGCCCCCCGCGTCAGCTCCCTACGGCCCGATTGGAATCGTGAGAAAGTGCAGATTCTGGAACTGACGGATGCCGCGGCAATGCTCGAACAGGCCGACCGCACCTTGCTCGAGCAGGAAAACAAGATTCGCGATACACAGGAACGCCTCAACAAGGTTCGGCGGGAGGACGGCGCCCTGAGATTCACCATCGCCTGCCTTATCGCCTTCTCACTCTTCCAGGCCGGGCTGTTGATCTGGATCGCGACCCGATGACCTAGGGATCGCTAAACGGCCGCCAACGATGCGCTGCCGGGCTGGATCAGTGCAGGCGCTCTCGAAACAGCGCCTGATGATCACGACATTGGCTGGCAGCAAGAAGGAATACTCCGTGCCCGCCTTCATTGAATTCCAGCCAAGTGAAATCCACCTCTGGATACAGCGCTTCCACATGCACCTGACTGTTACCAACTTCGACCACCAGGGTTCCGTCATCGGTTAGGTGATCGGCCGCTTCGGCGAGCATACGCCGCACCAGATCAAGTCCATCGTCGCCGCAAGCAAGCCCTAGAGCGGGCTCATGGTGGTACTCGTCAGGCATATCGGCAAAGTCTTCGGCGTCCACATATGGCGGATTCGAAACGATCAGATCGAAGCGCTGCTTGGGTAGACCGTGGAAGCCGTCGCTCTGCACCGTATATATGCGCTCTTCCAGACCGTGCTGCTCGATGTTCCGATTGGCCACCTCCAAGGCTTCGAATGACAGATCGGCAAGCACCACTTCCGCCTCAAGAAATTCATACGCACAGGCGATTCCGATGCAACCGGAACCGGTACAGAGGTCGAGAATTCGAGCCGGCTCCTTTGCCAGCCAGGGCTCGAAGCGACGCTCGATCAGTTGGCCGATCGGCGAGCGAGGGATCAGCACACGCTCATCAACGATGAAGGGAAGTCCGCAGAACCAGGCTTGCCCAAGCAGGTAGGCGGTAGGCACACGCTGCTCGATGCGGCGACGCAGCAACCCTTGCAGATGCTCGCGTTCAGCATCTTCGAGACGGCAGTCGAGATAACTGTCGGCCATCTCCCAAGGAAGATGCAGTGCGCCGAGCACCAGCTGTCGAGCCTCGTCCCACGCGTTGTCCGTGCCGTGACCAAAGAACAGCTGTTCGGCATGGAATCGGCTGACAGCCCAGCGAATGTGATCACGCAAGGTACGCAGTTGGGAAGGCGAAGCGGTCACGGGCGGCATCTCCTGTCAAAAACGAAAGAGTTTAGCCGAAGGTCGTATGGGTTTCTCAGCCTTGATGTTGCCCAGTGCTGGCCTGTGGCCGGTTATTGTCAATTCAGCTGACGAATCATCGGTTTGGGCAGTTCACATCTGTGTCATCTGGCGCCACAATCAGGCCCCCCTCAGAACAAGGAGTCAGTCATGTCCAAGCCACAGACTTTGCTTCAGCTCAGTGGCCGCAGTTATGCACCGGCGACTCTGGCCAACGCGACCCTTCTGGTGATCGACGTTCAAGAAGAATACCGGTCGGGCGCCATGGCCCTGCCTGACTTGAACCCGGCGCTTGAGGAGATCACCAGGCTACTGGCCTTGGCCCGGGAGGCTGGAGCACCAATCGTGCATGTCCATCATCTCGGCATCCCTGGGGGATTGTTTGATCCACAGGGCCAACGTGGCCAGATCATGCCCGAAGCCGCCCCTCTTTCAGGCGAGACAGTAATCGGCAAGACACTGCCCAATGCCTTTGCCGGCACCAAACTTCACGAATTGCTGCAGCAGCATGGTCGTCTCGACTTGATCGTATGCGGCTTCATGACTCATTCAAGCGTCAGCACCACGGTGCGCGCTGCAAAGGACTACGGATATCGCTGCACATTGGTCGATAAGGCATGCGCGACACGTGACCTGCCTATGGGTGATGGTGCAATCGAAGCAGCGCAAGTGCATCAGATGGAGATGACTATTCTCGCGGACAACTTCGCAGTATGCGTACCTGATGCCGGAGCAGTGGCCTAAATCGATTCGAGCCCTGCTGCGTTACCTACAATGAATAATTTGGCCGAACGACTCCGTTCATAGCCCGTTCTGACGAGGTAACCGGAATGAAACGAACCGATGGATTCGACGCTCGCCGCCTCCGCCCCCGACAGCACCGAAGCCTCGGCTCCCGCCTTGGTGCAGCGTTCGGGACGCTATTGATCATCACCGGTTTTCTCTTGCTGGGCGCCGGGGCAGCGTCATTCCTCGACGACATTCAAGCCTTCGCCAACGTACCTTTGGAGAGAGAGGCGGCCATTACGCTCATGACTCTCGGCGCTATCTTGCTGGTGCTCGGTGCTATCGTCCGTAAGCGCGTGCACCGACGCCTTCGGGAGCCCAGTGGGCTGAGCATGTCCCCTCGCCTTAATAAACGACGTTGAGCACGCAAGAACTTACCTTTGCAGTCGAAACATCGCTTTCGGCTAAAATCGCCGCCCAATGCGGAGGCCTCATGCAAGACGATGATTTTTCACTGTTCAAATCGGCGGTTCGTGGCGTCAAACCGATAGCGCACGATCGTGCCGATACGGGCAAGCCACGCAGCAACAAAGCCCAGATTACTAATCGCCGAGCCCACGCTGTAGTCACTAACGGTGAAACCCGCATCGATGGGCTTTCTGATCTATTTGTCATCGATGTCGCCGCCGAAGAAGAACTTTACTGGGTACGCGATGGGGTTCAAGACAGCCAGATGCGCAAGCTCAAAGGCGGTCAGATCCATTTCGAAGGCAGCCTTGACTTGCACGGATTGAGTGTAGAAAAAGCCCGCGAGCTGCTCTGGGACTTCCTTGCAGAGGCCTGCAAGTTCGAGATTCGCTGCGTACGAGTTACACATGGCAAGGCCGCACGCATCGACGGCAAACGTCCCTTGATCAAGAGTCACGTCAATACATGGCTGCGTCAGCACTCACAGGTGCTGGGTTTCACATCATGCATGCCAAGACATGGGGGCACCGGGGCCGTTTATGTGATGCTCAAACGAACCATGCTCGAAGGCCGTGACGAATAGTCATGCGTTCTAGACTACTCGAAGTCCAGTGCCGCTTGCAGCCTCGCTGCTGACCCCCTAACCTTCGCACTCGCGCTTTTTGCAAGCCTGACAGGTATTTCATGTCCATGGAAACTCATTACACCGCGATCCTTGGCCAGCTCGGCGAGGACGTAAACCGCGAGGGTTTGCTCGATACGCCCAAGCGCGCCGCTAAAGCGATGCAGTACCTGTGCAAGGGCTACCAGCAAACGCTGGAGGAAGTCACCAACGGCGCGCTGTTCAGCTCGGATAACAGCGAAATGGTGCTGGTGAAGAACATCGAGCTCTATTCTCTGTGCGAACACCACATGCTTCCGTTCATAGGCAAAGCGCACGTGGCCTATCTACCCAACGGCAAGGTGCTCGGGCTTTCGAAGGTTGCACGCATCGTCGACATGTACGCGCGGCGATTGCAGATCCAGGAAAACCTCACCCGCGAAATCGCTGAAGCAGTTCAACAGGTCACGGGGGCTTGGGGTGTCGCGGTCGTCATCGAAGCCCAGCACATGTGCATGATGATGCGCGGCGTGGAAAAGCAGAACTCTTCAATGGTCACCTCGGTAATGCTCGGACAGTTCCGCGAAAATGCCGCCACCCGCGGTGAGTTTCTTGGCCTTGTCAAATAACCAGACGCCGAGAGCATTTTCTGAAGCTCTCGGTGATTTTTGACCCTGCTCCCGCGCTATTTAAGCCACTGCTCAATCAAACATGCCTACATGTCGCGGATGACTGGCCACTCGCTGTAACCAAGCGCAGATGGCCGGATAGCCATCGAGTTTGAAACCACCCTCTTCCGCCACATGCGTATATGCATACAGCGCGACGTCGGCGATCGAGTACTGATCGCCGACGAGATAAGGCGTGCGTTGCAGTTGCTGTTCCATGACATTCAGGGCGCGGTAACCCTCCAGATGTTTGGCAGCGTAGTCTTCGAGGCGATCGTCCGGGAGCCCGAGATAGACCTTGATGAATCGCGCCACGGCAACGAACGGCTCATGGCTATATTGTTCGAAGAACTGCCACTGCAAAACTTGAGTTCGGAGCCTCGGAACTGAAGGCAGAAATTCACTCCCTTCCGCAAGAAAGTTGAGGATCGCATTCGACTCCCACAAACAGGTACCGTCGTCCAACTCAAGGACAGGGATCTTACCGTTTGGATTTTTCTTCAAAAAAGCCTCTTCACGGCTCTCACCACGAAGAATGTCTACTGCAACCCACTCATAGTCACGTCCGAGCAAGTGCAGCATCAGCTTTACCTTGTAGCAATTGCCGGAACGATAATCGCCATAAACCTTGTACGTCATTTTCCCCTCCCAACCTTATGCAATAACCCAAGCTTCCTTATGCAGCCTCAACTACATAGGCACCGCGAACAACGCTCGCTAGAAGCCTAATGCCTTCATCGAGTCGATCCGGCGCGACATGGCTAAAATTCAGGCGCAGGTATCCAGGGTTCTGTTCAGGATCGACGAAGAACGGCTCCCCGGGCATGAAGACAACATCACGTGCAAGGGCAGGCTTCAATAGCGTTCGTGTGTCCAATGGACGCTTCAGGCGCAGCCAGAAGAACAACCCTCCTTGCGGCAATTGCCAGTCAGCGAGATCGAAGAAATGCTTAGTCAGGGCGTCTTGCATTGCGTCGCGTCGCAAACAATAGAAACGCCGCAACTCAGCAAGATGTGCGTGATACTGCTCGCTCCCTAGCCATTGAAGCGCCTGCCATTGCCCAATTCGATTGGTGTGAAGATCCGCTGACTGTTTTAGCCGGAGCAGATAAGGAAAGAGATCCGGTGTCGCTATCAGGTAGCCAACCCGCAGCCCTGGTAGCAAGGTTTTCGAGACGGTGCCGGTATAGATCCAACTGGCCTTATGCATGCGGCTGACTATCGGCCGCGCATTTTCATCGTCGAACACCAGTTCACGATAGGGCTCATCCTCTATGAGCGTCACATTGTACTCATCGAGCAATGCCGCGACGGCGTCACGCTTTTCTTCGCTATAGCGTACTGCCGAGGGGTTCTGGAACGTAGGAATCAAATACGCGAAGGCCGGATGATGCTTCTCGAGACGCTGTCGTAATGCATCCAACAAAGGCCCATCTGATTCCTGGGGTATAGACAGGCAATCGGCTCCAAACAACTGAAATACCTGTAACGCAGCAAGATAGGTTGGCGCCTCGAGCAAAACTTCCGTACCGCGATCGATGAACAACTTGGAAGCGAGGTCCAGAGTCTGCTGGGAACCACTCACGATCAATACCTGACTGTCAGAGCAGTCAATGCCAAGCGAGCGCGCCTCCGCAGCAATCGCCTCGCGGAGCGCTGGCTCCCCTTCACTCATGCCGTACTGTCCCATGCTCGCTGGCATCTGATCCCAGTCCACCTTCGGCAACATGGATTCAGCAGGCAAGCCTCCGGCGAACGACATCACCTCGGGGCGCTGCGCAGCAGCAAGAATTTCTCGGATAAGCGAGCTTTTAAGGCGGTCGACGCGTTCGGAAAAGGCCATGGTGCACCGGATGCAGGAACTGGAAAAATGAGTCAAACTACTTGACCGAAAGTACGCCTGCTACCGCGGATACGTCAACATGCATGACCTAAAAAAAAGTAATGTTCAGCGGCATATCATGGAGAGCTTTTTTCTGGGATATCAGGCCTTCACAGCCAAGCCTGATGAGATACTCGCTCGTCGCGGGCTGTCCCGGGTGCATCACCGCATTCTGTTCTTCATTGCCAGCTATCCCGACCTTAGCGTCAAAGAGTTGCTTGGTTATCTGGGCGTCAGCAAGCAGGCTTTGAACACCCCCCTGCGTCAGCTCATCGAAATGAATCTTGTCGAAAGCAGAACGGCCGAAGAGGACAAGCGTAAGCGCATGCTGCGCTTTACTACGCAGGGCGCCAAGCTGGAACAGGCGCTGCGCCGCGAACAGCTGCGGCTCCTGGAGCGAGCCTTTCAGCACGCAGGCGAGGAAGCGGTGGCTGGCTGGCTGGCGGTGAATCAGGCACTGGCGTCAAGCCCGATACAGACCGCAATCGACACCGCCGCGCCCTTCATTCAGAGCGATCGATAGCTGCTCTGATTGGACGGTTGCAGCTCCATAGCCACTCTGCCGAGCGATTCGGGGCTGAACTCACTTTCCCGCAGGCACAGGCACAAAAAAGGGCGACCGAAGTCGCCCTTTTTCATGGATCGCAGAACTTAGTTCTGGTTTTCCATTTGTGCGCGGATCAGATCACCAATGGTGGTCGGACCTGCAGTCGGCTCTACGTCCTGCTTGGTACGTAGTTCCTTCATCGCGTCCTTCTCGTCCTCAACGTCTTTCGACTTGATGGACAGGCTGATAACGCGGCTCTTGCGGTCGATGCTGATGATCTTGGCTTCGACTTCTTCGCCTTCTTTCAGGACGTTACGCGCATCTTCAACGCGGTCACGGCTGATTTCAGAGGCTTTCAGTGTGGCTTCGATATCGTTACCCAGATCGATGATGGCGCCTTTGGCGTCAACTTCTTTCACGGTACCGCGAACGATGCTGCCCTTGTCATTGACAGCGGCGTAGTTGGAGAACGGATCGTCTTCCAGCTGCTTGATGCCCAGGGAGATGCGCTCACGCTCCGGGTCAACTGACAGGATGACGGTGTCCAGCTCGTCGCCCTTCTTGAAGCGACGCACGGCTTCTTCGCCAGCTTCGTTCCAGGAGATGTCGGACAGGTGAACCAGACCGTCGATGCCGCCGTCCAGACCGATGAAGATACCGAAATCGGTGATCGACTTGATGGTGCCGGAAATGCGGTCGCCTTTGTTGAACTGGCCAGAGAAGTCTTCCCATGGGTTGGACTTGCACTGCTTGATGCCCAGGGAGATACGACGACGCTCTTCGTCGATGTCCAGAACCATGACTTCCACTTCGTCGCCGACCTGAACGACCTTCGACGGGTGGATGTTCTTGTTGGTCCAATCCATTTCGGAAACGTGTACCAGACCTTCGACGCCTTCTTCCAGCTCAGCGAAGCAGCCGTAGTCAGTCAGGTTGGTAACACGGGCCACAACGCGGGTGTTCTCTGGGTAACGAGCCTTGATAGCAACCCATGGGTCTTCGCCCAGCTGCTTCAGACCCAAGGATACGCGGTTACGCTCGCGGTCGAACTTCAGCACCTTGACGTCGATCTCATCGCCAACATTGACGATTTCGGACGGATGCTTGATGCGCTTCCAAGCCATGTCGGTGATGTGCAGCAAACCGTCGACGCCACCCAGATCGACGAATGCGCCGTAATCCGTGAGGTTCTTGACGATACCCTTGACCTGCTGGCCTTCCTGCAGCGATTCCAGCAGAGCTTCGCGCTCGGCGCTGTTTTCGGCTTCCAGGACGCTACGACGGGAAACAACAACGTTGTTGCGCTTCTGGTCGAGCTTGATGACCTTGAATTCGAGTTCCTTGCCTTCCAGGTGAGTGGTATCACGCACTGGACGGACATCAACCAGGGAACCTGGCAGGAACGCACGGATGCCGTTAACGTCGACAGTGAAGCCGCCCTTAACCTTACCGTTGATAACGCCCTTGACCACTTCCTCAGCTGCGAAAGCCGCTTCCAGAACAATCCAGCACTCAGCACGCTTGGCTTTTTCGCGGGACAGCTTGGTTTCACCGAAGCCATCTTCAACCGCGTCCAGCGCAACGTGAACTTCGTCACCCACGCTGATGGTCAGCTCGCCCTGCTCGTTGTAGAACTGCTCGACCGGGATGACGCCCTCGGACTTCAGACCGGCATGAACAGTGACCCAGTCACCGTCGATGTCGACCACGATGCCGGTGATGATCGCACCCGGCTGCATGTCGAGGGTTTTTAGGCTTTCTTCAAAAAGTTCTGCAAAGCTTTCGCTCATGTTTATTCCTGCTGTTTTCGGACGAGGATCCGCCCAATCTCCACATCCCAGATAGAAGTGGGTTCATTCATATAAAAAAAGGCCTGCGGGACTAGATCTGGTCTCCCACATGCCTCCTTGTTAACAGCTCCCGATATCGAGAAACCGTCAGGCCGCCTCTCGGCGGTCGCTCTTCAGGCGAAATCGCGATTGGCGACTTCGCTCAGAATCTGTCCTAACACCTGCTCGATTGATAGTTTGGTGGAATCCAGCTGCACAGCATCATCTGCCGGCCTTAGCGGAGCCACTTCACGGCCGGTGTCGCGCTCATCACGCGCCCGTATCTCATCGAGAAGACTCGCGAGATTAACATCATCCCCTTTCCCCTTCAACTGCAGGTAGCGCCTGCGGGCCCTTTCTTCGGCGCTGGCGGTCAAGAATATCTTCAAGGCGGCGTCCGGGAAGACCACAGTTCCCATGTCGCGCCCGTCCGCAACCAGACCAGGCGGCTCGCGAAATGCTTTTTGCCTCTGCAAAAGCGCCTCGCGCACGACCGGCAATGCTGCAACCTGTGAGGCTCCGGCACCCACCTGTTCGTTACGGATAGCCTGAGTGACGTCTTCTCCCTCGAGAACGATGTGCATCCCGTCGCCGCTTTTCGATGCGCCAAACTGCACATCCAGGTGAGCCGCCAAAAGTTTGAGCGCCTCTTCGTTGGTCAGATCCACACCGTGGTTGCGCGCAGCGAAGGCAAGCAGACGGTAAAGCGCACCGGAATCGAGAAAATTCCATCCCAGCTTGGCTGCCAGCAGCGCAGCAACGGTGCCTTTACCAGAGCCACTGGGGCCATCGATGGTGATGACCGGGACCTGCCAGATCATGAATTATCCTCCACACCTACCCGCATACCGGCCCGCTCGGCCAGCGCAAGGAAGTTCGGGAACGACGTTGCCACGTTGGCGCAATCGTGGATACGGATCGGCGCACTGGCCCTAAGTCCCGCGACGCTGAAAGACATCGCGATGCGGTGGTCGCCATGTGCCCAGACCTCCCCGCCGCCAATACCGCTACCGCCTTCGATGATAATCCCGTCGGGTGTAGGTGTGGCGCTCACGCCCAGGGCTTGCAGACCATCGGCCATCACCTGTATGCGGTCGGATTCCTTGACGCGCAACTCCTCGGCGCCACGCAGTGTGGTGCGCCCTTGGGCGCAAGAGGCAGCGACGAACAGCACCGGAAATTCATCGATGGCGAGGGGCACTAGATCCTCAGGAATGTCGATCCCCTTGAGCTGCGCGGCTCGAACACGGATGTCGGCCACAGGTTCGCCGCCTACTTCTCTCACGTTCGTCAGTTCGATATCGGCGCCCATCAGCTTGAGGATGTCAATTACACCTGTACGGGTCGGATTGACGCCAACATGCTCGAGCGTGATATCGGAACCGGGCGCAATGCTCGCAGCCACCATGAAAAAGGCTGATGAGGAAATATCGGCGGGCACTTCGATCTGCGCTGAACGCAATGTGTGTCCGGACTCGACCGTAGCGGTATTGCCTTTGACGGTGACCGGATAACCAAAGCCTTGCAGCATCCGCTCGGTGTGATCCCGAGTGGGTGCAGGCTCGGTCACGGAAGTCTTCTCGGCAGCATACAGGCCTGCCAGCAGAAGGCATGATTTGACCTGCGCGCTCGCCATTGGCATGTCGTAATGCATACCAGAGAGCTTCTGCCCGCCACGAATGGTCAGGGGCGGACGCCCTTCAGCGGCCGTCTCGATGACCGCGCCCATTTCACGCAAAGGCTTGGCGACACGATTCATAGGACGCTTGGATAGGGAAGCATCACCAGTTAGGGTCGTGTCGAAAGGCTGCGCTGCCAACAAGCCGGACAGCAGCCGCATCGATGTGCCCGAGTTGCCCAGATAGATCGGGCCTGGAGGGGCTTTCAAACCATGTAGACCAACGCCGTGGACTGTAACGCGCCCCTGATTTGGCCCTTCTATGACCACACCCATGTCGCGGAATGCCTGGATGGTCGCCAGGGCGTCCTCGCCCTCAAGAAAGCCCTCTACCTCGGTAGTGCCTTCAGCCAACGAGCCGAGCATGATGGAGCGGTGGGAAATCGATTTATCGCCCGGCACACGAAGAGAACCGCTGAGGCTGCCACCGGGATTGGCGAGGAAGATCAGATCTTTGGAATGCATAACGTCCACATAGGCTCTGCGAGCCAGTATTTTGCTGAAATGTTCTCGGGCGGCCTTTGCGCGGGTGAACACACCCAATAAGGTACGCCCGTCTCCTTCATCGACCGCGGCGCGGAGCGCGTCGAGGTCGGCACGAAAATCGTCAAGGGTATGCAGCACCGCCTCGCGATTTGCGAGAAAGATGTCGTGCCACATGACCGGATCACTGCCCGCAATACGGGTGAAATCTCGAAACCCGCCGGCAGCATAACGAAAAATCTCGAGATTCTCGTTGCGCTTGGCCAGCGAGTCCACCAGACCGAACGCTAACAGATGCGGAAGATGACTGGTCGCTGCAAGCACCTCATCATGATGCTGAACCTCCATGTGCTCGACGTCTGCTCCAAGCGCGCGCCACAGCCCATCAACAAGCGCCAGAGCTGCTGGATCGGTATCTTCCAGAGGTGTGAGAATCACCTTGTGCCGGCGGAAAAGCGTGCTTTGGGCAGCAGTGACCCCACTCTGTTCCGAGCCAGCTATCGGATGTCCGGGCACGAAGCGGGACGGCATTCGACCAAACTGTTCGCGAGCACAGCGAACCACATTGCCCTTGGCGCTCCCGACGTCGGTCAGCACAGCATTTCCAAGATCTAGAGATGCGAGCTCTGCCAACAGGCGCTCCATGGCCAGGATCGGAACGGCCAGCTGAATGACGTCTGCAGCCCGACAAGCTTCCTCCAGGCTTTCTGCGCAGCGGTCTACCACGCCAAGGTCGACGGCTAGTTCTCTAGAGCGCGCATCCAGATCAAATCCGATCACCTCATTACAGTACCCACCGTCGCGCAGCCCCTTGGCAAACGAACCACCAATAAGGCCCAGGCCTACAACGACCAGACGGCCAATCTTCGGTGCGCCAGCCGGGAGTGAGTTTGTTCGGCTCAATGCCCGAGCGCCTTGCGAAGTGCTTCCAGGAAGCGCGCATTTTCCGCCTCTGTGCCGATGGACACCCGCAGAAAGGTCGGCATTCCATAGCTTGCAACAGGCCGCACGATGACACCGTCGCGTAGCAGGGATTGATTGATCGGAGCGGCGTCGCGACCAAAGTCAACGGCAATGAAATTCGCACGTGACGAAATCCAATCGAGGCCCATCGCCTTGAACCCGGTTTCAAGCTGACGCATTCCGGTGGAGTTACATAAACGGCTCTCACTGAGATACGCCTGATCATCAAGCGCGGCACAAGCCGCCGCGAGGGCGAGGCTATTGACATTGAATGGCTGGCGTACGCGGTTCAGCACATCGGCAATCCTGGCCGAACTGATCGCATAGCCTACTCGCAAGGCAGCCAGCCCATAGGCTTTGGAGAAGGTCCGCGAAACCAGAAGATTGGGATGGGCAGCCATAAAGCTCAGCCCATTTGGTAACTCAGCGCCTTCGGCATATTCGATGTAGGCCTCATCCAGCACCACCAGAACTCGCTCAGGTACGCCGGATAGAAAACGCTCCAGCGCCTCGGAGTCAAACCAGGTGCCCGTTGGATTGTTGGGGTTGGCAATGAACACAACGCGGGTATTTCCGTCGACAGCAGCTAGCATGGCGTCGAGATCGTGCCCCCATTGCCGGGCCGGGACCTGCTTCGCTTGCGCACCAACCGCCTGGGTAGCGATCGGGTAGACCGCAAAAGCATGCTCGCTGAATACCGCATTGAGGCCAGGAGCGAGATAGGCACGCGCGACCAGCTCGAGAATATCGTTGGAGCCATTACCGAGCGTTACCTGCTCGACGCCAACACCATATCTCTCAGCCAGCTTGCTCTTGAGTACAAAGCCATTGCCGTCCGGGTAACGGGTCAGCTCGTCGAGATGCGCCTTGATTGCCTCTAGCGCCTTCGGACTTGGGCCCAATGGATTCTCGTTGCTGGCAAGCTTGACGATGGTCGCGGGGTCGAGATCGAGCTCCCGCGCCAGTTCATCCACGGGCTTACCCGGTACATAGGGGGAGAGTTTTTGCACGCCTGGCTGAGCCAGAGCGAGGAAGTCACAGCTCATACATTAAGCCTCAAGCTCACGTGGCCAGCGGCAAGATAAACCCATTGCGCGAGGCTTATAGCTTGTCGCTGCCAGCTGTTATTTAGAGTACCGCTTTCGGATAAGACCCCAGCACTTTCAGCGCAACCGCTTCGCTACCTATCTTCTCCAGAACGTCCTTGATGAGCGGCTCCTGGTGATGACCGATGCAATCGATGAAGAAAACATAGGTCCACTTGCCGCTGCGCGACGGTCGGGTTTCGATACGGGTGAGATCGATGCCATTGGAATGAAATGGCATCAGCAACTCATGCAGGGCTCCCGGCTTGTTGCGCATCGAGACGATGATCGAGGTCTTGTCATCGCCAGTGGGCGGGACTTCCTGGCTGCCGATAATGAGAAAGCGCGTCGAATTGTCCGGGCGGTCCTCGATCTTTTCGGCGATTTTGGTCAGGCCATAAAGTTGAGCGGCCATGTCGCCTGCGATTGCCGCCGAATTCCATTCACTTTTAACGCGCTTCGCCGCATCAGCATTGCTTGAAACTGCAACACGCTCAACGTTCGGGTAGTGAGCGTCCAACCACTTTCGACACTGCGCAAGCGACTGTGCGTGGGAATAAATACGGGTGATGCGGTCTGTTTTTGTGGTTTCACCCACTAACAGATGGTGGTGGATGCGTAACTCGACCTCACCACAGATAACGATGTCGTGCTCGAGAAAGCTGTCGAGCGTGTGGTTCACAGCGCCTTCAGTGGAATTCTCCACTGGCACCACACCGAAATTGACCGCACCGGCAACCACTTCCCGGAACACTTCGTCGATCGCAGCCATTGGCTTGCTGATCACCGCCTGCCCAAAATGCTTGAGCGCTGCCGCTTGAGAAAAGGTGCCCTCCGGCCCGAGGTAGGCGACGCGCAATGGCTGCTCAAGGGCTAGACAGGAGGACATGATCTCGCGAAACAGCCGAGCCATCTCCTCGTTATCAAGCGGCCCCTTGTTGAGTTCCATGATGTGCTTGAGCACCCAAGCTTCTCGTTCGGGCCGATAGAACACCGCTTCCTCTCCTTCGGCCAGGGAAGCGGTTTTGACCCGAGCAACATCCTGGGCGCAACGAGCACGCTCACTGATCAACTCGAGGATTTTCTCGTCGAGGCTGTCGATGCGAACACGCAGCGCCTTTAGCCGGTCGACATCACTCATCAGCCATGCTCCTTCTCGAACTCACGCATGTAAGCGACTAGCGCCTCGACCGCGTCCAAGCCAACTGCGTTGTAGATGGACGCACGCATCCCGCCAACTGAACGATGACCTTTCAGGTTGAGCAGACCTCGCGCATCAGCCCCAGCAAGAAATGCCTTGTCCAACTGCTCATTGGCCAACCGGAATGGCACGTTCATCCAGGAGCGAGCGTTAGTGGCGATGGGGTTGGAGTAGAAGTCACTGGAATCGATCACACCATAAAGAAGGTCTTTCTTGGCGCGATTGCGTTGCTCCATCGCCTCGACACCGCCCTGCTCTTTCAGCCACTCGAACACCAGTCCTGAGAGATACCAGGAGAAGGTGGCAGGCGTGTTGTACATAGAGCCGTTATCGGCGGCGACCTTGTAGTTGAGCATCGTTGGGCAGCTTGACCGCGCGTGACCTAGCAAATCCTCGCGAACGATGATCACTACCAGCCCTGAGGGGCCGATGTTCTTCTGCGCGCCAGCGTAAATCAGGCCGAAGCGTGAGACATCCAGCTTTCGAGAAAGAATGTCGGAAGACATATCGACGACGAGCGGGATATCACCAACCTCGGGAATCCAGTCGAATTGCAAGCCGCCAATGGTTTCGTTACTGGCGTAGTGGAGGTACGCAGCATCGGCGCTGAGCTTCCACTCATTCTGACCAGGGATCGCAAAATAGTCGTATGGCTTGGCGCTCGCGGCTACGTTGATATGGCCGTAGCGGTTGGCTTCTTCGATGCTTTTACTCGACCAGATGCCGGTATCGATGTAATCGGCAACGCCACCCTCAGGCAGCAGGTTCAGCGGAATCTCTGCAAACTGCTGGCTGGCGCCGCCTTGCAGAAAGAGCACTTTGTAGTTAGAAGGGATACTCAGCAGATCGCGCAGATCCTGCTCAGCTTTTTCAGCGATGGCAGTGTATTCGTCACTGCGATGACTCATTTCCATGACCGAAAGGCCGCGGCCTTGCCAGTCCAGAAGTTCGGCCTGTGCACGCTGTAGCACGGCCTCAGGTAGCGCGGCAGGGCCGGCACAGAAGTTGAAGGCGCGTTTGCTCATCTTCGTTCTCTCAAAAACGGTCGATACTTTGCTCGCCCCGTCCGCCGCCATAAAGCCAAGTCCGGAGCTTGCTTTCCTTAACATGCAACAGGGCTGAGAACAAAACGACGGCGGAGCCCTGAGGCCGCGCCGTCGTCAGATCAGATGTCGTCGTCAGTCGGGACTACGTCTGGCGGAACATCACCACCACCGCCCAGCAGATCATCTTCACTTGGCTCAGTGCTGACTACCGGCATCTCCTTGTCCAGTGCGTCCTCGTCGAGCACCGCCTCGATATCTTCAAGGACATCTTCCTCTGAGGGCTCTTGAACCCTCTCAAGACCGACTAGATGCTCATTCTTGCCCAGCTTGATCAACGTAACGCCCTGGGTATTCCGACCCAACGAGGACACTTCGTCTACCCGCGTACGCACCAAAGTGCCCTGATCGGAAATCAGCATGATTTCTTCACCAGGTTGCACCTGCACCGCACCCACCAAAGGACCGTTACGGTCATTGGAGACCATCGCGATGACGCCTTGCCCTCCGCGACCACGCCGTGGGAATTCTGCGAGTACCGTGCGCTTGCCGTAGCCATTGAGGCTGGCGGTGAGGATCTGCGCATTCGGCTCGGGGATCAGCATTGAGATCAGACGCTGCCCTTCCGGCAGCCGCATGCCACGAACACCGCGCGCGGTACGACCCATTGTACGGACGTGCTTTTCCTTGAACCGAATAACCTTTCCGCCATCAGAGAACAGCATGACTTCACGTGCGCCGTCGGTTACCGCCGCTGCGATCAGGGTGTCACCCTCTTCCAGCCCGAGAGCGATAAGGCCAACGCTGCGCGGCCGACTGAACTGCGACAAAGGTGTTTTCTTCACGGTGCCTTTAGCAGTTGCCATAAAGATATAGGTGCCCGTGGGCTCGTCTACCGACTCGTCGCTCTCGTCACCTTCAAGAACTTCTTCGACCTCATCGCTTTCACTGATGATTTCAGCATCTTCGATGTCATCTTCGCCGTTCAGTTGCTGCTGACGCGCCGCCTCGATATCGACCTGCAACATCGCCGTGATGTGCTCACCCTCTGAAAGCGGCAGCAGGTTCACCAATGGGCGACCGCGCGAGGTACGCGACGCTTCGGGAATCTCATAGGTCTTGAGCCAATACACTTTGCCTTTGCTGGAGAACAGCAACAGCGTTGTATGGCTGTTGGCAACCAGCAGGTGCTCAACGTAGTCCTCTTCCTTGACCCCGGTTGCAGCCTTGCCACGCCCACCGCGACGTTGCGCCTGGTAGGCGGCCAAGGGCTGTGACTTTGCATAACCGCCGTGGGAGATAGTAACGACACGCTCTTCTTCGGTAATCAGGTCGGCAAGCGTCAGATCCAGACGCGCCTCGAGAATCTCCGTGCGACGCGCATCGCCGAAGTCGCGCTTGACGCCCTCGAGCTCCTCACGAATCACTTCCATCAGGCGCACCGGGTTGGTCAGGATCCGGATCAACTCGCCGATCTGGGTCAGGATCTCCTGATACTCGCTGAGCAGCTTTTCATGCTCGAGGCCGGTCAAGCGATGCAGGCGCAGATCGAGAATGGCCTGAGCCTGTTCTGGAGAAAGATAGTACTTGCCGTCGCGCAGGCCGTATTGCGGATCGAGACCTTCGGGACGACAGGAGTCCGCGCCTGCACGCTCGACCATCGATTCGACTGCGCTGGATTCCCAGGCTTCGGCAATCAGCGCTTCCTTCGCTTCAGCCGGCGTGGGCGAAGCCTTGATCAGTGCGATTACAGGATCGATGTTGGACAGCGCGACGGCCTGGCCTTCAAGAATGTGCCCGCGCTCACGCGCCTTGCGCAGTTCGTAGACGGTTCGACGAGTCACGACTTCGCGACGATGCCGGACAAAGGCTTCGAGCAGCTCTTTCAGGTTCAGCGTACGAGGCTGACCATCGATGAGCGCTACGACGTTGATCCCGAATACGCTTTGGAGTTGGGTCTGAGCGTAGAGGTTGTTGAGAACGACCTCCGGCACTTCGCCACGGCGCAGCTCGATCACGACGCGCATGCCGTCTTTGTCCGACTCATCGCGCAGCTCGGTTATGCCTTCGAGTTTCTTTTCCTTTACCAGCTCGGCGATCTTTTCGATCAGACGCGCCTTGTTCAGCTGATAAGGCAGCTCGGTGATAACGATCTGCTGGCGACCACCGACCTTGTCGATATCCTCGATGATCGAGCGAGCACGCATATAAATGCGACCGCGACCCGTGCGGTAGGCTTCTACGATACCAGCCCGGCCGTTGATGATGCCCGCCGTGGGAAAGTCAGGCCCAGGGATGAACTGCATCAGCTCATCGATGGTGATATCCGCGTTCTCGATCAGCGCCAGGCAGCCGTCGATCACTTCACTGAGGTTGTGCGGCGGGATATTGGTCGCCATGCCCACCGCAATACCGCTCGATCCGTTGACCAGCAGGTTCGGGATCTTGGTCGGCATGACCGCTGGAATCTGCTCGGTGCCATCGTAGTTGGGCACCCAGTCGACGGTTTCCTTGTCGAGATCAGCCAGCAGCTCATGTGCCAGCTTGGCCATACGGACTTCGGTGTAACGCATGGCGGCTGCGTTATCGCCGTCCACCGAACCGAAGTTGCCCTGGCCGTCGACCAGCATGTAGCGCAGCGAGAAAGGCTGCGCCATCCGCACGATGGTGTCGTATACCGCCGAGTCACCGTGTGGGTGGTATTTACCGATCACGTCACCGACCACACGGGCGGATTTCTTGTACGGCTTGTTCCAGTCGTTACCCAACTCGCTCATGGCAAAAAGCACACGGCGATGCACAGGCTTCAATCCGTCGCGCGCATCCGGCAGCGCACGACCGACGATTACGCTCATGGCGTAGTCGAGGTAGGACTGCTTGAGTTCGTCTTCGATATTGACCGGGAGGATTTCTTTGGCCAGTTCGCCCATGGAAGCCTGGTTCCTTATAGTCAGCAGGGTCCTGCGATTAAGCGCGGAATGGTATCACAGCTGGCGAGCCGGAGGCTCCAGGATGCACTTCCCGAGAGAAGATCTCAGGAAGTGCTCAAGTGATCAGTGGAGACGCTTGCGACTCATCAACGCAGCGAGCTTGGCGGCATTTGGCCGCTCCACGACGCCCTTCTCCGTCACGATGGCGTCGATAAGGTCGGCAGGTGTGACATCGAACACTGGATTGAATGCCTCGACATCAGCCGCAAAGCGCTGACCGTTGACTTCCAGCAGCTCGTGGCCAGCCCGCTCTTCGATGGGAATGTCATCACCGGTTTCCAGGTCCATGTCGATGGTCGAGCTTGGCGCCACCACCATGAACCGCACACCATGGTGCATTGCCAATACGGCAAGTTGATAAGTACCGATTTTGTTGGCAACGTCACCATTGGCCGTGATGCGATCTGCCCCAACGATTACCCAGGTAATGCCACGTGTTTTCATCAGGTGCGCCGCAGCTGAGTCTGCATTCAAGGTAACCGGCACGCCCTCACCAGCGAGCTCCCAGGCAGTCAATCGCGAGCCCTGCAGCCACGGGCGGGTTTCATCGGCATATACACACTCGACCAACCCTTCCAGATGCGCACCACGAATTACACCGAGCGCCGTACCAAACCCGCCGGTCGCCAGCGCTCCGGTATTGCAATGGGTGAGAAGATTCTGCGGATTGCCCTGGTGTTTGCGAATCAGGTCGACGCCGAATTGCGCCATGGTCAGATTGGCTTCACGGTCGCTCGCATGAATGGAGGCGGCCTGAGCCTCAGCAGCTGCAAGCGGATCGTCGCCTGGCTTCAATCTTTCGAGACGCTCACGCATCTGATTCAGCGCCCAGAACAGGTTGACAGCAGTGGGACGGGAGTTGGCAAGCACATCGAAATCAGCCTCAAGTGCCGCTCGCCAATCGCCGCCCTCGTCAAGTCGTGCCTTCAGGCCGAGAACCAGTCCATACGCGGCACTGATACCGATGGCTGGCGCGCCGCGCACGATCATTTCACGAATGGCAGTGGCTACCGCAGCAGCGGATTCGTAGGTATGCCAAATCTCTTCGAGTGGCAATTTGCGCTGATCGAGCAAATGTAGCTGCCCATCTTTCCACTCGATTGCCTTCACTTTCTCGGCGGCCAACAAACGCTCGCGCATTGCAATCCTCTCTTGATTAGCCAGCACTGGCGAGTGCGATTTACGCCGCTCCGCTCTGCCTGAAAAAAAAGAAGCCCGGGCGCTTTCGAGCCGGGCTTCTTCGCGAGAACAGGTCGGGACGGCAAACCGGATACTCGCCTTAGTACCGTTACCCGGTCGCGAATCCTAATCGACTGATTTTCCTAGCACAAGTAATGAAGAGGACGTACGAGTCTGACCTGTCATGCAGGAACCTGAAATCGTTGCGGCAGACGGAATCCATCATTCATGCAGGGTCGCTGCGCTTCCCATGGATCCATCGACAACGCTTCATCGCGTGAGCTTGACCTCTCATCATGCAAAGCAGAATACTGTATCCATATACAGTATTCAGGGTTTGCTGTTTCATGAACTCCGTCGTCTCCCTTGATCACCTTCTCGATGCACGCCGGTTATGGCGCGGCCAGACGCGAGTCATCTCGAATAACACTCAGCCAACAGGCCTTACAGCGCTGGATGCGGCGCTGCCTGGCGGCGGCTGGCCGGAGTCAGCCTTAAGCGAAATATTGTTCGAGAACGCCGGGATCGGCGAGTTGAGCCTGCTCTGGCCTACCCTGGCTCGTTTGAGTGGAGCCGGCGAGCGAGTAGTGCTGGTTGCGCCCCCCCACGTGCCCTACCCCCATGCGTGGTTGAGCGCGGGTATAACTCTGAGCCAATTGACCATCATCAACGCATCGCCACGAGAAGCTCTCTGGTCTGCCGAGCAATGTTTGCGATCTGGCAGTTGTGGAGCAGTACTGTGCTGGCCTGACCAGCCGGATGATCGCGCATTGCGTCGGCTGCAAGTAGCTGCTGAGACTGGTCAGACGCTGGCCTTCGCCTATCGCCCGTTGCGAGAGGCTGCAAATCCTTCGCCAGCGGCTTTGCGTCTCGCAGTTGAGGCCCAACCGGCTCAGCTTCGGGTGCTCAAGTGTCGTGGCGGCCTGGCTCCGGCCCGCCCTATCCCCACCACGTCGTGGCATTGAAATGCTCTGGGCCTGCATTCTATTTCCGCAGCTCGCCATGGACGGAGTGCTACGCAGCCGTGCTGACTCCAAAGCCCCACTGGCGCTCCTGAGTGGCACACCGCAGCGTCGTGTATTACAAGCGATCAACCCTGCAGCACGCGAGCTCGGACTCAAACCTGGGCAAACGCTGATCGCCGCGCATGCTCTGACCCGCTCATTCGCCACGGCTGACTATGACCCGGCATCCATAGAACGATGGCAGCAATTTCTCGCCGCATGGGCCTACGGATTCAGCTCCCAGGTCAGCCTGTTATACCCGCGCTGCCTACTCATGGAGGTGCGCTCCAGTCTAGGGTTGTTTGGCCCCTGGCCTCGACTGGAGACCCGACTACGCGAAGAGCTTAGCGGGCTTGGGTTCAGCCATCGCATTACCCTGGCGCCGAACCCTGCCGCCGCACGAGTATTGGCCAACGTTCATGACGGGGTAGCGGTAACGGATTCCGCCACTTTGCATAAGGTTATTTGCAGTTTGCCGGTAGACCGCCTCGGTTTACCTCGGGATGTGGCTTCTGCGCTTGCCCGTATGGGCCTGCGCACGTTCAAGCAGTTGCTTGCCTTGCCACGCGACGGGCTTGCAAAGCGTTTTCCGGCTGAGGCGCTCAGGCATCTCGATACCTTGTTGGAAAAACGCCCCCTGGCGCTGGAGTTCTACAGACCACCCGACCAATTCGACGCGCGTATCGAACTGAACTTCGAGGTTGAATCGCATCAGGCGCTGTTATTTCCGCTGCGACGGCTGACAGGAGACCTGGCTGCCTATTTGGCTGGTCGTGACAGCGGTGTACAACGCTTTACCCTGCAGCTTGAACATCGCAATCAGGCCGATAGCCAGATAACCGTCGGACTGCTCAGCGCCGAGCGTGATCCAGCCATGTTGTTCGAACTGACACGTGGCCGGCTGGAACATCTGCAATTGCCGGCGCCGGTTTTGGCGATACGACTGATCGCAATGCAACTACCTAGTTTTGTTCCTGAGCATCGGGAGCTGTTCGAGGATCGACCTCACCAGTCAATGCCTTGGGAGCAGCTACGCGAGCGCCTTCGGGCCCGCCTGGGTGATGATGCTGTCCAGGGCCTCGCTGTACGCGCTGACCATCGTCCTGAATGTGCGTGGATGCCGACGCCGGATGCGCAGCAATCTGCATTAGCCGCGAACTGCCCTCGCCCGGGTTGGCTACTTGCCGAGCCGCAATCTGTGAATGAGGCATCGCTACGCATTCTCGCGGGCCCAGAGCGCATCGAGTCAGGCTGGTGGGATGGGGGGGATGTACGGCGCGACTATTACCTGATCGAAACACGATCGGGACAGCGCGGCTGGGCGTTTCGCTCACTCTCAGGAGGACCACTGCACTTGCACGGTTGGTTCGCGTGATGAGCGCGTATGCCGAACTGCATTGCTTGTCCAACTTCAGTTTCCAGCGAGGCGCCTCGAGCGCCAAAGAGCTTTTCGAGCGCGCCGCACAACATGGCTACAAAGCGCTGGCAATTACCGATGAATGCACGCTGGCTGGAATCGTCAGAGCCTGGCAAGCCTCGAAGGAAGTCGGCCTACCGCTGATTGTCGGTAGCGAGATGCAAATCACAGGCGGACCAAAGATGGTCCTGCTGGTGGAGAATCTGGATGGATATCAAGCTCTGTGCAGATTGATAACCCGTGCTCGTCGCCGCGCCGAGAAAGGCAGCTATGAGCTGTTATTCGAGGACTTCAGTGACCCTTTTGATGGGCTTGTGGCGATCTGGCTTGCAGACACGATCCATTGTGACGCGGATGGCCATTGGCTGATCGAACGTTTCAAAGCAAGCCTTTGGCTCGGTATCGAGCTTCACCTTGGGCCGGACGATCAGGCACGCCTGCAGCAGCAGTTGGCGCTCGCGACACGGCTTGGCATACCTGCAGTCGCCTGTGGTGATGTGCACATGCATGCAAGAGGCCGGCGCGCTCTGCAAGACTGTATGACCGCCATCCGCCATCACCTGCCGGTCGCTCAGGCCGGTCGCTATCTCTATCCCAATGGTGAGCGTCATCTGCGACGAACCGCTGAGCTAGCCCAGCTTTACCCCACGGAACTGCTCACCGAAACGCTGCGTATTGCTGAGCGCTGCCGGTTCGATCTCAGCCAGTTGAAATATCACTATCCCCATGAGTTGGTTCCCGCCGGTCACAACGCCGCCTCCTGGCTGCGCAAGTTAGTTGAGGACGGCGCCCGCTGGCGCTGGCCCGCTGGCGCTACGGAGAAAGCATGGGCGCAGATCGAGCACGAACTGCAACTGATCACCGAATTGAAGTACGAAAGCTACTTTCTTACCGTATATGACCTCGTTCGCTTTGCCCGAGAACAGCATATCCTTTGCCAGGGCCGAGGCTCGGCGGCAAATTCCACGGTATGTTTCGTACTGGGTATTACCGAGCTTGACCCCTCTCGCAGCAAATTGCTGTTCGAGCGTTTTTTGTCCAAAGAGCGCAATGAGCCGCCCGATATTGACGTCGACTTCGAGCATGAGCGTCGAGAGGAGGTCATTCAGTACGTATTCAGGCGCTATGGCCGCGAAAGAGCTGCGCTGACCGCGGTGGCAATCACCTATCACGCCACCGGAGCAATTCGTGATGTGGCCAAAGCCCTCTGTCTGCCGGTCGATCAGATCAACGCACTGGCTGATTGCTGTGGCCGCTGGAGTGATCGAATCCCGGACGATGAACGCTTGCGCGAAGCAGGCTTTGACCCGAGCAGTCCGTTGTTAAAGCGGGTGCTCGTACTCACCGGGGAGTTGATTGGCTTTCCTCGTCACCTTTCGCAGCATCCTGGGGGGTTCGTCATTTCCGAGCAGGCCCTGGACAGTCTGGTGCCTGTTGAAAATGCGAGCATGGCCGAACGCACCGTGATCCAATGGGACAAGGACGACCTCGATCTGGTCGGGCTACTGAAGGTCGATGTGCTCGCCCTTGGCATGCTCAGCGCGCTGCGCCGCTGCTTCAACCTGATCGAGCACTATCGCGGTACGCGCTGGACGATTGCCACCCTGCCGGAGGAGGATCGTAAAACCTACGAGATGATAAGCCGCGCTGACACGGTGGGCGTCTTCCAGATCGAGTCACGCGCTCAGATGGCCATGCTGCCGCGTCTACGCCCCAATACTTTTTACGATCTGGTGATCCAGGTAGCCATCGTGCGTCCAGGGCCAATTCAGGGCGACATGGTTCATCCGTATTTGAGAAGGCGTAACGGCGAAGAGCCCGAGGACTATCCGGCCGAGGAATTGAGGCCGGTCTTCGAACGCACCCTCGGCGTGCCATTGTTTCAGGAACAGGTCATGGAGCTGGCAATTGTCGCAGCCCAATACACCCCCGGCGAGGCAGACGAGCTGCGCCGTGCAATGGCCGCCTGGAAGCGCCATGGTGGACTGGAACCACACCGCCAGCGCCTCACCGAACGTATGCTTGCCAGAGGATATGCACCGGAATTTACGGCGCGGATCTTTGAACAGATCAAGGGATTCGGCAGTTACGGTTTTCCGGAATCCCATGCGGCCAGCTTCGCCCTTCTCACCTATGCGAGCTGCTGGCTTAAATGTCATGAACCTGCCGCCTATGCCTGTGCCCTGATCAATAGCTGGCCGATGGGTTTCTACAACCCCGATCAAATTCTCCAGGACGCCCGCCGACACGGCCTGGCGATACATCCGGTGGACATTCATTACAGCGATTGGGACTGTAGCCTGGAGCCCACGCAGACCGATCAACCCGCCATACGCTTGGGAATGCGACTAGTACGCGGCTTTCGCGAGGACGATGCGCGGAGGATCGAAACGGCCCGCCAACAGCAGCCCTTCGCCTCGATTGAGGACCTGTGTCTGCGCGCCCGCCTGGATGCCCGTGCCCGCGAAGGGCTGGCGGATGCTGGGGCTTTACGAGAACTCACCGGGCATCGTCATCGAGCTCGCTGGGCAGTTGCTGGGGTTGAACCACAACTGCCGCTATTCGCTGATCAGCCGGCAACTCAAGAGGAGGTCATCCCTTTACCTCTACCTACCGTTGGCGAAGAGCTGATGACTGACTATTCAATACTGGGCACGACGCTAGGCCCCCACCCATTAGCCTTGCTAAGGGAAAAGCTCAAATTTCTTCGGTGTCGAAGCTCTCGTGAACTGGCGGACGTTGAACATGGTCGACTAGTCAGCGTTGCCGGTCTGGTGATTGGCCGTCAGCGTCCGCAAACCGCCAGTGGCGTCATCTTCGTCACGTTGGAAGATGAGTTTGGCATGATCAATGTGATTGTCTGGCGCGACTTGGCCGAGCGCTACCGAAGAGTACTTCTACAGTCTCAGTTGCTGCGAATCGATGGTCATCTCGAGTCGTCGAGCGGCGTACGCCATGTCATTGCAGGACGGCTTCGCGACCTTACTTCGATGCTGACAGGGCTCGATGTGCGCAGCCGGGATTTTCAATGACGCGGTTACACGCAATCGAAGCCGCTGTATTGCCCACCTAACTAAACCACATGTTGCTCATTTGAGCTTCCGGTCGCCTGCTCCAACCATCCGAGCAGGCGGATCGCATCCTGTCGATCATCGCCGCAAAACATGACATCGGCCTGAAATTCTGCGCAGACAGCTGGTCTGGCTGGGTTACCAAATAGGCCGCACAGATTTGCATCGGAAAGATGCAGGCAACGTACCCCGGCCGGCTTGCCTGAAGGCATGCCGGGAATTGGCGAGCTGATCGAAGGGGCGATGCAACAGGCACCGCAACCGGGACGGCAATTCATTCCAAGTACCGAAATGAAAAATTCGGGTGCGATGATAAATGGCTGTACAGGCAAAAGACACTAGCCACGAAAAATGGGCACCAGAGCGCTTGCGAGCACTCCGGCGCGCCCCTAGCATTTGCCATCACCTAGGAGCCATCCCCCCATGCCTATTTGGATTCAGACCGCAGCACTGCTCTGCGTGTCCAACCTATTCATGACCTTCGCCTGGTATGGTCATCTCAAGACGCTCAATGGCAAGCCCTGGTTGATAGCAGCGCTGATCAGCTGGGGCATCGCCCTGTTCGAATACCTGATCATGGTGCCCGCCAACCGCATCGGCTACACCGAGTTATCGATAGGCCAGCTGAAGATCATGCAGGAAGTGATTACCTTGGCCATCTTTGTGCCGTTCAGCGTGATGTACATGCAGCAACCGCTGAAGCTCGACTATCTGTGGGCGGGGCTGTGTTTGCTCGGTGCGGTCTATTTCATCTTCCGTACATGAGCAGCACATACGCGCCTTGGCGGACGACACGGTCTAGCAATCGTAGGCTGATGACGGCGCCAAGCGGCTTGGGCATACTGGCCACCCCTTTCCGTCCCTTAGAGATTTCCGCATGTTCAAGGTCAACGAATACTTCGACGGCACCGTCAAATCCATCGCCTTCGATACGGCGGCCGGCCCAGCTACCATCGGCGTCATGGCCCCAGGCGAATATGAATTCGGCACTGCTCAGCTTGAAGTCATGCACGTGATATCAGGCAGCCTCGAGGTGAAACTGCCCGGAAGCGAAAACTACGAAACCTTTGGTGCGGGCACCCAGTTCACTGTACCGGCCAACAGCAAGTTTCAGCTGAAGGTTGCAGAGGCTACAGCTTATCTGTGCGAGTACAGATAACGAAACGGCTGGCGTGCACTGGTTGCCAGAACATCCTAAGGTGGATGAAACATGAGCCATCCACCTAACTCTGGCGAAGCCTTTATCTTGAAGCGTAGCGGTAGACTTCAGTACTTTTTGGCAGAGTACCTACTCGCTATTTCCGCAGCTTCAAGCGGCGACTGACGCGATACCGTCCCAGCCCTCCTTGACTTCAGCCAGCAACCCAGAAACCTCATCAAGCAGTTTCAGATCGTTGTTCCGATTAGCTTCGAACAGCCGCATAGACATGTATTCGTAAAGTTTGTCGAGGTTGTCAGCAAGCTCGCCCCCAGCCTTCTTATCCAGCACATCGCGAAGGCCACCGATGATGGCGATCGCTTTGCCCAGTAATGCTCCTTTCTCCGCGAATTCGCCGCGCTCCATGGCGCCACGAGCTTGCGAAATACGATCAAGCCCGCCTTGCATCAGCATTTGGATAAGGCGATGCGGATCGGCCTCGGTCACCTGAGCTTTAACGCCAACCTGCTGGTACTGCCTCATTGCTGCCATTGCGTTCATTCTAAATGCCCCTTGCGACATCAGTTTGCATGTACAGCGTATCGGCCCTTATGGGCAAAACTTGACGAAAGAGCTCAAAAAGAAAAACCGCCCTATGGGCGGTTAAGTAATCTTTGTTGAATCAGTTCTTTTTGGTAACGACCCCAGGCATGTTTTCAAACATCGCAGCTAGCGAGTTGGATGTGCTGGTCAGTTGCGCCACCATCGCGTCCATTGCATACCACTGCTTGGACAACCGCTCCTGAAGCGCCGTCATGCGGACCGTTAGCGCTTCTTTTTGCTTGTCGATTTTGGTGATCGTCTCGCTCATGGCTTTGTTACGCTGTTCAAGCACACCCCCCGTCTGGGTATAAGGTGCAAGCTTAGCGTCAAGCCGAGTGGCCAACCCCTTCTCACCCGTGAACAAGCCTGCTACGTCCGAGAAGTTACTCGCTAACACTTTATCCAGCTTAGTGCCATCAAGCGCGAGCGTGCCGTCCTTCTGGGTCGTAATACCCATGTCAGAAAGCGCGCGTATCGCACCGTTACCTTGAACGTTAGAAAGCTCGTTACGAACAGTATTAAGCAGTGTTCTTGCCGTGGCATCTCCAACCAGAGCCCCGGTTACCGGCGCCTTGTCGTCTCCAACCGGAGTAACTTTAGTTTGAGCGTTAACAACACCGATCAGCTTGTTGTACGAATCAACGAACTTTTGCACATTCGACTTCACGCCAGCCTGGTCAAGCTCGACGCCTAAGACAATCGGCGCATCTGCAGTCGTAACGCCCTTGAGCGTCAACGTAACGCCTTCGATTGCGGAGTCCACAGTATTGGTCTTGCTTTCGACCTCCAGACCATCAATGGTGAGCTTGGCGTTGCCCGCCATGGTGATCTGTCTTGCTGCTGCCGTCCCGGTATAGTCTGGGTCCGTTGCGGGGAAGCTCAAACTGGACAGCTTCACGTTTCCACCGACACCGTCTCCCTCGACCGATATATCTTCACCCTCGCCCGTCTTGCTGCTGCTCAATACAAGACGAGGGCCATTGGCATCAGTCACGATGGTTGCAGCTACCCCTGACTCTGCCCCCGCTTTGTTGATCGAATCACGAAGCCCTTCGAGCGTATTGTTGCTTTCGTCAATTTTTATCGCTATCGATTGGCCGCCACCAACCTTAACGGTCAGGGAACCCGTCCCAAAATTGGCCGTTTCGCCCAACGGGGCCTTGACTGCCGCTAGTGCAACCTTGCTGCTGGTTGCCAGCTGCATGATGTTGACTTTGTAATTGCCTGACCCTGCCGTAGTGCCCGCAGTTACAGTTAGCAGATCCGATTTGGACGACGTGGCAGACCTACCCTGGAATTGCTCAGGTTTGTTCAGGTTACCGAGCGCAGTCTGGAAGTCAGAAATAGCGCTTTTAAGTGCGCCAACAGCGGTGATGCGGGCAGTCGTAGCCTTCTCCAGGTTAGATAGCTGAGCTTGTTTGGGTGCCTGCTCGGCAGCGACCATCGACTTTACAATGGAGTCGATGTTCATCCCGGTGCCAAGCCCGACACCACCTGTGACTGAAGACATAACTATCACCTGTCAAAAAATAATGCGTCCAAGTATCTATCCAAAAACCGTGCCGTCTTAAGCCTTGGTCTCGAACATCAAGCTACGCACGCCATCCAGCTGTTCGGCGAGCTTCAATACTTCTTCAGACGGAATCTGTCGAACTACCTTGCCCGACTCGCCATCAATCACCTTGACGACTACTTCACCCGTAGAGTCATCCACGCTGAAGTTTAGATCGCGCTGAACGTTCTGCATTCGCGACTGCAGGTCTGTTACGGCCTCGTTAAGCTCCCCGCGCGCTTCCTCGTCCGGCTTGGCCACAACTACTACCGGCTCAGCAAGAAACGACGAAAGCCCAGGCTCCTTGCGGAGACTGGGTACCTGAGCAGGTACAACAGATGTGGTTGAAACTTTCCCTACGTCCATGATTCACCTCTAATGAATCATGGGGAGCGGCACGCTTGCCGCCCCCCACTACACGCTGGCCTGTTACTGCAGAAGGCTGAGGACAGCCTGCGGCAGCTGCTTGGCCTGAGCCAGGATCGCAGTACCGGCCTGCTGCAGAATCTGATTTTTGCTCAGATTCGCGGTTTCAGCTGCGAAGTCAGTGTCTTCGATACGACCGCGAGCGGCCGATACGTTTTCGCTGATGTTCTGCAGGTTGGCGATGGTGTTGTCGAAGCGGTTCTGCACAGCACCGAGGTCAGCACGCTGGGAATCGATTTGCTTGATTGCATCATCGATTACAAGTACAGCTGCTTGGGCGCCCACTGCGTCACTGATATCGATTTCCTTAACAGAATCTGCCTCTGCTAAGTCTGTAGTCGCGATAGTGGTAGTAGCGGCACCGAACGTCACGCCAGCAAGAGTTCCACCAGTTTTAGCGGCGACAGCAATAGTGGTTACAGCAGGGCCGTCACCATCCTTGTTAGACTTCGAAACAGCTTGGTAAGCACCAGCTGAATCTTTCTGCAAACTCACGCCTACGTTTGCGTCGTTAACAGCAGCAGCAAACTTGGCGTTGATCGCATCGGCATCGTCACCCTTCTTGATATCGAAATCTACGGTAACGTCTGTGCCATCATCCAAGGTGAGAGTTGCGGTAGCTTTGCCAGCCACGAAAGTCGCGTCATCAACCGCAGTGGTGGCCATGTCTACTTCGGTTTTATAAAAGCTGCCTTTCAATGAGTCTGAGCTCATTTTATCAATCCCGACACTGATCAGCTCGTTTGCAGCAGAACCTACTTGAAAACTAGCAGTACCAAATGAGCCGTCGAGCAATTTACGACCACCAAATGTAGTGGTGTTGCTGATACGGTCCAGTTCCTTCTTGAGCTGACCTACTTCGGAGTTCAATGCCTTACGCTCGTCATCGCTGTTCGAGCCGTTCGCCGACTGCAGGGACAGGTCACGCATACGCTGCAGAATGTTGGTCGACTGCTGCAAAGCGCCTTCAGCGGTCTGAGCCAGAGAGATACCGTCGTTGGCGTTACGTACCGCAACACCCAAACCGTTAACCTGACTGGTCAAGCGGTTAGCGATCTGCAGGCCTGCGGCGTCGTCTTTAGCGCTGTTGATGCGGCTACCGGTGGACAGGCGCTGCATGGAGGTGTTCAGGGAGTTGGACGTGTTGTTGATATTGCGCTGAGTGTTGAGCGACGCAATGTTAGTGTTGACTGTAAGAGCCATGATGTGCCTCCAAGGGCGCTAGTTACTTTGGTTGCCTGAGCTTGCGACTCCGGGCCGGCTTGTGCCCAGGCACCCATTGAGTTCGCATTCGATAAGCTTATCGGCGTCGTTTCGGTGAGCTTTAGGAGGCAGTGAAAATATTTTTTGCAAGCCCCGAAAATAACCTGTACGACACCGGCGAAACTCACAACCAAGCGAGCCCGCCTGCACAGGTTTTCGGGCAAAATTGAGAATTCTTTAGCACGGGCAATTCCTTTGCGCCGCTTGGAGCACCTCCGCGTCAGGTCATGCACAACCGCAGGGATACTGATTAGGCGGCAGTGCGCTGTGGCACGCATAAGTGCAGGAAGCTTCATCGGCTACTGCGCGAGATAAATGACCATCAGATGACGGGACTAGCTCTTGGATCGCATTCAACAGGGCAGCTAGCTGTTTGGATCGTCTGCGCTAACACCACCATGCAGTGGATTTCATACGCAGAAGCCGAAGGCGAGCAGTGCTCGATAAGTCAGAACACTATTGCCGCACTGGTGTCTCCAGGCGCCATGCTATGGCCCGTCGTCGTAACATGGCGATAGATTCCATCAAAGCGAGTACATAGAGCCACTCAACTCCTTACTCGCTTCAGACCTCTTACCGATAGCCTCTGAAACCACTTTCCTTTCCTTCGACCAGTACCACGAACACCGCTACTTACTTTTGGCTTAACGATTATGACGAGATGTGGTGCGCTAGTGCGGCACTAGAGGCGCTACATCACGGCGACTCAAACAACCGCTATCTACCACCCTATCCCGTTACGCACTCGTCATCGCCCAAGGAACAGTAAACGACGGTCGGGAAAACGGTAACCGTCGCCCTTTTTACCTTTGAAGACTGGGCGAATATTCCTTGCCTACCCAAGAGGAGACGCATGGCCTACTACCCAATGGGAGACCCGCAAAAAGGACTTAAGTTGATACAACCTCGTGCCCCACACCATTTGCGCGCCGATAGCTTTATTTGCACTCGTCGCCCTTTCCCAGGACTGCCATCCAAAAGCCGGACTTCTTTTCTAAGCTGGCACCAACCGAAGACGTTTATAAAGGACGCAGCGGTTATGCGCTTTGGCTCTTCAACCATGCACCGGC
>NZ_RFFM01000006.1 GCF_003696365.1 Stutzerimonas zhaodongensis
AGACTGAGCGAGGCGGTAATGAAAAGGGGGAGCAGACCTAGTCTGCTCCCCCTTTTTTGCGCCTTGTAATCGCCGAAACCGGCTTACATGTCAGCCGTTGATTCCAGTTGCCTTACCTGCGCATTCACCCAGTCTTCGGCACGCTGATTGAGCTCGGCAACCGCTCGGGGCCCTTCGCTTTCAGCGTGCATGGGTGGGCCAATCACGACCTTGATCGTACCGGGCTTTTTTCCCCAGCCAGACTTCGGCCAATACACTCCAGCATTGTGGGCGATGGGCAGCACGGGCAGCTTGGCATTCACTGCGAGCGAGGCCCCACTACGAGAGAACTTGCCAGTCTGGCCGACCGGCACACGTGTACCCTCCGGAAAAATCAGCACCCAGGCGCCCTGATCCAAACGCTCTTGTCCCTGCTTGGCCACCTGACGCAGCGCTGCCTTGGGGTTTTCACGGTCGATCGCGATGGGCTTGAGCAGCATGATTGCCCAGCCGAAGAAGGGCACATAGAGCAACTCTCGCTTGAGAACCTGACTCAGCGGTTCAAAGTACGCCGAGAGAAAAAATGTCTCCCAGGTGCTCTGGTGCTTGGAGAGAATCACGCAGGGCTTCTGCGGGATGTTCTCCTGTCCGCTGACTTCGTAGCGCAACCCGACCACCGTCTTGGCCAGCCAAATTGCACTGCGGCACCAGGTCTGCACCACGAACCGGTAGCGCTTACGAAAAGACAGGAAAGGCGCGAAGACCAGGCTGATCAGGCACCAGGCGAATGCAGTGAATGCCAGCAGCAAGTAGAACAGCACCACGCGTATTGGCAGCAACGCACTCATGCGCCCGCTCCCAACAGGTGTTCGGCCACTGCAGCCAGGTCATCGAACACCTGAGTACCTGGAGGTAGCTCGCCCTTCTGGGTCTTCAGACCTTTACCGGTACGAACCAGGTAGGGTGCCCCTCCCAGTTGCGTTCCAGCTTGCAAATCGCGAAGGCTGTCACCCACCACCGGAACTCCATCGAGGTTGTCCAGATGAAAGTGGTCAGCGACCTGCTGGAACAAGCCAGGCAGCGGCTTGCGGCAGACGCAACCGTCATCGGGCCCATGAGGACAGTGCACGATCAGATCGACGCGGCCGCCCTCCTCCATCGCCAGCCGCTGCATCTTGAAATGCATGTCGTCGAGCGTCATCGGGTCGAACAACCCGCGCGCCAGGCCCGACTGGTTGGTGGCGACCGCCACTGTCCAGCCTGCCTCGCACAGCTTCGCTATAGCCTGGAGCGAACCCGCTATAGGAATCCATTCATCCGGGTTTTTCACGAAAGCGTCGGAGTCTTCATTGATGACTCCGTCGCGGTCGAGCACGATGAGTTTCACCGGTTTAGCCAAGTGCGGAAATGTCGGCGACGCCAAGGAACAGTCCTCTCAACCGGGCAAGCAAGGCATAGCGGTTGGCACGTACCGAAGCGTCTTCGGCATTGACCAGTACCGCCTCGAAGAAGGCATCCACCGGGCCGCGTAGATGCGCGAGACGCTCTAGCGCCTCACGATACTGACGCGCAGCTGCAAGTGGCTGAACAGCCTGCTCGGCCTGTTGCAAGGCCGAGTACAGCGAGAACTCGGTGGCATTATCGAAGTAGCGTGGTTCGACCGTCTCAGGCAGCTTCGCCTCGAACTTGCTCAGAAGATTCGAAACTCGCTTGTTGGCCGCCGCCAGGGCGTCGGCCTCTGGCAGCCTGCGGAATGCCTGCACGGCTTGCACACGCTGGTCGAAGTCCAGTGCTGAACCAGGTTGTACTGCACGAACGGCGAGATAGGACGCTACCTCGACGCCCTCGTCCTCATAACGGGCGCGAAGGCGATCGAAGATGAATTCCAGCACTTGGTCAGCCAGGCCTTGGGCCTTGACCTGATTACCGAACTGGCCAACGGAGAAGCGCACGGCCTCAACCAGATTCAGGTCCAGCTGCTTCTCGATCAGGATCCGCAGAATGCCTAATGCCGCACGGCGAAGCGCATAGGGGTCTTTGCTTCCGGTTGGCAGCATGCCGATGCCGAAGATGCCCACCAGCGTGTCGAGCTTGTCGGCCACGGCGAGGATGGCACCGGTACCGGTTTTGGGCAGTTCAGCGCCCGCTCCCCGCGGCATGTACTGCTCGTCGAGCGCGGAGGCGACGTCTTCGGGCTCGCCATCATTCAAGGCGTAGTAGTAACCGGCCACACCTTGCATCTCAGGGAACTCACCAACCATTTCAGTGGCGAGGTCGCACTTGCTCAACAGGCCCGCACGGGCTGCCCACTGCGCGTTGCCTGCTGTGCGCTCGGCGATGAACGACGCGAGCCTGGATACCCGCACGGCTTTGTCGTACACCGTGCCCAGCTGGGCCTGGAAGATCACATTCTTGAGGCGTTCGTTGAAGGTTTCGAGCTTCTGCTTCTTGTCCTGCTTGAAGAAGAATTCGGCATCCGTAAGACGAGGACGCACGACCTTCTCGTTGCCTGCAACAATCTGAGCCGCATCTGTGGATTCGATGTTGGCCACGGTGATGAAGCGTGGAAGCAGCTTGCCGTTGCCGTCGAGCAGACAGAAGTACTTCTGATTGTCCTGCATGGTGGTGATGAGCGCTTCCTGCGGCACCTCAAGGAAGCGTTCTTCGAATGAGCAAACCAGCGGCACCGGCCATTCGACCAGTGCGGTGACTTCATCGAGCAGCGCAGGCGGCACGATAGCGCTGCCGTTTTGTTCGCCAGCAAGATGCTCGACGCGCTTTGCGATCAGCTCACGGCGTTCGGCGAAATCGGCGATCACGTGGGCACTACGCAAATCCTCCAGATAACTCGTCGGCTTGCTGATACGAACCGGACTCGGGCTGTGGAAACGATGGCCACGGGATTCGCGACCTGCGCGCTGAGTGAGGATGGTGCAGTCAACGACCTGATCACCGAACAGCATGACCAGCCATTGGGTCGGCCGAACGAACTCTTCCTTGCGCGCCGCCCAACGCATGCGTTTGGGGATCGGCAGGTCATTGAGGGAAGTCTCGACGATGGTCGGCAACAGCGTGGCGGTCAGCTGGCCGGGGATCGAACGGCTGTAGCGAAGTTTCGGCCCGCTGCGATCGATTTCCGCCAGGTCCACCCCGCATTTACGGGCAAAGCCCAGCGCAGCCTGGGTCGGCTCACCTTCGGCGTCGAATGCTGCCTGCAGCGGCGGGCCATCGAGGTTGATGCTGCGATCAGGCTGCTCGGTATCGAGCTGCTCGATCAGCACTGCAAGTCGTCGCGGCGCAGCAAATGCCTGTACCCGACCATGCGCGAGGCCGGCTTCCTTCAAGCCCTTTTCGATGCCGGAACGGAAGGCGTCGGAAAGCTTGCCCAGCGCTTTGGGTGGCAGCTCTTCGGTGCCGAGCTCAACCAGAAAATCCAATGCACTCATTCTGCAGCCTCCAGCTTGGCCAATACTTCGTCACGCAGATCGGGGGTCGCCATCGGGAAGCCCAACTTGGCGCGCGCCTGCAGGTAACTTTGTGCGACGGAGCGAGCCAGTGCACGTACGCGCAGGATGTATTGCTGACGGGCCGTGACCGAAATGGCCCGACGGGCATCAAGCAGGTTGAAGGTATGCGAGGCCTTGAGCACCATTTCGTAGGTCGGTAGAGGCAGCTCCAGCTCAATCAGGCGGTTGGCCTCGGACTCGTAGAAATCGAACAGTTCGAACAGTTTGTCGACATTGGCATGCTCGAAGTTGTACGTGGACTGCTCGACTTCGTTCTGGTGGAACACATCGCCATAGGTAACCTTGCCGAACGGGCCGTCGGTCCAGATCAGGTCGTAAACCGAATCCACGCCCTGCAGGTACATTGCCAGACGCTCGAGGCCATAGGTGATCTCACCGGTAACCGGATAGCACTCGATGCCGCCCACCTGCTGGAAATAGGTGAACTGGGTGACTTCCATACCGTTCAGCCAGACTTCCCAGCCGAGACCCCAGGCGCCCAGCGTCGGTGACTCCCAGTTGTCCTCGACGAAGCGAACGTCATGCACCAGCGTGTCCACGCCAATACGGCGCAGCGACTCGAGGTAAAGCTCCTGAAAGTTTTCAGGGTTTGGTTTGAGTACCACCTGGAACTGGTAATAGTGCTGCAGGCGGTTGGGGTTCTCGCCATAGCGGCCATCGGTAGGGCGGCGTGAGGGTTGCACGTAGGCAGCATTCCAGGTCTCCGGGCCAATGGATCGCAGGAACGTGGCCGTGTGGAATGTACCGGCACCCACCTCCATGTCATAGGGTTGCAGAACGACGCACCCCTGCTCTGCCCAGTAACTTTGCAGGGCGAGAATCAGGTCTTGGAAGGTGCGCACGGCAGGCGTAGGCTGGGTCAAAATTTCACCTGTGCTGGCTTCGACAGAAAGCTCCGGAGTATACCCGATAACCGCTTCAACCCGTGGCGGCGCTTGCCCTGCGGGTGTAGCCAGGAAGATGCTACCGGTCTGTTTAGCTGCACATTCAAGGATGGGAAAATGCCGCGTTGCGCCTGGTGCAGTGACGATCCGCTGTACATCGAGTACCACGACCATGAGTGGGGCGTGCCCACCCGTGATCCGCAAATGCTTTTTGAGTTTCTCATTCTCGAGGGCGCCCAGGCTGGCCTTTCCTGGATCACCGTGCTGCGCAAGCGAGAGCGTTATCGCCAGGTGCTGTTCGGATTCGATCCCGCGCGCTTGGCGCGGATGACCGATGCCGAGATCGACGAGCGCATGCTCGATCCGGGCATCATCCGTAACCGCCGCAAGCTCGAGTCCACCCGCCGCAACGCGCAGCTCTGGCTGGAATTGGACGATCCGGCTGGCTGGCTCTGGTCATTCGTCGGGGGTGAGCCAAAGATCAATCACTTCACGTCCATTGCTCAGGTTCCGGCGGTGACGGTTGAAGCACAGGCCATGAGCCGCGCGCTCAAGAAGGCTGGCTTCAGCTTTATCGGCCCGACCATCTGCTACGCCTTCATGCAGGCCTGCGGCATGGTCATGGATCACACCCTCGACTGTGATCGCTACCGGGTTCTTGCCGCACCTGAAGCCAGCTAAAAGCCGAGACTTCCGGATGACTAGCGCAACGCCCTAAGCAGTTACACTAGCGCCTTTGATTTTTCGGGAGAGATCCTTGGACAAGTTCAAAGGTGCCCTGTTGGTCGGCTTTCTGCGTCTGTTCGCCCTGCTGCCCTGGGCTGCGGTGCAGGCATTAGGCGGCTGCATCGGCTGGTTGATGTGGAAGCTGCCCAATCGGTCCCGCGAGGTTGCCCGAACAAACCTGTCCAAGTGCTTCCCCGAACTTGGTCCCGCCGAGCTGGACCGGCTGCTCGGGCAGAGCTTGCGTCAGATCGGCAAGACCTTCACCGAAAGCGCATGCGCCTGGATCTGGCCAGCCGACAAGACGTTGCGGCTGATAAAGGAAGTTGAGGGCCTCGACGTTCTGGAGCAGGCGCTTGCCTCTGGCAAGGGTGTTGTTGGGATCACCAGTCACCTCGGTAACTGGGAAGTGCTCAATCACTTCTACTGCGCGCAGTGCAAACCCATCATTTTCTACCGTCCGCCAAAGCTCAAGGCCGTGGATGATCTGCTGCAACGCCAGCGAGTTCAGCTAGGTAACAAAGTTGCGCCTTCGACACGCGAAGGCATCATCAGTGTGATCAAGGAAGTGCGCAAAGGCGGCGCTGTGGGGATTCCAGCCGACCCGGAGCCCAGCGAGGGCGCCGGCGTATTCGTGCCCTTCCTCGCTACGCAAGCCCTGACCAGCAAGTTCGTGCCCGGCATGCTCACGGGTGGCAAGGCAGTGGGTGTCTTTCTTCACGCGTTGCGTCTGGAGGACGGTTCGGGCTACAAGGTGATACTCGAAGCGGCGCCGCCGGCCATGTACGACGAAAACGTTGAAGTCGCGGTCGCGGCCATGAGCGGGGTTGTCGAGCGCTACGTTCGTACCTGGCCGAGCCAATACATGTGGACGATGAAGCGCTTCAAGAAGCGTCCGGCCGGTGAAAAGCGCTGGTATTGACCACAGCTAACGCAACACAACAGGGACAGTCATGGGAAACCCGAATCAGCGTCAACATCCCCGCGCACCGATGAAGTGCCGCATCCGCATCACGCATGAATCCTTCGGCGAGGTGTTTGCGCATACCCGCGATCTGTCGGACGGTGGGGTCTATGTAAAGCATCCACAGCTGACTGAATTGCAGCTTGGAATGATCGTCAGCGGCCAGGTGCAGGATCTACCAATCCCTGCACCCGTACTGCAGATGGAAGTCATGCGGGTTGATGGTGAAGGCGTGGGGCTGCGCTTCATTCAGGATGAGTAGGTTGAACCGAAAGCTTTGCTTAGCCGGGCGGTTGCAGCCCGGCCTGCTTGTCGAGTTTGCGTAGAAACACGGTCATTTCCTTCTCTGCCTGCTTGTCGCCCTGCGCTTGAGCGGTAGCCAAGCCCTGCTCCCAGGCGCGACGTGCGCCCTCTTCGTCAGCATTGGCCTGCAACGCCTTGCCGAGCAGCTTCCAGGCCGCCGAGTATTTCGGATTTTGTTCAACGCATCGCTGCAGATGCGTTGCCGCCTGGGTGGCCTCACCCGCGTCCAGATAACCCTTGCCAAGGCCGAAGCGCAGCATGGGATTGTCCATGCCTTGGGCCAGCATCTTCTGCAGTGATTCGAGCATTGTGTTCCCCTGAAAAAGCCTATTGCGTGTCTGCGTCCATCTTGAACGACACGCCTCGCTCTAAGCCTAGCTCGCCTGGGTCACCGCACTGAGAAATTCCTGCGTACGGGTTTCCTGCGGGTTGCCGAACAGCTCATCCGGCGTGCCCTGTTCATGAATTCGGCCTTCGTTGAAAAAGCATACGCGGTCGGCGAATTCCCGGGCAAAACCCATCTGATGCGTAACCATCAGCATCGTCAGGCTGTGTGCTTCCCCAAGCCGGCGTATGACATTGAGCACTTCGCCGCAGAGTTCCGGGTCAAGCGCCGAGGTGACCTCGTCGAACAGCATTACCTTGGGCCGCATTGCCAGTGCCCGGGCGATGGCCACCCGCTGCTGCTGGCCGCCGGACAGTTGCGATGGATAGTGATCGAGCTTGTCGTCCAGGCCCACCATGGCCAGTAATTCTTCGGCACGCTCACGGGCTTCTTTCTTCGATAGGCCCAGCACCTGCACCGGCGCCTCCATCACGTTCTGCCGGGTGCTCATGTGCGGAAACAGGTTGAAGCTCTGAAATACCATGCCGACCTTTCCCCGAACGCGGCGAAGATGCCGCGCATTGGCGCGCACCAGCTCGCCGTTGGTGTCCGGCATATGGGTCAACGGCTCGTCGTCGACCATGATCACGCCTTCGTCGATGTCTTCTAGCGTCATCAGAGCACGCAGCAGCGTGGATTTGCCTGAGCCGCTGGGGCCGATGATGGCGACTTTCTCACCCGTTCTGACATCTAGATCGAGGTGGTTCAGGACGGTCAGATCACCGAAGTGCTTGCTCACATCGCGAAACTGCACCATCAGCTCGGGTTCGTTGGAAGTGCTGGTCGGGTCGCCGGCAGTAATCGGTGCGTTCATCGGGCTAGCTCCATACGGTGTTCCAGTCGGCGCACGAACCAGGCGAGGCCGAGGCTGAGAATGAGGAAGAACAGGCCGACCATGGTGATCGGTTCAAGATAGCGAAAGTGTTCCGAGCCGATGTTCTTGGCCCGTTGCATGATCTCCACCACGGTGATGGCCGATAGCACTGGCGTGTCTTTGAGCATCGAGATCATGTAATTGCCCAGCGCCGGCAGAATCGGTCGCAGTGCCTGTGGCAGGATCACCTTGCGATAGGCCACCAGCGGCTTCATGTTCAGCGCCGTCACCGCCTCCCACTGCGCGCGGGGCACCGCATCGAGCCCGGCGCGGTACACCTCTGCCGTGTAGCAGGCGTAGTGCAGCGCAATGCCGATGATGCCCGCCTGCAATGCAGTGAGATTGAAGCCGTAGTTGGGCAGCACGAAAAACAGGAAATACACTTGGATCAGCAATGGCGTGCTGCGGATGAACTCGATCAGGCCGGTCATCGGCCAGGACAGCCAGCGGTAACGGCTGCGGCGTCCAACCGCCAGGAACAAACCCAGGACGATGGCGATGGAAAAGCCGGCAATGGTGATGCCGATGGTTTTCAGCGATGCGTCGAGCAGTCTGGGAAGAATTTCCCAGGCGAACTGCCAGTCGAAGAAGTTCATGACATTCCTCCGCGCATGCGTCCGCGCGCCAGGCGTTTCTCCAGCGTGCGCATGGAAAAGTTGATGATCTGCGCCAGGATGAAATACATCACCAGCGCGAGGCCGAAGATTTCCAGAGTCATCAGCGTGGCCTGGTCCAGCTGACGCGCGCGGAAGGCCAGATCCGACAGGGTGATCAGCGAAACCAGCGAGGTGTTCTTCAGCAGCTCGATCAGCAGATTGGTGCCTGGAGGGATCGCGGCCAGCAGCGCTTGAGGCAGGATGACCCGACGCAAACGCTGCCAGGCGGTCATGTTCAGCGCCTGGCACGCCTCGTATTGCCCTTCATGGACAGACCGGATGGCGCCGCGCAGCACCTCTGCCCCGTAGGAGCCGATGTTCAGGCCCAGCCCTATGACTGCCACGTTGAAGGCACTCATGCTGATGTTGAAAGGTGGCATCGGCAGGACGAAGTAAAGCCAGAACAATTGCACCAGCAGTGAACTGCCTCGGAACACTTCGATGTAAGCGATGGCCAGCCAGCGCAGCGGAGCGATGGGCGAAAGGCGGCCCAAGGCGCCGATCAGCGCAGCGACGATCGCCAGCAAGGAGCCCCAGAAGGTGATCTGCACGGTCACCCAGGCCCCTTCCAGCATGAGGGGGAGTAGTTCGTTCATCTTGGATATCCGGTTTGGCGGCGCGACAACGCGAGCAAATCGCCGGTCAGGCTTTGCTGCGTGAGGAGAAATGACCCCGCGCCGGGAAGCGTTCTGGGACTGCCTAGAGGCCAGTCGAAAGCGGTCACGTCGCGGTGTTGCGACGGGGCCGAAGAGGAGGCGTGGAGTTATCTGAAGGCTATTCACATGGAAGGCCGGCGTGGGCTGATACCCACGCCGATTCCTTGTTTATGCACCACTGGCTCAGGCGCTGCAGAGTTCCTCGGCGGTCTTGTCGGTGACGTTGGAGCGGTCGAAGCCAAAGGGTTCGACGGTCTTCAGGTGATCATCACTGCCGAGCCACTTCTTCAGCTCGGCATTGACTGCATCGCGCAGCTCCTTGTCCTGCGGACGGAACGCCAGTGCGCCGTAACCGGTGTTGGCCGGATCGTCCTTGAAGTCGTCCGTAGCTTCGACCTGGTCGCCTGCCTTCTCGGCCAGGCCTCTCATGGTCAGCTGCGTGCCGACCGCTGCGTCGGCTCGCCCGGTGCGCACGGCTTGCAACTGAGAGGTGGTGTCGGGCACCTGGACGATCTGCGAATCCTTGATGCCTGCCTTGCGCGCGTAGTTGAGGTTGACGGTGCCGGACATGATCGCGAGCTTGATCGACTCGTCCTTGGCAATGTCCTCATAGCTGCCCAGTTGCTTGGGATTGCCGGCCTTTACCAGCAGCGTGTCCTGAAGCTGATAGTGCGGGTCGGTAAACAGCACCTGCTTGCAACGCTCGGGCGTGATGTACATGCCGGCGGCAATCAGATCGAAACGGCTGGCGCGCAATCCGGGGATCAGCGAGCCCCACTCGGTAAGCACCGGATTGATGGTTTCGATGCCCATCTTCTGGAAGATCTTCTCGACGATTTCCGGTGACTCGCCTGTCACGCTGCCGTCGGTGGCGGTGTACGCGAAGGGCGTCTCGTTGGCATAGCCAATGCGGACGCTGCTGTCCGACTTGATCTTGTCGAGCGTGTCAGCCTGTGCCAGACCGCCGATGGAGAAGCCGGTCAGTACGGCGGATGCCAACAATAGCTTTCCGAAATGGAATGGTCGTGCGCGATTCATCATGAATTCTCCTGTGCTTTTTTATGGTCCGCAGGCGAGCCTGCTATTCGGAGGGCAGCTTCAAGAGCATCAGGACAGGGCGCTCCCTGCCTCGGCGCGGCTTCTATCGTCTTTTAATCGAAGACGTGCCGCGTTTCGCTGACCGAGGATAGCAAAGGCAGTTTTCTCCATAGGATTGCACTAGGACAATTGCATGACATTGCGCTTCGCCTGATCCTGTCGCCTCGACAGAGGTGGACCCCATGCGTAATTGGAAAGAGGCCTTGGTTGCCGATCATGGCGGCGGGTCGAAATACAAGCTGTTGGTCACGGCCATCGCGACCGATATCGAGCGGGGCGAGTTGAAGGATGGCGATCGCCTGCCGCCGCAGCGGTTGCTGGCTGCGGAGCTTGGGATCAGCGTGCAAACCGTCACAAACGCCTATAAGGAGCTGGAGCGCCAGGGCTGGGTGCGCTGTGAGGTCGGCCGTGGCAGCTTTGTCAGCCGGCGGATCAGTGAGCGGGTGGCCACGTCCATGCTCGACCGCGGCGAGCACGCGCTGCTCGACTTTTCTACCGTGCGTATCGTTCATACCGAGCTTCATGACCGCTACTGGCGACAGACCTGCGCGGAGCTGGCAGCCGAGCATGAGCAGCCGTGGATACACGCCTGTCGCCCCATCGCTGGTTTCGAACATCATCGCGAGGTCGGCGCGCGATGGCTCGCTGGCCTGGGACTCACCGTAGAGCCGCGGGACCTGCTGCTGACCAACGGCACTTCCCAGGCCATTTTCCTCGCGCTGGCGTCCTTGGCGGGGCCGGATGATCTGGTGCTCTGCGAGAGCTGCACCGACCACGGCGTGATCGGCACTGCGCAAGTGCTCGGCTTCAAGCTCCAGGGTGTGGATGCCGACCGCCATGGGCTAGATCCGGAACACTTCGAGGATCTCTGCGGTAATGAGCGCGTCACTGCGTTAGTGTGCACGCCGAATCTGAACAACCCCACCAGCAGCCTGATGCCCGATTCGCGCCGGCGCGAGATAGCCGAGATCGCCCGGCGCTATGGTGTCTTCGTGATCGAGGACGACGTTTACGGGCCTCTGCTTGGTGATGCTCGGGAAGCGCCGCCCATCAGCCACTATCTGCCCGAACTGTCTTTCTATTGCACCAGCCTGACCAAATCGGTTTTGACCGGCCTGCGTCTCGGTTACCTGGCCATGCCTCGGCGGCTGGCGCTGCGCACCGAAAGCATCTTCCGGGTGAACAGCTGGATGGCCGCTCCCCTGCTCGGCGAAATCGCCACGCGCTGGATAGAGCGGGGTCGTGCTGCCGAATTGGTGAACCTGCAGCGCAATCTGATCGCCGGTCGGCAGGCTGCGGTGACTGCAGAATTGGGTGATTACTTGCGCGGCAACCATCCTGCATCACTCAGCGCCTGGCTCGAGGTGCCCGAGCATTGGGAGCTCGATGCCCTGCAGCATGAGTTGCGGGAACGCGGCATTGCGCTGACGTTGCCTGATCCCTTCTTGCCGCCGGGTAGCCAGCGGCCAAGGGCGATGCGCCTGTGCATAGGTGCAGAGTGCGGGGATGAACGGCTGCGCAAGGGTTTGGCGAGCATCCGCGACGTCTTCGAGCAGTACCCGGAAATTCACGAATTTCGCGGCGCGCGTTGATCCGACAGATGCGCAGCCGCCGTTATCCGGTGCGGCTAGAGAGACCTAGCCAGATGACATTCCGACCGGCGCGCTACCGTCAGCATCGAAATGCCACTAGAATGCGCGCCGCTCCGGCCATGTCGGTCGGGCAATGGGTTCCCTAACCCCATCACTCCAAAAAGGAAATGCCATGTTGCAGATCCCTTCAACGGTCCGCCGTGCCACGCTGGCCGGGCTGATCGCGTTTCACATTCTCATCATCATCGCCAGCAACTATCTGGTACAGCTGCCAATCACCCTGTTCGGCTGGCACACCACCTGGGGCGCATTCAGCTTTCCGTTCATCTTTCTGGCCACCGACCTGACCGTGCGCCTGCTGGGCAAAGGCCCGGCGCGACGGGTGATCGCTCAGGTCATGCTGCCGGCGCTGGTAGCGTCCTACGTGATATCGGTGCTGTTCCATCAGGGCGCATTTGCCGGCCTTGCGTCGCTGGGCGAGTTCAACCTGTTCGTTTTCCGCATCGCGATTGCCAGCTTCCTCGCCTATGCGCTTGGCCAGATTCTCGACATTCAGGTGTTCGATCGCCTGCGCGGCTTGCGCCAGTGGTGGATCGCGCCGAGCGCCTCGACCATTTTTGGCAACCTGCTCGACACCTTCCTGTTCTTCTCTATCGCCTTCTGGCATAGCGACGACCCGTTCATGGCGGCGAACTGGGTGGAAATTGCCAGCGTCGATTACGCCATCAAACTGATCGTCAGCCTGGCGTTGTTTGTGCCGCTGTACGGCATGTTGCTCAACGCTATCGTGCGCATGCTGCCCGGTCAGCGGACCGCTACGGTTTAGGCCTCACGCCGCCCACAGGCACTGATGAGCTACTAGAAATGACCACTCGCCGCGGGTGGTCATTCGGCGCTGCCGGAACCGGCAGCCGCATCAGAAGAACGTCAAGCCGGCCTGGAACAGCCGCTCCACATCACGGATGTGACGTTTATCCACCAGGAACAGGATGACGTGGTCGCCCGATTCGATGACGGTGTTGTCATGGGCGATCAACACTTGCTCGTCGCGGATGATGGCGCCGATGGTGGTGCCCGGTGGCAAGGCAATCTTGCCGATGGCGCGACCGACCACTTTGCTCGAGCGCGAGTCGCCGTGCGCAATCACCTCGATGGCCTCGGCCGCGCCCCGGCGCAATGAGTGGGCGCTGACGATATCGCCACGGCGCACGTGGGTCAGCAGCGTACCGATGGTGGCCAGCTGCGGGCTGATGGCGATATCGATCTCGCCGCCCTGGACCAGGTCGACATATGCCGGATTGTTGATGATGCACATCACCTTGCGCGCGCCCAGCCGCTTGGCCAGCAGCGAGGACATGATGTTGGCCTCATCGTCGTTGGTCAGGGCCAGGAAGACGTCGGCGTCGTTGATGTTTTCTTCAACCAGCAGATCGCGATCCGACGCGCTGCCCTGAAGGATGATGGTGCTGTCGAGGGTATCGGAGAGATAGCGGCAACGCGCCGGATTCATCTCGATGATCTTCACCTGGTAGCGGCTTTCAATGGCTTCGGCCAGGCGCTCGCCGATGTGCCCGCCGCCAGCGATCACAATGCGCTTGTAGTTGTCATCGAGGCGACGCATCTCGCTCATCACCGCACGGATATGCCCGCGAGCAGCGATGAAAAACACCTCGTCATCGGCTTCGATCACCGTGTCGCCCTGCGGCAGGATGGCCTGATTCCGGCGGAAGATCGCAGCGACACGGGTATCGACATTCGGCATGTGGTTGCGCAGCTGGCGGAGTTCCTGCCCCACCAGCGGCCCGCCGTAATAAGCCCGTACCGCGACCAGCTGAGCCTTGCCACCGGCGAAGTCGATGACCTGCAACGAGCCCGGGTGCTCGATCAGACGCTTGATGTAGTTGGTCACCACCTGCTCGGGGCTGATCAGAACGTCGACTGGTATCGCCTCGTTGCTGAACAGGCCGGAGCGGGTCAGGTAGACCGACTCGCGTACCCGGGCGATCTTGGTAGGGGTATGGAACAGCGTGTAGGCGACCTGACAGGCGACCATGTTGGTCTCGTCGCTATTGGTCACTGCCACCAGCATGTCGGCGTCGTCCGCACCCGCCTGGCGCAGCACGGTTGGAAAGGACCCACGGCCAACCACGGTGCGAATGTCCAGGCGATCGCCGAGGTCCCGCAGACGATCGGCATCGGTGTCCACAACGGTAATGTCGTTGGCTTCACTGGCGAGGTTCTCCGCAAGCGTGCCGCCTACCTGCCCTGCACCGAGAATGATGATCTTCACGCGATCGCTCCTGAAAGGCGGCTGTTACCCGCCACTTCCATGATGGCCAAGGCGTCTGCCTGGCTCATTGACTGGTTCCGGCCTTGGGTTGGGCCGCGATTTTGATCAGTTTGGCGTAGTAGAAACCGTCGTGGCCTTCATCCTGCGGCAGCAACTGACGCCCATGAGACTGCGCGACGCCGAATCCGCTCGGCAAATCCAGCTCCCTGGCACCGGGCATGCGTGCCAGAAATGACGCGATGACCTCGCGGTTCTCGGTCGGTAGCACCGAGCAGGTGGCATACAGCAGCACCCCTCCGACCGCGAGCGTTGGCCAGAGTGCATCGAGCATCTCGCCCTGCAGAAGGGCCAGCGGCGCGATGTCATCAGCCTGGCGGGCAAGTTTGATGTCGGGGTGGCGCCGGATCACACCGGTTGCCGAACAAGGTGCATCGAGAAGAATGCGTTGAAACGGCTGCCCATCCCACCATTGCTCGGTTGCGCGTGCATCAGCCGCCACCAGCTTGGCCCCGAGTTGCAGGCGATCAAGGTTTTCCTGCACGCGCTGGAGCCGTTTGGACTCCAGATCCAGTGCGACAACCTCAGCCAGGCCTGGCTCGCGTTCGAGGATATGACAGGTTTTCCCGCCGGGCGCGCAACAGGCGTCCAGCACTCGCTGGCCGGCGGCCAGGTCGAGCAGGCCCGCGGCCAGTTGCGCGGCTTCGTCCTGGACACTGACGTGGCCTTCGGCAAATCCCGGCAACTGCGTGACGTCGCAAGCCTCGGCCAAACGTATGCCGTCCTCGCTGTGGTGGCAGGCGAAGGCTTCGATGCCGGCGGCCTGCAGCTCGGCAAGATAGCTGTCACGGTTGGCCTTACGACGGTTGACCCGAAGCATCATGGGAGGGTGCGCATTGTTGGCGACGCAAATCGCTTCCCAGTCGTCAGGCCAGTGCGCCTTGAGCGACTTCTGCAGCCAGCGTGGGTGGGCGAAACGGATGACCGGGTCACGCTCGAGCTCGGCAAAGATCGCCTCGCCTTCGCGCTGGGCGTTGCGCAGCACGGCGTTGAGCAGCCCCTTGGCCCAAGGCTTCTTGAGTTTTTCAACGCAGCCGACGGTTTCGCCTATGGCGGCGTGTGGCGGTATGCGTGTGTAGAACAGCTGGTAAAGACCGACAAGCAGCAAAGCCTCAACGTCGCGATCGGCAGCCTTGAACGGCTTTTGCAACAGTCGCTCGGCAAGGCCCGAGAGACGCGGCTGCCAGCGGGCAGTGCCGAATGCCAGCTCTTGGGTGAGGCCACGATCACGGGCGTCCACCTTGCCCAGTACATCGGGCAGGCTGCTGCCCAGCGATGCCTTGCCGGAGAGCACGACGCTCAATGCGCGGGCAGCGGCCAGGCGCGGATTCATCGACATTATTCGAACGCCTTGCCGGGTGTGAATTGCTCTCGCCTGCTATTGAACAGATCGCTGAACGCCAGTGGCTTGCCGCCAGCCAATTGAATACGTGTCAGCCGCAGCGACCCGGCACCGCAGGCCACCTCCAGGCCATCCTTACCGACGTCGATGATCTGCCCTGGCGCCCCTTGCCCGGAGGCCGACTCGGCGGCGTGAACTTTCACAGCGGCGCCATCGAGCACGCTGTGGCAGATCGGCCAGGGATGGAAGGCTCGTACTAGCCGTTCGAGCTCGACCGCCGGGCGTGTCCAGTCAAGGCGTGCTTCGTCTTTGTTCAGTTTGTGGGCGTAGGTTGCCAGGCTGTCGTCCTGCACCTCGCCAACGAGCGTGCCAGCTTCTAGCGCGGCGACCGCATCGACCACGGCGCTGGAGCCCAGCGTTGCGAGCCGGTCGTGCAGGCTGCCGCCGGTATCGTCGTCGGCAATCGGCGTGCTGACCTTGAGCAGCATTGGCCCGGTATCGAGCCCTGCTTCCATCTGCATCACCGTCACCCCGGATTCGGCATCACCAGCTTCAACGGCGCGCTGAATCGGCGCGGCACCCCTCCAGCGCGGCAGCAGCGAAGCGTGGCTGTTGATGCAGCCTAAACGCGGCATGTCCAACACGGCTTGCGGCAGAATTAAGCCATAGGCCACCACAATCATCAGGTCCGCCTGCAGAGAAGCCAGTTCAGCCTGGGCGTCAGGATCGCGCAGCGTTTGCGGCTGATGAACCGGAATCTCGTGTTGCAGTGCGAGCTGTTTGACCGGGCTGGGCATCAGCTTCTGACCGCGACCGGCTGGGCGGTCCGGCTGGGTGTAAACCGCGATCACGTTGCGACCGGTCTCGATCAGGGCCTGCAAGTGCTGGGCGGCAAATTCCGGAGTACCGGCAAAAACGATGCGCATTGAATAACTCGTCAATAAAAAAGGCTTGCTGCTGCAAGCCTTTGGGTCGGAATCAAGCCTGCTGACGATGAAGCTTTTCCAGCTTCTTCTTGATCCGGTCGCGCTTGAGATTGGACAGGTAGTCGACGAAAAGCTTGCCGTTGAGGTGATCGCACTCATGCTGGATGCACACGGCGAGCAGGCCTTCGGCAATCAGTTCGTAGGGCTGGCCGTCGCGGTCCAGCGCCTTGATCTTCACCTTCTGCGGCCGATCGACATTTTCATAGAAGCCAGGTACCGAAAGGCAACCTTCCTGGTACTGCTCCATCTCGTCGGTCAGGTATTCGAACTCGGGATTGATGAAAACCCGCGGCTCGGACTTGTCCTCGGACAGATCCATCACCACTACCCGCTTGTGCACGTTTACCTGCGTAGCTGCCAGGCCGATGCCCGGCGCGTCGTACATGGTCTCGAACATGTCGTCGATGAGCTGACGAATGCCGTCGTCGACCACGTCCACCGATTTGGCGATGGTGCGCAGGCGCGGATCAGGAAATTCTAAGATGTTCAGGATTGCCATATGCGTTTGTGATGCACTTATGGAATAAAGTCAAAAGCCGCTGCTAAGATGCCGGGCAGCTTGTAAACGGCTTAACGCCGCTTTCCACAAGGGTTTCTGCGGCGCTAGGGCGCTTTACGTGAAGGCACATCATAAAGGGATTCACCACATGAGGAAATCACTACTCGCCCTGCTGCTGGTGGCGGTTGGCGGCATGGCGCAGGCCGCTGTGGAGCTGAAGGATGGCCATCCTGAGCAATACACCGTAGTGAAGGGCGACACACTCTGGGACATATCCGCTCGTTTCCTCAGCGAACCGTGGAAATGGCCGGAGCTTTGGCATGCCAACCCGCAGGTGGAAAATCCACACCTGATCTACCCAGGCGACAGCCTGAGCCTGGTCTACGTCGACGGCCAGCCGCGGGTCATGCTCAACCGCGGCACATCGCGCGGCACCATCAAACTTTCTCCATCCGTTCGCAGCACGCCCATGGCCGAGGCGATCAGCACGATTCCGTTGGAAGCGATCAACAGCTTTCTGCTGAGCAATCGCATCGTCGACAGCGCAGCCGAGTTCCAGGCAGCGCCGTATATCGTTGCCGGCAATGCAGAGCGGGTGATCAGCGGCTCCGGTGATCGGATCTATGGTCGCGGCGAATTCCAGGACAACATCAACATCTACGGCATCTTCCGCCAGGGTAAGACCTACGCTGATCCCGAAACCAATGAGTTTCTGGGCATCAACGCCGATGACGTCGGCACGGCCGAGCGGCTCGAGATGGAAGGTGACATCGCCACCATGATGCTCACCCGAGTCACTCAGGAAGCGCGCATCGGCGATCGCATGTTCCCAAGCGAAGAGCGTGCGGTTAACTCGACCTTCATGCCGAGCGAGCCGAAGGAAGAGGTCAACGGTGTGATTCTGGACGTGCCTCGCGGCGTTACCCAGATCGGCCAGTTCGACGTGGTTACGTTGAACAAGGGCGCGCGGGATGGCCTGAAGATCGGCAACGTCCTGGCTGTCTACAAAACCGGTGAAACCGTCCGTGACCGCGTTACCGGCGAGAACGTTAAGATCCCGGACGAGCGTTCCGGTTTGCTGATGGTCTTCCGCACCTACGACAAGCTGAGCTATGGATTGGTATTGCAGGCGACCCGCTCGCTGGCGGTGATGGACAAGGTCCGCAACCCCTGAGTTACCCGAGCCCCGCACAAGCGGGGCTTTTTTCTGCTGCCCTCACCGCATGGATGCGGTGCGACGAGACAAGGACGTTCTCTGATGCCCTCGATTTCCCCTGCCGAACTTGAAGCCCGCCTACGCCTGCATTTGCTGCCGGAGGTTGGTCCTCGGCGTCTGCAAAAGCTGTTCAGCGCATTCCCCAACGCCTCATCTGCACTCAGCGCGCCTGCCTCCGCCTGGCGTGCGCTTGGGTTGCCAGCAAGCTGCGCCGAGCCCAGACGCAGCCCCGAGATCCGCGAGCGTGCCGCACTGGCGTTGAGCTGGCTTGAGCAGCCTGGCCATCAGGTGCTGATGTGGGACGACGCGCACTATCCTGCATTGCTGGGAGAGCTGCCAGACGCGCCGCCACTGCTATTTGTTGATGGAGACCCAAGCCTGCTCGAGCGACCCCAGCTGGCCATAGTGGGTAGCCGTCGTGCTTCCCGACCCGGATTGGACAACGCCACGGCCTTCGCAAGAAGCCTGGCGGGCGGCGGCTTCGTGATCACCAGCGGGCTCGCCTTGGGCATCGACGGCGCCGCGCATCAGGGCGCGCTGGATGTCGGCGGGAAGACCATCGCGGTGCTGGGCACCGGTCTGCAGCAACTATACCCACGTCGGCACCTTGGTCTTGCCGCCCGGATCGTCGAAGGCGGTGGCGCCCTGGTTTCAGAATTTCCGCTGGACTGTCCACCGCAGGCGACCAACTTCCCACGCCGTAATCGAATCATCAGCGGCCTTTCGCTGGGCGTGCTGGTGGTCGAGGCCAGCCCGTCCAGCGGGTCACTGATCACAGCTCGCCTCGCCGCCGAGCAGGGTCGAGAGGTCTACGCGATTCCTGGGTCGATTCATCATCCCGGCGCCCGCGGCTGTCACCAGTTGATACGACAGGGCGCGGCGTTAGTAGAGAGTGTCGAAGACGTGCTGCAGGCGCTGCGCGGCTGGCAGCAGGCACCTGTCACTTCCCAGCCGCACCATTCTCGACACTCTCATCCGTTGCTTGATCAACTGCACGCGGCGCCAATGACCAGCGAGACCCTCGCCATTGCAGTTGAGCAACCCTTGGCAGAGGTATTGGCAGATCTTACCGAGCTGGAGATCGAAGGGCTGGTCGCCTGCGAGAATGGCGTCTGGATCGCGCGCGCAAGCTGAGCCTGCTGGACGGCAACATGCGCTTGGGTACACTGCGCCGAACAAATCAGCGGAGGTCGCAATGGTCGGCAATTGGCGTGTGCAGCAGGCAGCCCGGGTGGTCCGGCGTGGCGGGGTAATCGCCTATCCGACCGAGGCGGTTTGGGGGTTGGGTTGCGATCCATGGGACAGCGACGCGGTGCACCGGCTGTTGGCCCTCAAGGAGCGCCCGGTGGAGAAGGGACTGATTCTGGTGGCAGATTGCATCGAACAGTTCGATTTTCTGCTCGAAGATTTACCCGAGCGCTGGTTGGATCGCCTGACCGGCACCTGGCCTGGGCCTAACACCTGGCTGGTGCCGCATCGAGATCGCCTGCCGGACTGGATCACGGGCAAGCACGACAGTGTAGCGTTGCGTGTCAGCGACCATCCGCTGGTGGCGCGACTCTGTGCCTTTACCGGTCCCCTGGTATCCACTTCCGCCAACCCTGCCGGTCGGCCTTCGGCACGCTCGCGGTTGCGGGTCGAGCAGTATTTTCCTGGCCAGCTGGACGGCGTACTGGGTGGCTCCCTGGGCGGCCGGCGCAACCCCAGCACCATCAGGGACCTGCGCAACGGCGAGGTGATTCGGCCGTCCTGAGCCGGGCCAGGGAGATACAGCCTACGGATGTATGGCTCAGGGCAGCAGGATCGTCGAACCGGTGGTCTTGCCTGCTGATAACTGTCGCTGCGCCTCGGCCGCGTCTGACAGGGCGTAACGCTGACCGATCTCAACCTTGATCTTGCCGCTGGCAATCATGTCGAACAGCTCGGTCGCCATGGCGCGCAGGCGCTCGGCGGTGTCCGCGTAGCCGGCCAGCACCGGACGAGTCACGTACAGCGAGCCTTTTTGCGCCAGCACGCCAAGATTCACGCCAGTAACCGCGCCCGAGGCATTGCCGAAGCTCACCAGCAGCCCGCGCGGCGCGACGCAATCAAGCGAGGTTTCCCAGCTGCTCTTGCCTACCGAGTCATAGACGACGGGACATTTCTTGCCATCGGTCAGCTCCAGCACGCGCTGCACGATATCTTCCTGGCTACGGTCGATGGTCGCCCAGGCTCCTAGTGATTTGGCCCGCTCGGCTTTTTCTGCCGAACCCACCACACCGATCAGCTGCGCGCCGATAGCCTTTGCCCACTGACAGGCGATAGAGCCAACTCCGCCTGCGGCGGCGTGGAAGAGCACTGTTTCGCCCGCTTTAAGCTGATAAACCTGCCGCAGCAGATATTGAGTGGTCAGGCCTTTGAGCATGACGGCCGCTGCTTGCTCGTAGCTGATGCTGTCGGGCAATTTCACCAGATGCCGGGCCGGCAAGCTGTGGTGTTCGCCATAAGCGCCCAAGGGCCCGGTGGCATAGGCGACACGGTCGCCAACCTGGAAGTCCGTGACGCCCTCGCCCACCGCCTCGATTTCTCCGGCACCTTCTGTACCCAGGCCTGACGGCAGGCTTGGCGGGACGTAGAGACCCCCCCGGAAATAGGTGTCGATGAAGTTCAGGCCTATCGCGTGGTTGCGTACACGAACCTCGCCTGCGCCTGGTGCGGCGACGGGCGCATCCACTTGCTCGAGAACCTCGGGACCACCGTGCTGGCTGAACTGGATGCGCTGCGACATATCGACTCCTGGGCAAATGCAAAGGAGCCTATCCAACGCTTCTGGGCCGCATTCGTCAATTGGACGGGTGATATGCTTGCCGGCCCAACCGTTCCAGCACTGGCGAACCGGTCCTGCCGAGGCGTCCGTGCAGCCACATTGCCAAGGTGAATTCGTGAACGAGCGTACCGAAGCCGTCAAAGCCTACCTGCTGGATCTGCAGGACCGTATCTGCGTTGCCCTTGAAGCCGAAGACGGTGGTGCGCGCTTCGTCGAGGATGCCTGGACCCGCCCCGCAGGCGGCGGTGGTCGGACCCGGGTGATCGAGAACGGCGCACTGATCGAAAAAGGCGGCGTGAACTTCTCCCACGTCCACGGCACGGGTTTGCCGCCATCGGCCAGTGCTCATCGCCCCGAGCTGGCAGGCCGCGGCTTCGAGGCGTTGGGTGTGTCCTTGGTGATCCACCCGGAAAATCCCTATGTGCCGACGTCTCATGCCAACGTGCGCTTTTTCATCGCCGAAAAGGAAGGCGAGGAGCCGGTCTGGTGGTTCGGTGGCGGTTTCGACCTGACGCCCTATTACGGCAACGAGGAAGACTGCCTTCATTGGCATCGGGTCGCCCGTGACGCCTGCGCGCCCTTCGGGGCCGATGTCTATCCGCGCTACAAGGAGTGGTGCGACCGCTACTTCCACATCAAGCACCGCAATGAGCCGCGCGGCGTTGGCGGATTGTTCTTCGACGATCTGAACGACTGGGACTTCGACACCAGCTTCGCCTTCATGCGCGCCGTCGGTGATGCTTACCTCAATGCCTACCTGCCTATCGTTCAGCGTCGCAAGGCGTTGGCGTTCGGCGAGCGCGAGCGCGAATTTCAGGAGCTGCGCCGCGGGCGCTACGTGGAATACAACCTGGTCTATGACCGCGGCACCCTGTTTGGCCTGCAGTCAGGTGGGCGCACCGAATCGATCCTCATGTCGCTGCCGCCGCTGGTGCGTTGGGGCTATGACAAGCACCCCGAGCCCGGCACCCCTGAAGCGCGACTGACTGATTACTTCCTGCAGGATCGCGACTGGCTCGGCGAGCAGCACTGACCCGCCCTTTTTGCTGTAATCGCACTGTATTCAGGAGCTTTCATGGACCGCTACGGCGTCTTCGGTAACCCCATCGGCCACAGCAAATCGCCACAGATCCATCGCCTGTTCGCCGAGCAGACCGGCCAGAGCCTCAGCTACGAGCCGCTCCTGGCGCCGCAGGATGACTTCCCAGGTTTTGCTCGGGAGTTCTTCTCGCACGGGCTGGGTGCCAACGTCACCGTGCCATTCAAGGAGCAAGCCTTTCGCCTGGCCGACCAGTTGAGCGAACGAGCGCAGCGAGCTGGCGCGGTCAATACCCTGAAAAAGCTCGATGACGGCACGCTTCTGGGCGACAACACAGATGGCATCGGCCTGGTTCGAGACCTGCTGGATAACGCCGGCGTGGCATTGCAGGGAAAGCGCATCCTGCTGCTTGGCGCGGGTGGCGCTGTGCGTGGCGTGCTGGAACCGCTGCTGGTGCAAAGGCCGGCAGAGCTGGTGATAGCCAACAGAACCTTGAGCAAGGCGCAGCAGCTGGCAAGCGAATTCGCTGAGCTGGGGCCGCTACGCGCCGCTGCCTTCGACCAACTGACCGGCTCGTTCGATGTGATCATCAACGGCACTTCGGCCAGCCTTGGTGGAGCGCTGCCACCGCTGAACGAAAGCCTGGTTCGCGCCGGTGAAACCTTCTGCTACGACATGATGTACGGGGCCGAACGGACGCCATTCTGCGCCTGGGCTGAGGGTCTTGGCGCGCTGGCGCGCGATGGCCTGGGCATGTTGGTCGAGCAGGCCGCGGCGGCATTCGAATTGTGGCGAGGGGTGCGACCGGAGTCGGCAGGCGTATTGGCGCAACTGCGCAGTCAGCTGACGGGCTGATTCAGCACTAGAGAACCTGGATCAGAAGCGGAAGTGAATCTGCTGATGCAGGTGCTGCGGGCTCTCCAGCTCATCAACCATGCCAGCAGCGATGCGCCGTAGCTGTACGCGACGATCCTCGGCAGCTAGCCCTTCAAGATTGCTGAAGTCCTCGATCGACAGGTCTTCACCCTCGGTTAGGGCGTCCACCAGCGTCCACTTGAGCGGATGTTCGGCCAGTCGCTGAAGGGCAGCGGCAACGTCCGGCTCTTCGCTGTGGGCGCTCAAGTCAGCCGTCAGCAGAAGCCGCTCGACACCGACTTTTGGAAGCCCGGTGAGCAAAGCATCTACCGCCTGATAGAAGCCCTGATGTTGCCCGGATTCGGCACGACCCGATGCGGTAGGAACCGACGGGCTGTCGAACAGGCAGATAACCGCGTCCATTCCAGCGACGCTCTGCGACACACTGATGCCGTCGAACAGGTCGCCGGGTTTGGCCCTGAGGCCCGGACGCACGGTCATGGAGTTGAGGTCGTCGACGAGCGCGACGACCTCATGCTGACGAGTCAGCAACTCACACAACAAGGCGTTGCCCAGACTCGAATGCGCTCCATAGAGCGCAAACTTGAGCCGGGGAGTCTCTGCGTTGAGCATGAGCGCAGCGGCTCTTAGCGGCGTGTAACCAGATAGCCGATCAGCGCTACAGCGCCGGCGGCCAGAGCCACAGTGCTCAGCGGATGTTCACGGGCGCAATCCTTGGCCATGCGGCTGGCTTCGCGGCTGCGCTTGGACAGATCACGGCGGTGCGAGTCGAAATCTGTGTCATTCCACAGCGACTCCGCGCGGGAACGCAGCGAATCGAAGCGATGCTTCGAGCTGCGGGTCGCGTCGTCCTTCAGCTCGTCGAGAGCAGCCATCAGGTTGTGGATTTCGCTTTCGATTTCGTCGCGGGTGGTGGGCTTGCGGCTGAAGCGGGACATAGTCTTTCTCCCCAGTGAGTGTGCAGGTTGGACCCCATCGTCGTCTGAAGGTGCAGCGACATTAGCGGCCCTGATAGGTAGCGGACCCGCTCTGCGCTTGGTGGTTCCCGTCGGTCAGCCCGATTCCTGGCAAGCGCTCTGACGCCGATAAGAGCTAAGCGCCCCCATTCGCATGCTTGGGCTCACCGGGGCTGCGGGCGCGGTGCGCTGGATCTTCTTCTACACTTCGATTGCACCGCGGCCGGTGCGCTGAATTGTCGCCCCGGTTGTTGCACCACTCGCCGTAGCTGAACCGAACAAGCGAAGCGGCGTGTCGTGAACAGGGCGGGAATGGCGTTGAACGCGCCGAAATTTAAAGCTGCAACCCCCTTATTTGTGAACGGGGTTTACCTATAATGCGCGCTGCGTCTGTTGTTGATCGGCGCTTCGTATTCAATTGCCAATTCATCGGTGTCTATCTTGAAAGTACGTCAAACCATCCTCGGCCTGCTGCTCGCGTGCGGCGGTGTCATGTTGTCCCCCTCCGTCACCGCTGCATCACAAACTGCCATGCAGCAGGAACTCGCCTCCGGCAGCGCGTTGGTCATCGACCTTAAAACCAACGAAGTGCTTTATTCCAGTAACCCTGACTTCGTCGTGCCTATCGCTTCGGTAACCAAGTTGATGACCGCCATGGTCACGCTGGATGCCAATCTTCCCCTGGATCAACGCCTGCCCGTGACCATCCGCGATGCGCGCGAAATGCAGGGCGTGTTCTCCCGAGTGCGGATCGGCAGCGAGATCAGTCGCCGGGAAATGCTCCTATTGACGCTGATGTCGTCCGAGAATCGCGCCGCTGCGAGCCTGGCACACCATTATCCGGGCGGCTACGGCGCCTTCATCAAGGCGATGAACGACAAGGCCGCGGCGCTGGGCATGACCCACACGCGCTATGTCGAACCCACCGGCCTGTCCGAACTGAACGTGTCCAGCGCGAATGATCTGGTCAAGCTGCTCAAGGCCAGCCAGGGCTACTCGCTGATCGAGCAGTTCAGCACTACCTCCGAGAAAACGGTCGCCTTTCAGAAGCCCAACTACACACTCGGCTTTCGTAACACCAACGCGCTGGTGCGCAAGCCCGACTGGAGCATTCAGCTGACCAAAACCGGCTTCACCAACGCCGCCGGGCACTGTCTGGTGATGCGCACAGTGATGAACAAGCGGCCGGTGGCCTTCGTGGTTCTCGACGCGTTCGGCAAGTACACCCACATGGCTGACGCCAACCGGCTCAAGAAGTGGATGGAGACCGGAAAGGTGACCCCGGTGGCACCGGCTGCGCTGGCCTACAAGCAGCAGAAAATGGCCGAGCGCCAGTTGGCTGGCCAACCGGGCGACGCGGCTGCTGCGGTATTGGGTACGCGTTGATAGGGCAAGGCCGTAACGCAACGCCTGGCTATTGTAGCCGGACGAAGATCGCTGCCACGCGGTAACGGCTGACCGGCTCGACGGCGACATCAGCCGCCGCGGTTGTCGTAGGCCGCTTCGCTGCTGTCCTGCTCCGCGGCCGCGTTCAATTCTTGCGTGAGGTGGGCTTTCAGGCGAATCAAGCCCTCCTCCCCCCAGCCTTCCGGCTCGGTCACTGTCATCCAGGCATCTATGTAGTCGCTTGGTGCATAAACGTGCCCGAAACCTGGTGGCGTGGGTGTCGTCACGGCCATGTCCACCGCCAGCTGCAGCATCGTGACCAGCGGAAACCAGCGCAGGCTGGGCGCGACATCCGGGCCGCGCGGTGCGCTCAGCCAGTCCGGACGGCGCCAGGCGTAGCGGTAGTCGAAGAAGGTGATGGGGTCACTGGCGTATTGCAGATAGAGCAGCCGCATCGGCCCCCAAGGGGCATCAGGCGGCTCAGGTGTTCCGTGCTGATTCATGAAGCGCACGAAGCGGCCGTCGCGGAACTGCGGTCGCCATTGCGGGCTGTCCGGGTCGCGGTCATTGGTGATCCGTCGCCACAGCTCGCTCTTGAACGGCGGGCCACTCCATAGCGCACCCTGGAAAGGGTCGCCGAGCAGCTCATGCAGCTCCCATGAACGTTGCGAGTGCAGCGCCCCGAGGCTCAGGCCGTGAAGGTATAGCCGTGGCCGCTGATCGCCAGGGAGCGCGCTCCAGTATCGGTACACCTCGGCAAACAACGCGCGTGCCACATCGGCGCCGTACTCGGCCTCTACCAACAGTGAGAGCGGGCTGTTCAGATAGGAATATTGCAGAGCAGCGCTGGCGATATCGCCGTCATGCAGGTACTCGACCGTATTCATGGCGGCGGGGTCGATCCAGCCAGTGCCGGTCGGAGTGACGAGCACCAACACCGAGCGATCGAATGCGCCGGTGCGCACCAGCTCGCGCAGGGCGAGCCGGGCACGTTCGGCAGGGGCCTCAGCGGCACGCAAGCCGACATAGACACGGATCGGCTCTTGCGCCGCACGCCCGGTCACCGCAGCGATTTCTTCGGCTGTCGGGCCAGATGCAATGTACTCGCGGCCGGTGCGGCCCAGTTCGTCCCAGCGCAGCAGCGACTCGCTGCTGCCACTTCTGAGCGGCGACTCGGGTTGCGCAGATTCCGGCTCGATCAGCGCATCGTACTGCGCAAAGGAGGCGTCCAACGCACGCAGCGCCTGGGTCACCAGCACATCGCTCACCAATGACCAGAACAGCGCCAAAGCCAGCAGCACACCCAGAACGTTGGCCACGCGACGCGGCAGGAAGCGATCCGCGTGGCGCGAGATGTAGCCCGACAACAGACTGTAGATACGGGCCAGGATCAGCAGAACCAGAAAGGTCGTCAGCGCGGTCAGCACCACTTCCAGCAGATGACCGCTGGTGACCGGTGCCATGCCCATCAGCAGGCGGACCGAGTTCTGCCAACCCGTCACCTGGCTGAGGAAGTACCCCGCAAGAGCTGCGCAGATGATGGCGATGACGACGTTTACGGGGCTGCGCAGGCGCTCTGGTGGCTCCGACAACCCCAGGTAGCGCCACAGCCAACGGAAAAACACGCCAACGCCATAGCCTGCGGCCAAGGCCGCACCGGCGAGCACACCTTGGCTCAGGGTCGAGCGCGGCAACAGCGAGGGCAGCAGCGCGGCACAGAAAAACAGCGTGCCCAGTAACAGGCCAAAACCGGACAACGTGCGCCAGGCGGATAACGATGCGCGAAGCCTCATCTGAACTCCCAAGCTTCGACAATGAGTGAAATGACGGCGGCTGCCGCTTGGTCTTTTCGAGGCGTCCGGGCCGTTGCGGTTCCCTTCTCAATCGACTCCCGCCTTGTTAGTGGCCAACGATATCCATCAGCCAGTACCGCCCCGCGCCGTCTGTAGGAGCCAGCTTGCTGGCGATCTTTTTGGGACACCGCGCAGGCGCTGATCGCCAGCAAGCTGGCTCCTACGAAAGCGTGGCCCGCGGTTTGACGTTGAGCTGGGTAGACGTGCTGCCGTCGCTGAAGGGGTGACCGTAAAAGAGCAACGATGTCCAGGATCTAGAATCACTCCGGCGCCGTCTGTAGGAGCCAGCTTGCTGGCGATCTTTTTGGAACACCGCGCAGGCGCGGATCGTCAGCGAGCTGGCTCCTACGAAAGCGTGGCCCGCGGTTTGACGTTGAGCTGGGTAGACGTGCTGCCGTCGCTGAAGGGGTAACCGGAAAAGAGCAACCATGTCCATGATCTTGAATCAGTCCGGCGCCGTCTGTAGGAGCCAGCTTGCTGGCGATCTTTTTGGAACAACGCGCAGGCGCGGATCGCCAGCGAGCTGGCTCCTACGAAAGCGTGGTGCGTGGCTTGGCGTTGAGCGGGGTGCAGCCATCCAGCTTTCGCTGAAGTGGTGATCCATGCGATTTCAATGCAACGATGCCGACCCGCTCTACTCAAACGTCTACATTTCCCCTCAGCGCACCGGGAACCAGACATCGTTATGAGCACACCAGACAACACCTATATCGAGTGGCTGGAAAGCCAGTCCATGCTAAAAGCCGCCCGCGACCGGGCCCGACTCTATGCAGGCCAGGCTCGCCTCTGGCAGCGGCCCTACGCGCAGGCGCGACCGCGCGATGCCAGCGCGATCTCCTCGGTATGGTTCACTGCCTACCCTGCGGCGATCATCACGCAAGAAGGTGGTTCGGTGCTGCAAGCGCTGGGGGATGATCGTCTCTGGAGCGCCTTGTCCGAGCTTGGCGTGCAAGGCATCCACAACGGGCCGATGAAGCGCTCCGGTGGGCTGCGCGGGCGTGACTACACGCCGACCATCGACGGCAACTTCGACCGCATCAGTTTCGAAATCGACCCCAACCTCGGCACCGAGGCGGAAATGCAGCAGCTCAGCCGTATGGCCGCTGCGCACAACGCCATCGTCATCGATGACATCGTGCCGGCGCACACCGGCAAGGGCGCGGATTTCCGCCTCGCCGAGATGGCCTACGGCGATTACCCCGGTCTCTACCATATGGTCGAGATCAACGAGGAAGACTGGCCGCTGCTGCCCGAAGTGCCCAAGGGACGCGACGCGATCAACCTGCCGCCGCCGGTGGTCGATCAGCTCAAGGAAAAGCACTACATCGTCGGTCAGTTGCAGCGGGTGATCTTCTTCGAACCCGGCATCAAGGACACCGACTGGAGCGTGACCGGCGTGGTGACCGGGGTCGACGGCAAGCGGCGGCGCTGGGTCTATCTGCACTACTTCAAGGAAGGCCAGCCGTCGCTCAACTGGCTCGACCCGACGTTTGCCGCCCAGCAGCTGATCATCGGCGATGCGCTGCACGCCATCGACGTATCGGGCGCGCGGGTGCTGCGCCTGGACGCCAACGGCTTCCTCGGTGTCGAGCGCCGCGCGGAAGGCACCGCCTGGTCGGAGAGCCATCCGCTTTCGGTGACCGGCAACCAGCTGATCGCGGGCGCCATTCGCAAGGCCGGCGGCTTCAGCTTCCAGGAGCTGAACCTGACCATCGACGACATCGCTTCGATGTCCCACGGCGGGGCCGATCTCTCTTATGACTTCATCACCCGCCCGGCGTATCACCACGCCCTGGTCACCGGCGATACCGAGTTCCTGCGGCTGATGCTGCGTGAGGTCCACGCGTTCGGCATCGACCCCGCTTCGCTGATCCACGCGATGCAGAACCACGACGAGCTGACCCTGGAGCTGGTGCATTTCTGGACGCTGCACGCGTACGACCATTATCACTACCACGGGCAGACCCTATCCGGCGGCGTGCTGCGCGAGCACATCCGCGAGGAAATGTACGAACGGCTGACCGGCGAACATGCGCCCTATAACCTCAAGTTCGTCACCAACGGCGTGTCCTGCACCACCGTTAGCGTCATCACCGCGGCACTGGGCATACGTGACCTCAACACCATCACCGCAGCGGATATTCAACAGATTCAGCGCCTGCATATCCTGCTGGTGATGTTCAATGCCATGCAGCCTGGCGTGTTCGCCCTCTCCGGCTGGGATCTTGTCGGCGCATTGCCGCTGGAAGCCGAGCAGGTCGAACATCTGATGGCCGAAGGCGATACCCGCTGGCTGCACCGCGGCGGCTACGACCTGGCCGATATCGCGCCGGAAATGGAAACCTCAAGCGAAGGCCTGCCCAAGGCGCGTTCGCTGTACGGCAGCCTGGTCGAGCAGCTGAAGAACACCGGTTCGTTCGCCTGCCAGCTCAAGCGCATCCTCAGCGTGCGGCGTGCCTACGACATCGCGGCAAGCAAGCAGATCCTGATTCCCGATGTACAGGCGCCCGGCCTGCTGGTGATGGTTCACGAACTGCCCGCGGGTAAAGGCGTGCAAATCACCGCACTGAACTTCAGCGCCGAGACCATCAGCGAGACGGTCACCCTCCCCGGCGTGGCGCCTGGCCCGGTGGTGGACATCATTCATGAAAGCATCGAAGGCGACCTCACCGAGAATGGCGAGATGACCTTCAACCTCGACCCTTACGAAGGTCTGGCGTTGCGTGTCGTGAGTGCGGCAGCGCCGGTGCTCTGATCCGATCGCGGCTCTTCGCCTGGCAGGCCGGCGCAGCTATAGTGCGCGCCGGTCGCCATGCCGGCGTGCCGCTGACCTTGGCGAGCCCTTCTCGTGACATTGTTCCGCTATCTGCAGGCAGCTCTGGCTGCCGTGCTAGCCGCGTTGGCTATTCCGTCTCATGCCCAAACCGCCTGCCCCAGCGGTCAGCAACCGATCTGTCTCGGCAGCTGCGTGTGCGTGCCGGTTTCCCCCCAGAACTACGAAGCGCTATCCGAAAGGGTGCATTGGCTGGCGGCCGCCGGACTTGAAACCTGGATTCGGCAATCACGCGATCAGCTGGCGCTCCAGGAAAGCCACCCCATCCCCTTGCACATTCGCTCGCAGCTGGAGCCTTATTACGACCTGGCGGTACTGGAAACGGCCCGATACCGGGTCGGCGACACCAGCGTGCTGACGGCGGCCAACACCCTTCTTCGCAACCCCGACATCGTCGCGGTGACGCTGATCGACATCATCGTCTTCCGCAACGAGGCCGATGCGCTGGATAACGTGGCCCTCTGGGCGCACGAGCTCAAGCACGTGGAGCAGTATCTGGAATGGGGTGTGGGCGAATTTGCCCGTCGCTACACCCGCGATTTCCGCAGCGTCGAACAGCCCGGCTATGCCATGGAACTGCAGATCGAGCGGGAAGCGGCCATGCGCGACGCCGACCAGAGCCGGCCGTAGCGCCGCTCAGCCGATTGCGCCGCCGGGATGGATCGGTTCCAGCCCGGCCCGGTCACAACCTTATCGTCCATTAGGAGTGCGCCATGTCAGTCACCGTGACCAAGCTTCAAGGCAACGACATCCCGCCCGATATGCGTGGACCTGACGTCGAAGTCGTCTTTCGCGTGATCGATCAGCAGGGCAACGAGCAATACCTGTTCGACGATGTCGAGGCCGCACAGGTGGCGGTGCGTGCAAGCGACGAAGACCTGCCTTCAAATAGCTGAGCCGTTCAGCGAAACATGCCGGATACGGCTGGCCCAGCCTTGATCACAGCTACGGCATAGTCCATTCGTCCGCCGGGTCATTCGAATATGACTAACCCGAAGCGTGGCCTGAATGAAGCCGCGACCGGCGGGGCGCCGGTCCCGGTTCGCTCCCGTCAGCTCGCTTGTGCGTTATCGCCGACCCAGCCGAGCAGCGCGTCGGCTTCCATCGGGCGGGCGATGTGATAGCCCTGCCCGTCATCACAACCCCACTCGGCCACGAGATCGCACACCGCTTGGGTTTCGATGCCCTCGGCCACAACTCGTAGTTCGAGGCGCTTCGCCAGGTCGATGATGGTCCGCACCAGGCGTCGATCCTTTTCATCGTCGCTCAGGTTGCGGATGAAGGACTGGTCCAGTTTGACCGTCGTGGCTGGCAGGTCGCGCAAATAGGTCCAGTTGCTGTAGCCCGTCCCGAAGTCATCGATCGCCACCTCCATGCCCAATGAGCGAAACCTCTGCAGCTGTCGACTTACTTCCTCAGGGTTCACCATCAGCGCGCTTTCGGTGAATTCCACTTCCAGATTTCGCGGGTCCAGTTGGTAACGGGCCAGCACCGCCGTGACGTGATCGGCAAACGCGGGGCCATCGAGATCGGATGCCGATACATTTATCGCAACCTTGAACGTCGCTCCATGCCGCTGCCACGCTGCCGACTGTTCGATCGCCCGTTCGGCCACCCAGAAGCTCAGCTCGCGGATCAGTGCGGTCTTTTCCGCCAGCGGGATGAATTCTGCAGGCCCGACCGGGCCGAGGGTCGGATGCGTCCAGCGCAACAGCGCTTCGACCGAGGTGCAACAGCCGCTCGCCAGGCTGATGCGCGGCTGATAGACAAGCCTCAGCTGGCCACCCGCATGCAGGGCTTGAGAGAGCCCGCTGAGCAATGTAAACGAGCGTTGCTGAGCGGCATCCAGCTGCGGCTCGTAGGCCGACCAACCAGTGCCGCATTCGCGTGCGTCATCGGCCGAGCTGATCGCCAGCCGCAGCCAATCCTGCTCGAGTACGCCTGTCTGTAGCGGCAGCACCCCCACACCAATCCGGGTTTTGACGGGGATGCCGTTGCACTGAATGGACGGCTCGAACGCGGCGATGATCTGGTCATACAAGGACGTCGGAGCTCCGTCCGGCCCTTCGGCAGTGAGAAAGGCAAATCGCGTTGGGCTGATGCGATACAGGCAGCTGCCTTCGGGAAGTTGCGCCTGCAGCCGCTCTTTCATGCTATGCATCAAGGCTTGAGAGAATTCGTAGCCCAATACCCGGACGATGTCGTTCAGGCGCGTCGGGGCGATCACGTCTGCCACCACCAGCACCATGCGCTGCTCGTCGTCGGCCGTGGCCTGAGCCACGTCGCCCTCCAGCCGTGCTCGATTGAACAGCCCGGTGGGTTGGTCGATGAAATTGGCCCGGCGCAACGACAGGATGCGAGCCATCGTCAACTTCGCCAGATGCCCCAGCATCGACAGTTCATGTGAACTCAAGGCGCCGCGTGGTTTGGTGTCGATCACGCAAAGGCTGCCCAGGCCCAGCCCCTCCGGGGTAACCAGGGGTACACCTGCATAGAATCGAATGCCCGGCTGGCCTGTCACCAACGGGTTGTCGCTGAAGCGGGGGTCCTGCGTCGCATCGAGTACCTGAAACGGCTCGTTAGCGAGGATCGCGTAGGCGCAGAACGAGTCCCGGCGCGGTGTCTCCTGCGCAGTGAGCCCCACCCTGGCGCTGAACCATTGCCGCTGCTCGTCGACGATCGAGATCAGCGCGATCGGCGCGTTGAAATACTCGGCCGTCATGGCGACGATCTGCTCGAACACGTCGTCAGGCGTCGAGTCCAGTCGACACAGCTGTGTCACCTGCAACTGACGCTGCGCTTCATTTATCGGGGTGGGGGCACCAGCCATAGGATCTACTGCCTGGAAACGAGTTGGCCGGCCATCCGGACAAGTGACGGGCGCGGCAAATGCAATGGATTCGAATCAAGACGCACTGATTGCGTCATTTCACGTATCGGCCGGCCCGCTTGTTCCTTGATGGGCGGCTCAACAAAGGATCATGTGGCGCAAAGATGTCCAACAGGCGATCCAGCCACTCCAGGCACTGAATTTCCGACCAACCGTCTGGCTGGGTCAATTACCGCCTTGTCCAGATTGCCGAATGGCAGTCGCAGTATGCGGCGATTGAACAATCGTGCCGGCACCCCAGCCTAATGGCTGGAACCCAAGGGTCAGCCCTGATCCGATAGCGCCGAGCCGGCGCGCGGGTTGGCATCGCGACCGCCGAGCACTACCGTGTGGCAACGACCCCTGAACGAAACGCGCCAATCTGGCATTGCAAAGGAGTAATTCATGACTGTGGAAACCATGCGCCATGTCGATCACCGTCCTGGTGGCGAAGCCGACTGTCTGCGGCTGGCCGAAGGTCCGGTGCCTGAGCCGGGCCCGCGCGACGTGCTGGTTCGCGTCGCCTACGCCGGGATCAATCGGCCGGACGTATTCCAGCGCTCGGGCAGCTACCCGCCGCCACCGGACGCCTCGCCATTGCTTGGTCTGGAAATCGCCGGAGAGATCGTTGCCCTGGGGGCCGAAGTCAGCGGTTGGAAAGTTGGCGACAAGGTCTGCGCCCTGACTCCTGGCGGCGGCTACGCCGAATATTGCGTTGCGCCGGCTGAACATTGCTTGCCGGTACCAACCGGGTTCTCCCTGCTCGAGGCGGCTGCCCTGCCCGAAACCTACTTCACCGTCTGGAGCAACGTCTTTGATCGTGGCCGTTTGCAGCCCGGCGAATCCTTCCTCGTCCACGGCGGCTCCAGCGGTATCGGGCTGACGGCGATCCAGCTCGCCAAACAGTTCGGTGCGAAGGTCTTCACCACCGTTGGCAATGGTGAGAAAGCCGAGGCCTGCCAGCGTGCCGGGGCGGATCGGGTGATCAACTATCACGAAGAGGATTTCGTCGAAGTGATCAAACAAGCCACCGACGGCAATGGCGTGGACGTCATCCTCGACATGGTGGGCGGCGACTACATCGCGCGCAATCTGAAGTCCCTCGCCATCGAAGGGCGGGTGGTACAGATCGCCTTCCTGAAAGGCAGCAAGGTCGAACTGGATACCTCGGCGATCATGCGTAAACGCCTCACCTTTACCGGCTCGACCCTGCGCCCCCGCAGCCGCGAGGACAAGGCAGGTATCGCCGATGCGTTGAAGGCGAAGGTCTGGCCGCTGCTGGAACAAGGCCTGTGTCACCCGGTGATCCACGCTACCTTTCCGCTGGCTGAGGCTGCGGATGCGCACCGGCTGATGGAAAGCAGCAAGCACATCGGCAAGATCATGCTCGAAGTCGCCCCCTGATCAGGGCAGCCAGCCCTGGAGCATTACTCTGCCGGGGCTGGCTGGCGTTAACGCGCCAGTCACGGCGGTGAATGTTACCGCCCTGCCCTCGGCACCGGGATCAAACCGCTCGTACAGCCCGGACGGACAGGATCAACCGCTGGTCAAGGGCGCCGAGTTCTGACTGGGGTGAAGCGCCGTAGTTGCATTATGCTTCCATGGCATGAACCCTTGAGCTGCCTCGCTTTCCAACCGCACAGCGGTCGTACACTGAGATGAGCGCGCGAAAGTGCCTGGATAGGCGCGTTCCACATTCCCATGCTGCCGCAACGCTGGCTTCAATACAGATCACCTGACCATGTCCGATTCGAGCATCAACCAGCCCGCCTTTCTTCTAGGCGGAGGTGAAATGGGCGCGCTGATGCGGGCACAGGATTGGGCGGCCACGCCCTTCGGTCCCGTAGATGGCTGGCCGCAATCCCTGCGCTCGATGGTCGGCGCCTGCCTGAACTCGCCATTGCTGGGTACGCTGCTCTGGGGCCCGGAACTTCGGATGCTCTATAACGATGCCTATGTTCCGTCCTTGGCCGACCGTCATCCGGCTGCGCTGGGCCGCCCGGTGGCGGAAGTCTGGGGTGAGGCCTGGGACATGGTCGCGGCGCCTTTCCATCATGCGATGCGCACCGGCGAAGGCTTCGCTCAGGACCGGGTCGAGCTGCCCATGGTGCGTAACGGTCAACCGGAAATCACCTATTGGAACATCAGCGCCACGCCAATCTACGGCGAGGACGGCAGCATCGTCGGCTTGCTCAACCAGGGCATCGAAATCACCGGCCAGGTCATTGCCGAGCGCCAACGCGAGGCGGCCAAGCAGCAGTTGCGTGAGATGAACAAGCACCTTGCACATGAGGTCGTCATCCGCACGGAACAGCGCAACCTGATGTGGGACACCTCCCTCGACCTGATGATCGTGATCGACTTCAACGGCGTAATCCAGCGGGTCAACCCGGCCTGGACGACGCTGCTCGGGTATGAGCCTGACGAGTTGATAGGCCATCACGTCAACGAGTTCATCGCCCAAGAGGACCACCAGGATACGGTCAATGCCTACCTTTCCACCGCCGTCGGCAACCCTGTGCGTATCGTCAATCGCTACCGTCACAAGAACGGATTGCTGCACTCGATTTCCTGGGTAGCCGCACCAGCCGGGGATATGACTTATGCCACCGGCCGCGACATCACGAAGGACATCGCGCGCCAGGCCCAACTCGAGTCGACCCATGAACAGCTGCGTCAGGCGCAGAAGATGGAAGCGGTCGGCCAGCTTACCGGTGGCCTGGCCCACGACTTCAATAACCTGCTCGCGGGCATCTCCGTCAGCCTGGAAATGATCGATCACCGTATCTCCCAAGGCCGACTGGACGATATTTCCAAGTACCTGACCGTTGCCCATGGCGCTACCAAGCGTGCCGCCGCCCTGACTCACCGGCTGCTGGCTTTTTCCCGCCGTCAGACGCTGGCGCCGAAGCCCACGGACGCAGCGGCATTGGTCAATGACATGCTCGACATGATCCGCCGCACCGTGGGCCCGAACATAACCGTGGATAGCGTCCCTGCGCCGGATTTGTGGCCCGCGCTGGTCGATCCTTCGCAGCTTGAGAACGCCCTGCTCAACCTGTGCCTCAATGCCCGTGATGCGCTGGTGGACAGCGGTTGTATCGTCATCGAGATGAGCAATCGAGTGATCGACGCCGAGGTCGCCCGGCAGCAGGACATTCCCGAAGGGCAATACCTGGTAATGCACGTAACCGACAATGGCACCGGCATGTCGCCCGAGGTGCTGTCCAAGGTCTTCGAGCCGTTCTTCACCACCAAGCCGATCGGCGAAGGCACCGGCCTCGGTCTTTCGATGATCTATGGCTTCGCGCAGCAATCTGGTGGGCAGGTGCGAATCACCTCGGCGCTAGGCGCCGGCACCACGGTCAGCCTGTACCTGCCGCGCTATCAGGGTGCCGCTGAGGTAGAAACCAGTATCGCCGCACAGGCGCCCGCCGCCGCCGGCACAGGCAGTGGCACCGTGTTGGTGGTGGAGGATGAGCCCGCCATCCGGTTGCTGGTCGCCGATCTACTGCAGGATTTAGGCTATCGCACCCTTGAGGCCGAGAATGGCGCCGCTGGCCTGCAAATACTGCAATCCAATGTCGGCATCGACCTGCTGATTTCTGACGTCGGCCTGCCCGGTGGCATGAACGGCATGCAACTGGCCAATGCCGGGCGCCTCAATCGGCCCGAACTGCGGGTGCTGTTCATCACCGGTTATGCCGCAGATGCCCTGCCCATCAGCCTCGAGCCCGGCATGTCCGTGCTCACCAAGCCCTTCGCCGTAGCCAGTATTGCCGACCGCATCCGTGCGTTGATCGGCTGATCTGCCCCAAAGCCGCCGACATGGCGGCGAATTCCAGCGTTTTAGTGGCACTCGTCGGCCTCCCGTCCAGAAGCTGGAACCATCGTGCGCTTCCCTGCCTCTGCTCTATACAGGGTGCGAATTGCATCGAACCGCGCTGAGGCGGCGCCCCAGAAGCCTCGGCACACGATGAGGGCAACGACATGAGCGACGAACAACGTATTCGCGACAGGGCTTACGAAATATGGGAAGCCAACGGCCGACCTGAAGGCCAGGACAGCGAGCATTGGGCGCAAGCGCGTGACGAGATGGAGCCTTTCTACAAGGAAGGCGACGCCACCGCCGGCAGCGTGGAGAGCAGCGTCTCCATCCCCATGCCGAAGTCGGACCGGGCTGACTGAAATGGCCTCGACCGGCGCAGCGCCAACAGTGCCTGCTCCCCGGTCAACGGATCCACCGGCTTACCCCGCGTTCGAGCGGCGTTCGTGCCCATCCAATCACAGGTCCCCTTTCGTACCGATTATGCAAACACCCGACTACCAGGCCATCTTTGAGGCTGTGCCCAACTTGCATTTGATCCTGGCACCGGATCAGGGTTTCACCATCCTCGCCGCCAGCAACGCGCAACTGCGCGCGACCCACACAAGTCGGGAGCAAAGTATCGGCCGGCCAGTTTTCGAGGTGTTCTGCAAGAATCCTGATGAGCCGGAAGAGTTCGGGACCAGCGTGCTGCGCGCTTCGCTGGAGCGCGTCCTGCGTACCCGTGCGCCTGATCGGATGGCAATTACCAAGTACGACATCCGGCGGCCGGAAGCCGAGGGCGGCGGGTTCGAGGTGCGCTACTGGAGCCCTTTGAACGTGCCGGTGCTCGACGGTAATGGTGAAGTTCGTTACATCATCCATCAGGTCGAAGACGTCACGGCCGGAGTCCTCCAGCGCGACGCCGGCTCGCTCAACCACCCGGACGAGCGCTTTCGCGCCGCCCTGCTGGCTTCCGGCACCGGCACCTTCAACTGGACCCTGAGTGACGGCAGCCTCTACTTCGACAGTGCCCTCGAACAGATTTTTGGCCTGACGCTGGGGCAGAAAGTCACCAGCCTCGACGACTTCGTTCGACACGTAAACCCAGAAGATGCCGAACAGGTCCGCCTGGCCTTCGAGCATTACGCCCATGGCGAAGATTTCACCGTTGAATTTCGTATTGCCCGCGCCGGTACTGACAAATGGCTCGCATGCAAGGCCAAGGCATTTCGCGATGCCGACGGCAAGCTCTCCTACGTCGCCGGCGCCTGCACTGACATCAGCGCGCGCAAGCGCGCCGAGCATGCCTTGCGCGTCAGCGAAATTCGCCTGCGCCAGCTCAACGAACACCTCGAAGCCCGTGTGGCGGCCGAGGTCGCCGAGCGCACCCGGACCGAAGAAGCGCTGCGCCAGGCACAGAAGATGGAAGCCGTCGGCCAACTCACCGGCGGCATCGCCCACGATTTCAACAACCTGCTGACCGGCATCATCGGCAGCCTCGACCTCATGCAGCGGCGCCATCGACGCGGCGATACGGGCGATGTCGAGCGCTATATATGCGCGGCCGTCACCTCTGCCCAGCGTGCAGCAGCACTGACCCAACGGCTGCTGGCCTTTTCGCGGCGCCAGGCCCTCGACCTGAAGCCCGTAGACGTCAATCGTCTGGTGGCATCCCTTGAAGACCTGCTGCACCGCACCACGGGTGAAAACATCAAGCTCGTCACCTCGCTCAGCGGTGGCCTGCAACCGGCCTGCATGGACGTCAACCAGCTCGAAAGCGCCTTGATCAACCTCGTCATCAACGCCCGTGACGCCATGCCTCACGGCGGGCAGATCCACCTGTCCACCAGCAGCTACTACCACGGCGTCGTGCCCGACCCGAAGAAACGCGGCCTGACCGAGGGCGAGTACATACTCTTGCGCGTCACCGACACCGGTACCGGCATGCCGCCCGAAGTGATCGAACGGGCATTCGAACCCTTTTTCACCACCAAACCCATCGGCCAGGGCACCGGCCTTGGGCTGTCCATGGTTTATGGCTACATCAAGCAGGCCAAAGGCTATATCCAGATTGAATCCGTTCCCGGCGCCGGGACCAGCGTCTGCCTGTACCTACCCGTTCACAAAGGCGAAACCACGCCGGTGGAGGTCGAGCCAGAACGCGCGCCCCAGGGCATGGGCGAAACCATCCTCGTGGTCGAAGACGAATCAGTGGTGCGCTCGCTGGTAGTCGAAGTGCTCAACGACCTTGGCTACCAGACGCTCGAAGCCGGGGAAGCCACCGAAGCCCTGACCATCACCGAGAGCAATCAGCGCATCGACCTCATGGTTTCCGATGTCGGCCTGCCCGGCATGAACGGCCGCCAACTCGCCGAGATCGTCCGCCAGCAACGCCCCGGCCTAAAGGTACTGTTCGCCACCGGCTACGCCGAAAGCTTCATCGCCAACGACTTCCTCGGCCCGGACATGGGCGTGATTACCAAGCCGTTCGCCATCGACGCCTTCGCCACCAAGGTCGGCGAAATGCTTGGCCCGCAGGACGAGTGAACGGGCCGCACGGCCCGCTAAAGCTCAACCACCCTGCCCCGCGTTTCGCCCAAGCGAAACCGTACATCCGGTAGCCCTATAAAAAACGTGGATTAAGCCTTTTGCTGCTTTACCAGCGCTATTGCCGTGGGTAACGTGGCGAAGCAGCGCCTCGTGCGCACCGCATCGCACTCCCCGCCCAGGCTTGGGCTCAGCGGCATTAGCTCGGGCAGTCGCCCGAACACCATGGAAGGTACAGATGGCCCGCTTTTTCCCCGTTCGGTCCCAATGCCAGTTCGATACCGCTGGCGAGCGTCGCTTTGCCGAGCGGCTGGAAAAGCTGCTTGAGGACGACTACCTCTGCTGGAGCAACGTCCCGGTCGGGCCTAAAGCCCGTTATCCCGATTTCGTCGTCCTGCACCCGCGCCGCGGCATCCTCGTGCTAGAGGTCAAGGACTGGAAGCTCGCGACCATCCAGAGCATGACCCACGGCAAGGTCACGCTGCACACCAGCAGCGGGATCAAGACCGTCGCTAATCCCATGTTGCAGGCCCGCTCCTATGTCGTTGAGGTCGACATGGTGCTAAAGAAAGACCAGCTGCTGCGCCAAGGCAAAAGCTCGCCGCGACCAGGCGAACTGATCATGCCGTGGGGCTGGGGCGTGGTGCTGACCAACATCACTCGCCGCCAGTTCGAAGAGACAGACCTGCACGACGTGCTCGACCCGCAACGCGTTATCTTTCAGGACGAGATGACCGAAAGCGCAGACCCGGAAGCCTTCCAGCAGCGCCTGTGGAATATGTTCCCCCACGTCTTCCCCTGCACCTTGACGCTGCCGCAGATCGACCGCGTGCGTTACCACCTCTACCCCGAGGTCCGCGTCAGCGCCCTGCCCGGCCAGTTCGGCTTGTTCGCCGATAACGACGCGCCGATCCCCAGCCTCATCAAGGTCATGGACCTTCAGCAGGAACAACTCGCCCGCTCCCTTGGCGAAGGCCATCGCGTCATCCACGGTGCGGCGGGCAGCGGCAAGACGATGATCCTCGGCTACCGCTGCGAGCAACTGGCCAAGGTTTCGCCCAAGCCGATTCTGGTGCTCTGCTTCAATCGCTCGCTCGCGGGGCGCTTGCGTCAGGTGCTTGTGGAAAAGGGGCTGGGTGAAAAAGTCACCGTGCAGCACTTCCACGGCTGGTGTTCAGAGATGCTGACCACCTACAACGTCGATAAGCCGAAATGGAGTCCGTCCGCAGCGAAATACGCGGCCGAACAGGTGGAGAAAACCATCGATGGCGTCGACCGTGGCCAGATCCCGCGCGCGCAATACTCTGCCGTGCTGATTGACGAAGGCCACGACTTCGCGCCCGAGTGGTTCAAGCTGATCGTGCAGATGGTCGACCCGGCCACCAACGCCCTGCTGGTGCTCTACGACGATGCCCAGTCCATCTACCGCGGCAAGGGCAAGAAGACCGGGCTGGACTTCAGCTTTGCCAGCGTCGGCATCCAGGCACAGGGCCGCACTACCATCCTCAAGCTCAACTACCGCAACACGCTGGAAGTGCTCTCGGTCGCCCGCGCCTTCGCCACTGAACTGCTCTCCGGCCGTGACGCCGGCGAAGACGGAATCCCCATCATCGTCCCCGAAAGCGCCGGCCGCCGCGGCGCCTTCCCCGAACTCATCCACTGCGAAGGCCACTGGCAGGAATGGGACTGCCTCGTCACCCGCATCCGCGACGAACAGGCCAACGGCCGCGTCCTCAACGACATGGCGATCATCTACCGCAATAACGCCCAGGCCGAAGCCGCCGAACGCGCCCTGACCCAAGCCGGCATCGCCTACGCTTCAGGCACCAGCTCCAAAGGCCGCGGCGAACTCTACAGCAGTGAAGACAGCGTCAAGATCGTCAGCATGCACTCCAGCAAAGGCCTTGAGTTCGGGCTGGTGCTGATACCGGGCTTAGGCGAAATGCCGAAAAAAGGGGAGGCGGAAGCGGATGAAGCGCGGTTGTTGTATGTGGCAATGACACGAGCGATTGATCGATTGGTGATGACGTATCAAGCGCACTCGGATTTTACGAGAAGGGTGCATGAGGCGATTGGCGGGGTTAGGAAGGGATTAAATTAGATGAATAAGGGGTTGCGCATTGAGTGAAATGTTTGAGATTGCGTATGCAACTGTAACGAATAGGCTTTGTATTTTCACAGGCACAGGCTTTTCAAAAGCAGTTTCAGAGAATGATGCGCCGAGTTGGCAAGAACTATTGGAAGACCTCTGTGACCTATTGCCTGACGGCGATGAGATAAAAGATTCGCTTTTTCCAAAGAAGAAGCCAGCTCTCCTTAGTCTAGAAGAAGCGGCGCAAGTGATATCAATAAAACTGGCCGCCAACGACATAAACATACATGAAGTAATTGCTGCGATCATCGATAAAGTTTCGCTAAAAGGTAATTATAAAGAAATCGAAAGCTTTTTCTCTAGTAGGGCATTTAGAGTAGTAACCACAAATTATGACAATCTAGCTGAAAGACTTGCGGGCAATGAAGAATGCCAATCCATTGCACCTGGGTTCCCAATTCCAAGAGCTTCCGCGAGAGTTAAGGTGTACCACGTGCATGGGTCCACTAGGTCGCCGGAAAACATGGTGGTCACCTCTGAGGATTATTTCAATTTTATAAATAGTGACTCGTATTTTTCTCGTAAATTAAGCACAGTTTTGCATGAAAATACGGTTGTTATTCTTGGCTACTCACTTGGTGATACTAATTTAAAGGCGATAATTAGCGACTACAAAGGTTTTTCAAAAAGTCATGTAATCGGATCAAATATATTTTTTGTCTCAAGATCTAAGGTGAATCAGAACATAAAAGATTATTACGCTCATTCTTATGGTATTCGAGTTTTAGATGAGGTGGATACACATGATTTTTTTACAGAGTTAAACGAAAAGATACCGAAAGCTGAAAATATTGCAGAAAAGTCTTTAAAAAGCCTTCGGAAAGTCGTTTACGACGGGATGCATTTTAAAGATACATATATAAAGCTTGATGATTCTTTTTACAGGATAGTATCTGCTCTGTCTGCAGAGGGTCTGAGTTTGAATGATAAACGCGTCGTAGCGATGATGGGAGACGTGATTGATGCGAAAAAAAAGTTGACCTTGGCACACAATGCCTGGCCGCAATACGAGCAGCTGGCAGGTTGGCTTGCCTACCTCGGATCCATTTTTGAGGTCAAAGGAACATCTATTGAAAATATTTATTTAGCTGCGGTTTTGCGGTCCATGAAAACAATGAGAAAAGAATCCTATACTGGATATTCATGGCATGCCTACAAGATATGGAAGAAACGATGGCCGTCAATTGTTGCGTCGAATAGGTTGCTTATTAAGAAACATATCGAAGCTGAGACAGCGTGGCCGGACGCATTAGCTGTAGTTAATAGCTTAGGTTCGTAACAAAGCAAAAAAAGGAGCACTTTATTTGGCGGCTCGCTTTGCAGAAAACAGCAAACACCAGTATGAATTAAGCTTTACATGGCGCTTTCCTTCAGGATTGTTTAATGGCATCTCTCTTTCACTACACCGATCTGAACGCTGTCATGAGTATTCTACAAAATCTGAAACTCAGGGCGACGAGCATTCAATACCTCAATGATTCTGAGGAGTATAGAAACGGATTTCAGCTGATTAGCGAACACATAAAGAGTTCGCTTGAGCATGATCCTGATAAAAATTTTGGTTGTTACTCGAACAGAGAGGGCGCTTTACAATTCCTCAAGAGCTATGTGGCTGATGATATGGAGATGTGGTGCTCAATTAGAGATTTCTTCTTCGTGACATCATTCAGCCGCTCGCCTGACCAGCTGAGTCAATGGAGGGGTTATGGCTCGTATTGCTTGGAATTCGATGAGGCGACCTTAGGTAAGTATCTTCCGCTATATAGTTGCATTTATGATGATGAAGTGAAACAAAGCACCGCAAGTGCAACAGTAGAATCTGTGGTTACTGAAATTATCCGAGAAGCTAAGAGTGAAGAGCTAGAGGCTGTTCACTGGAATACATCATATAGGATGTTAAAAAACCCAACGATTTACAAGCACTCTGGCTTTTCTGAAGAATCTGAAGTTCGAGCGGTGCTTGAATGTCATAGCGACTTCATTCGAGAAAATATACTATATCGAATAAGAGGTGACATGTTGGTGCCCTATGTTGAAATGCCGATCGGCGCCGAATGTATTAAGTCAATTACAGTTGGGCCAATGAGATATCAAGATCTTGCTGCTGCGTCTCTTCAAGAGCATCTCTATAAATGGGCGGCCGATCACAGCAGTTCCGAGATGCTTAGTGCCCGGAAAGTTCATCTATCCCGTATACCGTACCGCGCTAATTAAGAGCACGGCTTGCAGGAACCGCTTGCCAAAAAGGTAGGGAAAGGGGACAGATTTATTTTTTCTGTCTGTCCCGTCGTGAATATCGGCGCGGCTGAAGCGGTCTGGCACCGCTGCGGAATCATGTCCGACCGATCTCACTCCAGCCATGTTGCACTCAGCTTCAACGACCCTCTCTTGTGCGGAAAAAGGGGGACAGATTTATTTTTCACAGAAATGCAAATATCTTAGCCCAAACGCCCTGTTACACAGCGGCCGATGTTGTTCACGACGATTCAAATGCTAGGTGCTTAACGCTATGAGTGTGCTTAAGCGGTTCAAGAAAGTGCGACGCGAAAGTTCATTCGATAAGCAAGCTGAATTAGATGAAATTGTCAGCGACGCCAAGGGCTACAGAGAAAGCGTAGCCGAGAGGGTTCTCTCCGTTGATCAAGGTTATGCCTTAGATGAAAACGGAAATTTGAAAGGGGTCCGAAGATTTACATGGGGACTTCGCCTTTTCGCATTTGTATTGTCTGTTATCGTTGTGTTCTTTCCCGAAGCCAATAATCTGGTTCCTTGGTTAGCAGTAGCGTTTATTCCTATAGTAATTTGTATCTCATTCTTCCAAAGAGATACATTTGTTCTCTTGGAGAAAAAAGCTCCTTGCAATAAGGTTAACCTGTTCGGTCCATTCATGTGGGTGTCAGCGGCGTTATGTTTAAACAGTCTTCTTTACTATCCTGGTACAGGTTATAACGAAGAGTTGCTTAGGTGCCTAATACTCACTGCATGTATAGCTTTTGTAGTTATTGTTTTTCTGTTCTTCTCAATTAAAGTTGCTGGGCTTGGCGCCGTCGCTGTGGTGGCGCTCTTTTTATCATTCTTTCTGTTAATAGCTGTCAATTCAATTCCGCCGTTTAGCGAAGAAGTCCTTTACCATGGAAAGATTGCTCGGAAGCATACCAATTACAGGTCGCCTCCTACGATTTACATTCAAATCCCTAACGATACGATTGTTGTTTATGTATCTAGTAGTCAATATGATAAATATCGAGTGGGAGATTTGGCATGCGCGTACCAAAAAACGGGGCGACTTGGTTTGATCGTCCGTCGGGCGACTACTTGTGATATCTAGCCTTTTCTAAAGCTGATTGGCTTAAATGACGTCTAGTGGCTTCGACGCGATCCAGTGCGCGTCAATTGCGCGAGAAAAAAGGGGACTGATTTATCTACCTCAGGTAGCTAGCTCCAATAAATAAACATGTCACCTTATTCGGCGTAGATTTACCTCTAACTCACAGGGTAAGAATCCATGCAGCTAACGACTCTCCTAGTTCCAACCTATACACAAATGCTCAAAACCCTCTCCGGCTGGCTGAAGAAGGCGCAGACCCAGTTGCCGGAAGCAGAGGCGCAAGCGCTGTTATCCGCACGGCTGGCGCCCGATATGTACCCGCTGTCCACCCAGGTTCGCTTTGCTTGTGTACAGGCGCGAGAAGCCATAAGCCGTCTGAGAGGCGAGGCGTTCACGGCTTCGATCACCGATCTGTTGGATGAAGGGCGTCAGGCTGTCAAACAACCCGGATCGCTTGCGGATGCTCATGCGCGGATCGATGAAACGGTCGCGTTACTAGACGCTCTCTCAGCCGATGGTCTGGACGCAGATGCGGATAAGCCAATCGCGCACCAACTGCCAAACGGAATGATTCTCGACCTGAGCGCAGAGCAATACGCCCGTGACTGGACGCTGGGTCAGTTCTATTTCCATGTCATGACTGCTTATTCCATATTGCGTAACCAAGGGATCAATCTCGGCAAAGCGGACTACGTGGCCCACATGCTGCCCTATGTGCGTCCAGAGTCGATTCCGAAGGGCTAGCGAAATCGCCGGATGAGAGGATCGATTTATATACCCGTCCTCTCCGCTTGCTGGACGTTCTCAATCAAATCCAGACATCATTCACCGCCGTCCGCTCATTCGTTTCATCACCGGTATTCAACACGCCCCTGGGCTCGATCACCAGAAGCTTCGTTTCCCGCGCAGCACTGGGTTTGTGTTCGACGCCTTTCTTCACCACATACATCTCGCCTGCGCCAACGGTGACCTCGCCGTCTCGAAATTCGATCACCAACTCGCCCTCCAGCACGATGAAGGTTTCATCGGTTTCGGCATGCCGGTGCCAGATGAACTCGCCCTCTAGCCGGGCGAGTTTGAATTGGTAGTCGTTCATTTCGGCGATGACCTTTTGCGCCCACTGGTCATGGAACAGTGCGAATTTCTCGGCGAAGTTGATGGCGGAATAGGGGGGCTGCTGATTGTTCATGGCGGGGCTCGTTAGTGGATGCGGTAGGTGCCCACTACGCTAACGCTGGACCGCTCGATCCGTATTGCACGATCGTGCAAGTACCACTCGGCCCGGCTACCGGCGATTGAGCATCTTTAGCCAACGGGCAGGGGAAATGCCAAAGGTCTGTGTGAACAGCCTGGTCATGTGGGCTTGATCAAAGAAGCCGCTCTCTAGCGCCGCATCGGTTAGCGGCTGGCCTGCGAGTAGCCGATAACGCGCCTCGGCGAGGCGCCGCTGAGTGATGTAGCGATAGGGGCTGGTGCCATACAACGCACGGAAGTCGCGCGACAGGCTCCAGCGGTCGCGCCCACTGGCCTGCACCAGATCATCTAACGTGATGCTCTGCTCCAGCGTGTCATGGATAAAAGTACGGGCGCGCTCGGCCGCCACGTAATCAACCGCTTTACGGCCACGCGGCTTGCCGCCGGCGACCCTGAGCGCCTGCGCCAGATCGTAGATCGCGTCGTCCTCTTCGAGCGGGTCGAGTACCGTGTCCAGGCTGTGAAGCAGGCGAGTGGTGGCAGCTAGCAGCCGAGGGTCGTGGGACAAACCGCCTGCTATGAAGGGCAACGGCTCGCCGCCCAGTACGTCCTGAATCAAAGACGGTTCGATATAGAGGATCCGGTAGCGAAAGCCCGCATCGGTGCCTGCCTCGCCATCATGGATCTCATCCGGGTGGAGCACGATGGTGCCGCCCGGCAGGCTGTGCCGCATCGCTTGCCGATAATGGAAGCTCTGCACGCCAGACAGCGTGCTGCCAATGGCGTAGGTGTCATGCCGATGCGGTGTATAGCCGTGCCCGCGAAAGTAGGCCTCGATGCGCTCCATCTTTGACGATGGCGTCGCGCGCGCAAGCCAGTCGCGGTCTGTGCTGGGTCGGTTCATCGAGCGGCGCTACATGGAGGAAGGGGGTTAAAGCATACCCATGGAGAAAAGGAACGGTCTCCTTTCCCGGCAGAGGTGACTCCAGGGGTAGGAAGATTCATCATCTGGTCAGCCGCTTAACGGTTCTGCTTTCCGCTACAGACCAAATCGCGCTGCTGTCATATGCACTTCGTGCGCTGTCGTGGAAATGGCTTCGCCTTTCCACCCTACGGAGCCAACTTCAAGGCCCGTGGGCGCGATGGGGCAGGGCGGGCCACACACTCGTTAGCCACGTTGGCGTTTGTTGAATCCAACATCATCGCTCTCAGGCTCTGCACTTAAAACGCTGTTCGCTTCTCACCGCACAGCGAGCCGCCTGTCAGACGTTTCACCCATACAGCACAGGAATGTGGCGGCGGGCCTTGTCATCAGCGAGGAATCAACTAAGTTGTACGATGACAGACAATCTGTCATCGGCACTTGCCGCGTTGCGTCTAACAATTAGAAGAAGGGTCATTTGCATGAGAAAGCTAACACTGGTCATGGGGTTTCTGTGCTTGTTCACCGGTTACGTGGCCGCGGCTCCCGCCGACGAAAGCGAGGTGGCGACTGCCGTTGATAAGCTCACCCAGGCCATGCTGCATAAAGACATCGACCAGCTCGAAAAGCTGACGGCAGACAATCTTACTTACGGCCATTCCAGTGGGAACATTCAGGACAAGAGGGCTTTCATCTCGGATATCGAGACCGGCAAAAGCGCGTTCAAAGAGCTGAAAATGCTCGATCAGAAGATCACGCTTTCCGGTGACGTGGCTATGGTGCGCCATCACTTCTCGGCTCAAGCCATCAGCAAGGAGAAAGGCATCGTTCCGACCGAGATCGAGAATTTTCAGATCTGGCAGAAACAGGACGGCCAGTGGCTATTGATCGGTCGTCAGGCGTTCCGCTTCTAGCACACCAATCGCAGTGAAGAAGGGATATATGGGGCGCGCACGTATTCTCCGGCGGGGTCAGGCTTGTAGGCTGCCCGCCGCCATCCGGGCCTCATAAATCCCAGTCCAGCTGCGCCGTCATTTCGCCGATGACGATGGCATGGATGCCAAGTCGGTCATGAAGGTGGTGGGGTTGCCGAACGCGTGGAAAAGGCTCCGCCGTTTTCTACGCTACGCAGCTTCAGCCCACCGGTGAACACTCATGAACCGATACGCATGCGATGCCCGCGAGCACGGTTAGGGATAACTGTTGGCCGACTCTGGCGGAGTGTTGATCGATCCTTAGAAGGTGACACCCGCGATCAGCGCGATATTGCTATACGGCCGGCACTCTCCGGTGCGTATCTGCACGCGAGCCTTCACGCACGCGGCTTTGAGTTCGTCATGGCTGACCAGCTGCCGCTCGCCCAAGTCCCCGGCCGCGTACAGCGCCTCGATTGCGTCCAGCCCCGAAGGAGCCACTTCCAGGGTTTCGCGGGCCAATAGATGACCCTGCACCTGCATCTCGCTCAGCACGACCCGCAGCGTGGTGGCGAAGTCCGGCACGCCGGCGGTCAGCGCCAGGTCGATGCAGGGTGTACCGGGTGGAACCGGCATGCCGGCATCGCCGATGACGATGATGTCGCCATGACCGAGCCGAGCGATGGCAGCCGAGAGTGCGGCGTTGAGCAGAGGCGTCTTCTTCATGCAGGCAACTCGTGACGGTAGGGAATCGAGGGTTGCGCGCCCGGTCGGGTGACCGCCAGCGCAGCGGCTTGCTGACCGAGGCCAATGGCAGCTTCCAGTGATTGCCCGGCAGCCAAGGCCGCGGCGAAGCCACCGACGAAGGTATCGCCTGCGGCTGTGGTATCGACCGCAACCACGGGGTCGACGGGCAGATGCAGGTGACGCGTTGAATCGGCGTAAAGCACGCCCTGGCTGCCAAGCGTGATCAGCACGCGGCGCGCGCCACGCTCCATCAACCTTTGCGCTGCAAGCAAGGCGCTTTGCGGCGAGTCGACCTGAATGCCGGTGAGCAGGGCGGCCTCGCTTTCATTGGGTATCAGGTAATCGACAAGGCCATACCAGTGAGCGGGCAGCGGACCAGTGGCCGGCGCCGGGTTGAGGATGACCGTGCGGCCCAGCTCGTGGGCGCGATAGAGGGTGGCCTCGACGGTCGGCAGGGGCACTTCCAGCTGCGCAATGACGATATCGGCAGCTTGCAGCAACGCATCGTGAGCGGTCAGTCGCGCTGGAGTCAGTTCAGCGTTACCGCCTGCTGCGATGATGATTGCGTTCTGGCCGGCATCGTCCACCAAAATCGCGGCGATACCGGTGGGTACGCCGGTCGCGCTCATGACCGCGCGGCAATCGATGCCCTCCGCGATCAGGCCGGCGCGCAGTTCGGCGCCGTAGGCGTCATCGCCAACACAACCAATCATGGCCACCTGGGCGCCCAGACGCGCCGCAGCGACGGCCTGGTTGGCGCCCTTGCCGCCGGGCGCCGTGGAAAAACCGTGCCCGGCCAGGGTTTCGCCGCCAACAGGGAGGCGAGGCGTGCGAACGATCAGGTCCATGTTCAAGCTGCCCACCACAACTACCTTTGCTTGCATTGCTGATCCTCTCTCTTGGCCAAACGCCGACTTCAAACCAATGTCACCGCTCAAGCCTGCGGCGCCGCGCTGGATTCGCGCAGCACGAGGGTGGGTTCGACGAGTTGCTGTTCGGCGCTCAGGTCGGGTGTGCGGATTCGCGCGAGCAGTCTCGCGGCCGCCGTTTCGCCAAGCTGGCCGATGGATTGGCCGACCGTGGTCAGCGCGGGATACAGGTAGCGGCTGACTTCGATATCGTCGAAGCCGACCACCGACAGTTGTTCTGGCACGCGAACACCGCGTTCGGCCGCTGCACGCAGCACGCCCAGTGCGATCATGTCGTTACCGGCGAAGATAGCGGTGGGTGGTTCATGGTCCGCCAACAATGCCTGTGCGGCCGCGTATCCGGCCGGGCTGGTGAAGGCGCAATCGACCACCGGCAGCGCCTCCACCTTCGCCCCCGCCAGCGCACGTCGATACCCCGCTGCACGCAACTGCACGACCTGGGTGCTGGCCGGGCCGCCAATGCAGGCGATACGGCGATGGCCCAGCTCGAGAAGGTGCTGGGTAGCGAGAAAGCCGCCGCGCTCATGATCGACCTGTACGCGGTCAGCGGTCACGCCATCCAGGGAGCGGTCGACCAGCATCAGCGGTACGCGCAAACCGGCGAGCGCCTCGGCAAAGGCCTTGTCACTGGCTACGGTAGCGACGATCAGGCCGTCGATACGGCGTTCCACCAGCACGCGCAGGTAGCGCAGCTGCTTGTCGATGTCGTCGTCAGAGTTGCACAGGATCACGCTGTAGCCGTTGCGCTCGGCGTGGTCCTCGATGCCCCGCGCCAGCTCGGCGAAGTAGGGGTTGCTGGCGTTCGGCACCAGCAACCCGAGGGTGCCGGTGGCGCGGGCCCGTAGCGAGCGCGCCACGCCGCTGGGCACATAGCCCAGCTCGGCAATGGCGGCCTCGACCTTGTCACGCACCGGGTCGCTCACCGGTCGTGTGCCGTTCACCACGTGGGAGACGGTGGTGTAGGAAATGCCGGCGCGCGCTGCGACGTCCTTGATAGTGGCCATGAACCCTCAGCCCCTGCGCTTGGCGCGATGGCTGCGGTAGGTATCGAGAATCACGGCCACCACGATCACTGCACCGGTAATGATGCGTTTGGTCGGCTCGGTGGCGCCGATCTGCGCCAGCCCAGCGGCCAGTACGGAGATGATCAATACGCCGAAAAAGGTGCTGATCACCGAACCGCGCCCGCCCATCAGGCTGGTGCCGCCGATCACCACGGCGGCGATCACCTGCAGCTCCAGGCCGGAACCGGCATTCGGGTCGGCCGCTTCCAGGCGCGAGATCTGGAACAGCGCGGCCAGGCCGGCGAGCAGGCCCATCAGCGCGAACACCGAAACCTTGTACGGCTTGGGGTTGATGCCTGCCAGGCGCACGGCCTCTACGTTGGTGCCGATGGCCACCAGATAGCGGCCGAACACGCTGCGGGTCAGCAGCAAATGCGCCGCGACGATCACCAGCAGTGCGATGACGAACGCCGGCGAAATCCCCGCCGCGACCGGCGTCGACAGCCAGGCATAGGCGTCGCCGATGTAGGCGGTGCGTGAGTCGGTGAGCTGGTAAGCCAGGCCGCGCGCCATCTCCAGCACACCGAGGGAGACGATGAACGACGGAATGCCCCAGGCGACTGTGATGGTGCCGGTCACGGTGCCGGCGAGTGCGGCGCAGGCCATGCCGAGCAGCGCAGACGGCACGATGCCCCAGCCAAAGCCGAGCATCGCCACGCTGACCACCGCAGCCGCCAGGGCCAGTACCGACCCCACCGACAGGTCGATGCCGCCGATGATCAGGATCAGAGTCATGCCCACCGACAGCACCATCAGATCGGGGATCTGGTTGGCCAGTGTGGTGAACGTCGCGTAGGACAGGAAGTGGCTGCTCAAGGACGAGAACAGCACGATCATCGCCAACAGCGCGCCAGCGAGGCCCAGGTAAGTGCCCAGGCCCTGGTGCGTGCCGCTGCGCTTGGCGGCAGGCGTGGCGGACGAAGTGGTCATTGGGAAAGCTCCTGTAACGGGGGCGCGACATCGCCGAGCATGGCTTCGCGGCTGCGGTAGCCCGCGAATGCGGCAGCCAGCAGACGGTCCTGGCTCCAGTCGTCGCGGTCGAAAGTTTCAATGAGGCGGCCGGCTGACAACACGCCGATGCGGTCGCAGATCAGCATCAGTTCACGCAGGTCGCTGGATACCACCACCAGCGCTTTGCCTTGGCGCGCCAGCTCGCCGAGCAGACGGTAAATCTCGAACTTGGCGCCGACATCGATGCCACGGGTGGGCTCGTCGAACAGCAGCACGCGGCAATCGCGCTCCAGCCAGCGGCCAATGACGACCTTCTGCTGATTACCGCCGGACAGCTCGACCACCGCTTGATGCGGCCCGTTGCAGCGAATGCGCATGGAATCTATCTGCCGCTGCGCCAGCGCCTGTTCCGCAGCCGGGCGCATCAGCCCGTGGCGTGACACGGCCGGCATGTTGCCCAGGGCCAGGTTGGCGGCGATGGGCTGGCTCAGCAGCAGGCCTTCGCCCTTGCGGTCTTCGGTGATCAACGCGATGCCGTGGCGCACGGCTTCGGCGGGGGAGCGCACTTGGACCGGCACCGGCGGGTTGCCAAGCGACACCTGCCCGCTGTCGGCGCGGTCGGCACCATAGATCAGGCGCAGCAATTCGGTACGGCCGGCACCGATCAGCCCGGAGATGCCGTAGATTTCCCCGGCGCGAACCGTGAAGGACACGTCCTCGACCTTGCCGCGGCGGGTGAGATTGCTCACCTGCAACAAGGGGGCGCCGATCTGTCGTTCGCCCAGATCGATGGCTTCGCCAACGTCGCGGCCGACCATCAAGGTGACCAGCTCGTCGCTGCTGTAACGGTCGATGGCTTCCACCGCAACGAGTTGGCCGTCGCGAAGCACGGCGACGCGCTGCGCCACTTTGGCCAGTTCTTCCAGGCGATGGGAGATGTACATGATGGCGACGCCGGCTTCGCGCAGCCGCTGGATCTGCGCGAACAGCAGGTCCACCTCGCGGGCGGTCAGCATGGCCGTTGGCTCGTCGAGCACCAGTACACGGCAATCACCGATCAGGTTGCGGGCGATTTCGACCATCTGCTGATGGCCGACCCCAAGCGCCGCCACGGGCGTATCCGGATCGACCGCTTCGAGGCCGACCTGAGCCATCGCCTGGCGCGCCATTTCGCGCAGACGACCGCGGGCAATCCAGCCGCCACGGTTGGGCAGGTTGTCGAGAAACAGGTTCTCGGCCACGGTCAGCGTCGGCAGCAGGTTGAGCTCCTGCAGCACCATGCGCACACCAAGGCGTTCAGCCTCGCGTCGGCTCGCCGGGGCATAGGGCTGACCGAGAAAGCTCAGCGAGCCGGTGGTGGGCTGTTCCAGCCCGCAAAGGATCTTCGACAGCGTGCTCTTGCCGGCGCCGTTCTCACCGGTCAGCGCCAGCACCTCGCCGGCGCGCAATTGCAGGTCGATTCCGCCCAGCACCGGCTGCGCGTAGGTCTTGCCGATGCCGCTGGCGGCGAGAACGGTCTCGCCACCTACTGCCGCTGGGCTCACGGCTTGGTCACGAGTTCGACGGGGGTTTCGATCACGCCGTCTTTGGCATCGGTAGGCTCGCCTTTGACCAGCTTGAGCGCCGCTTCGATACCGAACACAGCCTGCTGCGCGGCGAACTGGTCGGCGGTGGCGAGTACACGGCCGTCCTTGAGCATGGGCTTGATGGCATTGATGTTGTCGTAGCCGACTACCTGTACCTGGCCCTGCTTGCCGGCTGCACGCACCGCCGATACCGCGCCAAGCGCCATGCTGTCGTTACCGGCCAGCAAGGCCTTGAGGTTGGGGTGCTCGTTGAGCATGGCCGAGGCCACGGCGTTGCCGCGGTCGATCTCCCAGTTGCCCGACTGCACGCCAACGATCTTCATGCCTGCCGCTTCCATCGCATCCTTGAAGCCTGCGGTGCGTTGCTGGGCATTTGTGGTGGTCGACACGCCTTCGATGATGCCGACCTCGTCACCCGCCTTGAGCTTGTTCTCGGCCAGGTATTCGCCGACCAGACGCGCGCCTTTGCGGTTATCCGGGCCGACGAAGGGCACATCCAGGCCCTTGCTCTTCACCACGTCCGGATCCAGGCGATTATCGATATTGACGACCTTGATCCCGGCATCACTGGCCTTCTTGATCACGGACACCAGGGCCTTGGAGTCGGCTGGCGCGATGACCAGCGCATCGACTTTGGCGACGATCATCTGCTCGATGATACGGATTTGCGCAGAGGTGTCCGTTTCATCCTTGATGCCGTTGGCGATCAACGTGAACTGGTCCGGATTCTCTTTCTGGTAGGCCTTGGCACCGTCTTCCATGGTGCGGAAGAACTCATTGGCGAGGGATTTCATGACCAGTGCCACCTGAGGCGTATCACCTTCGGCAGCTTGAGCATTGGAGAGACTGACAAGGGCGGCGGCACCTAGAGCGATGGCGGCGCAGAGACGGGCAGGACGGAGACCGAACATGGGAAAACTCCATGGTTATTGTCATTATTTTGGGTACGCAAACGTTTGCGCGTACTTAAAACTATGAAATAGCCTGGATTTTGTCAAATCAGGTATCACTACCGATTGTCGGGCATGGCGCTGCAAGTGTTGGCGAAGCAGCGGGCTACGATGTGCGCTGAACGTTGAGCCTTAGAAAGGCCGTAAGCTCGGATTTCTTCGCCATGGCATCTCGGTAACCCAGTTCGATCAGCTCACTGCAGTAACCGGGTTCGAACAGCAGATAGCTCAGCAGCCCACCGCCGCCTTCGCGCGTGCCACCCGGGCCGCGCAGGAACAGCCTCAGGGCTGCAGGCAGCTCTTGCCGGTGGCGGGCGGCGATCTTGTCCAGCGGCTGGCTGGGCGAAATCACCAGCACCTCGACGGGGGTCAGTCCATAGGCGCGCTTGCGCTGTTCGGCAGGCACCAGCTGCCCCAGTAGATTGAGGCGCTCCAGCAGTTCTATATCGCTCTCGACGTTGTCGATGAAGGTGCTGTTGAGCATGTGCCCGGCGATCTGCGCAAGACTCGGGATGGCGCCTGTCGGTCTCGGGGTTGGCGCGGTCCTGCTCTGGTCATCCACCGGATTACCACTGACCCCGACCACCAGCACACGCGTGGCGCCCAGGTGCAAGGCGGGGCTGATGGGTGCGGTCTGGCGAACCGCGCCATCGCCAAAATACTCGCGGTTGATCTTCACCGGCTCGAAGATCAGCGGGATGGCAGTGCTCGCCAGCAAATGGGGTATCGCCAGCCGGGTCGGCACACCTACCCGCCGATGGCGAAGCCATGGATTGATGGCGCCATGGCCCTGGTAGAAGGTCACCGCCTCCGCCGACTCGTAGCCGAATGCCGTTACCGCTACCGCGCGCAGTTGCCGGTGGCGCATTGCCGCGGCGATGCCTGAAAAATCCAGTTCGCGCTCGAGCATCTTGGCCAATGGCGAACTGTCCAGCAGCGCCACGGGCACCTGCTTGCCGATACCGAGCACGCTGTGGCCGAGAAATCGGCCGGCCTGGTGCAACACGCCCGGCCAGTCGCTGCGGTACACCTGATCGGTATGGAAACTGCGCCACACGGTGCTCAGTCGTCGCACTGCCTCGCGAAAATGCAGCGCGCCGCACGCCAGGCTGACGGCATTGATCGCGCCCGCCGAAGTGCCGACGATCACCGGAAATGGGTTACCCGACGAATCGGGCAGCAGATCGGCAATCGCCGACAGGACACCGACCTGATATGCCGCCCGCGCGCCCCCGCCCGAGAGGATGAGCCCGGTAGTACCTGGGTTGGTTGCCGTGTCCTCGGTCATCGACGATTCCACTTCGAGGGTTTCGGTAGCGCTTGGGCTCGCCAGAACAATGATTTCATCCCGGGTACTTATCACATGACGATCGAGACCGCGAATGGAGTGAAGCCGGTCGACCCTGCATCCGTACCTTGACGTTCTCGCCGTTTGGCTTACCGTGCGGCAGAACCAGCTGTGCTGTCCCATCGGGTTAGGTCGTGCAAGTACACGTGGCTATGTGACATGGCGTACTGCATGGAATACAACCAGGTTGCATTCAATTTAACTTCCCTCTCTTGCGGCTCAGCCGTTCGGCACGACCTCGTAGGGCGTATTGCTGATGAAGATGTTGCGCCAGTCCGGGCGCCATTGAGGGATGCTCAGGGTAAAGCCCTGGGCGCGCTTGTCGAAGTCGATCCAGGTCACGCCCAGGCTTTGGCTGTCCTCGCTCGCCCGCATGTCCACGGAGCGCGAGGTAAAGAGTGGGCTGCGAAATACCTTCGACCGATCCGAACGGTCGACGATGCGCAGATATGACACACCACCGCCAGGGGCCAGCAGGCCCTGTACCGGCACGCTCTCGATGAGATGGCCACCTTGCGGGCTGACTTGCGAAACCGACGGCGGCGCGTTCAGCGCACTGTTCAGGCTCCAGCCAAAGAGCAGGGCGAGCGCGGCGAGAAGGCTGCATACAGCGAGAATGGCTTTGTTCATGTCAGCGTTTCGGCAGGGTGATGGCGGGTGTGCCAGGTGGCAGGGGTTCGCGTAGCAGATCGGAAAACACGCGGAAGTCTCCGCCTCGCTTGTATCTTGCCCGGTAATCGGCGAAATGACTGTTCAGCACAAGCATGTAGCGTTTGCGCTGCTCGTCCATGTAGCGCCTTTGGTTCTGAGCACTCATTCCGAACAGGGACTGCTGTGTGATGCCACGGGAGACCGCATCGACACCGGCATTGTGCGCCGTGGCCTCGAGCAGGCTGGGAGCGATACCATCGAAGTTCCAGAAGCCCAGTGGCTGGCTGAACACCGAGCCATCGTCGTTGAAATCGTAGTTGTCCTCGGCATAGAACAGCAAGGTTCTCGGGCGAAACAGGATGCGATCTGCATGGACCTCTACGTCACCCTCGGCGGCCACTCGCAGGTTGAAGTCCGCCAGCGCTCCGCGCAGATCGTTGAGGCCTTCGTTGCCCCACTTGGAAAAGGTGATCGTGCGTGAGTTGAAGTAACCGAAGCGCTCCACCGCGCTTGCCAGGTTAGGGAAAAGCAGGGGGTAGCAGCCAAGCCCCTTGTCGCCGTAGGCCTTGAGCAGATGCTTGCGAATCTCACCAATCGCGGCGGCGTTGTTCCAGCTTCGGCGCAGCTCGGCGAGAATCGGCTGGACCTTGTCGAAACTGACCACCCAACTCATCTTGACGATGCTTTCCTCGATGTACTGCGCTGGGGGCCATTCGGCGTGTTCCTTTACCTGCTGCAACATGCCGCCATTTTCCGTCGGCCAGGGTTGTCCCTGAAACCAGTGGCGCATCAGTGCGGCGGAAACAGGCCAATCAATGGCATCCATGGCTGCCGGAATATCGGTGATCTTGAACAGCCTGGCCCGAACTGGGGCGCCTTGCGTATTGCTCGCAGGGCTAAGGTTAGATTGTGCGACGACTGGGTCAGTGCTCGACATGCTGCGCCCTCAGCCGATGTAGATTTCGGTTTGTGGCGCGAATTCGACGGATACGGTCTCGGCCGTATAGGCCGCAGCACGTTTGGTCTTGCCGTTCTCGTCAGTGACCCCTTCGATGACTTTTCCGGAGGCCGTCTTTAGCTTGTAAGGGCGGTTGGCCAAAGGCAGGTCCGTATCGCGATCGCTGAGCACGAAATGCTCGTCTAACTGGTTGGGTATCGGCGCTGGCGCAGTGAAGGGCGCCGTGCTCACCGACGAGCCGACTAGCATGTTGCCGGAGCCAGTCACGATGCTGCCTCCGTGCGTCGTGGGGCTGCCGAGGAAGGCAACCGGCTTGCCGTTTACTAAGATGGTGGCTTCGCCTTCTGATATCGCGCCACCACAGCTACTGGTGTCACCGACTCGGGCAGCAGGTAAATTGTTGAACAACACGTCCGGCGAACCAACCGCTATCGGGTTGGAGCCGTGGCCGGAGATGGGGCAGGAGTGGGTGTCGGATAAGCGAGCAGCGGATTGGCCATACGAGTTCCTTTCGTATCTAAAAGTGAAGGGTCAAAACCCTAACAAGTCTGCGGGCGTTCATCGACTCCGCCATCCCAAGGAATCCGACGTTGTTAACGTTTTTGCCTTCCATGGGGTGTCCGGATTGCGCCGCATCAGTGTCCACCGCTTGCCGTATCATGCGCACCCCTTTTTCTTTCATCAGCCCATGACCACCCTCGAACTCATCGCCTCCGCCCTCGGCGTTCTTGCCGTCTGGCTTACCGTGCGGCAAAACTCGCTGTGCTGGCCCATCGGGTTGGTGATGGTGTCGCTCTATGCCTGGTTCTTCTTCGAGGCGCGGTTGTATTCGCAGGTGTTGCTCAACGGAGTGTTCGCGGCCATGCAGCTGTATGGCTGGTGGCAGTGGACGCGTGGCAGCAGCGGGGAAGGCGGCCGGCCAGTGGTGGGCGCGTCCGCGATGGAGGTTGGCGCAGGCCTGCTGGCGGCGGCGCTGGGCAGTGTCGCGCTGGGTTTGTTGATGGCGACGGCTACCGAAGCGGCCTATCCCTGGCCGGACGCCGCGTTGACGGCGTTCAGCCTGCTCGCTCAGCTGTGGATGGCGCTCAAGCGCTGGCAGTGCTGGGTGTTGTGGATTGTGGTGGACACGCTCTATGTGGCGTTCTTCGTGTATCAGGAGTACTGGCTCACCGCGGGGCTGTACGGCTTGTTCACCGTGCTGGCAGTGATGGGCCTGCGTGAGTGGCGCCAGTCGAGGCTCGCAGCGCAATGAAGCACGTGGCGACGAATCAACAGGCCTGTGCGTGTGAGCGCCGTGGCGGCAGGGTCGCGTTAGACTGGCCGAAACGGTCCCCGCGTGACGAGGGGCTTTTCACCCTTCGACAGGACCACAGGATGCTCTCCAGCAAACGCGACCAGACCCGTACCGAGCGGCAACTGTCCAGCTGCCTTACTGAAGCCTGCGAGGTGGGCAAGGCGCAGATCGTCGGCTTTAGCTGGCTCACCCACGAGGTGGATTACGGTCGCTTCCCCGAAAGCCTGCAGGTCACCTGGATCTTCAACACCGAAGCGCAAAAAACCGATGCGCTCGCCCAGGGGCAGGACGTCCTCATGCGAACCCTTACCCGAGCGGCGCTGGATGAAGCCGGAGTCGACATGGAGAAGCTGATCGCACCGGTGCGCTTCGACAGCGAAGAGGCGTGCAAACGGGCTGATGGTGGTGACTGGCAGCGTCGCTTGGCTCGCAGTGCCAAGACTCGGCACTGACCATGGCCAAGGACATCGAAAACCCCTGCATTTCCGTCTGCCAGTTGAGTGGCGAGCTGTGCGTCAGCTGTGGGCGAACCAAGGAAGATATTCGCAAGTGGAAGCGGATGAAGCGCCCGGAAAAGATGGCTGCAGCTCAGCGCGCAGCCTCGCAGCTGAAACGCCTGCAGGCTGGCAAAGGGCGTTGACAGTCGGCTAGGTTGTTGCCGTGCAGCATCCTCTCAGAGCCTCTGGCCAGTGACCCGCGTTGGTTGGGCTGCGATCAGGACTCGGCATTCAGTTGGTGATTTACGGACGACCCGAATGCGTGACCGTTGAGCGGAATGACCATCGCCAGGCACGCGGTCGCCGCGAAGGCCGCTAGCGCAGCCAGTGGTCCCGCGCCCGCCAACGTTGCCCCGAACAGCGGCGTCCCCACGCTTTGACCGAGCGCAAGGACGAGAAAGGGAATGCCAAGACCCAGGTCGGACCGGTCAGGCAGCAGGTCGATGCCCTGGATCAGGTAGGTGCCGCTCGAAACGATATAGGCCGCGCCGAACAGGCCCATGGCTGCGAACCCATAGGCGGTCGAGAAGGACGTCGCTGCCAGGCCGATGGTCCCGACGGCCATGCCAGCGAGGGCCAGACGCTGAACCCGCTTGGTGCCGAGCCGGTTGGTTAGCAGGCCGGTCAGTGAGCCGCTGATGCCAGCGGCGCCCAGGGCAATCCAGGCCCACGCGATATGGGCGTCGGTGAAGCGGAACCCACCGCGCAGGATGTCCGCGCCGAACGTCCAGATTGCCGTGCTCGATAGGCCCATCAGAAACGCACTCACGCAGAGCGCAAACAGGCCCGGCCGCTTGAGGGCCGCGAAGGAAAATCCTTTCCCGCCATCATCCTTGCCAGCCGGCATTGCGAACCACAGCCATACCGACACGCCCGCGCCGATGATCGCGAACAGCGTGTAGAGCTCACGCCAGGCGCCGGCGGCCAGCAGCGCCGCCATGCCGGAGAACACGATCCCGGCGGCCGTTCCCGCGTTGATCGTCCCGTTTGCCTTGGGGCGGCCGTCATGGCTGAACTGCCTGGCAACTGCGGAGGCGAGTGGGGGAGACGTCAGCCCGGTGCTCAATCCCGCCAGCGCGATACCCAGGCCCAGCATCCATCCCGAGCTGGAGGCGGCCACCAGTGCCATGCCGCAGGTTGCGGCAAGACCTGCCAGGACGGCGATGGAGCGGGGGCTGAGCGTGCCGTTTGCCAGGAATGTGAAGACGATCCCCAGGCAGTAGGCCACGAACGCGCTACCGCCGATCCAGCCCGCGGTGATCACATCGAGAGAGAGGTCCGCGCGGATCTGCGGCAGCAGCAAGCCATAGGCGAAGCGTGCCAGGCCGTAGGAAAGGGCCGTCAGCGCGAACGCAGCGGCGACAAGATTGATGCCGCGTTTCATGAAAGACGCTCGCTGGCGTGGGCGAGCAGCGCGAGCGCGGCACCTTTGGCATCGTCGATGACCGAAGCGTCCGCCACGCTGGCCGCCGCAGTGGCACCTTCGAAGAGCAACCAGACCTGAGTGGCCAGCAGCGCATCGTCTTGTCCGAGGGCGATCCGGACGCGGCGGGCAACCTCGGCGCGAAATTCATCCTTCTGCTGGTGCACGAGCGAGACGATCGGCTCGCACGCCGATGCATATTCGCTGCGGGCCCTGAGCAACATGCACCCGCGCGAACCGTGCGTCTGCATCCAGGCCGCAAGCGTATCGAACATCAGGCCGACCGGATCGGCGCCCTCGTCGTCACCTTCGAGCAGATCCATGAATGCACGGTGCCGCGCCTCGAGCACGGCGATGACCAGCCCGTCACGGGAGCCGAAGTGCTTGTAGAGCGTGCGGGTGGAAGCCCCGGACGGCGCGATCACACGATCGATGCCGACCCCCCGGAAGCCCTCTGCCTCGAATATGCGGACTGCGCCCGCGATCATTTCATTGCGCTTATCCATGATCTGGAGTGTAAAGCGATCGTTTTACCTGTCAACCTGCCTCGATGTGCGGCAGCACCGCCTGACGGTCGAGGTGTCTACTGCGAGCAGCGCGTTATCAGGTCATATCGAGGGCGCATGATCATCGCTTTGTGGTCTTGAACCCGCAGTCCAGGGCAGTTTGTTGCCTTCGCGCTTGACGATTGCCCTGGCGCGCGATGTCATCGACCGCCTCCGCCCGCCGCTCGCCAGACGTAAAAACCCCCACTCGCCAGAGCAGACCTTTCCCAATGTTGTTCAGCCGTTTCGAAAACCTGATCGATGTATTCAAGCCCAGCCCGGACGTCGCGCCGCCCGCCGGCATGCTTCGCTTCTATGCCCATTACCTGAAACAGGTCTGGCCGTTGATGGTCGCCGTGCTGGTGATCGGCTTCTTCGCCGCGTTGATCGAAGTTGCGCTGTTCAGCTTCCTCGGCCAGCTGATCGACATGGCACAGACGACCGATGACGCGCGGACCTTCTTTACCGAGCACCGCAACGAGTTGCTGTGGATGGCGGTGGTGGCGCTGATCATCCGGCCCCTGGTGTTCGGCCTGCACAACCTGCTGACACACCAGGCGATCAACCCGGGGCTGACCAATCTGATCCGCTGGCAGAACCATTGCTATGTGCTCAAGCAGAGCCTGAACTTCTTCCAGAACGACTTTGCCGGACGCATCGCCCAGCGCGTGATGCAGACCGGTCCTTCGCTGCGCGATTCGGCCATGCAGGTGATCGATGCGCTCTGGCATGTGGTGGTTTACGCCGGCAGTGCGCTGTACCTGTTTGCCGCGGCTGACCTTCGGCTGATCGTGCCCCTGGTGTTGTGGATCATCAGCTACAGCGCCGCGCTCTGGTATTTCGTGCCGCGTATCAGGGCGCGCTCGGCGGCGGCTTCCGCTGCGCGCTCCAAGGTGATGGGCCGGGTTGTCGACGGCTACAGCAACGTTGCCACGCTCAAGCTGTTCGCCCACTCCAAGGAAGAAGAAAGCTACGCCCGAGAGGCCATGCAGGAGCTGCTCGGCAAGTTCCGCTTGCAGTCACGCATCATCACCAGCCTGGATTTCCTGATCACCTGCATGAACGGTCTGCTGATCGTCGGCACCGGCGCGCTGGCGCTGTGGTTATGGAGCGAGGCGCTGATCACCACCGGCGCCATCGCCCTGGCGCTGGGTTTGGTAATCCGCATCAACAACATGTCCGAGTGGATCATGTGGGTGGTCAACGGCATCTTCGAGAACGTCGGCACTGTGCAGGACGGCATGCAGACCATCGTCCAGCCGCGGCATGTGGTCGACCGCGAAGATGCCAAGCCGCTTGAGGTGGCGCAGGGCGGCGTGCGCTTCGATGACGTGCACTTCCACTACGGCAAGAGGGGCGGCGTGATCGGTGGCCTGTCCATCGACATCCGTCCAGGCGAGAAGATAGGTCTCGTCGGGCCGTCCGGCGCCGGCAAGTCGACGCTGGTCAACCTGCTGCTGCGCCTCTACGACCTGGAAAGCGGGCGCATCCTTATCGACGGGCAAAATGTCGCCGAGGTCAGCCAGGAAAGCCTGCGCGCCAATATCGGCATGGTCACGCAGGATACTTCGCTGCTGCACCGGTCGATCCGCGACAACCTGCGTTACGGCAGGCCCGACGCCAGCGACGAGGAGCTTTGGGCCGCGGCGCGCAAGGCTCGTGCGGACGCCTTCATCGCCACGCTGGACGACAGCCAGGGCGGCCTCGGCTTCGAGGCCAAAGTCGGCGAACGGGGCGTCAAACTATCAGGCGGCCAGCGCCAGCGCATCGCCATCGCCCGGGTGCTGCTCAAGGACGCGCCCATCCTGGTTCTGGACGAAGCCACCTCGGCGCTTGATTCGGAGGTCGAATCGGCGATCCAGGAAAGCCTGGATACCCTGATGGAAGGCAAGACGGTGATCGCCATCGCGCATCGGCTATCGACCATCGCCCGTATGGATCGGCTGGTGGTGATTGACGAAGGCCGGGTGATCGAGACCGGCACCCATGCCGAACTGATCGAGCGAGGCGGCCTCTATGCGCGCCTTTGGCAACACCAGACGGGTGGTTTCGTGGGGGTCGACTGATGGGCCTGGTGAGGGTGACCGTGCAATGAAAGTGCTGGTGCTCACGGGGGCCGAATCCACTGGCAAGAGCTGGCTGGCCGCACGGTTGCAACTGCGCTTCGGCGGTGTGGTGGTGGGTGAGTATGTCCGCCACTTCATCGATCGGGAGAAGCGCGATACCTGCCTGGGCGACATCCCTGCTATCGCCCGTGGCCAACTGGCCTGGGAAGACGCTGCGCGGTGTCAGGCGCCTGAGCTGCTGATCCTCGATACCCACCTGCTGAGCAACATGATCTGGAGCCAGACGCTGTTCGGCAGCTGCCCAGCGTGGCTGGAAGACGAACTGCTCGCGCGTCGTTACGACCAGCATCTGCTGCTGTCACCCGAAGGCGCCGAGTGGCACGCCGACGGCCAGCGCTGCCAACCAGAGGCCGCCGAGCGTTGGCGCTTTCATGAGGCTTGCCGCGGCTGGCTCCAGCGCCACCAGCAACCTTTCGTGGAGATCGTGGGAGGCTGGGCCAGCCGCGAGGAGAAGGCTATCGCTCAGGTGCAGGTGCTACTGGGTCGTTGATTCGCTGGGCGGCACTCGCAGGGGGCGGCTGTGTGCATTTCATAATTACCGGAGATCTGGCATGAACATCTTTCTGACCTCTTCATTCGCCGACGTCGCGGATTTGTTCGTCACCTTCACCAAAGGCGAGTGCCGGGGCAAGACGATTACGCTGATTCCAACGGCAAGCCTTGCCGAGGAAGTGAATGCGTACCTTATCGCGGCGAAGGATGCGCTCATCGAAGCGGGGATGGCGATTGATGAGCTTGAGGTGTCGACCGCCAGCCAGCAAGACATCGCCGATAAGCTCGAACGTAACGAATTCATCTATGTGGCCGGCGGCAATACCTTCTTTCTGCTGCAAGAACTGAAGCGGACCGGTGCGGACAAGCTGATCGCCGAGCAGGTCCGGGCCGGCAAGTGCTATATCGGCGAGTCCGCCGGCTCCGCTGTGCTCGCCCCGAGTATCGAGTATCTGCAGAGGCTGGATGACCCCAGCGCCGCGCCAGATCTCGACTCGTTTGCGTCGCTCGCATTGGTGGAGTTCTACCCGCTTCCTCATTACGGCAACGCGCCATTCAAAGACGCAGTCGACCAGGTATTGATCGAGTACGGCGATAGCCTGGACTTTCGCCCATTCAGCAATCACCAGGCAATCGCCATCGTGGGTGATAGCGTCGATATCCTGACGAGCGCGAGATCCCGCTGAGTAACGGGCGGAGTGATGATTCCGCGGGATTGACGATCGGCCAGCGTCACGGTGAAAAACCACGTGCCGCCACGCACGAGACTGTGGCGGTAGTTGGACATGGAGGCCTCCTTGCCTTCACGAAATGCATGCCGGGCAACGGTGGGCTGAAGCCCACCCTGCGGCGGTGGTTTCCGGCAACGGCTTTGCGTAACGAGGTAGTTCAGATCATAGGGTGGCTTTAGCCCACCGATCGCCAGGCCAACGGCGGGATTTATCGAGACCGCTGAGGCTCTCATGTGGATGGCCACCGTGGTACCTGAGGTCGAGCTGTTTGACCGAAGGGTTGGCGTTTCGATAAAGGGGAAGCGCGTGGATAGTCGAGAGTTTGTTTGGGCGCATTTCAAGCTCAATGCCGAGCAGCGCCTTCGGGGGTTCAACTTCTTCGTGGTGCTGGCGATCTTCGCCGATGGCGGTGTGTTGGCTGCACTGGAACGAGGCTTCTCCGCGGGCCTGCTGGTGCTGCTGGGGGCCTTCACCGTCCTGCTGGCCCTGGTGTTCTGGCTCGTCGACGCCCGCAGCCGCCAGCTGTTGCAATTGACCATCACGGCACTCAAGGAAATGGAGACCGAGTTTCCCGCCAGCCACCGCCTGTTTGCCCACGACGCGTTGGGGCAAAGCTGGATCATCAGCTACACCTTCGCCATTCGCGCACTTCTGCTGGCGCAGATGGGCTTTGGTTTGGGTGTGCTTGCTTACGGGCTGTACCAGTGGTGAGCAGGTCTTGAGTTGTCGCCACGTTCTCACCCTTACCATCACATTGCATGGCGTGCTGGAGCCTGCACAGCCGCACTGCTAGAGTGCCGCCGCTTGCCAACCACCGGCTGACAGGACGTCTGCCCAGCCGCCGCACAGGACGCTTTCATGAAAAAGCTCGCACTCGCCGTTGCCGTTCCTCTGGCCCTTATCGGGGCCGCCACCATTTACACCAGCACCCAGGTCGAATCGACCGCCCGCGATGCCGTCGACCAGGCCAATCTCAAGCTGAGCCAGATGAGCCTCGGTGCCGGCGCGGACGTCACTTTGAAGATGCTCAGCTTCGAGCGTGGCCTGCTGGCCAGCGACGCTCGCTACCAGATCGACATCGAAGTACCGGACGACGAGGGCAATACGCAGCAGTTCGCGGTGATCGTCCAGGATCGACTCGAGCATGGGCCATTCCCTGTTTCCCGTCTGGCGCGTGGCCGGTTGATGCCGGTCGCTGCACAGAGCCACCTTCAGCTCGAGCGTACTCCGCTGACCGAAAAGCTGTTTGCGGCCGCCTCGGGCGCAGACCCGCTGACGGGTGACGTCGCCATCGGCTATGACGGTAGCCAGCACGGTGAGCTGCGCTCGGCGGCTTTCCTCGTCACGGACGAGTCGGGCACGGTGCGCGTTTCTCCTGGGACTGTTGCCTTCGAGGCAGCAGAGAATGCCACCGCGTTCAGCATGGAAGGTCAGCTGAAAGAGATCGACCTGAACCTCACCGGCACGGCGGGCAAGCCGGTACAGATGAGCATCCGCGGCATCCGCATGACTGCAGACAAGGAGGAGGACGCCAATGGCTTTGCGCTGGGGCCTTCGGCTCTTACCGTCGAGCGCATGGATGTGCAGGCTGGCGAGGCCCCGGCCGTGATCGTTCAGAACGCGTCGTTCGAAGAGGTGCTCGGCGTGGGCAGCCGTGGACTCGACCAGTCCGCTGCTTACCGCGTCGGCCAAGTCGAAGTGCAGGGCCAGACCCTGCGTAACCTGACGCTGGCTTTCAGCCTGCGCAATCTGGAGCAAAACAGCCTCAAGGCCCTGGTCGACAGCTACACGGCATTGCTGGCAAGCGGCCCGAATCAGGAAGAGGCCATCGCCAACATCACCGACGCCCAGCAGAGCGAACTTCAAGCTCAGGCGATGCAACTGCTGGAGCACAAACCCACTCTGGCGCTTGACGAGTTCGGCTTCGAAACCGCTAACGGCGCTGCTCGTTTGTCCGTCGTGCTGGATCTGCAGAGTCCGAGTGCGGACAGCTTTACCCCCGACGCCATGATTGCCGGCATGTTCGCTTCGCTCAAAGCCGACGCTGGCATCGACAAAGGCCTGGTGCGCGACGTTGCCAGCCTGATCGTCCAGCACCAGAGCGGCGGCGATTCCGACGCTGCTGCACTGCAGCAGAAGACCGATGCCGCTACCGACATGTTCACCGGGATGGCGCTCGGCACCGGTTGGTTCCAGCTGCAGGGCGAGCGCCTGGCCAGCGCTCTGCACTATGCCAATGATCAGGTGACCCTGAACGGTCGCCAGATGAGCGTGCAGGAGTTCGTTGGCTTTGCGTTTGGTTCGGCACAGAGTGCAGGACTGCTCGGCCAGTAACATCGGGCCGGTATGAAAAAGGCGACCTTCGGGTCGCCTTTTTCGTTCATGGGGTGGAGCGGGCGAGAGGAACAGATTGCGCCCCTTGCCCGGTCTGCTTCGAGCCTGATCAATCCACCCGCTGAATCCGCCCCTCGACGGCTGCACCGAACGGCTGCGGGAGCGATTCAATGTAGTCCACGAGTGCATCCAGATCCACCGGGCCGACTACGCGGTTGGTGCCTTCGGTGAGCACGGTGAAGTTGTCGCCGCCGCCTGCGAGGAAGGAGTTGACTGTCACGCGGTAGGTCGCCGCTGGGTTGATCAGCGCGCCGGTTGCATCACGCATCTCTACCACCCGGTTGCCTACGGGGCGGCTGGCGGACCAGCTGTACTGAATGCCGGAAGGCTTGAGCAAGCGCGCATAGCTCTGGCCGCTCCACTGCTGTTCGAGCATGGTCTTGAGCTGTGCACCGGTCAGGTCCATGGAAACCAGATCGTTGGCGAACGGCTGGATGGCAAACAGCTCGCCCCAGGTTACTTCGCCGCTGTCCAGGTCAGCGCGGATGCCGCCCGGGTTCATGAAGCTGATCTGGGCGTCAGTCGCGACGCGCTGGGCATCGGCGATCAGGTTGCCAAGAGCGGATTCGCCGGCCGGCGTTTCGCTGCGACTAAGCGCACCTTGGGCCAGACCCACCACACGCTCGACCAGCGGTTTGACCCGTGCATCGGCCTGCGCGACCAGCGTCGCGACCTCGGCATCCGGCACCAGCCCTGCGCCCTGGTCTGCCCAGGTGGTATGAACGGCGGCGGACTTCTCGACGATGTCTCGGCTGCGGCGGCTCACCACCAATTCGATATCCGAATAAGCGGTGCCCGCCGAGAAGGCCTGCGTCACCAGAATGGGCTTGCCGTTGGCATTAGGCACCAGCGCATTGGTGAAGCCGTGCGCATGGCCGGAAATCACCACGTCGACGTCATCGTCCAGGCGTTTGACGATATCCACGATCGGGCCGGTGACGGTGTCCGCCTCGGGCTGGGTCGGACCCTCGTAACTGGTCTGCTGCCCGCCCTGGTGCAATGCGACGACGATGGCCCGCACGCCGTGCCGGCGCAGTTCGGCCACAGATTGGTTGATGGCATCCGCCTCGTCGATGAAGCGCAGACCGGCCACACCGCTTGGCGAAACGATGGACGGGGTGTCCTTCAATACCGCACCGATCACGCCGATGCGTACCCCTTCGCGGTAATAGATGGAGTAGGGCGGCAGCAGGGAATCGCCGGTGGTCTGGTCGATCACGTTGCTCGACACCATGGGAAAGCGCGCGCCTTCCCATTCGTCTTCGAGGAAGGGGCCTTTGCGATGGTTGCCGCCGGTGTGCAGGCGCAACAGCTCGGAGCGGCCGTCGTCGAACTCGTGATTGCCGAGGGTACCGATCAGGTTGCAGCGCTGCTGGGCGAATGGCTGAACGCTACGGGGCATCTGCATTTGCCGGCTGAAAGGGCGGCAGTGCGGATTGGCCAGAAGATTGAAGAAGCTGATCGTGGGTTCGTCTTCCAGCAGGGCCGAATTTGGCGGCGAGGCGCCAACCTGGTCGCCGTCGAGCACGATCAGGGTGCTCTCGTTGCTGGCCGCTTTGAGGTAGGCCGCAAGCACCGCTGCACCGCCCGCTGGGCGTCCTGCCACCGCACGCGGCGACAGCTGGCCGTGGAAGTCATTGACGCTGAGCAGGTTGATCGACACCACCGGCTCCGGGCGCCAGTCCGGTGCACGCCAGCTGCGGCGTTGGGCGGCCTGCTGGCGCGCCTGAAGGCCTTCGAGTCGTTCCTCACGGTAGTCCTGCTCGATGGAGCCATGCTCGGCTTGTACTTGTGCAATCGCCGGGGCGGCGATGCCGGCCAGGGTGGCGGCGAACAACCAGTCCAGTATGCGCGTGCGCATTTGCGAATCCTCGGGGCGGTGGGGTGCGACCGAAACTAGAAAGCGCAGGTGGCAGGTTGATGACGACTTGTTGGCGATTTCGCTAGAGGCGACGTACGGCCGTCTGTTACTGGCAGGGCTCTCGGGTTGGGCAGCATGAGCAAAAGCAACGGGCCGCTGCTCATCCGTCGCTCCCTGCCTTATTCGCCGAACGTACCCGTCAGGCGGCCGGTCGGTATTAGAGACCACTCGGAGATCATGATGACTATTTCCAGCAATCTGTTTTGGGGCGCCTTGGCGCTTGGCGCGGTGACTGGCATGCGTAGCATGCTGGCGCCGACCATGGTCAGCCGTGCGCTGGCCGCACGTGACGACATCGAGCAAGCCGACGAGCCGGCGCAAAGGTTGGCATCGCACCGTGCGCAGCAGTTTCTGATACCGATGGCTGCTGCGGAATTGTTGGGGGACAAGATGCCCTTCGCGCCGGATCGCACGATCATCCCGTCGATGATGTTTCGGGCATTGTCCGGCGGCGTGACGGCAGCGGCCCTTGCTGGCGTAAGGCGAGAGCCGGTATGGCTACCCGCGCTTGTCGGCGCGACGGCCGCGCTGGTGGCATCCGAAATCGGGCTTCGACTGCGCAAGCCGTATCAGGAGAATGCGGTGATGAATGCCGCGTTGGGGCTGACCGAGGATTGCGTCGCGCTGGCGATCGGAAACGCTGGAATACAGCATGCGTTGAGTGAGCAATAACTGGAGGTGCCATGTATTGGCAGGCTCTAGCAACGCCAGTCAGGGGGCGAGCTTTGCTGGGTTGAGTAAGTGCGCCTGCGACCTGTCTCCCATGCGCTCGTTGGCTGGGTTCTGATAGTCAGCTGCGCATAGGTGCTGCCTGCTGATAAGCGGCGAGATATGAGTCTTTCACCCTTCTGCATACCGCTCACGGGCCGCATCGCGCGACCCGTGTCATTACGTCCGGTGATCAGCTCGGTCGGCGAATCACGCATACCCGGTCGGTGCATGCGGCCGCTTGGGTAGCGTCCGTGCTTTGCATGGCATCGCGAGTGCCGACGGTTTCACCGGCAAGCCCACCACCGGTCGGAGCTGCAGTCGCAGCCGTCTCTGGATAGCCTGTACCGGCGCGTTTGGCAGCACCGCCCACTTCATACTGGCTGCTATCAGCGGAGCTGCTGTCCGTGGTCGTGCTGGCTGTGTGGCTCGTGCCCACCGGAGTGCCTGCATCGAAATGCCCCGAGTGGCGCACGTCCGCCCCTGCCATGGCAGTCTCGTTGGCGAAGTGCTTGTCCATATGGCTGTCGCCACCTGTTGCACCGGCATAGGGGCTGGTCGCCCCGGCATAGCCCGGTGTTGCGGCCGTTGCCGTCGATCCGTCCTGATCGATGCTGATCGCGCCGTTGTACTCCAGCGCATCGCGCGCGCGGATCAGTTGATCCTCGTCGTACACGTCGACCGCAATCACCAGGGAGCCGCGACGTACCGCTTCTGGATAGGCCGAAGCGTGACGGCGATGGTCGCCATGCGGCTCATGGCCGAAAAGCGATTTGAAGAAGTGTGCGACCTTGGAATCATGATGCTCGCGATCCACCGTGCTGTCGGTGGTGGAATAGGGCTCATCGTAGGCATGAATGTGCGCCGTGTCGGCACCCACGGAATGGATCTGCTCGCGCGCGATGCCGCGGGACATCAGATCGCCCTGTGTGCGGGTGGCGTCGGTCAGTGTTGCGAACGCTGCTACCAGTGTGTGTTTCATGGTTCACCTCGTGTTGTATCGAACAACTTGGGTATGCCGAACGCTGCGTTCTGAAGCCAGACCAGGACAGCAGCCATCAGCAGGCTGGAAGGGCAGCCAACAAGTGCAACGCCCATGAATATTGGGTCTGGCGCGGCTCCCTTAGTTCACGAGGGAGGATCAGCGGTTGTGAGACGGGGAAGACCCGCGATGAGAAAAATGACGGAACGGCCAAGGGGTTCGTTCGAAATTGGCAACGGGGCGAGGGTGCTGTGCACTAACGTCCGCCTATGCTGCGGGAGCGGGGGAAGCTGCAAAGCTCACCCCGTTCCCGGAGCGCGGGTTAGTCCAAGTCTGCCGCGCTGTGCCGCTCGGGCGCTTGCTCAGACTCATCACCCCAGGTGCGGTTGACCTTGCGGCCGCGGATCACGGCGGGGCGCTCGGCTATTTCTGCCGCCCAGCGCTGGACATGCTTGTAGTCCTGCACCGAGAGGAATTCGCCGGCTTCGTACAGCTCGCCGCGTACCAGTACTCCGTACCAGGGCCAGATGGCCATGTCGGCGATGCTGTAATCGTTGCCTGCAATGTAGCGGTTTTCGGCGAGCTGGCGGTCGAGTACGTCGAGCTGGCGCTTGACCTCCATGGCGTAGCGGTTGATCGGGTATTCGAACTTCTCCGGCGCGTAAGCGTAGAAGTGCCCGAAGCCGCCACCGAGGAATGGCGCCGAACCCATCTGCCAGAACAGCCAGTTCATCGTTTCGGTACGCGCGCGGGTTTCGGTGGGCAGGAAGGCGCCGAACTTTTCCGCGAGGTAGACCAGGATCGAGCCGGACTCGAACACCCGCACCGGCGGGCCGTCGACGCTGTGATCGGCCAGCGCCGGGATCTTGGAGTTCGGGTTGATCTCGACGAAACCACTGCCGAACTGGTCGCCGTCACCGATCTTGATCAGCCAGGCATCGTACTCGGCCCCAACGTGCCCGAGGGCAAGCAGCTCCTCGAGCATGATGCTCACCTTGACGCCGTTGGGCGTGGCCAGTGAGTAGAGCTGCAGCGGATGCTTGCCGACCGGCAGTGCCTTCTCTTCCCGAGCCCCGGCGGTGGGGGCATTGATGCTGGCGAACTTGCCGCCAGAGGGTGCGTCGTGGGTCCAGACCTTGGGCGGTGCGTAGGTGTCGGGCATGGCAATCTCCTCGGATGGGTTCTGGGGATGTGCAGGGCATCCTACGCGTTTGGCGGGCAGGGTCGAATCAAGCTGATTGATATTAGCCATCGACTTTGCGCAGGCGAGTGACTGTCGCAGGAGTCAGCTTGCTGGCGGTCCGGGACGGCGGGGAGTATTCGATCGCCAGCAAGCTGGCTCCTGGAGGGGCGTGCTCGCTGCGGATACGAAAAAGCCGCAGCCCTTGAGCAATAGGGCCTGCGGCTTTGGGTTTCGGTATTGCTAGGGGCTCAGTTGGTAGCTTGCTTCACGCCTCAAGCGGTGGGCCAACCTTACGCAAAGCGGATCAGCTTCTTGCGCTACGCACGCCTTCGCTCAACTCCCGACACAATCCCAATACACCATCGACCGCCTGCTGGCCGCTCTCGGCACTGGCGATGTGGTCGATCAGTGCGGAGCCGACCACCACGCCATCTGTCAGTCGAGCGATGGCGGCGGCCTGTTCCGGCGTGCGGATGCCGAAGCCGACACACACCGGCAGGTCGGTGTGGCGCTTGAGGCGCGCTACGGCTTCTTCGACGTGTTCCATCGTCGCCGAACCAGCACCGGTCACGCCGGCCACCGAGACGTAGTAGACGAAGCCCGAGCTGCCGTTGAGCACCACCGGAAGGCGCTGATCGTCGGTGGTCGGTGTGGTCAGACGGATGAAGTCGATGCCGGCGGTCTGGGCCGGGTCGCAGAGTTCGTCGTTATGCTCCGGCGGCAGGTCGACGACGATCAGGCCGTCGACCCCGGCTTCTTTCGCATCGCTGACGAAGCGCTCGACGCCATAGGCGAAGATCGGGTTGTAGTAGCCCATCAATACCAGCGGGGTGCTGCTGTTGGTTTCGCGGAATTCACGAACCATCTGCAGCGTTTTCGGCAGGTTCTGTTTCGCCGCCAGGGCGCGAATATTGGCCAGCTGGATCGCCGGGCCGTCGGCCATCGGGTCGGTGAACGGCATGCCCAGCTCGATGACGTCGGCGCCGGCATCCGGCAGGCCCTTGAGGATGGAGAGCGAGGTGGCGTAGTCGGGGTCACCGGCGGTCACGAAGGTCACCAGCGCGGCACGGTTTTCCTGTTTCAGCTGTGCGAAGCGCGACTGCAAACGAGTGTTCACCGAGCTCATATGTGTTCTTCCTGTTCGTCGTAGTGGTGCATGACGGTTTGCATGTCCTTGTCCCCGCGACCGGAGAGGTTGACCACCATCAGGTGATCCTTGGGCAGCTTCGCCGCGCGCTTGAAGGCTTCGGCCAGCGCGTGGGCCGACTCCAGCGCGGGGATGATGCCTTCCAGGCGGCAGCACTGATGGAAGGCGGCCAGGGCTTCGTCATCGGTGCAGGGCACGTATTCGACGCGCTTGATCTCATGCAGCCAGGCGTGCTCAGGGCCTACGCCTGGGTAGTCGAGGCCGGCGGAAATCGAATGCGCGTCGGTGATCTGGCCGTCGGCGTCCTGCAGGAGGAAGGTGCGGTTGCCGTGCAGCACGCCCGGCGCACCGCCGGCCATGCTGGCGGCATGCTTGCCGGTTTCGATGCCGTGACCGGCTGCTTCGACGCCGACGATCTGCACGCCCTCGTCATCGAGGAACGGGTGGAACAGGCCGATGGCGTTGGAGCCGCCACCGATGCAGGCGACCAGCGAGTCGGGCAGGCGCCCTTCCTTCTGCATGATCTGCTCGCGAACCTCGTTGCCGATCACCGATTGGAAGTCGCGCACCATGGCCGGGTAGGGGTGCGGGCCGGCGGCGGTGCCGATCAGGTAGAAGGTGTTGTGGACGTTGGTCACCCAGTCGCGCAGGGCTTCGTTCATCGCGTCCTTCAGCGTGCCGGTGCCGGCGGTGACCGGGATCACTTCGGCGCCCAGGAGCTTCATGCGGAAGACGTTGGCCTGCTGGCGCTCGATGTCGGTGGTGCCCATGTAGACCACGCACTGCATGCCGAAGCGCGCGGCCACGGTGGCGGTGGCCACGCCGTGCATGCCGGCGCCGGTCTCGGCGATGATGCGCTGCTTGCCCATGCGCTTGGCCAGCAGGATCTGGCCGATGCAGTTGTTGATCTTGTGCGCGCCGGTGTGGTTCAGGTCTTCGCGCTTGAGGTAGATCTTCGCCCCGCCGAACTGCTCGGTCAGGCGCTCGGCGAAGTACAGCGGGCTGGCGCGGCCGATGTAGTCACGCTGGAAATAGGCCAGCTCCTCGAGGAAGGCCGGGTCGCTCTTGGCCTTCTCGTATTCGGCAGCCAGCTGGTTGATCAGCGGCATCAGTGTTTCGGCGACGAACTGGCCGCCGAAGCGGCCGAACAGGCCCCTGGTATCGGGGCCGCTGCGGAATGAGGTCATGGTCATCTCCTGCATAAAAGAGTAGGCAGCACGCCGAGTTCGGCGGCAGTACGCGATGGATCAGAAATTAACCGACCTGAGCCGAGATAAAAAGCGATAAGATCGCCGCGACTCGTCAGGAAATCTCACCTATGCGTGAAAGCCTCCCTCCTCTCAACGCCCTGCGAGCGTTCGAAGCGGCGGCGCGTCTGCAGAGCGTAAGCCAAGCGGCAGCAGAGCTCAGTGTGACCCACGGTGCCGTCAGTCGGCAGATCCGATTGCTGGAAGACGATCTTGGCGTCGCGCTTTTCAGCAAGGATGGGCGCGGCGTAAAACTCACCGATGAAGGGCTGCGGTTACGTGATGCGGCAGGCGATGCGTTCGAGCGCCTGCGCAGCACCTGTAGCGAGCTGCGCCAGCAGACGGCCGATGCGCCTTTCGTGCTTGGCTGTCCGGGCAGCCTGCTGGCGCGCTGGTTCATCCCGCGATTGGACAGGCTCAATCGTGACCTGCCAGGTCTGCAGTTACAACTTTCTGCCAGTGAAGGTGATCTGGATCCGCGGCGGCCCGGCCTGGATGCCACTCTTCTCTATGCCGAGCCGCCCTGGCCGGCGGATATGCAGGTATTCGAGCTTGCCGGCGAACGCATTGGCCCGGTGCTGAGTCCGCACCATCCTCAATGCGCTGCATTGCGTGATGCACCAGCGTCGGCATTGCTTGGCGAGGCGCTCTTGTATACCGCCTCCCGACCCCAGGCGTGGCCGGCCTGGGCGAAGGCCAACGGTCTCCAGCCGGAGGCGTTACGAATGGGGCAGGGTTTTGACCACCTTTATTTTCTGCTCGAGGCGGCGTTGGCGGGTTTGGGGGTGGCGATCGCACCGCATCAGCTGGTGGCTGATGATCTACGTCAGGGGCGTTTACTAGCGCCTTGGGGCTTCGTTGAAACTCGGGCGATGCTCGCGCTATGGGTTCCATTACGACGAAAAGACCAGAGAGCTGAACGCTTGGCGGGCTGGCTGCGCCAACAGCTCGACTGATTCGGCTCAGGGACAGGTCAGCAGCCCGCGCGGCGCGGCGTTGACTAATCCTTCCTATGGCGACCAGCGGTAACGCCGCCGGTCTGGCGCCACTAAAACGACATCATGCTTGCCGATACATTCTCTACATCCGTGGAGCGGCCCGGCGCACTGGTGTCAGGGCTGTCAGCAGTCGTTCGAGGAGAACAGTGATGGTCCAAAAAAAACGTGCGTACATTTTTGCCTCCGCGATGCTTGCTATCGGGGCGGAGCAGGCTGCAGCCAAGCCAAACGCGGCAGTAGATGCTTCGTTGAAGGCCGGTCGGCCTTTCGTCGAGGGCGAGTTGCTGGTGCAGTTCAAACCCGGCGCCACCGAAGCGGCCACAAGCGCCGCCCTGAGCAAGCAGGGTGCTAAAAGCGCGCAGAAGCTGCTGGATAAAGCGCTGCGCAAAGATGCCAAAGGCGATCTCGTTCAGGCTACTCTCGGGAAGGGCAAGAAGGTAAACGCTGCGCTGATTGCGCAACTTGCTTCCGACCCGGCGGTGGATTTCGTCGAGCCCAACTGGACCTATAGCACGCAGTTGGCCAACCCGAACGATCCTGGCATCAACATGCTTTGGGGTATGCAGGGCGCGACTACATCACCTGCCTCGCCTTATGGCAGCGGTGCCCTGGCGGCCTGGAATGCCGGAGCGCTGTGCTCGGACAAGATCCATGTCGGCATCATTGACGAAGGCGTGATGACCACTCACGGCGACCTGCGTAACAACGTATGGATCAACCCGGGCGAGGGTGTTCGTGCCGACCGCAAGGACAATGATCGCAACGGTTTTATCGATGACATCCATGGCTGGGATTTCGCCGACAACAATGCTAGCGTGTACGACGGCCCAGCCGATGATCATGGCACCCATGTGGCCGGCACCGTTGCGGCAGTGGCCAACAACGGCGCCGGAGTGTTCGGTGTATGCCCAACGGCTAAGCTGATCACCGCGAAGTTTCTTGGAGCCAATGGCGGCACGACGGCAGGGGCTGTAAAGGCGATCAACTACCTTACCCAGCTGAAACTGGCGAAGAAGATCAATCTGGTTGCGACAAACAATTCGTGGGGCGGTGGTGGATATTCGCAGGCGTTGCATGACGCCATTCAGGCCGCTGGAAACGCCAACATCCTGTTCATCGCGGCGGCGGGCAACAGCGGACTCGATATCGACAGCACGCCTGGCTACCCCGCGAGCTACAAGCTGCCAAACGTGATTTCAGTAGGGGCTATCGATAAGAACGGACGCCGTGCGGGCTTCTCGAATTACGGCGTCAACAACGTGCATATCGCCGCACCAGGCGTTGATATCGTTTCGACTGTGCCGACGTCGACCGGAGTTGCGGGCTATGCCTATATGAGCGGAACGTCGATGGCGGCCCCGCATGTCACCGGTGCGGCCGCGCTGTACGCCTCGCTCAATCCCTGCGCCACCAGCGCTCAGATTCGAGAAGCGCTGCTGAGGCTGGCTGTACAGGACCCTCAACTCACAGGTGCGGTGCAACTCAATCGCAGACTTGACGCGTCCAAGATCCGCCGAGAGCTGGCCTGCGCGCCCTGAGCGCGCAGATATGCTTGCCTATTGCGCTGGGCCTTAGCTGGCCAGCGCGGTTTCGGTAGCTGTGTCGGCCTTCTTGGTAGCGGTAGCGGCTTTGTCCACGCCGTAACCCTGGGGGTTGCGGCTCTGCCACCTCCAGGCGTCGGTGAGCATGGTGAGGAGCCCTTTTTTCGCCTCCCAGCCCAACTCATCGCGTGCCTTGGTCGTGTCCGACCAGCACTGTGCAATGTCGCCCGGGCGACGCGCCTTGTATATATGGGGCAGCGGCCGACCAATAACCTCTTCGAACGCGGTGACCATCTGTCGAACTGAATAGCCGCGGCCGGTGCCTAGGTTCCACGTGGAAACACCATGAACAAGGCTCAGGCGCTCCAGCGCTTTGAGGTGACCCTTGGCGAGATCCACTACATGGATGTAATCGCGAACGCCGGTACCATCTGGTGTTGGGTAGTCCGCACCATAGACACTAAGGTGTTTGCGACGGCCAATTGCAACCTGAAGCATATAGGGCAGGAGGTTGTTTGGGATGCCATTTGGGTCTTCGCCAATCAGCCCTGATTCGTGCGCGCCGATGGGGTTGAAGTAGCGCAGCAACGCAATCGACCAACGCGGGTCAGACTCGGCCAAGCCCCTGAGCACGTTCTCGGCCATCAGCTTGGATTGGCCATAGGGATTGGTTGGTATGCCGGTTGGGCAATTCTCGGTGATCGGCATGCGAGGGGAGTCGCCATAGACCGTGGCCGATGAGCTGAACACCAGCTTGAAGATGCCGGCTTCGGCCATTGCCTGACACAGCGCGATGCTGCCACTGACATTGGTCTCGTAATAGCGCAGCGGCTCGCGCACGCTCTCACCCACAGCTTTTAGGCCAGCGAAGTGCAGCACGGCTTCTATGGGATAGGAGGCGAACAGCGCGTTGAGCAGGGAGCGATTGCGCACGTCGCCTTTGACGAACTGTACAGTGCGACCGGCCAGGTGCTCGACTCGATCCAGCGCGACCTTCGAACTGTTGCAAAGGTTGTCCAGGACGAGCACTTCGTGCCCGGCCTGGAGAAGCTCCAGTACTGCATGGGAGCCGATGTAACCGGCTCCACCCGTTACCAGAATCATGTGTCTTCCTCGCATAACAGAATTTTGTCGACGCGCAGGGAGACTGCGGCTGGCCGTTAAAGCTCGGTCGCTGCGTGCATCTCCAGGGTTAGGGTCGGCAGATCGGTAGGTGCTGAATGCATGAAGCACGCGTCACCGATGCCGGGGTAAAACTGGCGTCCTGTGATAAGGACGGGGGAAGCGGCAAGCAAGTTCCAACGAAACGGCAGTCACCCGATGACCGACCTCCACAAGCGCAAAGGGAACCTTGTATGGCACGGTGCCGTCCATAACCGGCGGATGGTGCTTGCGTGTCGGTCGTTTTTCTGATTCCAAAAGCGCTTTTTTAATGTTTGCCACGCGCAGGAGCGCGGGTTTTGCGATGCGGCGGAAAGGACTCAGGAGCGGCTTCGCCAGATGACGAGGTTTCCATGAGCTGGGCCGGCCCGTACCAATATGAGATTGGCAAATCACCCGACAAGCAGGAGACGCCGCCCGAGGTCATCTTCGACGAGCAGGTCCCTACCCTGCTGTGTTTGTCCCACCTGCGCTGGAGTTTCGTCTATCAGCGCCCGCAGCATCTGATGTCGCGTTTCGCTCGTGATTTCAACCTGTTGTTCTGCGAGGAGCCCATCCCTACCGAGGATGAGCAGCCCTGGCTGGAAGTGCGCCCTGAAGAGAACGGTGTGCAGGTACTGGTACCGCGTCTGCCCCATGGCTGCGAAGGCGAAACGGCCCTGCGCGTACAGCGCGAGCTCCTCGATGGCTACCTGAGCAAGCTGGGTGTCGACGAGCTGATGCTCTGGTTCTACACGCCCATGGCCCTTGATTACGCGGGTCATCTGCAACCGTCGTTGACCGTCTACGACTGCATGGACGAGCTTTCAGCGTTTCGCGGCGCGCCACCGGAGCTGGTCGAGCGCGAACGCGAACTGCTCAAGCGTGCCGATCTGGTCTTCACCGGCGGTTACAGCATCTGGGAAGCCAAGCGCGAGCTGCATGACAACGCCCACGCCTTCCCCAGCAGCGTCGACGTGGAGCATTTCGCAGAAGCACGGCGGATCCAGGCCGACCCCGCCGATCAGGCCGAAATTCCCCATCCACGGCTGGGCTTCTACGGCGTGATCGACGAGCGCTTCGATATCGAGCTGGTCGCCGAGGCCGCCAAGCAGCGCCCGGATTGGCAGTTCGTGCTGGTCGGCCCGGTGGTCAAGATCGACCCGGCTGACCTGCCGCAGCGCGACAACATTCACTACCTCGGTGGCAAGACTTACGACGAGTTGCCCAAGTACCTGTCCGGATGGGACGTGGCGATCATGCCCTTTGCGATGAACGAGTCGACACGGTTCATCAGCCCCACCAAGACCCCCGAATACCTGGCGGGAGGTTGCCCCGTGGTGTCCACGCCGATCAAGGACGTGGTACGCACCTACGGCGACACCGAGATCGTCTACATCGCCGACGGCGCCGATGCGTTCATCGCTTCGGTGGAGAAGGCGCTTGTTGACGGGGAAGACCGCGACCGTCTGTTGAAGATCGCCGATGAGATTCTTGGAGACATGTCTTGGGACCACACCTGGGCCCTGATGAAGGAGAAGATGCAATGCGCGAAGTGAGCCTGCGAGACAGCAATCCCGAGCAAGCAGGCGGTGGCGCCAGCGAGGAATCTTCCAACCGTCGACGTGGATTCGATTACCTGATCGTTGGCGCCGGCTTCGCTGGCAGTGTGCTCGCCGAGCGCCTGGCTACTGGGCTGAACAAGCGCGTGCTGGTGGTCGATCGCCGCCCGCACATCGCCGGTAACGCCTACGATCACTACGATGAAGCCGGCGTGCTGATCCACCGTTACGGCCCGCACATCTTCCACACCAACGCCCAGCGCATCGTCGACTACCTCTCGCAATTCACCGAGTGGCGCCCCTACGAGCACCGCGTGCTGGCGCAGGTGGATGGCCAGGAAGTACCGATCCCGATCAACATGACTACGCTCAACAAGCTCTACGGTCTGAACATGACGACCGAAGAGCAAGCGGCAGATTTTCTCGCCAGCCGTGCCGAGCCGGTGGAGAACATCCAGACCAGCGAAGACGTGGTAATCAACGGCATCGGCCGCGAGCTTTACCAGAAGTTTTTCCGCGGCTACACCCGCAAGCAGTGGGGGCTGGATCCGTCGCAGCTGGACAAGTCGGTGACCTCGCGCATTCCGACGCGCACCAACACCGATGATCGCTACTTCACCGATACCTTCCAGCAAATGCCCAAATACGGCTACACCAAGATGTTCGAGAAGATGCTCGCGCATCCGAACATCAAGGTGATGATCAATACCGACTACCGGGAAATTCGCGATGAGGTGCAGTTCGACCATCTGATCTTCTGCGGCCCGATCGACGAATACTTCGACTACCGCTTCGGCAAGCTGCCGTACCGCTCGCTGAAGTTCGAGCACAAGCAGCTCGACCAGGAACAGTTCCAGGCGGTGGGTACGGTCAACTACCCCAGCGAGGACGTGCCCTATACGCGCATCAGCGAGTACAAGCATCTCACTGGGCAGGTCCACCCGAAAACCAGCGTCACCTACGAGTACCCCGCGGCCGAGGGCGACCCCTACTACCCGATCCCGCGTCCCGAAAACGCCGAACTGTACAAGCGCTATCAGCAGCTGGCGGACGAGACGCCCGGCGTGACCTTCGTCGGCCGTCTGGGCACGTACAAGTACTACAACATGGATCAGGTGGTGGGCCAGGCGCTGGCGGTGTACAAGCGCATCGAAGAGGCCGAGCAGGGGCCGGCGGCAGGCGAGAGCGCCGAGCATGCGCGCAGTCTCGCCGACCAGGCCCCGTGATGGAGAGCACCTGATGCATCAGCCATCGTTGTTCAAAAGCTTCTTTCTCGGCGGCTTCGAATGCTCGACCCATCGGCGCAGCGACGGCAGGCGTCTGGACCTGCTTGCGGCCACCGGCCACGATCGCTGGGCGGCCCACGACTACGCCGTGCTGCACCGGCATGGCATACATGGCATCAGAGATGGCGTGCGCTGGCACTTGATCGAGCAGACGCCCGGCCACTACGACTGGTCGAGCTTCTTGCCCATGCTCCAGGCGGCGCAGCGACAGGGCACCCAGGTCATCTGGGACCTGTGCCACTACGGTTGGCCGGACGACATCGATATCTGGCGTCCGCAGTTCGTCGAACGCTTCGCCCGATTCGCTGCAGCGACCGCGCAACTGGTCAAGGACGAGTCCGATGGCGTGCCGTTCTATGCGCCGATCAACGAGATCTCGTTCTGGTCCTGGGCGGGCGGCGACGAGGCGTATTTCAATCCCATGGCACGGGGGCGGGGCTTCGAGCTCAAGCACCAGTTGATTCGCGCGACGATTGCGGCCATCGACGCCATCCGGGAAGTAGACCCGCGTGCGCGCTTCGTGCAAGTTGACCCGGCCATTCACGTCACCGCTCGCAATGATCGCCCCGGCCCGCGACGGGATGCGGAAAACTTCCGCCTGTCGCAGTTCCAGGGTTGGGACATGCTTACCGGTGAGCTGTGGCCAGGGCTAGGCGGCGCGCCGGAGTATCTCGATATCCTCGGGGTGAATTACTACTCCGATAACCAGTGGTATCACAACGACGGCAGCACCATCGAGCGGGATAGTCCGGACTACCGCCCCTTCAAGGGCATCCTCAGCGAAATCTGGCAGCGCTACAAACGACCCCTGCTGATCGCCGAAACCGGGGCCGAGGGCGATGTGCGCGGCGACTGGTTGCGTTATGTGAGTGAGCAAGCCGGGCTCGCCATGCAGCGCGGCGTGCCGATCGAAGGGATATGCCTTTATCCCGTACTCGACTACCCCGGCTGGACCGATGATCGCCACTGTCCGGTGGGTTTGCTGGGCTTTCCTGATGAGCACGGCAACCGCTGCGTACACGAAGGCCTGGCCGACGAGCTTCATCTGCAGCGAGTGCGCTTCAAACAGATGAGCGCCGCGCTGCGGCCTGCCGAAACCCTGACATGAACGCGCCGGCCGGAGTGCCCAACGCCAAACCAAGAGCGGCGCCGTTGCCCAGCCGGCCGGTAGCCTTTCTCTGGCGTTACGTATGCGCTCGGCCGTGGCATTTCAGCGGGTTGCTGGCCCTGATCATCGGCGCGTCCAGCTGCGCGGTCGCGGTGCAGTACGGCATGAAGCTGCTGGTGGACGCCATGGCACAAGGTGGCTCGGACCGCGCCAGTGCGAATGTCTGGTTCCCGCTGGGTCTGTTCATCGGGCTGATCGTCACTGAAAACGTATTCTGGCGCCTTGGCGGCTGGTTGGGTTGTCGCACCGTGGTCGCCAGCGTGGTGGATATCCGCGTCGATCTGTTCAAGCACCTGACTGGCCACCCGATGCGTTACTTCACCGAGCATTTCGCCGGCTCGCTGGGTAATCGGATTTCCGCACTGGGCGCGGCGGCTGGCGCTATCTACGGCGGCCTGGCCTGGAAGATCGTGCCGCCTATCGTCGACTTCATCGGCGCGGTGGTGGTGCTGCTCACGGTGGATGTGCGGATGGCGGTGGCGCTAATCCTGTTCGTCGCCATCGTGGCGGTGCTGATCACCGGCTTCGGTATTCGCGGGCGTGCCAAGCACCAGCGCTTCGCCGCACAGTCGGCGAGGGTGGGCGGGGAACTGGTGGATGCGGTATCCAACGTCTGGACCATCAAGGCGTTCTCTGCGCGTGATCGCGAGGCCGAGCGCCTGGCGCACGAAATCGGATACGAAGCTCGCGCCCAGCGGCGGAGCTGGATGTATCTGGAAAAAGCCAGGGTGATGCATGATATCTGCCTGTCCGTCATGGCCGGCGGCATGCTGATCTGGGCAATCAATCTCTGGGTGGGTGGCGAAGTTACCGCCGGTGACGTGGTGCTGGTCAGCGCACTGACCTTCCGCATTCTCCACGGCTCGCGAGACCTCGCGCTGGCGCTTGTGGACGCCACCCAGCAGATCGGCGCCATTGACGACACCCTGCGCATCATTGTTCAGCCCCATGGCCTGGAAGACAGCGAAAACCAACTGCTGCTGGCTGAGGGCGATATCACCTTCGAGAAGATCAGTTTCAGCTACGCCGGGCGCAACTCGGTGTTCGAGAATCTGGATCTGCATGTCCCGGCCGGGCAGAAGGTCGGGGTGGTGGGTACCTCCGGTGCCGGCAAGTCCACGCTGATCAACCTGATTCAACGCCTTGACGACGTTCAGAGTGGGCGCGTGCTCATCGATGGTCAGGATGTACGCAGCGTCAGCCAGGACAGCCTGCGCGAGAAGATCGCGGTCGTTCCGCAAGAGACCGCGCTGTTCAACCGCAGCATTCGCGAGAACATCCGCTACGGCCGACCCGATGCCACCGATCAGGAAGTGGTGGAGGCGGCACGCAATGCCTTCTGCGACGGCTTCATCCGGCAACTGCCTCAGGGCTACGACACGATGGTGGGCGAGCGCGGGGTAATGCTGTCCGGGGGGCAGCGTCAGCGTCTGGGTATTGCCCGTGCGTTTCTCAAGGATGCTCCGATCCTCATTCTCGACGAGGCCACCTCGGCGCTGGACACCCAGTCGGAAGGGGAAATCCAGGCGGCGTTGAACAACCTGGTGCATCACCGCACGGTAGTGGCGGTTGCGCACCGGTTATCGACGCTGTCGAGCTTCGATCGGATCATCGTGCTGCGTGACGGGCGCATCGTCGAGGACGGCGCACCGATGGAGTTGCGGAACCGCGGCGGTGAATTCGAAGCACTGTGGCGGATGCAGGCCGAAGGCTTCAAGCCACAGGCCGACCCGGCAGAATGAAGCGCGCCGCGGTGAACTCGAGCAGCCTCCGGGAGCTGGGTTATGACCCCGACAAGCAGGTGCTGGAAGTGCTGTTTCACAACGGCTCGCTGTACCGCTACGAGCAAGTGCCGGCCGAAGTGGTGCAGGCACTGCTAGAGGCTGACTCGCTCGGGCGGTATTTCAATCAGGTATTCAAAGCCCGGGATTACCGCTACCGGCGGGTCGAGTGACGTGCCGGTGAGCTGACACCCACCCTACAGGCTGTGCGTCGATGAACGCGGGCAAGTTGCTGGTCGGTGCCGCGTGGAAACTGCGAAGCGTATCCACCACTGAGATTCGCCGCCCGCCATCGGCGGATCGACCGCTCCGCTGAACTTCCGAGGCCCTTCGCAGGCCTCAATGAAAGGACGCGTCATCACCGAGCGGAGGCTCCTCAGACCAGCAGGGGATTTATTCATGTCGGATCATCACACGTACAAGAAGATCGAAATCGTCGGTTCCTCGCGCAACAGCGTCGACGAGGCGATTCAGAACGGCATCGCCGAGGCCAGCAGCAAATTGCAGAACGTCGAATGGTTTGAAGTGGGCGAGATCCGTGGCCACGTCGAAGATGGAAAGGTTGGCCATTTCCAGGTCACCATGAAGGTCGGCTTCCGCCTCGCCAACAGCTGATCAACTGGCCGGGCGGCCCGGCAGCGGCTTTCTCAGCCAGCTGCCCGGGATGCCGCCGGTCAGCCGTGGCCCGTGGGTGTATCACCGCGGCTGCGTTCATAGCGACGCAACAGCGGCTGAGTGCTCAGCCCGTGAATCACGATGCTCAAAACCACTACCGAAATCACTAGCTGGATGATTGCCTCGGCCTCGTCTGGCAGCAGCCCGTGCGTTACGGCATAGCTGAGGTAGTAGAGGCTGCCGATGCCGCGGATGCCAAACCAGCCGACCGTGAGGCACTGGGTACGATCCAGATAGCGGCGAGGCATCAACAGCCACACGCTAAGCGGTCTGATGACCAGGAACAGGGCCAGCGCCAGAGGCACTGCACGCCAATCCCAGTGCACTGAGACCAGCACGCCGAGCATGGTCACCAGCAGCACTTCGAGCATGCGCTCCAGCTGCCCGCCAAAGGTCAGGATGTCGCCCACCATCACGCCAGCTGCCACCTTGGGCTCAGCGATTTTCCCACCTTCGAGCGGTAGCTCCCGAGGCGCCAGACCGCCTTCGGCCATGTGCGGCACAGCGTTTGCGATCAACTCTTCGGATGGCGTCTCCGACTCGTCTGCGGCGTCCTTTTCGGCGTGGCGCAAGCCGAGGCCGGCGGCAAACACCGCCAGGAATCCCCAGGCTCCGATCAATTCTGCACCCACGTAGGCCAGAGCGATAAGGGCCAGGGCCAGTGAGTCATTGGGCGACATCGAAGTGTCTGCGTTGCGTGCGCGGAGGAAGATCGCCAGTTTGCCGATCAGCCGACCGAGCAGGTAACCGGACAGCAATCCAGCCGGCACCGCCCAGAGCAAGCGATGCACGGCCCAGTCGCTCACCCAGCCCGACGCCAGCGTCTCCTGTTCGATCAACAGCAGGCCGAACACCACGAAAGGAAAGGCCGTGCCGTCATTGAAGCCTGCCTCACCGGAGAGCCCGTAGCGCACGCGGTCGCTGTCCCGTGAGTTGTTCACTTGCACCAGGCTGGCCAATACCGGATCGGTGGGCGCGAGGATGGCGCCGATCAAAACCGCGATGCCCCAGCTCAGTCCCAGTGCGAAGTGACACAGCAGCGCGACACCGGCGATGCATGCCAGCATCACCGGCCCGGCGAGAATATATGCGCTCTTCCAGGCTGGGTCGCGCAGCGGCATTCGTAGCTTCAGGCCGCTGACGAACAGGGACACCAGCACCGCGATTTCAGTGAGATGCTCCATCCAGCCTGCGATATGCAGGAAATCCATGTCCCACAAGCCGACCCCCAGCTGGCCGATCAGCAAGCCGAAGCCGAGATAAATCAAGGATGTGGTGACGGGTAGCCAGCGCAGATACGCCGACGCCAGCGCTAGTATCAGTAGCAGGATGCCGAGTACAGCCATCCATTCGAGAAAATTCATGCAAGGTTCCGAGGCTGATGCGCCTGATCTTGTTCGGCGCGGAGTGACGCATTCGAACCGGCCGCTCCTGCAGGGTTCAGGGTCGCTGGCGGATGGCACCAGTGGCGTACCGCTATGAGCCAGCCGTCCATTGCCTGGAATTGCCCGTGCATGGCCCTGTCACTAGAAGGCAACTACAACCTTCCAAGTGTCTGCCGTCGGTGCTGCGGCAGTGGAGTGAGCATTCATGACAGATTCAAAAGTGGCACTGGTGGTCGGCGCCAGCGGCATCATCGGCCATGCCCTTGTGGAAACGCTGGTCCAGGACGGGAGCTGGAGCGTGCGGGCGCTTCGCCGCACCTTAGTGCCGGATGTCGAAACCCTCGACGTCGACCTGACCGATGCCATTGCCACCCGTGATGCGCTTGCGGCGGCCGGTGACACCACCCATGTGTTCTACGCCGCCCTAAAGCCAGATGGGAACCTCGGTCGTGAAGCCGAGATCAACGGTGCCATGCTGCGCAACCTGCTCGACGGGCTGAAGGCGGCCGGCGCCAAGCTGCAGCGCGTCGTTCATTATCAGGGCGCAAAAGTCTATGGCGTGCATCTGGGGCCAAGCACGGCGCCATTCTATGAGGACGAGACGCCGCGTCATCTGGGCCCGAATTTTTATTACGACCAGGAAGACCTGCTCCGTGAGCGCGGCGAACGTGGCGACTTCGAATGGTCGATCCTGCGGCCCGACGTGGTGGTCGGCGACATTGCCGGTAATCCGATGAACATCGCGCTGGTCATCGGCGCATTCGCTGCGCTCAGCCAGGAGACCGGTGTGCCGCTGCGTTTTCCGGGCTCAGTGCGGACCTATCGTGAGGTGCTGGCGCAGCTGACCGACGCGCGCTGGCTGGCGCGGGCGAGCCTCTGGGCGGCCCTCGACCCGGCGGCGCGAAACCAGGCATTCAATCTGGTCGGCGAGCCGTTTCGCTGGGAGCGCATCTGGCACAAGGTGGGCGAGGCGCTGGGTCTGGAGGTTGCCGAGCCGCTGCCGTTCTCCCTCGGGCAGCAGATGCCGGAGATGGCGGGTGTCTGGCAGCGAATCGCTGAGCGCCATGGATTGGAACCTATCCCGTTCGACAAGCTGGTGGGCTGGCCCTTCGGCGATTTCATTTTCAACACCGAATTCGACATGGTTTCGGACATGGGCAAGATCCGCCGTGCCGGCTTCACCGAAGCTGTCAGCACTGAAGACTGCCTGATCGCCGCGCTGCGGCGACTGGGCGAGAAAGGCTACATCCCCACATTCGCAAACCTTCAGCCATGAGGAACGATCAATGAAAGCCATGACCTACGAGCGCTACGGCGAGCCCGATGTGCTGCAACTGACGGAGCAGCCCATGCCCAAGGTGGCGCCCGGTGAGGTGCTGATCCGCGTGCGCTGTGCTGCGGTGAATCCGGTGGACTGGAAGCTGATGTCCGGCAAGCTCGATGCGGTGATGCCAACCTTCTTCCCGGTCATCCCCGGCTGGGACGTGGCGGGTACGGTGGAGGCGGTGGGCTTCGATGCGCCCGAATTCGTGCCGGGCGACGAGGTGTTGTCCTACGCGCGCAAGGATTTCGTTCAGGGCGGCACCTATGCCGAGTTCGTCAGCGTCCCGGTGCGCATGGTGGCGCACAAGCCGCAAGCGCTCGGCTGGGACGAGGCAGCGGGCCTGCCGCTTGCGGGGCTGACGGCCTATCAGCTGCTCACCCGTCTGGGTACGCAACGCGGTGACGTGGTGCTGGTGCATGCGGCCTCAGGCGGCGTCGGCGTGATGGCTGCTCAGATTGCCCGCAATCTGGGCGCTCGGGTAATCGGCACGGCGTCGCAGAAGAACCACGCGTTTCTCGGTTCGCTTGGCATCGAGCCGGTGGAATACGGTGATGGTCTGGCCGAACGTGTGCGCTCATTGGCGCCGGAGGGCGTCGATGTGGTCGCGGACTTCATCGGCGGCGTGCTTCCGATCACCCAGGCAGTGCTGCGCGATGGTGGGCGTCATGCCTCTATCGTCGACGACTCGGTGCAGGAGGCGGGTGGACATTACATCTGGGTGCGTCCCAGCGCAGAGGATCTACAAGTGCTGGCGGGCATGGCCGCCGAGGGGCGCCTGGAGGTGCCCATCGCCGAGCGTTTTGCACTCGAGCAGGCGGCCGATGCGTTTCGTCTCAACCAGACCGGGCATGTGCGCGGCAAGATCATCGTGCAGGTCGCCGGCGATTGATGCAAAACAGCGCCCAGCCGTGGCCGGGCGCTGCCATGGGGCCTAGCGCAGCCCGGCGAGGATTTCGAACGCGCGGTGGCGGTCGGCGGTTTCATAGAAGTCGCAGGTGAAAATCAGCTCATCGGCCTGGGTCTGCTCCAGCAGTACATCCAGGCGGGCGCGGATTTTTTCCGGGCCGCCGATCATGGCCATGCCAAGGAAGCTGCCGACGGCATCCTGCTCGTGGGGTAGCCACTTGCCCTGCATGCTTTTCACCGGCGGCACCAGCACCAGGCTCTGGCCGCGGATCAGCGCGAGAATGCGCTGGTAGGCAGTCGTCGCGAGATACTCGGCTTGCTCGTCGGTATCGGCCGCCATCAGCGGCACGCCGAGCATCACGTAAGGTTTTTCCAGCGTCTCGGAAGGGCGGAAGTTGTCCCGATAGAGGCGTATCGCATCGTGCATGTAGCGCGGCGCGAAATGGGACGCGAAGGCGTAGGGCAAGCCCTTGGCGGCGGCGAGCTGAGCGCTGAACAGGCTGGAACCCAGCAACCAGATTGGCACGTTGCTGCCAACGCCGGGCACTGCGATCACCCGCTGATTGGGCTGGCGCGGGCCGAGCAGCAGTTGCAGCTCCTCGACATCTGCGGGGAAGTCATCCGCGCTGCCCATGCGGTCGCGGCGCAGCGCATGAGCGGTGAACTGGTCGGCGCCGGGCGCGCGACCCAGACCCAGCTCGATGCGGCCTGGGTAGAGGGCATCCAGGGTGCCGAACTGCTCAGCGATCACCAGCGGAGCGTGGTTGGGCAGCATCACGCCGCCGGAGCCGAGACGGATACGCGAGGTGCCGCTGGCCAGGTAGCCCAGCAGTACCGACGTGGCGGCGGAGGCGATGCCGTCCATGTTGTGGTGTTCGGCTACCCAGAAGCGCTCGAATCCGAGCTGCTCGACATGTTGGGCCAGGGCCAACGAATTACGCAGGGCGAGGCCGGCATCGCCGTCATCGCGGATGGGGGCCAGGTCGAGGGTGGAAAAACGCGTGTTTTCGATACGGGACATCGTCTACCTCTTTGCTGACGGATAGTGAGCGGCGCGGCTCAGTAGCAGTGCTCGGCCTCGGCGCGAGCCAGCACTTCGTTCTGCTCGTCGCGCAGCCAACCTTGAGGGGTGAAGCCCAGCGAGCGCGCGTGGAACAGGTAGCGCCGGCCGGGCTGAAAATCGTCGTAGCGGATCACCATGGTGCAGCGCAGATACTGGGTATCGCCGAAATCTCCGGAGCCGCCCTTGCTGATTTCGAATTCATAGCGCGCTTCGAGTTCATGCGCGCCGGGGCTAACCTGGAAATAGCGACCGTCGGGGGTGCGCTTGCCATCCAGGCGGTCGGACATGAAGGTATCGATGCCGTCAGCGCGCAGGTCGACCCAGGCCATTTGCGGGTCCGGCGCGGGCAGGGGACCGGCGCAACCGCCGATACCAACAGCGAGGCCCAGTGACAGGATGGGGGCAACGAGCAGACGCATGGTGATTCCTCCGGCTGACCGCAGAATCAGCGCCTGCTGTTGCGGTCAGTCATTGAGCCTGAGCCAGATGGGGCTCTTTTTCAACGACTGCACCGCGGCGCAAGCGTTCACCACCGCATTCAGCGAGCGGCAACGCCTCCGCATCCGCGCTCGCTGGCCTTGGCCAGCAGTTGGTTTCGCTCATCATAGAGACGCGCCCAGGGGCGGAATCCGTAGCCGCCGGCGACCAGCCGATATCGCTCACCGGCGCTGAAGCCGTCGTAGTCCAGCGTTAGACGGCAGTCACGCTCCAGTGTTTCGCTGTCGCGTCCGACATTGGCGGCGCCGACTTCGAAGCGATAACGCATGCCCAATTGATGGCTACCGGGTGTGACCTGAAAGTAGCGGTGGTCATCCAGCGGTTTCTCGTCCACGGCCACCGCTTTGAGCTCGGTTTCACCGCTTGGCACCAGTTCGACCCAGGCCTGGCTGGGATCGGGCGAGGGCATCCACAGGGCGCAGCCACCCAAGGTGGACAGGGCGAGAGCAAGAATCAGGATTCGCATTGAACAGAGGTCTCCGACCGTTGGTGCTCCGGCTCCTGGCCTCGGCGTGCTCGGTGGTTGGGTAGGCTTCGATGTCGTTGTAGGCTCAGCGCACCGACCCCGGAGGTCATGCATGCAGGTGAGCGATTGTTCATTTCGAAGCTTAAAAGCGCCCCAATCGACAACCGATCGCTGTGTTGGGTTCCCCTGTTACTGGTGATCGGTCTGGGCGGTTGCAGCACCTATTACGGGCAACTGGCGGCCGGTCAACTGAGCCTGCTGAGCAAGCGCGAACCCGTTGCCGCAATTATCGAGAACCCTGAAACCGACCCTCAGCTGCGTCAGCGGTTGGCTGCGGCGCTCCAGGCCAGAGCCTTCGCCAGCAGCGCATTGGCCTTGCCGGATAACGGCAGCTATCGGGTTTACGCCGATATTCAGCGGCCCTATGTGGTGTGGAACGTGTTTGCGACCGAGGAGTTTTCCGTGTTGCCGCTGACCCACTGTTTTCCGATCGCCGGTTGCGTGGCATATCGCGGCTATTACCAGGAGGGCCGCGCTCGGGGAGCGGCAGCGCTGCTCAAGGTGGACGGTTACGACACCCTAGTTGCCGGCGTGCAGGCCTATTCGACGCTCGGCTGGTTCGACGACCCGCTGCTTAGTTCCATGCTGCGCTGGGACGATGAGCGCCTCGCTGGGCTGATCTTCCATGAGCTGGCCCACCAGCGGTTGTACGTGGCTGACGACACCGCGTTCAACGAGTCCTATGCGTCCTTCGTAGAGCGCGAGGGAATGCGACAGTGGCGAGCGAGTCGCGGACTGCCAGCAGCTCGCGACGCGGCACGAGAGCATTACGCTGACCTGTCCCGGCTGGTGCTCGACACCCGGGAGCGCCTTGCCGCGCTTTATGCCTCGGGTGTGGGCGAAGACGCGATGCGCGCAGGCAAGGCTGCCGAGTTCAGCCGCATGCGTCAGGCTTACCGGCAGCTACGTAACGGGCCCTGGAAGGGCGACGGCCGGTTTGATCGTTGGATGGCACAGCCGTTGAACAATGCCAGCCTGGTGCCGTTCGGCCTTTATGACGGATGGGTGCCGGCCTTCGCTGCGTTGTTCGAGGAAGTCGGCGGTGATTGGCAGCGTTTTCATGCAAGGGTCCAGGCAGTGGGAAGTCTGTCGTCCGACGAGCGGACAAGGCTGCTGGACTCGCTTCGCTGAAACACGCGGCGTACCGTTCAAAGCCAGCCACGGCAAGCGTTGGCCGTACTCTCGGAAAGTCTGATAGCGACTCGTTCGGCGAGGTTGGCTACTGCCGCTTATCGTGTTCTGCGATTTTCGAGCGGCGGGTTACGGAATTGTTTTGCCTATGCCTCCGTCCATTTTCTAGACCGTCAGCCCACGCTGATCCGTGATTGAGCCGTGCGTGCAAGCGCGACTACTTAGAAAAATCCGTCTCAACGGAGGCTCCATGGACAACTTGACCGGTATCCTCGACAACAAGGGTACGCCACTCGACAAGCAGAAATTTACCTGGAAGGAGATGGCGGGCAAGCCTATCAGCAAGCTCGACGACGACGCCTTCACTCGTGTGCGCATCATCCTGATGAATGGGATCGAAACCGACGCGCTGCGTCTCAAGCATGGGATCGCCCGGATTACCGGCCAACTGCGCGGCCCGCTCGCCGAAATCCGCCGGGTCGAGCAACACCAGGCCACGATGATCAACTGGTTGATCTCCGCCGACCACTCGCCGCTGGAAACCACCGTTGCCTACGAGCAGGTCGCCATCGAGGTCACCGCCGCCGTCGCCCAGACCGAGCTCGATCCTTATCAAGCCCAGACTTATCGCTTCGGCCTGCTGGAAGACTTCGACCACCTGTACCGTTACTCGGCCATGCTCGATCGCCTCGAAGGCAAGGATGCAAACAACATCCTGCAGGGCTACACCGATATCGTGCCGGGCCGGCAGACGTCCGAGCACCATCGCCACCCTGAGAACGACCTGCGCGAAAGCTACGAGAAAGAACAGGCGGCGCTGATCACCAAGATTCATGCGGCGATGATCACCGCGGCTGAATTCCAGACCCACGATTACTACATGAACATCGGCCCGCTGTTTGCCGACCCCCTTGCGCGTCAGCTATATGCCGAGATCGCCTCGGTCGAAGAGCAGCACGTGACCCAGTACGGCTCGCTGGCCGATCCGCAGGAATCCTTCATGGAGAAGTGGCTGGTGCATGAGGCGATGGAAGTCTATGCCTACGCCAGCTGCGCCGAGCAGGAAACCAATCCGCGCATCAAGGCGATCTGGGAACGCTTTCTCGATTACGAGCTGGGCCATCTTCAGGTTGCCTGTGAGCACTTCAAGAACATCGAGCGTCGCGACCCGGCGGAGATCCTTGGCGGTCCGCTGCCGAAGATGATCGAGTTCAAGAGCCAGCGTGAATTCGTCCGCCAGGTCCTGGCTGCCGAAGTCAATCTGCGCACCAGCGGCACCCAGTACGTAGACAAGAGCGAAGAAGCCCAGAGCTCCCTTGATTACCGCGCCCAGCTCAATTCGGAAGGCATCGCCTCGAATATCGTTTCGGCGGGCTACCGGTGGGCACCCGGCGGCGAACTCATGCAAATGCGCAAGGTTCCTTGAGGAGACTGACATGGCGACTTCAGCAAAATTAGGTCACAACGTCACCGGCGTGCAGATGTCCCCGAAGGACACCAAGAGCCTGCTTGAGGCGGTCAACGAGATTCACCCAGACGTGCCCGGCGACTCCAAGGGCATGATGCTCGAGCGCACCAACCGCGCCGAAGAGGCTGAACGCATCGGTTCGGTACCCGTGCCGGGTTCTGCCAAAGGCATGCTCAAGTCCACCTTCGACATGGCGCTGGGCAAGAGCCCGGAGCTGCTGGTCGATAAGCTCGGCGAGCGCCTGGCTTTCGAGCGCAGCGGCGTGCGCCTGTACGACGCGATGATCGCCAAGGCCAAGGCGCTCGAAACGGCTGAGTCCGATCTGGTGCAAGTGCTGCAGCACATCCGCGACGAAGAGTTCGAGCACATGAACATGGTCGCCGATGCGATCGAAACCCTGGGCGCCGACCCGACGGCCCAGACCCCCTGCGCCGACATCGTCGGGGTGAAGTCCATGGGCGTGATGCAGGTCCTAACCGACCCGCGTACCAATATTTCCCAGGGCATCAATGCACTGCTGACCCTCGAACTCGAGGACAACGCGGCCTGGGAGCTGCTGATCGAACTGGCCGACGCGGGTGGCCATCCGCACATAGCCAAGGGCTTTCACAAGGCGAAAGAGCAGGAAGATGATCATCTGATCAAGATCAAGACCCTGCTGCGACGGGACCTGATCAGCCAGATCAAGTAATACGCGTGCGCTTCAACTTTTGGCGCGCCTTAGGGCGCGTCTTTTTTTTGCATAGAAGAAAAGAACGACAAGCTGAGCTCTTGTCGTCTGACGCGTCGCCAGCGGCAAAACCATCCTAAGGCTGGTATCGGTAATGTGGCGTTGCGCGCGTAGGGTGGATGACGTTCTTCATCCACCTTTGCCGCTGCCCGCGTACGGCAAAGGCGAACCGGCGGCGTTCGTTACACTCTGATGCTCTACCTTAGCTCGCGAGCCGTGCATGCCGACCCCTGCGCCATCCAGTGCCTCGTCCTCCCTTCCGCTCGTTATCGCCGGCCCTCTACTGCGCCGGTTGGAGAGCGATCGGCTGGTGCTCTGGCTGGTCGGCAGCGAGCCGCTGGCGCTGCGCCTGGCACTGCAACCTGAGGGTGAGGTTGAGCGCAGCGTGACGTTGGTTGGTGAATCCTGCCACCAGCTACGGCTCGGCACCTCGGCCTGGCTGCACCTGATCGATGTTCAGCTGGATGGCGCGCTGCCAGTCGATCACCTGATCGAATACGACCTGCTCATCCAGCAAGATGGCTCCGAGCAGCGCATCGCCGATTGGGCGCCGCATCTTATTCATGATGGCGCGCATCGCCCGGCCTTCGTCGTTCGATCGCGTTATGACGATCTGCTGCACGGTTCCTGCCGCAAACCTCATCACCCATCGCCGGATGGACTGGTGGTGGTCGATTCGCTTATCCAGGACGCACGCCACACCCCCGAGCGCTGGCCGGCTGCTCTGTTGATGACCGGTGATCAGGTGTACGCCGACGACGTGGCCGGCCCGATGCTGGTGGCGATCCATGCGCTGATCCGTCGGCTTGGCCTATACGGCGAGTGCCTCGAAGGCGCGACCGTTGCCAATAGCGATGAGCTGATGGAGCACACGGCCACTTACTATCAGCGCGAGCAGCTGCTACCGGCATTCAAGTCCAACGAGGCGTTGCGCGAGCGCTTCTTCGGTGGTGTCGAGAAGCCGGTGTTCACCACCTCCAATGCGCACAATCACCTCGTGACCCTAAGCGAGGTGCTGGCCATGTACCTGCTGGTCTGGTCGCCGGTGCCCTGGACGCTGATCGAACTCAAGGCGCCACCGCTGGATGATGAAATGGCCCAGCGCTATGCCCGTGAAGCCGCTTGCATCGAGGCGTTCCGCCAGGGTCTGCCGAATGTCGCGCGTGCGCTGGCGCATCTGCAATCACTGATGATTTTCGATGACCACGACATCACCGATGACTGGAACCTCAGCGCACGCTGGGAGGAGACCGCCTACGGCCATCCGTTCTCCAGGCGCATCGTCGGCAACGCGCTGCTCGGCTATCTGCTGTGCCAGGCCTGGGGCAACGCGCCGGATGCCTGCGTTACGTCATTGCATACGGTCGAGAAATTGCTGGGTAGCGGGGAGAGCGGCCAGCTCGACTGCGCCCTGCACGACGGCGTGGTGGACGAGCTGCTGCAGCGCGGCGACTGGGGCTACGTCATTCCCAGCGAACCGGCACTGGTAGTGCTCGACACCCGCACCCGGCGCTGGCGCAGCGAGCGCAACCTCAGCCGCCCTTCGGGGCTGATGGATTGGGAGGCACTCACCGATCTGCAGCAGCAGATTCTTGGTCACCGCTCGGTGATCATCGTCTCGCCGGCGCCGATGTTCGGCGTCAAGCTGATCGAAACCGTGCAGCGCGTGTTCAGCTGGGCGGGGCTGTCATTGCTGGTGGATGCGGAAAACTGGATGGCGCATCGCGGCGCTGCGCAAGTGATGCTCAACATCTTCCGCCACACACGCACGCCCGGAAATTACGTGGTTCTCTCTGGCGATGTACATTACTCGTTCGCCTACGAGGTGCATGTCCGCGGGCGGGAGGAAGGGCCGAAGATCTGGCAGATCACCAGTAGCGGGGTGAAGAACGAGTTTCCACGCCGTCTGCTGGATCTGTTCGATCGGCTGAATCGCTGGTTGTATTCACCGCACTCGCCCTTGAACTGGTTCACCAAGCGCCGCCGCGTGCGGGTCCAGCCATGGCTGCCGAGCCGCAGCCGGTCCGGCGAGCGCCTGTGGAACGGTTCGGGTATAGGCCGCGTCCGGCTCGATGTGGAAGGCCGCCCGGCACGGGTGGAGCAGATCAACGCGGATGGATCGCCCCCGGTGACCTTCGCCCCGGAGCGCAATTAGCGGTGATCAGCTGAAGCCTGCGCGCAGCGCCGGCAGAGTCGCGTAGTAGTAGGCCGGCGACTCGGCCATCAGCTCGGCATGGCTGCCAAAGCCGTACCCCACGCCAACCGCCTGCAAGCCGTTGCGGTGAGCGCCAATCAGGTCGTGCTTGCGATCGCCGATCATCAGCGTGTGCTCGGGATCAAGCCTTTCTTCGGCTATCAGGTGGGCAATGAGCTCGACCTTGTTGGTACGAGTGCCGTCCAGTTCGCTGCCGTAGATCACCTTGAAATGGTGATCGAAGGCGAAGTGCCGGGCGATCTCGCGGGCGAAAACCGATGGTTTGGAAGTCGCGACATAGAGCGTCCTACCCTGACTGCGCAAGTGTTCGAGCATCTCAAGCACGCCATCGAACAGCAGGTTTTCGTACAGGCCGACCGTCTTGAAACGCTCGCGGTAATACCCAACCGCCTCCCAGGCGCGCGCTTCGTCGAAGCCGTAGAACTCCATGAAGGCCTGCAGCAGCGGCGGCCCGATGAAGGGTTCGAGCTTGGTCAGATCCGGCTCGTCGATGCCGAGCTTGGCCAGCGCATGCTGGATGGAGCGGGTAATGCCTTCGCGCGGGTCGGTGAGGGTGCCGTCGAGGTCGAAAAGGATGGTCGAATGATGCATGAAGGCGAGCCGGCTGCTGGGTGGCCGCCGATTGTCCCGTACTCGCCCGCTTCCCGGCAAACCTGCGCCTCGGCGCGATGGCTCAGCGTGCGGTGGCATGCAGACGCGGCGCCAGTGTCTGTGCCGCTTCAATGTCCTGCTCGATCAGCGCGGCCAGCCAGTCCATGAATGCCCGGACCCGACGCGGCAGGTTATGCCGGTGAGCATAGAGCAGCGATGCGTCCATTGATGGCGGAACATGATCTGGCAACACCAGTTCCAGCTCCCCTGACTCTAGCGATTCGCGCACACCGGCAAGCGGCACCTGGATCAGACCGAAGCCGTCCAGGCACGCCAGCTTATAGCTGTCGCTGTTGTTCACCGTGACCCGGCCTTGCATCGGCAGGCAGCGCAGCTTGCCGTTTTCCATGTATTCGAAGCCTGTCGAGCGGGCACCAAGCACCGGCACGTAATGGACCAGATGATGGTTGGCCAGGTCGTCGAGGGTTAGGGGTCGGCCGTATCGCTTTAGGTAGGCGGGGCTAGCGCAGTTGGCTTGCGGATAGCGCCCAAGCCGTCGAGCCACCAGGGACGGATCCGTCACTTCTCCGATTCGCAGCACACAGTCGAAGCCTTCACGCACCAGGTCCACGCGACGGTCGGTGGCGCTGACTTCTACTTCGAGCGCCGGGTGCAGATTGAGAAACTCGCTCAGGCGCGGCATCACCAGATTTCGGGCGAGGGCGATCGGTAGATCGATGCGCAACCGCCCAGCGAGCGTTTTGCCTTCGCGGAACAGCCCTTCCACTTCGTCCACCTGATCAAGCATGTCTCGGCAGCGTCCGTAGAGCAGGAGGCCGTCCTGGGTCGGCTGAACCTTGCGCGTGGTGCGCTGAAGGAGTCGGGTGCCGAGCCGTTCTTCCAAGGCGCGGATCTGCTCGGAAACGGTCGAGCGAGGCAAGCCAAGGCTGTCGGCAGCGCCGGTGAAGCTGGCCAGTTCATACACTCGGACAAAAGTACGCAGCAATTCGATGAGATTCACGGGTTGCTCCTACTTGCCGGTTGAGCCGAACAGTCTATTCGGATCTGGACGATTTATCCGGATAGCTATGACCAATAAGGTGGTCCCGACATTCACCCACTGGAGACGCACAATGAAAGGCAAAATCGCATTGATTACCGGGGCCAGCCGCGGGCTCGGACGCAACGCCGCTCTGCAGCTGGCTGCAAAGGGCGCCGATATCATCGGCACCTATCGAAGCAAGGCCGATGAAGCAGGGGCCGTGGCCGAGGAAATCGAACGCTTCGGTGGGCGGGCGCTTATGCTGCAACTGGATGTCGGCGACAGCCCCAGCTTCGCACCCTTCGCTGCTCGGTTGCGCGACGAGCTTCCTCAGCACTTCGGCCGGCAGAACATAGATTTCCTGGTCAACAACGCTGGCATCGGTCAGACCGCCAGCTTTGCTGAAACCAGCGAGGCGCAATTCGACCTGCTGATGAATATCCATCTCAAAGGCCCGTTTTTTCTGACCCAAGCGCTACTTCCGCTGATTGCCGACGGCGGGCGCATTCTCAACGTCTCGAGTGGGCTGGCGCGCTTCTCTCTGCCGGGTTACGCCGCCTACGCAGCGATGAAGGGTGGAGTCGAAGTGCTGACTCGCTACCAGGCCCGTGAGCTGGGTGTGCGTGGCATCAGTGTCAACGTGCTGGCCCCCGGCGCAATCGAAACGGACTTTGGCGGAGGAGCGGTGCGCGACAATGCCGAGCTCAACGCTTTCGTCGCCAGCAATACGGCCTTGGGGCGGGCGGGTCAGGCCGAAGACATTGGCCTTGCGATAAGTGCATTGCTCGGCGAGGGTGGCCGCTGGATCACCGGTCAACGCATCGAGGCGTCCGGCGGCATGTTTCTCTGAAAACTGCCGCGTCAGTCAATCCATCAGTGACCGGTGCATCACATGGCAGTCCACTCGACCGAGGCTGCGGTGGCGGTAAGCGCGAGGCAGGGTGCCGACAATCTGGAAGCCATGCTTCTGCCACAGCGCTATGGCCACGGTATTGCTGGCAACCACACTGTTGAACTGCATGGCCTCAAAGCTGAGCTCGCGAGCGATCTGGAGCGAGTGGCTGCATAGCCGACCCGCGACGCCTTGACCGCGCGCTGCTGGGGCGACCATGTAGCCGCAGTTGCAAACATGGTCGCCTGGCCCGGCTGCGTTGGGCTTGATGTAGTAGCTGCCGAGGATCCGGCCGTCTTGCTCTGCTACGTAGGTAGCTTGAGGCAGCTCCACCCAGATCCGCCATGCCGCTTCGCGGTCCATGTCGGGGTCGAAGGCGTAGGTCTCTTGCGCCTGGACCACCTCGCGGATAATCGGCCAGACCTGATCGAAGTCGTCTTCGGCTATCGGGCGTATGTTCATTCATGGTCCTCGGGTGGAGCGTGGTCAGTCAGCGTAAGCCTGCTCCAGATGCTGATCCTTGAGCTTCACGTAGTTACCCGCGGTATAGCTGAAGAAGCTGCGCTCCTTGTCCGTGAGCGGCCGGGCTTGTTTCACCGGGCTGCCGACGTAGAGGTAGCCGCTTTCGAGCGTTTTGCCAGGCGGCACCAGGCTGCCGGCGCCGATGATGACCTCATCCTCGACCACCGCACCGTCCATCACGATGGAACCCATTCCCACCAGAATGCGGCTGCCCAGGGTGCAGCCGTGCAGGGTGACCTTGTGGCCGACGGTCACCTCGTCACCGATGGTCAGCGGAAAGCCGTCCGGGTTGTATGGCCCGGCGTGGGTGATGTGCAGGACGCTACCATCCTGAATACTGCTGCGTTTGCCGATGCGGATGCGGTGCATGTCGCCGCGGATCACGGTGAGCGGCCACACGGAGCTGTCCTCCCCGATCTCGATATCGCCGATAAGCACCGCACTGGGGTCGACAAAGACGCGCTCACCCAATTCGGGCGTGTGGCCCTGATAGGTTCGGATGCTCATGAGGTGCTCCTGTAGGCTCAAAAAAGGTTCAGGCGATTCTAGTGGACAGGGTCAGCGGCAGAAGTGCTGCCAGAACGGAAGAATTCGCCTGGCGTGGCACCGAATTGTTCGCGAAAGGCGGCGATGAAGGCTGACAGGGATTCGTATCCGCAGCCCAGCGCGACGTCGGTGACCCGTTCGCCTCGCTCCAGCGCCGGCAGGGCGCTGAGCAGCCGCAGGCGCTGGCGCCATGCACGAAAGGTCAACCCGGTTTCGCGGAGAAACAAGCGGCTCAGTGTACGTTCGGAAACCCCAAGGGTTCGGCTCCAATCGGCCAGCCCTTCCTGCGACTCCGGCTGCGCCTGCAGGCTTTTGCATAGGCGATGCAGGCGCGGCTCGGCCGGCAGCGGCAACACCAATTCGACTTCCGGCGCGCAACTCAGCTGATCCAACAGGACCTGTACCAATCGCCCCTCGGCACCGTCTTCGGCATAGGCCTCAGGCAGGGTGCTGAAATGCCGGATGAGTTCTCGCAGCAGGGGGCTCACCTGCAATACGCGACAATGCTCCGGCGCATCGCCCGCTACAATGCGATCGATATAAAGGCTACGGATGCAGGTATCCGGCGCGCAGAACACTTGATGGGTAACGCCCGCCGGAATCCACACCGCGCGCAGCGGCGGGGCGATGAAGCGGCCACTGTCGGTGCGCACTTCCAGCACCCCTTCGACCGCATGGGACAGCTGCACCCAAGGGTGGCTGTGGCGGTAGCCGAGCTTGAGGTTGGGCGGGGAGTCCAGCTGGCCATACACCGGTCGAGGGAGTGCTTTGAGTTCGCTGAGACGGGTGATCAGAACGGCTTCTTGTCCGATTGGCGACATTTCATGCCTGCTTGGCGTTAGTCGGAAGGCAGCGCCCACGTTAAGGTCCGTTCCTGTTGCCTGCAAGCCCCAAGGAAATCACCCATGGCCAAGCTCCGTCTTCTCTTCGATAACTTCACTCTGGCCCTGCTCGCGGTGGTCGCCATTGCAACGCTGTTTCCCTGCGAAGGACAGGTCGCGGTGTTCTTCGAGTGGCTCACCGCCGCGGCCATCGCGCTGCTGTTCTTCATGCACGGCGCCAAGCTGTCGCGGGAAGCGATCATTGCTGGCGCCGGCCACTGGCGTCTGCACCTGCTGGTCTTTGCCTGCACGTTCGTGATGTTTCCGTTGCTGGGGCTTGCGCTCAAACCGGTCCTGACCCCGATGGTCGGTACCGAGCTGTACCTGGGCATGCTCTACCTCTGCGCATTGCCAGCCACGGTGCAGTCGGCCATCGCCTTCACATCGCTCGCACGTGGCAACGTGCCGGCGGCAATCTGCAGCGCGGCGGCGTCGAGCCTGATCGGTATCTTCCTCACGCCGTTGCTGGTGTTGCTGCTCATGGGCGTAGAAGGAGAGAGCGGTTCGACCCTGGATTCCATCGGCAAGATCGTCCTGCAGCTGCTGGTTCCGTTCATCGCCGGGCAGATCGCTAGGCGCTGGATTGGTGCCTGGGTGACGCGCAACAAGACCTGGCTCAAGACCGTCGATCAGAGCTCCATCCTGCTGGTGGTCTACACCGCATTCAGCGGCGCAGTGGTGGATGGCCTGTGGCAGATCGTGCCGCTGGGTCATCTGTTGGGACTGACAGTGGCCTGCTGCCTGTTGCTGGCGATCGTCCTGTGGCTGACCAGCGTCCTGGCCAAGATCATGGGTTTCAACCTCGAAGATCGCATCACCATTTTGTTCGCCGGTTCGAAGAAGAGCCTGGCGACAGGCGTGCCCATGGCCCAGGTGCTGTTTGCCACCAGCGCGGTCGGCATGATCATCCTGCCGTTGATGCTCTTCCACCAGATCCAGCTGATGGTCTGCACGGTGCTGGCCCAGCGTTACGCGCGCCGGCCTGAGGTGCCGGTGGAATCGCCTGCGGCTCAGTAGCGCCGCTATCGGGCACGCATCTACGGTACCGGTAGGAGCCCGCTTTGCTGGTAGCTCATATCGCAGCAAATTTGAATGTAGGAGCTAGGGGGCGCCCAGTGCTTGCTGGCGATCCATGCTGACGGAACGTAACGCGGTTGAGGCGGCGCACCTTTGATCGCCAGCAAGCTGGCTCCTACAAGAGCGACCACGGAACCGGCGCAGCAGGAAATCGTCGCAGTTACAGGTACTCGGTCGGTAGGGGCGGGTTCGGTGATGCCGTTTGGCGGTACCAACTTGAACGCTTGGGCCCTGCGGAGTGGTTGACCATAGCGCCACTCTATCGCGCTGTTTGCTGGCTGCGCGGCCGGGCAATTGGCTTTAACATGCCTGGCTGATCACTTATTCAAAGGGGCAACTGCCGTGACCGATACCAACCCGCTGCTTCGGGAATTCGACCTGCCACCTTATTCCGAAATCCGCCCCGAGCATGTCGAGCCGGCGGTGGACGCCATCCTCGGCGACAACCGTGTCGCCTTGCAGGAATTGCTTAGTCGTCCTGCCGAAAGCCTCGACTGGAGCACTCTGGTGGTCGGCCTGGACGAGATGAACGAGCGCCTAAGCCGCGCCTGGGGTCCGGTCAGCCATCTCAATGCCGTGCGCAACAATGCTGAATTGCGCAGCGCCTACGAGGCCTGTTTGCCCAAACTGTCCGCCTACGCCACCGAATTGGGCCAGAACGCTGACCTCTTCGCCGCTTACCAGGCGCTTTCGCTTAGCCCTGAGGCAGACGGATTCGATGTCGCGCAGAAGACCATTCTCGAACACGCGCTGCGCGATTTCCGCCTGTCCGGTATCGATCTGCCGCCCGCCGAGCAGCAGCGCTTCGGCGCGATCCGCATGAAGCTCGCTGAACTCGGCAGCACCTTCTCCAACCAGCTGCTCGACGCCACCCAGGCCTGGACCAAGCACGTCACCGATGAAAGCCTCCTGGCCGGCATCACCGAGTCGTCCAAGGCGCAGATGGCCGAGGCTGCCAAGGCCAAGGAGCTGGACGGATGGCTGATCAGCCTGGAATTCCCCAGCTACTTCGCCGTGATGACCTACGCCGACAACCGTGCGCTGCGTGAAGAGGTCTACGTTGCCTATTCCACCCGCGCCTCCGATCAGGGGCCGAACGCCGGTCAGTTCGACAATGGTCCGGTGATGGAGCAGATCCTCGATCTGCGTCAGGAGCTGGCCCAGCTGCTGGGCTTCGGCAACTACGCCGAGCTGTCGCTGGCGACCAAGATGGCCGAGAGCACCGATCAGGTGCTGAGCTTCCTGCGTGATCTCGCCGAGCGCAGCAAGCCGTTCGCCGAGCGCGACCTCAAGGAGCTGCGCGCCTTCGCCGCCGAGCACGGCATCACTGATATGCAGAGCTGGGACGTCAACTACTTCGGCGAGAAGCTGCGCCAGGCGCGCTATAGCCTGAGCCAGGAAGAGCTGCGAGCTTACTTCCCGGTGGACAAGGTGCTGTCCGGCCTGTTCGCCATCGTCAAGCGCCTGTACGGCATCGAGATTCACGAGCTGGAAAACTTCGACAGCTGGCATCCGGATGTTCGGCTGTTCGAGATCCGCGAGAAGGGCGAGCACGTCGGGCGCTTCTTCTTCGACCTCTATGCGCGGCCCAACAAGCGCGGCGGAGCCTGGATGGATGGCGCCCGCGACAAGCGCCGTACCTGCCTCGGTACCCTGCAGACGCCGGTGGCCAACCTGGTCTGCAACTTCACTCCGCCGGTGGGCGAGCGCCCGGCGCTGTTGACTCATGATGAAGTGACCACGCTGTTCCATGAGTTTGGCCACGGCCTGCATCACCTGCTCACCCAGGTCGAGCATGCCGGCGCCTCGGGTATCAACGGAGTGGCCTGGGACGCGGTCGAGCTGCCGAGCCAGTTCATGGAAAACTGGTGCTGGGAGCCGGAAGGGCTGGCGTTGATTTCCGGGCACTACCAGACGGGCGAGCGCCTGCCGCAAGACAAGCTGGACCAGATGCTGGCGGCAAAGAACTTCCAGTCCGGCCTGGTGATGGTGCGCCAGCTTGAATTCTCGTTGTTCGACTTTGAATTGCACGCGACTCACGGCGACGGCCGCAGCGTGCTCGAGGTGCTCGAAAGCATCCGCGACGAGGTCTCGGTGATGCGTCCGCCGGCCAGCAATCGCTTCCCCAACAGCTTCGCGCACATCTTCTCCGGTGGTTACGCAGCTGGTTATTACAGCTACAAATGGGCCGAAGTGCTGTCGTCCGATGCCTTCTCGCGCTTCGAGGAAGAAGGCGTGTTCAATGCCGAGACCGGCCGTGCGTTCCGCGACGCGATCCTCGCTCGTGGCGGCTCGCAGGAGCCGATGGTGCTGTTCGTCGACTTCCGTGGGCGCGAGCCGTCCACCGATGCGCTGCTGCGCCACCTCGGCCTGACCGAGGAAGTGGCATGAGCGACCAACCCGAAGTGACCACGAAACGCTTTATCGCCGGCGCCGTGTGCCCGGCGTGCAGCGCCAGCGACAGCATCAAGATGTGGGACGTCGACGGCGTTCCCCATCGCGAATGCGTGGAGTGCGGCTATGCCGATACGCTCAATGCGCAGGGTCAGTCGGTGCCGTCCGAGCTCGGCACACGGGTCAATAAGGCGCAGCCAAAAGCGCCCGATCCGCAGGTGCAGGCCGTGCAGTTCTTCCCCAATCCAAAGCTGAAGAAAAAAACCGACTGACCGGCGGAGCATCGCCATGTGGCATATCACCTGTGGCGATCTCGCCGCTGACAGCGTCCGGCAGCTGCTGGCCGAAGGCAACGAGGTCCGCATCCTGCGCGACGATTTGGCGGTCGGCCCGCTTGCTGACATCGAATCCCCTCCATGCAAGGCGCGCATGGCGTTCTGGGAAGGGGTCTGGCCTTTCGGGTTGGAGCCACGGCCGGATTTTTCGGGCATTGCCAATGATGCCGAGTGGCTGGCGCGATTGGCCGATCAACCGCGACAGGTAACGGTCTGGCATGGCGACAGCGCTTCGGAGCAACTGATGCTCGCGCGGGTGGCAGCGGCCTTGGAAGATTCAGCAGTGCCGCTGCATGAGGTCAGCTGCGGCACCGGCGACAGTCGAGTCGGCGCGCGCATGGCGGTGTCGATGCATGCCCCGGATGCATTGGCAGCGCTCTACCAGCCTCGCCTCGTCAAGCCCGCCCGCATCGCCGACCTCTCCAACCAATGGCGGGCCGCCATTGAAGAGAACGCAGCGATACGTCGCTGGGTCGACGGGCGTTTTCTCGGTGAAGACCATTCGCGGATCGATAGCGAGCTGCTGGCGGCCTGCGGCAATGACTGGATGCCGCTGGCCCGCGCCATGGCTGAGGTCATGGCCCATTGCAACGGATTTTTCGCGACCGACCTGTTTCTCTACTGGCGCGCACGTGAGCTGGCGAAACGCGGCGAGATACTGATCAGCGATGTTGCCGGTGTTGGGTACAGCAAGGCGCAGGTACGGCGCCCTTTGGGTTAGCCACTAGCTTTTGGATGCAGAGCGTGCAGGATGCTGCTGCGCCTGGCCTACTCTGGCGCAGGCGACAGTCGGAGTTGGCGAAAAATGATGATTACCTGATACTGTATCTATATACAGTATTTCGAGGCTCGTCATGTATCCGCCAGTCAGCACGCCGCGCGGTCGCGGCACCGCCATCAATCCTGACAACCGATTCGCCCCGACCCGCAGCGAGGCGTGCGACGACGGCTGGGAGCAGGACGTGCCTCCGACGCGCGCCACCGAGGTACGGTTCGAGACGGCCAAGAGCGTACTCACCCGTAATCAGTCGCCGGATGTCGGCTTCGACCGCTCGGTCAATCCGTATCGGGGCTGCGAGCACGGCTGCATCTACTGTTTTGCACGTCCCAGCCATGCTTATTGGGACATGTCGCCCGGGATCGATTTCGAGACGCGGTTGATCGCCAAGACCAACCTAGCCGAGCGCCTGGAGCAGGAGCTGAGCAAGCCCGGCTATGTGCCGCAGCCCATCGCGCTGGGGGTCAACACCGATGCCTATCAACCCATCGAGCGCGAACAGCAGTTGACCCGCCAGGCGCTGGAGATCCTGCTGCGCTTCAAGCATCCGGTGCACATCATCACCAAGGGTTCGCTGGTGCTGCGCGATATGGACCTGCTGGTGCCGCTGGCGGAGCAGCGGCTGGTCAGCGTCTCGGTAAGCCTGACCACTATGGATGACGAACTCAAACGCATCATGGAACCGCGCGCGGCGTCACCCTCGGCGCGTCTGCGGGTGCTGCGTACCCTGCACGAGGCGGGCGTACCGGTCAGCGTGATGTGCGCGCCGATGATTCCGATGATCAACGACATGGAGCTGGAGCGCATGCTCGAAGCCGCACGGGAAGCCGGTGCGCGCTCGGCCGGCTACGTGCTGCTGCGGTTGCCGCACGAAGTGGCGACGCTCTTCGATGAGTGGTTGCAGGAGCATTTCCCACAACGTGCAGGCCATGTCATGAGCCTGGTGCGCCAGTCGCGGGGCGGCAAGGATTACGACAGCCGTTTCGGCAGCCGCATGCGCGGTGAAGGCCAGTTCGCACAACTGCTCGCCCAGCGCTTTCAGCTTGCATGCAAGCGGTTGGGCTACAACCGGCGAGATCAGAATTACGGTCTGGACTGCACACGTTTCGTTGTACCGGGCTCGCAGATGTCTCTGCTTTGAATCATGGCAACAGACTGGTCAGGTCTCTGGTGCCATTATTCGGCGATCGGGCAGCTGTCTGTAAATGCCGTGTTAGAGCGGTTCGTTCAGCTTCACTTAAGACTAACTGACTAGCCTGGCGGCAAATGTGACCAGGCAGTCACCGGGCCGCTCCCAGCTCGATGACCCTGGCATGCCTTGCCCCGCACCAGGAGACCATCATGCCCGAATTCAATTCTGCTCGCGTATCCACCGTCTCACCTGCAAGAGGCGAAAGCGCCGACGAGTCGTTCGCTCACCTCGTCGACGGCTTTCGTCGATTTCGTAAAGACGTCTATCCAGAACAGCGAGCACTGTTCGCTCGCTTGGCCAAGGCACAGTACCCCCGTGCCATGTTCATCACCTGTGCCGACTCGCGTATCGTTCCGGAGCTTATTACCCAGAGCTCGCCGGGCGATCTGTTCGTAACCCGCAATGTCGGCAACGTAGTTCCGCCTTATGGACAGATGAATGGCGGTGTGTCGAGCGCCATCGAGTACGCGGTCATGGCGCTCAACGTGCAGCACATCATTATTTGCGGCCACTCAGAATGCGGCGCAATGAAAGCAGTGCTCAACCCGGAAGGCCTGCAGCGGATGCCGACCGTAAAGGCCTGGCTGCGGCACTGCGAGGTGGCACGTAGCATGGTCGAGACCAACTGCAACTGTGGTGTCGAAGACTCACTCGGTGTGCTCACCAAGGAAAACGTCGTGGCCCAGCTTGACCACTTGCGCACTCATCCATCGGTCGCTGCCCGGCTGGCGGGCGGCCAGCTGTCCATTCACGGCTGGGTCTACTGCATCGAGACCAGCGAAATCCTTGCCTATCACGCCAGTACCGGCCGCTTCGCGCCGCTGGATGGTGATGGGCCATCACCAGTGGCAACGCCCGCTCCGCGATATCTGCAGGCCTGACACCGCCGGCCTCTTTTGGCCGATGCATCGATTGATCGCGCGACGCTGTCGGCGTCGCGGCGTGCTCGAGGATTTCTGAATGAATGCAGAAGCTATCAAAGCTACGCTGCCGCGTGACCTGATGGCGTCCGTGGTGGTTTTTCTGGTGGCGCTGCCACTGTGCATGGGTATTGCCATCGCGTCCGGGATGCCCCCGGCCAAGGGCGTGGTGACTGGCATCATTGGTGGGCTGGTGGTGGGTTGGCTCTCAGGCGCGCCGCTGCAGGTCAGCGGTCCGGCTGCCGGCCTGACGGTGCTGGTGTTCGAACTGGTGCAGCAATATGGCGCGGCCATGCTTGGGCCTATCCTGCTGCTGGCTGGGGCGCTTCAGCTGCTGGCGGGGCGGCTGAAGCTGGGCTGCTGGTTTCGGGTCACGGCGCCGGCGGTGGTCTACGGGATGCTCGCCGGTATCGGCATTTTGATCGTGCTTTCTCAGCTGCACGTGATGATGGATGCCAAGCCACAGGCGTCGGGTCTGGATAACCTGAGTGCTTTCCCTGCCGCGTTGTGGGCAGCGCTGCCGTTTGCGGGCGATGGTGATGGCTTGGTTGCGGCGTCCCTGGGGCTTCTGACCATCGCCTGCATGTGGGTGTGGGATCGGCTGAAGCCGCAACGGTTACGCCTGTTGCCTGGCGCTTTGCTGGGCGTCGCGGCGGCAACTCTGTTGGGCTTGTGGATGGGGCTCGACGTGCGCCGTGTCGAGGTGCCGGACAACCTTGCCGATGCCATTACCTGGCTGCAGCCGGCGGACCTGCTGGCCTTCGCCGATCCAGGGCTGCTGGTCGCCGCGTTGGCTGTGGCCTTTATCGCCAGTGCCGAAACACTGCTCTCCGCCGCTGCAGTCGATCGCATGCATCAAGGACCGCGAGCAGATTTCGATCGCGAGCTTTCAGCGCAGGGCATCGGCAACATGCTCTGCGGCATGCTCGGCGCGCTGCCAATGACCGGCGTGATCGTGCGCAGCTCGGCCAACGTACAGGCCGGTGCCCGTACGAGAGTTTCGGCCATGCTGCATGCGGTCTGGCTACTGGCGGCCGTGGTGCTGCTTGCAGCGCTGCTGGAGCGCATTCCCGTGGCAAGCCTGGCTGGCGTTCTGGTCTATACCGGGCTCAAGCTGATCGATCTCAAAGCGCTGCGCCAGTTGGGTCGTTACGGCCGCATGGCCATGCTCATCCATGTCGCCACTGCGCTGACCATCGTCGCCACTGATCTGTTGACGGGGGTGCTGGTGGGCTTCGCCCTGACGCTGATGCAGCTGGCCTGGCAGGCTTCGCGCTTGAAAATTAATGTGGTTCAAGACGGACGTCGGGTCGAGCTGCGCATGCAGGGCGCGGCGACCTTCCTCAAGGTGCCGCAGATGTCGCGCGCGCTGGCTGGGGTGCCGCAAGACGCTTGGCTGTATGTGCCAATGGAGCACCTGCGTTATATCGACCACGCCTGCATGGAGCTACTGGAGGAGTGGCAGCGCTCTAACCAGGGCAATGGCGCTCGCCTGATCATCGAGCCACGAGCACTGGTCCGACGGGTGGAAGGCGGGCGCCGACAGGCTGCATATCTCGGCACGCTCCCGGAGGGGAACTAATCACAGCGGCGAGCCCCTGATCTTCAGACACAGGCGTGCGTTCGGCGCGCCTTTCTGCCAGCAGCGCATCGGTGGTCCCGTTGCGCTGCTGTTCATTCTGGAGGACGGATTTGGAAGTCTTTATCGATCTGCTGCAATGGCCGGCGATGGTCGTCACGGTGCTGGCAGCCTGGCTGATCGGCTCGCTGAAGCCCCGTCGGCGAACCGTTGGATTCTGGTGTTTTTTGCTGAGCAACCTGCTCTGGGTGATCTGGGGCTGGCACGCCGAGGCGTGGGCACTGATCACCCTTCAGGTGTGCCTGGCACTGATGAATATTCGGGGGGTGAAGAAGAACGACCACGACGCCGCAGAGGCCGAGACAAGCCCCGGCACCTGACGAAATTGCCAGTCCGGGATCGCTGTCTATACTCCGATCGTAAGCGTACCGATTGATTCCGACTGCGCGTGCAAAGCGAGGACTGGCAACCAGGAATTGGGGGGAGCCAGATCGGAGCGTGGTCAGGCAGTAGTTGCGAGCGTTTTGCTCAGCTCTGCTGCCGGACAGGCGGTCGGCGGGATAACAAGAACCATAAGGGGAACCCGCAATGTCGCGACATCCACGAGCCTGGATGGGGATTGGATTGTGTTCGCTATTCGGCCAGGCCCAGGCGGCTTGGGACGTGAATATGCGTTCCGGTGCTACAGACGTCAGCCGCTCCGTTTTCGATCTGCACATGACCATCTTCTGGATCTGCGTGATCATCGGCGTGCTGGTATTCGCAGTGATGTTCTGGTCAATGTTCGCCCATCGCCGCTCCAAGCGGCTGGAGTCAGCGCACTTCCATGAAAACACCAAGGTGGAAGTCCTCTGGACCATCATTCCCCTGCTGATCCTGGTCGGCATGGCGGTGCCAGCCACACGCACCCTGATCCATATCTACGATTCGAGCGAATCGGACGTGGACATCCAGATCACCGGGTATCAGTGGAAGTGGCACTACAAGTATCTGGGTGAGGACGTCGAGTTCTTCAGCAACCTCACCACACCCCGTGATCAGATCAACAACGTCGCCCCCAAGGGCGAACACTACCTGCTTGAGGTCGACGAGCCTCTGGTGATTCCGGTCGGTGCCAAGGTGCGCTTTCTGATCACCGCGGCGGACGTGATCCACTCCTGGTGGGTGCCGGATCTGGCGGTGAAGAAGGACGCCATCCCCGGCTTCATCAACGAATCCTGGACGCGTGTTGAGCAACCCGGCATCTACCGTGGCCAGTGCACCGAATTGTGCGGCAAGGATCATGGCTTCATGCCCGTGGTCGTGGAGGTCAAGTCCCAGGAGGATTACGCCGCCTGGCTTGGCGAGAAGAAAGCTGAAGCCGCCAAGATTGCCGAACTGACGAGTAAGGACTGGACGCTGGAGGAACTGGTCGAGCGTGGCGAGAAGGTCTACCAGACCAATTGCTCGAGCTGCCACCAGGCCAATGGCGAAGGCCTGCCACCGATGTTCCCGGCACTCAAAGGCTCCCCCATCGCCACAGGCGAAGCCGCTGCTCATATCGGGATTGTCGTGAATGGCAAGAAGGGCAGCTCGATGCCTGCATTCGGCCCGCAACTCTCGGAAGTCGACATCTCCGCGGTCGTGACCTACGAGCGACACGCCTGGGGTAACGACACGGGCGACATGGTCACGCCGAAAGACGTGCTCGACTTCAAACAGGCCGAAGAAGCCAGTCAATAAGAGGAGTGGCGGCGATGAGTGCAGTGATCGACGATCATGGTCATGCCGGGCATGACCATCACCATGGCCCGGCCAAGGGGTTATCCCGTTGGCTGTTGACCACCAACCACAAGGACATCGGCTCGATGTACCTGTGGTTCAGCTTCTGCGCGTTCCTGCTGGGCGGTTCGATGGCGATGGTCATCCGCGCCGAGCTGTTTCAACCGGGCCTGCAGATCGTGCAGCCGGAGTTCTTCAACCAGATGACCACCATGCACGGCCTGATCATGGTCTTCGGTGCGGTGATGCCGGCCTTCGTCGGCCTGGCCAACTGGATGATCCCGCTGATGATCGGCGCGCCGGACATGGCGCTGCCGCGGATGAACAACTTCAGCTTCTGGCTGTTACCCGCGGCGTTCGGGCTGCTCGTCTCGACGCTGTTCATGGAGGGCGGAGGGCCGAATTTCGGCTGGACCTTCTATGCGCCGCTGTCCACGACCTATGCGCCCGAATCGGTGACCTTCTTCATCTTTGCCATCCACCTGATGGGCATCAGTTCGATCATGGGGGCGATCAACGTGGTCGCCACCGTGCTCAACCTGCGCGCACCGGGCATGACGCTGATGAAGATGCCGCTGTTCGTCTGGACCTGGCTGATCACAGCTTTCCTGCTCATCGCGGTGATGCCGGTGCTGGCGGGTGTGGTCACCATGATGCTGATGGACATCCACTTCGGAACCAGCTTCTTCAGTGCCGCAGGTGGCGGTGACCCGGTGCTGTTCCAGCACGTGTTCTGGTTCTTCGGCCATCCGGAGGTGTACATCATGATCCTGCCGGCGTTCGGCGCGGTCAGTTCGATCATTCCGGCATTCTCGCGCAAGCCGCTGTTCGGCTACACCTCGATGGTCTACGCCACCGGCGCCATCGCCTTTCTGTCGTTCATCGTCTGGTCGCACCACATGTTCACCGTCGGCATTCCGCTAACCGGTGAGCTGTTCTTCATGTACGCAACCATGCTCATTGCGGTGCCCACCGGGGTGAAGGTGTTCAACTGGGTGTCGACTATGTGGCGCGGCTCGCTGACCTTCGAAGCGCCGATGCTCTTTGCCGTGGCGTTCGTCATCCTGTTCACCATCGGCGGTTTCTCCGGGTTGATGCTGGCCATCGCGCCGGCGGACTTCCAGTACCACGACACCTACTTCGTGGTTGCGCACTTCCACTACGTGCTGGTGCCCGGTGCGATCTTCGGGATCTTCGCTTCGGCTTACTACTGGCTGCCGAAGTGGACCGGCCACATGTACGACGAAACCCTGGCCAAGCTGCACTTCTGGATGAGTTTCGTGGGCATGAACCTGGCGTTTTTCCCGATGCACTTCGTTGGTCTTGCTGGCATGCCGCGGCGGATTCCCGACTACAACATGATGTTCGCGAACTTCAACATGGTCTCCAGCATCGGTGCCTTCATGTTCGGAGCGACGCAGCTGTTGTTCCTGTTCATCGTCATCAAGTGCATTCGCGGCGGCCCCGCTGCTGCGGCCAAGCCGTGGGACGGTGCTGAAGGTCTGGAGTGGAGCGTGCCTTCGCCGGCGCCGTATCACACCTTCAGCGTGCCACCGAGCCTGGAGGAGTTGCATGAACACCGCACTGGCCCCAAGCATGACTAGCCCGTTGGGTACTCGCCATGAAAGCTGAGCTGCCACTGGGTCGCCTGGTCGGCCGCCTGCTGCTGGTGGTGGTCGCCATGTTCGGCTTTGGCTTCGCGCTGGTGCCGATCTATGACGTGATGTGCCAGGCGTTCGGCATCAACGGCAAGACGGCGGGCGCTTACAGCGGCACGCAGACGGTCAATGAGGCACGTGAGGTGCGGGTGCAGTTTCTCGCCACCAATGCATCCGGCATGGTCTGGGAGTTCAAACCCATGTCCGACCAGCTCAGCGTGAACCCAGGCTCCAGCCGGGAGATGCGCTTCGTCGCCTACAACCCTACGGACAAACCGATGACGGCGCAGGCGGTGCCCAGCGTGTCGCCGTCGAAGGCGGCGGCCTATTTTCACAAGACAGAGTGCTTCTGTTTTACCCAGCAGGTGCTTCAACCCGGTGAACGTATCGAAATGCCGGTGCGCTTCATCGTGGATCAGGATCTGCCCGCTGACGTGCGTCATCTGACGCTTGCTTACACCCTGTTCGACATCACGTCTCGCCAACCTCCCGTCGCCGTCGTTTCCCAGGCGTCTGCGGTGGTGGCCAAGGAGAGTCTGCAATGAGCCAACAGACCACCACGCACGAGAACTACTACGTTCCCGCCCAGAGCAAATGGCCCATCGTCGGGACGCTGGCGTTACTGACCACGGTTTACGGGCTCGGGAGCTGGTTCAACGACCTCAAGGCCGGTCGCGACGAGCTCAGCGGGCCGGTGATTTTCTTCGTTGGCGCACTGCTGATCGCTTACATGATGTTCGGTTGGTTTGGTGCCGTCGTGCGCGAAGGGCGGGCGGGGCTTTACAGCGCGCAGATGGATCGCTCGTTCCGCTGGGGCATGAGCTGGTTCATCTTTTCCGAGGTGATGTTCTTTCTCGCGTTCTTTGGCGTGCTGTTCTACATCCGCTACTGGGTCGGCCCTTGGCTCGGTGGCGAGGGGGACAAAGGGGTGAGCGCCATGCTCTGGCCGAATTTCGAATACAGCTGGCCGCTGCTGAACAATCCCGATCCCAAGCTCTATCCTGCTCCGGAGGGCACCATCAGCCCTTGGGGCCTGCCGCTGATCAACACCATTCTGCTGGTGACCTCCAGCTTCACCCTGACCTGGGCGCACCACGCGCTGCGCAAGGGCAACCGCAAGCATCTCAAGCTCGGGCTGGGCCTGACCGTGCTGCTGGGCGCTGCCTTCCTGATACTGCAGATCGAGGAATACATCCACGCCTATACCGAGCTCGGCCTGACGCTGGGGTCAGGCATCTATGGCGCGACCTTCTTCATGCTCACCGGTTTCCATGGTGCCCACGTGACCATGGGCGCAATCATTCTGACAGTGATGCTGGTGCGCAGCTTTCGCGGCCATTTCACGCCTGAACAGCATTTCGGCTTCGAAGCGGCGGCATGGTACTGGCACTTCGTGGACGTGGTGTGGATCGGTCTGTTCGTCTTCGTTTACGTGATCTAGCGATGCATCAGGGGCCGAAGCCGGGTTGCAATTGACCCGAATGGAAGCCCCAGGCAATCAGCGCGACGGTCAATGCAGTCAGGGAGACGCGAACGAAAAGGGCGGTCACCACACGTGAAGTGCGACCCTCGTCTTTGACCAGGAAGAAAAGACCACTGAACAGACTGACCAGCGTGGCTACTAATAACAGAACAATCGCCGCCTTGAGCATGAGCGAGTCCGTAGCAGGGGAACTGGGGGTGCAGTATAGCCAGTCATTTCGACACGCCGCGGGGCGTGGCATGAGCCGGTTCAAACCCGGCCTCGTGCCAACCCTGGTGGTCTTTCTCTTGTTGCCGATTCTGATCTGGCTGGGCATCTGGCAGCTCGAACGCGGCGAGCAGAAGCGCGACATGCTGGCGCGCCAGGACGCTCGCCAACAAGCTGCACCAGTTGGGCCGGAGCAGATCGAGTCGCTTGAGGAGCCGGCCTACAGCCGCATTTTCCTGCAGGGCAGTTTCGACGCCGAGCGCAGCTTCCTGCTCGACAGCCGCACCCGTGATGGCCAGGTCGGAGTGGAATTGCTGCAGCCGTTTCAGGATCAGCCGAGCGGGTTGTGGGTACTGGTCAATCGCGGTTGGATTCCCTGGCCTGATCGCCGCATCCCACCAAAATTCGACACGCCAGATCAGCCTCTGAAGCTGGCCGCCTGGGTGTACGCCCCTTCCGGCAAGCCGTTCGTGCTCAACAGGCGCCAGGCCGAAGGCTGGCCGCGGTTGGTCAATCACGTCGATGTCGAGGAAATCTGGGGTGTGCTCGAACGCGATGGGGTCGCTTACGAGTTGCGGTTGGAACCAGGCCCGACGGCGTACCGGGCGGACTGGCCGATCACCACCATGCAACCGCAGCAGCATCTGGGCTACGCCGTGCAGTGGTTCGCGCTGGCTGCAGCGCTGCTGGCGTTGTTCATCTACTTCGGCGTGCATCAGGCACGGGGGAGCAAGCAGTGACGGCGATGAATCCGACTTTCGAACCTACTCAACCTCAACGGCGTAAGGGCAGGCTTCAGCTCCTTCTGATCCTGGCGGTGGTCATCGCGCCGATGTTGTTGGCAGGCGCGATGTACCGCTTCGGTTTCTGGGTGCCTGAAACCCGCAGTTTCGACGGCGTACTGGTCGCCAACGGCCAGGGACGCGATGCGCTCGGCATCGCCGTACCTTCGGAGGCAGAGGCCCGCTGGGAGTTGCTGGTGACCGCGCCTCAAGGCTGCACCGAAGCCTGCCAGGAACTGGTCTACCTGGCGCGGCAGATCAACATTGGCCTGGCCCGCGAAGCAGGCCGCGCCGGGCACGCGCTGGCCAGCGGCACGACGCTCGCTCCGGTATACGAGCAGCAGCTTCAACGCGAATATCCTCAGCTCAAGCGCTATGCCCTGGAGCCGTCGGTATACGCCGAGAACCCTGACGCGCCCGCTGGCGCTCAGCTGTGGATCGTCGACCCGCACGGCAATCTTGTCCTGCGCTACGACGAGAAAATCAAAGGAAAGGCAATCCTCGACGATCTGAAATACCTGCTGAAAATCTCCCAGATCGGTTGATCCAAGGCACTCAGCCGCCTCGCTGAAGTCCCAGAGAGGTTGCCCAAGGAGTAGACGATGGCTAAACCTGGATACCGCCTCGCTGTAATCGCCACGCTACTGGCCGTGGTGGTGGTGTTGCTGGGTGCCTATACGCGACTGACCCACGCCGGTCTTGGCTGTCCGGATTGGCCGGGGTGCTACGGTTTTCTTGCAGTACCGATGAGCGAGCAGGCGCAAAGTCTGGCCGCGCTTCGCTTCCCGGATGCTCCGGTAGAGGTGCGCAAGGGCTGGAACGAAATGGTGCACCGTTATTTCGCCGGTGCGCTGGGGCTGGTGATTCTAGGGCTGGCGGTGCAAGCGGTGCGACGGCGTTCGCTACCGGGTCAGCCATTGAAACTTCCTCTTTTGCTGCTGGCGGTGGTAATCGCCCAGGCCGCGTTCGGCATGTGGACGGTGACCCTGCAGCTCTGGCCGCAGGTTGTCACCGCGCATCTGCTCGGCGGTTTTGCCACCTTGAGCCTGCTGTTTCTGTTGAGCCTGCGCTTATCCGGACGCCAACTCAGCGTGGCACCCATGCCTGGGCGGCTCAGAACGCTGGCGATGGTCAGCATGCTCGCCGTGGTCCTTCAGGTCGCACTCGGGGGCTGGGTCAGCAGTAACTATGCGGCGGTTGCTTGCACCGACTTCCCCACCTGCCACGGCGAATGGTGGCCGGACATGGATTTCGCCAATGCCTTCAACCTTACCCATCATGACATTGGCCCGAATTACCTGGGGGGCTTGCTCTACGGCGAAGCCCGCACTGCGATCCACCTGACTCATCGGCTTGGCGCATTGGCTGTGACGCTGATCCTGCTCACGCTGGCCTGGCAGTTGTGGCGCAACGGGCTGCCGCGTCTGGCTGCGCTGCTGCTGGCGGCGCTGGCCCTGCAGGTCAGCCTCGGCATCAGCAACGTCCTGCTCAACCTGCCATTGGCCGTTGCGGTCGCTCACAACGGCGGCGGCGCGCTGCTGCTGCTGGTGACCGTACTTATCAATCATCGCCTGCGTCTGACCCCGATAGTTGCCACCGCAGCGGCGCCTCAGCCGCATCTGAATTCGAACACGACGGGCAGGCTCGACCTGCCTCGCGCATAAGGAGAATCCCATGGCCACTCTCATCAGCGAACGCGGCGCCCAGGCCACCTGGCGCGACTATCTTGAGCTGACCAAACCAAAGGTGGTGCTGCTGATGCTCATCACCTCGCTGGTCGGGATGTTTCTCGCCACCCGGGCGGGTGTGCCCTGGACGGTCCTGGTATTTGGCAACCTGGGCATCGCCCTGTGTGCCGGCGGTGCGGCGGCGATCAACCATGTGGTGGATCGGCGTATCGACCTGGAAATGGCGCGCACCCACAAGCGGCCGCTGGCGCAAGGACGGGTCGCCCCGGCCGCTGCATTGTTCTTCGCCCTGGCCCTGAGCGTTGCCGGAATGGCGCTGCTACTGACCTTCACCAACGCCCTGGCCGCCTGGCTGACGCTGGCCTCGCTGATCGGTTACGCGGTCATCTACACCGGCTTTCTCAAACGTGCCACGCCGCAGAACATCGTCATCGGCGGGCTGGCGGGCGCCGCGCCACCGCTGCTCGGTTGGGTCGCGGTAACCGGTCAGATCACTGCTGAGCCCTTGCTGCTGGTGCTGATCATCTTTGCATGGACACCGCCGCACTTCTGGGCGCTGGCGATCCATCGCAAGGACGAGTACGCCAAGGTCAATGTGCCGATGCTGCCGGTCACGCATGGCGAGCACTACACCAAGGTGCATATCCTGCTCTACACCGCGATGCTTCTGGCGGTGAGCGTCATGCCCTTCGCCATCCACATGAGCGGCCCTCTGTACCTGGCCGCGGCAGTCTTGCTGGGTGCGCGGTTCCTGTTCTGGACAGTTGTGCTGTATCGCGACAGCCGTCCGCATGCCGCCATCAAGACCTTCAAATTCAGCATCTGGTATCTGTTCGCGCTGTTCATCGCCCTGCTGGTTGATCATTATCTGCCGCTGACCTTCTAAGCCGGCCGCCAAGGACCTTCATGACCCGCATCCAGAAAACCGTATTCATCCTCGTCGCCCTGGTTGCGCTGGTCATTGGCCTGACGGTCTACAAGGTGCTCAACACCGGGCAACAGCTCGATACCGCCGATCTGCTGGATGCCGGCATCGTAATTTTGCCCCAAGGGCGTGACGTGCCGGATCTGACGCTGACCAATCAGGATGGTGAGGCAGTCTCCATGGAGCAGCTGGAAGGGCGCTGGAACCTGCTGTTCTTCGGCTACACCTTCTGCCCGGACATCTGTCCCGCAACGCTCGCTGAGCTGCGTCAGCTGCGCGGCAAACTGCCGGAAGACATCAATCAGCGGCTCCAGCCGGTACTCGTCAGTGTCGACCCCGAGCGCGACACGCCAGAGCAATTGAAGAAGTATCTGGACTACTTCGGAGCCGGCTTCATCGGCCTCACCGGCCCGCTGAACGATATCCAGACCTTGGCCAACGCGGTGGGCGTGCCCTTCATCCCAGCCGACACCTCGAAAGAAAACTACACCGTCGACCACGGCGGCAACCTCGCCCTGATCGGGCCGGATGGCCGACTGCGCGGCTTCGTCCGTGGCCCGCTGCGCACAGAGAAACTTGCCGAGCAGCTGCCGGTGCTGATCAGAAGCGAGGGCTGAGCGCCAGGACAAATGATCCGGCGGGTTGGAATCAGATCGGACTCGTTACGCTAGCCGTGTGCGCTAGCTGGCGCGTTTCCATGATCCTGGCCAGCGCGTTCATTTCCTGGCGGGCATGGGCCGCCCATATCGCCTCGGTGAAAAACAGGCGGGCCAGCAGGTGCCGCAAGTGATTGGCAAAGACGATGCGGATGGTCAGGCCCAGTGTCGTTGCCTCGGGGGCGTGATCGTCAAAGCGGAACTCCACCTCCGAACGTGAGTGCCCCCTGAACAGCCCCAGCACGCGCACTTCGCTGTGCTCGGAGAGCAGGCGCATGCGTTGGTTGGGTATCAGCTCAACCACCCTGTAACGATGTTTGACGTACTGGAAACCGGCCGTTTCCCATATCTCGATCACCGTATCCCTGGTCAGGTGCGTGCCGTTCATTACGTATCGGCGATGCCCATCGCTGAGCTGCAGGTAGTACTCACGCACCTTCATATACGTCTGGAAGGCGAAAGGTCTGGGGCAGCGGGTCACCACCTGCGCCCCAACTTCCACCGCATTGCGTGGCTCCGTCAGGACCCGATACAGGTTGTAGGCCAACCAGCCCAGACCGGCGCACCCCAGAATGATCTCTAGGCCGAACATACATATTCCTTTACGGTGCGCGACGGCCTGGATGGCGAGTCGACCAGCCGCGGGCACGCTCGCGCCGCAGCTATGCCCAGCATAGCCTTGTTCGGGCGCGACGGCTAAGCGTCACGCCCGGGGCCAGCCTATCAGATCGACCAGACGATGTTCACCGAGGCATTGCGGCCCGGCTGGGTCAGGCGGTCGAGATTGGCTGGGGCGAGGAAGCCCGCTTCGCCGGTGCTGTCATAACCGCGCACGTCATCCCATAGCCAGTAGGTCTTATCGGCCAGGTTGTAGAGGCCGGCATTCAGCGTGACGTCTGGCGTGATGCGGTAGTAGCCGGTCAGGTCGACTACGCCGAAACCGGGCGTGCCGAACTGGGTGCTGCCATCGGCGGCGTTGTAGGTGTCGTCATCGACACGGGTCTTACGGCGTACCAGCGTCCAGTTGAGCAGGGCACCGTAATTCCCGCCGGCCTCATCGTAACCAAGCCCGAACACACCGGTCAGCGGGTTGACGCTGTTGAGCGGTTTGCCGGTGTCCTGATTCTCGCCCCAGGCATAGGCAATCGAGCCCTGGGTGTAGAGACCAGAGGGTAAGCCGTAGCCGCCCAGCTCCAGGCGTCCCTGGGCTTCGATACCACGGATCACTGCCTTGTCGATGTTAGTGGACTGGAAAGTGGTGTAGTTGCCACCGCCGCCGAGTGCGTCCTCCTCGATGAAGTCGCGGTAGCGGTTGTAGAAGGCTGCCAGGCCGAAACGGCCGCGTTCGAACTGGCCGCGCAGACCTGCTTCGATGCCTTTGCTGGTTTCCGGGTCGAGCTTCGAATTGCCGATCACCTGATAGCCGCCCGACTCATTGGTGAAGTTACCGTACAGGGCCTTGGCGGTTGGGGTGCGGAAGCCTTCGGCGTACTGACCGTAAGCGGTGTACTGGTCGCTCAGCTCATAGGTGACGCCAAACTTGGGCGAGACGCGGTGCCAGGTCTTTTCGTCGAGGTCGATCGCATCGGCGCGGACCGTGGACAGGTAGGCCGCGGTGCCTTTCGGGTCGAGCGTTTCATGGTCGTAGCGCAGCCCGGGCAGGAAGGCCCAACGGCGATACTCGATGCTGTCCTGCACGTACAGGCCCCAGGTCTGTACGGTTGGGTCAGGGAAGTCGCTGGCATACAGGGGGTTCGCACTGCCGGTGCGCAGGCCGGTCACGTCGCTGTGCCCGTAGCTCAGGCCGTAGGTGAGGTGGTGGGCGGTCTGGCCGAGGGCGACGTGCTTGTCGAGTTGGTTGTCCAGCGTCCAGTTCTGCTCCTGATACGTCGTTTTGCGGTATTTACTTGTGGCGCTGTTGGGCTGGTAGGTGCGCTCATCAGTGCCTGCGTTCTGATAGCTCAGCCGAGCGGTCCAGCTGTCTGCGAAACGTGTGTCCAACGCCAGCCGGTTCTCCAGGCTGTAGCGCTCGCGTTCGATTTCGTTGACCACGTTGCGGCCGAGGTAGGCTTGGGTTGGCCGGCCGAACAAGGCGGCCGGGGCGCTCAGGATGTCGCCGTCCATGCGCGAGCGATAGTGCTCGTAGGTGAGCTTCAGCTGGTTGGCCTCTCCGTAGTGATAACCGAGCTTCGCCAGCACGTTGTAGGCCTCGTTTTCTTCCGGGTTGGCTTTGCTGCGATTGGTGCCAATGCCGCCGACGTTGCCCTGGGTTTCGGTCTCGTCGCCGCTGCGTTTGCTGTAGTGCACCATGCCCTCGAGCGAGTCTCGGCGTGCGGCGAGGGTAGCTGAGCCCAGCCAGCTTCGGTCCGCCGAGCTGTATCCGGTCTTCAAGCGCGCACCAACGTCCTCGCCCGGTTTGATGATGTCGTCGGGGTTCAGTGTGTAGTAGCTGACGGCGCCACCTATGGCATTACTGCTGTAGAGCGCCGAGGCCGGGCCATGAAGTATCTCGACCGCGCGGATGATCTCCGGGTCGACGTAGTTGCGCCGCGTATTGGCATAAGGGCCGAAGACATAGGCGTCCGGCACTTCGACCCCATCGATCCGGGTTAGAACGCGGTTGCCGTCGATACCGCGGATGTTGTAGCCGCCGATGCCCGATGCATGTCCGGTACCGCCGACCGAGATTCCAGGCTGATTACGGACCAGGTCCTGGATGTCGTTGACGTTCTGCTGATCCAGCGCCTCGCGTTCGATCACCGTCACGCTGGCAGGCACTTCGTTTACGGGCGTCTGCGAGCGGGTGGCACTGACGGTGGTGCTTGGCAGCTGCATGGGCTGCGCAGCAAGCGCAAAGGTCGGCGCTAAAGCCAGCAGCGCAAGGCCGGAACCAAGGGATGAGAGGCAAGGCTTGTGCTTCATGGGATGCATTCCTGTGCAGTTTTGGCGGGGCAGATCCTAGGCCTCAATCATCATGATGTAAATCATTCGCATTTGATAATTAGTTTGATTTGACTGTAAGCTCGGTCGCCTCGGGCCCGTCAGCGGGCCGTCCTTCTCTCTTTTCAAGGAAGCTTTGGAGATGCCGCTTACCGCTACTTCTTCCACGCTGTACCAGAACTGGCAGGCATTGCGTCAGACCCAGCCGATGCTGCGCGCACGCGATGCCGCAGCGGCACTGGACGTCAGCGAGGCCGAGCTGGTGGCCAGCAGGCTGGGCCTTGACGCCATCCGCCTGCAGCCGGACTGGCGCGAGTTGCTGCCTGCTCTCGAGTCACTTGGCCGGATCATGGCGCTGACGCGAAACGAGCATTGCGTTCATGAGCGCAAGGGTATCTACCGAGAGACGACCATTGGTGGCAGCGGTCAGGTGGGACTGGTGGTCTCGCCGGACATCGACCTGCGCCTGTTTCTCGCTGGCTGGGCCAGCGCATTTGCGATCAATGAGCAGACCCCAGAGGGCATGCAGCGCAGCCTGCAGATCTTCGATCACCAGGGTGTGGCGGTGCACAAGGTCTACCTGACTGAGAACAGCGATCTGGACGCCTGGGCAACGCTGATCGAGCGTTTCGCCACGCCGCTACAGAACGCGGCATTGGCCCTGCGACCACGCGTGCCTGCACCGGTGGTTCTGGCCGATACGGAGATCGATGGCGTGTCTCTGCGCCAGGGCTGGGCCGAGCTGAAAGACACGCACCATTTCTTAGCCCTGCTGAAGAAGCACGGCGCGCAGCGCACCCAGGCGCTGCGGCTGGCAGGGCGCGAGTGGGCCGAGCGGTTGCCGCTGAACGAACTGTCGGTACTGTTCGAGGGCGCAGCCGCTGCGCAGATGCCGATCATGGTGTTCGTTGGCAACCGTCACTGCATCCAGATCCACACCGGGCTGGTCAACAACCTGCGCTGGATGCACCACTGGTTCAACGTGCTGGATCCGGATTTCAATCTGCATCTCGACACACGCGGCATCACCGAGCTGTGGCGGGTGCGCAAGCCGAGCAGCGATGGCGTGATCACCAGCCTGGAGGCGATCGATGCCGACGGCGAGCTGGTGGTCCAGCTGTTCGGTGCCCGCAAGCCTGGCATCCCCGAGCGTGACGACTGGCGAGCGCTGGCCGAGGCGCCGGCAGCCTTGGAGGCGTGAGCATGCACAAGCTATTGGCGTCACTGTTGGTGCTGGTCAGCGCTGCGGCTCAGGGCGAATCGGTGCCGCAACGCTGGGTCAGCGCCGGCGGCTCGTTGACCGAATGGGTGGTTGCTCTGGGCGGCGAGTCCCGGCTGGTCGGGGTCGATACCACCAGCCAGCATCCAGACTCGGTGCAAGCGCTGCCAAGCATCGGCTATCAGCGTCAGCTGGCGGCCGAAGGCATCCTCGCATTGGCTCCCGAGATACTGATCGGTACGGAAGAGATGGGCCCGCCGACCGTGCTGGAGCAATTGCGCGGCGCCGGCGTCGAGGTCACGACACTCTCTGCCGCGCCAGACCCTCAGGCGTTGTCCAGCAACCTCAAGACGCTGGGCCGCCTGCTGGGTGAGCCCGCGCGCGCGGCACAGCTGCTGGATGACTATCGAAAACGTCTGAAGGACCAGCGTGAATGGATCACCAAGGCCCAGACCGCACAGGCGGCGCCCGGTGTGCTGCTGTTGCTGGGGCAGGGCGGCGGGAACCTGCTAGTGGGCGGTCGGGACACCAGTGCCGACTGGCTGATCGATCAGGCCGGCGGCCGTAACCTGGCCAGCCACAGCGGTTTCAAGCCGCTCTCCAGCGAGGCCCTGACCGCGCTCGATCCGGATGTGCTGATCATCACTGACCGCAGCCTCCAAGGCGACGCGATGCGTGAGGCTTTGCTCGCTCGGCACCCGGCGCTGGCTTCGTTGCGTGCGGTGCGCGAGTCGCGGATCTACAGCCTCGACCCGACTCTGCTGGTCGGCGGGCTCGGGCCGCGTTTGCCTGCGGAGCTGGCGGCGCTGTCCGCAGCCTTTTATCCTCACGCGCAGGCCCTTACCGACATATCCCGATGACCCGCGTCTTACCTCCGCGACCGCTGTTCGCCTTGCTGGCGGTCCTGTTGCTGCTGTCCATCTGGTTATCGCTGGCATTGGGACCGGTCAGCCTTGCGCCGGGCGACACCTGGCGCGCAGTTCTAAACCTCGCGGGGATGGGCGAAGCCGATCCGCAGCTAGCCCAGGCCAAACTCATCCTCGGGCAGATTCGTTTGCCGCGCACGCTGCTGGGGCTGGCTGTCGGGGCGGTGCTGGCATTGACGGGCGTGGCGATGCAGGGACTCTTTCGCAATCCCCTTGCTGACCCTGGGCTGATCGGCGTGTCCAGCGGCGCAGCGCTGGGTGCTGCGGTGGCCATAGTCTTTGGCTCTGCATTTGGCGGTCTGCCCGCTGCCTTGGAACCCTATCTGCTGTCGGTGAGCGCCTTCGCCGGCGGGCTGGCGGTCACCGCCACGGTCTATCGGCTGGGCCGCCGGGACGGCCAGACCAGCGTCGCCACCATGCTGCTGGCGGGTATCGCGCTGACCGCATTAGCCGCTGCCACCATTGGCCTGTTCACCTACCTCGCCGACGATGCCACCCTGCGCACCCTGACATTCTGGAATCTGGGCAGCCTCAACGGTGCGAGCTATGCGCGCCTCTGGCCGTTGCTGCTGATCACCGCCGGGGTGGCGCTCTGGTTGCCGCGCCGGGCGGCTGCACTCAACGCGCTTCTGTTGGGCGAATCCGAAGCGCGGCACCTCGGCTTCTCGGTCGAGAGACTCAAACGCGAGCTGGTGTTTCTCACTGCCCTTGGCGTTGGCGCTGCAGTGACAGCGGCGGGGCTGATCGGCTTTATCGGCCTTGTCGTGCCGCACCTGATTCGCCTGGTAAGCGGGCCGGACCATCGCGTGCTGTTGCCCGCTTCGGCCCTTGCGGGCGCCAGCCTGCTGCTGGTTGCCGACCTGCTGGCGCGACTGCTGCTGGCGCCGGCCGAACTGCCGATCGGCATCGTTACGGCGCTGCTCGGTGCACCCTTTTTCCTGTTCCTGTTGGTCAGGGGGCGCAACTGATGCTTCGCGCGCAAAACCTCGATGTGCGCCGTGCAGCCCGTTGCGTCCTGCATGGCGTCGACTTGCACTTGCGGGCTGGAGAGATCTTTGGCGTGCTGGGTCCGAATGGCGCAGGCAAGAGCACCCTCCTTGGTGCTCTCAGCGGTGAACTCGTAGCCACAACCGGGGGGGTGTTACTAGCGGATCGTCCGCTGCATGACTGGCCGTCACGCGAACGCGCCCATCGCCTGGCCGTGTTGCCGCAGCAGTCCAGCCTGAGTTTTGGCTTTCGCGTGGAAGAAGTGGTCGCCATGGGTCGCTTGCCCCATGCCGAAGGTCGCGCAGCGGATTCGCTGATCGTCGAGCAGGCGTTGGCCGCGGCCGATGCCTGCCATCTCGAGGGTCGCAGTTACCTGTCGCTTTCCGGTGGTGAGCGTCAGCGGGTGCACCTAGCCCGAGTGTTGGCGCAACTTTGGCCTGGCGCGGAAGGTCGTGTGTTGCTGCTGGATGAACCCACCGCCGCACTCGACCCGCTGCATCAGCACAGCACCTTGCAAGCCGTACGTGGCTTTGCCGAGCGCGGCGCGGCCGTGTTGGTGATCCTTCATGACCTCAATCTGGCGGCACGCTACTGCGATCGGTTGCTGCTCCTGCACGAAGGACGCGCATATTTACAGGGTTCAGTCGATGCCGTACTGCAGGCAGAACCTCTACATGACGTGTTCGGTCTGGACGTGCTGGTGCAGCGCCATCCTGAACGGGGACACCCGCTGGTGGTGGTGCGATGAGTGGATCGTGTTCGGCCCAACGGTGATTGCACCCCTACCTGAGTTGAGCGCCTAGGAGTGGACCCTTCGAAAGGTTTCAGGATAGTCCAGCACAAGGCCGTGCCGGTCTAGGTCGAGATCCGCAGCAAACTTCCGGAAAATCCCCTCATATCTGTATCGCTGATTGAGAGTGATGCAGGTATAGCGTTGTTGAGCAATCCGAGGCAAAAAAACGCCTGTAATCTGAGTAGGTAGTGGGACGTAAGCTACGATTATCTCTTGGCTTTCCTGCTCCGCTAGTTTGAGGCGTTTGATGGGAAGGGTATTCGTGGCGGGCGTTACGCCAATATCGACATCCAAGCAGCCAGTTAAAGATTCAATTGGCTCGTTGCCAATCAAATCGTGCCAGCGCCCCTTGCCATCTGTGCATATGTGCATGCGTGGCCCGCCGACGTATTCGACCTTCACTTCACGTGTGCGGAAACAAGTGTCGGTAAGCACGAAGTAGCGCGCACCGTAATTACCTTCGCGGGTGCCGATGACTACTCCATCGAGAATTGACGAGTCGCTATTGGTACCAAAGGAGCAATAATCGAGGCCTTTCCCACTCCAGTCGCACCATTTAACCGTTGTCTGCATTGAAATCTCCGTGCTTCCCGGGCCGCTATTCCTAACCTGAGACCGTTTTAAATGTTCGACTGCGCAATGCCGAGCAAAGCGAATGGCCGCTGACGACAGTGCTCCCGTTATCGTGCAAGTCGTATAGCAGCCCACAAAAAACCCCGCACAAGGCGGGGTTCGCTGGGCTAGCTCACAGGCGATCAGAACGCCGGAACCACGGCACCTTTGTACTTCTCGTTGATGAACTGCTTGACCTCTTCGCTGTGCAGCGCCTCGATCAGCTTCTGCATGGCGGCGCTGTCCTTGTTGTCCGGGCGAGCGACCAGAATGTTCACGTAGGGCGAATCGCTGCCTTCGATGTAGAGGGCATCTTCGGTGGGGTTCAGCTTGGCTTCCAGCGCGTAGTTGGTGTTGATCAGCGCCATGTCGACCTGGGTCAGCACGCGCGGCAGGGTCGCGGCTTCCAGCTCGCGAAGCTTGATGTTCTTGGGGTTCTCGGCGATGTCCTTTGGCGTAGCGGTGATGCCGGCGCCGTCCTTCAGAGTGATCACGCCGGCTTTCTGCAGCAGCAGCAGGGCACGGCCGCCATTGGTGGCGTCGTTGGGAATGACGACTGTCGCGCCGTTAGGCAGCTCGTCCAGAGACTTCAGCTTGCTCGCATAGGCACCGAAGGGCTCGATGTGCACACCTGCAACGCTGACCAGTTCGGTGCCCTTGCCTTTGTTGAACTCATCCAGGTACGGCTGATGCTGGAAAAAGTTGGCGTCCAGGCGCTTCTCGGACACCTGAATGTTCGGTTGCACATAGTCGGTGAAGACCTTCACCTTAAGGTCAACGCCTTGTTCGGCCAGCTGAGGTTTGACGAACTCAAGGATCTCGGCATGCGGTACAGCAGTCGCTGCGACGTTCAGAACATCGGCGGCCTGAGCGGAGAACGCCGCGGCAGCGGCAAAGGCGGCAAGCAGTTTTTTCATGGAAAGCTCCTGTCTGACTCGACGAACCGGTCGCCGATCATCTGTGGTTGTAAGACCTGAATATGGGCAGTTATTTACGGGAAAAATGCGTAACCAGCTTGTCGCCAACGCTTTGCAGTACCTGCACCAGCATCAGCAGCAGGACAACCGTGACCACCATGACGTCGGTCTGGAAACGCTGATAGCCGAAGCGGATGGCCAGGTCGCCAAGACCGCCTGCCCCCACTACGCCGGCCATGGCGGTATAGGAGACCAGCGTGATGGCGGTAACGGTAACAGCGGCGATGATGCCCGGGCGCGCCTCGGGCAGCAATGCGTTGAAGATGATCTGGCGGGTGGTGGCGCCCATGGCCTGGGTTGCTTCGATGATGCCACGGTCCACTTCCCGCAGGGCGGTTTCCACCAGCCGGGCAAAGAAGGGCGCGGCGCCCACCACCAGCGGTGGAATGGCGCCCGCGACGCCCAGCGAGGTGCCGGTGATCAGCACCGTGAAAGGGATCATCACGATCAGCAGAATGATGAACGGCAGCGAGCGCAGCACGTTGACCACAAAGGAGAGAAAGGCATACAGCGGGCCGTTCTCGAACAACTGGCGCGGGCCGGTGAGAAACAGCAGCACGCCCAGCGGCAGGCCCAGCAGGATGGTGAACAGCAGCGAGCCGCCGAGCATCAGCAGGGTGTCCAGCGTAGCCAGCCAGATCTCGTACCAGTCGACGTTTGCCAATAGGGCTTCCATCAGCGCAGCACCTCCACGTGTACGTCAGCGGCATCCAGATGGGCCAGCGCCGCAGCCATGTCACCACCGACCAGGGCGAGGGTCAGCTGGCCATAAGGCGTGTCCTTGATGCGATCGATGCGGCCGGAGAGGATGCTGAAATCCACCCCGGTTTCCCGCGCCACGGTGCCTAGCAGCGGCTTGTACGTGGCCTCGCCCTGAAAGGTCAGGCGCAGGATGCGGCCTGGCACATGGGCAAAATCATCACGCTGTTCGCCATCATCGACCGCTTCGTCTTCAAGGACGAAGCGTTGGGTGGTGGGGTGTTTCGGGTGCAGGAATACGTCCGTCACCGGGCCCTGCTCGACAATGGCGCCGCCGTCCATCACCGCGACGCGGTCACAGACGCGGCGAATCACGTCCATCTCGTGAGTGATCAGCACGATGGTCAGTTTCAGCTCGGCATTGATCTCCGCCAGCAGCTGCAGCACCGAAGCGGTGGTCTGCGGGTCGAGCGCGCTGGTGGCTTCGTCGCAAAGCAGGATGTCCGGCTCGGTGGCCAGCGCGCGGGCGATGCCGACCCGCTGCTTCTGACCGCCCGAGAGCTGAGCCGGGTACTTGCGTGCATGGTCCTGCAACCCTACGCGCGCCAGCAGGGCGGCGACGCGGCTGTCGATCTCAGCGCGGGAATGGTTGCCGGCCAGGCGCAGTGGCATGGCCACATTGTCGGCGACCGTCTTGGACATCAGCAGGTTGAAGTGCTGGAAGATCATCCCGACGCGCTGGCGGAAGCGCCGCAGGCCATCGGCATCCAGCGCCGTGACGTCTTCGCCATTGACCAGAATGCGCCCGCCGGAAGGCTCCTCCAGGCGGTTGATCAGGCGCAGCAGCGTGCTCTTGCCAGCCCCGGAGTGGCCGATCAGGCCGAACACTTCGCCAGCACCAATCACCAAGTCGGTCGGTTGGAGCGCGGGCACTTCGCGGCCTGCGCCCCGGCGATCGGCGACCCGATAGGTTTTGTGGACTTGCTGAAATTCGATCACGGGCGAACCTTGTGGGTGCGGTCGTAAGCGCCGGGATGGTCGGCGAGGGGCGTGCATTCTACGCGTTTGCAGGCGTTCGGCGTAGCGCAGTGAAATCATTGAGGCAGGCCATTGGCCTGATAGACCGTGCAAATCGTCGCATGACGCAACCTTGAGCGGATTCGAGAGGTCACTAACCGGTACACCGTGAATTGATCGTGTAATCGGCCGCCATCACTGCGGCCAGGTTCCTTCGCGGTTCAGCAAACCTGCTCAACCGAGGCCCAAGATGACGCACAAGAAAGATCCGAAGCACAGCGAGCTCGCCGGTACCAACACCGTCGATAGGCAGAACCACAACGCCAAGCTCGATGACCTCGAAGTGTCCCGCAGCGATGCCACAGGCGAAGCGCTGACCACCAATCAAGGCGTGAAGATCGCCGACAACCAGAACAGCCTGCGAGCTGGCGAGCGGGGTCCCTCGCTGCTCGAAGACTTCATCATGCGCGAAAAACTGACCCACTTCGACCATGAGCGCATCCCCGAGCGCATCGTCCACGCGCGGGGTTCGGCGGCCCATGGCGTATTTGTCAGCTATGACGACCACAGCTCGTTGACCAAGGCGTCCTTCCTCGCCGGAAAGGGCAAGGAAACGCCGGTATTCGTGCGCTTCTCCACCGTGCAGGGCTCTCGTGGCTCGGCCGACACCGTTCGCGACGTGCGCGGTTTCGCCACCAAGTTCTATACCGACGAAGGCATCTTCGACCTGGTCGGCAACAACATGCCGGTGTTCTTCATTCAGGATGCGATCAAGTTTCCCGACTTCGTCCACGCTGTGAAGCCCGAGCCACACAACGAAATCCCGCAGGGCCAGTCGGCCCACGACAGTTTCTGGGACTTCGTATCGCTGACGCCGGAGTCGGCACACATGGTCATCTGGGCCATGTCCGACCGCGGTATCCCGCGCAGCCTGCGGGCGATGGAAGGCTTCGGCGTGCACACCTTCCGCCTGATCAACGCCGAGGGCGTGAGCCGTTTCGTCAAATTCCATTGGAAGCCGGTCGCTGGGGCCTTCTCGCTGGTCTGGGACGAAACCCTCAAGCTGGCCGGCAAGGACCCGGACTTCAACCGCCGCGACCTGTGGGAGTCCATCGAGATGGGCGACTACTTCGAATGGGAACTGGGCGTGCAGGTGGTGGAAGAAGCCGACGAGCACAAGTTCGACTTCGACCTGCTGGACCCAACCAAGATCATCCCCGAAGAGCTTGTGCCGGTGCAGAAGCTCGGCAAGATGACCCTTAATCGCAATCCGGACAATTTCTTCGCCGAGACCGAGCAGGCCGCATTTCATATCGGCCATATCGTGCCCGGCATCGATTTCACCAACGATCCACTGCTGCAGGGCCGTCTGTTTTCCTACACCGACACCCAATTGCTGCGCCTCGGCGGGCCGAACTTCCACGAGATCCCGATCAACCGCTCCATTGCGCCGGTGCACAACAACCAGCGCGACGCGTTTCATCGGCAGACGATCAACAAGGGCCGCGCCAACTACGAGCCCAACTCCATCGACAGCGGTTGGCCGAAAGAAACCCCGCCAGCAGCCAGCGGTGGCGGATTCGAGAGCTATCCGGAACGCATGGAAGGGCACAAGGTACGGGCCCGGAGCCCATCGTTCGGCGATCACTTCTCCCAGGCGACCTTGTTCTGGAACAGCATGAGCGCCCCGGAGAAGGAGCACATCATCGGCGCCTACAGCTTCGAATTGGGCAAAGTCGAGCGCGTCTACATCCGGGAACGTCAGGTTAATGAGATCCTCGCCAATATCGATCTGGAGCTGGCGCGCCGCGTTGCTGAAAACATCGGTGTTACGCCGCCGAACGCACCGACCATCAGCCTCAAGCAGCCGACACCGTCGAGTTCACCGGCCCTGAGCCTGATGAATCACCTGCCCGGCAACATCAAGTCGCGCAAGGTCGCCATCCTCATCGCCAACGGCGTGGACGGCGCTGCAATCGATGCATTCAAGAAGAAACTGGCAGAGGAGGGCGCGCTGGCCAAGCTGATTGGTCCATCGCCGGCGCCGGTCAAGGCTGCGGACGGCACGATGCTGACGCCGGATGCAGCAATGGACGGCATGCCTTCGATCGCCTTCGACGCGGTTTTCGTACCGGGCGGTGCGCAAAGCGTGCAGGCCATGGCCAAGTCGGGCGTAGCGAAGCATTACCTGCTCGAAGCCTACAAGCACCTCAAGCCGATTGCCGTGCTGGGCGACGCCCGGCAACTGCTCACGGCCCTCAATCTTCCAGAGGATGCTGGTCTGGTGACCGGTGAGGATAGTGATGTGGGGACAGTGTTCACGGCGTTCGCCCAGGCGTTGGCACAGCACCGCATCTGGGCGCGCGAGCCCGCAGCGGAGCAGGTTCCGGCGTAACTGCAGCCGCGTAATCAAAGGCGGCCCGGTTGATTCCGGGCCGCCTTTTTTGTGTCTGCAGAATCCTGTGGTTAAGCGAGTTCGCGCCAGTGCAGATAACAGCGCAGGTCGAATTCGGTCTGCGCGTAGCCGGGCATCATGTGTTCGCAGAGCTTGTAGAACGCGCGGTTGTGATCGCTCTCGCGCAGGTGCGCCAGTTCGTGCACCACGATCATCTGCAGAAACTCCGGCGCCGCTTCCTTGAATAGGGCAGCGACGCGAATCTCCTTCTTGGCTTTCAGCTTGCCGCCCTGAACGCGCGATACTGCGGTGTGCAGGCCGAGCGCGCGGTGGGTGAGGTCGAGGCGGTTGTCGTAAAGAACCTTGTCGATGCTCGGTGCGCTCTTGAGGTGGCTTTGGCGTAGCTGCTGTACATAGCCATATAGCGCCTTGTCGCTTTGCACCTGATGCCGTTGCGGATAGCGGCGCTCGAGATAGTCACCGAGCCGCTGCTCCTCGATCATTCGGCGAACCTGTTGCTGCAATGATTCCGGATAGCCCTGCAGGTACTTCAGCGTGGTCATCAGCCTAGTTCCGACGTGGCCAGGCGAAGCTGAGCAGGAACATCGCTGCGGCTGAAACGACAATAGACGGGCCTGCAGGCGTGTCCTGATACCAGGAGAGCGTCAGGCCGCAGCACACGGCGAGCAACCCGAGCAGGCTTGCCCCCAGCGCCATCTGTTCTGGCGTGCGGGCGTGGCGTTGTGCCGCCGCAGCCGGGATGATCAACAGTGAGGTGATCAGGAGTACGCCGACGATCTTCATCGCGACGGCAATCACGATGGCGATCAGCAGCATCAGCGCCAGGCGGATACCGGCGACGGGCAGGCCTTCGACCTTGGCCAGTTCCTCATGCACCGTTACCGCTAGCAGCGGTCGCCAGAGAAAAGCTAATGCGATCAGCACCAGAGCCGAGCCGCCGACGATCCAGGCCAGGTCGGTTGGGCTGACCGCCAGCAAGTCGCCGAACAGATAGCCCATCAGGTCGATGCGCACGTCCTTCATGAAACTCAGCGACACCAGGCCGAGGGACAGGCTGCTGTGGGCCAGGATGCCGAGCAGGGTGTCGGATGCCAGCGGCTGGCGCTGTTGCAGGGTCACCAGCAGCACCGCGAGCAGGACGCAGCAGAAAGTCACCGCCAGGGTCAGGTTGACGTCCAGCATCAGGCCCAGCGCTACGCCGAGCAGCGCCGAGTGAGAAAGGGTATCGCCGAAATAGGCCATCCGCCGCCAGACCACGAAGGAGCCAAGCGGACCGGCTACCAGCGCCAGCGCAAGGCCGGCGAGCAGGGCGTTGAGTAGAAAATCTGGCATAAACGGAGCCTATCGGTACCTCTGTGCAAGCCGCGTTGCCACGGCCAGGGACGCCTGGATCGGCGCGGGAAGCATGACGCTGTCGTAAAGGGAGAGCACCGGGGTGGCGATCGCTGCTTGCCGCACAACCCTTTGAGACAGGCCAGTTTTGCACCCGCGCGGTGTTCCTCGTCGTTCTATTGGACCCACCGAAGTTCCCTCCTCATGCCTTGCTCTGCAGCAAAATCCGCTCCGTCGCAAGATGCTCAGAAGCATCGAACGCCCCTCAATGCTTGCAATTCGGGCCGTGGACGTGGGGTTTGCCGGTGACCACGCCGCCGTGCAGGTCATGGCTGTGGTCGTGCTGGTGGTGATAAACCGCGAGGCTGCGGGCGTCCTGCCCGAACAGCTCGACGAAGGCCGGATCGGTACTCACCTGTTCCGGATGGCCGGAGCAGCAAACGTGGCGGTTCAGGCAGACCACCTGATCGGTGGAACTCATCACCAGATGCAGGTCGTGGGAGACCATCAGCACGCCGCAGCCGTAACGGTCGCGCAATCGGCCGATCAGCCGATAAAGCTCGGCCTGACCTGATACGTCCACGCCCTGAACTGGCTCGTCGAGTACCAGCAGCTCCGGTTCGCGAAGCAGGGCGCGGGCCAGCAATACCCGTTGCATCTCGCCGCCGGAGACGGATTGCAGCGGGCTGTCGATGACATCTTCTGCACCGACCTCCGCCAGCGCGGCCAATGCACCAGCGCGGTCTACACCTGGCACCAGACGAAGAAAGCGCAGCACCGACAAGGGCAGCGTAGGGTCGACGTGCAGCTTTTGCGGCATGTAGCCGACGCGCAGCCGCGGCTTGCGCCAGACCGAGCCGCTGTCCGGCTTGAGCAATCCGAGCACGGCGCGTACCAGCGTCGTCTTGCCGGCGCCGTTGGGGCCGATCAGGGTGACGATCTCGCCGCGGTGTACCTGCAGCTGCGCACCCTCAAGCACTGCCTGCTTGGCGAAGCGCACGTGGATGTCATCCAGACGGATCAGCGCTTCGCTCATGCGGCTTTGCGGCATTGGTCGCACAGGCCGACCACTTCGACTGTCTGCCCTTCGACCTGAAACCCTACGCCCCGTGCAGCCTGATCGATAGCGCTGCTGATGGCGGCCTGCTCGAGCTCGATGGCTGTGTGGCAGTTGCGGCAGATCAGGAACTGCCCCTGGTGAGGGTGCTCTGGGTGATTACAACCGACGAATGCGTTGAGCGATGCGATGCGATGCACCAGCCCGTTCTCCAGCAGGAAATCCAGCGCCCGGTAAACGGTGGGCGGCGCCGCCCGGCGACCGTCCTGGGCTGTCAGTTCGGCGAGAATGTCATAGGCGCCCAGCGGCTTGTGGCTTTGCCAGACCAGTTCCAGCACCCGTTTGCGCAGCGCAGTCAGACGCACACCGGAGCGCGCGCAGAGGTGATCGGCTTCTGCCAGTGCATTACTGACGCAGTGGTCATGGTCGTGGGGCGTGCAGGCCAGCGGGGAGTTGGGCATGAGCGGAGACGAGGTGGCTTAGAGACGTTATTATGTTACCCATTCAGTTCAATCGAGTGTTGTCCGTGTTCCGTCTTTTTTCGCGTCCGCTGCTTCTGACCGCCAGCCTCTTCTGCACTGTCTCGGCTCATGCCGATGTCGAGGTGCTGACCAGTATCAAGCCGTTGCAGCTGATTGCAGCGGCGGTCCAGGACGGCGCAGGCAAGCCTGCCGTTCTGCTGCCACCCGGCGCCTCGCCTCACCACTATGCCATGCGCCCATCCGACGTACGGCAGATCCGTAGCGCCGATCTGTTCTACTGGATTGGCCCGGACATGGAGACTTTCCTGGTGCCGGTACTGCAGGGCCGCGATAAACCCAGCGCTGCCGTCCAGTCCTTGCCCAACATGACCTTGCGGCATTTCGGTGAAGGCGCGCACGACGAGCATGCTCATCACGATCACGATCACGATCACGATCACGATCACGACGAACATGCCCATGAAGCGCATGCCGAGCATGACCACGCCGAACCTGATCATAAGACGGTCGCCGCGCAGGCGGCCGGTCATGATGAGCATGACCACGACCATCGTCCCGGCAGTCTGGACGCACACCTCTGGTTGTTGCCGGCCAATGCCGTGGTGATTGCCGAGGCCATGGCCCGAGACATGGCGAAGGCAGATCCGGACAACGCAACGCGTTACGAATCCAACCTCGCTGCATTCAAGCAGCGCCTGACTGCCCTCGACGATCGCTTGAGCAAGCGCCTGAGCGAGACCCGCTCCAAGCCCTTCTTCGTCTTCCATGAGGCCTACGAATACTTCGAGGCGGCCTATGGCATCAAACACACCGGCGTGTTCAGTGCCGGGGGCGAAGCCCAGCCAGGGGCGCGTCACGTCGCCGCGATGCGCGAGCGCCTGGAGCAGGCCGGCCCCAGCTGCGTGTTCTACGAACCGCCTGTTAGGCCACGTCTGGCGGACAGCCTGACCCGCGGCCTCCCGGCGAAGGTCGCCGAACTGGACGCCCTGGGGTATGGCATTGACGCCTCCGCTGGCGGCTACGAGCAGCTGATCGATAACCTTGGAACCTCGTTGGCCGGTTGTCTGGAGTCGCTCTGATCCCGCCCCGCCCGGCGGCACCTTTGCCGTTGGGCGCCTCCAGGGTCGCCCGTCGGCCGACTTGATTCACGTCATAGTGCTTCTGGCGTCCGTGACTATGCTTCGTGCTTTGGTTTCCACTCCATCGACACGAGGATGCGCAGCGCATGGCGAAGACGGACGGGCCCATCGCGGCAGAGACGAAAACCACCCCTGACATTGCTCTGCAGGTCGCCTCAGAAGACATCTGGGCGCAGAAGTACCGCCTGACCCGCAAGGACGGCAGCGCTGTCGATGACAGCGTCGACGGGACCTGGCAACGAGTGGCCCGAGCGTTGGCAGATGTCGAACCCGCCGAACAGCGCGAGCACTGGTATGAGCGATTTCTCTGGGCCCTGCGCAACGGCGCGATTCCAGCCGGGCGGATCATCTCCAATGCCGGTGCGCAGGACTACAAGCCGGCCACCTCGACGATCAATTGCACGGTTTCCGGCACCATCGACGACTCGATGGACGACATCCTCGGCAAGGTTCACGAAGCCGGATTGACGCTCAAGGCCGGTTGCGGCATCGGCTACGAATTCAGCACCCTGCGGCCGCGTGGCTCCTTCGTCTCGGGGGCCGGCGCACACACCAGCGGCCCGCTGTCGTTCATGGATATCTTCGACAAGATGTGCTTCACCGTGAGTTCGGCGGGCGGCCGTCGTGGGGCGCAGATGGGCACCTTCGACGTCGGCCACCCGGACGTGCGCGAATTCATCCGCGCCAAGCGCGAGGACGGCCGTCTTCGCCAGTTCAACCTCAGCCTGCTGATCACCGACGAGTTCATGCAGGCGGTGGAGAATGACGCCGACTGGCCACTGATCTTTCCCCTGCATCTGAAGGAAAAAGCCGAGTTCGATCTTGACGATCCGGAACAGGTTCTCTGGCGCGAGTGGCCGAGCCACGGCGGCTATATCGTTCGCAAAGACGGTCTCGTCGCCTGCAAGATCTATGGCCGTGTCAAGGCTCGACACCTGTGGGACATGATCATGGTGTCCACCTACGATTACGCCGAGCCGGGCTTCATCCTCATCGACCGGGTCAATCAGCTGAACAACAACTGGTGGTGCGAATCGATCCGCGCCACCAACCCCTGTGGTGAACAGCCGCTGCCGCCCTACGGCTCCTGCCTGCTGGGCTCGATCAATCTGACCAGCTTCGTCATCGATCCTTTTGGCGCGGACGCACGTTTCGACTGGGACAAGTACCGCGAAGTGGTGCGCCTGTTCACCCGCATGCTCGACAACGTGGTCGAGATCAACGGCCTGCCACTGGCTCAGCAGCGCCACGAGATCGAGAGCAAGCGCCGTCATGGCATGGGCTTTCTCGGTTTAGGGTCCGCTCTGACGCTCCTCAAACTACGTTACGGCAGCCCTGAGGCCTGCGTATTCACCGAAGAAGTCGCGCGCGAAATGGCGCTGGTTGGCTGGGAGCAGGCGCTGGAGCTGTCGAAGGAAAAGGGCCCGGCGCCGCTTCTGACCGAAACCTTCGAAGTCACCGCCGAGATGCTGCGCAAGCGTCCGGAGATGAAAAAGGATGGCTACACCCTTGGCGATCAGGTGCCGGGCCGCGTGCTGCACGCTAAGTATTCGCGCTATATGCAAAAGATCGCCGAATACGCTCCCGAGCTGATCGATCAGCTGGCCGAGCAGGGCGCGCGTTTCACCCACCACAGCTCCATCGCACCCACCGGCACCATCAGCCTGAGCCTGGCCAACAACGCTTCCAATGGCATCGAACCGAGCTTTGCCCATCACTACTCGCGCAACCTGATCCGTGCAGGTCGCAAAGCCAAGGAAAAAATCGAGGTGTTCAGCTACGAGCTGCTGGCCTATCGCACGTTGATCAACCCGCGCGCCAAGCCGGGCTCGAACGAGTCGGGCGAGCAGCTGCCGGGCTACTTCATCACCGCAGACGACATTACCCCGACCCAGCACGTCGACATCCAGGCCGCTGCGCAAAAGTGGGTCGACTCGTCGATCTCCAAAACCGCCAACGTGCCCACCGACTACCCATTCGAGGCCTTCAAGGACATCTACCGCTACGCCTGGCGGCAGGGGCTGAAAGGGTGCACCACGTTCCGCTTCAATCCGGCGGCCTTCCAGGGCGTGCTGGTCAAGGAGGCCGACCTGGAGAAAACCCTGTACCGCTTCATTCTCGAAGACGGCAGCGTGGTCGAGCTCAAAGGCAATGAAGAGGTGGAGTACGACGGCGAAGTCAATTCAGCGGCCAACCTTTTCGATGCCTTGAAAGAAGGCTACTACGGCAAATATTGAACCCGACCGAGAGCCGGGCGGCGCGGGTCGCCCGGACGGAGAAATCTGTAATGACCGTCAAGATCACTCAACGCATCACCGGCTTCAAGGTCGTCGACGAGACCCTGGAGCGCCCAGCCGTCACTGCGGATAACACCACGGGCAAGACCACAGTGGTGGAAATGGATGAAAGTCTGCAGCGCCCGGAAACACTCGTCGGCATGACCTACAAGATCAAGTCACCGCTGTTCGAGCATGCGCTCTACGTTACGGTCAACGACGTGGTACTCAACGCCGGAACGCCCCACGAGCAGCGGCGGCCGTTCGAGATCTTCATCAACTCGAAGAACATGGACCATTTCCAGTGGATCGTCGCGCTCACCCGGATCATGTCCGCCGTGTTCCGCAAGGGCGGCGACTGCACCTTTCTCGTCGAGGAACTCAAAGCGGTGTTCGACCCTCGCGGCGGTTACCTCAAGAAGGGCGGCGTCTACATGCCGTCCATCGTCGCAGAGATTGGCGGCGTGCTGGAACGACATCTGATCCACATCGGCATGCTCGAAGGCCATACGCTGGATGAAACCCAGCTTCAATACCTGGCCGAAAAGCGCGCCGCTTACGAAGCCAGCCAGGGCGCCGTAACGGTCGAGCCCGGCGAAGGCTTCCCTGCCGGCGCGCAGCTGTGCAGCAAGTGCAACACCCAGGCGGTGGTGCAGATGGATGGCTGCGCGACGTGCCTGAATTGCGGGAATTCGAAGTGTGGGTGAGGCAGATGACTCCGAGATGCCATCCTCGGGTCATCACGAATACAACAGGCGCGTCAGTCTGCAGCGAGAATTTTCAAATCGGGCCAAGTCGCAAGCCAGTTCTTCAGTCGCAGACGATTCAGATACTCCTGCCGCTTTTCAAACTGGAATCGTGCGGTCGGCCGGACTATCAGGTCGAATAGGTCGTCCAACCCGAAGGGAGCGGCGACCTCGATGCCAGACTCTGTAAGTCTTACGGCGATCGCAGTGGCTGTCTCTGGCCAATAAGTCATGGCATCTGTTGCCGAAGTGTAAGGCAGGTCAGCGTTGCGCAGATGCATACGCGCTTGATTTTTAACGGACCATTTGACCGTACTGTCCATGCTCCGTAGGGCGGCTTCATAGTGTGCATCTACCACTGCCGTAGCTTGCGCGCGATCGAACCAAATGACGTCGACGTCCTCAGGCAGCGTTGAGGTGTGACGCTGGTGGAACTCATCCCATATCGCGCTGCGCACAAACCCAGCCGCCACCCAGCAATCCGGAAGTTGTTGCTCCTTTACCATGCGGAGAATACGCATGCGCACCGGGTCATTAGCAATGATCGAACATAGTTGGGTTAGCTTTTGCAGGGCCAGGGGAGCATTGCCTAGAGTGCGGTACACGCTACAACCTTGCCATGGATATGTCCGTGTTTCGCCTAAACCACCCATGCTTGGATGCTTGCGAATCCCAAGCGCCTGATCGGACTGAGTCCAGTCATCGCAGATCTCATACCACGGAGCGTGGGACGCCACCTCGACATGCTTCTGCTTACCGGACGTGAATTTTGTGTCCAGTGTGCCCAGCGCTATGGAGATCCAATCGGAATATTTACCTTGGGTATTTGACCAAAATAGAGATGCTCCGCACGTCTGGCAGAACTGGCGAAGGACGGAATCTGAAGATTGGTACGATTCAAGACAAGCCCTACCCTGACTAACGTGCAGATCGATGCGCAACACACTGCCATAGCTGGCAAATGCAGCTCCATGGCTTTTGCGGCACTGGTTGCAGTGGCAATGAGAAACAGCTTTTGGCCGTGACCGGGTCTGGTATTTGATGGTGCCGCAAAGGCAGCTTCCCTCGAACACTTCAGTCATTTTTTGAGAGTACAGACCGAGTTCATGATCTTGTAGATGAAAGGCGCTACGCGGGCGGGGTACTCCCTATGCTTCCGGCGTTGCGTCTGGCCCATGTCTGCCTTTTCCATCACACGCGAAAATCGGGACTCTCTACCGAGAGCTATCTGCTCGAAGCAGCAATGCCCTGACGTCTGCGAAGGCGGTTTTGGCGCCTTTGCAGACCAGGAACAACACGCTCTGTTTCTCAGGTCACCACGCGATAGCACGGCTCGTACGGGCGGCCGCCGGGGAGTTTCATCCGGTGCTGTTCGACGAAGGCCTGCAGCAGTTTGTCCAGCGGCTTCATGATGGCCGGGTCGCCGTGGATCTCGTAGCGACCGAACTCTTCGATTCGGCGGATGCCCTTGTCCTTGACGTTGCCGGCCACGATCCCGGAGAAGGCGCGGCGCAGGTTTGCCGCCAACAGGTGGGGTGGCACGTCGCGGGTCAGTTGCAGACTGGCCATGTTTTCGTGCGTTGGGTCGAACGGATGCTGAAAGCCTTCCTCAATTTTCAGCAGCCAGTTGAAATGGAAGGCGTCGTTACGCTCGCGGCGGAACCGTTTGACCTCCTTAAGCCCCTCGACCATCTGGCGCGCCACTTCGGACGGTTCGTCGATGATGATCTGGTAGTGGCGCTGAGCTTCTTCGCCAAGCGTAGCGCCGACGAAGTCGCGGATCTGCTGCAGGTAAGGCGCCGCGCTCTCCGGCCCGGTCAGGATCACGGGGAAGGGCACGTCGCGATTGTCGGGGTGCAGCAGGATGCCGAGCAGGTAGAGAAACTCTTCGGCTGTGCCGACGCCGCCAGGGAAGATGATGATGCCGTGACCGACGCGGACGAAGGCTTCTAGACGCTTTTCGATATCCGGCAGGATGACCAGCTCGTTGACGATCGGGTTTGGTGCCTCGGCGGCGATGATGCCCGGCTCGGTCAGGCCAAGGTAGCGACCGCCAACGATGCGTTGCTTGGCGTGGGCAATGGTCGCGCCCTTCATCGGCCCCTTCATTACTCCCGGCCCGCAGCCGGTGCAGATGTTCAGGTTGCGCAGGCCCAGCTCATGGCCGACGCGCTTGCTGTATTTGTATTCCTCGGTGCTGATGGAGTGTCCGCCCCAGCAGACCACCATGTTTGGCTCGGCGCCCGGACGCAAGGTGCGGGCATTTCGCAGCAGGTGGAATACATAGTCGGTGATGCCCTGGGAATTGGTCAGGTCAATGCGCGGGCTGCCCAGTTCGCTTTCGGTGTAGACGATGTCGCGCAATGCGCTGAAAAGCATTTCGCGGGTACTGGCGATCATCTCTCCATCGACGAAGGCATCGGCGGGCGCATTCAGCAGTTCGAGCCGAACGCCGCGATCCTGTTGATGGATGCGCACTTCGAAGTCGTCATAGGCCTCGAGTACTGTCTTGGCATTGTCGATGCGAGCGCCGGTGTTGAGGATGGCCAGGGCGCACTGGCGGAACAGCGTATAGGTGCTGCCGGAGCCCGCCTCGCTCAGCTGCTGGACTTCCCGTTGGGACAGAGTTTCGAGGCTGCCTTTGGGGCTTACCGAAGCGTTGATTACATAGCGTGAAGTCATTCGTATGTTCCATGAAAACAATGCCACCGGGCCAGGCAGGTCAGGTGCATCGGACGGTGGATGCCCGGCGGGCATGCACAGCAGTGGTTCAGGCAGCCTAACCGACCGGTGCGGGTGGCTGCGCTCGGATGCATTCGAACGCAACGGGTCGATGGCTGGGATCCGTCATGTTGCCCCGGCCTGGCTGCACCATGACCGGGCATCACTTGACGTTAAGGGTACGGGAAAGGTTCCGTGCTATCACCCCTCGAACGCTGGCCTGCCGCGAAAGCGACTGCCTATGCCGCTATGCGTTAACCCCACCAATACCGCACCAGATGAAAGAAGATCGGCGCCGCGAAACACACCGAGTCCAGGCGATCAAGCATGCCGCCGTGTCCTTCGATCATGTGCCCCCAGTCTTTCACGCCACGGTCGCGCTTGATTGCCGACATTACCAACCCGCCGAAAAAGCCGAGAAGGTTGACCGTCAGAGCAATCAGCGCTGCCTGCCAGAAACTGAAAGGAGTGATCCAGAACAGTGCCGCGCCAATGAGGGTCGCCAGCGCGATGCCACCAACGAAACCTTCGACAGTTTTCGATGGAGACAGGTTGGGCGCGATCTTGCGTTTGCCGGCGAGCTTTCCGCATACGTACTGGAGAACGTCCGAGAGCTGAACCACCATCACCAACCAGGCGATCAGCAGAAGGTTACGACCTTCGAATCCGGGTATCTGCAGCGTCAGCAGCGCAGGGACGTGGGAGACACAGAACACCGCGATCATCAGCCCCCACTGTACTTTCGAGGCGCGTTCGAGAAACCGTGTCGTGTCTCCTCCCAGTGAGGCCAGGATCGGCAGCAGAAGGAAGATATACACGGGGATGAAGATCGCGAACATGCCGTACCAGCCGATGCCAACCAGCAGGTATTGCAGAGGCAGCACGAAGTAAAAGGCAGCGGCCAGCGCTGGATAATCACTGCTGCGGGTGGGGGTAAGCGTCATGAATTCGCGCAGGGCGAAAAACGAGACGAGGTAGAAGAGCACGACGACCGCGGCATGGCCGAGCCAGAACGCGAAGCCGATCACCGCTACCATCACCCACCAGGCATTGATGCGGGCGTTGAGGTTATCGATCACCGGATTGTCAGCGTCACCGCTGCGCCGCTTCAGGACGAAACCGATCAACGAGGCAAGGGCCAGCAGGGCGCCGATCCCGGCGAAGAGCATTATCGTATTTCGGTCCATGTCAGGCTTCCTCTGGTGCCAGTTCCAGCAGCGCGTCGCGTGCGCGTGCCAGGAAGGCGTCCTTGTCTTCGTTTTCGGCAATGCTCAGCGGCGCGCCAAAGCTGATGGTGCACAACAGTGGCAGCGGCAGTGTTCTGCCCTTGGGCATTACCCGGTTGAGATTGGCGATCCATACCGGAACCAGCTCGACATCTGGCCGTTCGATACCCAGGCGGAACAGGCCTCCTTTGAACGGCAGCAGGCCTTCGGCAAGGTTGCGTGTACCTTCTGGAAACAGAATCAGCGAATTGCCGCCATCGAGCGCGTCAAGCATGGGCTGAAGCGGATTCGTCGAAGGATCGCGGCGCTCACGATCGACCAGGACGCCGTGGAACACCTGGTTGATGATGAAGCGGCGAAGGGCGCTGCTTTGCCAGTAGTCCGCACCGGCTACCGGTCTGGTGAGGCGACGTAGCTCGGGAGGCAACGAGGCCCACAGCAATACGAAGTCTCCATGGCTGCTGTGATTGGCGAAGTAGATGCGTTTGGTTTTGACTGGCGCACAGCCGAGCCAAAGGCTCCGGGCACCGGTGATCATTCGCGCCCCACCGGTTATGGCAATGGCTAACAGGGTTCCAAGCATGGGTGTTCCTCGGGCGGTGCGGCCGTCAGCGTCGCTTTGTGCGGCAGACAAGGTTGATTGCGTTTCATGGATGGGGTTGTGCGCCGGCAGGCTGGTCTATGCCGAGCCCGATGCCGGCTCCTGAAGGCCGCGCCGAACGCGATTTATCAGCGTCAGGGCTGAAAGCGCAGCAATAAGCAGCAAGGCACCGTTGATCCAGATGGGCGCCAACAGTCCGCTGGCGAGGCCAACCGCGATTACGCCGAAGGCGAAGGCACGGTCACTTTTGCCCATCGGTCCGTCATAGCGGCGGGACGCGCCTACCATGGGGCCGAGGACGCCGGCGTATTCGCTGATCAGCGCGAGTATCACGACCAGCACGACGGCGGCCGGCCAGACGCCTGTCACCAGCGCGAAGGGAAGATAGAGCGCGCCGTCGGCTGCGACATCGCACAGTTCATTGAGATAGGCACCGAGCCTGGACTGCTGTCCGAACTCGCGAGCCAGCATTCCGTCGATCGCATTGAGCGCCATGCGAAGCGTCATCCACAGCGGGATCAACAGAAATATCCAGACCACGTGCGCCATTGAGGCGACGGTCGCCGCGACGAGCAATGAGATCAGCAGGGCCAGCACAGTGACCTGATTGGCTGTGACATTGAGCCTGAATAGGCGATGCACCAATGGACGCAACAGGTCCTGAAAGCGAGGTTTGAGCTGGTAGATGGACGGCATGCATCGATTCCTTTCGATGGTGGGGGCGGAGCAGCGACGCTGAGCGATAGTGAGTGTGCGGGCGGACTCTGAGCCAAACCCGCAGCGGTATCAAGGCTCCTCCGCTAGCGACAGCGGTTTTTGCGAGCCGATAAGCGAAACTGCCGCCGAGTCAGGCTTGCGGCCAGTATTTACGGGCTGCGACTAGAACGCGAAGGGTAATGCGCTGCGGCAATGCTGGCGGCCCCCGAGTAGCCGACGGAACTCTTCAGGGTCCTTGACCAGCACCGGTTGCCCGGCGAATTTTTGTGCCGCTATCAACCGCGACAGCCAGAAACGAACGCATGCGACCCGCAGCATGGGACGCCACAGTTCGGCCTCGGCCGGTGTGAAGTGGCGCAGGCTCGAGTAGCCAGCCAGCAAGGCCTCGCTGCGATCTTCATCAAGCTCGCCGTTAGGGTGCGAGCACCAGTCGTTCACTGTGATGGCGATGTCATAGAGCATGGGGCCGGAGCACGCATTGTAGAAGTCGATCACGCCTGTCAGGTGGCTACCCTCGAACAGCACGTTGTCGCGGAAGAGGTCGGCGTGCAGGTTGGCGCGCGGCAGGGCGAGGATCTTGGGTTTCAACTCTGCGATTTCCGCCAGGCCGTCGCGCAGCAGCGGCAGCTGGTCTTCGGGCAGTGTCATGGCCAGGCTTGGGCCTTCTTCCTGCATCCAGTCCAGGCCTCGATCGCTGCGACGCTCGATGACTTGCTCGCGGGTTGCCAAATGCAACCGTGCGAGCAATCGGCCGACTTCAGCGCAATGATGTGCGTTGGGCGATGCGACATGCTTGCCCGGCAGGCGTGGTTGCAGCATTGCCGGTTTTTCCGCGAGCGTGCGCAGGGCTTCGCCGCGATCGGTGCGCAGTGCGTAGGGCACCGGCAGACCGTGGCGGTGAAGCAGCTCGAGCAATTCGATGAAGAACGGCAGATCCTCACTCGGGCCGCGTTCGATCAACGTCAGGACGTACTCGCCCTGCTCCAGACTGACGAAGAAATTGCTGTTCTCGCTGCCCGCCGCGATGCCCTCGAAACTGCGCAGGCGGCCCAATCCATAAGGCGCCAGAAAATCTTCGAGTTCGTCGCGTTGCAGGGGGGTGAAAACCGACATGAGCTGCCTTCCGTTACGTGTCCTGTCAGGTTACCAGCTGAATATTTCCCAGGCTGGGATCAACATATCCGGCTTGTCGGCGCGGATGAAATTACTGTCGCCGTCGGCACGTACCAGAAAATAGGGCTTGCCGGTCTTGGGGATGACCTTTACGGCATACAGAAAGCCATTGACCCGATACTCCTCGACGGTGCGCTCACCCTCCTGGCGGATGGTGACGTCGGGATCGCCCTCGACCGATTCCTGAGCAAAACCGCTCAGCGGTGCCAGTGCCAGTAGGCCGGCCAGCATCAGAGGTTTGATTGCGCGCATGATAACCTTGTCCCTTTGTCGTCAAGTGGTCCGATGCATTCTAGCCGCGGGCCCGCCGAAAAGGTTGATCCTGCTCATGAGCCAAGCGCCCCTCGTTCTGGTGGACGGTTCGTCCTACCTCTACCGCGCCTTCCACGCCCTGCCTCCGTTGACTACCTCTACCGGAAAACCAACCGGCGCGGTCAAGGGCGTGCTGAACATGCTGCTGTCGCTACGCCGACAGTACCCGGACAGCCCCTTCGCTGTGGTCTTCGATGCCAAGGGTCCGACCTTCCGCGACACGCTGTTTGCGGAGTACAAATCCCATCGCCCGCCGATGCCCGATGACCTCCGCGGTCAGGTCGAGCCGCTGCACGCCAGCGTCCGCGCGCTGGGTATGCCGCTGCTCTGCGTGGAGGGTGTCGAGGCCGACGACGTGATTGGAACATTGGCGCGCCAATGTGCAGCACTCAAGCGCGACGTAATCATCTCCACTGGCGACAAGGACATGGCGCAGCTGGTCTGCCCGCACGTCACCCTGGTCAACACCATGACCGGCAGCGTCTATGACATCGAGGGCGTAAAGACAAAGTTCGGCGTCGGCCCGGAGCTGATCATCGACTTCCTCGCCCTGATGGGTGACAAGGTCGACAACATTCCCGGCGTGCCGGGCGTCGGCGAGAAGACCGCCTGTGGCCTGCTCAACGGCATTCCCGGCGGCATCAAGGGGCTCTACGAGAACCTGGACAAGGTCTGCGACCTGCCGATTCGCGGTGCCAAGTCACTGGCCGTCAAGCTCCAAGAGCACCGCGACGCCGCGTTCATGTCCTACGAGCTGGCAACCATCAAGATCGACGTGCCGCTGGACGTGGAGGTGGGCGACCTGATGCCCGGCGAGCCGCACCGCGAAGCTTTGATCGCGCTCTATCGCGAGCTTGAATTCAAGAATTGGCTCGATGAGCTATTGCGCGAGGCAAAAGCCGCCGGGGAAGACTGCGAAGTTCAGCCTGAAGGCTGCTCGATACAGGCCGAGGCCGAGTACACGACGATCTTCGAGCAAGCCGAGTTCGATGCCTGGCTCGAGCGCTTGAGAAGCGCCGAGTGCTTCGCTTTCGATACCGAGACCACCAGCCTTGACGCGCAGAAGGCGCAGTTGGTTGGCGTGTCTTTCGCCATCGAAGCTGGCAAGGCGGCCTATGTGCCGCTGGCCCACAGCTACATGGGCGTGCCGCAGCAGCTCGATCGCGACGCCGTGCTCGCCGCGCTCAAGCCGCTGCTGGAGGACGCCGGCAAGCGCAAGATCTGCCAGCACGGCAAGTACGACATGAACGTGCTGATGCACTACGGCATCGAGATGCGCGGCATGACCTTCGATACCATGCTCGAATCCTACGTGCTTGACGCTACGGCTACCCGCCATGACATGGACAGCCTGGCGCTCAAGTACCTGGGTCGCGGCACCATCCGCTTCGAGGACATCGCCGGCAAGGGCGCCAAGCAACTGACCTTCGACCAGATCGCCGTCGAGCAGGCCGGACCCTACGCCGCCGAGGACGCTGACGTGACCCTGCGTCTGCACCAGACCTTGATGAGCAAGCTCGAAGCTACGCCGTCGCTGCTCAAGGTGCTCAACGAGATCGAGATGCCGCTGGTGCCGGTGTTGGCGCGCATCGAGCGCAATGGTGCGCTGGTCGACGCCAATCTGCTGGGCCTGCAGAGCGTCGAGATTGGCAACAAGCTCGTCGAGCTGGAGCGCGAGGCCTATGACATCGCCGGCGAAGAGTTCAACCTCGGCTCGCCCAAGCAGCTCTGCGCGATCCTCTATGACAAGCTCGGCTGTCCGGTGCTGTCGAAGACCGCTGGCGGCCAGCCGTCCACCGCCGAAAGCGTGCTCGCGGAGCTGGCCGAAAAGGATTACCCGCTGCCCAAGGTGATCATGCAGCACCGCAGCTTGAGCAAGCTCAAAGGCACCTACACCGACAAGCTGCCGCTGCAGATCAACCCGCGCACCGGACGTATCCACACCAGCTACCACCAGGCCGTGACTGCGACCGGGCGTCTGTCATCGTCGGATCCGAACCTGCAGAACATCCCGATCCGTACCGCCGAAGGCCGGCGGATACGCCAGGCATTCGTCGCCGCGCCGGGCTACAAGCTATTGGCCGCCGACTATTCGCAGATCGAGCTGCGCATCATGGCGCACCTGGCGCAGGACGCCGGTCTGCTGCATGCCTTCCAGAACGATCTGGACGTGCACCGCGCCACCGCTGCCGAAGTCTTCGGGGTCGAACTGGATCAGGTGAGCAACGATCAGCGGCGCAGCGCCAAGGCGATCAACTTCGGTTTGATCTACGGCATGAGCGCCTTCGGTCTGGCCAAGCAGATCGACGTCGGCCGCGGCGAAGCGCAGGCTTATATCGATCGCTACTTCGCCCGCTATCCCGGCGTGCTCGCCTATATGGAGCGCACTCGCACCCAAGCGGCCGAGCAGGGCTACGTCGAAACGCTGTTCGGGCGTCGGCTGTACCTGCCGGAAATCAATTCGAAGAACGGCGCGCTGCGCAAGGGTGCCGAGCGCACCGCGATCAACGCGCCGATGCAGGGCACTGCGGCAGACATCATCAAGCGCGCCATGATCGGCGTGGACAACTGGCTGCAAGAAAGCGGGCTGGATGCGCGGGTCATTTTGCAGGTGCACGACGAACTGGTGGTTGAGGTCCGTGAAGATCTGGTCGAGCAGGTTCGCGAGCGGATCATTCCGTTGATGAGCGAAGCTGCGCAGCTGGACGTGCCCCTGCTGGTCGAGGCTGGAGTCGGCAACAATTGGGACGAGGCGCATTGACCCGCGAAGCGTTTGGAAGCGCTGCAGCGTGGCTGCTGCTGGGTTTCCATGACGGTCAGGAAAGCGTGATGAAAATATTTTTCGTTTCGCATTGAACCGACGGATACAAACCCCGGTCATAGGCTGCGAAGGGTGTAAAAACCCTTCGATGCTCCTTGTTGTGTTAAGTGTTGGCAGATCTCTGGATACGCCATTGGCGTACCGGACTTAAACCTCGAACTTCCCCCTCCCCCAACGAAGTTCGAGGTTTTTTTTCGTCTCGAAAAAAGCGTTGGTACGGCGCGCGCTGTTGCGCACCGTTCAGCTTCGTATGCTCCCCGACCCCGTTCCGATCCGCCTCGTACGTGCGAGCGCGGGCCGGATTGTTCATACGGCGTGGATCGCCAATAAGCTGGCTACTACGAGAGCATCGTCAACCGGGAGCGGCCTGTGGGTCAGGGCAGCTGCAGCCCGCCACCAGCCTTGTGCAAGGCTCGAAGATGTTGACCGATCTGAGCCAGGTTGGCCTCTACCGCCTCCAGTTCCTGTTGCCGTTCCTCGCTCAGCAACTGACGCACCTCTTCGTTCAGCGCTTCGGTTAGCTGGCTAAGTCGCGCCTGACGCTGGCTGCTTTCCGACTCCAGCCGTTGCCATTCGCTGGCCTGTGGCAGTCCGTAGCCGCCGCTGTCGAGCAACTCTGCGGGGCGGCTCAGGTAACCGCTGTTGGCCAGAATGCCCTGCAAGGTCTCGTCGGCCTTGGCCAAGCTTTGGTCGCCCCGCTGGCGGCCGCTCAAGTAACGATTCTTGAGCTCCTCCTGTGCCAGCAGCAAGTGGCGGCGAAGCGCGGCCTGTTCCACCAACAAAAGGGCGGCGCTGGCGCGCAGATCAGCCTTTTCGATCCACGGGCGCCGCTCATCGGCACCTAGTGCCAGCCATTGCTCGACATCGGCGTGTGGCAGGCCGAGCCGCTCACGCAGCACGGTGAACATGGCTTCATAGCGATCACGATAGGAGTCGAAGCGATAGCCCAGACGCAGCGCCTCGCGCGGATCGTCCAACACGCTGTTGTCAGCCACGCCCCGGTTGATCAGCATTTCCAGCAGACCACTGGGCAGGATGCTGTCCAGTGCCGTCAGCTCGAGACGTGCGGTGCCGCTGCGCAGTAATTTGAGTGTCTCGACCGCGCAGTTATTGGAGAGGAAGAAATAATCGCCGTCGTAGCTCCAGTGCATCTCGGCACTGCGCTCGACCAGCGCGTCGATCTCATTGCGCTGCAGCTTGAGGGGAATCGATGCAAGGCTCCGCAGTTCGACCTTGGTGTATTCGTCGATCACCTGGCCAAGCGGCAGGACGAACAGGCGCGAGGGGTAAACGCCGGTCAGGCCGTCCCAGCTGGACAGCTGCACGTCGCCGACAAATGCCCGGAAGGACAGCACCAGATGATGGTCCAGGTCCAGCCGACAATCCGGCCCGCGTGGTCGGCCCGGTGCGCAGATCACCAGACGCAGCATACTGTGGCCCCAGCGGCTGACCCACGCATCGTTGGCTTCTGCAAAAAGGTAATCGACTTCGTAGACGCGCCCAGGATCGAGTTCGACCAGTGGGGTGCGAGCGAAATCATGACCGGCGTTGAGGATTGGCAAACCGCCTTCACAGCGCTCCACGTGCGCAGGCTGCCAGCCAAAATGCTCTTGGAAGTAACGGTGCAGCGAAGGCCTCCGGCAGGCGTAGCTGGGATCGAGGAGGAAGTACTCCAGGTTCACCGCGACGAATTCCAGCGGGTTGGTCAACTCATAGGCATCGGGGCTGCGCGCCTGTTGGGCGTTATCGCGCTCCCGCTCGCCGCGCTGGCCAACCCGCTGAGGCCAGCCGGCAAGGTCGAGCAGGCGTGGGTCATCGCTGAGGGTGAAGCGGCGTTCGGTCTGGCCGCGGCAACTGTCCGGCAGGCCAACCAGGCCTAAGCTACCGGCGCGCTGGCTGCAGAAGGCGAGCTGTTTGTGATTCTCCGGCGACCAGAGCCGGGCGCGGTCATACAGATGCGAGACCTCATGGATCAGGGTCGCCAGCATTTCCTGGCGCACGGTGCCATGGGGGCGCTCGGTGCGCTGATCCGCGGCGCTGCCATCGGTCAACGCCGGTAGCAAGCGTCGGTTGAGCAGCAGCAGATTGCCGCCGGCGCTGCCGTACACATCGTGGGTCAGCCCCTCATGCCAGCGTACGCGGATGTCACGGTCGAGCCGCTCGACCATCCGTGGCGGCAGAACGGCCATTGCCTCATCCAGCAACTGCTGGCTGGCGGCCCGCTCCGCCGGTGTCAGGTGGCGGTCATCCAGCGTCAGGCGAAGATCGGCCTGACAGAGCGTGGTGAACGAACTGAGCGCGGCGAACGCAACGGCCAGCCACCGGCCACGGAATGATTTCACTGGGCGAGTATGGCTTCTGCGAGCGCGAGATCACTGGCCTGCTGCGCCTCCGGGAAGGCAGTGCGCAGGCTGCCGAGCGCGGCCTCCAGGCGTGCGCCGCGTAGTTCGCCGCCGCTGGCGACGAAGCCGGCGGCTTCGTCACGGGCTTCACTGACTACCTTCATGTCGCTGATGCGGCTGGTGACGTCGGAGGTGAAATTGATACTGCGATCCAGCGCGTTGACGACGATATTGCTGGTGGCAACCAACGTCTGCGCCTGAGCGCCGCTGGCTAGTAGTGTAAGTGCGAAAGGCACGGCGATCAGCTTGGAGTTCATGAGTCTTCCCAGAAAACGGAGTGGGTCATTGGACGAGGATTGCCCCGGCCAGTTCAAGGTCGCTCGCCACCAATTCGGGCTGCCGTTCACGCAACCAGAACAGAGCGGCTTCCAGGCGTGCCCCGCGATGGTCGCCATAGCTGGCGATGAAGCCAGCTGCGTCTTCGCGCGAGTCGAGGATGAGCTTGTTGTCGAAGGGGGCGCTGGTCACCTTGCTGGCAACATAGCTGGAGACGACGGTTCCGCCTGTCAGGCTGTCAAACGCCTGAGCGCTGTTGCAAAGGCAGCAGCTGAGGAGTGCAAGGTAAAGCGTACGCATGTGAATCCTGGAGCCGAAAATCAGCCGCCAAGGCTAGCGAAACGCCAGCCTTGGAGCCAGCGCTGCGCTCACGGCGTGTCTTGCGTCAGATCGCCAGGATGGCACCGGCCAGTTGCAGATCGCTTGCTTCCAACTCTGGGGCTTGTGTGCGGATGTATTTCAGGGCAGCTTCCAGCTGAGCGCCGCGCGCTTCACCATTGCTGGCAACGAAGCGGGCCGCATCGTCTTTGGCATCGAGCACCAGCTTGTTGTCTCCCAGGTTCGATGTGATGTCGGATGTACCTTCCACGGTGTTAACCAGCGAGGCGCCGATGGCGTCGATGGTGCCTGTGATACTTCCGGCCGACGCGGTTCCTGCGACAAGGCAGGCAGCGGTGGCAACTGACAACAGATACTTGTTCATGGTGTTCTCCAGGCTAGACGCGATTTCCCGCCGATAGCCGCTATGACCCTCGGATCGGGCACGCCGTTCAGCTTACGGCGCGATGTCCATGCCTGGAAAGCGCCACGTCAGCGCCAGAAAGGCTTCTCCAGCTCGTGCATCCGCTCGCTTGGGCTGATGCCGATGTCGGCCAACTGGTGCTCATCGAGTGCAGCCAGCTGCCGGCGGGTGCGCGCGCGCTGCTGCCATGCACGAATCAGTGCGGGCATATGGCGCAGCGATAGGGGGCCGAAGGTCGGGTTCGTTGTCTGAGTCAGTACGCGCTCCATTTGCCGCTCCTTCCCGCCGTTAACGGGGATGGGTTATGGGCAGATAGAGTCGCGTGCCTGACTGTAGCGATACAGTCACAGGGACTTTGAATTGTGCTGGTTCAGTTCGCCCTGATGACCATCTGTACCGCTTCGCCTACGCCCAACTGTTTGCGTTCCGGATCAGGGCTTGGCAATCGATGGCGTCAGTATCCATTCGGCGCTGTCATTCCAGACGTCCATCCGCGAGATCTTGCCGTTGCGGACCTCGAAGCGATCCAGGTAGCGATTACCGGAAAAACTGCGCCCGTCTGGCCATTCGCCGTAAAGGGTGCCGTTTGAATACACCACCGTATGGTCGTTGTGTTCGGTCCAGTCGAACTGTCCCAGTTGCTTCTTTACCCAGCGATAGCGATCAGCGTTGAACGCGGTGATTTCCGTCGCGCTGGGCATGGATCGGCCGCCGGTAAAGGTGATGCGGACGTCCGCTGACATATAAGTAGCCGCCCGGACCGGATCCTGAGCCATGGAGGCTTCGAGAAAATCGCTAACAATCTGCACGGCTTCGTTTTCGAGTTTCATGAGGTTTCTCTTGAAGAATTGAGTGTGAGGGTTGCCTGTATTCAGTGCGATGCGCACGAAAAGCGTGCGTCGACCTGGCGTGGTATCAGCTAAGCCCTTGATTTCAGACACCTGATACTGGTGGCACCTACTTTGCTAGCAAACTTCGTACAAATGCTAGCTATCAGGAGTGTCGCCTCATGTTCCAGCTTTCAAGAATTCTTCGCCAGTGGCCGAAAGCGGCCGTCGCCGGTGCCCTTGGCCTGCTATTGCATGCACCGGCTCAGGCCGAGGACCCCATCAAGATTGGCTTGGTCGCGGCGTTGTCCGGACAGTCGGCCAAGTCTGGCGAGGCGCTGAGTCGCGGTTTGAACGTGGCCATTGATGAGCTAAATGCGTCCGGGGGCATTCTGGGGCGGCCGGTCGAGCTGATTCGCCGAGACGATGAAAGCAACCCCGCCAAAGGCATGTTGGCGGCGCGAGAGCTTATACAACGGGAAAAGGTTTCCGTACTTTTCGGAGGCTTGGATACGCCGGTTTCCCTGGCCATCGTGCCCCTGGCGAATCAGCTCAAGGTGCCCTTCATGGGCGTCTGGGCGGCTGGCACCGGCATCACTCGCAACGGCGCGGCAGACAACTACGTCTTCCGCGTTTCCGCAGTTGATGAATTGGTTGACGAGGCGCTGGTGGAGTACGGCGTGAAGCAGAAGGGCATGCAGAAGCCGGGCATGATCCTGGTCAACAATCCCTGGGGTGAGTCGAACGAGGCCGGGTTTCGGGTCGCGCTGGAAAAGCGCGCCATGCCTAATGCCGGTGTCGAGCGGATCGAGGACAGCGACCTTGACGTGGTGCCACAACTTACGCGGTTGAAGAGCGCTGGAGCAGATGCGCTGCTGATGGTAGGCAATGTCGGTCCGTCCGCACAGGTCGTGAAGTCCCTGGACCGCATGAACTGGGACGTTCCGGTGATTTCCCACTGGGGGCCGGCCGGCGGTCGCTTCAGCGAGTTGGCCGGCCCTAATGCGAGTCGCGTGCATTTCATCCAGACCTACGTCTTCGACGAGCAGAACAGCGCCAAGGGTGACGCCGTGCTGGCCGCCTTGAAGAAGCGCTATCCGGAGATCAAATCGCTCGCTGACGTCACTCCTGCTGTGGGCATCGCCAATGCCTATGACGGTATGCATCTGGCTGCTCTGGCAATCGAAAAGGCAGGCTCCGTGAAGGGTAGTGAGGTGCGCGATGGCTTCTACGCCATTGAGCAGTACGACGGACTGATCAAGCAATACAGCAAGCCGTTCTCGGCGGACAAGCATGACGCGCTGGGCCCGGATGACTACCTGTTCACGCACTTTGTCGATGGCCAGATCGTGCCCCTGAACCCCTGACCTAGCCAGCCGCTTCGCAACCGGAGCGGCTACAAGGAGCTTTTTCTCATGATTACTGCCGCCATCGTCACCGGTCTTGGGCTGGGCAGCATGTATGCCTTGCTGGCGCTGGGTTTTCACATCACATATGTGGTGTCACGAACCGTCAATTTTGCCCAGGGCAGCGCCATGATGGTGGGTGCGGTGCTGGGTTACAGCCTCCATATCACCTGGGGCTGGCCGCTTTGGCTGGCCATTCCGATGACGCTTGCACTGTGTGCGCTCTACGGTCTGGCGGTAGAGCGCTTTCTAGTTCGGCCCTTTCACTCGCGAGGTTCCGAGGCCTGGCTGATGGCAACGGTGGCGGCAGGGATCCTCGTCGACAACCTGGCCATGTTCACCTTCGGCAAGGAACCAAGGCAGTTCACCTCAGAGCTGGCCACCACTAGCGTTGCGCTGTTTGGTTCGAACATTTCTCTGCTGCAGATGCTGATTCCGCTGGTTGGCGCCAGTATCGCCCTGGCGTTGTTGCTGGTGCGGCGCTACACGCGCCTGGGCAAGGTGCTGGAAGCCTGCGTGCAGAATCCCGCCGCTGCCAGACTGATGGGCATCAGGGTCAATCGCGTGGTGGCGATCTCCTTTGCCGTCTCGGCGGTATTCGCCGCGGTGGCCGGCCTGCTTATCGCCCCGCTGTTCAACGTGAGCGCTGAGATGGGCACGCTGTTCGGCCTCAAGGCCTTTGCAGTGGCCATCCTCGGTGGCATCGCCAGCGCCAGTGGGGTGTTTGCCGCCGGCCTGTTGTTTGGTTTGGTGGAGGCGGTGGTAACGCTCTACTTCGGCTCGGCCTTCACCCAGCTGTTCACCTTCGCCCTGGTCATTCTGGCCCTGGCCATTCGGCCAAACGGCTTGTTCGGCAGCAAGACACTGGTGAAAGTATGAAAACTTCGATTCTCGCACCCGCTGGCATCGCCCTGCTCGCAGTTGCCGGCACGGCTATTTCGCTGATGCTCGACAGCTATTCGCTGTTGGTCTTCAGCTTCTTTGCACTCACTTTAGTAGTGGGTGTCGGGCTCAATATCCTGATCGGCCTCAGCGGACAGATCTCCTTCGGTCATATCGCCTTCTATGCCATCGGCGCGTATGCCTCGGCCCTGCTTACCATGGCCGGGTTGCCGCTGGCGCCGGCCATGGTGCTGGCGGCGCTGCTGTGCGGAGCCGTTGGCGCGCTGCTGGCGATTCCGGCACTGCGCGTCAGCGGGCCGTATCTGGCGATGATTACCATCGCCTTTGCTCTGGTAGTCCACCACGGTCTGGTCGAATGGCGCGGGCTAACGGGCGGGGCCAATGGCCTGATGGGCATCCCCATGCCCGCGGTAGGCGCGATGGATCCGAGCGTGGTGATGGCTCTGGTTGCCACGGTCATGATGATCGCTGCACTGGCTTTCTATCAGCGGTTGCGCCAGAGCGGCTGGGGCACTGCGATGCGAGCGGTCAAGGCATCCGAGATTGCCGCTCGCTCCCTGGGCTTCAACCCGGTACAAACCAAGACCCTGGCGTTTGCGCTGTCGGCTTCACTCACCGGGTTCGCCGGGGCACTGGTGGCCCCCTTGATGATGTTCATCAACCCGGCGTCCTTTCCCTTTTCCCAGTCGATCCTCTTCGTGCTGGCTGTCATCGTCGGGGGTGCCGGCACCTTGTTCGGGCCGTTGCTTGGCGCCCTGTTGATCGTATTGTTGCCGGAACTGCTGGCTGACTTCGCAGAGTATCGGCTGCTGATGTTCTCGGCATTGCTGCTGGCGGTGCTCTGGATCGCTCCTCGCGGTGTGCTTGGCAGCCTTGCCCGGCTCTGGCTACGCCCGACCACCCAGCATCCCCCGGCTGTGGCTGACCAGGCGAGGCTCGCGGCCTTCTTTGGCGAGAAGAGTCAGGATGTGGGGCTCGAGGTTGCGGACATCAGTATCGGTTTCGGCGGTGTCCAGGCCGCAGACCAGGTGAGCCTTAAGGCACTGCCGGGAAGCATCACCAGCATCATCGGGCCCAACGGAGCGGGCAAGACCACGGTGCTCAACATGATCAGCGGCTTCTACACACCGGACAGTGGCAGCATTCGGTTGGGCGAGGTGGTTTCCGGTTTGCCGTCGTGGAAAATCGCTCGCGCCGGGATTGCCCGGACCTACCAGACCACCCAGCTGTTCGGAGAGCTGACGGTGCTGGAGAACATACTCGCCGGGCTGCAAAAGGGCCGCCTCGGCGGAATTTTCCGGCGGCCGAGTGAGGATGAACGAGAACTGGCGCTGCATCTGCTGGCGCTGGTTGGCTACCGCGGCTCGGTCAACACGCCAGCTGAAGATCTTCCGCATGTGGATCGACGACTCGTGGAAATCGCCCGAGCGCTCGCGTCGCGCCCGGCGGTGCTACTGCTGGACGAACCAGCCGCCGGTCTCGGGCGCGGTGACACCGATAGCCTGGCCACTCTCTTCAAGGTGTTGGCGGGCTTCAATATCGCGGTGATCCTGGTCGAGCACGACATGGCCCTTGTGATGGCTGTTTCCGAACACATTCTGGTGCTGGACGCCGGCAAACCGATCGCTTCGGGCACGCCCGAAGAGGTTCGCGGCAATCCGCGCGTGGTGGCAGCCTACCTCGGAGGCACCAGTTATGAGGCGTCACCTCGGCAGACGCCGTGGGCGGGCTCACGAGATGCGCGTCTGTTCATCAAGGATCTGGTAGTCGATTACGGCGCGGCACCGGTGGTCGAAGGCGTCAATCTGGTGGTCAATCCCGGCGAGCTGATCGCAATCCTCGGTGCCAATGGCGCCGGCAAGTCGAGCATTCTCAAATGTCTGGCCGGCCTTCATACGGCGACCTCGGGCACGATTCTGCTGGATAACGAAAACATCGAGCACGTGGATGCCAGCGCCATTGCGGCGCGAGGTCTGGCGCTGGTACCGGAAGGGCGCCAGGTGTTCGCCCAGCTCAGCGTGCGGGACAACCTCCTGTTGGGCGGCTATTCACGCACCGAGGCGTTCGATGCCGAGGCGGAGATCGAAGCCATACTCAAGCGCTTCCCACGTCTGCGCGATCGCATCGACAGCCCGGCGGGGCTGCTCTCCGGCGGCGAGCAGCAGATGGTTGCAGTGGGCCGCGGACTGATGGCCAAACCGAAAATCCTGCTGCTCGACGAGCCGTCTCTAGGCCTTTCGCCCGCAATGATCGGTGAGCTCTATGACGCGCTTGCGGCTTTGCGGGACGAAGGTGTGACATTGCTGCTGGTCGACCAGATGGCCAACCTGGCCTTGCAGATCGCCGATCGTGCCTATGTGCTGGAGACCGGCCGGATCGTCAAATCCGGTACGGCCGAGCAGCTACGCGGTGATCGCGAGTTGGAAGCCGCCTACCTCGGCCATGGGGCCGCGGCATGAGCGCCCTGCACATCCTCAACGCCCGATTGGGCATGACTGAAGCACTTCGGGAATTGCTGATAGAGGACGGGCGTTTCGTCTCCCAGTTCACCTCGGCCAGCTCGCCAGAGGTATTGGATCTGGGAGGACGTCTGATCCTGCCCGGGTTGATTGAGACCCACATTCATTTGGACAAGGCCTGCATCCTCCAGCGCTGCCAGCTGGCCGAGGGGACGCTTGCCGAAGCCATCGCCCAGACGCGGATCGCCAAGGCTTCGTTTACCGAAGAGGACGTCTACGTCCGCGGTGCTCATGTGCTGGAGAAGGCCATCGTGCAGGGCACCACGCACATGCGCACCCATGTGGAGATCGACCCGGGTATCGGCCTGACGAGCTTTCGCGCTGTGCGGCGGCTGAAGGAAGACTATGCCTGGGCCGTCACCCTGGAGATCTGCGTATTCCCGCAGGAGGGCATGCTCAACAACCCAGGGACGGAGCAGCTGCTGTGCCAGGCACTGGAGGCGGGCGCCGAGGTGCTCGGCGGTTGCCCTTATACCGACAGCGACCCGGCCGCGCAGATACGCCGGCTGTTCGAGCTGGCGGTGCGCTATGACCGGGATCTGGACTTCCATCTGGATTTCGATCTGAACCCCGACGGCATGACTATTGATGAGGTGATTCGCTGCACCGAGCTTCACCGCTGGGGTGGACGAGTTGCCGTGGGCCATGTAACCAAGCTCTCCGCGCTCCCGCTGGCGCATTTGCAAGAGGTGGCGCAGGCCTTGGCGCGTGCCGGTGTGAGCGTGACCGCGCTGCCTTCCACGGATCTTTTCCTCGGCGCGCGCGACCGATTCCACGACAAGCCGCGTGGGGTCGCGCCGTTGTCGCAGCTGCACAGGTGTGGGGTGACCTGCTCATTGTCGACCAACAATATCGGCAATCCCTTCACCCCCTACGGCGATGCCTCGCTGGTGCGCCAGGCCAACCTCTTCGCCAACGTCGCCCAGCTGTCCACCGAGGCGGAGCTGCTGGACTGCCTCGGCTGGGTCTCGACTCAGTCGGCGCGCCTGCTGCGACTGCCAGATTACGGCCTTGAGCCCGGCTGCCGTGCCGATTTCATCGTCTTCGACGCCCCCTCGCCAGCCTCGGTCATTGCAGAGATCCGCCCACCGCTGATGGGGTTCAAGTCGGGTCGGCAGACCTTCGAGCGAGCTCTACCGCAACTGCTGGCGCCTCGCTAACGCGGATGGATGTCGCCGAGGCAGGGCTGAGCATTTTGATCGGAGTGATCACGAAGTCCTGGCTCAGATAGCTCATGCGCTGCTTGTGGAAATCCTGCATATGGGGCAGCGCGGTATGTGCAGCGAAGGCTTCGGCAGAGGTCCAGACCTCGAAAAAAATGAACAGGTTTGGATCCTGCGCGTCACGCAGCATGTGGTATTCGATGCAGCCCGGTTCGGCACGGCTGTGCTCGATATAGGCGAGGAACAGCGCTTCGAATGCCTCGGTTTTGTCTGGCTTCGTATGGGCGTGCAGGATAAATCCGTAGGGTTCTGGCATGACGTCGCTCCGTATTGGTTAGAGCAACGCTATCGCAACAACACCCGTCTAATTAATGACTTTTCGACACTAGTCATTTGCCTGACTACGGGTGTTTCGCTTTGCGTCGGGTGGTTAGGCTACCGCCATTCGTAACAGCTCAGGGTTGCTCATGAAAAAAGTACTACTGCTGAACGGCGGGAAGAATTTTGCCCATTCCGAAGGTCGCTACAACGCGACTCTGCATCAGACTGCCGTCGCGTTTCTCGATCGTGCGGGTTTCGATGTGAAGACTACCGAAATCGATCAGGGCTATGACCTGGCCGAGGAAGTGGCCAAGTTTCTCTGGGCCGACGTGATCATCTACCAGATGCCGGGCTGGTGGATGGGCGCGCCCTGGATCGTCAAACGTTACCTGGACGAAGTCTTCACCGAAGGACATGGCAGCCTCTACGCCAATGACGGGCGGACGCGCTCAGATGCTTCGCAGAAGTACGGCAGCGGTGGGCTGCTACAGGGCAAGCAGTACATGATTTCGGCCACCTGGAACGCGCCGCAGCAGGCCTTTGACGATCCGGCGGACTTTTTTGAGGGTAAGGGCGCCGATGCCGTTTACTTCCCATTCCACAAGGCCAACGAGTTTCTCGGCCTGAGCGGCTTGCCGACCTTCATCTGTGTCGACGTGATGAAGCAGCCGTCTATCGAAGCTGATGTCGCACGTTACGAGCAGCATCTGGGAGCGGTATTCGGGCTGTCAGCCTGACTCAGAGATCACCGAGTATCTGTTTCAGGTCTACCTCGGGTTCGGCCAATTCTTCCAGGGCCAGCTGGGCTTCGAGCTCGTCCAGATGCTCGAGCATTACCTTTATGGCGACCCGATGGTCGCCATGCTCGAGCGCAGTGATGATCTGCTCATGTTCATCGGAGGCACAGGCCGGATGGTCGTTACGCTGGTAGAGCGCGACGATCAGCGAGCTGCGCACCATCAGGTTGCCGAGAATTTCCGCCAGGACCGCATTGCCGCAGATTTCTCCCAGCATCAGGTGAAACTCACTCAGTTCACGCACGATGTCCCGGCGGTCGCTGGCGCTGGTGGCCTTGCGTTCGTTGCGCATGTGATTGGCAATGCGCTGCCGGTTCTGGCGCATGGCATCAGGCGTGATGCTTTCAACGATGGCCGCCTCGATGGCGCGGCGTGCGGCAAAGACGTCGCGTGCTTCTTTGGCGGTGGGTTGCGACACCAGTGCCCCGCGGTTCGGCTCGATCGTCACGATGCGCTGCAACGCCAGCCGCTGCAGCGCGCTTTGCACGTGGTTGCGATTGGCTTTCAGCGCGTCGACGATCTGCGCCTCGATCAGCCGGGTGCCTGGCCGCAAGCGATGCTGAGCGATGGCCTTGGATAGGGCATCGACGATCCGCTGCACTTCGGTCTGTTTGTTGGTAACGGTGTTGGACCCCATATCCCTGCCGACTCCACGATGGCGTTCCGCGCGCGTACGAGCGCTAGCAATGGCGCATTATCGGCACTTGTCGCGCATCTTCAACCTCGGGAGGCTTCATTGTTGCCTTTGCCCGAGGCTGTTGCCCTGACCCCGTGGGTCATGCATCGCGAAGCGTCGGCCATCGGTTTCGATTGCGATCGCACCGGCCTGCCCGGTGTAGGGGCTGAGGGAGGGGATGATCTCGACTTCATGACCCATGTCCTCAAGCGTGCGGATCACCGATGGTTCGATGTCGGCTTCCAGTTTCAGGTTGTCGGTACTGTCGAAAAAGCTGCGTCCCAGCAGGAAGCGCGGCGTGCGCAGCGCCTGATCGATTGGGCGAGCGAAATCCACCAACTGCGTAGCCAGGACCATCTGCGTCTGGGGTTGGCCGTCGCCGCCCTGGGTGCCGAAGAACAGGCGACGACCATTGTCCGCCAGGTAGCAGGACGGGTTGAGCGTATGGGCCGGGCGCTTGCCGGGTGCCCAGGCATTCGGATGACCCGGATCGGCATTGAAGCCGGCGGCGCGGTTTTGCCAGAGCACCCCGGTGTCGCCGAGGATGCAGCCGGAACCGAAGTCGTGGAATAGGCTCTGGATCAGGCAGGCGGTGCGGCCTTCAGCGTCTGTAGCCGCCATCCAGACAGTGTCGGCAGGGCGACCTGACTCTGCCCACGGCGCGGCGCGCTGCTCGTCGACGCGCTCGGCATAGCCGGCAATATTGGCTTCGGACAGGCTTGCCGCGTAGTCCCAATCGCTGCTGCGCGGGTCATGCAGCTCACGGTTACGGCGCAGCAGCCCTTGTTTGATCGATTCGATCAGATAGTGGTAGTAACGAGCGCTGCCATTTTCGGGGACCGGCATGTGCTGCAGTGCCGCCATGGCCTGCAGGGTGTAGAGACCCTGACACGGCGGTGCGACGTTGAACAGCCGGCCCTGACGGTAGCGTACTGATATGGGCTCGACTTCTTCGGCACGTGTCGCGGCCAGATCTTGCCGTGTCAGGCCGCAATCCAGCCTGGCGAACGCCTCGGCAAATGCCTGAGCCAGCTCGCCCTTATAGAAATCGTCCACGCCATGACGCGCCAGCTGACTGAGGGTATCGGCCAGTTGCGGTTGCCGTAGCCGGTCGCCGGATTGAAGCCAGTTACCATCGCTCTTGCACAGTCGATGCAGATCCGGCAGGTCTTCGATCAGCCCTTTGCGCTGCTGCTGCCAGAAAAGCTGCGATGCGGAGATCTCCACGCCGTGCTGCGCCGTCTCGGTTGCATCGCCGAGCAGGTCGGCCCAGCCCAGTCGGGAGCCCCATTCGTTGCGGCTGATGGTTTGGGCGACCTTCCAGCTGGCCAGTGCCCCGGCGGTGGTAGCCACCGCGCTCGGGCCGCGCAAGCCGATTTTGCCGCCCGAGGGAAGACGTTGCCCCGCTTGCCCGATTCCCACAATGGTGCGCACGCGACGGTCATGGATCATCCAGAGTGCATCGCCGCCGAGACCGGTCATGTGCGGGTAGACCGCAGCGAGCATGGCGCTGGCCGCGAGCATCGCATCGATAGCGTTACCGCCTGCTTCGAGCATGCGCATGCCGGTGGCAGTAGCGGTGGGGTGGGGGGTGCAAATGACGCCACGTCGGGATTCAGCCAACATGTCTCAAATCTCCTTGATTGCTAGCGATCTGTTTTCAATTTGCTAACGACAAGGCAATAAACGTTCCGGATTGCATACGTGAGCGATCGGCGTCGGGTGGTCGGAGCACGCGCTCCTGAAAAACAAAACCCCTCGCGGCGGGGCCGGGAGGGGCTCTGGTATAGCGGGTGTCAGTTACTCAACGGCTTTAACCATGTCCTCGACGACCTTCTTGGCATCGCCGAAGACCATCATGGTCTTGTCCATGTAGAACAGCTCGTTATCCAGGCCCGCATAACCGCTGGCCATGGAACGCTTGTTGACGATGACCGTTTTGGCTTTGTACGCCTCGAGGATCGGCATGCCGGCGATGGGCGACTTCGGATCGTTCTTGGCCGCTGGGTTGACCACGTCGTTGGCGCCGAGCACCAGCACCACGTCGGCCTGACCGAACTCGGAGTTGATGTCGTCCATCTCGAAGACCATCTCGTAAGGCACTTCGGCCTCGGCCAGCAACACGTTCATGTGGCCGGGCATGCGACCAGCGACGGGGTGGATCGCGTACTTCACGGTCACGCCCATGTGGGTCAGCTTCTCCGCCAGTTCCATCAGTGCGTGTTGCGCGCGGGCCACCGCCAGGCCGTAGCCGGGCACGATGATCACGGTATCGGCATTCGACAGCAGGAACGCGGCGTCATCGCTGGAGCCGGATTTGACCGGGCGCTGTTCCTGGCTGCCGGTCGCTGGGCCGGCATCGGCGTCACCACCGAAGCCACCGAGGATGACGTTGAAGAACGAACGGTTCATCGCTTTGCACATGATGTACGAAAGGATCGCCCCGCTCGAACCCACCAGGGAACCGGCGATGATCAGCATCGAGTTGTTCAGCGAGAAGCCGATACCGGCGGCCGCCCAGCCCGAGTAGCTGTTGAGCATCGAGACCACCACCGGCATGTCGGCGCCACCGATGGGGATGATGATCAGCACGCCGATGACGAAGGCCAGCGCCACCAGAATCATGAACGCAGTGAAGTTGCCGGTGAAGGTGTAGAACAGGCCCAGCACCAGAATCGCCACGCCGACGGCGAGGTTGATCTTGTGCTGGTTGGGGAACGACACCGGCGCGCCCTGGAACAGACGGAACTTGTACTTGCCCGAGAGCTTGCCGAAGGCGATCACCGAACCGGAGAAGGTGATGGCGCCGATGGCTGCACCGAGGAACAGCTCCAGGCGGTTACCGGCCGGGATCGGGTAGCCGATGGCCTGGACGATACCCAGCGACTGCGGTTCGAGCACTGCGGCGATAGCGATGAACACCGCCGCCAGGCCGATCATGCTGTGCATGAAGGCGACCAGCTCGGGCATCTTGGTCATCTCGACGCGCTTGGCCATCAGCGTGCCGATGGTGCCGCCGATCAGCAGACCCAGCACGATGAAGCCCAGCCCGCTCCAGGGGCTGGCGCTTTCGGCCAGCTGTGAGCCGAGCTTGAACACCAGAAACACCGTGGTGACCACGGCAATGCCCATGCCGATCATGCCGAACAGGTTGCCCCGGCGCGAAGTCGTGGGGTGCGACAGGCCTTTGAGGGCCTGGATGAAGCTCACCGAAGCGATGAGATAGAGCAGGGTGATCAGGTTCATGCTCATGGCTTGGACTCCGCCTTGGCGCCAGCGCGCTCCTTCTTCTTGAACATTTCCAGCATGCGGCGGGTTACCAGGAAGCCGCCGAAGACGTTCACTGCAGCCAGGGTCACCGCCAGGGTGCCCATCAGCTTGCCCATCGGGGTGACCGTCAGTGCCGCGGCCAGCATGGCGCCGACGATGACGATCGCCGAAATGGCGTTGGTAACCGCCATCAGCGGGGTGTGCAGCGCGGGGGTGACGTTCCAGACCACGTGGTAGCCGACGTAGATCGCCAGCACGAAGATGATCAGGTTGTAGATGCCATCAGAAATCATGTCCATGTTCAGGCTCCCTTAACCATTGGTGCGTACGACTTGGCCGTCACGGCACATCAGGCACGCGGCGACGATGTCGTCTTCAAGATTGAGCTGGAACCGGGCTTCGCCATCGATCACCAGCTTGAGGAAGTCCAGCAGGTTGCGGGCGTATAGCGCCGACGCATCCGCTGGCACGAGGGTCGCCAGGTTGGTGTAGCCAACCAGGGTCACGCCGTGCTTGACCACCACCTGATCGGCTTCGGTCAATGGACAATTACCGCCCTGAGAGGCGGCAAGATCGATCACCACCGAGCCTGGCTTCATCTGCTGCACGGTCTCTTCCTGCAACAGCGTTGGCGCCTTGCGGCCCGGAATCAGCGCGGTGGTGATGATGATGTCGGCCTGCTTGGCACGCTCGTGCACGGCTTGCGCCTGACGTGTCATCCAGGACGCCGGCATGGGACGGGCATAGCCGCCGACGCCTTCGGCGCATTCACGCTCTTCGTCGGTCTCGAACGGCACGTCGACGAATTTGGCACCCAGCGATTCGATCTGCTCCTTCACCGCCGGACGCACGTCCGAGGCTTCGATGACCGCGCCCAGGCGCTTGGCCGTGGCGATGGCCTGCAGGCCGGCAACACCGGCGCCAAGGATCAGCACCCGTGCGGCTTTCACCGTGCCGGCGGCGGTCATCAGCATCGGCATGAAGCGCGGATACTGGTTGGCGGCGACCATCACCGCCTTGTAGCCGGCGATGTTGGCCTGAGAGGAGAGCACGTCGAGGCTTTGCGCACGGGAGGTACGCGGTGCAGCCTCCAGGGCGAAGGCGGTGATGCCGCGTTCGGCCATCCGTGAAATGTTTTCGTTGTCGAAGGGATTGAGCATACCGACGAGTACCGTGCCGGGCTGCATTTGTGCCAGCTCGGTTTCGCTCGGTGCGTTCACCTTCAGCAGGATCTCTGCTGCGAACGCCGCAGCGGCATCGGCGATGGTTGCGCCTGCCGCTTCATAGGCACTGTCCGGGACGCTGGCCTGTAGGCCGGCCCCGCTCTGCACCGTCACCCGATGCCCCTGGCCGATCAGCTTCTTGATGGTTTCCGGTGTCGCGGCAACGCGCGTTTCACCGGGCCTGGTTTCGAGAGGAACACCAATGTGCATTGTTCTTGTTCTCCTGCTTGATCGTAACCAGCGGTTGCTCGGTAACCCGGCTATCCCGCTGGCGTTACTTTTCGCCCGACCACTACGGTTGGCGGTCGGGTGTGGATCGGTTAACGGGCTCCTGCACTGCTGGTCGAGCACGCTATGGCGCGGCATTCTGCAAGGACTAAAAAAATCAAACAACTGTTTTAATCAGAACGGGAAAGTGGCGCTTCGTTCACGTTGTGACTATCAGATCGTTTCGCATCGCTACAGACAGCGCGGGTATTGGCTTCGACCTTCGTCTAAGGTTCCATAGCGGGTTATGCGCGGCGCAATCATGAATGACGGACCATAGACGGTGTATTCGTCGGCCGACTTGTCTGTATGCGACCTTGGTGCCGGTCGGTGCGGCGAATGCGTATAAAAAAACCGGGCGAAGGTTTGCAATGTCATGCATTCCTTGTAGTCCATAGCTGTTGGCCGCGCCGGCATCGGACCGCCGGCCAACATGAGTCGCACCCTCTGCGAGAAAATAGCTGGCATGGCCGAACTAGACTTGAACGAGATGACCCTGTTGGAGGAACCGCTACCGCGGCGGTTACCTTTCGCCTTCGCCCGCCGCCACGGCGTCATCCTGCTGGAGCGCCCGGACGGCATGCGTTTGTGCGCACGCGAGGGCGCGCCGTTGACTGCGCTGCAGGAAGCCCAGCGCGTCGCCGGCGGCCCGCTGGCAATGCAGTGGCTGGCCCAGGAGGAGTTCGAACAGGCGCTCAGCGCCGCCTACCAGCACGATTCCTCGGCGGCGATGCTGATGGTCGAAGGGCTGGGCGACGAGATGGACCTGCACAGCCTGGCCGATCAGATCCAGGAAACCGAGGACCTGCTGGAACAGGAAGACGACGCGCCGATCATTCGCCTGATCAATGCCATCCTCGGCGAAGCGATCAAGGAAAACGCGTCCGACATTCACGTCGAGACCTTCGAGAAACGGCTGGTCATCCGCTTCCGCATCGACGGCATCCTGCGTGAGGTGGTGCAGCCCAAGCGAGAGCTGGCAGCGTTGCTGGTGTCGCGGATCAAGGTCATGGCGCGCTTGGATATCGCCGAGAAGCGCATCCCCCAGGACGGCCGGATTTCTCTACGGGTCGGTGGTCGAGAGGTGGACATCCGCGTATCGACCCTGCCGTCGGCCAACGGTGAGCGCGTCGTGCTGCGTCTGCTGGACAAACAGGCAGGCCGGCTCACCCTTCGCCATCTGGGCATGAGTGACCGTGATCGCAAGGTCATGGAACAAGCGGTGCAGAAGCCCCACGGGATCATTCTCGTCACCGGCCCCACCGGCTCGGGTAAGACCACCACGCTTTACGCCAGCCTCGTCACGCTCAACGACCGCTCGCGCAACATCCTCACCGTCGAGGACCCCATCGAATACAACCTCGAAGGCATCGGCCAGACGCAGGTCAACACCAAGGTCGACATGACCTTCGCCCGCGGCCTGCGCGCAATCCTGCGTCAGGACCCGGACGTGGTGATGGTCGGCGAGATCCGCGACCAGGAAACCGCGGACATGGCAGTGCAGGCGTCGCTCACCGGCCACCTGGTGCTGTCGACGCTGCACACCAACAGCGCCATTGGCGCAGTCACGCGTCTGGTGGACATGGGTGTGGAGCCGTTCCTGATTTCATCCTCGCTGCTCGGTGTACTGGCCCAACGCCTTGTTCGCGTGCTGTGTAATGACTGCAAGCGCGCTTACGTAGCAGACGAGGCCGAGTGCGCGCTGTTCGGCGTCGACCCGAGCGAGGCGCCCACGCTGTACCACGCCGAGGGCTGCGATGTGTGTCGGCAGCTGGGCTATCGTGGACGAACGGGTATCTACGAACTGGTCATGTTCGACGACTCGCTGCGCAGCATGATTCATACCCGTGCGGCCGAGCAGGAAATGGTTCGCCATGCGCGCAAGCTCGGGCCGAGTATCCGTGACGATGGCCTGCGAAAGGTGCGTGAAGGCGTGACCACGATCGAAGAAGTGTTGCGCGTGACCCGCGAGGAATAAGCGCATGAGTTTCACTGGTACAAGGACCGCTACCCAGGCCATGACTGCGTTCGAATTCCCATTGCCGCCGTATGGCTGCGGCACCCGGTGTGATGCCGGCACGCAATTTTCGGCCGCGTTTCTGCGCCTGACATCGCTGGCAGACGGCTGATGGCGGCGTTCGAATACATCGCGCTCGATCCACGCGGTCGCGAGCAGAAGGGGCTGATCGAGGCGGACAGTCCGCGGCAGGCGCGGCAACTGTTGCGTGAGAAGCAGTGGTCACCATTGGAGGTCAAGCAAGCCAAGGCCAAAGAGGACACCGGCGGTGGTGGCTTCGCCTTTGGCCGAGGGCTCTCGGCGCGCGACCTCGCCCTGGTAACACGGCAGCTGGCGACCCTGGTTCAGGCTGCATTGCCCATCGAGGAAGCCTTGCGTGCCGCGGCGGCGCAGTCGACTTCGCAGAAAATCAAGTCGATGCTGCTGGCAGTGCGCGCGCGGGTGATGGAAGGGCACAGCCTGGCGGGCTCGCTGCGTGAATATCCATCGGCCTTTCCAGAGTTGTACCGCGCAACTGTCGCGGCCGGCGAGCACGCGGGGCATCTCGGATTGGTACTCGATCAACTGGCGGACTACACCGACCAGCGTCAGCAGTCGCGACAGAGGATCCAGCTAGCGCTGCTTTATCCGGTGATCCTGCTCGTGGCCTCGCTGGCCATCGTGGTGCTTCTGCTTGGCTATGTGGTGCCGGATGTGGTGAAGGTGTTCGTCAACACCGGCCAGGCGCTTCCTGCGTTGACCACCGGGCTGATCGCCGTGAGCGAGGTGGTGCAGCAATGGGGTTGGCTGATGTTGCTGGGAATCTTCGCCGCCGGGTTCGCCATGCGGCAGGCCCTGCGTGACGAGAAGATCAAGCGGCGCTGGCATGCTTTCATCCTGCGTATCCCGCTGGTTGGGCGGCTGGCGCGGGCGACCAATACCGCGCGTTTCGCCTCGACTCTGGCGATCCTGACTCGAAGCGGCGTGCCACTGGTGGATGCGCTGGGTATCGCGGCGGCGGTAATCGCCAACCTGCGTATCCGCGACAAGGTGATCGAGGCGGCTCAGCGTGTGCGTGAAGGTGGCAGCCTGACCCGCGCGCTGGATGCCACCAACGAATTTCCGCCGATGATGCTGCACATGATCGCCAGCGGCGAGAAATCGGGTGAACTGGACCAGATGCTGGCACGCACGGCACGCAATCAGGAAAACGACCTGGCCGCGCAGATATCCCTCTTGGTAGGACTTTTCGAACCCTTCATGCTGGTTTTCATGGGGGCTGTGGTATTGGTGATCGTTCTGGCGATCCTGCTGCCGATTCTTTCTCTCAATCAACTGGTGGGCTAGTGAGCATGACGTTGAACCAACACAAGCAGAGGGGTTTTACCCTCATCGAAATCATGGTGGTGGTGGTGATCCTCGGGATTCTCGCCGCGCTGGTGGTGCCTCAGGTGATGAACCGTCCCGATCAGGCCAAGGTCACGGTGGCCAAGGGTGATATCAAGGCCATCGGCGCCGCCCTCGACATGTACAAGCTGGACAATTACTCCTACCCCAGCACCCAGCAGGGCCTGGATGCTCTGGTGAAGAAGCCCGGCGGCAATCCGCAACCAAAGAACTGGAACCGCGACGGATACCTCAAGCGCGTGCCGAAGGATCCATGGGGCAATGAGTACCAGTACCTCTCGCCAGGTACCCAAGGCCCGTACGACCTGTACTCCTACGGTGCCGATGGCAAGCAGGGCGGGTCCGAGCTGAACGCGGACATCGGTAACTGGGACCTCTGATCGATGCACCGGGCGCGCCGGGAGGGCGGCTTTACGCTGATCGAGTTGATGGTGGTGATCGTCATTCTCGGCAGCCTGGTGGGCTTGGCAGTGCTTTCGATGGGCAGTTCCAATTCGTCTCGGGAAATCCGTGATGAAGCGCAGAGGCTTGCGACCCTGATCAGCCTGATGGCCGACGAAGCGGTGCTCGACAGCCGTGAGTACGGCCTGCTGATCAGTCAGGAAGGCTACCGGGTGATGCACTACGACGAGGCAGACTCCCGCTGGGTCGACGCTGGAGAGGGGAAGGCGCACCGGGCGCCGGACTGGATACGTCTGGAGCTGGAGCTTGAAGGCACGCCGTTGAAACTGGTGGCACCGATCAAGCGCGAGGACGATCCGATCGGCCTGTCCAAAAAGGGCGACCGTGAACGCCGCCGCGCTCCTCGCGTGCAGCCTCAGCTGCTCATCCTCTCGAGCGGTGAGCTTTCGCCTTTTACCTTGACCCTTTCCGACCAGCGCCCCGGTGGCGGTGGCTGGACCGTGTCCAGCGACGGTTTTCAAATGCCCCAAGCCGAGCCGCTGGAAACTCGCCGATGAGTGCAGGTCGGTCCCAAGCGCGGGGTTTCACGCTGCTTGAAGTGCTGGTGGCGCTGGCCATCTTCGCAATCGTCGCCGCCGTGGTGCTCACTGCCGCTGGGCGCAGTGTGAACAATGCCGGACGGTTGGAAACGCTGACGTTGGCGGGATGGATCGCAGACAACCGTCTGACCGAATTGCAGCTGTTACAGCCGGCTCCGGCAATGGGGCGCGAAGATCAGAACTTGGATTTCGGCGGCCGCAAGTGGCAGACCCTGAGCCAGGTGGAAACCAGCGGTACGCCGGGGCTGCTGCGTATCCAGGTCTGGGTCGCCGAGGTCGAGCCGCGGCGCAGGGGCAGTGATGGCTCAATCGAGCAGCGCGCCGTGACCAGCCTGACCGGCTTCGTCGGCGTCGAACCATGAGCCGAGCCATTTATCCAATCATGAACGCCCGCTCCGCGAAGCGGCGCAGGATGCAGGGCTTCACTCTGCTCGAGCTGTTGATAGCCATCGCCCTTTTCGCGCTGCTGGGCCTGGCGACCTATCGCATGCTCGAGTCGGTACTGCGCAGCGATGAAGTGATCCGTGCGCAGGAAACGCAGCTGCGGCAACTGGGCCGCGCCGTCTGGCGCCTGGAGCAGGACCTGATCCAGGCGGTACCGCGACCTGTGCGAGACGGCTACGGCGACGAGCAGGGCGCTTTTATCGGCCAGCTCGCGGGATTCGAGGGTGGCGCCACCGTTGAGCTTACCCGCAGTGGCTGGCGCAACCCCACCGGGCAGCGTCGTTCGAATCTTCAGCGAGTCAGCTGGCGACTCGCCGGCAGCAGCCTTGAACGGCAGTACTGGACGGTGCTCGACCGCGATCTGGACAGTGATGCTCAGGTGCAGCGGGTGCTTGATGATGTGACTGAACTGCGCCTGCGCTACCTCGATGCGGAGAACAGCTGGCACGAGGAATGGCCCCCCTTCAGTTTTGGTCGCAGCGATCCGGGTGAAGAGGCGCGGCGTATGCCGGTCGCGGTCGAGGTTTCCTTCGACCACCAGCGTTACGGCACCATCACCCGCTTGCTGCGACTACCCGATGGTCCGACGCCCGAGCCCGAGTTCATCCAGCCCGACTCACAGGGCGTGCCTGAGCCCGGCGGCGTGGGAGAGATGCAATGAAGCGCGAGCGCGGCGTCGCGCTGATCACCGTGCTGCTGGTCGTGGCCATCGTCACGGTGGTCTGCGCTGGCATGATCGCCCGTCAGCAACTGTCGATCCGTGGCACCGCCAATCAGGCCCAGGCGCGCCAGGCGTGGCACTATGCGCTTGGTGGGGAAGCGCTGGCACAATCGATTCTGCGCCGCGACCTGCAGGCGACCGAGGGCACCGGGCAACCCGCCGTGGATCATCTGCTCGAGCCCTGGGCGATGCCGCAGCCGGCGTACGATCTCGATGAAGGTCAGGGGCAGGTTCAGGTCCGTATCGAGGACCTGGCCGGGCGCTTCAACCTCAACAGCCTGGTGCAGGACCAACAGACGAACGCTGCGGCTCTGGCCCAGTTCCGTCGGCTACTGTTGCGCCTGCAGATCACCGAGCCCTATGCCGAGCGACTGGTCGACTGGCTGGACAGCGATCAACAGCCCACAGGCGAGTTCGGCGCCGAGGACAACGCCTATCTGCTGCTGGACCCGCCATACCGCACGGCAGGCACCCGCATGGAGGACCTGTCGGAGTTGCGCCTGCTGCTTGGCATGCGCGATGAGGACTTTCAACGCATGGCGCCCTATGTCGCCGCGCTGCCGGCAAATATTCCGCTGAACGTGAACACCGCGAGTGCCTTGGTGCTGTCGAGTCTCGCCGACACCCTCAGCCCCAGCGCGGCTGAGTCGCTGGTAAAGCTCAGACAGGCCGCGCCATTCCGAGATACAGCCAGCTTCATGGCGCAACCGGCGCTAAGCGGTGTCCAACTGCAAGGCACCAACATTGCGGTAACCAGTCAATTCTTCCAGGTCATCAGCGAGGTGCGTCTGGCAGACCGCCGGCTGGCGCTGGTAAGCCAGATTCGGCGCGAAGAGAACGGGGACATCCGCGTATTGAAGCGCAACCTGGGGCAACCGCCACGATTGCCCCGACCAACCAATAACGGAGATCGATAGCCGATGGACTGCCTGTTTCTGCCGCCCGATTGCGGTGCCCGGATCGACAGCGATACCCGCGTTTACTGGCTGCCGGGCGAGGGTGAGGAGGGGTGGATGCCCCTGTCTAGCGTCATCGAGCAAGCCTCGGCAGCTGTCACGCTGATACTGCCGGCCGAGGTATGCAGCTCGTTCGCGGTCAATCTGCCGACGCGCAAGGCACGTTGGGTCAACCAGGCGCTCGCCTATGCGGTGGAGGAGCTGCTTGCAGAGAACGTCGATGACCTGCACCTGACCCACGGCGATGCGCTGGATGATGGCCGACGCCGGGTCATCGCTGTCCGCCGGCAATTGTTGGCCGACTGGCTAGAAGACCTTCAGGCTTTGGGCCTGACCATCGTTGCTATCCATGTCGATGCCGATCTGCTGCCGCGGGATGGAACGCAGTTGTTGGTCATCGACAACCGTGCCCTGCTGGGGGGCAGTGCCGAAGCCCGCCTGGCTTTCGACAGCAAGCAATGGCCGCATCTTGCCGGGCAATGCCCCGCTCCGCGTCACGGACACGGCACCTCTGCGCAATCGCCGGCGCCACTAGATGATTATCGACAGCTGGACGAACCATACCGTTTTCTTGCCTCGGGTCGCGCTGCCGCGCTGAACCTGGCTCAGGGCGACTTCGCTGTACAGGCGGCCGGCAGCGGGCTGGGGCAATGGAAGCCGGTGGCGCTGGTGCTGGTGCTGGTGCTGGTGGTGCAGCTGGTATTCAACCTGGTTCAGGCCTGGACCCTTGAGAGTCAGGCCGATCGTTATGCCGAAGCCAGCCGAGCCCTCTATACAGAGCTGTTTCCGGAAGACCAACGCATCGTCAATCTGCGCGCGCAGTTCGATGCGCACATCGGTCAAAGCTCGGGAGGCTCGAGCGGATTCATGCGCTTGCTCGATGAAGTGGCATTGGCGCTTGCAGAAGGCATTCCCGTGTCGATCGGCCAACTCGACTACAACCAGTCTCGGGGTGACCTTGCCATGCAGGTCCGTGCCAGTGATTTTGCGGCGCTGGAGCGACTGCGCCAGCGCCTGGGGGAGACCGGCGAGCCTGTCCAGCTGGGTTCGGCCAGCCGCGACGGTGATGCCGTCAGCGCTCGTGTGGTGATTGGAGGTCGCGGATGAACCTGAGACAACAGATGCGCGTGCGCCTGGCCGAATCACCGCTGTGGCTGCGCTGGCAGCGCTTGCAACCGCGCGAACGCATGTCGTTGACGCTGCTCGGCGCATTCCTGCTGGTGGTGCTGCTCTATGCGCTGCTCTGGCAGCCAGCGCAACAGCGGGCACGCGATGCTCAGGCCTACTTTCAGCAAGAGCGCGAGCTGCATGCCTACATGGAGCAGAACACCGAGCTGGCGCGGCGGATGTCACGCAGCAATCCCGTCTCGCTCGCACCCGAGCAGCTTCAGGGGTTAGTCACTCAAAGCGCACAGCAGAAAGGGCTGACCATCGAAAGTTTTGATTTTGGCAGCGATGGCAGCTTGCAGGTGACCTTGCCCAGCGCAGGCTACGGGACGCTGCTGCGTTGGTTCGATGAACTGCAAGCGGCTGGAGCGACGCTTGCCGAGGTCAGCCTCAGCCAGGTCGGAGAGGGGTTGGTGGATGCCCGGGTAAGCTTCCGTGCGGAAGGCTAGGCTGCGGCGCCATCGCCGAGAAGGTAGCGCCGCGAACGGCGCTACCCTTTGGTCTCACTGCCCAGGCTGGATCTGCATGGCCAGGGCGCGCAAGGCGGCTTCCGCATCGAGCACCTTGTTCACCACATCGTTGGCCTTGTCGCGGCTCAGTCCGAGACGATCGAACAGTTCCTGCGGGATTTCGCTGTAGGGTCCGGAACCGATACCACGATTACGCAGCAGTCGCACGGCGAGGCAAACCAGATTGGCGTGCCCGGCATGCTCGCCCTGGTAGTGTGGATCGTGCTGGAAACGCAGCGCCGTGGACAGCTCGTCCGGCATGCCCCAGTAACGCATCAACCACGCGCCGATCTGCTCGCGGGTGATGCCCAGCAGGTGCTTTTCGACAACGCTGTGGCTCAGGTGCGGGTTGACCTCCATATGCCGACAGATCAACGAGAAGTGCGGCGGGAATACATGGGCCAGAACCAGATAACCAAAGTTGTGCAGCAGGCCGGCCAGGTAGCTGATGCCTGCCTCCGGGCGTTGCGTGCGGGGGATAGCGCGGTTCAGCCCTTCGATCACCGCCGCGGTATAGATCGACTGCTGCCAGTATGGCGTCGCCTGTTGCGGTTGATCCTTGGGAAGGCTCAAGGTCTTGCCGAGCGCGAGGCCCAGCGCCAGGTTGATCACCAGATCGAAGCCGAGCACGCGAACAATGGCGTCTTCGACGGAGCGGATCTTGCCGGGCGCGGCGTAGTAGGGTGAAGCGGCCCAGCTGACGACCTGAGCCGCGAGTGCAGGATCCGTCTCCACCACACCTGTGATGTCATCAACCGACGCGTTTGGGTCTACGCGTAGCTTGATGATTTTCTGCGCAGTCTGCGCCAGCGGCGGGATCTCGATGGTTTCTTCCAGGCGCTTCTGGATACGCCGGGCGGTAAAGCTTTCCACCGCCTGGCTGATTTCCGCGCGGTCTTCCTCCGGACGGTCGAGGTTGGGCTGGATATTGCTCAGCGGAACCGCGAATTGCCCGGCGCTGGCCTTGCTAAGCATTTGCTTGAAATCACTGCTGGCCACGGCGAGCAACAAGCCTGGCTGACCGGATTGGATCAGCAGCTCAGATTGCTGCAGCAAGCGTTCCTCATAGAGACAGGGTGAGCTGGTCAGCGGCGGTAGGCCCGGCAAGACCTTGAGGTCGTGCTTGGAAAGCATGCGGGTCAATCGATCCGGCTTGACTGCAATCAGCTGGCGCCCGGTCAGCTCGGCGAGGCGAGCAAGGTCGAGCAGGTGGTCCCGAGGGTAGAGCACCAGCAACGCGCCGATGGCGTCGTCGACCAGCACCGCCTCCATGCGCTGAGCCGGATCCAGGTCGGATCGCTCCTCGCAGGTGCGATAAGGCAATGCCAATTTGTCCAGCAGCTGGACGATCATTGGCGGAAGCGAATTATGGTTATTGCTTTCGGCAGCCGTGTTCATGAACGTGTCCGTGTTATTCCCGATCGGCGCAGTATAGCCATACCGTTAGTGCGGTTTGAGTTTACCGACGAGCGTCAAACCTGCCCGTATTGCTGGCCGTGGCGCAGCCAACGCTCTAGCAAGGGGCTTACGTGCTGTGGCCACCGTTCCAAAAGAGCGTGCGCGGCGTCACGTACGGCTGGCAGCAAATCGGCATCGCGCATCAGGTCAGCAACCTTGAATTGCAACAGGCCGGTCTGCCGCGTGCCCAGCATTTCGCCGGGGCCGCGCAACTCGAGATCCTTTTCCGCGATGATGAACCCGTCGCAGGTCTCGCGCATGATCGCCAGCCGCTCACGGCCGATCTGCGAAAGCGGCGGGTGATAGAGCAGCACACAATGGCTTGCTGCGCTGCCACGACCGACCCGGCCGCGCAGCTGGTGCAGCTGCGCCAAGCCCAGGCGCTCGGGGTTTTCGATGATCATCAGGCTGGAATTGGGCACATCGACCCCGACCTCGATTACCGTGGTGGCCACCAGCAGCTGCAAACGTCCTTCCTTGAACTCGGCCATCACCGCGGCTTTTTCCGCGGGCTTCATGCGGCCATGGATCAGCCCTACGTTGAGGCCGCCGAGCGCGGCGGAGAGGTCCTCGAAGGTGGTTTCTGCGGCCTGGCAGGTCAGCTCCTCGGATTCTTCGATCAGGGTGCAGACCCAGTAGGCCTGGCGACCCTCGTTGCAAGCCGAACGCACCCGTTCGATGACTTCCAGGCGGCGGCTGTCGGCCACCAGTACGGTATTGACCGGGGTGCGACCAGGCGGCAGTTCATCGAGAATCGAGGTGTCCAGGTCGGCATAGGCGCTCATGGCGAGCGTCCGGGGAATCGGCGTGGCGGTCATGATCAGCTGGTGCGGGCAGAGCCGGCCCTCCACGCCCTTGCGTCGCAACGCCAGGCGCTGTTGCACGCCGAAGCGATGCTGCTCGTCGATGATCACCAGTGCGAGCCTGCTGAACCGCACCTCATCCTGAAACAGTGCGTGCGTGCCGACCACCATTGGGCAGCCTGCTGCGATGCGTTCCAGCGCAGCGGCTCGCGCCTTGCCTTTTAGCTTGCCGGCCAGCCAGGCGACTTCGATGCCCAGCGGCTCGAGCCATTTGCAGAAGGTGATGAAGTGCTGTTCGGCGAGGATCTCGGTCGGCGCCATCAGCGCCACCTGATAGCCAGCCTCCAAAGCCTGCAGAGCAGCGAGCGCCGCAACCACCGTCTTGCCGGCGCCGACATCGCCCTGCACCAGGCGCAGCATCGGCTCGTCCTGGGCGAGGTCGTAGGCGATCTCCGCACCGACCCGTTGCTGGGCACCGGTGGGCTGGAAACCCAGGTTCTGCAGATAACGTTGCGGCAGCTCACGCGCTGCAGGCAGCGGCGGCGCGTGCTGGGCGCGGCTACTCTCGCGCAGGCGTTGCATCGACAGCTGGTGGGTCAGCAGCTCTTCGAAGGCCAGCCGGTGCTGGGCCCAGTGGCGACCTTCGGCGAGTTCTTCCAGATCGGCATCCGGCGGTGGACGGTGCAAATAGCGAATCGCTTCGTCGAGTTTGGCCAGTCGGTAGTCGCGGATCAGCTCGTCTGGCAGCCAGTCGGGCAGGCTGTGTGGACCGAGCCGTGCCAGCGCTTGCTGGGTGAGCTGCCGCAACCGTTGCTGGGTCAGGCCTTCGGTGGTCGGGTAGATCGGCGTCAGCGTCTGTTCGACAGCCACCGGCTCGTTCTCGTCAAGCGCGCGGTATTCGGGATGGTAGATCTCAAGGCCCGAGGCGCCGGGCCGCGCTTCGCCATAGCAGCGCACCTGGGTGCCGCGCTTGAGCGCTTCCTTTTGCGCCTGGCTGAAATGGTAGAAGCGCAGGCTGAGGCTGCCGCTGCCGTCATGCAGACGGACCAGTAAACTGCGGCGCCTGCCCATCACCACGTCCGCGCCCGTTACGGTGCCTTCAATCACCGCATCCTGACCGGGGCGCAGGGCGCCAATCGGCACGATACGGGTACGATCCTGATAGCGTAGCGGCAGGTGGAACAGCAGATCCTGCAAGCTTTCCAGGCCGACCTTGGCGAGCTTTTCGGCCAGCGCCGCGCCGACGCCCTTTATCGCGGTCACCGGGACCGCAGCCAGCTCGCTCATGGCATCAGGCTTTTTTGGCGGGCGGTTTCGCAACCGAGCACAGGCGGATGGAGTCGGCCAGCACCTCGATGGCTCTCGGGCGCGGAAAGCTGGCGCGCCAGGCGATGGCCACGGTGCGGAACGGCACGGGCGGCGTCAGCGGTCGGATATCCAGCACGCCCGGGGAATAATGATGACTGTCGACGGCCGACAGCGGCAGGATCGATACGCCCAGCCCCGAGGCCACCATGTGGCGGATGGTTTCCAGCGAAGAGGATTCCACCGTGGTGTGGCTCGGCGCCTCGCCTTTGCGAGTGGTCGGGCAGGCTTCGAGCACCTGATCGCGGAAGCAATGACCTTCGCCCAACAGCAGCAGGCTCTTGTCGTTGAGCATCTCGCTGTTGATGGTTTCCTTTTTCGTCCACGGGTGGCCGGCGGGCATGAGCACGTAGAAGGGCTCGTCATACAGCGGCAGGGTCAGCACGTCGGCTTCCTGGAACGGCAGCGCGATGATGATTGCGTCCAGCTCGCCTGTGCGCAGCTTGTCGCGCAGAATGTGGGTGAAGTTTTCCTCGATGTACAGCGGCATGTCCGGCGCCACGCGGTGCAACTGCGGAATCAGGTGCGGGAACATGTAAGGGCCGACGGTATAGATGGCGCCTACCTTGAGCGGCGCGGCCAGCTGATTCTTGCCGGCCTGAGCCAGTTCGCGAATGCTTTGCGCTTGCTCCAGCACCTTTTGCGCCTGGGTGACGATGCCTTCACCGACGGGCGTCAGCCGCACTGCGCTTTTGGTTCGCTCGAAGATCAGCACACCGAGCTCGTCTTCGAGCTTCTTGACCCCCACCGACAACGTGGGCTGGCTGACGTGGCAGCGTTCGGCGGCGCGGCCGAAGTGAGATTCCTGGGCGAGCGTGACGATGTAGCGCAGTTCGGTCAGTGTCATAGCGTTATTCCATCAGAGTGCGGGCTAGCATAGCCTTTGCTCGTGTTCGAACCAACTGGCCAGCATCCGTTCCTTATAAGGTGACAAGCGGAAACGATGCTGGCAGCAGTACACTGATCCTCGGCGGGCCGAATGGGTGGCCCGCACCGGTTACGGAGCAACCGCCATGGCAATACGTCCCTCAGTAATGATCGCCGGCTGCGGTGATGTTGGTATTCGCCTCGGGCTGCAGCTGAGCCGAGCGGGTTGGACGGTGTACGGCTTGCGCCGCCAGGCGGCGAGCCTGCCTGTGCCGATCCTGCCGGTACGCGGAGACCTGGCGTCGAGCGAGGTGCCGCGTGGCTGGCCCAATGGCAATCTCGACTATCTGGTATATGCCGCCTCGGCTAGCCAGCACGATGAACCGGGATACCGGCAGGCTTACGTCGAAGGCTTGCGCAACGCGCTTGGCTGGCTGCAACAACGTGGGCAACGTCCCAAGCGGCTGTTCTTTCTTTCGAGCACCGGCGTCTATGCGCAGAACGGCGGTGAATGGATCGATGAGACCTCCGCCACCGAACCCACCGGTTATACCGGCCAGGTCATGCTCGAGGCTGAGCAGTTGGCGCTCGATTGTGGATTTCCCGCCACACGGGTGCGCATGGCCGGACTGTACGACCCGGTACGGCCGTGGATGCAGAACCAGGTACGTGCCGGGTTGCGCGTCGACCGCGAGCCACCGCAGTTCAGCAATCGCATCCATCGTGACGATGCCGCGGCGCTGCTGACGTGCCTGCTGCAGACCGATCTGAATGGCGGCGATCTGGAAGATTGCTATCTGGGCGTCGACGATGACCCAGCACCCTTGCACGAAGTGGTCGACTGGCTGCGCGAACGCCTCGGTGTGACCCAATGGGCCGAGCAAACCATGACCCGCCGCGCAGGCAGCAAACGGTGCAGCAATGCGCGCGCCCGCGCTCTAGGATGGGTGCCGCAGTACCCGAGCTATCGAAACGGCTACGCCTCCATCCGCCCCGGCAAAGGCTGAGCGGCAACGAGGCCCGCGACGACCGCCGCGATTGCTGCAGGAGCCAGGGGGGCGGGCAGTCCTTGCTGGCGATCCGTGTGCTGCTGCCACACCGGGGTCGCGCCAGCTCCTGATCGCGAGCAAGCTCGCTCCTACGAAAAGCGCTGTGCCTGGTTCGCGATGACCACCGCATTGCTGCAGGAGCCAGGGGGGGACGCGCAGTCCTTGCTGGCGATCCGTGGGCTGCTGCCACACCGGGGTCGCGCCAGCTCCTGATCGCGAGCACGCTCGCTCCTGCGAAAAGCGCTTTGCTCGGTCCGTGATGATTACCGTAGAAATGCCACGAACGCGCTGTAAACGGCCGATATAACGTTTCAATCCGGCGCCAGTTATCGCTGTCCGTCGGTGATTTAGCTCATTGCATTAGATCCAGGCAACTCTGCCGGCATCGTGCTTACTAAAACCTTGATAGCACGCACGCCGTACACCTTGCCGCATGGCAGCAGTCGGGTCAGGAGCAGCTGCCGCATTGCGGCGAAGACATCAGGAAGAACCACCGCGGCGGCGTTTTCGAACACCGAACCAGGAGAATTTTTCCAATGAGAGCCCTTCGCTGGCATGGCAAGCACGACATCCGCTGCGACAACCACGTTCCCGATCCGTCTATAGAAGATCCACGCGACGCCATCATCAAGGTGTCCTCCTGCGCGATCTGCGGCTCTGACCTGCACCTCTACGATGGTTTCATGCCCGGCATGCAGCATGGCGACATCATGGGCCACGAGTTCATGGGCGAGGTGATGGAAGTCGGCTCGGCCAACAAGAAGCTCAAAGTCGGCGACCGGGTGGTGGTGCCCTTCACCATCGTCTGTGGCGATTGCGATCAGTGCAAACGCGGCAATTTCTCCGTATGTGAGCGCTCGAATCGCAACAAGGACATGGCCGACAAAGTATTCGGGCACTCCACCGCTGGCCTCTATGGCTACTCGCACCTCACTGGCGGTTATGCTGGAGGCCAGGCCGAATTCGTCCGTGTGCCCTATGCCGATGTCGGACCGGTGGTTATCCCTAATGGCCTGACCGATGAGCAAGTGCTGTTTCTGGGGGACATCTTGCCTACCGGCTGGCAAGCCGCCGCCCAGTGCGACATCCAGCCAACGGACACCGTGGCAGTCTGGGGTGCTGGGCCGGTCGGCCAGTTCGCCGTCCGCAGCGCGTTGATGATGGGTGCCATGCAGGTCATCTGTATCGACAACGTACCCGAGCGGCTGTCCATGGCGCGCGCGGGCGGCGCCATCACCATCAACTTCGATGAAGAAAGCGTGCTCGAGCGACTCAAGGAGCTGACGCGCGGCAAGGGTCCGGAGAAGTGCATCGACTCGGTGGGCATGGAGGCACATGCCGGTCGCTCGATCGATTCGATGTACGACCGCGCCAAGCAGGCATTGATGCTGGAGACCGATCGCCCCCATGTGCTGCGCGAAATGATCTACGTCTGCCGCCCAGCCGGCATCATTTCGATTCCCGGCGTGTATGGCGGTCTGATCGACAAGATCCCCTTTGGCGCCGCCATGAACAAGGGCCTGACCTTCCGCATGGGCCAGACCCACGTCAACCGCTGGACCGACGACCTGCTCAGACGCATCCAGGAGGGCGAAATCGATCCTAGCTTCGTCATCACCCACACCGTCAGCCTCGAGCAGGGTCCCGAGATGTACAAGACCTTCCGAGACAAGCACGACGGCTGTATCAAGGTGGTTCTTAAACCCTGAGGCCCCCGGGCGGCGAATCCCTGATCCAGGGAATCGCCGCCCGCTTCCGAGCCCCGAAGGAGGGACTGTTCATGAGCGTTCCACATCGAGTGACCCGTACCAACCATTCCGCCCGTACCCTGGCTCGTGGCCTGGGCTGGTTCAGTATCGGCCTGGGCGTTGCGCAGCTGGTCATGCCCGGCAAGCTGGCCCGTTTTCTTGGCGTGCCAGGTAATGAAGGCCTGATCCGCGCCTGCGGTGCCAGGGAAATTGCCACAGGCGTCGGCCTGCTGCTGACCGATAACCCCAAACCTTGGATATACGGCCGCATCGGCGGTGACATGCTGGACCTTGCCGGCCTTGGGATGAGCATCGAGAACGGAACCGAGCAGGTCAACGCGGCTATCGCAGCGGGTGCCGTCGCAAGCATCACCGCGTTGGACATCACCTGCGCCAAGGGCCTGGCCTCTGAGGACGAGCTGGTAACGGAGTGGGATTACAGCGACCGCAGCGGTTTTGCGCAGGCGCCCGAAACCATGCGTGGGCGGGTCGAGGCGAAGTTTGCATCAGCGCGGGCCGAGCCAAACGGTTATAGCCCATCGGCAATGTTGCATTGATGTGAGGTGAGGGGCGCGAAGCGAATCGCTGCCGCTGTTTGAAACGGTGTTTCGGGGCGATTAACGAGTCGTTTGATGATTTGGTTTCAGCCTGCTGGGCGAGTCCCTTTTGGCATTCGCCGGATGGCCGGCCCCGCCCAAAGGAACCAAAAAGTCTTGCCCCGGCATCCGGCCCCGGCTGCGCCGGGGTCCGTTCGCTCCACCGCCGCTCCATGGACCGGCTTACAAGGGCCATCGCTGGCCCTTTAAGCCTCTCGCCGCATCCATGCGGCTCGCCCCCTTACGCAACGATTCCTCTCACCTCCTGATGGGGCGTTTTGCGTCGTCTGATAGTGCGCGCGCACAAAGAGCAAAAGAGCCTCGTAGGATGGGGCGGGCCGCGCAGTGCAGCCGAATCAAGCAGGAACGATGAGCTTCGCCCATGCGACCAACTGGCAACTCAACCGCCAGCCACCACAGGCCGCCCCTTCAGTAGGCCGAATGGAATCGCTGCGTAGAGGGGCGAGCGGCATGGATGCCGCGAGAGTCGTAAAGAGTCGGGGCCGACGTCGGTATGGATGGCCCTTGCGCGGCCCCTCGGAGCAGCGATGGAGTGAGGGAAGTCGAGCGAAGCGAACCGGGGACGCCTAATCCGGATGCCGGAGCAAGCGTTTTGGTTTACTTTTTCGGCGTTTGGAAAGAAGCGACTCGCCCTGGAGAATGCGATAGGCCGTTTTTTGCTAAGGTCTGCAGCCCGTCCCGTACCGCCACCTCTAGCGGCCGCCACCCGATGAGAATCCATGTCCGCCGTCGTCAACATCGTCCTCCCAGTCTTCGCCCTGATCCTGCTGGGTTTCATTTGCCGCCGTACCGGCCGCATGGGACCGACGGGTGCCTCCGAGCTGAACCGCTTCGTTGTCTGGCTGGCGCTACCCGCGCTGCTGTTCAGCGTTGTCGCCAATTCCACCTGGGAGCAGCTCTGGCAGCCGGGCTTCATCACGGCATTCTCGGTGGGCTGCCTTGGGGTTTTCGGCGTCACCCTCGGTTATCGACTGGTGCAAAAGCAGCCCCTGGCCGACGCCAGCCTGGATGCGCTGGGTGCGTCGTATGCCAATACCGGTTACATCGGCATTCCACTGTGCATGCTGGTGCTGGGTGACGAAGCGCTGCAACCAGCAATGGTGGCGAGCATCGTAGTGGTGTGCGTACTGTTCGCCATTGCCCTGGCCTGCGTGGAGACCGGGCTGCACGCGGGCCAGGGCTTCGGTCGGACGCTGCGCAAGGTCAGCGCCGCGCTGGTGCGCAACCCGCTTGTAGTGGCGCCAATGCTGGGAGGTATCTGGGCGGCAAGCGGGCTGGCTCTGCCGGTGCCGCTGGCGACGTTGCTGAAGCTGCTTGGCGCGGCTGCGGCGCCCTGCGCGCTGGTGTCCCTGGGATTGTTTCTCGCGCAGCCGCTACCTGGGGGCAAGGTGACGGGAGTCTGGCCGCTGGTAGCACTCAAGTTGATCGTGCAACCGCTGATCACCTGGTATCTGGCATTTCAGGTGTTCGAGCTGCCGACGCTCTGGGCGTACTCAGCGCTGTTGCTCAGTGCCCTGCCTACGGGCACCGGGCCTTACATGCTTGCCGAGTTCTACGGGCGTGAAGCATCGCGCGTATCTCGGGTGGTGCTGTATTCCACCCTCGGCTCGCTGATCACCTTGTCGACGTGTCTGGTGCTGTTACCGGTGTAGGTTAAAACCTTAAAGCGGTTTTCACACGGTGTCAGCTAACGCCTTGCAAGGCGATTCATCCAGCCGGCCGGGTAACCTCCAGCACGACTGCAGCGATGCGGTCGCACTCGGTGTAGGCCCCATCAAGCAGCTCTTCGCCGAACACATCCGGATCGACTTCGCGGTAGCTCCAGCTGAATTCACGCCCTTCCAGGCGTTGGCTGATTTCCCTGAGGAAGGGATCCTGATTGCCGTGCATCGCTACGCCGGTATAGAGCAATAGCGTGCCGCATGGTGCCAGACGCTCCAGAGCGCTGTCGAAGATCGCCAGCGACAGGCCGGCACCCAACGGGCCGCCTCCGTGACGGTAGGCGCGCTCGCTCGGGTCCACCAGATAGGGAGGGTTGGCCAGGATAAGGTCGAATTCGCCACCGACGTCACTGAGCAGGTCGCTGTGGCGCGCCGTCAGGTTGTCAGCGCCGGCCAGTGCTGCGTTGATGCGCGTCAGACGCAGCGCCGCGGGATTGATGTCGACCGCCAGCACCTCCGCCTGCGGCCGTGCCAGCGCAGCGAGCACTCCACCAGCACCCGATCCGCAGCCGATATCCACAACGCGGCCGATATGGCCTTTGTGGTTGTTCAGATGGGCCAGGATGGCATTGGCGAAGCGGTAGGTGTCCGGGCCGAAGAACACGGCATCGGGCTCTTCGGTGGGATAAGCCGAATGCACGAACAGTTGGCCATCGAGGCTGGAAAACCGTACACGGCTGCGCCAGCAGGTGTCAGACGGAGCGAGCACGCCGGCTTGATCCATCAGGCTGAAAATCGCCGTGGGCAACAACTCATGCTGGAATGGACGGCTCCAGCCGAAAACGCCGGTAAGGTCTTTGGCAAGGGCGTTTTCGACGCGGCTGTTGACGCGTTCATGGGTCAACGGCGTAGGGGTGATGAAATGATAGCCGCGCTCACGCAGCGCTTCGGCCAGATGCAGTAGGGCACGGTCCTGGGCAGTTTCGGTCGTCATACGTTTCCCTGGCGAGATGTCGCCTTCTCAGTTGAACAGTCCAGTAAAAATGCGTGTTGCGAGCAAGCCAGCCGCGCTGTGATGGCGGGTCGGCGCCAACAGCGGCAATAAGTGACGCATGCGTGCGTCGCGGCTGGGCAGCTGGGCCAGTTGCTGTTCCAGCAGCTGGGTTTCCTGATCGAAATCGCTCACCGCCACGCCTTCGCTCTGCACCAAAGCGGGCTTGGGCGAGCGCTCATTCGCAAGACGCCGGCGACCGTTGAACTGACCCTGGCGCTGAGCCAGCGACGGGTGCGGTTTGCCACGTGTCGGTGCTTGCTCGGCCAGCCAATCCCCAGCGATCCAGTCGTGGATCAGCTGCTGCTCATGGGCGCTGAAGACGCCGAACATAGGGGCCTGCTCGCCGGTAATCAGTTGCCAGAAGCGGCTGTGCTGCGGGTCTTCGTGGCGCTTGATCCAGCTACGGCTTTGCAGGGTTTCGAGAAACTGCGGAATCAGCGCCGGCTCGGCCAGCCACTGGTTCACGGTGCGGCCATCGAAGCGGCAATAGTCCGAATGCACGAACTGGCCAACGCCTGCCTTTTTTTCCATGACGCGCAACACTTCCTGCTCGGGATCGAAACCCCCGATTACCGAAAGCGTGCTGGCACCCAGGTCATTGAGGCGATAGCCGTTCATGACCCGGCGATAGAATTCGTCGCTGTCACCCACCAGCGGCCAAGCGGCCATCAGGCCCTGAATCGCCTTTTTCGCATGGCCATTGTCGGCGTTGTCGACCGTGACATGCAGGGTGAAATAGTAAGGATCGATGCCGAGTTCAGTGAGCTCGTAAGAGCTGATCAGCAGGTGCAGCGGCAGCTGTTCATAACCGAGGTTGAAGCCGATCACTTCTGGCAGGAACTGCTCAGCGTGCTCGGACAGCGCCAGCTGGATCGCGCCCTGCACGAAGTTGTCATCATCGAGATTCTGCCAGTCATCACAACCCTGGCTGGCGAGCAGCTTGCGATACAGCACCACGTGATTCTTTTCCGGCTGACCTTCGCCGAGCTCTTCCAGGTAGGTCTGGATCAGAGAGGTGAAGCGAGAATCGTCCCAGCGTTGCAGCAGCCCGTAGAGCCAGGCGCCGTCTACCAGTTTGGTCGGCGCTACGCCCTGCAGGAAATGCAATGCATGAGCCTTGCTGGAAAAATACCGGCGCGGCGCTCCGGCCCGGCGTGCGTCAAGGTAAGTCCTGTACTGCTCCCCGACTTTGGCCGTGTGGCTATCCAGCCATTCACCAAGCCCGGCCGGGTCTTGCGGCAAGTCGCATGGCAGAGCTGATGCGGCATCCAGCTGCGCTGCGAGGTAGTCAGCAGCGCGCTCCCGGACGCTCTCGCTATCGGGTGCATCGAGCAAGGCGAAGTACAGCGCTCGGGAAGGCGCAGCGGCCTCGCAAGTCACGGGCGTAATGTCGACGGGCAGGCTTCGAGTCAGTTGCATAATTTCACACGGCGGCAGTGGGGTATTCCCCAGATGATTTTTTGGCCGTCTCTATGGGGGATAGTTCAGCGGGCCTGCCGAATGGCCGGTCATCCCGCAGAGGCGATTTGCATGCAACTTCCGCGATCTGGTGCCTTCCTAACCTGTGGGGACGCCGATCGGTGTCCGAACGAGCAAGCAGACGGAGGTCCTATGAACCAATCTGAACGTGGCAAAGAAAACCTGGAATCCATCACCGACCGCAAAGACGGGCGGGTAGACCAGGCCGGACGCAAAAGCAATGGTGAGGCCGCCGGCGGTGATCGCGACGATGTACCGGGTGGTGCGTACAACATTCCCCGCGGCATGGCAGACGAAGTCAGCGAAGAAGATGCGATGAAACGCGACAAGCAGCAGCGCCCCGAGCGCTAGTCGCCATAGCGGGGCGGCAGCGTTGCCGCTCCGCACAAAATAAATCCGTGCGCCCCTTAAGTTCTGAGTCGATCCGGTCGCCTGCAGCCTTTATGCACACCGCCGGGCTCGGTACCTGGGAGGACGCTCCCGAGGCAGCACGGCGGCAAAAAGGACTGCCAGAGCCTCGTCATGCGCCAACACAGCCGCCTTACCTTCCGCCATCTCAGCCGAATCCAGGTCACCAATCGTCTCAGCGGCGACCCCATGGGGTACGTGGCCGATATGTCGATGGGCGGGCTGCGTTTGATCGCCAAACAGCCGCTGGGCATGAGCGGCTGCTATGAGATGTGCCTGCACGTGCCGACCGTGGGCGAGAAAACCCGGGAAGTGCAGGTTGTGGTCCTTTGCCAGTGGGTGCGCAAAGACTCCCGACGCGACAGTTTCGAAATGGGCTTCTCACTGGATCGGCCCAGCGATGATTACACCCGCCTAATCGGTGAGTTGATGCCCAAGCGGCGTGATTAGCGGTTGACCACCTTCGCCGGCAGCGCGAATACCAGCAGCGAACCAAGTACCAGGCAGGCGGCGAAGAACAGCAACGCGCTGCCGCTTTTTCCGGTGATATCTAGCGCCAGCCCGATCAGGGTATTGCTTACCAGCCCGGCAATGTTCGCCAAAGAGCAAGCCAGGGCGAAGCCGGTCGCTGCTGCGGTGCCGGTGAGAAAGGTCGCCGGCAGGCTGAAAAAAACCGGTACCGCCCCGATGATCGCTGCCTGTGCAATGGCGAACAACAGCACTGTGGCCACCACGTTATCGGTGAAGACCGTACTGGTCGCCATCGCCGCGGCACCCACCCAGAAAGGCAGGATGATGTGCCAGCGGCGTTCGCGAAAGCGGTCCGAGCTGGCTCCGAGGGCAAGCATGCCGACCACCGCGGCTACGCTCGGAAGTGCGGTCAGCAGGCCTATGGTCGACGCATCCTCGACGCCCGCGTTGCGGATGAAGGTTGGCATCCAGAAGCCGAGCGCGTAAGCGCTGAGCAAGATCGCGAAGTCGATGCCGCCCAGCATCCATACCTTCAGGTTGAAGAAGCCTTGACGAAAGCTTTCACCGCTTGCCGGGCTCTGCGCCTCGTCTACGGCGAGGTCGCGCAGCACCAGCCCTTGCTCGCGTGAGTCCAGCCAGTCGGCGCGTTCAGGGCCGTCGGGCAGCATCCGCAGCGCCATAAGGCCGAGCAGGACGCTGGGAATGGCTTCGAGCAGGAACAGCCATTGCCAGCCACGCAGGCCCTGCACCTGATCGAACGCATCGAGAATCCAGCCCGAAAGCGGTGCCCCTATCACGCTCGAGAGCGGCAGGCCGATCATGAACAGCGCGATGATCCGCCCGCGACGATAGGTCGGAAACCACAGGGTCAGGTAATACAGCACGCCCGGCAGGAAGCCCGCTTCGGCAACACCCAGTAGCAGCCGCACCAGGTAGAACTGTCCAGGTGTGGTGACCAGCATGGTGCAGGCCGAGAGCACTCCCCAGGTGATCATGATCCGCGCGATCCAGACCCGCGCCCCGACTCGCTTGAGGATCAGGTTGCTCGGCACTTCGAAGAGGATGTAGCCAACGAAGAACAGACCCGCGCCGAGCCCGAACGCCGCTTCGCTGAGCTGCAGCTGTTCGGCCATCTGCAGTTTTGCGAAGCCCACGTTGATGCGATCCAGATAAGCCGCCAAGTAGCAGAAGCAGAGAAACGGAATCAGGCGCCAGGCGATCTTGCGATAAAGACGCCCACTGTGCGGCTCAGCGCTGGAGTCGTGGATATCTGCTGATGGCGCCTGAGGCATCGATTATCTCCGTGGCAGTCGAATGGCCGGTGGTGTTCGGGGCGGACATGGTAGCGGACCGCCCCGGCTCTGACGTCTGACCGGCCGACATTGGACGAGAAAACCGTCCTGCAAACAGCTGGTCACCGGTTCCGTCTATGCTGGACCATCCGCGAACTACGACAGCCCTGACCTGTCGCACGTTTTCCAGCCGATCACCTGGCGCGCACGCCCGCGTGATTGGCGATTCCCCGCAACCAACGGAGACCGGCATGACTTCACAGTGGATCGACATTCCCGCACAGGATGGCAAGACCTTCAAAGGCTATCTCGCGCTGCCGCCAGCCGGACATGGCCCGGGCATCGTGCTGATTCAGGAGATCTTTGGCGTCAATGAGCATATCCAGTCCGTTGCAGATCAGTACGCGTCCGATGGCTACGTAGTGCTGGCACCGGACCTGTTCTGGCGTAGCGAGCCGGGCGTCCAGCTAGGCTACGACGGCAGCGACTGGGAGCGTGCGTTTGCGCTGATGAAGGAGCTGGACTTCGACCTCGCCATCGACGACCTGCGCCGCAGCGCCGAACTGCTTCGTGAGCGAGACGATTGCAACGGGCGCGTGGCCTCGGTCGGTTATTGCATGGGTGGCGTATTGTCGTTCCTGAGCGCCGCCAATGCGGGCGTCGATGCTGCGGTCTGCTACTACCCCGGCAGCATCGAGAAACGCCTGGATCAGGCCGAGCGAATCACCTGCCCGACACTGTTCCACTTTGCCGAAGAAGACGATCACATCGACTCCGATGCGGTGGACGCGGTACAGGAGAAGATGGCCCAGGTCGGCCAGGCACGGATCGAGACTTACCCGGGAGTGGACCACGGCTTCAACTGCTGGGCGCGGCCGGCCTACAACCAATATGCCGCGGCGCTGGCGCATGGGCGGACATTGGTGTTCTTGGCAGAGAATCTCTAAGCAATCCAGACGGCTGTGGAGGCGGCTCCGCTGGCGGTTTGGCGTCCCCAAGGGCGGTGATCGCGAGCAAGCTCGCTCCTACGAAAGCGGCCCACGCATGCCAGGTACGGATCACCATTCCGCACCCGTAAGAGCCAGCTTGCTGGTGATCCGCGTCTTTCGGCTCTCAGATACGAAGGGTCGCTCGATCGCGAGCAAGCTCGCTCCTACGAAAGCGGCCCACGCATGCCAGGTGCGGATCACCATTCCGCACCCGTAGGAGCCAGCTTGCTGGCGATCCCCGGCCGCTCGGCAGAGCGGTGTTGCCAGCCGGTTAACCCAGCGTGCCGAGAATGTTCACCCCGACGCGATCGGGTATCTCGTTCTGCGACAGCACGTGCAGGCCCGGGCTGAAGACCCGTGCGTAGCGCGACAGCAGCGGCCGCAGCTGCGGCATCACGGTGAGGATTGGCGGATGGCCATCCTTGCGCAGCTTCTCCTTCACCACCGGCATGCTGTTCTGCAGCTGGTTGAGCAGGCTCGGCTCCACCGGAATGTTGTCCAGACTTACCTGGCCGGCTTGCTGGGCTATCGCGAGAGCGTTGAGCAGGGTGTTTTCCAGCGCATTTTCCAGCACGAACACCGCCAGCTCACGACGATCGCCGGCAATCATCGAAACGATGCTGCGACGCAGCGCATAGCGCACGTCCGCCGCCAGCAGCACCGGGTCCTTGGTGGTCTCGCTGCATTCGAGCAGGGTGCTGGCGATGGTTTCGATATCGCGCAACGGCACCTCTTCCAGCAGCAACTGACGGTAGACGCGCATCTGCTGCGTATAGCTCAGCGCGTTCTTCAGGCTTTCAGCGAGCTTCGGTGCCTGCAGGGTCAGGCGCTGCATCAGGTGTTCCACGTCGTCGTGCTTGAAAAGGTCCGGCAGATGCTCGCGCACCACCTTGTTCAGGTGCGTGGCAACCACGCTGGCGCAGTCGATCACCTGGTAGCCGAGGTTCAGCGCGCGGGATTTGTCCGACGGCTGTATCCACACCACCTGCATGCGGTAGGCCGGGTCGGTGCCGAGGATGCCGTCGATCTCGCCGTACAGCTCCGGCGACGGAATCGCCATCAGGCGGTCGGCATGCAGCTCGGCGCCGTCGATCTTCTCGCCGTTGATGTAGATGTCATATTGCGAGGCCTTCAATCGCAAGCTGTCACGGATCTGCACTTCCGGCAGCAGGAAGCCTAGATGCTCGGACAGGGTTTGGCGCACACCGCGCACCCGTGCCGGCAACGGCGCACCCGAGGCTTCGTTGACCAGCCCGACCAGCTTGTAACCGAGGGAAATCGACAGGCGTTCGACCAGGGGGATGTCTTCCCAGGCCAGCGATTGTGCCTTTTCCTTTTCCATCGCCTGGCCTATGGCCTGGATTTCCTTGAGATCGGCGCCAGCGGCCGGTGGTTCGTGCAGTGATACCCGCCAGCCGATAAAGCCGATCAGCGCGGCAAAGCCGAGGAAGGCCAGATGCGGCATGCCCGGCACCATGCCGAGCACGAAGAGAATGCCGGCCACGGTGTACAGCGAGGCAGGGTTGGCCAGCAGCTGGCGCTGGACCTGGCTGGTGATGTCGCTGGACTCGTTGATGCGGGTAACGATGATTGCTGCGGCAGTGGACAGGAGCAGCGCCGGGATCTGCGCCACCAGGCCGTCACCGATGGTCAGCAGGGCGTATTGCTTGAAGGCTTCGCCCGCAGCCAGATCGTGAACGAACACGCCGATGGCAAAACCACCGAACAGGTTGATCAGCAGGATCAGGATGCCGGCGATGGCATCACCGCGAACGAACTTCGAAGCACCGTCCATGGCGCCGTAGAAGTCGGCTTCCTTGGCCACTTCCTGGCGTCGTGCCTTGGCTTCGTCGTTACTTAGCAGGCCGGCGTTGAGGTCCGCGTCGATGGCCATCTGCTTGCCGGGCAGAGCGTCCAGGGTGAAGCGCGCGGTGACTTCCGAGATCCGCTCGCCTCCTTTTGTGATCACAATGAAGTTGATGATCATCAGAATGATGAACACCACCAGACCGACGATGAAGTTGCCGCCGATCACCACCTCGCCGAAGGCTTCGATCACCTTGCCCGCCGCGCCGGTGCCGCTGTGGCCTTCGAGCAGCACAACCCGCGTCGAGGCGACGTTCAGTGTCAGGCGCATCAGTGTGGTGACCAGAATCACCGTTGGGAACAACGAGAAATCCAGCGGACTCTTCGACGACACGCTGACCAGCAACACCAGGATCGACATGGCGATGTTGAAGGTGAACAGCACGTCCAGCAGCTGCGGCGGCAGCGGCAGGATGATCATCGCCAGAATCGACAGGATGATCAGCGGAATCCCAATCCGTCCGCTGCTGAAGGTCGGCGTCAGTTTCTGAATCAGGCTCATGATCGGGCTCGGTTGAACAGTTCTTCGGGAATATGGATGTCACTGGCCAGCTTGGGCTTGGTACGGCGACCCTGCTTCCAGGCCTTGAGCTGGAGGATGTAGGTCAACACATGGGCCACCGCGGTGTAGAGCGGCGCCGGAATCTGCTGGTTGACCTGGGTGCTGTAGTAGATCGCCCGCGCCAGTGGCGGCAGCTCGATCACCTCCAGCCCGTTGGCCTGGGCCAGCTTGCGGATATACAGGGCGGTCTCGTCGACGCCGCGGGCGATGACGAAAGGTGTTTCGGCCTTCTTGGGGTCGTACTTGAGCGCCACCGCGAAGTGCGTCGGGTTGACGATCACCACGTCCGCATCCTTGATCACCCGGCTGATCTGGCGCTGGGCCAGTTGGCGCTGCAGCTGTTTGATCCGCGCCTTCACTTCCGGGCGACCTTCCTGGTTCTTGTGCTCTTCCTTGCGCTCCTGCTTGGTCATGCGCATCTTTTTCAGAAAGAAGAAGCGCTGTAACGGGATATCGATGAACGAGAACAGCACGAACACCAGCAGCAGCGAGATCGCCAGGTCGAAGGTCAGGGAGAAAGCGCTGCCGATGGCGTTGCTGATGTCGCTGCGCTGCAGGGCGATCAGCTTGGGCGCGGCGTAATACAGCTGGCCAGCGGCGATGCTCAACAGTGCGGTGATCTTCAATAGCGACTTGAGCAGCTCGGTCCAGTTCTGGGCGCCAACCATTCTGCCCAACCCGGTAATGGGGTTGAGCTTGCTGAATTTGGGGGCGAAGTTCTTCGAGGCAAACACCCAGCCGCCCGGCACCAGCGCAAAGGCGATGACCAGAATCGGCGTGATCAGCAAGGGCAGCAGTACGCTGATGAACGCCAGCAGGTTGTGGGTCAGGATCAGCTGCAGGTCATCGACGCTCATCTCGCTTGCATGGAAGTTGATATACGAGTAGCTGAACGCCTGCTGCATGCCATCGAAAAAGAAGCCGATGCTGAACTTCAGCACCAGCAGCGTGGCCAGTAGCGAGACCGTGGTGGCGACATCCTTGGAGCGGGTGACCTGGCCATCGTCGCGACTCTTCTTGAGTTTCTGCTCGGAGGCCTCTTCGGTTTTTTCCTGGCTGCTGTTCTGCTCAGACATTGCGGCCGCTCCGCATGATCTCGCCAATGTTGCCCAGCAGCTCGCGGGTCAGGTGCAGATAGGCTTCCGACAGGTTGGGCAGGGTCAGGAGGATCAGGACCAGCCCGGCGATGATCGCCATGGGAAAGCCCAGGGAGAACAGGTTCATGGCCGGCGAGATGCGGTTGAGCAGGCCGAAGCAGAACTGCACCAGGGTCATGCAGAAGACGATCGGCAGGGCGATCAACAGCGCCGCGGATATCACCCAGCTCAGGGACATCGCGATGGTCTGCAGGCCGTCGAAGTGAATGCCGCTGCCGACCGGCCAGAGGACAAAGCTCTGGTAGATGATGGTGACGATCACCAGATGACCATCGGTGGCGAAGAACAGCAGCGCCAGCAGGATGAAATACAGCTGATAGATGATCGACGCGGACGACACCCCGTTCATGGGGTCGTTAAACACCGCCATGGACAGGCCCAGCTGAGTCGAAACGATATCGCCGATAAGGGTGAACACGGTGAACACCAGCATCAGCGCCACGCCCAGCAGCAAACCCATGGCAATCTGTTCGAGGGCAGTGAGAATGCCTTTGAGCGACAGCGGGTCAATGGGAGCCGTCGCCGGTAGCGCGGCGGTGAGCACAACGGTCAGGGCAATGGCCAGCAGCACGCGAACCCGCACGCTGAGAGACTTGTGGCTGAACATCGGCGCCAGGCTGAACACGGCCATGATCCGGCAGAACGGCCACCAGTAGCCCAGCAACGATTGCAGGTATTGACCGACCTGCATGATGGGTTCGTTGCCCACGGCTAACCGACCAGCCGCCCGGCTTGGGTGAAGGTCTCGATGAACAGATCGCTGAAGGTTCGCAGGATCCAGTGCCCGGCGAACACCAGCATGCCGAGGGTGATCAGCAGGCGTGGCAGGAAGCTGAGCATCTGTTCGTTGATCTGGGTGGCTGCCTGGAAAATGCTCACGAGCAGGCCGCCAAGCAGGCTCGGCACCACCAATACGCAGACCACCAGCACGATGACGTGGATGGCGTTGGAGACGATGTTGACGGCGGTGTCTGGGGTCAGCATGGGAGCACCTGGGAGGTGAGGGTGGTTGTGCCGGTTAGCGCGGCAGTAAGCCCATGTAGGAGCGAGCTTGCTCGCGATCCGGTGTTGGGAGCCCGTATGCTGCTAGATTGCACCGCGCTTTCCCTGGCCGGTGCTACGGGTTGAGTCGTCTGCAGTGGTTCCGACGCTTTTTGTAGGAGCGGGGAGCGAGACCGAGTTCCTAGCGAAGCTTTTTGGCTTTGGCTTTGGCTTCGTTGAGTGATCCCTATTGGCCGGGTTGGCTGAGGCATTGGTTTCGCCCTGCTGGGCGACTCACTTTTTCCAGGCGCGGAAAAAGTAAGCAAAAACGCTTGCCCCTGCATCCGGGTCTCGCTGCGCTCGACTCCCCTCGCTCCGGTGACGTTCCAGGGGCCCGCGGCGACGGGCCATCCATGGCCCAACGCCGCTCTCGCGGCATCCATGCCGCTCAACCCCTTCCACACCACCTGCGCTCGGCCTTCTGAAAGGGGCGAATCGATGGTGTCTGACGGGCCGTGCAGGAAAGCGGTTGTGCGGCCTTCAAGATATCGTAGGTTGGGTAACGCGAAGCTTACCCACCGGTTTGCGAAGGGAAAGTTCGATACCGATTGCGGCGACGATTGCGGTGGAAAATGCTTCGCAGTTTTCCACCCTACGAATTTTTCACGGCCATCGGTTAAGTGGCCCTGGCTAGACACAGCTTCTTGCTTTTCCATTGCACGACCCGCCAGACGCCGCCGAACGCCCCTTTCAGGAGGCCGAATGGAATCGCTGCGCAGAGGGGCGAGCGGCATGGATGCCGCGAGAGCCGTGAAGGGCCATGGATGGCCCTTGCGCGGCGCCCCTCGGAGCAGCGATGGAATGAGGGAAGTCGAGCGAAGCGAGACCCGAATGTAGGGGCAAGACCTTTTGGTTCCTTTTGGGGCAATTGCCAAAAGGGACTCGCCCAGCAGGGCGAAACCAATGCGTCGGGCTGCCAGGGCAATGGGCCTAGGGCACCAAACGTAAAAAGCTTCGCGAGCAAGGACTAGGCGTCCCCCTGCGCTCCTACAGAAAGGTCCGATGAGTGGGTTCAAGCGCGCGAAACCAGCATTCATCTCCGCCCCCTAAAACGGCTGAATACTGGTGGTCAGCGTACCCATCAACAACGCCCACCCATCCACCAACACAAAGATCATCAACTTGAACGGTAGCGAGATCATCATCGGCGACAACATCATCATGCCCATTGCCATCAACACGCTCGCCACCACCAGATCGATCACCAGAAACGGCACGAAAATCATGAAGCCCAGCTGAAATGCGGTCTTCAACTCGCTCAGCACAAACGCCGGCAGCAGCAACGAGAAATCCAGGTCTTCGAGATTCTCGGGCACTTCCTCGCCAGCCAGCGCAACCATGGTTTCCAGCGCCGTCTTGTTGGTCTGCGCCAGCATGAAGCCGGAAAGGCTGCCCTTGGAGACTTCAAGCGCCTGCTCCAGACTGATCTCGTCGTTCTGGAAAGGCTCGAAAGCAGTACTGTGGATTTCCTGCCAGACGGGGCGCATCACCAGCAGGGTGACGATCAGCGCGATGCCGATCAGTACCTGGTTCGGCGGGCTCTGCTGCAGGCCGATGGCCTGGCGCAGGATGGCCAGCACGATGATGAAGCGGGTAAAGCAGGTCATCATCATCAGCATCGCCGGCAGGAAGCCCAGCAGCGTCATGATGATCAGGATCTGCAGCTTGACGCTGAATTCCTGTCCGTTCTCGGTATCGTTCAGGTTGAACAGGGTGATCTCGCCACCGGCGGCGTGCGCCACCAGGGGGAACAGGCTGGCCAGCAGAATGCCCAGCAGAGACAGCCCGCGGCGCAGCTTCATTGCGTCAGCGCATCCAGGCTGGTGCCGGACAGCTCGACGATGCGCAGGCCGTAGCTGCCATTGATCACCACCACTTCGGCCTTGGCGAACAAGGTGCCGTTGACCTTCACGTCCAGCGGCTCGCCAGCGACTTTGTCGAGCGCGATGACGCTGCTGGTGTCGCACTCCATCAGCTCCTTCAGCGAAATCTCCGCCGACGCCACTTCCAGGGTGACGTTGACCGGGATCTTGCCGAAGAAGCTCAGGTCCTGGCGCGGCGCCTGGGGCTGGGCTGCGGGCGCAGCGGCTGGCTCGTCGGTGGCGTCGAGGCTCAGATCGCCCTCATTGATGAGGTTCTCGAATTCGTTGTCGGACAGTTGACCGGTCATTGGGATTTCACGCTTTCAAGTGAAGTGAGGTACAAGGCGCCGTCTTCTTCGAAGACAGTCCCCCGGAATAGCTTCTGTTGGTTGATGCGCACTTCGTAGCGGTCCATCGGGCGCACCATGAGGATGTCGTTGAGCTGCAAGCCAAGCACCTGCGACAGCGGCATCTGCACCGAGGCAACCACGCAATCGAGGCGGACAGGGAGATGCTGTATGTGGTCGACCGGGTTACCGGTCAGCCGGGTCGGCAGCGGGCCGGCCAGGCGCATGGTGAGTTCATCGACCAATTCGGTATCGAGATGAATGAAAATCGACGACCGGCTATTGGTCAGGTGGCTGATGTACTCGAACTCGGCAACATATTCCCAAGTTGTCTCTTCGTAATCATTTTCGTAGCGTTCGAGTTCACCAAATGGCTCACCGGATAATATCGAGCGCGCGAAGATATATGTCAGGTCCAGGCCCAGGCGATTACGCATCCGTTGTTCGGAGGTGCTGAGCGGAGGAGTGTCCTGATTCGGCACTATAGTGCCGCCGTAATAACACTCCAGTGCCTCGGTCAGTAATGCACGGTCAATGGAAAAACCAACTTTCCCCATTGGCGAACGGTAAATGCAGTCCGGCCCCTGTTTATTGGGTTCCTGCACGTCGACCTTGCTCAGCTCGAGGCTTATCCGGTAATTGCGCAGGAAGTAATCCCCCATCAAGCGGGGATTCTTGTTGGTGGTTTCCTTGATGAACTGAGGAATCTTGTGGTGATGCCGCCCAAGCTTCTGCGGTTTCAATACAGTCAGGCTTTGGGCGGGCACGCCATGGTGGACTTTTGAATTGCCAGACATGTTGTGAACTGTATTTCCTGGTTCTTGCACGGACGGCATCGCCGCAAGCGCGAATATAAGCAGAAGGTCGTTTGGCCAGGGCGGGGTTTAACGGGCCTTAGGTCACAGGCACGGCTCTAGCGTGCCACCACTCTAGGCTTGGGCGCGAGGGATGATTAAATCAATAGGTATCAATTGATCTTTTTTGAGATCACTGACGGGCATTTGATTTAATTTTAGAGGAACTGATTGGGCAGTTCCGGGCGGGCTTGTTAGCGTGCGCGCAGTTGTTTCGAGGACAGTCGGATGTTGGTTCTTCTTGCACGGCGAGTTGGACAGACAGGGCGACCAAAGTTCCGAAAGACTTAAATAATTTTTTAGCGATCCGGCGTTGTGCTCGAGCGACAGGCGTAAACAGCGCCAAGGTGGTCCCATTGAAAAGTGTCAGTCATGCAATGAACTACTCCCGTGAAGAGCTTTTTGCTCCGGCGCCGGCGCGAAACAAAATCGTGATTGTCGGTAATGCCGACGAATCAGGCTGTGACTTTCTTAATGCAGGGTTGCGCAAGGAAGGCTGTGCGGTCTTTTCATATGCCAGCCTTAACGAGTTGGACGGCGCGGCGCTAAAGGACGCTTCGCTGGTTTTCATATTTATCGGCGGATTATCCGATCAAGCCTTATATGCACAGGTTGATTCGCTGATACGTCGCGGACGTGCGATCAGTGTTATTCCGGTCGTTCAATATGCAGATCAGGCAAAAGCAGCCGCGTTACTCGAATTGGGTTGCGTTGATTACTTATTGTCGCCGTTCAGCGAAAGTCAGCTGGGCGCACTGTTGCGTCGCCAGGAGTTTGCCGGCGCTGCCCAGGAAAGTTTCGTGTCCTGCTCTCAGGCCGGGCGTCGTCTGTTGGCAATGGCGCAGCGCGTGTCGCTGACCCGCGCGCCGATCCTCATTACTGGCGAGACCGGCACCGGCAAGGAGCTGATGGCTCGCTACATTCACCGCTTTTCGGCCAGCGCCGATGCACCCTTTATTGCAGTGAACTGCGCGGCGATCCCCGAGCAGATGCTCGAATCCATCCTGTTCGGTCACGAGAAGGGTGCCTTCACTGGCGCGGTGACCGCCCAGCCCGGCAAGTTCGAGCTGGCCAATGGCGGCACCTTGTTGCTCGACGAGATTGGCGAGCTGCCGCTGGGGCTGCAGGCCAAGCTACTGCGCGTGCTGCAGGAGCAGCGCGTGGAGCGCCTGGGCGGCCGCAGAGAAATCGAACTCAACGTGCGCATCATCGCCGCCACCAACCGGGACCTGCAGCTGGAAGTCGCCGAAGGGCGTTTCCGTGCCGACCTGATGTTTCGTCTCGACGTGCTGCCACTGCATATCAGCCCGCTGCGCGAGCGCAAGGAAGACGTGCTGCCACTGGCGCGGCGTTTCGTTGCCAAGTACGCCCCACAGGAAGCCGGCGAAGACCTGTTCACTGCCGATGCCTGCCGCGCGCTGATGCTGCACGACTGGCCGGGCAACGCGCGCGAACTGGAGAACACCGTCCAGCGCGCACTGGTGCTGCGTAACGGCCTGTTCATCCAGCCGCAGGATCTGGGACTTGCAATGCCGACACAGGCCGAAGTGCGCGTGGAGATACCACAACCCCTATTCGCCGAGAGCGGAAAAGCCGCCCTGCGCGCCAGTGGCAAGTGGGCCGAGTACCAGCATGTGATCGACACCATTCGCAGGTTCGACGGGCACAAGACCAAGGCTGCTGCCAGCCTCGGGATGACCTCGCGCGCCTTGCGCTACCGCCTCAATGCCATGCGCGAGCAGGGCATTGAGCTGAATTTCTGATGCAGACACTTTTATTGCCGAACAGGGGAAGCCAGCGATGAGTTCAATCATGCAGGTGCAACAGGATTTGCTGGGCCGGATGCAGCAGCTTCAGGGTGTCGCCGCCAACCCCGTGATCAAGCCAGCTGACGAGGCTTCGCCGGACGCGGGCGGGCTGTTCATGTCCGCGATGCGCTCGGTCGACACCCAGCAGCATCAGGCAAGCGCTGCCATGGCGGCGGTGGACAGTGGCAAGAGCGACGATCTGGTCGGGGCGATGATCGACAGCCAGAAGGCCAGCGTGTCGTTCTCCGCCCTGCTGCAAGTGCGCAACAAACTGACCACGGCGTTCGATGACGTCATGAGAATGCCGCTGTGACCGAGCGTGAGAGCTAAGCCGTGTTTGAAAAACTGAAAAGCAGAATGCCAGCCGGCGGCCTTCAACTCGACCCGCGGGTGACGCTCGCCGGCATGGCAGTGATTGCCGCCGCGCTGGCAGTTGCCGTGGCCTTTTACCTGTGGCGCGACAACGGCTCGTTCCGCCCGCTGCATGGCGCAGGCGAAGCCTTTCCGGTTGCCGAGGTGATGCAGGTGCTCGACGGCGAGGCGGTGCAATACCGCATCCATCCGCAGAGTGGGCAGATCCTGGTGCGCGAGGACCAGCTGTCCCGTGCCCGCATGCTGCTGGCGGCCAAAGGCGTGAAAGTGGCGCTGCCGGCCGGTTACGAGCTGTTCGACAAGGAGGAGCCTTTGGGCACCAGCCAGTTCGTTCAGGACGTGCGCCTCAAGCGCAGCCTGGAGGGAGAACTGGCGCGCACCGTGATGTCGCTCAAGGGTGTTCAACATGCCCGCGTACACCTGGCGCAGGAAGAGAACAGCTCTTTCGTCATCAGCAAGCGTGCGCCCACCAAGGCCTCGGTGATGCTGCAACTGGAGCCCGGCTACAAGCTCGGCGCCGATCAGGTCGGCGCAATCGTCAATCTGGTGGCTGGCAGCGTGCCTAACCTCAAGGCCGAAGATGTCGGTGTGGTCGATCAGTACGGCGCGTTGCTGTCGCGTGGTCTGAACGTAGGCGGCGGTCCCGCGCAGAACTGGGGCGCCGTAGAGGACTACCAGCAGAAGGCGGTCGCCAACATCGAGCAGGTGCTGGCACCTGTGTTGGGTAACGGCAACTACCGTATCAGCGTTGCGGCCGACATCGACTTCAGCCAGAAGGAAGAGACCTTCCAGGCTTATGGCGAAACGCCACGTCTGCGCCGCGAAGTCCTGAGCAACGAGAGTGCCCTGGACCAGCTGGCACTGGGCATTCCGGGCTCGTTGGCCAATCGTCCGGTTGCCCCGCCGAAAGAGGGCGAGGACCCCGCCGCGGCCAAGAATGAAACCAAGGGCGCCACGTCCTTGCGCGAAGAATCCAACCGGCAGATGGATTACGACCAGAGCGTGGTGCACGTCAAACACGCAGGCTTCGCCCTACGTCAGCAGAGCGTTGCAGTGGTGCTCAATGCCGCTGCTGCGCCGGAAGGCGGCTGGAGTGAAGAAGCGCGCGCTCAACTTGAAGCGATGGTGCGCAGCGCCGTTGGCTTCAAGCAGGAGCGCGGTGATTTGATCACCCTCAGCGTGCTGCCTTTCGCCGCGGTGGACACCGTTACGCAAGAAGTGCCCTGGTGGGAAAACACTCAGGTACATGCGCTGGCCAAGCTTGCGCTGGCCGGTCTGATTGCCCTGCTGCTGTTGCTGATCGTGGTCCGACCGGCAGTGCGCAGCCTTACCCAGCGCAGCGCCCCGGCGGAAGCTGACGCAGTTGCCCTTGAAGGCACCCTGGCAGCCATGCCGCTGGCGACGCCGATCGAAGCCGAGGCTCGAGCAGCACTGGCGAGCCCACGTGCCAGCGGCGACGGTATCCATATTTTCGGAGAGCTCAATCCGCTCTCGGAGATCCGCCTGCCAGCACCGGGATCAGGGCTGGAGCTACAAATCGAGCACTTGCAGATGCTCGCCAAGAACGACCCGGAGCGTGTTTCGGAAGTCATCAAGCATTGGATAGGCCGCAATGAAAGAGACCTCAACCCAGCCAGCTGAGTCGGTTACCGGCTCGAGCAAGGAAATCAAGGCGCGCCCGGTGCAGTTGCGCTCGGTGAGTTCGCTGGACCAGGCGGCGATCCTCATGCTGAGCATGGGCGACGATATCTCCGCGGGCATCCTGCGTAACTTCACGCGTGAAGAGATCATCAGCATCAGCCAGGCGATGGCGCGTCTGTCCAACGTCAAGCAGCCGATGGTTTCCGATGTGATCAGCCGCTTCTTCGACGACTACAAGGAGCAGAGCAGCATCAAGGGCGCTTCGCGTACCTATCTGTCAGGCATGCTCGGCAAGGCGCTGGGCGGCGACATCACCCGCTCGCTGCTCGATTCCATCTATGGCGAGGAGATTCGCGCCAAGATGGCGAAGATGGAGTGGCTCGATCCAAAGCAGTTCGCCGCACTGATCGCCAAAGAACACGCGCAGATGCAGGCGGTGTTTCTTGCCTTTCTGCCGCCAGGCATGGCTACCGATGTGCTCGAGTGCATGCCCGCCGAGCGCCAGGACGAATTGCTCTACCGCATCGCGAACCTCAACGAGGTCAACAGCGACGTCATCGCCGAGCTGGAACAGCTCATCGATCGCAGCCTGCAGGTGCTCTCGAATCAGGGCTCGCAGGTGCGCGGCGTGAAGCAGGCGGCGGACATCATGAACCGCTTCAAGGGCAACCGTGACCAGATGTTCGAGTTGCTGCGCGCGCATAACGAAGAGCTGGTCGGCAAGATCGAGGATGAAATGTATGACTTCTTCATCCTTTCGCGGCAGAACCCGGACGTGCTGCAGACCCTGCTGGAAGTGATTCCGCTGGAGGAATGGGTCGTCGCGCTCAAAGGCGCCGAGCCTGCGTTGGTCAAGGCCGTCCAGGCTGCGATGCCCAAGCGTCAGGCGCAGCAGATGGAATCGATCAACCGCCGTCAGGGCCCGGTGCCGCTGAGTCGTGTAGAGCAGGTGCGCAAGGACATCATGGCCGTGGTCCGTGACATGTCCAACGAAGGCGACCTGCAGGTTCAGCTCTTCCGCGAACAGACGGTCGAGTAAGCGCCAATGAGCATCAAGGTAATCAAGGGTGAGGGCCGCTCGTGGCGCCCGTTCCGCTTTCCGCCGCGCGTGCGTACCGCGGCGGAGCTGGCCGACAGCATGGCTGGCGACCCGGCAGCGTTGCAACGTGCGGTCGCCGATGGCTTTCAGGAAGGCATCGACAAGGGCTACGAGCGGGGGCTGGAGCAGGGCCGCGAAGCCGGGCACCGTGAAGGCTTCGAGCGGGGTATCGAGGACGGCAAGGCCATCGGTCGTGAAGAAGGCCGCGTTCAGGGCCGTCGCGCATTCGACGAAGCGGCCCGCCCCATGGATGCGCTGGTCGAGCGTTTCGACGGCTTTCGTCAGGAGTTCGAGCAGGCGCGACGTGAGCAGCTGCTGGAACTGGTCCAGAAAGTCTCCAAGCAGGTGATCCGCTGCGAGCTGACCTTGCACCCGACGCAACTGCTGACCCTGGCCGAGGAAGCCTTGGCTGCCATGCCGGGCGACCAGGAGGATGTGCGCATCCTGCTCAACCCGGAAGAATGCACACGGATCAAGGAACTGGCGCCCGAGCGCGCGGCGAACTGGCGGCTGGTGCCGGATGAAAAGCTGGCACTCGGCGAATGTCGCGTGATCACGGCCCAGGCCGAAGCCGACATCGGCTGTCAGCAGCGCCTGGATTCATGCATGGATACGCTGGCCGACCACATCCGGGCGCAAGCCTGATATGTCCCTGCGCGAGAGCTTCCGGCTCGACGAAGCGCTGCGCTCGCTGGATACGGTGCAGCTGGCGAAAGTCAGCGGCCGGCTGGTTCGCGTTTCCGGCATGCTGCTGGAAAGCCTCGGCTGCCAGCGCATGACCGGCCAGCGCTGCTTCGTCGAACAGGGCGACGGCAGCATGCTCGAAGCGCAGGTAGTGGGCTTCAACCGCGATATCACCTACCTGATGCCGTTCAAGAAACCGGTTGGTCTGACTTCCGGCTCGCGGGTGTTTCCCGCGCCGGACGATGCCAAGCTGCACATCGATGAGTCCTGGCTCGGGCGAGTGGTCAATGGCCTTGGCGAGCCGCTGGACGAAATGGGCAAGCTCAGCGGGCGTGACCCGCTGCCAACCGAGCTGCCCTCGGTGAACCCCCTCAAGCGCAAGCCAGTCAGCGAACCGCTGGACGTCGGCGTGCGGGCGATCAACGCCATGCTGACCCTCGGCAAGGGGCAGCGTGTGGGGCTGTTTGCCGGCTCTGGTGTGGGCAAAAGCGTGCTGCTGGGCATGATCACCCGCCAGACCAAGGCTGACGTGGTAGTGGTCGGGTTGATCGGCGAGCGGGGGCGCGAAGTGCAGGAGTTTCTGCTGCATTCGCTGGGCGAGGAGGGCCTGAAAAAGGCCGTAGTGGTCGTCGCGCCCGCCAACGAGTCGCCACTGATGCGCCTCAAGGCCACCGAGTTGTGCCACAGCATCGCCGCCTATTTCCGCGACCAGGGCAACGACGTCCTTTTGCTGGTCGACTCGCTGACCCGTTATGCCATGGCCCAGCGCGAAATTGCCCTGGCACTCGGTGAGCCGCCGGCCACCAAGGGCTATCCGCCATCGGTATTCGGCATGCTGCCGGAACTGGTAGAGAGCGCCGGCAACGGTGCCAACGACAACGGCAGCCTGAGCGCGCTGTACACGGTGCTGGCCGAGGGCGATGACCAGCAGGACCCGATCGTCGATTGCGCGCGGGCGATTCTTGACGGGCACATCGTGCTGTCGCGCCGCTTGGCCGATGCCGGGCACTACCCGGCCATCGACGTCTGCGCCTCGGTCAGCCGCTGCATGAGCCAGGTCGGCCAGCCGCCGCACCTCGGCGCGGCGCGCCAGCTCAAGGAGTTCTACAGCACCTACGAGAAGATCAAGGAGCTGATCCCGCTGGGCGGCTACAGCCCGGGCGCGGACCTCAAAACCGATCGCGCCGTGAAGCTGGCACCTACCATCGAGCGCTTTCTGCGCCAGGAAGTGGGCGAAGCCGCGGAACTGGAAACCAGTCTTGCCATCCTGCAGAGCATCATCAAACAACCATGAAACAGCAGATCGAAACGCTCACGCGCCTGGCCAGCCTGCGCGGCAACCGGGTCAAGCAGATGCTCGGGCAGGTTCAGTATCAGCAGAACCTCTGCCAGCGCTATCGCAACAACATCACCGGCCTCAGCCGGCTTTGTGGGTTCTCCGTGCCGATGAACACACCCTTGCAGCGCGACAATCAGCAGCGCTACAAGGCCACGCTCTACAAGATGGTGGAGCTGCAGCGCCGCGAACTGGCGGTGGCCGAGCACGCGCTGGCGCGCATTCAACAGGAATTGCTGCAGGCCATGCGCAGCGAAAAGGTCGTCGAGCACGTGATCGACGCCAAGATGCAGCAATGGCAGCAACTGCTGATGACGCAGGAGCAGAAGATTCAGGATGGTTTGGCAGCACAAACCTGGTGGCGCGGCCAGATTGCGTAGCCGGAGCGATCACCTCGCAGCAAAAGAGCCAGCTTGCTGGCGATCATGGACGTGCGCCAACTGCTATCGTCAGCCAGACCCGGCGCCACTGGCTCTTACGGGTTTCAGATGGCGCGCAGTCGATAGCGCGATCGGTCCAGCCCAGCGCCACTCGTCCTGTGAGCGCAAAAAAGATTTAAGTTATCCGCCCGAGCGGTCGCTTGTTAGGCAGTAACCACCGAGTTGGAACGAAAAATCATGGAAATCAGCCGGCACTTCAAGCCCGCCTCCGTAGCACCGTCCGAGCTTTCCGCGGCCCGTCAGGTCGCCTCTCGCCCGGCCGTCCAACCAGCCGCCCGTCAAGTCGAGAGCCTGCCGTTGGAACAGATGCACGAAGCCCTGCGCGCCATGCCCGAGGTCGATCTCGACCGCGTCGCCGCGATCAAGCAAGCCCTGCAGCGTGGTGAGATTTCCACCGACGTGGGTGAGCTGGCGAGCAGCATGCTCAGCTATCACCGCGGAAATGATGCGTGAGCCAGCGAGAGAAGCTGCTCGCTGTCGTCGATGACGATCTGCAGCAGGATTGCGGCGACTACCTGGTCTTGCGCGAGCTGATGCAGGAGTTATACGGGCGTCTGCTTGAGCGCGATGTCCCCGAGATAGATCGTATCAATCTGCAGATCACCGTTCGTGTCGAGGCCATTGCCGCGCGTGCGCAGCGCCGCAGCAAAGTGCTGGCAGCGTTCCGGTTGGAAACCTCTGGCGTGGGCATGCGCCGTCTGCTCTCCAGCTGCTCGGGCGAACGCGGTGAGTCATTGCAGCAGCATTGGCAGCAGGTCGGCGATCTGGCCGTGCAATGTCAGCAGTTCAACGAGCACAACGGCAAGCTGCTCGCCATGCACCACGATATTCTTCAGCAACTGCTCGCCGGTGGGCAGGACGCCCGGCTCTATTCGCCTCAGGCCTACTGAGACGCAACGATCGATATCCCATCCCATTAGCAAGGCGCGCCGCGCTGGCCTCACGGCGGTATAACCCGCCAGCGTATCCACAGCGAAGTGTTGGATGGCAAAAGCAACATCCGCCCTGAATCCAGTGGCGGTCGAAGTCTCCTGTAGCCCCGCGAATAGCCTCGCAGATCGCCAGCAAGCTGGCTCCTACCAAAAGCGATGCGTGCAGATTGGTGCGTCACACAGACTATCGCTGCCATCGTTGTAGGAGCCAGCAAGCTGGCGATCAACGTCTGCTGGTGCTTCCACCGGGCCCACACCCCCCCGCAGCTAATTTCATTTCATACCCTCTGTGGCGTCCACCCGCGACTGCCCCTGGCGTATTGCTGAGCTCATGCCGCAAGGAATTAATCCTTTTCGGTTACCGCTTTAACTGCCTCACCTCTGACGTCGCCTTTACAGAGAGATGTTCCGCCTATTGCGCAGGCGGAAACGGCGTTTCCCCGTTTCCTCGTCGTGACGCATAGCGGAAGCCTTTTTTCTGCATGGCTAGCTCTGAAGCGCCCGTATTACGGGCATTCGAGACCTGGCATCCAACTTGCTCTACCAGTTTCAAGAGGGGATGGTGATGGCTATAAATTCAGATTACGTACAGCAGATGTCGAAGCAGTTGGCGACTTACGAAGTTCAGTCGTCGCTGGATCGGCTTAACCGCAACGAGTCCCGCTACAAGGCGCAGCGCGACGCATTGAATTCGTTGCGCACGTCCATGACGACCTTCAAGTCGGCCGTCACCAAGCTCAATAGCAAGACGACCAGCATGCTGACCAACAGCGCAACCTTCAGCCAGGAGGGTTACGCAACGGCGACAGTGGGTACTACTGCCAAGGCCGGGACCTACGACTTCTTCGTCGAGCGCCTGGCGAGTAAGCAGCAGGTCGCGGTGCAGGGATTGGTCGATGGCAGTCTGAGCGGCACCCTGACGTTGAACACTCAAGCATTCGACCTGAGCAGCTACGCCACCCTGGACGAAGCGGCCACCGCCATCAATGGTGCGGGCCTTGGTGTGCAGGCGACGCTCGTACGCAGCAATGGCGCGGTCAGTCTGGTAGTGACCAGCGGGGAAACCGGTGCGGCCAACGCGTTCAGCACGACCATGACGGGTAACCCCGCAGCCACCACCACTACGCTTTCCACTGCCCAGGATGCACTGATGCGTCTGGGTGGCAGCCATGGCGCGGGCGGTATCGAGCTGACCAGCGCCAGCAATACCTTCGCCAACGTCATCGATGGCGTCAGCATGACCGTCAGCAAGACCCACACGGCGGGTGACACGCCCCTGACCGTCACGGTCGGCCAGGACAAGGCTGGAACCAAAGCCAAGGCGCAGAGCTTCATCGACGCCTTCAACGCCCTGATGACCAGTTTCGATTCGCTGACCGCCAGTGGCGGCGACAGCGCCAAGCGCGGTGCTCTGGCAGGCGACTCCAGCGTGCGCTCCATCGAGAGCCGGCTCAACGGCCTGCTGCGTACCGACTTCGGCGGGAAAAGCCTGATCGAGTTCGGCATCAGCGCGGACCGTAACGGCAAGCTGACCATCGACGCCAAGCGCTTCGATGCAGCCGTCGCCAATGATCCTGCGGGCTTCGAAGAACTGTTCACCGGCAAGGACAAGCTGCTCGAAAGCATCGACAAGACAGTCACCAGCTACACCAGCACCACCAACGGCCTGCTGAAGAACCGCATGGACACGCTGGACATGAGCCTGCGCCGCATCGACGAGCAGTTCGAAAACCTCCAGCAGCAGTACGACACCCATTACAGCCGCTATCTCAGGCAGTTCACCACCATGATGCAAACCATGCAGAGCATGGAGCAGACCAACGGAATGTTCGCGATGCAAAACTCTACGCAGGCTAAGGGACTGTTCTCATGAGCACCTATTACCCTAATGAAAGCTATGACAGCTATCGCTCGGTAGACCTCGAAGCCCGTGCGGCTTCTGCCTCGCCCTACGAGCTGGTGCTGGTCCTGATGGATGGCCTGCTCGACGAGCTGGCTCGTGCACGCGGTCACATCGAGCACAAGCGCTATCAGCAGAAAGGCGCTTCCCTGGAGAAGTGCATGAACATCCTCAACGGCCTCAACGGCGCACTCGATGAAGAGGGCGGCGGTGAGGTGGTTCAGGGCCTGTCACGTCTTTATGAGTACTGCATCTACCGGATCTCGGATGTCAGCGTGACGCTGTCGCTCGAGGGCCTGGATGAGGTGATCAATCTGCTTGGCGTATTGCGCGAAGGCTGGGAGGGCGTCAGTGCCGCGCGTAAGTGATGGCGAGCGCTTGATGGCGCTGCATGCCCAGCTGAAGCAGGCATTGCAAGGTAGCGACTGGCATGCCGTCGCAGCGGCGGACGAAGCGATCCGCCAGTGCCTGGAAATGTTGGCCACCCGCGATGAACTCGACGAGCCGACACGCGCGGCGAAGCACCGGCTCAAACAGCTCCACGACAAGGGAGTGCAGGCCTGCGCGGAGGAGTGCGAGCGCTTGCGCCTGCTGCTTTTGAATCACCTCGAGTACGCCGAAGGGCGAGCTGCCTATCAGCGTGTCGACATGTATCAGGCCGGAGACAGGGGATGAATATTCAGCCGATTTCGGTCACGCGTGCTGCAGCTGCAAGCGCAGTATTGCCGGCAGCCCCGCAAGCGGCCTCGGCGCACCAGCCCGCTGCAGGCCAGCGGCTGGCCGGCGAGGCTCGACGCGGCTTTGGCGAGCGCATGCAGTCGGCATCGTCCGAGACCGAGGGGCGCCTCTCGGAGCTGCCCGCGGCCACGCTGCAGGGTGCACTACCGAGTCCGCTGGCCGAGCAGGGACAAGTGCTGCAGGCAGGCGGAGATGCCACCCAGGGCAGCGAAGCGCCCCAGGAATTGACTCCAGAGCAGTGGCTGCTTGGCATGCTCGACCAGCAATCGACCGATATTCAGGCGCGCGATGCAGGGCTTGCAGACGCTGCGCCGCTGCCAGTGCCACAAGCGTTGCCAGAAGTCGCTCGGACCCCGCTTGACCCGCTCGCCTGGTTGCAGGGGCGCGACCCCTTCGGCGATCAGCAGGCTGATGCCGGCGCGGTCGACCCGCTGGATGCGCGGCTGACAGGTGACTTTCAACGTCGCGCCGCAGAAATGAATCCGTTGATGCCGGCTGCGATGAAGCCGGTCGTCGATATGTCCCTTGGCCAGCCTGCCGTTGCGCCGGCGCCGGTCGACACCATGCCGGCCGCTTCGCTGGATCTGCACGAAATCGTCGAGTCGCTCGATGCCGGTGAGCCGCTCACCAGTACGGTCGAGCGGGGTCAGACCGCACCCGTCCAGGCGGACCGCGCGCTGAAGCTGCAAGCGCCGGAAGCCAAGTGGGGGGAGCAGATGCTGCATGCGTTGCGTGAGAACGTCGACCTGCAGATCCAGCAGAAGATTCAGAGCGCCACCATCCGCCTCGATCCACCGGAGCTCGGCAGCATGGAAATCATGCTCAGCCATGAGTCGGGCCGGCTGAACGTGCATCTGTCGGCAGCGAATGCCGACGTGGCGCGGCTGCTGCAGCAGACAAGCGATCGCTTGCGCCACGAACTGGTGGGCCAGCACTTCGTCCAGGTCAACGTTCAGGTTGGTGCCGACAGCGGCGGGCAGCAAGGCCAGCAGCGTCAACGGGCGGCATTGGGCGGCGATGAGCTACCCACGGCAGCCCGCCAAGAGGAACAGCAACAGAGCCGGGAGCGCGGTCACGCCCGGGATGTATTGATCACGGTTTGACCGGTTTAAACCTAATTACCCAATTGTGAGTGTGTTATGTCCACGTCCCGTCTCGTTCTGCTGATGCTGCTGCTCAACGTCCTGACCGTTGCCGGTGGGGTTGGCGTCAGCTACTGGCTGCTCAAGCCCGGCCTGGAGGGCGGCAGCTCCGAACAGGTTGCGGCAGTGGAGCCGGTCGAACCTTCGGAGTATGAGTTCTTCCCGGTCGAGAAAGTCATCGTCAGTGTCCGCGGCGAAGGTCGTGAGCACTATTTCGTGCTGGACCTGGCGCTGCAGGCCGATGCCTCCGACAAGCCGAAGAAATTCGAGCAGGTTGAACCCATCGTGCGTAATTCCGTAGTGGGCTACCTGTCGTCACTGCCATTTGCCGAACTGCGCGGGTTGAAGATCAGCGAATTGCAGGAGCGTCTTGAAACCGTCCTGTTCGCCGATTTTGCCAGCAAGAATGCAGCCGTGCCGTTCAAGCACGTGCTGGTCAACAAGCTGATCGTGCAGTAAAGGCCGCGCCATGACCGCCACTTGCCCCATCGACTTCTACGGCGCTACGCCGGCTGGCCCTTCGGTATTCGCACCGGCGGTCGAGCAGCGCTGGCTGATGCAATACCTGCCGTTGGTTAAGCGCATCGTCCGGCAGCTTTCGCTGCAAGCCAACCAGGTGCTCGACCGCGAGGACATGGAGCAAATCGGCATGATGGGTCTGCTCGAAGGGCTGCGCCGCTACGGCGAACCTGACGAGCAGTTCGGCAAGTTCGCCTCGCTGCGCATCCGGGGCGCCATTCTCGATGAGTTGCGCCGTCAGGACTGGCGCCCGCGGCAGGTCCGCCAGCAGGCGCACAAAGTACGCGACGCGATCCGTGACCTGTCGAGACAGTTGGGCCACGAGCCCAGCGACGAAGAGATCAAGGCCCACACCGGCCTCGACGAAAAGGAATACCAGGACTTTCTCTGTGCCGATTCATCCGAAGCGATCGAAAGCCTCGATGAGCTGCTACAGAGCGGCCACGAGCATTTCCCCGATACCGCCGAGCTGTTCGAGGAGCGCCTGATCAAGGAGCGCGTGCTGGCACAGGCGCTGGCGCGGCTGGACGAGCGCGAGCGCCTGGTGCTGACGCTGTACTACCAGCACGAGCTGAGCCTGAAAGAAATTGCCCTGGTGCTGGAAGTCAGCGACGCCCGGGTCTGTCAGTTGAGCAAGCAGGCCATAGCCAAGGCTTGTCGCTTCCTAACCGAGAGAAGTCAGTAACGTCATGCAGAAAGTAATAGGTGCGTTCATCATCATCGGTTGCGTGCTGGGCGGCTACGCCATGGCCAACGGCGACATGCGAGTGCTCTGGCAGCCTGCCGAGGTGGTGATCATTCTCGGCGCGGCGCTCGGCAGTCTTGTTGTCGGTAACCCCAAGGAAGTTCTGATCGAGATGCTGCATCAGATCAAGGACGTCTTTTCCTACCAGCGTCGGGGCGAGGAGTTTCAGCGTCAGTTGCTGATGCTGCTTTATGAGCTGCTTGAGATGGTCGATGTGGGCGGTTTGAAGGTGCTCGACTCGCATATCGAGGAGCCAGAGCAGAGCGATCTGTTCGTGCGCTACCCCCTGATCCTCCAGGAAAAGAACCTGATGGCCTTCATCGCCGACAACTTCCGCCTGATGGCCATGGGCAAAATCAGCGCTCACGAGCTGGAAGGCTTCCTCGAACAGGAACTCGAAGCCATGGAGCACGCCCTGCTGCAGCCTGCGCGTTCGCTGCACAAGATCGGTGAAGCGATGCCAGGCTTCGGCATTCTCGCGGCAATCATGGGGATCATCATCACCATGGGCAGCATCGGCGGCAGCGTCGCGGAAATCGGTGCCCACGTGGCCGCCGCGCTGGTGGGTACTTTCCTCGGCATCTTCTTCTGCTATTGCCTGATGGACCCGCTGTCCAATGCCATGAGTCAGCGTATCAAGACCGAACTTTCCGCCCTCGAATGCGTGCGGACCACCCTGGTGGCACACGTTGCGGGCAAGCCCACGCTGCTGGCGGTAGACGCCGGTCGCAAGCTGATCGAGCAGGACGTCAAACCCGCCTTCCGCCAGCTGGAAAAATGGGTGACGCAGTATGAGGAAGAAAGGGACGCCGCATGAGGAGCAGGGGCAAGGGCGGGTCCGGCGGCGAGCACGAGATCATCATCAAGCGCCGCGGCAAGAAAGGCCATGACGATGCGCACGGCGGTGCCTGGAAGGTAGCCTTCGCCGACTTCACGCTGGCGATGATGGCGCTGTTCATGGTGCTGTGGATCATCCAGCCCCAGATAGATCAGTCCAACCCATCCTACGGTGAGATGGAGAGCAATCCGCTGGTCGATGGTGGCGCGGGGATCTTCGACGGCACCAGCCGTTCGCCGCTGGAACTCGACGGCATGCCGGTGCGCCCAGCGCGGGCCGATGAAACAACTTCCCGCGAGTCGAACAGCGAACAGGACGGCAGCCGCAACTACGGCTCGACCGAAGAACTTCAAAAGCTCGCCGCCCTCATGCGGCAGGTCGCCAGTGAGGTCGATGCGTTGGCCAACCTGGAAGTGGATGTGGTGCCCCAGGGCTTGCGCATCCTGATCAAGGACGACCAGCAGCGGTTCATGTTCCAGCGCGGCAGTGCCACGCTCAATCCGCACTTCCAGAAGCTGCTCGGTGTGCTGTCCGGCGTGCTGACGAAGGTCGACAACAAGCTGATCATCAGCGGCCACACGGATGCCACGCCTTATCGACAGAAGAACGGCTACGACAACTGGAACCTGTCCGGTGATCGCGCATTGCGCGCACGTAATGCCCTGGTCGCCGCTGGATTGAGCGAACGCTCGGTGCTGCAGGTAACGGCTCAAGCCGACGTCATGCCCCTGCACCCCGACGACCCTCAAAGCGGTGCCAATCGCCGGGTAGAAATCCTGCTGCTGACCGCCTCGGCCGAGGCGCTGTACAAGGAACTCTTCGGTGACAGCTACGGCAAGGTGCGCTTCTCGGAAAGCGGAGCGAGCTACAGCGGAGCGTCCTCTGACTGAGATTGCGATGGGTGGTTGCTCGCTCGCCGCGAATGACCGGCCGCATCGGAGTGCGTCGCCCGGCCATCGGTAGTGGGGGGCCAGCTAGGTCAAATCGTGCCGCTCGTTACCAGAACCGCTATTTTCCGGCCCGTGATCAGGCCTGTAATGACGGCGCAGGTAGAGGCAAAGTCTTGCTGATATGAGCCCGCCATCAGGGAAGGCCCCCTCGGCGCGTACCAACTACCAACCGCGAGCTCGCTCTCTTGATCATGGGCTGCGGTGCGAGTGGAATAAGGCCGGGCCTTATCGGACTCGGCGCTTTATCGGTGTCTAGAAAGAGCGCTACAGCGGCAGTCTCGACTGCGTTGCAGGCGCATCGCTACCGATAGGAGATGAGGCATCAGCCCCGGTGCGGGTGGTCGTCGGCGCAGTAGACTTGTTGCGTCTGGACGCCGTAGAGGCAGGCGCCAACCTGCTCGAGGGTTATGCGGGCGCCTTTGTGGGAGCCATAGAACAGGTTGAACATCAATTCGTCGTCCAGCTGGTCTTGCGGCCCCAGGCCGTGCACCTGACCTTCTTCCACGACCAGCGAGGCACGCCCTAACAGATCCGTCTCCAGTCGCCCGGAGGCTTCGACGATGGCTGGAGAATTTCGGGTCATCGTATAGAAACGCCCCTTGTTGAAAACCAGGCTCTGGCTGACCTTGACGGTGCTGCCGTCGCTCAGCAGCACCTGGCCGGTGGAGCTGTAGCGGCCATCGAATTTCGACGAGGCGTTACCACTGGTGCCCATTGCCACGAACGCCCACAACAGCAGGGCGGCAGGTGCCATAACCCGCAGCATGCGCTTACCAACTGCTCCGGTTTCGTTCTGGCTATTCATTTCAGGCACTCTCGTAAATGGCCGCTGGGGATCGTCTGGATCTTGCTCTTGTGAACCTTCAGCCAGTTGACTCTTCCGTCACCTTGCAGGCAGCGAATTTCATAAAAACCTGGGGACATGTTGACGATCACCCGCGCGGGTTCGGCACTCATGTTGGCCAGGGTATCGACCAGATGTCGCGTATCGTTAATCACCAGATCTAGTTGACGCTGGCTCTCCTCCACGTAAAGCACCTCGAGCGGCCCAGCCTCGACCGTCTGGGTGAAGGAGGGCGCCGAGGTGCTGGCCAGCCGGAAACCCAGCGTCGCCAGGCCCAGCAGTACCATCATCGCTGAACCGACGAGCGCCAGGATCTGCCAGGAGCGGCGCCGAGGGGCTGGTTCTGGTAGATCCGTTGTTGCCTGAATGGTCGCCACTGGCAACTCGACCATTAGCTGCTCGGGTTCGTCCGCGATCGCATCAACTGACGGGCCAACCGCGGGGCGCGCCTGATCGACGATCAGATATTGCGGGTTGAACAGGTATCCGCGCCGCGGCAGTGTCTGAATGATCTGGCTGCGTCCATCGAACAATGCCTGGCGCAGCGTATAAATTTGCTGATTCAGGCTGCCCTGGCCGACAACGCGACCTTCCCATGCATGGGCCATCAACTCGTCCCGCGACACCACTTCACCCGGCACCTGCAGCAACCGCTCCAGTACACGACTGCCGGAGAACCCGAGATCCAGTGTTTCCTCGATATCGCCATGCGAAACCACAAGCTGATACAGCGCGCTATTGAAACGGGCCGTGCAGCCTTCCCGCCCAGTTTTCAACACGGGACAGACGAAGCCATCGGTGGCCGAAGGGGTCAGAGATGAGGTCATGAGCGCCTGAGCGTGGGTGCCGCGAGCAAATAGTCTTACCTGTGATCACCTTGGCAAAACCGGACGGCGGCATATTGGCGTCGATTTTTTGATCCCACAAGACGATTGCACCAAAAAGTCGCTGAACGGACATGGCGATGAAGAGGTTGGTTTTGCGAAACAGAGCAGATATAGCGTCTATTGACGTAATAGAGAGGATTAATACGGCATATCTAGTGATGATGTCGTTGGGGATTTTTTTTCGCCGTTTGTCGGAGGGGTTAGGCCTCCGCAACGCGAAGGCAAAAAAAAGCCCCGAATCATTCGGGGCTTTTCGATGCCGGTCAAAGGAACCGGCGCTACAGCGTATTGCTTAGCCCAGCAGGCCCATGACCATGCCTGGCATC
>NZ_RFFM01000007.1 GCF_003696365.1 Stutzerimonas zhaodongensis
TATAAGACGCCGGACGGGCGTGGTGTATAACATTCCTTGTCATCCTCACTCTCCTTGTCTAGGCTGGGCCGTTCCGACGGATGATGACTGTATAAAGGAGTTATACACCATGGATGGAAAGCCTCGATTGCTTGATCAGGTCCGGGACCAGATCAGGCTGAAACACTACTCGATCAGAACTGAGCGCGTCTATTGCGAGTGGATCAAGCGCTACGTACGGTTTCACAATTATCGCCACCCGCTTGAGATGGGCGCTCCGGAACTAGAAGCATTCCTTTCCGATCTTGCGGTCCGCCGTGATGTTTCGGCATCTACACAAAATCAGGCGCTTGCTGCGCTCTTGTTTCTTTATAAGCAAGTACTCAAGCAGGATTTGCCCTGGTTGGGAGAGGTGGTACGTGCCAAGAAACCCGCGCGCCTTCCGGTTGTGCTTTCAATTAGTGAAGTGCAACAGGTTCTCGGGTCTCTCGATGGCGAAGTTGGGCTTATCGCGCGGCTCCTGTATGGAGGCGGGCTTCGCCTGATGGAAGGCGTCCGGCTGAGAATCAAGGATGTAGATTTCTCGCGTAACGAGATTGTTATCCGCGACGGCAAAGGTCAGAAGGATCGCGTCACGGTGATGCCGGCAAGTTTGGTTGATCCGCTCAAGCAACATATCGCCCGAACGCGGGCACTTCATCAGCTGGAACTGGCTGATGGGCGCGGCGATGTTTATCTGCCTGATGCCTTGGCACGCAAATATCCAAATGCGCCCTGGGAGTGGGCTTGGCAGTACGTATTCCCAGCGCCAGGTCTGTCAGTCGATCCGCGCAGCGGGTCGGTGCGTCGGCACCACCTGGACGAAAAGCGGATACAGCGGGCATTCAAGCGTGCAGTAAAGGAATCCGGTCTGGCCAAGCTGGCAACCCCTCATACGCTGCGCCATAGTTTTGCTACCCATCTGTTGGAAAGTGGGCAGGATATACGTACGGTGCAGGAGCTGCTCGGTCACGCTGACGTCAAGACAACGATGATCTATACGCATGTGCTCAACCGAGGCGGCCTAGCGGTGCTGAGCCCGTTGGATCGTATATAGCGTCGTTGTGATCAGCCGTACTCGCCGGCTGCAGGCTCTTCGTGGTGCGTTATAGGCGAGAACTTTACTGCTCGCTGGCTGCGGGAATTCCCGCATCCGCAAACGACGAGGTAGGTGGGAGCGCGCATTGCTAGAAGCGCCGTCTCGGGAAGTGGTTGATCCACTTCCCGAGAGGTCGAGGCGGGGTAGTGCAGTTACAGCTCGATAGAGATACCGGCCTGCAGGGTGCGCGGCTCGCCTGGGTAAGCCCAAGCGTTCCAGGCGCGTTCCTCGTAGTGTTTGTCGAACACGTTGTTCAAGTTCAGGTTCAGGCGCACCTTGTCGGTCAGCGGGTAGTAGGCCAACAGGTCTACCAGGCCGTAACCGTCCATGTCGTAGGTGTTGTTGCTGGTTTGGCCCTGTCGCTCGCTGATGTATTTCAAACCAACGCCCAGGCCGAGGCCAGCCAGCGCGCCGCCGTCAAACTCATAGGTGTCCAGCAGGTTGAAGCTGTGTCTCGGTACGTTACCCAAACGAGTCCCGGCTGGCATGGTGGCGCTGGTGCTTTCGGTGACTTCGGCGTCGACGTAGGCATAGCCGCCGACCACCCGCCACTGCGGGGTGATATTGCCGGCCAGGTTGATATCGAACCCGCGGCTGCGGACTTCACCAGCGGCGATGCTGCGGGTGCTGTCCAGCGGGTCATTGGTCAGCACGTTTTCCTTGACGATATGAAATACGGCCGCGGTCAGGCTGAGGTCGCGATCGGCCATGTCGTACTTCACGCCAACTTCGTGGGCTACGCCTTTTTCCGGGTCGAACGAGTTGCCGAGGCGATCAGCGCCACGGTTCGGTTTGAACGAGCGAGAGGTGTTGGCGAATACCGCCAGTTCCTCGGTGAGGTCGTAGATCAGGCCGAAGCGCGGTGTGACGGCGTTATTTGCCTGCTCCCAGTCCTCAGCACCGGGCATCTTGTCTTCATACGTCTGCTCGAAACGCTCGATACGGGCGCCTACTTGAGCTGAAAGGCGCTCGGTCAGCGCGACCTGATCCTGCAGGTAGAAGGCGTAAGACTTGAGTGTCTCGCTGTCATGAGTAGTGGTGCGAGTCAGTGCTGGCAGTGGCTGGCCATGCACCGGGTTGTACAAGTCGATAGGGTACGCGCCACCGCCTGGCGAGCGGATGATCAATGAGTTGTAGTTGAACTTGTCGTACTCGACGCCCACCAGCAGGGTATGGGCGAAGCCGGCGAGGTTGAAGTTGCCTTCGGCATTGGCCTGGGCGTTGACGTCGTTCCAGTTCAACCATCGCTCGTTATAGTTGCGGCCGACCGTGGTTGCGCCCGGGGCGAGACCCGCGGCGTAGCTGTTGCTGTTGTTCTCCACGGCGCCGCCGTAAAGCTCGCCGTCGAGGTATTGAACGCCGCCTCGTAGTGTCCAGTTGTTATTGAGCAGGTGCTCGACGCGCAGTTGCGTGGTGGCGTTCTCGTTGGTCAGCTTGCCAGCGGCTTCCTCGCCCAGGAATCGATCACGCGGCAGCTTGCCTTGCTGGTTGGCATAGCGGGTGACGCCACGGTCGAGCGGATGGCGGTTGTGCAGGTAGTCGCCTTCGAGGGTGACGGCGGTGTCGTCGTTGAGCTGCCAGCGCAGCACCGGCGCGATGTTGTAGCGCTCGCTCTCGACGTCATCACGGAAGCTGTCGCCACCTTCTGCCACCAGGTTCAGGCGGTAGGTGAATGCAGCCTGTTCATCCAGCGCGCCGGTGGTATCCAGGGTGCCGCGGCGCAGCCCTTCGGTGTTGAACTGGCTGCCGAGTACGGTGCGGCGCTCGGCCTGAGGTTGCTTGCTGACGATGTTGAAGGTGCCGCCGGGGTCGCTTCGGCCGTAAAGCATGGCTGCAGGGCCGCGCAGCACTTCGATGCGTTCGATCGTGGCGGCGTCCGGCATGTTGGGGTAGCCGCGGTTTACGGCAAAACCGTTGCGGTAGAACTCCTGGCTGTTGAAGCCACGCACAAGAAATTCGGTCAGGCCCTGGCCGCCAAAATTGTTCCCGCGCTCGACGCCACCGGCATAGTCCAGCGCATCTTCGAGGCGTACGGCGCCGATGTCTTGTACAACCTGTGCAGGCACAACGCTGATTGACTGCGGGATTTCGTGGATCGGCGTGTCGGTGCGCGTCGCGCTGGCTGAGCGCGTGGCGCGATAGCCATCAACCGGGCCGTCTGCGCGTTCCGATTGCGAGGCGGTCACTTCCATCTGTTCGAGCGCGATGGGCTCGCTGGTTGATTCCGGTAGCTCAGCGGCGTAGGCCGTGGCGGTTAGCGCCTGGAGCGACAGCACAGGCACAAGAAGTCGACGCATCGATGGGGTTCCTTGAATGTGATTCGAGCAGAGGGGCGCAGATTCTAGAGATGTTGAAAATCATTATCAATTAGATGTAACCGTTTTAGTCAGAAGCTGTATCCGGGCTGACCTACGGGCATCAGTCGTACGGGCGTGCTCTCATTACGTACGCGCACGAAGTGATCCGAGGGAGGCAGGTCAAGCTGATTCCGGATGCTGAAATAACGAGCCAGTGATCCCTACGCGAGACGTCATTAGATTGCCAACACGGGCTGCGGCGGTTGGGTCGCTTTGGCGCAGGTGATTTTCGCCTGGTGCTCGCCATCGAGAGCATTGGCCGTTGCGCGGCTTTACGGCTGCGGCGAGGCGCAGGTGTGCGCAACTGGCCGCCGCCGACATGTGCGCGGCAATACTTCGTGCTGAAGTCGGTGTATGCGTGATGATCGGGTTGTCAGCTGCAAGCCCGTTTGCGGCAACCTGCCGGGCGCGCTAAGCCATTCGTGAGAGAGGCTGCGCTGATAATGCGACCGGCGCAACGTTGCGCTTATTGCTTGATTGCCTGATGGGTATCGCTGCGCTCAGACGCCATCCTGCGGGAGTTCGTAGCCGGGATGCGGAAGCGGGGAGCGGTACCCGTTGGCTGCGGGTTCGCCAACGGGCACCGCGTTTTCTAACTCTTGGCTGGGTTGAGAAGATTGCTCAGCGATCCCGGTCGGACGGGGCGCGGGTGCGAGACGGGTCATCCGCTGGAGCGGGTGCAGTGGCGGGGGCGCCGCCCGTTTCCGGTGCGGTAGGCTCGGCGCCGGGTTCGCCAGTAGGCACGGCATTGGGCGAGGCGACATTCTGTCCCGGCGCGCGACAGGTCAGCTCGGCGAATGGCTCATCGGGTGAATATTCCCCGGGCACACGCTCTACCTGCTGGCTGTTCGGGCTGACGGTGAATACGGGCGGGGCGGAGGTGTCGGCTCGCGCGTCGGCGGGCACATGAAACTCGCAAGTTACCGTGTCTCCAGTCTTGTTCATCACCCTCACCGCCCGGATCCCGACCAGCTCGCCACCTGCCGCGGTGGTCGAGGTCGGTACGCCCATGGCGCTGATCTCGATGTCCAGGCCGTTGAGGTGAGAAATCACGTCTGGCTTTGGCGTTTGAGCAAGCGCAACTGGCGCGCAGAGGGCGAAGCCGAGGGTGGTGAGCAATGCCTTGGTCATGGAAACCTCCTTGAGTCGATGTTTGCTTAGAAGGGTTGGGTGGGTCCTGGTTCGGTTCTCTGTGTGCTGATTGGTTTCAAAATGATGGGAGCAAAGGGTTAACAGGCTCCGGTTTGGACTGGTGATGTGCTGCCTTTTATTTCGACGGCTTCAAGCTCCGCGCATATAGCGCTTTGCCGCCTGTGGAGGTGGTGCCGCGGGCTTCGAGCTCGAAGCGTTTGGGTTGGGATTTGATCAGATCGCTGAGTTTCTTGAAGCCATACAGGCGTGGGTCGAAGGCAGGGCGGAGTTTGCTGATGTTGGAGCCAAGCTCGCCGAGGTGCACCCAGTCATCCTCGTCGTCGGCGATGTCGCTGAGTACTTTGGCGATGAAGTCCACCGGCACCTTTTGCGCCTTGACCTCAGCGTTCTTGTCCGGGGCCTTGGCCTCTTCTTCGGATTTTTCAACCGGTGCGAGTGCGGGGGCCTTGTCGCCATTGCTCGGCGGTTCCTGCGAAGACTTGGGCGCGTCGGCTCTGAGGATTTCGGTGTAGATGAATTTGTCGCACGCCGAGACGAAGGGCGATGGCGTTTTCTGCTCGCCGAAGCCGTAAACGGTTAGTCCTTCCTCGCGGATACGCGCGGCGAGGCGGGTGAAATCGCTGTCGCTGGAAACCAGGCAGAATCCGTCGAAGCGGCGGGTGTAGAGCAGGTCCATCGCATCGATGATCAGCGAGCTGTCAGTGGCGTTCTTGCCGGAGGTATAGGCGAATTGCTGGATCGGCTGGATGGAATAGTCGAGCAGCACCTTTTTCCAGCTGCCCAGGTTGGGTTTGGTCCAGTCACCGTAGATGCGCTTGACGCTGGCTACGCCGTATTTGGCGATCTCCTCGAATAGCCCTTCGACGATGGCAGCGGGCGCGTTATCGGCATCGATGAGTACTGCGAGATGGATCTGCTGACGGGTGTTGCTGGTTTTGGCGGCCATGATTCGTCCCGGGGTGGATGTGTGTCGACCTTAACGTCAGTGCCGGGCGAAGGGCCACAGTCATCTGTAACCGATGCGTGGCCCGTCGCGATAACGGCGGGACAACGCGCGCCGCTATCGGGTAGCGTTCACGCCCTGACCCCAGGTGCAGGGCGGGCTGACGGAACCCTGGCGGCTGTGGCCTTTCTGAGACCTGGCTCAGCTGCGGATGCGATCGGTCAATACGCGTCCTGCACTCTCACTCACCGGACGGTGTTGGGCTGGCGCGACACTCTGGCTGATGCTCACCTGCTCAGCACTGGAGTTAGCTGTCTCCCTCCGTCCCTCAACGACAAGGCGTTCTCATGACCGCAATCATCGACTTCCTCAACACGATCTTCTGGGGGTATGTCCTTATTTACGGTCTGCTGGCAGTCGGGGTGTTCTTCACCATCCGCCTGGGTTTTCTGCAGTTCGTTCATTTTGGTGAAATGGTGCGGGCGATCCGCGGTGCGCGGCAAAGCGATGCTTCAGGCATATCACCGTTCCAGGCGCTGTGCACCAGCCTCGCGTCACGGGTGGGTACCGGTAACCTGGCGGGGGTAGCGGTTGCACTCTATCTGGGTGGTGCTGGTGCGATCTTCTGGATGTGGTTGGTGGCGTTGGTAGGCATGGCGACCGCCTATGCCGAAAGCTCACTGGCTCAGCTTTACAAGGTGCGTGACGGCGAGGGCCAGTATCGCGGGGGCCCGGCCTTCTATATAGCCAAGGGCCTCAAGGCTCCTTGGGCAGGCGGGGTGTTCTCCGTCGCGCTGATCATCTCGTTCGGGCTGGTGTTCAATGCGGTGCAGGCCAACTCCATCGCCGACGCCATGGAAGGGGCGTTCGGTTTCTCCAAGTTGTGGGTCGGGGTTGCCATCGCGATTCTTGCAGGTGCGGTGATTTTCGGTGGGCTGCGCTCGATTGCGCGCTTCTCCGAATTAGTGGTGCCGCTGATGGCAGGCCTTTATGTGCTGATGGCGCTTATCGTGCTGGTGATGAATATCACTGAAGTGCCGGGCGTGCTGATGACCATCGTGCGTAGTGCGTTCGGACTTGAAGAAGCCGCCGGCGGTGTGGCGGGCTCCGTAACCGCAGCGATGCTCAATGGCATCAAGCGCGGGCTGTTCTCCAACGAGGCGGGCATGGGCTCGGCGCCCAATGTGGCCGCAACGGCGACGCCGGCCCCGCACCATCCGTCTTCCCAGGGGCTGGTGCAGTCGATGGGTGTTTTCGTCGACACCATCGTTATCTGCACCGCCACGGCGGTGATGATTCTTCTGTCGGGCGTGCTGGAGCCGGGTTCGGGCGTCACTGGTACTCAGCTCACCCAGCAGGCCATGGAGACGCACATTGGCGTGGCGGGGACGTATTTCATTGCGATCGCCATCCTGTTCTTCGCTTTTACCTCCATCGTCGCCAACTATTCCTACGCCGAGAACGCGTTGATTTTCCTCGGTGGCGGCAACAAGCTCGGGTTGACCCTGCTGCGTCTGGCGGCGCTGGGCATGGTCGTCTGGGGCGCTTACGAGGCGGTGTCTACGGTCTTCAATGCCGCAGATGCGTCAATGGGCCTGATGGCGACAATCAACCTGATCGCGATCACGCTACTGTCCGGCACGGTGGTGAAGCTGACCAAGGACTACATGGCACAGGTCAAGGCCGGCGTGGTACCCACCTTCAAGGCGGCTGACTATCCGGAGCTGAAAGAGAAGATCAACAACAACATCTGGCGCTGATGAGCATGCCCCGGCAAATGCCGGGGCGTGACGCTGCCGGTCACTCGGGCAGCCGGTCCAGGCTTTTCGGCTCGTGCATCGGGCAGCCGTTGTGGCGTGCACGGAATTCCGAAGACATCTCATAAGCCGGCTTGCGCGAGCGCATGATGCCGCCGAGCGGACGGTGAGCGGCAAGTCCGTGCCAGGGGCTGAATGACATCTGGTCATCTACCACCTGGGCGCGCGGCTCGCTCCAGGCTATTTGCGGCTTCACGTCGATTCTCGCGACCGTGATGAAGGGGCTCAGTTCTTCCGGCCAGACCACTGAAGCATCTTCAACGGGCATTTTGTCGATGTCGGTGGCCAGCTGAACCCGCAGCTCCCAGCTTCCGCCATGGCTGGCGAAATGCGCGGAGATGGCTTCGCGCAGCCCATTGGGCTTGTCGCTCAGGTCGACGGCCTGGTCAGTCAATGCCTTGAGTTCGGGGGACACAGGCACCAGCGATAGCTTGGCAAAGTAACGGCCGTAAAGTACCGGAACCACGCTGTAGTAGGTCTCGCCCAGCAGGTTGGTCATGGGGTGGCCGCCCATGCCCTTCAGTGTGGGACTCTCGCCGCCAACTTTCTCGAGCAGGCTTTCCGCTCCACGCAAAGCCGCGGAGAGTGCCTGTTTTGCGCGAGGTGCTTTATCGGTCGTCTTGGCAAGCAGCTTCACGGACTTGAGAAAGGCTTTGGGGGTTGGCGCCAGAAACGCTGGCGCGTTGACCATGACGAAGTCCTGGGTGACCTGCCCTTCGCTGTTCAGCAGCCGTTCACCCTCGACCCCGATCAGCTTGATCGCCAGCCCGCGCGGGGTGGATACCTTGTCATCGAGGATGTCGCCGGGATTGGTCGAAAAGCGCATCACGACCGGCATGCGTCCTGGCTTGGCGAACGCGCCCTGCGCCAGCTCTGGCGCCAGGCCTTCCAACACTTGGATCTCGCCCTGCAGCAGGCCGTGGCTTTTGGCATGCACGCTGCGGATGGCGTGGCCGCCGTCGGCATAGGTTGTCTCGGTGATCTCGCGCATGGCCTGGATAAGGCCGGAGATTGACTCGGCCTCGTCGTCAGGCACTTGTTCGAATGCTGGGTCAAAGGGAAGAGGCGTATTGGTCAGGCTGTCGGTCATAGGCTCAGCTCCAGGAGTGATGCGGCATGTATATGGCTACTGCCGCTATCCAGTAAATCGACTGTGGCGCCTCGTGATCGTTTCCCTTCCAAAGCCCGGCTTATCGCTTCTCATCACCACTTGGCGGCGCCTGCTCTGTGGGCGACAGAGGAGGGGGCAAGTACGTTGTTTTCTTTTTCGTCATGTTGTACGACCTGTAAAGCAAATGTCATCTTACTACTCGTCGGTATTTTTCGCGGTTCCGCTTTGCGAGCTCTGCGTGTTGCTCAGATAGTTATCCTTTTAAAACAATGGTTTAAGCGCGTTCTATGCCATTTAATGAGCTGAATGTTCTTACATCATGTCATCGTACCTTTAGTTGACAGTTCCATGACTTTGGAAAATACTCGAAGGTAGTACGACGACATACAGAGTCTCAGCTCTGATAACAAAAACGCTCAGGACAGTCTCGCTGCTATGAAAATCACCCGTGTCAGTGTCGAAGTGTTTACCTATCCCACTCGCCGTGCCGTAGATAGCGCGGGTCATTCCCACCCCGGCGAGGAATCGCAGGCCAGCATGGCATTGCTGCGCGTCGTCACCGAAGACGGCTGTGAGGGCTACGCTTTTGGCGCACCGGAACTGCTGCGGGCGCACCTGATTCACAACTTCGTGCGCAAGGTATTGATCGGGCAGAACGCGCTGGACCGGGAGCGTATCTGGCAAGACCTGGCGCATTGGCAGCGGGGCAGTGCAGGGCAGTTGACTGACCGCACCCTGGCACTGGTCGAGCAGGCGCTGTGGGACTGGGCGGGGCGGCGTTTTGAAGTCCCGGTCTACAAGTTGTTGGGCGGTTATCGGGACAAGGTTCGTGCATACGGCTCGACCATGTGCGGGGACGACACGCCAGGCGGTCTTTCCACTCCGGACGAATATGGCGTGTTCGCCGAAAAGCTGGTCAAGCGCGGCTATAAGGGCATCAAGCTGCATACCTGGATGCCGCCGATCTCGTTCGCTCCAGATCCGAAGATGGACGTCCGTGCCTGCGCCGCAGTACGCGAAGCAGTTGGTCCGGATATCGCGCTGATGCTGGACGGTTACCACTGGTACAACCGCACGGACGCACTCTACATCGGGCGTGAGATCGAGAAGCTCGATTTCGCCTGGTTCGAAGAGCCGATGATGGAAGAGTCAGCCGAATCCTATGCCTGGCTGGCGGCCAACCTGACCATCCCGGTGCTCGGCCCGGAAAGCCTGGGTGGCAAATATCACAGCCGCGCCGGCTGGGTCAGCGGCCAGTCCTGCGACATCCTGCGCGCTGGCGTCGCCGGAGTCGGCGGCATCGGACCGGTGATGAAGGTTGCACACCTGGCCGAGTCCTTCGGCCTCGACTGCGAGGTTCACGGTAACGGCGCGCCCAACCTGGCGGTCGTGGGGGCGATCAAGAACTGCAGCTGGTACGAGCGCGGTCTGCTTCACCCCTTCCTCGAGTACGACGACGTACCTGCTTACCTCAACAGCATCGTCGATCCGATGGATCGAGATGGCTTCGTGCATCTGCCACAGCGGCCAGGGCTGGGCGAGGACATAAATTTCGCCTACATCGAGGCCAACACCCTGAGCCGGCACTGATACCTGTAATCCACGCATCAAGTCTGAATAAATACAACAAAGGACTGATCGATGAAGCGCTACCGCACTGTCTCACCGCGACCGGCATTGCCGGTCGACCATACCCGCCCGCAGCGGACCTTCGGTCACGCTGCGCACTCCGGTTCACCTTGTGGGCGCTCGCCGCCCGGATAGTGATGGTGAGCGCCTCCCTCGCCTGATCCTGTTGTTCCACCTGGTTATTCAACGTGCTCTTACAACTGCTTGCTCCGCTAACGAGCGGGACGGTTTCGCTCGGCAATTAACGTCCGGTGCGGCAGTTGTAAAAGAGTGCGAATAGTTATCCGGGTGGCCATTTGTCTGTGCCTACCAATTTCAACCAATAAGAATAAAACCATGAAAAAGACAATCATCACATTCGCGGCTGCAGCCCCGCTGGTTCTTCTTTCCTTTGCCCAATCGGCTTTTGCCAATGACGGCTACGTCAATTACCGCCATCAATATCTGGATGACGCCAAGTTGCATTCGGATCGTTTTCTGATCGGCACGCGTTTGAAGAACGGCCTCGGCTTCCATGGCGAGTTGAAGTACAAGACAGCCGGCAGCCGGGAGGGTGTGGCTTTTGATAACACCGTTGGCAGCGGCCATGAACTGGTCATCGACTACCGTCACGTTCTTTCGCCGCAGTGGGCGCTGACACCGTTCCTGAGGCTCGACAGCGTCGAGGAAGCCATGACATATAGCGGCGGTTTGCGTGTGGATTACCGGCTCAACGAGCGGCTCAATCTGGCTGGGCGTTATCGCTACGAGGCCCGCAAGCTGGATCGCGACAAGGTGGATGAATCGATTCCTGACCGGGCACGGCAGGATCAGCACATCAACCGCTTCGACGGCTGGTTGACGTATATGCCAGGTGGCAATTGGACGTATGAATATAACTTCGTCTACATGAAGACCGATTACATACGCTTCGATAACAAGAAATACGACTACGAGAACAACGTTGCCTTCAAGTACAAGTGGAACAATAACTGGCATCCATTCTTTGAAGTCGGCGACGTCAAAGTCAATTCATTCGAAGATGATCGGCAACTGCGCTTGCGCGTGGGCGTGCATTACAAGTTCGACTAGCCAACTACAGGCGTGCACGGCGAGTTATTGCCGGGCCGGTCAGCCTGTGGCGACGGCCCGGTACGACGTTGATGCCCACCGATACGAGAGAGCGCAATGAACATAGATATTATGGTGGTGGCGGGTTATTTCCTGCTGATGGTGTTCATCAGTGTCGCCTTCCGCAAGATGGCCAGTAAGTCGGCCAGCGATTATTTCCGCGGCGGCGGCCGCATGTTGTGGTGGATGGTCGGGGCGACGGCCTTCATGACGCAGTTCTCCGCGTGGACGTTCACCGGCGCGGCGGGCAAGGCCTTTTCCGATGGATTTGCTGTCACCTTCGTGTTCCTCGGCAACATCTTCGCCTACATGTTCTCCTACTGGTGGTTCAGCCACCGCTTCAGGCAGATGCGCGTCGACACGCCAACCGAAGGGGTGCGCCGCCGGTTCGGCAACGGTAACGAGCAGTTCTTCACCTGGGCCATCATTCCACTGAGCGTGCTAAACGGCGGTGTCTGGCTCAACGGTCTGGCGATCTTCGTCGGTGCCGTGTTCGGCTACGACATGGCGACCACAATCTGGATCACCGGCATCTCGGTGCTGCTGGTTTCGCTACTCAGTGGCGCTTGGGGCGTGGTGGCCAGCGACTTCGTGCAGACGCTGGTGGTGGCGGTGATCTCGGTAGCCTGTGCGGTTGTGGCGCTGGTAGCGGTGGGCGGGCCCGGTGAGATCGTCACCAAATTCCCGTCCGACTTCTTCATGGGGCCGGACATGAACTACGGCCTTTTGCTGGTGGGTTCGTTCATCTTCTTTCTGGTAAAGCAGCTGCAAAGCATCAACAACATGCAGGACTCTTACCGGTTCCTGAATGCGAAGGACTCGGCCAACGCGCGCAAGGCCGCACTGTTCGCCCTGGTATTGATGGTCTGCGGCACCCTGATCTGGTTCATCCCGCCGTGGGCGACGGCGGTGCTCTATCCGGATGCGCTCAGCGCCCATTCCGAACTCGGCAACAAGGCCAGCGATGCGGTGTATCTGGTGTTCGCGGAACGATTGATGCCAGTCGGCACCATTGGTTTGCTGGTGGCCGGTTTGTTCGCCGCGACCATGTCATCGATGGATTCGGCGTTGTGCCGCAACGCGGGGATCTTCGTGCGTAGCTTCTGGGCGCCGGTGGTGGCCCGCAACAAACCGCTTAGCGAGAAAAAGTTGCTGCGTGTCAGCCAGGCGGCAACCGTCGTCAATGGAATCCTGGTGATTTTGATTGCTCAGCTCTTTGCCCAGCTGAAAGGGCTGAGCCTGTTCGAATTGATGATGCGCGTGGCGACGCTGCTGCAATCGCCAATTCTGGTGCCATTGTTCTTCGGTATGTTCATCCGCCGTACGCCCAAGTGGGCTGCCTGGGCCACGGTATGTTTCGGCATGCTGGTGTCCTGGCTGGTGATGACTGTATTCACCGCCCAATGGTTTGCCAGTCTGGCCGGGGTCAGTTTGACGGCGCGCGAGCTGTCAGAGCTGACCACTACCATCACCGTGGCGGCGCACCTGATCTTCACCGGCGGCTTCTTCTGCCTGACGAGTCTGTTCTACCGGGAGGATGCCAGCACCCGCGATGAGCAGGAGCGCACGGCCAAGTTCTTCCACGACGTGGAAACACCGGTGATCGCCAAGGACGATCAGGACATCTACGACCGCCTGCAGCGCAACAAACTCGGTCAGATCACTCTGATGATGGGTGCCGGCCTGATGTTGATGGTGCTGCTGCCCAACCCGTTGTGGGGGCGGCTGATGTTTGCGGCCTGCGCCTTGTCGATATTGCTGGTTGGCTACCTGCTCAAACGAAGCGCCAACGTCGAGGACGTGATCGGGAACATCCCGACACCCCTGGCCGAGCGGCCTTCCTGAAGCTTTGCGTTGACCAGCATCGGCCTCGTTTGCCGGTGCTGGTTTTTTTATTCTCGAGGGTGGACGTGAAGAAGGCGCGACGATGACCTCTCTCGACCTTGCCGTGCTGGCGGTATACGTGCTGTTCATCATCGGTGCGGCCTGGTGCTTTCGGCGGATGGCCAGCGACAGCAGCCAGTACATCAACGGTGGTGGCTCCATGCAGTGGTGGATGGCGGGCGCCACCGCTTTCATGACCCAGTTCAGCGCCTGGACCTTTACCGGTGCGGCCGGCAAGGCCTACACGGATGGCTTTGCGGTGCTCATGCTGTTCTGGGGCAATGCGCTGGGTTTCTTCATCGCCAGCCGCTTTTTCGCTGCGCGCTACCGCAAGTTGCGCGTCGAGACCTCGATGCAGGTGATCGCGTTGCGCTTCGGGCGGCCGACCGAACGTCTGTTCACCTGGCTGCAACTGCCGCTCTCAACGCTGAGCGCGGCAGTCTGGCTGAACGGGCTGGCCTACATCATCTCTGCCATGACTGGCCTGGACATGCTGCCCGTGCTGCTCGCCACCGGCGTCGTCATCACGTTCATTGCCAGCAGCGGCGGGGCCTGGACGGTAAGCGCGACGAACGTCATCCAGCTGGTGCTGATCCTGGCCATCACGTTGGTGACCGGTGGCTATGCGCTGTACATCGGCGGCGGGCCGTCGGGAATCGTGGATCAATTTCCGGTGGATTTCTGGCTTGGTCGCGAAATGAACCTGCCCGGCATTCTGGCGTTATGGATGGCGGTCATCCTGATGCAGCAGACGGTCTCGACCAACAATGCGATCACCTGCTACCGCTTCCTGGTCACTCGCAACGAGCGCGAGGCGCAGAAGGCCGCGTTGCTCGCCGGAGTGTTGTTCGTCATCGGGCCGGTGATGTGGTTCATTCCGCCCTGGGTGGCTGCGGCCAAGGGCGTGGATCTGGCGGCGTACTACCCGCAGCTGGGCGATGGCGCCACCAATGCCGCCTACCTGTTCTTCGTCGAGCAGATGATGCCCGCCGGCACCCTGGGGCTGACCATGGCAGCGATGCTGGCGGCAACCATTGCGCCGATGAGCGCCGCGCTCAATCGCAACGCCGGGATCTTCATCCGCAACGTCTACCAGCGCAGGCGGCATAGCGAGCATCAGTTGATGAGGGTGGGGCGGCTGTTCACGCTGTTCAACGGGCTGATTGCGACGCTGGTGGCCTGGTGGATGTCCCAGCAGACCGAGCTGAATTTCTTCGATCTGGTGCTGATGATCAGCTCGATGCTGCTTCTGCCAATGTCCATCCCGGCGCTGCTGGCCGTGGTGGTGCGGCGCACGCCGGACTGGGCGGGCTGGGGTACGGTTGCGGTAGGTGGGCTGGTGTCGGCGGTAATGTATCTGGGGTTCGATCCCAGCCATCTGCCAACCTGGCTCGGCGGCGGTTCGCTCAGCGTGCGCGAAGCGGGGGATCTCAAGTTCGCGGCGACGGTGCTTGCACATCTGCTGGTCACTGGCGGTTTTTTCTTCGCGACGGGTTTGCTCTACCGTCCGCTGGGCGATCCGCGCCGCCGTCGGCAGCTGCGCATGATGTTCACCAACATGTATCGCGCATTGCAGCCGGTGGAGACGGCAGGGGTCGACCCGCTACAGGCGCGGCAATTGGGCGCCTTGTTGATCACCCTCGGCGCTCTGTTGCTTCCGCTGGTATGGCTGGCTGACGGCCCGCAGGGGCTGTGGCTGCATGCTGCCATAGCGCTGACGGTTGCAGGGGTGGGGCAGATGCTGCGTGTATTGGCCGGAGCGCATCCAACGGTTGAAGACGAGCCCCCACCGGGCCGGTAGGCGTTGGCCGAATCAGGCTTCTGGCGGGCTCTGCAACGTCGTGGTTTTCGCCATTCGTGTCCGGCGCAGCCGCTCGCGGCTGTTGTTCAGGTGCAGGAACATGGCCGCGCGTGCCGAATCGGGGCTTTGCATGGCGATACCGGCGAAGATGCTGTCGTGCTCGTGATGAACCATTTCCAGGTACGCGAGCCGTTCCTCGTTGGAGGCATAGGCCGAGTTCATCTGGGTCCGGGGGATCATCTTGGTTCCCAGGTGCTTCATGATGTCGAACATGTACTGATTGCCTGAGGCCCTGGCGATGCGCAGGTGGAACTGGAAGTCCGCCTGGATCGCGATACCTGGCTTCTTCGAATCTGGCTCTTTCATGGCAAGCAGCGCCTGACGGATGTCAGCCAGGTCAGCGTTGCTGCGATTGCTGGCCGCCAGACCGGCCGCGTCGACTTCCAGGCTGATGCGCAGCTCCAGAAGATGCAGCACGTCTTCAAGGGTGGTGATGCTCTCCGGGCCCAGGCGCAATTCCTGAGGTGGCGGCATATCGATGACAAAGGTGCCGACGCTGCGGCGCGTTTCCACCAGGCCGGCAGCCTGCAGGCGCAGGAGGGCTTCCCGTACTACGCTGCGGCTAAAGCCTTCCTGGCTGGCGATGTCGACCTCGGTCGGCAGCTTCTCACCACGTTTCAGCACGCCCTCGCGGATGTACTGGGCGAGTCGTTGCACCAGAATGTCCGCTCGGCGCTTTGGCGGCTGTGCTTGCCCTTGAATCATGTCCGGCTCATCTGTTGATGGTTCGCTCAATCGTCCCCACCGCCGCAGGATACACAGTTCACCGGCGTTGCCGCCTGGGTTGCTGGCTCCGCGGCGCAGTGCATTCAGGCATGGTCTTGCGTCATTGCGGCATCACCCCGAGCCCCCGCGCCATCAGCGCCGCCAGCAGGGGAAGCGTCAACAGGGCGAGCAGTTCGATGCGGATCACCAGCTTGACCAGCCGTGCTTGAGTGGGGCTGATGGTCGGGACCTGGCCGGCCTTGAGCGCCGGTCGCCATCTGAGAAAGGTGACGGTGGGGTAGATCGAGAGCAGGGCGACAACCACGAACAGCCCCACCTTGGCGTGGAAGAGGCTGTTGTTCAGGTAATAGTCAAGGCCCTTGCCGTAGCGCATGGCGCGGGCCGCACCGGTGACCAGCACGAAGCCGGCGGCGACGCCAAAAGCCAGATCGACCCGGAACAGGCTCCGCGCGCGTTTGAAGTTCAACGGCAGGCGAAACAGTTGGTGTTCGAGAACCAACAGGGCAAACAGCAGAAAGATCGCCACGAAGTGCAGGTAGGCGGCGATGGCATAGGCCATTTTTCAGGATCCTTTGGTTAGGGTTGCAGCAGCATCTTGGTCATGGCGGGGCGCTGTATGGCTCGAGGCGAACCAAAGCTGTTCGCGCTGCAGCCGCCGGGCGATGCTGCCCAGGCAGATGCCCCGCAGGAGCATGAAGGCGAGGAAGGCCAACCACAATCCATGATTGCCCATCCCGCGCAACAGCCAGCCCAATGGTAACGAAATCATCACGGCCAGTAGCATGGCGTTTCGCATTTCCCGCGCACGGGTCGCACCAATGAACAGGCCATCAAGCAAGTAACTCCAGACTGCGACCAGCGGCAGCGCGGCGAGATAGGGCAGGTAGGCGATGGCCATTTCACGAACCGAAGGAATGTCGGTTTGCAGGCTGATGAACAGCTCGCCGCCGAGCAGGAAAAACAGGCCGAACGCCAGGCTCGCCAGGAGCGACCAGCCACCGGCGACTGTGAGTATCCGCCGCAGCTCGGTGCGGCTCTGCGCGCCGATGGCGTGACCGCTCAGCGCTTCGACCGCATGAGCGAGCCCGTCCAGCGCATGGGCAGTGAGCATCAGGCCGTTGAGCAGCAGCGCGTTGGCCGCCACAGTTGCGTCGCCCAGTCGCGTGCCCTGCACCGTGATCAGAAAGAACACCAGCTGCAAGGCCAGCGAGCGCACGAAGATATCGCGATTGACCGACATCAGCGGCTTCCAGCTCGCCCATCGGCGCATGGCCTGACCGTTCAGCCTGCCCGGATAACGAAGCAGCGCGCCACGGGTCAGCGCCAGGCCCACCAGTACGCCGCTCCACTCAGCGATTACCGAGGCGCGTGCGGCTCCGGCAACACCCCATTCCAGGCCGACGACGAACCAAAGGTCCAGGGCGACGTTGATAAGGTTGGTGGTGAGCAGAATGGCCAGTGGTGCACGGGCGTTCTGGGTGCCCAGGAACCAGCCGATCAGCGCCAGGCTTGCCAGCGCCGCGGGAAGGCCGAACAGACGAGTGTGGAAGTACGCCTGCGTGAGGCTGTCCAGTTCTGCAGATGGTTGCATCAGCTGCAAGGCATAGCCCTTGAGCGGTTGCGCCGTGACGCTCAACAGCAGAGCGAACCCCAGCGCCAGCAGCAGCCCCTGCAACAGCACCTGGCGCAGCGCACCGCCGTCTTCACGCCCCGCGGCTTGAGCGGCAAAGCCGGTGGTGCCCATGCGCAGAAAGCCCATGACCCAGACCAGCAAGGTGTACAGGCTACCGCCCACAGCCACCGAAGCGAGCTGGTGCGCATGAGGCAGATGGCCGATCACGGCGCTGTCGACCAATGCCACCAGTGGCACGGATAGGTTGGACAGGATCATCGGCGCAGCCAGCGCCCAGACCCTTTTATGGGTCGGGGCGTGCTGCCAGGCGGTCAATAGCCGTGACATGAGAGGCTCCAGAACAGCCGGGCATGATACGTCGCCGAGGTTCTGAACGCAGCCAGGCGGAGGATCTTGGCGGAGGGTAGAGTTCGGGTCAGTGGATCAGCCAGCTCAACAGCCACAGGCCCAGGAATAGATAGATCACGCCTGAGATGAACGAGCGCCGGAAGAATGCACGGAAAGCGCCAACCAGCAACATCAGCCCGATAGCCAATGCAACCAGGCTTATCAGTGAGCGATCCATGCCAAGGGTTCGTGACAGGCCTTCGAGAAAATTGGCCCCGGCTTCAGCGAACAATCCGAAAAAGCCGCTGAGGGCATCGACGATATAGCGGATCACAGTGCCGAGCGCCTGGCCCAGCCATTCGAAAAAACTTTCCACCCGCATGTCGCTCTCCTGCCATTCGATCCAGGGCTGCAAGCGCAGCCGTTTCCTGGGGCATTGGGCTATCAAACCGCCCGGCAGTTCCCAAGAGCGCAGTTGAACCCGGCCCCAGGCAATGAGTCTGTCCAGGGCTGTTGGCCGCTTCAGCGCGACTCGTCATGCAATTGCAATCCTTGCAGAGCAGGCTGTCCGCCACCGCTCCGACGAGAAAATCACCATGCCGTTCGTTACCAGTCTGCGACCGCAATGGCTGTCAGCTGTGCGCCCCCGTGCCTGGGCGCTGGGCCTGCTGGCTGCAGGCGCGTTGTACACCGCAGCAACCTTCCACCTCGACGAGCGCGTGTTCTACAGCCTCAGATCGGCCTGGCATGAAAACACCTGGGTGTCGCGAAGCCTCTGGCTCCCCGAATATCAGGTGCGAGTCGATGCGAAGCCGGTGGCGTCCGTCGTCGACAACCTCTCCGGCCTGACCTTCGACGAGCGTCGCAACCATCTATGGGCTGTGGTGAACAACCCCGAGGAGCTGGTTGCGCTCGATCGCGACGGCAACTTTCTCGCGAGCTATCCATTGGCCGGCTTCACCGATGTCGAGGGAATCACCTATCTGGGCGACAACCTGCTGGCGGTGACGGAAGAGCGTAGTCAGTCGGTTGTGATTCTCCCGGTACCTGATCGACCTGGCGCGTTGCAGCGCGGCGACTATGCGTCTATCACCCTGGGCATCGGAGCAGGGGAGAACTCTGGTTTCGAAGGGGTTGGCTACGATCGTGCGGGCGACAGGCTCTTCGTGGTCAAGGAGCATTCGCCACGCAAGCTCTACGAAATCAGAGGCATCAAGGCCACCTACAACGGCCAGATGAATCTGGAGATCATCGACCGTGAGGCCTGGATCGAAGACAAGGACATGGCCAGCGATCTGGCGTCCGTGCATTTCGACGAGCGTACCGGTCACCTGGTGCTGCTCAGCGATGAAGCGAAGATGGTTCTGGAGCTCGATGGTGACGGCGAGCTGGTCAGCTTTCGCTCGCTCTGGAGCGGTTTCGCCGGGCTGAAGGACAGTGTGCCCCAGGGCGAAGGCATCACCTTCGACGATCAAGGTGATCTTTATCTGGTCAGCGAACCCAACCTGTTCTACGCCTTCGAGCGCAAGTGATCGGCCGCGCTCAACCGCGGCGAATCATCCAGACCCCACCGATGATCAGCAGCAGGCCGGCGATCTTGCCGAAGCTGATCGGTGACTGGCGAAAGCCTGCCCAGCCGAAGTGGTCCAGCAGCAGCGCCATGCCCAACTGCCCGGCCAGCACCAGCGCCATGAACAGCAGCGCTCCGATGCGTGGGCCGGCAAAGGCTGCGGTGGCTATGAAGAACATCCCCAACAGTCCGGCGCACCAGTGCCACCAATTCAGGCCCCGAAGAGCCTGCAGCCCCGGTAATTCACGCTGAAACAGCACGATGCAGAAAAGCGCCAGCGTGCCCACGGCGAAAGACAGCATCGCAGCGCTCATTACGCCGCCAAAGTGCCTGGCCACCTGTCCGTTGATGCCCGCCTGCAGCGGCAAAAAGGACCCTGCTACGAAGGGCAGAACGAGGAGCCACCAGGCAACGACGGGCATGCGATTTTCTCCAATTGCGCGAAAAGAAAGCCCGCCTTGCGGGCGGGCTCGTTTGAAACGGGCGCGAGTCTACTGCGGCGGGTATTGCGAGAGCACCTTGTTCACCGTTTCCCGGTACATGTCGGTGCGTTCCTTCGGGCCGCCCGGATTGTCCCGCAGTACCTGCTCGGCGCTGCCCCGCCAGACCAGCTTTCCGTCCTTGGCATCGTAGAAGTCGACCTGCAAGGTGCCGACCTGATAGTGGATCGTGCGGGTGTCGTTATACATCGGGCCGCCCCAGAAACCGTGCCACGGGCTGCCCCACGCGCCCATGGAGGCGGTGGTGTACTGCTGCGAACGTTGGTCGACGATGAACCAGGCCTGAACCAGCACGTCCGGTTGTGTGCCTGACGCTGCAGGTCGCAAGCCGCGCTGGTCGAGCTGCTCGCTGACGGCACTGCGGATGCGTTGTTCGGTAAGGTCGCTCTTGATGCGAGGGTCGTCGGGCCGATACTGCAGCGCTGGCTCCTTCCAGCTCCAGGCGCGGTACGCGGAAAAGTCGCGCTGTGGATCGAAGTCGCGTTGCACCTGCGTACTCTGGCAGGCCGCCAGCAGCAACAGCAGAGCAAACATCATCAAATGCCGGAACATTGAGGGTCTCCTGGATTACTGCGTTCAGCGCGGCGGATAGTCGGCAAGTGCACGATTGACTGCATCTCGGGCGGCGTCCTTGCGTTCAGCCTGGTTGCTACCGCTGCGGGCTTCGGCGCGATTGCTCCAGACCGTCTGGCCCGATGCGCTGTCGATCATCTCGATGCGCACGGTAACGACTTGCTCTTCGTAGTTACGCACTATCGGCGCGCTGGCGCCGACGCCAATCCCGGAGCCATAACCGGGGCCGTACCCGCCATAGCGGCCGGCGCCCACGCGGGTGCCGTAGTCATCGTAGACCTGTCGTACACGGGTTTCCATCTGCGCACTGGCGCTGATCTGCACATCGCCTTTGCCGCCCTGTGGGGCAGGGCGCAGGCCGCGTTGGTCGAGCGCGCCGGAGACCATTTCTTGCAACTCTTCGCCAGCGAGGGTTGCGGTCCCGGCGGGTGGGTTACGCCAGCTCCAGCTCTGGTAAGACGAAAAATCCCGGGGCGCGGCCGGATAGGTAGGCGACTGGATCTGCTCGATGGGTGGCGCCGGTGGAATCGGCTCGGATTCACCTGTGTAGGGGTTGCCGCTCTGGCATGCCGCAAGGCTCAAGCCGAACAGGGGGCAAAGCAGCGGTAAAGCAATGCGCATCGACATCGGTACCTCCCGGCCGGCATTCAGCGGGGCCGACACAACCAGTGCAGGTAACGCCCGAGGCCGGCGAAGCTGGGATGGCGGCGGTAGGCCAGTTCCATCTCGATCAGATCGGCAGGCTCGGTACGGGCCTGGAAATCGGCAGGCATGTAATCATGGAATACACGCACGCCACTGGTTGATTCGACCTGCCAGTGCGGCGCGAGTTGCGCGGCCAGCTCACGTGGGTCGAGTGGCTGTTGTGGTGTCAGGCTCTGGCGCTCACCCGCATAGCTCTGACTGCGCAGCTTCTTGAAGTGGCCTTTGAGCAGGTTGCGGTAGATCAGAGCATCGCGGTTGTAGAAGGCCAACGAAAGCCAGCCGTCCTCCGCAACCAGACGATGGAGCACCGGCAGGATCGCCTTGGGCTCGGCCAGCCATTCAAGCACGGCGTGGCAGATGACCAGATCGAAGCGGCCCTCGACCTGGCTCTCGATCTCCTGCCAAGGCGCTTGAATAAATGTGGCGTTCTGGCCCGAGTCGGCGAACTGCGCGCGCGCGCCTTCAAGCATCGGTTCGGCGGGCTCGGCGAGGGTTACTTCATGGCCCTGGCGCGCCAGCCACAGGCTCATATGGCCGAGGCCGGCACCGATGTCCAGAACCCGCAACCGCCGCTGCGGGAGAACCTCGGACAAGTCCGCCTGCAATACGGCGAGGCGAATCGCGCCTTTGGCGCCGCCGTAGATCTTCTCGGCGAAGCGCGTGGCCAGCTCATCGAAATGCCGATCGCTCATCGGGCGAACCGCCGTTCGTTGTCGGCCAATTTGGCGAGCAGCGCCTGCTCCATGTCGATGCCCAACTCGCTGCACATCAGTAGTAGATACATAAGGATGTCGCCGACTTCCTGTCCGGCATGTTCGAGCTTGTCGGTCGGAAGCTGGCGCGACTCTTCCTCGGTCTGCCACTGGAATATTTCCACCAGCTCGGCCATTTCCACGCTGGCGGCCATGGCAAGATTCTTGGGGCTGTGAAAGCGGTTCCAGTCGTTCTGGTCGCGGATTGCGTGCAGGCGTTGGGTGATCTTTTCGATATTCATCTTGGGCGGGGCGGCTGGTCAGGGCGACTAGCTTCCGTCAGTGCGTCGGTGCCCGCAAGAGGCGGGTGAATCAAAGACGGCGGACCTTCAGCTCGCGCTCCACTGCAATGACACCCGGGCGATATTCACGCTGTTCGATGGCGCGTATCGCCTGTTCCAGCGTCTGCTCGGCGATCCGCTCATGCTGCTGGGAAATCGCATTGACTCGAATAGGCAGGAAGTCCAGTAGCTGCGCATCGCCAAAGGTCGCCAGCCTCAGATGCGCGGGCCAGAGGAGATCACGTTCGCGCAGCGCATCGAACACACCCTCCAACAGGACGTATGCGGTGGTGATCAGCGCATCCGGCAGCGGGCCTTCATCGAGCAGGGCGAGCATCTGTTCGCGGCCACAGATGCGGCTGAACTGCTCGGCCCGGAGCACGCTGACCTGGCCCGTGTGCCCGATTAAAGCCTGATGAAAACCTTCTTCACGCTGCTGGCTGATACGTAGCCCCGGTCGCGCGCTGATCAGTGCGATATGTGCGTCGGCTGGAATGTCCAGCGAGCAGGTCAGCTGCGCCGCGGCCTCTCGATCATCGCTGACCACAGAGCAGAAATGCTCGGCATCCAGTGCGCGGTCAAGTGCGATGACCGGCGTGCCGGCGGCCTGAATGTTGCGGTAGCTCTCGTCTTCGGCTGGCAGGCAGCTGGCAACGATCAGTGCATCGCATCGCCGTGAGCGCAGCACCTGAATGACCTGACGCTCGGTGTCTGGCTCGTCGTCGGAGCCGGCGATCAGCAATTGGTATCCACGCAAACGGGCGCGCTGTTCCAGCAGCTTGGCCAAGCGCGCGTAGCTGGGGTTCTCCAGGTCCGGAACGATGAAGCCGAGAGTGCGTGATTGTCCGCGGCGCAGCCCCGCCGCTTGTTGATCAAGCTGAAACCCCTGCTGCTCTGCTACGGCCATCACTCGCTCGACAGTGGCCGTGCTGATGCGCCGCTGTGCGGCCTTGCCGTTGAGCACATAGCTGGCGGTGGTTACCGAAACGTTGGCGAGGCGGGCGATGTCGGTCAGTTTCAACTACAGATCCTGGACGGGTGGTTTGAACTTGGGCTTCTAGAATTACCCAATATTGCGTAATGTGCCAGTCTTGGGTGAAACGTTTCAGCAGCTGTTGTGTCATAAGCGCCAGCCCAGGATTCGGGTCATGCCGGCGTGCTGTCGTTCGCGCGCCGCCGGTATAAAAACAATCGCGAGCCCGCAAGGAGTTATCCATGCTTGAGTTGAATGCCCAGCACATCCACATGCATCAGGTCGCGCCGGACAAGCCTGCCGCGCTGGCGCTGCTCGGTGAGGTGCTGGTAGCCGACGGGCTGGTAGCGCCCGGTTATCTCGATGGGTTGCGCGCACGCGAGGCGCAGGGCTCGACGTTCCTCGGGCAGGGCATCGCGATCCCCCATGGCACGCCGGAAACCCGGGATCAGGTCTTCGCCACTGGCGTGCGGCTGCTGCATTTCCCTGCCGGGGTCGACTGGGGCAATGGCCAGTTGGTGTATCTCGCCATCGGCATTGCGGCGCGCTCCGACGAACATCTGCGCCTGTTGCAGCTGCTGACACGAGCCCTGGGTGAAGGCGATCTCAGTGATGCGCTGCAGAAGGCCGAAAGCCCCGAGGCCATCATCGATCTGCTGCAAGGCGCGCCGCAGGCCCTGGCGCTGGATGGTGAGCTGGTGGGGCTGGGTGTAGCCGCCGACGATTTCGACGAGCTGGCCTGGCAGGGTGTGAAGCTGCTCAAGCGCGCGCAATGCGTGGAGCCGGGTTTCAATGCCAGCCTGCCACTGAGCCAGGCGCTACCGCTGGGTGATGGGCTCTGGTGGCTAAGCAGCGAGCAGTCGGTTCAGCGTCCAGGGCTGGCGTTCATCACGCCGACATCCAACCTCGAACATCATGGCCAGCCACTCAATGGGCTTTTCGTGCTCGCCAGCCTCGGCGAAGCGCATCAGGCGATGCTTGAGCGACTGTGCAACCTGCTGATAGAAGGACGCGGGCAGGAGCTGAGCCAAGCGACTTCCAGCCGCGTGGTGCTCGAAGCCCTGGGCGGCGAAGTGCCGGCCGACTGGCCCAGCGCTCGGGTCTCACTGGCCAATGCACACGGTCTGCATGCGCGTCCGGCCAAGACGCTGACCGAGGTCGCACAGGCGTTCGATGGCGAAATTCGCGTGCGACTGGCGGGCAATGAAGGTGCTGGCGTGTCGGCCAAGAGTCTGAGCAAATTGTTGGCAATGGGTGCGCATCGCGGTCAGGTGCTGGAGTTCATGGCCGAGCCTTCTATCTCAGATGATGCGTTGCCTGCGCTGGTGCGTGCAGTAGAAGAGGGGCTGGGGGAAGAAGTTGAACCCTTGCCCGCCCAGGGTGAGGGCGCGGAGCAATCCGTCATCCCGACTCAACCGGATGAGTCGGCCATCGAGCAGGCCGCCCTGCGCGCCGGTGATCAGGTGAACGGCATTGCGGCGTCTCCCGGCATCGCTATCGGTCCGGTGCTGGTGCGCAAGCCGCAAGTGATCGACTACCCCAAGCGTGGCGAATCGCCGACGATCGAGTTGCAACGCCTGGATGCCGCGCTGGGGAAGGTCCATGCAGAAATCGGCACGCTGATCGGCGCGAGCCAGGTCGCCAGCATCCGCGACATCTTCACCACCCATCAGGCCATGCTGCGCGATCCAGCCCTGCGCGAGGAAGTGCAGGTGCGCCTGCAGAAGGGTTTGAGTGCCGAAGCGGCCTGGATGGAAGAGATCGAGACTGCCGCGCAGCAGCAGGAAGCCTTGCACGACAAGCTGCTGGCCGAGCGTGCAGCCGATTTGCGTGACATCGGGCGTCGCGTGCTGGCCTGCCTGACCGGCGCCGAAGCCGAGCAGGCCCCTGACGAGCCCTACATTCTGGTGATGGACGAAGTAGCGCCCTCGGACGTTGCCACGCTCAACGCCCAGCGCGTTGCGGGCATCCTCACCGCTGGCGGTGGAGCCACCTCGCATAGCGCGATAATCGCCCGGGCACTGGGCATTCCGGCCATCGTCGGTGCCGGGCCGGGAGTGCTCGGACTTGCGCCGAACACCTTATTGCTGCTCGACGGCGAGCGCGGTGAATTACTGGTTGCGCCAACCGACATGCAACTGGAGCAGGCCCGCAGCGAACGCGCCAGCCGCGAAGAACGCAAGCGCCTGGCCGACGAGCGACGCATGGAACCTGCCATCACCCGCGACGGCCATCCGGTGGAAATTGCTGCCAACATCGGCGCGGCCGGCGAAACCCCGGAAGCCGTGGCGATGGGCGCCGAAGGCATTGGTCTGCTGCGTACCGAGCTGGTGTTCATGAACCACTCTCAGGCGCCGGACCAGGCAACTCAGGAAGCCGAGTACCGCCGCGTGCTGGAAGCCCTCGAAGGGCGCCCCTTGGTGGTGCGCACGCTGGATGTAGGCGGTGACAAGCCTCTTCCGTACTGGCCGATGCCCGCTGAAGAAAATCCTTTCCTCGGCGTGCGCGGCATTCGCCTGAGTTTGCAGCGTCCGGACATCCTCGAAACCCAGTTGCGCGCCTTGCTCGCCTCGGCCGATGGCCGCCCGCTGCGGATCATGTTCCCCATGGTCGGCAACATCGATGAATGGCGTAGCGCCAAGGCCATGGTCGACCGCCTGCGCGTTGAGCTGCCTGTGGCGGATCTGCAGGTCGGCATCATGATCGAGATCCCGTCCGCAGCGCTGATCGCGCCGGTGCTGGCGCAGGAAGTCGATTTCTTCAGCATTGGCACCAATGACCTCACCCAGTACACCCTGGCCATCGATCGCGGGCATCCGACGCTGTCAGGGCAGGCCGATGGCTTGCACCCGGCGGTGCTGCGGCTGATCAGCATGACCGTCGAGGCCGCTCATGCGCACGGCAAGTGGGTGGGCGTTTGCGGTGAACTGGCCGCTGATGCACTGGCGGTGCCGATGCTGGTGGGCCTGGGCGTGGATGAGCTGAGCGTCTCGGCGCGCAGCATCGCGTTGGTGAAGGCGCGGGTCCGCGAGCTGGATTACGCCGCCTGCCAGCAACTCGCTCAGCAAGCCCTGATGTTGGCGGGCGCCCATGAAGTTCGTGCCTTCGTCGGGGAGCACTGCTGATGGCCCGCGTGCTGACCGTTACCCTCAACCCGGCACTGGACCTGACCGTCCAGCTGTCATCCCTGCGCCTCGGCGAGGTCAATCGCAGCGAAAGCCTGCAGGTTCATGCCGCAGGAAAGGGCCTCAACGTGGCGCAGGTGCTAGCTGATCTCGGGCATCAGCTGACCGTCACCGGTTTTCTTGGGGAATCGAATCCGCAAGCCTTTGAACAGCTGTTCGCCGCGCGGGGCTTCACTGATGAGTTCGTCCGTGTCGCCGGTGAAACCCGCAGCAACCTCAAGCTGGCCGAGACGGATGGGCGGGTCACCGATATCAATGGCCCGGGGCTCGCCGTGACCGAGGCGCAGTGCGATGAGCTGCTGGCTCGGCTCCAGCGTCTGGCACCTGCTCATGACCTCGTGGTGGTAGCCGGCAGCTTGCCGCGGGGCATCGACAGTCAGTGGTTCGTCCAGCTACTGAACTCGCTCAAAGCGCTCGGCGTGCGGGTGGCGCTGGATACCAGCGGCTTCGCGTTGCGAGACGGGCTGGCGACCCGGCCGTGGCTGATCAAGCCCAATGAGGAGGAGCTGGGCGAGGCCCGTGGTGTTGATCTCTCCGGATCTTCGGCGCTGCTGGCCGAAGCGCGGCGACTTCAAAGTGAAGGCATCGAGCACGTGGTGATTTCGCAAGGTGCTGACGGTGTCAGCTGGTTCACCGCAGACGCAGCATTGCACGCCCAGCCGCCCAAGGTTCAGGTGATCAGCACCGTCGGTGCAGGCGACTCGCTGCTCGCCGGGATGCTGCATGGCCTGCTCGTAGGCTGGCCGGCAGAGCGCACCCTCGCGCATGCCACTGCCATCGCCGCACAAGCGGTTGGGCAGGTCGGCTTTGGCATCACCGATACGGCGCAACTGGCCGAACTTCAGGCCGCAGTGCGTCTCCAGCCGCTGAGCCAATAAATCGAACAAGAGGTGAAGGAATGAATCTTCTCATCGTCACGGCCTGCCCCAATGGAATGGTCACCAGCGTGCTGACGTCACGCCTACTCGAAGCGGCTGCTCATCGCCTGGGCTGGTCGACTGCAGTGGAAGTCCACGATCCCAAGGCCATTGGCTCGCCGCTGACGCCTGCACAGATCGCCAACGCCGATCTGGTGATCGTGGTGAAAACCGGCCCACTGTCATTGCAGCGCTTCATCGGCAAGCGCGTCGCGCAATCGACCCCATCCGAGGCGCTGCTCGATCCGGAAGCCTTCCTGCGAAGTGCCGCGGACACGGCGAGCGAGCTGCAGCAGGCCGACGAAGCGGATGCGGCGCATACCAGCGGCAAGCCCAAGCTGGTTGCCATCACAGCGTGCCCGACCGGTGTTGCGCATACCTTTATGGCGGCCGAAGCGCTGCAGCAGGCTGCGGTTCGCAAGGGCTACGACCTGCAGGTTGAAACCCGCGGATCGGTGGGGGCGCGCAATGTGCTGGAAGCGGACGCCATCGCCGCGGCCGACGTGGTGCTATTGGCTGCCGACATCGAGGTGGACGTGGCCCGCTTCGCCGGTAAGCGCGTGTTTCGCTGCGGCACCGGCGTTGCGCTCAAGCAGCCTGATGCGACTCTGGATCGGGCGCTGGAAGAGGGCGCGGTGCTCGCTGGAGGCGTCGCTGCCAGCACGGGTGGTGAGCAGAAGGGCGAGAAGACCGGCGTCTACAAGCACCTGCTGACGGGTGTGTCCTACATGCTGCCGATGGTGGTGGCCGGCGGTCTGTTGATCGCACTGTCCTTCGTGTTCGGCATCGAGGCATTCAAGGAGGAGGGCACGCTAGCAGCCGCCTTGATGAAGATCGGCGGCGAAACGGCCTTCCAGCTGATGGTACCGCTGCTGGCCGGCTACATCGCGTACTCCATCGCGGATCGCCCGGGCCTGGCGCCCGGCATGATCGGTGGGCTGTTGGCAGGCACCCTGGGAGCAGGTTTTATCGGCGGGATCATCGCCGGTTTCGTGGCCGGCTATGCGGCCAAGGCGGTGAGTCGCTGGATTCCACTTCCGGCCAGTATCGAATCGCTCAAGCCGATCCTGATAATCCCGCTGCTGGCCAGCCTGGTGACGGGCCTTGTGATGATCTACATTGTCGGCACGCCGGTGGCGAAGATGCTTGCCGGGCTCACCGAATTCCTCGACACCATGGGCACCTCCAACGCCATCCTGCTCGGGCTGCTGCTCGGCACCATGATGTGCGTCGACCTCGGCGGACCAGTGAACAAAGCCGCGTATGCCTTCTCCGTCGGACTGCTCGCCTCGCAAAGCTATGCGCCGATGGCCGCCACCATGGCCGCGGGAATGGTGCCGCCCATCGGCATGGGCATCGCGACGCTGCTCGCCCGGCGCAAGTTCGCGCAGACCGAACGCGAAGCCGGCAAGGCTGCGTTGGTATTGGGCTGCTGCTTCATTTCAGAAGGCGCGATTCCTTTCGCTGCAAAGGACCCGCTGCGGGTGATCCCCGCCAGCATCGCCGGTGGTGCACTGACCGGTGCGCTTTCCATGGCTTTCGGCGCCAAGCTGCTGGCGCCGCATGGCGGGCTGTTCGTGCTACTGATCCCCAACGCCATCAATCACGCACTGCTGTATCTCGTCGCGATCCTCGCTGGCAGTCTGGTGACGGGCGTGATTTACGCAGTGATAAAGCGGCCCGAAACGCAGCCGCTGGCCGTTGGCGCCACCGCCTCATGAACCGGTCGAAACAGCTGAACTAAAGCCCCCGAACCCTATCCACTAGAAGCTGGTCGAGACTTTGTGTCAGAAAGTTTCACCAGCTTTTGTTTTTGTTTTTCTGTTCTGAGTAAAAAGAATTGGCTGGAGACGATAGATGAGCATCGATTACGGGCCGCGGCCCCTGCGGATTACGCTGACTGCCCTGGTGGTTCTGGTTCTGGGTGTCCTGATGGCGGCCGGAGGCGCTTATCTGGCGGTGCTGGGCGGGTCCTGGTATTACCTGATCGCTGGTGTTGGATTGCTGGTGGTGGCAGGACTGTTGTTCGCCCGTCGCCGAGCGGCGATCTGGCTGTACGCGGTACTGCTGTTGGCGACGCTGGCCTGGACCCTGTACGAAGTCAGCTTCGACTGGTGGCAACTGGCGCCGCGGATCGATCTCTGGTGCATCCTCGGTCTCTGGCTGATCATCCCGTTCGTCAATCGTTACGTGAGCGACCGACTGGTTTGGCGTGATGGAGCGAGCGGCCTGCTCGGCATCGGCTTGCTGGCTGGGGCGCTCATGGCCGGGTACTCGCTGACCCAGGATTACCACTCGCTCACAGGCGAATTCAGCGATGCGCAGATGCAAGGGCTCAACCCGGACGGCCAGGCGGGCCGCTCGGCCAGCGAGTGGACAGCCTACGGCGGCTCCAACCGCGGCGATCGGTATTCCCCGGCCAACCTGATTACCCCGGACAACGTCGGCAAGCTGGTGAAGGCCTGGGAGTTCAACACTGGCGATCTGCCTGGCGAAGGTGACCCGGGTGAGATCACCAATCAGGTCACACCGCTTAAGGTGGGCGACAACCTGTTCATCTGCACGCCGCACAGCATCGCTATCGCTTTGGATGCTGATACCGGTGAGGAGCGCTGGCGCTTCGACCCAAGCATCAACCGCGATGCCGAGTACTACCAGCACATGACTTGTCGCGGCCTGGCGTTCCATGACGCTACCGCTTACGGACCTGCCGCTACAGCTCCGGCCGACCAACCCGTGGCGCGTTGTGAGCGACGTCTGTTCCTGCCCACCAATGACGGCACGCTGATCGCGCTGGATGTCGAAGACGGTAAGCCGTGTGAGGACTTCGGCGACGCCGGTGAAGTGGATCTGAAAGCAGGGCTGGGCGAGGGAGCGCTGGGGGTCTACCTGCCGACTTCGCCGCCTGTGGTTACTCAGAAGCTGGTCATTGTCGGTGGCTCGATTACCGATAACGGCGCGGTGGATTCACCCGGCGGGGTGATCCGTGCCTATGACGTGCGCAACGGCCAGCTGGTATGGAATTTCGATCCAGGCAACCCAGACGCGACGGACCCCTTGGCGCCCGGTGAGACCTACGTGCGCAGCACGCCGAACTCCTGGACCATCGCATCGGCCGACGAGTCGCTTGGCCTGGTGTTCATCCCAACCGGCAACCAGACGCCAGATCAGTGGGCAGTACCGCGCACGCCTGAATCCGAGCGCTTCACCGACACCCTTGTCGCGCTGGAGCTTGCTACCGGCAAAGTGCGCTGGGAATTCCAGACCGTTCACCACGATCTGTGGGACCGCGACCTGCCGTCCCAGCCGACCCTGGTGGACATCGACGGACCAGAGGGCAAGGTGCCGGCGATCATCCAGCCGACCAAGCGGGGCGATCTTTACGTACTCGATCGTCGTACCGGTAAGCCCATCGTTCCGGTCGAGGAATTTCCAGTTCCGCAAGGTACCGTAGAGGGTGACTACGCGGCACCCACTCAGCCGGCCTCGGCGCTCACTTACGCGCCGCAAGAGCCTCTCTATGAGAAGGATATGTGGGGCGGCACGCCGCTGGATCAGATGATGTGCCGCATCCAGTTCCGCAAACTGCGCTACGACGGCGATTTCACCCCGCCGTCGGAGCAGGGTTCGCTGATCTATCCGGGCAACGTCGGCACCTTCAACTGGCCGTCGGTGGCGGTGGATCCGAGTCGTCAGCTGTTGTTCGGTGCACCGAACTACCTGGCCTTCGTGTCGACCATGGTCAACCGCAACGATGTTGATCCGGACGAGCGCACCGGTGGCGGCGAGACTGGTCTGCAACCCAACCTGGGCGCGCCCTGGATGGTGCGACTGGAGCCGTTCATGTCTGTGCTCGGCCTACCGTGCCAGACGCCGCCATGGGGCTACGTGACGGCGGTGGACCTGCGCACCATGAAGAAAGTCTGGATGCACAAGAACGGCACCAGCCGTGACAGTGCACCCTTGGGCATACCTTTCCCGGTAGGTACGCCGGCGCTCGGTGGCCCCATCGTCACTGCCGGTGGCGTGGGCTTCATGAGCGGCACGCTGGACTACTACCTGCGCGCTTACGATCTACAGACCGGTAAGGAACTGTGGAAAGGACGGCTGCCCGCTGGCGGCCAGGCGACGCCGATGACCTATGTCTCCGAGAAGACCGGAAAGCAGTACGTGGTGCAGATGGCTGGCGGACATGGATCGTTCGGCACCAAGATCGGCGACTCCGTAATGGCCTGGACACACGAGGATGATGCGAAATAGGTCGATCTGAGATCTGACCTGATCACCGGCCTTCTCCCACACCGGGAGAAGGCTGGACAGCCGTCACCGAGTAGCGAACTCATGCACTCAACGGTCTCCACTGCTGACAGTTGCTCAACAGGGGCGCCCTTGATAGTTGCGGTTATCGCTGGGCTGTACGCATTGTTGCTCCGTGCGCTGTTCGAGACGCGGAGACTTGCCCCGTAGGCTGGACGTCAGGCTATCCAGAAACTTCATGGCCTGTACCTGATCGTCGAAACGCCGCGCCCCGTTCAGCGAACCGGTATAGCTACCATTGCTGGCGGCGTAGCATTCCTGGTTATTCGGACAGGTGAGGCCGACTACCCAGTACGGGCTGTTGATCAGCACGCCGGCCTGAGCAGAGGTCGTAATCAGCGCTAGGACGAACAGAAAACGCTTCATGAGTGGGCTCCTGGGTTTGACTCCGCAAACTTAGCCTATTCGCCGAAGCGCTGAGTGTGGGCGGCATCTCGTTCGTTGATTCACTTGCTCTTTGCAATGGCCGAATGGTTGGGCCTGCGGGAGCCTGCCGTTTGGACGTTTTATTGACGACCGTTCGTCCGAGCGTCACGGTTCTGTCAAGCGGCTCGCTTAAACCCTTCTTCCAGCATCCGTTGAAGGGGACGACCATGACCGACGAGACCAAATCCGAACTGGACCAGACACGCCGCCGCCTCGTTCAAGGCATTGGTGCGGGTCTTGCGCTGCCAGCCCTTGGCGTATCGCCAGCGATCATCGCGGCACCCACCGCGCGCCCCTGGATCACCGATGGTGTCCAGTCCGGCGACGTATTGGCCGATCGTGCCGTGGTCTGGAGCCGCTGTGACCGCCCGGCGCGGCTGGTGGTGGAGTGGGATACCAGCAGTGGCTTCAACAATGCGCGGCGGATGGTATCGCCGGTCACGGACCAGCGACTCGACTACACCGCACGGATCGATCTGCGCGGGTTGCCGTCGGACCAGTCGATCTTCTACCGCGCCAGTTTCGAGGATGCGCGCGACCATTCCCGCAGCGAGCCCTGGCTTGGCCACTTGCGCACGGCGCCGCAGCGCGCACGGGACATTCGCTTTGTCTGGGGCGGGGATACCTGCGGCCAGGGCTGGGGCATCAATGCCGATTTCGGCGGTATGCGCATCTACGAAGCCATGCGTCAGCGCCATCCGGACTTTTTCATCCAGAGTGGCGATGCCATCTACGCCGACGGCCCGATCCAGGCTGAAGTGACTGCAGAAGACGGGCGCCTCTGGCGAAACATCGTTACCGAGGCCAAGACCAAAGTGGCCGAGACGCTTGACGAGTTCCGCGGCAATTACCGCTACAACCTGCTCGATCACAACCTGCGCCAGTTCAACGCCGAGGTGCCGCAGATCTGGCAGTGGGATGACCATGAAGTCACCAACAACTGGTCGCGCGGCAAGGAGCTGGATGAGCGCTATCAGATCAAGGACATCGAGCTGCTGGCCCGTCGCGGTCGTCAAGCGTTTCTCGAGTACGCGCCCATGCGGCTCACCGGGCGGGATGCGTCCGGCCGCGTCTATCGCAAGATCGCCTACGGCCCGCAATTGGATGTGTTCGTGCTGGACATGCGCAGCTATCGCGGCCCCAACACTCACAATCTGCAGACCGAGCAAGGACCGGACACCGCTTTCCTCGGCCGGGAACAGCTGGCTTGGATCAAGCGCGAACTGCGTCGCTCACGTGCTACCTGGAAGGTCATCGCCGCTGATATGCCGATCGGCCTGCACGTGCCGGACGGTAAGGACGCCGCCGGGAGAGCGCGCTGGGAGGCGATCGCCAACGGACAGGATGGGCCGGCAGCCGGACGCGAGCTGGAAATTGCTGATCTGCTGGGCTACCTGCGCAAATTTCGAGTTCGCAACACAGTTTGGCTGACCGCCGATGTGCACTATTGCGCGGCGCATCACTACCACCCAAACCGCGCTGCGTTTCAGGATTTCGATCCGTTTTGGGAGTTCGTCGCCGGGCCGCTCAATGCAGGGAGCTTCGGACCCAATCCACTGGATGCCACCTTTGGCCCGGAACTGGTGTTCCAGAAAGCGCCTGCATATGCCAACGCATCGCCCTATGCCGGTTTTCAGTTCTTCGGTGAGGTCGAGATCGACTCACGCAGCGGCACCCTGAGCGTCACCCTTCGAGATATCGACGGCACCTCGGTCTTTTCCAAAACCCTTGAACCCCAACACGCCTGATACCAGGGAGCGACACCCATGCGCCGCAACGACCGCTTCAAGCCGCACCCGCTGACCGCCGCTCTGCTGGCAATCGCCACGCTAAGTGTGCACTCCATGGCGTCTGCCGATCTGCTGATTTCCGAATACTTGGAAGGTAGCGGGAACAACAAGGCCCTGGAGTTCTACAACACGGGTGAGACAGCGATTTCGCTGGACGGCTATCGAGTCGACTTCTACTTCAACGGCTCGACCAGCAGCGGTCGCACCATTGCGCTCACCGGTGATGTCGCGCCAAGTGGCGTGCATGTGCTGGCTCATGAAAGCGGCGACCCGGCATTGCAGGCCAAGGCGAATCAGCGCGGCGGCGGTAGCTGGTACAACGGCGACGATGCCATCGTGCTTCGCGGTCCATCCGGCGACATTCTGGACAGCATCGGCCAGGTCGGTTTCGATCCGGGCAGCGCATGGGGATCGGGACAGACGCAGACGGCCGATCGCACGCTGACCCGCAAGGCATCCGTCCGCGAGGGTGATCGCAACCCCAATGACGCTTTCGATCCGGCAGCCCAGTGGCAGGGCTACCCGGTCAACACCTTTGCCTATCTGGGCCAGTACGGCGAAGGCGAGCCAGGTGGAACTGATGCGGGGCGGCGCGCGATTTCGGAAGTCCAAGGGGCCGGTGACGTCAGTCCGCTGGTGAACCAGACCGTGATTGTCGAAGGCATCGTCGTGGCTGACTTCCAAGCTGAGGGTGAGTTGGGTGGCTTCTTCATCCAGGCGCCGGATAACGAAACCGACGACGATCCCCGGACATCGGAGGGTTTGTACATTTACGGTGCCGGCAATGGCGTCGACGTACAGGTTGGCGATCGCGTGCGGGTGCGCGGGCTGGTTACCGAATTCAACGGCCTCACCGAGCTCACCTCGCCGCAGGTCAGTGTTCTGGCGCGTAAACAACCGCTGCCGAGCGTGGCGCAGATCAGTCTGCCGCTTGCCGCAGCCGATGCGCTCGAGCGTTACGAGGGCATGCAGGTTCGCTTGACCCAGACACTGACGGTCAGCGAAGTCTACGACCTGGGCCGTTACGGCGAGGTGGTGCTTTCATCTGGCGGGCGGCTGTGGATTCCCACCAACAAGGTATCGCCAGGCGAGCCAGCGCTGCGGCTGCAGGCGCAGAACGATCTCAATCGAATCGTCCTGGATGACGGACGCAGCGGGCAGAATCCCGACCCGATCCGCTATCCCTCACCTGAGCTCGACGCCTACCGCACGCTGCGGGTGGGCTATGAAGTCACTGATGTGCAAGGCGTGCTGCATTACCTGGCAGGCAGCTATCGCATTCAGCCGACCCAAACTCCGAAGTTCGTTGCGGCGAACCCCCGACCTGCGTCGCCGCAGTCCATCGATGGACGTTTGCGTGTTGCGAGTTTCAATGTGCTCAATTACTTCAACGGCGACGGTCGCGGCGCGGGTTTCCCCACTTCACGAGGCGCCAATACCCGTGAAGAGTTCGATCGGCAACGCGACAAGATCATCGCCGCGATACTTGGAGCCGACGCCCATATCATCGGACTGATGGAAATCGAGAACGATGGATATAGCGAGCACAGCGCCATTGCCGATCTGGTGGCCGGCCTCAATGCGGCGTCACGGAGCGGGGACCGGTACGCGTTCATCGATCCGAAACGCGACCGGCTCGGCACAGACCAGATTGCCGTGGGCTTGATCTACCGCCAGGACATGGTAAGCCCGCACAAGGATGCGGCAGTGTTGGATGGCTCGGTCGACCCGCGCTTCAACGACACGCGCAATCGCCCGGTGCTGGCTCAGACCTTCCGCGAACGCCGAAGCGGCGAGCGCTTGACGGTGGCCGTCAATCACCTCAAGTCAAAGGGTTCCAGCTGCGACGATCTCGGCGACAAGGACATGGGTGACGGCCAGGGCAACTGCAACCTGACCCGTGTTCGTGCTGCCCAGGCGCTGGTCGACTGGCTGGGACGCGATCCGACGCGCTCCTACGATCCGGACCGTCTGATCATCGGCGACCTGAACGCTTATGCGAAAGAAGACCCGATCAATGTGATCAGGGCGGCCGGTTATACCGATCTGCTAGCGTCCTTTGGTGGGGAGAAAACGTATTCCTACGTGTTCACGGGACAGTCCGGCTACCTCGATCACGGTCTGGCCAGCGCCAGCCTGGCCCCGCAGGTGCGCGGCGCCACCGAATGGCACATCAACGCCGACGAGCCGCGGGTGCTGGATTACAACCTCGAGTTCAAGACGCCACGCCAGCAATCGATGCTGTACAGCGCCGAGCCTTATCGGGCATCCGATCATGATCCGTTGGTGATTGGGATCGATTTGGGGCGTTAGGGAGTAGGCCGCCCCTTCAGTAGCGCGAATCCTTGACGTCTCGTGTGTACGAGACGTTGGGGGATCGCCAGCAAGCTGGCTCCTACGGAGTCCGAGACTGTCGTCTGGCTTTTCGTAGGAGCCAGCTTGCTGGCGATCATAGGCCTGCCGGGAGTCCTCGAGATGCTGGACGAAACCGCCCCGGTAAAACATCTCTGTTAATGATGCTCCCGCGTAGCCCTGAACTTCACTTCAGGCCAGCGCTCTTCCATCAGGCTCAGGTTGACCCGGGTCGGTGCCAGGTAGGTCAGGTGCCCGCCGCCGTCGAGAGCGAGGTTTTCGTAGGCTTTGTCGGTGAATTCCTTGAGCTTTTTCTCGTTGTCACATTCGATCCAGCGCGCCGACCAGACGTTGATCGCCTCGTACGCGCACTCGACCTTGTATTCCTCCTTTAGCCGGCTGGCGACGACGTCGAACTGCAGCACGCCGACCGCGCCGAGGATGATGTCGTTGTTGCGCTCGGGGAAGAACACCTGAGTGGCGCCTTCCTCGGCCAGTTCCTGCAGGCCCTGACGCAGTTGCTTGGACTTCAGCGGGTCCTTCAGGCGCACGCGGCGGAACAGTTCCGGCGCGAAGTGCGGGATGCCGGTAAAGCCAAGGTTTTCGCCTTCGGTGAAGGTGTCGCCAATCTGGATGGTGCCGTGGTTGTGCAGACCGATGATGTCGCCGGCCCAGGCTTCCTCCAGTTGCTCGCGCTCGCTGGAGAAGAAGGTCAGGGCGTCGGCGATACGGATGTCCTTGCCGATGCGCGCGTGGCGCAGCTTCATGCCTTTTTCGTACTTGCCCGAGCAGATGCGCATGAAGGCGATGCGGTCGCGGTGCTTGGGGTCCATGTTCGCCTGGATCTTGAAGACGAAACCGGTGAATTTGTCTTCGACAGGCTCGACCACGCGCTCGTTGGCGGCGCGGGGCAGCGGACGCGGCGCCCAGTCGACGACGGCATCGAGCACATGGTCCACACCAAAGTTGCCCAGCGCGGTGCCGAAGAACACCGGGGTCAGCTGGCCCTTGATGAACTCGTCCTGATCGAATTCGTGGCAGGCTCCCTGCACCAGCTCCAGCTGCTCGACGAAGCGGTCGTACTCGTCGCCGATGTGCTTGCGCGCCTCGTCCGAATCGAGCTTCTCGATGATCTTGACGTCGGTGCGCTCGTGCCCGTGGCCAGGGGTGTAGACGATGATGTAGTCATCGGCCAGGTGATAGACGCCCTTGAAGTCGCGGTAGCAGCCGATCGGCCAGGTAATGGGCGCGGCCTTGATCTTCAGCACCGCCTCGATCTCGTCAAGCAGTTCGATGGGGTCGCGGATGTCGCGGTCGAGCTTGTTGATGAAGCTGACGATGGGCGTGTCGCGCAGGCGGCAGACGTCCATCAGCGCAATGGTGCGCGGCTCGACGCCCTTACCGCCATCGAGGACCATCAGCGCAGAGTCCACCGCGGTCAGCGTGCGGTAGGTGTCTTCCGAGAAGTCTTCGTGGCCGGGGGTGTCGAGCAGGTTGATCATGTGCTCGCGGTAGGGGAACTGCATCACCGAGGTGGTGATGGAGATGCCGCGCTGCTTCTCCATTTCCATCCAGTCGGAGGTCGCGTGACGGTCGGATTTACGCGACTTCACCGTCCCGGCCACGGCAATGGCCTTGCCCATCAGCAGCAATTTTTCGGTGATGGTGGTCTTGCCCGCGTCGGGGTGGGAAATGATGGCGAAGGTGCGGCGCTTCGCGACTTCGGCGGCCTGAGAGGTCATGGCGGTCCCGGTATGAAAACGTGTCGGAAAAAGCCGGCGATTATAAAGCAAAGCCACATGGCTGGCTTGGCGTATCGGCGCCTCGCCGGCTTGGGCAGCATCAGCCGAAGTGTGCCGAGATAAACGATGCCTCTTGGATTCTTCCGCCCCGCCCCGCATGCCGAGAGTTGAGGGTCCGGCACACATGAATATGGACCTGCATCGCTCTAAGAGCTGCAGGAAATTACAAGCCTCGAGCGCTACCTTGCGTCTCGTGCGAGGAACATCCCCGCGTCATGTCGGTCGGTTTGAATAGGGTAGGTTCGCCCATGCGGCAAAATATGGACTGAGTGCGGATTTTTCATTGATCTCAACCAGCTGTGGTTCTAAAGTTCGCGCCCGAACGTCCATGCTGGCAACGATCCATCCGGCTCAAGTACTGACGACGAGAGATTAGGACTAACCAGGTCACCGCACCCGTGCTGTTGACTTGGCCGTGATACTCGGCGACATGCCTTGGGAAGTAGGCGAACCAAAGTGGGGAAACTGATCAGGCGTTCTTGTTAGGTCTGTGCGCTTCGCAGAAGCAGCGCAGAAGCTAGTCCCCAATCCGACTTTACGTTTCCCGATTTGGAGCCATGCATGTCGATCAAGATCGAAGATTACTACTCTCGTTCCACCTTCCAGAAAATGAAGGCTTTCGCTGACCAGCAAGAAACACCCTTTGTGGTCATCGACACCGCGACCATCGACAAGGCGTATGACGATCTGCGCGCTGGTTTCGAATTCGCCAAGGTTTACTACGCGGTGAAGGCCAATCCGGCAGTCGAAATCATTGATCTGCTGCGCGACAAGGGTTCGAGCTTCGATATCGCTTCGATCTACGAGCTGGACAAGGTGATGTCCCGCGGTGTCGGTCCTGAGCGCATCAGCTACGGCAACACCATCAAGAAAGCCAAGGATATCCGCTACTTCTACGACAAGGGTGTGCGCATGTTCGCCACCGACTCGGAAGCCGACCTGCGCAACATCGCCAAGGCCGCACCGGGTTCTAAGGTCTATGTACGTATCCTGACTGAAGGCTCCACCACCGCCGATTGGCCACTGTCGCGCAAGTTCGGCTGCCAGACCGACATGGCCATGGATCTGCTGATCCTGGCGCGTCAGTTGAAGCTGGAACCTTACGGTATCTCCTTCCACGTTGGTTCGCAGCAGCGCGACATTTCCGTATGGGATGCCGCGATTGCCAAGGTGAAGGTGATCTTCGAACGTCTGAAAGAAGAAGACGGCATCGAGCTGAAGATGATCAATATGGGTGGCGGCTTCCCGGCCAACTACATCACCCGTACCAACAGCCTTGAGACCTACGCTGAGGAAATCATCCGCTTCCTCAAGGAAGACTTCGGCGATGAGCTGCCGGAAATCATTCTGGAACCGGGCCGCTCGCTGATCGCCAACTCGGGCATCCTTGTCAGCGAAGTGGTGCTGGTTGCGCGCAAGTCACGTACCGCAGTGGAGCGCTGGGTCTATACCGACGTCGGCATGTTCTCCGGGCTGATCGAAACCATGGGCGAAGCCATCAAGTTTCCGATCTGGACCGAGAAGAAGGGCGAGATGGAAGAAGTGGTCATCGCCGGTCCGACCTGCGACAGCGCCGACATCATGTACGAGAACTACAAGTACGGCCTGCCGCTGAACCTGGCTATTGGTGATCGCATGTACTGGCTCTCCACCGGCGCCTACACCACCAGCTACAGCGCGGTGGAATTCAACGGCTTCCCGCCGCTGAAGGCGTTCTATATCTAAGTACTGAACAGCGCCGAGATGACGAGCATCGTGGTCAAAGGCTGAACAAAAAACCCGCCACGCCGGCGGGTTTTTTTTATGCCCTGCCTGCGGTGAGGTTCTCCCGTTTCTCTGGCCAACTCTCCTCTGCACGGTCAGTACAGATCACGGCGGTAGCGGCCCTCGTCTTCGAGCTGTTGCAGTTGATCTTCACCGAGCACGCCCGCAAGTATCTGCTGGACTTCTCTGCCCATGCCTTCGAGGCTGCCACACAGGTAAATGCATGCGCCTGCTGTAACCCAGCGGCGAACGTCCTCCGCTGCATCACGGAGCAGATGTTGAACATAGACCTTGGCCTGCTGATCACGCGAAAAGGCCAGGTCGATTCGTTCCAGATGGCCGGTCTGAGCCCAGGCCTCTAACTCCTGGCGCAGCAATTGGTCATGCGCGGCGTTGCGCTCGCCGTACAGGAGCCAGTTGCGCGACGCTGTCATTGCGGCACGCTCGCGTAAGTGCGCGCGCAATCCGGCGATGCCGGTGCCGTTGCCGATCAGGATCATCGGGCGAGTGAGGTCCAAGCCATGGAAGCCCGGGTTGCTGCGGATGCGCAGGTCAATCGTGCTGCCGATGGCAGCATGTCGACAAAGCCACCCAGAACCCACACCGAGACGCCCATCCGGATGGCGTGCTTCGCGCACGATCAACGCCACATGGCCTTCCGCCGGGATCGAAGCAATGGAATATTCACGGTGCGGGAGTCGGGGTAGGGCCAGGAGCGTGGCGAGGTCAGCACCATCCGCGTCCTGCGGCAGCCGTCGGTTCAAAAGCGCGGTGGCCAGAGACTCACCACCCTCGACTGGTTGTGAGGGGTCGAAGCCGAGCCGCCTCAATAGCCGCTCCACATCAACCAGCGCGTTTCGTGGGCCGACTTCGGCGATGTCCCCGGCTTGCCAGTGCTGCGCGGTGTCAGGCGGAAGCATGGCCAGCTGATAAACCGGCGCGCCTTGGCTGCCCGGGTTGAGCAACGCACGGCGAGCGAGCTTCCAAGGCTGATAAGCGGCAGGTTGCCAGTCGATGAAATCGCTGCGTCCGCTGATGTGCCCCAGTTGCTGCTGCCAATGGCGCAAGGTGCCTGGGTCTGCGCGATCAGCTTCCAGCCGATCAAACAGCGGCTGGGCACCAAGCGAGCGCAACCGCGTATCGATCCGACGGCCAAAGCCGCAGAAGTGTCGGTAATGCTGGTCACCCAGTGCGAGCACGGCATATTCGAGCGAAGACAGGTCCAGCGGCGTATTGAGCAACGCCCGCTCGAAGCGAGCGGCATTGTCTGGCGCTTCGCCTTCGCCATAGGTGCTAAGAATGAACAGCGCTCGTCTTGGTTGGCCCAGTATTGTGAAATCGAGCCCATTGAGTGGCTGCATATCCACCGCAACGCCGGCTTCGCGCAGCTGCTGCGCGCTGCGCTCGGCAAGCGTTCGTGCCGTGTCGCCCTGGCTGGCATAGCCGATCAGCAGAGCGTTGCCATCGGCGCCGGGCGTTCGTTGCGCACGGGCGAGTGATCGGCGTAGAAAGTGACCGCATACCGCGAGGTAGGCAACGGCCACCAGAACCGCCGATACGACGCGAGACGGATGCCACCACAGCAGCAGGGTGGCGAGCAAAAGGCAGGCGACCAGCGGGACATAGCGCAGGAGCGAGGTGGTGCGAACCAAGAAAGCCGCCTCCTGGAATCGGTGCGAAATGACGAAAGGGGCGCCGGCATCGCGTGAAGGTCGCATCAACGCAGTGGCGCCGAAGCGCGCAGTCGCTTCGGCGCCCGGAATTACTGCGGTAGAACTTCCAGCGTAGCGCTGTAGCTGGCGCGGCGTTCGGTGGCGGGCTTGCTGACGCCTTTATCCGTCTTCATCTCGGCCTCCAGCCAGTACATGCCCGCATTCGGCCATGTGATGCTTACCTTGCCCTCGGCATCGGTCTTCGCAGTGATCTCGCCCAGATCATCGCGGTAGCGATTGCCTCCAGGGATCACGCTGATCTCGACATCGGCCGCGGGCTTGCCATCAAGCAGGAATATGAACTCGGCCGCTTCGCCGGCAAACAGGTCGTTGGGGTGGGTGACCGGAGCCAGCTCCAGACCCGTGCCAGTTGTTTTCAGAACGTCTTCGGTGGGGTTGCCGGAGGTTACGAAGACTTCCATACGGTTGCTGTTTTGGCTGACTTTCAGGTCTTCAGCCTTTGCCGGGACGGCTTTGACGAAATCCTCGTTGGTGCCCATCCAGCGCCGCGTTTCGCCATTCTCCTTCCAGCTGGCGAACAGGCCGTCGTTGGCGACCGCCAGCTTGTAAGTGCCTTTCTGGGTCAGGTGCAGGTCGAAGGTGCTGCGGTAGCGACCCAACGCCCCATTCTCGACTTCGGCCTTGGAGCCATCGGGTGCGAACGCCTGCAGTTCCGGGATCGGGCGAGGCGGCATGCCTGGACGACCGGCCGGGGGCGTGTTGTCTTCGCCAATTCCCTTGAGTCGCATCGGGAAGTGCTCGAAGTAGAACAGGTCGTTGGAGACAGCGGCATCAACCGTGACCCAGGGGTCTTCACCGGACAGCACGGTGGCGGACGGCAACATCCAGGCGCGGTGGGCGTGGGCCGAAAGAGGCAGGCATACGGCGAGGGCCAGGGCGGTCCACTTCATTGCGGTTTTCATCGCGGCTTCCTTGATCAGGTTCGAAGTCAGGGGGTGAGGGTGAGGGAAATGGCGCCCAGCTCGCTTTCACCCTGGGCTTTATGGATCTGCTGGCTCGTCGCGGGCCAGCTGAATGGGACACGCAGCAGCTCGCGACCACCAACTTCACGCGCTGCCTCTATGACCAGCCGGTAATCCCCAGCTGGCAAATCATCGAGCGGGGCCTTGCTATCGTCGAACGTCAACTTATGGGTGCCCACGGCACGGGTCGCAGAGCTGACGCCATCCACAGGCAGCTCAAGGCTCCGGCCGCTGCGCCGCCACCATTGGCGCAGGTCCTTGAGCCATTTCTCACCTTCCTTGTCCTTGAGCTTCAGGTCATACCAGACGGCCAGGTCCGCGACGTGACTCTGGTCGGTTTTCTCCAGCCAGAGCGCGACATAGGGCCGGTGATATTCGGCGACCTGCAGACGGGGAATCTCGACTGAAATTTGTAGCTCCGCGGCCATGAGGGGGGTGCTTGACAGCACGAGCGGTAACAGCAGGGTTTTACGCATTGCAGATCCTTAATGAATGAACAGCAGCGCCAGCAGCACGGGAATGACCAGCCCAGCTCCTACCAATGGCCAGGTGGTCGGTCGGCCGGCGGCGTGGCGCTGCAACAGCAATAGCCCTGTGAGGCTGAACACCACGCAGGCTCCCGCGAAGATATCGATGAACCAGCTCCACGCCGCACCGGTGTTTCGGCCCTTGTGCAGGTCGTTCAGATAGGAAACCCAACCGCGGTCGGTGGACTCGTACAGCAGCTCGCCGCTGGCGAGGTCGAGACTCAACCAGGCGTCGCCACCGGGGCGGGGCAGGGGGATATAGAGTTCGCCACCGGACCACTCGGCGTCGCGGTCCCTCAGGTCGAGGTTCAGTTCGATTTCAATCCACTGACGTAATGCTGCGGGCAAGCCGGCATCAGGCGTCTGTGCTTGTAGAGCGTTCTGCAAAGTCTCTGGCAGTACAGCCTGACGCTCGACAACGACGGGGCTCGACTCGATCTGGGCGGCGTGGTTGAGGGTGAAGCCCGTGACTGCAAACAGCAACATGCCGACCAGGCATAGCGCCGAGCTGATCCAGTGCCATTGACGGAGCGTGCCAAGCCAGAGCTGCATGATTGTCCTTAGGTTTGCTAGGTGGCCGATTCTAGGGTGGTGTCTGGCGATATGCTAAAGATTTACAAACAGCATACATTCGCGTCTGGGAAGGTATGCAGCATCCAAATACGACGAAGCCGGAGCGGGCTCCGGCTTCGTCGCACACCCAGTAATTAGAAGTTGAGATTGGCCGACAGCCAGAGACGGCGGCCCTCTTCCAGGGTGCCTGAAGTGGCCTGGGCAATCTGGACGTAATCCGAGGCCCAGCCTACGGACCCCGTGCTGGTCGTGTAGTAGCTGCCTTTGGTGAAGTCCTTGTCGAAGAGGTTGTAGATGGTGGCGTTGAGGGTGAGGTTTTCCGTAGCGCGGAACGAGCCGCCCAAGTGGAATACCTCATAGGCTTTCAAGTCACCTGCCTGGTCCAACAGCGCCTGGTTGGCGGCTGTCAGGTTCTCGTAGCGGTCGGTGAAGCGCGCCCGCTTGCCACGGTATTCGCCGCGCATCCAGAGCGTCAGGCTGTCCGTGGTTTCCCAGCTGACCCGAGCGTGGGCCATGTGCTCTGGCGTATTGGTCAGCGGCGCGCCCTTGTTGGCGCCACTCTTCTGCTCGCTGTCTGTATAGGTATAGTTCATCGCCAGCGTCCAGGCCGGAGCGAACTCCCAGCTGCCAGCCAGCTCCAGGCCTTGGGTCACGGCTTCGTCGATGTTGATGCTCTGAGCGAAGTCAGCCTGAGTAAAGGCTGCACCGTAGCTGACGCAGCCAGGCTGATTGGGATTACCTGCCGCAAAACAGTTGGCGATTGGCGTACCGCTGTCGATCTTGTCTTCGAACTTGTTATGGAAAATGGTGGCGTTGGCGTTGAAACCCACCAAGTTGTCGTAATAGAAGCCCACCTCGGAATTGGTTGTTATTTCGGGGTCCAGACCAGGGCTGCCGATGGTGATGGTGCGTCCCTGCCCAGTGACACCGTTGACCCCGTCATGCAGCTGATTGAGCGTCGGTGTTTTGTAGCCCCGGCTGACGCCGCCTTTCACGGTCCAGTTATCGGTGGTGTTCCATACCAGGTAGGCGCGTGGGCTGACATGCCCGCCAAACGCTTCATGATCCTCGTACCGTGCGCCCAGCGTCAGCGCCAGGTCATCGCGAAGGCGCCATTCGTCTTCAGCGAACAGGGCCCAGGATTTCTGCTGGAACGTCTGCGAGGAAATGCCATCTTTGACCTCTGCATCCCACCACTGACCGCCGACGGTCGTCGTGTGCGAATCGCCAATGGGCGCTGTGAATTTGCTGTCGACTACCAGGTCGGTGGACTCGAGTGTGCGATCCGAACCTCCGACAATCGACGGAAATCCGGTGTAGGCCCGGCCGGGGACGCCAGGGATGGTCCGGCCAATGGTTTCGGTTTTGTTGTGCGTCACGCTGCTGGTCAGGGTGCCTGCATCAAAACGGCCCGTATGGCTGAGAGCGATCTGATCACGCTCGAAGCGCAGCTCGTCGCGGTATCCGTTGGCGACGGTGGGCGCCACGGTGATGCACCCGGTAGCGGCGTCGCCGCTGGTGTAGCCGTCCAGATTCCCAAGCTGGCATTCGTCGTTGTTATACGCTTGCCGGCCTTGCTCGATGTCGAGGGAGATGTCGTGGGCATCGTTGGGCGTCAGGGTCAGTCGACCTCCAACGACACGGTTGGTACCTTCGACCGGCGAAGCGCCGCGTCGACTCACTCGCGCATCGTTATCGAAGGCCAGGTCCGATTCGCCCCGGTCGAAATAACTGCCACGCAGCGAAAGACCCAAGAGGTTATCGATCAGCGGACCGCTGGCATAGAGGCTGGTACTGGTCGTTCGACCGTAATCGCTGTTTTCCTGAAATGTGTTGTCGATGCTGGCCGCAAGACCCCATTGATCGGCGACCTTTTTGGTAATGATGTTGACCACGCCACCCATTGCGTCCGATCCATAGAGCGTCGACATGGGCCCGCGAATGACCTCGATTCGTTCGATGGCGGACATTGGCGGAATGAAGCTGGTCGAGGTTTCGTTGAAACCATTCGGGGTGATGTTGCCAGCACTGTTCTGCCGCCGGCCATCGATCAGGATCAGCGTGTAGTCGCTGGGCAACCCGCGGATGCTGATGTTCAGTCCGCCGGTTTTGCCTGTACCTTGGCGCACGTCGATGCCTTCGACCTCTTCCAGCGCCTGGGCCAGATTGCTGTAGCGCTTGCGCTGAAGCTCCTCAGCGCTGATCACGCTGATGCTCGCTGGTGCGTCGGTGATTTTCTGTTCGAAGCCCGAAGCGCTGACGACGACGTCGCCGAGGTTTACCGAGTCTGTTTCAGCCATCAGGGGTGCGCTGAGAGCGATGAGAGCGCCAGCCAGAGCGGTTCGTGTGAAGGGTATGCGCATGCGTGTCTCCATGACCTCAGATGTCGTTTCGCTGCGCATGATAGTGATTCGTAATATCGATATACTTTAGCCATGTTTCAAAATGTAACAATGAGCAGTCGATGGTCCTGTTTGCTCAAGCAAATGCGAGGCTGCTAAGCAATTCGCAATGTGGGAAGTTTGGGTGTCACTGAAGGGAAGCGGCCCTTTGCGGGCCGCTGAACATCAGGGCATCTGTACTTCGATGACACCCTCGGCGTTTATGCTGATCTGCCTCGTGCCCGCCTCGACATCGGGTGTTGGCATCGCGTCCATGGTCTTCATCGCGAAGTTGCGCATCTCCGGCTGATAGCCCGCGCCGCTTCCAAGATTGAGGTTCACGATCCGGTAATCGGAGCCTCCCAGCGCCTCGGTAGCAAGCTGGGCGCGGGCACGGAAAGCGGCAACAGCATCCTTCAGCAAACTGTCTTCGTTCTGCTTGCGGATCGCATCAGAAACGCTGAAATGCATGCTGCCCATTTTAAGGTCCTGCATCAGTTCACCGGTGAGCTTGGAAAGCGCGGCAAAGTCGCTGCTCTCCAGGCGCAGCTCGGCACGCTCGCGCCAGCCGCTGATCTGTTGCCCTTTTTCTTCATAGATCGGATAGCTGCTGCGGCTGCCTTGACTGACAACTACGCCTTTGACCTGGCGAGCGCGTTGAAGCGCCTTGTTCATGGCTTCGGTGGTTTGTGCGGCCAGTTGCGCCGGATCCTTCTGCTGAGCTTCGCTATACAAAGTGACATGCATACGGTCGTGGGCCACTTCGCTCGTGGCCTCGGCACGTAGGGAAATCTGGTTGTAGCGAGCTTCGTCAGCGACAGCGGGAAGGCAGGCAATGCAAGCCAGCAGCGCAATGCTGCGGGGGACGGAAACGAACATGAAAGCTCCTTAGTTCGATTGCACCAGCGGTGCGGCGCAGAGACTTTATCCTTTTGGATGTTACCGCGCAGTTTTTCGTGCGGCGCGTTGACGCAGATCGGCTGTGATTCGGGCGCCTTGGTTATACTCGCGACACCTTTGGAGCCCCCATGCAAGCATCCGTCCATCTGCTTTCTGCCAGCCGTCAGAACCTCCGTCTCCTCACCCTCATCCGCATTCTGGTGCTGGCTGCTCAGGCCGGTGCGGTCGGGTTGGCCTACGCCACGCAGATGTTTGGCCTGCCGTGGTTTCACCTTGCCGTCACCCTGGTGGTTTCGGCTTTTATCTGCCTGGGTACTGCATTGCGGCTGCGCGGGCCCTGGCCGGTGACGGAACTTGAATATGCGGTGCATCTGGCGGCCGATCTGCTGATCCACAGCGCACTGCTGTATTACTCGGGCGGCTCGACCAACCCATTCGTGTCCTATTACCTGGTGCCACTAACCATCGCGGCTGCGACGTTGCCGTGGTTGTATTCCGTGGTGCTGTCGGGCCTGGCGCTGGTCGGCTATACCCTGATGCTGGTGTGGTACGACCCGGTCACCGTACCGCCGGTCGATCGCACGACGCTTCTGGTATACGGGATGTGGCTGAGTTTTGCGTTGGCTGCAGCGCTTATCACCTTTTTCGTGGCCCGCATGGCCGAGCAGTTGCGGCGTCAGGAGCAATTTCAGGCTCAGCGTCGCGAGGAGAGCATGCGAGATCAGCAACTGTTGGCGGTCGCCACACAGGCCGCAGGCGCCGCTCATGAATTGGGAACGCCGCTCGCCACCATGAGTGTGCTGCTCAAGGAGCTGCGTCAGGATCACAAGGCGTCGCCGCAGCTCAGCGAAGACCTGGCATTGTTGCAGTCGCAGGTCCAGCTTTGCAAAGACAGCCTTCGCCAGCTGGTGCGTGCCGCGGAAGCGGATCGCCGGCAGGCCATCGTCGAGCAGACCGTCCGCGAATGGGTCGAGTCCGTGTTGCAGCGTTGGCATCTGATGCACCCCGAAGCGACCTACCGTTTTCAATGCCTGGGCAAGGGTACTCCGCCGCGCTTGATGCCGCCGGCGGATCTGGGGCAGTCATTGCTCAACCTGCTCAACAACGCCACCGATGCCAGCCCGGACAATCTTGATATTCGCCTGGACTGGGACGCGCAGTGGATCAAGCTGACCATCCGAGACCACGGCGCCGGCGTGCCACTGGCCATTGCGGAGCAGATTGGCAGACCCTTCATCACGACCAAGGGCAAGGGTTTCGGACTGGGCCTCTTTCTCAGCCAGGCGAGCGTTACGCGCGCCGGAGGTACCGTGAAACTTTACAATCACGAAGATGGTGGCACCCTGACTGAATTACGCCTGCCACATGGCTCAGTGCGGGCCTGACCGACGTGATCAATACGCGAGGAATGCAAACATGACCGAAGAGCTGCAGCACGACGGCGAAGATCAGCCCCATCTGCTGCTGGTGGACGACGACCCGACCTTTACCCGCGTCATGGCTCGCGCCATGAGTCGCCGCGGCCTGCACGTCAGCATCGCTGGCTCGGCCGAAGAAGGCCTGGAAATGGCAAAGCAGGATCTGCCGGACTACGCGGTTCTGGATCTGAAAATGGAAGGTGATTCCGGACTGGTGCTGCTGCCCAAGCTGCTAGAGCTGGATCCGGAAATGAAGGTGTTGATCCTCACCGGTTACTCGAGCATTGCCACTGCTGTCGAGGCCATCAAGCGCGGTGCCTGCAACTACCTGTGCAAGCCAGCCGACGCGGACGATGTACTGGCGGCACTGCTCTCCAAACATGCTGATCTGGACACCCTGGTTCCCGAAAACCCGATGTCGGTGGATCGCCTGCAGTGGGAACACATCCAGCGTGTACTGACCGAGCACGATGGCAACATCTCCGCGACGGCGCGTGCCTTGGGCATGCATCGGCGGACCTTGCAGCGCAAGCTGCAGAAGCGCCCGGTACGTCGCTAACACCTGCATGAGCTGGAAGGGTACGCCTCACCGCTTCCAGTTCATTGCGTATCTGCAGCTAACATAGGACGGCCTCTTCGTCCCGAGTTCGCCCATGTTGTCCGTTGCCATCCAGACCCTGGGCATCACCGCCCCGGTGTTCGTCATGCTGTTCATCGGTGTTGCGCTCAAGCATCTGGGCTGGATCGATGCGGCCTTCATACAGACTGCCTCGACGCTGGTCTTCAAGGCTACGATGCCGACGCTGCTATTTCTGTCGATCATCAATGCCGACCTCGACGCAGCACTGCAGCCGGCCTTGCTGACCTATTACGTCATCGCCACTGTCGCGATGTTCTTTCTGGCGTGGGCATGGGCGCTTTGGCGCTGCCCAGCCGCGGACCGTGGCGTCTATGTCCAAGGCGCGTTCCGGGGTAACAACGGCATCGTCGGTCTGGCGTTGGCCACCAGCCTCTACGGAGATTACGGGCTGTCACTCGGCGGCGTACTGGCTGGCATTGTGATACTGGTTTACAACAGTCTGTCTGCGTTGATTCTGGCCATCTACAACCCGAATGGGCGCGTCAGTGCCGGCACGATTCTACTCAGCATTCTGCGCAACCCGTTGGTGATCGGTGTAACAAGCGCGGTGCCCTTTGCCTATTGGCAAATCCCGCTACCGGACTGGCTGATGACTTCGGGGCGTTATTTCGCACAGATGACGCTGCCCCTGGCGCTCATCTGCATCGGTGGCACGCTGACCCTGTCGGTACTGCGAGAAAGCAGCCGCATCGCCATGGGGTCGAGCATGATGAAAATGGTATGGCTGCCGGCGTTGGCTACCTTGGGGGCCGGGCTGATGGGCTTCCGCGGAGCGGACCTGGGCATCCTGTTCCTTTACTTTGCAAGCCCCACGGCGTCCGCCAGTTATGTGATGGCACGGGCAGTCAATGCAAACCATCAGTTGGCTGCGGTCATCATCGTGATCACCACGCTGATGGCTGCGCTGAGCGTCAACGTCGGGCTCTTCCTGTTGGGCTGGGTTGGCTGGCTCTAGGGGTATCCAACACGCCAAATCAACCACGCCACTTAGCCAAGCGTCGGACCGCGGATGATAGATTTCACTGGCCAACCGTGTGATCTGTTTGGTTTTTTCGGACCAACGGCAGCATCAACAAGTCCGTAATCGGTCATCAGACCTCAGAAAAAAATAACGATATGCGTCACCTTCCCCATGACAGCTCAAGGCCATCTCAAGGCCGTTACTTAGTTTTGGGAATTGCATTCAATGTCGCTATTCACTCCGACGAGCCGGTCGCTGATCCGAGATGCTGACCGCGTCGTCAGTTTGCCTCGCAGGTTAGGCCCCGGCCTGGCGCTGCTGTTGCTACTGAACGTGGGGGCCTTCGCAGGAGGGATCTGGATCGGACGTGATCTGGATTCAGCACCGCAAACCGTACTCCAAGAGGAGCCCGGCCTCGATACTGAGGGTCGTTTCGCCATTGCGCGTGTCGGCAAGGTGGTGGGTCGGCTGAAGTCCCTTGAATCCGACGTGCTGGCGCTGCAGCAGATGATGGGCGAGCAGCGCGTTCTGAATGCTCAGCTTTCAGCGCTGGATCCCGCGCTTCTGCCATTGCTGGCTCCCGATCGGCCTGCTCGCGGCGGAGCGGGGCAGGGCGGTGTGCTGTTGCCACCGCAGACTTGCTCTGGCGAGTTGTCGACCAAGACCGGCAGCGTATCGCTTGCCGACCTTGAACGCACCGAAACGTCCGCCCGCTGCATACGCGAAGTGCTTGACCTGATGATGCAGCAGGTCGCTGAACGCAATGCTGCACTCATGGCGATCCCGTCTCGCCGCCCGGTTGACGAGGCGCGTCTGGGGTCGCCATTCGGCAACCGCATCGATCCCTTCCGTAAGCAGCCTGCCTTTCATTCGGGTGTGGATTTCTCACTGCGCTCCGGTGCGGAAGTTCGTGCCGCGGCAGGCGGGCGAGTGCGGTTTGCCGGCTACCGTGGCGCCTATGGAAACCTCGTGGAGGTCGATCACGGCAACGGCTTGGTAACCCGCTACGCGCACTTGTCAAAGATTCTGGTGCGCAGCGGAGATGTGATTACGCCTGAGCACAAGATTGGCGCGGTGGGTTCTACCGGACGCTCGACCGGTCCGCACCTCCATTTCGAGGTGTTGCACAAGGGCCGATTCGTCGACCCGCAGCGCTTCCTTGCCCTCGGCGATCTCGAGCGAGCCGAGGATGGTCAGGCAGATGACTAAAACTGTCGACACGCGCGAGCTGCTGCGTGCCGACCATCGGCTCGTGGCTGCTCGTGCAACGCGGCGCTGGGTATGGGTAGTGCTGGTGATGCTATGTGGGTTCGCGGGCCTTCTCTACATGCGTTGGGAAGATGGCACAGACCAGGCGCGTCAGCTTCAAGAGCTGGCGAGCGATAATCAGAAGCTCCGTGAGGCACTCAGCCAGAGCCGGTTGCAGGAGCAGGAAGCCGAAGCCACGCAGGAGCAGCTGCTCAGCCGGATTGCCGGATTGTCCGCCCAGATCGACCGCCTACAGACCGAATTGGCCTTCTTCCAGCAGCAGAAGAAGTCTCGCTAAATCCATCGGAGGAAAAATGTTCAACAAGAAAAAATCGGTGTCACAGATCACCGTCGATCAGTTCTCGAGCCTCATATCGAGCAACCTGTCTCTCAGCGGTGACGTGGAGTTCGAGGACGGACTGAAGGTGAACGGTACGGTGAAGGGCAACGTCAAGCACAAGACCGGCACTCGCAGCTTGCTGGCCTTGAGTGCTGAAGGTCGGATCGAAGGGAATGTCAGCAGTCACGACGCCTTGATCGACGGCACGATCGTCGGTGACCTGAGGGTCGAACATCTGCTGGAGCTACATTCCAACGCGCGGGTACACGGCAATATTCGCTATCGCCACCTCAGCATGGAAAACGGTGCCGTGGTCGAAGGGACGCTCAGCCGTATGAGCGATGAAGAGGAAACCGCACAGGTCTTGGAGCTGCCGCGATCTCAAGTGCGTGAGGGCTGATGCCCGCGCCGTGCCGTAAGTGCCCGCCTTGTGATCAGGCCCAGGGTCACGACACCTCCGCGGGCTTCATCTTTCAGTGCTGCTTTTTCCAGGCGCGGGTCGTGATCACTAGCAGGGTCACTGCCGTAAGCGGAACCGCGTAGCCAATCATTGCATCACCAAAGGTTTCGGCGAAGGGGCGTCCGGCGCTGGCCATGACCAGATAGCCGGTGTAGGCCGCGTAGTAGGCCAGGAACAGCAATCCCTCCCAGCGGTTGATCGCATAGCCGGTGAAGAAAATCGGCAGGCAGGCCACCGCCACCGCGATCATCACGGGGAAGTCGAACGCCAATGCGCTGGCCGCCACGCTGATCGCTGTTGGCGACACCAGAGAGGCAAGCCCCAGCACGCAGAGCAGGTTGAATATATTGCTGCCGACAATGTTGCCTACTGCGATGTCACGCTCGCCACGAATGGCGGCAAGTATCGATGTGGCCAGCTCGGGCAGCGATGTGCCTATCGCAATCACCGTCAGGCCAATGACCAGTTCCGACAGGCCAAGCGCCCGGGCCAGCGACACGGCGCCTTCGACAAGAAAGTTGGAGCCGGCGACCAGCAGCACCAGGCCGACGATCACCAGCGCGGCATTGATCAGCGTGGCGTATGGCTTGGGTGTTTCGTCAAGGCCGAACTCCTTGGCGAACTCATCATCGGCCGTAGCGGCTGCACTGGCGCGGCGACTGCTGATGATCAGAAAAAGCGTGTAACCGACGACTCCCGAGAACAGCAGCGCTCCGTCGAGACGACTGAGCGACCCGTCCCACGCCAAGGCGTAAGTGACCAGGCTTGCGCCGATCATGATGGGAACATCGAGGCGGATAAGCTGACGGGAAACTACCAGGGGTGCGATCAGTGAGGTCATCCCGAGGATCAGCAGCACGTTGGCGATGTTGCTGCCCAGCACGTTGCCGATGGCAATATCCCCGCTGCCGTTGAAAGAAGCTTGTACGCTGACCGCGGTTTCCGGCGCACTGGTGCCGAATGCCACGACCGTCAGGCCAATGATCAGGGGTGGAATGCCAAATTGCGCCGCCAGTTTGGCTGCGCCTCGTACCAGCACTTCAGCGCCGGCAACGAGTAGGACGAGGCCGGCAATCAGGTACACGAAAGTCATCGCAGACACGATGGTAAAGCTCCAAAGGGGGTGGGGGCGGTGGCCTAGCGCTGGTGCTTCCAGGCGCGCAGGAAGATCACTAAAAGCGTGACGGCCGTCAAGGGCAATACGTACCAGGTCATTGCATGACGTAACAGGTTGATGGCCGGGAGCCCGGTGGAAAACATCACCAGATACAGGGTATAGGCAATGTAGTAGCCAAAGAACAACAGCCCTTCCCAGCGATTGATCCGGTATCCCGAGAAGAAGATAGGCAAACAGGCGACAAAGACTGCGAGCATGACCGGAAGGTCGAACGCTAGCGCGTTGGGTGAGATGGAAAGCCCGTCGGAGGAAATGGCAGCGCCCGCGCCAAGGACCAGCAGCAGATTGAAAATGCAGCTGCCGACGATATTGCCCACCGCAATGTCACGCTCGCCGCGATACACCGCCATCACCGATGTCGCCAGTTCCGGCATGGACGTCCCTACTGCAATGACGGTGAGCCCGATGACCAGCTCGGACAAGCCAAGCGCGCGAGCCAGGGCTACGGCCCCTTCGATAAGCAGGTTGGAGCCGACGATCAGCAAGCCCAGGCCGAGCACCACCAAAAACAGCTGGAAGACCCAGCCCAGAGGTTTCTTGGTATTTTCATCAGCGCCGAACTCATTGGCGAACTCATCCTGCTGACGGTTCTTTTCGCGTTTGCTAACGACAACCAGAAAGGCCGTGTACACCAGCAGCAGCGCAAGCAAAATGAAACCGTCGAGTTGGCTGACCCGACCATTCCACGCCAGGCCGAAGGTCAGCAAGCCGGCGCCGATCATGACCGGTACGTCAAGACGGACCAACTGCCGTGACACCACGAGCGGAGCGACAAGCGCCGAAAGGCCGAGAATCAGAAGGATGTTGGCGATGTTGCTGCCGATTACGTTGCCAACGGCGATATCCCCGCTGCCATTGAGCGAAGCTTGAATGCTGACTGCCGTTTCAGGCGCGCTGGTACCAAAGGCGACGACGGTCAAACCGATGATCAGCGGCGATATGCCGAAACGTGCCGCCAGCCTCGAAGCGCCTCGCACCAGCGCCTCTGCACCTACAACCAGCAATACCAGTCCACCGACCAGGTAGGCCAATGTGATCAAGCTCATTGAAACTCCTCAGGAATATTCAGGATGGTCAGTCAAGTGCCTCGATCTTGACAGGGGCGATGCCATCCTCGAGTAGATCAATTCGATTAGCTGCAACCCGTGACAGATCGATGATGCGTCCTGGTTTGAATGGGCCGCGATCATTGATCCGGACGGTGACCGTCTTGCCGTTCTCCAAGTTGGTGACCTGAACACGGGTGTCGAATGGCAGCGTTTTGTGGGCCGCAACCAGCTCGTTCTGGTTGAACGTCTCGCCGCTTGCGGTCTGCTCGCCGTGAAAACTGCGGGCGTAATATGACGCCTTACCCTTCTGCGTGAGGGTGCTTTCGTTGGCGTCCGCTTGGGGCGATTCACTGCAGCCCGCGGCGAAGGCAAGCAGGATCGGGACGGTCAGCATTCTGGTTCGCATGAGCAATCCTTCCTGAACGGATCAGGCAGCAATTACGAGTAAGCGTTATCCGGATTGGAGCGTCTAGCTGCGCGGCCGTTCAGTACTCTTGCCGAAAGGCGGTGTTCAAGCGCTGCGGCATACAAGCAACGGGCCCTGTCGGGCCCGTCTGGTTCTAACCTTCCAGCTTGCTTTTGAGCAGCTGATTGACCTGTGCCGGGTTGGCCTTGCCCTTGGAAGCCTTCATGGCCTGGCCGACGAAGAAGCCGAACATCTTGCCGCGCTTGGCTTCGTCGCTGGCACGGTATTGCTCGACCTGCTCAGCGTTGGCGGTCAGCACCTCGTCCAGCATCTTCTCGATAGCGCCCGAGTCGGTGACCTGCTTCAGGCCCTTCTTCTCGATGATTTCGTCAGCAGACCCTTCGCCAGCGGCCATCGCCTCGAACACCATTTTCGCGATCTTGCCGCTGATGGTGTTGTCCTTGATGCGCTGAATCATGCCGCCTAGCTGCTCGGCCGAAACCGGCGACTGCTCGATCTCGAGATTGTCCTTGTTGAGCAGGCTGGACAGCTCGCCCATGACCCAGTTGGCGGCCAGCTTGGCGTCGCCGCAGACCCGCTGTACCGCTTCGAAGTAATCCGCCATTTCGCGGCTCGCTGCCAGGACATCGGCATCATAGGGGGACAACCCGAACTCGCGCTCGAAACGCTCGCGCTTCTGTACCGGCAGTTCAGGTAGGCTGGCGCGAACCTCGTCGAGAAAGCTTTGCTCGATCACGACCGGCAGCAGGTCCGGGCAGGGGAAGTAGCGGTAGTCGTTGGCTTCTTCCTTGCTGCGCATGGAGCGCGTCTCGTCCTTGTTCGGATCGTACAGGCGGGTTTCCTGTACAACCTTGCCGCCATCCTCGATCAGCTCGATCTGGCGCTGCACCTCGTGGTTGATCGCCTTTTCGATGAATCGGAAGGAGTTGACGTTCTTGATCTCGGCGCGAGTGCCGAACTCGGCCTGACCTTTGGGGCGAACCGATACGTTGCAGTCGCAACGCAGCGAGCCTTCGGCCATGTTGCCGTCGCAGATACCCAGATAACGCACCAGGGCGTGGATCGCCTTGACGTAGGCCACCGCTTCCTTCGCCGAACGGATGTCGGGCTCGGAAACGATTTCCAGCAGCGGCGTGCCGGCACGGTTCAGGTCGATGCCACTCATGCCCTGGAAGTCTTCGTGCAGGCTCTTGCCGGCGTCTTCTTCCAGATGCGCGCGGGTGATGCCGATGCGACGGCTCGTGCCGTCTTCCAGGGTGATGTCCAGATAGCCCTTGCCGACAATGGGATGGTCCATCTGGCTGGTCTGGTAACCCTTGGGAAGGTCAGGGTAGAAGTAGTTCTTGCGGGCGAAGACATTCTTTTCGGCAATCTCGGCATCGATAGCCAGGCCGAACTTGCAAGCCATGCGCACGGCTTCGGCGTTGAGCACGGGCAGGGTGCCGGGCATGCCGAGGTCGACCAGGCTCGCCTGAGTGTTGGGCTCGGCACCAAAGGTGGTAGCGCTGCCGGAGAAGATCTTCGATTTAGTCGCGAGCTGTGCGTGGATTTCCAGCCCGATCACGGTTTCCCATTGCATGTGTTCGTCCTCAGAATCCGCTCGGTGCTTGTTTATGCCACTCGGTCACCTGTTGGTACTGGTGAGCCACGTTGAGCAGGCGGCTTTCCTGAAAATAGGGTGCCAGCAGCTGTACGCCCACCGGCAGGCCGTCGATAAAGCCGGCTGGCATGGACAGGCCCGGGATACCCGCGAGGTTGGCCGTGATGGTGTAGATGTCTTCTAGGTAGGCCGACACCGGGTCGTTGTTCTTTTCGCCAAGCTTCCACGCCAGGTTCGGTGTGGTCGGGCCGAGAATCACGTCGACCTCGGCGAAAGCGCTGACGAAATCGTTCTTGATCAGACGGCGAATTTTCTGCGCTTTCAGGTAATAAGCGTCGTAATAACCCGCGGACAACGCATAGGTGCCAACCATGATGCGCCGGCGGACTTCGTCACCGAAGCCCTCAGCGCGCGAGCGCTTGTAGAGGTCGGTCAGGTCGACCGGGTTCTCGCAGCGGTAGCCGAAGCGCACGCCGTCGAAGCGCGACAGGTTGGAGCTGGCCTCGGCTGGTGCGATCACATAATAGGAGGGGATCGCATGCTGCATGTTCGGCAGGCTGATGTCCTTCACCGTGGCACCGAGCTTCTTCAGCGCTTCGACCGCAACCATTACGGCGTCGGCGATCTTGCTATCGAGACCCTCACCGAAATATTCCTTCGGCAGGCCGACGCGCAGACCGGTCAGCGGCTTGCTCAGCGCAGCGAGGTAATCATCCAGAGGCTGATCGACGCTGGTGGAATCCTTGGGATCGAAACCGGCCATGACGCCAAGCATCAACGCGCAGTCTTCAGCCGTGCGGGCCAGCGGACCGCCCTGGTCGAGGCTCGAGGCGTAGGCAATCATGCCCCAGCGCGAGACGCGACCGTAGGTAGGCTTGAGGCCGGTGAGGTTGGTCAGCGCGGCAGGTTGGCGGATCGAGCCACCAGTGTCACTGCCCGTTGCCGCGGGCAACAGGCGCGCCGCGACCGCGGCTGCTGATCCACCCGAAGAACCGCCTGGGACGCGGGACAAGTCCCATGGGTTCTTGACGGGGCCGTAATGGCTGGACTCATTGGCCGAGCCCATGGCGAATTCGTCCATGTTCAGTTTGCCGAGCGATACCGCGCCAGCCGCGGCGAGCCGATCGACCACGGTAGCGTCGTAGGGCGCTTCGAAGTTGTCGAGCATCTTCGAGCCGCAGCTTGTGCGGATGCCCTGGGTGCAGAACAGGTCCTTGTGACCGATCGGTGCACCGAGCAGCGCACCGTTTTCGCCTTTGGCGCGGCGTGCGTCGGCCGCTTGGGCCTGTGCGAGCGCCCGGTCTTCGGTAACGGTTATGAAGCTGTTGAGCTGCGGGTCGATCTGCTGGATGCGTGTCAGCAACGAGCGGGTCAGCTCTTCGGCTGAGAACTGCTTGTCGCCAAGCGCGCGAGCGATTTCGGCAAGGGTCAGTTGATGCATGTCGAGATCCTTCATTACTCGATCACCCGCGGAACCAGATAGAGGCCGTCTTCCACGGCCGGTGCGATGGCCTGGTATGCGTCGCGCTGATTGGTCTCTGTGACTTCGTCGGCGCGCATGCGCTGGTGCGTTTCCAGCGGATGGGCCAGTGGCTCGATGCCGGTTGTGTCCACGGCCTGCATGCGATCGACCAGGCCAAGGATGTTGTTCAGGGTCTCGGTGGTGCGGGGCAGGTCGTCTTCATTCAGACCCAGGCGGGCGAGATGAGCGATCTTTTCCACCTCGGAGCGTTCAAGCGCCATCGGATTCTCCAGCTGGAAGCGAGTCGGGTGCGCCTTTCGTCGGCAAAGCGCGACGAGTGGCAGCGGGTTCGAGCCGCAGCGGTGGGCATTAGAGCCCGGAAAAGCCGTCAATCTTACATGCCTGACGGTGTTCCCGGTAGCGCGGCTGCGGCTTGCCAGGCTTTTCACAGCTGTGCGTTTTTCGCGCAATGGCTCACGTATGGCCCGATTACCGCGGACTCTCGCCTTGCCCTAAGTTCGCACCATTGTTAGAGTTTGCGGCACTTTTTTCCCCACGCGTTTGCCCCAGGGCCCTTTTCCCATGTTCAAGAAACTGCGTGGCATGTTTTCCAGCGATTTGTCGATCGACCTGGGCACTGCCAATACCCTTATTTATGTGCGCGATCGTGGCATCGTTCTGAACGAGCCCTCGGTCGTTGCCATCCGTACCCATGGCAACCAGAAAAGTGTTGTCGCCGTGGGTACCGACGCCAAGCGGATGCTTGGGCGTACACCGGGCAATATCAACGCCATTCGACCGATGAAAGACGGTGTTATCGCCGATTTCAGCGTCTGCGAAAAAATGCTGCAGTACTTCATCAACAAGGTTCACGAAAACAGTTTTCTGCAACCCAGCCCCCGCGTTCTCATCTGCGTTCCCTGCAAGTCCACTCAGGTCGAGCGCCGTGCCATTCGCGAGTCAGCACTGGGTGCCGGTGCCCGTGAAGTCTTTCTGATCGAAGAACCCATGGCCGCTGCCATCGGCGCAGGCTTGCCGGTAGACGAGGCGCGCGGCTCGATGGTCGTCGATATCGGCGGCGGCACTACCGAGATCGCACTGATCTCGCTGAATGGTGTGGTGTATGCCGAATCCGTGCGGGTTGGTGGCGATCGTTTCGACGAATCCATCGTGACCTACGTGCGCCGCAACTACGGCAGCCTGATCGGTGAGTCCACTGCCGAACGCATCAAGCAAGAAATAGGCACCGCGTTCCCGAGCAGCGATGTACGTGAGGTAGACGTGCGTGGCCGCAATCTGGCCGAAGGTGTTCCACGCAGCTTCACGCTCAATTCCAACGAGGTCCTCGAAGCACTGCAGGAGTCGCTGGCGACCATCGTTCAGGCGGTCAAGAGCGCCCTGGAGCAGTCTCCACCGGAGCTCGCTTCCGATATCGCCGAGCGCGGTCTGGTGCTGACTGGCGGTGGTGCGCTGTTGCGCGACCTGGACAAGCTGCTGGCGCAGGAAACCGGCCTGCCCGTGATTGTTGCCGAAGAGCCGCTGACCTGTGTGGCGCGCGGCGGCGGTCGAGCGTTGGAAATGATGGACCGTCACGCCATGGACTTGCTCTCCACGGAGTGAGTTACAAGCGGTAAGCTCCAAGCGCAAGCCGATAGCAGGGTCGCTCTGCTCTCGGCTTGTCGCGTTTAGTTTGAAGCCTGCAGCTGTGAGGACCCGCCAATCAAACCACTATTTGCCAAAGGACCCTTGCTCGGCGTTCGCCTGCTGGTGCTCTCCGTGCTCTGTGTCGCGCTGATGGTGGTCGATGCTCGCTTCGAGGCCCTCAAGCCGTTGCGTAGTCAGATGGGGCTCGTGCTGACCCCGTTCTATTGGCTGGCAGACCTGCCGGTGCGCACCTGGCAACGAGCAACCGAGCAGATCAGCAGCAGCACCAGTCTGGTTGCTGAAAATGAGAAGCTCAAAGCTGAGGCGTTGCTGATGCAGCGACGCCTGCAGCGGCTGGCGATGCTCACCGAGCAGAACGTGCGCTTGCGCGAACTGCTCAATTCCGCGGCACTGGTCGATGACAAGGTGATCGTCAGCGAGTTGATCGGGCTGGATCCAAATCCCTTCACCCATCGCATCCTCATCGACAAAGGCGAGCGCGACGGAGTCTTTCTCGGTCAGCCGGTACTGGATGCCAGCGGGCTGATGGGCCAGGTTGTTGAAGTCATGCCCTATGCGGCACGCGTGCTCTTGCTGACGGATGTGACCCATAGCATTCCCGTGCAGGTCAATCGCAACGGCTTGCGAGCCATCGCAGTCGGCACCGGTAGCCCGGACTATCTTGAATTGCGCCACGTCGCAGAAACCGCCGATATCAAGGAAGGCGACCTGCTGGTGAGTTCCGGCTTGGGCCAACGGTTTCCCAGCGGCTATCCGGTCGCTCAGGTGACCGAGGTGGTGCGTGGCTCCGGTCAGCCTTTCCTGATCGTGCGGGCGATCCCCACCGCGATGCTCAATCGCAGCCGCTATCTGCTGCTGGTCTTCAGTGACTCGCGTAGCCCTGAAGAAAGGGCGACCGCTGCGGCGCAGGCTCAGGAGACAGCCGACCGCGAAGCTGCCGAGCAGGGCGGCCAGCCAGCTGCGTCCGAAGCTGCGCCCGCTCCGCAGGCATCGGATGCCGCACCGGCAGGTACCGGTGATGCGCCGCCTGCCCCTGAGGTGCGCCCATGATCAACGGAAGGCTCAACAATGGGTGGGTGATCTGGTTGTCGCTGCTGGTCGCGCTGCTACTCAGCGTGGCACCTATGCCCCAGAGCTTTGGGCTTGCTCGACCGCTGTGGCTTGGGATGTTCATCGCCTACTGGGCGATCGCGCTGCCGCACCGAGGCGGCATGGGGGCGGCGTTCTTCTTTGGTCTGATGCTCGACGTGCTTTCCGGCACGCTGCTTGGCCAGAACGGCTTGCCGCTTATCCTGATCACCTTCCTCGTGCTAAGCCTTCAGCAGCGTTTGCGCATGTTCCCTCTTCTGCAGCAAAGCCTGGTGCTGTTGGTGCTTCTTGGGCTCGGGCAACTGGTCCACCTATGGCTGAACACGCTGACTGGTAATCGTCCTCCCACGTTGCTCTTTCTGGTTCCCGTGCCCGTGAGTGCGTTGCTCTGGCCTTGGGTATTCGTTGCCCTGGAATGGGCTCGCCGGCGTTTCAACGTGTACTGAGATATGGCGCGACCCGGCGTGCTGCTTCCGGGTGGCGGCCGGATATGCGAATCTGCTTCGCTCTGTTCGCCTTAGGAGCTGGCATGCCCGCCTTGTTTCTCGCCTCCGCATCACCTCGACGCCGCGAGCTGTTAACGCAGATTGGCGTTCCGTTTACGCAGCTATCCGTCTCGATCGATGAAACCCCTCTAGGGGCGGAGCTTCCGGACGTCTACGTCCAGCGTCTGGCTCGCGAGAAGGCGCTCGCGGGCTTGGCACGAGTCGAAGACGAATCGGCATGCGTGCTTGGCGCCGATACAACAGTGGTGCTCGACCAGCGAATTCTTGGCAAACCCATCGATAAAGCGGATGCGCTGGCAATGTTGCAGGCCTTGTCCGGACGTGAGCACCAGGTAATGACGGCCGTTGCACTGGCCAGCAAATCGGGTTGCACGGTGCAGCTGGTCACCAGCCGGGTGCGCTTTCGGACGATTGAGCCCCACGAGGCCGAAGCTTATTGGGCGAGCGGTGAGCCCCACGACAAGGCGGGAAGCTATGCCATACAAGGATGGGGCGCGGTTTTCGTCTCTGCTGTCGAGGGCAGCTATTCCGCCGTAGTCGGTCTGCCGTTATGCGAGACGGCACAGATGCTGGGCGTCTACGGGGTGGAGTACTGGACTAAAAGCTCAGTCTAGAGCCTGTGGGTTGGCGGATTATGTCGTTAGAATCGCTCCAACTGGTCAGCTTCGGCTGCTTTACCCCATCGCCATCGACCGAGAATAACAATGAGCGAAGAAATCCTGATGAACATCACCCCAATGGAGTCTCGGGTGGCGGTGGTGGAGAACGGAGTCCTGCAGGAGGTGCACGTCGAGCGCACCCAGCGACGGGGTATTGTTGGCAATATCTACAAAGGCAAGGTGGTGCGGGTACTCCCTGGCATGCAGGCGGCTTTCGTCGACATCGGTCTGGAGCGCGCGGCGTTCATTCATGCATCTGAGATATCCAGCCGTGAGGGAAACGCCGTCGAGCCCATCAGCGCGCTGGTTCATGACGGTCAGGCTTTGGTAGTGCAGGTTACCAAAGACCCGATTGGCACCAAGGGCGCACGGCTGACGACTCAGCTGTCGATACCTTCGCGCTACCTCGTCTATATGCCCAAGACGAGCCATGTCGGTATCTCCTTGCGTATCGAGGACGAGGCCGAGCGCGAGCGGCTCAAGCAAGTGGTTGCCGAATGCATCGCGGCCGAAGGAATAAAGGAAACTGGCGGTTTCATTCTTCGCACGGCGGCCGAAGGCGCGGGTAGCGACGAAATCCTCATGGATATCCGTTACCTGCGGCGTTTGTGGGAGCAGATCGACGGACAGATCAAGACTGCGGGCGCGCCTTCGGTCATTTATGAAGACTTGTCGCTGGCCATGCGCACACTGCGGGATCTGGTCAATCCGCGTATCGAGAAGATCCGCATTGATTCGCGTGAGAATTTTCAGAAGGTCAGCCAGTTCGTCGGCGAGCTGATGCCCGAGCTTGGCGAGCACTTGGAGCACTATCCTGGAGAACGGCCGATTTTTGATCTCTACAGCGTCGAGGACGAGATCCAGAAGGCCCTCGATCGCAAAGTGATGCTCAAGTCAGGGGGCTATCTGATCATCGACCCTGCCGAGGCGATGACCACTATCGACGTCAATACCGGTGCGTTCGTTGGGCATCGCACGCTCGAGGAAACCATCTTCAAGACCAATCTTGAGTCCGCCACAGCCATTGCGCGGCAGCTACGACTGCGTAACATTGGCGGGATCATCATCATCGACTTCATCGACATGGAGGACGAAGAGCATCGTCGTCAGGTACTGCGTACGCTGGAAAAGCAGCTCGAACGCGACCATGCCAAGACCAACATCATCGGTATCACCGAGCTTGGTCTGGTACAGATGACCCGTAAGCGCACCCGGGAAAGCCTCGAGCAGGTGCTGTGCGAGCCGTGCATGTGTTGCCAGGGACGCGGCAAGCTGAAAACGCCTGAAACCGTGTGTTATGAAATCTTCCGTGAGATTCTGCGTGAGGCACGGGCCTATCAGCCCGAAGGCTACCGTGTCCTCGCCAACCAGAAGGTCATCGACCGGCTGCTGGATGAAGAGTCGGGCAATGTGGCCGACCTCGAAAGCTTCATCGGTCGTTCAATCAAATTCCAGGTCGAAACCATGTATTCCCAGGAACAGTACGACGTGGTGCTGCTCTGAATAAACGTAAGCCTGGCCATCGGGGCCCGCATGTGCGGAGCATATCGGCATGAGTCAGCTCCTGGCCTTTGTACTTGTTTTCCTTCGTCGCAGCCTCTGGGTCGCGGCGACCTGCCTGATGCTGCTTGCCCTGTACGTAAGCCTTGGCCGGCTATTGGTGCCGCTGGTGGCCGAATACCGTGTGGAGGTCCAAGAAAAGGCGCACGAATTGCTCGATATGCCTGTTGCCCTTGGCAGGCTGGAGGGCCACTGGGAAGGGTTCTCTCCGTTGATAATGGCGCACGACGTGATGATCGGCGAAGCGGATCTGGCGGTGCGTCTTGATCGTTTGGCGTTGGTGCCTGATGTCGTATCCAGCCTGCTGGCCCGCAAGCTGCAACTCAGCTCTGTAGAGCTCACCGGCGTTCAGCTCGGCTTGGCCCAGGATGGCGACGGGAAATGGCGCGTCAGTGGTATGCCTCAGCGCGCCGACGAAGAGCCGGCAGATCTGCAAAAGTTGTTTACAGGGTTGCAGACGTTAGGTGATCTGAGGTTGCTGGATAGCCAGATCACACTCGAACCCAATGCTGCAGCGCCTATGACGCTCACCTACGCCAATCTCCAATTGCGTACTGCGGGTGAGCGCTTGCGCCTGGATGGCGGTGTGCTGCTGCCTGATGGCCAGCCGTTGAGTTTTCGGGCTGATGCGCGTGTCGAGCCGGCTGACTGGCTGGCCAGTAATGCAACGCTCTACCTGAGCCTGCCTCAGAGTGATTGGGCGGCTTGGGTGCCGCCGAGCCTGATCGGCGACTGGGACATCACGCAGCTCAAGGCCGGAGGAGAACTTTGGCTGGACTGGCGAGCTCGTGAAATGTCCCGCGCCGTAGCTCGCTTCAATGCGCCGGCTTTGAAGTTCGGCCATCGCGAGCGTGAGCCGGTGCAGATCGATGACCTGTCGGTGACCGCCTATCTTGATCGCGCGGAGGATGGCTACCGGCTGCAACTTGACGATCTGGGTTTCACATTCGAACAGGAGCGCTGGCGAGATACCGCGTTGCTGATCGAACAGCATAAGTCTGAGGATCGATGGCGCTTGCAAACGGACCGCGTCGCCGTGGCGCCATTGGCGAAGCTGATACATGCGTTGGCGTCTCTGCCGGACGTGGCGAACGAATACCTGTTAGGTCTGGCGCCCAGCGGTACCTTGCGCAATTTGCAGTTCGATTACCGGCCATCATTGTCTGGCGCTGAGCAATTCGCGTTTGCCGGTAACCTTGATGAGGTGAGTATTGCGGAGCACAACTGGATTCCTGGCGTGCGTAACGTCTCTGGCGAAGTCCGGGGTGACCTGTCTGGAGGCGAGCTGCGCTTCGACAACCGTGATTTTACGTTACACCTCGCTGAGCTGTTTCCCGATCCCTGGGCCTATCAGCGCGCCCGCGGAAGCTTGCGTTGGAGTCTGGACGATCAGGCGTTCACCCTTGCCGCACCTTACTTGCAGGTCGAGGGTGAGGAAGGGCATATCGCGGGCGACTTTCTGATTCGTCTGATGCGCGATCCGGGCGCCGAGGACTACATGGACCTGCGGGTCGGTATCAGCGATGGCGATGCACGTTTCACTCAAAAATACCTGCCTAGTCGCTCGCCTGCTTTGAGTCCGGCATTGAGCGAATGGCTGAATAGCGCGATTCGCGGCGGCACGGTGGAGCAAGGCTATTTTCAATACCAGGGTGCAATTAGCAAAAGCTCGGACGACGCTGCACGCAGTTTAAGTCTCTATTTCAAGGTGCGCGATGCGGAGCTCGCATTCCAGCCCGGATGGCCGGTCTTGCGCGAGGGGCGCGCAGAGGTGCTGATCGAGAACAGCGGCGTGCGGGTGCGGGTTGCCGAGGCCCGTATGCTTGACAGTCGGGTGCATGACGCCACTGCCGATATCCCTCGTGGTCGTGACAATTCGGTTATGACCCTGGGCATCGAGGGCCAGGTTGACGGCAATTTGCGGGACGCATTGACCGTTATGCAGGTGGCGCCGATTGGTACGGCTGAGGTTTTCTCGGGATGGCGCGGCGAAGGGCCATTGAGCGGGACACTCAAGCTGAACATTCCATTAGCCAAGGGTGATCGCCCTGAAGTGGCTGTCGATTTTTCCAGCAGCAGCGCCTCGCTGTTCATTGCTCAGGCGGATCTGCAGATCGATGAGGTGGCTGGCGATTTCCGTTATGACAGCGAACAGGGCTTCAGCGCGAGGTCGTTCCGGGGCCGGACTCTGGATACCACTGTGGAAGGCAAGGCTGTGGCAACGGGTAAACCGGGCAGCCCCTCTACCAGGATAGAGGCCACCGGCACCGTAGGTCTGCAGCCATTGCTGGCATGGCAAAAGGTAGAGCAACCCGTGCCCGCATCAGGCACGTTACCGCTCAGGCTCACCCTGTCGCTGAATGACGCCGAGAACCTGCTGCAACTGGATTCCTCGCTGCTTGGCGCTGAATTGGCTCTTCCCGCGCCGTTCGGGAAGAAGGCCGGAGAGCGTCGCGATACGACACTGCGAATGAGCATGGGTGGCGAGCGTCAACGCTACACGGTCCGGCACGGCAGCTTGGCGGCAGCGACCTTTGTGGCCCCCAGCGGTAACTGGAGTGCAGGCGGCGGTGAGCTGGTCCTGGGCGGCGGTGCAGCTAACGTGCGCACCGACCAGGGGCTCTATGTTCGAGGCAGCGTACGCCAGTTCGATCTGGGCGAATGGCAGGCGATGCTAAAAGAGAACGACGCCGCCCCGACCGGCGCTGCGGGCGTCTCGTTACTGCGGCGTGCTCAGTTCGACATCGGAACCTTCACAGGCTTCGGTACCGAGGTTGAGAATCTTGCAGTCGATCTGCAGCGCCGTAACGCTGGCTGGCTGTTGGGGTTGCAGAGCACGACCGTGGCTGGAACAGTCCTTTTGCCCGACGCCGAAGCCGATCCCATTGCGCTGGACTTGTCACGCTTGCGTTTACCAGCAGCGGATGCGGGCAATGCCAACCTGCCGCCTCACGATGTGCTGGAAGGTGTGAATCCAAAAGACGTGCCGGCTGTGGACATCGCCGTGGCCGAGCTGCGGCGGGGTGAAGAGCTGTTGGGCGCGGGGTCGTTGAAAATGCGACCGAGCGCAGATGGGGTGGTTTTCTCAGATCTGAATTTTGACCTCAAGGGGCTCAAGCTGGCCGGCGCAGGTGGCTGGGAAGGCCCGCGCACCTGGTACAAAGGGCGGCTGGAGGGGCAAAACCTTGCGGACGTATTGGTGGCATGGGGCTTTGCACCTTCGACCACCAGCGAGAATTTTCATCTTGATGTGGACGGCAGTTGGCCAGGCTCACCCGCATTCTTCGCATTGAACCGCTTCTCTGGCACGTTGGATGCCCGGCTGCGCAAAGGACAACTTCGTGAAGTCGACGGCGGCGCCCAGGCGTTGCGGATTTTCGGGCTACTCAATTTCGATTCGATTGGGCGCCGGCTGCGGTTGGACTTTTCTGACTTGTTCAGTAAAGGGTTGAGCTATGACCGGATCAAGGCACAGCTGCGTGCTGCTGAGGGTGTATACCAGACTTCCGAGCCCCTGACGGTGGTTGGCCCTTCGAGTAACCTCGAATTGGATGGTCAGCTGGATCTGGTTAACGACCGGATTGATGCCAAGCTCTTGGTCACGCTGCCGGTTAGCAACAACTTGCCGCTAGCGGCATTGATTGTAGGCGCGCCGGCCATCGGTGGCGCACTTTTCGTGGTCGACAAGCTGTTGGGCGACAAGGTTGCCCGCTTCGCAACGGTCCAATACAACGTCGAAGGCCCGTGGCAGTCACCTAAGATCACGTTCGACAAACCTTTCGAAAAGCCCAACTGATCTTCCCTGTTTCAGTTTCGCGAGCCGCAATCTAAGGCATTCACCCATGACCCTAGCTGTTATTCAAATGGTCAGTCAGGCCGATATTCGGGCGAACCTAGGTACAGCCAGGCGGCTGCTTGAGCGTGCGGCCGAAGGAGGCGCAAGACTGGCGGTATTACCAGAGAACTTCGCCGCCATGGGTCGAACGGATATATCGACGGTCGGACGTGACGAAGCGCAGGGGAGGGGGCCAATCCTGCCGTGGTTGAGCCAGGTCGCAAAGGACTTGGGACTCTGGATAGTCGCCGGTACGCTGCCGTTGCCGCCAGATGACGAGCCGCAAGGCATGGTCAGAGCCTGCTCGCTGTTGGTGGACGATAGAGGACAGCGCGTCGCCCGGTACGACAAGCTGCACCTGTTCGATGCCGATGTCAGCGATGCTCGCGGGCGTTATCGAGAGTCGGACAGTTATGCGGCGGGCCAGCGATTGGTGGTCGTCGATACGCCTGTAGGTCGCCTGGGAATGACTGTCTGCTACGACCTGCGTTTCGCAGAACTCTTCACGGCGCTGCGTCTGGCCGGGGCAGAACTGATCAGCGCTCCGTCGGCCTTCACCGCTGCTACCGGTCAGGCGCATTGGGAGATGTTGATACGCACGCGGGCCATCGAGACTCAATGCTATATGCTGGCTGCAGGACAGGGTGGAGAACACCCTGGAGGACGAATGACCCATGGGCACTCGTCTATCGTTGATTACTGGGGGCGCGTGCTGCACGAGCAGGCGAATGGCGAAGCGGCACTGGTTGCCAACCGAGACGCAGCCGCGCAAGTCGAGGCGCGACGGCGCATGCCGGTTCTGAATCATCGCCGCTTTACCGAGCCCCGTATTGTCTCGGGCACTTTGGAGTAGATATGAGTGAACTGTTGTTACCCGTCACCGAGCGCTTGCTGACTCCGAGCGGTCTGGGGATTGATGATCTGCCGGGCTTTCTAGCTGAGCTGGCCGGCCCCGGCATCGATGCCGCAGACCTGTATTTCCAGGACCAGGTGACCGAGTCCTGGGTGCTGGAAGATGGCATCGTCAAAGAAGGTAGTTTTCACCTGGAGCAAGGCGTGGGCGTCCGTGCCCTGTCCGGCGAAAAGACCGGCTTCGCCTACAGTAATGCAATCACTGCCGATGCGTTGCGCCAGGCCGCCGAAGCCGCTCGCTCGATTGCCCGCGCGGGCCAGCAAGGCCGGGTTCAGGTGCTATCGAAGGCCGCTTTTTCACCGCTTTACAGCCAGGACAATCCGCTGGATGGGCTGGGCCGGGCCGAGAAGGTCGAGCTGCTCAAGAGAATAGATCTTGCCACCCGTGCGCTGGACCCGCGTATCAAGCAGGTTACGGTGAGTCTCGCGGGTGTATGGGAGCACGTTCTGGTCGCTGGACTCGATGGCGGTATGGCTGCTGACATTCGGCCGCTGGTGCGCTTCAACGTCAGTGTGATCGTCGAGCAGAACGGCCGGCGCGAGCGCGGCGGACATGGCGGCGGCGGGCGCACTGGTTACGATTACTTCCTTACCGAAGATCGCGCGATGGGTTACGCCCGAGAAGCGCTGCGTCAGGCGCTGGTGAATCTCGAGGCGACGGCGGCACCGGCCGGCACCTTGCCCGTGGTTCTGGGCCCGGGCTGGTCAGGAGTGTTGTTGCACGAGGCGGTCGGACACGGGCTGGAGGGCGACTTCAATCGCAAGGGCAGTTCGGCTTACAGCGGACGCATCGGCCAGCAGGTCGCCTCCAAGCTGTGCACCATCGTCGATGACGGCACTCTGGCTGATCGCCGTGGGTCACTGAGCGTCGATGATGAAGGCACGCCGACCCAATGCACTACGCTGATCGAGAACGGGATTCTGAAGGGCTATATCCAGGACAAGCTCAACGCTCGCTTGATGGGAGTTGCCCCTACCGGTAACGGTCGGCGTGAGTCCTACGCCCATCTTCCCATGCCGCGGATGACCAATACCTACATGCTGGCGGGCGAAAGCGATCCGGAAGAAATCATCCGCTCCGTCAAAAAGGGCATCTATTGCGCCAGCCTCGGCGGTGGGCAGGTGGACATCACCAGCGGCAAATTCGTGTTTTCAACCAGTGAGGCCTATCTCATCGAGGACGGCAAGATCACTGCACCGGTGAAGGGCGCCACCTTGATCGGGAACGGCCCGGAGGTGATGAACAAGGTATCGATGGTCGGTACCGACCTCGCGCTGGACAGCGGCGTCGGCACTTGCGGCAAGGACGGCCAGTCGGTGCCGGTCGGCGTAGGCCAACCGACCTTGAAAATCGACGGCATCACGGTCGGCGGTACAGGCGGTTGAATGATGTCTTTGCGACGGAATGTGCGCAGCAGCGTCAGATTTACAGTTACCTGAGCCCGCGCTGCGTCTCATCCAGTTCGCGAATGTATTTGAAAATCTTGCGGCTGGCGGCCGGCGGCTTGTTCCGCGCCGCTTCATGTTGAGCATGACGGATCAGACCACGCAGGTGCTGACGGTCGGTTTCAGGGTATTCGTTGACGAAGGATTCGAGGGTTTCGTCGTTGCCGGCGATCAGGCGGTCACGCCAGCGCTCCAGCGCATGGAAACGCTCGTTGTATTGGCGAGTGGATGCGTCCAGTTGATCGACGAGCGCAAGGATGCCCTCGACATCCTGATCGCGCATCAGTTTGCCGATGTACTGAACGTGGCGTTTGCGAGCGATGTGGGCCGTATGCTTGGGTGAGTCGGCAAGGGCTTTGCGCATCGCATCGGTCAGGGGCAGGCGGTCTAGCACGTCGGGCTTGAGGGTAGAGAGGCGTTCACCCAGCTCCTGGAGGGCGTGCAGTTCACGCTTGACCTGGGATTTGCTTTTTTCCTCGAAGCCGTCGAGATCGGAAATATCAGACATGGGGCTGGTCCAGTAGGGAATGCCGCCATGATAACAGCAGCCTTGCCGCGGGGCTTGCCAAGCACCGTGGGTGGCCAATCGTCGAATCAGATGTTGGAGTGTTTATGAGTGAAGTGGATGGCATCGGGCCGCACGCCTTGCCCGGATTGCGCGAGAAGATCGCGCGGATAATAGATCAGGCCGGCCGGCAGGGCGCCAGTGCCTGTGAGGTTTCAGTATCGATGGAGCAGGGCCTTTCGACCACGGTGCGTCAGCGCGAGGTTGAGACCGTCGAGTTCAATCGGGACCAGGGCTTCGGCATCACGTTGTATGTCGGTCAACGCAAGGGTTCTGCCAGTACGACGGGCAGTGGCGACGATGCCATACGCGAAACCGTTTCAGCTGCGCTAGCGATCGCCAAGCATGCCTCCGAAGACGAATTTGCGGGTCTCGCCGATCCAGCCCTGATGGCGAAAGATCTGCCGGACCTGGATCTTTACCACCCGTGGGGCATTACGCCTGACGCAGCCGTGGAGCTGGCGCTCAGTTGTGAAGCAACGGCCTTCGAAACGGATAAGCGGATCCTGAATGCAGATGGTACGAGTCTAAGCACTCATCAGAGCTGCCGCGGGTACGGCAACAGCAACGGTTTCATCGGTGCCTACTGCAGTTCTCGCCACAGCCTCAGCTGCGTAATGATCGCCGAGGCGGACGGGCAGATGCAGCGCGACTATCACTATGACGTGAGCCGAGTGGCCGCCGATCTTGCATCGGCCGAGTCCATTGGACGGCGGGCGGCGGAACGATCAGTCCGTCGTCTGGGTGCGCGCCCCGTACCGACCTGCGATGTGCCTGTCCTATTCTCCTCGGAGTTGGCCACCGGGCTGTTCAGCCATTTCCTGGCTGCAATCTCCGGCGGCAATCTCTATCGCAACTCCTCATTTCTGGAAGGCGCACTGGGCCAGACGCTATTCCCTGAGTGGCTCAATCTTGATGAGCGGCCGCACCTGCCGAGAGGGCTAGCCAGCTCTACCTATGACGGCGATGGGCTGGCCACATACGCCAAACCGTTCGTCGAGAACGGCAAGCTGCTGTCCTACGTGCTCAGCACCTATTCCGGGCGCAAGCTCGGCATGCCAAGTACGGCCAATGCCGGCGGCGTGCATAACCTTTTCGTCACCCATGGAGATGAGGATCAGGCGGCCCTGATCCGCCGTATGGGCCGAGGCTTGCTGGTTACCGAACTGATGGGGCAGGGGCTGAATCTGGTAACCGGAGATTATTCGCGAGGTGCCGGCGGTTTCTGGGTGGAAAATGGTGAGATCCAGTTCCCCGTGCAAGAGGTCACCATTGCCGGGAACCTGCGAGACATGTTTCGCCAGATCGTGGCCGTTGGCTGCGATGTAGAGAAGCGCAGCAGCATTCACACAGGATCGGTGCTCATCGAGCGGATGAAGGTGGCTGGGCAGTAAAGCGGCGGGTGGGCTCTACTCACCCTCTTCGAAATAGTTGTCGATCAAGGCGATCAGCGCCTTGATCGCCTCTTGCTCCTGATCGCCTTCTGCCTGCAGATGCAGGGTGGTGCCCTTGCTGGCTGCGAGCATCATCACCGCCATGATGCTTTTTCCGTCCACAACCGTGGTAGCGCAGCGTCCAATCCTGATGTCGCAGGGGAACTGGTTGGCGACACCGACGAACTTCGCGGCGGCTCGGGCGTGCAAGCCCAGCTTGTTGATGATGGTTATTTCGCACGAATGCATGTGTATTCCTAGGCCAGGTCGCGGTGGCGCACCTGGACGTTCTTCAAGGGATCGCGCAGTGCCTGACCGAGGCGTTCTGCCAGATAAACGGATCGATGGTGTCCGCCGGTGCAGCCGATCGCGACGGTTACGTACGCGCGATTACTGGCAGCAAAGCGCGGTAGCCATTTGCTCAGATAGGCAAGGATGTCCTGGAACATCTCTTCGACATCTGCCTGGGTAGCGAGGTAGTCGATGACGGGCTGGTCCAGGCCGGAAAAGTCTCGCAGATCGGCTTTCCAGTAAGGGTTTGGCAGACAGCGCACATCGAATACCAAATCGGCGTCGACCGGCATGCCTCGCTTGAATCCAAATGACTCGAAGAGAAACGCCGTGCCCGGCTCGGGCTTGTTGAGCAGGCGCAACTTGAGCGTATCTCTCAGCTGATACAGATTCAGGTGCGTGGTGTCTATCTTGAGATCGGCATGGTCGATGATGGGAGCCAGAAGCAGCTCTTCATCACGGATGGCTTCGGCCAGCGAGCGGTTCTGATTGGTCAGCGGGTGTCGCCGCCGGGTTTCGGAAAAGCGCTTGAGCAGGGTTTCGTCAGCCGCGTCGAGATACAACACATCGCACTGGATATAGCGCGCTCGTACATCTTCGAGCAACTCCGGAAAACGCTTGAGTTGGCTGGGAAGATTGCGCGCATCGATGGAAACGGCCACTTGCGGCTGCAACAGCTCGGTGTGCAACAAAGCTCGTTCCGCCAGCTCTGGTAAAAGGCCGGCAGGAAGATTGTCGATGCAGTAGAAACCGTTATCTTCGAGCACGTCCAGGGCAGTGCTCTTGCCTGAGCCGGAGCGGCCACTGACGATGATCAGGCGCATCGTATGCCGACGCCGGGCGTGATACGGCGCATAAGCCTGAGAGTCTGCAGATCGAAGCGGCGAAGCGGCTGGGATTGATTGTTCAGGGACACGTCTGTTTCCTCACTGAGCATGGCGGCGGGAGTGCCGCTTTGCTAGCGACCGCTCTGAATATCGACGACCGCCTGATACAGATCTTGCCCCGTACTTGCCTTACGTAGACGTTCCCGAACGTCCTCGCGGTCCAGCATGCTGGCAATCTGGCGAAGCAGCTCGAGGTGTTCATCTGTCGCCGCTTCGGGTACCAGCAATACAAACAGCAAATCGACAGGCGCGCCATCGATGGCATCGAAGTCGACCGGCGCATCGAGGCGCAGCACGGCACTGAACGGCGACGTGCAGCCCGACATGCGGCAATGGGGGATAGCGATACCGTTTCCGAAGCCGGTGGAACCGAGTTTTTCGCGGGCGATGAAGCTTTCGAAAATGGCTTGGGAGTCCAGGTCGGGAAGATCCCGGCCGAGCACTTTGGCAATCTGTTCGAGAACGCGTTTCTTGCTGCCTCCCGGCACGTTCACCAGGGAACGTGCGGGGGTCAGGATATTTTCAATTCGGATCATGATGGGTCAGCGAGCCAGGGCGCCCTGATGGTGGTCGAGCTGTTTTTCTTTGTGTTTGATGAGCTGCCGGTCGAGCTTGTCGGCAAGCAGATCAATCGCAGCGTACATATCACTGTGTTCGGCATTGGCAACAACCTCACGGCCGGCCACGTGCAGGGTCGCTTCGGCCTTCTGCTTGAGTTTTTCAACTTGAAGAATGACCTGGACGGCGATGATGCGATCGAAATGTCTTTCCAACCGCTCGAATTTTTCCTCGACGTAGTCGCGCAGGGGTTCTGTGATTTCCAGGTGAAGGCCAGTGATGTTGACTTGCATACTGCATCTCCTTTTTGCCACATGCGGATTGGCGGGCTGTGAGCCCGCCATCGGAAGAACTCGACCAGTGCTCTGGCGTTACATCAACCGCTTGCGCTCGCTGGATGGCGCGATACCGAGAGATTCGCGGTACTTGGCGACGGTGCGGCGTGCGACCTGAATCCCCTGTTCCTCCAGTAAACCAGCGATCTTGCTGTCGCTCAATGGCTTTTTCTGGTTTTCCGCAGCGACCAGCTTTTTGATGATCGCTCGTATCGCCGTCGATGAGCATTCGCCGCCTTCGGACGTGCTGACATGGCTGGAGAAGAAATACTTGAGCTCGTAGATTCCACGCGGCGTATGCATGAACTTCTGGGTCGTGACCCTTGAGATGGTCGACTCATGCATGCCCACCGCTTCGGCGATGTCGTGCAGCACAAGCGGCTTCATGGCTTCGTCGCCATGCTCGAAGAAACCTCGCTGATGCTCGACGATCTGCGTGGATACCTTCATCAGCGTTTCGTTGCGGCTGAGCAGGCTCTTGATAAACCAGCGTGCTTCTTGTAGCTGGTTACGCATGAAGGTGTTATCTGCGCTGGAATCTGCGCGTTTGACGAATCCCGCATACTGGGCGTTGACGCGCAAACGGGGCATTGCGTCCTGGTTCAGCTCTACCAGCCAGCGCCCGTTGTGTTTGCGTACGATCACATCGGGCACAACGTACTCAGGCTCGCCCGCTTCGATTTGCGAGCCGGGCCTTGGGTTAAGCGTCTGGATCAGGTCTATCACTTGGCGAAGCTCGTCTTCCTTGAGCTTCATGCGTCGCATCAGCAGGCTGTAATCGCGACCGCCAAGAATGTCCAGGTGATCGCTTACGAGTTTGATCGCCTCGCTCAGCCAGGCGGTGCGCTCGGGCAGTTGGCGCAGCTGCAGCAGCAGGCATTCACGCAGGTCGCGCGCGCCGATGCCTGCGGGCTCGAACTGCTGGATGCGACGCAGTACCACCTCGATCTCATCCAGTTCGATTTCGAGTTCAGGATCGAACGACTCGAGCACTTCCTCGAGCGTTTCGTCGAGATAGCCCTGCGGGTTGATGCAGTCGATCAAAGTGGCGGCGATGAGGCGATCGGTGTCGCTCATCGGTGCGAGATTGAGCTGCCAGAGCAGATGGCTTTGCAGGCTTTCGCCAGATGACGTGCGGGTGGTGAAATCCCATTCGTCGTCGTCATTGCTGGGGAGGCTGCTGGCGCTGGTCTGGTAGATATCTTCCCAGGCGGTGTCTACTGGAAGTTCATTGGGGATGCGGTCTCCCCAGTCGCCTTCCTCGAGGTTCTCCACCGTGTTGATGGGCTCCTCGTAGTGGTTGTCCGGCTCGCTCTGCTCGGGCGAATCACTGGATGGGCCTTCGCTTTTCTTCTCGATCGACTCTGCCATCGGATCGGAATTGTCGAAGTCATCTCCGTCTTCTTCGCGTTCGAGCATTGGATTGGAATCCAACGCTTCCTGAATCTCCTGCTGGAGATCGAGCGTTGATAGCTGGAGCAGTCGTATGGCTTGTTGCAGCTGCGGTGTCATCGTCAGCTGCTGGCCCATCTTCAGGACTAGCGATGGTTTCATGGCAGAGGACTTCGAACCTTGTTTGCCGGCGCAACCGCGCCTGTTCCGATTTCGCTGGCGCCACGCGCCGGTATAAGCAAATTATATGCCTGCCGACGAAGGCTTTGCCTAGCCCTAGATGAGCGTCCCGGTAGAAAAAATTGCAATCAAAGTCTGAATTCGTGTCCGAGGTAGACATCCTTCACCAACTGATTGGCAAGGATGGTTTCTGAACTTCCCTCGGCGATCAGCTGGCCGTCGTTGACGATGTATGCAGTTTCGCAGATGTCCAAAGTCTCTCGGACATTGTGATCGGTGATGAGAACGCCGATGCCCTTCGCCTTCAAGTGATGAATGATCTGTTTGATATCGCCAACCGATATCGGATCGACACCAGCGAAGGGCTCGTCGAGAAGGATGAACTTCGGTGCCGTGGCCAGCGCGCGGGCGATCTCAACACGCCGCCGTTCGCCCCCAGACAGGCTCATCCCGAGGCTGTCACGGATGTGGCTGATGTGGAATTCCTGCAACAGGCCTTCTAGTGCGTGCTGCCGTCCGCTGCGATCCAGATCCTTGCGCGTTTCCAGAATCGCCATGATGTTGTCCGCAACCGACAGTTTTCGAAAGATCGAAGCTTCCTGTGGCAGATAGCCAATGCCTGCCCTGGCACGGCCATGCATAGGGAGGTGCGTCACGTCATGATCATCAATCAGCACGCGGCCCTGATCAGCTTTTACCAGCCCGACGATCATGTAGAAACAGGTGGTCTTGCCTGCACCGTTGGGTCCCAGCAGGCCGACAATCTGCCCGCTTTCGATAGACAGGCTGACATCACGCACGACCTGCCGGCTTTTGTAGCTCTTGGCCAGATGCTGTGCCTTGAGAATCGCCATTACTCGGTCTGCTCCGCTGCCGGCTGATCTTTCTTGCGCGGCTGGATGACCATGTCGACCCGTGGGCGCGGCGTTGTAACTTCGGAGTTGGTAGCGCGGCCGGCGTTCACGATTTGCCGCTGGGTATCGTAAACGATTTTCTCGCCTTCGAAGGTATTGCCTTCCTGAACGACCTTAGCCTGATCGATCAGCACGATTCGCTCGTTCGCCGCGAAATACTGGATCGTCAACCCGTATGCCTTGACGATCTCCTTGTCCGCCGAGGGCTTCTGTTCGTAGTAAGCGGGTTTGCCGATGGAAGTGAATACCTCGACATCACCGTTACCGTTCTGCGTAATCGTGACCGTGTCGCCGGTGATTTTCATCGTGCCCTGCGTGATCACCACGTCACCACGATAGACGGCAACACCCTGGCGATCATCCAGTTCTGCCGTATCCGCCTGGACGCGAATTGGCTGGTTGCGATCCTCAGGTAGCGCGTGGGCGTTTGAGCCGAGCAAGAAGATGCTCAAACCGATCAGGAGGGGGAGAGTCTTAACGCAGCTCATGCTGGCCTCTTACATTGGATAGCAGGAGCATCCTGCCTTCGTCTAGATACGCTTTCATGCCCGTCGCGGTCGTCACGCCGTTTGCGGCGACGATTCTAACGGGTTGGCGGGTCTCGGCATAATCCTTCTCAGGTAGCACCGTCATTCGGCTGGACGTGACAACCGTCGGGCGTCCCTTGGCGTCGGTGCGCTCGATCCTGACATTGTCAATCAACTCTACCTCTTCACCCTGCGGCCCGACCTCGCCTCGGTCGCTGGTCACATGCCACGGTAGCTCCGTGCCTCGGTAAGAGCGGAGGTTAGGCTTGGTCAGCAGGCTGACATCGCTCGCCTTGATGTGCTCTACCCTCTCGGCGGTAAGCTCGTAGTTACGTTTCCCGTCCGTTTGGTACTGCACGGTTCGCGAGTTGATCACATAAAAATCGATCGGGGAGTCCTCGCCCCGGACTACCGGCGCTTCCTGCATGAAGCTTTCGGGGCGGATGTTCCAGTAGCCTACCGCTATCAGGAGTAGCGCGATCAGCAGCAGGACGGCAGGTACGCGGATTCTGCTCAGCATTGAAACCTCTAAAGATAAGCGGCCTGAGCGGCCTCAAGGCTGCCCTGGGCGCGCATGATCAACTCGCAGAATTCACGTGCCGCGCCTTCGCCGCCGCGAGCAGTGGTCACGCCATGGGCATGCTGGCGCACGAAGGCGTCAGCGCTGGCGACAGCCATGCCCAGGCCGACGCGGCGAATCACCGGCAGATCTGGCAAGTCATCACCCAGATAGGCGACTTCAGCGTAGTCCAGTCCAAGCTCGGTAATTAGTTCATCCAGCACCACGAGCTTGTCCTCGCGACCTTGATACAGATGTTGAATCCCCAGGTTCTGAGCCCTGCGCTCGACAACCGGAGTTTTGCGGCCGCTGATGATCGCGGTGCGTACCCCGGAGTTGATCAGCATCTTGATGCCATGCCCGTCGAGGGTGTTGAATGTCTTGAACTCGCTTCCATCGACGAGGAAATAGAGTTTGCCGTCCGTGAGGACGCCGTCGACATCGAAGATGGCCAGGCGAATATCGCGTGCACGTCGTAACAGGTCGTTCACTTACATCACTCCTGCGCGCAGCAAATCGTGCATGTTCAATGCACCAATGGGTCGGTCATGTTCGTCGACCACCACCAGGGAGTTGATTTTGTTGTCTTCCATTATCTTCAGCGCTTCGGCGGCCAGCATTTCAGCCTGTGCGGTCTTGCCGCGGATCGTCATGACTTGATCGATACTTGCCTGCCGCACATCTATGCCCTTGTCGAGGGTGCGACGCAAATCGCCATCTGTGAATATTCCGGCCAGTCTGCCGTCTGTCTCGACCACAGCGGTCATGCCCAGGCCTTTCTGTGTCATCTCAAGCAAAGCTTCGCGAAGCGGAGTGCCACGTTTGACCAGGGGAAGTCGCTCTCCGGCATGCATGACATGCTCGACTTTCAGCAGCAGGCGTCTGCCCAATGCCCCGCCTGGATGCGAGAAGGCAAAATCCTCGGCAGTGAAGCCGCGGGCTTCCAGCAATGCGATGGCCAATGCGTCTCCCAAAACCAGGCTTACGGTAGTTGACGAGGTCGGGGCAAGATTCAGCGGGCAGGCTTCGATGGCGACGCTTGCATCGATATTGACCTCCGCTGCTTTGGCCAGAACGGACTCTGGATTGCCGGTCATGCTAATCAATGTAATGCCCAGGCGCTTGATCAGAGGCAGCAGCGTAACGATTTCATTGGTGGTGCCCGAATTGGACAGGGCCAGCACCACGTCGTCCCGCGTGATCATGCCCATGTCACCATGGCTGGCTTCGGCCGGGTGCACGAAGAAAGCCGTAGTGCCAGTACTGGCGAGCGTAGCGGCGATCTTGTTACCGATATGACCTGACTTGCCCATGCCGACAACGACGACCCGGCCTTTGCACTGAAGGATGATCTCGCAGGCTTTTACGAAGTGATGGTCGATACGTGTTTTGAGTTGCTCGACCGCCTCGGTTTCCATGCGAATGGTGCGCTGGGCAGTCTCGATCAGCTGGCTGCTCTGGCTCATGTCGGTTTCATCGCCTGAATAAAGCGCGGGATTATAACGGCAAACCGGTTGCCGCTCACTGTAAAAGCATTCGTGCTGATCGTCGCACCTGAAGCTGAACTCCAGCTGAACAACTGTGTGCTAGGGCTGCAGGCGATGAAGCGCCCAGCTTGGGGTGCCTTCGGCGCAGTGCTATAGTTCGCGCCGCCAAAACGGCTCTGTGAAGTATCTCCGCACGATCGGAGGACGTCTGATTCGCAGGCTGTATCCGAGGAGATCCGATGAGCGCCGCCAACGCTAACGCCGTCGAGCTGAAGGGTGTCACTTTCCAGCGCGGCGAGCGGAGCATTTTCAATAACATCGATATTGTCATTCCGCGCGGGAAGGTGACGGCCATCATGGGGCCCTCCGGCTGCGGTAAGACCACGCTGCTGCGCCTGATTGCCGCTCAGCTCAAGCCTACCCGCGGAGAGGTGTGGGTGGCTGGAACCAATTTGCCGACACTGTCGCGTCGCGAGCTTTTCGAGATGCGCAAGCAGATGGGTGTGTTGTTTCAGAGCGGCGCATTGTTCACCGACCTCGACGTGTTCGAGAACGTTGCATTCCCGTTACGGGTGCATACGAAGCTGCCAGAAGAGATGATCCGTGACATCGTGCTGATGAAGCTGCAGGCGGTAGGACTGCGCGGCGCGATAGAGCTAATGCCCGATGAGCTGTCCGGTGGCATGAAGCGTCGCGTTGCGCTGGCGCGTGCGATAGCTCTTGATCCGCAGATACTCATGTATGACGAGCCGTTTGCGGGCCAGGATCCGATCGCCATGGGCGTGCTTGTGCAATTGATCCGTCTGCTCACCGATGCACTGGGTATTACCAGTATCGTGGTCTCTCACGATCTGGCTGAGACCGCGAGCATCGCCGATTACATTTATGTGGTTGGTGATGGACAGGTGCTGGGGCAGGGCACGCCGGCAGAACTGCACGAGTCCACAAACCCCCGGATCCGCCAATTCATGAAGGGCGCAGCGGACGGCCCTGTACCTTTCCATTTCCCGGCACCGGCTTATGCCGATGATCTGTTGCGAGGCGCCGATGCGTAAGCGTTCTGTGATCGAGCGAGTCAGGCTGCTGGGTGAGGGCGGGATGGACGTGTTGGCGGCGCAAGGCCGCGCGACCTTGTTTCTGTTTCATGCGCTGTTTGGTCAAAGCGGCCTGGATAACCGTTTCTCTCTGCTGGTGCGGCAGCTCTATTCGGTCGGAGTCCTTTCACTCGCGATCGTGGTCGTCTCGGGGATATTCATCGGCATGGTTTTAGCCCTTCAGGGCTACAGCATCCTCAGTAGCTACGGCTCCGAGCAAGCAGTCGGACAGATGGTCGCGCTTACGCTGCTTCGCGAGCTGGGCCCGGTTGTCACGGCGTTGCTATTTTCCGGGCGTGCCGGCTCGGCGCTGGCTGCCGAGATTGGCAATATGAAATCGACGGAGCAGCTTTCAAGCCTCGAGATGATCGGCGTCGACCCGCTGAAATACATCATCGCGCCGCGTCTGTGGGCAGGCTTCATCTCGCTTCCATTGCTGACGGTGATATTCAATGTCGTCGGCATCTGGGGCGGTGCGATGGTCGCTGTGGACTGGCTAGGGGTCTATGAAGGCTCTTTCTGGTCCAATATGCAGAACAGCGTTGTCTTTACTACAGACGTGCTCAACGGCGTTCTGAAAAGCGTCGTGTTCGCCGTTGTGGTTACCTGGATCGCTGTGTTTCAGGGTTACGACTGTGAGCCAACATCGGAAGGGATCAGTCGCGCCACCACCCGAACTGTGGTTTACGCCTCGCTGGCCGTACTTGGCCTCGACTTTATTTTGACCGCGTTGATGTTTGGAGATTTTTGATGCGTATCCGCACCCTGGAAATTGGTGTTGGCTTGTTCCTGCTCGCAGGGGTCCTCGCCTTGCTGCTCCTGTCGCTACGCGTTAGCGGGCTGAATGTCGCTAGCGCCGATACCTATAAGCTTTACGCCTATTTCGACAATATCGCTGGTCTGAGTGTCAGATCCAAAGTCACCATGGCTGGTGTGACGATCGGCAAGGTGACCGCGATCGATCTTGATCGCGAGAGCTACACGGGGCGAGTGACGCTGGAGGTTCAGAAGGATATCGATATCCTGCCAACTGACTCCACCGCGTCGATTCTCACGGCTGGCCTGCTGGGAGAAAAATATGTCGGCATCAGTGTCGGCGGCGAGGAGGAGACGCTAGGCGATGGCGATACCATTCGCGACACCCAGTCGTCCCTGGTGCTTGAAGAGCTGATCGGCAAATTCCTGCTCAATTCGGTCAATAAAGAATGAGGTGCACCTACATGATGACTGCCCTGCGTCGCGGCCTGCTGGTTCTGCTAGCGGCCCTGCCTATGTTTGCCCTTGCGGCCCCCAGCGCTCATGAAGTGATCCAGAAATCCACGGATGAGCTGTTGGCTGATCTCAAAGCCAACAAGGATCAGTACCGTCAGGATCCGAACGCATTTTATGAGTCGCTCAATGAGATCCTTGGCCCGGTTGTAGATGCCGAAGGCATCTCGCGCAGCATCATGACCGTGAAGTACTCGCGCAACGCCAGTCCTGAACAGATGACTCGCTTTCAGGAGAATTTTAAGCGCAGCCTAATGCAGTTCTATGGGAACGCCTTGCTGGAGTACAACAATCAGCAGATCCGCCTATTGCCAGCGAGTGGCAAGCAGGATCAGGAGCGCACCAGCGTTGGCATGGAGGTGACGGGCCGTCAGGGCGAGATCTATCCGGTTTCCTACACCATGGTTAATCACAATGGTGAATGGCTGGTGCGCAACGTGATCATCAACGGTATCAACATCGGCAAGCTGTTTCGTGATCAGTTCGCTGACGCCATGCAGAAGAACGGCAACGATCTGGACAAGACCATCGACGGGTGGGCGGAAGTCGTTGCACGTGCCAAGGACACCGAGGCTGGCCAGCGGGCGGCGGGCGATGAGTGAAGGTCGGGTTGAGCGGGGCGCAGGCGGCGAGATTCTGCTGGCCGGCGTGCTCGACTATCAGTCCGGCCCGGCATTACGTCGAGCTGGACAAGCCCTGGTCCGATCAGGCGAAGGGCAGCGGCTCGTAATCGACTGCTCAGCAGTAGAGAAATCAAGCAGCGTCGGGTTGTCGCTGCTGCTGTCATTTACTCGCGACGCCATGGCAGCGGGACGCGAAGTTTCCATTGTCGGGTTGCCCGGTGACATGCGCGAGATAGCACGTGTCTCTGGGCTTCTGAACGTGCTGGCCATCGACGACGAAGTACAGGGAGTCGCTTGATGCTGCGTTGGGCAGAGGCCACTCGCGTTAAAGTGCACGCCATTGCTGAATCGCTCGGCAATTTACTGGTCGAGACTTTCCACTACCTGGCGTTGTTCGCCATTGGTGCCGTAACCGCTTGGGCGGGACTGGTGGCATTTCTCGGGATGGTTGAAAAGGGCAGTATCAGTGTCGATGACATTCTGCTGCTCTTCATCTACCTTGAGCTTGGCGCGATGGTTGGCATCTACTTCAAGACCAACCACATGCCGGTGCGCTTCCTCATCTATGTAGCCATCACGGCTCTGACACGCTTGCTTATCTCGGACGTATCACATCACCATCGTCCAGACATGGGGGTCGTCTACATCTCCGGTGCCATTCTGCTTTTGGCGATAGCTATTCTAGTTGTGCGCTTTGCTTCTTCGAGATTCCCCGCAGCAACGGCAGGGTCGGGCTCTCGTACCCAGCGGTCAACCGATAGCGAAGCGGAGTCGATGGACTGAGTGAGCTTGTCACCGAGTTGACTTCAGGGTTCGCAGCCTTCGGGCTTTTTTGTATGATGGCGGGCCGCGCGCGTCCGGCGCCGATCGAGGTTGAACATGCAGGCCGTAGAAGTTAAGAATTTCCTGGAACAGAAGCTTTCGGGAGCCCAGGTGGAAGTCGAAGGCGAGGGCTGCAACTTCCAGCTGAACGTTATTAGCGACGAGTTGGCCGGCCTGAGCCCGGTCAAACGCCAGCAGCAGATATATGCGCATCTCAATCCATGGATTGCCGATGGCAGCATTCACGCTGTCACCATGAAGTTCTTTAGCCATGCCGATTGGCTTGCGCGCACCTGACCGCCATCCGCGACAGGCCTCTCTCAGCCGATACTTGACCACGAGGTCGGGTGTCGGCTCCTCATCGCCAGTGCTTCGAGCCTGCGTGTTACGGGAATATCCATGGATAAATTGATTATTACCGGCGGTGCCCGCCTCAATGGCGAGATTCGCATCTCCGGTGCAAAAAATTCCGCTCTGCCTATTCTGGCGGCCACTCTGCTAGCCGATACCCCAGTCACCGTCTGCAACTTGCCGCACTTGCACGACATTACCACCATGATCGAGCTGTTCGGTCGCATGGGCGTGCAGCCTGTCATCGATGAAAAGCTCAGCGTGGAAGTCGATGCGAGCAGCATTCAGACGCTTGTGGCTCCGTACGAGTTGGTCAAGACCATGCGCGCCTCGATCCTGGTGCTCGGCCCGATGGTTGCGCGCTTCGGCCAAGCAGAAGTTGCCCTGCCCGGCGGGTGTGCCATTGGTTCGCGGCCAGTCGATCTGCATATTCGTGGTCTTGAAGCGATGGGTGCGCAGATTGACGTGGAAGGCGGCTACATAAAGGCCAAGGCACCGGCTGGCGGTCTGCGCGGAGCGCATTTCTTCTTCGATATCGTCAGTGTGACCGGTACCGAGAACATCATGATGGCCGCGGCGCTCGCCAATGGCCGCAGCGTGCTGGAGAACGCGGCGCGTGAGCCGGAAGTGGTGGACTTGGCCAACTTCCTAAACGCCATGGGTGCTCAGATTACCGGTGCAGGTACCGACACCATCACCATCGATGGTGTAAAGCGATTGGGTGGTGGTCGCTATAGCGTCATGCCTGACCGTATCGAGACGGGCACCTATCTGGTTGCTGCGGCGGCAACTGGCGGCCGTGTGAAGCTCAAGGACACTGACGCGACCTTACTTGAGGCGGTGCTGCACAAGCTAGAGGAAGCCGGTGCATATATCGACACGGGCAGTAACTGGATCGAACTGGATATGAAGGGCAATCGCCCGAAGGCAGTGAACGTCCGCACGGCGCCTTATCCCGCCTTCCCGACCGATATGCAGGCGCAGTTCATAGCCATGAACGCCGTAGCGGAAGGCACCGGCACGGTCATCGAGACAGTGTTCGAAAACCGCTTCATGCACGTCTATGAAATGAACCGCATGGGTTCGCAGATCCTTGTCGAAGGCAACACAGCCATCGTGACCGGCGTATCCAGGTTGAAAGGCGCTCCTGTCATGGCGACCGATCTCCGTGCATCTGCAAGTCTGGTCATCGCTGGGCTTGTTGCAGAGGGGGACACTCTGATCGATCGCATTTACCACATCGACCGTGGTTATGAATGCATCGAAGAGAAGCTGCAGTTGCTGGGCGCCAAGATCCGCCGCGTACCGGGCTAGTCATCGCTACGGGTCGAAGCCGCCGGCCATAGAGCCGGCGGCTCTTGCTGATAACGGCGCTGGGGCCCTCGCCTGCGCCAGGGTCGCCATCAACAGGCTTCAAGGAACCACGTCCATGCTCACCATTGCCCTTTCCAAAGGCCGCATTCTTGACGATACCCTGCCGCTGCTGGCAGCCGCCGGGATCGTGCCCACGGAAAACCCTGAGAAAAGCCGCAAGCTGATCATTCCCACCACGCAGGACGATGTGCGTTTGCTGATCGTGCGCGCCACGGACGTGCCGACCTATGTCGAGCATGGCGCTGCAGATCTGGGGGTGGCGGGCAAAGACGTGCTGATGGAGTACGGCGGTCAGGGCCTGTACGAGCCGCTTGACCTGAAAATCGCCAATTGCAAGCTGATGACGGCAGGAAAGGTTGGCGCAGAAGAGCCCAAGGGGCGTCTACGGGTTGCCACCAAATTCGTCAATGTCGCCAAGCGCTATTACGCCGAACAAGGCCGCCAGGTGGACATCATCAAGCTATATGGCTCGATGGAGCTCGCACCACTGGTGGGGTTGGCCGACAAGATCATAGACGTCGTGGACACCGGTAACACGTTGCGGGCAAACGGGCTGGAGCCGCAGGAGCTGATCGCCATGATCAGTTCACGGCTGGTGGTCAACAAGGCCTCCATGAAAATGCAGCATGCGCGTATTCAAGCGCTGATCGATGCGCTGCAAGGTGCAATTTCACACCAAGCCTGAGTTCAGCCGGTCCGCTTACTGCCGGCTCGCTATCCGTGCCATAGCCTAAATTCTCAGGTGCCCGCACGGTTGGCTTGTTAATCTAGGGCGCCTGAAATCAGCCAGTCCGTATTTCCCATGAGGCCCGCCATGACTGCTCCCCTCGACATTCGCCGACTCAATGCCGCTGATCCAGAGTTCGCCCGACATCTGGATCACCTGCTGAGCTGGGAAAGCGTGTCCGATGAGGGCGTCAATCAGCGTGTTCTGGATATCATCAAAGCCGTACGCGAGCGCGGTGACGCGGCACTGGTAGAGCTGACCCAGCGTTTCGACGGCCTCGAGGTTGCGTCTATGGCCGATCTGATCCTGCCGCGCGAGCGCCTGGAGCTCGCGCTGACACGCATCAGTCAGGTGCAGCGCGAAGCGCTGGAAGCCGCAGCCGAGCGTGTACGCGTCTATCACGAGAGGCAGAAGCAGGACTCCTGGAGTTACACCGAAGCTGACGGCACGGTACTTGGGCAAAAGGTCACCCCGCTTGATCGGGCAGGACTGTACGTGCCAGGTGGCAAGGCTTCATACCCGTCATCGGTACTGATGAACGCCATCCCTGCCAAGGTTGCCGGTGTGCCGGAAGTTGTCATGGTGGTGCCCACTCCTCGCGGTGAAGTCAACGAACTGGTGCTGGCTGCAGCCTGTATCGCCGGCGTCGATCGAGTGTTCACCATTGGTGGCGCTCAGGCCGTTGCCGCGCTGGCCTATGGCACAGAGAGCGTGCCGCCTGTAGACAAGATCGTCGGGCCGGGCAATATCTATGTCGCTACGGCCAAGCGCCATGTGTTCGGCAAGGTCGGCATCGATATGATCGCCGGACCATCGGAGATACTGGTGGTGTGCGACGGGAAGACCGACCCTGATTGGATCGCCATGGATCTGTTCTCCCAGGCCGAGCACGACGAGGACGCGCAGTCGATTCTGGTCAGCCCGGACGCCGAGTTTCTTGATCGTGTCGCTGAAAGCATTTCGCGCCTGTTGCCAAGCCTCGAGCGTAGCGAGATCGCCCGCGCGTCGATCCTGGGCAGAGGCGCGCTGATTCAGGTCGCCGATATGCAGCAGGCGATTGATGTCGCCAACCGCATTGCGCCTGAGCACCTTGAGCTGTCGGTCGCAGATCCTGATCAGTGGCTGCCGCAAATTCGTCATGCGGGCGCGATTTTCATGGGTCGTTATACCGCTGAGGCGTTGGGCGACTACTGCGCGGGCCCCAATCATGTGTTGCCTACCTCTGGCACGGCGCGATTCTCTTCACCGCTGGGTGTTTACGATTTTCAGAAGCGTTCGTCGATCATCAATTGTTCGGCCGAGGGCGCATCCGAACTGGGCAAGATCGCTTCTGTGCTGGCTCGCGGCGAGTCGCTGACGGCTCACGCGCGTAGCGCCGAGTACCGAATCAAACAGTAATGCCGGGCACGCGTTAGTGCTTACAGCTTTGCTGACACTAGCAGGTGAGCAGGTCTTGCTCACCGTCGTCATCCGTCAGGTGCGCGCTACTGCAACTAACCTGCGGCTAATCGAATATTTCTGAGGAGAGAAGGGCAGATGAGCAAATTCTGGAGCCCCTTCGTCAAGGACCTAGTGCCCTATGTGCCAGGTGAGCAGCCCAAGTTGACCAACTTGGTCAAACTCAACACCAACGAAAATCCTTACGGCCCGTCGCCCCGGGCAATCGCTGCAATGCAGACCGAGCTAAACGACAATCTTCGGCTGTATCCCGACCCAAACGGTGAGCGCCTGAAACGAGCCGTTGCTGATTATTACGGCGTGCAACCGGCGCAGGTGTTTGTCGGAAATGGCTCGGATGAAGTGCTGGCCCATGCTTTTTACGGCCTGTTTCAGCACGGAAAGCCATTGTTGTTTCCCGACGTGAGTTACAGCTTTTATCCGGTTTACTGCGGGCTGTATGGCATCGCTTACGAGGCTGTAGCGCTGGACGAGCAGTTTCAGATCAATGTTGCGGATTACGCTCGGCCAAATGGGGGAATCATTTTTCCGAATCCAAATGCGCCGACCGGCCGCCTCCTTGCCCTAGACGCAATCGAGCGCCTTCTGCAGGCCAATACCGATTCGGTCGTACTGGTCGATGAGGCGTATATCGACTTTGGCGGCACGACGGCGATCTCGCTAGTAGATCGCTACCCCAACCTGCTGGTCACCCAGACATTGTCCAAGTCTCGGTCCCTGGCAGGGCTGCGCGTGGGGCTAGCTGTGGGCCACCCGGATCTGATCGAAGCGCTGGAACGCATCAAGAACAGCTTCAACTCCTACCCGCTTGATCGTGTTGCCATTGCAGGCGCTGCGGCGGCGTTCGAAGATCGTGACTACTTCGAGCGGAGCCGCCAGCAAGTGATCGTCAGTCGCGAATCCGTGTCCAGCGCGCTGCAGGAGTTAGGCTTCGAGGTGTTGCCATCGGCAGCTAATTTCATCTTTGCCCGTCATTCGCAACGCGACGCCGCTGAGCTTGCTGCAGGTCTGCGCGAGCATGGCGTTATCGTGCGGCACTTCAAGCAGCCGCGCATCGATCAGTTCCTGAGGATAACCATCGGAGCGCCGGAGCAGAATCAGGCGCTGCTTGATGCGCTGCGAGGGATTGTCTCATCCCCTGAGAGCTGAGTGGCTTATAGCGTATTGCTTGGCTCGATTGACGACCGCGCATCACGCCGAAACGGTGCGCGGCTATTTAAGAATGTGAGCGACCCTAGAAGGCTTCGCCAGCACCACCTGCCTTACTTAGGCGCCTTCTCAACCAGTGGACGCATTCCAACCTCAGCCGTCAACGTCATGGGCTTGCCGTTACGCAGGATGTCGATATCGATCTCATCACCCGGCCGCACTCGGGCAACCTGGTTCATGGAGCTGCGGCCATCGCTTGCCTGGTGGCCGTCGATGCTGAGAATCAAATCGCCCGGTAACAGACCTGCCCGTTCGGCTGGGCCGTCGCGGTAGACGCCTGCAACCACAATACCTGGGCGTCCGGCTTGGCCGAAAGACTCCGCCAGTTCCGGCGTTAGCGATTGAACCTCGACGCCTAGCCAGCCGCGGATAACCTGGCCGTGATCGACAATGGATTTCATCACGTCCATGGCCAGCTTCACCGGGATCGCAAATCCAATGCCCTGTGAGCCTCCCGATTCGGAGATGATTGCCGTATTAATGCCGATCAGATGGCCGGCCGTATCGACCAGCGCGCCGCCGGAATTCCCTCGGTTGATGGCCGCATCGGTCTGAATGAAGTCCTCGTACGTGTTGAGCCCCAGCTGGTTGCGCCCGGTCGCGCTGATGATGCCCATAGTTACCGTCTGGCCCACGCCGAACGGGTTGCCAATCGCCAGCGTCACGTCGCCGATACGGATACCGTCTGATTGGCCGATGGTAATCGCGGGCAGGTCCGCAAGATCTATCTTGAGCACAGCAAGGTCAGTTTCGGGGTCGCTGCCGATCACCCGAGCGAGGGTTTCCCGGCCGTCGCGCAACGCCACGACGATCTGTTCCGCGTTCGCGGTCACGTGGTTATTGGTCAGCAGGTAGCCTTCCGGACTCATGATTACCGCTGAACCCAGGCTCGACTCCATCCTGCGTTGCCGCGGCAGGCTATCGCCATAGAAGCGCCGGAACAACGGGTCATCCTTGAGCATGGGCGCCTTGCTCGAATTGTCGATCACCTTGGTGGTGTACAGGTTGGCAACGGCAGGCGCTGCGCTGCTCACCGCGTTAGCGTACGAGTAAGGGCCTTGCTGAGGTATGCCCACCACTGGTGCTTGTTGGAGGGTGTAAGCAGGCTCGCCGCCCAGGCCTACCAGATGCGGGTAGCGCTGAATGATCAGCAGGGCCACCAACAGGCCTACAAGCAACGGCCAGCCAAGAAAACGCAGGGCATTGATCATCGCAGTTGAGAATCCGGACAAGTTGCGGAGGGCGATAGCGGCCCTTAAGGTGGCGGCATTATACGAAGCTGGTAGCGAAATGCAGCCTCGCCGAACGCGAATCTGTCCGGCACGCGCCGTGCGGCTTAATCCGCATCGCTTTGCCCGCCCGCTTCTGTTGATTTCCGCCTTTTCGACGGACCTGAGGCATCTAGAATTTCACCAAGAGGATCTTGCATGGCCGTTGCGCTGACTACCCTGGTCGAAGAAACAGACCGATATCTGAATGCCGTGAAGATCGCTGACTATTGCCCTAACGGTTTGCAGGTAGAGGGCCGCCCGCAGGTGCAGCGCATTGTCAGTGGTGTTACCGCAAGTCAGGCGTTACTAGACGCAGCGGTCGAGGCTCGTGCTGACGTGGTGCTCGTGCACCACGGTTACTTCTGGAAGAACGAAGACCCACGCGTAGTGGGTATCAAGCAGCGGCGCCTGAAGACGTTGCTCAGCAACGACATCAGCCTGCTCGCCTACCATCTGCCGCTCGATGTGCACCCCGAAGTGGGCAACAACATTCAGTTGGCGCGGGTGCTGGGGTTGACTGTAGAAGGCGCGCTGGAGCCAGACAACCCTCGCTCCGTTGGACTTGTCGGCTCGCTGGAGCCGCCACTGTCGCCGTCCGATTTCATGCAACGAGTTCGTTCTTCGCTCGGGCGTGAACCCTTGATGATTGAAGGGCCTGACCTAATCAAGCGCATCGCCTGGTGCACCGGCGGCGCTCAGGGGTATATCGAGCAAGCTGTCGCCGCTGGTGTAGATGCTTACCTCACCGGGGAGGTATCGGAGCCTACCGTGCATATCGCGCGGGAAAATGGGCTTAGCTTCTTTGCCGCGGGGCACCACGCCACCGAGCGTTACGGCGTCCAAGCTTTGGGTGAGTACCTGGCGAAGCGGTTTGCGATTGAGCACCTTTTCATCGATTGCCCAAACCCGGCTTGAGGGATTTGTGGAATGGGCTAGAAGGAGGGTATTCAGCTTGGTGATGTCCTTTGCGACGGCATAAACCTAGAGCATTTAGATCTAAGTAGCGTCCTGATTAGAATTTTGTGCCGTGTTAAAGTTGCGCCCTCGTTCCGGCTGAGCCGGCCGTCCACCTGCAAATTCGTGAGTAGCCATGGTCGACAAACTGACGCATCTGAAACAGCTGGAGGCGGAAAGCATCCACATCATCCGTGAGGTGGCCGCCGAATTCGATAATCCGGTGATGCTCTATTCCATCGGCAAGGATTCGGCCGTGATGCTGCATCTGGCGCGCAAGGCTTTTTTTCCCGGTCGTTTGCCGTTTCCCGTGATGCATGTCGACACGCGTTGGAAATTCCAAGAAATGTACCGCTTCCGCGAGAAGATGGTCACCGAGATGGATCTGGACTTGATCACGCACATCAATCCGGACGGTGTGGCGCAGAACATCAACCCCTTCACGCACGGCAGCGCCAAGCACACCGACATCATGAAGACCGAGGGCTTGAAGCAGGCACTGGACAAGCATGGTTTCGATGCGGCGTTCGGTGGCGCTCGGCGTGACGAAGAGAAGTCCCGCGCCAAGGAGCGCGTGTACTCCTTCCGCGACAGCAAACATCGCTGGGACCCCAAGAACCAGCGTCCTGAACTCTGGAACGTCTATAACGGCAACGTGAAGAAAGGCGAGTCCATTCGGGTCTTCCCACTGTCGAACTGGACCGAGCTGGATATCTGGCAGTACATCTATCTCGAGCAGATCCCTATCGTGCCGTTGTACTTCGCAGCAGAGCGAGAAGTCATCGAGAAGAACGGCACCTTGATCATGATCGATGACGATCGCATCCTCGAGCACCTCAGTGATGAGGAAAAAGGCCGCATCGAGAAGCGTATGGTCCGCTTCCGTACCCTTGGCTGCTACCCGCTGACCGGCGCGGTGGAGTCCACGGCTACCAGCCTTCCGGAGATCATCCAGGAAATGCTCCTGACGCGTACTTCCGAACGTCAGGGCCGCGTCATCGACCATGATGGCGCAGGTTCGATGGAAGAAAAGAAACGTCAGGGCTACTTCTAAGGATTCCGCACCATGTCTCATCAGTCTGATTTGATCAGCGAGGACATCCTCGCGTACCTGGCCCAGCACGAACGCAAAGAGCTGCTGCGCTTTCTCACCTGCGGCAACGTCGACGACGGCAAGAGCACCTTGATCGGCCGCCTGCTGCACGACTCGAAGATGATCTATGAAGATCACCTCGAAGCCATCACCCGCGACTCGAAGAAGTCAGGCACCACGGGCGATGACGTTGACCTGGCGCTGCTGGTTGACGGCCTGCAGGCCGAGCGCGAGCAGGGCATCACCATCGATGTCGCCTACCGCTATTTCTCCACTGCCAAGCGCAAGTTCATCATCGCCGACACACCCGGCCATGAGCAGTACACGCGCAACATGGCCACCGGCGCATCCACCTGCGACCTGGCGATCATCCTGGTCGACGCCCGCTATGGCGTGCAGACCCAGACCAAGCGCCACAGCTTCATCACCTCGCTGCTGGGCATCAAGCACATCGTCGTTGCCATCAACAAAATGGACCTGATGGACTTCGACCAGTCAGTGTTCGAGCGAATCAAGGCCGACTACCTGGCTTTCGCTGACCGCATCGAGCTCAAGCCTTCGTCGCTGTACTTCGTGCCGATGTCGGCATTGAAGGGCGACAACGTAGTCAATCGTTCCGAGCGGGCGCCCTGGTATGACGGGCAGTCGCTGATGGAGATCCTCGAAAGCGTCGAGATCGCTGGCGACCGCAACTTCGATGACCTGCGCTTCCCCGTGCAATACGTCAACCGCCCCAACCTCAACTTCCGCGGCTTTGCCGGCACGCTCGCCAGCGGGGTCGTGCGCAAGGGCGACGAGGTCGTCGTACTGCCATCCGGTAAGCGCAGCACCGTAAAATCCATCGTCACCTATGATGGCGAGCTGGAGCAGGCCACGCCAGGCGAAGCTATAACGCTGACCCTGGAAGATGAGATCGACGTGTCACGCGGCGACATGCTGGTACACGCCGACAACCAGCCACGCATCACTGACGGTTTCGACGCCATGCTGGTTTGGATGGCTGAGGAACCGATGCTGCCGGGCAAGAAATACGACATCAAGCGCGCCACCAGCTATGTGCCTGGCTCCATCGCCAGCATTACGCATCGTATCGATGTGAACACCCTGGAGCATGGTGCTGCGAGCAGCCTGCAGCTCAACGAGATCGGCCGGGTCAAAGTCAGCCTCGACGCCCCGATTGCACTGGATGGCTATGCGCAGAACCGCACCACCGGTTCCTTCATCATCATTGACCGCCTCACCAATGGCACAGTTGGCGCGGGCATGATCATCGCCGACCCGGTCGCCCATGGCACCTCGGGTCACCATGGCGCGCTGGCTCACGTATCGACCGAAGAGCGGGCAAGCCGTTTCGGCCAGCAGCCCGCTACCGTACTGTTCACTGGTCTGTCCGGAGCAGGCAAGAGCACGTTGGCCTATGCAATTGAACGTAAGTTGTTCGACATGGGCCGTGCGGTGTACGTACTGGACGGCCAGAACCTTCGGCACGACTTGAATAAGGGCCTACCGCAGGACCGCGCCGGCCGTACCGAAAACTGGCGCCGCGCCGCGCATGTGGCGCGTCAGTTCAACGAGGCTGGCCTGATTACATTGGCAGCCTTCGTCGCGCCGGATGCCGAAGGCCGCGAACAGGCCAAGGCGTTGATCGGGACTGACCGGACCATTACCGTCTACGTTCAGGCTTCACCACATACCTGCCAGCAGCGCGATCCCCAGGGACTGTATGCGGCAGGTGGGGACAATATCCCGGGTGAATCCTTCCCCTACGATGTGCCCGGGAATACTGATGTGGTGATTGATACCGAGTCGCTGACGGTGGAAGAGGGGGCTAAGCTGGTCATCGACTTCTTGCGCAAACGCGGCGTAATTTAGGCAACCGTGTGACATCAAATGCCCTGCTTATGCAGGGCGTTTTTGTTTGAACGCAGCACCAAGAAGCGCTTCGCCGATTTGTGCTGCCCAGCGATCCGGCGATTTGCGATGCAGCCAACGTAGGTTGGATTAGCCGAAGGCGTAATCCGACGTTCAGGTGGTGGGAGAAGTTGCGGTGTTAGGGAGACAGGTGCAGTCGACTCGTGGTAAACGAGTGAAGCGCCTCTGGCGATTCCATCCTACGAAAATCGACCCGCGATACTGCGATCGTTTCCGGGCAGCAAGAGCTTCGTGTCACCCGCCCAGTCGGCAGGGTACAGGCCAGCGCGAACGACGATGAAAGCTCGAATAGGGCCAATCCCCCACCCGCTGAACCAAGCCAGGCTTGAGCGGGTTAACGTATACGTAGTCGACGTGCCGTTGGAAGTCATCTTCGCTGCGGATGAGGTGCTCCCAATAGCGCCGCTGCCAGATGCCGCGCTCCCCTCTCTGCAGGCGCACTGCTGACCGATATTCATCAGCGGGCAACGAGCGGGAGAAGAAAGTTTTGATCAACCGCCAACGCAGAGAGTAGGCCGCGTCAGCCGGCGGCAGTGTCCAGACACAATGCATATGCTCGGGCAGCACCACCCAGGCGTCGATGGTAAAGGGATGCAGCCTATGCACGCGCCGGACGGAAGCGCGCAGCACATCGATATGCCGTACCAGCAGATCGTTGTTGCGCCGTTGCAATAGGTTCACAGTAAAAAACCAGCTCGCCTGGGGCACGATTGCTCGACGATAATTAGGCATCCTTGCCTCTCCGACGTTTGGAATGAGCCCGAAGTGTAGGCGGGATCATTCACAGGCGATGTGCCCCGATTCGCGGTAAACGACGGAAGCGCCTTCGGCGATTCCATCCTACGAAAGCGGTGCGGCTTACCGGGTGCCCAGCCATATTAGGTTGGATTAGCCGAAGGCGTAATCCGACGTTCAAATGGGTGGGTGGGTGGGTGGGTGGGTGCGGTTGCGACGTTGGGTGGTGGATGCAGCAGTTCGCGGTAACCGACGGAAGCGCCTCCGGCGATTCCATCATACGAAAAGTGATCCGCCGTACCGGGCGTAGCCGAATGCGTATTCCGACGATCGAGAAGCACGGAGCAATTTCAGTGTTTGGAAGACGTGGCCCATCCGCGGGAAGCGATGGAAGCGCCTCTGGCGATACCCTCTTACGGAAGACGATTCACCGTATCGGCGGCCCGCAAACGGCAAAACGCCCCGCACGAAGGCGAGGCGTTTAGTTTGCAATGGCGGAGCGATTTTGATGAGCGACGGATTACGCTTCGCTAATCCATCTTACGAATTGATCCGCCTTACCGTGTTAGTTCTTAACATAACCGGCAGACAGACAGTTTCCGCTGTAAGTCCATTGTAGAGCTTCACCTTTTGCTGTCGGTGTCAGTGTGCAAGTTTCAGTTGTTGCAATGCCTTTGTAGGCGTTTGGGGTCGCCACAATCACGCCGTCTGCCAAGGTGAGTGAGTTGAAGGCTTTATCTGTACTCGCAGCAGGTACAGCGGGAATACCGCCAACTCCGGCATCACAGGTCGCAATTTTGGTTGCGAAGTCAGCGCCAGCCGCGTCCACATAGCAAAGGTCAACAGCCAGCTTGTATGGCGCCATCGCGCCGATCACCTCAGTGTAGGCAGCTTTCTTGGTGTAGTTTTGATAAGCGGGCAATGCCACTGCAGCCAAAATGCCGATAATCGCCACAACGATCATCAGTTCAATCAGAGTAAAACCTTTTTGCATCTGAGCTTTCATGTGTTTCTCCTTGAAATGTTCAGGCAGTTGAGCCTGCTCTTCCTGATGCAGCCGGCGTGCCAACTTTTCCAGCCCACGATTTCCGCGGTCCCGCACAGCAATGTGAACCATGCACGCTGCCTGGATTCGCGCCCTTCTGACAATATTCGTCACCATGCTAGACGCCGTTTGGCACCCTCTGCTATCTGCGCTATAAGGCGTGGCATTAATACGGGGAAACCATGCCCATGACTGACAATATTGCCCTATCCGGCCTCGCCAAGCAGATGGTGCTGACCGGTCTACTAGACGACAAGACGGCGCAGCAAGCGCAACAGCAGGCAGCACGTAACAAGCTGTCGTTGGTTACCTATGTCGTTCAGAACAAGTTGGCCAAAGGCCGTGCCGTGGCGGAACTCGCTTCTGACCAGTTCGGCGTGGCCTTGCTGGACCTTGCTGCGCTTGACAAGGAGTCGCTGCCTAAAGAGTTAGTCAGCGAGAAGCTGGCGAGGCAGCACCGTGTCTTGCCGCTCTCCAAGCGCGGTACAAAGTTATATGTCGCTATTTCGGACCCTGCCAATCATCAGGCGATCACCGACATACAGTTCAGCTCCGGGCTATCGATCGAATCGATCCTAGTCGAGGACGACAAACTTGGCGATGCAATTGACAAGCTGTATGACAGCGGCACGACTGGACTAGAAGACCTGGGTGAGGTCGATCTGGATGGCGTGGATGTCGAGACAGTCAGCGATGATGGAAAAAATGAGGAGGGCGGCGAGGCGGCGGACGACGCCCCGGTCGTGCGCTTCGTCAATAAAATGCTGCTCGACGCCATTCGTGGTGGCTCATCTGACCTGCATTTCGAACCTTATGAGAAAGCATTTCGCGTACGGCTGCGGACCGATGGCATTCTGCACGAGGTTGCACGCCCACCGATTCAACTGGCGCCTCGCATCTCTGCGCGTCTCAAGGTAATGGCGGGGCTGGACATATCCGAGCGTCGCAAGCCGCAGGACGGTCGGATCAAGATGAAACTGTCCAAGACAAAGGCCATCGACTTCCGTGTTAACACCTTGCCGACCTTGTGGGGCGAAAAGATCGTGATGCGGATTCTTGACCCCTCCAGTGCACAAATGGGTATCGATGCGCTGGGCTACGAAGAGGACCAGAAAGAGCTCTACATGAATGCCCTCAAGCAACCGCAGGGCATGATCCTCGTGACCGGGCCGACGGGTTCGGGCAAGACGGTATCCCTTTACACCGGCCTCAACATCCTCAACACGGTGGATGTGAACATCTCGACCGCTGAAGACCCTGTCGAGATCAATCTTGAGGGCATCAATCAGGTCAACGTCAATCCGCGTCAAGGAATGGATTTCTCCCAGGCATTACGCGCGTTTCTGCGTCAGGATCCGGACATCATCATGGTCGGCGAGATTCGCGACTTGGAAACAGCCGAGATCGCCATTAAGGCGGCGCAGACAGGCCATATGGTGATGTCGACGCTGCACACAAACAGCGCTGCGGAAACGCTGACTCGCCTGCGCAACATGGGGGTGGCAGCCTTCAACATCGCGACCTCTGTGAACCTGATCATTGCTCAAAGATTGGCGCGAAAGCTCTGTAACAGCTGCAAGAAAGAAGTAGATTTGCCCCGTGAGGCTCTACTGGAAGAGGGCTTCCCTGCCGATAAGGTCGGAAGCTTCAAGATTTACGGTCCGATAGGCTGCGAAAATTGTAAAGGCGGATACAAAGGCCGTGTCGGTATTTATGAAGTGGTTAAAAACACGCCGGCACTGGCCAGGATTATCATGGAAGACGGCAACTCCATCGACATTTCCACCCAGATGCGTAAAGACGGCTTCAACGATCTGCGTACTTCGGCTCTAGTTAAAGCCATGCAGGGCGTGACCAGCCTGGAAGAAGTCAACCGGGTGACCAAGGACTAACATGGCGCAGAAAGCGATAAAGACCAGTGTGTTCACCTGGGAAGGGACCAACAGGCAGGGGGCAAAGATCAAGGGCGAGCTAAGCGGCGTCAGCCCAGCACTGGTTAAGGCCCAGCTTCGTAAGCAGGGCGTTAACCCGCAAAAGGTGCGCAAGAAATCAGCATCGCTGTTCGGCGCCGGCAAAAAAATCAAGCCGATGGACATCGCCCTGTTCACCCGGCAGATGGCGACCATGATGAAGGCCGGAGTGCCACTGCTGCAGTCGTTCGAGATCATCGGAGAGGGCTTCGACAATCCGAATATGCGCAAGCTGGTGGACGACCTAAAGCAGGATGTCGCAGCGGGTAACAGTTTCGCCAGCGCGCTGCGTAAACAGCCTAAGTACTTTGACGATCTGTATTGCAACCTGGTCGATTCCGGTGAGCAATCTGGTTCTCTGGAAACCCTGCTGGATCGTGTCGCGACCTACAAGGAAAAGACCGAGGCGCTAAAGGCCAAGATCAAGAAAGCAATGAACTACCCGATCGCAGTGGTCTTGGTTGCCATCATCGTATCGGCGATTCTGCTGATAAAGGTGGTTCCGCAGTTCCAGGATGTCTTCGCCAACTTCGGCGCGGAACTCCCTGCGTTTACATTGTTTGTGATTGGTATATCTGAAGCACTGCAGGCATGGTGGCATCTGGTGTTGCTCGCCATGGTTGGCGCTGCTTACGCCTTCAAGACGGCACATGGCAAATCCGAACGGTTTCGCAACTGGTTTGATCGGTTGCTGCTCAAGATGCCTATTGTCGGTGACATCCTCTACAAGTCGGCAGTGGCGCGTTTCGCCCGAACTTTGGCGACAACCTTCGCAGCCGGCGTACCACTTGTTGATGCTTTGGACTCGGTTGCGGGTGCTACGGGTAATGTGGTGTTTCGCAACGCCACGATGAAGGTCAAGAGCGACGTGTCCAGCGGTATGCAGTTGAATTTTTCAATGCGTACGACCGGCACATTTCCGAGCATGGCTATCCAGATGACTGCCATTGGCGAGGAGTCGGGTTCGCTGGATGAGATGCTGGCGAAAGTTGCGACCTTCTATGAAGAGGAAGTGGACAACATGGTTGACGGGCTCACAGCTTTGATGGAGCCGATGATCATGGCGGTTCTGGGTGTTCTGGTAGGTGGCCTGATCATCGCGATGTACCTGCCGATCTTCCAGCTTGGGGCAGTCGTTTAATAATGGATGTGGTGACGTTTTTGGCCAGCAACACGCTGGCCTTTGTTTTATGTACGCTGGTGCTTGGCCTGCTCGTCGGCAGTTTCCTGAACGTGGTGATTCACCGCTTGCCGATCATGATGCAGCGAGACTGGCGCGTTCAGGCGCGTGAGTTTCTGGAGTTGCCTGCCGAGTCGGCGACAAGGTTCAATCTGATTCTCCCCAACTCCCATTGCCCACACTGTGATCACGAAATCCGGCCATGGGAGAACATACCGGTTGTGAGCTGGCTGGCGCTGCGAGGCAAGTGCTCCTCGTGCCGGGCACCTATCAGTAAACGCTATCCCACGGTTGAGCTGTTCTGTGGGTTTTTGTCCGCGTACGTTGCATGGCACTTCGGTTTTACCTTGCAAGCCGGAGGGATGCTGTTGCTGACCTGGGGCTTGCTATCGATGAGCATGATCGATATCGATCATCAGTTGCTGCCGGACTCTTTGGTACTGCCGCTGCTGTGGCTGGGTTTGATTGCTAACTCCTTCGGGTTATTCGCGTCGCTTTCAGATGCAGTCTGGGGTGCTGTCGCGGGGTATCTCAGCCTGTGGTCGGTGTACTGGCTGTTCAAGCTTGTTACTGGCAAAGAGGGTATGGGGTACGGAGATTTCAAACTCCTGGCGATGCTTGGAGCATGGGGGGGCTGGCAGGTTCTGCCGCTGACGATTCTGCTCTCGTCTGTCGTCGGCGCTGTGCTGGGCACTATCATGCTACGGGTACAGAAGGCAGAAAGTGGGACAGCCATCCCCTTCGGACCTTATCTGGCAATTGCTGGCTGGATCGCGTTGATATGGGGTGACCAAATCACTTCAGGCTATCTTCAGTTCGCCAGGCTCTGACAATGTGTCGTCTTTGGTAGGCTAATTGCTTCTCGGCAGCGGCCTGCCCATAAAGTGCTGAAGCGCTTCCACTTGAAAAGCCTAGGTCACGACACCGCGTTGCTGATACACACTACCTATGCGAATTGCCAAGATCGAGCCGCTTTCCTGCAGTGCTTACTTCAAGTCGAAGCTATATCCATAGCTAACAGCTCTACCCGCAACAGCTAATGGCCGCTCCGAGTGCCAGTTTCCACCGCTCCCTTGCATCCTCGCCCGGCAGGCGTTACTACTGCGCGTCATTTATTGGCTTGGACGATAGTTGATGAAGCCTTGGGTGCTTGGTTTGACTGGCGGTATTGGCAGCGGCAAAAGCGCTGTGGTTGCGGAGTTCGCCAAGCTTGGGGTCCATTGGGTCGATGTGGATCATGTCGCGCGCTGGGTTGTCGAGCCAGGCAAACCGGCATTGGCCGCGATCGCTGAGCGATTCGGGGAGGGCGTCCTCACTCCTGGCGGTGGTTTGGACAGGACTGTCATGCGTGAGCTTATCTTTCAGGACCCTGCGCAGCGTAAGTGGCTCGAGCAGCTTCTTCATCCATTGATCCGGCAGGAAGCCCTTGCAAAGCTCGCGCTCGGCGAGTCGGCCTACGCGATAATGGTTTCGCCTTTGTTGGTGGAGTCCGGCCAACACCGTCAGGTGGATAGGGTGCTGGTAGTCGATGTTCCCGAGGCGCTTCAGGTGCAACGAGCCGTTAGCCGAGACCAAACCAGCGAAGCGCAGATTCGTGCCATTCTCAGTGCTCAAGCCAGCCGCGAGGAGCGCCTGCGGCACGCGGACGACGTGCTGGTTAATGATCGCGATCTGGCATGGCTGAGGCAGGAAGTTGAGCGGTTACATAATTTCTATCTGACGCTACGAGGAGGTCAGGAATGAGTAATACAGTTGTTGAATGCCCCACCTGTGGCGCGCCTGTTGAATGGAGCGTGAAAAGCCCGAGCAGACCATTTTGCTCAGAGCGTTGCAAACTCATCGATCTCGGCGCTTGGGCATCTGAAGAGCATGCGATTCCTGGGAGCGAACCTGAGGATGATCTCTTTTCCGATGACGTTCCGCCCCGTGCTCATTGAAGTCGACAGCTGTTATGCCTGCTTGTCGCCATCGTCTTTCCAGGGCGCTTGCAGGTAGCGGGTGCGATTGAAGGTCTCCATCCAGTCAGGATAGAAAACGACCAGAGCGCTCACGACGGTTCCGTTGATGAAGGCTTCTGGAAACATCACAAGCCAAATGTAGCCGGCAAAATCGTCTAACCAGGGCGGCATTTCGTAAAGGCCATCGATCAAAAGAACCCCTAGCCCTGCCAGAATGCAGCACAGGGCTGTCAGCCCTGCGGCAAAGAACCCCGAAAAAAATATGTAGACGAAGAGGTTGCGCGGTTGAGTTCGCTCAACTGCGATTGCGCATATCTCCGTAACCGTAACGGGTATCAGCACCAGCAGCACACCGTTCATGCCCAGGGCGGCTAATTGCTGATGGCCTGTTACAGTTAGCCCCAGCTGGGCGATGAAAGCTGCGAGCATCGCCAGAGGCCAGTCCAGTAGAAGCGTCACGGCGGTCAGGCCGATGAAATGGAAGGACAGTCCGGAGTCGAAATCTCGACGCACCAGCCAAAGCAAGAAGATCGCCAGCATCGCGCCGGATAGCAGATGCTGCCGCCGGGTGTCGCTGAATAGCTCGACCCAGGGGGCTCGGGCAGCCGCCAAAATCAGGACGGCTCCATACAGCAGCCAGCCCGCCACTAGGCTGGTCGGTGCGAGCAATTCGGCGGCGATCATCCCGTGGGCTTCCTGATTTGGTCGTTGGTGATGGCGGTACGCTTATTTCAGCTCATGTTAAGGCTCTATCTCGTTTCAGGGGGCAGGGTTAGGCTGCTCTGTATGGATTGTCTCGATGGCTTCAAGTATTTCGGGTGACAGTCGGAGTTCGGTGCTGGCTAGGTTGCTTTCCAGTTGCTCCAGCGAGGTCGCCCCGATGATGTTGCTGGTGACGAAGGGTTGCTGCGTTACGTAAGCCAATGCCATCTGGGCCGGGTCCAGCCCGTGCTGACGGGCAAGGGCCACGTAGCGGGAGCAGGCCGCTTGAGCTTGTGCATTGGCGTACCGTGCAAAGCGACTGAACAGTGTGATACGTGCTCCGGCAGGCCGGGTCCCTTGTTCGTACTTACCGGTAAGCACGCCGAAGGCCAATGGTGAATAAGCCAGCAGCCCGCACTGTTCTCGAGTGGCGATTTCGGCAAGACCAACCTCGAACGTGCGATTTAGAAGGTTGTAGGGGTTCTGAATCGAAACGGCTCGCGGCCAGCCTCGGGATTCCGCGAGTTGCAGAAACTTCATGGTGCCCCAGGGGGTTTCGTTCGACAGGCCGATATGGCGAATCTTTCCGGCCTTCACTTGCTCATCCAGGACCTCGAGGGTCTCCTCGATTGGCGTGAACTCTTGGTCCTGGTGGCGATAGCCGAGCTTTCCAAAAAAATTGGTACTGCGCTCCGGCCAGTGCAGCTGGTACAGGTCTATCCAGTCAGTCTGAAGGCGTTGCAGGCTGGCATCCAGCGCGGCAACGATGTGCTGACGATTCATCTTCAACTGGCCGTCGCGAATGTGGGTGATGCCGTTGCCGGGCCCGGCAACTTTGCTGGCCAGGATCCAGTCGGTGCGGTTACCTCTGGCTTTGAAATAATTTCCCAGGTACCGCTCCGTTGTCGCATAGGTTTCTGCGCGGGGAGGCACTGGGTACATTTCCGCGGTGTCAACGAAGTTGATCCCGGCTGCTCTGGCCCGGTCAAGCTGCGCGAAAGCCTGATCCTGATCGTTTTGCTCGCCCCATGTCATGGTGCCGAGACAAAGCGAGCTGACATTCAATTCGGTGCGGCCAAGCTGGCGCATTTCCATGCGGTAGTCCTTGTGTCTGTAGGTTTGCTGGATCGGATTGCCCCGTCAGCCTAGAAGTTTCGTTGCGATTAAGCGGGTCTGACCCATCTGGCGCGTGAAGTGTGGAAATAAAACTGGGGCTTAGTCCATAAGCCTATCGAACGTGCTTGCTATTTCGCGCGTAATCCGGATAATTCCGCAGCCTGTCGCCGGGGATGCCTAGCCCGCTGACGCAAAAACAAGGTAGGGGATGCCTAGCCTACCGAACACTGCCGTAGCGGACGCGCTGACCCGAGCCCCCGATAGCGTCTGTTTCCGGCTGTCCTGGCCTTGCCAGGGCGAGCACCATTCAGTAAGATTCGCCGTCTTATTTTCAGGGCGGCCCCTGAGGCTATAACGAATGAAGACTTTTACTGCTAAACCGGAAACCGTCAAGCGCGACTGGTTCGTCGTCGACGCTGCCGGCCAGACCCTGGGTCGTCTGGCAACCGAAATCGCTAGCCGCCTGCGTGGCAAGCACAAGGCGGAATACACCCCTCACGTCGATACCGGTGATTACATCGTCGTTATCAACGCCGAGCAAGTGCGTGTTACCGGTGCAAAGACCACCGACAAGATGTACTACTCTCACTCCGGTTTCCCGGGTGGCATCAAGTCGATCAACTTTGAAAAGCTGATCGCCAAGGCGCCAGAGCGTGTGATCGAGACCGCGGTCAAGGGCATGCTGCCTAAGAATCCGCTGGGTCGCGACATGTACCGTAAGCTGAAGGTGTATAAGGGTGCTAACCATCCTCACACCGCTCAGCAGCCCCAAGAACTGAAGATTTAACGGAATAGTTCATTATGTCGGCGACTCAAAACTACGGCACTGGCCGTCGCAAGACTGCAACCGCGCGCGTTTTTCTGCGTCCGGGTACTGGCAAGATCTCCATCAACAACCGCGAACTGGATAACTTTTTCGGGCGTGAAACCGCTCGGATGGTGGTTCGTCAGCCTCTTGAACTGACTGAGACCGTCGAGAAGTTCGACATCTACGTTACTGTTCTGGGTGGTGGTGTGAGTGGTCAAGCCGGTGCGATCCGTCACGGTATCACCCGCGCACTGATGGACTATGACGAATCTCTGCGTCCTGCTCTGCGTAAGGCTGGCTTCGTTACTCGCGACGCTCGCGAAGTTGAACGTAAGAAGGTCGGTCTGCGTAAAGCGCGTAAGCGTCCGCAGTACTCGAAGCGCTAATACCGCTTCTCAAAAAAACGCCCAGCTTTATACGAAGCTGGGCGTTTTTTTATGGGCGAAATATTATCCATGCGACAGCATGTCGCGTCCGAAGAGTCCCGCTTTTCGCGGGTTGGCGATGGGTTGTATCTGGTTATTACCTTGTCATGCGAGGGGGTTTTCTTTACCATTTGGCGAATTTTTCGCGGCTGATTTTTGCGTAGTAGACGCCTGCCTTCGGTGGGCCATAAGAAACTGATGGGAGACGACTGAATGAGCAATGACGGCGTGAATGCTGGCCGGCGTCGCTTCCTGGTAGCCGCTACTTCGGTAGTAGGTGCTGCAGGAGCGGTGGGTGCCGCGGTCCCGTTTGTGGGATCGTGGTTCCCGAGTGCCAAGGCCAAGGCAGCCGGTGCACCGGTTAAGGTAAATATCAGCAAGATCGAGCCGGGCCAGCAGATGGTTGCCGAATGGCGCGGTCAGCCGGTGTTCATTGTGCGTCGTACCGAGGAGACGCTGGCTAATTTGGGGAAGCTGACCGATGCGGTAGCTGACCCCAAATCCGAAGCGTCCGAACAGCCTACCTACGTGGATCCATCGGTTCGCTCGATCAAGCCCGAAGTGCTGATCGTGGTGGGCCTCTGCACCCATCTCGGGTGCGCTCCGTCCTTCCGACCTGAAGTTGCGGCGCCCGATCTTGGGGCCGAATGGCTCGGGGGTTATTTCTGCCCTTGCCATGGTTCGAAATATGACATGGCTGGCCGCGTCTACAAGGGGCAGCCTGCTCCCTTGAACCTGCCGGTTCCCCCTCATTCGTACGAGACCGACTCTTTGGTCGTCATCGGCGTGGATCAGGAGAACGCGTGATGAGCAAGTTCATGGAATGGGTCGATGCGCGTTTCCCCGCGACCAAGATGTGGGAAGACCATCTAAGCAAGTATTACGCACCGAAGAACTTCAACGTTCTTTACTTCTTCGGCTCACTGGCGCTGTTGGTGCTGGTTAACCAGATCCTTACCGGCATCTGGCTGACGATGAGTTTCGAACCTTCGGCAGAGGGTGCATTCGCTTCCGTCGAATACATCATGCGCGACGTTGAGTACGGCTGGATAATCCGCTATCTGCACTCCACCGGCGCCTCGGCGTTTTTCGTCGTAGTCTATCTGCACATGTTCCGCGGCATTCTGTACGGTTCGTACCAGAAGCCTCGGGAACTTGTGTGGATCTTCGGCATGATGATCTACCTTGCGCTGATGGCCGAAGCCTTCATGGGGTACCTGTTGCCTTGGGGACAGATGTCCTATTGGGGCGCTCAGGTGATCATTTCTCTGTTTGGTGCTATCCCGGTCATCGGTGCCGATCTGACCCAGTGGATTCGTGGTGACTACCTGATCTCGGGTATCACTCTCAACCGCTTCTTTGCTCTGCACGTCATCGCGCTGCCAATCGTAATTCTTGGTCTGGTGGTGCTCCACATCCTGGCGTTGCACGAGGTTGGCTCGAACAACCCGATGGGCGTCGACATCAAGAAAACCAAGAACGAGGCTGGCGTACCGCTTGATGGTATCCCGTTCCATCCGTATTACACGGTCAAGGATATTGTCGGGGTAGTGGTGTTCCTGTTCGTGTTCTGCGCCATCGTGTTCTTCTTCCCAGAGATGGGAGGGTATTTCCTCGAGAAGCCGAACTTCGAAGCAGCTAACGCCTTCAAGACACCTGAGCACATCGCGCCGGTTTGGTATTTCACGCCTTACTACGCAATCCTGCGTGCTGTACCTGACAAGCTGCTAGGTGTTATCGCAATGGGAGCGGCGATCGCTGTTCTCTTCGTGCTGCCTTGGCTTGATCGCAGTCCGGTCAAATCCATGCGCTATAAAGGCTGGATGAGCAAAATTGCTCTGGTGCTGTTCTGTATTTCCTTCGTCATCCTTGGCGTGCTTGGCGTGCTTTCTCCTACACCTGAGCGCACGTTGGTATCTCGGATCTGTACTGCTATCTACTTCGGTTACTTCATCCTGATGCCGTTCTACACCAAGCTCGAGAAGACCAAAGTAGTTCCGCAAAGGGTGGATGGCTGATGAAAAAGCAATTTGCTGCATTGATTCTTGCGCTGGTGCCAGCGTTCGGGTTTGCCGCTGGTGGTGGCGTTCACCTTGATAAGGTCGACATTGATTTGACCGATAAGGTGGCGTTGCAAGATGGCCTGAAGACATTCGCGAACTACTGCATGGGTTGTCACAGCGCGCAGTACCAGCGTTACGAGCGTGTCGCGACCGATCTGGGTATTCCGGAAGAAGTCATGCTCGATAACATCGTCTTCAGTGATGCCAAAATTGGTGATCACATGAAGATTGGTATGAAGCCTGATGATGCCAAGGGCTGGTTCGGCGCAGCGCCGCCAGACCTAACACTTGTGGCCCGGGTGCGTGGGAACGATTGGTTGTACTCCTATATGCGCAGCTTCTACGAGGATCCAACGCGACCTTATGGCGTGAACAACACCGTCTTCCCTAACGTTGGTATGCCTCATGTTCTGGCGCCGCTGCAGGGCCGTCAGGTGCTGCCAAGCAAGCTGCCTGAGGGCGAGTCGGTTGCTTGTAAGCAGGTTCAGGTTGTAGAAGATGGTCGTAAGCAGTTCGATCCGCTGACCGGCACGCCAATCACTCATGAAGATTGCAGCGTCATGACGGTCGTCGCAGGCACTGGTGAACTGAGCGAAGCTGAGTACGACGAGAAGATCAAGAACCTGGTGACTTTCCTTGCTTACTCGGCCAACCCGGTCAAACTTGAAAGTCAACGCATCGGTACTTATGTGTTGTTGTTCCTGGCGTTCTTCTTTGTATTTGCTTATCTCCTCAAGCGGGAATACTGGAAAGACGTGCACTGATCCTTCGCTGTTTTGCGTTACCCTTCGCGCGCCCTAATGGGCGCGCGTTTTTTTCTGCCATTCCATAATTCCAATGAGGAGGGACCCTATGGCCGCTACCAATCGGCTGGCCTGCTATTCCGATCCCGCCGACCACTATTCTCATCGTGTGCGTTACGTGCTTGCCGAGAAGGGCGTCAATGTCGAGATCATCGACGTCGATGCGGCGCATTGCCCAATCAAATTGACCGAGGTGAATCCCTACGCGAGCGTGCCTACGCTGGTTGATCGAGACCTAGCACTCTACGAGCCGAATGTGATCACCGAGTATCTCGAGGAGCGGTATCCTCATCCGCCATTGTTACCGGTCTACCCTGTGGCTAGGGCGAACACGCGTCTTTTGGTGCACAGGGTGCAGCGGGATTGGTGCAGCCTCGTTGACAAGATTGCTGATCGCCGTACTGCCGACGCATCGAGGGCACAGGCGCGAAAGGAGCTTCGCGAAAGTCTTACAGGCGTTTCCCCTATTTTTTCCGAGAAGCCGTTCTTCATGAGTGATGAGATCAGTCTTGTGGACTGTTGCCTGTTGCCTATCCTGTGGCGTTTACCCAAACTCGGTGTTGAGCTACCACGGGCGGCCAAGCCGCTGCTCGACTACATGGAGATCAATTTTGCTCGGGAGGCCTTCCAGGTCAGTTTATCCGCCGTTGAGCGCGGTATGCGCTAAGAGAGGCCGTACATGACATCAAGCCGTCCTTATCTGGTTCGGGCGTTATACGAGTGGATAGTCGACAACGACTGCACGCCCCACCTCCTGGTTAATACCGAACATCCTGGCGTTCGGGTGCCCGAGGGTTTTGCTAGCGACGGTCAGATCGTGCTGAACGTGGCGCCGAGCGCGGTGCGTAACCTGGATATGGATCACCAGGCGGTCAGTTTCGAGGGCAGGTTTGGCGGGGTGCCTCACAGTTTGCACGTCCCGGCCGCAGCCGTTATGGCAATCTACGCTCGTGAGAACGGGCAAGGCATGGTATTCGAGGCCGAGCCCACGCCGCCGGACGACGGGTCGTCATCGGATGATTCTGCTGAGTCAGGACCGTCGTCTCGCCCACCTTCTGCCGGGCGACCGAGTTTGAAAGTCGTTAAGTAGTAGAGATAGCGAAGCTCGGCCTGGCGGCCATTCAGTATGGGTGGCCGCCAAGTTCCAGAATTCAATCGATATATTCGAACAGCTTAACGATCCGCTGCACCCCTGAGACGCCTTGTACAACGCTTGTTGCACGATTGCCTTCCTGGCGGCTGACAAGGCCGAGCAGATAAACAATCCCATTTTCAGTGATGACCTTAATGCGCGACCCGGGCACGCTCGCGTCCGAGAGCATTTGTGCCTTGATCTTGGTCGTCAACCAAGAATCGTTACTGCGAGCCAATGCAGAAGACGGTCTCAGAACCTGGATCTCGTTGTGCACGCGCTTGACTCGCTGCACAGAGCTGGCTGCCTGTTCGGCTGCTTGCTTCAGCTCTTCGCGAGGTGTCTGGCCCGCCAGCAGCACCACTCCGTTATAGCTGGCGACAACAACGTGTGAACCTTTGTCGAGGTCTGGGTGCGCTTTGGCGATGTTCACCGCCGCCTTTGTCTCGATCAGTGAGTCATCGATCGTGCTGCCGATGGTACGTGTCCCGCGATTGTCGTTTATCGGGTCGTCACGAGTGGCGGTCAAAACCGAGCTGCAACCGGTGGCGGCCAGGCACAGAGCAAGCGTGAGTGCGTGCAGTCGAACCGAATTCATTCTTCGCTCCCAAACAGTTGATTGTCGATCAGATCACACAGGCAATGAATGGCCAGCAAGTGCACCTCCTGTATTCGCGCGGTCACCTTCGCCGGCACGCGGATCTCTACGTCTTCGGGCAGGAGTAGTGACGCCATACCGCCGCCGTCTCGGCCGGTTAGGGCTACCACGACCATCTCCCGGTCATGTGCAGCCTGTATGGCCTGAATGACGTTGGCGGAATTACCACTGGTAGAAATCGCCAGCAGCACGTCGCCGGGCTGGCCAAGAGCGCGAATTTGCTTGGAAAAGACCTCGTTATAGCTGTAGTCATTGGCAATCGATGTCAGCGTCGAGCTATCCGTAGTCAGAGCGATCGCGGGCAGGCTGGGGCGTTCCCGTTCGAAACGGTTCAGTAGCTCCGAAGAAAAGTGCTGAGCATCTCCAGCCGATCCTCCGTTGCCGCACGTCAGGATTTTGCCCTCACTAAGCAGTGCATTGACCATGGCCTGGCCAGCCTGCTCGATGCTGGGGGCTAATACGTCGATCGCATTCTGCTTGGTCTCGATGCTGGCTTGGAATAACTGGCGTATACGGGATTGCATGTCCATCGAATTAGAAAACCTTCTGGTGACGGGCTGGGCGCATGCCCATGCCGTAAGGAATCTTTAGTTTGATGCGGAGCTCACGAGAAGTTGTTGCAAGTTGAGTTCAGAACGCTAGCTGTCGAAAGCATTCTGGATCCAGTTCGGATTTCCAATCGCGTCTCCCGTCGAGCCTATGGCTACCACGTCGAAGCGGCATGGATGTCTTGCCCAGCGTGTCTCCTTTTGCAAGAAAAGCTGGGCGGTCTTGATCAGTTTCTGCTGTTTGCGCAAGTCGACGCTTTCCAGCGCGCCACCCCATGCAGCGTGGCGTCTGTAGCGAACCTCGACAAATACTACTGTATCGCCATCAAGCATGACCAGATCAAGCTCCCCGCTTCGGCATGCCCAGTTCTGACACAGCGGGCGCAATCCCTGTTGCTGCAGATAGCGTTGCGCCAGGTTTTCAGCAAGCTGCCCGCTTGTCTTCTTGCTGCTCGGAATCAATTAGAGGTATCCGGAAGGGGCTGCACGGCGCCATCGTGGAACTCCGCCCAGGGCAGGCGACGCTGAACTCTCTGTGCTGGAGTGATGCTGAGCGTCCCTGATAACCCCTCAAGCTCGGTGTCCGGTAAGGCCAAAAGCTGGTTCAGGCGGGTTGCGAGCTGATAGGCGTCAGCTCCCATCGCGTAAAGCCTGCCAAGGCTGCCGCGGGCCTGGGGCCATTTGCTTTCTATCTCCTGGCGTAGCGGAAGCTGAGGATCGAGAAGCCAAGGCGTTTCGGTGAATCGGATGCCTTCGAGATCTAGATATTGAGTGCGGTTATCAGTAGCAGCGTGCAGGTGAGACGTAGCGTACACCGGCAAGTCAGCCGCGTATTGGAAGATCAAGGTGGGCCTGACTTGCTGTGCCTGTTGCGGGGTCGCGGCCAGGAAAAGGAAGTCGATGTCCTGTCGACGAGTGGGCTGAGAGTCACCGCTGCTGCGAATCTGCAGGAGATCGGCTATCTGGTTCGCCAGCTCGATGGGCTCGGCCAGGGCTTCGGCCGCGGCTACTGTCCCGCCCAGCTCCTGCCATTGCTGGCGAAACGCCTGGAACACCCGATTGCCCCATTCCCCTCTTGGCGTCAGCGCTACGGCGCTGCGATGTCCGTCTGCCCAGGCTCGTTGCGCTACCTCACGGGCTTCGTCCTCGGCAGCCAGCCCGAACTGGAATAGTTGCGGTGGTACCTTTTGATTGGCGTCGCTGTAGTTAAGCGCCAGTGTGGTAATGGGCAGTTGCTCGCGATCAGCCAGTTGGCGAACCGTCTCCTTGTCCAGTGGGCCTATCACCAGTTCCACGCCGGCTGCGGATGCTTGACGGTAGAACTCATCGATGGAGGGAAAGCGGGTACTGTCGAAGAGTTCAATCTTGAGGTTCTGGCCGGCTTCCAGGTGAGCGGCGAGAAAGCCGTCGCGCAGGGCCCGGGCGACACTTGCCAGCTGGCCTTCCATTGGCAGCAGCAATGCAACATGTGAAAGGGGTTTGTCAGCGAGTTCCCTGAGTTTCACAAGGGGTTCCGGTAGCCGATTGGCAGCCGGATGGTGCGGGTTCAACTGCAGCCAGCTGTCGATAGCGCGTTGCTGTTGCTCCAGGGTGCCGGCTTGTTTGACGGTCGCAGCAAGCGATACCCATCCAGCCAGGTCTGGATCTGTGGTTGGCTGCAGTTGCTCGACAGTCATCGACGAGACGAGTGACCAGATCTTCTCGTGATTCTGCTCGGCCGCATTGCCGCTTAGCAGGGGGGCAATGAAGGTCCGTTCGCGAGCGGCATCCATGGGTTGGTCGTTTGCTTCGTACGCTTCTGCTCGGGCCAGTTGCGTACGCAGCTGCTGTTCAACGGGCAGTTCGGCAAGGCGTTCGAAAGCGGGGTGTTGTAACGCCTGAAGAGCACGCTGCGGGTTGTCTGCAGCGAGCGCCAGTTCCGCTTCCAGAGTTTTGGCGAACATCTGTTGCGCCGGCATCAACTGCTCGATATCCACTTGCTCGAGGATTTGCCGTGCTTGCGTCTCATCGTTCTGCTGCATGCTCAAATCGGCGGCGGAAAGTCGCAGCTGTGCGGCTTTTGCTGCATCGCTGGATTCGGCCTCCTGCAGCAGTTGCTGTGTGGACGCCTGGGGAGTACGGGGCAGCTCACCCAGCGTTGAGGTTGGTGAGCTGGCGCAGGCCGAAAGCACGGCGGCAATGAATAAGAAGATAAGCGGGCGAAAACGGGCCGTCATTTGATCATTCCTGGAAGGCGCTGGCGGTTGTCGGTCGATTGTACCCAAGCGCTGTGGGGGCTGCGATGTTGCCGCCCGTAAACGGGCTACAATGCGCGTTTTGTATTTGAGGTACGCCCTGTGACTGCGACAGGAGATGTGAATTCCGCGGCTGGTACGCTCTATGTGGTCGCCACGCCAATCGGTAACCTTGAGGACATCAGCGCAAGGGCGCTTCGTGTGTTGTCCGAGGTGGCGCTGATTGCGGCAGAGGATACCCGGCACTCGGCTCGGCTGATGCAGCATTTCGGAATCGCAACGCCCCTGGCGGCGTGCCACGAACATAACGAGCGGGACGAGGGTAGTCGCTTCATAAAGCGTCTGTTGGCGGGGGAGGATGTGGCGTTGATATCGGATGCTGGGACACCCTTGATATCCGATCCGGGCTACCACCTCGTCAGACATTGCCGGGCGGCAGGTATCCGTGTTGTACCAGTCCCTGGGGCTTGTGCCCTTATCGCAGCGCTTTGCGCTGCAGGCTTGCCCTCGGATCGATTTATCTTCGAAGGTTTCTTGCCGGCAAAACAGACCGCGCGTCGCGCTCGTCTGGAGGAGCTTAAGCTAGAGCCGCGCACGTTGATCTTCTATGAGGCCCCGCATCGCATTCTTGACTCACTGGAGGATATGAGTGCTGTGTTCGGTTCTGATCGGCCAGCACTGCTCGGGCGAGAACTTACCAAGACATTCGAGACGCTCAAGGGGTTGCCTCTAGGTGCGCTGCACGCTTGGGTGGCGTCGGACGACAACCAGCAGCGAGGTGAATGCGTTGTGACAGTAGGTGGCTGGCAGGCTCCGGACTCGGATGCGGCTGTCGATGCCAATGCGCAGCGCGTCCTGAATTTGCTACTGGGTGAGTTACCAGTCAAGCGAGCCGCTGCGCTTGCCTCGGAAATTACGGGTGTTCGAAAAAACCTTCTTTATCAGCTGGCATTGCAGAAAAAAAATTCTGGCGAATAGGGCTCTGCAGATGGCGATGGACCAGTGCTGGCGAGCCTCTCCGCTTGCAGGCATCTGTTTAGCCAAGTACTCTGGCCGCCGGAGAGTCGATCGGACAGTCGCTGTCTCTTTTTGTTCGCAAAAAGGGAGGGAGGAAAGTCCGGGCTCCATAGGGCGAAGTGCCAGGTAACCCCTGGGAGGCGTGAGCCTACGGAAAGTGCCACAGAAAATAACCGCCTAAGCACTTCGGTGCCGGTAAGGGTGAAAAGGTGCGGTAAGAGCGCACCGCGCGGTTGGTAACAGTCCGCGGCTAGGTAAACCCCACTTGGAGCAAGACCAAATAGGGATCCATTGGCGTGGCCCGCGCTGGATCCGGGTAGGTTGCTAGAGGCAGTCAGTGATGGCTGTCGTAGAGGAATGACTGTCCTCGACAGAACCCGGCTTACAGATCGACTCTCCGATCCCTTCCGATGAAACATCCCGCCGTTTTTAGTCCAAAAAGATCTTGCTCTTAACAAACTACTTTAAGTTTGGAAGGCAGGCTTCTGCTTGCCTTGAAGATCCCGTATCAACAGTTCCGCCACTTCTCCGTTAAGCGCCGTTTCGGTTGCTAAATTCCCGCCACATAAGGGTTTTTCCCGTCGGACTCACCTTGACGGTGGGGCTGTTGCATTTCTATAGTGCGCACAAGTGGTAAAAAGTGGAATGAAGTGGGTATTTATGGGCATGGAAAGCTAATTCAGGGGAAGCGCAACCGTGTTTCGCGGAGCAAACGCAATCAGTCTCGATGCTAAAGGGCGGCTAGCCATGCCCAGCCGGTATCGTGACGAGCTCGTTTCGCGTTGCGAAGGTCAGCTGATAATCACCATCGATGCGGTCGATCGATGCCTCTGCATTTACCCACTGCCCGAGTGGGAGCAGATCGAAGCCAAGTTGCGTGAGCTGCCATCCCTTAGAGAAGAAAGCCGCCGCCTGCAGCGGTTGCTGATAGGTAACGCAGTTGATCTGGAGATGGACGGCAGTGGCCGCGTATTGGTACCGCCGCGTTTGCGCGAATACGCGGGCCTGGATAAGCGCGCCATGTTGGTTGGCCAACTCAACAAATTCAGCCTTTGGAACGAGGACGACTGGAACGCTCAAGCTGATGCGGACCTGGCGGCCATTAAACAACCCGGCGCTCTGCCGGAAGAACTGCGTGATCTAATCCTGTGAGCCAGACCAGTAGCTACAACCATGTAACCGTGTTGCTCGACGAGGCCGTTGCGGCCCTCGCTGTGCGCCCGGATGGTCGCTATCTGGACGGTACATTCGGCCGTGGCGGGCATAGCCGCCTCCTGCTTCGGCAGCTTGGGCCTGATGGCTGTTTGCTCGGATTCGATAAGGACCCGCTAGCAATCGCTACGGGGCAAGCACTGGCGGCCGAGGATGGCCGCTTTGTCGTTGTGCAGAGAAGTTTTGCCGAGCTCGGTGCCGAGGTGTCGCAACGCGGCTGGGCCGGTACTTTGAGCGGTGTGCTGCTTGATCTGGGCGTCTCGTCACCGCAGCTGGACGACCCGGAGCGCGGCTTCAGTTTTCTGAATGATGGCCCGCTGGACATGCGCATGGACCCCAGCCGAGGTGTCAGTGCGGCCGAGTGGATAGCAACCGCCAGCGAAGAAGACATCGCCAGGGTGTTGAAAGAATATGGCGAGGAGCGATTCGCCCGGCGCATGGCGCGTGCTGTCGTGCAGCGTCGTTCCGAGCAACCGTTCGAGCGAACGGCTGACCTTGCTCAGGTGCTGGCCGTTGCCAACCCAGCGTGGGAAAAAGGTAAGAATCCTGCGACGCGTGCGTTCCAGGGGCTTCGGATTTTTATCAACAACGAACTAGGGGACCTCGAGACCGGCCTTGAGGCTGCGCTAGAAGCTCTGGAGGTTGGTGGCAGGCTGGTGGTTATCAGCTTCCATTCCTTGGAAGACCGCATCGTCAAACAGTTCATGCGTCGTCACGCCAAAGGCGAGGCTGACACCATGCCACGCGATCTGCCGATCATCCCCGAGAAGTTCGTGCCGCGGCTCAAGGTTCATGGCAAGCCGCAGTACGCGTCTGCAGATGAAGTGAAGGCCAATCCCCGTTCACGTAGTGCGGTGATGCGTGTTGCGGAGAAGTTGCGATGATGAAGCTTCGTCGCGCCATGCCCAACGGCAGCCTGTTAATGCTGGTGCTGTTCATTTCCGTGCTCGTCTCGGCAATCGCTGTTGCCTACAGCGCGCACTGGAACCGGCAGTTGCTCAACGAGCTTTATGGCGAGCTCAGTGTGCGTGACAAGGCGCAGGCTGAATGGGGGCGTCTGATTCTTGAGCAGAGCACCTGGACTGCGCATAGCCGTATCGAGACATTGGCGACCGAGCAGCTGAAGATGCGCATCCCCGAAGCGGCGGATGTCAGGCTGGTGGCTCCATGAAGCTTCAGGGCGCCCTATATCCTTGGCGTTTTCGCATCGTTCTAGCGCTGCTGGCGTTGATGGTGGGCGCTCTGTCCTGGCGCATCGTCGATCTTCAGGTAATCGACCAAGGATTCCTGAAGAACCAGGGTGATGCTCGCAGTGTTCGCCACATTCCCATCCCTGCGCATCGTGGTTTGATAACGGATCGCCACGGCGAGCCTCTGGCGGTCAGCACGCCGGTTACGACACTGTGGGGTAATCCGCGCGAATTGCAGGCTGCACGAGCACGATGGCCGGAACTGGCCGAAGCGCTCGGTCAGGATGCTGGAGTGCTGCAGCAGCGCTTGAACGACCAGTCTGAGCGCGAGTTCATCTATCTGGTTCGCGGTTTAACTCCTGAGCAAGGCCAGCGGGTGCTGGATCTGAGCATCCCTGGCGTGTACTCGCAGGAAGAGTTTCGTCGTTTCTATCCGGCAGGGGAAGTCGCGGCGCAGATCGTCGGTTTTACTGATATCGACGATCGCGGACGAGAAGGGCTCGAGCTGGCTTATGACGAGTGGCTGGCAGGTGTGCCAGGCAAGCGGCAGGTGCTCAAGGATCGCCGCGGGCGCCTTATCAAAGATGTGCAAGTGACAAAAAACGCCAAAGCCGGCAAGGCGCTAGCGCTATCGATCGACCTGCGCCTGCAATATCTGGCGCATAGCGAACTCCGCAAGGTCGTCCAGGAGTACGGCGCGAAAGCTGCCAGTCTGGTGATGGTGGACGTCAACACCGGCGAAGTTCTCGCCATGGCAAACCAGCCGACCTATAACCCCAACAACCGCCGTAATCTGCAGCCTTCAGCCATGCGCAATCGCGCATTGATCGACGTTTTCGAGCCTGGCTCGACGGTCAAGCCATTCAGCATTGCCGCCGCGCTCGGGACGGGCAAGTACCAGCCCGAATCGGTCATCAACACCTTGCCTGGTTGGATGCGTATAGGTCGCTACACCATTCGCGACGTTTCGCGAGGTGGCATGCTCAACCTGACCGGCATCCTCATGAAGTCGAGCAACGTCGGTATCAGCAAGATTGCGCTCGATATTGGCCCGGAGCCGGTGCATCAGATCATGCATCAAGCGGGATTCGGTCAGCCTACTGGGCTTGGTTTCCCCGGCGAGCGAGTTGGGTCACTGCCTAACCATAGGAAGTGGAGGGACGCCGAAACAGCCTCGCTCGCTTATGGCTACGGTTTGTCAGTTACGGCAGCACAGCTCGCTCATGCATACGCAGTGCTGGGAAACGAGGGCACCAACATTCCAATGTCGTTGCTGCGGCTGGATCGGCCGCAGGAAGGCGTGCAGGTTATGGATAAGGAGATTTCCAAGACCGTCTTGCGAATGTTGCAGTCCGTTGTCGAGGAAGAGGGTGGCGGTGGCGCCCGGGCCAAGGTTCCCGGCTATCACGTTGGCGGTAAGAGCGGAACTGCCAAGAAAACCTCAGGAACCGGCGGCTATACCCAGAGCGCCTACCGCGCGTTTTTTGCTGGGGTTGCGCCCGTTTCCAACCCACGTATCGCGATTGTCGTGGTTGTTGACGAACCCAGCGAGGGCGGTTATTTCGGCGGGCTGGTCGCTGCGCCAGTATTTGGCAAGGTAGCGGCTCGCGCGTTGCGGCTGATGAACGTCGCTCCCGACAATCTGCCACCGCCCGCCGAGGTGCAAACCGCCGAGGCGGTCAAGACCAAGGGAGGGCGTATCTGATGCCGATGCCGTTGAATCAGCTTCTGCCTCAGGCTGGCAGCGATACCTTGATTCGTGAACTGACACTCGACAGCCGCAAGGTTCGTCCTGGTGATCTGTTCCTGGCGGTGCCGGGTTATCAGCAGGATGGACGCGTGCATATTGCTGACGCCATTGCTCACGGCGCCGCAGCTATCGCCTATGAGGCAGAGGGTGCGCCAGAAATGACCGCTGCCAGTGCCGAGCTGGTACCTGTCCGTAATCTGGCCGGTCAGCTGTCCGCGATTGCCGGCCGTTTCTACGGCGAACCTAGCCGCAGCGTTCATCTGGTTGGCGTTACTGGAACCAACGGCAAGACCAGCGTTAGCTATCTGATTGCACAGGCCCTCGACTTGATGGGGGAGCGGTGTGGAATTATCGGTACCCTGGGCACCGGCTTTCATGGAGAGCTGGTACTCGGTCAGCACACCACGCCGGATGCCATTGGCGTGCAAGCCAACCTGGCAAGTCTGCGCAAGCAGGGCGCGCGTGCTGTAGCGATGGAAGTTTCGTCCCATGGCCTGGCACAGGGCCGGGTCGCCGCTTTGGCGTTTGATGTCGCGGTATTTACCAACCTCTCTCGCGACCATCTTGATTACCACGGCTCCATGGAAGCCTACGGTGAAGTGAAGAGCCGGCTGTTCGAGATGCCCGGACTTTGCTGCCGCGTGGTGAATCTGGACGACAGCCTGGGCCGCGTTCTAGCGGTAGAGCGCCCCGAATCTCGCCTGATCGCTTATAGCCAAAGTGACCGATCGGCCTATCTCTACTGCCCTGAAGCGCGGCTTGAAGACGATGGCATCCACGCGCGCCTGATTACCCCGCAGGGCGAAAGGTCCCTGCGCAGCCCGTTGCTCGGCCGCTTCAACGTCAGCAACGTGTTGGCCGCTGTAGGTGCTCTTTTAGGCATGAACTATCCGCTGGACGAAATACTCTCGGTCCTTCCGAAAATAGCGGGGCCTGCTGGGCGAATGCAGCGGCTGGGTGGCGGCGACCGTCCGTTAGTTGTCGTCGACTATGCCCACACGCCGGATGCGCTTGAAAAAGTACTTGCTGCCCTGCGTCCACACACTCGAGGCAAGCTTGTTTGCCTGTTCGGATGTGGAGGTGATCGTGATCGTGGTAAGCGCGCCTTGATGGCACAAGTGGCTGAGCGGTTGGCGGACTATGTTGTAGTTACTGACGACAATCCGCGAAATGAAGATCCCTTGCAGATCCTAAATGAGATCCGAGCGGGTTTCGTCGCGCCGGATCGTGCGGCCTTCATCTCGGGCCGCGCCGTTGCCATCGCGGCCTGCATCGCGAGCAGTGACATTGACGATGTAGTTTTGCTGGCAGGTAAAGGTCACGAGGACTATCAGGAAATCAAAGGTGAACGCCTGCCGTTTTCCGATCTTGAACAGTCATCAATTGCCCTGACAGCCTGGAGGGGTACTGATGCTTGAAACCATGCGCTTAAGCGAACTCGTCGCACCGTTATCCGCTGAGTTGATCAATAACGATGCAACGTTCGATTCCGTCAGCACCGACAGTCGAGCGATCGAGCCAGGACAATTGTTTGTCGCTCTTACGGGGCCTCGTTTCGATGGTCACGCTTACCTGGCCGACGTAGCCTCGAAAGGCGCAGTGGCAGCACTGGTCGAGCGACATGTGCCCGATGTCCAAATGCCGCAATTGGTCGTCGCCGATAGCCGTATCGCCCTTGGTCAGTTGGCCGCATTGAATCGCGCGGCGTTCAACGGCCCGGTTGCAGCGATTACCGGTTCAAGCGGCAAGACCAGCGTCAAAGAGCTGCTCGCCAGCATCTTGCGCGCTGCTTATGGTGACGACGCTGTACTCGCTACTCGCGGTAATCTGAATAACGATCTCGGCGCTCCTTTGACTCTTCTGGAGCTGTCACCTAAGCATCAGGCCGCAGTGATCGAGCTAGGCGCTTCACGTGTCGGCGACATTGCCTACACAGTCAATCTGACCAAACCAGATGTCAGCTTGATTACCAACGCGGGCTCGGCTCATGTCGGTGAGTTCGGCGGACCGGAAAAGATCGTCGAGGCTAAAGGCGAGATCCTCGATGGTTTGGGTGCAAATGGCGTTGCAGTGCTCAATCGGGATGACCGGGCCTATGCGACCTGGGAGCGACGTGCGGCTGACAAGCGCGTCGTGAGTTTTGCGATACAAAGCCCGCTGGCGGACTTTCTGCCTGCCTCGATCGCCTACGATCTGCGCGGTTGCCCCAATTTTGTGCTGACCGATCCGTCCGGATCCGTGCGCGTCCAGCTCAACCTTCTCGGCCGGCACAGCGTTGCCAATGCCTTAGCTGCCGCAGCTGCGGCAAGCGCGTTGGGCGTCGCGCGTGAACATATCGTTGCTGGGCTTGAGAGTCTGCAGCCTGTCAAGGGTCGAGGGGTCGCGCAGATGCTTAGCAATGGCGTTCGCCTGATCGATGACACCTATAACGCCAACCCCGCTTCCATATGCGCTGCCATTGATGTTCTGGCGGGATTCGCCGGTCGCACAGTGTTGGCATTGGGTGATATGGGCGAGCTGGGCGAATGGGCTGAGCAAGGCCATCGAGAAGTAGGTAGTTACGCCAAAGGCAAGGTCGACACGTTGTTTGCCGTCGGGCCGCTGATGAAGCATGCCGTCGACGCCTTTGGCGTGGGCGGGCGCCATTTCGCAGATCAACAGAGCTTAATCGATGCGCTAAGCCTGGAGCAGGGCAACGCGACAACCATTTTGATCAAGGGATCACGGAGCGCAGCGATGGACAAAATCGTCGCAGCGCTTTCCGCATCCGGCATGGAGAAATATTGATGCTGCTGCTGCTCGCCGAGTATCTGCAACAGTTCCACACGGGCTTCGCGGTCTTCCAGTACCTGTCCCTGCGCGGAATTCTCGGCGTCCTCACAGCGCTGGTACTTTCGCTCTGGATGGGCCCCTGGCTGATCCGGACGCTGCAGCTGCGGCAAATAGGCCAATCGGTTCGTACCGATGGTCCGCAGACTCACCTGGCGAAATCAGGCACGCCAACGATGGGCGGCGCCCTTATTCTCAGCGCCATTACCATCAGCACCTTGCTCTGGGCCGACCTGGGCAACCGCTATGTGTGGGTCGTGCTGGCGGTCACCTTGTTGTTTGGTGCGATTGGCTGGGTCGATGACTACCGCAAGGTCATCGAGAAGAACTCCCGCGGCCTGCCTAGTCGCTGGAAGTATTTCTGGCAGTCCGTATTCGGCCTCGGTGCTGCGATCTTCCTTTATATGACTGCGCAAACGCCGGTCGAGACCACCTTGATTCTGCCGCTGCTGAAGAACGTCGAGATTCCATTGGGTATCGGTTTCGTCGTGTTGACTTACTTTGTGATCGTCGGCTCAAGCAACGCGGTAAACCTGACCGACGGCCTGGACGGTCTGGCAATCATGCCAACGGTGATGGTAGGCGGGGCGCTAGGCATCTTCTGCTACTTGTCAGGCAACGTTAATTTCGCTGACTACCTGCTGATCCCTTACATCCCTGGCGCCGGCGAGCTGATCGTGTTCTGTGGCGCTCTGATCGGGGCAGGGCTCGGCTTTCTCTGGTTCAACACTTATCCAGCACAAGTATTCATGGGCGACGTAGGTGCTTTGGCCCTCGGCGCGGCGCTGGGAACAATCGCCGTGATCGTCAGGCAGGAAGTGGTGCTGTTCATCATGGGTGGCGTTTTCGTAATGGAAACCCTGTCGGTGATGATTCAGGTCGCCTCTTTCAAGCTCACTGGCAAGCGCGTTTTCCGCATGGCACCGATCCATCACCATTTTGAGTTAAAGGGCTGGCCCGAACCGCGGGTCATTGTGCGCTTCTGGATCATCACGGTGATCCTGGTGCTGGTAGGTCTCGCAACATTGAAGTTGAGGTAACGAAGAGTGCTCATCGCATCCGATCAGTTCCGCATTGTCGTAGGTCTCGGCAAAAGCGGCATGTCCCTGGTTCGCCACCTGGCGAGTCGTGGATTGCCGTTTGCCGTGGCCGATACGCGTGCGAACCCACCGGAGCTAGCCACTCTGCAAGCGCTTTATCCAGACGTCGAAGTGCGGTGCGGTGAGCTTGACGTCGAGTTTCTCTGCCGCGCCAGCGAGTTGCTGGTCAGCCCTGGATTACCAATTAGCACGCCCGCGCTACAAGTGGCGGCAGCACGGGGCGTGAAGCTGTCGGGCGATATCGAATTGTTCGCCCGTGAAGCCAAGGCTCCGATCATCGCCATCACCGGTTCCAATGCGAAAAGCACGGTCACCAGCCTGGTCGGTGAAATGGCCAAAGCAGCCGGCCGCAAGGTTGCCGTCGGCGGCAACCTTGGGACACCAGCGCTGGACCTCCTTGATGACGGCGCTGAGCTCTACGTAATCGAACTGTCTAGCTTTCAGCTTGAAACGACCGATCGGCTGAATGCTGAGGTCGCCACCTGTCTGAACATCAGCGAAGATCATATGGATCGCTACGACGGGTTGCCGGCTTATCACCAGGCTAAACATCGGATATTCCGCGGCGCCCGCCAGGTTGTAGTGAATCGCGATGACCGTCTGAGTCGTCCTCTGGTAGCGGACGAACTTCCGACCTGGTCGTTCGGCCTGGGCAAGCCTGACTTCAAGGGCTTCGGCCTGTTCGAAGAGAACGGCGAAAAGTATCTCGCATTCCAGTTCGATGCGTTGATGCCAGCAAGCCAGCTGAAAATCCGCGGCGCTCACAACCAGTCCAATGCGCTTGCAGCGCTGGCACTCGGGCACGCGGTAGGGCTGCCGTTCGATTCGATGCTCGACACCCTGCGGCGTTTTACTGGCCTCGATCATCGCTGCCAGTGGGTTGGTGAGCGTAAGGGCGTCAGTTATTACGACGATTCGAAAGCAACCAACGTGGGCGCCGCGCTTGCTGCGATCGATGGATTGGGTAGCGATATAGAAGGTGAGTTGATACTGATCGCCGGTGGCGAAGGTAAGGGCGCAGATTTTTCGGCGCTGCACGGCCCTGTGGCACATCAGTGCCGGGAGGTCATTCTCATCGGGCACGATGCAGAGCTGCTCGCAGCCGCATTGGAGGGTGCAGCGCCCATTCATCGTGCCGAGACCTTACAAGCCGCGGTGCAGCTGGCCGCCACGCTTGCCAAACCTGGTGATGCGGTGTTGCTGTCGCCAGCATGTGCCAGCTTCGATATGTTCGAGAACTTTGAAGATCGCGGCCGACAATTCGCTGCGGCAGTCAGGGGGCTTAGCTGATGCTCGCCTTCCTGCGCAGTGCACCGTCCCCTTTATTCGGCCGTCGGCGCGGACTGGACCTCGACTTTCCGATGCTCGCCGGATGCCTGGGCCTGCTCGGGCTCGGTTTGGTCATGATCACCTCAGCGTCCTCGGAAGTCGCTGCCGTGAACGCCGGTAACGCGATGTACCACATGATCCGTCATCTGGTTTACGTGCTATTGGGGCTTGGCGCAGCGGCGGCGGTGTTACTTGTGCCGTTATCGGCTTGGCAGCGGCTTGACTGGATGCTGCTGCTGGGTGCGTTTGCGCTTTTGATCCTGGTCCTGATCCCTGGTATCGGCCGCGAGGTAAACGGGTCCATGCGCTGGATCGGCTTCGGCGCATTCAATATTCAGCCGTCCGAATTGGCAAAACTGTTCGTTGTCGTTTATCTCGCAGGCTACCTGGTACGCCGTCAGCAGGAAGTGCGCGAAAGCCTGTGGGGCTTTCTCAAGCCGTTTCTCGTGTTGCTGCCCATGGCCATGCTGCTCCTGCTCGAGCCCGACTTCGGCGCGACGGTGGTCATGATGGGCGCGGCAGTGGCGATGCTGTTTCTAGGCGGCGTTGGGTTGATCCGTTTCAGTCTGTTGGTTCTGCTCGCGGTCGGTGCCGTGTTCATTCTGGTTCAGACGCAGGAATACCGACTGCAGCGGTTGATCACATTCACCGACCCGTGGGCTGACCAGTACGGAGCCGGCTACCAGCTGACTCAGGCGTTGATCGCCTTTGGCCGTGGCGAATGGGTGGGTGTCGGGCTTGGAAATAGCGTACAGAAACAGTTCTACCTTCCCGAGGCGCACACAGACTTCGTGTTTTCCGTTCTTGCTGAAGAACTGGGCATGGTCGGTGCGCTGCTGACCATTCTGCTGTTTGCCTTTGTCGGAGTACGCGCGCTGTATATCGGCCTTGCTGCCGAGCGAGCTCGCCAGTTCTTTGCTGCATACATTGCCTGGGGCGTGGCTTTTCTCTGGCTCGGACAGTTCCTGATCAACGTTGGTGTAAATGTCGGGTTGCTACCCACAAAAGGTCTGACCCTGCCGTTCTTGAGCTATGGCGGCAGCTCTCTGGTGGTGACCTGCGCGAGCATGGCGCTATTGCTGCGCATCGAATGGGAAAGCCGGACGGTGCTTGGTAGCGAAGATGCCGAGTTCAGCGAGGATGACTTCGCTGAAGGCGCTGAGGCGAAGCCCAAGGAGGTCATCCATGGGCGCTAATGTTTTGATCATGGCGGGTGGAACCGGCGGGCACGTATTTCCGGCGCTGGCCTGCGCGCATGAATTCCAGAGCCGTGGCTACAGCGTCCACTGGTTGGGGACGCCTCGCGGTATCGAGAATGAAGTGGTACCGGCAGCCGGACTGCCGCTTCATCTCATTCAGGTCTCCGGTCTGCGCGGCAAAGGTGTGATGTCGCTGCTCAAGGCGCCATTTCAGCTGCTGCGCTCGCTCGGTCAGGCGCGTCGCGTCATGCGCGAGGTTCAACCGGTGTGCGTACTTGGGTTGGGGGGCTACGTCACGGGGCCAGGCGGTCTGGCTGCAAAGCTGGCAGGCGTTCCATTGATCATTCATGAGCAAAATGCCGTCGCGGGTACGGCTAACCGTAGTCTGGTTCCCTTTGCCCGGCGGGTTTGCGAAGCATTCCCCAATACATTCCCAAACAGTGACAAGCGCCGCACTACCGGCAATCCAGTGCGCCATGAATTGTTCCTGGAAACCCCGCGCCAGACATTGCAAGGTCGACGGGTCCGTTTGCTTGTGCTGGGTGGCAGCCTGGGTGCTGAGCCGCTGAACAAGCTATTGCCGCAAGCGCTTGGGCAACTTGCCCAGGAATTGCGACCTGAAGTTTTTCACCAGGCGGGCAAGCAGCACGCCGACATCACGCAGGAGCGCTATAGCGCCGCGGGTGTAGAGGCTGAGGTGGCTCCCTTCATCAAGGATATGGCGCGTGCCTATGCCTGGGCTGATCTGGTGATCTGCCGTGCTGGTGCCTTGACCGTGTGTGAGCTGGCGGCCGCTGGGTTGCCTTCGTTTCTGGTTCCGCTGCCGCACGCCATCGATGATCACCAGACACGTAATGCCCAATACCTGGCGAAGGAGGGCGCTGCCGTTCTTCTCCCACAAGCCAACACCGATGCTGCCGAGCTCGCCGCGCAGCTGACCGAGGTAATGATGCAGCCGGAAAAACTCAAGGCCATGGGAGCCACGGCACGCCGTCTGGCTCGGCCGGACGCCACCCGTACCGTAGTCGATATCTGCCTGGAGGTGGCGCATGGCTAAATCACCTGCGGCAGTCAAGGCAGAGGTCCGGCGCATGCGGCGGATCCGGCGCATCCATTTCGTCGGTGTTGGTGGTGTCGGAATGTGTGGTATCGCCGAGGTGCTGCTCAACCTCGGCTATGACGTTTCCGGTTCGGATCTCAAGGCATCGGCAAGCACCGAGCGACTGCAGAACTTCGGCGCGCAGATCTTCATTGGACATCAGGCCGGTAACGTCGCCGGGGCTGACGTGCTGGTGGTTTCCAGTGCCGTGAATGCTTCGAATCCCGAGGTGGCCCTGGCGCTCGAGCAGCGCATCCCCGTAGTTCCTCGTGCAGAAATGCTCGCCGAGCTGATGCGCTACCGCCACGGCATTGCCGTGGCCGGCACCCATGGCAAGACAACCACCACCAGCTTGCTGGCGTCGGTTTTCGCGGCGGGCGGGCTTGATCCGACCTTCGTCATTGGCGGGCGGCTTACCGCTGCAGGCACCAACGCCCAGCTCGGGACCAGCCGCTACCTGATAGCCGAAGCTGACGAAAGCGATGCCAGCTTTCTACACCTGCAACCGATGGTCGCGGTCGTGACCAATATCGACGCCGATCACATGAGCACCTACGGCGGGGACTTCGGCAAGCTCAAGCGTACCTTCGTCGAATTCCTGCATAACCTGCCGTTCTATGGGTTGGCCGTGCTTTGCGTCGATGATCCGGTTGTTCGCGAGATCATTCCGCAGGTGGGGCGTCCGATCACGACGTATGGCACAAGCGAAGATGCCGACGTTCGGGCAATCAACATTCGCCAAGAAGGTATGCGCACCTATTTCACAGTGCTGCGTGATGGCTGCGACGCGCTTGATGTATCCGTCAACATGCCGGGCAACCACAACGTTCTGAATGCGTTGGCCACAATCGCCATCGCGACAGATGAGGGCATAGACGATGATGCCATCCTGCAGGGATTGTCGCAGTTTGGCGGTGTAGGCAGGCGCTTTCAGGTGTATGGCGAGCTGCCCGTTGAGGGCGGTAGCGTGATGCTGGTCGACGATTACGGCCATCATCCTCGAGAAGTCGCTGCAGTGATTCAAGCGGTACGGGGAGGCTGGCCTGATCGCCGTCTGGTCATGGTTTACCAGCCTCATCGATTCAGCCGAACCCGCGACCTGTACGACGATTTCGTCCAGGTGCTGAATGACGCGAACGTACTGCTCCTGATGGAGGTGTATCCGGCAGGCGAAGAGCCTGTGCCTGGTGCGGACAGCCGGCATCTGTGTCACAGCATCCGTCAGCGTGGCCAGCTCGACCCTATATATATCGAGCGCGGTATCGAGCTGGCACCCCTGGTGAAGCCGCTGCTGCGCCCTGGCGACATCCTGCTCTGCCAAGGTGCTGGCGATATTGGTGGCCTGGCCCCCCAACTCCTGAGAAGTCCACTGTTTGCTGGCGATGCAAGCGCCGCGAGGAAGAGCGAATGACTGCCCTGCAATCGACTCGTGATCCCCTGGCGTTCGGCCGGGTAGCCGTGCTGTTTGGTGGGAAGAGCGCTGAGCGCGAAGTGTCGCTGAAGTCCGGCGCGGCTGTGCTGGAGGCGTTGCAGGCGGCGGGCGTCGATGCGTTTGGCATCGATGTCGGCGATGACCTGCTGGCTCGTCTGAGCAGTGAGCCTATCGATCGCGCGTTTATCGTTCTGCATGGTCGTGGCGGTGAGGATGGCAGCATGCAAGGCCTGCTCGAATGCGCCGGGATTCCCTATACCGGTAGCGGGATTCTTGCGTCGGCGTTGGCAATGGACAAGTTGCGCACCAAGCAGGTGTGGCAAAGCCTCGGTCTACCGACGCCGCGGCATGCCGTGCTGGCAAGCGAAGCGGACTGCCATGCCGCTGCAGAGCAGCTTGGTTTTCCATTGATCGTCAAGCCCGCGCATGAGGGGTCCAGCATCGGCATGGCCAAGGTGGCAGGTATCACCGAGTTGATCGCAGCGTGGCGCGCAGCGAGCGCCTACGACTCTCAAGTGCTGGTCGAGCAATGGATTCAGGGCCCGGAGTTCACCGTCGCTACGTTGCGCGGCGCGGTACTACCCCCGATCGGCCTTGGCACTCCTCACTCCTTTTATGACTACGACGCCAAGTACGTGGCCAACGATACCCAGTACCGCATTCCCTGTGGCCTCGAAGCCCCGAAGGAGCAAGAGCTCAAAGACCTTTGCGCACGAGCTTGCGAGGCCGTGGGCATCCAGGGCTGGGCACGGGTCGACGTGATGCAGGACAGCGCTGGCGCGTTCTGGCTGCTAGAGGTGAATACCGTGCCAGGAATGACCGATCACAGTCTGGTGCCGATGGCGGCCCGTGCCGCAGGTCTGGATTTCCAGCAGCTGGTGCTTGCCATTCTCGATGCCAGCCTGGCGACAGGGAACTGAGCCATGATCACTACGCTTCGTCACACTCAGCCCGGTACTGGGCGTACTTCACGCAAGCCGGTGCAGCGGGGCGCAAGCCGTTTGGTCCAGCGCGAGCCGCTTGCTGCTCGTTTGCCGCGACCCAGTCTAAGTTCGCTCAAACGTGCTCTCTGGCCGGTGATGCTGGTGGGGCTGGTAGTTGGGCTTTACGAGCTGGGTAATCACCTGATGCCCTATGCGGACCGGCCAATCTCGAAAGTGAGTGTTCGAGGCGATCTGACCTATGTGAACCAGCAGGCAGTGCAGGCACGGATGGCACCGTTCGTCGAAGCCAGCTTCTTCAAGGTTGATCTCGATGCCCTTCGTCGCGACCTTGAACAGATGCCGTGGATTGCACATGTAGAGGCGCGCCGTATCTGGCCTGACGAGGTCATGGTGCGACTCGATGAACAGCTTCCCATAGCTCGCTGGGGTGATGAATCCCTCCTGAATAACAACGGTCAGGCGTTTGCGCCCGAAGACCTGGCTCGCTATGAACACTTGCCGCAGCTCTATGGTCCGAAACGGGCCCAGCAGCGGGTGATGCAGCAGTATCAGATGCTGAGCCAGATGCTGCGGCCGCTCGGTTTTTCGATTGCTCGCTTGGAATTGCGGGCAAGGGGCAGCTGGTTTGTGACGACCAAGCAGGGCGTCGAGCTGTTACTGGGCAGGGATCAGATAATCGAAAAAATGCGGCGCTTCACTGCCATTTACCAGCAAGAGCTGGCGCAGGAGAGCGAAAGAATTGCGCGGATCGACCTCCGCTACGCCAACGGCTTGTCCGTCGCGTGGCATGAGCCGAGCCCGACCACGACGGACGAACCCGTCGTTGCGAAGAATTGAGGAATGAAACTGATGCCAAGCGTGCAAAGCGGCAAGATGATCGTAGGTCTCGATATCGGAACCTCCAAAGTGGTGGCTCTGGTAGGTGAGGTGACCGCAGACGGCGAACTTGAAATCGTAGGAATTGGTACCCACCCATCTCGCGGGCTGAAGAAAGGGGTAGTGGTCAATATCGAGTCCACCGTCCAGTCGATTCAGCGCGCCGTCGAGGAAGCCCAGCTGATGGCAGGCTGCCGAATCCACTCAGCTTTCGTCGGCCTGGCGGGCAACCACATTCGCAGCCTCAACTCGCACGGAATCGTCGCCATCCGCGACCGAGAAGTCAGCAGTGCAGATCTGGAGCGCGTGCTCGATGCCGCGCAGGCCGTGGCTATCCCTGCAGATCAAAGGGTGTTGCATACTCTTCCGCAGGACTACGTGATCGACAACCAGGAAGGGGTACGCGAGCCTCTGGGCATGTCAGGGGTGCGTCTTGAGGCGAAGGTCCATGTCGTCACTTGCGCGGTCAATGCTGCACAGAATATCGAGAAGTGCGTGCGCCGCTGCGGTCTGGAAGTTGACGACATCATTCTTGAGCAGCTTGCTTCGGCCCACGCAGTGCTGACTGACGACGAGAAAGAGCTTGGCGTCTGTCTGGTGGACATTGGTGGCGGCACTACCGACATCTGTATTTTCACCGAAGGCGCTATTCGGCACACCGCGGTCATTCCCATTGCCGGTGATCAGGTTACTAACGACATTGCCATGGCATTGCGTACACCGACTCAGTACGCCGAAGAAATCAAGATCCGCTACGCCTGCGCACTAGCCAAACTGGCCGGCCCCGGCGAGACCATCAAAGTACCGAGCGTCGGAGATCGTCCGCCGCGGGAACTCTCACGGCAGGCACTGGCCGAAGTCGTGGAGCCCCGATATGACGAGCTCTTTACACTCATCCAGGCCGAGCTGCGTCGCAGCGGCTACGAGGACCTGGTTCCGGCAGGAATCGTCCTTACCGGCGGTACAGCAAAGATGGAAGGCGCCGTTGAGCTGGCCGAGGAAATCTTTCACATGCCGGTGCGCCTTGGCGTACCGCATAGCGTAAACGGACTCGCGGACGTGGTCCGCAATCCTATCTATTCCACGGGTGTGGGCCTGTTGCTGTACGGGATGCGCAAGCAAACCGATGGGACCTCCATGTCCGGCCTCGGCAATTACGCCGAAGAACCCAAGACGTCTGTCGTGGACCGGCTCAAAAGCTGGATCCAGGGCAATTTTTAAGCAGTGCGGCTGTAACTAAAACTAGAAAGCTGGAAGGAGAGAGGGAAATGTTCGAACTCGTAGATCATACCCCGCAAAGTGCAGTGATTAAGGTCATTGGAGTAGGCGGAGGCGGCGGCAATGCCGTCAATCACATGGTGCGCAATAACGTTGAAGGCGTGGAGTTCATCTGCGCCAACACCGATGCTCAGGCGCTGAAGAAGATCGAAGCGCGGACTGTGCTGCAGTTGGGCTCCGCTATTACCAAGGGTCTGGGTGCTGGTACCAATCCCGACATCGGCCGTCAGGCTGCCATGGATGACCGTGAGCGCATCGCCGAAGTGCTTCAAGGCGCCGACATGGTCTTCATCACCACTGGCATGGGCGGCGGTACCGGTACTGGCGCCGCTCCAGTCATCGCCTCGGTGGCAAAGGAAATGGGTATCCTCACTGTTGCTGTCGTGACCCGTCCATTCCCGTTCGAAGGTCGCCGTCGCATGCAGGTTGCGGACGAAGGTATCCGTCAGCTATCTGACTGTGTCGACTCGCTGATCACCATTCCAAACGAAAAGCTGCTGACCATCCTCGGTAAAGATGCGAGTCTGCTGGCTGCATTTGCCAAAGCGGACGACGTGCTGACCGGAGCGGTGCGTGGTATTTCTGACATCATGCAGCGTCCTGGCTTGATGAACGTCGACTTCGCCGACGTTAAGACTGTCATGGGCGAGATGGGCATGGCCATGATGGGTACCGGCTGCGCCACCGGGCCGAACCGGGCGCGTGAGGCCACCGAGGCCGCCATTCGCAATCCGCTGCTCGAAGACGTCAACCTGCAAGGTGCGCGCGGCATTCTGGTCAACATCACCGCCGGTCTGGATCTTTCGCTCGGTGAGTACGCCGCAGTGGGCGAGATCATCGAGGCATTTGCGTCTGATGAAGCAACCGTCAAGGTCGGTGCTGTGATCGATCCGGATATGCTCGATGAATTGCACGTTACTGTCGTCGCTACTGGTCTCGGCCCGCGTAATGAGAAACCGGTCAAGGTTGTCGACAATACCCTGCAGACCGCTGCGGTAGCCACACAAGCTGCGCCGGCGCCTCGTCAGGATCAGGCTGCGGTTAACTACCGCGATCTGGATCGCCCAACAGTCATGCGCAATCAGGCTCATGCAGCTGCCACAGCAGCCAAGATGAATCCTCAGGAGGATCTGGATTACCTCGACATTCCAGCCTTCCTGCGTCGTCAGGCTGATTGATTGAATGTATCAGGACTATTGGGGTGATTGGTGTTCAGCAAAGTGGGGTTCTGCTATGATCGCCACCTTTGTTGGAAACCATTCGCAACAGCGCAATAGCGAAACCAAGCCATGATCAGACAACGCACCTTGAAGAACATCATTCGCGCCACTGGCGTCGGCCTGCACTCTGGGGAAAAGGTATACCTGACCCTCAAGCCGGCACCCGTGGATACAGGAATCGTGTTCTGTCGCACCGATCTCAATCCACCCGTACAGATTGCGGCTCGGGCTGAGAACGTTGGCGAGACAACCATGTCGACTACGCTCATCAGCGGTGACGTCAAAGTCGACACGGTGGAGCATTTGCTTTCAGCGATGGCTGGGCTTGGCATCGACAACGCCTATGTCGAGCTTTCCGCTTCGGAAGTGCCAATCATGGACGGTAGCGCTGGCCCCTTCGTATTCCTGATTCAATCGGCCGGGCTGCAGGAGCAGGATGCTGCAAAGAAGTTCATCCGCATCATCCGCGAGGTTTCGGTGGAGGACGGCGACAAGCGCGCCACATTCCTTCCTTTCGAAGGCTTCAAGGTTAGTTTCGAAATCGACTTCGATCATCCGGTTTTCCGGGGTCGCACTCAGACTGCCAGCGTAGATTTCTCGAGCACGTCTTTCGTAAAGGAAGTCAGCCGTGCGCGCACCTTCGGGTTCATGCGCGACATCGAGTTTCTCCGTTCGCACAATCTCGCCCTTGGCGGTAGTGTCGAAAACGCAATCGTGGTCGATGAGGACCATGTGCTCAACGAGGACGGCCTGCGGTATGAGGACGAGTTCGTAAAGCACAAGATTCTCGATGCGATCGGTGATCTTTACTTGCTGGGTACCAGCTTGATCGGCGAATTCCGCGGCTTTAAATCAGGACATGCATTGAATAATCGCTTGTTGCGCACCTTGATGGATCAAAAGGATGCGTGGGAAGTTGTGACGTTCGATGATTCCCAGACCGCACCGATCTCCTACATGCGTCCGGCAGCAGCCGGCTGAGTAGTGCTCTCTTTCCTATTTAAGGCCACCCTAGGGTGGCCTTTTTTTAGCTGAAGAAAGTGAGGCAGTGAATCCCGCCTTCTGATGAGCCTTAGTTCATGCCATCCAGCAGGCCGGCCATGTCATCAGCATGCTCTTCTTCTTGGGCGAGGATGTCTTCAAAGATTCGCCGGGTAGTTGGGTCCTTGTCTCCGATGTACTGGACGATTTCGCGATAGCTATCGATGGCAATTCGCTCTGCCACCAGGTTCTCGAACACCATGTCGCGCAGCCCATTGCCCTCGGCATATTGCGCATGTGCGCGCTCGGTTAGGCTGTCGGGATTGAAATCCGGCGCGCCACCAAGCTGTACGATACGCTCCGCCAGTCGGTCGGCATGTTCCTGTTCTTCGTTGGCATGCTCAAGAAACTCTTCCGCGGCAACGCTCGACTTCAGGCCGGTTGCCATATAGTAGTGGCGCTTGTAGCGCAGATAGCACACAAGCTCAGTCGCCAATGCTTCGTTGAGCAAGTTGATGACCGTCTCCCGATCCGCTGAATAGCTCTCGGTTACCGCGCCGTTCTCGACATGCTGTCGCGCACGTTCGCGCAGGGTTTTCTTGTCGCTCAATTGTACATAGCTCATCACGGTCTCCTGAATTCTGTATTCGAGATTTTCAGATGCGTAGGAGGTGCCTGCCGACATTCCGCTCCACAGTTATCAGAAAAGCGGCATGAAAGGTTCAAGCCGGCTACTCGTCAACAGGCCGGTTCAGCGTGTTGGGTTCCTCGATGGGAACTTGCTTGCCCGGTTCCTTTCGCTCGGGTTCTGGGATGGGGCTTGGCGTTCCATCATCTCTTGGATCGGGCTCTTCGTGCATGTCATTCTCCAGTCAACTAAGGGCTTTGATTAGTTCGTCCTTGCGCATTGTCGAGCGACCGCGGACGTCACGCTCGCGCGCCCGCTGCATGAGTTCGTCCCGCGTCAGTTCGGTCAGGGAAGTGCTGCCTGAACGAGTAGTGCGTGCCGGTCTCTGATTGGGAGCGTCCCCTGAGCGAGCCTTTGCCGCGCGATACGCTGAATCTTTACGGTCGGCGCGTTTGGCTGTTTCGCTCTTCGCCCGGCCAGAACCACCTTTGCGTTCGCCGCCGCCGGTTTGCTTGTTCACCGTGGCCCAAGCTCGAGCCTCTGCTTCATCTTTGGGTACGCCTTTTTGCTCATAGCTCTGTTCAATATGTTCAGCTTTGTGCTGTTGCTTATCGGTGTACTTGGACTTTTCGCCTCTAGGCATGGCCGTTACTCCCATCGGAAATGTTGATCGAAGCTATGACGTAGGTCTTGCTGCATCCATTTGTAGATTGGTCCACATGGCGTTACGGGAGTTTCACCCTCACAAGGCAGGCGTCTCGCGCCTCATTCAGGCGGACATAATTGCCGCAGGCCAGCCGAAAAGGTTGTAGTGACTTTATAATTTTGTATAAAACGCCAATAATTCTCAGCTCGAGCGAAATTGGCGGAACAAAATACGATTATGCTGGCCTGAACCAGGCACGGAGCGCGCTATATCAGCAATCCGATGCGAGAGGCGTGAATCGAATCTGTTTTCAAATCCATGCTTGCCGGTGGCGGCAAGCCTTGAACGAGGCGTCAACCAGATGCGAATCCTTGTATGCGGAGCCGGTGGCCAGGTCGGTCACGAATTGGTAGACCGTGCTCGACAGCACGGCCTCGAGGCGCTTGGCATGACTCGTGACCAGCTGGACATTACAGACGCGGGTCAGGTTGCAGATCTGATTACCCAGGTGCAGCCCGGCTTGATCATCAATGCCGCGGCCTACACTCATGTCGATAATGCGGAAACGCATAGTGAGCAGGCTTATGCCGTAAACAGGGATGGTGCTGCAAGGCTTGCCGAAGCCGCTCGGCACGCGTCCATCCCGTTACTGCACATCTCCACGGACTATGTTTTTTCCGGTGAAGCTCGCACACCTTATAGCGAAGCGGATGAAGTAGCTCCGACGGGCGCCTATGGTGCAAGCAAATTAGCTGGTGAAAAGGCTATCCAGGACGCAATGGATCAGCATTTGATCCTTCGGACAAGCTGGGTTTACGGCACGCATGGGCACAATTTCGTCAAAACCATGCTGCGGTTAGGGGCTCAGCGCGACGCTTTATCAGTCGTAGCCGACCAGTTTGGATGCCCCACTCAAGCCGGGAGCATCGCCGATGTGTTGTTGCAGCTTGCGCAGCGCTACGACCGGCACGGCACCCTTGCCTGGGGCCTTTACCATTACACCGGACGGTCGCCTTGTACCTGGTTCGATTTCGCCGTGGAGGTTTTCCGTCAGGCCGAAGCCAAAGGCATGCTCGCAAAGCAGCCTCAGGTTTCGCCTATCACCACGGCTCAGTATCCGACGCCTGCCCGCAGGCCTGCATGGTCTGTGCTTGATTGCTCCAAGTTCGAAAATACCTTCGGTATCGCAACTCTTGATTGGCATGATGAGCTTTCGGTCGTGCTTGATGGGCTCGTTGCTTCTGCGACCGCCGCTGGTAGCGAGGCCGCCCATTCCCAGGCCTGAGCAAGCGCAAGCTTCAGGCCTACAACACCTAAAGAGATTGAGCCCCGGCATTCTTGGCGACCCTGATAGCGGGCGACCTGAAGTCACCCTGTTGCTGGAGATCCCGAGTGGTTGTGTTTCAGGCAATTCTGCCGATTTTCGGCCTTATCGTGCTCGGCTACCTGATGGGACGGCGCGGTTGGCTCGCAGGTGAGGCAGCAGCGGGTCTTGCCAATATCACCTTCAAGCTGTTCATGCCGGCGGTGCTGTTTGCGGGAATCGCGCGCGCGCAGCTGAGCGACGGCATGTCGGCCATGCTGTTGCTGGCCTACTTCGGGCCAGTTCTTACCGTTTTCGGTTTGGTAGCACTGATTGCGCACCGCTTGCTTGGGCGCGCATCACCTCTCGGTCTCACTGCGGCTTATTCCAATAACGTGCTCGTGGGTATTCCGCTTGTTACCACGTTGCTTGGGCCCGGCAGTCTTGTGTACGTCTTCGCGATCCTTGTGTTCCATAGCCTTATCCTTTTCTCGCTACAGAGCTTCTATAGCGCGCTTGGCTCCGGACAGAAAGTAAGCGGTGTTGCGCTTCTCAAGAATCTCGCCAACCCTCTCATCGTTGGGCTTGCGCTCGGAGCGTTGTTGAACGTGTCGGGGCTGGACCTGCCGCAACCAATATGGCGTGTCGCTGATTGGCTGGCTGCAGCCGCGTTGCCTTGTGCGTTGATTGTCTTGGGCATCAGTCTGTCGCGGTACCGCCTAAGGCCCAGCGCTTCAGCTCTAGCGCTGACAGTGGTGAAATTGGGCGTATTCCCATTGCTTGTTTGGTACGTCAGTGGTGCGCTGCCGGGGATTGGGCATGAGGCTAGAAGCGTACTGGTCTTGCTGGCCGCTTGCCCAAGCGGGGTAAACGTTCTCGCTTTCGTCATAAACCAGGACGATACCCGGGCAGTCAGCTCCGCTGTTTTCCTCTCGACGCTATTGGCTGTGATCAGCCTGCCTCTGTGGATGCTGCTGATGTCTGCATGACCACTTCAGGACTTCTTGCCTGGCGGATGGTTGGCAATGATGTCCTCCAGGCGCAGCCCCGTGAGGCCGTGTATGGTCCTCCAGAGGTAATAAAAGATCGCCATCATCATAATCATGCTTGGAATCGCGATCATCGGATAGCTGAGCAGAGTCATGCGCCCAAGTTCGGCATTGAATGCCTCGCTGCCTGCTGGACTATTCACTATCCACTTTGCCAGCACATAGTTCATGAATGACGAAAAGAAGAAGGTGCCGCTGAGAAAATAGGTGGCGCGCAGCAGGCGTGTCTCGAAGAGAGCCACCTGACCGTTGCGCTCTAGCTGCTCGTGCACCTTGTCGACATTCAGCACCCTGGGGTTGTAAAGCAGCGTGCGGATCAACGGAAAGCGTGTACGGGTGGAGGCCAGTACAGCAATGCCGATGATTCCCGGAATAGCGGCTTCCTTGATCGCCAGCCACTCCGGGTCAAGTTTCAGCAAGCCAATACCCCCTGTAAGCAGGACGCTGACCAGCCCTAGCAGGGCGATCCAGTTGAATTTGCGGTATACCGCCAGCTCGAACATGCCCCAGCCAAGTGGGAAGGCTAGTGCCAGTAATAGCGCACCATCTGCCCCCAGACGATCTTCGCCGCTGAGTTTCATAAGAATCAGCGATGGAATGACAATGCTGATCGCAAGGTCCATCAAGGGTCGAGGCTGGCGCTCAGCTGGTTTGCGCGGATCGGGCTGGTTGATGCGAGGATCTGTCATGTATTCGGTTTCTTCTCTTGAGAGGACTGATGATCGCGCGAGAGGACTGGCATAGCCATAGTGCAATGGTGTCGTTGCGTGACAAGTTCACTGATCAGCTGCGGCTTTCTTTCTGCGCTGCGACCATTGTCCTGCTTCGAACATCGTCACGACCAGGATTGCGAGCGCGAAGGGCAGAATCAGATAAAAGCCCCTGAACACGATCAACGCTGCCAGGACGTCAGCAGTGGGCAATTCTGGGAGCGCGGCGAGAAAAGTCACTTCAAGCACGCCCAGTCCCCCTGGTGCATGGGAGAGCAGCGCCAAGGAGAACGACGCGAGAAACACACCGAGCACCACGAGGTAACCGGGATTCGACGCTTCGGGTAGCGCGAAGTAGATGATTGCAGCTGCGCAGGCTAGCTCCAGCGGTGCAGCAATCAGCTGCCGGCCCACGATGGGTAGCCGCGGATAGGCAATCCGCCATTTGCCAATCTGCATCGGGGCGAAGTGTCGCCACGCCCCGATGACATATAACCCAATCAAACATAACAGCGAGGTTCCGATCGCTGTGGATAGCCATGGCCCGACGTCAACGAGCCTGTGCAGCAAGTCCGGCCGCAAGATCAGGACCATACCGCCAGCCAGTAGCGTGCCGAGAAAGAAGGTCAGGGAGCAAAATACGATCAACACCCCGATCTCGTGCGGGGTGAGTCCTTTGCTGCGATAGGCGCGATAACGCACAACTGCACCTGAGAATACCGATGCGCCGATGTTATGTGCCAGAGCGTAGGTAGTGAACGAGCAGAGGGTTATGAACCACCACGAGATGTGCTTGCCGAGGTGGGCTAGGGCGATGCGGTCATACCAGGCCAGCGCAACATAGGCGCCCAGCGTCGCTAGCCCTGCCAGGAGCCAGTTGTGGCGCGTGATGGCGTTTAGGCTATCCGTGAGCTCTGCAAGCGAAAGGTTGCGCACCTCCTGATAAAGCAGATAGCCGGAAAGCAGTACCGCTAAGATGCCGACAAGAGTCCATGCGACATCGCTCCTTTTCATCATTGCGTGGGCTCCTCGGCGACGGCATGTGCCTCGAAGCTAAGGTTCGGACAGTTGGGATGCATGCGTCGCAATAATTCGGCCGGTTCCTTTATCGGCAGCGGAGCGGGCATTTTGTTCATTGTCCGCCAAGGTACTTCTGCCCCGGCAGCTGAGCAGTGTCTGTGATTCACACGATGCACCAGTCAAATACAAGTGTCCTATGCCGGTTATCTCTCATGATCCCCGGATAGGGAGCCCGCTTCGGTCACTCGGCGAAGGCGATTCATCATCTTTAGCCGTTCCATAACTTCGGATCCGAAGTTTCTCAAGTCTGTCTCTTGATGCAGAACGCCATTTGCGTGAGTTGAGAGGAGGCGCGAAGCATGCCGAGCGGCTCTCCAGTTGAGAGTACGCTGCGCATGCTCCAGAACACCCAGTCTGGTTAGGGGTGTGCAGGGCCTGGATGGTAAAGCCCTCCAGCACTGGAGGCGTTGGTTCATGCGAGTACTGACAGTGCTCGGCAGCTCCGAACACTCAGGGTTCCATGAAGCCCACTGGCAGGTGCCCTATCGATGCGACCGCACCGCATCGTCTGGTGCCCCTCTCAACCAGAAATCTCGCTGATGATCAGCGGCTTGCGGCCGTTACCTGCTCTGAGCGGCCCGTCAGCCTTAATGGTCGGCAGCTGCTCTGACGCGAGCCCAGTGTTCGACCAACTCCCGCAGCTGAGACATTTCCACGGGCTTGGCCATATGGCCGTCCATCCCTGCCTCCCGAGCGCGCTCGCGGTGCTCGCTGAGGATATGGGCGGTCAGTGCCACCACTGGCGTTCGCCGGCAGTTTTCCGATGCTTCCCAGGCACGCAGCCGAGCTGTCGCCTCGAAGCCATCCATTATCGGCATTTCGCAGTCCATCAATACCAGGTCGTATGGGCATGCCTTGATCAACGCCAGCGCTTCTTCGCCGTTGCTGGCCGTATCGGGCTCGAGATTGAGCTTGCTGAGCATGCCGCGGATGACTTTGGTTGAAATGCTATTGTCTTCCGCGACCAGAATACGGAAGTCGTCCGGCACCGAAAGCGGCGTACTTTCTTGAATCGCCGAAGACTGTTCGATTGCGCTGGACCGGCGAGCAAGTTCGTCAGCCAGAGTGGTTTTCAAGGTATAGCCGGCAACAGGTTTGGCGAGAATGCGTTTGATGCCGGCATTGCGCGCAATAATCTTGCTCGGCGCGCTGCTCATGCCGGTCAGCATGATCAGCAGGATGTCGTGATTCAGGCTGAAGTCTTCCTTGATTCTGCTTGCCAACTGCATACCGGTCATGCCGGGCATGTCCTGATCCAGTAGTACCACGTCGAAGTACTCGCGAAGGTGGGCCTTGGTGCGCAGCAGCGCCAGCGCCTCCTTGCCCGAGGCTACAGCGCTGACTTCCAGCCCCCAGCTGCTGCACTGCTGGCTGATCACCTTACGGCATGTGTCGTTGTCATCCACCACCAGCAGACGTGTGCCTTTGAGCTGGTCGTCAAGGTCGCTGCCAGGTTGCTCGGCCAATTCCGCACTCAGAGGCAAGCTTATCCATAGGGTGTTGCCGGCTATGCCCCCGGTCTGAATGCCGAACTCACCATCCATGAGATGAACGAGCTGTCTGGCGATGATCAGGCCAAGGCGCCCCCCCAGTCGGGTTGCCGCGAGGAAGTCGCGGCTGTCCAAGGCCGCATTTAGCAGCGCATCACGCTCTTGTGTTTCCAGGGGGCGCCCGTTGTCCTGCACTGTGATACGCAGGCGTGGCAGACCGTCACGATCATCGGTCGCTGCAGTCAGGAGCACTTCGCCTTCATCGGTCTGCTTGAAGGCGTTCTCCAGCAGATTCAGCAGCGTCTGGCGCAACCGGGTTGGGTCACCTGCCACGATATGCGGCATCTGGGGCTGTACGAAGCTGATCAGCTCGACCTTCTGCTGTTCCGCCTTTGCGCGGAAGATGCTCAGGCAATCCTCTATCAGAGCATTGAGGTCGAACTGCACGTCGTCCAGCTCGATCTGTCCGGATTCCAGTTTCGAGATATCGAGAATCTCATTGATAAGGTTCAGCAGCTCGTTACCAGAGCTGTGGATTGTCTGAACGTAGTCTCGCTGCTTGGCTGATAGCGATGTGCCTAACAGCAACTCGCTCATGCCGAGGACTCCGTTCATCGGAGTTCGAATTTCATGACTGATCTTTGCCAGAAAGTCAGCCTTGGTTTTGAGTTCGGCACTATTGACCGCTTCAGCGGTGTGCTGGCTTCGGCTGTCTGCCTGGATCTGCCGCTGGCGCTCAAGCAGGGCGAAGCTGAGGATGAGCCCGGAGCAGGTCGCTACGCTGAACGTAATCCCGGTAAGCCAGTCCGGGTTGAACTGGTTGAAGCCCAGTAGAACTGGAAGGACGAAAGCGAAGCCGCCGTCGAACACCAGCATCCCAGCGACCAGTAGTCGTGCGGGCTCGTAACGTTGGCGCCAATGGTGAATAGCCACGGCAGTGACACTGACCGCTGTGACCAACACCAATGTGTAGATGAGCCAGCTGAACCAGAACTGGCCGGTTGCCAATATCGTTGCAGCCAATGTGCTGATCAAGATTGCCTGCAGGGCAAGCAGCCATGTCACCCAGGCTTTTCTGCGGTGATGAAAGAAGCCAAAGGTGAAGGCGAGCAATGAGATACAGGTCAGCAGCGCCGCCATGTCGGCGATCAGCGGCTGGCTGAAGATGAGTTTCGGTGACCACACTGCAAGCAGACCGAGGTTAGCGACTGCGCAGGTCAGCAGGGCGCCATGCAAGACAGCGAGCCAGATGTGGCTGTAGCTGAAGGTGTAAGCAAATCGCAGCAGGTTGTAGATCATCAGCAATGCCAGCGCGCCGAACAGAGCGCCAAACAGGTACGCGGGGCGTGCCAGCTCGACCAACCCAACCTCGCCGACCGTATTGAACCAAGCCATGATCGGATGCGACGACTGCAGCCGGATATAAGCCTCACGGGGCGCGTTGTCGTTGGGCAGCGAGAATAGGTAGGCGCGGGCCGGTAAGGGGCGCGACTCCAGCGGCCTCAGCTCGCCGGTTTCAATGTGGCGCTCCAGTTGCCCATCGCGCAGCAGGTAGAAGTCCAGATACTGAACCCGCGGCGCGAAAATCCACAACCAGTTGGGGTCGACTATCGCCGGAAGGTTTACCTGGAGCCAGACGGCATGTTCGTTCGCTGGTGCGGCGTACGAACGCTCATCGATTCGCTGAAAAAGGTTTCGCTGGCCCACGATTTCGTTGAGGGTCAACAGGCCGGACTGGTCGACCAGCAGACGCCAGTTCGGGCCGGTCTGCTGAGAGGCCTCCGGAGACACGGCAAGCGATGATGATTCTGTGGTCTGAGCGAATGCGGGGAAAGCGTTCAGCGCAGCCAGCAATAGACTGAAGGTAAAAGCAATGGCGACCCGGAGTCGACGCACGATTGAAGTCCCTTCATCTGTGTGACGGTGGATTATAGCCATCGCCGCGTGACCCGGTAGTGCGCGCAACTCGAATCCAGCGTTGCGCGCATTTGCTGAATCTCAGCCTTCGCCGTGTTCGCGTGCAATGGCTCGATAGCCGATGTCATGTCGATAGAAATGCCCGTCCCACTCGACACGGGCCGCCAGCGCGTAGGCATTCTGCTGTGCTGCAAATACTGTCTCGCCCAGGGCCGTGGCACATAACACTCGCCCACCAGAAGTGGTGACTACGTCACCCTTCATGGCGGTACCGGCGTGGAAGATCTTTCCATCCAGAAGAGCCGCAGCCTCCAGACCACGAATTGCCGCGCCCTTGTTGTAATCGCCCGGGTAGCCGCCAGCGGCCAACACTACGCCAAGGCTTGGTCGCGGGTCCCACTGCGCTTCGATTTTGTCCAGCGCCTTGGCTAGAGCGGCCTCGATCAGTAGCACCAGGCTCGATTGCAGACGCAGCATGATCGGCTGGGTTTCGGGGTCGCCGAAGCGGCAGTTGAATTCGATCACCTTGGGTGCACCGCTGCGGTCGATCATCAGGCCTGCGTAGAGAAAGCCAGTATAGACGTTGCCCTCTGCTGCCATCCCTTTGACGGTTGGCCAGATCACCTCGTCCATGACCCGTTGATGAACCTCGGGTGTAACGACGGGGGCGGGGGAATAAGCTCCCATACCGCCAGTATTGGGTCCGGTATCACCGTCACCTACACGTTTGTGGTCCTGGCTGGTGGCCATCGGCAGCACATTGGCACCGTCGACCATGACGATGAAGCTGGCTTCTTCGCCCTCGAGAAATTCTTCGATGACCACCCGCGCCCCGGCGTCGCCAAAAGCATTGCCGGAGAGCATGTCGCGTACGGCATCCTCAGCTTCCTGCAGCGTCATGGCGACGATTACGCCTTTGCCCGCTGCCAGGCCGTCGGCCTTGATAACGATGGGCGCCCCTTTTTCCTGCAGATAGGCCAGCGCTGGCTCGACCTCCGTAAAGTTCTGGTACTCGGCTGTTGGGATCCTGTGGCGCGCTAGAAAATCCTTGGTGAACGCCTTGGAACCCTCTAGCTGCGCGGCGGCTGCCGTTGGTCCAAAACAGTCCAGCCCGCGGGATCGGAACAGGTCGACAACGCCCTTAACCAAAGGGGCTTCTGGGCCAACGATCGTCAGTTGGACGTTCTGTTCGGCGAAATCCGCAAGCTGCTCGATAGCCAGAACGTCGATCTCCACGTTCTCGCATTTCGCTTCGATTGCAGTGCCAGCATTACCGGGTGCGACAAAAACCTTTTCGATGCGTGGGTCCTGCGCGACCTTCCAAGCCAGGGCGTGCTCACGGCCGCCGCTGCCGATGATCAGTACATTCATTGCTGTCTCCTTGAGGAGGCGGGCCAGGGGCCCAATGGTGGATGCGGAAAGGGTCATCCAACCTAAAAAAGAGCGACCTCAGAGTTGAGGTCATGGCCGTGAATACATGCTCGTCGCCGGTCCCGTCACCACGCAGAGTTACCTTCAGGCAGCAGGCATGGGAAGCGGGACCCGCAACGCAGCAGATGCGGGTGCGGCCGACTTAATGTCGGAAGTGGCGCATGCCGGTGAAGACCATGGCTATGCCGGCTTCATCCGCAGCTGCAATCACCTCAGCGTCGCGCATCGAACCACCTGGCTGGATAACGGCAGTGATTCCCGCCTTGGCGGCATTGTCGATGCCGTCGCGGAATGGGAAGAAGGCATCACTCGCCATCACCGCCCCCGGTACAGGCAGGCCGGCGTGCTCAGCCTTGATCGCGGCGATGCGGGCCGAGTTCACTCGGCTCATCTGGCCGGCGCCGACACCCACGGTTTGGCGATTCTTGGCATATACGATGGCATTGGACTTGACGAACTTCGCGACTTTCCAAGCGAAGATCAGGTCGTGAATTTCCTGTTCCGAGGGCGCGCGTTTTGTCACCACTTTGAGGTCCGCTTCGCTGACCATTCCGATATCCCGGCTTTGGACCAGTAGCCCGCCGTTGACGCGCTTGAAGTCCCAGCCAGGGGCGCGGTCAGCGGGCCACTGACCGCACTCCAGCAGGCGAACGTTCGCTTTGCTCGCAACAACCTCGCGCGCTTCGGTGGATACACTTGGGGCAATGATGACTTCGACGAACTGTCGTTCCACGATGGCTCGGGCGGTTTCGACGTCCAGTTCGCGGTTGAACGCGATGATGCCGCCGAACGCCGACTCGCTGTCGGTGGCATAAGCCAGTTCGTAAGCCTGACGAATGCCGCCTTCATCGTCCGGAACCACCGCAACGCCGCAAGGATTGGCGTGCTTGACGATCACGCAGGCTGGCTTGACGAAGCTCTTCACGCATTCCAGTGCGGCGTCGGTATCAGCGACATTGTTGAAGGAAAGCTCCTTGCCTTGCAGTTGGCGGGCCGTGGCGACGCAGGCTTCGTCGGCTGTTTCTACGTAGAAGGCTGCAATCTGGTGCGGATTCTCGCCGTAGCGCATGTCCTGCGCCTTGACGAACTGCGTGGTGAACGTCCGCGGAAGCAAGCTGCGTCCCTCGGTCGAAAGCGTTTCGGCGCTTTGGTCGACCGTTCCCAGATAGTTGGCAATCATCCCGTCATAGGATGCGGTGTGTTCGAAGGCCTTGAGCGCGAGGTCAAAGCGCTGAGCGTAGGTCAGCCCGCCGTTTTTCAGGTTCTCGATGACGTTGGCATAGTCGTCGGCGTTGACCACGATGGCGACATCCTTGTGGTTCTTCGCTGCGCTGCGGACCATGGTCGGGCCGCCGATGTCGATGTTCTCGATGGCATCCGGAAGGGTGCAGCCACTATTGGCGACCGTGGCGGCGAATGGATAGAGATTCACCGCGACCAGATCGATGGGCTTGATCCCGTGTTCAGCCATGACAGCGCCGTCTAGATCACGGCGGCCAAGAATGCCACCGTGAATCTTCGGATGCAGAGTCTTCACCCGGCCGTCCATCATCTCCGGGAAGCCGGTGTAATCAGCGACCTCGACCGCCGCAATATCGTTTTCGCGTAGCAGCTTGAACGTGCCGCCAGTGGACAGGATCTCGACGCCAAGGGCAGCGAGATCGCGGGCAAATTCAACTACTCCTGTCTTGTCGGACACGCTGATCAGCGCGCGGCGGACGGGAAGGCGGGTGCTTTGGTCGGTCATAGACATTTCCTAGGAGCTACAGGCTGCAAGCGGGAGGCTCCAGGTGAAACGGCTTGCTACCGTTCCCTCGGAGCATGCCGTTAGTCAGAGAAGATCGTACTGCTTGAGTTTCTTGCGCAGGGTTCCGCGGTTGAGCCCCAGCAATTCGGAGGCCTTGGTCTGGTTGCCCTTGACGTAATTCATCACGGTTTCCAGAAGCGGCGCCTCGACCTCGGACAAAACCAGGTTGTAGACGTCCGTGACATCTGCACCTTCGAGACGGGCAAAGTAATTGTGCAACGCCTTTTCCACACTGCCTCGCAGGGTCTGGCCTGCCTCGCTCGGCGTATTGAGGTGCTGCTTGAGGTTTACGTTGTCGCTCACGGATGTTGTTCCAGTTAACAGTGTTTCGTTCAACAGCGTCATGCAGCCACCCCTTTTCCATCCCCTGAGTCAGGGCCTGTACGGCGTTCGGCCAGAAATGCCCGAACGCTGGCGCATTGCGCGTCCCTGTCTTCCAAACCATTGAACCGGGCACGATATTCACGCGCTCCGGGTAGTGTCGCGAGATACCAGCTGACGTGCTTCCTGGCGATCCGTACGCCCATCACATCACCGTAGAACGCGTGGAGCGCATGCAGATGCTCCAACAGAATGCGCTCAATCTCTTGCAATTCCGGCGGGGGCAATAACTCGCCCGTCGTGAGGTAGTGATTGATCTCGCGGAATATCCAAGGCCTACCCTGCGCCGCTCGACCTATCAGCAGTCCATCGGCTCCGGTAGCCTTCAAAACCTCACTCGCCTTCAGCGGAGTATCGATATCGCCATTGGCGAACACCGGAATGGACACCGCTTGCTTGATCGATGCGATGGTGTCGTATTCCGCTTCGCCGGTGTAAAGGTCGGCGCGCGTTCGGCCATGTACTGCAAGCGCTGCGATCCCACTTTGCTCGGCGATCTTTGCCACCGTGAGCCCGTTCTTGTTCTGTCTGTCCCAGCCGGTACGGATCTTCAGTGTCACGGGGACTTCGACCGCTCCGACCACGGCCTCAAGTATGTCCGATACCAACTGCTCATCCTTCATCAGCGCTGAGCCAGCGGCCTTGTTACAGACTTTCTTGGCCGGGCAGCCCATGTTGATATCGATGATCTGCGCACCCAGCTCGACATTACGGACCGCAGCTTCAGCCAGCATCCGCGGATCAGCCCCGGCGATCTGTACCGAACGTGGCTCCGGATCACCCTCATGCAGCAAGCGCAGTCGCGACTTACGGCTGCTCCATAGGCGCACGTCACTGGTCACCATCTCCGATACCACCATGCCTGCACCCAGGCGGCGACATAGCTGACGGAACGGCTGATCAGTCACGCCTGCCATGGGCGCAAGGATCAGTCGATTCGATAGGGTGTAGGGGCCGATACGTACCGCTGACATGAAGATTCCCTGCTTGGAGCCTGCTTGTTAGGTCGATCGGGACAGCAAAAAAGGGTGTGCATAATACCCGCTACGGATGACGGGTTAAAGGCTGTTTTGAACAAAATCTGAACAGCCTGAATCTTATAACTCACGGTAGCAGGCTGTTAGAAAGGTCCGACGAGGAGCGCCGCGCAAGGCTCCCAGCCTGACGGCCGGTCAGTCTGGCGAAAGAAAGCTCAGGCTGTAGTTAACCGCCGTTGTGCCTGGGTCGAGGATGTCCAGGGCGATGTGGATTGGTATCTGCGAGGGCATTTCACGTTGTCCTGCAAGCTCTCCGGAGAGATATTCGCCCGGCTTGAAGATACGCTTTGCCAGCGCCTGGCCCCGGATGTCATCGAAGCGGATTTCCAGCAGAGGAAACGGCTGCGCGAAAGGTGCTCGATTGTAGATTATTGCATCGACCACCAACGCGCCTGAGAAATCGGGATGGCTACGTACTACCAGATTGCTGCTCTTGATCTGGCTGATATCGACCCTTGGTGGCAACTCGCATCCGATTACGGGGCACACGCGTTCGAGCCATGGGCGGTACTCATCCTGTCGCGCCAGTTCGCCATAGTTGTAAAACACGTATTGGGTAGCGAGTGCCAGTAAGGCGATCAGGTTTAGAACGCCCCAGCCCAACCAGCGCCCCCAGGGCCGTCTGCGTGGCTCCCACTCGAGCTGCAGAGGTTCATCATCCAGTTCGAGTAGCGGGTCGCCGCCTGTTTTGCGTGTTGAGGTGCTCGCTCCGCCTTCTGCTTCGGTCAGATCCGCATTGTTCACGGTGCTGAGCGGTAGGTCCTCCTCATGCTCGATCGGGCCATCGAGGGCTGGTTCCAGGCGTTGTTTTGTTGCCCTGTTGTTGGTAAGCGTGCTTTCGGGGGGTGAAAGTGGGCTGGGCGGAGCGGGGTGGTCTGAAGTGACGGGGGTGAACTGAAGGTCCGTCGCGTCAAATGAGTGATCTCTATCAGCGGATTCTTCTTGCAACCGCACCTCGGTCGCGCTCATCTCGGCTTTTAACAGCTGCTCGGCCCACAGCTCGTCATCAGTGGCGCGGGTCTTTGCGGACGGGGTCCGGCGCTCGCTCAGATGAGGCTCCAGCTCCACAAGCTCTCGGGCCAGCTCCAGCTCCTGCCGTTCAAGCTTAGCCAGCTCCTCGTCGAGATCCAGGCTGTCCAGATCCAGATCATCATGAATCCACAGCGTCTCGTCCGTATTTGCAGGTTTGGCGTGTGGGGGGGCGAGCGGGTGTGCGGGCTCGCTGACCGGAGTAAGGAGGGTGACGCTCGTGTCATGACCCGTTTCGGTGCTGCCCTGCGACTCCCGCTCGTGCAGGTAACGGGCAGCATTGAAGAGCTCCATGCATGCGCCGCATCGCACTACGCCATGGGCCGCCGCGAGCTGACTGCGGCTGACGCGGAAGCTGGTATGGCAATGCGGGCATTGGGTGACGAAGCTGGTCATGCGATGGTCCGGCGGAAATGCCCATAGTCTAGCGCAAGCGCGGCGATGAGCGGCAGTAGCGAACGTTTCGGTTCGTTAGCGCGGCTTCAGCTGCTTCATCCTCTCCGTACGCCCGTTATTCGAACCCAGCCATCTTTTTCGGCGGTTGTGTCGAGTTCGAATTGGTCCGCGTAGGCAGCACGGACCTCCTCGGCCTGCTCGGCCAGGATGCCTGATAGCGCGAGGCGGCCGCCGGGCTTGACCCGTTCGATGATTTGAGGTGCCAACGCTACTAACGGACCGGCGAGGATATTGGCAACCACGACGTCGGCCTGACCCTCCGGCAGTTGCTCGGGCAGATACAGCGGGAAGCGCGCGGGGTCAATGCCATTACGACCGGCATTGTCCCGCGAGGCTTCGATAGCTTGTACGTCGATGTCCGTGCCGACTGCTTGCTTGGCGCCCAGAAGCAAAGCGGCGATGGCGAGAATGCCGGAGCCGCAGCCGAAATCCAGCACCTGCAAACCATCCAGCGATTGGGCGTCGAGCCATTCCAGGCACAGCGCGGTAGTAGGATGAGTACCGGTGCCAAAAGCCAGACCGGGATCAAGCAGCAAATTCACTGCGTCCGGCTCGGGTGCCGCATGCCAGCTGGGCACGATCCACAGCCGACGGCCGAAGCGCATTGGATGGAAGTTATCCATCCAGCTGCGTTCCCAGTCCTGATCCTCGATGCGCTCGAGGAGATAGTCGGGTAAGTCGCCCTGTATCAGCAATCGCAAGTGGGCAAGCAGGTTGGCCTCGTCAGCGTCGCCTTCGAACAAAGCCAATAGGTGGGTGTGTGACCATAACGGGGTTGTCCCCAGGTCCGGCTCGAATATTGGCTGATCTTCGGCGTCCATGAAGGTCACGGATACCGCGCCGACGCCCAGCAGGGCATCTTCAAAGGCTTCGGCCTGTTCCGGAGCAATAGCGAGACGAAGTTGTAGCCAGGACATGGATGCCTCACAAAGTTGGCGACCGCTCGTGACGATCAAAGGGGCGCAAGCTTACTGCGCCCTGGCGCTGGCTTCCATCATCGGTCGCCTCAGAAACGACAAGGGCCGCCAATGGCAGCCCTTGTCGAATCAGCACTTGATCAGTGCTTGTCCATTCCCAATTTCTTTTCCAGGTAATGGATATTCACGCCGCCCTTGCAGAAGCCGTCATCGCGAACCAGGTCCCGATGTAGCGGGATATTGGTTTTGATGCCATCTACGACAATCTCGTCCAGCGCGTTGCGCATCCGCACCATAGCTTCTTCACGCGTAGCACCGTAGGTAATCAGCTTGCCGATCAGTGAGTCGTAATTCGGTGGAACCGAGTATCCGCTGTATAGATGGGAGTCGACCCGTACGCCATTGCCGCCTGGTGCATGGAAATGTTTCACCTTGCCCGGGCTTGGCAGGAAAGTGGACGGGTCTTCGGCGTTGATCCGGCACTCCAGCGAATGGCCACGGATGACCACGTCTTCCTGCTTTATCGACAGCTTGTTGCCTGCGGCGATGCTCAGCATTTCCTTGACGATATCGACGCCGGTGACCATCTCAGTTACCGGATGCTCAACCTGAACGCGGGTGTTCATCTCGATGAAATAGAAGCGACCATCTTCATAGAGAAACTCGAAAGTACCTGCGCCACGATAGCCGATCTCGACGCAAGCGTCGGTGCAGCGCTTGAGCACTTCAGCGCGAGCTTTCTCATCGATATAAGGCGCTGGCGCTTCTTCCAGAACCTTCTGATGGCGACGCTGCAGCGAGCAGTCCCGATCACCCAGGTGAATCGCGTTACCCTGCCCGTCGGAGAGGACCTGGACTTCCACATGGCGTGGATTACCGAGGAACTTTTCCAAATAGACCATCGGGTTGCCGAATGCCGCACCAGCTTCGGTGCGGGTCAGCTTGGCCGACTTGATCAGATCTTCCTCGTGATGAACTACCCGCATACCGCGACCACCGCCACCGCCCGCGGCTTTGATAATCACCGGATAGCCAACCTCACGGGCGATACGCAGCGCTTCCGCCTCGTCTTCGGGTAGCGGGCCGTCGGAGCCTGGCACCACGGGAACACCCGCTTTGATCATCGCGTCCTTGGCCGACACCTTGTCGCCCATCAAGCGGATGGTGTCCGCTTTGGGCCCTACGAAAGCGAAACCTGACTTTTCTACCTGCTCGGCGAAGTCCGCGTTCTCAGCCAGGAAGCCATAGCCGGGATGAATAGCAGTGGCACCCGTCACCTCCGCCGCGGCGATGATAGACGGGATATGCAGGTAGGAGTTGGTCGCGAGGGCCGGCCCGATGCAGACGGACTCGTCGGCCAGAGCCAGGTGCATCAGCTCACGATCTGCGGTCGAATGAACCGCGACGGTCTTGATCCCCAGCTCTTTGCAGGCTCGCAATATCCGCAGGGCGATTTCACCGCGGTTTGCGATCAGTACTTTTTCCAACATCGCTGGCTCTCCGCGGTTCAAACGATGGTGAACAGCGGCTGGTCGTATTCGACCGGCTGACCATTCTCCACCAGGATCGATTCGATGGTGCCGCTGGTTTCGGCCTCGATGTGGTTCATCATCTTCATCGCCTCGACGATGCACAAAATGTCGCCCTTCTTGACGCTCTGACCCACTTCAACGAAGTTGGCTGCTTCTGGCGAAGAAGCGCGGTAGAAGGTGCCTACCATTGGCGACCGGACCACAGTGCCGTTGAGTTTCGGTTGTGCAGGGACTGCATCTGCGGCTGGTGCTGTGGCCGGGGCAGCAGCAGGAGCAGGCATCGGCGCCTGAGCATAGTAAGGCTGCTGCATCGCGACCTGCTTGCTGTGACGACTGATGCGGACTGACTCTTCACCCTCGTGAATTTCCAGTTCGTCGATGCCGGACTCTTCCAGCAGTTCGATCAGTTTCTTGACTTTGCGAATATCCATGAAGCGATGACTCCCAGGTAAGTTCTAAGGGATTACTGCTCGTTTCGAGGCTGGGCGCGTATCGCGCGGTCCTGTCAGGAAGCAGCGAGTTGTTCCAGGGCGGCCTCCAATGCCAGGCGATAGCCGCTGGCGCCCAGGCCGCAGATCACCCCTACCGCGACATCCGAAAAGTAGGAGTGATGGCGGAAAGGTTCACGCTTGTGCACGTTAGAAAGGTGCACTTCGATGAATGGGATGCTCACAGCCAGCAGCGCGTCACGTAGCGCGACGCTGGTATGCGTGAATGCAGCCGGGTTGATCAGGATGAAGTCCACACCTTCACTGCGAGCGGCATGGATCCGCTCGATCAATTCGTATTCGGCATTGGACTGCAGATGCAACAAGTGATGGCCAGCTTCACGGGCACGCTTTTCCAGGTCCTGATTGATCTGAGCCAGCGTAACCGCGCCGTAGACGCCAGGCTCACGAGTGCCGAGCAAGTTGAGATTCGGGCCGTGAAGGACCAGAAGCGTCGCCATGAGTATTCCTTGTTGTTCTATCCAGACGGCATCGACGGAGCGGCCAGTCGGTGAGGGGAAAAACTATGCACGAAGGTGGGGCTGACTGTCCAGTCATGTGTTAATCGGCGTAAATGTCGACATTATGACTGGAGATTGCGACAGGGATTGAATTAGAGCGATGCTTCGGCACCGTCCAAGCGCTTGGCGAACTGGCTTGCATCGATTTCGCCAACGACGCGGATGTCTGCCAACTCCTGGCCGCTACGGTCGAAAAATAGTACAGCCGGCGGACCAAAGAGCTTGTAGCGGTCGAGCAATGCGCGTTGTTCGGCATTGCTTTCGGTGATGTCGAAGCGAACCAGTCGGTATCCTGAAAGGCGGGAGGCAATTTCCGGTGCTGCAAATACTTCACGTTCGATCACTTTGCAGCTGATACACCAGTCGGCGTACCAGTCGAGCATTAGCGGCTCGCCTGCGGATCGAGCTGCACTCATCTGTCTCTCGAGTTCAGCCGGCGATGAGACCGTATGCCAGTTCTCCTCTTCACTATTGGCCCCATTAGCAGTTTGGCTCAAGCGAGGTAGCGGGCGAAGGGGGTCGGTTCCGCCTTGTAAGGCCCCTACCCATGCCGCGGTTGCGTAAACAAGGAGGGCTAGCCCTGCAAGTTGGGCCAATTTCTGTCGTGCATTTTTCTGGGTAAACTCCAGAGCGCCGAGGAACAATGCCGCGCCAGCTGCCAGTAAGCCCCAGAGTGCCAGCGCCAATGGTCCTGCCAATACCCGCTCGAGCATCCATACTGCAACGGCAAGCAGCATGACGCCGAATACATTGCGCACTACGATCATCCAGGGTCCGCTTTTTGGCAATAACGCACCCCCGCCAACGGCGAACAGAACCAGCGGTGTGCCCATGCCAAGACCGAGTGCAAAAAGTTTCAACCCTCCACCCAAGGCATCGCCGCTCGCGCTTATATAGAGCAGTGCGCCCGCTAGCGGCGCAGAAACGCACGGCGATACAAGCAGGCTGGAGACGGTGCCCAGCAATGCTGCGCCCATGAAGGAGCCGCCCTTTGCTTTGCCGGCGATTCGCTCCAGTCGGTCACCCATGAGTTGAGGTAGCCGCAGCTCGAACATGCCGAACATCGCCATTGCGAATGCGACAAAAAACGCCGCGAAAGGTACCAGTACCCAGGGTGACTGCAGCCGAGCCTGGAGATTCAGCTCCGCTCCGAACACACCCATTAGTGCGCCCAGCAATGCGAAGCCGCCTGCCATCGGCAGTACATAGGCGAGTGACAGTAGGAAGCTTCGCATCCCTCCGATCTGCCCGCGAAGTACCACACCCGACAGAATTGGCAGCATGGGTAATACGCAGGGCGTGAATGTCAGGCCCAGCCCGGCGAGGAAGAATAGAGCCACTGAACGCCAGGACAGTGAAGCTTGCTCTTCGCTTGCGACTCTGGCGGAAGTATCGGAAGCAGGAGCGGCGGCGGGCGTGCCCCCAATATCGAACGACTCCGTCTCCGGGGGGTAGCAGAGGCCTTTGTCAGCGCAGCCCTGATAGCTGACGTTCAGCGTAAAGGGTCGATCATCCGGAGCCTGTACCGGTAGCTCGACATCGAGCACACCGTAGTACACCTCCACTTCACCAAAGTAGTCGTCGGTTTTCTGCTCGCCTGTGGGCAGCTTCGCCTCGCCGATGACCACCTCGCCATCGGTGGAGTTGAACTGGAATCGGTGACGGTAGAGGTAGTACCCCTCTGCAGCCACGAATTTTAGTTTGACCAGCTCGGGTGCCGTACTCACCACGCTCAGGCGGAACGCTTCGCGAACCGGAAGGAACTCAGCAGAATTATTCAGCCCGCCGAGCGTCGAGCTCGGTCGGCTATCGAACAGGCCTGCGACGGCCGGGAGGGCGAAAAGCAAAATCAGCAGACTCAGCAAACGGCGCATGGTCATCTCACAGGTAGCAGTCGCTGCATGATACCCAACGTGGGGATTCGTCGCCCGGGCGCAACGTCGCACTATTCGGGGTTTTGCAACCAGATAATGCCGTCGCGCTCGATGCTTGGTACGGGTCGTAGATAAGCTCCGGCACAAGGGCCGGCCACGCACTCACCACTTTCGATGAGAAAAAGTGCGCCGTGTGTCGCGCATTGAATCAGGCTACCGCTGCTGTCGAGAAACTGGTCGGGAAGCCATTCCAAAGGAATCCCTCGATGCGGGCACCGATTCAGATAGACATGCAGCGTGCCATCTTTACGTACCGCAAGGAGGCTTTGTCCGTCCAACTGAAATCCTTTGCTCGTGCCCTCTGCTACATCGGTTCCATTACACAGTCGTATCATTTTCACGCACTCCGGTATCTTTCCGAATTATCCCTCAATGCTGGTTGGTGTTCTGACACATCTTCAGGTACGGCTGATGTGGAGCGCTGTCGGGCCGAGTGTCACGCCTGACGGCGTGCGCTGGCTAACCACTGAGCTGCCTGAATGGATTGATCCGCTAGTCGGCTGGGCCGATGATCAGCCAATACAGACGGCCGAGGGGCTCAGATGCGAATTTTCCTGCTCACTATTGTGATCCTGCTTGGCGGATGTCAGTCGATGCCTCCGCTCCCTTCATGGCAGAGCCCGGAAGGACTCCAGCACCCTGACCTCGGACTGATCATCGACCTGCAGCAGGGTGAGCCAATGTCCGCCAGGCAACTTGTTGATGAATTGGCCGATGCAGATCAAGTGCTTGTTGGCGAGCGCCATGACAATCCGGACCATCACGCGCTGCAGGTGTGGCTGCTTCAGGCTTTAGCTCAGCGCCGTCATCAAGGAAGTCTGTTGCTTGAGATGCTTAATCCTGACCAAAAGCAACCAGTTGAGCTGGTCAAGACCTCAGTTAGTCGTGGCCACTGGCCCGCCGACTTGCCTGCCGAGCTGCAGTGGCAGGAGGGGTGGCCTTGGGTGCTGTACCAGCCGTTGGTTGAATATGCGCTGGTGCAGCCTTATCCCTTGCTTCCAGCAAACCTTGACCGTGATGAGATCGCCGATATCTATCGGCGCGTTCCCGCATTGAAGGGCAGGGCGGGCGGGACCGAAGTCCAAGACCGGCTGTTAGAGCAGATCCGGGACTCCCACTGTGGCATGTTGCCGGAAGCTCAGTTGCCGGCGATGCTTGCTGTGCAGCAACAGCGTGATCGCCGAATGGCGGAGCAGTTGGAGGTCGCCCCGACTCCGGCGATGTTGCTTGCTGGCGCCTTCCACGTTCGACGTGATCTTGGCGTGCCTCTGCATCTGGCAAATCACGAGCGCGACGCGAAAACCAAGGTATTGATGCTGGCTGAGGTGGGTGAGACGCTGCAGGCCAAGCAGGCTGATTACGTCTTGTTCACCCCTGCTCGACCCCAGCAGGATCATTGCGCCGCGTTCGGCAAGCAACGTAACTGGCGGTGAGTTGAGCTTATGAGAGGTGGCGGGTTTTTGCGGGCAAAAAAAGACCCGGCAAGAGCCGGGTCAAAACCGTGATTAGCCTGATGAGGAGATAACCTGAAAGTCCGACTGCCTGGTCTTCCAGTTTACCCACTGATCTCGCGACCAGTGGTGCTAATAATAACAATTCTCATTCGTTAGTCAATGGCTGATTGAAAATAGATTTCAGCTGACTGTTTGTCGGTAGCGCTCATGCAGAAAGGGGCAAGCGAAGCTGGGTAACTTCCTTGTTCAGCAGATCGATGCGTCGAGCCATGCTCTCGATCAGACTGTGAGCAATCTTCGGGTTACTCTGCATCAGGCCGAGGAATTGATCTTTAGGAATGAGCATGACAGTACAGGGAACCGTAGCGACGACCGTGGCGCTGCGCTTCTCCTGGGTGAACACGGCCATGGCGCCAAATATCTCGTCGCGCTGCACATCCCCGACCTTCTGTCCATCTACGCGCGCCTCAGCATGACCTTCGATGATGATGAATACGTTGTCCGCGTCGTCGCCTTGGCGGATCAGCTCATCGCCGGCTGCGAAATGTTGAAATCCGGTGGTGGGGTGAATTTCGGGCTGTTTGATCCGGGCTAGCGCGTCGGAGAGCAGCGCGGTTTGGCCGATCAGGTATTGGGTGAACAGCTCCTGCTTGCGCGGATCGGCATGGATATGCTGAAACACCATGGTTCTTGAATATGGAATCACGCGGATCGCTTCGTCGCTGCGATAGCGGCAAAGCGGTAGCTCGATTCCCTGGCGCAGTCCTAGCAGGTCGCCTTCCTGCATATAGAAAAGCGGCCTGTCATCGACCAGCGCATGCAACAGTCCACTCTCGATGATGAAAAGATGCTGCTCGGGCAGATCTTCCGCCAGATCGTCGGAGTCCTTGAGTTCAATGGGGGGCGCCGAAGGTGCAAGGCCTTCCAGCAGTTGCGCGGGGATCCCCTGCAGGCGATTGATCAGTTGCTCGGCGTAAGCCGGTTGTTCCCCGAGTAAATACATAACTGCAATCCTTGGACAAGCGGGCTCACAAAGGTGGAGCGATGCGCGTGCTCACATTAAGGCTGCGCTCGACTCGAGTAAATCTCGCAGAGTGGAGGTTGTGAGCTAGCTCTTGTCTCGATAATCGCAGCCAGCCAGATGCTGATTGAGCTCGTTCTTCAGCGCGTCTGGCAGCTCCTTCCAATTGATGTCTCGTAACGCGCCTTCTATTGCGTAGAGGAGCACCCGAGAAGCGCTGAAGCCACGAGACTTGACGGCCTGATAGGCACTCACCGAACCGAGGCGACGCAGATCATCGGCCGTGTGGATCCCTGAAGCATGCAGCCATTGCGCGGATGTCTTGCCGAGATTTCTCAACGTCAGCAGCTCGTCGTGCATGATTGCTCCTAACGACCGGGATAACCGGCGATGAAGTGAAGCGGCCATCGAACTGATCGCTGATGATCAGGATTTCCCCACCGTTTTGAGAGCTCTGATCCGAGCTGATCCAGCGGGTCTTTGCCATGAGTTCGCTGCCAGCGCTTCACCGCTGACCAGGTATGAAGGTAGCCCATCAATTGATGCAAGTTCCATTGGGTTTCAATGACAAACTCTGGGACCCGGATAGTCTGGAATGGGGGGTGAATGTCACGATAGCCGCTGTCGACGCTGGATCGTCCCGAAGGCCAATATCCGCGCAGGATATCGCCGTGCAAGTGATCGATCAGTGCGTCGAACTCGGGTGCTATTCGGAGCAAGCTATAGCACCAGGCGCTGAATAGGCCATTAGGTGCGAGTACTCTTCGCGCTTCGCGAAAGAAGTCCGGAGTGGCGAACCAGTGGAGCGCTTGCGCTACCACTACAAGATCGGCGACGCCGTCGCGCAGCGGCAGCTTTTCGGCGTCTGCGGCGATTCGCTGGACGGCCTTCCAGCTCGCACTGCCACGCAATTGGTCTAGGCTGGCATCGCACGCCACCACCTGCTCGAACCATTTCGATAGTGGGTGACTCGCTTGCCCGGTGCCTGCAGCAATATCGACCGCACATTGCGTAGCGGAGCAATGATCGGCTAACCATTCGAATAGATCGGCCGGATAGACCGGGCGGAACTGCGCGTAATGGTCCGAGCGGATCGAGAAAAGGGCACTGACGCTCATGCTGCGTGCCCTACAAGTTCAAACTGCACAACGATGGTCGGCATGGTCGGTTTCCACTGACAGACCAAGCCAAGTATAGAAGCACCGCCGAGTTCTGCTCTCTGCGGTGCGCTGATCGCACCAGAGTGGCTTCCGGTGCAATGTGACCCAGAATTTAAAGCCCCGGAAGGCGTTGCCGAATTGCACTGACCAAGGCGTCAAGACTGTCTGCGTCAGGTGTGTCGATCTGCCGGTTGAGCAACTGCTCGCTGTCGCTAAGGGGCTCACGCGATTGTTGCTGTGCCCTGACCACATCCATGGTCGCGTCGGACGGATCGCTGCCAGTGGCTTGGCGTTGGGCTAACCACTGCTCGATCACCGCTTCAGGCGCCTCACAGCTGAGAATGATGAAGGGAACGCCGGTCGCTTCAGCGACTTGCCACGCCGCCTGTCGGTAGTGTTGCTTGAGGTAGGTTGCGTCGATCACTACCGAGAAACCAGCACCGAGCGCGGACTCGGCGAGAGCATGCAATCGTTGATAGGTGGCATCGCCCGCTGTAGCGCTGTAGATGCCAGCGCTCACTTCGCTTGTGAGCGCATCGGGTTGCTCGCCATGCAGCCGCTTACGCTCCACGTCCGAGCGAATGCGAATTGCGCCCAGTGCTTCCACAAGACGTACGGCAACCTGGCTCTTGCCGACGGCCGAGACGCCATGAGTGATCGCAAGGAAGCGCGAAGGGATGGCACTGTAGCTTTCGGCCAGGTTTGCATAGCTGCGGTATTGGCGAAGGATGACCCGTCGCTGCACGGCATCTTCTTCCTGATGCAGTCGAAACAGGCTGACCTTGGCGCGGACTATTGCCCGATACGCCTTGTAGAGATTGAGCAGTTGAAGCGAGGAGTAGTCGCCAGTGCGCTCCAACCAGCCATTGATGAAGCGTCGGGCCTGACATTTCAGGCCGCGATCTTCCAGATCCATCACGAGGAATGCAGCATCGGACGCGATATCGATCAGGCGGAAGGGTTCGTTGAATTCGATGCAATCGAACAACACCACCTTGTCTTCAATAATGGTGGCATTACCCAGGTGCAGGTCGCCATGGCATTCGCGGATGAATCCTTGCTGGCTGCGCTGCTCGAGCACCGGCTGCAAACGGGCAATGCTGGTTTCGGTCCATTCGATCAAAGCGTCGAGTTGCTGCAGGTCAGCTTGCTCGGTTAGCAAAGGTTGGATCTGTTCAAAATTCTGCCGCATCGGCGCGACGATCGCCTCCGCGCTATTCAACGCGTGACCAGCGGCGACCTGCGGAATGCTCAGGTGAAATGACGCAATCTGTTCCGCAAGGGCATCAATATGGGCATCTGTCAGTTCGCCGCGCGCCTGTACTTCAGCCATCAGCTGCGTCTGGGGGAACTCGCGCATCTGCAGCAGGAACTCGATCGCCTCGCCCTGACCGCCAATTTGGGGTGCTTCGAGGCTGCCGGTTACCGGTAAGACCCGAAGGTACAAGTCCGGCGCCATACGCTGATTCAGGCGCAGCTCCTCCTCGCAGAAATGCTTCCGAGCGGCCAGGTCAGTGAAGTCGAGAAAGCCAAAGTTGACAGGCTTTTTCATTTTGTACGCGTAGGTTCCGGTGAGTATGACCCAGGAGATATGAGTTTCGATGATCCTGAAACCTTCGACCGGGTGGGGGTAGAGAGCAGGGTTCTGCAACGCAGCGATCAGTTCTTGGCTCACGTTCATTCCTTGTGAATTCAATGGGCGTGGCGTGTGAGCACTTCGGGAAACAGTTCACACAGTCAGAAAACGCACCATTATGTCCATCCGGGGTTGGCCTGCAAACCGCCAAGAGGCCGTCTTCTGCGCAAATCAAAGTGCGTATAATGCGCCGCCATGACTAAATCACGCTCCCCTCGCCCCCGCTCTAAACGCCGTTCCGGAGGCTCTCGTCCCTGGTTGGGCTGGGCTGTCAAACTCTCCATTGTCGCGCTGGTGCTTGTTGCCGGTGTGGCGGTTTATCTCGACGCTCTGGTGCAGGAAAAATTTTCCGGAAAGCGCTGGACCATCCCCGCTACCGTTTATGCGCGCCCGCTTGAGTTATTCACTGGGCAAAAACTCGCGAAGGACGATTTCCTGACTGAGCTCGATGCGCTCGGGTATCGCCGGGAAAAAAGCGTGAGCGGCCCGGGTAGCATGTCCGTTGGCGCTAACGCGGTGGAAATGCACACGCGGGGTTTCCGCTTTTATGAAGGCGCGGAAGAGTCGCAGCGTATCCGAGTGCGATTTTCTGGCGACTTCGTTGCCGGTTTGACCCGGGCAAATGGGGAGGAGCTCCCGGTCGCGCGCCTTGAGCCTGTAACCATCGGTGGACTTTACCCGGCTCACAACGAAGATCGCATTCTGATCAAGTTAGATCAGGCTCCGCCGTATCTGGTCGAAACGCTGGTCGCTGTCGAGGATCGGGAGTTCTTCGACCATTTCGGAGTGTCGCCAAAATCCATTGCGCGTGCTGTCTGGGTCAACCTGACTGCGGGCGAGGTAAGGCAAGGCGGAAGCACCTTGACCCAGCAGCTGGTCAAGAATTTCTACCTGACCAACGAGCGCAGCCTTAACCGCAAGGCTACTGAAGCGATGATGGCGGTCCTGCTGGAGCTGCACTACGACAAGAATGAAATCCTCGAGGCCTATCTCAATGAGGTGTTTCTGGGGCAGGACGGCCGTCGGGCGATTCATGGTTTCGGATTGGCCAGTCAGTATTTCTTTGGCCGTCCGCTCGTGGAGCTTGATGTGCAACACGTTGCGCTGCTGGTGGGCATGGTGAAGGGCCCCACCTACTACAATCCTCGGCGTAATCCTGAACGGGCGTTGGAGCGTCGTAATCTTGTGCTGGATCTCTTGGCCGAGCAGCAGGTCCTGACCGCTGACGAAGCCGATGCGGCTAAAAAGACTCCGCTCGGGGTCACGCCTCGGGGTAGTCTCGCCGACAGCTCGTATCCTGCGTTTCTCGACCTCGTCAAACGGCAGCTTCGCGAAGAATACCGTGACGAAGATCTGACCGAGGAAGGCCTTCGCGTTTTTACCAGTTTCGATCCCATACTGCAGCGCAAAGCCGAGACAGCCATGACCGAGACGTTGAAGCGCCTCGGCAAGGCGGCGGAGGGCGTGGAAGGCGCCATGCTGGTCACAAACCCCGAGACCGGAGAGTTGCAGGCTATGCTCGGTAGTCGTCAGCCAGGGTTTGCGGGGTTCAATCGTGCGTTGGATGCCTCGCGACCTATCGGCTCGCTAATCAAACCAGCTATCTACTTGGCCGCGCTTGAGAAGCCCAGTCAGTACACCCTGACAAGTCTCCTGGAAGACGAGCCATTCTCGGTCAAAGGCGCGGATGGTCAGGTGTGGAGGCCGCATAATTACGGGCGTACAGCTCACGGTACCGTGTACCTCTATCAGGCACTGGCCAACTCCTACAACCTTTCCACGGCGCGCTTGGGCCTCGATCTCGGCGTTCCTCACGTTTTGAAGACACTTGAACGGCTGGGGGCATCGCCACAGTGGCCGGCGTACCCATCGATGCTGCTCGGGGCCGGCGGTTTGCGACCAATCGAGGTGGCAGGGATGTACCAGACCCTGGCCAATGGCGGGTTCAATACGCCGCTACGTGGTATCCGCAGCGTCGTTGCGGCAGATGGTGAGCCGCTCAGTCGTTATCCGTTCAAGATCGAGCAACGTTTCGATGGTGGCGCAATCTACCTGACACAGTACGCTATGCAGCGTGCGATGCTCGAAGGCACCGGGCGCTCGGCCTACAATTACTTGCCGAAATCATTAGCCTTGGCTGGCAAGACCGGAACCACTAATGACTCGCGCGACAGCTGGTTTGCAGGCTTCAGTCAGGACTTGCTCGCGGTGGTCTGGTTGGGGCGTGATGACAACGGAAAGACCTCGCTAACGGGGGCGACCGGTGCTCTGCAAGTTTGGGGCGATTTCATGCGTCGCGCCGATCCGCTACCGCTGCAGTCGACATTGCCAGAGAACGTCGAGATGGCGTGGATCGACTCGCAGACCGGGCAGGGGACGTCTGATAACTGTCCAAACGCAGTGCAGATCCCCTACATTCGCGGCAGTGAACCTGCACTTGGTCCGGGCTGCGGTATTCAGGCCCCGGCGGAGTCAGTGATGGATTGGGTTCGTGGCTGGCTGCCTTGATTGCGCCAGTTGAATGAGATTTCTATGAGGTTCAAGCAGTGAGAAAGCAATGGATGATCGTGCTGGCGACAGCAGTGCTGGTGCAGGGCTGTGCTACGGTCAAGCGCGGCGCGATTCCAGTCGTAGATTCGGGTGCCCCCGTCTCTGAAGAGGTCTCATCGCGGCAACCCTCACGTTCGGCTGGCACGCCAACAGTCCCGGTGCAGCCCTCGTCTGAAGACTCGGGTGTGATGGTGATGGTGCCACAGCAGCGCTCCGAGCCGTTGCAGACGTTTGCTGCGCCTGACGCCGGTTTCAGCGGCTCGCCCATGCCGGCGCCTGAAGCCCGCGAACAATGGAGCGCTCCAACTCCAACTCCAGGTCCAGCTCCAGCTCCTCGCCAGCCGATGCCAAGCGGTATCCCGTCAAACTCAGGAACGTTATCTGCCGACGAGCGGCTTGACGGTCCGGTTCTCGCGTTGTTGACGACAGCTCAACAACAGCAGGGTGGCGGGGACCTCAATGGAGCGGCGTCGAGCCTGGAGCGTGCCCAGCGTATAGCACCCCGCGAGCCTCAGGTGCTGTACCGCCTCGCTCAGGTGCGTCTTGCTCAGGGTGATGCGGTGCAGGCTGAGCAGTTATCCCGGCGAGGGCTGAGCTACGCCGGAGATCGGCCGGCATTGCAGGCGAGCTTGTGGGAGTTGATTGCCCAAGCGCGTGAACGTCAGGGCAACGCAGCAGGAGCGGCGCAAGCACGTGAGCGAGCAAAGGTCGCATTGTGATGGACTATCGGACTTCAGCGCTGGCTGATCAGCTGTTGTTGATAGAGCGCGAGCTTCGGGTCCAGGGCTTTTGGGCCGCATCACCGCCGGAAGCTCGTTTGTTGGCCAGTCAGGAGCCTTTCTGCGTAGACACCTTGGCATTCGAAGAATGGCTTCAGTGGATATTTCTACCCAGGATGAAGCTCATTCTCGAGCGTGATGAGGCGCTACCTACGGTGTCTGGAATATTGGCGATGGCTGAGATGGTCTATCAGGGCAGGCTGGGGCAGATGTCCGGCCTGCTAAAGGCACTCAGGGCCTTTGATGAATTGATCATTGGTAGCAACAGTTGATTGCAGTCGGGCGGTCCTGTAACCAGTTCGCCTCAGTTGCAAGTGTCACCGATCTTCTTCTGGGTATCGCTGATTCGCTCCTGACGTTCTTCTTCATTGAGTCGTCGCATTTCCCCGTCTTCTTCCACGCGCACTCGGGGATTGTTTTGCAGTTGTGCCAGGTTGGTGCGTAGAGTGGTGCAGTAACGCTGGCGCTCAGCTTCCTGCTCCGCCACCTGTTTCTTTACCTTCTGGTCGATTGCGCGCTGTTCGGTATCACCGGTGGTTGCTGGTTCGACCTGTGCTGCCTCTAGTGGCTTAGGTGGCGGGGTCGCTGTGTTGAGCGCTTGGGCAGCTTGGCCCTGCGGGGGCTGCGCGCCGAAGTGCGTTACACCCTGAGCATCCACCCATTTATATACCTGGCCAGCCATGACGGCGCTGCTCAGTGCAAGCAATAAGCTGCCTGCGATAATCGTCAAACGCATGCTAATCCCTTCTATGGGTGCAGAACCAAGTCGGTACTATACGCAAAAGGCAGGGGAGACCATTCTGCGCTAGATCACAGCTCAACGAGGCCGGATGTGTTCGCTGGGCTTGACTTGGTTGTGTCTAATCCGAACAATTCCATGCTTGCTGTTCTGAGAAGCCGCCGCAAGCGCGCTTCTCGATCATTCATGAGGTGCACACCCGCGCCGACTTGCAACACCCGCAACGCGTTACCTCGCGCTGGGAGGGGCGCCCCGCAACACTTTGGGGCTTTCCTAATACTTGCTTTGACAGAGCTGACGTAGTCGGCGACCACCGTCGCTCATGCGCTGCTTGGCAGTAAACCTATTTCTGGCCGGTCCAACGCGGGGCGGCTACTGGCGTTCTAGAGGTGATCAACGTGGAACTTTTATCCGGCGCTGAAATGGTCGTCCGCTTTTTGCGTGACGAGGGCGTTAAGTACATCTACGGCTACCCTGGTGGAGCCCTGCTGCATATCTATGATGCGCTGTTCAAGGAGAAGGAAGTTACGCACATCCTTGTCCGTCATGAGCAGGCTGCGACCCATATGGCTGACGGTTACGCTCGCGCCACCGGCAAGGCTGGTGTGGTGCTGGTGACTTCTGGCCCAGGAGCAACCAACGCGATCACCGGTATTGCAACCGCTTACATGGACTCGATCCCCATGGTGGTGATCTCCGGGCAGGTTGCCAGCAACATGGTCGGTACGGATGCCTTTCAGGAAACCGACATGATCGGTATTTCCCGTCCTATCGTTAAGCACAGCTTCATGATCAAGCATCCTTCGGAAATTCCCGATGTGATGAAGAAAGCGTTCTATCTGGCTCAGTCCGGTCGTCCCGGCCCGGTTGTCGTGGACATACCAAAGGACATGACCAATCCCGCAGAGAAGTTCGAATACGTCTACCCCAAGAAAGCCAAGCTGCGCTCGTACAGTCCAGCTGTTCGCGGCCATTCCGGGCAGATACGCAAGGCAGCCGAACTGTTGCTGGCCGCCAAGCGGCCGATCATCTACGCAGGCGGTGGCGTGATCATGGGCGGAGCATCAGCGCAGCTCACCGAGCTGGCGAAGATGCTCAACCTGCCTGTGACGAATACGCTAATGGGGCTTGGCTGCTATCCCGGAAGTGATCGTCAGTTCGTCGGCATGCTGGGTATGCACGGCAGTTACACGGCCAACTTGGCCATGCACCATTCCGACGTGATCCTGGCTGTGGGGGCGCGCTTCGATGATCGGGTGATCAATGGCGCTACCAAGTTCTGCCCTAACGCCAAGATCATTCATATTGATATCGATCCGGCCTCGATATCCAAGACGATCAAGGCGGACATACCGATCGTTGGTCCGGTCGATAGCGTACTTACCGAGATGGTGGCTATCGTCAAGGAAATTGGCCAAGCACCGAACGCTGAAACGGTCGCCAGCTGGTGGAAGCAGATCGAAGAATGGCGGGGCAGTCGTGGGTTATTCCCATACGACAAGGGCGACGGCACGATCATCAAGCCGCAGGCCGTCATCGAAACACTGTGCGAAGTGACGAGGGGCGATGCGTACGTGGCCTCTGACGTTGGCCAGCATCAGATGTTCGCCTGTCAGTACTACAAATTCGACAAGCCCAACCGTTGGCTCAACTCTGGCGGGCTGGGCACCATGGGTTTCGGCTTCCCCGCTGCCATGGGCGCCAAGCTGAACTTCCCGGACGCTGATGTCGCCTGCGTTACCGGCGAAGGCAGCATCCAGATGAATATTCAGGAGCTATCGACCTGCCTGCAGTACGACCTGCCAGTTAAGATCATCAATCTCAACAACGGCGCACTTGGCATGGTCCGCCAGTGGCAAGACATGCAGTACAGCAGCCGTTATTCGCACTCCTACATGGAGTCGCTGCCGGACTTCGTCAAGTTGGTCGAGGCGTACGGACATGTCGGTATGCGCATCACTGACTTGAAGGACCTGAAGCCAAAAATGGAAGAGGCCTTCGCGCTGAAGGATCGTCTGGTATTCATGGACATTGCTGTCGACACCAGCGAGCACGTCTATCCGATGCAAATCAAAGACGGCGCGATGCGCGACATGTGGCTCAGCAAGACGGAGCGGACCTGATCATGAGACATATCATTTCCCTATTGATGGAAAACGAACCAGGCGCATTGTCTCGTGTGGTCGGGCTGTTCTCGCAGCGCAACTACAACATTGAAAGTCTCACCGTCGCGCCGACCGAGGATCCTACTCTGTCACGGTTGACGCTAACGACCGCTGGACACGAGGAGGTGATCGAGCAGATCACTAAGAACCTCAACAAGCTGGTTGAGGTCGTCAAGCTCGTCGACTTGTCGGAGAGCGCGCACATCGAGCGCGAGCTGATGCTGATCAAGGTTAAGGCCACCGGCGCGCAGCGTGCCGAGGTCAAGCGCACAACCGACATATTCCGCGGGCAGATCGTCGATGTCACGCCCAACGTCTACACCATCCAGCTGGCAGGTACCACTGACAAGCTGGACAGCTTCATCCAGGCAGTCGGTACTACATCAATTCTGGAAGTGGTGCGCAGCGGTGTCACGGGTATCTCCCGCGGCGATAAAGTGCTGAGCATCTAACACGATTTAATGAATGGCCCGAATGGCCAGTAACTGGGGTAATTCCATGAAAGTTTTCTACGATAAAGATTGTGACCTCTCCATCATCCAGGGCAAGAAAGTCGCGATCATCGGTTATGGCTCCCAAGGTCACGCCCATGCGTGCAACCTCAAGGATTCCGGTGTTGATGTCACTGTGGGCCTGCGCGCCGGCTCTCCTTCGGTTGCCAAGGCTGAAGCCCATGGCTTGAGGGTCGACAATGTTGCTGCTGCTGTATCCGCTGCTGATGTCGTGATGATCCTGACTCCGGACGAGTTTCAGGGTCGTCTGTACCGTGACGAGATCGAGCCGAACCTGAAGAAGGGTGCGACCCTGGCGTTTGCGCATGGCTTCTCCATTCATTACAACCAGGTCGTTCCGCGTGCCGATTTGGACGTGATCATGATCGCCCCGAAGGCTCCGGGGCACACCGTTCGCTCCGAGTTCGTCAAAGGTGGCGGTATTCCGGATCTCATTGCGATCTATCAGGATGCATCAGGCAATGCCAAGAACGTTGCGCTGTCGTACGCGTCCGGCGTCGGTGGCGGTCGTACCGGTATCATCGAAACCACATTCAAGGATGAGACCGAGACCGATCTGTTCGGCGAGCAGGCTGTACTTTGTGGCGGCTGCGTTGAGTTGGTAAAGGCAGGTTTCGAGACACTGGTTGAAGCCGGGTATGCGCCAGAAATGGCTTACTTCGAGTGCCTTCATGAGCTGAAGCTGATTGTTGACCTGATGTTCGAAGGCGGCATCGCTAACATGAACTACTCGATCTCCAATAATGCGGAGTACGGTGAGTATGTGACAGGTCCTGAGGTGATCAACGCCGAGTCTCGCGCCGCGATGCGCAATGCACTCAAGCGCATCCAGGATGGCGAGTACGCGAAGATGTTCATCACTGAGGGCGCCGCAAATTATCCGTCGATGACTGCTTATCGCCGCAACAATGCCGCTCACGGCATTGAAGTCGTAGGTGAAAAGCTGCGTTCCATGATGCCGTGGATCGCAGCTAACAAGATCGTCGACAAGAGCAAGAACTGATAGCTGGTTGATGCTGAAAGAACGCGGCTTAGGCCGCGTTCTTTCGTTATGGATCCCGCAGTCTGTTATAAATCGATGCCTGTCGACGGGATGAACGCGCTGCCTCAACCCCTGTCGAAATTATTCAAACCTGCTGTTGGTGAATTGCATGAATGAGAATCCCGAAGAGCCGAACAAGCCCATCGAGCCAGAAAGTATTCTGCCTATCGACGAACACATCGAAGAAAGCCAGGACGCCGAAGGTCGTAAAGTTCGGCATCGGGGCATCTACCTGCTCCCGAACCTATTTACGACTGCCAATCTGTTTGCTGGCTTTTTCTGCATAGTCACAGCCATCAATGGCAATTTCTACGTTGCGGCGGCTACAGTTTTCGTTGCGATGGTGCTCGATAGTCTTGATGGACGTGTGGCGCGGCTCACCAATACGCAAAGTGCGTTCGGTGCCGAGTATGACTCCCTGTCGGACATGGTTGCCTTTGGCTTGGCTCCTGCTGTCTTGGCTTATCAATGGGCGTTGTCCAGTCTAGGGAATGTTGGCTTGACGGTCGCCTTCATTTATGTGGCTTGCGCCGCATTGAGGCTGGCACGGTTCAACACCCAAATCGGTAAGGTCGATAAAAAGTGGTTCATAGGCTTGGCGAGCCCTGCGGCAGCAGGAGTCGTGGCAGGCTCGGTCTGGGCAGTCTGGGCTTTGGATGAGCCGGGTATACATGGCTACGATCTTCCGCTAGCCGTGATCATGCTTTTCGCGCTGCTTGTCGCTGCAGCTGGTCTGCTGATGGTCAGCAATATCAAGTACTACAGCTTCAAGGACCTCGATCTGAAAGGCCGGGTGCCATTTGTGGCGATCCTGGTTGTCGTCCTTGTATTTGCCGTGGTGTTCAGTGACCCACCGCGTATTCTGCTGCTGATCTTTTTAGCGTATGCAGTTTCGGGTCCGGTCCAGTTCCTGATGCGCCGCCGGAAGCGTGTGGAAAGTTGATTTTTGCCTTGAACCGCTGTCTAGTGATTGCTCTCGCCAGCCATGACAGCGGAGCAGCTCATGTTGATCAAAACGCCTCGTCGAAGCGATTGCCTTGAGTTTGAGGTGACGCCAGAACCGGTTTATCTGAATCGCAGACGGTTTATGCAGGGGGCTGCATTCTCCACTGCAGCAATCGGATTACCAGTAATCGCGCAAACTGATGCAGGGATATACCCAGGGGTCACCGCAGCCGATTCGCCTGCGTGGCTAGTTGAGAAGTTGGCCCAGGCTCGGTGGGGAGCTGTCGGTGTCAAGGGCGAAGACATCACGCCTTTCACCGATGCAACTCAATACAACAACTTCTATGAGTTCGGTCCCGACAAAGGGGATCCGGCGCGCAATGCAAATAAGCTCACCACCGAGCCATGGGTTGTTACTGTCGATGGTGAAGTAGGGAGGCCGGGGGATTACTCGCTGGAGGACCTCGTCTCGAAATCTGTTCTTGAAGAGCGAATTTACCGACTGCGATGTGTCGAGGCTTGGTCGATGGTAATTCCTTGGCTAGGTGTACCGCTCGCCGATCTGATTAGCCGGTTTGAACCCACATCTGATGCGAAATTTGTCCGTTTTGAAACGTTGTCCCGCCCCGAAGAAATGGCTGGTATGCGTGGAGGATTCTCGCTGATCGACTGGCCATACGTCGAGGGGTTGAGAATGGATGAAGCGCTGCATCCGCTGACATTGATGGCCGTCGGGATGTACGGTCGCGTATTACCTAATCAGAATGGTGCTCCGTTACGCTTGGTCGTCCCGTGGAAGTACGGTTTCAAAAGTATCAAATCCATCGTTCGCATTAGCTTCGTTCGAGAGCAGCCTGCGACTACCTGGGAGACGATGGCGCCGCAAGAGTACGGCTTCTACGCCAACGTCAATCCGAACGTCTCACACCCTCGTTGGTCGCAAGCGCGTGAACGACGGCTTCCGGGTAGCTTGTTCAGCCCTAATGTGCGTAAGACGCTTATGTTCAATGGCTATGAAGAAGAAGTTGCTGGACTGTATGCAGGAATGGACCTGAGTAAGGACTATTGATGCGTTACCCTAGGTGGCGGTTGCTGCTTTTCATCTGTGCTGCTTGTTTGACCTGTTACTGGCTTTACTTGGGGGTGACTGCGGCACTGGGTCCAGATCCTGGCAAAGTGCTGGTAGATAATCTGGGTCAGGGTGCCTTGATTCTACTTTTATGTTCGCTAGCGATGACGCCGTTGCAGAAGTTGACCGGGTGGGCGGGCTGGATTTCATTCCGCCGCCAGCTGGGATTGTGGGCCTTTGCCTATGGGGTGCTACACCTCGCTTGTTACATGTATTTCTTGCTTGGCTTGGACTTCAGCGGTTTCGCAGCAGAGCTGGCAGACCGCCCTTATATAGCCTTAGGCGCAATTGCCATGACTGGGCTGCTCGCACTGGCGGCAACTTCTACGCGATGGAGCATGCGGAAGCTGGGAAAGCGGTGGAAAAAATTGCACCGCCTCGTTTACCCGACCTTGATAGTCGCGTTGCTTCATATGTTGTGGGTGGTGCGATCCGATGCTGGTCAGTGGGCTCTTTTCGCTTCAATCGCCGCTGGGCTTCTTTTTGCTCGACTCCCCGCCATTCAACATTGCTTGGTCAAATACGGGTCGCAGGTTCGTAATTTCGTTATATCGAAAAAAACGTCAAATAACCGTTGACGTGATAATTGCAGTGCCTATAATGCGCACCTTCTCCGGCG
>NZ_RFFM01000008.1 GCF_003696365.1 Stutzerimonas zhaodongensis
TGCGCATTATAGGCACTGCAATTCTCACGTCAACGCCTTTTTTGCCTCTTTAGAAATTAGGCTTCTTTAATATGAGCATGCACGTATAGCCGAGGTGTCATCCACGGCGATCTCAAGCCGAGCAACGTGATACTTGCCGAGGATGGCCTACGCCTCTTCGATTACGGGCTAGGTCAGCCCATCGACGGAATTCTCAGAACGCTGCCGCGGTTGTCGCGCAACCGTTTCAAGGCGTGGACCACACGCTATGCCGCACCAGAGCTACTGGACGGCGCCGAGCCCTGCGCCGCCAGCGATGTCTACGCGCTTGCCTGCCTGCTGTTCGAACTTGCGAGTGGCCAGCACCCCTTTCGACGATTGAGCGCCAAGCAGGCCAAGACCGTGGCCCTCGACAAAGAGTTGCGGTGCCCTGCTACTTTCCCGACCCACGGGTGGCCAGCACTGCGCTCCGCACTGGCGTTCGATAGCGACAAGCGTACGACCAGCGTCGCCGACCTGCTGAACATTTTTCGTCGCCCCGCACCCAGCCGCCTGCAGCGCTGGTTCGGGCGTACCCATGGATGATATGAGAACAAGGAAGCGCTATGTTCAACGCGGCCAATGACACCCATTTCAGCCTCACTATCGAAGGTATCGAGCATGACCTGCAGGTGCTCGCCTTCACCGGTCGCGAGGCCATCAGCCAGCCCTTCCACTTCGACCTGGAGCTGGTCAGCGAGCGCCCTGATCTGGATCTCCAGAGCCTGCTGCATCAACCAGCTTTCCTGACGCTATCGCCGACCGGTAACGGTATTCATGGATTGATCTACCGCGTCGCCCAGCGCGAGTCGGGCAAGCGCCTGACACGCTACCAGCTGGCCATCGTCCCGCAGTTAGCCTATCTGGCGCATCGCACCGACCAACGCATCTTCCAACACCTGACCGTACCGCAGATCATTGCTCAGGTACTCGACAGTCACGGCATCCAAGCGGACGCCTATCGTTTTCAGCTCGGACCAGTGGTCTATCCGGAGCGTGATTACTGCACCCAGTACGACGAGACCGACCTGCACTTCATCCAGCGTCTGTGCGAAGAAGAAGGTATTCACTATCACTTCGAGCACAGCGAGCGAGGCCATGTGCTGGTGTTTGGCGACGACCAGACCAGCTTCCCCAAACTCGGCCAGCCCACCGCCTATCTGCAGGACAGTGGGCTAGTTGCTGACGAACCGGTGATCAAGCGCTTCGCCGTCCGCCTGGAAACCCGCACCAGTCGAGTCAGCCGTCGCGATTACGACTTCGAGCAGCCGCGTCTGGTCATGGGGGCCACCCACAACGGCCAGCCAGCCAACAGCGAAACCCCGTCAGAGCCGGACCTGGAAGACTATGACTACCCTGGTCGTTTCACCGATCGCGCAAGGGGCAAGCACCTGTCCCAACGCGCCCTGGAGCGACATCGCTCGGACTATCGCCTGGCGGAAGCCAGCAGCGACCAGCCCAGATTGATCAGCGGTCATCTGCTTGCGATTTCCGACCACCCGCGTCAGGAATGGAACGACCTCTGGTTGCTCACCGAGGTGAATCATGAGGGCAAGCAACCGCAGGTTCTGGAAGAGTCGGTAACCAATCCGTCAGCTCACATGGAGCACGCTGCCGGTGATTTTCGGCAGGGCTACCGCAACCGTTTTACCGCCACCCCGTGGAACGTTCCGTTTCGCCCACCCCTGCTCCATCCTAAACCGCGCGTGCTGGGTAACCAGACCGCCGTGGTCACCGGGCCCGCTGGCGAAGAGATCCACTGTGATGAATACGGGCGTATCAAAGTCCAGTTTTTCTGGGACCGTGTAGGACAGGCTGATGACAAGAGCAGCTGCTGGCTACGCGTGACTTCAAGCTGGGCGGGCGACCGCTACGGCGGCATCGCCATTCCTCGGGTCGGCATGGAAGTGTTGGTCACTTTTCTGGAAAGGGACCCGGATCAACCACTGGTCACCGGCTGCCTGTACCACAAGGAGCATCAGGTCCCCTACGACCTGCCAGCCAACAAGACCCGTAGCGTCTTCAAGACGCTCAGCTCACCCGGCGGTGGCGGCTACAACGAGCTGCGCATCGAAGACCGCAAGGGCGCCGAGCAGATCTACATCCATGCCCAGCGCGACTGGGACGAGAATATCGAGCACGACCAGAAGATCCGCGTCGGCCACGAACGCCACGACACGGTGGAAGCCAACAGCTACAGCGACCTCAAAGCTGAGGAACATCTCATCGTCGCCGGCGACCGCAAGGTGGAAGTCAAACCCGACGACCACCTCACCGTCGGCCAGACCCAGCACATCAAGCTCGGCACCGCCCAGCTGACCAAAGCCGGCCGCGAGATCCATCTCAAGGCTGGCCAGAAGATGGTCATCGAAGCCGGCATCGAACTGACCCTCAAGGCCGGCGGCAGCTTCATCAAGCTCGACCCAGGCAGCATCACCGTCTCCGGCCCGCTGGTACGAATCAACGCCGGCGGCGCGCCGGGCAAGGGCTCGGGGATCAAGATCAAATCACCGGTGTTGCCGGGAGTGGCCGATAGGGATAAGGCCGGGAGGCTGTTGGAGCAAGCGTCCGCCAGTCCGGTCAAGCCAAAACAGAAAGTCAAAAGAATGATGAATTTTTCAGGCTGAACCAAACGATGATTATCAACTTCAAGTACCGTCGCCCCTTTCACCACCCTGCACGCCAGGTCCTCCTGTTCGTCCTGTCCTGCGGGTATCTGGTTGGCTGCTCCGCGCTCGAACTCGAACCAATCACTTATCAGGAAGCCCTCACTCGGTATCAGGAAACAGGCGGTATCGAGAATTACCGCTGCGCACTGGTTCCAGCCGATGACCACTATCGGGCTATACGTGACGCCCTGCCAATTGCTGTTGAGATAGATGAAATGTTGTTCGTGAAAACTGCCGGTACCGTTCAACAACTGCAACAGACCGACATGTCTGAAACCCATACGGGTTACGCGGCTGATGGCATGACTGCCACCCTCACCATAGTCCGCCAGTTCAATTATTCGGAGTACAACGAGTCGGGCGACCGGCACGTTGACCTTGCCTTTGTATTACAAGGCAAAACAGCGATCCACAAGACCTTCGGAGCGGCCTGCGGCCTCTAAGCGCACGACTACAACCAAGGAATGAACATGACAGGACGTCGCTACAAAATTGTTGAAAGTGTCGGAAACCGCATCGAGGATGTGTTCCGCTACGAAGACCTCGCCAAACATCACCCTTCCTCAGGGCGTGAGCCAAACCGCGACTACGAGACCATAAATGGGCAGCTCGAAGAGGTGCGCTATGTCGGTGGCCGCACGCTCATCAAGAAGGATTTCGTGTTGCTTGTGGATGGCAGCAACCAATCCATCCCAGTCCCCAGCCCGTTGGCCGGCTACGCCAGGACCGACAGGTCTTACGGCACGCTGCAGATTTATGACTCCCCGAGCAACGGGCAGCTGCTCGGGCAGATCCTACATCTTCATCCGACATTCAAAGTCAACGATGGCGATGCGGTTACTTACGGCCAGCATGTTGGCCTACAAGCCGGAACTGACAGGGTAGGCGGGCAGCGCTACGCCATTCACGTTCATGCTGAACTCGAGGAAAGCGCCTTCAAGCGCTATATCGCGGACATAGTCGACGGCACCCTGCATCCTAATGACAAAACGCCAAAAACCGCGGTTAATGGCAGCGAAGACGCAGCCATAGGGGACTGGTGCTACCCGTGCAAACCATTAGCAGGCCATCCGTTACAACCACTGGCCGCCCTATGCAAGGCCCAGGCAGGGTTCTACCCCATCGGCGGGAACGGGCTGTGGCATGGCGGCATTCACTTCGACGAGGGCACATCCGGCGCCTTCGATCAGAGCCGCGTCAACTGCATCACCCATGGCGAAGTGATCGCTTATCGGATCGACGACGAATATCCACTCAGCACCTACGCCGGCAATTTGCCGCTCCAGATAAGAGCCCCGTTTTCCACGGGCTTCGTGCTGGTTAAACACACTCTTCAGGCCAAGGTCTCCAATACCGAGGATCACGCAAATCCGCCGGCGCTGACAATCTTCAGCCTGTACATGCACCTCAAGTGCTGGAAAGAATATCGCCAAGACGAGAAGCTGGAGCGACCATCGTTCTGGGCTTCTGGTGTGTATACCGTTAGTACCGGCAGCGGCGAACTCAACGTCAGAGCGGAAGCCCGGATGAACTCAGCTGTCGTGGGCAAGCTTAGTAAAGGCGCCCAGATCCGCGCATCGGGCGAAGGTGTGTTTCTCAAGCTCGAACAGGTGATTAGCGGCAACAACGAGCCGGCGCTGACGCCACAGGTAGATGGGTCTATGCCTGGCTATGTCTCTTCTTCCTTTCTGACGGCCCAATCGAAACCCCAGGCGCTGGACTCCGTGGTGCTTCTTGATCCACCCGTGCCCATCAAGACCGGTGGCCTGATCGGCCATTTAGGCAAGTACCAAAATCAGAGCCACAATTCACCTCATGAGCTACTGCATCTGGAAGTTTTCAGTTGTGAAGATGTGCCAGCGTTCATAAGTGAATGCCGCAAATGGGCGAAAAATCTGCCCGATGAGAAAAAATCCCTGCTCAAAATTCATGCAGGTGCCAGCAAGTTGATCCCTCACCGGGAGGACATCAATAGCGAAAACCCTCCGAATCAAAATGAAGAGGGAAGCGAGATCGGCGTCGACCTGATCCTGCCGCAAAGTCTCCTAGATGCGCTTCCAACCGAAGCCAAGATCAAGACTCCTACGAGTAACAAAACAACCGGCTACTCGCCCAAGACCATTTGGTGGCGACTCGATGACCTGCTAGCCGACAAGAATGGCCGACCCGTCAGTGGCTGGCTACTGGAACAGGACCTGATCACCACCCGTCACAGTCCCTGGGAATGGGAAGGCTTCGACTTCCTTGAGGATACTGATACCCCCAGTTCCGGGCTGGCCTATTACCTCAACTCGGCTCGCCGCCTGTCTGCCGACGAGAAGGCCCGCTACCAGGCCGCTATTGACCAGAGCGACAAAGGCCCTGTACGCAGCCGTCTCTACGACATCATTGACACCAACCGGGACGGCAAGATGACATCCGCAGAGATTCAGGCAGCTCTGGAAAAGCCTTGGCACGCTCAATCCATCTCGCAACTCATTACGCGGCATGAAAGTGAGTGGTTCTGGAATGCTACGCGTTGGGACGAGCTCGATGAGCTTATGGGGCACAGTCCGGATGACCCCAATCTGGATTGGGTTACGGAAAAACTAAGGATAAAGGCTTTATCTTGGTGGACGGTGCTAGCTGGCCAGCACGGAATTAATTCAGATGGTTTAGCTTGGCATTTTCACCCAATGGCATTGATCAATCCCGACCCCGCCGATCTCGGTGAACTAAGAGTTCGTGCATTTTTACGAATGGTACGAGTTGGAGAAGGAACCGAAGGGGATACTGGGTATGAAAAACTGTTTGGAGGCTCATCTTTTATAAGAGACTACGGCAAAACATTCTCTGATCACCCACAAATAAAAATCAAAAAAAGTGGCTACACATCTTCAGCCGCTGGCGCATATCAGGTTATGGGTTATACATGGACAGACAAATCCGTTATGAAATTCAGGAACAGGCTGAACATCCATGATTTCACCCCAGAGTCCCAAGATAAGTTTTGCGTAGCGTTACTAAAATTCAAAGTTAGAGGAGAAACTTTGGATTTAGTTATCGCCGGTAAAACTAGAGAAGCAATAGAGAACAGCAGCTGGGAGTGGGCTAGCCTTCCCCCAGGCCGGTATAGTCAGCCCATCGAGACCATGGATGACGCCATCGCCAACTATGATAAGTTTCTCGAAGAGGAATTAGAAGGCATCACAGACCTTCACCTCAAAAAAGGATTTCTAAAGGAATTTGGATACTAATGAGAACCTTGAGATTCACTGTATTTACCGTAGCTTTTTTTTCCGCAGCAAGTTGCTCTATGGCTTCATATCAAAGCTCTAACATTCAAATTCAATCGCCGAAGCCCATCAATTTTCAAGGAAGATGGTCCCCAGACTGCGACAAACTCAGTGGAATAAAAATAATCGATAACGAAAACATTATAATCGAGGTAAACTTAAATCAGATATACGTAAGTTCCGCCGGAGTTTTAAAGGGCGACACGTTAATTATTAATTTACAAGCTCCAGAGGACCTAGGAAGAGGTGGCATGATGTTAAACTGGGATGATTTCTCAAAGAAAATCCCCATTGCAAAGATGATGATGATCACTGAAAACATATCGAAAGTAGAATGGCTAGGCTTCTATGACGAGAGTTTGAAAGCTCGAACCTGGACCAATGAGGCGGACTTTCTTACAACGAAGAGTGACACTTTCGCCAAGTGCAACGACCACTAACCTAACATCAAACAAACAGGGTCCAATACTTACATGATTAGGCGATGGCAGCATTAACGCGATTATTGAAACCAATACTTAGCAGCATCAAGCGGACATCGGCACGCAGATCTTTAAATCTTGGCTTGTGCATCTCACCATTCCGGCTTTTTCTCAATCAGCCGCTTCACCAAGTCGACTCGATATCCACGCCCTACTGTATGCAAGAACGCCGGCGGCCATCCTCGTCGGGAAATGAATGAAACCGTGCGGGCAATGGGGCAGCAGGTGCACCTCGACAGCCGCCGAGGTATTCCACCGAGCAGCGATGTCGAGGGTGTCGTCTCGGAGTGGATCCAGTTCACCAGCAAACATGAGCGCGGGCGGCAATCCCTCAAATTCACCATACAGGGGCGACAAGGGCGGCTGCTTGCGTTGCTGGTCGGTCATGCCTGGCGTGAGCATGCGAAACGCTTCAACCATTCCCGGCCCATCCAGCACAAGCGTCTCAGGCGGTGCTGTGCGAACGCTGGCCGTTCCGGTCAAATCGTAGACGCCGTAATACAGAACTGTGCCCCGCACGCGTTTAAGCAAGTCAGGCCAGCGTTTCAGTGCGAGCAAGGTAGCAGCGGCAAGATGCCCGCCGGCCGACTCCCCCACGACGACTACGGGTAGATCCGCGAACTCTTCACAGCTATCGCTCAGTAGCCAACGCGCAGCAGATAGACAGTCTTCCATCAGACCCTCAACAGGCGTCGACACGGCCAGCCGATAATCGACCGAGACGACCGTAACGTTGCACGCATCGACGATGGCAATGTTCATGTCGTCATTCATCTGGGCATTGCCGATAACCCATCCGCCGCCGTGGAAGTCCAGCACCACGCCTTTGGATTTTCCTCTCGGCCTGATGATTCGTACGGACACGGGCGCGCCGGGCAAACCCACCACACGGCTTTCAGCCTCAAGCCCATGCTTACGCAACTTGTTCGCCCCGCCGATCTGGCTGGCCCGCAATAACGCCTGGATCACACGGGGCGTTATGCGATTGCGGATTCGAAAGCGCGGTAAGCGGACAAGCTTCCGGTTGAAGCGCAGCACTTGCTCGATGTCTTTCCTGGCCGGCCAGCGTTCATTGATATCCAACTTCATGCTCCGTTCTATGGATTACACGACCACACATATCGGCGGTTTCGCCAAGTCAGCGGGCGAGCGAGTGAGCCGTGATGACTGCTGAGAGTGTACCGATGGGTGTCAATCTGGTGGGCTGGAGCCCACCCTGCACTGCTGTACAAGAAGCGGTTTGCCTGATGATGCTTCGCTTGCCTCACGAATGAAATCAGCCCTCTTCTCCCTCGCTGAGGGAGCGCACGCTCCGCATGCCGAGCACCGCCACACTGCCCACTGTTGATCCGCTCCCAACGTTGTTCCCATACTCCCCCTTTGCCTTCAGCTAGAGGGATCCCATGTTCACCTTCAGCGAAACGCTGCAACGCCGCTTCGCCGCCTTGCATTCGACGGCCGACTTCTGGTCATTGCGCCATATACGCGAAACCACCGAGCGCTACTGGGTGCGCCGCAACGTGGCGCTGGCGCCGTCGTTCACCGACGATGCCGGCGCCATGCTCAGTGTGCGTATCGCCGGGGTGGAGGCCTATGCGGCGACCAGCGATCTCAGCCAGGCGGGATTGCAGGTGGCGCTCGACCAGGCCGAGCATCTTGTCCGCCAACTGGCCGGTCGCAACCTGCTGGATATGCAGGAGCTGCCCGTACCCCATGAGCAGGCCGATGACGTGATGCCGGGCTATGAGCAAAGCTTGGCCAGCCCAGCGCATTGGTACGAGCTACTTGCTGCGGAGTCTGCGCGGGTGCCGGCGGATGAGCGCATGGTGGACTGGTATGCGGGGCTGACTTTCACTGCAACCGAGCAGATCTACCTCAACAGCGTCGGTGCCCGTTTGCGGCGTGCCCAGCGTTACGTGTTCCCGCAACTGGGCGTGACCGCCAGCGATGGCGCGGACAGCCAGCACCGAAGCTTCGGCGGCATGCACCTGGCTCGTCAGGGCAGCTCCGAGGTGATCGATCACCTGGGGCTGGTCGGCACCGCCAGCCGTATCGCCGACGAGGCACTGCAACTGCTGCTGGCGCCCAATACGCCGAGCGGGCACCGAGACTTGCTGTTGACGCCGGACCAGATGATCCTGCAGATCCACGAATCCATCGGCCACCCGCTGGAGCTGGATCGCATCCTAGGCGACGAGCGCAACTTCGCCGGCACCAGCTTTATCCGCCAGGACGATTTCGGCAGCTATCAGTACGGCTCGCCACTGCTCAACGTCACCTTCGACCCGACGGTTTCCGGCGAGCTGGCCAGCTACCGCCATGACGACGACGGCACCCCGGCGCAGCGCGAATACCTGATCCGCGAGGGCGTGCTGCAGCGACCGCTCGGTGGGGCGCTGTCGCAGTGGCGCAGCGGCCTGGACGGTGTCGCCAACAGCCGCGCCTGCAGTTGGAACCGGCCGACGCTCGATCGCATGGCAAATCTCAATATCGAGCCGGGCACGAAAGCGCTGGACGAGCTGATCGGTAGCATCGAGCGCGGCATTCTGATGAGCAACAATCGCTCCTGGTCGATCGACGATGCGCGCAACAAGTTCCAGTTCGGCTGCGAGTGGGGCCAATTGATCGAGGACGGCGAACTGAAGACCGTGGTGAAGAACCCCAATTATCGCGGCATCTCCGAGCGGTTCTGGCGCAACCTCAAGGGACTCGGTGATGCCAGCACCTTCGAAATGCTGGGCACGCCTTATTGCGGCAAGGGCGAACCCAACCAGGTAATCCGCGTCGGCCATGCCACGCCGGCCTGCGTGTTCGCCGATATCGATGTATTTGGAGGGGCCGCCTGATGGACGCACGTCGACACTTCGAGGCGCTGCTCGGCCACCTTGAAAACCAGATGCAGGCTGGCGAAGGCTTCACGCTGGAATATCAGGCCGAGGCCTCGGACTTCATACGCTTCAATCATGCCCGCGTGCGCCAGGCCGGCAAGGTGCAGCAGGCATACGCCACCCTTGCGCTGTATCAAGGCGAGCGGCACGGAGAGTTCGAGCTGGCCCTGAGCGGAGTGTCCGAGGATGACCAGCTACGCCTCGACCAGTCCCTGCAAAGACTGCGTACGGTACTGCCGACGCTGGCCGATGACCCATACCTGCGCCTGAATCGTGAGGCGTGGCGCAGCGAAACGGCTGCTGGAGTGGCGACTCAGGACAGCGCCGCCGCCATCAGCCAAATCGTCGAAGCGTCGGCCGGACTGGATCTTGTCGGTTTCTATGCTGCTGGCCCCCAATACCAGGGCTTTGCCAGCTCCTGGGGCGCGTTCGGCTGGCATGCGGCGAGCAGCTTCAACTTCGAATTCAGCCTGTTCCATGAGAACGGTCAGGCGGTGAAGAGCAATTACGCCGGAGAACGCTGGGACGCTCAGGCCTTCGCCAGCAAACTCGCCTTCGCCCGTGAGCAACTCGAGCACCTGGGCAAGCCGGCCCACAAGCTGCAACCCGGTGCCTATCGCGCGTACCTGACGCCCGCGGCGCTGGAAGAATTGTTCGGTCTGTTCGCCTGGGGTTTTTCCGCCCAGGCGCTGGCCACCGGCGGCAGCCCCTTGCAGCGACTGTTCGCCGGCAGCGCAAGCCTCAGCAACAAGGTAACCCTGGAAGAGCGCATAGAGGGCGGCCTGGCACCGGCATTCACGCGTGAGGGGCCGCGCCAACCGTTGCGGCTGCTGAGCGCAGGGCAACCCGGCGAGCGCTTGGTCAGCTCACGCAGCGCCGCCGAATACGGGCTGCTCGCCAATGGTGCGGGAAGCGGTGAATACCCGCTGTCACTACGCATGTATGGTGGCGAACTGGACGAGCGCGAGATTCTCGGGCGCCTCGGTACCGGGCTGTATATAGGCAACCTGTGGTACGGCAACTTCTCCGACCTCCCGGCCGGGCGCCTGACCGGCATGACTCGCTTCGCTACCTTTTGGGTAGAGGATGGCCGTATCCAGGCGCCGATCAATACCATGCGCTTCGACGATTCACTGTTCGATTTCCTCGGCCCCAACCTTGAAGCCCTGACCCGCGAGCCGGAGTTGCTGCTGCCCAATAGCACCTATGGCGCCCGGCAAACCGGCTCAATGGCGCTGCCGGGTGCGTTGCTGTCGCGGTTTACCTTGACCTTGTAGGGCGACCTTGCCCGATAGCCCCAGCTCGGATTACCAAGCAACTCGAGCAGGTCGGTTCAGGATGGGGCAGGGTACGACGTCAGTTACTGGCGCGCTGCTTGGTCGAATCCAGCTCGGCCTTCTTGGCGGTGGTAACTTCGGTGACCCTTGCAGACTTCTCGATGGCGAAGTCGAACACGTCCTGCATCTTAGCGATGGCTTCTGTCGAAGTACCTTTCAAGCCGCCGTCAGCAGCCCAGTCGAAGTTCCAGACGCCAGACAGGCTGTCGGCTCCGGCGACATCATGGGTCTCTATAGCGGTGAAGACGTCCGGGTGACGCTGCAGATACTGGGCCGCAGCCGAGACATCTGCCGGGACCTGGCCCGATCCGTTCTCGGCCAGCTTCGCCAGCTCCTGCCCGGTGATGGCGGATTTGCCTTCCTGCCGCAGATAGTCGGCAATGATCTTGCTCGACTTGGCAATGTTCAATTTCTCGTCGAACAAAGAGGTGGAGGTGTTCTGAGGCGTCGTGCTGCCGCTGGTAGGGGTTACTGTCGACATCGGCTCGGCTTCCTGTGGAGGTTAGACACACCGCAATGACAAGTCATACGCCCCTGACCCTAGCACGCGGCCATTAGCCACTGTGCAGTCGCGCCACAGCATTTCGCAAAAGCTGGGAGATTTCACAGCGGTTCACAGCCACAGAAAATGGAACAGATTATCTGCTCGGCCAACCAGCCTAGAAAATAACCTATTCCCTTTCGCTTTGACCAAGTAGTGCAGTGACGACGGCAAGCCTTGCTGGTGCCAACCGATAACTAAGATCGGCGAATAGTCTCGCCGTTTTAGCGGCTTCCATCGCATCTCCTGAAAAACAGATCAGAGGGTGTAAACCCTATTCGGGTCGGGACACCCATCGAGGAAAACCTGATCCTTTTTCGAACTTGACTACGCCACCAGGCAGCGACAACAAAGCGATTACACCGTTCAGTCGAGCACCTAAACCATCTTGTGATCAGCTTCACAGATATATGTAAGCCATACGCCATAACCCGTTGAGCAACATTATCGGTTCCTAGAGGATGCCGTGCTCGAAGCGGCAAGCGCCCTTCGCAGTATCAAGCAGTAACTGATCAGGCGGTCTCAGACCATGGAGCGAAGAGTGAGTATTGCGAGCAGGAATTCAGCACCGTTGAACGCCGGTTTCAGGCATCTACGTTTGGCAAGTGTCATTCTACTTATCACGGCCAGTCCGACTTGGGCTAACGGGTTGACAGACCTCGGGCTGCTTGGAGACGAGACGTTTCTCAGTGCGGACGGTACGACTTTAGGAAGTATTTACCGACTCGGATCCGACGGGCAGTACTACAGCGGAATCTGGACAGCGAAGAACGGCTTTCAAACCATCAGCGTTGCGGGCGAACGGACGATACTCAGCAGCCTCAGCGCTGACGGTAATGTCGCAGCCGGGACTGTCCTTAGTGCCGGCGGACCTACTACCGCATTTCGCTGGACGCGTGAGCTAGGCATCCAAACGCTAGCAAGCTTGGGTGGCGCAGAGACGCTTGCGCATGACATCAGTGCCGACGGAAAAGTAATTGTAGGCGCCAGCAAACTGGCTAACGGCGATCAACATGCGGTTCGCTGGACAAACCAAGGGGTTGCTGACCTGGGTACACTCGCAGGCAGCACGCACTCTTACGCTCTAGCAACAAGCGCAGATGGCGCTGTCGTTGTGGGCGGCAGCGTGATGGGCAGCGGTACTCGCGCTTTTCGCTGGGCTGATGGCACCATGAGCGATCTGGGCACGCTGGGTGGGAGCTTCACAGTTGCTAAAGCGGTCAGTGCTTCAGGCAAAACCGTTGCTGGAGAATCCTATAACAGCCTTAGTCAGACGCGGACATTCGTCTGGACAACAGAAAGTGCCATGCGCGATATCGGAACCCTCGGCGGCTCGCGAACGTATTTTTCGAACCTCAGCTCCGATGGCACCACGATAGTGGGTGCGAGTGATACTGGAACTGCAAGCCATGCATACCGTTGGACGGCCACTTCTGGGATGAGCGATCTGGGAACGCTTGGTGATGGCGGCTCCTGGGCATTTGCCGTCAACGCTGACGGGAGCGTGGTGGTCGGTGAGTTCGATCTAGGCCAGCGAAACAGAGGGTTTCGCTGGACGCAAGCAACCGGCATGCAGACCATCGAGCAATGGCTGGACGCCAATGGCGTGGCTATCGACCCCGCTTCCTCGCAGGTCGCCTATGCAGAGGCCGTAAGCGATGACGGAAAGGTAGTCGCCGGTATCCTTCTGAACGACCACACCTTCATCGCGCGCGCTGGGGAGCCTGGCTCAGGTGGCTCAACGAGCGGGATGATCGACCTGCAGGAATTCAGCGCCAGCCTTGATGCGACTGCAGCCGCACCAGCTGCAGCGCTGGCCAATACCGATATGATCCTCAACGGAGCCCATGGCAGCCCGATGCGCAACCTGGTTCCCGAGGGCCGCTACAGCGTCTGGGCCGGCGGTGACTACGGCCAGCAGGATGATACCGATGCCGATCAAGGCTCTCTTGAAGTAGGCGTGGCGACCAATATCGGAAATGGCGTGCAACTGAACGTTGCGCTCGGACGCAGTTACGCCGAGAGCGAAACAGGGCTGGGTGGCGAGACGAAGCTACGCGGCACATACCTGATGCCCGAAGCCATTATCAAGCTGGGCACGCTTCCGCTCTATGCAACTGTTAGCGGCTTCTACTCATCAGGCGATGCCGACATTGACCGCGGATACCGCAACGCTGGCAACATCGTTCAGTCGCACGGCGAAACGGATATCACCATCGTCGGCGGCAAGCTGCGCCTCGATTGGCTTAATGCGTTTACAGTCGCGTCCACCGCATTTACGCCCTACACCAGCGTTGGTCACGTTGAAGTCAAATTCGATGGCTACACCGAAACAGGCGGCGGCTTCCCGGTTCGTTGGGACGACCGCACCGAGCGAACCACAACCGGCCGCGTCGGCATGGACGCCGTGCATACCTTCAACCCAACCGTCAGCTTGCTGGGACGGCTCGAAGGCGTGCATCGGTTTGACGATAAAAGCGACAGCGCAAGTGGCGAGCTGCTTGGCCTGTCGACGTTTGAACTTCCGGGCCAGGCCTATCGGCAAAACTGGGTTCGCGCTGCGGTCGGGGCAGAGGCGGCACTGGGTGGCGGCGTCGGCTCGGTCATGCTCAACGGCACCAGCGAAGGCGGCGATGCGGACTACTGGCTGGCACTGAACTACAAATGGTTGTTGTAAGCCGTTAGCCTTGAGTGATGAAAACGCCCGGTCTTTGATCGGGCGTTTTTGTTTTGGGGAAAATGGGGACTGGGGAAAATGGGGACAGATTTATTTCCCCGTGCAGGCCCGCGGCCTGCCTTGCCCTCTTCGCTCGATCCGCAGCCCGGCAATCCGCTCTACTTCGTCTACAAAGCGGCTACTGCCCGTCAGCTGGCCGCGCTGGAGACCCTCACGGATCAGGGATAGCTCCGCCTGCGATACTAATCCACGAACAAATGCCTGATATCGCTCGCTCCGCTGTTGTGCAGTGTTCCCTAAAGCCAAGTAGCAAGGATCGGTATCCAGCCATTCAGTCGACTGCCCGACGGTTACGTGACTGCTAAAGCTAGACCAGCGGTATTCGCTTGGGTCAACCACCATCCGTGCTCGGACGGGGTTCAGTTCGATATAACGAGAACAGGCAAGTAGATAAGTCTCAGTCTGTACGACGCTCGATTTGTAACGACTTTCCCAAAGCGTTCCAGACCGGCCTTCCAACCGATTTCTATACCGTGTGGCTCGGGCGGCGAGCGCTTTCGTCAACTGACCAAGCCCTGCTATCGAATCGCCTGGAGCCAGCAGCAAGTGAACATGGTTGGTCATCAAGCAGTAGGCGTAGACCTTGACGCCAAAGGCATCCTTCAGCTCACGCAGATCAGCCAGGTATCGCTGGTAATCTTCGTCAGCGGCAAACACAACCTGACGGTTGTGCCCACGCTGCACGACATGGTGCGGATAATTCGGCAAAACAAGACGGCCCATCCTGGGCATAGCGGCGCTCTCCATTCCTTGGAAAGACGTCATGCTAGCGGAGGCGCAAGAAGCGGTTTGCAGCGCATCTCACGAACGGGACTGGAAAATAATCTGTCCCCTTTTTGCTCTTGATGCGATGCATCGGGCGTTTGCTATTTCAAAGGCAGGTGTAGCCCTATTTCAAGACTGAACAACGGGTGCCTTGATTTACATCCTGCTCTTCTCGCGGACGTTCTGCTCGTGCTCAGCGCAGCTCATGAAGCCCTTCGACATGACGCGGTCGTTGACGTCGAACGCGACGTAGTAGGGTTGCTGCTTCCCTTCACGATTGAGCACGTAATCGTTACAGGTCCCGCGGTTGCCGGACAGCGTGTGCTCGGACGACGCGGGGCCTCCGAGTTCGATCGCGCGCTGCTTGGTCATGCCGTCCTTGATCTGGTCCACAAGCGGCTCGTTACGGTAGGTCACGTGATCAACGGGGTTTTCGACGTTGTAAGCACAACCAGAGAGCGCGGCTAGGGTCAACGCTGAGGCGATAATCGACTTGTACATGTGCAGCTTCCTTATGAGGTTTGCCCTCATATGGAGTCTGGCGCTGCGCCAAGGGTTCGATTCGGCATCAAACAAAAACATAAAAGGAAAGACAAAAGGGGCCGGAAGATAAATCTGTCCCCTTTTTAACGCACTTTTTAACGTGTCCCCTTTTTAACTGCTATTCAACCAAATAAACATCTAAGAAAAAACGCGGCCTGCCCCCTATTGGCTCTCTTACCTCACATATATAGCAATTTTTTTATAGTTAAAAATCCCTAGCAAAAATATACTAAAAAATATTCCACCTCCGATGTATAGGACGGCAACACGCTCGCTCAGTTCAAAAGTTATCTTTATTACACCCGCAATAATTAAACTCCAAAATGCAGACGTAGAGGCAAGCATTAACAAAACCATAAAAACTTCCTTAATTGATCGCCAGCGAGTTGAATTTCTATTCTTCATTTTTACTCTCAGTATATCTTTTGTAAAAATCTATTGATTTACCGCCAGCGTCCAACATAAAAAGTCCTTCGGTGGTATACATGGGTAGCTTTGCACCCGTGATAGGCAGAAGCGTTGGATTGTCAAGCTGGCGCTCCATGACACCAAATATTGAGTTCGGCCGACCCAGCCCATCCTTAACGCCCATAGCCAGAGGAACTTTCACTGTCGCACCAAATACAGAGGTTGCGATATCTACTCCCGAATACACTAACGAACCATATTGAGGAAAAACTCTCTCTGCCGCATATCGGCCGGGATTAAAGCCCTGACCACCTGCTCCGTTTAAATAACTCGCCAAACCACTCGCACCTTTGGAATAGGGGACAGACCACGATTTCGCGTCGATAACTAGCTACATAGAACGCTTCGGACGCCCCGCCCTCCCACGCACCGCTCGACGCCCTAGAGCCTGCTCGACCTCCGATGCAAACCGGGCGTTGCCCAAGGCATAGTTGCCATTGGTTGCTGACCGAATCTGATCAACCAAGCCAGGATCAAGCTGATACCTGAAGAGCTCACGGTAGGCACTAGCTCGTAGATCGTCCGTTTCACCAAGTTGGGTATAGAGCGGATTCGCCTCGATGATTGCTGAAGGTAACCCATGCGCGTTAGCGCCGTAGCTGGACCAACGATACTCGGCGGGATGCTCGACCATGCCGGCGCGTACAGGGTTCATCTCGATGTAGCGATAGCATGCAAGCACGTAATCCTCTTCTTGCAGCAAGCAAGACCTAAAACGCCCTTCCCACAGCGTACCGCTACGGTCATAGGTTCGATTGATGTATTGCACGAACCGCTGGCCCAAGCCCTTCATCATAAGGCTGGCGCTTTCAGGTTTTAATGGGGTGACTAGCAAATGAACATGATTGGTCATCAAGCACCAAGCATGAACAGCGCAGCCATGTAGCTCTGCCTGAAGCTTCAGGTTGTCCAGATAAAATAAATAATCTTCTTCAGCATAGAAACAAGCGCTGCGATTATTACCGCGCTGTATCAAATGCAACGGCACACCCGGCACCAAAAGCCTTGCTCGACGTGGCATAGGAAATCCTTTTCCCTTCAAGTTAACTGCTATTCAACCACGTCAGCACCTAAGAAAAACGTGGTCTGTCCCCTATTGTTACGGCTAGAACATCTGGATTATTTACCGTATTTTTCGTAGTGCAGCCTACGGCCTCCTTGAAGCCGCTGGGGAACTTCGGCGCTTGTCGAATCGAGTCATATACATTCTTGATCTCCGAGTCACTATACATGTTCCCCGGATTCAACTGGTGCTCCGGCGTCGTATAGTTCGTGTCACCTTGCTGTCCGTCTAGCTGACTCCCTCCTGTATGCGGGACAGTGATAATTGTCTTACCAGCATTGTAGCCACCGCTTGATGCATTGCCACCGGCCAGTGGATTGACTATCGGGCTTACTAGCGCTCTATCCTCGGGATCAAGCACATGGATTGGGAAAGCCGTACCGAGGACCAAAGGCCATAGCTCGACATATAAGCGCATTTGCAGTTCAAAGTCAGAACTGTCTTTTGCACCATCAATTATGGAACTCGCCGCTTTTGCTAAGGCGTAATAGGGGACAGACCACGATTTACCGAATATTAATTGTGGCCTGTCCCCTAATATTCTTTTTTCTCTAAATAAATAGCCCCGGCAGTGCCGAGGCTATTTATTATGCGGAATTAGAAAGAGAGATTATCCAAGTGTCTCTTTACTTTCGCAGTATCTTCAGGATGGCGTTGAAGATATTTTTCACAAGATAACCGAATGTATTCAGCGCAAACCTTTTCGCTCGCAACGACTGTGTCTTCATCCTTAGGGGGATTGCCATAAGCAAATTCAACCCCCTCAAAGTGCTCCTCATCAAACGGACTACTTTCATCGGGAAAGTTACAGTACGCCCCATCCGTACTGAACCCCCACCGTTTCACGATATAGCCGACCGCATCAATGAAGTAATCATCATTGTACATTCTGTCAAAATAGCCTTTAACGATCCAGTAAGGGTCTGACTCGCTGTATGGCTGTCCAAACAATTCTTTCACAAGCACCTCGCCTTTACTTCGGATGAAAGTCTCTCACCCTTCCTGCGGCTTTATCTAAATACACCCTAAAGGTGACGCCTCCGGCAACAGAGTCATATTGATTCAGCCCTTTAGATAAAGCGTCTTTATATCCACTGGCTGCGGCCTGCTGCCCTAAATCAAGCATTTTCTGATCGGTAAAAACTTTCGGATCATAGACAGTTTTAGCGAAGACCTTGTTTTTAAACCCATCAAGGTTCCCTGCCCGATCATATGCTGGTATTTGGTACCTGATTGTGGTAATCCCTCCAACTGAGGTTGGCGTTTCGCTGAGTACCTTCACGCCATTCGCAGTAGCAGCCTGATTGAAAAAATTCTGGTTATGTGTAAAAAGGGGACAGATTTATTAATCCCGGCCCAACCAGCCTAGAAAAATAAATCTGTCCCCTTTTCCTCTGTTAAAGCTAGACCAGCGGTATTCGCTTGGGTCAACCTCCATCCGTGCTCGGACGGGGTTCAGTTCGATATAACGAGAACAGGCAAGTAGATAAGTATCAGTCTGTACGACGCTCGATTTTTAGCGACTTTCCCAAAGCGTTCCAGACCGGCCTCCAAACCGATTTCTATGCCGTGTGGCTCGGGCGGAGAGCGCTTTCATCAACTGACCAAGCCCTGCTATCGAATCGCCTGGAGCCAGCAGCAAGTGAACATGGTTGATCATCAAGCAGTAGGCGTAGACCTTGACGCCAAAAGCATCCTTCAGCTCACGCAGATCAGCCAGGTATCGCTGGTANGCCAGCAGCAAGTGAACATGGTTGGTCATCAAGCAGTAGGCGTAGACCTTGACGCCAAAGGCATCCTTCAGCTCACGCAGATCAGCCAGGTATCGCTGGTAATCTTCGTCAGCGGCAAACACGACCTGACGGTTGTGCCCGCGCTGCACGACATGGTGCGGGTAATTTGGCAAAACAAGACGGCCCATCCTGGGCATAGCGGCGCTCTCCATCCTTGGGAAAGACGTCAGGTTAGCGGAGGCGAACAACAGCGGGCGCATCGCAACCATCCATGGTTAGGTAAAGCGGAGTCGGCGATGATGGCCGGTGTGCCACTACCGGACAACTACCTTCGATCCTGCGCGCGCGGAGAAACTGCCAACAAATGACATTCTCAGAATTAGCCAAAGCTCAGCAGGGAACTAGAGCGAGGCGTATNTCCTTGGAAAGACGTCATGCTAGCGGAGGCGCAAGAAGCGGTTTGCAGCGCATCTCACGAACGGGACTGGAAAATAATCTGTCCCCTTTTTGCTCTTGATGCGATGCATCGGGCGTTTGCTATTTCAAAGGCAGGTGTAGCCCTATTTCAAGACTGAACAACGGGTGCCTTGATTTACATCCTGCTCTTCTCGCGGACGTTCTGCTCGTGCTCAGCGCAGCTCATGAAGCCCTTCGACATGACGCGGTCGTTGACGTCGAACGCGACGTAGTAGGGTTGCTGCTTCCCTTCACGATTGAGCACGTAATCGTTACAGGTCCCGCGGTTGCCGGACAGCGTGTGCTCGGACGACGCGGGGCCTCCGAGTTCGATCGCGCGCTGCTTGGTCATGCCGTCCTTGATCTGGTCCACAAGCGGCTCGTTACGGTAGGTCACGTGATCAACGGGGTTTTCGACGTTGTAAGCACAACCAGAGAGCGCGGCTAGGGTCAACGCTGAGGCGATAATCGACTTGTACATGTGCAGCTTCCTTATGAGGTTTGCCCTCATATGGAGTCTGGCGCTGCACCAAGGGTTCGATTTGGCATCACACAAAAAGAAGGGGACAGATTTATTTATTCCGGCCCAACCAGCCTAGAAAATAAATCTGCCCCCTTTTTCTTGCTATTTATTCAGGCCTTCACCAACTTAGAAAATAAATCTGCCCCCCCTTTTTCGCTTGTGTCCGTATAATCAGGGTCAGTTCAATCTGTTCCCTTTTCTCCCCTTTTTTTCCGCCAATTCACTTTGGTGCTTTTTCTTTTAATGATTTCTTACGCAGCAGAATAAAAATTCTCAGGAGAGAGAGCGCCATTCCGCTCCCACCAAAAATCAAAGCCCAAAAGCGCCCTAAACTAACCTCGCTATCTGAAAACTTATGTGGATCGACCCCTACCAAAACCTGAACCCACGGAAACCAACCGGGCATCCACCAGACAGCAGCAAGTGAAACACCAAAGATGAAAAACATTCGACTTTGACCAATGCAACTATTAAAGTCGAATATGGCGCCATCACGAAATTCCCGCCCATTGAAATTCATCCCCGGCACTAATCCTCTTTTCATTCAAGGCTACCCTCGATAATTATAGGCAGCGCCCCGCTACTAAGCGATAAAGGGGACAGATTTATTTATCCCGGCCCAACCAGCCTAGAAAAATAAATCTGTCCCCTTTTCCTCTGTTAAAGCTAGACCAGCGGTATTCGCTTGGGTCAACCTCCATCCGTGCTCGGACGGGGTTCAGTTCGATATAACGAGAACAGGCAAGTAGATAAGTATCAGTCTGTACGACGCTCGATTTTTAGCGACTTTCCCAAAGCGTTCCAGACCGGCCTCCAAACCGATTTCTATGCCGTGTGGCTCGGGCGGAGAGCGCTTTCATCAACTGACCAAGCCCTGCTATCGAATCGCCTGGAGCCAGCAGCAAGTGAACATGGTTGATCATCAAGCAGTAGGCGTAGACCTTGACGCCAAAAGCATCCTTCAGCTCACGCAGATCAGCCAGGTATCGCTGGTAATCTTCGTCAACGGCAAACACGACCTGACGGTTGTGCCCGCGCTGCACGACATGGTGCGGGTAATTTGGCAAAACAAGACGGCCCATCCTGGGCATAGCGGCGCTCTCCATCCTTGGGAAAGACGTCAGGTTAGCGGAGGCGAACAACAGCGGGCGCATCGCAACCATCCATGGTTAGGTAAAGCGGAGTCGGCGATGATGGCCGGTGTGCCACTACCGGACAACTACCTTCGATCCTGCGCGCGCGGAGAAACTGCCAACAAATGACATTCTCAGAATTAGCCAAAGCTCAGCAGGGAACTAGAGCGAGGCGTATAACTCACGTGTGTGCGAATAGCAGGCGTAAAAAAGGCGCCCTAAGGCGCCTTTTCTTTACCAGCTATTCCAACATCAGTTCTTAGCTTTCTTCGCAGCGCGGTTACGCTCGCCTTCGTCGAGGATCTTCTTACGCAGACGGATCGACTTCGGTGTCACTTCGCAGAGCTCGTCGTCCTGGATGAATTCCAGTGCCTGCTCAAGGGTGAAGCGAACCGGCGGGACCAGGGCGATGGTTTCGTCCTTGCCCGAAGCGCGCATGTTGTCGAGCTTCTTGCCCTTGGTGGGGTTCACGCCCATGTCGTTGTCGCGGCTGTTCAGGCCGACGATCTGACCGTTGTAGATTTCCTGGCCGTGCTCGACGAACAGCTTGCCGCGCGCCTGTAGCGTTTCCAGGGAATAGGTCAGTGCCTTGCCGGTATCGATCGATACCAGTACGCCGTTCTGACGGCCGGACATCTGGCCGGACTTCATCACGTCGTAACGATCGAAGATGGAGGTCAGGATGCCTGCGCCGTTGGTGATGGTCAGGAACTGGTTACGGAAACCGATCAGGCCACGGGCCGGGATATTGTACTCAAGGCGCACACGGCCTTTGCCATCCGGAACCATGTTGCTCAGGTCGCCCTTACGCAGGCCCATCTCTTCCATGACTTTGCCCTGCGCTTCTTCAGGAATGTCGATGGTGACGTTCTCGTACGGCTCGTGCTTGACGCCGTCCACTTCGCGGATGATCACTTCCGGACGGCCCACGCCCATCTCGAAGCCTTCGCGGCGCATGTTCTCGATCAGTACCGACAGGTGCAGTTCACCGCGACCGGAGACCTTGAACTTGTCTGCCGAGTCGCCTTCTTCAACACGCAGAGCCACGTTGTACAGCAGCTCCTTGTCCAGACGGTCCTTGATGTTACGGCTGGTGACGAACTTGCCTTCCTTGCCGCAGAAAGGTGAATCGTTGACCTGGAAGGTCATCGAAACGGTCGGCTCATCGACGGTCAGCGGTTTCATGGCTTCGACGTTGTTCTGATCGCATAGGGTGTCGGAGATGAACAGCTCATCCATACCGCTGATGCAGACGATGTCGCCGGCAGTGGCTTCTTCGACGTCGACACGGTGCAGACCGTGGTGACCCATCAGCTTGAGGATACGGCCGTTACGCTTCTTGCCATGCATGTCGATTGCAGTGACCGGAGTGTTCGGCTTGACGCGACCACGGGCGATACGGCCAACGCCGATAATGCCGAGGAAGCTGTTGTAGTCCAGGGCAGAGATCTGCATCTGGAACGGGCCGTCGATATCGACCTTCGGTGCCGGCACGTGGTCGACGATCGCCTGGTACAGCGGGGTCATGTCTTCGGCCATGTCGGTGTGATCCAAACCGGCGATGCCGTTCAGGGCTGAGGCGTAGACGACCTGGAAGTCCAGCTGCTCTTCGGTCGCGCCAAGGTTGTCGAACAGGTCAAAGATCTGGTCCAGAACCCAGTCAGGACGCGCGCCCGGACGGTCGACCTTGTTGATCACCACGATCGGACGCAAGCCGGCTTCGAACGCCTTTTTGGTCACGAAGCGGGTTTGCGGCATCGGGCCGTCTTGAGCATCGACCAGCAGCAGCACGGAATCGACCATCGACATCACGCGCTCTACTTCACCGCCGAAGTCGGCGTGGCCGGGGGTGTCGACGATGTTGATGCGGTAATCGTTCCAGCGAATGGCAGTGTTCTTGGCCAGGATGGTGATCCCGCGCTCTTTTTCCTGGTCGTTGGAATCCATCACGCGCTCGTCGTTGAGCTCGCCGCGCTCCAGGGTGCCGGACTGACGCAGGAGCTTGTCGACCAGGGTGGTTTTGCCATGGTCAACGTGAGCAATGATGGCGATGTTGCGAAGATTATCGATCACAGTAGTGGTCTCGTAGTTGGGTCGGGCTGCTTAGCAAATGCATCGAGCGGCCCAACGCGAAAAATCGGGTGAAAGGGGGGCAGATCGCTAGCGACGTGTCGCGGCAGTTAGCCGCGAAGCGGGTCGGGAGGGCGGTGGCGGATACTGCCGCCCAGCAGGCCGGGCTGTTTAGCTCGGACGATAAACGCGCACATTGACATGCCCCTCGCTCAGCAAATGATGAGCATGCAGGCGGCTCATGACACCTTTATCGCAATACAGCAGGTACTGGCGATTGTCGTCCAATTCCTTGAAGCGGTTGTTCAGTGCATAGAACGGCAGTGTTTGCACTTCGATGCCCTGCAGTTGCAGAGGTTCGTCTTCGCTAAGGTCAGGATGACGAATGTCGATCACCACCTGGCCGGCACTGGCCTCAGCAACCTCCTCGACCTGAAGATCCTGACCCAACTCGTCGATGACCCTGTCGATCGCAACCTGCCGAGCATTGGCCAGTGCGCGCTCGAGGATAGCCATGTCGAACTGCTTTTCTTCGTGCTCGACCCGATAGCGCTTGGCTTTGGTCGTCGGGTTCACCGAAATGACACCGCAATACTCCGGCATGTTCTTGGCGAACTCGGCCGTGCCGATCTCGAATGCCGTATCGATGATGTCCTGCTTGTGGCTGGCAATTAGCGGACGCAGCACCAGCATATCGGTGGCTGAGTCGATCACAGACAGATTCGGCAGCGTCTGGCTTGAAACCTGTGAAATGGCCTCACCGGTAACCAGCGCGTCGATATGCAAACGCTCAGCGATCTGGGTCGAGACGCGCAGCATCATGCGTTTTAGCACGACGCCCATCTGGCTGTTATCGACCTTTTCCAGGATCTCGCCGACGACTTCCTCAAAGGGCACGCTGATGAACAGCACGCGATGGGAGCTGCCGTACTTCTTCCATAAATAGTGGGCAACTTCCATCACGCCCAGCTCATGTGCACGGCCACCCAGATTGAAGAAGCAGAAGTGAGTCATCAGGCCGCGGCGCATCATCTGATAAGCAGCTACGGTAGAATCGAACCCCCCAGACATCAGCACCAGGGTCTGCTCGAGCGCGCCAAGGGGGTATCCACCGATTCCGTCGTGCTGTGCGTGCACGACGAACAGGCGCTGATCGCGGATTTCCATCCGCACTTCTATTTCTGGCGCTTTCAGCGAGATACCCGCGGCGCCGCACTGAACACGAAGCTCGCTGCCGACATGGCGCTCGACATCCATCGAGCTGAACGAGTGCTTACCGGCGCGCTTGCAACGCACGGCGAAGATTTTGCCCTTCAGCCGATCGGCGTAGTGGGCCTTGCACTTGGCGAAGATGTCATCCAGATCGCCTAGCGGATATTCGTGCACTTCCAGGCAATGGGCGATGCCGGGCGTGCAGCGCAGGCGCTCGATCATCTGATGCAATGTCTTCGCGTCACTGAGCGTGGTTTCCACCTCGACGTTGTCCCACACCCCCTCCACCCGCAGTTCGGGATCGAGGTCGCGCAGCACGGTACGGATGTTCTTCGCCAGTTGACGAATGAAGCCCTTGCGTACCGGTGGGCTCTTTATGGTGATTTCGGGGAAAACCTTGACGATCAGTTTCATGAAAACAGCGCGGCGCCAACCTGGCGTGAAAAGAGGGGGGCGGAGTATATCGGAAATTGATCAAGCTTTAGTCAGTTTTATCTGTGAGACGGAGTTTGCACTCAAATGGAACAAGCAGCTTTTTATAAGCACCAATATAGTGCAGAGCGAGTGCCGTATTTCGGTTACAACCGGTATAGCGGCGCTCTAACAGCCTTTAAATAGCGCCTGGACCCATCTCGGAGCACTGGCATGCAATTTGCTCCCTTGTGAGGCAGGTCGCCGTGACGGAGTATCCTCGCTCGGCTTCACCCCTAGATATCGGAAGCAACCTGTCAACGCTTCCACCACTTGGAGAGCACCATGTCGAAGTCGCTTCAACTGATCAAAGATTACGATGTGAAGTGGATTGATCTGCGCTTCACCGACACCAAGGGCAAGCAGCACCACGTGACCGTCCCGGCGCGTGACGCTCAGGACGATGATTTCTTCGAGCACGGCAAGATGTTCGACGGCTCGTCCATCCATGGCTGGAAAGGCATTGAAGCCTCCGACATGATCCTGATGCCGGTTGATGAAACCGCGGTACTGGATCCGTTTACCGAAGAGCCGACTCTGATTCTGGTCTGCGACATCGTCGAGCCGAGCACCATGCAGGGCTACGACCGCGACCCGCGCTCCATTGCCAAGCGCGCCGAGGAATTCCTCAAGTCCACCGGCATCGGCGACACTGTATTCGTCGGCCCTGAGCCTGAATTCTTCATTTTCGACGAAGTTAAATTCAAGTCCGATATCTCCGGCTCCATGTTCAAGATCTACTCCGAACAGGGCTCCTGGATGACCGATCAGGACGTCGAAGGCGGCAACAAGGGCCACCGCCCTGCCGTTAAAGGCGGCTACTTCCCGGTTCCACCGTGCGACCACGACCATGAAATCCGTACTGCCATGTGCAACGCCATGGAGGAGATGGGCCTGGTTGTCGAGGTGCATCACCACGAAGTGGCGACTGCCGGCCAGAACGAAATCGGCGTCAAGTTCAACACGCTGGTCAACAAGGCTGACGAAGTTCAGACCCTGAAGTACTGCGTGCATAACGTGGCCGATGCCTATGGCAAGACCGCGACCTTCATGCCCAAGCCTCTGTACGGTGACAACGGTTCGGGCATGCACGTCCACATGTCCATCTCCAAGGACGGCAAGAACACCTTCGCTGGCGAAGGCTATGCCGGTCTGTCCGAGACCGCTCTGTACTTCATCGGCGGCATCATCAAGCACGGCAAGGCGCTGAACGGCTTCACCAACCCAGCGACCAACTCCTACAAGCGTCTGGTCCCAGGCTTTGAAGCACCGGTCATGCTGGCCTACTCGGCTCGCAACCGTTCTGCCTCGATCCGTATTCCTTACGTCTCCAGCCCTAAGGCTCGCCGTATCGAAGCACGCTTCCCGGATCCGGCTGCCAACCCTTACCTGTGCTTCGCCGCACTGCTGATGGCTGGCCTGGACGGCATCCAGAACAAGATTCACCCCGGCGATGCTGCTGACAAGAACCTCTACGATCTGCCGCCGGAAGAAGGCAAGCTGATCCCGCAGGTTTGCGGCAGCCTGAAGGAAGCCCTGGAAGAACTCGACAAGGGCCGTGCGTTCCTGACCAAGGGCGGCGTGTTCTCCGACGACTTCATAGATGCCTACCTCGAGCTGAAGAGCGAGGAAGAAATCAAGGTCCGTACCTTCGTTCACCCGCTGGAATACGATCTGTACTACAGCGTCTAAGCCAGTCCGTGTGACAGAAAAGCCTCCTTCGGGAGGCTTTTTCGTTTTGAGCTGTCATTAGGCTATGACGCCAATGCCTCCGAGCAGTACCGATGGTGGCGTCCCTCCCAATTCGCAACGCTTGTACTTGCCTAGCCGTCAGCACGGTGCAAGGCTTCCTGCATCCAACCCCGCGGAGCTTCCCATGCGCATTGCATTGTTCAGCCTGCTACTCGTTCTCATGGCGCCTGCCATGGCCCAGATCTACAAGTACACCGACGACAAGGGCAACACGGTCTACACCAATCAGCCGCCGGAGGGTGTCTCGGCAGACACGGTAGACTTGCCGCCGGCCAATACGGTGAATATCAAGACGCCAGAGCCGCCACCGCCACTGCCCAACGAGCAAAGCAGTCAAGGTCAGCAGCAGCCTTACAGCAGCTTATCTATCGGAGGCATTCCGGATGAGCAAGCGTTGCGCGCGAACAACGGAACCTTTGTGGTCAATGCGCAACTGGATCCGCCGCTGAGGCAGGGCCATCAGGTTCGCTTCCTGCTGGATGGCGAGCCACAGGGCAAACCGAGCAGCGGGACAGTCTTGCAGTTGAACAACGTAGACCGCGGCACGCACGTCCTTGAAGTCGAAGTGCTCGATGGAGGCCAGGTCGTGCAACGTGCTCAGGAGCAGTTCACCGTCCAGCGCGTCCATACCTCCAGCCCGGCTCGTCGATGAGCCGGGGCCTGCGCTTGGGAGTGCTTGGGCTTCTGCTCGTTCTCTCCCTTCCCTCAACCGCTGCGATCTATAGCTACACCGACGCCGATGGCAATCGGGTTTTCACCGATCGCCCCGGCGGCCGCGCAGCAGAGCCGGTCGACACCAAACCTTCCAACAGCATGCCCGCGCAGCCGGTCCCGCTTGCGCAACCACCGGTAAAGGTCATGAAGGCGCCGACGCCAAGTTATGCGTCGGTCGCAATCGTGCAGCCGGAGGCAGAGGCCACTATCCGCAACAATGCGGGTGAGTTAACCGTAAGCGTAACCAGCGATCCGCCACTGCATCCTGGTCACCGATATCGTCTGCTAATGGATGGTGCTGCGGCTGCCGAGCCAGATGTAAGTCCAGCCATAGCTCTGGAGAACGTGGATCGAGGTAGTCATCAGCTGATAGCCGAGGTTATCGACATCAAGGGCGAGACGGTGCAGAGCAGCGCACCGATAACGGTCTATATGATGCGCACTTCGCTTGCGCAGCGACGGATGGTCAATCCCTGCAAGAAGGCCGATTACGGCGTTCGCCCGGAATGTCCGATCAAGGACAAACCAAAAGAGAAGAAAGATATTCCCTTCGTGCCCTTTCTGTGAACATGCTATGCACCTGATTGGTGCATAGGCTTACCCATCTCGACCACAGCTTCATCTTTCGAAAGACGCCCCGGTCTGGAGCGCCAGCATGCGCGGTGCCGCGCCGAAAAGGAGCGCTTTGGTTTGCTTCTTGCATTTCCAGTCCCACATACCGGATGCAGACTGCCATGATCAACGAAGCCCTACAGCGCCTGCTGATCGAGAATCTCACCACCGCCACGCTGTTGCTCAATTCACGCCTGCGCCTGGAGTACATGAATCCGGCAGCCGAGATGCTGCTCGCCGTGAGCGGCCAGCGAAGCCATGGTCAGTTCATCAGCGAGCTTTTCACCGAATCCTCCGAAGCACTGGCCGCATTGCGTCTGGCCGTCGAAGAAGCGCATCCGTTCACCAAGCGCGAGGCGACCCTGACCTCAGCGAGCGGCCAGTCACTCACCGTCGACTACGCCGTGACACCGGTGTTAACGAAGCAAGAGACGATGCTGCTGTTGGAGGTACTGCCACGAGACCGCCTGCTGCGCATCACCAAGGAAGAGGCCCAGCTGTCGACGCAGGAAACCACAAAGATGCTCGTCCGCGGGCTCGCCCACGAAATCAAGAACCCGCTGGGCGGTATCCGCGGTGCAGCCCAGCTATTGGCTCGGGAGCTTCCCGAAGAGCACCTTAAAGACTACACCGGCGTCATCATCGAGGAGGCTGACCGGCTGCGTAATCTGGTTGACCGCATGCTTGGGTCGAACAAGTTGCCATCGCTTTCGATGACCAATATTCATGAGGTGCTGGAACATGTGGCTAGCCTCATCGAAGCCGAATGCCAAGGCAGCATCATTTTGGTGCGCGATTACGACCCCAGCATTCCAGAGGTCCTGATGGACCGCGAACAGATGATCCAGGCTGTGCTCAATATCATGCGCAACGCCATGCAGGCACTGGCCGCGCAGACCGAGCTTGGCCTTGGAAGATTGACCCTGCGTACCCGCACCCTGCGACAGTTCACGATCGGCCACATCCGTCACCGCCTCGTTTCACGCATCGAAATCATCGACAACGGGCCGGGCATCCCAGCCGAACTACAGAACACCCTCTTCTACCCGATGGTCAGCGGTCGCCCGGACGGCACCGGGCTCGGACTGGCCATCACCCAGAACATCATCAGTCAGCACCAGGGGCTGATCGAATGCGAAAGCCATCCCGGGCACACCGCGTTCTCGATCTTCCTGCCGCTGGAACAAGGAGCACCTACCGCATGAGCCGCAGCGAAACTGTCTGGATTGTCGACGATGACCGCTCCATCCGCTGGGTGCTGGAAAAAGCGCTGCAGCAGGAAGGCATCACTACCCAGAGCTTCGACAGCGCCGATAGCGTGCTGGCGAAACTTGCTCGCCAGCAGCCGGACGTGATCATTTCCGACATTCGCATGCCTGGGGTGAGCGGCCTCGACATGCTGGCGCAGATCCGTGACCTCTATCCGCGTCTGCCCGTGATCATCATGACGGCGCACTCCGACCTCGACAGCGCAGTGGCTTCCTACCAGGGAGGTGCGTTCGAGTACCTGCCCAAACCCTTCGACGTGGATGAGGCGGTGTCGCTGGTCAAGCGCGCCTACCAGCACGCCAAGGAGCAGCAAGGCCTTGGCAAGGCGCCAGCGGATCAGCGCCAGACACAGGAAATCATCGGCGAAGCCCCAGCGATGCAGGAGGTCTTCCGCGCCATCGGCCGCCTCTCCCATTCTAATATCACCGTTCTGATCAACGGCGAGTCAGGCACCGGCAAGGAACTGGTCGCACACGCGTTGCACCGTCACAGTCCGCGCTCGGCCTCACCCTTCATCGCGCTGAACATGGCGGCCATCCCGAAGGATCTGATGGAGTCCGAACTGTTCGGGCATGAGAAAGGCGCCTTTACCGGTGCGGCGAATCAACGTCGTGGGCGTTTCGAGCAGGCTGACGGCGGTACCCTCTTCCTCGACGAAATCGGCGATATGCCTGCCGACACCCAGACCCGGCTTCTGCGCGTGCTGGCCGACGGCGAGTTCTACCGGGTCGGCGGACATACGCCGGTCAAGGTCGATGTCCGGATCATCGCCGCTACGCACCAGGACCTGGAAACCCTGGTACAGGCCGGTAAGTTCCGCGAGGACCTGTTTCACCGCCTGAACGTCATTCGCATTCATATCCCCCGCCTGTCTGATCGGCGCGAGGACATCCCGACGCTGGCCGGGCACTTCCTCGCCAATGCCGCAACAGAGCTATCGGTCGAGACCAAGCTGCTCAAGCCGGAAACCGAGGAGTATCTGCAGAGCCTCCCATGGCCGGGCAACGTGCGCCAGCTGGAGAACACCTGCCGCTGGATAACGGTCATGGCATCGGGGCGTGAAGTGCACGTCAGCGACCTGCCGCCGGAGCTGCTTAGCCAGCCCGCCGACGCCATGCCCTCGAACAACTGGGAACAGGCGCTTCGCCACTGGGCCGACCTGGCCCTGTCGCGTGGTCAGTCGAACCTGCTCGATGAGGCAGTCCCGGCATTCGAGCGGATCATGATCGAAACCGCACTCAAGCACACCGCAGGCCGCCGTCGGGACGCGGCGCTGCTGCTGGGCTGGGGCCGCAACACCCTGACTCGCAAGATAAAGGAACTGGGCATGGGCGCTGATGGTGGCGATGACGACGAAGGTGACGACAGCTGACCGAACGGGGGTCGCGTTTCGTTCAGCGTGGCGCGACCCGCACCTGCAGCAGCCAGTCCCCGTCCTGCTTCTTGCCATCCCATTCGGCGGTGAGTGGGCGGGTTGCAACGAAATGCAGCAGCAGCCCTTTCTCAGTGTTTTGCACGCGCCAACTCACATTGGTGCCTGCGCTTTCAAGTCGACCATTCGCAGCACTGCCCTCGGCCTGAAACAGCATGCCGACTGCACCGTCGACGTCCTGGCTATACAGCTCCGGCTCGCGGTCGAACCAGACATGCAAGCCACCTGGAACCGGCTCGACACGCAGCAACTGTACCGGCCCAGGCGCCGTGACACGGCCTATAAAAGAACCCAGCAGCAACCCGAGCAGCACCAGCGAGGCGAAATAGCGTCGCCGCAAGCGAGGTAGCGGGTTCTCATACGCGGGGTCGCCTGCCGCAGGGCCGCCTGCCGCAGTAGAATGCCGATCGTCTTCAGAGTCGGTGCCGCGCATGTTCCATGTGATCCTTTTTCAACCGGAAATCCCGCCGAATACCGGCAACATTATCAGGCTCTGCGCCAATGCCGGCTGCAGCCTGCATCTCGTAGAACCCCTTGGCTTCGAGCTGGACGATAAACGCCTGCGCCGCGCGGGACTCGATTATCACGAATACGCGCCCCTGCAACGCCATCCGGATCTGGACAGCTGCCTGGCAAGCATTGGCCAAACTCGTTTGTTCGCTTTCACCACCAAGGGCTCACAGCCATTCCACCAAGTGCAATTCCAGCGCGGAGACGCCTTTCTTTTCGGTCCTGAAAGCCGCGGCCTGCCGCCGGAGATTCGCGATGCATTGCCCAATGAGCAACGACTAAGGCTGCCTATGCGGCCCGACAGTCGCAGCCTGAACCTCTCCAATACCGTAGCCGTTGCGGTATACGAGGCCTGGCGGCAGCTGGATTTTGCGCTCGAGTAACAAGCGTAGCGCCGGCAAAACCCTGTCATCAGTGAGGTTGAACATTCATATCCCCACCACGTCGTACCTAGTAGTCATTTGACGCTACATGCCGCAGCGGGAGCCTCCCGCCTCGCACAGGAGAACGACGTGAGCCAGCCAACGTTCAAGCCCTACCATGCACCGTCCGGGGGATGGGGCTCCGCCTTTTCGGTCGCCAATATCCTCATCCGCGAAAAGGTGCGGCTTTCAGGCGCTGCGCTGCTGCTTAAACAGAACAAGCCCATCGATGGATTCGCCTGCGTCAGCTGTGCCTGGGCCAAACCGCACCCATCGAGGCCGCTGGCCTTTTGCGAGAACGGCGCCAAGGCCACCGCCTGGGAAACCACCTCGCGCCGATGTGGCCCCGAGTTCTTCACCCGCCACACGGTGACCGAACTGCTGAACTGGACCGACTTCGATCTCGAACAGCAGGGCCGGCTCACCCGCCCAATGCGCTACGACCCCGCCTCGGACAAGTATGTCGAAGTCAGCTGGGATCAGGCCTTCGAGGAAATCGGCAGAGAGCTCAAGGCGATGGCCGACCCCAACGAGGTTGTCTTCTACATGTCTGGCCGGGCTTCGCTGGAGACCGCGTACATGTTCGCCATCCTTGCGCGCCTGTACGGGACCAACAACCTGCCCGACAGCTCCAATATGTGCCATGAGAGCTCGTCTGTCGCATTGCCCGAGAGCATCGGCGTGCCCGTGGCCACCGTAACTCTGAACGATCTGCACAAAATGGACGGCATGCTCTTCTTCGGCCAGAACACCGGCACGTGCAGCCCGCGGATGCTCCATCAGCTGCAGGAAGCCCGCGAGCGCGGCGCGCCGATCATTACCTTCAATCCTCTGCGAGAAAGGGGTCTCGAGCGCTTCGTAAATCCCCAGTCGCCGCGGGAAATGATGACCCCGGACGAAACCAAGATAAGCACTCAGTATCATCAAGTGAAGATCGGCGGCGACATCGCTACGATCGCCGGGATGTGCAAGGCGCTGTTCGAAATGGACGATGCTGCCGTAGCCACCGGCCGCCCAAGGGTGCTGGATGTAGCCTTCATTGAGGAACACACCCATGGCTTCAAAGACTTCGAGGCCCGCATGCGTAGCTACAGCTGGCCAGTACTCGAGCGCCGCTCCGGCCTGACCCGCGGAGCCATGGAGGCCGCAGCGGTGGGTTATGCCGGCTGCGAGCGCGTCATCGCGGCGTACGGGATGGGCGTGACACAGCACCGATACGGGGTGCAGACCATCCAGATGATCGTGAACCTGCTGCTGATGCGCGGCAACATGGGCAAGGAAGGCGCAGGCATTCTGCCCGTTCGTGGCCACTCCAACGTGCAAGGCCAGCGCACCGTGGGCATCACCGAGAAGGCAAAAAAGGTCCCGGCGGACAACTTGCGCCGCCAGTTCGGCTTCGAGCCGCCTGCCGATGACGGCATGAACACGATCGAGGCCTGCGAGGGCATTCTTGCTGGCAAGGTCAAAGGCTTCATTGCATTGGGCGGCAACTTTGTCCGCGCGATTCCGGATACGCTGCGCATGGAACCGGCCTGGCGCCAGTTGCAACTCTCGGTTCAGGTGTCGACCAAGCTCAATCGCAATCACCTGGTGACCGGCAAGGTGTCCTACATTTTGCCCTGCCTGGGACGCACCGAGATCGATCGTCAGGCCACGGGCGAGCAGCGCAACACCACCGAAGATAGCACCGGCTGCATTCGCGCATGGCGCGGCGTAGCAGAACCTGCGGGTGACATGCTGCTGTCGGAACCGGCCATTGTCGCGAGGCTGGCCAAAGCTTCGCTGCAAACCAACGCGCACCTCGACTGGGATGCCTGGGTCGGTGACTACGGGTTGGTGCGCGACGCCATCGCCGAAAGCTACCCGGAGATCTTTCACGACTTCAACGTGCGCATGATGGAGCCGGGTGGCTTCCATCGGCCACTGGGCGCTAGCAAACGCGAGTGGGACACCGAGACCGGCAAGGCCAACTTCATCAATCCGCCTTCGCTGTCCGAAGACCCGGACACCGAAGAAGGTGGTCATGAGCAGCGAGACGTGCTGCAGTTGATGACGCTGCGTAGTAACGACCAGTTCAACACCACGGTGTATGGCTATAACGACCGTTTCCGCGGCATTCAGGGCACCCGTGCGGTGATTCTGATGAACAGCAACGACATGGCGCGGCTCGGGCTGGCCGAAGGCGACAAGATTGAGGCAGTCACCGTGGTGCACGACGGCGTGCACCGGTCGGTCGGCCCCCTGCGCGTGACCCCTTACAACATTCCCGAAGGTTGTTGCGCCGGGTATTACCCCGAATGCAATGCGTTGCTGCCGGTCTGGCACCATGCCGAGCGAAGCAAGGTCCCGGCAGCCAAGTCGATCCCGGTCCGGTTGCGCAAGGTGATTGCGTTCACCGACGATCCGAAGGTTCCGATCGAGCCTGACCCACCGGCCGGAGTCGGTGCTGCCTGAACCACCCGCCCCGAATCAAGCCCCGGCCATGAGCCGGGGCTTTGCCGAGTGAATCCTGTCACCGGTTGAAATGCGCCGCGGCGTCCCCCATATCAAGCGCATTCGGGCATTCATCGCCCCATTGCGTGGAGATTTTCTTTTGACCACCATCGTTTCAGTACGCCGCAACGGCAAAGTCGTCATGGGCGGCGACGGCCAGGTTTCCCTTGGCAATACCGTGATGAAGGGCAACGCCAAGAAGGTGCGCCGCCTCTATCACGGGCAGGTCTTGGCAGGCTTCGCCGGCGCCACGGCTGATGCCTTCACCCTCTTCGAACGCTTCGAAGGCCAGCTGGAAAAGCATCAGGGTCACCTGGTTCGCGCCGCTGTCGAGCTGGCCAAGGATTGGCGTACCGACCGTTCGCTGAGCCGCCTGGAAGCCATGCTCGCCGTAGCCAACAAGGACGCATCGCTGATCATCACCGGTAACGGCGACGTCGTGCAGCCAGAGAACGATCTGATCGCCATGGGCTCGGGCGGCGGCTTCGCTCAGGCTGCGGCCATGGCGCTGATGCAGAAAGGCGACCAGAGCATGTCCGCCCAGGACATCACCGAAACCGCGTTGAACATTGCCGGCACCATCTGTGTCTTCACCAACCAGAATCTCACCATCGAGGAGCTCGACAGCGCCGTTTGATGGCCCCCGAGCCCCGGAGTACCGCACCATGTCCATGACGCCCCGCGAGATCGTCCACGAACTCAACCGCCACATCATCGGCCAGGACGACGCCAAGCGTGCCGTCGCCATCGCCCTGCGCAACCGCTGGCGGCGCATGCAGCTCTCCGCCGAACTGCGCCCTGAAGTGACGCCAAAAAACATCCTCATGATCGGCCCGACCGGTGTTGGCAAGACTGAAATCGCCCGTCGCCTGGCCAAGCTGGCCAATGCGCCCTTCATCAAGGTCGAGGCGACCAAGTTCACCGAAGTCGGCTACGTAGGCCGCGACGTCGAGTCGATCATCCGCGATCTGGCCGATGCTGCGCTGAAAATGCTGCGTGAGCAGGAAGTGGTGAAGATGCGTCATCGCGCCGAAGATGCCGCCGAAGAACGCATCCTGGATGCTCTGCTGCCTCAGGCGCGCCCGGTGGGCTTCAGCGAAGAGCCGATGCAGAACAACGATTCCAACACCCGTCAGCTGTTCCGCAAGCGCCTGCGCGAGGGCCAGCTCGACGACAAGGAAATCGATATCGAGGTCGCTGAGAACCCAGGCGGCGTAGAGATCATGGCGCCGCCCGGTATGGAGGAGATGACCAATCAGCTGCAGAGCCTCTTCTCCAACATGGGCAAGGGCAAGAAGAAGAGCCGCAAGCTGAAGATCAAGGACGCGCTCAAACTGGTTCGTGATGAAGAAGCCGCGCGCCTGGTCAATGAAGAAGAGCTCAAGGCCCGCGCACTGGAAGCCGTCGAGCAGCACGGTATCGTCTTCATCGACGAGATCGACAAGGTCGCCAAACGCGGCAACACCAGCGGCGCTGACGTGTCCCGTGAAGGCGTACAGCGCGACCTGCTGCCGCTGATCGAAGGCAGCACGGTCAACACCAAGCTGGGGATGGTCAAGACCGACCACATCCTGTTCATCGCCTCCGGCGCTTTCCACCTGTCCAAGCCCAGTGATCTGGTACCCGAGCTGCAGGGTCGTCTGCCGATTCGCGTCGAGCTCAAGGCGCTGTCGCCGGAAGACTTCGAGCGCATCCTTACCGAGCCGCACGCCTCGCTTACCGAGCAGTATCGTGAGCTGCTGAAGACCGAAGGGCTGGGCATCGAATTCACCGAGGACGGCATCAAGCGCTTGGCGCAGATCGCCTGGCAGGTCAACGAAAAGACCGAGAACATCGGTGCGCGCCGCCTGCATACCCTGCTCGAGCGCCTGCTGGAAGAAGTCTCTTTCAGCGCCGGTGATCTCGCTGGTCAACAGAACGGCGAACCTATCCGCATTGACACCGCCTACGTCAACAGTCACCTCGGTGAGCTGGCCGAAGACGAAGACCTGTCGCGCTACATTCTTTGATCGGCACGATGACGGGCCAGACGTTGTGCGCAGGCATGCACGGCGTCTGGCCCGCCGTCGGCAGCCTGGAGCCACCGCATGCGCATTCCCACCGCTATCAAGCTGCACAAGCTTTCCAAGACCCTCGAGCTTGAGTATGGCCCCGAGCAACGGTTCGTCCTGCCGGCCGAGTTCCTTCGGGTGCACTCTCCTTCTGCCGAGGTCCAGGGTCACGGCAACCCGATTCTGCAGACGGGAAAGATCAATGTCGCGCTGGAGGGCATCGAGCCGGCTGGTCAGTACGCGTTGAAGCTGACCTTCAGCGATGGCCATGACAGCGGGCTGTATACCTGGGATTACCTGTACCAGCTGGCGAGCAATCAACAGCAGATGTGGCAGGACTATCTCGATGCCCTGGCCGCCGCAGGAAAATCGCGTGACCCGGACATTTCCCCAGTGAAGATGATGCTCTAAAGCGACTGAAGTGAATATCGCAAGGTGGATCGCGCCTCATCGATCCACCGGCAGGGTCCGGATGGGTGAAGGCGCCATCCAATCCTGCATCGAAAACAGGTCAGACCTTTAGCGCCTTGTCCAAAGCATGTTCGATCTGCGCCTTTACGCTGCTACCCATCGCCGACAGCAGCAGGCCCAGATTCAGCAGCACACGGACCCGATCATCCTCTACCTCTATACGGCCATCCGCGCCGCTTCGCCGGACTTCGAGCACATCACCCTGCCATTCGCAGCGCACGCCGTAATCGCTCGCCAACTTCGCTGCCAACACTTCTGCCTTCTCGCGCGCCAGCGCTCGACCAAGGGTGTGGGTGCGTTCAACGATGATGCGAGCCATGACCACTCCTGCCTACTGACCAAAAAAAGGCGCGCACTATAGCAGCCATGGCATCCGGTCACCGGTTGTCGGGACGGTTGCCTGCCTGACTCCGCTGCGCTGACTTGCCGCTCGCCCCTTCGCGCTCGCCATCACTTTTAGGTTTAGAATGCCGACACATTCTTCCGGTGACAGTGACATGACCGATCCCCGCAAAGAGCGTGACGCAGAGCCCACCACTCACTTCGGCTACAAGAACGTGCCGGAGAGCGAGAAAGCGCAAAAAGTGGCCGAAGTATTCCACTCTGTAGCCGCCAAGTACGACCTGATGAACGACCTGATGTCCGGCGGCGTGCATCGCCTCTGGAAGCGCTTCACCATTGAGCTGTCCGGTGTACGCCACGGCAACCGTGTACTCGATATTGCCGGCGGCACGGGTGATCTGGCGCGCCAGTTCTCGCGCATCGTCGGCCCCACCGGCGAAGTGGTCCTTGCCGACATCAACGCCTCGATGCTCAAGGTCGGACGCGACCGCCTGCTGGACAAGGGGGTGGCTGGGAACGTTAAGTTCGTCCAGGCTGACGCCGAAAAGCTGCCCTTCCCCGATAACCACTTCGATGTGGTGACCATCGCCTTCGGCTTGCGCAACGTGACGCACAAGGAAGACGCCATCGCCTCCATGCTGCGGGTACTCAAACCCGGCGGCCGGCTGCTGGTGCTGGAATTTTCCAAACCCACGAACCAGCTGTTCTCCAAGGCTTACGATGCCTATTCGTTCAGCCTGCTGCCGATGATGGGCAAGCTGATCACCAACGACTCGGAAAGCTATCGCTACCTCGCCGAATCGATCCGCATGCACCCGGACCAGGAGACGCTCAAAGGCATGATGGCTGATGCCGGCTTCGAGCGAGTCACCTACCACAACATGACCGGCGGCATCGTCGCCTTGCACCGCGGCATCAAACCCTGATGTTGCGCGCTGCCCTGCTGGCCGGCGCCGAGCGAGCGATCAATGCCGCGCTGCGCCTGGACCCCACTGCCCTGCCGCGGCTGGCCAGGCTCAACGGTCGCATCATTGAGATCGACTGCACGGCGCCGGCCTGGCGGTTGTTCGTTCTCGCAGATAGCGAAGGCCTGCGCCTTGCCCAAGACTGGGGCAGCGAACCCGATTGCCGTCTGCGCGCCCCCGCTAGCAGCCTTGTTCGTCTGGCTACCAGTGGCAACAAGACGGCAATCCTGCACGGCCCCGACGTCGAGATAGACGGCGACAGCAGCGCCCTGATGAGCCTTGCCGAAGTACTGCAGGATCTCGATCTGGACTGGGAATATGAAGTGTCCCGCCTGCTCGGCCCGGTCGCCACTCAACTGCTTGGGTCCGGCGTGCGTGGCCAGGCAGCATGGGTCCGTAAGAGCGCAGAGAGCCTGCGTCAGGACCTTGCCGACTACCTCAACGAAGAGTCGCGTGCGCTGGTGGGTCATGCCGAAGCCGAAACCCGGTTCGCTGAACTCGACCACATCAAGCTCGACCTCGACCGACTCGAAGCCCGCGTCGAGCGGCTCACCCACTCCCTGAAACTAGACCGATCCGAATGAAGCTGTTCGCCGCGACTCGCCGCCTGTTTCGCATCCTGCTGGTGGTGATCCGCTACCGCCTGGACGACATCATCCTCGACCTGCCGATGCCCTGGTGGCTGCGCGCGAGCAGCTACCTGCTGCCGTGGCGCTGGCTGCCACGGCGCAACTCGGAGCTGTCCCGTGGCGCGCGGCTGCGCCTGGCACTGGAGGGGCTTGGCCCAATCTTCATCAAGTTCGGCCAGATCCTCTCGACCCGTCGTGACCTGCTACCGCTGGACATCGCCGAAGAGCTGGCGATGTTGCAGGACCGGGTGCCCCCCTTCGACTCTGCGATTGCTACGGCGCTGATCGAACGTCAGCTTGGTGCTCCCGTGGGCGAGGTGTTCGCCCGCTTCGACAGCAAGCCGTTGGCCTCTGCCTCGGTCGCCCAGGTCCACGCTGCCAAACTGCGCAGCGGTGAAGAAGTGGTGGTCAAGGTCGTGCGACCGAACCTGCGGCCCATCATCAGTCAGGACATCGCCTGGCTGTTCCTCTTGGCCAAGACCGCCGAACGCGCCTCGAACGAAGCGCGCCGCCTGCACCTGGTGGAAGTGGTCGACGACTACGCCAAAACCATCTACGACGAGCTAGACCTTTTGCGCGAGGCAGCCAATGCCAGCCAGCTCAAGCGCAACTTCCAGGGTTCGCCGCTGCTGTACGTGCCCCAGGTCTACTGGGATCTGTGCCGCCCACAAGTGCTGGTGATGGAGCGAATATACGGCGTACCTGTTACGGACATGGCTCGTCTGGCCGAGCAGCGCACCGACATGAAACAGCTGGCCGAACGTGGCGTGGAGATTTTCTTCACCCAGGTCTTTCGCGACAGCTTCTTCCACGCCGACATGCACCCCGGCAACATCTTCGTCAGCACCCACCAGCCCTGGAACCCCCAGTACATTGCTGTTGATTTCGGCATCGTTGGCAGCCTCACGCCGGAAGATCAGGATTATCTCGCACGAAACCTGATGGCTTTTTTCAGGCGCGACTACCGCAAGGTGGCACAGCTGCACATCGACTCGGGCTGGGTGCCGGCCGAAACCAAAGTCAACGAGTTCGAGGCAGCGATCCGCACAGTCTGTGAGCCTATCTTCGAAAAACCGCTGAAGAACATCTCCTTCGGCCAGTTGCTGGTGCGCCTGTTCCAGGTTGCCCGACGTTTCAATATGGAGGTCCAGCCGCAGCTCGTGCTGCTGCAAAAGACCTTGCTGAACATCGAGGGGCTGGGACGCGAGCTCTATCCCGAGCTGGATCTCTGGGCCACCGGCCAACCCTACCTCGAGCGCTGGATGCGCGAGCGCATGAGCCCCAAGCAGTTGCTCAAGAATGCTCAGGCACAGGTCGAACAGCTGCCGCATCTGGCTGGCATGACCCGCGAGCTGCTCGAGCGCATGTCCAATCCCCATGCGCACAATTTGCCGCCACCCTGGCGAAATGAGCGACGGCATTGGCCGCTGCGCCTCGTGGGTGCCGTGCTGCTGGGCGGCGGCGCGACGCTGGCAGCGAGCGCCGAAAGCTATTCGCTGGTCGTCAGCTGGCCGTCCTGGCTGATGCTGGCCGCTGGCATATACATCGTGGTGCGCCGATAGCCAGCGGTCGGCGAGGCTGGCACACTTGAGGGCATTGAGCGGAGAATTCGATGGACTGGCTGGACCAAATCAACTGGAACGAAGACGGCCTGGTGCCGGCTATCGCCCAGGATCATCAGACCGGACGCATCCTGATGATGGCCTGGATGAATCGCGAAGCGCTGGCTCTGACGGCGGCAGAAAATCGCGCCATCTATTGGTCACGTTCGCGTGGCAAGCTGTGGCGCAAGGGGGAGGAATCGGGGCATGTGCAGCATCTCCATGAGCTTCGCCTCGATTGCGATGCCGACGTGGTCGTGTTGATGGTCGAGCAGATTGGCGGCATCGCCTGCCACACGGGCCGCGAGAGCTGCTTTTATCGCGTGTTCGATGATGGAGACTGGAAGACTGTCGAACCTGTCCTCAAAGACCCGCACGCCATTTACGCGGAGCACAAGCATGACTGACACCTTCGCCCGACTGGCTGAAGTTCTGGAAGCCCGCAAGGGCGCAGCGGCGGACAGCTCCTACGTGGCCAGCCTGTATCACAAGGGCCTGAACAAGATTCTCGAGAAGGTTGGCGAGGAGTCGGTCGAGACGATTCTGGCCGCCAAGGATGCAGCTGCCAGCGGCGACGCCAGCAACCTGATCTATGAGACTGCCGACCTCTGGTTTCACAGCCTGGTAATGCTGGCCGCTCTGGATCAGCATCCGCAGGCGGTACTGGACGAACTGGACCGGCGATTCGGTCTATCTGGGCACGCGGAAAAAGCCGCACGCCCACAATCCTGATAAAACAACTACGGAGTACTGCAGCATGGGTTTTGGTGGAATCAGCGTCTGGCAACTCCTGATCGTTCTGCTCATCGTTGTCATGCTTTTCGGCACCAAGCGCCTCAAGGGCCTGGGCTCCGACCTGGGCGACGCGATCAAGGGTTTCCGCAAATCCATGGGCACCGATGAAGAAAAGCCCAGCGTGGAAGAGAAGCAGAGCCACACGATCGATGCCGAGGCCCGCAAGGTCGAAGATCCGACTAAGAAGAACTGACGCGCCATGTTCGATATCGGCTTCACTGAACTGCTGCTGATCGGCCTGGTGGCGCTGTTTGTACTGGGGCCGGAGCGCTTGCCTGGTGCCGTGCGCACCGCCGGCTTGTGGATCGGCCGGGCCAAGCGCAGCTTTGCCAACATCAAGTCAGAGGTCGAGCGCGAGATTGGCGCAGACGAGATACGCCGTCAGCTGCACAACGAGCGCATTCTCGACCTCGAGCGGGAGATGAAGCAAAGCATCATGCCCAGCTCTCCGAGCGCCAGCAGCCCGTCCCCACAATCGGCCACCCCTCCGCCGGATGCAGCCAATCTCAGCGCAACCTCGCCGGCTGAAGAAGCCAAGCCCGCCGAAACGGCTCCCGTACCACGTCCGGACAGACCCGCCGAACCATGAGCAAGACCTCCACTGATGACCAGGAAATGCCGCTCGTTGCCCATCTGACAGAGCTGCGCAAGCGTCTGCTGCGTTGTGTGGTCGCAATCCTGCTGCTGTTTGGTGCGTTGTTCTATTTCTCCCAGCAGATCTACTCGCTGGTAGCCGCACCGCTGCGTGCCTATCTGCCCGAAGGCGCGACGATGATCGCAACCGGGGTAGCCTCGCCGTTCCTGACGCCCTTCAAACTGACCATGATGGTGGCGCTGTTCCTCTCGATGCCGGTGATCCTGCATCAGATCTGGAGCTTCATTGCGCCAGGCCTGTACAAGCACGAGAAGCGCGTTGCGGTTCCCTTGCTGATCTCCAGCATTTTTCTGTTCTACGGCGGTATGGCCTTCGCCTATTTCGTCGTCTTTCCGATCATGTTCGGCTTCTTTGCCAGCGTGACGCCGGAAGGCGTCGCCATGATGACCGACATCGGGCAGTACCTGGATTTCGTACTGACGCTGTTCTTTGCCTTTGGTGTGGCCTTCGAGATCCCGGTGGCGACTTTTCTGCTGATATGGGTTGGCATCGTCGATGTCGCCACGCTTCGTAAAAGCCGGCCATATGTCATCGTCGGCTGTTTCGTGGTCGGGATGGTGCTGACCCCACCGGATGTGTTCTCCCAGGCGCTGCTCGCCGTGCCGATGTGGATACTGTTCGAAGCCGGCTTGATCTGCGGCAGCATGGTCAAGAAACGCGACGAGGAATTCCGTGGCGATGCTGACGATGGTCAGACGCATACCGGCGACCAGCCGCCTGCTTCACGCCCGTGAACCTGTTGCTATTGGAAGCGGCCGACTTCGTCGCCGCCGATCGGGTGGTGGTGCGTGATCGCCGCCTGACGCACATCCAGGAGGTCCATCGTGCCGAAGCCGGCGAAAGCTTGCGGGTTGGCCTGCTCGGCGGCGGTATGGGGGTGGGACGGTTGGTACGCCTCGAGCAGGCCGAAGCGGAGCTGACGGTAGAACTGACGCAGGCGCCGCCGGCAAAATTACCGATAACCCTATTGCTCGCCCTGCCACGGCCGAAGATGCTACGTCGCGTACTCCAGACGGCTGCATCCATGGGCGTGCCGCGACTGGTGCTGCTTAACAGCTACCGGGTGGAAAAGAGCTTCTGGCAGACACCATTTCTTGAGCCGCATGCCGTTCGCGAGCAACTGCTGCTCGGCCTGGAGCAAGCGCGGGACACGGTCTTGCCAGAGGTAATCCTTGAGAAGCGCTTCAAACCCTTCGTCGAGGACCGGCTGCCGCAGTTGGTCAAGGGTACACGCGGGCTGATCGGGCACCCCGGCGACTACCCAGCCTGCCCTCGCGCGCTCGACGAGCCGGTGACGCTGGCGATCGGGCCGGAAGGTGGATGGATACCCTACGAAATCGAAAAACTGACAGCCGCCGGTCTGCAGCCAGTACAGCTAGGTGAGCGGATTCTGCGCGTCGAGACAGCTGTCAGCGCCTTGCTGGCACGTCTGTTCTGACCATTGGTCGTTGAAGAATGCGAGGCAGTACCGATGAACGTATTGCACGCATTCGGTGCGTACCTGTCACAAACTGTGAACCCTAATCACAGTTGTTTGCCATGCGCCCGTTGACCATAGATCTTCACCGCTTGGAATACGCCTTGGATAACCAGGATGCCAGTGAGCACTATCTGGATCTGGAGTCCGGCAATATTCGCGCAGTCTTCCCCGGCGATCCCGCACCGGGTGTCAATGAGAAGTACGACGTGCAGGACGACCGTTACCTGCACATAGAGCCGCTCGGGCTGGCTCAGTCAATCGCAATGCGGGAGGCGTTTCTCTTCACCTTGAACGACCCCAATGCGCATGCATTGCTGAGTAGCGCCCTTCAAGGTCGCAAGCCACTGAGGAACTTCGACTTCAAACTGGAGGATTTTCCGCAAGCGCGCCAGGCGTGGCTGGACTATCAAACCGTCCAGCTCCGCGATTATGCGATCACTTGGTTGCAGGAGAACGGGCTCGAAGCATCGAAGCGCTGAAAGCGGTTACCTCGCCGCAGCCGTTCAGCTCTCGAGCAGGAAGGTCACCGGTCCATCGTTCTGAAGATGTACCTGCATGTCGGCGCCAAAGCGCCCGGAGGCGACTTGCGCATGCTGTAAGTGCGCCTGGGCGAGCATGTAGTCGTAGAGTTCTTCGCCCTGCACAGGCGGGGCCGCACTGGAAAAACTGGGCCGTAGGCCGCTGCCAGTGTCCGCGGCCAGGGTGAACTGCGAGACGAGCAACAGACCGCCGCCAATGTCAGTCAGCGAGCGGTTCATCTTGCCCTGCTCATCGCTGAATACGCGGTAGCGCAGCAGCTTGTGCAACAGCTTGTCGGCGCGGGCACGATCATCGCCACGCTCCACCCCAATCAAGACCAGCAAGCCCTGGTCGATGCCTCCGACCACCTCACCTGCAACCTCGACCCGCGCGTGACGCACGCGCTGGATCAGCGCCTTCATCAGGCTTCCTCAGGCGGCAGGTCAAGCAGGCGGTGGGCGATATCGGCCGCCGCACGAACCAGGGCGTCGCAGATGCCATGCTCGGATGCTGAATGGCCGGCCTCGCGGATGATCTGGAGTTCGCTGTTGGGCCAGGCCTCGTGCAGTTCCCAGGCGTTCTCCAGGGGGCATATGACGTCATAGCGACCGTGGACGATGATGCCCGGCAGGTGCGCGATCTTGTGCATGTCTCGCAATAGTTGATCCGGTTCGAGAAATGCGCCATTGACGAAGTAATGGCATTCGATACGAGCCATGGCCAGCGCACGATGGGTATCTGAGAACCGATCGACCACCTGGGTGTTCGGCCGCAACGTAGCCGTACGCCCCTCCCAGCAGGACCACGCCTTCGCCGCATGCATCTGCGCAATCTGATCGGTGCCGGTCAGGCGCCGGTAGAAAGCCTGCATGAGATCGCCGCGCTCCTCAGGGGGAATGGGCGCCAGGAAATCCTGCCAGTAATCGGGGAACAGGCGACTTGCACCTTCCTGATAGAACCAGGAGAACTCCTTGGGCCGGCAGAGGAAGATGCCGCGCAGGATCAGCGCATGCACATGTTCGGGATAAGCCTGAGCGTACGCCAGTGACAATGTCGAACCCCATGAGCCTCCGAACAGCACCCACTTATCGACGCCCAGATGCTCGCGGATGTGCTCCATGTCGGAGATCAAATGCGCGGTGGTGTTATTTTCAAGGCTGGCGTGAGGCGTTGAGCGGCCGCAGCCGCGCTGATCGAAGGTGATGATGCGATACAGGTTCGGATCGAAGAAGCGCCGGCTCAACGCATCGCAACCGCCACCCGGGCCGCCATGCACGAACACCACGGGCAGGCCCTCCGGTGAACCACTCTCGTCGACGTAAAGCACATGCGGCGCTTCCACCGCCAGCTCATGCCGCGCGTAGGGTTTGATCTCCGGATACAAGGTCTGCATGGCACACTCCGTGGTCGGTGCGCGGGCTTGAAGTCCCGCCTGACGTTTCCGGCATCATAACGAGGTTCGAGAGGTTCGGCATGTCCGTATGGAAATTAGCAGCCGCAGCTGCGGCGCTATCACTGTTACTCGTCGGTTGCGGCCGGGAAGATTCCCAGGCAGCGCTCGATGCCGCTGCGAAATCATTGCAGGAAAGCATCGAAGACAAAGACAACCGCGCGTTGATGGCGCTGATTCATCCAGAGTTCAGCGCTAACGAGGGACTGGATAAGGACTGGGTAAAGCGCACGGCCACCTTGATGTTTCTGCGCCATCGCAACGTGCGAGTGGTCGCACTCAACAACCGCAGCTGGATCGACCCAACCTATCCGGATAAAGGCTACAGCGAAGCCCAAGTGGCATTGACCGGGGCGGAGGGGTTGCTGCCGCAGCGCGTCGGGCATTACAACGTGAAACTCGAATGGTGGCGTACGGAGGGCGACTGGCAGCTGGCGCGCATGAACTGGGACTAGTTCGCTCAGTATTCGAGCCATAGCAACCACTGCTCAAGTTGCCTGCCATTTACTCCCAGACATGCTTTTGGACGAGCGCGGCCAGCTAGTGGACCCCATACACCTCGAATGGCAGCTGGAGAAACTCAGGACTATTCGCCGCGCCAGATCAGCTCACTCACATCGTATCCGCGCGCTCGGGCTTGCTTGAGCAGCGTGTCGCGTGTCGCGGCGTCGATTTCTTTTTCTCTGGACAACAGCCAGAGATAGTCACGATCCGGGCTACCCACCAGCGCAACCTCGTAGCCTTCATCGAGATAGAGAATCCAGTAATGCCCTTTGGTCAGGCCGGGGAACAGCTTGCTGAACCAGTTATCGAAGCGCACCCAGAGCTTGTCGGTCTCGCCGGGCTGTTGCAGCACCGCTTCGCCGGTTGCCTGCTGCCACTCACCGTCGCGGGTTTCACAGCGATTGGTCACCGCGACGCTGTTGTCAGCCTGCAGGCGGTACTCAGCTTGCGAGCGCAGGCAGTTGCGCTGAAAGAACATGGGTAGCCGGGCGATTTCATACCAGGTGCCCTGATAACGATTCAGGTCCACTTGGCCTACGGTCTCAGGACCCTCGGCATCAGCACCGGAGCGGGCGCATCCCACGATCAACAACGTGCAGCACAGCGCAATGAATAAACGCATGGAAGCTCCTTACTTGAGGCCCTGGCCAGAAAACATCATCACCTTGTCGCCGGCAAACTGAACGCTGATGAAACGGTTCTTCTGTCCCCAGGTGCAACTCGACATTCCCAAAGCACCTGCACATTCGCCTGGCTTGCCGAGTAACTTCTCGACTTCTGCGCGGGACATTCCGGCCTGGAGCTTGGCGAAATTTTCCTGGGTCACCGGGCTGCACGCTGCCAACAGAACGACAGCGGCGATCAGCGATAAATGGCGCAAAGACATGACAGGTTCCTTTAGTGATTGGCAGCTGGCCGTGCTTGGCTGCGCCTCGGGTATGTGATTAGGAAGCGAGTCGCCTGGGAAGGTTCCTCGGCTGCGCTAAAAGCGGGAGCCCGGCTGGGCGAGGAAGGCCTGCTCAGCCTCACTGGAAGACCGCCCCAACACTTCGTTGCGATGCGGGAAGCGACCAAAACGGGCTATGACCTGCCGGTGGCGCTCTGCAAAATCGAGGAAATCCGCGAACACCTTCTGCTCGCCGGCATCGGCAATGCTGTGCAGCGATTCGAATTGCTGCACGGCCTGATCCTGCACACTGAGATTTTCCGAGTGTTCGAGAACGAGATAGATGAAGACGCGCTGAATCGGCGCCAGGAGAACATCGCCCCCATGAGCCATCCCGTCGCGAACGAGCTGAAACGCATGTTCATCGCCCGCGAATGCTTTAGGGGTACCGCGATAGATCATGCGCGGCAGCTGATCCAGCAGAAGCACCAACGCTAGCCAGCCTTGAGGTGATTCGGCCCAATCGTCCAGCTGGCCTGCCAGTGCTTTTCCGACCAATTCACCGAAGCGCTCTCGGGCTTCGGCATCCTGTTCCGGGGTGTAGCCAAACCAGAGCCGGCTTTTCTCGTTGGAGGTTTCGACGGCCGTCGCGCCCTCACCGAACCACCAGTTCAGTAGATCCCGCGAGGGCGAGGACAAACCCTCAGCCCTGGTGGTAGCCAGTGACACGCTCCACTTCTTCCTTGGAGCCCAGGAAAACCGGTACGCGCTGGTGAAGGGATTCAGGTTGAACATCGAGGATGCGCTGGGTGCCGGTGGTGGCGGCGCCGCCGGCCTGCTCGATGATGAAGGACATCGGATTGGCCTCGTACATCAGGCGCAGCTTGCCGGCCTTGCCAGGCTCGCGGGAGTCCTTGGGATACATGAACATTCCGCCACGGGTCAGGATGCGATGCACGTCGGCAACCATCGAGGCGATCCAGCGCATGTTGTAGTTCTTGTTCAACGGGCCTTCGGTGCCCGCCAGCAGCTCGCCAACGTAGCGCTGCACCGGAGCTTCCCAGTGACGCTGATTGGACATGTTGATGGCGAACTCGGAGGTGGTTTCCGGAACCCGGATGTTCTCGTGGGTGAGCACGAAGCTGCCCAGTTCACGGTCCAGCGTGAAGCCCATGACGCCATTGCCCAGCGTCAGCATGAGCATGGTCTGCGGTCCGTAGATCGCATAACCGGCTGCAACCTGCTTGGTGCCAGGCTGGAGGAACGCTTCTTCGCCGAGCGCGTCGTTCTGCGTGAAGCACTCGCCCGGGCAGCGCAGTACGGAGAAGATAGTACCGACCGACACGTTGACATCGATGTTGCTGGAGCCATCCAGCGGGTCGAACACCAGAAGATAGGCACCCTTTGGGTACTTGCCGGGGATCTGGTAGGCGTTGTCCATTTCTTCGGAAGCCATGCCAGCCAGATGGCCGCCCCACTCGTTGGCTTCAAGCAGAATTTCGTTGGATAGAACGTCCAGCTTCTTCTGAACTTCGCCCTGGATGTTCTCGGTCTCGGTCGCACCGAGCACGCCGCCCAGTGCACCTTTGGAAACGGCGTGGCTGATTTCCTTGCACGCTCGAGCCACTACCTCGATTAGGAAGCGCAGATCTGCAGGAGTGTTGTTGCTGCGGGTCTGCTCGATCAGGTAGCGACTCAGGGTTACGCGTGACATGGAATGGCTCCGGAGGATGTAAAAACCCGCGCAGTTTAGCAGGCCAAGGGAAAACTAACCCCCCTCAGACCTGCCGACGCCCCGCATAGTTCAGCGAAGCGGCAAAGTGCCTGCACCGCTATCCTCAAAGCACCCCTGGGACGGCCGCAGCCTGAAGAAGGCCTGCTCAGCAGACCTGCCTTCAGGCCAGCCACGCCCTCACAGCACCTTCCAGATTTCCTCGGCGTACTCACGAATGGTGCGATCGGATGAGAACCAACCCGTGCGCGAGGTATTGAATACTGCCGAGCGCCACCAGCTGTCCGCGTCTCGCCAGCGCGCCTCGACTTCCAACTGCGCCTTCCAGTAAGACTCGAAGTCGGCACAGACCATGAACGTGTCGTGCCACTTGAGCCCATCGATAAGCGCGGTGTAACGCGCGGGGTCATCTGCCGAGAACGCGCCGTTGCGGATCGCCATCAGCACTTCGTTGAGCCGGGGCGAGCCGATGATGGTGGCTTCGGCGTTGTACTCGTTGGCCTGCTTGCGTGCTTCCACTTCCTGCGCAGTCATGCCGAAGATGAACATATGATCGGCACCGATCTGCTCGCACATTTCGACGTTGGCGCCATCGAGCGTACCGATGGTCAGCGCACCGTTGAGGGCGAACTTCATGTTGCTGGTGCCTGACGCCTCGAGACCCGCGGTGGAGATCTGCTCTGAGAGATCAGCGGCCGGGATGATGCGCTCGGCCAGGCTGACGTTGTAGTTGGGCAGGAATACCACCTTCAGCAGACCGCGCACCGTCGGGTCGTCATTGATGGTCCGCGCAATGTCGTTGGTCAGTTTGATGATCAGTTTCGCGGTGTGATAACTGGCTGCCGCCTTGCCGGCGAAGATCTTCACTCGCGGCACCCAGTTACCGCCTGGATCGGACCGGATCGCCTGGTACAGCGCGACGGTGTGCAGCAGGTTGAGCAACTGACGCTTGTACTCGTGAATGCGTTTCACGTGAACATCGAACAGCGCATTCGGGTCGACGGTGATGCCCAGGCGATCCTGGATCATTCGCGCCAGGATCTGCTTGTTCTCCAAGCGCTGCGCAGCGAACCTGGCACGGAAGTCGGCTTGATCGGCGAAGGGGTCAAGCTTGCGCAGCATGGTCTCCGGCGCGTCGAGCAGCTCCTCCCCGACGTGTTCGACCAGCAGCCGCGTCAACTGGGGGTTGGACTGATATAACCAGCGGCGGAACGTGATGCCATTGGTCTTGTTGCTGATCCGCTTGGGATACAGCGAATGCAGGTCGGTAAATACCGTCTCACGCATCAGGCCGGTGTGCAGCGCAGACACGCCATTCACGCAATGGGAGCCCAGGAACGCCAGGTTACCCATGCGCACGCGACGACCGTGATCCTCTTCGATCAGCGAGACCGAGCGCAACAGTTTGAGATCGTGCACGCCGCGCTCGCGCAAGGCGTCGAGGTGCTGAGCATTGATAAGATAAATAATCTGCATATGGCGCGGCAGCAGGCGTTCCATCAGCCCGACCGGCCAGGTCTCCAGCGCTTCGGGAAGCAGTGTGTGGTTGGTGTAAGACAGCGTACCAACCGTAAGCTCCCAGGCCTTGCGCCACGGGACGTCATGTACGTCGACCAGCAGGCGCATAAGCTCAGCGACGGCGATGGCCGGGTGGGTATCGTTGAGCTGGATGGCCGCGAACTCCGGCAGATTCATCAGCGTGCCGCGCTGCTCGAGATGCCGGCGAAGCAAATCCTGCAACGAAGCCGCAACGAAGAAATACTCCTGCCGCAAGCGCAGCTCCTGGCCTGCTTCTGTGCTGTCGGCCGGATACAGAACCCGGGAGATACTTTCCGCACGCGCTTCTTCGGCGACGGCGCCGATGTGGTCGCCCGCGTTGAAACGCTCAAGATGGAAGTCGGCCTCGGCGCGCGCACGCCACAGCCGAAGCGTATTCACGCTCGCGCCCCGCCAACCCACCACGGGGGTGTCATAGGCGATGGCGCGAACCCCTTCGGCCCAGTGCCAGAAGTGCCTGGACTGCTCTGGATTGCTGCCGGTGCCCGGCATCGCAGCAACGCTGCCGCCAAAGCCGATCAGGTAGCTGACTTCCGGACGCTCGAATTCCCAGGGGTTGCCGAAATTCAGCCAGGTTTCGGTCTGCTCGTGCTGCCAGCCATCGACGATCGCCTGGCGAAATAGGCCGTGGTCGTACCGGATGCCATAACCATGGGCAGCAATCCCGAGCGTCGCCATGCTCTCCATGAAGCAGGCTGCCAAACGGCCCAGACCGCCATTACCCAGCGCTGCGTCAGGCTCGAGGCCACGGATGCGGTCGAAATCGACATCGACGCCAGCCAGCGCCTCGCGCGCAACCTCCAGCAGACCAAGGTTGCTCAAGCTGTCGGTGAGCAACCGGCCGATGAGGAATTCCAGCGAGAGGTAGTAAACCCGCTTCTTGCCTTCCTGATAGACCTGGCGTGTCCGGGCCATCCACTCATCGGTCATGCGGTCGCGAGTAGCCAAGGCGACAGCCTCGAACCAGTCATGATCGGAGGCATGCTCAGGATCCTTGCCGATCGAGTAGGTCAGCTTGCTGATCACGTTCGCGCGAAAAGCGGCGACTTCTTCAGCGGTGGGAGCAGTCGTTTCTTGCGTCATGGACAGACCTCGTGGAGCTGGAAAGAGGAAATGAGGGGGTTCATGGCGGCGCCGGGCCACCTCGGCAAACGGCAATACAGACAGGTTTGCAGGTTTCAGCCGACTCTGCGCGACCGTCTGTCCGGCGTTCGACTCGTCGGATTCGCTGGAAATTCCGCCGTGTGTCGTTATGATCGCGCGCCGCCATTACCGATACCGCCGCCTTGAAGACTCGATTGATCGCCTCCGCCGAACCAGATCGCCTGGAAACCTGGGCTCGTTACAGCAACGGGCTGTGCCGCGATTGCAAGGCTACCTGCTGCACGCTACCGGTCGAAGTGCGCATCGACGACCTGATTCGCCTGGAAGTGGTGGATGCCTTCGAACGCGACGAGCCGGCGAAAAACGTCGCGAAACGCCTCAGCAAAGCCGGCATCGTCGAGCATTTCAATCAGAAGCGTGGGGTTTTTACGCTGACGCGCCTGGCCAATGGCGATTGTCTCTACCTGGATCGCAAGACCCGTCTGTGTACGGTCTATGCCAAGCGGCCAGATACCTGCCGCAACCATCCGCATGTCGGCCCACGCCCCGGCTACTGCGCCTATCAGCAGAAAACCCCGCTTCGCTGAAGGAGCGCGCTCGAGGTTCGAAGCAGGCCCCGGCTGCTCAAAAAAAAGCGCCGGTTGAAACTGGCAATATCGTGACTCAGCAGTCATGCTTGGCGTCTGCCTGTATCTGCAAACGTCTTGGGAACCACCCGGCATGAGCCGCGATAGCCGCTACCTGGAAGCCATTCTGCATCACGACATCCCACTGACCCGGGCGATGGGCCTGCGAGTCGAGCATTGGGAAAATCACGAACTGCGTCTGAAGGTTCCGCTACAAGCGAACATCAACCACAAGAGCAGCATGTTCGGCGGCAGCCTTTACTGCGCCTCGGTGCTGGCGGGCTGGGGTTGGCTGCACCTGCGGCTCCGGGAAGCGGGAATTGAAGACGGTCATATCGTGATTCAGGAAGGCCAGATCGATTACCCGCTACCGGTAGTCGATGACGCCACGGCCATCTGCGCTGCACCCGCCGACGATGCCTGGAACCGGTTCGAAGCAATCTACCGCCGTCGCGGCCGCTCTCGCCTGACCCTCAATAGCCGCATCCTTGCCGCCGATGGCCGCGACGCCGTGCGCTTCACCGGGCAGTTCGTACTGCACAAATAGCCCGTCCAAGCCCGACCCGCCATCAGCTTTACGGCACCGGACCTTTCGAGCGAGAAGCGGCAGCCACTCTTGCTCGGCTGATGCGCAACCCGATGCGTACACACACCGGGTCACGGCGGGCTTACACGTAGCGCGACTTGGGGGTGGCCATAGGTAGCGGGCCATCGCCGATCAGGCGGAACTCACCACGTGCCGCATCGTAGGCGCGGATCTCGCTGGTGCCGATGTTGTAGACCCATCCGTGAATGAACAGCTGCCCGCTGGCCAACCGCGCCGCCACCGATGGATGGGTTCGCAGATGATCGAGCTGCGCCAGCACGTTCTCCTCGGTCAGCACACCCAGAGTATTGTGGTCAGCACAGCCGCAATTTTCTTCCACTACCGTCCGCGCCACCTCAGCGTGACGCAGCCAGCTCCTGACAGTCGGCATCCCATCGAGGCTGGACGGGTTCAGTACCGCTTTCATCGCACCGCAATCGGAATGGCCGCAAACGATTATGTGATGCACCCCAAGCGCCATTACAGCGAACTCGATGGCAGTCGACACGCCACCGTTCATGATCCCGTATGGAGGGACTATATTGCCGACGTTGCGCGTGACGAACAGGTCGCCAGGTGAGCTCTGGGTAATCAACTCGGGCAGGATGCGCGAGTCCGCACAGGTAATGAACATCGCACGCGGCGTCTGCTCGTTGGCCAGCTTGCTGAACAATTCGCGCTGCTGCGGGTAGATTTCTTCGCGAAACTGGATGACCCCCGCGACCAGGTTATCGAGCGCCTCCTGCGCCGTTTCGCTCGTCTTGTCTTCGAGACTCATAATTCGATCTCACTTTATGGTTGGTTAGGTACGACGTTGCACGCCTGGGTTCAGACACCAGATAAATGTGACAGGCCTTGACGACGCCAGAGCGCAAAGCCCTAGCGCCCTGACTCAGCTGTTACCGATGGTCAAAAGATAGACCAGCCAATGCGCTGCGACAGTTTCTCCAGCGCCGCCATGCCGATCAGCGAGTTGCCGGCCTGATTCAATTCGGGGCACCAGACGCACACCGTGAAGCGGCCTGGCACCACCGCGACGATGCCGCCACCCACCCCGCTTTTGCCAGGCAAGCCCACACGGTAGGCAAAATTACCGGCCTCGTCATAAAGGCCGCTGGTGGCCATGATCGCATTGACCTGTTTCGCCTGCCGCGGGCTCAGCACCGACTCGCCACCCTCCAGGCAAGCGCCGTCACGCGCAAGAAAGCCGAACGCCCGGGCCAGATCGACGCAGCTCATACGCAACGCGCAGTGATGAAAATAGCTGCGCAGTACCGCTTCGACATCGTTATGAAAGTTACCGAACGCCTGCATCAGATAAGCCATCGCCGCATTTCGGGCACGGTGTTGATACTCCGACTCAGCGACCCGGCTGTCGGAGACGATCAGCGGATTGCCCGACAGATGCCGAACAAAATCTCGCATCGACAGCGCAGGCACCGCGAAGCGCGACTGATTGATGTCGCAGATCACCAACGCACCGGCGTTGATGAATGGGTTGCGCGGCCGGCCACGCTCGAACTCCAGCTGCACCAGCGAGTTGAACGGCTGCCCGGAAGGCTCATGCCCCAGCCGCTCCCACAGGGTTTCGCCACCATGCTGGATCGCCTGGACCAGGCTGAACACTTTGGAGATGCTCTGAATCGAGAACGGAGTCGTGGCATCCCCCGCCTGGTAGACCTCACCCTCCGCGCTATAGACCGCAATTCCCAGCTGATCAGCCGGCACATCCGCCAGCGCCGGAATGTAATCCGCCACCTTGCCCTGCCCGAGCAACGGGCGCACTTCATCAAGGATTTCGCTTAAAAGGTTCTGCATGCAAGTCCTGTGGAAGGTAAGTCGCGTGACGCGCAATAGGCTACTAGACGCCATTCAAGCGGTGCTCATCACAGCATTCCCAGATCTCCATTCATACCGGACAGCAAGTGGAGCAGCTCCATCGCTCAGGTTCAGAGGCTGAAGCCGAAGCAGTGAGACCTAAAGCCATTGGATACATCCCTGCGCTTACGGCAGCAGCGCCGTTTTCGACTTCACGATGGCCTCAGGTATAGTGCCGCCCGCTTTACGGGGCACGGCCTGTGCTCCGGGCGTCACCACAAGGAATGAATGATGATACTGAAACGTGCTGCGGGCCTGTTGGCGCTCGCATTGGCGATCACCGGCTGCTCCACCGCGAGTTACTTCAAACTGCCGGAGAACAGCAAGGTCGCCGTCTACGAGCGACCGCAGCAATACTCTCAGGGGCTGGTCAAGACACGTCCGTTCTTCTGGACGGCGGCTGGCGGCATTCCCTACAAGCTCAGCAGCGACGATGGCGAACTGCTGCAGCAAGGCAAACTGCGTGCGCGCTTCCGCGTTGCGTCTATTTTCTGGCCACCGGGCGGCATCATTTACTGGCCGATGGGCTTCGGCCAGCGCTGCTATGACCTGACCGGTGCCGAGCCACTCAGCTGCACTCAGGCCGACCTCAAGACCCTGCGCAGCCAGCGCCGGCTAGAGCGCTAGGTTCAGCGGCTGTCCATCGCCTTGGAGTGAGCGAGGCGATGGATGAACCGAGCACCTCACCGTCCGGGCAGCGACCGGTCGATTCATCACTCGGTCTAGAATTTTTGAGGCCGCAGCACCTCGACCTCTGCCAGATAGCAAACCATCGCAAAGTTGTCGTAATAACGCGCCTGCAGATGCCCGGCGATGCGTTCGGCCGTTTCACGGTTGCAGATGATTTCCAGCCGGATATTGCCGTCATTGTCCCAACCGGCGCTACGCATGCCACGGCTGCCGCGGCCGCGGGCGTCGGAGAATGTCCAGCCTGGCGCACCGAGGTGGTCGAGATCGACCTCCAGCTTTTTCTCCAGCGCCGCCTCACAGATCACGGTGAGCAGGGTTCGGGTCGCGGTCGTCATGTCTACAGTCCCCATGCGATCAGGGTTTCGGCCAGCAGGAGATACAGTGGAATGCCGACCAGGATGTTGAACGGAAAGGTGATTCCCAGCGACGCCGTGAGGGACAGCGAGGGATTGGCTTCAGGTAACGCTAGACGCATGGCCGCTGGCACCGCGATATAGGAGGCACTGGCCGCCAGCGTCGCGAGCATGGCGGTGCCGCCTAGTGAAAGCCCCATGAAGCGCGCCAGCAGCGCGCCGATCACGGCGCCCGTCAGGGGCATTCCAAGGCCAAACAGGGCCAGTCGCAGGCCATAACGCCGTAGCGATCCAAGCTGGCCGGAAGCGATCAGGCCCATCTCCAGCAGGAAGAGCGCCAGCACTGGCTTGAACATGCTGGTGTAGAAGGGTTCCAGCGGCTTGATCCCCTCCTTGCCCGCAATGGCACCAATGATCAGCCCGCCGAGCAGCAGCATGATGCTCTTGCCGAGGAAGATTTCTCGCCCCAGCTCACGCCAGTTGGTGTCGCGCGTGATGCCCTTGGCAAGCACAATCCCGATGAGGATCGCCGGTATTTCCAGAATCGCCACGAACAGCGGCATGTAGCTCTCGAAATCGATCCCTTTGGCGAGCATGAACGCCACGACCACGGCGAACGTCCCGGCGCTTACCGAGCCGTAATGCGCAGCGACACTGGCCGAGTCAACCCGCGAAAACCCCAGCACGCGCAGCAGCGGGAAGGCCAGAAGCGGCAGCGCGCAGCCCAGTAGCAATACCAACGCAGACTGGCCCAGCAGCGCAGCGCTCGCCTGTTCGGCAAGCTCGACACCGCCGTGCAAGCCGATCGCCAGCAGCAGCAGGATGGACAGCGTTTCATACAACGCTGGTGGCAGTTTCAACTCGCTTTTAACAAGCCCGGCAAACAGGCCGAACAGGAAAAACAGCACTACTGGGTCAAGCCCCATCGATACCTCCCGGTCCTTCAATCATCAGCCCGCACTATAGGCAAAAAAAGGGAGCCTTTCGGCTCCCCAAGGGACATCTGTTAAGCCTCGATCTCAATCAGCAGATCGCCCGGCGTCACCCTGTCACCCTTGGCCACGTGTACCGCCTTGACTGTACCTGCTATCGGCGCCTGGATCTCGGTTTCCATCTTCATCGCTTCGCTGATCAGTACGGCCTGGCCGGCTTTGACCGCATCGCCCTCCTTGACCAGCACATCAACCACGTTGCCCGGCATGCTGGTGCTGACATCGCCCGGCCCATTGGCCTGCTTGCGCTGACCGCCGCCACTGCCGCCGACGAAATTGTTCAGCGGCTCGAACACCACTTCCTCCGGCATACCGTCGATGGAGAGGAAGAAGTGCCGCTTGCCTTCGCCTTTGACGCCCACGCCGGTGATGTCGACGCGGTAGGTCTCACCGTGCACATCGATGACGAATTCGGTCGGTACGCCCTGCCCGCCCGCGGCGGTAGCCGTGCTGCCGTCAGGAATCGGCAGCAAGGTCTCGGGCACCAGCGTGCCGGCCTCGCGCTCCTCGAGAAATTTGCGGCCGATGTCGGGGAACATGGCATAAGTCAGCACGTCTTCTTCGGACTTGGCCAGCGCGCCGATTTCGCGCCGCAACTTGTCCAACTCGGGCTTGATCAGGTCCGCCGGGCGCACCTCGATGAACTCCTCCCCGCCGATCGCCTGGCGCTGCAGCTTGGCGTCGATGGTGCCCGGTGCCTTGCCATAGCCACCCTGCAGGTAGAGCTTCACCTCGTTGGTGATGGTCTTGTAACGCTCGCCGGCCAGCACGTTGAAGAACGCCTGGGTGCCAACGATCTGCGAGGTGGGCGTGACCAGCGGCGGGTAGCCCAGGTCCTTGCGCACGCGCGGGATCTCGGCCAGCACTTCGTCCATGCGGTTTAGCGCGCCTTGCTCCTTGAGCTGGTTGGCAAGGTTGGAAATCATTCCGCCCGGCACCTGATTGACCTGCACGCGGGTATCGACGCCGGTGAAGTCGCTCTCGAACTGATGGTACTTCTTGCGCACCGCATAGAAGTACAGCCCGATCTCCTGGATCAGTTCCAGATCGAGGCCGGTGTCGTAGGGCGTGCCGCGCAGCGCGGCGACCATGGACTCGGTGCCGGGGTGGCTGGTGCCCCAGGCCATGGAGGAGATCGCGGTGTCGATGTGGTCGGCGCCATTCTCGATGGCTTTGAGCTGACACATGCTGGCCACGCCTGCCGTGTCGTGGGAATGGATGAACACCGGTAGATCGATCTCGGCCTTCAGCGCACGGACCAGATCACCAGTAGCAAACGGCGTCAGCAACCCGGCCATGTCCTTGATCGCGATCGAGTCGACGCCCATGTCACGCATCGCCCGGCCCTGCTCGACGAACGCCTCGACGGTGTGCACCGGACTAGTGGTGTAGGCGATGGTGCCCTGCGCGTGCTTGCCGGTCTTTTTCACCGCACGTATGGCGATTTCCAGGTTCCGCACGTCGTTCATCGCATCGAAGATGCGGAACACGTCGATACCGTTTTCCGCCGCCTTTGCGCAGAAGGCCTCTACCACGTCATCGGCGTAGTGCCGATAGCCCAGCAGGTTCTGGCCGCGCAGCAGCATCTGCAACCGGGTATTGGGCAGCGCCGCTTTCAACTGGCGCAGGCGCTCCCAGGGGTCTTCCTTGAGAAAACGCACGCAGGCGTCGAAGGTCGCGCCGCCCCAGACTTCCAGCGACCAGTAGCCGACGCGGTCGAGCTTCTCGCAGATCGGCAGCATATCCTCGGTGCGCATGCGGGTAGCCAGCAGCGACTGATGGGCGTCACGCAAGATGGTGTCGGTAACGGTGATTTTCTTCTGAGCAGTCATGGTTCGTTCCTCACAGTCCTGCGTGGGCGGCGATGGCGGCAGCGATGGCCAGGGCCAATTCGCCCGGCTTGCGTTTGATCGAGTAATTCAGCAGTTCCGGATGGTTGTCGACGAAGCTGGTGTTGAACTGCCCGCTGCGGAAATCCGGATTGGCGAGAATCTGCTGGTAATAGGTGGCAGTGGTCTTCACGCCCTGCACGCGCATGTCGTCCAGTGCGCGCGAACCGCGGGCCAGCGCCTCCTCCCAGGTCAGCGCCCAGACGATTAGCTTCAGGCACATGGAGTCGTAGTACGGCGGGATGGTGTAGCCGGTGTAGATCGCCGTATCGGTACGCACACCGGGGCCGCCGGGAGCGTAGTAACGGGTGATCTTGCCGAAGCAGGGCAGGAAATTGTTGCGAGGCTCCTCGGCGTTGATACGGAACTGCAGGGCGAAGCCGCGATACTGGATGTCTTCCTGCTTGACCGAAAGCGGTAGGCCCGAAGCGATACGGATCTGCTCGCGGACGATGTCGATACCGGTGATTTCCTCGGTGATGGTGTGCTCGACCTGCACGCGGGTGTTCATTTCCATGAAGTACACCTCGCCCTCGGCGAGCAGGAACTCCACGGTGCCGGCGTTCTCGTACCCCACCGCCCTGGCAGCACGTACCGCCAGGTCGCCGATATAGGCACGCTGCTCAGGAGTCAGCTGCGGGCTGGGGGCGATCTCGATGAGCTTCTGGTTACGGCGCTGGATCGAGCAATCGCGCTCGAACAGATGCACGGTGTTGCCGAAGGAATCGGCAAGGATCTGCGCCTCGATGTGCTTGGGCTCGACGATGCATTTCTCCAGAAACACGTCGGCCGAACCGAAGGCCTTGGTGGCCTCGGATATGACCCGCGGATAGGCCTGGGCCAATTCTTCGCGCGAGTTGCAGCGACGGATACCACGACCGCCACCGCCAGACGTCGCCTTGAGCATCACCGGATAGCCAATGCCGTCAGCCGCCGCCAGCGCTTCCTCAACATTCGCGACGTTGCCTTCGGTGCCTGGCGTGACCGGCACTCCAGCCTTGATCATGCTGCGCCGCGCTTCGGTCTTGTCGCCCATGCGGCGAATCACTTCGGCGCTCGGGCCGACGAAGCGGATGCCACGCTCGGCGCAGATTTCCGCCAGCTCGGCGTTTTCAGAGAGAAAGCCGTAGCCCGGATGCAGGGCGTCGCAGCCAGTTTCAACAGCAAGATTCACCAGCTTGCGCGGGTTCAGATAGCCCGCGAGCGGGTCCTCCCCGATGAAGTAGGCCTCGTCGGCGCGTTTGACGTGCAACGCATGGCGATCGGGCTCGGCGAACACCGCCACTGAGCGCACATTCATTTCAGCGCAGGCCCGCACGATGCGGACGGCTATTTCACCGCGGTTGGCGATCAGCAGCTTCTTGATCACGCTGTCATTCCCTCGGTCGATGAGCAGAAGGCCGCCATGAGGGGCCGCATATCGCCTGCACCAGTTGCAAGCCTCCAAACCCTACGCCGATGAGCACGATTACTGAAAATGAATAATAGTTTGACTGAGAATAAGTAGTTACTTATACCTGATCGCTATGGGCCAGCGGGCGGGGCGCAGAGCGCTTGCAAAGCACACGGCAATCACAAGATAAGGAGCGTCGAGTCGATGCGAAAAAGCATGATGCGCATCACCCTGCGCCAGTTGCAGGTTTTCCGCGCGGTTTGTGAAAGCCGCTCCTACAGCCGAGCAGCCGAAGAAATGGCCCTGACCCAGCCCGCCGTGAGCTTGCAGATTCGCCAGTTGGAGGAGCTGATCGGGCAGCCGCTGTTCGAATATCTGGGGAAAAAACTCTACCTGACCGCAGCGGCCGAAGCGTTGCAGCGCGCCAGCACGGACATCTTCGGGCGGCTCGACAGCCTGGATATGCAACTGTCCGACCTGCAGGGCTCGCTACAAGGTCAGCTCAATCTCGCAGTCGAGTCGAGCGCCAAGTACATCACGCCGCATCTGTTCGCCGCGTTCAAACGCAAGCATCCGGAGGTCAGCCTTGAACTGGTGGTGGTCAACCACGCGCAGGCGGTGAAGCGTCTGTCGATCAGCCGTGACGACCTGCTGATCATGTCGCAAGTGCCGACCGATATGGACTTGGAGTTCCTACCCTTTCTCGATAATCCGATCGTCGCAGTCGCGCCCGTGGACCATCCGTTATGCACAGCACCAGAGCTGAAGCTACAGGATCTCACCCGCTACCCTCTGCTGATCCGCGAACCCGGCTCAGGCACTCGCAAGGCCGCCGAGGATTATCTGCGGCAGAAACGTGCCCATTTCGCTCAGACGGTGCAGGTGGCATCGCTCGATGCGCTGCGTGAGAGCGTGGCGGCGGGACTTGGACTGGCGCTGATACCTCGCCACGCCGTGCATCTGGAGCTGGCGCACGGGTTGCTCCACGAGCTACCCGTACTGGAGTTGCCGCTCTATCGCAGCTGGTGCGTGGTTCACCCGCGCGGCAAGCGGCTGAGTCCCGTCGCCCAGGCGTTCTTCGCCTTCATCCGTGAAGAGCGTGCGCAGATCAGTGCGCTGGCTGCCCGCTTTGATGGCGCGCCGGCAGGCCGTCCAGCAGCGGGCTGATCATCAACAGGTCCGGATATTCCATCAACTGCGCATGCAGCTGGCGCTGTTCGTCGTAGCTCTCGATCGCGCGGCGGAAATGCATGCGACGCTCGTCCTGCACTTTGCGGCGGGCGCGGGCGTCAAGGTTGACGTAGGCATCACGTGGCTGAGACATGCTGTTCTCCCGGATAGTGAAGTACTGGGAGGCTCAGCATCGAAGTGTTGGGTGACGCTATGAGGTCAACAAGATGACGGAGTGATGACGGAGGACCGAGCGGTCACGTTGCGTCAATCCTCGTGGGTCTTCACCGATTTGGGCGACAGGCGCAGACTGCGAAGGCTGCGCTTCACGCTCTTGAGATGGTTGACCAGGCTAGGGCCGCGCGCCATGGCAACACCCATTGCCAGCACGTCGATCACCACCAGATGCGCAATACGCGAAGTCAGCGGCGTGTAGATCTCGGTGTCTTCCTGTACGTCGATGGCCAGATTAATGGTCGCCAACTCCGCCAGCGGCGTCTGGCTCGGGCAAAGGGTAATCAGCGTGGCGCCGGATTCGCGCACCACATTTGCCGTGATCAGCAAGTCCTTGGAACGGCCCGACTGGGAGATGCAGATCGCCACGTCGGTGGGCTTGAGCGTGACGGCGGACATCGCCTGCATATGGGGGTCGGAGTATGCCGCAGCGCTGAGCAGCAGGCGGAAGAACTTGTGCTGGGCATCGGTAGCTACTGCACCGGAGGCACCAAAACCATAGAACTCCACACGCTCGGCCACAGCCATGGCGGCGACCGCTCGCTCCAGCGCATCAGAATCGAGCTTCTCGCGCACTTCCATCAAGGTGTGCAGGGTGGTGTCGAAGATCTTCAGCGCGAAGTCAGTGACCGAATCATTTTCGCTGATCGCGAACTGGCCGAAGCTCGCCCCCGCGGCGAGACTCTGCGCCAGTTTCAGCTTGAGATCCTGAAAACCCAGGCAACCAATGGCGCGACAGAAACGCACGATGGTTGGCTCGCTGACGCCCACCACATGGGCCAGATCAGCCATCGAGCTGTGCATCACCGCTGCTGGGTCGAGGAGCACATGGTCGGCAACTTTCAGTTCCGACTTGCGTAGCGAACTTCTCGATTGGGCAATGTGTTGCAGCAGGTTCACGTGGCGGACTCGCTATGATCAAAACCTGGCAAGAATGGTCGAACGCTGCGGGTGCGCTCGCATCCGTCGTGCCGGCTGGGTTGTAGTGGACTTGTAGTTATACTACAAGCCTCGCAGTATCGCCCACCTACGTGCCGTTTAAAACGTAAGCGAGAAAGGCAAAACAAGGCAAAATCGGCCGAAGAAGCGGAATTACGTGCTTGTTCATCCGGCACGTGAATCGAGTCTGTCCACCTTATTGGAGTGACGCTGTGTCTATTTCCTGCGACATGCTGGTATTCGGCGGTACCGGCGATCTGGCACTACACAAACTCATCCCTGCGCTCTATTACCTGCACCGCGAGAAGCGGCTGCACGATGATGTCCGCATTCTTGCGATTGCCCGTCAGGACATCGACCTCGATGCGTACCTGACCCTGGCCGAGCGTCACATCCGCGCTCAGATAACGCCCTCGGACTTCGAGGCTGACATGTGGAAAGCGTTCAGCCAGCGCCTCGATTACTTCTCCATGGACGCCACCCAGCGCGGCGAGTTCGTCCGCCTTGCCCATCACCTGGGCCAGCCAGAAGGCCGCGTTCGTGTGCACTACCTGGCGACTGCGCCCAATCTGTTCGAGCCCATCGCGTCCAACCTCGAAAGTGCGGGACTTGCGGGAGAAGAAGCTCGCATCGTGCTGGAAAAGCCCATCGGCCATTCCCTGGAGTCGGCGCTCGAGATCAACGAGGCCATCGGCAACGTCTTCCCCGAATCACGCATCTATCGGATCGACCACTATCTGGGCAAGGAAACGGTGCAGAACCTCATGGCGCTGCGCTTTGCCAATGCCCTGTTCGAACCGATCTGGCGCAGTGGTCAGATCGATCACGTGCAGATCACGGTGGCCGAAACGCTGGGCGTTGAGGAGCGTGGCAGCTACTACGACCATGCTGGCGCCATGCGCGACATGCTGCAGAATCACCTGCTGCAGCTGCTGTGCCTTGTGGCGATGGAAGCGCCGGTACGTTTCGATGCCAAGTCCATCCGCGGCGAGAAGGTGAAGATTCTCGAAGCGCTCAAACCCATCACAGGTAACGATGTACAGGACAAGACCGTGCGTGGTCAGTACGTCGCCGGACAGATCGGCGGAAATGATGTCCAGGCCTACTACTTCGAAAAGGATGTCGATAACGACAGCGATACCGAAACCTTCGTCGCGGTGAAGGCCGAGATCGATAACTGGCGCTGGGCCGGCGTGCCCTTTTACCTGCGCACCGGCAAGCGTATGGCGAAGAAGCGTTCGGAAATCATCATCACCTTCAAGCAGGTGCCGCACATGCTCTTCACCAAGGGCGAGGTCAACCGCCTGGTGATCCGCCTGCAACCTGAAGAAAGCATCAGCCTGCAGTTGATGGCCAAGGCACCTGGCAAAGGCATGCAGCTGGAGCCGGTCGAGCTCGACTTGAACCTGGCCCACGCCTTCAGCAGCACACGGCGCTGGGAAGCCTATGAGCGTTTGTTGCTGGATGTGATCGAGGGTGATTCAACGCTGTTCATGCGCCGCGACGAAGTGGAGGCGGCCTGGAACTGGGTCGACCCCATCCTGCGCGGCTGGCAGAGCCATTACCGTAAACCGCGACCCTATCCGGCCGGAACGGACGGCCCGGATCAAGCTCATCAGCTGATCGAGCATCAGGGCCGCAAATGGTGGCGCTGAGCCATTTCTCAGGTTGATTTTCAACGGCCGGTATCCCGCTCCAGCCTCTGGGCTGGAGCGGATTAGTGCAACTAACGGCAACTACCGATATCGACCAACACGCAACTACCGCCTAACTTCGCGGCTTCACATGGAAATCTCATCGCCACAAAAATTTCACTCAGCATGACGAGGTCGTCATCTCCGCTGAACAAGTCATCCATATCTGGCCAAGATATCCGCAACACAACTCGTAAGTTCAGGCTGAGTATCTGCCCTCGATATCGCCCCATGTTCGCCCTAGTCCGCAGGCGTGAAAACCTGCGTATTTCCTTAGCATCAACGACCCACTGAAATCTCGATAAAATCCTTTTAATACAAGGGATTGTGTTGTCACAGCCACGCCATCTGACCAGACTCTCCTAACGCCCGCGTGACCAATGTTGAATGAGCTGATTCCTGGCTACCGATATGCACTGACTATCTGACCTGTATCCCGCCGAACGTCCGCTAGTTGTGGATTCGGATTTGAAAGTTCAACTTTCGCGATAAACGGCGAACTTCGAAGATATCAGTGGCGAACCAGCGCCCATGATCGGCAACTCGGGTTGAGATTAATTTTTTGATGTGTTTATTCTAGAAAAGGATTTCAATCAACAACCCCAAAGGATTTGTTTTGAGTGTTCCTACCGTAACGCTCCGTCGCCCAACCGACGGCGACGGTCATCCCCTCCATGAGCTGGTAGCACGTTGCCAACCTCTGGACATCAATTCGGTGTACTGCAACCTTCTGCAGTGCTCGGATTTCGCCGATACCTCCATCGCTGCCGTTAACGCAGACGACCAATTGGTAGGTTTCATTTCCGGATACTGCCCGCCTTCCCGCCCGGACACCTTGTTCGTCTGGCAGGTTGCGGTCGACGGCTCGATGCGCGGCCAGGGTCTGGCTTTGCGCATGCTGATGGCCCTTATCCAACGGGTCGCCACTGAGCAGGGCATCAGCTATCTGGAAACCACCATCTCGCCGGACAACGGGGCATCCCAGGCGCTGTTCAAGAAGGCTTTCGCCAAACTCGGAGCCGACTACAGCACCCGCACCCTGTTCGCTCGCGCCGAACATTTCGCCGGCAAGCACGAAGACGAAGTGCTCTACCGCGCCGGCCCGTTTGCCGCACCTAAATCAGAAGAAGAACTTGAGGAAAACGCATGAAAACTTTCGAACTGCACGAATCTGGCGTTCGCAGCTACTGCCGCTCCTTTCCAGTGGTCTTCAAGCAAGCCCGTGGCGCCGAACTGATTACCCGCGAAGGTAAGCATTACATCGACTTCCTCGCTGGCGCCGGCACGCTCAACTACGGCCATAACCATCCGGTGCTCAAGCAGGCGCTGCTCGATTACATCGAAGCTGACGGTATCACTCACGGTCTGGACATGTACTCCGAGGCGAAGGAGACCTTCCTGTCGACCTTCGACCGGCTGATCCTCAAGCCGCGCAACATGGACTACATCATGCAGTTCACCGGCCCGACCGGCACCAACGCGGTGGAAGCCGCGCTGAAGCTGGCGCGCAAGGTGACTGGCCGTAACAACGTCATCAGTTTCACCAACGGCTTTCACGGCTGCAGCATCGGTGCCCTGGCGGCGACCGGTAACAAGCACCATCGTGGCGCTGCCGGCGTCCCGCTGACCGATGTCAGCCGCATGCCTTACGCCAACTATTTCGGCGACAAGGTCAACACCATCGCGATGATGGACAAGCTGCTGACCGACCCGTCCAGCGGCATCGACAAGCCGGCTGCCGTGATCGTGGAAGTGGTCCAGGGCGAAGGCGGCCTCAACGCCGCCTCCGCCGAGTGGGTCCGCAAGCTGGAAAAACTCTGCCGCAAGCACGAGATGCTGTTGATCGTCGACGACATCCAGGCCGGCTGCGGCCGTACCGGCACCTTCTTCAGTTTCGAAGAGATGGGCATCAAGCCGGACATGATCACCCTGTCCAAGTCGCTGTCTGGCTACGGCTTGCCGTTTGCCATGGTGCTGCTGCGCAAGGAGCTGGACCAGTGGAAGCCGGGCGAGCACAACGGCACCTTCCGCGGCAATAACCACGCGTTCGTCACCGCGGCCGCTGCCATCGAGCACTTCTGGAAGGACAACGCATTCGCCGATAGCGTCAAGGCCAAGGGCAAGCGCATCGCCGACGGCATGAACAAGATCGTCCGCCGCTACGGCCCGGACTCTCTGTTCGTCAAAGGCCGCGGCATGATGATCGGCATCAGCTGCCCGGACGGAGACACCGCTGCGGCCATCTGCCGCCACGCATTCGAGAATGGTCTGGTCATCGAGACCAGCGGCGCCCATAGCGAAGTGGTCAAGTGTCTCTGCCCGCTGATCATAAGTGAAGAGCAGATCGACAAGGCCATGAGCATCCTGGACAAAGCGTTTGCCGCCGTGATGTCCGATCAGGCCGCCACCCAAGTTTCGTGAGGAGAGTTTGAGATGATCGTACGTACCCTGGCTGAATGCGAGCAGTCCAACCGCAAGATCACCACCGAGACCTGGGACAGCACGCGGATGCTGCTCAAGGACGACAAGATGGGCTTCTCGTTTCACATCACCACCATCTACGCCAACACCGAGACGCACATCCACTACCAGAACCATCTGGAGTCGGTGTACTGCATGAGCGGCAATGGTGAGATCGAAACCATCGCTGACGGCAAGATCTACAAGATCGAGCCGGGCACGCTGTACATCCTCGACAAGCACGACGAGCACCTGCTGCGCGGCGGCACCGAGGAAATGAAGCTGGCCTGCGTCTTCAATCCGCCGCTCAACGGCAAGGAAGTACACGACGAAAGCGGCGTTTATCCGCTGGAGGCTGAAACCGTCGTCTGAGGCGACAGAGTGGGACGAGCCCGCTCGTCTCACTGAACCGCAGGGCGGCCCGCATCGTCCTGCGACACCGATTCAAGGAGAAACTAACGTGAACCCCGTGCAAGCCGACCTGTACCCTTCGCGCCAGCACGACGAACCTAGCTGGCAAGAACGTCTGGATCCGGTTGTCTATCGCAATGACCTGACCAACGCCCCGATCGCACCGGACCAGCTCGAACGCTTCGAGCGTGATGGTTATCTGGTCATCCCCAACCTGTTCAGCGCCGAGGAAGTCGCGGTATTCCGCGAAGAGCTCGACCGCATGCGCCAGGACCCGGCCGTAGCCGAATCCGGCAAGACCATCAAGGAACCCGATAGCGGCGCGATCCGCTCGGTGTTCGCCATCCACCAGGACAACGAGCTGTTTGCCCGCGTCGCCTGCGACGAGCGCATTGCAGCTATCGCCAGCTTCATTCTGGGCGGCGACATCTATGTGCATCAGTCGCGAATGAACTTCAAACCCGGCTTTACCGGCAAGGAGTTCTACTGGCATTCGGATTTCGAGACCTGGCACATCGAAGATGGGCTGCCGCGCATGCGCACCCTGAGCTGCTCGATACTGCTGACCGACAACGAGCCGCACAACGGCCCGCTGATGCTGGTGCCGGGATCACACAAGCACTACATCCGCTGTGTGGGCGCAACCCCGGAGAACCACTACGAGAAATCACTGCGCAAGCAGGAGTTCGGCGTGCCAGACCATGACAGCCTGACCCGGCTAGCGGAACGCTATGGCATCGACACCGCCACCGGCCCGGCGGGCAGCGTGGTGTTCTTCGATTGCAACACGATGCACGGTTCGAACAGCAACATCACGCCCAGTGCGCGGAGCAACCTGTTCTACGTCTACAACCATGTAGATAATGCCGCGCAGGCCCCATTCTGTGGGCTTTCGCCACGCCCGGCCTTTGTTGCCGAACGCGAGAACTTCGAGCCGCTGCAGATCCAGCCACAACGATATCTCTGAAATTAGGTTAATCAGGCCCGCACGTGGGCCTGATCTTTGTTGGCGGCCAAAAGGCGGCCCAGGGATGAAAATTCACCCCCAAGACGGGAAGATGAATCGATGCATACCGTAGAAAAGATCGGCGGCACATCCATGAGCCGCTTCGATGAGCTGCTGAACAATATCTTTATCGGCGGACGCGAAGGCGACGCGCTCTACCAGCGCGTCTTCGTCGTGTCGGCCTACAGCGGCATGACCAATCTGCTGCTGGAACACAAGAAGACCGGCGAGCCCGGTGTCTACCAACGCTTTGCCGACGCCCGCAATGAGGGTGCCTGGCTCGACGCGCTGGAGACCGTCCGCCAGCGCATGGTCAACAAGAACATCGAGCTGTTCGCCAGCGACTTCGAGCTGCGCGCCGCCAACCAATTCATCAACTCGCGCATCGACGATGCCCGCGAGTGCATGAGCAGCCTGCAGCGCTTGTGCGCCTACGGCCACTTCCAGCTCGACGAGCACTTGATGAAAGTCCGCGAAATGCTCGCCTCCCTTGGCGAAGCGCACTCGGCATTCAACTCGGTACTGGCCCTCAAGCACCGTGGCGTCAACGCGAAGATGGTCGATCTCACCGGCTGGCACCGTGACGCGCCTCTGCCGTTCGAAGAGATGGTCCGCCACAGCTTCGAAGAGGTTGACCTCTCGCGCGAACTGGTGGTGGCCACCGGCTACACGCATTGCAGCGAAGGTCTGATGAACACCTTCGACCGCGGGTACAGCGAGATCACCTTCGCCCAGATCGCCGCCGCAACCGGCGCGCGCGAGGCAATCATCCACAAGGAATTCCACCTCTCCAGCGCCGACCCGAACCTCGTCGGGGCCGACAAGGTGGTGACCATAGGCCGCACCAACTATGACGTAGCGGATCAGCTGTCGAATCTCGGCATGGAGGCGATCCACCCCCGTGCGGCAAAGACGCTGCGCCGTGCCGGTATCGAATTGCGCATCAAGAATGCCTTCGAGCCCGATCATGCCGGTACGCTCATCAGCCAGGACTACAAGAGCGAACGACCCTGCGTGGAAATCATTGCCGGGCGCAAGGATGTCTTCGGCATAGAAGTGTTCGACCAAGACATGCTCGGCGACATCGGCTACGACATAGAGATCAGCAAGCTGCTCAAGCAGCTGCGCCTCTACGTGGTGAACAAGGACTCCGACGCCAACAGCATCACCTACTACGCCTCCGGCTCGCGCAAGCTGATCAACCGCGCCGCGCGGCTGATTGAGGAGAAGTACCCAGCGGCTGAAGTCACGGTGCACAACGTCGCCATCGTCTCGGCCATCGGCTCGGACCTCAAGGTCAAGGGCATACTCGCCAAGACCGTGGCCGCACTGGCCGGTGCCGGCATCAGCATCCAGGCCGTGCATCAGTCCATCCGCCAGGTGGAAATGCAGTGCGTGGTCAATGAAGAGGACTACGACGATGCGGTCGCGGCCCTGCACCGCGCGTTGATCGAGCCGGAAAATCACGGCGATGTGATCGCTGCGGCATAAGCCTGAGACTGCACCCTCGCACCGCCGGACCTAGCTCGCGCTAGGCCCGGCGGTCTGCTGTCTGCCACTCGTCAACCACAACGGGCTGCTTGCGCTGCCGGTACCAGGCCGAGAAGAACACCAGCGCCAGCAGCATCTCTGCAATATCGCCGCCGTAGAACATCAGCTGCGCCGCCCCCTCGATTTCTGCCAGGTCGTGCCCGGCATCCCTTGGAAACCCATAGGCGAACATCAGCTTGCCCAGCACCGTATGGGCGGCAATGGCAATGAAGAGCACGACCAAGCGAAGCCGCATGCCCGGCCGATGCGGCGCTGGGTCAGGGCCGGCGATAGACCAGCAGAACAGGTAGCCGGCCAGCACGAAATGCAGGTGCAGCCACAGGTGTATGCCCGGTTCGTGAAAACTCATCTGGTACAGCGGAGTGAGGTAGAGCAGGTAGAGCGCGCCGACGTTGAGCACAAGCGCTGTGACCGGGTGACTCAAGCAACGCACCGGCATGCTGGCCGCCACTGTCATGATGCGGCGCGCGGTGGTCACCGGCACGCTGCGTAGCAGCAAAGTGCCTGGCGCGCCGAGCATCAGCGCGATAGGCGCAAACATGCCGAGCAGCAGATGCTGAGCCATGTGCCCCCGCAGATCGATATGCCCCCACTCGACCACGGGCGGCGAAAAGGCGATGACCAGTAGCGCGCTGCCAAGGGTAAAGCTGGCGAGCCGCCAGCAATGCCAGACCTTGCGACGCTTGCGCTGCCACCGCACGGCAAGCACGTAGGCGAACCACAGGCTGAGGATCAGCATCACCAGCACGAAGGTGCCGGCCAATGTCAGCAGGCTCGCCTCATGGATCATTGGCTACCTCGCACGACGGTCTGCGTGTTGGCTTTGGCCCACTTCCACAGTGCAAAGCCGATCACCAATAGCAGGGCGCCGAATCCGTTCCAGGCCAGATCGTAGGGCAACAGGTTGTCGACATAACGCACCTGATGCAGGCGCAGGATCTTGTGGTCGACGATGCCATCGAACAGCTGAAATCCGCCCGCGCCGAGAAAAAAACCAGCCCAGGCGTGCAAACGCGACACGGCATTGCGGCGGGACAGCTGAGTGAACAGGTAGAAGCCGGCCGCCAGCATGAGCAGCTCGGCTGAATGCAGAAGCCCGTCGGACAGTAGGCCGATAGTGGGCGTGGAGCGGTCGAAGAAGTGATGCCAGGCGAGAATCTGATGGAAGACGATTTCATCGACCGCTGCCATCAGCCCGACCCCGAGAAAGAGCGTCGCGATCATGCTGCTTCTGGCATCGGTTGGAGTGGCGCTCACGAATACCTCCGCTTGCTGGGGGTTTGCAGGCGACACCCCTACCGGCCATCGCCATACACCTTATCTATAGGTGACTGGCGTGCCCCTCGGGAAGTTCGTCGAGGTCTTGATCTGGGCCGGCGAAAAGCGTCGGACGACTGATTAGAATCCGCACACTTTTTGTTGGTATCCAGAGCCACTGCACCATGACCCATTCGCGCACTGAACTGCTGTCCCCCGCCGGCACCCTGAAATCCATGCGTTACGCCTTTGCTTACGGGGCCGACGCGGTCTACGCCGGCCAGCCGCGCTACAGCCTGCGCGTGCGCAACAACGAGTTCGACCACGCCAACCTGCGCCTGGGCATCGACGAAGCCCACGCCCAAGGCAAGCAGTTCTACGTGGTGGTCAACATTGCGCCGCACAACGCCAAATTGCGTACGTTCATCAAGGATCTCGAGCCGGTAGTGGCGATGGGGCCGGACGCCCTGATCATGTCCGACCCAGGCCTGATCATGCTGGTGCGCCAGCACTTTCCCGAGATGACCATTCACCTGTCGGTGCAAGCCAATGCGGTGAACTGGGCGAGCGTCGAGTTCTGGCGTCAGCAGGGTCTGACCCGCGCCATTCTTTCGCGTGAACTGTCGCTGGAAGAAATCGCCGAGATCCGCGAACGGGTGCCGGGCATGGAGCTGGAAGTGTTTGTCCACGGCGCGCTGTGCATGGCCTATTCGGGGCGCTGCTTGCTGTCGGGCTACATCAACAAGCGCGATCCCAACCAGGGCTCCTGCACCAACGCCTGTCGCTGGGAATACAAGGCCCATGAGGGCAAGGAAAACGAGCTGGGCAACATCGTCCAGCAGTACCAGCCGATTCCGGTGCAGCAGCTCGGATCAGGCGGCACCCAGCCTACTCTTGGCGCCGGCGCGCCTACCGATCAGGTGTTCCTGCTCGAAGACAGCAGCCGCCCCGGCGAGCTGATGGAAGCCTTCGAAGACGAACACGGCACCTACATTATGAATTCCAAGGATCTGCGCGCCGTGCAGCATGTCGAGCGGCTGGTGAAGATGGGCGTGCATTCGCTGAAAATCGAGGGCCGCACCAAGTCCCACTATTACGTGGCGCGCACCGCGCAGGTCTATCGCAAAGCCATCGACGATGCCGTCGCTGGCCAGCCCTTCGACAAGTCACTGATGGACACCCTCGAATCCCTCGCGCATCGCGGCTACACCGAAGGCTTTCTGCGGCGGCACGTGCATGACGAGTACCAGAACTACGAGCGCGGTTTCTCGCTTTCGGATCGCCAGCAATTCGTCGGTGAAATGACCGGAGAGCGGCGCAACGGCCTGGCCGAGGTCATCGTCAAGAATCGCTTTGCCGTCGGCGATCGGCTGGAGCTGATGACGCCCCAGGGCAACCTCAACTTCCACCTGGACGCTCTGGAGAACAAGCGCGGCGAACGCACCGAGGTGGCTCCTGGCGACGGCCATGCACTCTACCTGCCAGTGCCGGAAACGGTCGACTTGCGCTACGCACTGGTAATGCGCGAGCTGGACGGCGGCACCACAACCCGCGGTTAGCCGCCAGTACGGCGCGCCGGCTCAAGACCCGCTCCGCCGCGAGGCGGGTTTCGCCGCGACCGACGTAGGGTGGCTTTAGCCCACCAGCAGTTGATGGCGAAAAGACAAGCGGTGGGCCGAAGCCCACCCTACAGGCCGCAAAAGGCCAGCCCGCACCCTCAGACCAAAAGCTTCACGAACTCGTCAACCGGCACAGGTCGGCTGATCAGGTAGCCCTGCATCTCGTCGCATCCATGGGCCTTGAGGAAATCCATCTGCGCCTGGGTCTCCACGCCCTCCGCCACCACTTTCAGCTCAAGGCTGTGAACCATCGCGATGATGGCGCGGACGATGGCCGAGTCTTCGCCGACCTGATCCAGTTCGGAGATGAAAGAGCGGTCGATCTTCACGAAATCCACCGGGAAGCGCTTGAGATAGCTGAGCGAGGAATAACCGGTGCCGAAATCGTCGATGGCGAGCTTCACGCCCAACGCGCGCAGTTGCCGACTGATATTGATTGCATTGTCGATGTCGTCCAGCAGCTGGCTTTCAGTCAGTTCCAGCTCGAGTCGATCGGCTGGCAAACCGGTTTCTTCCAGAACCTGGCGCACCAGGCTGACGAAGTTACCCTGCCGTAACTGCTTGACCGACAGGTTCACAGACACGCGAATCTCGGCCACCCCTTCGAGCTGCCACTGCCGCGCCTGCTTGCAGGCCTGGCGTAGCACGAACTCGCCCAGGGGAATGATCAGCCCGGTTTCCTCGGCCAGCGGGATGAAGAACCCCGGCGCGATCAGCCCTTTCTGTGGGTGACGCCACCGCACCAGCGCTTCGGCAGCATCCAGACGATCCTCGGCCACGTTCAGCCGCGGCTGATAGAAGACTTCCAGCTGGCCGTCCTCCAGCGCGCGACGCAGTTGATTTTCCATTTTGAGGTTGTCCAGGCTGGAAACCTGCAAGCGGTCGGTGAAGAACTGCAGGGTATTGCCGCCCAGGTGTTTGGCATGCTGCATTGCCATGTTCGCTTGTAACAGCAGCGTCGCGGCTTCCCGTGAGTTATCCGGCATCAGGCTGACGCCAATGGACGCACTGACAACCAGCTCCTGATCACCGATCAGGATGGGTTTTCTGAGTCGTGACAGCAGGTGGCTACCGCTATGCGCGAGGTTGGCGAGGCTGCCGTATCCCTCGAGCACGACCACGAACTCATCACCGGATAGCCGCGCGATTGTGTCGGCGTCCGACAGCGTCGTTGACAGCCGGCGGGAAACTTCGCGCAGCAGCTGGTCGGCGGCGTCATGGCCCAGGCTTTCGTTGAGGACCTTGAAACGGTCGAGATCGAGATAGAAGACCGCCAGCCCGCGGCTGCGACTGCGGCTGCGCTCACACGCCGCGTGCAGACGTTCTTTCAGCAGGGTGCGATTGGCAAGGCCGGTGAGCTCGTCGAAATGGGTGAGGTAGCGAAGGCGCTCTTCCACCTGCCGCCGGACGCTTAGGTCGGATACGAAAGCCACTACATTGCTGACGTTGCCCTGGCTGTCACGCACCACGCGCAGCTGGGCCCATTGCGGGTAAACCTCGCCGCTCTTGCGCGTTTCGATCAGTTCCCCTTCCCAACTGCCGTCGGTCACCAGGCGTGCACGGATGGCGGCATATTGCTGGCGGCTGTCCTCCGAACTGGCCAGGAGCGCGACGCTTTGGCCGATCAGCTCTTCGCGGGTATATCCGGACAATGTGCAGCACGCCTGATTGACGGCCAGAAGACGATACTCCGGGTCCATGATCGCCATCCCCTCGCCCGCCGCCTCGAACACCGTGGCAGCCAGCCGCAACTGCTCGGCCTGCCGGCGACTCTCGCTGATGTCCCTCCGGGTACCGATCATGCGCAGGGCGCGGCCATCGGCGCTGCGTTCGATGACGCGGCCACGGTCTTCGATCCACACCGAGTTGCCGTCATGCTGAAGTGCCCGGTATTGGACCGTGTAGGTTTCGGTCTCGCCCTTGAGGTGGGCGATCAGGTCCCGGCGAACACGCGGGCCATCCTCGGCGTGCAGCTCGGGGCGCTGTTGTTCGGCGAGCCGCAGCCGGTCGCTCTGACCGACCCCGAAGAGCACGTCCATCTTCGAGTGGTGCACCTCACCATTCACCAGATCCCAATCCCACATGCCCAGCTTGCTGGCTTCCATCGCCAGGGTAAGCCGGGTCTCGCTTTCCCGTAGTTCGGTGGCCGTCTTGGCCAGTTCGGCGGTACGCTGGTTTACCCGCTGTTCCAGCCCTTCGTATGCCTCGCGAAGCTGACTTTCTGCATGCCGCCGCTGTTCGATTTCTCGGGCCAGATTGCCGTTCAACTCGCTGGCTTCGCTGCGCATGCTCTCGAGACGACGGATCAATAACTGGTTGTGCTGGCGTTGTTGCAGACTGCTGGTCACCAGGCGATTGATCTGCCAGGCGATCATGCTCAGCGTGAACAACACAATCGAAGCCAGCACGCCCCAGCCCTGCAGCTGTGGCTCACCACTGCTGAGCAGTAGCACCGAGGCGGGTAGCAGAGCGGGAATGGCGAAGGTGCCGAAAGCGCGCATCGACACGCCGCAGGCCACACCGCTTGCGACAATGACCGAGGCAAGCGAGCCCAGCAGCACCGCCTCCTGGAGGAACGGTCCGCCCACGGCCAGTTCGGTGATGGCATAGCCGAACAATACGGCACTGAGGGTGCTTGTCAGCAGGAAGGTTGTCAGCCAGCGCGCGTTCGGCTGGTCTTCGGGGCTGGCCATCAGGAACTGGTGGGTCTGATGCAGCCGTAGCACGGCCAGCAGGAAGGTCAGGCTCGACCAGATCGCCAACTCAACCGATGATTCTTCGCTCCAGAGGACAGCGGGAAACACCACGCTGGTAAGCGCCATCAGCAGCACAGCCAGCCGCGAGCCCTGATACAGCAGGCGAGTGCGTTCCGTCCGTTGATCGGCCTCTGCGAGGCGCAACGCGGCGTGGTTCTCCACGGCCTTGGTCGCCGAGGGATGGGCTTGGGCGGAATCGATCATCGTTTTCTGTAATTGGTGTCTGGAACAGTACGAAGCACTGCAGCACCTCCGGATAATGGCACGTCGCTAGCGTCGGGTCATAGTCCGTCCGACCAAAGACTGCCATCGACAATACAGCGGTATAGACCGAGCGGATTTCCAAGGGCGTTGCCGCCCCCGTGATCGCTACCACTTACACTTTAGTCGGCTTGCTGAGGTCGAACTGAAGAGTCGCCGGCATTACTGGCCTCCGACCGTTGCACGAGCGGGTTGACGAGATTTCCGGCTAGAATGGCGCCCATGCACGACGATCTCTCCTCTCTCCTGAATTCTCTCAACGATGCCCAGCGTCAGGCCGTAGCCGCGCCACTGGGTCGTCAACTGGTTCTCGCTGGTGCCGGCTCGGGTAAAACCCGCGTGCTGGTGCACCGCATCGCCTGGCTGCATCAGGTCGAACGTGCATCCTTGCACTCGATTCTTTCAGTAACCTTTACCAACAAGGCTGCCGCCGAGATGCGCCATCGCATCGAGCAGCTGATGAAGGTCAACCCGCAGGGTATGTGGGTCGGCACCTTCCACGGGCTGGCACATCGGTTGCTGCGCGCCCACTGGCAGGAAGCGAAGCTGGCGCAGAACTTTCAGATTCTCGATTCCGACGACCAGCAGCGCCTGGTCAAACGCGTGATCCGCGAACTCGGCCTGGATGAGCAACGCTGGCCGGCGCGTCAGGCGCAATGGTGGATCAACGGACAGAAGGATGAGGGCCTGCGGCCCAGGCACATCCAGCCCAGCGGTGATCTGTTTCTAGCCACCATGCTGAGCATCTACCAGGCCTATGAAGATGCCTGTGCCCGCGCCGGCGTGATCGACTTCTCCGAGCTGCTGCTGCGCGCGCTGGATCTCTGGCGCGATAACCCGGGCCTGCTCGACCATTACCAGCGCCGCTTCCGCCACGTACTGGTGGACGAGTTTCAGGACACCAACGCCGTCCAGTACGCCTGGTTGCGTTTGCTGGCCAAGGGCGGCGACAGCTTGATGGTGGTGGGCGACGACGACCAGTCGATCTACGGCTGGCGCGGCGCCCGGGTGGAAAACCTGCACCAGTTCAGCGAAGACTTCCAGGACGCCGAAACCATCCGCCTGGAGCAAAACTATCGCTCCACCGCCTGCATCCTCAAGGCCGCAAACGCGCTGATCGCCAATAATCAGGGCCGCCTCGGCAAGGAGCTCTGGACCGACGGCTGCGACGGCGAACCCATCAGTCTGTATGCCGCGTTCAACGAGCACGACGAAGCGCGCTATGTGGTCGAAAGCATCGAGAGCGCCATCAAGAACGATGGGCTGGCGCGCAGCGAGATCGCCATTCTCTACCGCTCCAACGCCCAGTCCCGTGTACTCGAAGAAGCGCTGCTGCGTGAGCGCATTCCCTATCGGATCTACGGCGGCCAACGCTTCTTCGAGCGCGCCGAAATCAAGAACGCCATGGCCTACCTGCGCCTGATCCAGGCGCGGGACAACGATGCTGCACTGGAGCGAGTGATCAACGTCCCCGCCCGCGGCATCGGCGAAAAAACCGTGGAATGCCTGCGCCAGCTGGCCCGCCAGGAGGAGACTTCGATGTGGGCCGCGCTGCATCAGGCGGTCGGCACCAAGGTTGTCTCCGGCCGTGCGGCCAGCGCGCTGAATGGCTTCGTCGAGTTGATCGATACGCTGGCACTCAAGGTCGAAGGCATGCAGCTGCACAACATGGCGCAGCTGGTCATCGAACAATCCGGGCTGCTCGCTTACCACCGCGATGAAAAGGGCGAGAAGGCCCAGGCGCGGGTGGAAAACCTCGAGGAATTGGTCTCCGCCGCGCGTGCCTTCGACCACTACAGCGAAGAGGAAGAAGACGAGCAGACCCCGCTAGCGGCGTTCCTCGATCACGCCTCGCTGGAGGCCGGTGAGCAGCAGGCCGGTGATCATGAAGACAGCGTTCAATTGATGACCCTGCACAGCGCGAAGGGCCTGGAGTTCCCGCTGGTGTTCCTGGTTGGTATGGAGGAAGGCCTGTTCCCTCACAAGATGAGCCTCGAAGAACCCGGCCGTCTCGAGGAAGAACGCCGCCTGGCCTATGTCGGCATTACCCGCGCCATGCAGCAGTTGATCATTACTTATGCCGAAACCCGCCGGCTCTATGGCACCGAGACTTATAACAAGGTCTCGCGCTTCGTGCGCGAATTGCCACCGGCACTGGTCAGCGAAGTGCGCCTGAGCAACACGGTCAGCCGCAGCTTCAACACTCGTGGCATGGGCGGCGGTTCGTTGTTCGACGGTGCCAACGTGCCGGAAACGCCATTCAACCTCGGCCAACGAGTACGTCATTCCCTGTTCGGCGAAGGCACCATCCTCAACTTCGAGGGTTCCGGAGCTCAAGCGCGCGTGCAGGTGAACTTCGAAGACGAAGGGAGCAAGTGGTTGATGCTCAGTTATGCCAAACTGGAAGCGCTATGACGTTTACGTCAACTTATACCCATACTAATAAAATTCGCCAAAGGAACAGCCATTCATGAAACGCCGTCACTTGTTTGGTGCCGCTGCTGCCCTGCTTGCATCGCTCAGCCTCGCAGGCTGCAACGACGAAAAGAAAGTCGAATCCTCCGCCGAGCCCAAGGCGGCGGCCAGCGAAGCGCCCAAGACCTATAACTGGAAAATGGTCACCGCCTGGCCGAAGAACTATCCGGGCCTGGGCACCGCTGCCCAGCGTCTGGCCGACCGGGTCAACGCCATGAGTGACGGCCGCCTGACCATCAAGGTCTATGCCGGCGGCGAGCTGGTCCCTGCACTGGAGGTGTTCGATGCCGTCTCGCGCGGCACCGCAGAACTGGGTCATGGCGCGGCTTACTACTGGAAGGGCAAAGTGCCCACTGCACAGTTTTTCACTTCGGTGCCGTTCGGCCTGTCGACCAGCGAAATGAACGCCTGGCTGACCCGCGGCGGCGGCCAGGCATTCTGGGACGAAGCCTACGCACCCTACGGCGTCAAACCCATGGTAGTCGGCAATACCGGCATGCAGATGGGCGGCTGGTTCAACAAGGAAATCAATTCCCTGCAGGACCTCAAAGGCTTGAAGATCCGTACCCCGGGCCTGGGCGGCGAAGTGCTCACCCGTCTCGGCGCGACCACTGTCAACATGCCCGGCGGCGAAGTATTCACCGCCCTGCAGACGGGCGCTATCGATGCCACCGACTGGGTAAGCCCGTACAACGACCTGGCGTTCGGCCTGCACAAAGCCGCCAAGTACTACTACTACCCAGGCTGGCAGGAACCACAGGCCGTGCTGGAAATGTTGATCAACCAGAAAGCCCTCGACAGCCTGCCTGACGACCTGCGGGCGATTCTCACTGAGGCCGCCGGTGCAGCCAGTCGCGACATGGTCGATGACTATGTCTACAACAACGCCATGGCGCTCGATCAACTCAAGCAACAGGGCGCGCAGCTCAAACGCTTCCCCGATGAAGTACTGGCCGCGATGCGCGAGCAGTCCGACGTTGTGCTTGGCGAACTGGCTCAGCAGAGCGAGCTGAACGGCCGCATCTGGGCTTCGATGAAGGCCTTCCAGGAGCAAGTGACACCCATGCACGAGATCTCCGAGAAAGAGCTGTATAACTGGCGTTGAGCCCCTGCTCCCGTGCGCTTGCGATTACCCGCAAGCGCAACGGGGCAAAAGCCCGAAACACTCTGCAACTAGCGCGGCCGCATCGGGCCGTGCACCATCCGCTTCGTATCTTCGTCCAATTCAGGAATACCAAATGCAACGTGTGCTCAGCATTTTCATGGCGCTGTGTATCGGCCTGACCCTCAGCCTCGACGTCCACGCCAAGCGTTTCGGTGGCGGCAAGAGCTTTGGTTCGGCGCCCAGCCATCAGAGCCGCCAGGCGCCTCAGCAAACCCAGGCCGCACCCAACCAGGCCGGTCGTCAGACGCCGGCCGCTGCCAGCGGCGCTTCGCGTTGGCTTGGTCCGTTGGCTGGCCTCGCTGCCGGTGGCCTGCTCGCCTCCATGTTCATGGGCGACGGCTTCGAAGGCATCCAGTTCATGGATATCCTGATCTTCGGCGCCATTGCGTTTCTGCTGTTCCGCTTCCTGGCAGCCCGTCGCCGCCAGCAGCAGCCAGCCATGGCCGGACATGCTCCGATGCAGCGCGAAATGCCTGCGCAGCCTTCGATCTTCGGTGGCAGCTCCAGCGCGGTTGCTGCCGCTCCGGTGATCAACGCACCGGCCTGGTTCAACGAGCAGAACTTCGTATCTGCCGCCCGCGAACATTTCTTGTCGCTGCAGCAACACTGGGACGCCAACGAAATGGACAAGATCGGCGAATTCGTCACGCCGCAGCTGCACGAGTTCCTGATGCGCGAACGTGCCGAGATTGGCGATGCCTACCAGGCGACCTACATCGACAACCTGCAGATCCAGCTCGACGGCGTCGATGACCAGGCGGACAAGACCATTGCCACCCTGACCTTCGTTGGCGTATCCAAAAATTCGCGCTTCGACCAGGGCGAGCCTTTCAGCGAAAGCTGGCGCATGGAGCGTGCTCAGGGCGAGAACCAGCCTTGGCTCGTGGCGGGCATCCGCCAGAACGCCTGAGTGGCGCAGACGTAACTAAACCCGGGCTTGCCCGGGTTTTTCATATCCAGGGTGCTCGCAGGCCAACTGAACCCGACACGGGTTCGAGCGTCTATGTTGCTTGCGAAACACTAAAAAGAACGGAGTCCTGCGTGTCAGGCAACCTCGCCATAGGGTCCATCGCCATCAGCACGGCCCGCGCCCCAAGCTCCTTTCCGAATCCAAGCCGGTTCGCCAGGCATGAGTAGCGTTCGCCTGCCATCTGTAGATCGGCTGCTGCGTGCGCCGGCATGCGAACCCCTGCAGCGGCGCTACGGTCGCGAGGCCTTGCTCGGCACCCTGCGCGATCTGCTCGATGAATTGCGTGAACCAGCTCGACAGGGCCAACTGGCCGCACTGGAACTGTCCGAGGCGGTATTGGCCGGCCGCGCAGGCGAGCGGCTGGCCAATCAGCACCGCAGCCGCGTTCGCCGTGTGCTCAACCTGACCGGCACCGTGCTGCATACCAATCTCGGCCGCGCGCTGCTGCCCGAAGAAGCCATCGAGGCCATCAGCCAGGCGGCGCGCTACCCGATGAACCTCGAGTTCGATCTGGCCAGCGGCAAGCGAGGCGATCGCGATGACCTCATCGAAGGCCTGATCCGCGAACTGACCGGCGCAGAAGCCGTCACGGTGGTCAACAACAACGCCGCTGCGGTCCTGCTGGCACTGAACAGCCTGGGCGCCCGCAAGGAAGGGATCATTTCCCGCGGGGAGCTGATCGAAATTGGCGGCGCCTTCCGGATTCCCGACATCATGGCCCGCGCCGGGGTGAAGTTGCATGAGGTGGGCACCACCAACCGCACCCACGCCAAGGACTACCAAGCCGCGATCAACCCGCGCTCCGGCCTGCTGATGCGTGTGCACACCAGCAACTACAGCGTGCAGGGCTTCACTGCCAGCGTCGCCACTGCCGAGCTGGCATCCATCGCCCGAGCGCATGGCCTGCCGCTGCTCGAAGACCTCGGCAGTGGCAGCCTTGTCGACCTGTCGCGCTGGGGCCTGCCAAAGGAACCCACCGTGCAGGAAGCGCTGCGCGATGGCGCCGACATCGTGACCTTCAGCGGCGACAAGCTGCTTGGCGGGCCGCAGGCGGGTCTGATCGTCGGCAGCCGCGAGCTGATCCAGAAGATCAAGAAGAACCCGCTCAAGCGCGCCCTGCGCGTCGATAAACTCACCCTTGCCGCGCTGGAAGCCGTGCTCAATCTCTACCGTGATCCGGACCGCCTTAGCGAACGCCTCACGAGCCTGCGCCTGCTCAGCCGCCCGCAACATGACATTCGCGTCCAGGCCGAGCGTATCGCACCGACGCTAGCCACTGCCCTTGGCGATAGCTGGCAGGTGGTTGTCGCGGATGCGCTAGGCATGATCGGCAGCGGCGCCCAGCCGGTCGCACGCCTGCCCAGCGCCGCACTCTGCATTCGTCCACTGCAATCGCGGCGTCTGCGCGGGCGTAGTTTGCGGCAACTGGAAGAAGCGCTGCGCTGCCTTCCGATCCCGATTCTCGGCCGGATCGCCGACGACGCCCTCTGGCTCGATCTGCGCCAACTGGACGACGAACCGGCGCTGCTGGAGCAGCTGCCGCACCTGCAACAGGAGCTGGCGTCATGATCATCGGCACCGCCGGCCACATCGACCACGGCAAGACAGCCCTGCTCAAGGCACTCACCGGACAGGAAGGTGACCGCCGCCGCGAAGAGCGCCTGCGCGGCATCACCATCGACCTCGGCTATCTGTACGCCTCGCTCGGCGAATCGGATCTCACCGGATTCATCGACGTACCCGGCCACGAAAAATTCGTGCACAACATGCTCGCTGGCGCCTGCGGTATCGACTGCGTGCTTCTGGTGGTCGCCGCCGATGACAGCGTCATGCCGCAGACCCGCGAACACCTGGCGATCATCGAGCTGCTGGGCATTCGCCGCGCCGTAGTGGCCATGACCAAGATCGACCGGGTCGATGAGACGCGTATCGCCGAAGTGCACCTGCAGATCGAAGCGCTGCTGGACGCCGGACCGCTGGCTGGAGTGCCGATCCTGCCCGTCTCCAGCGTAACCGGCGAGGGCATCGACGCGCTCCGCTCCCTGTTGATCGAACAGGCCGACGACGTGCGCGCGCGCCAGCAAGACGGTCATTTCCGTCTTGCCATCGACCGCGCGTTCAGCGTGACCGGCTCAGGCGTGGTCGTGACCGGAACCGCCTTCGCAGGCCGGGTAGCGGTCGGCGACGAGCTGGTCCTGAGTCCTTCCGGCCGCACCGTGCGCGTACGCGGGCTGCATGCGCAGAATCAGAAAGCCCAGGAAGCACAGGCTGGTCAGCGCGTCGCCCTCAACCTCACCGGCGACCGCCTCTCGGTGGATGACATCAGCCGCGGCGATTGGCTGGTCACACCCGAGCTTCAAGCCGCCACCCGACGTATCGATATTGAATTCACCCTGCTGCCAAGCGAAACCCGAGAGCTGCGGCACTGGACGCCCGTACACATCCACCTCGGCGCTCAGGACGTCACCGGCCGCATTGCCCTGCTGGAAGGCGAATGCCTGGCGCCTGGCGGCCACGTACATGCGCAGCTGCTGCTCAACGCGCCGGCGCACGTCGTGCACGGTGATCGCGTGGTGTTACGCGACCAGTCCGCCAAACGCACCCTAGGTGGTGGCCGCGTGCTGGACCCCTTCGCGCCACCACGCAACCGCCACCGTCAGGCACGCCTGGCGGTACTGCGCGCATTGGCCGGCGACACACTGGAAGATATTCTGCCGGGCCTGCTGCCGAGCGCCATCAACGGCCTGGAGCCAGCCCTGCTGGAACGGCAATTCAATCGGCCGCGACATACTTGGCGGCTGCCCGACGAGGCACTGGAGATCAATACCCGTGTGGGCCCGCGGCTATTTGAGCGCGGCACCTGGGAATACCTCGAACAGAGCCTGGTCGCCGCCCTGCAGCGCTTCCATGAAACGCAACCGGACGAACTCGGCCCGGACCGCGACCGCCTGCGCCGCTATGCGCTGCCTCAGCTGGAACGCCCGATCTATCTCGCCGTGCTGGAAGCCGTGCTGGCCGCCGGCACCATAGAAGCCAGCGGCCCCTGGCTTCACCTGCCCGGCCATCGTGTTCGCCTGACCGAAGAAGAAGAAGCGCTGAAAACCCGGCTCTGGCCGCTACTTGAAGCGGCCCGCTTCGATCCGCCCTGGGTACGCGACCTGGCCAACGACCTGGATGTCGAGGAAGACCGCGTCCGGCACCTGTTACGCAAACTGTCGCGCATCGGCGAGTTGCAACAGGTCGTCAAGGACCTGTTCTACCCCGAGTCGACCATCCGCCAGCTCGCCAGCCAGGTGCTCGACATGGAACGCCAATCCGGCGTGATCCGAGCCGCCGCCTTCCGCGACCAGATTCAGCTCGGTCGCAAACGCAGCATCCAGCTGCTCGAACACTTCGACCGCATCGGCCTCACACGCCGTTTCGGCAACGAACGCAAGGTGCGACCCGACAGCGCCTTGGCCTCGGAGCCCGAGGTCAGGTAGGCTGCTCGCCACATCCAACCAGAGCCACCCCCAATCAGGGCCGATTCTGGAAGGCAATCGCACCCGGTGGTGCGGCCGGGCTTCAAATCCTGTTCTCGCCCTCGTTATCAATGGGTTACACCGGCAAATACTGGACTATGAGGCGGCCCCGCACGGACCGTTTCAGCAAATTTTGGACTTTATCAGTCCTTAGCTTCGACACTTTTTCGACAGTCATGTGACCGAAACGGTGCCACTGATTCTCGAGTCCCTTTCTTCGTCTCCATTGACTCCCATCATTGTCTCGGCAACGAAATTCTGAGATAAAGCGGTGGCATTATGCCACCAAAGAAGGGACTCTCATGAAGATCAAAAAACTAACAATTAAAAACTTCCGTGGCATCAGCCATGCTGAGATTGATATTGAAAGTTTCACCACTTTCATCGGTCCAAACAACGTCGGAAAGTCGACAATATTGCACGCTTTGCATATTTTGTTAGACAACAAAAAGCCCACTCTTGATGATTGGCCGAACAAAACCCCCTCTTCAGACGTGATGGAAATCATATGTCAGTTTGACGCGCTAGAGGATTGGGAAAAGAACAAGTCTGCGATATCAGGGCTACTTCATGAGGATAAACTTTATGTGAAGGTTAGCGCGACTTGGGCGAGCGAGAGCGAAAGTATATCTTCTGAATATAGCGTGTTCTGTACGAAAGACGATTTCCCATGGACAGGGATTAGTGATGCGCGCAAGTTAGATGAAGCAAAGGAATGCTTAGAAATCCTCGGAATAACAAAGGCAGACGAATTTAGGGCTCGCAGCTCCGAGCTAGAGCAATTATTTAAGCAAAAACATCCAGAAAAAGTTACGACCTCTACCGATTGGCAAGTGAAAAAGTTTGCAAATTCGTTACAACAAGCAGTGCCTCATGTCATGTACGTTCCGGCGTGTTTCAAGATTGAAGACGATATGAAGGCAACTGCGAGTACGCCGTTTTCATTTCTCTTCACGAATAAGCTGTTCCCTATAGTTAAAAACGATTTTTCTTATCGCGAGTACATTAGCAAAGCTAGTTATCTGCAGAAAAAACTGAAAGGCCAAGCTGATGACGGAACAATAATCGAAGGACTAGGCGAGGCGCTTGAGCAAGTATCCTCCACTCTTAACCAAGTTCTTGATTTCGACTCAAAAGTTAGGCTAGCAATTGGCGAAGTTGATATTGAGCCTTTATTTATGAAGGCTGCAACTTTCCTTATTGATGAAGAATTTGAATCTAGCTTGCAGTATCAAGGCAGCGGCGTTCAGCGCGCGCTGGCATTCGCTATGCTAGAAAGCAATGCGGGTCACGCCGCCGTGGTGGAAGGCGGAGAGCGATCTGTTGTGGTGCTATATGAGGAGCCTGAACTATACATTCACCCGCACTTAATGCGCCGGCTAAAATCAGCACTAGTTAAAAAGACTGATTCGCCAAAGTGGCAGGTCATTTGTTCTACTCACTCTCCATTTTTAATCTCACTTGCTGATAAACCCGAGTCGCTCAAGCTAATAAGAAAAAACCAAGACAACAAGCGCGTTATCCATCAACTCCCCGCCGGAATTTTTGAGAAGGGCGGAGACTATGACGAACGCTCACTACTTCGCGCAACACTTGATTTTCATCCTACTGTGTGTGAGAGCCTTTTCGCAAAGCGAGTGGTCCTTGTTGAAGGGGACACGGAGGTCGCCGTGTTTTCTATGGCAGAAGATTTACTCCAGAAATTTGGTTTAGACACCACCCTAGCCAAGGACACTACAGTGATCTCGGCAGGCGGAAAATGGACGATCCCAGCTATTTGTAAGGTGCTAAACACCCTTGGGATTGATTACCGGGTAATCCATGACGAAGATCGGCACGGCCATACAGATGAGGTCCTTGCCGAAAAAGCGCCCATCCATCCATTTAAGGCAAACGCTAAGATTTCAAGTGTTGCAACAGCTCAACGTGTATACGTTGTTTCAGATACTTTTGAACATGTTCTCTGGGAGACCGCCGCTGAAGAGGTGGCTAGCAGCAAAGACAAGCCATACAATTCTTGGCGGAGAGTAAAAAGATATCTCAGCGGTGAGCAGGTTCTAACTCAAAACTCCGAGGCGCGCCTTAAGGAAGTCTTACAGTTTGCTTTCTGCCCCTAGACTCAAAGGGGGGCCGCTCAGCGGCCCCTTTAATTCCTTAGGTTCAAATTAACGCTTGCCTTGCAGTTACGCCGCTGAATACTCCCCTCCCCACCGGGACAGAAATCGCTGATTCGCGAGTCTTTGCCTACAACAACAATTTCTTTTTGACGGGGCTGAATCGTAACGGCCGGCTCTGGGATTACCCGAGTAGCTGGAACGATATTGGTCGCGCCCTGGGGAACATAGTTTTTGTCGTTGAATACGGTTTGCTTGGGCGGTGGTTCTGCCGCAGCGGATTGAGGCCGGGCTGATTGCGGCTGAGGCGTTGCACCTCTCGCGGCTACTTCCTCTACTACCCTGTCCCAATCCTTGGTCGCTGCTGGTTCGGCTCGCGTAATCTCGGCTACCGGGGTTGGCTTGGGTTGGATGCGCTTTTCGGCAATGCGCTGCACGGTTCCCTGGAGGAACGCTGAGCCTGCCATCTGGAGAACCGCTAGCGTAATAACGGTGCCGATTAGGCCAGGGATCAGTTTCGCTAGCCTGCGCTTTTGCGTGGATGCCTTGTGATGTATTCCGGGGCGTCGTTCCAATCAGCCTTCATATCGTCCTTTCCCTGTCGTTCGGGCGTACCAGTGCGAACACGTCCTTTGGCTATCCGCGCCCGATCGTACTCCCTACCATCGAAATGGTCACACAGCTTCTAGGGATTAGAGTTAAGCGTTTCAATCCGTCTGCGCGAAGTCTTCAAGGTCGAGCAGTCTCTAGGGTCTAATGACGAGCCGCTCTAGTCCAAGCCATTTAAGCACCTCTGTTCGTCAGAGCTATGACAATTTGTTACCCTCCGTGAGCCTAAGACATGATGCTTACTAGCCCTTGGCCACAGCACCTCGGCAGTTGCCGAAAACTCTCCGCCAAGTTAGTGAATCCATCCCGCTCTAGAGGAAGGCAATCGCACCCGGTGGTGCGGCCGGGCTTCAAACCCGGTTGGGGGCGGCAGCCGTTCCCGGGTGGGTTCGACTCCCACTGCCTTCCGCCATTACCGCAACGGCATCCGCGATCGACCGAGCGGCCGAATCAAGGCTCATGCCGTCGCAACCACTCGCAAGCTACCTGTCCCATGGTTTTGGGTGTTCCGTCCTTTATCCAGCCCATGAAATCACGGTCGAACTTGAAAGCAGGCCCGCAAGCTTCGGTCATGAACCTGCGTACGTTTTGCGTGTTTCTATAGCTGGCGGTCACCATTGTTTCGTTTGTTATCTGATCGCTATGCCAGTCGAACTGGTTCATCGCATTGCCTCTTCGCTGTTTGCATGACCGGTCGTGTGGTTGAGATCAGCGGTAAACCAGCCAGGTTTAGCCCCCTGTCGAACCCTATCGGCGACCGCAGCAGCTCTAGCTCAGAGCATTTGCCGACACCTGAGATCTCACCGTTTTTGCGATCTTTTAGCTAAATCATCGCCATTGCCAAAAACCATCGTTCGATCGGCAGCAAACCCGGTTTACTGGTCTAGCCTGTTTCAGCACGCTTGGAAAAGGAGGATGCGCATGTTGACCACATTGCTTCCAGCCCTTCGAGACCTGGAGTTGCCGTTGCGCCTGCGGCTATGGGACGGCAAGGAGATTGATATCGGGCCTACGCCCAGTGTGACGCTGGAGATCAGAGACCCCGATCTGCTTTCGAAACTCACCAATCCCAGCCTGGCCCTGCTTGGCGGTGCCTATGTCGAGGGCAAGGTCGACTTGCATGGGCCGCTCGAAGAGGTGATCCGCATTGGCGACGAGATCACCCGCGCGCTGGGCGAGGGGCACGCCGCGGTGCCGGTGCGTGAGTCTCACGACAAGGCCACCGATGCCGAGGCAATTTCTTATCACTACGACCTGTCCAACGCCTTCTATCAGCTCTGGCTGGACCGGGACATGGTCTATTCCTGCGGCTATTTCGAGACCGGTACGGAAGACCTCGACCAGGCCCAGCAGGCCAAGCTGCGACACTTGTGCCGCAAGCTGCGCCTCAAACCCGGCGACCGTTTGCTGGACGTCGGTTGCGGTTGGGGTGGGCTGGCGCGATTTGCGGCCCGTGAGTACGGCGCGCAGGTGTTTGGCATTACGCTCAGTCGCGAACAGCTGAAGCTCGGGCGCGAGCGGGTTGCCGCCGAGGGGCTTGAGGATCAGGTGCGGCTGGAGCTGATGGATTACCGTGATCTCCCCACCGATGGGCAGTTCGACAAGGTGGTCAGCGTCGGTATGTTCGAGCATGTCGGGCACGCCAACATGCCGCTTTACTGCAAGCAGCTCTCGGAGGTGGTTCGGCCGGGTGGGCTGGTGCTCAACCACGGCATCACGTCGCGCTATATCGATGGCCGGCCCGTCGCCCACGGCGCTGGCGAATTCATCGACCGGTATGTTTTTCCCCATGGCGAGCTGCCGCATCTGGTGAAGATCGGTGCCTGCATCAGCGAATCGGGGCTTGAGATCGTCGACGTTGAGAGCCTGCGCTTGCATTACGCGCGCACCTTGCAGTTCTGGAGCGAACGGCTGGAGGCGAGGCTGGACGAGGCGCGGCAGATGGTCCCTGAGCGGGCGCTGCGGATCTGGCGGGTGTATCTGGCGGGCTGCGCTTATGGCTTTCGTCGTAACTGGATCAACCTGCATCAGATCCTGGCGAGCAAGCCGCTACCCGATGGCTCTCACGAACTGCCCTGGTCGCGAGCTGATGTCTATCGCTGAGTCAGGCTGAAAATGCGCGCCCTTTGCCGGGCGCGCAGCATCGGGATGTGCTCAGCGCAGCAACAGCAGGGGCGTGGTGGTCGAGCGGATCATGCTGGTGGTGGTGCTGCCCACCAGGAACTGGCGAATCCGTGAATGTCCGTAGGCACCCATCACCAGCAGGCCTATGTTGTGCTCGGCCTGATAGGCATGTAGCGCGGGCTCGACTTCACCCGAGCGGATCGCGATATGCACCTCGAAGCCCGCCGCTACCAAGGCATCGCGCGCGGATTCGAGCAGCGTGCGGCTGTCGCCGGTGTCGTCGCCGACCATCACCAGATGAATCGGGTGGCCTTTGAACAGCGGGCTGGAGGCCAGCATCTCGACACCCTTGCGCGTGGTGGCGCTGCCGTCGAAGGCGAGCATGACGCTGGTGGGCGCGATGAAGGTCGCCGGGGTGACGAGGATCGGCCGATGCAGCGTGCGGATCACGCTCTCCAGCTGGCTGCCGATGAGTTGCAGATCGGTGCCGCTGTCCTCGCCCTGTTTGCCGATCACCAGCAGACGTATATCGGCTTCCAGATCACGCAGGCTTTCGACCAGGTCACCGTGACGCTGTCGGACTTCCGGTTGTGCAACGCCCGCGCCGATGACGCGATGTTTGGCCGCGTCGAGCATCATTCGGCCTTCTTCGAGCGCCAGCTTGCTGCGTTTTTCATCCAGGGCGGCGAGTTCTTCGAGCAGGTACTCGCGGCTGCCGAGGCCGATGATTCCACTGAGGTTTCCGGTGGCCGGATACTGCTGCTGGTCGAGCACGTGCAACAGGGTCAGCGGGGCATCGAGCTGGCGACTTGCCCAGGCGGCGCAATCGCAGACGGCTGCGGCCTGAGGGGACCCGTCGATGCAAGCCATTACGTAGTTCATTTTTGTTCTCCTGGTCAGTGGCTCATCAGCTTCTCGATGGCTTCGGGCTTATCGTGAACTCCAAAACGGTCGACGATGGTCGCGCTGGCTTCGTTCAAGCCCAGCACCTCAACCTCGGTGCCTTCGCGGCGCAGTTTGACGACAACCTTGTCCAGCGCCGCCACAGCGGTGATATCCCAGAAATGCGCGTGAGTGAGATCGATTGTGATCCTGGCAAGGGCTTCCTTGAAGTCGAATGATGCAGTGAATTTGTCGGAAGAACTGAAGAACACCTGCCCCACCACGCGGTAGGTGCGGTGATTGCCTTCGGCGTCCAGCTCCGAGCCGATATGCAGGTAGTGCCCGACCTTGTTGGCAAAGAATATTGCCGCCAGCAGCACGCCCGCGAGCACACCGAAGGCGAGGTTATGGGTGAAGACTACGACCACGACGGTAACCACCATGACAATGTTGGTGGAGAGAGGGTACCGCTTAAGGTTGCGCAGCGAGTCCCAGCTGAAGGTGCCGATGGACACCATGATCATCACGGCCACCAGTGCTGCCATGGGGATCTGGCCAACCCAGTCGCTGAGGAAGACCACCATCAGCAGCAGCACGACACCGGCGATCAGAGTCGACAGCCGGGTGCGGCCGCCGGATTTCACGTTGATCACCGACTGGCCGATCATCGCGCAGCCGGCCATGCCGCCGAACAGCCCGGAGACGATGTTGGCGACGCCCTGCCCTTTGCACTCGCGGTTCTTGTCGCTGCCGGTGTCGGTCAGGTCATCGACGATGGTTGCGGTCATCAGCGATTCCAGCAGGCCGACCACAGCCAGCGCGGCCGAGTACGGGAAGATGATCGCCAGGGTTTCAAGGTTCAGCGGCACTTCCGGCCAGAGGAAGATCGGCAGGGTGTCCGGCAGATCGCCCATGTCAGCCACGGTGCGGATGTCCAGGCCGAGGTAGATGGCCACGGCGGTGAGCGTCAGGATGCATACCAGCGGTGATGGAATGATCCGGCCGATCTTCGGTACGTAGGGGAACAGGTAAATGATGCCCAGCCCCGCGGCGGTCATGGCATAGACGTGCCAGGTGACGTTAGTCAGCTCTGGCAGCTGCGCCATGAAGATGAGAATCGCCAGTGCGTTGACGAAACCTGTGACCACCGAACGCGAGACGAAGCGCATGAGCGAGCCGAGGCGCAGGTAGCCGGCGCCGATCTGCAACACGCCGCACAGCAATGTGGCCGCAAGCAGGTACTGCAAACCGTGTTCGCGCACCAGCGTCACCATCAGCAGCGCCATGGCGCCGGTGGCTGCGGAGATCATGCCCGGACGGCCGCCTACGAAGGCGATCACCACTGCGATACAAAAGGAGGCATACAGGCCCACGCGCGGATCGACGCCGGCAATGATCGAGAAGGCGATCGCTTCCGGAATCAGTGCCAGGGCCACGACTAGACCGGCGAGCACGTCGCCCCGGATGTTGCAGAACCAGTTTTGTTTGATCGAGTGAAGCATTGTGGTTTCCAAAGCAAAGGCATCGCCGGCCCACCAGAAAACGGCGGCAGGTGAATGCAAGGCTAGTGTGTTTCAGATGAATCCGTACCACTCAGGCAGACGGAGCGCAGCCAGGCCCGACCTCGGCCATCACAGGCGGTCGTGGATCAAAGCGGGGGGCGTTGCGCTACGGCGGAGTGGGCAGCCAGGACATGGTCAGCTCATAGGGATTCGAAGGGGTGAGGCGATCACCGAGGCCGCGGAGGATAGCGCACCAGCCGGTCAGTCCGCGACTGATGGCGCTCTGGACAGCAGCCAGGGCGTGAACCCTGTCAGATGTTCGGGCCACTGATCAGGCCGAGCTCAAGCGTCATCGACACGCCAATTGTTACTACGACTATTGCCAAAACTCGTCGAGATTGGTGAAGCCCCACTGGGACGGGTCTTCACGACCTGATATGCGGTCAGTTACGCCCCGCTGTGAAAGATCCAGATCGGTCTGCTGTAGCGGTGTCCTGGTTTTCGTAGAAAAGAACACGCGTACCAAAGGCTCGGTGAGTTTTTCCGGGTGCTGATCAATCACTACGGCTAGTCGCCCCGATTCCAGGCGCACCAGCGAACCAAGCGGATAGATGCCAACCGAGCGAACGAATGCGTGAAACACTCGTGTGTCGAAATGCCCGTTCCACTGGGCCATGCGAGCAATCGATTCAGCCGGGTTCCAGGCCTTCTTGTAAGGGCGGTTGGAGGTGATGGCGTCATAGACGTCACAGACTGCCCCCATCCGGGCGAACAGGCTGATCTCTTCACCTTTCAGCCGATGGGGGTAACCCGTGCCGTCGAACTTCTCGTGGTGATGAAGGCAGACGTCCAGAACAGAGTCTGGAATAGACCCAGCCGCAACTAGCAGCCCATGCCCGCGCTCGGGATGGCTACGCATCACTGCGAACTCTTCATCTGTCAGGCTTCCAGCCTTGTTCAGCACGCTCGCGGGCATCGACATTTTGCCAATATCGTGCAACAGCCCGGACAACCCAGCGTCAAGCACGGTGGACTCATCGAGTTCGAGCTGTCGTGCGAGCGAAACCATCAGCGCGCACACTGCTACCGAATGCATGTAGGTGTACTCATCCTTGTGCTTCAAGCGAGCCAGCCCGACCAGAGCCGAACCATTACGGGCCAGTGAGTCACTGATGTCAGAGACCAGGGGCATGCATCCTTCTACCTCGATAGCCTTGCCGAGGCGTGCTTCGTTGAACAACGCGTTGATTGCCTTTTTGGAGCGGCTGAGCAAACGGGCTGCTCGTTGCATCTCGTCACGCGCACTGCAGCGAATGACGCTTGCATCACACGCTGCTCGCGGCCCATCTGATGGCAGAGCAGGAGGTGCATTGGCGATCAAGGATTCTGGAACGTCGAGTCCCTTGCTGACATCGATCCATACGGCGCTCAGGCCGCTGCGGTGCAGCCTCGCCAGATCGTCTGCTTCTTCGATGATGAATTTGCTTTTCCAGAATGGGTGCGACAGCCAACTGCCTTCAAAAGAGTGGATATACATACCAGCACAGACGGCATCGACTGAAATCTTCTTCAGCATGGCTGACCTCGCAACGGAAGTGCAGAAAGCGATCAAGATGCAGTCCGTGCATAGAGGCGAAGTAGTCCAAAAAACTCGTGGCTCCGCCAGGGATGACCATGCAGTCATAATGCCACCAACTCTTCAGCCTCTACATCCTACGTTAGATGTATAGCTTTCCAAGGCCGGTTCAACCTGGCTTACCATGCGAGCTCATCGCCCGAGCCGACCATGTCATCACTGCACAGTCGTTACCGCGTCACCCTTGTCGTTGCCCTGATCCTGCTTGGGCTTTTGCTGAGCATGTACTGGGCCGGCCGCATTGCCGAACAGCGCGCCTGGGACGAACGTAGCCAGGAAGCTCGAGGGCAATTGCAGCTCTATGCCCAGGCCATTCATACCCAGGTGCAGCGGTTCCGCTCGGTGCCTGCGCTACTGGCATTGGATAGCGATATCCAGAACCTGCTCGGCAACCCGGACGACAAGGCGCTCCGCGATCGTCTCAACCTGCGCCTGGAGGAACAGAATCAGGCGGCAGGCTCGTCGGTGCTGTACCTGCTCGACCGCCACGGCGAGACCCTGGCCGCCAGCAACTGGCGCGACTGGAGCAGCTTTGTCGGCAACAACTACGCCTTCCGCCCCTACTTTCTGGACGCCGTAGCAAACGACACGGGGCGCTATTTCGCCGTGGGCGTGACCACCGGCATTCCCGGCTACTTCCTCTCTAGCTCGGTCAAGAACAACGCTGGCGAGGTGATCGGCGTGTTGGTGGTCAAGCTGGAACTGGAAGACATGCAGCGCGAGTGGGTCGGGCAGTCCGGCATTCTGCTGATCTCCGACTCGCTGGATATCGTCATCCTGACCAACCGGCCAGCGTGGCGCTTCCGCTACCTGCGCCCTCTGAGCGATCAGGTGCGCGAGCGGTTGGTGGCGGCGCGCCGGTACGCCGAACAGAACCTGCAGCCGTTGCCGAGCGATAGCCTGCAGCGGCTCGCGGCCGATAGCGAGCGACGCCAGGTCGAGGGCCCTGATGGGCGTCGCGTCTATTTATGGCAGCAGCTGCAGATGCCCGAAGAGGACTGGACGCTGCACCTGTTGCAGGAGCCCCAGCAGATCGCCGAGAGCGTGCGCAGCTATCGTCTGGCGGCGGCCGGTGTGTGGATGACGCTGGCTTTTCTGCTGCTGTTTCTGGCCCAGCGGCGCAAGACCCGACGGATCGAACAACGCAACCGCAGTGAGCTGGAGCGGCTGGTCGAAGAGCGCACCCGCGAGCTGCACACCGCTCAGGACGAATTGGTACACGCGGCCCGCATGGCCGCGCTGGGGCAGATGTCCGCGGCGCTCGCCCACGAGATCAACCAGCCTTTGACGGCCTTGCGCATGCAGCTGGCCAGCCAGCGCTTGCTGCTCGACAGCGGCCGCACCGAGGCCGTGAAGGAGGGCATCGGCCAGGTCGAAGGGCTGGTCGAACGCATGGCCGCCCTGACCAGCCACTTGAAGACCTTCGCACGCAAGAGCCCCGCCGGGCTGCGCCAGCGCCTGAGTTTGGCGGAGGTGTTGGAGCAGGCCCTTCAGCTGCTGGCACCGCGGATTCGCAGCGAAGCGGTCGAGGTGATCTGCGAGGTCCAACCGCAGGCATGGGTCAGCGGTGACGCCATTCGCCTGGAGCAGGTGCTGATCAACCTGCTGACCAATGCACTCGACGCCATGCAGGGCACTCCGGTGCGCCAACTGCGCATCAGCTGCGAGCAATCGCACAACGGCTGGAGGCTGCGAGTCGCCGATAGCGGCGGTGGCATCGCGACAGAACATCTGGAGCAGGTATTCGAGCCGTTCTTCACCACCAAGCCGGTAGGTCAAGGATTGGGCCTCGGGCTTGCGGTTTCCTACGGCATCGTTCGCGATCTCGGCGGTACGCTGGAGGCACATAATGACGACCATGGCGCCGTGTTCGAGCTGCATTTGCCAGCGGCCGAATCGATTGCCGACGCGTAGACTGGCGACTCGCAACGGGGAGTGAGACATGAGCGGTCAGGTGATCTTCATCGATGACGAGGCGGCGATCCGCCAGGCTGTGCAACAGTGGCTGGAGCTGTCCGGCTACAGCGTGCGCACCTGTGCCAGCGCCAACGAGGCGCTGGGGATCATCGACCGGGACTTCTCCGGCGTGCTGATCAGCGATGTGCGCATGCCCGACCTGGACGGCCTCGGCCTGCTGGAGCGGCTGGTGGCGCTGGACCCGGAGCTGCCGGTCATCATGGTCACCGGCCACGGCGACGTACCCATGGCAGTGCAGGCGCTGCGCCAGGGCGCCTATGACTTCATCGAAAAGCCCTTCACCCCCGAACGCTTGCTCGACAGCGTGCGCCGCGCTCAGGACAAGCGCCGGCTGGTCTGCGAAAACCGTCAGCTGCGCGAACAGTTCACCCGCAAGGGGCGCATCGAATCGATGCTGCTGGGTGTTTCGCGCGGCATGGAAACCCTCCGCCGCCAGGTGCTGGAGCTGGCCGGCACCAACGTCAACGTGCTGATCCGCGGCGACACCGGCAGCGGCAAGGAACAGGTCGCCCGCTGCCTGCACGACTTCAGCCCGCGCGCGCGCAACCCCTTCGTCGCGCTGAATTGCGCGGCCATTCCGGAGACCATCTTCGAAAGCGAACTCTTCGGCCATGAAAGCGGTGCCTTCACAGGCGCCCAGGGCAAGCGCATCGGCCGTATCGAGCACGCACACGGTGGCACTCTGTTTCTCGACGAAATCGAAAGCATGCCGCTGGCACAGCAGGTCAAGTTGCTACGCGTGCTGCAGGAAAAGACTCTGGAGCGACTGGGCTCGAACCGCAGCATCGAGGTCGATCTGCGAGTAATCAGCGCAGCCAAGCCGGACTTGCTCGAAGAGGTCCGCGGCGGACGCTTTCGCGAGGATCTGCTGTACCGGCTGAACGTCGCCGAACTGCACATCCCGCCGCTGCGCTCGCGCCGTGAAGATATCCCGCTGCTGTTCGATCATTTCGCCACGCAAGCCGCGCAGCGCCATGGTCGCGACCCGGTTCCCGCCAGCCCGACTGAACTGGCCCAGCTGCTCAGTCACGACTGGCCGGGCAACGTGCGCGAGCTGATCAACGCCGCAGAGCGTCATGCCCTGGGTCTTACGCCGCCAACCGCCAGTACCCCAGCCGCCACCGCGGGCGCCTCCCTGGCCGAGCAGATGGAGGCCTTCGAAGCGCAATGCCTGCACAGTGCCCTGCAGCAGCACAAAGGCAACATCAGCGAAGTCATGGCACAGCTGCAGCTGCCCCGCCGCACCCTCAACGAAAAGATGCAACGCCACGGCCTCAGCCGCAGCGACTACCTGCCGGCCGGTGCGACTGATAGTTGATATCCGCTCGCAGACCGGGCGAGAGCAGAACGTGGCGGGGCGGGCCTAGCCCGATCAAGAAGCGCTAACTCCGGCATCCAACCCCCATCCGGTAGGAGCCAGCTTGCTGGCGATCTGTTCGGTACACCGCGGAGGCCTGGATCGCCAGCAAGCTGGCTCCTACCAAGCGTGGTGCGCGGCTCGACACTGAGCTGGGGCGCAAGCATATTGCGTCCGCTAGAGCGGTGGTCGTAGACAGCCGCCGATATGCATCAGACGGCGCCGGCACCGCTTCCCCTGTAGGAGCCAGCTTGCTGGCGATCGCTTCGGCACCGCGGAGGCCTGCATCGCCAGCAAGCTGGCTCCTACCAAGCGTGGTGCGCGGCTCGCCACTGAGCTGGGGCGCAAGCATATTGCGTCCGCTAGCGCGGTGGTCGTAGACAGCCGCCGATATGCATGAGACGGCGCAGCACCGCTTCCTCTGTAGGAGCCAGCTTGCTGGCGATCGCTTCGGCACCGCGGAGGCCTGAATCGCCAGCAAGCTGGGTCCTACAGAATAATTTCTCAACGATGCTTCAATCGGCACCGTTCAGCTCGTCCAGCCGCTGCTGCAAGAAGCGTTTTTCAGGCTCCAGCTGCGCCAGTGCCAAGGCGGCTCGGTAGGCGTCGCGTGCTTCGGGCAGGCGACCAAGGCGTCGGCAGAAATCTGCGCGGGCGGAGTGCAGCAGGTGATAGTTGCGCAGCTCGCCGCGATCCAGCAGTTCGTCGATCAACTCCAGCCCTGCCTCTGCACCGTCGCGCATGGCCAGCGCCACGGCACGGTTCAGCTCGATTACCGGAGATGGATTGATGCGCAGCAGCAGCTCGTAAAGCCCGACGATCTGGGACCAGTCCGTCTGCGCGGCGCTCGGCGCCTCGGCATGCACGGCGACGATGGCAGCCTGCAGTGTATATGGACCGATGCGCCGCGAAGCCAGCGCCCGTTGCACCAGGGCAGCGCCTTCGGCGATCTGCTCCGGGTTCCAGCGACTGCGGTCCTGTTCATCGAGCCGCACGAGGTCGCCGGCATCATCGGTCCGCGCGGCACGGCGGGAATCGTGGAGCAGCATCAGGGCCAACAGCCCCATCAACTCGGGATCCGGCAACAAGCCGAGCAGCAGCCGGGCCAGGCGGATGGCCTCGCCACTCAGATCGGCACGGATCAGTTCACTGCCGCAAGAAGCGGAGTAGCCTTCGTTGAACACCAGGTAGATGACTCGCAGCACGCTATCGAGCCGGGCCGGAAGTTCATCGCGCGTCGGTACACGATAGGGGATCGCCGCGTCGCGAATTTTCTGTTTGGCGCGCACGATGCGCTGCGCGACGGTGCTTGGGGATGCCAGAAAGGCGCGAGCGATTTCTTCGGTCTTGAGGTCGCAGACCTCGCGTAGTGTCAGCGCTACCTGCGCATCGGCAGGCAGTGCCGGGTGACAGCAGGTGAAGATAAGCCGCAAGCGGTCGTCTTCCAGATCGTCGCGTTCCCATTCGGGTTCAGCCTGATTGTCGAGCTCATCAGCCAGCAGACTCAGCGAGGCATCGAAGCGCGCCCGCCGGCGCAGACCATCGATGGCCTTGAAGCGTCCGGCAGAAACCAGCCAAGCGCGGGGGTTGGCCGGTAAACCATCGCGCGGCCACTGCTGCACGGCCGCCATGAAGGCGTCGTGCAAAGCCTCCTCGGCCAGGTCGAAGTCGCCCAGCAAGCGGATCAGGGTCGCGAGCACGCGTCTGGACTGGGTGCGGTAGATCCGCTCGATCTCGGCTCTCGTCGGCGCCCCCGAGCTTGGGTCGCCGGGTGGCGAGCCGTCCCGTTCTTGCATCGCTTAGCGATCAGGCAGTTGGCGCAACGGGCGCACCTCGATGCTACCCAGCTGTGCCGGTGGAATCTTCGCAGCCAGGCGCACGGCCTCGTCCAGATCCTGCGCTTCGAGCATGTAAAAGCCGGCCAGCTGCTCGCGGGTTTCGGCGAACGGGCCATCGACCACCGATACCGAGCCCTCGCGGACGCGCACCGTTTTGGCCGTACGCACCGACTGCAGCGGCTCGCCAGCCAGGAAGTGTCCGCTTTCGCGCAGGCGCTCGCCGTTGGCAATGCACTGCTCGACCAGCGCAGCCCATTGTTCGTCAGTCATGTCATCCACGCGTCGTTCGTCGTAGTAGATGAGGCAGAGGTATTTCATTTCAGTCTCCGTTGAGCTCGTCGGCTGCCGTCCAGGCAGCCGCGAGAAGGACAACCCGGCGCTAGCCCGTGGCGCCGGCCTGGGTATCGGGCTCAAGGTCGAAGCCGACCTGCCCGCTGGCCATGTCGAAGGGCATCGAGAAATGCTCGTGCACGACCTTCCAGTCGCCACTGCGACGACTCCAGCAACGGCTGCCACGCATCCAGCCGGACTGCAGCTCGCCCTTCTCGTTGGTCCCACCGCAATGGCTCAGAAAATGACTATAGGCCAGGTCTCCGCTGACGTGGACCTGCAGGTCGCTGATCTCGAAATAGCCCTCGCCTTCGCAGAATTCGAAGCAACTCTGCCAATGTCGACGATAGACCTCGGCGCCTTTGAATTGCAGTGCGCCGACCGCATCGAAAGCAACCACGTCTTCGGCGTACTGGCTCATGATCCGGTCGAGTTGCTTGGCTACGGTTGCTTTCTCGAACTCGGCGGTCAGCTCGCGGATACGGGCTTCGCCTTGCTGGTTTTCGCTTGCAGAACTCATGTTTCACCTCTTGCTTGGTAAGCAGCTGAGCCGGAGCGAGCACCTCTTGCCGCTCCGATGGTTGGCTCGCATGGCGGTCTTCAGGGCGGGTCCCGCGAACGCAACGGCCACACCTCCGCGCAGCCCAGCCGGACAGGCGGAATCCGTGACGCCAGCTGGATGGCATCGTTGAGATCGATGGCCTCGAACAGGTAGATGGCGGCAGGCTGCTCGCGCCCTGCGGCGACCGGGCCGTCGCGCAGCAGGACTGCGTCGTCTTGCACCCGCAGGGTGGAAGTGCTGAGCGCCGGCTGCAATGACTCGCCGACAATCAGTCGACCGCTGCGCTCGAGCTGGTCGCGGTACTGACCGCACTCGGCATCCAGAGCGAGTTGCGCGCCACGCGGCAGGCACGCCAGGGCGTACTCGTCCACATAGACCAGACACAGATAACGCATCGCTGCATTCCTCGACGGAGCGGGCTGTTACCTGCTAGTCGAGCGAGCAAGGGTGCAATCGACAGGATGCGAAATTTATTGTGCGACAGCAGCCAGGCGCACCACGGCGCCCTGCTTCTCATCAGGGCAGAACCGGCAGACTTTACGGCTCGGCATGCAATATGGAATCCCCGGCCAGTGAGTGCTAACTGCGCATGGGATGCGCTAGGCAACAGCGCCCGGCGTACCTGCGATAAGCCGATATTTCGGAATTCGTAATCCAAGAACAGTCACAACCACTCGGCGAATGATAGTGCAACTTAGGTTGCGAATTATTCGCATTGAAATATCATACCGGCCCTCAGATGGCATGCCGTTTCGTCGGCCTCTGCTCCTTGTCCCACATACTGCTCATGCCGGCCAGGTCTCCCATGCCTACTCTTCGCTCCGCTCGCAAAGCCGCACTGCTGCCCGTTTGCCTTGCCGCCAGTTTCGCTGGCTCGCCCCTTATGGCTCAGGAACAAACCGATGCGCAGCCGCAAGGTGCTGCAGCCGAGCCGGTTGAGCTGCAATCGGTGGAGATCACCGCCAGCGCCGACGCCTCGGCCGACGGCCTGACCCAACCCTATGCCGGTGAGCAGGTAGCGCGCGGCGGGCGAGTCGGCATCCTCGGCAACCGTGATTACATGGAGACCCCGTTCACCTCGACTTCCTACACCTCGCAGCTGATCCAGGATCAGCAAGCGCGGAGCGTTTCCGACGTGCTGCAAAACGACCCATCGGTGCGGGTAGCGCGCGGCTTCGGTAACTTCCAAGAGGTGTACGTAGTTCGCGGCTTCCCAGTGTATTCCGACGACATTTCCTATAACGGCCTTTACGGCCTGCTGCCGCGCCAGTACGTGGCCGCCGAGTTCATCGAGCGCGTGGAAGTTTTTCGCGGAGCGAACACCTTTCTAAACGGCGCAGCGCCAGGAGGCAGTGGCATCGGCGGGGCGATCAATATTCTGCCCAAGCGCGCACCTAACGAGCCGCTAACGCGCCTTACTGTCGGCGCCGAGAATGGTGGCCAAGCGATGACTCACGCCGACATTGCCCGCCGCTTCGGCGAAGAGGAGCGCTTCGGCGTTCGCTTGAACGCTGCCAAGCGCGCGGGCGAGACCACGGTCGAGGACGAAGATCGCACCCTTGATATGTTTGCGCTCGGTCTTGACTACCAGGGCGATAATTTCCGTCTCTCCGGCGACATCGGTCACCAGTATCACTTCATTGACCAGCCGCGGCCGAACGTTACACCCAGCGGCGGCGTACCCAGCGCGCCGGATGCCGATGACAATTTCGCTCAACCTTGGACCTATTCGAAGGAGAAGCAGACCTTCGGCACCTTCCGCGCCGAATACGATTTTTCCGAGGCCGTGACCGGCTGGCTGGCAGCGGGCATACGTGAAGGCGAAGAGCAGAACCGGCTGGCCAATCCGACCGCTACTGCTTCGGGCGCCACCTCCGCCTACCGCTTCGACAACATCCGCGAGGAAGAGGTGTTCACGAGCGAGGTAGGGGTTCGGGCGCGCACCTCTACGGGCCCTGTATCCCACGAACTGGTGATGTCGGCGGCGATGTTCGATATCGAGGCTCGCAATGCTTATGCATTCTCGAGCTTCGCCGGTTTCGCAGGTGACCTGAACAATCCCTACGATGCAGCCATGCCCGCGGCCGATGCCCTTATAGGCGGCTCGATGTCCGATCCCCATGTGACCGAGCGTACCCATACGCAAAGCCTGGCGATTGCCGACACGCTCGGTTTCATGGACGACCGCCTGTTGGTCACCCTCGGCGCTCGCCGCCAGGGCATCGAAGCCAAGACCTATGATTACAACAGTGGCAACCGCCTGTCCTCTTACAACCGCTACAAGACCAGCCCGGTTGCCGGCGTGGTGTATCAGCTGTCCGATGAGCTGTCGGTCTACGCCAACTACATTGAAGGCTTGGTTAAAGGCGACATCGCGCCGGCCAATAGCGGCGGCGCAGCAATCAGCAATCCCGGCGCCGCTCTGCAGCCCTACGTCTCTGAGCAGACCGAAGTAGGCATCAAGTACGACGGTGGCAACCTGGGCGGAAGCCTGGCGCTGTTCACCACTGACCGGCCATTCAGCACTACGGAAAACGCTGTGTTCACAGACGGTGGCGAACAGCGCAATCGCGGCATCGAGCTGTCTGTATTCGGCGAGCCGACCTACGGCGTGCGACTGCTCGGCGGTCTGACCCTACTCGATGCCGAGCTGACTAGCACCCAGGATGGCACCAATGAAGGCAACCGCGCGATCGGTGTGCCACGCACCCAAGCCAATGTAGGCGGCGAATGGGATGTGCCTGGACTCGAAGGACTGACACTGACCAGCCGGGTGATCTATACCGGCCGGCAGTACGCCGATGATGCTAATGATCTGGAAGTGCCCGCCTGGACCCGCTTCGACCTAGGCGCCCGCTACCGCATGGTCGTCGAGGACCGTGACGTGACGCTTCGCGCCCGTTTGGATAACGTCACCGGCCGCGACTACTGGGCTTCTGCCGGTGGTTACGCCGATCGGGGTTACCTCGTCCTCGGCGCTCCACGCACGCTCTCGGTCAGCGCCACGGTCGACTTCTGATGCAGGCAATCACCCTGCGGCGGTGGGGCTGGGTCCACAAGTGGTCCAGCCTCATCTCTACGCTGTTCATTCTGATGCTGTGCTTGACCGGCCTACCGCTGGTGTTTTCGCATGAGATCGAGCACTTGGCTGGCGACGAGATCGAGGCGCCGGCGATGCCCGAAGGCACGCCGCGCGCTCCGGCGGATCAGGTCGCCGCCAAGGCGGTCGAGGCCTATCCGGGGCTGGTGCCGCTGTATTTCTTCGCTGAAGAGGACGATCCGGACGTCTGGTACGTCAAGCTCGATACCCGGGTCGATACTGACGAAAGTGAATCGACGCTGATCCTGTCCGATGCCCGTACGGCCGAGGTGCTCGGCGCGCCGAACTTCGACGAAGGTTTCATGAGCGTGATGTACCGCTTGCATGTCGACCTCTATGCGGGGCTCGCGGGCAAGCTGTTTCTAGGCTTCATGGGCCTGTTGCTGATGGTGGCGATCGTCTCAGGCGTGGTGCTCTACGCGCCCTTCATGCGCAAGCTGCGTTTCGGCGAAGTGCGCCAGGAACGCACCACCCGCACGCGCTGGCTGGACCTGCACAACCTGCTCGGCATCGTCACCCTGGTATGGGCGCTGGCGGTTGGCTTCACCGGGGTGATCAATACCTGGGCTGACCTGATCTTCCAGGCGTGGCAAGCTGAGCAGGTCGCGGCGCTTCAGGCCGGCAAAACGCGGGTGCTTCTGTCTGCCGATGCCAGCGATGCACCGGCCGCTGACGGCTCGCTGCAGACCGCGGTCGACCGCGTGCTGACCGCTGCGCCGGGCATGGCGGTAGCGATGATCGCCTACCCCGGCACCCTGCGCGCCACGCCTGAGCATGTTGCGGTAATCCTGCGCGGCGACACTCCGCTGACCTCACGCCTGACTCAAGCACTGCTGGTAGATCCCGCCAATGGCGAAGTGCTCGAAGCTGGCGCCCGTCCCTGGTACGTCACGGCTCTGCAGCTGTCCGAACCGTTGCACTTCGGTGATTACGGCGGTCTTCCGCTGAAGATCCTCTGGGGGCTGCTGGATATTCTCACCATCATCGTGCTCGGCAGCGGCCTGTACCTGTGGCTCAAGCGCGGCGCGTCCGAGGTGCGCTCATGATGCGCATCTGGTTATGGCCGGTGCTGATTGGCGTGGTGTCCACGTTCGGGCTGGTCGCCGGGCTGGTGTCCGAAGGCGCGGGCGATTGGCTGAGCTGGCTGGCCCTGGCGGCGCCCATCGCTATAGGCCTGCATGGGTTGTCACGTAGCGGCGCACGCCGACCGCAGCGCAACGGCGTTGTTACAGCTGCAGGATCTCGGCGAGCTGATCGAAGCTGAACGGCTTGGGCAAGGAGCGCGCGGTCAGTTCGGTCTCGATCACGCCATCACCCGAGACAAACACCACGCGCAGCCGGGGCTGTGCCTGTAGCGCCAGCGCGGCGAACTCACGACCGGACATGCCCGGCAGGTTGGCGTCGACCAGCAGATAGTCGAAGTGCGCATGCTCCAGGGCGCCGACGGCCTCTTCGGCAGTGGGGAAGCCAACCGCGACGATGCCCAGCTCTTCGAGCATTTCACAGGTCAGCGAGAGCAGTTGCAGCTGGTCCTCGACCACCAGCGCGGTGCGTCGGGACAGCTCTTCGCCCTCCCCTTTAGCACCAGGCAGCATGAGCTGCTCACGCTGACCCAGCAGCTGGCGGATCTTGCGCGCCAGGTCTTCCTGACGATAAGGCTTGCTCAGCAACTCGACCCCGGCATCCAGCTTGCCACCGTGAACGATGGCGTTGCGGGTGTAGCCGGAGGTGAACAGCACGGCAATGTCGGGCAACAGCAGCTTGGCCTGGCGCACCAGCTCGGTGCTGCTGAGCTTGCCGGGCATTACCACGTCCGTGAACAGCAGGTCGATCGCCATGCCGCTTTGCAGGATGCTCAATGCGCTCTGGGCATCGTTGGCTCTCAGCACGCGATAGCCGAGGCCGGACAAGAGTTCGATGACGGTCGCCTGCACCGCCAGATCGTCCTCGACCACCAGAATCGTTTCGCTGCCGCCCACCGCCGGCCCCACTGGCAGGGATACGGCGACCACCTCAGGCTGGTCGGTACGCGGCAGGTAGAGCTTGACCGTGGTACCGCTGCCCAGCTCGCTGTAGAGCCGGATATGGCCGCCGCTCTGTTTGGCGAAACCATAGGCCATGCTCAGGCCCAGGCCGGTGCCCTCGCCTTCGGGCTTGGTGGTGTAGAAGGGCTCGAATGCACGCTCGGCCGTCTGCTCGGTCATTCCGGTGCCGGTGTCCGATACTGCCAGCATCACGTACTGTCCGGGTTCGACGTCGACCTGGGTGCGCGCGTAGAACTCGTCGAGCATGGCATTGCTCAGTTCAAGGGTCAGCTTGCCGCCATCGACCATGGCATCGCGGGCGTTGATTGCCAGGTTCAGCAGCACGTTTTCCAACTGGTTGGGATCGACCATGGTGGTCCAGAGCCCGCCGGCCACCACGGTTTCTATTTCCACCATCTCGCCGAGCGCCTGGCGCAGCAACTCGTCCATGTTGCGCAGCAAGCGGCCCAGATTCGTGGGCATTGGCCGCAGTGGTTGCCGGCGCGCGAAGGCGAGCAGCTCGGCCGCAAGCTTGGCCCCACGATCAACGGCCTGTGCCGCGGCATCCAGGCGGTTCGCGGGGACCTGCGCCTGAGTCAGCATCGGGCGTAATAGCTGAAGGTTGCCGGCAATCACCTGCAGCACGTTGTTGAAGTCATGGGCCACGCCACCGGTAAGCTTGCCGATGGCTTCGAGCTTCTGCGACTGATACAGCGCGTGGCGGCTCTGCTCGAGTTCGCGGGTTCGTTCGCTGACCAGTTGCAGCAGATTGTCCTGCGACTGCTGCAGCGCCTGCTGGGCATGGATCTGCTGCGTGACGTCATGCCCCTGGCAGAAGATGCCGGTGAGCTGCCCATGCTCGGCCAGCACAGGCTGGAAGATGAAATCGACGAAGCGCCGCTCGGTCTGTTCATCCTTGCGACGACTGACAAGCACCGGCGTGCTGCGACCGACATAGGGCCGCCGGGTGACATAGACCTGCTGCAGCAGCAGCTCCAGATCCTGACCTTCGATCTGTGGGAAGGTCTGGATCGCCGGCCTGCCGACTACGTCTCGCTGCCCGACGAGCTGATGAAATGCCCGGTTGGCGATCTCCACGATGTGCTCGGCGCCGTGAGTGACGACGATGAAGCCCGGCGCCTGGTCGAACAGCCGATGCAGGTGCTGGCGCTCCTCGGTCAGCGCCCGGCCCCGTTCGGCGGCGGCACGACGCTCCACGGCCAGCGCGGTGATGTCACGGATGTTCAGCGACACCCCGATGATCTGCTGTTCGCCATCGCGCACCGCCGACGCCATCAGCTCAAGCGTCAGCTCGGTCCCATCGACCGTACAGCAGTGTTCGAGCGAGAGCGGGCCGGCGCCTTGAAGCACGCGCTCCATCTCGGCGTGCAAGGATTGCGACCAGAACGGAAGCTGCCGCGCACTGAGCCTGACCGCATCGCGTATGGGCAACTGAAACAGCTCCTTGGCTCCGGCGCTCCAGTAAAGCACCGCCAGGCTTGCGTCGAGCCCCACGATGGCATCCGGCGCAGCATCGATGAAATGGTGGAGGTAATAGTCGGCATCCAGCCGGCGGCGCGCACGGCCTGTTTGCAAACCGTGCGGTGCGCTGATGGTGGCGTTGGCCTGATCCAGAGTGGTGCGCAGCCGCAGGCGCCGCCGGGTCGCTGCGAGTGCTTGAAGGATGTCTCGCTCGAGCAGCGAGGGCTCCACCTCGACGATCGACCAGTGCGACCCAATGAGCAGCGCAATACCCAGATCGCGACGCAATCGCTCCAGCTCTCCGATCCGGCAGAGAAACATCAGCTCACAGTGCCGCCAATGCGCACGTATGGCCCTGGCGACTGCCAGCGGTCGAACGACATCCGGCGCCAGCAGCAATAGCGCGGGTTCGACCAAAGCGTTCAGCGCCGCAGCCGAACCGGGAAGTACGGGATCGCGCACAACCTGTAGCTCAAGTCCGCGATCCGCAGCGATGCGCTGCAGCAGCGTTAAGGGCTCACCGCCTTCGATGCCGGGCGCATCCTCGGTAGTGATCAGAACAATCGAATCGACATTCACGGGCAGGATCAAAGGAGCGGCAGGCCGAGCAGACTGCGCCCGGTCCACTGTTTCAGCAAATCGGTGGTCGGGCTCATGACATGGGCCGCGCGCGCATCACGCAGTATTTGCGCGATACGGCTGTTGTCTCGGTAAGCGGCGCCGCCACAGATGGTCATCGCCTCGTTGGCCAGCCACACCGCCGTTTCACCAGCATCCGCCTTGCAGGAGAGAATCCACGGAAGCGCGTCCGGATGTCCTGTGTCGCCGCGACGTCCGGCCTCGCGGATCAGGGCACGGGTCTTCTGGACCGCCGTCCACATTTCGGCATAGCGCACCTGCAGGCTCTCCACATCCCGTAACGATTCGCCGGAATGGCTGTAGCGGCGGGCGCGAAGATGTTCGCCGGCAGCGTCCAGCGCAGCCTGAGCGAGGCCGAGGTAGGTGCCGGCCATAGCCATCAGAAAGAACGGCGCGACCACTTCGAAGACGTACCAGACCTGATCGCCCTTCTCGCCCAGCAGGTTCTCCTGGGGAACACGGGTCTGGTCCAGGCGCATCGGGCGCGAAGAGTTGCCGCGCATGCCGAAGCCCTTCCAGTGGTCGAGCCAGGTCACGCCCTCAGCATCCCGATCGACGATGACGCAGCTGAAATCACCCGAATCACCCTCGCTGCGAGCAACAGTCGAGACAACGTAGGAATCGGCCTGCCCACCATTGGTCACGAACTGCTTGGTGCCGCTGATGACAAAACCGTCGCTCTCGACGTCGAGCGTCGTTTCGGGCAGGTAGAAATGCGCCCCCGAGCCATGCTCGGAAAGTGCCAACGTGGTGATGTGTCGCCCTTCAGCGATCTCCCGCAGATACCGCTCCTGCTGGAAGCCGGTAGCCTTAGCCGCGATCACCGCGGTACCGACGCAATGCATGCCGAAGCACAGCGCCGATGAGGGACAAGCCCCGGCAATGGTTTCGGTAATCACGCTCAAACCGAGCAGGCCCTGGCCGTGTCCGCCAAAGGCTTCCGGCACCGTCAATCCCAACAGACCGGCTTCTCCCAACGCTTTCATGGAATGCGCAGGCCATTGGCTGGTCTCATCGACAAGCGAGGCCTGGGGCGCTATCCGAGTTTCGACCAGCGCAGCGGTAATTTCCTGCAGCGATCTGAGCCGAGCGGGTAAGAGGTGTTCCATGTCGAGCTGCCACGCTAATGAACGGTGAGAAAAATGACGCTGACGCGGTGCATCCGTCTTGATGGTAGACAGACAGATGACGGGATGCGGCAGTTCGACGCAGTGTAAGCCCTATTTACCCGGGCATGGGGACTCTGCGTTCGAACCGGCTCAAGACCCAGCGGCAAAACAAGACACCAGTCCACGGAGCAACCAGGCCATGCGCCATCTATTGCGATTTCGCCACGGCATCGCCGCGGCCCTTTTGACACTCAGCACCTCGGGAGCAGCAGCACCCATGTATCAAGTACTGATCGGCAGCTACACCAGCGAAGGCGACAGCGAAGGCATCTACCGGATGCAGTTCGATGCCGAGCGTGGCTACCTCGAACCCCAGCCACTTCAGGTGATGCGAACCCACAACCCGTCCTGGCTGACGCTGGACCTCACCCGTAACCGGCTCTATGCGGCCAACGAGAACGGTCCCGGCCATCCTGACCCTGTGGGGCGCGTCAGTGCCTTCATGATCGCCGCGGCCAGCGGCAAGCTTTCAGCGCTGGCCCAGCAGATCACCCTCGGCGATGAGCCCACGCATCTGACCATGAGCCGCGATGGCCGCTACCTGTTCGTTTCCAACTACGGCTCCAGATCCAACCCTGGCGGCAGCCTGGCCGTCGTTCCGCTGGCCAAGGACGGCACGCTGTCAGCGGTGACCCAGATCGCCACGCACAAGGCCAGCGAGAAACACCCCGAGCGCCAGCAGTCGGCCCATGTGCATTCGGCGGTGATGTCGCCTGATGGCAAGACGCTGTTCGTCAGCGATCTGGGTGCGGACAAGATTTTCGTTTACCGCTACGACCCGGCCAATGCCGAGCGCCCTTTGTCACCCGCGGAGCCTGCGGCCATCAGCCTGCCGGACGGCAGCGGCCCACGCCATCTGGCCTTCAGCCCGGACGGGCGCCAGGCCTACGCAACGCTGGAGCTGAGTGCTCAGGTAGCCCGTTTCGATCATGTCGATGGCACCCTGGTCCAGCGCCAGCTGGTGGATCTGGCCGCCGCCGGCGACACCAGCCAGCATTCGCCGGGCGCGATACATCCCTCAGCGGACGGTCGCTTTCTCTATGTCAGCGATCGCGCTGAAAAGAACCGCATCCTGGTTTACGCCATCGAGGAAAACGACAACCTGCGCGAGATCCAGGATCGCGCCAGCGAAGGTCGCGAGCCTCGTGAGTTCGCCATCGACCCGAGCGGGCGCTTCATGCTGATCGCCAACCAGAAGAGTGACGCGCTGGTGGTGCTGGAGCGCGACCCGGAGAGCGGTCTGCTGGGTGAAACCCTGCAAAGCCTGCCCATGGGGCAGCCGTCGGATGTGAAATTCATTGACCGCACCGGGCCGTAGATCTGACCCGGCACGCAAATGATCAGGAGAGCAGGCTGACCACTGCGAAACGGCTGATGGTCGCCTGAGCCACCACGGTCTGGGTGACCGCGGCGTAGCTGGAGGGGCTGCGCTGCATCAGGGTGAATACCGAGTGCGAAAAATCCATGGCCCACTGTTTCTCGTCGGCGTGGGCCTGACGCGCCAGGAATTCGCGAATTTCCTTCTGCCGATTGCTCAGCTGCTCGCGCAGTGAGGTGACCTTGTCGAGCCCGGCCACCACCGAATCGAGCAAGCGACGCAGCTCGCGGAAGGAGTCCAGCTGCAGCTCTTCAGGGAAGCTCAGCAGTTGATCTTCGTGGCTCTGCACGCGCACGTACTTGCCCTTGTCGAACAGCTTGCCCTCACCCTGTACCGCCAACTGATCCTTGAGTTTCTGCCAGTCGGCCTCGCGTGCCGAGAATTTCAACTCGCCGTTCTGATCCAGCTCTGCGCGAATCCCGGCCTGGCCGAGGCTGCCGTTGAAGCGACGCAGGATCTGTTCGTCGCTCATCTCGTCGTCGAGCACCACAGCGACCGGCTCGGCCAGTTGTCGGCCACCGCTGAACAGCAGGGTTTCACGCCCCGACTGGCGAATATTCTCCAGCGACTCCAGCCCCTGCAGACTGAAGCGGCTGCGTACCGGCTCGGTGAGGCGCAGCTTGAGAGTGGCGTCCAGTGAATTGCCAGAGCGCTGGCTGCGTTCCTTGAGCAGCTCACCCACCTGCTGCACCGACTGGCGAATGCTGTCCTCGCCATCAGGCTGCGGCGTGCTGATCTGCCGGCTGAGGCTGAGCTTGAGTTGCGACAGGCGGGTCTGCAGATCGCCAAGGTAGCTGTCGGCGGACTGCATGGACGAAAGCTGCTGATTGAGCTGCAGACTGAAGCTGGTGCTCTTGCTGGTGGTCGTCTCGGTATGCGTTGTCTCAGCCGGCGCACCTGCACGCAGCGACGCAGGCGCCTCCCGCAACAGGGCCTCGCGGCGCTCTTGCGGGTTGATTGCGGAAACAGCGGGGAGCTGCTTGCCAATCTTCATTCACGCTACCTCGGTCAGAGCATGCCGAACAGCGACAGCCCGTTGATCTTCAAATAGGTTTTCTGCGTTGCCTGCAGCGACAGCTGATAATTGTTCAGGTCGATGCTGGCCGTCGCGTAATCGAGTTGCGACAGCTGGCCCTCGATCTTCTTGTTCACCAGCGAAACGTCCTCGTTGCTGTTCGAAAGCAACGTCAGGGTGTTCTGCCGCCCGCCCAGCTCCGAGACCGCACCCAGCAGGTCGCCGTGGGTCTTGTCGAGGCTGTTCAGGGTCTCGGTGATGCTGGCCTGCACCGCCGGATCGTTCGCATCGAGTGCCGGGTCGGCGAGCAGTTTCACCAGTGCGTTGAGCTCGTTGAGCATGCCGACGCCAGCGCCAAAGACCTGCGCGGCGGTGACATTCTCCTCGACGAGCACGCCATTGGCGACTGCCGCCTGGCGGTATTGGTCGTTGCCGGTCAGCTGGTAGCTCTGGGTCGCGGCGTCGAAGGTAATTGCGGGCCGGTCACTGAGCGTACCGGAGAACAGGTAACGGCCTTCTTCGTCGCGCACGTTGGCAAAGCTGAGGATGGTTCGCTCCAGATTGCCCATTTCATTGGCGATGGCCGCCAGGTCTGCGCTGGTGTTGCTGCCATTGGCCGCCCACAACAGCAGATCGCGCACGTTGAGCATGGTGTCCGAGGCGGCCTTGAGGTTGGCCTCCTGCTTGGACAGGTTGCCGGACACGTTGGCGATGTTGGTGCGGTACTGAGTCAGTGTGGCTTCTTCGCGCTGGATGCGCAGCACGCGAACCGCAGAAATCGGGTCGTCGGAGGGCAACAGCATGCGTTCGCCAGTGGCCATCTGCTGCATCAGCTTGCCGAGCTTTTCGGAGCTGGTATTCATCGAGCCGTGCATCATTGCAGTGATCTGGGCGTTGGAGATGCGCATGGTGTGTTTTCTCGTCAGTCGAGTCGGCGTGCGCCGGCTCAGAACATCGCCAGTACGGCGTTGAACAGATCGTTGGACGTGCTGATGACCTTCATGTTGGCCTGATAGGCCTGCTCGTAGGCCATCAGGTTGACTGCTTCCTCGTCCAGGTTAACCGCGCTGACACTGTCACGCTGGGCCTGGGCTTGCGCCGCAACGGTAGTCGTTGCGCCGAGGTCGGCCTGATTCTGCCGGCTCGCACTGGCAACACGACCGACCAGACCGGCGTAGGCGTCGTTGAGCGGCACGGTGTTGCCAGCAACCTGAATGCCGGCTGATTTCAGTTCGAGCAGCGAGAGCAGCACCTTGTTGTTGCCCACCTCGCCCGGAGCGGAAGATAACGCCAGCTCCGATGCACCCATGGCGTTCACCGAAAGCATGCCGCTGGTGCTGCCGGGGGTATAGGCAAAGAGCGGCTGGCCTGGATTGCCGTTGAGGTCGAAACCACCTGAAAGGATGTCGTTGACCATCTTGGCCACGGCCGAGGCCATGTCGTGCAGGTCCTTCTGGGCCGGGCGCAATGCGCCGTACTCCGTGTCGTAGAGACCACCGAGCGAACCGCCCAGCCCCTGCTGGTTCAATGGGAAGGTGGTCTTGGCGAAGACCAGGGTCATCTGCTGCTCGCCAGCCAGATTGGCGTCGACCTTCAGCTGACCGGCCGTTACGCCGGCCACCAGCGGCTGGCCATTGGCCAAGGACACGCTGAGAGTGCCGTCGGACGACTCCTGCACGCGAATACCGACGTATTGGCTGAGGTCTTTGACCAGGTTTTCCCGGTAATCGCGCAGAGCCGAGGTATCGCGACCGGATGATTCCATCTCGCGGATCTGGGCGTTGAGTTCGGCGATGTTGCCGGACAGCCCGTTGATCTCGCTGGTCATCGCCACTCGCTGGCCCTGCAGGGCGTTGAGCTGGGTGCCGATGTTGCTGTTCAGCCCGTTGAAACGCTGCGCCAGCTGCTTGGCCTCGCCAATTATCTGCTGGCGCAATGCGATGGATTCGGGGGTCGAGCTGGCTTCACTGAGGGCTGCGAAGAAGTTGTCCAGGCCAACGCTGACACTCGAGCCTTCGCTGTCGATCAGCCCTTCGAGCGCGGTCAGGTACTGCTGATTGGTATTGAAGTAGCTCTTGTCGGTAGTGGCGCGCCAGAGCTGCTGATTCTGAAAGTCGTTGGACAAGCGACGGATGCTGCTGACCTGCACGCCACCGCCGATGCTGACGGACGTCTGCCCACCCAGCGACTTGAGGTCCGGCGTCAGACGACTGAAGCCCGGCGTGTTGACGTTGGCGATGTTCTGCCCGGTCGCCGACAGGGCGATCTGCGAGGCGCGAACGCCGCTGTAGCCAATTTGACCAAGAATACTCACGACTGGACTTCCTTCGACTCGATCCGGATCGGTTGCGCGAACGCCACTGAAAGGCGGGCGCCCGCGCTAACACTGCGCTGTGTAGAAAGAGCGACCGAATCGCCGACGGAATTAAGCGATGACGGCGCAACCGGCGGAACGGCCTGCAGCTGCGCACGCGGTTCGGCCAGCTGCGACGAGGCTGCGCTCAGGTCATTGAGGATGTTGCGGGTGTAGTTACGAGTCTCCGCAAAGGGGATCTTCTGCACCCAGGCGCCCGTGCCGATCTCGCCCTTGCGCGGATCACCATGGGTTTTCAGCCACTCGTCCACCCGACCGGGGCCGGCGTTATACGCAGCCAGCGCAAGGGCCTGATGGCCGTCGTAGCGGTCGAGCATCTTGTTCAGGTAGGCGCTGCCGAGGCGCTTGTTGTATTCGGCATCGGTGGTCAGGCGCGCTTCGCTGAACGGCAGGCCCAATTCGGCGGCCATGTCACGCGCCGTGCCCGGCATCAGCTGCATCAGGCCGCGGGCACCTTTGGGTGATACCGCGGCGATGTTGCCGCTGGATTCATGCTTGATGACGCTGTCGACCAGCGACTTGAACCCGGCCTTGCCGCTTTCCCAGGCGCTGTCCAGCGCCTCGACGCCGCGCTGCCAGGTGCCACGCAGCGCGTGCAGCCCGCCACCCTGGATGCCACTGCCGGAATGTCCAGCCAGAGCGGTTGGGACCGGAGCGGTATTCGCCGCCCCGCCACCGAGCTGCTGCACCAGCATGTTGGCGATCCCGGTCTGGCGCTTGCCGGCCAGGGTGTCAGCCAGGACTTCGTCGTAGAAATCACGCATGGTATCGAGCTCGCGGCTGCGCATGGGGTTGCCTGCGCCGAGCACGTCCCCGGCCTTGCGCATCTGCTTGAGGATCTGCTGCAGGAACATCGCCTCGAACTGCTCGGCGACGACCTCCAGTTGCTGGCGCCGCGCCGCGGTCGGACCGTCGGCGCGGTTGCGCATGGAAGCGAGGTGTTGCGGGAGGGATACGATGCTCATGCGCCAAAACCTATTCAGAATCTGCTGCGGGACCGGCCTGCTGCTGGGCGGCCGGTTACCGGGCCCTTGTTACATCACGATCAGTTCAGCGTTGAGCGCGCCGGCACGCTCCAGCGACTGCAGGATGCTCATCACGTCGTCAGGCGTGGCGCCGAGACTGTTGATGGTATTTATGATGCTTTCCAGGCTGGCGCCTTCGGGCCACTTGAACATGGCCTTGCGGTCCTGCTCGATGGCGACGTCCGACTGCGGGGTGACCACGGTCTCGCCGCGAGCCAAGGGGTTTGGCTGGCTCACCTGGGGACGCTCGCTGATGGTCACCGTCAGGCTGCCGTGGGCGACCGCCGCCGCTTTCACACGTACGCCCTGGCCCACCACCACGGTCCCGGTGCGGCTGTTGAACACCACCTTCGGCCGGCTACGACCCTCTTCCACTTCCAGGCGTTCGAGCATGGCCATGAAGCTCATGCGCTGGGTGCTGGTGACCGGTGCGCGGATCGACACCTTGGTGGCGTTCAGTGCGGTAGCGGTGCCGGGGCCGAAGTAGGCATCGACGGCGTCGACTACGCGGGTGACGGTCTGAAAACTTGGCTGCCGGACGTTGAGCATCACTTCGGCGCGCTCGGTGAAGTCGCTCGGGATCATCCGCTCGACCGTCGCACCATTGGGAATCAGGCCGCTGTTGGAGGTGTTGATGGCGACTTTGGAGCCGCTGGCGCCTTCTGCGTTGACGCCACCGACGATCACCGCGCCTTGCGCCAGAGCGTAGATTTCCCCATCGACACCCTGCAGCGGGGTCATCAGCAGTTGCCCGCCGCGCAGGCTCTTGGCGTCGCCCAGCGAGGACACGGTAACATCGACGGTTTGCCCGGCGCTGTAGGACGGCGGCACGGTTGCGGTGATGGTCACCGCGGCGACGTTCTTCAGTTTCGGGTCAACGTTCGGCGGCATGTTCACCCCGAACTGCTTGATCATGTTCGCCACCGACTGGCTGGTGAACTTGACCCCGTTCTTGTCGCCGGTGCCGTCAAGGCCCACGACCAGACCGTAGCCAATCAGCTGGTTGCCACGGATACCTTCGACATCCACCAGATCCATCAGCGGCACGGCCTGAGCCGGCAACTGCCACAGTGCGACAGCGGCGAGGAACAGCTTGAGGGATCGCATCGGGCTAATCATCTGAAGGGCTACCACTTAAAGAGGAAACAGCGGCGAGGTGAAGAAGCGCGTCAGCCAGCCGGCTGAATTGCTGTCATTGAGCACGCCGCGCCCGGCATAGGAAATCTTTGCATTGGCCACGCTTTGCGATGACACCTGGTTGTAGCGGTTGATGTCGTCGATACGCACCAGCCCGGTCAGGCGGATGTATTCATCGCCCTGATTCAGGCGCAGGGCCTTCTCGCCCTTGATCTGCAAGGTGCCGTTGGGCAGTACGCGATGCACGCTGACGGCAATGGAGCCGCGCAGGGTGTTCTGCTGTGAACTCTTGGCCGAGCCCTTGAAATCACGCTCGCCAGAGGCCGAGGTTTCGACGTCCGGGTAGGCCTTGCCGAGAATGGTCGGCACGCCGATACCGATACTCGATTCCTTGCCGAAGCTGGTGCCGGCGCTCTTGCTCGACTGCGTGGACTCGTCCAGCACCACGGTGAGAATGTCGCCGACCCGCACCGCGCGCTTGTCGCTTATCAGCGAGCCGGTATAACCGGAGCGGAACAGGCCGCCACCGGTGGTCGGCGGCAGGCTGTAGTCCAGCTCCAGCGGCTCGTACTCGCTGGACGGCTCTTCCGGCAACATCTCGTTGAAGCTGGCGCAGCCGCCAAGTAAGAGCAGCGCAAGAAGCAGGGTCGGCGTACGCATCATCGGTCTCAGACGGTCTGGTTGAGGAACTGCTGCATGCCGCTGGCGGCATCGAGCACCTTGGCGTTGGCCTCGTAGGCACGCTGGATGGCGATCATCGCCACCATGGCCTCGACCACCTGCACATTCGAGCCTTCGAGCACGCCCTGCTTGAGCTGGCCCAGGCCCTCTTCGCCCGGCACGCCTTCGACGGCTTCGCCGCTAGCGACGCTTTCGCGGTAGAGGTTGCCGCCCAGGGCTTCCAGGCCGCCTGGATTGGTGAAGTTGACCAGGGTGATCTGGCCCAGCTCGGACGGCAGGGTGTCACCAGCCAGCACCGCGGTGACGGTGCCATCAGAACCCACGGTAAAGCCGGTGCTGCCCTGCGGCACTTCGATGGCTGGCGCCAGGGGCAGACCCTGAGCATTGACCATCACGCCTTCGGCGTTGAGCTGGAACTGGCCATTTTCGGTATAGAGGATGTCGCCGTTAGGCGCCTCGACCTGGAAAAAGCCGCGGCCGACGATGGCCAGATCCATCGGTTGGCCGGTGGTCTGGATGCTGCCTTCGGTGAATACCTTCTGGGTACCGGCAACACGCACGCCGCTACCCAACTGGATGCCGGACGGTACGGTGTTGACCTCATCAGCCTGGGCGCCGGGCTGCTTTTCGATGCTGTAGAACAGATCCTCGAAGACGGCGCGGTCGGCCTTGAAGCCGTTGGTGTTGACGTTGGCCAGGTTGTTGGCGACGGTCGCCATGGCGGTGTCTTGAGCGGCCAGGCCGGTCTTGCTGACCCAAAGTGCGGAATTCATGCGTTATCTCCCGATCAGCTGCCGCGGATCATTCGGTTGCCGGCGTCGGAAAGGTCCTCGGCGGCTTTCATCATCTTTACCTGGGTTTCGAACAGGCGGTTCAGACTCATGGTCGAGGCCAGCTCGTCGATCGCCGAGACATTGCTCGATTCGAGAAAGCCACTGGCCAGGCGCACGTCTTCATTGGGTGCAGCGGGCTCGCCATTACGCGTGACCAGCAGACCGGCCTCGTTTTTCATCAGGTCTGCCGCCGGTACGTCGACGAGGCGGATGCGATCGACCTGGGCCATCAGGTAATCCCCTGGCGCCATGATCGACACGGTGCCGTCATTACCGATCTCAACCCGCCCGTGTTCAGGGAGCTGGATCGGACCGCCCTCACCCATGACAGCGCGACCATTGAGGGTCAGCCGCCCTTCGGCATCGATCTGCATGCTGCCCTGGCGGGTATAGGCCTCGCGTTCGCCGTCCTGCAGGACGATCAGGCCGGTGCCCTTGACCGCGAAATCCAGCTCACGGCCGGTGGACATCAGCGGGCCGGCAGCGAGACTCACGCCGTTGTTCTGGACCACCGCCATGTGGCGGCTGTCGTAGCCATGGCCTTCCACTGCCACCGCCTGCGCACGCTCGAGGTCGGCGCGAAAGCCCGGTGTGTTGACGTTGGCGAGGTTGTTGGAGCGCACCTGCAACGACATCATCGTGCGGCTGGCTGCGGTCATCGCCGTGTATCCCAAACGATCCATGGATCAGCCTCAGAGCGCGTTGAACAGGACCTGGGTCAGTTCTTTGTTGGTCGAGATCACCTTGGTGTTGGCCTGGTAGTTACGCTGGCCTTCCATCAGGCCCACCAGTTGCTGGGTCAGGTCGACGTTGGAGCTTTCCAGCGCACCGCTCGCCAGGCTGCCGTACTGACCGATGCCAGGCGCACCGAGCATGGCCGCGCCAGAGGCCGCGGTCTCGGTCCAGGCAGTACCGCTGATGTTCTTCAGGCCTTCGGCGTTGACGAAGCTGGCCAGCACGACCTGGCCTTGCAGCAGGCGCTCGCCATTGGAATAGCTGGCGTAAACCTTGCCGTCCTTCTCGACGCTCATGCCGGTCTGCTCGCCCGCGGCGTATCCGGTGGCGCGGTTGCTGGTGACGCTGAATTCGGAGCCGTACTGGCTGGTGCCGCTGTAATCGAGCTGGATATTCAGGGCATTGACGCCCCCGGCGAGCGGGGCGTTAAGCGCCACCTTGCCGATGGGGGCTGACAGGCTGCCGGCGCCGTCGAAAGTCAGCGCTTGCGGCCCGGCGACAGCGGCGCCGTCAACGTAGTAATGGGCGTTCCAGCTGTTGTCCGCGGTTTTGGCGAAGTACTGGGTCAGGGTGTGTTCCTTGCCCTGGGAGTCATACAGCTTGGTTGTGTAGGTGGAGTTGTAGCTGTCGGCCACCAGCGGGTCGAAGGCCACCGCTGGCACGTTCTGATTGGCGTCGAGATTGGCGACGAAGCTCAGCGCGTCCGTGGCCTTGGCGGGCAGGCCGCCGGCTTTCATTTGCAGATCACCCACGGTGCCGGTCTGCAGATTACCGGTGGCGTCGGCCGGATAGCCCTGCAGGCGCTGGCCGAGGCTGTTGGTCAGGTAACTGTCCTTGTCGGTGCCGAACACGCCGGCACGGGTGTAGGCCACATCACCGTTGCTGGCGCGGGTAACGAAGAAGCCACCGCCGGAGATCGCAAGGTCGAGGTTGCGGTTGGTCGTAGTCAACGCCCCGCCCTGGCTGATGCTCTGCGTTGTACCCGTTACCTCGACGCCCATCGCCTGCCGCTCGGCGTAGAGGCTGCCGAAGTTGGTCCGCGACGACTTGAAGCCGACAGTCCCGGAGTTGGCGATGTTGTTGCCGATGGTATTGAGTTGTTCGTTGACGGCCGACAGGCCGGTCAGGGCAATGTTGAAACTCATGGGCTGATCTCGATACTTAAATGGAATGAAAAACGGCGAGCCCTGGAGCTCAGCCGCCGAGCAGCCCGGCGTCGGCCTGGGCGAATTCAAGAATGTTGTAGAAAGGCACCGAACCGACGCCATTGACCTGGAGCACCGGCCCCTCTGCACTGACGCGCACGTTCGAGACCTGACCGGCGACTTCTACCCGTGGAAATTCGCCGTTTTCCGATTCGATGCTGACGCTGTATTTGCCATCGCGAAGGCCGTGCTTGGCCGGATCGATGACGAAGGGCACCTTGCCGGCGGACTGCGCGCCCAGCTCGATGCGCGTCTGGGCGCCATTGGAATCGGTCAGCAGCACAGCGGTGCGGGTCGAGGCATGACTCAGATCGAAACCGCCGCTGACGGCCTTGCCGCTCAGGTCAAGCGACTCGACCGCCACGCTTACCTGCTGCCCGACCAGACCAGCTGCGGTCAGCGTCTGCAGGTTGTCGGTCAGCACCAGGTTGTTCTTGGCCAGGGTCGCCAGGTTCTCCATGCTCTTGACCTGTGACATAGCCGAGAACTGATTGAGGAACTCGGTGCTGTCTACTGGCTTGGTCGGATCCTGGTACTTGATCTGCGCAACCATCAGGCTGATGAAGTTGTTTTCCATCTGCGTGGAATCGCTGACGTTAACCGCCTGCTTTGGCAGATCGTTGGCAGCAGCGCCGGACAGACCGCTGCCCTGCAGGTTATTGGTCACCGCCATCAGGATTCTCCCAGACGCAGCAGGCTCTGCTGCATGCTTTTTACGCGGTTGAGCACTTCGACACCGGTCTCGAAGCTGCGTGTGGCCGACATCATGTCGGTCATCTCTTCGATCTCGTTGATGTCGGGGTAGTAGACGTAGCCACTGCCATCAGCCAGCGGATTGCCCGGCTCGTAGCGACGCTTGGGCTCGGCGCCGGAGGTCACCACGTCCAGTACCTGCACGTGAGCACCACCAAGGCCGACGCCGCGAGTCAGTGAATTGTTCTCGTAGACGGCTGCGAACATCGGCTTGCGCGCCTGGTAGACGTCAGCAGGGTTGTTCGCCGCCGAATCGGTGTTGGCCAGATTGCTCGCCACGGTATTGAGGCGCACGGTCTGGGCATTCATCGCCGAACCGGCGATGCGGTAGATGGAATCGAATGACATGGCTTAACGGCCCTCGATGGCTTGCTTCAAGCCACGAAATTTCATCGTGATGAAGGTCAGGCTGGTCTGGAAATCCATGGAGTTACGCGAGAACTGCGCCTGCTCGGTCGACAGCTCGACGGTGTTGCCGTCCTGTGAAGCCTGACCAGCCACGCGGAAAAGCAGGTGCGGATCGCTACCGGCAATACTGGTGCGCGGCGAGGTGCTGCTCTCCAGCCGACGCATCTCCTTGTTGAAGTCGATATCGCGCGCCTGGAAGCCAGGGGTGTCCTCGTTGGCCAGGTTCGCAGCCAGAATCTCGCTGCGCTGCATGCGCAGACCAAGCGCCCGCTCGTGGACGCCCAGGGCGTCATCAATCCGTATACTCATTCATCGATACCCTTTGCAGCCTGGGCGGGCCGAACGACAGCCCGCAGCTATGTACGGGAGTGTTTGCAGAATGCGTGCCGAACTGTCGAAAGAAGGTAAGTGATTGATTTCATTAGCTGAAAAGCCAACCAAATACGCCGGACGAGAGCCGCTATTTCCGCATGGACCGGACGGCAGCAAGGGAAGCGGAAAGACCGCTTCCGCCTGTTTCCTCGCCGCATTGCTCCTGACGTCCGCCAGTACTGCAGCCCGTGCCGATGCCACTGCGCAAGTGAGGCAGGCCGTCGAACGACATCTTCAGGTCATGCTTGAGGGACAAGCAGCGCGTCAGGGCTGGCAAGGCATGCAGCTGCACTACGACGTCAGCGTGCCAGTCGGTTCGGCGGGCCTCACCGAGTGCTCCACCGCGCCGCAGATCCAGGCGACCGGCGAGGCGCCTTCGGCAATGGACCGGCAGCAACTGCGCGTCAGCTGCCCTGATGGCTGGTCGCTCAATGCAACCGGGCAGGCGCATGTCTTTCTGCCCGTGGTGCACGCCGCAGGCATCATCGACCGTGGCCAGACCCTCACGGCCAACGACCTTAAGTTGCAGCGCATCAATATCGCCAAGGCGCGCCGCGGCTACTACAACCGCATCGAAGAGGTAGCCGGCCTCTCTGCCAAACGCCGCATCCGCGCCGGCCAGACGATTACTCCGGCAGTTTTGGAGCAGGCCATGGCAGTCAAGCGAGGGCAACCGGTGAAGATCGTGGCCAGCCACGATGGCATTGAGGCCTCCACCTCCGGCGAAGCCCTGGCCGACGGCCAACCGGGCGACGTCATCCGCGTGCGCAACATGGGCAGCGGCAAGGTGATCGATGCGAAGGTGTTGGAATCAGGCGTAGTGACCAGCACTTTTTAAAGGCAGCTCGCGCAATCTCGCCCTGCACAGCCGCCCATTCTGCGGATGGTTGACCGCTTAATTAGTGTCTTCTCCAGCCCCGCCACCTGTATACCGTTCCGTTCCTTGTGGACTGATCCGTCGAGCGGCCCACAGACATCAGCATCTAGATGCGTGTCCAAGCGCTGCCCGAGAAGAATATAAATTTTTTGACGTCAGGATTTAATCCTCCTGCGCGAGCTGTCGCCTTACCTTTTCAGCAGGCAGTCAAGCCAGCTCCTAACAGCCCAACGCAAAAAGGATCATCTTCATGGCACTGTCCATTCATACCAACTACTCCGCACTGACCACCAACACTGCGCTGAACAAGTCCAACAATTCCCTGGCCACCAACCAGCAGCGTCTGGGCACCGGCTTGCGCGTGAACTCTGCCGCCGATGACGCCGCCGGCCTGCAGATCGCCACTCGCCTGAACGCTCAAAGCCGCGGCATGAGCGTCGCCATGCGCAACGTCGGTGATGCCACCTCGATGCTGCAGACTGCGGAAGGTGCATTCAGCGAAGTGACCGACATCCTGCAGCGCATGAAGGACCTGTCGACCCAGGCAGCGAACGATACCAACGGCGCAACCGACCGCACTTCGCTGAAATCTGAATACGACGAGCTCGGCAAAGAGCTGACCAACATCGTCAGCAACACCAAGTATGCAGGCGAAGCGCTGTTTGCCGCTGGCGGCAAGTTCTCTGCAGCGGTCAACTTCCAGATTGGTGCCTCGGCCGCCGAGAAGCTGACCATGGACGTTGCCACTGACATGGCGGCACTGCGCACCGAGCTGACCACTACCGTTCAGGCCGGCACCATGGATACCGCCGCGAACGCCGGCACCACCATCACTGCCCTGGAAACCGCCCTGAACAATGTCGGGTCCATGCGCGCCAAGTTCGGCGCCAACATCAACCGCCTGAACCACACCAGCAACAACCTGGCGAACATGAAGGACAACACCGACATGGCCAAAGGCCGGATCATGGACGCCGACTTCGCCATCGAAAGCGCCAACATGAGCAA
>NZ_RFFM01000009.1 GCF_003696365.1 Stutzerimonas zhaodongensis
TCCAGGTAACGTCGTGCTTGTGCGGCCGAACCCTTGCGGCCCTGCGTGAGACGAGGAGTTCGAAAGGCGTCCCAATCGTTCGCAACTTGTCGAAAGGACACCAAGCGCGGCGATTGTTCCGGCTGTGCCCTAGGATCAATCCCAGCTGCAACCTTCCGCCGAGCCTCCTCTCGGCGCAACCGCGCGTCCTTGAGCGACACTTCAGGGTAAGTGCCTAGCGAGACGCGGTGGGCCTTACCGCTTGCTCGGTACCGGAAATACCAGTACTTGCCGCCTCGAGGATGGACGAACAATGCCAGTCCATCTCCGTCAGCGACTGTGTACGCCCTGTCCTTGGGCTTGGCTTGGCGTACTGCCGTATCGGTGAGCGCCATGTGTACATCTCCAGAACTCGAACTCGTGATGTACGCATTTTTGTACCTAATGTGCCGCCTTGGTACAACCTGCTACGAGGTGCTCTGAGAAAACAACAGGCACAAAAAAGCCCCTATTACGGGGCTTTCAAGGATTTCCGAGTCCTCATGAGAGGCCAGGAAACCATTAGATGGTGCGGACGGAGAGACTCGAATAATTAGTGTAAGCTACTGAATTTAAAGGTAATAAGCAAAGTCCAGCTGTAGTTAGGTACACATTTTCGTACACATGAGGGCACGCTGGATACGAGCGCTAAATCACTAACCTGCTGCTTTCTCCAACCCTACGAGCTGCGCCTTCTTGACGCATGCTACGCCGACGTTCAGCTGTTCACTTCGGAAACGATTACCACCGCACCGCCATTGGATTTCCCTCTTAATACGCCCAGCCTAGATGGAGTTAGCCTCACTAGGTCGCTGTTACAGCCATGGTCGATGAACATTGGCCGCAGAGACTGTTAGGGCTTCTCGCAGGCGAGATTCTCCTAAAGGCACAGGCTCGAGCAACCACTTCGGAATGTGGCGAAGACCTGAGAGATGGCCTGGCCCAATTCGGTTGGTCAGCCCCTGCGTCCTTGAGTCGTCGTGAATCCTGGCAGGATCGTGCCTGGGCCCACAACCGTTCGCGCCGAACATTTTCCCCGCCGGCGAGCGGCTTCCTCGCGCGACAAATTGTTCGGTGCTCACGGTCCTTCTCTACGTTTCGGCTGCCACGGCAGTGCGTCCGGCCCTCCCCCGCCGACCGGTTCACAACAAGGACGCGATGGGCGCGACCTTGAATCCGAAAGGAGTAACACCATGGCCAACATCGGCACCTTCACCCCGTCCAAAGATGGCTTCATTGGCACTCTGCGCACCCTTACGCTTCAAGCGAAGGTCAACATCGTTCCAAACAACAAGAGCAGCGACAACGCTCCGGATTATCGAATCGTCGCAGCTGGCGGGCACGACATCGGCGCCGCTTGGGAAAAGCTCAGCCAATCCGACCGCCCCTACCTTTCGGTCAGCATAGATGACCCGGCACTCCCTGCTACCGTCTACGCTAACCTCATCGAGGGCGACGATGGTAGCCACTCTCTAATCTGGAGCCGAAAATCCGAATAGTCAGCATCCGCGCCCTGTCACAACAGGGCGCGCATACAAATAAGGCAAGGCGGACATGAAACGAACCACATCTTAAGTCGGCTGCAGACTGTACTGTCAGGACTTTTCCTCATCACTCCCGTTCCAGATGCCGTGCATCAGAACTGACCGCTTCCATGATCGATACCAGTTCTTCCAATAAGTCGGCGTGGTGTTGCTGCAAATAAGCCGCAATTGCATCATTGCGCAGGATGCGTAACAAATATCCCTTCGCGACCACCAGAATCAGCATCGTCTCACCCAAGGTGTCTTCCACCTGCTTGTAGTCGTGCTGGAGATTTTCCATCTCCCGTTCCATACGCGCGATGTCCAGGGCGCTGGTCTCTGCAGACGGTTTTTTCCGTTGTTTGTCGACCAACATTTCCGGTCGAGTCGCCGCGAGCACCATCTGTGCGTAGCTGAGCGTAAAGCAATTGGCCGAGATCATCATTTCGACCGTTTCGATCTGCCGCATCGGCTTCATCTTTCTCAACACGCGAAATATGTCCTGCGCGACCATTCTGACCTTCAGCATCTCAACGACTTCTGGTGCGATGCCTTCCAGCAGATTGCGTCTGTGGTGGATGCGCGCGACATTTACACCGAGTACTCGGGCAATCCGTGCCGGATCAATTCCTTTTTTCAGCGCTGCAAGAATCATCTTGTGTTCTTGAATGGGCGTTAACCGATTGATCTGACGGTTATAGGTGAAGCCTTCATCATCGGTTGATATCAGGCACAGCGCCTCGACCCCACCAAGCTGCTTAAGCGCCTCCAACCTGAGGTGTCCATCGAGCAGGATGTAGGATGCAGCGCCTTGATCGAAAACCGGCTGCGGGTGCACAGCCAACGGCTCTACAACGCCAAGTTCACGGATGGAGCTAAGAATGCAGGCGTACTTCTTGCTGCCTTGGATCCCCTTGTCCATCTGCCGTGTCGGCAATATGCGATCCAGCGCGATCGAGACGATCTGCTGCTCGAAGCCCTGCTTCACCTGTCTCATCAGCAAGCCTCGCCATGGATACGATCGGCCAATGGTCGAGGCATATCCTGGATATCTTGATTACGAAGCAGTGCAGTGAAATAGTCATCGGCCAGCAGTTTTCTCACGGCTGTGACGATAATCAGCAAGCGCTGCTCATTGATATCCGCCTTTTTGATCATCACCTTCTGGCGTCGGACTTCGGCCTGGTAGGTGCTGAGTAGTTTTTGAGGCGTGGTAGGTCGATCCGTATGCCCGTGTTGCCCATAGCGCTTGCCAAGTGCGCTGCGCCTGTCGATCAATCGTCGCACCTTGATCAGTTGTTCACCCTTGAGCACGCCGGTCTCGTAAGCCTCGATCATCGCCCGCTGAATTTCCCCATCATCAGAACGGGCGATTTCCGCGGCGATTTTGATTGGCAGCCATCCCTTTTCAACCGCTGAGATCAGTCGCTCTTCTCCCTGGCGCAGCAACAGCAGGATGCAGCTGACATAGGTGTGATCTAGACTCGTTTTGCTCGCGATATCTTTAACCGAGTAGCCCCGCTCCGACAGAATCTGAATTGACATCAGCAGGTCGCGATTGGAATGTTTTCTGCGAGCGAGATTTTCAACAAGGCTGATCAGGAAGCGATCAGCCTCGCTTGCGCTCACGACAATGCAGGGGATGCTTTCTTCACCAAGTGCCTGGAACGCTTCGAGACGCCCCTGCCCGCAGACGACCTCGAAGTGTTCACTGCCTGCAGCGTCGTTGACACACGTCACCGTGATAGGCCGTTTGAGCCCTATCGTGGCGATGTTTTCTACTAGCTTGGCGAACACTTGCTTGTTGCGTACGCGAGGGTTAAGCACCTTGATCTGTTCTAACGGGATAAGCCTGATAGTTGAGGCATCGGAAATATGCAGTACCTTCTTGGTCGATAAGGGGGTCGTCACGCTGCCCTCCTGTGCGCACTGCGGCGTGACAATTGCGCAATAATTTCCAGAGAATCGAACCGATAGATCTCTACGTCCGCACGGTTGTTTTCGGCGACTCGCAATTGGGAGGCCGTCATGTCAACTGTTGGAAGCACGTAATAATCAATCGCGCGTTGCTCACCTTCGCTCATCCGCACCGCAACCGTCAGATCAGGTCCCAATCCCAGATCAAACCGAATCTTCCATCGTCTGGCCCCTGCAGAGGTGAATTGGCATCTACACAAAACGATAGAGAGCCGGATTTCCTGGTTGATTGCCAGCATCCCGGTATCGGGCTCAATATCAACACGCCCTCCTACCGCGCGAATCTGTTCGATCGTCTGCTGTAGAAGATTAGGATGTAGCAGGCGCAGCCGTCTGTTGGCTTCCAGGTACTGATAGTCCCGGCCGGGGCTGTAACCGATCAGTGAATAGCAGCGCAGCAGACTGCCGAATCGGTATGTGTAAGCACTACTCGATGGGCAGCCCTCTGCCTCGTCAATAACGAGCCCTGACAAGCAGCCGCAGCGCTCATGAATGATTTTGAGCAGGCGGAGCATTTCCTCATCCGGCATACGGTAAGAACGCCCATTAATGATTTCTCTCGCGGCCCTGAACTGCAGCTCGCTCACGATCGGTGGGAAGGTTCCATCGGCCCTGACCCAGTTCTGTGGGTCGTTTCGCTTACGTGCTTGCTTGAGTTTGAAGGACGTGCGATTCCATACGTTGTTGCCAATGTACTTTTCATTGATCAGCACCTGGTGAACAGCGCCGCGCGTCCATGGCCGCGACCGATCGGTCAGGACGCCGCGAGCATTGAGCCGCTGCGCGATTTCGCGCTCGCTTCGGCCTTCATCAACAAATAGCCTGTAGATTTGCCGGACGACGTCCACCTCCTCCTTTGGGCCGGGCACAAGTATCACTCGGTCAGTCTGAATACTCTTGTGCTCGCCTAGTTCCAACTCGTACTTCGGAACCCCGGCCGCATCGACCAATTGACGACGCAATCCGTATCCGGCCGGGCCTCCCTGTCTATAACCCATTTCGATCAGCCGAGACTGTCCTGCGAAAACCTTCACCGAGAGTTCCCGGCTGTACTCCCCGGCCATCATCCGCTTGACGCTTTTAATGATATTGGACACAGGGGAGCCGTCGTTGCTGAACTGCTCGGCGCAATATTGAACCGAAACGCCCATTTGACGGCATCGGACCTCGTAGCTGGCGCTGATATCAGGGTCTTGAAATCGCCCCCAACGGCTGACGTCATAGACCAATATCGTCGTATAGCTGGCCTGTCCACTTTCAACGTCTTGAAATAGCTGCTTCAGGGCATCGCGGCCTTCCAGTAGAAGCCCGCTCTTGCCTGCGTCCGTGTACACCCTCGTTATTTGCATGGCATGGGCGGCCGCATAGAGCTTGATCGTGTCGAGCTGGTTTTCGGTTGAGTACTGCTGGTGTTCAGTCGACATCCGCACATACGCGGCTGCTAGCAACGGCCGAGGCATATCGCCTGTGGCTTCAACGGTGATAGTTGGCATCGACAACTCGCTCCCGACAGGATCATCGTCTCGGTAACGGCATAGGTATTTGTCAGTCGCCTCGAGCCGTTTATAGCTTTCGAAACGATAGAAGACCGAGGGCGGAAAAATGAGTACGAAAACGGGCAAAGTTTTTCTGAACCATGAGCAGTACGCGGTGGACATCGCCACAGCGCTACGAAAAGAGCTTGGCAGCACTCACCAGGCCGCCAAGACCTTAATGCGATGGACTAATGCAAACGAGCGGACCGTAAAGAACTGGATGGCGGGCGCAAGTGGGCCCCGTGGAGAGCATCTAATCGCACTGATCAAACATTCGGACGTCGCTCTGGCGGCAACCCTGGCAATGGCCGACCGCCCATTCGCTGGAACAGTTCTAGAGTTACCACTGCTTCGAAGAAAGCTGCAGGCAGCTGTAGAAGGTATTGACGCCTTTCTTTATCTGGGTGGCGTGCAGGTGCGATGAGCGTAATAAGACGCCTAACTTGAAGATCTGAATGCCCCTGGACGTTCGAACGCCTCACAGCCTGAGCGGGACGCGCTTTACCTGCTGGCTGTTGGCCGCTACCTTGCCGCGCTTGGACAACACGGAGGTTTTCCAATGATAACGAGTCGTCAATCCTTGGCCGCACGCGTCGAACTTCAGCGCGCATTTTCGCCGCTTGCATGCAGCTATCTGCATGAACGGTCGAGCGTTCGACTGCGGTTCTATGAGCGTGACACTGGCCAGACGCAACTGATCGTGGCGGGAATTCCAGTATCACAAGTTGCAACGAGCCAAGGTTTGGCCAAACTGATTCTTGAACTGCGCTATGAGCTTGACGGCTCAACATTCGATCGTCGCTAGGCTTCTTAGTCGTCCTCCCTGCGCAACAAGCTCGGCGAATCGCAATGGCGCATAACCAGTTTTCAGCAACCCTTAACAGTGCTCCGACTTAGAAGATGGGCGCATTAGAAAGGGAGTCTGAAACAAGCGATCCATTCGGGTTACGGTCACCTGGCAAAACCGATCTTTCGGATGATCCCCCAACGGGCTCGTCGGTTCAGTATTCATTTGCGGACCAGATGTTATTGGTAAGGCCACCTATTAGCCCCTCCTTACCCAACCTCGCAAAATTTAGGCTGGGCCTTTAAAGCAATACTCAGATGGGCGCAGGGGCCTCATGGGTCAAGCAGCAGTAGACGCTACAGCCAATACCCAAATTCCGACCGGTTCGAGTATGTGCGAATAAGCAGGACACTCCCAATTGGAGAAACACCATGCTCAGTTCAAAGATGCTGGCACTTGCGGTTATCGCTGCAAGCTCGACTCAAACTTTTGCTCAGGACAACCTTGTAGTCGTCGAGCAAACCGGAATCAACCTAACTGCAACAGCCTCCCAAATTGATGGTGTCGGCAACGCAATCAGGCAGTTTCAGGTCGGTCGGCTAAACGGTGCAGAAGCCACTCAGGACGATGGGTTGGATAACGCTATCACCCAGTCTCAAGGTGCAGAGTCGAATATGGCGTTTGCCAGACAAACCGGCGGCGCCGATAACCTTATTCTTCAATACCAGGCGATCGGCTCACATAACGAGACGGGTGCGTTTCAACGGGACGGGACTGCAGCAAGCACAGTTTCATTCGGTCAGCATGGTAATGATAACTATGCCAGCGCCACGCAGGCGCGAGTGCGCAGCTCTGCCACCCGTGCGCTGCAGGTCGGAGCGGACAACGCCTTCTATAGTGTTCAGCTATCCAGTACGGATGCCCAAGGAAGCGTCCGCCAGCGCGGCGATTTCAACTATGCATCCATCGGTCAATCGCTGAGCGCCAACGTTGACGTCTCCATATGGCAAGAAGGCAATTCGAACCAGACCACAATCTGGCAACTTAGCGCTAGTGAAGCTAATGCCGATACCGAGGTTTTTGGTGATAGGAACATGGCGTCCATTGTTCAGGGTGGCAGCCATCTGGATGCGACGACGCAGGCTTATGGCCGAGGCAACAGCGTAATTATCTCTCAGTCCGGAACACATATTGAGACGACGGGTGAGCAGCGGGGAAACGACCACTCTATGTCGGTCACCCAATCAGGCGACCGGCTGAGCAGCGCGTCCCGCCAATTTGGGAGCGACAACACAATAACTATCGCCCAAACGGGCGGCGATTTGACCGCAGACCTCGAGCAACAAGGCGGTAGCAACGACGTCCTTGCCAATCAGATGGGGACAGCCCAGGTACTGGAATTGGCTCAGGATGGGGAGCGCAACCTGATCAACGCTACCCAGCTCGGGTCAAATAATAACGCCGCGATAACACAGATAGGCGCTCAAAACGCGGCTGAAATCGGACAGCTTGGCTCCAACGATACCGCCAACATTGCTCAAAGCGGTACAGGCAATTGGGCTGGCGTGATTCAGCGTTGATGGAGCAGCGCGGCAGTACGCGACTGCTGGCCAGCGTGATTGCCTTTTTCGTGCTTCACACAGCCATAGCTCGCTAATCACGTAGTTGATACCGGAAGAGCTGCCAAGACCGGTTCCACGAACTAGCTAGCGGGCCAAAGCGCACGCAAGTTGAGCCAACCTCATTGCTCGACATTCGCCCTATCATCGCCCGATTTCAAATCACTGGAAATTCCGGCTGCGCACGTCAAGGCCGGTGAGCAGGTGGGTCAGGTTTCGCATCCTTCCGGCGATGATATGCCGCACACCGCTCTGGTACTCCAAGCGTCCGTTCACCTGCATAAGCTGCGACTCCAGAAGCTCGCGTCGCTGACGCTCTCCGAGGTCAGCCCAAACCACGACGTTCATCATCCCGTGCTCGTCTTCCAAGGTAACGAAGATCACACCGCTTGCAGTCGAGGGTCGTTGCCTGCCCGTGACGAGCCCGGCCACCGCAATATGACGGCCATGCTCGACGGCGGCCAAATCGCGCGAACTTTTGCAGCGCATTGATCGCAAAGTCTCCCGCAACAGGGACAACGGGTGCGGGCCAAGGGTGGTGCCCAGGGTGGCGTAATCGGTATACAGGTTCTCGGCGACCGAGGGTGCCGGAAGCGCAACATCTGTCTCCGGCTGACTGTCTATGGCGGCGAAAAGAGGCAACTGCGGTTCAATACCAGCTACGCCCCATCTAGCCTGATGACGGTGCCCTGCCAGCCCTTGTAGCGCACCCGCGTCGGCCAGCTGTGCGCGAGCACGGTTATCAAGCTGGGCCCGTACACAGAGGTCTGCAGTATCCAAAAAATTCCGCTGTGCCCTGACAGCCTCAATACGACGCGCATCCTCCTCTCGAAACCCTCGAATCATCCTCAGTCCAAGGCGGATGGCGGGTTGTTCGCCCTCATCGGGCTCGAGCGTGCAATCCCAGTCCGAGTGAAGTACATCAACGGCGCGCGTTGAGATTCGGTGCCGGCGGGCATCCTGAAGAATTTGATCCGGGCTGTAGAAACCCATGGGCCAGCTGTTGATCAAGGCGCAAGCGAAGGCCGCCGGCTCGTGGCATTTGAGCCAGCAGCTGGCATAGGTCAACAGCGCAAAGCTTGCGGCGTGCGACTCGGGAAATCCGTAGCTGCCAAACCCTTTGATCTGTTCGAAAACCTTCTCGGCAAATTCGACAGGGTAACCACGCGCAAGCATGCCCTCCATCAGGCGCTTCTGGTGCGGTTCAAGGCCACCGTGGCGCTTCCATGCCGCCATGGACCGGCGCAGCTGGTCTGCCTCCCCCGCACTGTAGCCTGCGGCAACAATGGCCAACTTCATCACCTGCTCTTGAAACAGCGGAACGCCCAGGGTTCGCTCGAACACTTCCTTGAGGTCCTCGGATGGATAAACGACCGGCTCCTCCCCGTTTCTACGCCGCAGATAGGGGTGGACCATGTCACCAACGATGGGACCTGGACGTACGATAGCCACTTCGATGACCAAGTCGTAAAAGGTTTTGGGTTTGAGCCTCGGGAGCATGGCCATCTGCGCTCTGGATTCGATTTGAAACACCCCGACCGTATCGGCCCGGCTGATCATCCGATAGGTGTCCGGATCCTCGGAAGGAATCGTCGCAAGCGTCAGATCACGCCGATCGTAGCGGCGCAGCAAATCGAGCGTTCGGCGTATGGCAGTCAGCATCCCGAGCGCGAGCACATCAACCTTCAGCAACCCTACGGCATCCAAGTCATCCTTGTCCCATTGAATGATCGTACGTTCAGGCATCGCTGCGTTTTCTACCGGAACCAGGGTGTCTAGCGGCTGTTCAGAAATGACGAACCCGCCCGGGTGCTGCGATAGGTGACGAGGGAAGCCGATCAGCTCATTGGTGAGCACCAGTACCCGATGAAGGACTGGGCTGTCCGGATCGAAGCCGGCCTCTAGAAGACGTTCAACTGGCGGCAGCCGATCTGTCCAGCGGCCACCGCAGTCGGCCAGCATCTTGACCTGTTCGGCAGGCATACCCAGTGCTTTGGCGACATCCCGAACCGCACCAGCAAAATGGTAGGTGCTGGCCACCGCGGTCAGTGCTGCGCGCTCGCGTCCGTAGCGCTGGTAGATGTACTGAATGACTTCCTCGCGCCGCTCGTGTTCGAAATCGACGTCAATGTCTGGCGGCTCGTTACGCTCTCGAGATATGAACCGTTCAAACAACATGTTCATCCGAGATGGGTCAAGCTCGGTAATACCCAGAGCAAAACACACTGCCGAGTTTGCTGCCGATCCACGACCCTGGCAAAGAATCGATCGCCCACGGGCGAACTGAACAATGTCCCTGACAGTAAGAAAATAGCTTTCGTAGCCAAGCTCGGCGATGAGGGTCAGCTCGCTTTCAAGCTGGGTACGGGCTTTGTCAGGGACACCTTCAGGCCAGCGCCAGCGAGCCCCCTCCTCGGTCAGCTGCCGCAACCAGGCGGTCGGTGTGGTATTCGCGGGGACGACTTCGTGAGGGTACTGGTAGCGCAACTCACCAAGATCGAAGGTGCATCGTTTCGCAATGCGAAGCGACTCGACAAGCATTTCGCTGGGGTAGAGTTCAGCGATATCCGCAATTGGTCGGAGGTGCCGTTCACCGTTCGGATAAAGGTGGCAACCCGCTTCGGCCACCGGCACGTGATGGCGGATGGCAGTAATGGTGTCCTGGAGTGCGCGCCTACCTCTGGCATGCATATGAACGTCGCCCGCAGCGACCATTGCGATGCCAAGCGCACGCGCCACAGCGTTCAACTGTGACAGGCGTGACGCATCGTCTGGGCCTCTGTGTAATTCGACGGCAAGCCATACCCGACTGGGGAACCGCTCAACCAACCATCGTCCCTGCGCATCACTGCCCCCATCGATGGGCACCCATAAGCAAAGCAGCCCCTCAAGTGGCGATGTAAAGTCGTCAGGCCTCAGGCTGTAACGGCCTTTATCGGAACGGCGACGAGCAAGGGTTATCAGTCGACAAAGCGCCTGGTACCCGGCCAGGTTTTCGACCAGCAAAATGATCTTGAGTCCGCCAACCAGCGTGAACTCGCTGCCTATGATTAGCGGCAGTCCTACTTCCTTAGCCGCCTGCCAAGCCCGAACGATGCCCGCCAGCGTGCACTCATCGGTAATTGCCAGGGCGGCATAACCGTGGAGCTTGGCCCTATCGAATAGTTCTCGGGCACTGGACGCGCCTCGCTGGAAACTGAAGTTCGACAGACAGTGGAGTTCGGCGTAGCCCAGCGCGCCGGTGGAGTTAGAAAGCGTCATGGCAACCGACATCTAAACTGTATGGATATACAGTAGATCGAAATCTGCTATCTCCGGTCAAACGAAAGAATCGTGTTCAAGACAGCCGGAGGGGACCATGTGTGGGGGCGTTGAAGCGCGGGATGCTGAGAAAAGTTACAAGGTGTATTTCCCATCTCCCAAGGCTGCCATCCCTGTACTGGGTCAAGGTGGCGAGGATCTGGGGTGGGTGCGCTGGGGCCGACGCAAGGGCGAACCTGGGGCAAGCCCAGAAGGTGGATGGGCGAAACTTGAGACCATTGAGCGTGGGGGTTGGGAACGCTACAAGCCCCAACGGGTATTCGGTATGGTTCAGGGCTACATGGAGAAGGACGCCGCTCGCACTTCGCATTGGTTTGACGTGGAGCCAGGGCACGCATTGCAGTGCCTGCTCGTAGGCGAAGGAGATGATCGCAGGCTCTATGTTGTGACGAGCTCCCCTCCCTCCGAATACTCCTGGATCCATGATCGCTGGCCGTTGGTCAGCCCTCTTCCCCATTGAATCCGATCATCTGTAACGAGCCGAAAGGTGCATCCCTCAGCATTAATGCAATGTCACGGCTGCGGACTGTTGCTTGGGTCTACTTAGCTCGAATACAAACGCCCTAGCTGTTAGAGCTGGAAAGTGCACCAATTGGCTTGGCGCGTAACCTTTGCGCTTGAATATAGGCGTCCTTTGACGGGGCCAGATGCTCTCGACATAGCCCCACCAGGCACTCCCTATCGGCACCGCGTAGGGCATCTATCAGCTGCCAGTGCTCCTGACGAGAGCGCTCCAACTGCGCTGGCATGACGATGGTCGATGAACGTATGGAATGCGCTCGCTGGGCATGGCTGGTGATGGCTTCGACAAGCACGGGATTGTCAGCAAGGCTAAAAAGCTCACGGTGAAATCGTACATTTAGCCGAAACACCTGCCGCAGGTCGCCCTGCCTGACCGCATCATCGTGAGCAGTCTGTATAGCCAGGAGCGGCTGGAGCCGCTCTTCAGAAACGGGCAAATTGATCAAGCGCATGCAGTGAGTTTCAAGTAGCTCACGAACTTCGTAAAGGTGCTCAACCTCCTCTACCGTGTACGCCTTCACCAGGGCGCCGACGTTTCGCTTGCGTTCGACTAGCCCCATTTGCTCAAGCTCACCGAGGACGTTACGTACCACATGACGCTTGAGGCCGAACCGGGCCATTAACTCATCCTCAACCAGCCGCTCGCGTGGGTGAAGTGAGCCAAGCACGATCTCCTCCTCAAGCGTAGCGATTACCGATTCCGGACTGCACGGCCCCTCTGGGGGCGTTGATGTCTGCGTTTCATTCAAGGTCGCATTCCAGGTTTCATAGCTAACGGGCCGACTATAGAGGGATTCTGGAGGCTGCTCAACGAACAGTCCGGAGCGGGTTGTCAGCATCTACAACTCATGGCTAAATGGGCCCTCACGATTATTGATAATAATATCAACAAAAGGTAAAGCCTGATGGTGGACAAAAAAACTGACGGCGCCGTAGTTACTCCTACGGGGCTTCGCAAAGGTCTGACGAACTATGGAGATACAGGATTCTCCCTTTTCCTTCGCAAAGCCTTTATCAAGGGCGCGGGCTACACCGACGATGCGCTGGACCGCACCATCGTTGGCATCATTAACACGGGAAGCGGATTCAATCCCTGTCACGGCAATGCGCCCCAGTTGATCGAGGCCGTTAAACGCGGCGTGATGCTTGCCGGTGGCCTGGCCATCGATTTCCCAACAATCTCGATTGGCGAGAGCTTCTCGTCCCCTACGAGCATGTATCTGCGCAACCTCATGTCGATGGACACCGAGGAGATGATTTGTGCGCAGCCCATGGACGCCGTCGTACTCATTGGTGGATGCGACAAGACCGTACCGGCGCAGCTGATGGGGGCAGCATCGGCAAATATCCCTACTGTTCAGCTGATCACCGGCTCCATGCTTACAGGCGGTCATCGCGGCGTTAGGGTTGGTGCCTGCACCGACTGCCGCCGCTATTGGGGACAGTATCGGGGCCAGGAGATTGACGAGGCGGAGATCGTCGAGGTGAATTCAAGGCTCGTCGCCAGCGTCGGGACCTGCTCGGTAATGGGTACTGCAAGCACAATGGCCTGTATAGGCGAAGCGCTTGGCATCGTGCTCCCCGGCGGCGCGACGCCGCCGGCGGTTACCTCCGACCGCATGCGAATCGCCGAACTCACCGGAAAGCAGGCCGTCGAGATGGCCCGGACCGGACTTACGCCAGACAAGATCCTTACGCCCAAGGCTTTTGAAAACGCCTTGCGCGTGCTGCTGGCCATCGGCGGCTCGACCAATGGAATCGTGCACCTGACCGCAATTGCCGGGCGCATGGGCTACGACGTTGACCTGGAGGCCTTTGACCGAATGAGCAGGGATACCCCTGTGCTCGTGGATCTGAAGCCGTCCGGCCAACACTATATGGAAGATCTACATCGCGCAGGCGGTTTGCAGACAGTGCTTCGCGAGCTGCGCCCGCTGCTTCACCTTGATGCGCTCACCGTTACCGGCCGCACTCTCGGCGAAGAGCTGGACGATGTGCCAGCTTTTACCCAGGAGGTGGTGCGTAGCGTAAATGATCCGATCTATCCGGTCGGCGGCATCGCGTTCTTGCGCGGAAGCCTCGCCCCAGAGGGGGCCATCATCAAGCAGTCGGCTGCCGATGCGACACTGATGGAGCATGAAGGCCGTGCGGTCGTCTTTGAGAACTCCGAAGACCTGGCACTTCGACTGGATGACCCGGATCTCGACGTCAATGCTGACGACATCCTGGTGCTCAAGAACATCGGTCCAATTGGTGCTCCCGGCATGCCCGAGGCGGGGTACCTGCCTATCCCCAAAAAGCTCGCGCGAGCGGGTGTAAAGGACATGGTGCGCATATCCGATGGCCGCATGAGCGGCACCGCCGCCGGCACCATTGTTCTGCATGTAACACCTGAAGCGGCGCTGGGCGGGCCTCTGGCTCTCGTACAGAGCGGCGACAAAATTCGGCTGAGCGTTTCGCAACGCAGCATTGATCTGTTGGTGGCCGATGAGGAATTGAAGCGCCGTCGCGCCGCACTCGTGTTGCCAACGCCCCAGAATGCCGAACGTGGCTACCGCAAGCTGTTCTTCGAGCAGATCACGCAGGCAGATAAAGGCTGCGATTTTAAGTTCCTGCGCCCGCCAACCATGCACGGCCGAATCCCCACCACCCCGCACGACTGAAATCTCCAAAACCTTCCTGGCGCGCCGGCCTATCCGGCGCCTTTACGCTCCTCACAATAACAATCGGAGTTTGTATGGAAAGCAACGCCCTAATACTGACGGTCACTGCATCATCGATCGTCGCGCTGCTCCTGTTGATCGTAAAATTCAAGCTGCAGCCTTTTCTTGCCCTGATCCTCGTTAGTCTTGGAGCGGGCCTAGCCATCGGTATGGCGCCACAGAATCTGCTCGATTTCGTCGTCAAATCCATGGGAGGCACACTGGGCTTCGTTGCATTGATCATCGGCCTAGGCTCCATGTTTGGGGAGATGCTGCGCGTCTCCGGGGGCAGCGAGCGCTTGGCCCTGACGCTGATAAATAAATGCGGCGATCGCACTGTGCCCTGGGCATTGGGACTTGTTGGTTTTCTCGTCTCGATCGCGGTATTTATCGATGTAGCCATCGTTATCTTGGTACCGCTGATCTATGGCATTGCCAGGCGCACCGGCAAATCGTTGCTCTACTACGGCATTCCGCTGTGCGCAGGGTTGAGCGTCACCCATACCTTTCTGCCGCCTACGCCCGGCCCGATCGCTACCGCAAGCATCCTTGGCGCAGACCTAGGCTGGGTCATCATCTGGGGCGTAATTGCGGGACTACCAGCGATGGCTGTTGCCGGCCCGCTGTTCGGAAAATTCATCTCCAATCGAATCTTCGTGCCGGTGCCCGAGTACATGGTGCAGGGCGAAAGCAAGTTCGATGACCCAAGCAAGCTTCCGGCATTCAAAGGCGTTGTTCTCACCTTGCTCCTGCCACTGGCATTGATCCTCGGTAACACCTCGGCCGAAATGCTGTTGGCCGAAGGCAACCCGTTGCGCGACACATTGATGTTTATCGGAAACCCGATCATCGCGCTCCTTCTGACCACGCTCCTAACCTTCTGGGTATTCGGACACAACCGAGGTTACTCGGCCGACCAGCTGCAAAAAATTGCGACCAAGGCGCTGGAGCCGGCCGGGATCATTATTCTGATCACGGGTGCGGGCGGTGTGTTCGGCAAGGTTTTAGTCGAGTCAGGCGTGGGCAAGATCCTGGCTGACGCCATGCAGGACATGAACATGCCACTAGTACTTTTCGGCTTTACCACCGCAGCCATCATGCGCATTTCGCAAGGGTCGGGCACGGTGGCAATGATCACTGGCGCAAGCCTGACCGCACCAGTCGCGCAGCTACTTGGCGCCAGTCCCCAGATGCTTGCCCTATGCACTATTGCCATTGCCTGTGGCGGGGCCGCCTTCTCCCATGTCAATGACTCGGGGTTCTGGATGGCCAACCGGTACTTCGGGATGAGCGTCTCAGACACCCTCAAATCCTGGACCGTAATGAAGACACTGGTCGGGCTTACCGGGTTATGCATATGCCTGGTGATTAGCCTATTCATTGCATGAAAGCTAGCGGTTGGCATGCCCTCAGCGATGAGCGATTGCGAATCTGTCGTTTCGGCGCGATAGCCCCAAAAGCGAGAAGCCGTGCTCAATGCGCGGCATTGCTTGCCGGTGCTATCTGCTGTTTCGTTTGCTCAAAGACATGGCGAATACGCGGTTTGCATCCTGTGTCCGGACAACCATAGCGCTCAGAGCTCTGTTGATACACGACCGTCCAGAGGACCACATGATGGACAATTACCATATCTACCCACTGGCGCTGGCTGGGAGCTGCGAAAGGCAGGGGCAGCTAAAGCATCCAAAACAGCCAGCACTAAGGGCGAGCTAATCACGCTCTTGGTTTTTTTTATCGAAGGTGAGACCGCGTCGATCAAGATTCATAGAAAGATGGCGCGATTCAGGAAGAGCGCACCTATCACAGGCAGGGGATCTTCGTCAGACGGAAAAGCTGACATGGCGTTTAATCCATCATGCTCTGCTTAACGGTGCGTCAGTTTATTCATTATTTTAGTCCGGTGAACATAACGGCACCCCTCGCCTCCCACTTCTGCGTGGGATGTAATTACGAACGCTATACGAGGCCCTAGGTTGATGAACACCCTTCCCCCGGTCCCTAATACATTCACCCATGTGGTCGCCAGTAGAACGTTCGAGAGTAGTAATCCAACTAATCCGCGCTATCTGTTACTGGAGATCGGCCTTCCAATCCAGGACGTCGTAACGGCGTCGGGCAACGATTGGAGGTGTCCGATTCGTGTTACTGAAACAGAACTTGAGAGCGTCGTTTCGGTATGTGGGGTGGATTCGTTCCAGGCGCTGCACCAAGCCTTCAGATGGGTGACGGCTGAAGTGCAGAAACGCGAGCACGACACGGGGTTGCAGCTGCTGTTTCTTGGGATGCCGTACGATCCCGAAACACACCTTCCTAAGACCGCCACACCTAAACCCGATCCCAGTTAACGGCTGCTACCGCGCCTACGGCTTGGTGGCTACTGCCATACGGCACTTCGCCAACCACGCGAACCGCCGTATGGCAGCACCTGCAGTAGCCGTATAACAACGGCGCAACCCTGAACCTGGGCAAGTGCATCGCAAAGCCATTGAGGTGTGCAACGGGCAACACGATGCATAAATTGCATCACCACCAGGTCAACGCGTATCAGTCCCGATCTTCAAATCGGATGTTAGAACGGCCATCAGGAGTGCGTACTACTTTGAAGCCATAACGTTACAGGCTTCACCGCCGCTTGCTAATACACTGACGCCTCGGCCAGTGGCTCCTTGTCTGATCGAACGGTCATTCGGTGAAATTGGAACTGTGACTTGCCTGCGCGTTTTGCTTCATAAAGCGCTGCATCAGCCTGAGCCAATACCTCATCGAACTCGTTGTTAGTCCATACTGCACCGCCGACGCTGCAACCGACCTTTACGAGCTGGCCGCCCAGCGTTACCGGCTCCGCCAGCTTCAAGATGATACGTTGCGCGGTACGCTGAACGCTGTCAAAGGTGTCGCCAGCTTTTAGCCGAAGCAGGACGACGAACTCGTCACCTCCATGACGAACAGCAATGTCTCCATCGCGCACTGCAGCCAGAAGACGCAGACCGACCTCGTGGAGCAAGGCATCTCCAATAGCATGGCCGAAGCGATCGTTTACCGGCTTGAACCCGTCAAGGTCCAGACACAGAACCCCAAAATTGGGACGAGTGACGGCATCGCTGCGCACCGCCTGTACGAACTTGTCCAAGGCCGCCCGGTTGGGCAATCCAGTGACGGTATCGCGGTAGGCGATCCCCTCTACCAGAGCCAGCTGGCTTCGCTTGCGAGTAAGGCTCTCCACTAGGTGGCGAATAGCGATGCTGAGCGTCTCAACTTCACGCGTACCCTTAAGCAATGGGATGGTTACATCAGCGCCTTCAGAGAGCCTGGCTGCAGCACTGGCGATCTGGATGACCGGCCCTGTAATCATGCCCGCAGCAAACCATCCGATCACCGCGAAAGCGAACGATAATACACAGCCCCACATGAGTATTTCGTTGCGCACGGCTAGGGCCTCGGCAAAGGCGACTGATGCGGGCTGGCGAGCTACGACCGTCCAGCCAAGTCCCTCGTAATCGTCTACTCCGACGCTCTGGGCTGCCCCAGTCAGGTAGACGGTGCCGTCCTGCCAAGGCTGGACCGACCATCCCTGACGAACACTAGTGTCGACCTGCACACCAAGCGTCTCGCCAATCATTTCCTTTGGGCCTAGCAACACAGTCCGGTCCTTGCTTATTACCAGAAACTCCAGTCCTGGCAGGCGCCGCTGCAATGGCTCGAAAAGCGATCTGCCTACCTCATCGGCCCACTCCCACGATAAATGTGTTGCGAGCACGCCCACCAAACCGCCGTCACCATTGCGCACCGGCATACTGATATCGACAAACTTCATCGCCTCGCCGGATGGGTTGGGAAGAAGCTTCGCAAGCAAGACAGCCTCGTGCACGTCTCCAACGAACGTCTGATCCAGGCCGTTCATGAAAACTGGGCGTTGAGAAATATCTGCTCCTTCCAACAATCCGGATGTCGACGCAGCGACCGTACCGTGCGCATCTGTAAGTCCTATCCAGGAATAGCTTGGGAATTTCTCTTTCAGACGGTTAAGCAATAACCGAGCTTCACTGATATTCGCAGGATTACGCAGCGCCTCAAGCTCGCTTAGCACCGTGAGCTCTTTTGAGCGTCCACTCATGTCGCGGTCCAGGCGATCAATCATTGAGTATGCCAATTCGGCCAACTGAAGGCCGGTCTGAGCTTTGAGCCTAGAGATGGATGACTCACCAATCACAGTTCCAAAGACGCACGTGAGCACGAGCGCGACCAATGCCAAAACGAGAGCGAACCGAGCACGCATACTGCGAAGAGGAGCCAACAACATGGAACGCCACCGATTAATAGAGTCACTATGCCAGTATACCCAGCGTCATCGTACAACGTATCGGCTGCACGCTCTCGTTCTTCAATGCGTTCGCGGTTGACGGTTTTACGGTCCACATATCGGCAAGTAGCCGACTCCGTTAAATATCAACCGAGCGGAAAACTGACGGTGAATGACGTTCCACTCGTCTCATCCGAACTCACAGATACCCGGCCGCCGTGCGCCTTGACGATCTCCCTGACGATAAACAAACCAAGGCCGACACTACGGACCCCGTTTTCAGCATCCGCGCCGCGGGTTATCGGTCGAACAACCGAGCTGCCAGGTTGGCTTGTTTTTCAGCAGCGCAAACAATTCCTTGAGCCGGTAATCCGTAATTCTTTTTCAGAGCGCATAACGGTGCACCCCCATTTGGGACGGCGATCTTGCTGGTTTATTTCATCTTGCCACGGCGTGCTCGTCGTCAAGGGCTGCGCGCGCATCGCACGCTTGCGGCTTTCGCCGGCAGTGCCCCTGTGACTGCTTGCGCTGCGCCGTGCCGCGTCGGTTCCGGGCAATACCGCCCGAGCAACCGGAGCACGCTGTCATGTCTCAATTCTCTTTTACAACTGATTGTTCCCTCCTCGTCCGCGACGGCCAGGGCCGCTACCGTTTGGCCACAGCCGATCAGATCCTAGAAGCAGCACGCCATGTCATCGATACGAAGATTATGAACGGAGCGCCGTTCACGTCCCCGGACCTGGTGAAGGACTACTTGGGCGCAAAGCTCGCAGGCTACGAGCACGAAGTCTTTGCAGTGCTATTTCTCGACAGTCGCCATCGCTTGATCAAATACGTCGAGATGTTCCGGGGAACAATCGATAGCGCTTCGGTCCATCCACGAGAGGTCGTCAAAGAAGCACTGAAGCTCAATGCAGCGGCAGTGATCTTTTCACACAACCATCCAAGCGGGCATCCGGAGCCGAGCACGGCGGACAGGACACTGACCGGACGGCTACGTGAAGCGCTAGGGCTCGTGGATGTCCGGACGCTCGATCACATTATCGTCGCAGGTCACGACAGAGTGTCCTTTGCTGAGTCAGGGCTGCTCTAACAGCAGCGGGGGCTTCGGCCCCCAGGCCGATTAGCCAAACAACGGCAATCGGCCTCGCTACGAATTCGATGGCTTAGGAAGCACGAGCTTCACAATATCAGCAAGCGTCACAACGCCTTGCAAGCGACCCTCGCTCATGACCACCCATATTGCGCACTGCCCTTGTAGCGAATATGTGGGCAGCCTAAGTCACCATCTATGCTGTTGGTGTACCCGCCTGAGGAAATGCACCGGCATGGAAACAAACAAACGAGACGAGCTGCTTCAGATCCTGAAGGATCGTTTTGAAAACAACGAAAACCGCCATCCGGATTTGGCCTGGGGTGATATCGAACCAAAAATCGTATCCAGGTCCGACATTCTGCTTTCGCTCAGCTTGATGGAGTCAACAGGTGGGGAGCCGGATGTTGTCGCTTTAGATTCTGCGCAAAGCAGGTACACGTTCTGCGATTGCTCAGCCGAGAGCCCAGCCGGTCGCAGAAGCCTGTGTTACGACCAGGCGGCACTTGACCAACGCAAGGCCAACAAGCCTCAAGGCAGCGCCGTCGAGGTCGCGGCCAAAATGGGCGTAGAGTTGCTGGACGAACACCAATACCAAGCGCTGCAGCTGTTCGGCGAATTCGACACCAAAACCTCCAGCTGGGTAACGACACCGAAGAACATCCGCTCGCTTGGAGGCGCACTTTTCTGCGATCGCCGCTACGGTATGGTATTCACCTACCACAACGGCGCGCAGTCTTACTACGCGGCCAGGGGATTTCGCGGGATCCTTTACGTTTGATCGTCGGTGCGCCTTCGCCTTTCTGAATCAACCATCAACAAGCCGTTGGGCTCGGGCATCTTGCGTGAGCCCTGGCTTGGCCTGATTAGCGAGCTTTGAGAGATAGGAACATCAAAGCGCTCGCATCCATGGCGGCGCCGTTCATACCTCTACCGCCCCCTCCGACAGACGATCAAAGCGCCTCGAGTTCGCTGCGTAAGATTTGAAGATCCAGAGGAGCATCAATACCGATTCTGACCTGCCCGCCGCTGATTTGCCCTACATGCACAACGATGCCGTCGAGCAGCAACTGCGCCAAAAGATCATCCGGATCGGTACCGGGCTGAACTCGAAGAGTGATTTGCTCGCCTTCAGAGCGAGAGAGAACCAGATAGCCCATCGTTGCGTCCTTGCTTAGGGTCATAAAGGGACATTGTTACCCGGCGCCTTTGCTTGGAAAAGCCCTTCAAAAGAAAGACACAGCCAATATTTGTGAGCCGTTCAACAGAGCGTGCCGTGCTTCGCAAAAATTCGCGCCTATGAAAGTTATTTGCCTGCAACCGCTTCTTCGCACAATAAGATCATCGCGGCGTACGTCGCTTGATTAGCTACGATCGAAGCCACGGCTGCTGATTGGTTCGGTTTGATTTTCAGGGCTATGGTCTTGAAGGTCCTAGGCGCCCCGATTATCAGGCCTGCGGGCGTCGTCGTTTAACCACTTGGCTGAAACTGCTCTGGCACGCCCTGCAAATCTTAAGAATTGTGATCCGGGACCTTCCTGCCTCAAGTCGCTTGGCTAGCATGCGCATCCTTTTTTTTCCCATCACGCTAAACCGCAAAGGAACTGCCGATGAAACGACCAATCCTGCTTGGTCCCCTCCTCGCGCTGGGTATGTTGTCTGGTTGTGTTAGCTACGAGCCTGAAACCTGGCTAAACAGGGGCCCGATCACCATAGACGCCAGCAGAACTGGGTACTGCTACACCGATGCCAACCTCATTGATGGCAAACGCATATCGGGCACGCTTTGCGCAACGCCGACATCTGGGTTCCTGATGAAGGGCGAACCTGAAATCCAGTTTGGCCCGTGGGGCATGAAATTTATGAAGGAGCTGGTTAGCAATACGACACAGGGGGTTGAGTACGACTACCAAGACAAGCGCGTGCGCCTTCAGTGTTCGCCGGTGTTGAACAGTGCAGGTCAGGAGACGGGGCGTGACTGCACCGTGACGATGAATGCTCAACATCTGGTCAGTGCGACCTTCCTGTTCGTGCCTCAAGCGGCCCAATAAACAGACGTTTGCCATCGGAATTTCCCGAGCAGCGCGGACGCGCACCACCCAGACTCGTTACTCATGGATGACGCCACATGTCTACAAAACTGTTTCCAATCTGCCTAACCGCGTTCTTCATAGCCGGATGTGCAGACAAGGCTCCAAGCAATGAACCCCTGTCGCTCGCACAGAACGAAGAGCACCTGGTTGGTATCTGGGCCATGGTGCCGCTGCGTAACGGCATCGCGAATGTCGTCGAGTACAGGGCTGACGGCAAGGCATTGCTGCACCCTTTCAACTGCGCGGAGCCGGGACAGCCTGAGGTGGAACAATCGGACTATCACGTGGCTGATGACGGTCAGACGATCCACGTCAGCTCGGCACTTGATGAGTTCGATCTGAAGGTGCTGGAGTTCAACCGTCGCACGATGCGCCTCGGCCTGCATGTTGCGGGCTCCGACCTGACATTTGCGTATCTCAAAGTTGAGAAAGCGGCGCCGCTGTGCGCGCTGTATCAGATGGAGAATCTGCAGGCTAAGGCGACCCCTTATCAGCAGAGCGATTTCGTCCCTGCCCCACGTGTACCCGCTCGCCCGGACCTGGATCGCTTCCTCGGCAAATGGGCCATTGACACCGGGCAGGTGCAGATCGAAATTCGTCGCGATGATGACGGAGAAGCTTTTCTCTACCAAGCCAACAGCGAGAACTGGCGTCACCTTTACAACGCAGTGCACTGGGTGGGCGATGAGCTGCATTACCAAAGCTACGCGTACTCGGAAAAGGAGTCGCTATACCGACATCCTTACCACAAGTCGCAACATGCCACGATCATGCAGGCGCAGCCCGACGGCCTTATGAAACACTCATTTTTTATTGGTGAAACGAGGCACGATCTCGTGCTGAAGCGGGTCTCCGATTAAAGAAACCACCAGAGCGCGAGCTGACTGTCGCTCACCGGTGGTCCTGTGTTGCAACCCGAATGCAGGTAGTCCCTCGATTCGCGGAGCACGCGTGCAGGGGTCCCGATCGCATTTATTGCATTCACCGGCACGGTGCTCGAAACGCTGCGCGTGCCGTTTAGACGTGACGTCGCTGCGCAATTTTGCTCCGTGCGCGGCGACGGGGGATAGTCCGTGATGCCCGCCAACCTATTGCGTCATCTCTGAGCAACTTCGAGTCGCCACCATCGTGCTGAGCAAACTGGCGCAGCCGGCTCGGTAACGCGTGAGCAATAAAAAACCCCGCCGAAGCGGGGTTCTATAGCATGCGGTCTTTCCATTTGTCCTAGGCACCGCACTCCTCGCGGCGATCCCTTGGCCATCCAGGCTCGGTGCGCGTCCTGCGTCAATGCGTGCGCACTATGGGGCTAGCGGCCAAGAGTATCTACGGATTAATCGCGACGCAGAGCGTAGGCGAATGCTTACAGCCGAAGCATTTACGATGGTCGGCGCTGTGCGAAGGCTAGACCCTCGGGCGATAAGCCAAGTCATCATCGAAGCGCTGAAAATCAGCAAAACCAAGGATTATTTCCGGACTGTAATCGACCAACTCGAGAAAGGTCGCCGGACAGGTAGAGCGCTTGTCCGAAGACCGTGGGGGCGGCCATTGAGCCAGACGCATCGGGAGCATGGTTCCAGGCGAGGCTTATCATCCTCACGGAAATGAGTGTTGCGTGTCCATATGGGGAGCGATGACGCATGCCGCTTCGAGGTAGCTATTTACCTAGGCTAATCGTCATGGTGCCTGCGGGAACCTCGTTGATCAGCCATCGCCCGTCGGGCAGTCTTTGCATGACGCTGTCAGGGTACGGCCGTAGGTCTTCTGGCAACTCAAACGCTAGCCCTTTTATTGGCTCTGGAGCTTTAACTTTAAGTTCGACGCCCCCGTCTTGCTGCTGTACATCGAGTTCAACCTTATCGCGTGCAGCCCACCAGCTGCCGTATTGTTTCAGGGTACCAAACCAAGCGATAGGTTTGAGCCGTGGAAGAATTTGCTCCAAGAAGCGGTATTTATGGTCGACCTCATTGGGGTGAAGCAGCATCACAAAACTGGCGCCATACCGCGCAAGTTTTTCGGCAAGCTCAACTGCTTCCTCGACTCGCTGATCCATGATTGGCGGTATCTCATCTTCGACCGCAATTGGGAACTCGAATACCGACGTTTCGCTGCTATACATTCGCTGAGCGTTAGTGCGAAACGGCAAATGTGTGGTCAGATTCCCGGCGGTTGCCGAGCTCGAGAAGCGATAGCCTGATGCGGCCAACGCCTCCGGGAGGCGCGGCGGTGTTGCCAGATAGCCCGGGCGGAAGGAGACCACCTGGCCACCTGTCAGCTGCTCCAGCAAAAAACGGCTTACCCTGAGCTCCCCCAACACTGTTGCACCTCGGGTGTCCCCAAGCGACTTAACGCGCGGCTGGTAGAGCGGATATTGCTCGGTCCCATCACCAAGCGGCACCGAGGCGTACATGTCAGAATGGCTTACCGAATGACTCGCAATCTCCATGCCGGCCTCGACCAAGGCATCCAGCGCAGCAAGGGTACGATCGTTGAAAAATCCTTCGTCTTGAAAGTCGCGGTAATACTTCGTTTGAAGGAAAAAGGTGGCCGGTACCCCTTCCCGTACGAGCAAGTCTCGGTAGGCAAGCAGGTTGCCCATGGACTCAACGTAATCCACATCGAAGGTCACAACCGCAGCAAGTTGTCGGCCTTCCGGTACGGAGGCCATCGTGATGGCTAGCGGCTCGTGCTCCCGATACACCGCCTTGAGCCAGCGCAGCCAAACATCCACGGATGGCTCGTAACCGTTTGCATATGCGCGGTAGCCTTGGTCGTTGCGGTCGTTGTGCGCTCGCATGATGAAAAAACCGAGGTCAAAACCCAACGCATAGGCGCTCCCACCTGCTTCGTTGTCGCCTTTTACCATCGCAGCCGATCCATCTTCGAACCTGGCCAATATCTGCTGCGCTTTTTCATAAGTTTGCGTGCCTGTCCAACTTGTCGATAGCTCCGGCTGTCCAAGCAGTACTGTCCGTTCGTTCGGATCACTGATCCACTCAAGGGTCGGCACGTCCTCGAAGATGATGCTGTGGTGGGATCGAGACTCTACCGTCGATTCAAAGCCGAATAGATCCTGCACGCCACCGCCTAACACCTGGGTGGCTATGAGCGTTCGGCCTTTTTCCACATGACGGCGAAGCGCCATTCGCCCAGCCTCATCAAGCGTGCGCCCGGAAATCAATGGATACACCAGCACGACGTGATGACGAGTGGCCTCGGTGACGTCGTCGGTGATAGTGAACGGCACGCCAATACTTTTGAGACCGTGCGCCAGGCCGAGCCAGGCGGAATCCTCATCGGTCAACAAGATTGCAAGACGAGAGCGTTCTCCGCCGGAATAGCCTTTCCAGTCAGAACGCGCCTGCTCTGAAACATAGCTCGGTTCGCCTGGCCCATTGAGTTTATCCAGGCGATCGAACGTATTTCGATCGATAAAAGCAGTAGCGGCCGCTATCAATAAACTGACGATAAACACAGCAGCAATGACACGTGCTGCAAAGGCGGGCTTGTCCCAGAACGGCACGAAAACCTCATCGGTAAAGGTTGGAGACCAGCATATCGAAACGGTACGAGTCAGGCGACTTTCGGGGCACCGCCCGCCACGAGCCATCTTCGCGCAATGCGCATCAGCGTATTTTCTCAGCTACCTGGAACTGGCGACTCGCTGTTCACGCCGCCACAAGGTGGGCCTGAAACATTTCGTTCGCCGAACACGATTTTTCAAGGCTGTTGCTCTGTTGGGAAATGTTCCCAAGCTTGCCAATCGATGCCCCCTACAGCCAATGGCTGCAGCGCGGTCCGCCAGCGGCTGTTCTGCTCCTGCAGCAAAGCCTGCGAAGCATCAGCCCACGTTTCGTCAGGCGCCAGCTCAGGTTCTACGCTCTGCGCGAGTCGAAAGTGCACTGCAGGCCAGCGTCGTGCAATTTTCTCCGTGAGTTCAGCGCTGCGTTCGGCGCTGCGGGTGTAAATCATAAGGCTCACTCTATTAACACCGAGTGATGGTAGCTCGCACGGTGCGCAGGGCATCCCACCCATCTCCTCGGTGAACCAGCGATAATGGCTCGATATTTCGACAGGCCAAGGGCTGGCGGTTGCCACTTGCTTTAGCGTGTCCAGCCATTCGCGCACGTGCTGAGGCGCGACCGGCCAGCCACGCTGCTCAACCTCTAAGTCCAGGTGCAGAGCTGCGAAACCCACCGAACCGAGCTTAGAAATGATCGCAATCAGCGAAGCTCGGTGTTCTGGCACCATCCAGTCCGGATCGCCCAACAGCAGCACAGGCTCAAAGCCATGCCTGTCGAGTGCCATGACCGTCGCATCGAGTATGCGAATAATATCCGGCTGCGCGAGTTGTTCAGCGCTTAGCCCGATATAGAGACGCTTGACGCCCGCACGCGCAAGGCGGGCCATTGCTCGATCCCGGGTAGCAGAGCTCAGTAGTGCTCGGCTATCCCAAATGTAGACGCCTTGGTCCCAGCTACGGGGGGGTTTAGAGTCTGCCGAGTTCGCGTTCAGAGGTGTCCAGTGAACCATGTCGCCTCCGATAAGCGCAGTGCGTTGAGCATCGTCGGTAAACAACAGCTGCAAGCCAGACAATTGCTGCCAAACCGTGTACCAGCGATCTATTAGCTCTAACGCGGCCCGATAAAGCTCCAATTCGCTCATCTGGAGCGCTCCGATGTTCAGCTCAGCACCGGCCGCGTTGCTTAGCTGCTCGGTTAGCGCAAGCTTGGCGATATTGAACCGCTCTTGTGCGGGCGACAGACTCAACGAGGCCCTGTGCTGTGCAATAAGTGCATCCTGCAGTGCTTGAAGAATTGCCCCATTTTCAGCCCGCAAATGCTCTCTTGAGCCCAGGCCTTGTTCTGAGCGCTCCGGATCTCTGACTGTTTCGTCGCTCATTCGGTCGCTAGACGATGAGAGCGTCGGGCTGGCAACGGGAGCGTCGCCGGATCGTGAGATCCCATGCCTGCCCGCTGAGCCCTGGGCCGAGCTGAACCCAGATCGCTTGTGGCTCAGCTCCGCTGCGCGACCGTAAACAGGGTGGTTCAGATCAAGCCGTTGCCTCCAAGTTTCAATTGGCTGAACCGTCAATGAGAGCGGCTCGGCAATCGGCTCCATGAACTCAATACTACGGTGACTCAGCCGTTCCAGCAGGACCTTGCTCGCTGTAAGGGCTTGGCCAGAGGCAAGACACTCCACTGTAACAGCCTGCCATCGGCTTTCTAACAGCATTGCTTCGGAAGCCAGAAGCGAGCCACTGTGCACACGCTCTGCCAGTTCAGCGCGCGCCTGCGCCGGCCTGGTTCCCAGGCTTTGGCACCAGCGCAAGGTTTCGCTGGCTCGCCACCAATCAGCGTAAGCGGCGCTCACAATCAACCGCTGCTCTGCACTGGCGAGCTGCTGAATCGCTTTCTGATGTTCACGCTCGCTACTTACCGCGCTCAGTTCACTTACATGCCGACGTAGAGCGCTGAGCAAGGGGTGGCGGATGGCCAGGCTGTAAGTTAGGGCGTCATTATGAGATTTGTCGGTGGGGCGATTTACATGCCCCGAGCCGTTTTGCTGCCATCCGGCTTCAGTGTTGGGCGGCTCAGGCAATTGACCCGGCATAGACAAGTCGGCCATCGCCCCATGTACCGACGTCCTAGCGGATATCCCATTGAGCAGGTGATCCAGCGGTAGAACCTCGGCGGGCGCAGCAAAAGCCAAACAGCTCAACAAGCCGCCCCCAAGAAATCGACGCATTGAATAACCTCTTGGCTAGGCGCATATCCATCACAGCATCCTGCTGTCCGCTTAAAGACGGCCAGCATCTGGATACTGAAGGCACACAGTCAACAGTGGGCTCAAGCGCTTTCAATCACAATAGCCGGCCAGATGGGTCGGTCGGGCTGGGCTTCCGATGTCTAACAATCAGCGGACGAGAGTCCCGAGAAAATCACGTGCCTGGGCAAGACCTACAGTTATGGCTTAAACAGCGGTCTGCTCATCGCCGACACGATTAGCTTGCTGGCCTGGACGGTTGCGGCTCAGGGAAAGACACCCGCGTCCGCCCTGCCCGACTTGGCCTTGCGCAGCTCGGACACCAGCTTTGCATCAAGGATGAGCCTCAACAAAGATCGACTTGGCGGGTCTGGATCTGCGTCCGCGGTGCATCAACGCACTATCCTCGGCACCTGGCATGGCCAGCACGTCGACGATGCTTGCGTTACCGCCAGCAAGGCGCTGGAAGTCTTCGATACAGAGCAACAATGTGCAGGCTGCCCTGCTCCAATTTCCAAGCAGGACCGGAGAACGCAGCCGAGTCTCTGCGAAATTCAAATCTGCTGACGTGCTGATAAGTTTCAGATCTCATGTAGATGCGCGCGCTTCAATTTAGGCTAAGCGTTTTTAGACACTCTGGGCCGATAGTTGCCGGTCGTCAGGGACTGCTCTCTGCCATGAAGCGGGCATTTTGTATCGAGGACATGTCGATCCCTTGGTTCGCGCCGACGGGGGAAGCGCTGCGAGGTTAAAGCAAGAGCGATGCTGCACATTTTTAGGGCATGTGCGGAACCCCAAGTTCTAGATTTCTCCACCAACAGGTTGGTCCATCAACCTGTGAGGGTTCAATCACCTCGCCTAAAGATGGGGTGATGACACGAACACCTTGCTCAGTTGCGAGCCTGACGAGTGTCTCTGGAGGTTCGTACCAAGCATGCAGCGCAAGGTCGAAAGTACCCCAATGCACCGGGAGCAGCGTTCCGCCGCCTAGTTTATTGAATGCTTTGAGTGCGTTGTCTGGGCCCAAGTGAAAAGCCGCATAGTTTGGATGAAACGCACCGATTTCAATGATTACGATATCAAACGGGCCATACATTTCGCCTATATCGCAAAAGTGCTCAGTGAGCCCAGTGTCGCCAGAAAAGAAGACTCTATGGCTGTCCGATTGGATAACCCATGATGACCATAGCGTGGCGTCTTGATCGGCTACGCCTCGTCCCGAACTGTGTTGGCTAGGGGTTGCGATGAAGCGCAACCCTTGAAGGTCACATGTTTCTCCCCAGTCCAACTCGTAGATACGGTAGGGAGGAACTCCCATTCGTTCGAGACGCGCTCCCACTCCCAATGCTGTGATGATGGGAACTCCAGGCATGCGCGCGATACCTGCAATCGTAGAGGCGCACAGGTGATCATAGTGATCATGCGAGAGTACAACAGCATCGAGAGGTGGTAATTCAGTCAGTGTGGCTGGCGTAGGGTGGAAACGTTTCGGTCCGGCAAACGAAAACGGCGATGCGCGCGCGCTAAATACCGGGTCTGTAAGAATCTTACGGCCATCTAGCTCGATTAAGACGGTGCTGTGGCCAAGCCAAGTGGTACGTAGGCCAGTGCCGGCCGGGCGAAGCCATGCTTCATGGGGACGGACTAGAGGCAATGATTGCTTCGGGCGTCGCTTATACCCGTTGAGCAAAAGCTCCGGAAGCAACCTAACTCCGGCAACTAGATCTAGGTTCAGTGTCACCCCTGTATTACAGAAGTGGCGACCATCAAACTGTGGCGAGGCCCTTACGCGCTCCAGCCGAAGCCCATTGAATTTCATTTTCACCTCCCGCCATGAAGCAAAACCCAATTCCACGCCGCCCATCCACGGGTTGCCATAAACATGTTGACATATGGAGTACATTTTGTCACTTTGTCGAAATGAAGACGAATTTCCCAGATGAAAAAACTCAAGCTCGGCAGAAACAGATTTTGGTGGCTGCCCGCTGGTGCTTCCTCAATTATGGCTTTGCGAAAACCACTTTTGACGACATCGCCAAGCGTGCGGCGCTCTCTCGGACGCTGATCTATCGCGTTTTCAAAAGCAAAGAGGACGTTTTCCAGGCTGTCTTTGTTGACTGGCTTTTGGCTCGACAGCCTGCAGCAAAAGAAGCGGCTGAAGGATCAGGAAGCCCTAGTGAGCGATTGCTCGCTGTCTGTCGTGTGCTTGCACTTGAGCCGTGGGCCGAGATGGCTGGGACCCTCAAAGGCGGTGAATATCATGAAATTTGTAAACGAGTTGCTCCTGACAGCGAGGAGCGCTACCGAAAATTTACCCATGAATGCGTGTGCGAAGTACTTGGGGATGCATCAGTCGCAGAAGTTTTTCTCCTGGCTTTAAATGGGCTATTTGCCGACGAGCCTGAGCCAGACGTACTTGAGCGGCGAATCATACTTCTCGTTTCGCACTTTTCTCGGCCGACAATATAGGCGAACGGTTATGACCTTCACAGGTGAGCGAACGGAACTTGTCGTTATAACCGGTGCATCTAGCGGAATTGGCGCAGCGACAGCGAACGAACTTGCTCGTCGCGGTTTTCACGTCTTGGCAGGAGTTCGTAATGATCGAGATGCAGATACTATTCGTGCGATTGGCATTGAGCCGGTCATACTTGACATCACCGAACCCAGGCATATCCGTGCATTAGCAGAACGAGTAGAAGGGGATGCTCTGGGACGCAATCTGCGCGCGTTGATTAATAATGCGGGAGTTGGCGTCAATTCACCTGTAGAGGTTTTTGAGTTAGACGAATGGAGAAGTTTGTTTGAGGTTAATCTATTCGGACAGGTCGCCACCATACAGGCGCTACTGCCGGCCTTGATTAGATGTAGAGGGAGAGTGATCAACATCAGCTCTGTAGGGGGCAAGGTAGCCATGGGCACATATGGCCCTTACGCGGCCACAAAGTTCGCTCTTGAAGCAGTAAGTGATTCATTACGTCGTGAGATTTCTCATTTGGGTGTACACGTAGTGGTGGTCGAGCCGGGAGCTGTGAAAACAAAAATTGCCGGACAAGCGATTGCCAAAGCCAATGATATCGCGTCTTCTATGACCCTTGAGCAATCCCAGCGATATGGTCAGCTGATACAAGCTATAACTGCTCAAACGGCAGCAATTACTGATAAGTCAGGACTTCCCGCTAGCGTCGCGGCAAAAGTTATCGTTAAAGCTGTCACGGCGCGGGTGCCTCGCACACGTTACCCCATTGGCCGCGAGGCTACACTACTCCCTCTGTTAGGTTTGCTGCCTGATCGACTGCTCGATCGCATTCTAAATTCTATCTTACGGCCTTATTACCCTTCGTAGTTCTAGTAATTGCTAGAAGTTCAGTTTGGCATTTCTTAATTCTTGCCTTTTTGTCGGAAGGTCCGTTCGGATAGCTGATACTGGGAAATTCAGGTTGCGCACATTGCCGACCTGACCGGACCTGACAGCCTGGACTTCGAAGCAGCACTGTCAGACCCAAGCCGAACGTGGCAAACAATAGCGACAACAAAGCTGCATATCTCTCTCACAGCAATCAACTTCCGAACCACCTACGACTCATTGATATCTGGATCAAGATGTCAAAGAACTGAGTTGCTCATCATAGGCTGGAATCGTAAAAAATGGTGCGCCCTCGATATGGTAAACCTTCGGCTCTTCCGAGAAGTACTTCTCTAAACCCATCATGAACATGCGGTGGTCCTCACTTGCTTCAAACCCCGGAGTGTGATCCTCAAGCGATTCCCACCGCACGATCAGGTTGAACAGCTGGGGAGTTTCGATGCCTGGCGCGAGCAAGTGCCCGCCATAACCCTTTGCACGGCTAAGCAAAGGCGCAACTTCAGCAAATGCATGTTTGAACCGATCAATGTGTTGTTCATGAACAGGTAGCAAAGCGATTTCATAGATCATGGCGCACGTCCTCAAATTGGATACTTAGTTAAAGATCTGCACTAACGACATGATTCTGCGAATCGACCGCAATCGCGATTTTTCCCCGAAGACCGTTGTTTGGGCGTTCCAGCAGCGCATGGGCCAAGGGGATGTCGGCAAGCGAGTAGACCGCGCCAACATGTGGCCGCAGCTGACTGCGCGCTATCAAAGCACTCAGTTCATCAAGCTTGCCGCGGTTCTGTCTCGTGAAAACAAAGTGATAACTGGCGTTCTTACCCCAGGCCTGAACCAGGTTTTGCGGTTGCGCGATGTCTACAATCGAAACCACTCGACCAAGTTGCGCGAGCGCATCTGGGCTGCGCGACAAGGCATTGCCACCGATGGTGTCAAAAACCACATCAACTCCGTTGCCACCTGTTTCCCGCAGCACAGCTTCAACGTAATCTTCCTTTTCGTAGTCGATTACCACGTCGGCCCCTAGACCTCGCACGAAGTCACCGTTCGCCTCGCGCGCGGTTGTAAGCACCCTCGCACCGATGGCTTTTGCCAACTGAATCGCTACATGGCCAACGCCCCCTGCACCGCCGTGCACCAGGATGCTCTCCCCCACTCTCAGCCCCGCGCGTACGACCAGTGCTTCCCAGGCCGTGCCACCTACTAGGGTCAGGCTCGCTGCCTCCAAGTGACTCAACGTCGGAGGCTTCCTTCCGATAATGGCCTCAGCGGCAACGTGGTACTCGGCATAACTACCAGGGCCGTCAAAGATTTGCGGGGTGTACCAGACTTCATCTCCTGGCACGAAGCTCGTCACACCCGGGCCGACTGCCTCGACAACGCCGGATACGTCATGCCCGGTAATGGTTGGAAGTGGCACCAGGTCCGAGTAATCGCCACGTCGGACCTGGAAATCCAACGGATTGATGGACGTTGCGTGGACCCGTACCAGAACTTGTCCAGCTTGCGGTACAGGCTTGGGCACCTCGCGCAGCTCGAATGATTCCGGCCCGCCAAAAGATTTAAGGATCATCGCTTTCATAGTAATTTCTCGCTTCTGAATAAAGGGATATCGGGAATTACCGATATACGTTATTAGAGATACGCGCCTTTACTGGTGCATTACCTCGAGGTAGTCCTGCTTCGGCAAAAAGGGATATCGGGATTCGTCGATTCGACGGGGTAAAAATTTACAGCTCTTTCCCTATGAGTTCGGCTAGCGCACTGATGGCCTCTTCATTTCGTTTGTAGTAGGTCCACTGCCCGATTCGCCTGACTTTGACCAAGCCCGCTCGTTGCAGGGTCGATAGGTAATCAGACACTGTCGACTGCGACAACCCAACGCCTTCCTGGATACTACTGACGCAAACGCCCACCGTATGAACGTCCCCTTCATCCTGTGGAGGGAAGTTCTTCGCCGGGTCCTTCAAACCTTTCAGGATTTCAAGGCGCGTCCGATTTGAGAGGGCTTTGAACACTTCGATCAATTCCATGGAATGGATAATATCGGTATTTCGCGATTGTTCAATGCTCACCGCAAAACCTTCGTGTCACGCATGGCCGAGCCCGGTGCGGCTGCTGCCATCTTCTGCCAGAAGCTCACCCAAAGGGGTGCGATCGAAACCATCATCAGCGAACTGGTCTGCCTGCGGCGTCCGGTCAAAACCATTTTCGGCAAGGCTACGGCTAACGGCAGTGGCTTGCTGTACGGCTTCAGCGCCGTGCGCTTCACCCACCGATGGCTGTGGACTGGTTGCCGGAATGGCGAAAGCAGATGAGGCCACGCTGGCCAGTAAGAAACTCACGATTAGCTTTTTCATGATGCTGTCCTCGGTAGGGTGGGTACGGGACCTATGCTACGGGCGAGGAGAAAACGGACAAACGCGAGCGTATCAATAGTGCTAATCGACGGTCGTGATGCCCAATTCGATCGTCATTGATGGGTCGCATCATGCAATCGCATGACTTAACGGCGCTGATGACTTAAACGCTTCAATCAGCGCCGGGTTCAGCCGGGGGTGGCGTTTCGTTGATAGGTGATAGATAAAGCGGGAGTTGCATTTTCACCGTCCGCAATGACGGACCCAAAGCGTTGATGAGCTGCGCAATCGCCTGCTACGGCGAAGACCATCTTGAACAAGTGATCGGCTCTGACAGCGCCGCGTCTGCACCTACCGGCTGTAAGCACGTTGGCTCCTTAACCAAGTGTCACCGCCGAGCCCTTTTCAAAACAGAGCGCAAAGGGGGTCATCGCGCCTGTGTCGAAGCAGCGGCCGAAAAGAGGTCGTTGAGCTCGCTCCCGGTTGGCGAGTTCGCAAACGCATCGAACCGGCCTTCGCTCAGAGCTTGGGCCGCAGAATAAAAGCCGTGCCAGGCCGCGCGCGCCAAAGCGCCGCCAACACTGACGCGCCTGACGCCCAATGCGGACAGCTCACTTACCGTCAGGTCGCTGTTCCAACCGATCAGTACGTTGACGGGCTTGGGCGCCACGGCCCTGACCACTGCGGCGATCTCATCGCGCGTTTTGATCCCCGGCGCGTACAGGCAGTCCGCGCCAACTTCTGCGTAAGCTCGCAGACGCTTGATCGTGTCTGGCAAATCGGGGCGACCGACAAAGTAGTTTTCGGCTCGAGCCACCAATAGCGTGTTGGAACCGCTCGCATCGATCGCCTCGCGTGCTACGCGCACGCGTTCGACAGCGTCCAGAAAATCGCGAACAGGCTCGCGCGGGTTACCCGATGAGTCCTCGATCGACAGGCCGGCAACCCCCGTCGCTACTGCTAGCTGGACGCTCTCGAAAACATCGCTAGGTTGTTTGCCATAGCCACTTTCAAAGTCGGCGTTCAACGGCAGGTCGGTGGCCTGGACCATGTGCCGTATATGATCCAGCACGGCGTCACGCTGCATATGGCCGTCAGGCTTTGCGTTGGACCACGCGTGACCTGAACTCGTCGTTGCTAATGCCTTAAAGCCCATGCCGCCCAGCAGTTGCGCGCTGCCGGCATCCCAAGGATTGGGTATCACGAAACATCCGGATTCGTGCAGCGTCCAGAACACATCACGCTTTCGTTCTACCGAGGGGGTGACCATAGGAAATCCTCTGTTTGCAGTGATGGCGAGTCAAGGAATCACGGGGGCTGGCTAAGCCAGGTTAGCACCACGAAGCAGCGCCATCGCTCGTGACGTTGCGCAACATCCAGGTGGCTCAACTGGTGCTGGATAATCCCCCATCATGGCTCCCTTCAGGCTTTTAGCTAAAGCAGATCATCTTCTTTCCCACCCGAAGCACCAGATTCAAAAGACATCCCTGCAGGTTTCGGCATGGCAAATATGTCGACTACGTGACCGCAGGTGCATCACGCCCGGTCGATAAATTGCTCGGCCACCTCTACCGACAACTGAGGGAAAACCGATCAACGCCCTAATTGTCGACTCAGCGCAACCAGCGCCTCCGGCGGCCCTTCGGGAACTCTCGGCGAGGCCAGGGATGATAGGGGGTAGAGCATCCCTCTCATCCCTGGCGAATAGTACGGGTGTCGGTGTGGGTTCAAGGGTGCGCTGCGCCCGTACCTCCGTTCGCCAGACAGGTAAAGCGCTTGTCCGACGAGCCTGGGGTACGGCCCTTGAGCAGGGCGCACCGGGAGTAAGGTCCAGGCATGATCAGGCGCGCTCAAGAAAATGTCTGCCGTGGGCGGCTTTGGCCGGTAACGACCAAGGCATTCTTACCTTGACGATCTCATAACCCCTCGTCCCAGGGGTTAAAGATAGGAACGCCTGTAGGCGCAAAGTCGGCCACATTCCGGGTGACGACTGTCATCCGATGAACGAGCGCGGTTGCGGCAATCAGCGCGTTGCGCTCGGATCGAGGGTCAGGCACATGTAACCTGGCGCAACGGAGCGCCACTGCGGTGTCGACTGGCAGTATCCGCCCGCTGAACCCTGGCAATACCTGCTGGTCGAGCCACGCTCGCAATACAGCACCCTGCGCTGCATCGCGCCGTTCAATCTGAAGCACGCCCATTTCCAGTTCCTGAATGGTAATGGCCGACAACAATAGCTCGCTCGCCTGAACCGTCTCGGCCCAGGCGAAGACACCCGCATCCGCCCCGCCCGACTTGGCCTTGCGCCGCTCGGACACCACATTTGCATCAAAGTACGAGCATCAGGAAGGATCAACTTGGCGGGTCTGGATTTGTGACCGAGGCGGCTCGAACGCAATATCCTCGGCACCTGGCATGGCTAGCAAGTCGATGATGCTCGCGTTACCGCCAGCTAGGCGCTGGTACTCCTCGATCGAAAGCAGAACATGTGCAGGCCTGCCACGATCGGTGATGAACACAGGACCGGAGAGCGCAGCCCTTTTAGCACCGCTGGTGTCTTGATCGAATTCGCGGCTGCTTAACGTGGTGGGCATGGTCGATATCCCCGAGACGTTACGTGGGCATGTTGCTTCATTGCCGGATGGTCAACGTGACTCTGCCAACTCATGGTATGGGCGGCAAACTATAAGTTTTTCACTGAAATGCGTGTAAATTATAGTTTTCTCGCGCTCCTTATAGGAAATTTGCCATGCGGCAACCCATTGAACGGGCCGGATACAGCTGGCTGATCAACGCCCTCGATCTTCGCTGCGTGCCGCTTGATCATGAGTGCGTCATAGGCTCGCGCCCAGCGCTCACACAGTCCGCCGGTGGCGTGAAAATAGAGGTCTTCACCAAAGGATACGCCAGAGAACAACGCCCTATCGATCAGATGCTGTTTGCGCTCTCGTACGAAGGGGTAAATCTGGGCCTCCTGGAGCGCGCCTTCCAGATTTCCGCTGTCCGGGATGACCTGGCTGCTGCACTCGCCGAGAAGCCAGCCAGCGGCTATCTGCGCCGGCTCTGGTACATCTGTGAAACCATTGCAGGTCACCAGCTGCCTCTGCCCGATGCCGCGCAGAACATTCCCTATGAACACATGCTTCCGCCGGAGAAGTATTTCACCGGCCCAGAGCAATTGTCGCGCAGACATCGCGTGAGAATGAATCTGTTGGGAACGCCGCAGCTTTCAGCCCTGATTAGCCGCCAGGGCTGGACCGACGACAGTCTTCTGAACATGCAAATCGTCGAGCGCATGCATCACCAGATGATCGATTTTTCGGTCACCGAGATTGCGAGAGCGGCTCAATACCTGCTAACGACCGAGACCCGCAGCTCATACGAGATCGAGCATGAGCGTCCGGCACCTGACCGAATCTTGCGATTTGTGCGAGTGCTGGAACAGGCGGGGCAGCGTCCGCTGGACGAAGAGTTTCTGTTCGACATCCACCGGATAGCCCTTGGCACCGGGCGACCCGATCCGTCCATCGGCGCATACAGGCATCTGCAGAACTGGCTCGGCCGCGGCGATCTCATCCACCTGATTCCGCCGGCACCGGAAAAAGTGCCTGAGATGATGGAGCAATGGTTCGTCATGCGTGAGCGCGTCATGCGCGGTGACGCACCAGCGCTAGTGAAGCTAAATGCAATCGCGCACAGCTTCATCTACATCCATCCTTTCATGGACGGCAACGGCAGGCTGTCCCGCTTCATCATGCAGGACATCCTGGCCAATGAGGGCCTCAAGATGCAGGGCATCATCCTGCCTATTTCTGCGGGGCTTCTGGTCAATCTGGACAGCTACATCGGCGCACTAGATACATTGTCACGGCGGCTACTTAGCGCCACGCAGTACCACCGACGGGACTTGGCAAGCGATCCTGAGCTGGACGAGGAGAATGCCCATCTATTCGCCCACCTGGACTTCACTGAGTTGCAGAGCGAGGTCAATAAGAGCGCGGCGAAAGTCCTCGATGGGCTCATGCGCGATGAGGTCAGCCATCTCGTCCGACGTGATAGGTTCAAAGACCAGTTAAATCGCGAGTTGGATCTGTCGAATCGGGATCTTGAGCTGCTTATCGCGGTGATCTATGAGAACAACGGGCGTGTCTCCAAGCGTAAGCGGACCGGCTTGTTCCAGCACCTGACAGATGAGGATATTGCGCTAGCAGAGAGCATCCACGCCGATCTACATGCGCCGGAGACACCAAAGTCTGAGGTGACTCAGAATCCCTTGCCGTAGGCTTCGCTCAGGACTGATAGTCGAATAGCAAGCCCGAGGGGTAGTGCTCGGCTCGAGGATCAGGCGATGACACCGACATCCGCCCTGCCCGTCCTGGCTTTGCGCAACTCGGACACCACATGTGTATCAAGGACGAGCACCAGGAGAGATCGACTTGGCGGGTTTGGATGTGCGCCGCAGCGGATCGAACGCAATGTCCTCGGCGCCTGACTCCTCGATCGAAAGCAGACCAGGTGCAGGTCTGCCCCGATCGGTGATGAACGCAGGACTGGGGAGCGAAGCCTTCTTAGCCCCGCTGGTGTCATGGTTGAATTCGCGACTGCTTATCGTGGTGGGCATGATCGATACCCCCAAACATAACGTGGGCGCGCTACTACATTTCAGGGAACGGTCAGCCCGTCTTACATAGCGTCGAAGGCGGCTTGCAGGTCTTCTTGCCCCGACTTCCCGCTTTGCAGAAGCAGCATAAGGAGAATTCGCGCTTTCTGTGGGCTCAGGTTTCCGGCCATGACGGCGCCCGCATCTGCGGTCGTTTTACCGCCACCCTCGAAGCCATAACTGGCCATAACGCGCCCGTTATAGACGCGCGTCGAGATCACTACCGGTACCTGCTTACCCAGCGCGTACTTCACCGCCTCGAACATCGGCTGGTTCATGTTGCCCATGCCAAGTGCCTGCACCACGATTCCTTTCGCGCCCTGGTCGACGGCGCTGCGAATCAGACTGCCATCGGCGCCGCCGTACATGGCAATAATTTCCACTTTTGGCATGGTGTCGGCTTGGATCTCGATGTGCTGTCGGCGCAGCGGCTCCCTCGCAAAGATCACGCGGTCAGGATAGACCTCTCCAAGAAATCCGTAGTCCCCAGACTGAAAGGTTTCAACGTTGGCGGTATGAGTCTTGGTTACATGCCGCGCAGCGTTGATCTGGTTGTTCATCGCCAGCAGAACGCCCTTGCCCTTCGCTTGCTCATCAACAGCAATACGCACTGCATTGAGCAGGTTGCGCGGGCCATCGAAGTCCGACGATGAGGCGTTGCGCTGCGCTCCGATAACCACCACCGGTTTGTCCGACTCGATGGTCAGGTCAAGCCAGAATGCGGTTTCTTCAAGCGTATCAGTGCCGTGCGAGACGATTACGCCTGACACCTCTGGACGCTGCAGTGCAGCGTTCACCGCTTTGGAGAGCTCAATCCAGCGCGGCGGATCCATGTAGTCCGAAGGCACGTTCGACAGGTTGTCGACTTCAATCTTCGCGAATTCCGCCACCTCCGGCACCGTTGCGAGCAAGTCATCTCCGGAAATGGCAGGCACGGGCGCCTTTTTGACCGGGTCGATCTTCATGGCAATCGTTCCGCCAGTAGCAATGAACTGAACCGTGGGCTTTTCCTGCGCGTAGGCGTTGCCAAGCAGGGCCGCACAGAACCCGGCAATTAGAAATGGGCTTTTGCTCATGGCAGTTCCTTACCGATTATTCATATGGGGGTAAGGAAACTGACAAGCTATCTTCAGTTTGGTTGGGGATCTGCCGGCTGGCCGAAGCGCTACCTCACGATGCCCCGAAAACTGGCTCGGTAGTTGGTCGGCTGGCAGTACCTGCTGGGCCTGGTCGCCACGGTGGGTCGAACAGCCGTGCGCTATGAACTGAAACACCCGGTAGAAGTAGATCCGATACTCGGTGCGACAAATGCTCAAGACCTACGCACCGGCCCTCCGGGCTCCTGCACCCAACTTGAAGGGAATGCCAACCTTCACCTTACGCCGCGGCAGCGACACACCAAGAATATGCTCCGAGCCATCGGCAAGCTCAGCGACAATGAAACCGTTTCTGGACACCACGACGGTTTGGCCGGTGGACTTGGCTCGCTCATAGGCCTGTCTCGTCGCAATCGAGGCCATGAGCGGGATCTGCGCTTCGAGTTCGCGTGTGGCTTTCTCTGAAAGCCCTTTTTCATCAGCGTTCGTCATGATTCCTCCTCCCGTGCTATCGGGCAGCGCTTGGCTGGGCGACTCCATGGCAAACATCCATATCCATAAAAATTCGGCGCCCATAGGCGCCGAATAATCATCACTTAGGGCTAGTTGCGACGTGTAAGCGCTCCGGATCGTAAAGCGCGAGGTGCTTGGCGATGCACATGTCGAATGCCTCGACGAGAAACAAGTGCGGCTTGTCTGCCAGCGGAGGAACCAGGCAGCGGCTCGCAACGCGCTGACCCAGAATTTCAGCGTCAATGTAAATCAGGTTAACGGGGGATTTCTCAGGGTTCTCTTCTTCGCTGTAATAAGCTCGGACGTGCTCCTCTTTTTCGGTCTGGTCGAGCAGCGCACTGTCGATTTTCGTGGTCAGCACCTGGCCGGCTGGAGGCGACGAGCGCGTCATCAACGTTGCGCCGATCGGCCCGCCGAACGCAGCACCCAGTGAGCCCTTGCGCAAATGTGACTGCAGGTTAGCGTAGGTGACAAAGTGCATGACGTTGATCGCCGGCTTCGTCGCCAGCGCAGGAAACGCCTCGTATGCGCGATGCGTGAGCAAACGCGGGCCGGTAGGATTCGTAGCAGAGTCTGCGACCCGATAGATGCCATATGCGCTACTGGTTATCAGCAGGCTGAAGATTTCCTTTTCCGACTCGATTGTTGGACGCATATCCTTGATGACCACCGAGTTGGATTGCTCCAATCCGGAGAATGTGGGAGGCGGCAGCGCCGGCTGAGTGGCGCAACCGCTAGCGGCCAGAGCGGCGGAAATGGCAAAAGCGTAGAAAAAGCGCATGAAGACTTCCAGATGTCGTGGTTTTCGGAGTTCAGAGCCGCGTTTGCACCACGAAATGACGATCCAAACGCGCTCAGCGGATGAATGCTCGCTCAGTTACCAGTAATTGCTCAATGACCGCCAGTCAGTTGACGTCAAAAATACCGAGATTAAATATTTATACTAACGGGTGGAGCGTCACTGATAGCGCCAAAAGCACCGTTGCATGCTGCTGATATGATTCGCCCACGACAGGCTGACCGACCACTAGGCAGGCTCGGCGCAGCATCACAATCTCACAGCGCTCTCACGCATGACCGCATTGCCTGTTCTCTTCAAGGATCTTCTCGTGTCCATCAATGCCGTGCTCGCACCGGCAAGCGAGTCGGGCGTTTGGAGATCAATGCGTGGAACCGATCGCTCGGTGGCAAGTAGTTGACGAAGAACGCCGCACTGCCCATGACCTATGAGACGAAGCTGGTTCGCTCGACACGCGGACCAGCTTCTCGCCCTAGCTCACAGGCTCCGGTGCCTTCGTCGCTGACGCGGGAGTGATGGGCGGCGAATGGTTTCGGTCATTAGCGCTCCCTCGAATCGCCTAGTCACAGCTCTTACGCGCCCTGCCAGTGTCTGGGCTGATTGGGCGTGTTGGTGCCGAGCGCAATTGTGCTAATCGGTGGTCTTTTCTTCAGTGGCATCGGCTGCTGGCATACGCTCTTTCGGCTTTGACTGGGCGCGTCGCGCTTGTCCGCGTTGCCGCTTAGCCTGCTGCTTTGCGTGTAGCGCTTGAGTGGCCGTCACCGTGCCAACCGCCTGGCCGTTTAAGTCCAGACGCGGAGCATTCTCCACCATGCTTGCCCAGTATCGGCTCCCTTTGCACCAAGTCGCGATGCCCAACTTGAGCTGTTCGCTGGATATTCCAAGCAGCTTCAGGTGTTGCTCGGCATCTTTGAGAATGCCCTCCTTGAGGGGAACCTTGGGGGCCGGGTTGACTGGGAAGGCCAGCGGAAAGCGCTTCTGCAATCGCCTTATCGCCACCAACGCAGGATCTTCCTCGCGAGGCTTCGTTTGCAAGGCAGGTTCCCGCTTGCGCTGCTCCGTGCTTTCAGCGTTTTCCTGCTGCTTTTCAGCCCGCAGGCGGTCACGTAGCTCAGCTAGTTGCTCAAAACCCATCGTTTAGCTCGCCGCTTCATGGTTGATCGTGGCGCAAGATTATCCCATGCAGCCATTCGGAACAGCCTCGCCAGGAGGCAACACATCAACAAACACCCTCGACCGTGTGTGTAGCCATGGGCATGGACCGCACGCGCTCAACGCCGGGGCTTGCACCCTTACAAGCCCTTGAGGCTCACGTATGATATTTCGTCCCTCCTGACACCAAGGAATCCACGTGCCCACAGATGCCCCGCTCTCCCCTGCGCTCATCGACACGACGCGCCTTGCCGAGGCCCTCGAGGCCCTTCGCCGATGCGCGCAACTGGGCGCAGTTTCATTCGCCCAAGAACCTGACCATGGCCCTGACCGGGGAAACCGGTGAGCTCTCCGAGATATTCCAGTGGATGACCGAAGAGCAGTCGATCACGGCGGCGCAGACACCTGAAACCTCTCAGGCGGTGCGAGACGAGTTGGCTGATGTGTTGATGTACCTGGTTCGTCTGGCCGATGTTCTTGGGGTCGACCTGGATGAGGCCGTGCAGGACAAGCTCAAGCGCAATGGCGAGAAGTATCCGGTGGACAAGGCGCGCAACACGAGCAAGAAATACGACCAGCTCTAGAACCGGCCAAGGAAGACCGCGTGATCGTTTACGAAGCAACCAAACAGCAGTTCTTGCACGACACCGACAATGACGACATCGAGGACGTGATCCTCGCCCACTTCACCGCTCGCACCGGCAAGCGGGTCGGGCGTTCGGAGATCGATTCCTGGCGGGGATCGCTCGGCTACATGGCCAAGGTGCTGCGAGATGAGGGGTTGCCTGCCGACACCGGGCTTGCCATCGAGCTGCACATCCCGCAGTCGTCCAAGCGCATCGACTTTACCTTGACCGGCCGGGACGATGCAGGCGGCAAGAACGCCGTGCTGGTCGAGCTCAAGCAGTGGAGTACGGCCAAGGTCACGGCCAAGGATGCGATCATTGTCACCGCCCTGGGCAAAGGTCTGAGGGAGACGGTTCATCCCTCTTATCAAGCCTGGTCGTACGCCTCGCTGCTGGAGGGTTTCAACGAGGCGGTGTATGACCAGAGCATCTCGGTCAGGCCCTGCGCGTACCTGCACAACTACGTGCGTGACGGCGTCATCGACGCGGCCCATTACCAGCCTTACATCGACAAGGCGCCGCTCTTTCTCAAGGGCAAGGATGAGCTAGAGCAGCTACGCGCCTTTATCAAGAAGTACATCAAGTACGGTGATGACAAGGCGGTGCTGTACGAGCTCGCCAACGGCAAGATCAGGCCGTCCAAGGCACTGGCGGACTCACTTAAAGGGTTGCTGGCCGAGAAGCCTGAGTTCGTGCTGATCGATGATCAGAAAGAGGTTTACGAGGCGGCCATTGCGGCGGCCAAGGCGGCCTCCTCCGCCCAGTCGCGGGTGGTCATCGTCGAGGGCGGGCCCGGAACTGGCAAGACGGTGCTGGCCATCAACCTGTTGGTGCATCTCACCTCGTTGGGACTGGTAGGCAAGTACGTGTCCAAGAACGCCGCGCCGCGCAAGGTCTATGAGACGAAGCTGGTCGGCTCGATCACGCGCACTCGCTTCTCGCACATGTTCACCGGCTCCGGTGCATTCGTTGATGCCGAGCCAAATGTCTTCGACATGCTCATCGTTGATGAGGCCCACCGACTCAATGAAAAAAGCGGGCTGTACGCCAACCTCGGTGACAACCAGATCAAGGAACTTATCGGTGCCGCCAAGTGCACGGTTTTCTTCATCGACGAGGACCAGCGCGTCACCCTGAGCGATATTGGTAGCAAGCAAGCGATTCGGGCGTTTGCCGAAGCCAAGGGTGCAGTGATTGAGGAGTACAACCTGGCCTCACAGTTTCGCTGCAGCGGCTCGGATGGATACCTCGCCTGGCTCGATCATGTGCTCGACATCAGGCTGACGGCCAACGAGCGGCTCGATGCGAGCGAGTATGACTTTCAGGTGTTCGATACGCCTGATGCGCTGCATGAAGCGATCGAAGCGCGTAACGGGGAGAACAAGGCACGGGTGGTGGCAGGCTACTGCTGGCCTTGGCGCAGCAAGAAGGATCCGCTGGCCGATGACATCGTTATTGGTGACTACCGCCGGCAGTGGAACCTGAGCCAGGACGGGAGCCTGTGGATCATCGCCGATGAATCCATCGAGCAGGTCGGGTGCATACATACCTGCCAGGGGCTTGAGGTCGATTATATCGGCGTGATCATCGGGCCCGACCTGATCGTGCGCAACGGTGAGGTCATCACCTCCCCCGATCAACGTGACAAGCAGGACCGCTCGATCCGTGGCTACAAGAAGCTCATGAAGACGCATCCGGATCTTGCCAGGCAGGAAACCGATCTGATCATCAAGAACACCTACCGCACGCTCATGACCCGCGGCATGAAGGGGTGCTACCTGTATTGCACGGATGCGGAGACGGCTGAGTATTTCAGGGCTGGGTTGGCCAGTTGAGGCGGGGCGTCGCCCGGCGTTGCCGGGCTGCGCTGGTTAAGCGAGCCGGAGACCGTCTCGCCCCTTCGGGCTTTCATCCTGCCCTTCCTGCGGTCGGCAGGCGCAATGCTTCGCTACACCATTATGCTTAGCGCCACATGCCCCCTGTTATTTTCATAACAGTTCCAAGCATCATTAGCATAAACATACAGATAGCCAGACTTATCAGGGGTATAGACACAACCATCACCAATCAAAAACGTTTCCGGCCGTAGTAACCCCTCCTTACTATCTACCCCGCAGCTATTGGCAATTGCGCCAACCAAACTAAACCAGTCGTAATCCTCGTGCCGTTTAGTGAACTTGAAATCGGCTTGTGAATTCCTGAAAAGCCTTCCATACCAGCTTTCGACTTTACCGGCAGCGCTTGCTAGGAGATGCGCGACCTCCGCTGCCTGAAATCGACCGTCAGCTGTTCCAGACGGACCGCAGCTAATCGTTCCGTCCAACCACTCCCCAGAAGCGCTGAACTCATACTGGACGCCAGCTTGTAACCAAACACCAGTTTCGTTCCATGGAACGCGAGCCGAGACATCTATGATTAAAGGAAGAGGTGAGGAGACACGCCGTCCTTTTCTATAGGGAGATTGAGTAATTGGCGGATCGTCTCGACGCTTGATTGCAGAAATATGAAACGATGGTTCGTCTTCTTGAATATTTGGAATGCTCCTTGGCTGGGTTGGGAGCAAGCTGAATACCCCATCACAAGAGTCATGCATCATGTCATGGTAATTCGGGCTGACTTGGTCGACCGCGCTGGTAAACTTCAATCCGTGCGATGAAGCTTCGTCGATCATCCACTTCAACGCAGCGTCAGCTAAACCACTCTCTCTGTAGCCACCGCCAACATCCGAATGCACACCGGGAAACCAAAGTTGCTTAACATCACTTTTAGGCGGAACTCCGGACCAGAGCGTCGGCTGGAATGATGCGCGCTTCTCATCCATGGCCAATGCGTAAAGTTGATGTAGCTCATGCCGGGAACTGTCCTTGTGAGTTGAATGCTAGGGCGCTGCCTCGACAGGCATCGTACGACCGAGGGCCCGCAGGCGGAAACCACATTGTTTGAGCCATGATGTCAAAGTACTATCAGAACAGCCTCCAGCAACCGATTTCAATGGGCATTGTGCATGCACGATACGATCAGAACGGACACACACACTCCCCGCAACTCCCGAAGCGAGAAAAACACATCGCCGTTCTTAGCAAAGGCTGGCACACCTCGTACAGGTGACGATCAACTGCCTGGGTATTACTCCGAAGAGGAGCAGATGTGGGTGGTCGACACAGCGCAAGGCACACAGCCCATCATCAATGAGCATGCGCTGTCGCAACTGCTGACCAAGACGCGGGCGCACGAAGAGGAGGATGACGATTCCTACCTTGCTCTTGAGCTGATGACCAAAACGTATCTACAGATCGAGAGTGACGATGACACCCAGCCATCGGGCTTCAACAACCTTTTGCAGCTAACGACCAAGACCGCCTCAAATCAAGAAGCTGATGACAATCGCTCGGCGTGCCAGCTGCTTGAGCTGGTCACCAAAAGCAAGGTTCAGCAGGAGGCCGATGACGATGGCTTCCAGTCCTTTGGATTTCACTGCTGACCAGGACGGACTGGGTTAGGGAAAACGCATGCTGTTGTTAGTCACAAATCGCCGCGACATCACGATTGACTATGTGGTGGCCGAGCTCAAGCGCCGGAAGACGCCATTCTTTCGCCTGAACACCGAGGATCTGCCATCAGCCCGCTGCACGATGTCTGCGTTTCCCAGAAGCGCGTGGTCGCTGCTCTTCGGAGAGCACGAAGTCAGCGGTTCGGACGTTAAAGCGGCGTACTTCAGACGTCCTGCCCCACCTGCCAGCAACCTCACGATTACCGATAATGGCGAGCGCGAGTATGCAGAGGCAGAATGGGGGGCCTTCCTGAAAAGTTTGTATTCGCGCCTGGAAGGCCTATGGCTAAACGCGCCCATGGACATCTTTGCGTCGGAGGACAAACCGAGACAGTTGATGCTCGCAAGCGAGATCGGCTTCCACGTGCCACAGGTCATGATCACCAACGACATCACAACGGTGCGCAAGGTCATCCAGGAAGGGCCAGCGATCGGGAAGCCCCTTCGGCAAGCGTTGATCAATGGTGAGCAGGAGCGAGTTATTTTCACGACCCGGCTAGAACGCCTGAATGACAGTGACCTAGACGCCATTGCAATGGCGCCGTTCATCGTTCAGACCGAGATCAAAAAGCAGTACGACGTCAGGGTAACGGTCGTAGGCAGCCAAGTCTTCGCGACCGCGATCAGGTCACAAGAGCATGAAGAAACCAAAGTGGATTGGCGTCAGGGGAGCCGGCCTGATCTGAAGCACGAACGCATTGAGCTTCCCCGCGAAGTAGAGGAGCAATGTGCAGCGCTCATGAAACGCCTCAACTTGCGCTATGGGGCAATCGACTTTATTTGCGACCAACAAGGAAAGTTCTGGTTTCTAGAGATCAATCCGAATGGTCAGTGGGCCTGGATCGAAAACCTCACCGGGTACCCAATTGCCGCTGCGATCGTAGATCAGCTTGAGGACATCGCACGATGCCAAAGCTAGTTCCACAGTGGCTATGGCCCCGCTTGATGCCTCTATCGCCGGAAGACGAAGCCCGTCAGAAGAAATGGCTTCAAGGCGAGCAAGAAAAGATCAACCAGGGAGCCTGGCTAGAGAAGAGCGATGTCGCGCTGGAAGAGGCCCGTAGGCTCTTTGACGCCGAGCATGAACGTCGTCGGGCAGCAGACAGCAAGGCTGGCCTTTACCTCGCCGCTATCACCGCGCTAATGCCGATTTTGGCGACCATTGTGCCAGGCCTCTGGGACGAGCAAATCAGCAGGGCATTGAGAGGCACCTTGCTGGGTATCTTCATCTGCGCGCTGCTCTTTCTAATGCGGGCTGCCTTATGGGCTCTGCAAACCATCACGGCCACCGCTGCTGCCCAATTAGGCGCAGGCGACATCGCTAAAACCTTCAACTCGGAGAAGCCCGAAGAGAACCTAGTGAAGCAGTTGCTGAGTGCCGTGGTTTACAACTACCCCGGTACAAACCAGAAAATCAGCTGCATCAAGATGACGCACGAGTTCCTGCTGCGTGCCTTCTTCTGCTTCTTGGCATTCCTGGCTGTCCAGGCCGTCTGGCCAGCAACAGTGTGGACGATTGGCCGGCTTCATAACGAGATCATCACCCCGCTCATGAGCTGTTTTCCATAGGGCTCACGCCACTACCCAAGGCTTTTAGCCTCGACACAAGGACAGCAAATGATCACGAAGATCAAGATTCAGGGCTATCGAATCTATGGCGACTTCACGCTGCAGCCAAACAAGAAGCTCAATATCTTGGTTGGTGGAAATGATGCCGGCAAGTCGACCCTGCTGGAGGCGATCGGCCTCGCTCTGAACGGGCGCATCGGTGGTCGATCCGCACAAGAGGAGCTGCATCCGTATTGGTTCAACAAGGAGCTCGTCGACGAGTTTCTGAAGCGCTGCGCGTCGGGGGAAAAGCCAGGTCTCCCTGAAATCTTAATCGAGCTGTTCCTGGAAAACCGGCCAGAGCTGCAATTTCTCTGTGGTGCTATCAACAGCGACAGAAAGACCAATGCCTGCCCAGGAATTTCCTTTAAGGTCGTTCCCAACCCCGAGTACGAGGAGGAGTTAGCGCAATGGCGTGAGTCACCTACCGCGCTCATTCCCGTCGAATACTACAAAATCGAGTGGCGGCATTTTGGGGACGAGGCGCTTATTCGGCGCCCACGCCAGATAGCCGTTGCGATGATCGACTCTCGCACTGTCCGATCGAGCTCAGGAATCGACTATCACCTGCGACAGATCCTGAGCGACCATTTGGAGCCAAACGAAAAGGCCAAAATTGCTCAGCAATTCCGCTTGGTCAAAGAGTCGATGACTACTGAATCCCTGGGGGAGGTGAATAACCGACTCCGCGAAATTCGGGCGCCTCTCGATAACCAGGTCATGGCTTTGGCCATGGATCAGAGCTCCCAATCATCCTGGGAAGGATCGGTCGCACCGCATGTGAATGATGTGCCATTCGCGCTGGCAGGTCAGGGGCAACAAGCCTCCATTAAGATCTCATTGGCCATGCAGCGCCTGTCCGAGCAGACCAGCGTCGTCATGATTGAGGAGCCAGAGAATCACCTTTCTCATACGAGCCTGAAGACCTTGCTCTCGCGCATCGACGATGCCGCAGGCGAACGCCAGTTATTCATCTCTACGCACAGCGCCTACGTACTGAATCGGCTCGGCCTGGACTCGCTGCGTATTTTTTATAAGGGTTGTTCGTCTGAGATCACGGGGCTCAGCCCCGATACGGTCAGTTACTTCCAGAAACTGCCTGGTTACGACACGCTACGCATGGTGTTGGCTCACAAAATTGTCTTGGTGGAAGGGCCTTCGGACGAGATTCTCTTCGAGCGCTTCTTCCGTGACATGTGTGGGGCGCTGCCGATGCAGTACGGTATTGATGTAATGAGCATGCATGGATTGGCACTGAGGCGCTGCCTCGAACTCTGTGCCGCAATTGATCGCCCCGTCGCAATCCTTCGAGACAACGATGGGTGTGACCCAGTGGTTCTTAGGGAACCCGTGGCCGATCTTCTTCAAGCCGGTCGACGTGAGCTATTCATCGGTGCAAAGGAAGCAGGCCGTACGTTGGAGCCGCAGCTGATTTCATGCAATAGCGCTGAGACGTTACGCAGGGTGCTTGGCATTACCGAGCAGGCCGATCTTGCTAAGTGGATGACCCGGGAGAAGACAGAGGGCGCGCTGCGAATAGCGTCATCAACAGAGACCATCGCTGCGCCGCCATACATGGCTGAGGCTACGGCATTCATCCATGGCTAATAATTTCCTGACGCTAGCCGTGGCGGGCGCTCGAAAGACACAAGGGCTAGTAGAGCACTGCAAGGCACTGCCTGCCGATCGTAAGGTCTTGCTCATCACGTTCGCACAGACCAACCAGATCGAGCTTCGCGAACGAATTAAACAGCATGCCGGCGATCGCCCTGCACTAGAGGTCTCAGGCTGGTTCAGCTTTCTGCTGCGCCACTTCGTCAAACCCTTCGTGCCTTTTGTTTTCCCCGGAAAGCGTTGTATGGGGTTCAACTTCGATGGTGATCCGGGGAGATACGCCTCTGGGGTGGGGCGCTTCTTCGACTCTGCGAGCAATGTCTACGCAAGGGAAATTGCCCGCCTATCCCATGAACTGATAGGTAAAAGCGGCGGTGCTTTGATTCATCGTCTTGAGTGTTTGTACGACGAGATTCTGATCGACGAGGTGCAGGATTTGTCAGGGTACGACTGGAGCATCTTGGAGGCACTATTTGGTACGCGCATAGAGATCCGGCTCGTGGGGGACGCACGCCAAGCGGTCTTTTCCACAAACCCACACAGCAGGATGAAGAAGGCTTTTGCCTACTCCAAATCACTTGGTTGGTTCAGAGGGCAGCAGGAGGCAGGTCGCCTAGAGATCACCTACAGCTCCATCACCTGGAGGTGCTGCCAGGCGATCGCCACATTCTCCGACACTATTTTCGAGCCAACCTGGGAGTTCCCAGAAACAACCTCCGAGAATCACGAGGCCACGGCGCATGACGGGGTCTTTCTAGTGAGGAAGGAGCACGTCAGTCAGTACGTCGATACATTCCAACCTCAGTGCCTTCGCAACAGCATCAGGTCGGGCAGAGAATTCGATCTTGATTACATGAATTTTGGTGTGTCGAAGGGGCGAACCTTCAACCGAGTGCTTATCTATCCCACCAACCCTATTGGCAAATTCATCAGCAAGGGTGAGTACCTCGTACCACTGTCGGCAGCTGACTTCTATGTAGCGGTCACACGAGCCCAGCAGAGCGTGGCGATTATCCTTGATAAGCCTGGCGCGTCGCCGCTTCCCTATTGGTCACCCTCGGACGCTTGAACGTAGGCAGCTGCGTTGATCCGAAAGCAGCAGCATCATTGCCTAAGAGCAGCCTGCTCCGAGCAAGCTACGCAGCCCAAGAGAAAATAGCGCGACTGGCTCTTGGGAGCGCCTGGGGCTGCTGTGATACGCCCTGCCTAGTATCGACCTAGAGTAAAGCGCTGCGACAAGAGACCGACGGTTCGGGGTTTCTTTGCTGATACTCGGCACCGATACAAAACCGCGATTTAGCGATTGTCTCCCGCCAGCTTCATCACCCGGTAGTCTTGCACAAGCACCAACTGCTCCATCATCTCGAAATCGGGATGTTCACCCATGTACTCTCGCAGTTCCTCGAAAGCATTGGTCGACAGGGCAATCGCGTACTTCCTCGCCTCGCCTTGCGCTAACTGGGGGATATTGAGCGCAATTGCATCGAAAAGCCCCTGTGCAGCCTCGCGCTCAAAACTCTGTAGAGGCTCATCACTTACCGGAGTGAGATCGAGCGTATTTCGAATCATCCCCATCGCCATCTCATTCAATTCTCGGATCTGAAGCCTTGCCGACGCGGCGAAAGGAACTGCATCGTTCTGCGCGAGATCGGTCAGGCCGCAAACCCGGCTGATTTGCGCATGGATGTCGCCTTTCTCCGTCGAGCCACTTTCGTCCTCAATCAGATACTTAAGCTGATCCAGTTCTTCAGTGATGGCCGCGACGATGGATGCTTCCCAATCTGAAGCCTGCGGGATGAACATTATCTACCTCCAGGTGTGTGGGCGGGAGATAGTACCCGCTGCAGGGGCTTTCGGTGACTCAGGAGCGTCTTGCTTGGGCGCTAATTGGTGCCGCTTTCAAAAGACCGCTTTCGGCCAATAGCGGTCAGTGGATCAAACCGAAATAATGCGTCGTCATGTTTATAGAGGGGCACCAGATGGATACGCAATGGCAGCAGACGTTACTCTGACTCCAAGCCCGCCACGACTGGCAGACTGAACTACACAGATTGCCAACGCCAGTGAACCCGGCTAACACTACGCAATTATCAGACGTAGACCGGAAACGTGCCTTGACCCATACGCCGCGGAATTCTCCCCCTAATTACCGGATTGGTGGTGGTGGTGCTGCCACTAGCGGCGGTATTCGGTTCCAACAGCAGCTTGGAGCACTGTTCTCGTCTTGGATTTTGGCGGGCGACCGGTTTGATGACGGCTTCTGCCTTGGCGAGGCGACGCCAGAATGGATCCGCTTTGAGACTGAGGCACCGGTCGACGACCTTCTGCTCAAAACCAATGTCGGCGGATACGTTGCTGTGCAGGCAAAGACAACTGCGAGCCTGAGTGAAGACCTAAGCTCGCCCCTGGGTAAAACGATCGTGCAGTTTGTTCGCCATTGGTTTGCCGCTCAGCATGGCGACGGCTCGATGGATTGGAACAGACCTCTCGATCACGCCCGCGACCGGCTGGTGCTGGCTGTGGGCCCTCAGGCCTCAGCCCAAATCAAGGTCGACCTACGGGCTGCGCTCCGCCTTGTTTCACAACCAGGCGGAGGCGCGCTTAACAAAGCGCAGCAACACGCGTTTCAAGTGTTCACCAGCCTGGTCGAAAGGGCATGGGCAAGTATCACCAAAAAACCGGTCGACAATAAACTGGTGCTTGAGTTGGCGAAGCTGGTGGTCGTCTTCACCTTTGACGGTGATCAAGGCCATGCCTTGGCGAGCGGGTCTCTTATCAAAGCCTTTGGCCCGGACAATGACGCCGCAGCTGCTTTCTCAGCCCTGTCAGATCTTAGCGGCCAACTGATGGTGCAGCGAGGCGGCGGCGATCTTTCCACATTGCGGCAATTACTCTCTAGCCGAGGCGTCGTACTCAGTGCACCTCCTGAGTATCGCTCCGACATCCAAGCCCTTAAACGGCATTCAAAACGTATCGCCGAAGCTCTCGCAAGCTATGAACTGATTGAGTTAGCCAATGGCGAGCCGCTGTCCGTCCACCGCGACTGCCAAGCCGCGGTTGAAGTCGCAGTACGCAACGGTCCTCTGCTTATCATCGGCGAGCCGGGCGCTGGCAAGAGCGCAGTATTGAATGCTCTTGCACGTAAATTGAACGACGACGGCGTCGATATCGTTCAACTCGCTGTTGATCGTTACTCGATCGAAAGCCTTGAAGGCCTGTCACGTGAGCTTGGACTACAGCACCCACTGCTCGATGTGCTCGAGGCCTGGGACGGATCGGAGCCAGGCTATCTGGTGATTGATGCATTGGATGCGACACGCGGAGGGCGCGGTGAAGGCGTATTTCGAGCACTTATTGAGCGGGTTCTTGAGCGAAACGGGCGCTGGAATGTTGTCGCGTCGATCCGTAATTTCGATCTGCGCATGGGACAACAGTTACGCGCGCTATTCAAAGGCACACCGCCGGAGGCATCGTTTGCGGACCCATCCTTCTCCAATGTTCAGCATATTCAGGTGCCGCCCTGGTCGGAAGTCGAGTTTGACCAACTCCTCCAGCAATCGCCCGCGCTGGCGACGTGTCTGGGACAGACTCCACCACGTCTGCGTGACTTGGCTATGGTGCCATTCAACACTCGGCTGCTCAGCGAGCTGATCTCGGGTGCTGCGGTCAAAAATTTAGACTTAGTCTCGTCTCAAGCAGACTTACTGCACCTCTATTGGGAGCACCGTGTTGTAGGCCACGGGTTTCAAGCAAGGAGCAGCCTTAGCCGCGTGGTCCAACTCATGGTTCAGGCGCGGGCGCTTCGCGCACCAGCACTCCAAGCAGCGGGTGACAACCCGGCCATGATTGACACCCTATGCAAAGAGGGGGTGCTTGTTGTCGTTGATAGCGAACGCTGGGTTCAGTTTCGACATCATCTGCTCTTCGACTACGCGGCAGCGCGGCTTGCTCTTGATCCGAGCGATATCGTCAGCGGTGCCTATCGGTTCAGCAAGACCGAAGCACTGGGACTGATGCTATCGCCAGCCCTTGGGTTTGTACTGCGCGAAATTTGGGAATCTGAGACGGATCACGCGCGTTTTTGGATCGCCCTGGGCTCCCTCATCAACGATGCGGATGGGGACCCGATCGTCCGCAGCACCGCCGGTCGATTGGGGGCAGAGTTTCCTACTTCGGCCCAAGATTGTCTTTGGTTGGGTAATAAAGCCATCGAGGGTGACAAGGAGGTGCTAAAGGCGCTGTCGCATGTCACCGGCGCTTTGGTCGTAAGGCTTGAAGACGAGAAGCAAATTGCTCTGGAACCATGGGCTTATCTAGCTGACTGCTTGGCAAAGGCACCAAACATCGCCGCGGGCACCCTTCGCTTTCTCCTCCACAATCTCATTGAGCGAGTCAAGGATGGCGCGTTCAGGCATATGCTCGGCAAGGCTGCGCGCGCGCTATTGGCTTACGGGCTAGCCCAGCCTGAACCCGGGTTTATGGTGAGATCCGCCATTGATTTCGTCATCGCCACCTATGGTACCGATCTCGAGGGCTCGCGAGCCCTGTTAGTCCAGTTGTTCAATCATGATCGACTGGATCGGTTTGGCCATGAAGAAGTGCCAGCGGTCTGCTACAAAATTGCAACGGTCGGCGACGTCGATCCAGAGTTCGTCACCAACTATGTCTACCGGGTTGTGTTCGACTACGAGGTTAAGGAGGATCACGAGACCCGGATCGGCCAGAGCCAAATCCTCAGCCTGACCTCCAACGCTCGGCAAGATTACGGGATGGCGCGGTGGTCGCTGGGCGAGTACCTGCCCAAGTTCCTACAAGTCCACCCACGATCTGCAGTCAGGGCTGTCGTCAATGCGGTTGAAGGATACGTCGCACGCGAACATGCCGTCTCTGACGAAGCCCTCGATATAGAGCTTCAGGTCAGTGGGCGATCAATCCGTCTGCGGGAAGACCGCAGCTACATCTGGGCGCATGACCCAAACAACCAATACGACCGGGATGCGGTAAGCCTAGTCTCGAAGTTGCGCTCGCACCTCAAAGCCGTCCCGGAGGCCGATGCTCTGGCTTTGATCGACATCCTGATCGATGAAGCTTCGTTCGCGCTCTTCTGGTCCCGAATGTTCCTCTGCGCGGTCGAGCGCGGCGATGACCTGGTAGACCAGCTCTGGCCCATTGCAGTGACTGAACCGTTCCTTGTTCTCCTCGACACTCGTAAGGACGCAATTGATCTCGTTGCAATAGGCATCAGCCGCCGATCGGCGCAGGAGCGACAGGCTTTCGAGCGTGCAGTTTTCGGGTTTGACTTCTCACGCTTCAAAGATCGCATCGAAGTGCGCCAGGCCTTCCTGAAGCGCCTTTTTATTGCGATCGGCCGTGACAATCTCGTCACTGACGAAGCTCGCCTGATCCTAGACGCGAGCCCCCAGGATCAGGCCACGAACGAGCGGCCCTTCGTCATTCGTACCGGGTGGGGCACACCAGAGGATTTTCACTGGATCGAAGGCCTAGACAAGAAAGCGCCAGAGAACTTGCCAGCCATTGACGCCATCAACGTCGCGAAGCAACTCCTGCGGCTCGAGCCGCAGCATGAAGATGTTAGAGCAGCCTCCCTCGCGGACTCGCTCGCCGCCCTGCAGGTCATACGAAATGTACTAGCAGACTATACGCCGCACGCAGGCCTACAACGGTATGCAGAGGCGATCATTGGCCAAGGCTGCGAAGTCATAGTATCGCGACAGCTGCTGGCATCGAAGGAGGCACCGCCCACGACTGAGCAAGACGCGACGTTTACAGCGCTGCTAGACATTGCCAGTAGATCCGAGAGTCCAGAGCTGGACGTAGACACAGAGGTTAATTTTGAAGCGTCTGCGTCATGGGGCAGCCCCGCGGCGCGAGTTGAAGCAGCGCAAGCCTATTGGGATCTGTTCGCGCAACGCACAGACCTCTATCCCGACCTTATGCAGCGGGCGGAGGAGTTGCTTTCTGATTGCCATCCTGCCGTCCGGCTAAACGCCTTGGTACGTCTCGTCCGAATCTGGGACCTCGACCGGGATCGATTCTGGCAGCTTTTGACAGACCGCCTAGCGCACGAACCTAACATGACCATCATCGAACATCTGGTCGGCGAAGTCGTCTCAAGGTTAATCCACACGGATCAACAGCAAAGTTTAGAGTTGCTGCTTATGCTGTCGCAGCGTGAGACGCCGGGGTCAGATCGAGAACGCCGGCTATTCAAGGCAATAGCAGGTAATCTCACAGTCCTTTGGGTCACCTACCAGTCGGCAGAAGCGAAGGTCGTTCTCGATAGATGGTTAGTTGTGCCCTGGAAGCACGCCGAAGAAGCAAGAACGATCCTAGTAACTCTGCGTGACGCCATAGTTGCTGGGATCGGCGAAATCTCCGACAAGAACTCCGGTCTACGCCAGCGCTCTCAGGCACTTGTCTCCGACATCGTTAATTCCGTGAATGCCCGGCTCGCCGGGCACATGGCAGGCCCTGACTTGGACGAGGCTGCGACCGCAGAGGCGCGAGAGTGCGCGAGCCTGATCGACACCGCAGGGATGCAAATGTTCTTCGCGACCGACGCGAGGGCCAGTCAACGGGACGGCGACGTCGCGCTTAACCAAACGGGGCTCGACGTGTTCTTCCGGGAAAATGCCGACCTCCTCAAACGGATTGGCGAGTACGCGCAGCCACACACCACCTATTACTTGCTCCAACTCGTAGAACGCCTAGTCGATGTGGACGCGGGTACGGCCTTCGATTTGGCGGCCAGCACCCTGCAGGCCAGTCGCCGATCGGGCTATCAAAACGAGCCTCTGGGCGTGGACCTTCTGGTTAGGCTGATCGGTGTGTTCCTCGCTGACCACAAGGAAATTTTCGACGACTCAACCCGACGTGCCGCCCTCGTTGACTGCCTAGAGATCTTCCTGGAGGCAGGGTGGCCGGCGGCGAGACGCCTACTGTATCGCTTGCCGGAACTGATCGAGTGAACCGGCTGGCGCTTCAGAACCTCTTCAAGCGAGGGCTCGGCGACCTGCTTGCGGCGGTCGAACGAGAGCTAGCAAGGCCACTGCGCGATCCGTTCGCCGAGCTCGACCCGAACCGCCGCCCCCACGAGCACGATACGCGGCTGCTCTTCGTCAATGATCTGCTCGGTCATCTCGGATGGCGACTCGGTGCCGGGGGCAATGTGCTTGAGGAAGCCCGTCTCCAGGCAACCACCACGAAGTTCATGGACTATGTCGGGGTGGTCGATATTACTGGCGCACCACTCTTGCTGGTCGAAGCGAAAGCGTGGGATAAGCCTGCGATCTCGGCTCGCGGGGATGGTCAGCACGCTAGCGAGGCCACACTGCTCGTTGCGGCGATCCAGCATATCCGCAACGGAAAACCTGAGAGTACATCGCCGATCATCGCTGAGTGGGACGGTTATCTGCGCCAGGTCTGCGGCTATGTACAGACGCTCAACGAGCGGTATCACCATAACTTGCCCAGGGCTATCATCATTAGCGGCGAGTGGATGGTGGTGTTCAGATGCCCAGTTGAAACTTTCCTACGCGTCGCGCGGCCGGATGACATCGCAATTTTCACCCGCGCGCAGTTTAAGGAGCGGGCGGAAGACATTTTCAAGCTTCTCCATCGATCAGCGCTAACCGAAGATGCGCCGGAGTCCTTACGTCCCGCACAGCTTCGGCAGTTCCTGGAGCTGAGCGATATCTCTGGAGTGTTTCAGGGCGTGCATGTTCACTATGAGCGAACCGGCAGCACGCTATTCGTTCGTCGGCCGCGCATTCTGATCTATCCAGCCCTATTCGTTGCCCGCAAGGACGACGCTATCTTCACGGTGATCGACAACGACACTCCCGTCGAACTTGACTACCGACGGGATGATGATGGCGTCGAAACGCTTGCTCCCCATTTGGATGAAATTGACGCGCGAGGAGCCGCGTTGATTACAGCATGCGGAACTGAGCTCAGCAGCGTGCTCTCCTCAGCCGAGCTTTCGGCGTTTCCAGGTTTCCGCAGAGAAGGGTTAGCGAAATCCCCGGTCGGCGAACTGACGGAGGCGGACGAATGGCTCGTCGCCACTGGAAGCGCGACGCACTTTCTACTCGCAGAGCCCCGTGTCCAAGGCTGTCGGTTCCATAGCTGGGCCGAATGCGGGGCTGATGCTGCAATGCAGTCCGCTATTAGCGCTCGTTCGGTCGATCCCCCGGCGTTCTTCGTGGACACTCAGCGCCATCACTGCGCACACCAAGTCGTTCAGGATCGTCGCGAAGATCGGTGCCTCATCCAAGCCATAGACAGCCGAACCTGCTGTCAGGCCTGTATGTTTCTGGAGCAGTGCTGGACAGAAGAGGAGCAAGCGGCGTTGCCCTGTGGCCATTAAAGGCATCTTCGCCTCTTTAGGGAGTTCAGTGTCTGTTTGGGTCGGAAGCAATCCAAATGAAACGACCGCTATTGGCCGAGAGCGGCCTTTCGAATTCGACATCAACAAGATTCACCAAGCCTCCTCTCAACTACGCCCCAGCATGTTTGCCCTTCACTAACCCCCGCGCTAGACTGCGCCGGTCGTGGTAAATCCCGCGACCGGGTGTGACAACCTGAAACCGTTCGAGGGCGCGGCAGCGCCATAAATGTCCGGCCGGCACTTCACTGTGTCTGGTTCCGGCATTCTATGGTGGGCCGTGCGGGGCAGGCTTCGGCCTGGCCGGTTCCCTCGGACGCCGGTTTGTCACCCCCGTGCGGTCCACCTCCATTCCGCGTGACAACGGGTGGTTGTGGCTCCTTAACCAGTTCGAGGAGCATAAGCAGAATGCGCTATCCCCTTTTTACGCCCGCGCTCCACCTTGATTCCTCAGCTCTGATTGATGTCGCCTCTTCGGAGGTGTGCCATGGCTGATCTTGAATCCAGGCTTCTCCCCTTCCCTCACCGTCCGAGAGCGCCTTCGGCGCCGTCATTATCTGTGTGTTCGTCTGCACGACAGCCCGTATTGGCTGACGCCGAACTTCGTGCCGACATCGTCAAGGATCTGCTGCAGCAGATTGGCGGACCTGACGGGTTCTATCCCCAAGATGTACGGCTGAAGATGACGTTATATGCCGCCGAGGCGCTGCTCGACGAGATGGTCGTGCTGTATCGGCGAGCTGTTTCTGGCACAGCGACAGGCTAGGCTAGGTCGCGGGCCGTCCCTCGTGGGCGGCTCGCCTCCTTCAAGCGTTAGCTAGAGCGCTCGGTTTGCTGAGCCCGTGCGTCGTCATGCGGATCTGAGCTAGCCGCTCTTGATTTGGGCATCACTGTTTTTTATCCAAGGGACAGTGCTGATGGCTTTGAATTGGCTGATCCCAACCGAACCGCGTCCGTTGCGTGCTTTTGACCCTGGCTTGGTCAGTAATACCTCAACAGCAGCGCGCTCAGCTTCGTACATCACAAGGGCATTCAGGTCCATATCCAATAAGACTAGCAGTACGGTATCGAAGGGCTGCCTGAGGTCGATCTTTCCGACCCGGCCCGTTGCGCGCTTTGGATCAGCGATGCAGCGTCCTTTAATTTGCACCCGAACGAGCTTTCCCTTTCGTATTTCGGTTGCGTCATTCCCAGCGGTTCGGGCCGCGTGCAGATCCAGACCAAGAATGGCAGCCGCTTCGAACTCTGCAACTTCGCCCGTAATGCCCAGCGGCTTACCAGTTAGCTGGCGGTAACGCACCGCAAGGAGTTTGGCCTGCTGCAGCAGCTCCACGACCTCTTGGTTGTCGTCGCCAGCGTCCTCTATTGCATGGCTCATGTTGCACGTCCTTGTTCGAATGGGTGAACGCTTCGGTCTGATTAGCTGTTTAGGTCGCAGAACCGAAGCCACTGTCAGCTGGTGTCGTTGCGTTAGGGCATGCCGAAGCTGAGGTATTAGGGCGGAAGTGGTGTTTGTTATTCGCCGCTTTTGCATTGCATGAATTCGAAGAAATCATCCGATGCGTAGCCCATGCTGCCGTTGCCCCCGAACGGTGCCTCGACCTTGTGCAGGACCATGGTGCTTGCTTGGGCAGGCGACGTTGGGAAAAACGCACCACCCGGCTCTGAATGCATATAGAAATCGCCGAGCTTCGCCCCGCAGTGCTCGCAATGATTCATGTAGTAGGTTTCGCCAGCCTGCTGGCTGTAGGCAGGCTTGTAGCGGTTTGTGTGGGACCGAAGCTGCGCTAATACCGAGGGAGACAAGCCATAGAGGTTTGACACCTTTCCTCTCTCACCGTAGCGCTGCCAGTAACCGCAGGGGCTGTCTAGGGTGAAGCCCTCATCCTCCTCGTCTGCGTATTCGAACTGCTCGTGCCCCTCGGGCAACATGAACGCATGCACACGCGTTGAGCTGCCGCATTTCCAACAAGCGGAATTCGATTCGACAAGAAAGTAATAAGGCGACCGGATGGCGTATTCGGGTTCGGGTTCTATATCCGATTCGTGATGCTGGGGGAGCCATCTCGCCAATGGTGCTGGATCTCGACCTTCTGGGACAAACCAGACCTTCGCCTGCGGATCCCAGCGGGCGCCGAGTGCTTTCGCCTCGTCTTTTTCGGAAAACGGAACGTCTAGGTCAACGCGAGCCATAAAGGTCCTCTTGTCTGGATTGAGCCGCTCGAGCACTGCCAAAGGCTCTGTTCCATTGTTCGGAGGACAAGAAGGTTGCAAACAGGCTGCGCAAATCGCAACCAATCACATCCACCTCGCAAATGACGAAATCGGAGTCTTCAGGTCAACTAGCTGCAGCCTAGCCTAGATAGATGCGCGATTGCGTCCGTGGATACCGTTTTCGCCCCCCAATACCGGCGCGCCAATGAGTTACGGTCGCCGCTAAAAACGAATCATTTGGTTCACCCGCTTAACCTTGACCTCACAGGACGTGGCCGTTAGCGTCGTGCGGCTAAGATTGAAGGCGGACGCACATCCGTCATGAAACAGGACTCATGAACGTGATGTACCCAGAAGAATCGAAGATGGCAGCGCTGGCCACCTTGCGCATCGAGGAGTTCTGCTCCGTAGCGGATACACCAGAGTTCATCGACCGGCTATGTGCCGAGTACCCGTCGAAGTTTCCTGATTCGACACTGTCTGAGGCTGAGATCCGCTCCTGGAGAAACTCGCTTCCTGCGCTTGCTGATCTGTTGCGACGCCAGGTTCCTCACCCCCAAGGGCATATTCTGATCGAATATCCAATGCCGGTTGGCTCCCTGCGAGCCGACTGCATACTGATTGCCGAGAACGAGAATGGACCTCAGGTCATCGTCGTCGAGTTGAAGCAATGGACGCGCGGCTCTGTGACACTGAGAGACGAGCTCGGCGTCTCGTGGCTGTTCGTTAGCGCCTCCCCTGCTTACACCACTATCCATCCGTGCGAGCAAGCCAACGTCTACCGCACTGCGCTAGAACACACTTTGGACTTCGGCCCGCTCTCACCGAGCTTTAGCTCAATGGCCTTTCTGCACAACTATGTGGAAGCGGCTGAGGGAGAGTTGCTTCGCTCCGAAATCTACGGTTTGCATCTGGAAAATTGCTTGTTGGTATCAAAATCCAACGGAAGAGAGGGCCTAGGCGCCCTGCTTTCTGAACTCAAGCGGCCTTCACAAGCCATATCTTTCTTGAATGAGCCGCAGCTGAAGTATTCGGACTCCTTCATTGTCAATTTCAGCGACAAGCTCAACTGCAGCGCGTTATTCAAAGCGACAAAAGGACAAACCGCAGCATTCAAGAAGATTGCGGCCACGGTTCGAAATGCCGAGGCGAAGACCTGCGTAATTGTCAAAGGGCTGGTGGGAACTGGAAAAACCGTCCTAGCCATGAAGCTCGTGCAGTACTTAATGCAGCTGGGCAAAAATCCTAAGTACTACGTTAAATCCGCGGCGATCGGGCAATGCATCAAAGATCTTGCTTTCGCCTCCGATGGCCGAGCCGAAACCGCTTATTTGGTCGTCGACGAAGCCCACCGCCTCACGAAGGAAAAAGCTGCGGGCCTGATGCGGAACAAGGATCTCGTCGTATTTTTCATTGATGACTGTCAGTGGATTAGTCCAACAGAGACATGCCGCAGTCGAGATCTTTTAGACGCAGCGCACGCGCGCGGCTTTGAGGTAATCACCCACGTGCTCGACGAGCAACTGAGATGTGGGGGAGCCAATCTGTATGTTCAGTGGGTTCATGATCTTGTCATTGGAGGGCAGCTAAAGGCGTATACGCCAGCTTCGACGTTTCCCGTTGAGGTCGTGAGCTCGCTTCAAGCCATGGAAGATTTGCTTACCGAACAGGCGGACCGAGGGCGCAATGCGACATGCCGAATGGTCGCGGGCTACTGCTGGCACTGGCAGACGGAGTCTACCCCCGGCACAGGCTACGATATCCATATCGATGGCTGGCGCGGCCGCTGGAACGAGCGCATGGCGTTCAAAGCTTGGAATTCAGTGCTGGGGTTCAATGAGGAGGTCGGTGCTATCTACACCGTTCAAGGATTCGAATACGACTATGTCGGCATCATCATCGGGCCCGATCTCGTTTTAAAAGGCGACCGCATTGAGGTTGAGTACGAGCACAACGCGGATAAATGGGTTAGGAACGTACGAAACGATCCAACCCTCCGAGACGAAGCCATCCGGAACATTTACTACGTGCTAATGACGAGGGCGAAGAAGGGAGTTTTACTCTACGCCGTCGACGAACCGTTACGTGAGTTCCTGCGGACAAGCATAGGACCCGTTGGCCCAGGTCGTTAGTGCTGAACAGCACAGTCGTCCGTACGTTCTGTTCCACTTGACAGAGGTGTAAGAGAAGCTGAACCAAGGCTTCAACCTGCTCCCTCATCGTACCGCCCTCGAATGTCATCGAATGCCCGGTGCAGGTGAAGAAGGAGCCGCGCACCCTCGCCCGAGGCATCGCCGTCGCTCAGATAGCGGTCCTTCGCCTCGAGCCGCACGCTGTCATCGGTTCGCTGAGCACCTGCGACGGTCTTTCAGAAAAATAATGCGCCCAGGACAAGCCGGTTGAGCACGGTTGCTTCAGCCAACCGAGCCAATGAATTGCTGCAGCTCGGCTGTCTGCGGATTGGCGAACAGCTCTCGCGGATTGCCCACCTCATGCACCTTGCCGTGGTGCATGAATACCAGCTTGCTGCCTACCTCACGAGCGAAACGCATTTCATGGGTGACCATCACCAGTGTCATGCCTTCGCTCGCCAGCTGCTTCACTACCGCCAGCACCTCATTAACCAGCTCCGGATCAAGCGCCGAGGTGATTTCATCGCACAGCAGCACCTTGGGCGACATCGCCAGCGCACGGGCGATCGCCACACGCTGCTGCTGACCACCCGACAGCCGCTCGGGATAGGCATCGAACTTCTCCGCCAGCCCAACCTTGTCCAGCATCTGGCGCGCCAGGCGCTCAGCCTCGGTATGGGGCAGTTTTTTCACCACTTTCACTGCCAGCATCACGTTCTCGCCGGCCGTTAGATGAGGAAACAGGTTGAATTGCTGAAACACCATGCCGACCTTCTGCCGCAAGCTGCGCAGGTCGGCGCGAGTGGCGTCCAGGTACTCTCCATCAACCTCGATCACGCCATCATTGATCGTCTCCAGCCCGTTCAACGTACGTAGCAAGGTGCTCTTGCCCGAGCCGCTGCGCCCGATGATGGCCACCACCTCGCCCTCCTCGACGCGGAGATCGATGCCCTTGAGGACATGGTTCTCGCCGTAGTACTTGTGCAGCGCCGATACGTTAAGCAGTGGCATTGAGCCTCCTTTCCAGGTGATACGCCGCAAGTGACAGCGGATAGCAGAGTGCGAAGTAGCCGAGCGCAACCAGGCCGTAGACCATGAAGGGTTCGAAGGTGGCGTTGGCCAGCATGCTGCCGGTCTTGGTGAGCTCGGTGAAACCGATGATCGAGGTGACCGCCGTGCCCTTCACCACCTGCACCGAAAAACCCACCGTGGGCGCCACCGCAACCCTCAATGCCTGCGGCAGCACGACGTAACGCAACGTTTCCATTCGGGTCATCGCCAGGCATTCGGAGGCTTCCCATTGGCCGCGCGAGACTGACTCGACGCAGCCACGCCAGATCTCCGCAAGAAAGGCACTGGTGAACAAGGTCAACGCCGCCGCCGCGGCGAGCCAGGCGGACACTTCGACGCCCAGCAGTGCGACGCCAAAGAACACGATGAATAGCTGCATCAGCAGAGGCGTGCCTTGGAAGAGTTCGATATAGCCGCGGGCGAGGATACGCAGCCAGCCGATCGGCGAGACCCGTGCCAGCATCACCAGCAATCCGACCACGCCACCGCAGACGAACGCCACCAGCGACAGCACCAACGTCCATTGCAGGCCGGTCAGCAGGTTGCGTGCGATATCCCAGAAGGTGAATCCCATCAGCGCGCCCCCACGACATAACGTCGTCCGATCCACCCCAGCAGTTGCCGGATCAGGATGGCCATTGCCAGGTACAACAGGGTGGTCACCAGGTAGGTTTCGAACGCACGGAAATTGCGTGACTGGATGAAATTCGCAGCGAAGGTCAGCTCTTCGGTGGAAATCTGCGAACAAACCGCTGACCCGAGCATGACGATGATGATCTGGCTCGACAGCGCCGGCCAAACCTTCGCCAAGGCCGGGCGCAACACCACGTGACGGAAGATTTCCATGCGGGTCATTGCCAACGCCGACGCCGCCTCGATCTGTCCAACAGGAACTGCCTGTACGCCGGCCCGAATGATCTCGGTGGAATAAGCGCCCAGGTTGATCACCATTGCCAGCACGGCGGCTTCCCACTCGTTCAGTCGCATGCCGAGCGCGGGGAGCCCGAAAAAGATGAAAAACAGTTGAACAATGAACGGCGTATTGCGAATCAGCTCGACGTAGAGCCCGAACAGGTAGTTAAAGGGACGGATGCGCCAGGCGCGCACCAACGCGCCCGCGATGCCCAGCCCAACCCCCAGTAGAGTGCCGATGGCGGTCAGTCCCAGGGTAAACATCGCGCCTTGTAGCAGCACGTCGGTGTTCGCCAGGACTGGACCGAAATCCATCAGATAGGCCATGGTCGGTCTCCGGATCCAATGGTGTTCTTACAGGTCAGCCGGCAGGGGCTGTTTGAGCCACTTCTCGCTGATTTCACTCAGCCTGCCGTCTTGTTTGGCCGCTGCGAGGATTTCATTGACCTTCTCCAACAGGGCTGGCTGGTCCTTGTTCAGCCCAACATAGGTTGGCGAGTTCTTCAGATTCAGCTTCATCACTGGCAGACGCTTCGGGTTGCGCTCGGCAATCGCTGCCATGACCACGTTGCCGGTGGCGATCAGATCGACCTGGCCGGATAGATAAGCGGCGATCGTCGAGTTGTTGTCTTCGAAACGTTTGAGCGTGGCGCCTTTAGGCGCGACCGCACTGAGCTCAATGTCCTCAACCGAGCCACGAGTGATGCTGATGGTCTTTCCATCGAGATCATCAAGGCTCGCCACCTGGGCTTCCTCTGGGCCGAACACGCCCAGGTAGAACGGCGCATAGGCTTCGGAGAAATCGATTACTTGCTCACGCTCAGGATTCTTGCCAAGGCTCGACACCACCAGATCGACCTTTCCCGTGGTCAGGAATGGAATGCGGTTGGTGCTGTTGACGGCAGTCAATTCGAGTTTGACGTTCATCTTGTCAGCCAACAGCTGGGCGGTATCGATATCCAAGCCACGCGGCTGCATGTCCGGTCCGATCGAGCCGAACGGTGGAAAGTCTTGAGGCACCGCCACTTTGAGCACGCCTCGCTTGGTAATGTCTTCCAGGCCTTCTGCGACGGCGGCGCCGCTGGCCAGTGTGATGCCCAGACACAGGGCAGTAAGCAATGAGCGAGTCGCGTTGAGCATGATCAAACTCCGATGTTTGGAAGACGCATCGGCTTTGCACGCGTCATGCCAGCCGAACTTCGAGACCTATCTGATGGGCTGGGGCGCGCCAACTGGTACGACTGGTCCGAACAGTTCGGTTCAAACACCGCGTTTCGCTCTATTGCGGTGCGCTTTTCTGATGCATTGCCTCAGTGCATGGCTCTGCCATCGTTATGCCCAGAAGTGCAGCCGATCCCTTGCTGAGGTCATGCCTTTCCACTCGGGCAAAAGCAGTGCAGCCGTTCATTGCTCTGCACCAAGACGATTCCTGCTCTTGTCGCTTCTCACAATGGAAACGGCGATTTATGGCTAAAAGCGAAACGCTCGCTGTGCGTCATGCACAACAGTTAACGAATATCGGCCTGATTAGGTGTTGATCACGAAGTGGCATGACCACTGCTATAGCCATGGCCTCACCCACCAGTGGAGTTAAGGACATGTCTCAAGCCCACCAAGACGATGACTTCCCCTTGAGCGAAGTGCCGGCCACGGCCCGCAAAGGACTGTTTTCCACCTCGATCATGCTGTTCGGCTTCACCTTCTTCACGGCAACCATGTTTGCCGGCGGTCGTATTGGCATGGCCTTCGACTTCACCACGCTGCTCTGGGCTGCAGTCATTGGCAACCTGTTGCTGGGCCTGTATGCCGCCGCACTCGGCCTTATCGCATGCCGCAGCGGGCTCAACTCGGTGCTAATGGGGCGCATCTGCTTCGGCGAGGTCGGAAGCAAGCTTTCCGATGTAATCCTTGGCTTCACCCAGATCGGCTGGTACGCCTGGGGCACAGCGACCATCGCGCTGGTGCTGGTGAAGATCCTCGAGTTACCCGAAAGCCTGACGGTGCCGCTTATGGTGCTGTTCGGCTTGGGCTTCTGCATCACCGCCTTTGTTGGGTACAAAGGGCTGGATCTGCTCTCACGCTTCGCGGTGCCGGCCATGCTGGCACTGCTCCTCTGCTCGCTGTGGATCGCTACACGCGACGTCGGCGGCCTGGACGCGCTGATGGCCATCGAGCCCAGCGAGAGCATGAGCCTGAGCATGGCCATCACCATGGTTTTCGGTACCTTCGTAAGCGGTGCTACACAAGCCACCAACTGGACGCGCTTCGCGCGCAGCGGCCGGGTCGCCGTCTTTGCGAGCCTGATCGGGTTTTTCATCGGTAACGGGTTGATGATCATTGCCGGTGCCTACGGCGCGATCGTTTACCAGCAGCCGGACGTGGTCGAAGTACTGGTTCTGCAGGGCCTCTCCATGGCCGCCGTGGTGATGCTGTTTCTCAACCTCTGGACCACCCAGGACAACACCATCTACAACTTCGCCGCCGCTGGCTGCAACCTGCTGCGCACCGGACGCCGTCGACTGGTCACCATCGGCGGCGCTGCAATTGGCACGCTGCTGGCGATCGGCGGCATGTCGGACCTGCTGGTTCCCTTCCTGATCGTGCTCGGTTCGATCATCCCTCCGATTGGCGGCGTGATCATGGCAGACTACTTCTACGCCCATCGAGGCCGCTATCCGCTGTTGGCCAATGCGCAACTGCCTGCCTTCAACTGGGTTGGTCTCGCGGCCTACTTCGTCGGCGCCGTCTGCGCCTACCTGTCGCCCTGGGTCGCACCCATCGTCGGGATTCTGGTTGCCGCACTGGCGTACGTCGGGCTGTTCGAACTGCAGCGTGCTTTGCTAGGCCGAAATGTAGCGCTGGCACAAACGCGCCCATGAGCCTTACGGTGGCGATGGTCCTCAATCTTCCCGGACTCGAAAGCCTGCGCCTGCGTGCGGGCGCAGCAGGTCTGGACAACCCCGTGCGCTGGACCTATGTAGCGGAGAACGAGGGCATTGCCGATTGGGTAGCTGGTGGCGAGCTGGTCTTCGTCACCGGAATCAACCATCCACGTGACGAAGCCAACCTGCTGCGCTTGCTGTACGAGGCGCAGGAGCGAATCGCTGCTGGCGTGGTGATACTGACCGGCGAAGAGTTCATCCACACCATCCCCGAGCGTGTGATTACCGAGGCCGACCGGCTCGGTGTCCCCCTGCTTGAGCAGCCCTACCAGCTGAAGATGGTGGTCGTCAGCCAGTCAATCGGCACGGCGCTGGTTCACGAACAGATGCTAGGACGCTCCCGCGAGCACGTCCTGCAGCAAATCCTCGAGGGCGACTACCAGTCGCTAGACGGGTTGTTGCGACGAGCCGATAGCCTCCAAGTATCGCTGGCCGCGCCGCGCCAGATAGCACTGCTCAAGCTGCAGGACAGCGAGCAGCTGTTCACGACGGAGCCGGCATACGATGCCGAACGGCGCCTGCAGGCGTCTCGACAACTGCTGCAACGCAAACTGGAGCAGGTCCTCAACGAACTCGGTGATCCGCTGCCTCTGGTGTGCCAGGGCGAACACTGGATTGCCCTGCTGCCAACCCGGGCGCTGCATCAGCCCAGCAACCGCGAGGTACTGGCGACAGCGCTGGATGAACTCAACTGCACGCTGGCGCCCTTGCGCCTGTTCGCCGGCATGAGCGCCAGCGGCCACGGCCCGGCGCAGCTTGCCACCGGCCTGGGGGAAGCCCGCCAGGCACTGCTCGTTGCGCAATCGTTTCCCGAGCGCCTGGGCCTGTGCTGTTTCAGCGACCTCGGCGTACTGGAGCTGCTCGGTGCCATTCGCGACCGCAGCTTGCTCGACCGTTTCGTCGACAAGGTGCTCGGAGCACTGATCGGCGACGACTCGCGGCACGAACCGGTACTGATGCCAACGCTGGAAGCCTGGTTCTACGAGAACGGCAACCTGGCGCTCGCCGCCCAGCGGCTGTGCGTCCACCGCAACACGCTCAGCTATCGCATGCAGCGCATCGAAGCGCTGACCGGCTGCTCATTCAACGATCCACACGACCGACTGAACGTGGCCGTCGCCCTGATGATCTGGCGACTGTCCTCTCCCCAACCGAACAGGAATACCGCATGAACATCATCAATGCCCGTCTGCGTGGCAAGGAAGGACTCTTTCGCGTCGAGCTCGACGGCGAGCGCATCGCCGCGATTGCCCCTCTGTCGAGCCCTTCTAATCCGGCAGTCGGCGACCTGGACGCTGGCGGCAATCTGGTCACCGCGCCTTTCATCGAGCCGCACATTCATCTCGACGCCACCCTCACCGCCGGCGAACCGAACTGGAACATGACCGGCACCCTGTTCGAGGGCATCGAGCGCTGGGCCGAACGCAAGGCCACGGTCACCCATGAGGACACCAAGACGCGGGCCAAGAAAACCATCGACATGCTGGTCGACCACGGCATCCAGCATGTGCGCACCCACGTCGATGTGACCGACCCGAGTCTCGCGGCGCTCAAGGCAATGGTCGAGGTGCGTGACGAAACGCGTCACCTGATCAACCTGCAGATCGTCGCCTTTCCGCAAGAGGGCATCGAATCCTTCGCTGGCGGTCGTGCACTGATGGAGGAAGCCATTGCCATCGGCGCGGACGTGGTCGGCGGAATTCCGCATTTCGAGAACACCCGTGAGCAAGGCGTTAGTTCCGTCAAGTTCCTGATGGATCTCGCTGAGCGCAAGGACCTTCTGGTGGATGTGCATTGCGACGAGACGGACGATCCACAGTCACGCTTCCTCGAGGTGCTTGCCGAGGAAGCCCGCATACGGGGGATGGGCGCACGCGTGACCGCCAGCCATACCACCGCCATGGGTTCATACGACAATGCCTATTGCTCTAAGCTGTTCCGGCTGCTCAAACAGTCGGAAATCAACTTCATTTCCTGTCCCACCGAAAGCATCCACCTGCAAGGGCGCTTCGACAGCTACCCCAAGCGACGTGGGCTGACGCGCGTGGCGGAAATCGACCGCGCCGGGATGAATATCTGCTTTGCCCAGGATTCGATCGTCGATCCCTGGTACCCACTGGGCAACGGCAACATCATGCGCATCCTCGAAGCGGGCTTACACATCTGCCACATGCTCGGCTATGAAGACCTGCAACGCGGCCTTGATCTGATTACCGACAACAGCGCTCGCACCCTGAATCTAGGCGAAGGCTACGGCATCGAAGTCGGCCGGCCGGCGAATCTGCTGATTTTGTCGGCACCTAACGACTACGAAATGATTCGTACCCAAGGCCACGCCCTGGCATCGATCCGCAACGGCAAACTGCTGATGCAGCGCACGCCATCGCGTGTCGAGCGGTGTTGACATCTCGCCAGTGCATGCCGCGTTGTCTGACCCATCAAGGCGTCAGACAACCCCTTACATCTACCGGTGACTTTCGCAGGCACTGGTGGCACTCGTCGCCCCGTGCCTGCGAGTTCTGCACACCATCCAGTGCATCGTATGTGCGCGTCGCAGCCTGTCGGATGAGAGCCGCCTCTACACACGAAGCGTCGGCCCTGACTCACCCGGTGTGCTCAGCGCCGCTCCTCTCGAATGAAGGGAATGCCCAGCGCCCCGGGCTGAGTGCCGGCGACATGCTTGCCGCTGGCGACCCAGATCATTACGGCAAGCGTCACCGCGTAAGGGGTCATCAGCACGAAGTATTGCGGCAGGCGCACCCCGGCGGCGGCCAGTTGTGGAATCAGCGCCTCGATGCAGCCGAACAGCAGTGCACCAGCCAACGCCTTCCATGGTGACCAGCGCGCGAAGATCACCAGCGCCACGGCGATCCAGCCGCGCCCGCCAGTCATGTCGGCGATCCACAGCTTGGTGCTGAGCACCGAGATATACCCCCCCGCCAAGCCGATCAGCGCTGAGCCGGCGAGAATCGCCGTCAGCCGATAGCCGAGCACGGAAATCCCTGCCGCGTCCGCGGCCTGCGGGTTTTCCCCGACGGCGCGCATTCGCAGGCCGGTGGTTGTCCGGGTGAGAAAGGCAACCACGGCAAGCACGATCAGTGGCGTCATGAGCACCAGCGGGTTCTGCACGAAGATCTTGCCCAGCAGCGGCAGCTCCGACAGCGGCCAGAGCTCGATGGCGCCCAGCCCCTTCACCGGCTTGTTGGTCCAGTCCAGCAGTGTACCGAGCAAGCCGGTCAGCCCCTGGCAGAAGAACACCAGTGCCAATCCTGCGATTACCTGATTGATGCGCAGCACCAGCACCATCAGCGCGAACAACAGCGACACCACCGCCGCCGCGCCCATAGCCAGCAACAGCGAGATCCCCGGCGTGCCATAGGCCAGCTGCGCGCCGATCCCGGCCAGCGCGCCGACCAGCATCAGCCCTTCGGCGCCCAAGGCCAGCACTCCAGCGCGTTCAGTGAGTATCAGACCCAGCGCCGCGAGGGCGAAAGGTACGGCGAAATCCGGCGTGTTGCCGAGCCAGTTGGCGATCATGTCCATCAGCTTTCGCCTCCCTGAACGCGGCGGATACGGTGGCGGATAAAGAAATCCGACGAGGCGACGCAGATCACCAGGATGGCCTGGATCAACTGCACCATGGAAAAGGGGATCTGATAGAAGACCTGCAGGCTGCGTCCGGCAACGAAGAGCATCGCCATTAGCAACGCCACCACCAGCGCGGCCACCGGATTGTTGCGCGCAAGAAACGCGATGAGTATCCCGGAGAATCCATAGCCCTGATAGAACGACTGGGTCAGCCGCCCTTCCTGCCCCGCCGTGACCAGAAACCCGGCGATCCCGGCCATTGCGCCGGAAATCAGCACCGTGGCGATGATCATCTTCTGCACCGGCACCCCTACGGCGCTGGCCACCCGCGGGTTGGCGTCCACGAAGCGCAGGTAGAGCCCAGCGCGTGAAATGCCGAGGAACCACAGCGCCAGCAGCGCGACAACCACGGCCAGCGGCACCGCCGCGCTGATGCCATCGAACAATTCGGGCAGGCGCTCGAACGACTGAAATTGCGGCGAATAGGGGAACGAGCTCTTCGGGTCCTTCCAGCTGCCGTAGAGCAGATGCAGCAGGAAGTTGAGGGCCAGGTAGTTGAGCATCAGTGTTGAAATGATCTCGTTGACCTTCAGCCGCAGCTTGAGCAGCACCGGCGCCAGCGCCCAGAGCAAACCGCAGAAGATCGCCGACGCCAGCATCAACGGCAGGCGCAACACTGGCGGGCCCACCTCGAACAGCGAGATCGCCGTTGCGCCGATGGCGCCCCAGATCATCTGGCCTTCGAGGCCGAGGTTCCAGAACTTGGCGCGAAACGCCATGCAGCCAGCCAGGCCGACCAGGATCATCGGCGAAGCCTGGAACAGCACGGCGGTAAGACTCTGCACATCGAACACCGTCATGATGACGAATTCGTTGAGCAGCTCGCCGGCCGGCACCCCTGCGGCGACGAGAATCGCGGCGGAGATCCCCAGCCCCAGCAACAGGGCTAGGCCGATGATCACTGCCTGCCAGTGCCAAGCCAGTTGCTGGCGAACTTCCAAAGCGTAACGCCGCGACAGTAGCGGCTGTTTCGGACGGCTCGCCGCCTGCGCGGCCTGCTCCAGCATCACGGGGCGTACCTGTTCATTCATGGCTCACCTCTAGACTGAGCTCTGCGTGACTGAGCCCGCCATGGCTAACCATGGCCCTACCGATGGCCTGGCGGTCGGCAGGCCGGTCGAATTCGGCAACGATGCGCCCAGCATTCATCACACCGATGCGATCGGCCAGGGCCAGCACTTCATCGAGGTCTTCACTGATCACCAGCACTGCCGCGCCCGCATCGCGAGCAGCACGCAGGCGGGCATGCACAGCCGCGGTGGCCCGTACGTCGAGTCCGCGGCTGGGGCTGTGCACCAGCACCAGTTGCGGGTCGCGGGAGAATTCGCGGGCGATCACCAGCTTTTGTGCATTGCCGCCGGAGAGCAGCGCAGCCTTCTGCTTGAGCGAACGCACGCCCTGCACGTCGAACCCCGCCACCGCCTCGGCGGCCTCGGCCTCCAGGCGCTTGCGCCGCAGCTTGAAGAACGAGCCGTAGCGCCCGCTGTGGATCTGCCCGACGCCAAAGTTCTCGGCCACCGACAGTTCCCCCGCCAAGGCTGTGCCGTAGCGGTCAGCCGGTATCGCGGCGATGCGCAGCGCGCGCCGTTGCTCTGGACTGGCACCGCGAAGATCGCCGAAGCCGGCCAGTTCCAACGTGCCTTCACAGGGTTCGGGCAGGCCCATCAGCACATTGGCCAGTTCACTCTGGCCGTTGCCGCCTACACCCGCGATGCCATAGATCTCGCCGGCGCGCAGGTTCAGCGTCACACCATTGAGCGCACCATGACCGCTCGCCCCCTTCGATCTGAGATTGCGCACCTGCAGTCGCACCTCGCCCGGCGTCGCCGGCTGGTACTCGCTAGCCGGTGCGGACTCGCCCACGGTCAGGCGCACCAGCTCGGGCACCGAAACCGTTTGCGGATCGAGCGTCTGGATCGTACGCCCGCCGCGCATCACGGTGACGCGGTCGGCAAAGCGCTTCACATCGCTCATCTTGTGAGTAACCAGGATCACCGCCGCGCCCTGGCGGGCAAAGGCGCGCACGGTCTCCAGCAGGCGCTCGGCTTCCTGATCGGTCAGCACCGCCGTCGGCTCGTCGAGGATCAGGATCCGCGCGCCAGCCAGCAGTACCTTGAGAATTTCCACACGCTGTTGTTCGGCCACGGAAAGCGACTCGGTGACCTTGCGCGGGTCGATGACAAAGCCCAGCTCAGCCGCCTTCTCGCTGATCTGCTGCTCCAGGACAGCCAGACGTTGGCGATGGCTGCCCGAAAAGGCGTGATTGCCGGGGCCCTCGGGCAGCGCCAGCTGGATGTTCTCGGCCACGGTGAACGGCTTCACAAGCTTGAAGTGCTGGTGAACCATGCCGATGTGGTAGCGGCTCGCATCACGCGGACCGCTGAGCCGCACCACGTTGTCGTCGATGAGCAGCGATCCGCTTTCCGGTGCATACAGGCCGGCAGCGATATTCATCAGCGACGACTTACCTGCGCCGTTCTCGCCGAGCAGCGCATGCACCTCGCCCCATTTGGCGGTGAAATCCGCCTGGGACAGGGCCTTGAAGCCGTCGAACGACTTGCTGACCCCGGAAAGCTGGATCGCGTTGAGGCTGCTCATTGCTGGGTGACCACTCCCTTGACGAACCAGTCCATCTGCCACAACTCAGGATCAGGCATGACCTCACCGGCGGCGATACGCTCGGTGCCGTCACGGTCCACCATGGGACCGGCATAGATTTTCTTCTCGCCTTTTAGCAGCTCCTCGCGGGCGGCCATGATCTTGGCCTTGTCCGCGTCGGAAACGGCCGGGCCGCAGCAGGCCGCATCGGTCCCGCCTTCGGCCATGGACAGCAGTGCGCCGTTTTCAGGTGGCGTCCAGTTGCCGGCGCTGATTTTCTTCAGCTCCGGTGCGAGGAATTTGTCCCACACCCAGACCGAGGAGCAGACGGTGGCGTCCGGCGCGAACTCGCTCATGTCTCGATGATGACCGGTGCCATGTACGCCGCGCTCCTGGGCGACGATCTGCGGCGTCGGGCTGTCGACGTGCTGGCCAAGCACGTCGGCGCCAGCATCGATCAGCGCCATGGCCGCGGCGCGTTCCTTGACCGGATCGTTCCAGGCGCCGGTGTACACCACGGTGACGGTCGCATCCGGATTGATCTGCTGAGCACCGAGGGCAAAGGCATTGACCGTCCAGTTCACTTGGCCGAAGGGGTTGGCGGCGACGAAGCCGAGCTTGCCGGTCTTGGATGCCGCGCCGGCAGCCATGCCGCACAGGTACTGGCTTTCGTAGGTTCGGCCGTAGAAAGCTTCAAGGTTGCCGCTGTTGGTGGTGCCCGAGCCATTGAGGAAAGCCACATCTGGATATTTCTCGGCCAACTCCTTGAATGTGTCCGAGTAGCCAAAGGCGGTGCCGATGATGACGTTGGCGCCGCGCTGGATCAGCCGGTCCACCGCCGGGCGGATGGACGAGGCATTCTCCGGCACGCTTTCAACGTACTGGATCTTGGTGTCCAGCTCGGTTTCGAGCTTTTGCCGCGCCTCGTCGAAGGCTTGCGTCCAGCCGCCGTCATTGCGCGGGCTGATGTAGAGCATGGCGATCTTCGCCGGTTTTTCGAGGGTCAGCCCCTGCCCTTCCTGCGCCGAAGCGGCGCCAACAGTCGTTGCCAGGCCGAGAGCCACCGCCGCACACAAGGTCCGTTTCATCTGATCGAGCATTTTTTGGGTCTTCCTGAGGTTGGCACGTCAAAGCATGTGGTTGATGCGAAACACGTTCTTTTCCGGGTCCAGCAGCACGGCTTGATACCAGTGGTAATAGGTCTCGTAGGGCGCCTTGATCAGCGTCGCGCCCATCGACCCGGCAATCGGCACCAGGCGATCGACTTCCTCTTTCGATGCGACGTCGATGTTGAGCAGGAACTTGCAGCCGCGGGTATCGGCGAACTCCTCGAGCTGCAGCAGCTCGTATGCCTCCATGGCATTGAAGCCGATGCAGGACTTACCGGTAGCGAGCCCGCGGAAGATCGGCGAGGCGATCTCGGGGATGTGCCTGAAGCCGAACAGCTCGCGGTAGAAGCCGCTCAGCGCTTCGATGTCGCGGGCGAAGACGTTGACGTAGGAAAGCGTATTCATGCGACCTCCAGGCCTTTGCCGAAGGTGGTCTGCTTGACGAACTTCGAGAGCAGGTTGTCGCCGGAGGTGACCGGAGCATGGCGCGGAGGATTGGCTGCGCTGCAGCAGCTCGGCAGACAGTCGATGAGTGCGTCGTAGTTGGGCTGATGGAAGAACACCAGGGACTGGCGCCCGTTGTCGGCGGGGCTGTCCTGCGGCGGGTTGACGACCCGATGCAGCGTGGAAATCCACTGATCGTTGGTCCACTGCATCATCAGGTCGCCGATGTTTACGGCGAAGCCATTCTCGACATAGGGCACATCCACCCATTCGCCCTGGCGATTGCGCGCCTGCAGGCCGCCCAGGGCATTGTCCGGCTTGACGATGGTCAGGCTGCCGTAATCGGTGTGAGCACCGGCGCGCATTTGCCCCGGCTCCACCGCACCCTTCACGTCCGGGTAGCTGAGGCTGCGGAACATGCTGATGTGCTTGTCGACCTTATCGTCGAAGAACGTTTCAGGCAGTTGCAGCGCCAAAGCGAATATCCGCATCAGCGACTGGGATAACTCGCTCATGGCGGCGAAGTATTCGCGGTAGGCGTGCTCGAAACCCTCGATACCGGTCGGCCAGACATTCGGCGCGAAATGCGGGCCGGCAGCCGCACCGCGGTAGTAGTCCTCATCCGGCACATCACTGGGGCCGATGGAAAAGGACTCCTTCAGATCCCCCGGCGCAGCCTCTTCAAGCGAATAGGACAGACTCTCTTCGGCGACCGCACTATAGCCGCGCACCATTTCCGGGCTGGGGCGGTCGACCTTGCGCTTTTCCGGGAGCGGCAGAGCGAAGAACTCGCGCGTCAACCGCGACACGCGCTCGATCAAATCAGTGGGTATCTGGTGATTGGTGATGACCAGAAAACCGATATCCCGGCAGGCCTGGTCGACGGCCTTGGCAACTTGGGCCTTGCCCTGCTCTGTGCCGGCAAAATACGGCGCAAGGTCGATGATGGGTACGTATTGCAGAGTCATGGTGCAGCACTCCTCTGACGCAAGGCTGAAACCCGAGCGCGTTGCCAATAACGCAAGCGCTTTTGGATGAAGGCCGTAGCGGGCCTGTCGTCCCGATTACATGTACGCAGGACCGACAGCGAGGAGAGAGCAGAAAGCGTGCCACTAAGTGTATTCACTTATACATCAATAGCTTAGCGTTTTGACGCAACTGAAGCGGATCGAATGGTCTGTTTCGGAGCACTTGGTTTGTGCGCCACGCACCAGGAGCGGCACAGGTTGGGGCGCGCAATACTCCCCTGCCCCAGTGGCCGCCCCGCCCACCTTCACCAAGCGCAGCGTCCTTAAGAGGCAGAGCCCTTACGGGGATGCCCGAGCCTCGCGATTACGTCTTCTGTCGTAGCGACTTCACCAAACTCGTAGGCAAAGGTGGTGAGCGCAACGCGTTGAACATCCCAGGCACTGACGGCGCCCCAACCGAGGTCGGGGTAATCCATAGCGGCGTTGGCGTCGCTCAGGACGATGACCTTGTATTCGCGGTGTACGGCGTCGCGGATGGTGGTGTCGCAGCAGACATTGGTAACGGTGCCACAGACGACCAGGGTGTCGATGTCCCGCGCGCGCAGCACCGTGTCGAGGTCGGTATTGTGGAAGCCGCTATAGAAGAGCTTGTCGACAATGGCGTCCCCCACCCGGGGTTCAAGCGCAGCAATGATCTCGATGCCCGGATCATCACGCGCGAGGATGTGATCGACGTTGGGGTATAGATCACGCATCCGGCCCGTATCGCTGCCATCGCCACGCACCACATGACGCAGGTAAATGATCGGCACCGCTGCGGCACGGGCGCACTCCAGCAGTGCAGCGATCGGCTGGATGATCCCGGTTGTGGCCGGGACATAAAGCGCGCCGCTCGGCTCGCAGAACACCTTCTGCATGTCCACGACGATTACAGCGGTGCGTCCAGGGTTCAGCGGCCAGGAAATCAGAGGTTTGCTCATGGTTCGGGTTCCTTGACGGAGCCCGATGCACCGTCAGCGCGGCCGAACTCCGTTGAGTATCAATGACTGCAGGCTCTGCAGCGTTTGTTCGAAGAACGTCGGGTCATCAAGCGTACGGCCGGTGACGGCTTCGATCTGCACGCGAAAGTCCGCGTAGTGCTGGGTGGTGGCCCAAAGCGAAAAGATCAGGTGATGGGGCTCGACCGGTGACAGCTTGCCGGCATCGATCCAGGCCTGGATAACCGCGACCTTGTTCTGCACAAGATCACGCAAGGGCTGTTCCAACTCGCCCAGCAGCAACGGCGCCCCTTGCATGATTTCCATGCAGAACAGCCGCGATTCGGCGGGATGGTCGCGAGACAATTCAAGTTTTACCCTCAGGTAATCGCTGATCGCTTCGATCGGATCCTGCTCGACGGAAAACGCCTGCAACGGTCGTAGCCAGACCTCAAGCAGCTGGCGCAGGACGTTGACGTAGAGTTCTTCCTTGCTGCCGAAGTAGTACAGCAGATTGGTCTTGGACACATCGGCCTGAGTCGCCACCTGATCGAGGCTGGTGCCGTGCAGACCGAAGCGGGAAAACAGTTCCAGTGCGGCTTGAAGAATTGCGCCGCGTTTGCTCTCGATCAATCGTGCGCGGCGGTTGAGTGCGCTGGCGCTAGGCTCGCGCACGGCGCCCTGCGCGTTGACGGTCTTGCTGGCGGTCAAGCGCCGACGCGGGGGTGTTGGGGTCTGGTCTTTCACTGCGTTACCGGTCGGGGTCAAACGGGTCGTTACTGTAGCGCGGCGCGAGGACACCGCGCACGAACGACGTTGGCCCGCCTCGGCGCTGCGCATTTTTTGCACATCAGGGATGCAATGCGCACAAACCAGGTGCTCCGTTTCGGACCAGGTGGTCCAGACATTTTCTTTAAAACAACCCAAGCGATTGAAAACAAATAAGAAACGGTTTTTGGCCTGCATCCTGCTAAAGCACCTATGACTCTGCCCGCCATGTTCGGGCAGCGCTTTCAGCCACGGCTTACAGAGGTGCTCCCCATGGATGTTGGTGTTTTCATTCCCATCGGCAACAACGGCTGGCTCATTTCCGAGAATGCGCCGCAATACATGCCTTCCTTTGAACTAAACAAGGCCATCGTGCAGAAGGCTGAGGGCTATGGCTTCGATTTCGCGCTGTCGATGATCAAGCTGCGCGGCTTCGGCGGTAAGACCGAGTTCTGGGAGCACAACCTGGAATCGTTCACCTTGATGGCCGGCCTCGCCGCAGTGACTAGCAAGATCCAGCTGTTCGCGACCGCTGCTACCCTGACCCTGCCGCCCGCCATCGTGGCACGCATGGCCTCGACCATCGATTCGATCTCAGGTGGCCGCTTCGGCGTGAATCTGGTGACCGGCTGGCAGAAGCCCGAATACAGCCAGATGGGCATGTGGCCGGGTGATGAGTTCTTTGGTACCCGCTATCAGTATCTCGGCGAATACGCCCAGGTGCTGCGCGACCTCTGGGAAACTGGTCGCAGCGACTTCAAGGGCGAGCACTTCCAGATGGAAGACTGCCGCGTCAGCCCCAAGCCCCAGGCGGACATGAAGATCATCTGTGCCGGCTCCAGCGACGCCGGCATGGCGTTCTCGGCGCAATATGCCGATTACAACTTCTGCTTCGGCAAGGGTGTGAACACCCCGACCGCCTTCGCGCCGGCCACCGAGCGGTTGCTCAAGGCCACCGAAAAGACCGGCCGCACCGTGACCTCCTGCGTGCTGTTTATGGTCATCGCCGATGAGACCGACGAAGCCGCCCGCGCTAAGTGGGAGCACTACAAGGCGGGCGCGGATCAGGAAGCCATCGCCTGGCTCGGTGAACAAGGCTCGGCGGACAAGACCTCTGGCAACGACACCAATGTGCGGCAGATGGCCGACCCGACCTCGGCGGTGAATATCAACATGGGCACGCTGGTCGGCTCCTACGCCAATGTCGCGAAGATGCTCGACGAGATCGCCACGGTGCCCGGCATGCAGGGCGTAATGCTGACCTTCGATGACTTTATCGAGGGCATCGAAGCTTTCGGTCAAAAGATCCAGCCGCTGATGCAGAGCCGCCGCCATATCGAGTCGCTGAAGGAGAGCGCCTGATGAACGCCATTGAATCGTTTTCCGGCTATGGCCTGGAGGCGCCGGGCGAGGCGTTGAAGTTGCCGGCGCGCCCCGAACCGCTGGCGATGAAGGCAAGCGAAACCGCGCTTATCGTGGTGGATATGCAGAATGCCTATTCCACCAAGGGTGGCTACCTGGATCTGGCGGGCTTCGATGTGTCGAGCACGGGGCCGGTTATCGAGAAGATTCGCCAGGCGCTGGCCACCGCACATGCCGCCGGCATTCAGGTCATCTTTCTGCAGAACGGCTGGGACAACGGCTACGTCGAGGCCGGCGGCCCAGGTTCGCCCAACTGGCACAAGTCCAACGCGCTGAAGACCATGCGCAAGCGTCCGGAGCTGGCCGGCACGCTGCTGGCCAAGGGCGGCTGGGACTACCAATTGGTGGACCAGCTCACGCCGCAGCCAGGCGACATCGTGGTGCCCAAGCCGCGCTACAGCGGGTTCTTCAACTCGCACCTGGACAGCACCCTGCGCGCCCGTGGCATCCGAAATCTGGTGTTCACGGGCATTGCCACCAACGTATGCGTGGAATCAACCCTGCGTGACGGCTTCCACCTGGAGTATTTCGGCGTGGTGCTGGCCGACGCGACGCATCAGGCCGGGCCGGAATTCGCCCAGCAGGCCGCGCTGTACAACATCGAGACATTCTTCGGCTGGGTCTCGAACGTAGAAGATTTCTGCAGCACCTTTGCCAGCGCCGAGGCTGCGGTAAGCGCCCTTTAACCCGGACGAAAACGCACCGCCTCGAAGCGGTCGCACCTATCGCCTTGCAAGAGATAACCGACATGCCCAAGCAATCCATCATCCCAGCCGGCTCCGGCAAACCCCTCGCCCCGTACGTCCCAGGCTCCATGGCCGACGGCGTGGTCTACGTCTCCGGCACCCTGCCCTTCGACAAAGACAACAACGTCGTCCACGTCGGCGACGCTGCTGCACAGACCCGCCACGTCCTCGAGATCATAAAAGGTGTCGTCGAGGCCGCTGGCGGCAGCATGGACGACGTTACCTTCAACATGATCATGCTCACCGACTGGGCCAACTACGCGAAGGTCAACGAGGTGTACGCCGAGTATTTCCCCGGCGAGAAACCCGCGCGCTACTGCATCCAGTGCGGTTTGGTGAAGCCCGATGCGCTGATCGAGATCGCCAGCATCGCCCATGTCGGCAAATGACATGCGCCCTGGAGGAGCAAGCGTGCTCGCGAACGCTTTTCCTACGAGCGGCTTCGCACGCTAGCCGCTCCTACGCAAGTGCCAACACCTCGCGGAGGTACAAACATGCACTACGAAATCCACGGCTGCCTGGACGCCGACGCACCAACGCTGGTGCTCAGCTCCGGTCTCGGCGGCGCCGGTGCGTTCTGGACACCACAATTATCGATCCTGGCGCAGGACTACCGGGTGCTGGTCTATGACCAACTAGGCACTAACAAAAGCCAAGCCTCGCTCCCTGAGGGTTACTCCATTAAATCCATGGCACTCGAGCTGCTGGACTTGCTGGACAGCCTAGACATTCACCACTGTCATTTCATCGGTCATGCCCTAGGCGGGCTGGTCGGACTGCAAATGGCCCTGTTGCGACCGCAACTACTGCAGAGCCAGGTGCTGATCAATGCCTGGAGCAGCCCGAACCCGCACAGCGCCCGCTGCTTCGCAGTCCGCAAGAGCCTGCTGCGAGACAGCGGTCCGGCAGCCTATGTACAGGCGCAGCCCTTGTTCCTTTACCCTCCGGATTGGATCGCCGCCAACAGTGAACGATTAGCCAAGGACGATGAACATGCGCTGGCGCATTTCCCAGCCCCGATTACGGTGCTGCGCCGGATCGAAGCACTGCTTAATTTCGATATCGAGGCCGAACTGGCAAGCATCCAGACGCCGACATTGTTGATCGCCAACCGCGACGACGTGCTGGTGCCTTGGAACCGCTCGCAGCACATGGCAAACGTACTGCCCAACGCTCGCCTGGAACTGCTGAAATACGGCGGCCACGCCTCCAGCGTCAGCGACAGCGAACCCTTCAATCGAGTCCTGCTGGACTATCTGGCTGAGCGATGCGGCCAGGTCGACGCAGCCTGAGGAAACCTAACCATGTCTATACCTATCGATCCTCAAGCGCTCGCCACGCTGTTCGCGGAAGGCCGTACGCATAGCGCCTGGCTGGACAAACCTGTGCCGGACGCCCTGATCGAACAGCTCTATGCACAGGTCAGCCTCGGCCCGACCGCCGTCAACAGCTGCCCGGGCCGCTTCGTCTTCGTGCGCACAACCGAGGGCAAGGCAAAGCTCGCGCCCTGCCTGTCCAAAGGCAACCTGGAAAAGACCATGAGCGCACCGGTCACAGTCATCGTGGCTTACGACGAAGACTTCCCCGAAACCTTGCCGGAGCTGTTTCCCTTCGCCGACGCCCGTAGCTGGTACGCGGGACAACCGGCACTGATCACCGAGAACGCGCTGCGCAACAGCTCGTTGCAGGCGGGGTACCTGATCCTCGCCGCCCGCGCGCTGGGGCTGGATACCGGGCCGATGTCAGGCTTTGATGCCAAGGCGCTGGATGAGGCCTTTTTCGCCGGTACGACCTGGAATTCCAACCTCTTGATCAACCTCGGCTACGCAGACGCCAGCAAACTGCGCGACCGCCTGCCACGCCTGCCCTTCGACCGGGCGTGCATCCTTGCCTGATGGAGAACCTACCATGCAACTGGCTGAACTCGACCTTGCAACCAATATGACACCACCGGTGCCTAAGCAGGATTACCGCGACGCCATGGCTCGCCTGGCGGCCGCGGTCAACGTGATCACCACCGATGGCCCCTGCGGCCGTGCTGGCTTCACCGCGACCGCGGTGTGCAGCGTGACCGATGACCCGCCGACGCTGCTGGTCTGCCTCAACCGTAGCGCCTCGGCCCACCCGGCCGTTATCGGCAACGGCAATCTGTGTATCAACACGCTGGCGAGCGATCAGCAGGTGCTGTCAAACCTGTTTGGCGGTAAGACGCCCATGGTGGAACGTTTCGGTGCGGCCAGCTGGTCGACTTGGGTCACCGGAGCGCCGGTGCTCGACGATGCCGTCGCCTCCTTTGACTGCCGTATCAGCCAAATTAGCAGTGTAGGTACACACGACATTCTCTACTGCGAGGTGTTGGCGCTTCGACATAGTGCCAGCGTCGACGGGCTGGTGTATTTCGATCGTCACTATCATGGGGTGAGCGCCGTGCTGTAGATCTCATTCACGGCTTGCTTACCGAGATTAGCTCCGATGCCAGGCCTGCCCCATTTCCTGACGTCGCAGGCCTATGCCCATGAGCGAGACGCATTCGGAGGGCAATCAGAAGTAAAACCGCGCCGCCCGGCTGCTCTTCGGCAGCACGCGCTATCACCACAGCCCCGCGGGCGGCGAAACGGCGCCAGCCAGGCTGCGGTGCTCGGCCAGGGGTTGCGCAACACACCCTGCCATAGCATCAAGCACGCTAATAACACCAAGCTCAGCAGTGCCAGGCTGCGGTGGCCATGGCCTTGCTGGCCACGACTGGCCCAGCGCGACTGAGAGTTGTCATCGCATTTTCCCCGCATGCAAAAAAGCGAAGAGTTGCCCCCTCGCCTTGCGCGGCCCAGATCAGGCATTACCAGCGCAGCGATACCGTTCCCAGGAGGGTGCGCTCGTCACCCCAGTAGCAGCGGCCCGCGTTGTTACAACCGGCTACGTACTCTTGGTCGAAGACGTTTTTGGCGTTCAGGTCAACCGACCAGTTCTTGTCGATCTCATAACCGATGGCCGCATCGACCAAAGTGACGTCACCAGTGTCGAGGGTGCCGTACAGCCTTTCGGCGGTATAGCCAAAGGTGCTGTCGAAGTGGCGCACACCACCCCCCAGACGCAAGCCACGCAAAGCGCCATCCAGGAAGCGATAGTTGGCCCAGACCGATGCCTGATTACGCGGCACGCCGGTCATCTGCCTATCTTCGAGCAACGACCCAGGTGCATCCTTAGTGATACGTGCATCGGTATAAGTGTAGGCTGCGGTGATATTCAGGTTGGCATTGATATCACTGTTGACCTCCAGTTCGACTCCCTTGGAGCGGCTTTCACCGATCTGCCGGTAATCATTGACCGCTGACTCGAAGTAGACGTCATTCTCTTTGCGCAGATCGAACACCGCGGCGGTGAACATAGTGTTCCAGCCCTTCGGCTCATACTTCAGACCCACTTCATACTGCTCAGCTGTGATCGGATCCAGGGGGCCACTGGAGCTGCTGGTCTGCTGCACCGGAACGAACGAAGTTGAGTAGCTGACATAAGGCGACAGGCCATTGTCGAACTCATACATCACACCGGTCTGCCAGGTGAAATCGCGGTCGGTGTAGTCCAGATTGGATTCAACGTTGCTGACCGGGCTAGTGGCATCACGCTTGTTACGGTACTGACTATCGACCGAGTCGAAGCGACCACCGAGCAGCAAAATCCAGTTCTCATATTTGCTCTGTATCTGGCTGTATAGACCCGTCATCTGCTGGTCGAGCTGGGAATTCTGGATGGTGAACGGTGTGGTCGGCTCTCTCGTCCAAACAGGATTGAACACGTCGATCGAAGGTACAGGGCCGGCGCTCCAGTCCTGATTGAAAGAAGTGCGGTCAAAGCTCGCGCCCAGCAACAGGGTGTACTGCACAGCACCGATGTCGAACTTGCCTTCGAGCTGGTTATCCAGCGAGTAGGTGATGGATTTGTTGTAGCGGTCGTAAGCAGTCATACCGACCGTAGTGCCGAAACCCGCATTGTTCAGGCTAGTCGGCCAGGTTTCATTACGCTGAATGCGCGACTGCATATAGCGCGAGTTCTGGCGGAACTGCCAATCGTCATTGAAGCGGTGGGTGAATTCGTAGCCGGCGGTCCAGACTTCACGCTCGAAGGTGTTCCAGTCCTCGTTGCCGAGAAAAGTGTCCGTGTCCAACTTGCCATTGGGGTTACTCAACAGCGTACCCGCCGCTGGCAGCCCCAGTTCGAGCTTGGTGCGGTCCTTCTGGTAGGTAGACAGCAGGGTCAGGGTGTTGAACTCGTCGAAGTTGAACGACAGCGACGGCGCGATATACAGGCGATCATCCTGCACGTGGTCGACCTGGGTGTCGGCGACACGACCCACCATCACGACGCGACCGAGAATATTGCTGGATTCATTGATCGGCCCACCCACGTCCACGTTGAGCTGGCGGCGGTCGTTGGAGCCATAGCTGAGTTGCACTTCGCCCTGGGATACCTCGGTCGGGCGCTTGCTGACTAGGTTCACCAGGCCACCCGGTGCGTTCTCGCCATAGAGAATCGACGTCGGGCCACGGAACACTTCTACCCGCTCCAGGCCATAGGGCTCGCTGGTGGTGTCGTAGCGGTTACCCTGCACGCGCAGGCCGTCGCGCAGCAGGCCGTAGCCGTAGTCTGTGGCATTGAAGCCACGAATAAAGAACAGGTCACCGGCCAGGCCATCACCGGCGGCGAAGGGTGGTGCAAAGATGCCCGGCACATAGCCGAGCACATCGGTCAGGGACTGCGACTTCTGGTCTTCGATACGTTTACGGGTGACCACGGAGACCGAACGCGGCGTCTCGGACAGCGGCGTACTGGTTTTGCTGGCAGTCAGGCTCTTGGCTGCCTTGTAGCCAAAATCAGGCCCCTGCGGCTGATCCTGCACACCGATGACGGTTTGCTCTGGCAATGCCAACGGGTCTACCGCAACGGACTCCTGAGCTAACGCCGCGCCCTGACAGATAGCAGCGACAGCTACGGCCAGCCATTTCAGCTGAAAACGTTCAGCACCTTGGACTGCCTTTGACATCTGTATTCTCCCCGTGGGCCCTATAGGCCAGCCAATCCGCTGGCACGCAAAAAATCGCTTGCTAGCCTAACTAATCCAAAGATGAAAGAAAATCATAATCGTTATCATTCGGTAATCGATTGCATCCCCTCGCCGCTCTCAACGAACATCGCCACGCCTTCAGCGGCCGCGCGCCCGGCTCCAGCACTGCGGCGCTCAGGTCGGCTGCGAAGATGTCGGCCCCCTGGGCAGCCTGGCGCCGTCTTCCCTGTCGCAGAGACGCGACAGTTGTCGCAGCCGTGCGGCGGTTCGGTTGCGACAGAGCGCTTTTACTTTGGAGGCATCTGGACGCTCTAAGCCCCGCCGCATCTGGCTTTCCGGCCACATTTGGATGACTGGCACAGCGGTTGCTCTCTCTGGAAGACCTGCCCCACGGGGCGGCCAGACCAATAACAAGAGAGAGCCTGCGATGAATCAATTCGATCCCTATTCGGGCCGACGGCCCACCGCCCTGCTTGGCGCCAGCCTTGCCGCCCTGCTGTCCCTGCCGCTGCACGCCGCCGACGTTGACGGCAAGCGCATCGCCAATGCCGACGCCGAACCCGGCAACTGGATGAGCCACGGTCGTGACTACGGCGAGCAGCGCTACAGCCCGCTGAAGAAGATCACCGACGACAACGTCGACGAGCTTGGCCTCGCCTGGAGCTACAAGCTCGACATCGACCGCGGCGTGGAAGCCACACCCATCGTGGTCGATGGGGTGATGTACACCACCGGCCCCTTCTCCATCGTCTATGCGCTGGATGCACGCACCGGCAAGGAGATCTGGAAGTACGACCCCAAATCCGACCGCTCCCGCGCAGGTGAAGCCTGCTGCGATGCGATTAACCGCGGGGTCGCCGTGTGGAAAGGCAAGGTCTATGTCGGCGTGCTCGACGGCCGACTGGAAGCCATCGATGCCAAGACCGGCGAGCGTGTCTGGTCGGTCGACACCCGCTACGACAGGGAGCGCAGCTACTCCATCACCGGCGCGCCACGAGTGGTCAATGGCAAGGTGGTGATCGGCAACGGCGGCGCCGAGTTCGGCGTGCGCGGCTACGTCACCGCCTACGACGCCGAAACCGGTGATCAGGCCTGGCGCTTCTTTACCGTGCCCGGTGATCCGGACAAGCCCGCCGAAGGCAAGGGCATGGAAATCGCCAAGAAGACCTGGCACGGTCGCGCCTTTGTCGAACAGGGCGGCGGCGGTACGGCCTGGGATTCCTTTGCTTACGACCCGGATCTGAACCTTCTGTATATCGGCGTCGGCAACGGCTCGCTGTGGGACCCGATCTGGCGCAGCGAGGGCAAGGGCGACAACCTCTTCCTCTCCTCCATCGTCGCGGTCAACGCCGACACTGGCGAATACGTCTGGCACTACCAGACAACCCCGGGCGACGCCTGGGACTACACCGCTACCCAGCACATGATCCTGGCTGACCTTGAGATCAAGGGAGAACAGCGCAAGGTACTGATGCAGGCGCCAAAAAACGGCTTTTTCTATGTCATCGACCGCGCCACCGGTGAGCTCCTCTCAGCCGAGAACATCGTGCCTATCAACTGGGCCAAGGGCGTGGATCTGAAGACCGGCCGCCCTATCGTCGACGACGAAGCCGCCGCATATTGGAAAGGTGAGAAAAAGGCCAAGCTGGTTCAGCCGGGCTTCTGGGGTGCACACGACTGGCACCCCATGTCCTACAGCCCGGACACGGGACTGGTCTACATCCCGGCACACATCATGTCCGCCTGGTATGAGCACGTGCCGGATGCGCCGGCACGCAACAAGTTCAAGAGCATGTACCAGCTGGGCCTGAAGACCGGGATGATGCCGGAGGACCCGGAAGGCCTCGGCAAGTACGCCGACACCTGGTCCGGCAAGCTGATTGCCTGGGATCCGGTCAAGCAGCAACAAGCCTGGGAAGTGCCCTACGTCACCATCTTCAACGGTGGCACCCTGAGCACCGCTGGGAACCTCGTGTTCGAAGGCAGCGCCGACGGCCGTGTCATCGCCTATGCCGCCGACACCGGCAAGAAGCTCTGGGAGCAGCCTGCTGCCAGCGGCGTCATGGCTGCCCCCATCACCTACAGCGTGGACGGCGAGCAGTACGTGACCTTCATGGCCGGCTGGGGCGGTGCCTTCTCCACCTTCGCTGGCGCCCTGTCGCTACGCGCCGGTGTGCAGCCCTATGCACAGGTGCTGACCTACAAGCTCGGCGGTACTGCCGAACTGCAGGAACCCGCGCCGCGTGAGGATGCGCCCACGCCACCGCCTTTGACCGCCGACGCGGCTACGGTCGAGGCCGGCGCCAAGCTCTATGACGGCTACTGCTCGCAGTGCCACGGCATCCACGCCGTCAGCGGCGGCGTGCTGCCGGACCTGCGCATGCTCTCGCCGGAAACGCACAAGCAGTTCCTCGGCATTCTCCACGGCGCGCGCATCCCAGACGGCATGCCCTCCTTTGGCGAGGCGTTCGATCAGGAGCAGATGGAGCAGATCCACCAGTACCTCATCAAGCGTGCCCACGACCGCATCGAGCACGGCCCGGACGACCTGCCGCAGCCCACCCAGAAAACGGCCAGCAACTGACCCTGAGGAGACCGACATGACTGATCCAATCACCTACCAGAACTACATCGACGGCGCCTTCGTTGCCTGCGACAACCACATCGAGGTGCGCAATCCGGCCACCGGTGCGGTGCTTTCACGCGTGCCCGAATCCGACGCCGCCACCGCCGAACGCGCCATTGCCGCCGCCCGCGCCGCGCAGAAGGGCTGGAGCCAGAAGCCCGCCATCGAGCGCGCCGGCCACCTACGCGCCATCGCCAGCAATATCCGCCAGAACGCCGAGCGTCTGGCCCGCGTAATCACCGAGGAAGGCGGCAAAATCCAGAGCCTGGCGCTGGTGGAAGTCAACTTCACCGCCGACTACCTCGACTACATGGCCGAGTGGGCGCGGCGTATTGAGGGCGAGATCATTACCAGCGACCGTCCGGGCGAGAACATCTTCCTGTTCCGCAAGCCGCTGGGCGTGGTGGCCGGCATCCTGCCGTGGAACTTCCCGTTCTTCCTAATCGCTCGCAAGATGGCGCCAGCGTTGGTGACGGGAAACACCATCGTGATCAAGCCCAGCGAGGAGACGCCGAACAACTGCTTCGAATTTGCCAAGCTCGTGGCCGAGACCGACCTGCCCAAGGGCGTGTTCAACGTGGTCTGCGGCAGCGGTGCCGGCGTCGGCAGCGCGCTGAGCACCAGTGACAAGATCGACATGATCAGCTTTACCGGCAGCGTCGGCACCGGCTCACGGATCATGGCCGCCGCCGCGCCCAACGTCACCAAGCTCAACCTGGAGCTCGGCGGCAAGGCCCCAGCGATCGTGATGAACGATGCAGACCTGGACCTTGCGGTTACCGCCATTCGCGCTTCGCGGATCATCAACACTGGGCAGGTCTGCAACTGCGCCGAGCGGGTCTACGTGCAGCGAGGCGTGGCCGAGCAGTTCATCGAGCGCATGGCCGTCGCCCTGGCCGAGACGCGCTATGGCGATCCCATCGCCCAGGCGGACGTTGAAATGGGCCCGCTGATCAACGAGGCCGGGCTGCGCAAGGTCGAGCAGATGGTACGCACCGCCCAGAACCAAGGCGCGCAGCTCGTCACTGGCGGCGCCGTGGCGGACCTGGGCAAGGGCTTCCACTACCAGCCGACGCTGCTCGCCAATTGCTCGCATGACATGGAGATCATGCGCAAGGAAGTCTTCGGCCCGGTGCTGCCTGTGCAGATTATCGACGACCTGGACGAAGCCATCGCCTTGGCCAACGACTGTGAGTACGGCCTCACGTCCTCGATTTACACCCGCGATCTGTCCACCGCGATGAAGGCGGCCGCTGGCCTGGACTTCGGCGAGACCTACATCAACCGCGAGAACTTCGAGGCGATGCAAGGCTTCCACGCCGGGGTGCGCAAGTCAGGCATCGGTGGTGCGGACGGCAAGCATGGCCTGTACGAGTACACCCACACCCATGCGGTGTATCTGCAGAGCTAAGTGACTTGAGGTGACCCAGAACCCCGCCCTGGCGGGGTTCTTGTTATGGGGCCGAGCGAACGTCTGGTTTGAAGAAAGCCTGCCAGACATCATGTGCGCAGCGCGGCCAGGCCGTAACGATGCAGTTTGCGATACAAGGTGGCGCGATTGATGCCGAGCGAACGCGCGGCCGACGTGACGTTGCCGCCGTGCTGCTCGAGTGTCGATTGCATGAGGGCTGCTTCGGCAGCGTCTCGGGTCGTCTCGAGCGACTGCGCCACCGGCGGCTGTTCGTTGGGCACCGACATGACCTCCGGCGGCAGGCAATCGAGACCGATCATTCCATCGTCCGCCAACGCGACCGCGCAACGCAGCACGTTGATCAGCTGGCGCACGTTGCCAGGCCACCCGTAAGCGGTCAGACGCTCCGTCGCCTCGGCCGTCAGCTCAACATGTTCATCCCCGGCCTCACGTTGCAGAACGCGACGGATAAGCCCCACGCGATCCGCCCGGTCGCGCAACGCGGGCAGCCTGACTGTCAACCCGTTGAGTCGGTAATACAGGTCCTCACGAAACTCTCCCGCCGCTACCATGGCTGGCAGGTCGCGGTGCGTCGCGCACACCAGCTGCACGTTCAGTGACACCGGCGTTGCGCCACCCAGCGGCACCAGTTCCCGCTCGGCCAGCACCCGCAACAACCGCGTCTGCAGATGCGCCGGCATGTCGCCAATTTCGTCGAGGAACAGCGTCCCGCCATTGGCCTGTTCCAGCTTGCCCTTCATCCCCTGACGGCTGGCCCCGGTAAAGGTACCGGCGCGATAGCCGAACAGCTCGCTCTCGATCAGCGACTCCGGAATCGCCGCGCAATTGAGCGCAACGAAGGGCCCCGTGGCGCGCACGCTGGCCTGATGAATCGCCCGCGCAAACGCTTCCTTGCCAGTGCCCGTCTCGCCGGTCAGCAACAGCGAGATGTCCCGATCAAGCACGCGCCGCAGCTTCTGGACGGAACGTTGCAGGCCCGGGTCTTCCCCAGCCAAGTGTTCAAGCGTCGGCTCTGCCGGAACGACGCTCAGGCCACGCTCGTTCCTGGCGCGCCGCGCAGCGGTGGCCGGCATACGCAGCGTGACCTCCAGCGCCGGCCCGCCGGCCAGGCGCAGAGACGCGCTACGCTGACCACCATGGGTCAGGGTGATTAGTTCATCCAGTGACATCGACAGGACATCCTGAACCGCCTCCCCCATCAGTGCGCGGTCTTGGCCGGTGGCCACAAAAGCCGCGCGGTTGGCTCCAAGGACCCTGCCAGTTGCATCAAGCGCCACCAACCGCTCATTGCCCAGGTCCCCTGCATCGCCGCCAAGGGTCAGCATGGCGCAACTGGCGTAGCGTTGGCGGAAGCTGGCGTTTTCGATAAGTCGCGCGTACAGACTCACCAACTGAAGCGTCAGGTACTGCGCCTGTTTCGGCCCGCCGCTGTTCAGACACGAGGCGTTGAGGCACCCCATCAAGGCGCCCTGGGCATCGAACAGCGGCGCCACCGAGCAACTCAACATGGCGTTGCTGCTAAAAAAATGTTCGTCCCGATGGATGATCAGGGGTTGGCAGGCGGCCAGCCCCGTACCGATGCCGTTGGTCCCTACCAGCGACTCGTCCCAGCAGCTGCCGACCACCAGCCCCGAGTCCGCGTAGGGACTGTGCTGGCCGGGGAGCCTCGCGTCGAGCGTGATACCTCGGTGATCGCTGAGCAGAACCGCAAACCCCGCTGGGTTCAGACGCCGCGACAACCCTTCCACACCCTGACTCGCAATGGCCAAAAAGTCATGGTGCTCCTCTTGATGCACGCGGATCTCGTGTTGCTCTAGCTGAACATGGGAGGCAGGTTGAGTCGGGTCGAGCCCGTGCTCATGGACGCTGCGATACCAGGACTCTGCAATCAGCCGATCCGGATTGGATGCTCGGCCGGCGAAGTGCGTGGCAACGAATGCTGAGAGCTCGGTTGGAAGCTCTGATGGCGGACGCGCGATCATGCGGGACTCCAAACAAGGCGCCGAGTCGGGCCATGCATAATTGTTCGTATCGGCTGCTGGAACAGCCTAAACCAAGCCTAGCACGGCCGTTTAGCGGGCTGGCTCCAGCAATACGTTCATCGCTTCGGGCAGCTGTCGGCCATTAGCGGCCTATCTTATTCAACATCGTCCGCTTCGATCCCGCACTGCTAACAGAGTGAGTAAGCAAAGACCTGCCATACTCAGGAATGTCACAGAGAAAGCACTGCTGATGGTTGTAGTGGTGTTATTGGCCAGTATTCGGCCACCCAGCAGCGAGGTAAACAGTAACGGAATCAAGGAGGCACCTGTCATGAAGCCAAGATTGCGCGACAGGCCGAGCAGCCCCGATAGCACGCCTCGGTTCTCCTCTGCGGCCTGGTTCATCACCCCCGTGCTGTTGCCCGCCAGAAACAGCTGAAAGCCCGGGGTCATTAGCAGCATCGCCAGCAGGTAGCCTGGCACTCCGATAAGAGCCGGCAATATGGCAAAGCTACAGAGGCCCATGGCCACAAGCATCAGGCCAACGAACAGCATTCGGTCAGTTCCGAACCGATCTGTGAGCCTGCCGGCCGGCGCTCCTGAGAGCGCTGCGGCGATAGGCCCTGCGGCCATAACCAACCCCGTCATGGCCTCGCTCAGGCCCAAACCAAACGTGAGAAATAGTGGGCCCACCACGAGCGTGGACATCATGATGCCGGCAACCAGAAGGTTCATCCACAACGGGGCAACGATGGCTCGTTCGCGAAAGAGCGCCACAGGGATAAGGGGGTGGGCAACGGCAAGCTCGGTGCGGATGAACAGCAGGAGCGCAACTGCGCCCAGTATCAACAAAGCCCACGGCTGAATGGCTATGCCGGCCCGGCCACCAGTGGCAGCAAGCGCAAAGCCCAGCAGTGCTAAGGATAGCCAGGCGGCGCCGGGCCAATCGATTCGGGTCGATGTTGCAGTCGGTGCGGTTTTACCGAGACCTGCAGAGGCCAGCACCAGCATGCCGGCGCCACAGAGTGCCAGCAGCACGAAGATGGAGCGCCAGCCGAGCTGACCGATCAGCAGGCCGCCAACCGACGGCCCCAGTGCCGTGCCAATGGCCGACATGGTGCCCAACAGACCCATTACGGCGCCTAGGCGCTGCTTTGTAATCAGGCTCTTGGCAATCGACATCGGCAGCGCCATAAGCACGGCCGCGCCCACCCCCTGCAGCGCACGACCGGCTATAAGCCAACCCAGGCTCGGGGCAACGGCGCCTCCGACACTGGCCAGGATGAACAACATGATGCCGGCGAGCAGCACGCGGCGATTACCGTATAGATCCCCCAGGCGCCCGGCCATCAAAATGGCCACGGTCACGCCGAGCAGATAGGCCAGCACGACCCATTGCACCGTCTGCACGCCAGCCGAGAACATCGTTGCCAGGTGCGGCAGCGCGACCGTCGCGATACTGTTCCCCATCGAAGCCAGCAAGATGGCGCCCCCCAATGCCGCGAGTGTTGGTGTGTTGGCCGCTGGGATCGCTTCCGGTTTCATACGCATTGTCTGCCTGTTGACGTCGGGACGGTCTACTATGCAACTTCAAGTCAACTTGAGGTCAAGCATGAAACTCGTCGACATCGGCGCACTTTCGAAAATTAGCGGCCTGCCCACGTCTACGCTGCGGTACTACGAAGAAGTGGGCCTGATCCATCCCATTTGCCGAAACGGATTGCGCAGGCAGTACAGTGAGGAGACGATTGTCCAGCTCGCCTTGATCGGCCTTGGAAAAGCCGCCGGATTTTCGCTGGAAGACATCGGCGGCATGTTCGACAAGAATCGAAACGCGGACTTGCCGCGGCCGACCCTGCTGCAGCGCGCCGATGAGCTCGACCGCCAGATTCTGCGCATGACGACCATGAGCCGCTTGCTCAGGCACGTGGCCGAATGCCCCGCAGACTCTCATATGAATTGCCCCCGATTTCGCAAGCTGTTGCGTGTGGTGTGCCCTTCGATGGCGCTGACTGGAATGCAACCTCGCGGAGCAGCGGGTGGTGAGGAATAGCTCATTTATTTATCGTGCGATCACATCTGCCGGTAATTTTTGGCTGTTCAAGGTCAGTCATTTGCCGGTGTCACCAACAACTGCCATTTATTAGCTCGCCTTCCGCCAAGGAAGAAACAACCATGTTCCGCAGGCGCGACTAAAGCAAACCGACAGTTGCCAAGCCGAATTCCTAGTGCCGTGCCTACGCCAGCGCCAGTACTTGCCCGTCGGCGGGAATCAGCAACCGATTGGCAGTACCTGCCTTAGCGGCTGCGCTCGCCAGCCCCTCCCGGGTGACGGGGCAGTGATTGATCGCCTCCAGATGATTCGCAATGACGGTCCCGGTGCACAGGCGAGTGAACTCGAGCACATCGGTCACTCCCATGATGACGTCACTACCCACGTCGAAGCGCGCCCCGCCAGCAGGCACCACGCTCACCTGCGGCTGATGTCTCACCACGAAGTCACGTACGGTGGAGGACAGAATTGTATCGCCTGCCAGGTACAGGCTGGGCTCACCAGGCATGTATTGGGCTGCTCGATAAGGCTGAGGGCCTGGAATGCATCGTGCGATAGGGTTGGGACAGCTTCATCTCTAGTGAGCTACTTTTTAAGTGAGAAGGTGAAACGATCTGCCCAACTGCTGCTGGTCTGTTGGGCCGAATTTGGACCTATTTACACAGCTGTGCGGCATGGCCTAGAACTGTAACTATAGAATTAAGGCTAGCAACCGATACCGTAGATCAAGACGATTTTGCGAAGAGTCGCCCGTGACCTGTGAATAAAGCACTGCCGATAGTCGACGTTTCTAACAAAAGTTAAGCCCTTCTCCGGCTACAGCGTCGACAAAGGGGGACGATACTGCGGTCGAGCCATGCCGCAGTGAACTTGTTGCTGAGCACATCGAAGCCAACAATCATGAGTACTTCGAACACACCGCTTCTTTGCGCCGTCTGGTCCACAGACGAGCTGGGCATCTGCGTCGCCAGTCAGGAAAGCCCTTGCGGACTTATCCCCGCAATGGAGGGCTTAACGTTACGTGCATGGCTGGCAGCGATACAGGCTGATGACGACCCAGAGATCGCGATGGACCTTGCGGTGGCGTTGGAGCGAGTGACTCCTTTTCAAATCGAAGCGCCCATTTATTGCATGGACGGAACGACGCGGCGTGTAATTATTTCAGGCCTTCCAGATTGCCGACTTGGTGCTTCTGGCATGCAGTACCAAGGCTTCATTCTGGACATAACCGGGCAACGCAAAGCATTGGAGGACGCGTTGCGCGCCGCGGCGGAATACCGTCTGCTGATAGAAAACAGCACCGATCTAATCGCCCACTGCGATACGGACGGCAGATACGTTTCGGTATCGCCGTCCTACAGCAGAATGATAGGTTGGCCGGTCAACGAAATAGTGGGCCAACTGGTGCTGGATTTCCTGCATCCCGAGGACCGCGCGCCTGCCGCGGATGCTCTGGTTCAGATCTTCAACGGCGCCGCGCTGCCGGACGCAGTGGAGGTGCGCAAGCTGCATCGCGACGGCTACTACATCTCGCTTGGCACCAAGGCCTGTAGCGTTATCGATCCTCACTCCGGCAACAGCATCGGTGCAGTACTGGTCTCGCGTGATATTACCCGTGACAAGGAAAAGCTCGGGAAGCTCGAGCAACTGGCTAGCCGTGACACGTTAACTGGATTGCCCAATCGGGCCTGGATCACCGATCGGGTCGGATGCATGCTCGCGCAGGGCTATGACCAGGCATACACGACCGTCTTTTTTATCGACCTGAACGGATTCAAGGCGGTAAACGATTCAATGGGACACGCAGCAGGAGATGCTTTGCTGCAACAGGTAAGCGAGCGGCTACAACGCTGCATGCGCCCAGGCGACTCGGTGGCACGCATGGGCGGAGACGAATTCGTAGTAGCAGCGGCGTGCGCCGACCGCGAGGTTGCGTCTGGAATCGCTCAGCGGCTCCTCGCCAGCTTCGAAATGCCATTCACCATCGATGGCAGAGAGGTGAAGATAGGGGCGGCTATTGGCATCAGCATGGCCCGGTTCGGGACAGCATCGACCCAACAATTATTCCAAAATGCCGATATAGCGATGTACCAAGCAAAGGCGCGGGGTGATGGATCATACCGATTCTTCGACCCCACTATGCCGCCCCCTACCTAATACGATGTTATTCGTAGATCGCGAAGGGTATTTGCTTATGTCTCGACGGCGTCGACGATGTTCAATTGTGCCTGCTGATGATCGACCTGCTGGCCGAGTCGCCATCCCAGATATGCCCGCAACAGCGCATAACCCGCCGCGATAAGTGCGGCCAGCCCAGCGCCCTGCCCTAGCAAGTCAAGCAGGCTTTTGCCCCAGCCGCTCCCGCATCACCTCCGCGATAAACCACCGTGTCGATGAAGTTTTTGGCCTTGTATTCTCTCTCAGCGTCCAACGGTGCGCACAGCATTTCCCTTCCCGGTCGTACGAACGCGTAATCCTCTGCCCAGCCTGGGGGGCAACTGCATATCTAATGACTGGTCGGCCAATAGCTGCCGCTTATGATTCGCCACCCAGATAAATGAGGCTTGCCGCGAGTTCGCTCTTGCGGAACGGTTTGGTAAGCCGCGCAAGATCCGGGTCCAGCCCTTCAAGCTCGGCATAGCCAGAAACAATCAGGATCGCCGTACCAGGTTTCGACGCGCGGACCTGCCTTGCCAGATCAGTCCCGCTGATTCCAGGCATGAGGTGATCGGTGACAAGGAGGTCGAACTGCTGCCCAGTGTCCAGCAGTTGCATTGCCTGCTCTCCTGACGCAGCCTCGATCACGCGGTAGCCGAGATCAGACAGCATGTCTGCGGTACTTGCGCGGACCAGCTCTTCATCATCGACCAGCAGCGCGACCCCACGTGTGGATCGTGGCTCAGGAGCCTCGACAGTGCTCAGCGCCACTGTCGGTTCTGCCATGCTGCGGGGGAGCCAAAGCTCCACATTCGTCCCCAAACCCGGCGAGCTCTGAATCGTGAGTGCACCGTTCAGCTGGGATGCCAGGCCATGCACCATCGAAAGGCCGAGGCCTGTTCCCTTACCGACTCCCTTGGTTGAAAAAAAAGGTTCAATGGCCCTAGCAAGCGTGGTCGCGTCCATGCCTATTCCTGTGTCTGCAACAGACAGGCACAGATAGTCGCCTGCCGTGAGCTTGGAACGGTGCCCATCACAGACGAACTCCGCATTTGCAGAAATCCGTATCGTTCCACCATCAGGCATTGCATCGCGAGCGTTCACTGAGAGATTCAAAAGAGCCATCTCAAGCTGGTTCGGATCCGCCATTGCAGCAGGTAGATCCTGCGGTGCATCGACCATCACCTTGATTTGCGGCCCCGTAGTGCTGGCCACGAGATCACCCATATCGCTTACAAGCTTTGCCACATCGACCGGAACTGCCTGCAGCGGTTGCCGGCGAGCGAATGCTAGCAACCTCTGCACGAGCGTCTTGGCCCGATCGGCCGATTGTATGGCTCCCGAGATCAAGCGCTGTTCTCGTTCGCCGCCGACGCCACGTCGTTGCAGCATGTCGAGCGTGCCGACAATTGGGGTCAGCAGGTTGTTGAAGTCGTGGGCCACCCCGCCAGTGAGCTGCCCCATTGCTTCCATTTTTTGACTTTGGCGGAGCGCCTCTTGGACGTTTTCCCGCTCGGCGATTGCCTGGGCAATCCGGCCCTCAAGAGTGGCGTTGAACTCGCGCAGATCTTCCTCAGCGGCCTTGCGGGCTGTGATGTCGACTGCAGTGCCAGTGACACGCAGGCAGCGGCCGCCCGTGTCGAACACTCCTCGGCCCTTAGCCGCTACCCAGCGAATAACGCCATCCTCCCGGCCGATGGTGCGGTAGTCGACATCGTAGAGCGCGCGACGGTCAGGGTCGGCCGCGGCTTTGAAGGCTTCAATAGTCCGCTCTCGATCCTCGGGGTGCAGACCATCATAAAAGTCGTTGAGTGTGACCGACACGCCAGCCGAAATGCCGAAGATCGCCTTGGTCCTCGGTGCCCAAATGAGCGTGTTCTGAACATTGTCCACGTCCCAGAAGCCAACTTCCGCGTTGTCTACGGCAAGACGCAATCGCTCTTCGCTCTTGCGCAGGCGCATTTCAGCGCCCACACGTTCAACGTGCGCCCAGCAGCGCTCGACCACCTCCCTGACGAGAGAAATCTCAAACGGCGACCAGTCTCGGGGCTGTTGATGATGAACCGCCATCATTGCAGTCAGTCGGCCATCCTTCACAAGCGGGCAGCAGATGATCGCGTCGATGCCGATGGCCCTGAACGTCTCGCGCCCCTCACCCTCACTAAGCTCTGAAAGGACGTCGCGGACGATTAATGTGCGACCGGCGCGCATGTCAGCCGCGCACCGTGGACCAAACTGTTGGAGGCTATAGGTTCCGGCCGAACTCTGGACACCCGGCGCGTTGTGATCACTGCGAATCCAAAATCGGTCTTGGTCGATATCAACATCCGCGTAGGCACAGCGAGAAACGTTGAGCTTTCGTCCCAACATCTCAGTCGCTACGAGCATCGCGTCTTCGGCGCTGCGGATGTTGAAGAGCTGGCTATCGAGCTCATCAAAAAAACGAAGTCGCGCCGCACTCTCTTGCAGAGCCGCTTGAGCCTCATGCTCGTCAGTACGATCCCGGAAGATCTTCACGAAGCCGCCATGATCCATGGCAAGCGGCATCATCAGTCCAGAGCCCCAGAACCGCGTTCCATTCTTGCGAACGTGCCAGCGTTCGTTGATCGCCCGCCCCTGGTTCTTTGCAAGCGCGAGCTCGTCAAAAAATACATGCGCAGCCTGGTCCATCACGGAGTAGAACACGTCGCCCTTGCGGCCCACTATCTCCTCGGCCCGGTAGCCAACAATTCGCTCGGCGCCCGTGTTCCAACTCGTTACCCTTCCCTGTGCATCAAAGGTGATAATCGCAAAGTCCTCTGCGCCCTCGACAATCTGGCGGTAGCGTGCCTCGCTGATCTGGATCGCGGCCTTCGCTTGAGCGCGGCGCACGAGGAGCCCAACTGTCCGAACAACGAAGTCGATGACCTCGGTATCTTCCGACAGCGGCTGGCGCGGCTCGCGGTGATACATGACAAAGTTGCCAAGCATGATGTCCTGCGCCGAACGAATTGGCATGGACCAGCAGACGTGTAGGCCATGTCCGCGGGACAGGTCGCGGAACTTCGTCCAACGTGGGTCCTTCGCAACATTGAGTGGAGCCTCGCGGGCTGCGGTATTGCATGAGTCAACGATCGGGCTCATGCAGATGCTATCGATCGCATCCTTATAAGCGCGCGGAAGGCTCGGTCCGGAGCAACTGTGCAACTGCCGCCCCTCATCGCTCGCAAGCAGGATGCTCCCAAGGAAACCGGACGTGGACAACGCCTCCACCTCACGGACAATCTCATCCAGCGTGACGTCAAGAGGTGTTTCTGCGACGGCCAGTTCCAGGATGCGGTGCTGTGCTGCCCCAAGCGCTGCCGCGCGATTGCGGGCCTGGGTAAGACGCGCGTTCTCAATGGCAATCGTCGCCAGACGCGCCAGACTTTCCAGCTGTTTGATGGTATCGGAGTCGTGGGTACGAACATCCGACCAGTAGGCTCCTAGCGCTGCGACCGGAACCGGCCTACCTATAGGCACCATAATGAGACTACGGACGAAGGTCGGAGCGTAGGCATTTTGCGGCACACGTGGATCGAGTCTAACGTCACGGATGGCCAGCGTCTTTCTGTGGCGCATCACCCATCCCGAAATGCAATGGTCAGCGGGAAAACTCTGACCTTGCCAAAGGGGGGATACAGCGTCTTCAGCTACGTAGAGGCAGCACCCGTCATTCTCAATAACAACTGCCACGCCCTCTGCGCCGACAGAGGCACGCGCCGTATCGCGGAGCACGTCTACGACCTCGCCCATCGATCCTGCCGTCACCAGTCGTTCACTGGCACTAAGCACATGAGCGAGGCGCTCATCGCCACGTAGATCTACCGAAACAGTAGGCAAGCCAATCTCCCGAGTACGGCCACAGATATCTCTTCCACGGACTGATCCAATATAATGTGTCGTGGGAACACTTCCCCAATTACTCGGGGTGTTCCACTGTTGGCCACTCACAAACGCGAGCACCAAAAATCATCAACATTCAGTGATGCCGATCTGCTGACGTGACACAGGATCGCTTAATTTGAGAGCGCCCGATATGGTTAGGTTGAAATCTTCCCTATCAGGCTTAAAAGCCGCTAAGCCCCGGCTGAGTTAAGAGTTGATTTCATCTCAAGCGCCCCGACAGGCTTGGGCATCACCAAACCTTCAACGAACCCGATGCTCGATACTTCATCGCTACTCGATATTCATTTGTGCTTGGGAAACTGATGCAAGACCAATAAGCGCGTACCCGTGGCCATCGCCTTGATCTCGGCATCTCGACCGTGCTTTGCATTAACTTGCCTGGATACCACCTCACTCAGCCGCCACCGATGACCCCGGCAGGGGCACGCTGGTACATATCTCGGAAGTCAGCCCGGACGATTTGCCAGCGCGGGCCTTACTCTGCAACTGCTGCAAGACTGATCGTGGTCCTCGTAGGAACCTTCACGAAAGTGGCCGAAACGCACCCTCCCCTCGGCATCGATAAAGCAGTGCGCAGGCCAGTACCTGTATCGAATGCGAGCGTTATCGCATAGGTGTTGTCTAGGGCTACCGGGTGCCCGATCTCCACCTTGTTCACCTCCGCTACAGCCCGGTATCGCGGACGCTTTCGCTCAGCAGGCTCCAGTCCCAGCAAGC